>NZ_VCIG01000041.1 GCF_006345815.1 Ochrobactrum sp. CGA5 | reverse complement strand
CTTACCCAATGCCTACTTCACCAAGCTCGGGCTGATCTCGTTCCTGAAGGAACATCGACGCCTACACTACGCTTCATGAACCGCCGTATACGGAACCGTACGTACGGTGGTGTGGGGGGAGGGCCTAAAATGCCCTCCTACCCGATTTTTCGCCATGGCTGAAACGGAATCCAACGGTTCCTATACATATCCGAACACATCGGGCGATCCAGACCGCAGGAATGTGCTGCGCAACAAACTTGGGATCCAGTCGCATAGGGAACTACGCGTCGAAGAATATCGCGCGGCAGCTTTCCGGATGGCTGAAATTGCCGAAGGAGACGGCCCGAAAGGGACTTTCGACGCGCAACATCTGAAGGCCATTCATGGTCATATTTTCCAAGACATTTATGAATGGGCCGGTCATACCCGCGATGAAAGCCCGGTCGTTGACGGCCAGAGAGTGGAGCCGATTGGTAATCTGTCGAAAGGCGGAACCTCGTTCCTGCACGGTTCACGTATCGAGATGGGCTTGGACGAAGCCTTTAGACCCATCAGGAATCCCGAGATATTGCGTGGATCGTCGGGCGAACAGTTCGCCGAAATCGCTGGAAAAGTCTTGGCAGAGTTGAATTACGTGCACCCGTTTCGAGAAGGCAACGGACGGGCCCAGGAGGCACTGCTAGCATCCATCGGTCGCGAATATGGTCATGAGGTTGACTTCACGGTCATTACCAAGCCGCGTATGATCGACGCATCGATCGCGACGACCAACGAGCGCTCCAGTCCGGCGATGAAACATATCTTTGAAGACGCGATCGATCCAAACCGGCAGGAAGCCATAAGAGCTGCGTTCGTCGATTTGGAAATGCGCGGTGAGAATGCTTTCGAGCACAACGTGCGCACCGCCAGGCCGGGCGAACAGATTTCAGGTCAGGTTCTCAGGCACGATATACGTGTAGCCAGCCTTGTTACCGACCACGGGATTGTCGCCGTCGATCGCGCCGACCTTCCAGAGCGGTTGCCCGATGACGATTCCGAAATCACATTTACGGCACGTTCTGACTTCTCCCGCCTGTCGCGCCCGGATCAGGTCAGAAATGCAGATAATCCCACCGTCGAGCGAATGTCACCAGAGCAGAAAATAGCCGCGGACCCATCCCGGCTTGCGGAGCTGTCGGCGCAAAAGCAGCCCGAGCGGGATTCCGACGACCGCGAACGATAAGAGGTGCAACCCTCTGCGCAGAGAGCCAGTCTGTTAACTTCGGTGAGTGACATTTAGCCCGCCCCACTCGTTGGCTGATTGACGGACAAGCTGCGATAGCCACTCCCCCATGCAACCGCTTCGCGGTCCTCCACTCCTGTTGCGGCCCAAAGGGTGCATGGGCTCGTCTCGGCTATCTCCGTTTCTTGCCGTCAACCAACGAATGGAGACGGCCATGAACAACGTCAGCGACACCTATCAGCGCATCACAGACCTCATCATCGAGCAGCTGGAAGCGGGCACCAAACCCTGGGTGCGGCCTTGGCGCGGAAATACCCGCCCGACCACCATCATCCCGCGCCGATCCAGTGGTGAAGCCTATCGCGGCATCAATGTTCTCATGCTCTGGATCGCGTCGCAGATGAACGGCTACGAGGAGACCACCTGGATGACCTATCGTCAGGCAAAGGATCTCGGCGGTCAGGTCCGGAAGGGCGAACGCGGATCGCTCGTCGTCAAATATGGCACCTTTACGCGCAAGGATCAGGACGCCGAAGACGACCGTTCAATCTCTTATCTCAAGGGATACACGGTATTCAACGTAGAGCAGATCGAGAACCTGCCTGCCGACTATTACAGCCCAGCTGAACTGATGCCGACGGCGCCGGTGCCGCGCAACGAAACCGTCGACACCTTTGTTCGCAAGACCGGGGCTGTCGTTCACTATGGCGGCACGAAGGCTTGCTATCGTCCTGGACCTGACGACATTCTCATGCCCGACCGCGAGCGTTTTCTAAGCGACGTCCACCTTTATTCGTCACTTCTGCACGAAATTGGTCACTGGTCGGGCGCAAAACATCGCCTTGATCGCGATCTGTCTGGCCGCTTCGGCACCAACGCTTACGCGGTCGAAGAACTCGTCGCCGAACTGTCCGCAGCATTCCTTTGCGCTGACCTGGGCGTGGCTCATGATCCTCACGAAAACACAGCCGCTTATATCGAAAATTGGCTGGCCGTCCTGAAGGCTGATAAACGCGTCATTATCACCGCTGCAGCCAAAGCTCAGGCGGTTGCCGATTATCTGCATGGGCTCACATCGATACACAGACCGGAGGTCGCGTAAGCGACCTCGAGGTCCAGCGGGACTTTTCCCGCTGCATCGGGTCTGACAGATGAGTTATTACTGTGTTCTGGTGCGAGCGGTGTTGTAAACATCGCCACGCTCACGTTTTCCAACTGCCACGACCAACACCGTCACAGTGTCGTCGTTGACGGAATAAACCAGCCGATAGCCTAATTGACGTAATTTTATTTTATAATGATCAGGCATACCGTGAAGTGAGGCACTAACGACCCGCGGCGTTTCCAAGCGTTCACGCAGTTTTTTCTTTAATTGCTGTTGGATTGTTGAGCCGAGTTTATTCCATTCTTTGAGAGCCGACGGCAAGAATTCAAGCTTATAAGGCATCGATATCGACCGAAATTCCTTTTTCGTCGGCTCGTTTCCGGATTATCTCAGTGAGGCGAATATCATCCAGCTGTTCGAGCATGGCTTCATAGACGCTAGCTGGAACCATATAAGCCATAATTCGATTATGATTAAGAACGGCCACAGCCTCGCCGTTAGCCTCGTCCATTACTGCGGACGGACTTTTTTTGAGGTCTGAAACGCTAACCGCTATATTTGCTTCCACACGTTGCATAACAATTCCATATCAAATTAGGTACGAAATTTAGTACCATATTAAGTGAGGTAATACAATAGCGAACACGATCCTCCAATCGGTGATTGGTTCTTAGATCGCGCATTTCGAGCAATGGCCGGCTATTCGCAATAGCCATTGGTGGCTACGACTATTTAATTCACTCCGCGCTTTGCGGTTTGGCGTCGACTTGGCTTTGTAGGTCAGCCATTTTTTTAACCAACGAAAGCAAGTCACGCGTAGTGCTGTGCGGGAGATCAGCCACCAGTTTCGCAAGTTCGACGCGATCCTTGGCTTCCTCCTCACTTTTGCCCCACAAATGAGGTGCTGCCTCGTAAAGCATTTCGATGGGCATAATGTTCAGCACTTCGCAGATATGCACCATGCGAGTGACATGCAGCTTTGAAAACGCGCGTTCATAGCGACCATAAACCGGCGTAGAAAGTCCCATGAGCGGAGCAAAATCGGCTTGTTTCAAGCCTGCCTTGTCGCGTGCTTCACGCAAGTATTTCGCAAGCCGGTGATCGATTTCTTCAAACGTACTTATTCCATTAAAGCCCGGACGCCTAAAGACTGGCTTATCGATCTCAGGATCATTGGTTTTTTCCAAAGAATGTTCGTTAGCGAAATCCAATGCCTCACGATTCACGCGGAAACCCCTTTTGCCTGCCGTGCCACAACAGCGATCATTATCACATTTTCTGAAAATTGCAGCACTCCAGAGGTGGTGTTCGCTTGTTTCAACGCGCGTTTATATTGAAATGAAGCAGGAGAGCGATTTCAGCGTTATGTTGTTTTGGGGCCTCCAATGCCGACGTTGTCACTTCGGTTATCTGGATTTCACCGCCACAAGGCGCCAATCATTGGCCGCGCCCTCGAAGACTGCTTCGATAACTTTGGTCTCGTTCAGCCAGCTTAGCGATGCAGACAATTCGCATGCAGCGGTCTGCTCTTTGATTAGAATACAACGTAGCACTGACACTTTGGAAGAATGGCCGTATCCGGCGTAATTCCAGTTCGATAATCGAAATAGCTCTGTCTTGGCTGTTTCGTCATCAGGCCAGATGGCATCGTAGCTTTGCTTTGCCACACGAGCGATCGTCGGTTCGTCATTGTGAATATCTGGTTTGGTGTGTAGCGATGGAGCAATATAGATTCCAATGGCAATTCCGAGCGCTATCCCGACGAGAAAACTACGGCCGAACACGGTCAGTATCCATTATCTTTAAGATATTGATCAATGGCATCACGAAGAATGACCGTCATTTTGAGGCCATTGTCATGAGCAGCGTTCTCAAGACGACGTTTGGTTTCATAATCAAGCGAAACATTGACGAAATGTTTGCTTTCGCGTTCACGGGATTTACGAAGCTCGCGCAGTCGGTTACGGGAGTCTTCTCGACGGTTCGCATTTTCAATTGCACTTGCGCGGTGTTGTTCCGGCGTTGTCTCGAGAGATTTATCCTGCTTTTTGCGACTTGATGTCATGAACGCCGATTCATTTCCAACGTTTGCAGCGCCTTCTTCTTGCACGTGAGAAATAGGCGGAGTGGCAGTGTCTTTATCCAGATCAACAGAACGTTTTCGACGTTCCGCGACAGGGAAATCAGAAAGAGAGATTTTTCCCTTAGCCATTGATAGTCTCCCCGCGGTGTTCCTTTTTAAGTTGCTCCAACTCCTCGACGAATGCATTCACCTCCGCTCTGGCCTTGAGAACCGGTTCACTCGGTTCGAGCATTTGTAGTGTGCCAAGACCGCTGCGGATTTCTCGATAGCAATTTCGTTCGATCAATTCCGTATCGAGAAGTACGGAATTGTATCCGTGTTCGCTCAAATTTTGGACGAAAGGGCGAATGATCCGGTATTCTTCGAGATGCCGATTGACGATAGTGATGCGCGTTCGCAGAACTGCTTGAGGGATACTACGGTCAAGAACGTCCGTTCGCATCGCAATTGCCTCCGCTGCTTCACCAACTGCTTTAATCTCATCCTGGGCGGGCTGAATGGGCGTGATGACGATATCTGAATGGTCGATTATCGTATCCATCACAACACTATCGACGCCCGGCGCGTCGATCAAAATGGCGTCATAGTTGGCCTCCTGTGACGCCATTAACTTCTCTATATTGTTCTGACGAAGTGCCGTCGCCAGTGAAATCGACGCCGGTACATTGTCCTTGGCCTCGCACCGCTTCCACCACTCGGCTAAGTTCTGTCGTGGATCGGCATCAATTAGCAATACTCGTCGATTTTTGAGTGCGAGTTCACCTGCAGTCAAAATGACTGCGGTCGTCTTCCCCGCTCCACCTTTGCCGCTTACTGAAGAGATTCGAAGTGTCACGCTGGCCCTCCTGTACCTGGATAGTGCTGGTTTTGTTTGTGTCGATTTATTGCCCGAAGCGTCGGCAAATGCTGCCCACACGGCGCGAGAGTATATGTCAAGTTAAGGTAGTTTCACACGATGTGACAACACTCATTGAAGCATGTGACACACCATGTGTTCACATCAAATAATCACATCACTCAATGACTAGAGTTTGGGAACATGTTTCTCCCAATCGAGTGTGAACCCCGGAGCCGCGCAAGAGCCGTCTGTACCGCTCGCACGCAGTCCGGCAAGGGCGAAGAGCGTAGCGTCCCTTGCTGGCGAGTACGAGGGGTACAAAAAGGCGATTAAGGCGGTCTGGAGGTGAACCCTGGTGAGCGTAGTTCCTTTGAAGCGCCGGGGCGTAGCCTCGGCGTAAGGGGTGAGCGGAGCGAGGCCATATAAGACGAATATTAAATGGTTCTGCTCGTAGTTGGTTGGGCAGGATACGGAAAAATGTGCTACATTTTTTTCTGACCAATCGCGAAACACGTCCGTGATTGTCGATTGCTGCGCTGAATTGGAGCTAACAACGCCTATGAATGAAGCAATTTCAGAGGATATAAGGGTCGCAAAACCCAAGCCGCAAACCATTCATAGCCGTGTTTCGGCGGACGAATATGACGCGATCGACGCAGCCGCAAAGGCGGCCGACATGACGATGAGCGCATTTTTCAAGGCCGTTTTGCTGCAAGGCGCCGGGATAAAACCGATCTTCAACGACGAAGACAGGGCGCTTTTGTCTCTCCTGCTTGAGGATATGCGCATGATTGGCATCAATCTCAATCAGGTCGCTCGAGCGCTGAATAGCGGCAAATCGGTTTCAGATGGCGAAATCTGCATGGTGGTGGGTGACGTACAAAAGATGCAGGTTGCGGTTCTCAGTGAACTGAGACGCGTTACCAAGCGGTCAGGGTATAGGTACCGCAGCAAGGACTAGCGACCATGGAATTTTTTCTCGGGGCTTTTGAGAGTGAGTGGGAGCATCGCCGAGCGGCGTTGCTGCATGAGCTTTCACTTGGTTCGAGTGCTGCAGGAAGCGCCGAGGAAGAAATGCGCCGGAGGTTGCGCGAATTACAGATCGCAGGCGGTGGCGCAGCAGCAAGCGGTGTCTCAGTGCCCAAAACGCGGGCGCGAACATCAAGAGCGCTGGCGAGCGTTCATAGTGCGGCAAACAAGCCGATTGCCGCCCCCAGACCGATGGAAACACGTTTGGCCGCAGTCGCAGCGGGTAGTCAACCGGCGGTGGTGAAAATGGCGTCGTACGGTGGCGGTGCGCGGTTCGGTGCGATGGTCAATTACGTTTCGCGAAGCGGGGAAATACGCGTCGAAAAGGAAAACGGTGAGCGCCTTCAGGGTCGCGAGGAACTTGCCCAGTTGCGTGGAGATTGGGAACCATTGTTTCAAAATCGTGCCGAGAGCAGGGATATTGGAACGTTCCGGGTGACGATCGAAGCTGTCGGTTTCGCAACAGAAGAAGCTTTGCACCAACTCGTGCGGGATAGTCTGGCAAGCGCATTCGGTCATCGCAGCTTTGCTTATGCTGTTTCGCAGCCATCGCATGGCGTTTTAGACGTTGACGGGGTGTTGGTGTTGCGCAGCATGGAAGGGGAGCGGTTGACCGGCGACACGAAGGCGGCGGACATTATTCAGAGGCGTTACAACGAAAGCGCAGCGTCCGAGCTCGAGAGGGCGCGGTTCCGTTTTACCGGGTATGGAAATGGCGTTGAATATGGCGCCGCCAAGCTGAGAAGTCTGGTCGAGGATCATAAGGGCGACGTTCGTGATCATAAGGGGCGCGTTGTCTCAGATGCGCGTTCCGCCGGCGACCTGGTGCAAAAGCAGTGGCGTCGGGAATTGCATAGCCGTAAGGGCAGGGATGTGATGCATCTCATCATGTCTGCCAAAGCTGGCACCAATGTTCAGGCTTTCGAATGCGCTGTTCGGGATTTTCTGGCCGCGCAGTTCGAAGGGCATCGCTACATATTTGCGATGCATGATCCGTTCAGCGACCCGAAGGAGATGGGGCAGGGCGGAAAGCGACCGCATATACATGCTCATGCCATTATCGCTATGCGTTCGGATGCCGGTGATCGGGTGGAAACCTCGCCACAGGTTTTTCGTCAGTGGCGCGAGCTTATGGCCGAAAAGGCGCGCGAACACGGTATCGCAATGGAAATGACCGACAGGCGCGAGTTCGCAAATGCTCCAGCCTACACGCGCAATCAGGTTCGGCCGGTTAGTCGGGATGGAAGAACGCAACATGAAGGGACAAGCGAGGCGGCTCAGTCGCGCTATGACGCAAAGCGCTCAGGTCGGCGTAGCATGGCTCGAAGCATCCGAAGCCGTGAATATACCATAAAGGTAACACAGGGATGGGAGAAAGTAGCAATGGCGAGCGGCGATCGTCAGATTGCGGCGTATGCCATGCAACAAAGAGATATAGTTATATCAACCAGTTCGCTTCAATCTGAAGCTAAAACTTCTAACATCGTTCATGCAGATTTCGGGTCACATTACCGCACCAATTTGGTAAAGTTGCAAAACATCATATTGGAGGGTGACAAAGTGCGCGAAATGTCGAGAAGCGATTTTGAGGCATATGAGAAAGAAGTTGAAACAGCTTTGTTCCGGCTTGGCCGCAATCTCGGACCGGAGGAGAAAGCGGATCTGGATCAGGTAGCGCAGTATACGCGCGAGCATGTCAATCTAATGCGCGAGCATATGGAATTGACGGAACAGCGTGGATTGAGCGTCGAAACCCCATCGCGTGAAAGCGAGCAGGATAGCTCGTCGATGCAGATTGCTCGGGAACCCGATTCCGAAATTGCAAAGCCAGCGCATGTTGTCGCGGAAGCAGAGCCGGGTCGGCCATCTGCAGATTTTGCCAACGAACCTCGTTCGAGCATGGATGACGAGGAGAAAGCGGCGGCAGCATCTTATCAGGCCGAAATGGATCGTTCATTCCCGAGTGAAATCACGAGCCGATATTATATTCGTGAGGATCACGGGGGGACGCAGCGAGTCTTTGCCGATTCAAAGGGTGAGCGCGAAGTGTTCCAGGACAATGGAGAGAAGCTGCGCGCAAAATCGTTCGATGCTCAGGGCGTTCGATTGATGATCGAAACAGCAGCGCATCGAGGCTGGACGAGCATCGAGATAACGGGGAGCAAGGAGTTCCGCCGTGAAACTTGGCTGGAGGGCCAGGCGCACGGAATTTCGGTCAAGGGCTATCAGCCGACTGAACTGGATTGGCAAGATTTGGCTCGCCGGGAGCAGTCCTATTTGCGTAATGAAATTGTTCCGATCGAGGGAAGGGCACTTGATGCGGTTCACCGGGATCAGGAGCAATCTGCAGGTTCGGATCAGTCGAGCAAGGTCGATAAAGAGCAACAGAATGCAGATAATTCCGGAACGCCGCACACCAAAACCAACGACTATAAAGAGGGTGTTCAGGGTATCCTCGTCGAGACAGGAGAGAAGCCCTATCAGAATAATGAAAAGAACGAGCCTTCGCCGTTCGTCGTTATCGAAACCGCCAATGGTAATCGCACGGTCTGGGGTGTCGGATTACCCGATGCGTTGCATCGCGCCGGCGCTGATATCGGTGATGAAATTCATTTGCGGTCCACTGGGACGGAACGCGTTTTAAAAACCGTCATACAGGACGTCGACGGTCAGAAGCAGCGTGTCGAACAAATGGTCGATCGCCGGGCTTGGGAAGCGAACGTGCTTGAAGAGCGGGATCGGACAGATGGAAAAGTTGAAGGTGCCAAACAGCTCGATAATCGTGCGAATATGGAAACAAAGGCCGTCGTTCGGGACGGAGAGACAACCCGTACAGATCCGCCGCAACAGCAGATTCCGCGATTGCAGGAACTAGAACAAGAGCAGCAGCAAAAGAAGGAACGCGGCGAACACGAGCGTTAGAGGATGATGCGACACGATTACATCTGTAATTCACCTCCCGATCCGAAGACCGAAGAAGCTTTTGCAAAATTCTTTGCGGTTCTGTTCTGGCTCGTCATGGGACTGGTTGCGATCGTGTACGTTGCTACTGTCGTGAGAGACTGGTTCAATGCAGCCGTTGCATGGATAACCGATATGATCAGTTTCCTTGGAGGATTTCTGCAGTTCTGACGGCAAAGATTTTTCATCTTTAGTCGGGCTCTTTTTGCGACCCAATGTGTTGCGGTGAGAATGCTGCCAGGAAGCTCGCAAATGAATGGAGTGAACAGGATGACTGAAAAAGTAACCACCTATGATCCAGCGGCTGCACTGGTCGATGATGAGGAAATCGCAGCTTTTATGGCAGATGCTTTTGAAACGGGAGATGCGGCCTATGTTGCCAAGGCGCTTTGCGTCGTCGCCCGCGCCAAGGGCATGACTGAAATTTCCCGCAAACTCGGTCTATCCCGGGAACAGCTTTATCGCTCGTTCAGCGGACGCGGAAACCCGACTTTGGGGACAACACTGGCGGTGATGCGTGCGCTCGGTGTTGACATGACAGCCGAAGCTCATCCTTCACAGTAACGGCAATTGTTTCTGAATGTTTTTCCTTCGAAGCGGCGGTCCATTAAGGCTGTGCTCATTCTCTGCATTCATGGATGACACCGAATTCCCGATTTGCTTCCGCGCCTCCTTGGAAACTTGCCGTTCACTTTTGATGCGACGGACGGCCGACTTGGTGCCGGCGAACGAACCCGCTTCGCGGGAAGGCGCGTGCGACTGAGGTAAAGGCACAGAGCGACCATTGTGCTCAGCATTGAGTGTCGCCCGGAGCAAGCAGAGAATGACTGGCTTCTTCAACCATGAGCCTGACCATGCAAAACCAACTATATTCGCCCGCGATCAGCCCGCTTCGTCAACATCTGATCGATGACATGAACCTGCGTCACTTCGGGCACGAGGCCCAACGCATACCGCGTCCGTGGATGATTTGTGCCGTGAGGAAGTAACGCGTCTCCTTGATGCGACAACTTGTCCCAAGCATCAGGCGGCGCTAGCCGTGCCTATGGTTCAGGACGGCGCGTATCGGAAGGGGCTTCATTAGCTGTCAGCACAAACCACCTAATTGCCAGACAGGACTGTCAGCGCAACCCACTCCGGAAAGCTCATACCTGCCTTCTCAAGCTGACGCTGCAACAAGGCCTGCAAGGTGCGCTCGGCTTCGCCGATCAAGCGTGTGATGTGCGGGCTATTGGTCATGTCATTTTCTCTTTCATTTTGGTTTGACTGGCCGGACAGCTCGCGCAGAGCGTCACACAGCAGCCGCGTTCGCTCAGCTTGCATCCACCGGATGCTGCGACCTGAAGCCGACACAGAGGCGATTCCAGACATTGATCGTCCCGATTGCAACGCTGATGCGGGTGATCTCCGCCTCCGTGAAAAAGGCCTGGAGCGGCTGAAAGTCGGTGTCCGGCGCGTGTGTCTGTGCAACGTTTGTCAGCGCCTCGGTCCAGCCAAGCACCGCCCGCTCACGAGCATCGAAGACGGGCGAGTCCCGCCAGACGCCTATCAGGTTGATCCACTGCTCGCTCAACCCATCGCGACGCGCCTCCCTGACGTGCATATCAACGCAATAGGCGCAGCCGTTCATCTGTGAGGCCCGCAACTTGAGCAGGTGCAGAAGCCGAGGCTCAATCCCGGACGCTTTGCGCACATAGGTGTCGAGATCGGCCACCGCCTCATAGGCGTCAGGCGCAATAGCGGGAAAGTCGAAACGGGCCTTCATGGCACTGTCCTTATCTCTTTGGTTCTTGTTCTAGAAGGTTCGCCAGATACCCGGCGTCCCCAGTTCGATCAGGTGATCGTCGGGATCACGAAAGTAGATACTGGTTCCGCCCAGTTCCCAGTGCATCCGCGCTTCGATCACGATGCCCTGCGCCTCCAGATGGTTTTCCCAGCCGGGCAATGCATCCGGGTCGATGGCAAAGCAAAAATGGGACGGTCCGGTGCCGTCGTGATAGGGAATGGTCCCACCCGGCAGTACCAGGTCAACGAGCGTTGCGCCGCGCTTGAACAGCAGCAGAACAGTTGCGTTCCCGGCGTCATAGGCGACGACGCGTTCGTTGCACACCAGATCGGGAAAGCCGAAAACGCGGTCATAAAACTGCGCAGCGCGCGCGACGTCCTGCACGTAGATGGCGGTTTCCAGGATCTGCCGAACTTTCGGCCTCTGCGAGAGAGGCTTTCCGCGATCATCGGTCATGGGTTCCAGCCGCCGCTACCGTAGGGACGGGTTATCACTTCGAGCAGATGCCCGTTGAGATCGTTGAAATAGAGCCCGTGGCCGCCATCGTGGTTGTTCATCCCCGGCTTCCGCCGTTGGGGATCGGCCCAGTAAGGCAAGCTCCGCTTGTCGAGCCGGTCATGCAAAGCGTCGAAACTCGTGTCATCGACGAGGAACGCGTAATGCTGCGGAACGACGGCATGGCCCAC
Source organism: Ochrobactrum sp. CGA5 (assembly GCF_006345815.1). Taxonomy (GTDB): domain Bacteria; phylum Pseudomonadota; class Alphaproteobacteria; order Rhizobiales; family Rhizobiaceae; genus Brucella. Next base: position 34,490 of record NZ_VCIG01000041.1, on the reverse strand, counting down.
ATCCATATAGTCGAGGTTGACGCCATTGTCGGTGGTGACCATCCAGAATGGCCCCCATCTGCGCGGCGGCTGGAGCCCAAGCATTTCAGCCAGAAACAGGGCAGAGCCGTGTGCGTCTTGCGTCGCCAGGATCGTGTGGTTGAATTCGATGCTCATCAGTGCTCTCCCATCCCGAAGCTTACCCGCTGTGCCCCGACCCGCCTGAGCGTCGAGGCCACCACGAGCACGGCAATCACCGCCGTGCCCGCCACGATGTAGGCGGCTGAATACCAGCCGAACCGATCCAGTGCGCCGCCGATGGCTGTCGGGCCAAGAATCTGACCGAGATTGCTGCCTTGAATGATCAGACCCAGAACGACCGGAACCAACCCTGCCGCTGGCGCCACGAGTGGCGCGGAGGACAGCAGGATCGCCGGGATCACACCGCCGACAGTCGAGAACAACAGGCACAGGCCGAAGGCCGCACCGTCCGGCAGCACGGGGAGAAAGATCCCGAAGCTGGTCAGTCCCATAACGAGGCACGCGGTGATCAGGAGCGCCGGGCGGCTAAAGCCCCTGGAGAGGAGCAGACCCGCCGTCAGATTGCCGATGACGTTCACGGCCGAGGCCAGTGCGCTGAGCAGTCCTGCCGTCTGGTGCGTCACCTGTAACCGCTCCATCAGCAGCACCGGCAGGAAGCTGAAGACCGCGAAGAACATCATGCTGTAAAGCGCAATGGTGATCGCCAACCCCACAGCGCCCCGGTCGCGTGCCACGGTCATGCTGTCGCGGCGCAAGCTGTTCCAGGACATGATCTGGCCTTGCCCGCCGGCCGGAATGACAAGTGGAACGGCGATGCAGATGGCCAGCGCCAGCGCGCCGCTCGCCCACCACATTGTCCGCCAGTCCTCGAAGAACGGCCCCACCAGCATCGCCGCCGCCATGCCGATTGGCATGAAGCAGCTCCAGAGGGCGAAGGCCAGATCACGATCAGCAGGTCGCGTAACCTCCTGGAGCAATGAGGGCGCCGCGACCGTCACTAGCAGGAAACCCGCCCCTTCGATAATGCGGCCGGTAAACAGGCTGGGCAGTCCCGGTACCGCCGCGCCAAGGGCCGCGCCGGCTGTCGTGACCAAAAGCCCGATGATGAGGATGCGCCGTGCACCGAAACGCGCGACAAACGCCCCAGTCGGAATGCCGCCGACAAGGCCGATGAGCGCAAATATTCCAGTCAGCCAGCCGATCGCCGTCAGCCCGATTCCAAAATCGTTCTGCAACAGGGGCGCTGCAATCGCCGCCTTGCCAACCTGCAAGGCGGCTGCAATCCCGCTGCCGACGATGACGAACACGGCGGTCCAGTGCGTAGACACTGCTTTCGTTGTTGATGGCGTGTCCATCACGAGCCCCTTGCCGCGTACCCGGCCACGAGGGCGGCCGCGATCCCGGCGACATGGCGACCCTGGAAGCGCGCGCCCTCCAGCTCGTTTTCACTGACCTCACGGTGCCCTCCCTGACCATCATCGGCCAGCGTCGATGCACCATAGGGCGAGCAGCCGGTGATTTCGTCCATCCGCATCTGGCCCTTGAAGCTGTAGGGCAAACCGACAATGATCATGCCGAGGTGGAACAGAACGGTCTGGGTGGACAGAATCGTTGTTTCCTGCCCGCCATGCTGGCTGCCGGTCGAGGTGAAGACGCTGCCTACTTTTCCGACCAGCTTGTCCTCGAACCAGAGCCCGCCGGTCTGGTCGAGAAAGTTCTTCATCTGGGACGCCATATTGCCGAAGCGGGTCGGCGTTCCGATGATGATGGCGTCATAATCCGCGAGTTCGGCCACCGTTGCGACGGGCGCGGACTGGTCGACCTTGTATCCGGACTTTGCAGCAACCGCTTCGGGAACAAGCTCAGGCACCCGCCTGATCGCCACCGTCGCACCCGCCTCACGCGCGCCATTAGCCACGGCCGAAGCCATCGTCTCGATATGCCCATAGGAGGAATAGTAAAGCACCAGCACCTTCGTCATCTCGTTGACCTCTCATTGATTTCATTGAGCGAAAGGTTGCATCAAATGGATGAGCGAAATAAGTGATATAAAAATGATATAGACGATCATGAGAATAGATCATGCTGGATGCCCTTACGCTCGATCAGATCCGGACTTTCGTAACGATTGCCGACAGCGGCAGCTTCCGCTCCGCAGCCCAGAAGCTTTCACGCGTCCAGTCGGGCGTCAGCGCCACCATCGCCAACCTTGAGGCCGCACTTGGCGTGGAACTATTCGACCGTTCCGGCTACAAGCCGGCCTTGACACTGCAGGGGCAGGTATTGCTCGGCAACGCACGCGACATCATTCTGCGCGTGGACGTATTGCGCGCCCAGGCGCGCGGTTTTGCGCATGGTGTCGAAACGGAACTCGCGATTTCCGTCGATACACTCTTTCCCATGCAGGAGGTCGCACGCGCGATCTCACGGATGCGACACGATTACCCTGCCGTTGCCGTCCGCGTCTGGTCGGAGGCTATGGGCGGTCCGCTTGATGCGCTCAGGAAGAGCCGTTGTGCGCTTGCTGTGATGGTCGGTGAAGATTTCCGCGACCCCCGCATCAAGTTCGAGCCGCTGATAGCCATCAGCCAGGTCGCGGTCGTCGCTTCAAACCATCCGCTGGCCCACCGCCATGCGGACCAACCACTGGAGCTGATGGATGTTGCCGATCATCTCCAGATCGTTCTGACCGACCCGTCCGACATATCGGCGGGCCGGGATTTCGGAGTGGTTTCTTCACAGACCTGTCGCGTCAACACGCAGGATACCAAGCACCATCTCATCCTGGGGGGAGCAGGCTGGGGGCGGCTCCCCCATTGGCTCGTTGAGAGGGATTTGGAACAGGGAACGCTCGCGCGCCTCAATGTTAGCGCCATGGGCCGCAATGGGGAGATTACATCCAGCGCTTATGTCGCCCACCGTCGGGACGAGGCACTTGGGCCCGCAGCGCAGAAACTTGCCGATCTGCTGACCAGCCAGGAATATGGTGATCAGGGTGCTTAAGGACCTCCATTTTAAGGCTCTCACACATCCTGATCCAATGTATGCGCACGGCCTCCGCTCCGGCGGGGGCGTTCGTCTTTGTTTCAGCGCTCATGCGGCTAGCGATGCCAACCGCTCCACGCTCTGCCTGAAGACAGGGCACCAGACATCGGCAGTACGATCATATACGTCGGGACCGATCGGAATTCTGCCGTTTCCAGGACATCAGGTAGCGATAGCGCGGCCCATTGCATACGAGTTGGCCGCACCCTCAAACAATTCCCGCTCGCGCGCCAACCCTTCGCCGACGAGATCGAAGAAGGCCCGCACGCGCGCCGTCCCCTTGAGATCGGCATGGGTGACGATCCAGAGTTCGCCGCTCAATTCGGCGACCGGCTCCGGCACGGCTCTTGTCACACCGGCCTCGCTGTCGCCGAGATAACAGGGCAGCAGCGCCAGTCCGATGCCGGCCTTCGCTGCGACGAGCTGGTTGACAAGGCTGTTCGTGCGATAAACGAACGCCTCCGAGGGGGCTGCCTGCGAAAGCCAGTCGGCCGCGGCGATGCCCGAGGCAGGTTCCTCCCAGCCGATAAGTGCATGGCGATCCACGTCGCTGGCGGTTGAGAGCGGGCCACCGTTGGCGTCGAGATAGGTCGCGTTGGCATAGAGCGCCCAGGCGATGCGCGACAGCTTGCGCCCCCAGAGATCGCCTTCCTTCGGACGGATCGGCCGCAACGCGATGTCGGCCTCGCGGCGCGAAAGGCTGAGCACGCGATTGTCGATCGCAAGTTCCACGACGATGCCGGGATGGGCGTGCCGGAACGCAGCGAGATGCGTTGTCAATCGGCTGTAGGCCAGCGTCTCGGATGACGTGACCTTCAGGCGTCCGCACAGACGACGATCACGGCCCGAGATGTCTCGGTCGAGCGCCAGCGCCTCGTCCTCCATGCGCTCGGCGCCGGCAGCCATGCGCGCGCCTGCCTCGGTCGTCTGATAAGCGCCGGCCGGAAGCCGCTCGAACAGCCGCACGCCGAGCCGTTCCTCCAGCGCTTTCAGGCGGCGGAAGGCGGTGGAGTGGTCGATGCCGAGCGCTAGCGCCGCCGCCGTCAGGCTGCCGGCGCGCTGAACCGCCAGCACGAGCCTGACTTCGTTCCAATCGTCCATGCTGACAGGAATAGCATCTTCTTCGCTTGCAGTCACGCAAGCGCCGCTGGCGAAATGCCAATGAGCCTTGCGCTTCCGCTGGCGCTAGATTGGCTTCGACATCAGGCTACAAGCTTCAGGAGATTGGACCATGAAACTCTACTACGCCACCGGCACCTGCTCGCTCTCGCCGCATATCGTGGCGTGCGAAGCCAGTGTCCCGCTCGATCTGGAGCGTGTGGACATCAGGAAATCGCCGCATGTCACTGGAAATGGTGACGACTATACGGCCGTGAACCCGAGCGGCTACGTGCCGGCGCTGGTCCTCGACGACGGTTCGGTGCTGACGGAGGGCGTCGCAATCGTCCAATATCTCGCCGACCTCAGGCCCGGCTCCGGGCTCGCCCCCGCCGCTGGCACGTCGGAGCGCGTGGCGCTGCAATCCTGGCTTAATTTCATCGCCACCGAACTCCACAAGATGTTCAGCCCGTGGCTGTTCCACCCGGAATATGGCGTGCAGGCGCAGGAGGTCGCGCGTGCCAAGATTGCCCAGCGGCTGGCCCATGTTGAGCGTCATCTGGCGGCAGCCGGCCCCTTCCTGCTCGGCGAAACCTTCACCGCCGCCGACGCCTACTTGTTCACGATTGTCGGATGGTCGGATTTCGCCAAGGTCGATCTTGCCGCCTTCCCGCATCTGCGCAATTTCCAGGCTCGGGTCGGGGAACGTCCCGCCGTACGGGAGGCGATGCACGCCGAAGGCATGAAGGTGGCGTCGTGATGGCAGAACCGCTGGCGATGCAATGATGAGCCAGGGTCTTGCATGGCTGCTGCTGATCATCGCCGGCTTTCTCGACGTGGCCTGGGCGATCTCGATGAAATATGCCGAAGGCTACACACGCCCCGGCTGGACGATCCTGTCTCTCGCGTTACTCGCCGCCTTCGTCTATCTGCTCGGCCGGGTGCTGGAGGTTCTGCCGGTCGGCAACGCCTATGCGATATGGACCGGCATCGGCGCAGCCGGAACGGTGCTGCTCGGCATCGCGCTGTTCGGCGAGACGATCAACCTGATGCGGCTCGGCGGCGTTGCGCTGATCGTTGTCGGCATCGTGGCGCTCAAGCTCGCGCCAGCATAGTGAGCGGAGAAAGCCCCATCAGGCCCGATCGGATCATTGTCCCGCGCCGCCGCGAGGATAACCATCAAGACCCCTGGACGGCTTTCAACGTCATTCGGGAGAATCTTGTCCGAGGCGGTTTGCTGGGGCGGCGGCTGGCGTCGGATGGTCGCATTCGCCGCACGCAAGCGCGATCCATAAATGGCATTGATCAGAATGTCGGCCTTAATCGCGCGCTTTGGACGCTAGCCGCAGGCATGCAGCGTTTGAAAAAGGGATGACTGATCGGGACAAGGCCGCCGCCGCTGCGGCCTTGTCGTCTGTCTTAAGACGAAAAGCGACTCGCCGACTACGCCCGGCCGCAAGACAAGGCAAAGCGTTGTGAGGAATAGCTGCCAATACCAGGCGATGGGCACGTCTCTTGCTGTCAGGATCAGAGGTTTCGTCCGAAGGCTGAGTTCGCAAAGGCGCGATCCTATAGAGCCCGCCGTTCGGGATGAAACGCCAGAAAAGGCTTCAATCCCGTCGATACAGCAAGCTTGCTCACGTTAGGCGATTGCCATGTTTGAGGGTCATCGGCGAAAAGACGATAGCTGCCGCGATAATCGAAGCCATGCGCAGCGGCCTCGTCACGGTCGACAGCAAAGAAGACTTGCGAAATTCCTGCACTACGCACACTCATGTAGCACATGGCGCACGGTTCTCCCGACGCGAGCAACGTCGCTCCGGTCAGATGGGTCGTGCCGTGCATGCGGCAGGCATCACGTATTGCCTCGACCTCGGCATGAGCGGTGGGATCGTGATGGGCCCGCACACGGTTGACCCCGCGCCCGAGGATCTGGCCTTTGTGATCGACAACGAAGGCGGTGAATGGAATGCCGCCTTCGTGGACATGCTCCATGGAGAAGGCGACGGCCTCCTCCATGAGCTGCGTCAGGCGGGATGAAGTGCTGGCGACCATCAGGATGCCCCCTGGAGCTTCGGACTGTCGGAGAGCTTCAACCAGACGACCCCAGCGATGATAACCGCGAGCCAGCATGCCTGCATCAGCGTCAGCGGCTGGTCGAGAAGGACCGCGCCTGCCGCGGCCGCGCCGACGGAGCCGATGCCCGCCCATACAGCGTAGCCAATTCCCACATCGATGGTCCGCAAGGCGGCGCTGAGGAAGTAAAGCGTAAGCAGGAAGAAAAGCAGAGCGGCCACGGACCAACTCAGGACCGTAAAGGCTTGGCTGCCGCCGACGCTGAGCGCATAGCCAATTTCGAAGGCGCTCGCGAGCATCAACATGGTCCATGCGCGTCCGCTGCTTTGCGGCTGTTCGATTGTATTTGTCATTTCAGTATCCTTTTAGATCGGAAGGGGATGGGTGGAGGAAAAGTGCTTGCTATGCCGCGCCGCTAAGGCGCAGGCCGACGACCCCGCCGATAACGAGGGCGATTCCGAGCAGCTTCTTCATGTTCAATTGCTGGCCGAAGAACAGCGCCCCAAGGACGACGATTCCGACGCCCGCGACCGAGGTCCAGATGGCGTAACCAACGCCAACATCGAAGGTAAGCAGCGCGAGACTGAGGAAAAAGGTGGCGATTGCGCCGCTGACGAGAGTTACGGCGGTCCACCCGACATGCGTAAAACCTTTCGCCTTCCCGGCACTGATCGCAACGGCGATTTCAAAGATTACGGCAGCTCCAAGATATAGCCAGCTCATCGAATTTTCCTTTCATTGCTGGTTGGAATTGCTTTGAAATTATCAGGCGTGGAAAAAACTGGCCAAAGCGTATATCTCAGGAGCTGGATGAATCAGATTCATCCTAGACAATACTTAGTCTCTGGAGGTCTATCGATGCGAAAGCTTCCACCGCTCCACGGCCTGCGAGCCTTCGAGGCAGCGGCCCGGCATCTGCATTTCTCAGCTGCGGCCGAGGAGCTGCATCTGACACCGACGGCTATCAGCCATCAGGTGCGACAACTGGAGGAGATTCTCGGCGTCGAGCTATTTCGGCGCTATCCGCGCCCGGTGCGCCTTACACCTGCGGGCGAACAACTGTTTCCGGTGCTCAGGGATTCCCTCGATCGCATCGCAACCTCCATTGAGCAGTTGTCAGACCGTCAGGATGGCCCGCTGCGCCTTTCCGTCACCATGGCTTTTGCCAGCAGGTGGTTGATGCCTCGTCTCCCGCGACTGCGCGAGCAGACAGGATTGAGCGTCGCCATCGAGGCGGATGACCGCGTTGCGGACTTGCATGCGTCGGGCATCGACATGGCGATACGCTATGCCGAGCGTCCCGGCACGGATGCCGAATGGCATCGGCTATTTCCAGACCGCCTCATACCCGTTTGCGCTTCCGGGCTGCTGTCGGGCACAGAGCTGCTTTCGCCGGATCAAGTCCTCGCCCTCCCGTTACTGCACTATCGCTGGAGATCGGGAGCGGCTAATGCGCCGAACTGGGAGCGGTGGCAGGCCCATGCACGGGCAGACGGCGCTTTACCAAAACCCAGCCAGACATTTTCCGAAGAAGTCCACGCTTTGGACGCCGCTCTGGCGGGCCAGGGAGCCGTGCTCGCCTCGGAACATCTCGTCGGAGATCAATTGAAGACAGGCGCGCTCCTGCGGCTGTCGGACATCGCCTTGCCGGGGCCAACCTACTGGGCGGTTTTCCTCACGAGCCATCCGGCAAAAGAACGGCTCACGACGCTGCTGGATTGGTTTCGGAAACAAACCTGACGATTTCCAGATGCTGATTGTCATGCCGTCGCACCCGCCAGGTCGGCACAAGCCTGAGACGTCACAGACTGACGTCTCCGCAAGAGGATTCAGTTGAGAAAACGATTCTCACGAAGGACTGCTTTAGCGATAACTACGAACGCGCGAACCTTTGCTGAGGCGGACCTCCCCTCTGGATGCAGGATATGGATGGGTATTGGCGGCTCTTCATACTCGCTGAGTACGATCTGCAGATCTGCTGCCATGAGTGCCGGTTCGATCTGGTAGTGGAGAACTCTGGTCAGCCCCCGGCCTTGTCGTGCGAACGTGATTGCCGCTTCGTTGGTGTTGCATTGGAGGGTGGCATCGATTGTCACGCGCTGTTCGTTGGCGAACCGCCATTCAGGTGAGGCCCAGGCGCCTGTTGAGGCGGCGATGCGGTGATCCTTGAGGTCCGCTGGAGTATTCGGAATGCCATAACGCTCGAAATAGCCCGGCGATCCGCAGATAACACGCCGGACAGTGCCGACCTTTATGGCTGAAAGACCCGAGTCCGGGAGACGGCCGATACGGACCGCCACATCGATCCCTTCATCGACAATGTTGACGGGACGATCAACGAAAAGGGTCTTGGCCTTCATTGCGGGATAAGCGTCGAGATATTGCATCACGATCGGAAGCACATGCATTTGGCCAAACAACACTGAAGCGGTCAGGGAAAGCGTTCCCGTCGGCGTGGCATCGGAGCCTCCCGCTGCGGCCTCTGCTTCAGCGATGTCCGCAAGAATCCGGCGGCAATCCTCGAAATAGCGTGACCCTGCCTCGGTCATCTTTACCGAGCGCGTCGTTCGTACGAACAGACGCGCTCCGATGAGCCTCTCGAGCGAAGCGACGGCGCGTGTCACTGCAGGCGCGCTCATATGCAGGTGGCGGGCAGTTTCTGCAAAGCTCTCGGTTTCTGCGACCTTCACGAATATCCGCATTGCTTGCCAACGATCCATCTGCTTACCTCCCAGCGCTGGAGACGATAGTAGGGATGTCGTGGGTAAGGCAGCAAGACTTCATGTGAAACCGACCGTGGCTCAGGAGCTCGACTGCCGGAACGCCGCCGCCATCTTCTCGATTTCCGCGCAGCTTCGCGCGCACAGGCCTGTGCGGCCATCATGCCTATGGCGCGTGCGGATTCTTCCTGTTTCCGAAACAGGAAGAATCGTTGCTCGTCGCAGTGAGCGCGAGCTCCACCGGCAGTCGGATGCGCTCGTCCAGCTTGAACCCGGTCATGGGTCGATCTCTCCCAAACGTGGGCCGTGATCCAGAGCATTTCCGCTTGTGTTTGAATCGCAAAAACACGCTAACTCTTATTTTAATGCAATTCCCGGACGCTAAACTGCTTCGCACTTTCGCTGGAATTACTTTAGAAGCCGAAGTCGCTCAGGCCGGGGTGATCGTCCGGCCGACGGCCAAGTGGCCAGCGAAACTTCCGATCGGCCTCGCTGATCGGGTGTTCGTTGATGCTGGCATGGCGGGTCCGCATCAGGCCGTCCTCGGTGAATTCCCAGTTCTCGTTGCCATAGGCGCGGAACCATTGGCCGCTGTCATCGCGGTACTCGTAGGCGTAGCGCACTGCGATCCGGTTTCCTGTGAAGGCCCAGAGCTCCTTGATCAGGCGGTATTCCAGTTCCTTGTTCCACTTGCGGGACAGGAAGGCTTGCGCTTCTGCACGGTTGGTCACGAATTCGGCGCGGTTGCGCCACCGCGTGTCCAGGGTATAGGCGAGAGCGACCTTCTTGGGATCGCGACTGTTCCAACCATCTTCCGCGAAGCGGATCTTTTCGATGGCACTCTGTTCGGTGAACGGGGGAAGCGGGGGACGAGACATCATTCAACTCCTCGGGTTGCTGCAACGAAAAGGAAAAGGGTGGCGCGATGACGTCACCGTCATGCGTGACATCTGTAACTTCTTGGCGGTTGTGAGAGACGCGGCTCCCGTATGTGCAGAATGACGCCGCAACGCCTGAGGCTGAACGTCGAAAACGAGGAAGGCGCTATTGCGCGTGACGCAGTAATCCCCGCCTTCAGACCGCCAACTGGATACCGCCGCGAACCTCGTCTGCAGGGACGGCGCAGCAAAGCAGGATCTCGTCTTCGTCGATCGTGGCGGTCGGCTCCTTCACATAGGTCACCGTACCCTTGATCAGCTTGGTGCGGCATGTGCCGCAGGTTCCCGTGCGGCAACTGAACTCGGGTTCGAGGCCGCGCGCTTCCGCCAGTTCCAGCAGCGTGCCGGAATCAGGCGCCCAGCGCGCCTCCTTCAGCGAGTTCGTGAACACGACAGGCACAGGTCGGGTGGACGGCGGTGCACGGGCCGGAACCGGCGCAGTCGCGGCCGCGACAGTGTTTCGCTTCAGCGACGAGGGGCCGAACGCCTCGGCATGAATGCGGTCTTCGGCGATATTGTAGCCCCGAAGCCCGTCGTAAAGCGCCTGGGTGAACTGCGGCGGGCCGCAGAGATAGAAGTCGTAGTCGTTGAACGGCAAGTGGCGGGTCAGCAGCGCCATGTCGATCCTGCCGACGGTATCGTAGTCGATGCCCATTTCGGCGCCGTCGGTGTCGCTCAGGACCCGAACAACGCGCATCACGCCTTTCGTCGCGTCGGCAAGTTCGGCTATTTCCTTTTCGAAGGGACGCTCGGCCTTTGAACGCGCGGCATGGAACAGCGTGACGGGACGAACGCGCTGCGTGCGAAGCCCTTCGTAGACAATGTGACGGAGCATCGCGAGCAGTGGCGTAATCCCGACGCCGCCGGCAACGAGCACGGCCGGGCGTGTCGCCCCGGCGTCGATGGTGAAGCCGCCGGCGGGTGCTCGCGCCTCGATTATGTCGCCGACGGCAACGCTGTCATGCAGAAACTGCGATACCAGTCCGTTCCGCTTGACACTTATGCGGTAGATGCCGTCCGAGGGCGCGACGGAAAGCGAGTAGGTGCGGATCACGGGCTTTTCGCGGCCTGGCGGCGTCACGCGAATCGGCAGGTGTTGCCCGGCGGCATGCGGCAGAAGTCCCGCGTCATCGCCTGGCTGCAGGTGGAACGAGCGGATCGTTTCGCTTTCCTTGACGATCCTGGTAACAGTCAGCGGGCGCCACTGTCTGGCAAGTTCAGCCGCGCGCAGCCGGTCGGCAGCCTGCGCCCAGTTGCCCGTCATCAGGGTACTTGGGGACCAACCGTCCTTTTGGAAGCCCCAACGCAGAGCCAGGGCATTGGCGCGGCGGACGATCCGCCGGGGCTTGAACGCCCAGAGTCGTTCGGCCCCCTGAAAGGCAGCGATCTCGGGGGAGTCCAGAATGACCTCGGCGTCACCGGTCGTTTGCAGCATATCGCCTGTCGTGAAGTCCACGAAAAGCAGCCCCGCCTTGCCGTTCAGCAGGATGTTGCCGAGCGTGGCGAAGAACAGGTTGCCGTCGAAGTCCGGGATCGTCAGCGTCCCGTCATCCCCGACACGGACGAAACCGGCATTTCCGCCACGATGGGAGACATCCACCTGCCGCCTGTCTTCGCGGTCGACATAGGATGCGACGAAGAAGGCGTCGGCGCTTCTGATCATGGCACGGGCCGGGCCGTCGAATTCGGGAAGGTTCTCTATGGTGCCCGAGAATGCCTGCCCGGGTTCGCGAGTGAATGCGAAATCACGCAGTTGGATATAGCGTGGACAGTTTCCGAAGCTCTGGTCGACATTGACGCGAAAGCCGTCCTCCATCGCGGAAACGAACCCGTTCATGCGATTGCGCCGACGGGTATGCATTTCGATGCCGAGCAGACCGACCGGCTTGCCGTCCGCGATGCCCCCGCTGGCAGGGTCGGTTGCGTCCGTCGGCGCCGCAATGTCGAGCACGGCCGGCGAAGGAGAGGACATGAAGCCGGGACGGCCCTCGACGAAGGTCGCCCATGCGTCATCCCCGGAATCGACGCTGCCGAGCACGATCAAGGGGAGATGGGCGTAGAAGTCGCGATGCTGGTCGGGCATGTAGTCGCGGACGACGCGCTGCCCAACGTCGGCCATGCGTTCGACGACGCCCACCTTCTCCTGAAGGAGCCTTTCGCCTTCGTGCCATGTCGGCAGTGTCTTGTCGCGCATGTCCCGCCCTCCAGGAGTGGCAGAGCGCGCGGGCAGGCGCGCTCCGATCGCGTTCAGGCTGCTGCGAGGCCGACCGGCATGCGGACGAAATCCACAAAACCCGGCAGCGCTTCCACACGGCGGAGGAAGGCGCCGACGGCCGGGTAGTCCGAAAGATCGACGTTTCCTTCGGGAGCGCGTGCCACATAGCTGTAGATGGCGACGTCTGCGATCGTCGGGCGGTCGCCAACCAGCCAGTCGCGACCGGTGAGCTGGCTTTCCATTCTGCCCAGTACCGTGTGCGCGCGATTGATGACTTCTTCCGGATTGAACTTGGCGCCGAAGACCGTGATCAGTCGCGCGGCGGCCGGGCCATAGGCGATTTCGCCGGCGGCAACCGACAGCCAGCGCTGGACGGCGGCGGCACCCTTCGCATCTTCCGGCAGCCAATCGGTGCGGGCGGCCTTCCTCGCAAGATAGACCAGGATCGCGTTGGAATCGGAAATGAAGACACCATCGTCATCAAGGACGGGGACTTGGCCGAACGGGTTCATTTCGAGGAAGTCCGTCTTCTTGTGTGCGCCCGACTTGAGATCGACTTCGACCAGGTCATGAGACAGGCCGAGCAGCGAAAGGAAGAGCCGTGCCCGGTGAGAATGGCCTGACAGCGGATGGTGATAAAGCTTCATTCTGCGCTCCTGCGAGTGTCGTCCGGGTCCATTCCCGATCCGCAGTCGCAGGGTGCTACGGACGATATTCAGACAGAACGCCCAAAGTTGGCACTTCATTATTACGCGATTCGTAATAATCGAACTTCTGCACCAGTCGGGAAAACAGGTAGCGCATACAGCGCACGCTGATCCGCTCCCCTGACAACGATACGCAATGATACGAAAGTGTTCCTATTCACGCGTGTCGAGGATTGAGCGGTAGAACCGACTGTGGTCTCCATCAAACCCGTCGATACCCCGTTTGGTCAGTATAGTGCGCGTTGGCGGATCGAGATGCCAGATCGCCTTGTCCGAAGCCCCTTCATACCAACGGATGTTGAACGCGCAGAGGTTCTTAAAGAAGAACAGCTCGGCATAGTCGTCTATGTGATCGCGAATCCACCACGCGAGAGGTCGGTAGTCTTCGGTTTTCCTGTAAAATTCGAGATAGGCCGGGATGAAAACGGTTACGGTTCCGCCAAGATGCCCATCGCTGTCGTGCCGGTCCCAAATGTGGCGTGCAGCATTCAGATCATTGACTGTACACCAGCAGGCGGTGTCTCCCGCTCGAAAACTTTCGTTACAGAAGGCATTCAGGGTTGGAGAGCGGTAACCGCTGCGCACCGACACATGGCCGAACGCGCGTTTTAGCGGCTCCAGCAGCAGCGTTGCGACCGCACGCCCCACCTGCAAGGCAAGCTCAGGATCGTCGGGAACATTCGGAATTCCGTAAAAATTACCGACCTCCGAATACAACATCTCGCGCATAAAGAAATGTTCGGAAAGCTGCTGCCGCCCGAAGTCGGTCAACGCGGCAACATCCTTGATTGGTTGAGTAAATGCCATCTGACTAACTCTCCATGCTGAGCAGGGGGGCACGGCTATCGCTCCCACTTAGCGGTCGTTCAAAGAGACTTTAAGGACACAGCAACCCGATAGGCTATCGGGGCAAGCGCACACGCCAAATTCGATCGTCGTCCACACGATCGCCGAGCGGAAACGTGCATCGTCCTACCTCTTCAAAGCCGTAACGAGCGTAGAATCGCTTGGCACGCTCGTTGTGATCAAAGACCGTCAGGTAAACTTCGCGTGCATTCTCGGTAGCTGCGGTTTCGAGAGCCCAACTCGTGAGGCGATCAGCAACGCCGGTACCATGCCACTGCCGCACGACGTAAAGTTGCTGCAGCTCCAACGCTGTCGGATCCGGATTAACGGCCGGCGCGCGGAGCGGGGTCAGTTTCGCATAGCCGATCGGCTGACCTGCGGCCACCCCCACCAGCCAGCGCACGCCAGGCGCGTTGAAGTCCCGCGACATAGTTCCGCCGGGACGATACACTTCCTCACAAAAACGCTCGAACGCGGCTGGCTCGTAGCGCTGCGAGAAAGTGTCGGTAAATACGCCTCGTGCGACCGGCAGCAGGCGATTGAGCAGGTCTGTATTTGGCTTCAGGAAAGCCACTTCTTCCAACTGCATAGACATGTCTCCCTGGTTGCTTGAACGCGCTTCAAATGAGTTGTTGGAACGTTTTCGCAACTCACGTGCGCACAGGCGCGTTCTCCAGCAGGTCTTACCGACACCTGTCAGTTGCCTGCCTGAACGACGCACTATTCATGACGACAAGGCAGAGCGCCGGAGCCACCGCCATGGCGATGCAGAGCCACCTGGCCGCATTGGCCGTGTCCATGCCGTCACCATCGCCGCTCGCCCCCGCAAGATTGACCACCAGTCCCGCGAAGGCCGCTCCGAATGCCGTGGCGCAAAGCTGCACCGTCATGATGGAAGAGGCCGCATTGTCTTCCTCGCCCTCTGGCGCCACCTGCAGCACAGCAGTCGACAGATGCGGATAGGAAAGGCCGACGCCTACTCCGCCGATCACCAGAGCTGCACAGATGAGGGTGAGCGGAAGCCAATCGCTGTCCACACTCGGCCAGGGTATGACGACACCGAGCACACCCATGGAGACAAGAGATAGAACCGGCCCTGCGTGCACCGCCCTGATGCGGCGATTACCCTGAAGCCCGGACCCATAGATTGCCGCCGCAGTCCAACCCGCTGACATAACGGCGGCGATGTAGCCGGCTTGAAGAGGCGAGCTGCCATGCAACTCCTGCAGGAAGAGCGGCAGGAAGATCTCGGTGCAGGTGACCGTGACAGCCAGAAGCGCGGACGCAGCGTAGAGGCTGCCGAGCGCTGTGGGTAGTGTGAGCGTGCCGGCCGGGAGCAGTCTGTGCTTCGCCCGACGCTCGGCCACGACCATAAGTGCGACCAGAACCAGAGCCACCGTCATTGCGCCAGCCGTTGACGATATCCCGGCGCCGACGCCGCCCCAGGACGCGGCAAAGACGGCGAGCGTCAGCAGAGCAAGCTGCACGACAGGCAGCGGCTCCATCTCACCCGATCCCTCCTCGCGTGCCGGTAGGACGAGGACTGCCGCGAGAGCAACGATCCCCGCAAGCGGAACCAGGAAGAAGAATGCGCCGCGCCACAGGCCGATCTCGGCGAAGATTCCACCGACCGCTGGACCGAGAAGGGTTGCAATGCCCCACATGCTGGACAGAAGCGCCAATGCGCGGGGCCACAGCGGTTCCGCGAAAACCCGGCGGACCATGGCATAGGCCAGCGCCAGCAATACGCCGCCACCGAAGCCCTGGATGAACCGCCCGACCAGCATGATTTCCATCGTGCTGGCAGTGGCGCATACCAGCGTACCGCCAATAAAGATGACCGTGGCCACGAGATAGCTGCCCCTCGGCCCTCCGCGGACAAGGAGCGGAGAGGATAGCGCTGCGCCTAGGATCGACGCGATGACAAACAGCGTCGTGTTCCAGGCGTAGTAGTCCAATCCGCCGATCTCGCGGACGATGGACGGCAGGATCGTTGTCGAAATGTAGAGGTTGACCGCATGAAGGGCGACCCCGCCGCTCAACGCGAGGGAGCGGATCAGGTTGCCGCCGGAAAGCAGATCGCCCCAGCCTGGCGCGGTTGAAATCGTGTCCGTCCTCGTCATTGAAGAGTCTTTTCTGCGTCGCCGAGACGCGCGAGTTTGTCGGGATTGCGCATGATGTAGACGCCTTTCAGTGAACCTCGTGCGTCGCAGGCGAGGCTGACAGATGCGGCGATGTTCGCACCGTCGAAGACAAGCGCTCCACGGTTACTGTTGATGTCGGCGGGCTGCCATCTGTAACCCTGCCAGTAGCCATGAAGGGCTTCGCCCAGGAAATTGAGCACGTCCGTCTTGCCGAACAGGGGCATGAGCAAGGTTGGGGCCTTGCCGCCGCCATCGGCCCGAAGCTCGATGTCCTCTGCCATCAGCGCCGCGAGTTCTGTGGTCATTCCAGTCGTGACCGCTGTCTGAAAAGCTGCGAGCAGTTCGTCCTGTCGCTCCTTTGGCACGGTCGCACCCGGTTCTGCACGCCCGACACGACTGCGCGCGCGTGAAACCAGCTTGCGGCAGGCCGCCTCCCGGACGCCTAGCGTAGCGGCGACATCCTCGTAGGACTGGTCGAAGATCTCGCGCAGGAGAAAAGCCGCCCGTTCCTTTGGGGCGAGACGCTCCAGCATGAGCAGGAAGGCGAGAGAGAGTGATGCGCACAGTTCCACTACGCTTTCCGGCGTTTCCTCGGTCATCGTCTGGATCGGCTCCGGCAGCCACGCGCCTACATAGTCAATCCGCGTGCGGCGCGCCGAGCGCAGCATATCGATGCAACGGCGCGTACAGGCGGTGGTCAGCCAAGCCGCGGGATCGGAAACAGCCCCGTGCTCAGCGCTTCGCCACTTCAGCCATGTGTCCTGAACAGCATCTTCCGCTTCCGCGAATGAGCCGAGAATACGGTAAGCCAAACCAGTCAGAAACGGCCGCCGGGTCTCGAAAATGTCTGCGTCGCCCCCCATGTCAGTGCGCAGACACTTGAATGCGATTCCACAGATTGATCATCGCAACAGTGGTCGTGAGCGCGCTGATCTCGGCATCGCTGAAGTGCGCGCGCAGTTCGGCGCGCAGCGCGCCATAGTCGGTCTTGCGCTCGATCTGGGTCAGCGCTTCCGTCCATGCAAGAGCGGCGCGTTCCTTGGCGGAAAAGTCGCTCACATGATCCCAAACCACCAAGCGATCAAGCCGTTCATTGGTCTCGCCGTCGTCTCTGGCTTCCTTCGTGTGCATCTTCACGCAATAAGCACAGCCGTTAAGCTGGGATGCACGGAGCTGGACGAGATGGTGTAACATCCGGTCCAGACCATGTTCATCGATAGCAACGTGCACTTTTTCCAGCGCAACGAAGACATTGGGCACAGTCTTGTAATGATTTACGGGCTTATTCGTCATAGTCGTATCCTATAGTGAGCGTTACATCCCTATGACGATCCACAAAGGCAGTTTGTGACGTGCACCTCCAAAAATATGCGGTTCACGATCTGCCCCGCGTAGCCACTGTCCGCGGATGTTCAGACGTGTGCCGCTGAATTTACAAAATCTGGTCGGCTCGCTACGATACCACAGCGAGTGTCCGCCTGGTCACTGCAGGATCTGATTCTTGGCGATCGAGGAACGCGTCGCCGAGAGCGAAGCATCGCTATCAATCGTTCCTCTTCGCCACCGTGCAGACGACATTCCCTTCGAGTCGGAACGTCAGACGATTGCGACGTCACCGACAAAAAGTCAGTTATTGGCGAACAGCCCATCAAGGGGGGCCGCAGGAGAAGCCGAACGGCAACAATCCAGTTGAGCTGAACAATATCCTGAAAATTCAAGTCGGGCATTCGTTATTCTTAGAGGTTACATCGATGATTGGCAGACGGGTATATTTATTTCCATTATGAGAGCCGAACCTCGCCCGATTTGATCACCAAAATATTGCATGCAAATGCGTCACGTCATTAGGCCGGTAACTTGCCAATCAGCGAATATTGTTGAGACAACGCCGCCGTTTCTACTCTAATCTTTGCGCTGCTCCTCGTCCCCTGAGGCTAAGGCGCACGCTCGGCGGCTGCAGAGTGCTTTAACGGGCAATCGGTATTTGGGGCGCCTAGCAGGTTTAAATTTCCTCCTAACTATTATAATGGTTATAAGATGCGCGTCTGCTTTTGGGAGTTCCCGATTCGGGTTTAATGACCGAAATGAGGCGCAATGCGGACCGTTCTGGATGCTAGCCCGACGACAAATCAGCGTTGCGGTCTCTCCAAAAGACGGGATCAACAAAAAATCTATTAGTGGGTTGTTCCTTTTTGCAGCACTGGCCCAGTGCTGCAGGCCACAATCAAGGTCGATGACGCTCTGCTTCGATACCTGAAACAAAGCTGGCCGCGCGCATTCTCAGCCTTTAAAGCTCCGGCTGCATTTAAGGTTTATGCTGCGGAACAGCTATTTTTGTGCACGCCGATCAAGGGAAGATCGCAGCAATTCGACCAGGGCGGAGCGCTGAACAGGTTTGAGTTTGTCGAGATTTCGCTGCCGCCAGCGGATTGCCGGAAGCTCTGCAACATGGCCGATCTTCAGCAAGGACCAATCCGGTTCACCACGCTCGAATCCGATCAGAAATTCGCGGTGCTCATCCGGCATACCGTCGATCAGTTCCTCAATCATCTGCTGCTGCGCTTCGATCAGTTCTTCAATGTGAACCACCTCCTCGGTCATGCCTTCGAAACCATTGCGGTATTCATTCGCGAGGTCATTGACCCGGCCCGAAAGCACCTCGCCCATGGGACGATTGTGGCTGAGGAGATAAACAAGAAAAACTTCGCGCAACTCGTCGCTCAGCCCTTCATGGGCGAACAGACTGCGCACATCGAAGAGATCACGTGGATGCTGGCGATCAAGCGCAGCAACCAATTTTCCTGCAAACAGGTCTTCAAAGGACACGACGCTGGTTTCGGCAAAACCGAAGACCTCTTCGACCGCCTCGGTGACAGGGATCACAGAAGGCTCGTGCACTACGCCGCGCAAGACAGGGGAGACTTCAATCTTCACTTGTGTTCCCTCGGCCATGACAAGAAGCCGCAAGATCGCGCTATCGTGGACGTTTTCGGCGACGCGAGCACCGGGTACTTCCGCTAAAGTTGACGTTTTGATCCGCTTCATGGCTGCGTCAATGTCCGCCAACGCCTCCGGCCTGTCGTTGATGGGCAAATACATGAGGTCGATGTCAACGGAGAGGCGCGGCAGATTGCGTATAAAGAGATTAATCGCGGTTCCACCCTTGAGAGCAAAACAGGTTTCGCGCGCCACAATAGGAATCAGACGCATAAGCAGCCTGACTTGGCCCTGGTACTGATCACGAAATGCCATCGAAGTCCCTCGGTACGGTGATGTGATAGACCGGATCAAGCTTGCCACCGGGCACAAGCATGCGCTTACCCTTCCCGAGATCGATTGTGGTTTTGTCCAGTCGCTTGAGCCACGCATGGCCATGACGATCTGCGAAATAAAAGAACAGACGTTTGACCTTCACGCTGTCGCAATCCAGAAGCAGTTTTTGCAGCCGCCTCGGGCTGAAATTTGCGGCACTTTGCATAATCATATCGGCCTGATGGAAACTCTCATGGCGCGGCAGTTCATCGAGCATTTCGAGATAAGCTCGCTCAGGCTGCGAAAGCGTCATAGGCCAGTCCCACTGCCCCCATGCGAAGCTGCCAAGCCCTTGTGTGATTGGTTCATTGCGGAACAAGGTAGCGCTGTTGTGATAGACAAAGCGCTGGGGCAGTTGCAGTTTGTTCAGCCATGCAGGCGGCTTTTCCGATCCGTAGAGATGAACAATCCTGGTCTCGTGAGCGAGGTAATGCGCAAAGCCCTGTAATTCTAACGCCGTGCGTCCGCCGACATAGAGCGGTGCTCGTAAAAGCAGGGTCTGGAGCGATATGATGACTTGCTGCCAACTCAGCGTGCCGCGCGGTTTTTTATAGACGCTACGTACCGGCTGTTCGAGCCAGCCGTTCTTAACGTAGTAAGCGCGCAGGTTACTGGCGATGCCGCGCTCTTGCAGCCAGGCAGCATCCACGACCAACCCTTCTGGCAGGTCTCTCTCGAGTCGGTTTAACAATGAGGTGTTTTGCTCAGCCATACTGAGTATAATAAAAGAGTCTTAAACCATTATCAAGTTTGAACGAGCCATCATTTAATCAACATAGTTGAGTAAATTCAGACAAATTCAAACCATTCCTTCAATCGTCCGTCGCTACCGAGTAAGCAGGGCTCATGTCACAAGTCAACCTTAGTTCTCCACCAGCATGGCCTGCAAATATCCATTCTACGCGGCAATGGCACAAAAAATGAGCTCATCATCGACAGTTCTCGCGCGGTTTGCAGACACCAGCCGGCCTCCTGCGCGCCGCGGTTATTTTCGCAATGTGACATTGCTCATCAGTCCAACATCCTCCGGGTCCGGGACAGTAGCGTTGAATATGTCGAGATAACTTTTCCGCTTGCGAGGCGATGCGCCCGAGGCTTCGACTTTCTCATTAACAGCCTGCAATAATCGCTTTGCACTTGGTTTAAGCTGCGCTTCGACCTCTTGAAGACGATCATTGATTTCATCTGGTGAAATTGCTGTCTTCGTGTCTTGACCCATTGTTGGCAATTTGACGCTCAGATTGACCGTTCTGATATTTGCTTGCTTCGTGACAGCGGCTTCAGGAACTGGCGCGGAGTTCGCTGTGCTTGCTTCTTGCGAAGGTTCCTCATGCTGTTGAGGGCGATAGGGTAGGGGGCTACTGGTCTGCTCAATGACCGGTTGCCCGTCGTTCGCGTATTCGCTCGTCAGTGCTGGAACTGGCCTATTAGGTAGATATTCAATCGGGTTTTGTCGCAAATTTTTCAGTTCTGTTGAGCTATGTCAGGATCGTTGCATTTAACTGAATGAGGTGGAAGCGGATGGCGGTGGATTTCAAAGGTACTCACTTCCCGAAAAGTGTCATTCTTTACGCCGTTTTCTTCTATGTCCGCTATTCAGTTTCATATCGCGATCTGCAGGAGATTATGGCTGAACGTGGTGTCGAGGTTGACCATGCAACCTTGAACCGTTGGGTTGTTCGTTACGCGCCGCAGATTGCTGCGCAGGCACAAAAACGTAAACGCACAACGCTTGGCTCATGGCGTGTTGACGAGACCTATATAAAGGTCAAAGGGAAATGGACGTATTTGTATCGAGCGGTTGATCGTGAGGGGCAAACCCTTGATTTCATGCTCTCTGAGCGCCGAGATTTCGGCGCTGCAAGGCGTTTCTTTATGAAAACCATCGCAAGCAATGGTATTCCGCACAAGATTGTCATTGATAAAAGCGGAGCCAATCTGGCTGGTGCGCAGGCTGTAAACAACATCCTGAAAATCACCGGTACAGGTAAAATGATCGAAATTCTTCAGGTCAAATATCTCAACAATATTCTTGAACAGGACCATCGCTTCATCAAGCGGATTACAAAACACACATTGGGCTTCAAGGCGTTTCACAGCGCTTCAGCAACAATTGCTGGCATCGAAGTGGCGCATATGATCCGCAAGAAGCAGTTCGCCAACAATAATCGCTCGCCATTCCAGCTCTTTGCGGAGCTCGCAGCATAAGTGCGTCCGGAGATACGGCCGCCTTTAATGTGATGAAAATTTTGCGACACAGCGGCCAGTTAGGCGCATAATTTTCATTGAAAATTGAGTCATGTAAACTTCCCCCCCAATGCGGTGAGCGACGGTGTCATTCGGAGGGGATGGTTGTGGACGTCGCACTATGTTCTGCGGGGTAGATTCCTACAGTAAAATGACAATATGAGTAGCGCTAAGCCTACCCACAGAAACACCTGCGACACACTTTGAAACATCAGAACAATCGTGAAGATCGCTGCCGGAATGATTTGAGATATCTCGCGATATGTATTGTAGATTGGCACCATGCGTAGCCGGTCCCGGTTTTTGACGGAACGCAGGAAAGGTGCGTTGCCAGCGCTATCAATTCCACTTGCTACAAGCGCGGCAAACATCAGAGCGATGATTGCCCATGTGAATGACCATTCAGTAACAAAACCGACAATAGCAGTCGCAATGCCACATACCGCATATGTGAGGGTTAAATAGCGGCGCAATCCGATGCGCCGCATGAACATCCCCCAAATTGGGCTAAGTAGCAGCAGGCCAGATGCGATACCAGCGATTGCTCCCGTATATGATGGGTCATATTCTGCTGCAACGATAAGTATTGGTGTGTAGACAAAAAATACTTGCCACCATGCCGCACGTCCAATCGCCAGAACCCAGGCGAGGCGTAAGCGCGGTTGGCGCAGGAATTGTTTAATAGCGAATTCTTGCTTTGTTGAAGCAATAGGCATGATCATAGGGGTTCGGACATTATCGACCAAGAACACCAACACGAATGGTGCCAGAAATGCACAAGCGGCGCTTATTGCAAAAGGAGACCACTCCGGACCATGTCGCAGTAGAAATGTACCAATCAACGGACCAATGCCATAAGCAGCACCTGCTAGCATTATGCGACGTGGTTCAAAACGAGCCAAAGAACGTCGGGGTATCATGTTCAGGGCATATATATTTGAGGCGGTTTCAAAAAGCTGCACCATCAGAAAATAGCTCGCCAGCCCGAGGGTAAGCGGCACACTGCCAGGCACTGTAAACAGTATTCCGGACACGCCTCCCATTAAGCCGGCCCCAATCGTTAACCACCAGGGACCTATGGCCTTCAGAACCGCCGGAAGTACCGTGCTGGTAAGTAATCCACCTACGCTCGCGATGAAATAGATCGCACTGACAAGGCTCGCCTCCCCGAGATAACGAAAGGCTAAAGTTGGGATAACCACAATGACAGATGTGCGCGCCAACACCGCCACTGCATAGAAAATCGGAATCCCCCACGCTGCGGAGGTGTTGGCGGGTAATGGTCCATCAACAGGCGGCAATTTCATTGGGATGGGTTATCCAGTCAAGAGACACACAGCTCCGCCGCAGCTAGATCTTCGAGCGAACACCCAACCGATTTGAAAATAGTTATCTCCGTATCGTTGCGCCGACCCTTATGCTCGTTACGGGTCAATTCGAACAAGCTGGCTTGGACGTCTTTTGGCTCTATTGCGCCACGTTTGATTGCTTGAACCAATTCGCCTGCTTCCTGAAGTGCACCCTCAACCGTGTCTACGAATATCGAACCGCGTTGCAGCGCTTCGTCATCCGCCTCCGCCATTTGCGGTGTGAACGCGCCAACCAGATCAAGGTGCGATCCCGGCTTAAGCCAAGCGCCCTTGATGATCGGTTTACGCGATAATGTGCAGCACGAAATGATGTCCGCGGCGCGTGCCTCTACTTCCAAATCGTCAGAAGCTCTGCCCGGCAAGCCTTGTGTGATAAGTTCATCGGCAATGGCTTTCGCCTTAGTAAAATTTCTGCCCCAAACGATAATATCGTCAATCTCACGTACTGATGCATGCGCTGCGGCAAGATTAGTGCTCAGTCGACCCGTGCCTACAATGAGCAGGCGTTTTGCATCGATGCGCGAGAGATAGCTTGAGGCTAACGCAGATGCGGATGCGGTGCGCCGTGCTGTCAGTGCTCCGCCTTCCAGAATTGCAACGAGCTTGCCGTTTACCGCACTGAACAAAAGATACTGCGCATTAATGCTGGGTTCTGAACGAACGGCATTACCTGGAAATATCGTAACAGTCTTGAGGCCAATGTGGTGGCCTTCGGCCCAGGCAGGCATTAAAAGCAATGTGCCGTTCGGCTCACCGGGAACACAAATATCATAATGCGGACGAGGGGGGCTTTCGGCGCCGCGTTTGAACGCAGCTTCCATTGTTGTTATCAAGGCAGACCAGTTAAGGCGCGCTGCAACATCGGCATCACTATAGCTGCGAATGCCTTTATGCATCGACTTGCCTCTGAAGGCGGAAAGTTGGAAGCGGATAGCGGGCCGCCTGATCGCGCGGCAGGGTTTCAATGGCAAGGCCGCTGGCTATCTCCGCGCTATCATCGCAAATAATGCGCGCGAGCATGGTCGCGCCTTCTTCCAATTCAACTTCGGCCATGATGATCGGTACTTCATCGTTGAAGGCGGGATGGTTCGGGCGAAGCACCAGCGAATAAGACACAATGCGTCCCTTGCCGCTGGAAATAAGAGGAACGAGATCTGCAGATCCCGTATAAGGGCAGATAGGTCGCGGATAGAAGAACGGCTTGCCGCCACCAGCCGCTTTCTGCAACAGGATTTCACCCTTTTCGCGCCATGCGGTCAGAAATGCGCGGTTGTCTTCATCTTCAAATGGAACGGGGTAATCGTATGTCTGGTTCATCGCGTAGCCTCCAGAATGATACTGCTTGCTGAAAGACCATGGCCGTAACCGACCATGCCGTAACCGGCGACAAGCCCGCGAGTGGCATTTGCGACCTGACGGCCACCACCTTCCCCACGCAACTGACGAACCGCTTCCGTCACGCTCAGCAAACCACCGGCAATGCCTGCCTGTCCGCAAGAAAGCTGTCCGCCGCCCGTATTAAGTGGCATGGAACCTTCCCAATCAAACGTGTTGTCAGCGAGGAATTTACTAACTTCGCCCTTGGCGCAGAATCCGAGATCTTCAAACTGGATTGCAGCCATGATAGGGTAATCGTCATAAAGCTGCACGAAATCCATGTCCTCGGGGCCATATCCGGCGTCCGCATAAAGCTTGCTGGCAAAGGTTTCCCAGCCACCTTTGAGGGGGGCGATTTCCATCGGCGGATGATTGTGGCGCTCATAGCCTGTCACCACTCTCACGCCCTTTCCGGCAGGGGCCCGGTCGAGCGAAGTCACGATAACAGCTTCCGCACCCGCACAAGGCAGCACGCAATCATAAAGGCGGATAGGATCGGCAATAATGCGCGAGTTGATGTAGTCTTCAATGGTCATGGGACCACGTAGCAGAGCAGCTTCATTCTGCTGTGCACTCTTGCGCTGCCCAACCGAGATACGGCCCAGATCTTCGATGCGGGTGCCATATGTTTCCATATGCTTGCGCTGGATGATTGCAAACAGGCCGTTTGCACCGCCAAAACCGAGCGGCGTACCGTAATTGCGTAAGCCGCGGCTGAAATTATCCATCAGCTTGAAATGACCACCGACGTCATAATTGTCGCCAGCAATGCAAAGAACGGTCGTTGCCTGTCCGCTTTCGATAGCATGGACGGCATTGATGATGCTGGCCACCGGGCCAGCGCTACCGGCGGTTCCCAGATAGGCCCAGGAAATGGACATGCCGAATTGTTCGGCAGCGGTGACGGTGTTATCTGGCGGCAGCTCGAACGAGCTGATTGCGAGACCGTCGATGTCCGCAAAGGTCAGGCCTGCACAGTCGAGAGCCTTTCGGCCCGCTTCGGATAGGAAGGAGAACAGCGAACGGCTAGTCTTCTTCTCATATGCGGTGGCACCATAGCCTATGATGCCGATTTGGCTGTCACGCTTCATATGTCCCTCAAATGATTTTCTGTGCGCGAAGTGCGTCGATTTCGTTGTTGCTCATGCCAAGCAGCTTGCCGAAAATTTCTTCGTTTGCGTCGCCGGGCATCTGGCCGGCCCAGCGAATATTTCCAGGCGTGTCCGACAGTTTAGGTGTCGGGGCGGGCATACGGATGGGGCCAAGCTGGCTGTCAACGATGGTTTCAATGGCTTTACGCGCAGCTATATGCGGCTCGGTAAAAACATCCTCGATTGTATTGACCTTGCCAGCAACCACGCGGAATTCTTGCAGTTTTTGAAGAGCGTGCTGCGTAGTTTGGGCTTTCATCCAGGCCGCTACTTCCGCATCGACGACATCGCGATGTTCAACCCGCAATGCCATGGTCAGGAAACGCGGGTCGCTGATGAGATCGGGACGCTCCATGGCATTGGCGAGACCTTCATAGATGCTTTGCGACCCGCAACTGATGGCAATCGCGCCGCCATCCGCCGTAGCATAAACATTGCGCGGAACGTCTTCTTCCATCTGGTTGCCAAGAAGAGGCTTGCCGCGACCTGTCTGGTCATAACGCACGACAAGGGACTCGATGATGCGCAGGATCGGTTCGTAAAGCGCCACATCGATGATCTGACCCTGACTGGTCTTGGTGCGGTTATGCAGTGCTGCCAAAGCACCAAAAGCCCCAAAAACGCCTGCGAGATAATCGCCCATCGGAAAGGCTGAAACCATCGGGCCCTTATCCGGGTAACCGGTGAAAGAAGAAAGACCGGAAAAAGCTTCAGCGATGGTGGCATAGCCGCCTTCCAGGGACTTGGGGCCGGTCTGACCCCAGCCGCTGACGCGCACCCAGATGATATGCGGAAATTCTTCGCGCAGCTCGTGTGGGGAAAGCCCCCAGCGTTCCATCGTGCCGGGACGGAAGTTTTCGATGACTATATCGCTCCCGCCGATGAGCTTGAGTGCCGTATCGCGCGCTTGCGGACGGGAAATATCCAGCGTCACAGCATGCTTGTTGCGAGCCATGGATTTCCACCAAAGAGGCACCTCGTCCTTGTGCGGTGGCCATTCGCGAAGGGCGTCCGGCTTGCCGGGCTTTTCGACCTTGATTACCTGGGCGCCGAAGTCGCCCAACAAAGAACCGACAAACGGTCCGGCCAGCATGGAGCCGAGCTCAAGCACACGGATGTCCCCCAGCGCTGAAGTGCCTTCAGCGTTTTCCGAAACGAATGACATTTTTTGAGTTTCCCTTTATTTTATTACTTCTGTGATGCCGCCACCCGGTCGATGCCGACGAACACGTCGAGGACAATGACCGCAATGATCGCGACATAGATCGTTGTGGCGGAGACAGCTGCCAGCATTGGATCGACCGCATATTGGACGTAGTTGAAAAGCTTGACCGGGATCGGCATCAAGTCTGCGGTCGCGTTGAATATTGACAGCTCGACGTTGATCCAAGAGATGATGAAGGCAAAAAGCGCGCCCGCAACAAGGCCGGGCTTGATGATCGGAAGGGTGATCAGAAAGAAGGTCGAAACTGCTGTTCCGCCGAGATCATGGCTGGCTTCTTCAAGGGATTGGTCAAAGCGCTCGAGTGAAGCGAGCACCGTGCGCAGTACATAAGGCACAACGATAACTGTATGCCCAACGACCAATGCAAAGAAGCTGCGCGCAAATCCTAAGGCATTCGCATATTGCAGGAGTGCGGCACCAATGACGATTGTGGGGAGAATGAGCGGCGCGATGAAGACCGTACTGACGATCCGTTTGCCCTTCATGTCACTGCGCGAGACAACCAAAGCGGCCAGAATACCGATGACGATCGCCAGAACGGTGGCGAGTGCAGCGATGGCGACGCTCGTCCAGATCGATTCCAGATAGGACGTGTCCTTAAGAAACTCACCATACCACTTCAAGGTAAAGCCAACTGGCGGGAAGGCAAGAAACTGGGTCTCGGTGAACGAAGTTGCAATGATTATCACAAGAGGGAGGGTCAGGAAGATAAGACCTGCCCAAGCCAGAAGGATGACACCCAAGCGTGCGATACGATCGATTATGCTCATGACCGCCTCGCAGCTTTTGCGCTGCCGCGTTCAACAAACAGCAGATACAGCGTGATGAGGATAAGGGTTACAATGAGGAGCGATACGGCCAGCGCTGCGCCAAAGTTGAAGTTGAACAGCGTGGAATAGTTGTCGAAGATCGGCATCGCAGCCACAATGATACGTCCGCCACTCATAATCGCAGGGACAACATAGGCACTGACGGCAAGGGTGAAGACAATCAGCGAACCCGCGATCACACCCGGCAGGCTCAATGGCAGGGTGATGTTGAAGAATGTCGCAAGGCGGCTGCTGCCGAGATCAAGCGATGCTTCCACGAGTGAGCGGTCAATGGTTTGCAGAACGGCTGCGATTGTCAGCACCATGAACGGCACCAGAATATAGGCCAGACCGATGATGATCGCAGTTTCTGTAAACAAGATTGCGATTGGCCTGTCTGCCAGACCCAGGGCAACCAGGGCCTGATTTACAAGCCCCTGTCGTCCTAGAAGGATCAGCCAGCCGAAAGAGCGGACGATGTTGCTCGTAAACAGCGGCATAATGACGAGAACATAGCAAAACCGCCGTAGATTACGTGATTTCACCATGTTCACGATGTAATAGGCGATTGGATAGGCAATGAAAAAGGATACGACGGTGGCGATCAAGGATAGTTTGAACGTCGTATAGAAAATTCCGGGATAATAGCTATCCGCGACTATTTTCTGGTAGTTGCCCAGCGTCCATTCGCCTTCGGGGGTCTGAAGGCTGGCCACGACGCTGAACAGAAACGGCACCAGAAAAAATGCCGCCATAAAAGCCAGTGGCATGGCTATGAGGATTACGGCCCAGAGGTTCTTTATTCTCATTGTGATAACACCTGTCCGCTGTCGCGGTGCCAGCTGATATGCACTGGCTGACCGTTATTGAGGCTGGTTGTCTGCAGAGAGGAGGGGAACTGGCACGTAAAGATTTGTCCCTTCACTTCCGCATAGACGCGTGTCGCATTCCCAACGAATACAATATCCTTGATCACGGCCTGCAAACTTACCCTATCCGCCGACGATAGCGATGCTTCAGTGCTGACTGTAATCGCTTCTGGGCGAACCAGATAAGTAACGGTAGCGCCATTCCCGGCATCGTGGCTTATAGGGAATGCAATATTTCCATCGACGGTTTCCAAATCACCGTCTTTATTTACGCGGCAATCAATAAGGTTGGCGTCGCCGATGAAGCCGGCGACATAGCGCGTTAAAGGCTTGTGGTAGATAGCTTCACCGGATCCGATTTGAACAATGCGGCCCGCCTCCATGACCGCAATGCGGTCGGCCATGACCAATGCTTCTTCCTGATCGTGGGTAACGAAGATGAACGTCATGCCGAGCTGGTTTTGCAGCGCCTTCAACTCGATCTGCATCTGCTTGCGCAGTTTCAGATCGAGTGCACCGAGTGGCTCGTCAAGCAGCAGGACTTTTGGACGGTTCGCAATCGCCCGCGCAAGCGCCACGCGCTGCTGCTGTCCGCCGGAAAGCTGCGTCGGATAGCGCTTCATGAAATCCAGCATGCCAACGGTCGCGAGACTTTCTTCAGCAAGAGCCGCAGCGGCACTGCGACTTGCACCATTGCGGCGGGGACCATAAGCGACATTATCGGCAACCGTCATATGCGGAAACAGCGCATAGTTCTGGAACACGGTGTTTACCGGTCGTCGATTAGGGGGCAGATTACGCATCGATTTGCCGTCAATGAAAATTTCGCCCGATACGTTCTCGACGAAACCGGCAATCGATCTCAGGAGCGTGGTCTTCCCGCAGCCGCTTGGCCCAAGAAGCGCCAGAAACTCGCCCTCTGCGATTCCGATAGACACGTCGTTCAATGCGACATAGTCGGCGTAGCGCTTGGTAAGATTTCTGACGTCTATATAATTAGCCATTGTCACACTTGATGTTGGTTACTGGTACCGGAATATTCATCAGGGGGACGTGATGTTGGCAACCATACATGTCGCCATCACCGGCAGCGCCCTGCGCGATTGGACGCTTAATCGTTATCTTCATCGCCATAGCCTGATCGATCTTAAAGAAAGACGATATTTGCGAAATATCCAGGCCATAGGCGGCTGCAACAGATTCAGGCGTGATTGCCTCGCTATCGCGGACGGCTTCGTAACGCTTTTTATCCGTGAAGATAATATCAAATGTAATGCGATAAGGGCCGGCATTTTTGCTGCGGACAATATCGGCTATTTCATACAGAGGGCGGTTCGTCATCTCATAAATCCTCGAAATGAACGGGGAAGAGCTCGGTTGGCGACGCCACCTTCATCAGGTGATATGCACTGAACTCGTAATGTGGGCCGGTGTCGAGATCGGAGGGAGAATAAGGGAAGGCCAGATTGCCGGACGGGTTGACGACTTCCGGATAATGGTAATGCAGCAGGCCGCCGCTGATATAGTGACAGACAGCATGTGCAATTTCCTGATTATCTGCAACGACATCAATCAGAAGACCCAGTTCGTGACCCGAAGGAGCCGATTGTTCCAGCTCCTTCATGACTGCATTGCGGCCATAAAGATGGAAAGTGATATTCAGCTTTTCAGGGGCAAAATAGTCGAGCGCCTTTACGCGTATTTCTTCCAGAAGGCGTTCGATGGAACCGGCCAGTGTCGGGCAGCGCAGACCTGCGATGCAGATCGAGCGATAACCGGCCAGACGGGCACCTTCGAGCTTGATATAATAATCCTCAGTATCAGAAATTTTCGCGCCGGTGACTTTGACCTGACGCTCATTGATCTGCTCGAACGCGCAGTCGGAAAGATCCATAATATGGCCGGGGCCACCTTGGGAGAATGGATTCTCGCGTTCGTAAAGGGAGTGAGCGGCGACCGACTTCACCGACGCACGGCGATTAATGCTGCCGGGCTCAAGAACGAAGTGTTCGTCATGGATCGTACCCAGCATTACATCCATGGCAAATGGTTCAGCCGAGAAAGCACCGCATTCAAGAATCTTGCCCATGTGAATGGCGAGCGCCGGATCAGCCCCGCGCCAGATCGGATATGAAGCGATAACTGAGTCATCGCAAGCTCGGCCAGCGATAATTACATTGGCACCGGCTTCAAGCGCTTGGCAGATAGGCTCATGCCCCATCTGTGCAACCAGGTTACAGGTTCCATCGAGCATTTCTTCCGTCAAGAGCGAGCCGACTTCGAAGTCAACTATTTCGCCAGCGCGAACAGCAGCTTTCGCACGTTCGATCGGAATATCGGAATAGATCCATGCCAATTTGATGTGAAGCCCGAGTTCGGCAACAATGTCGCGTACGAGAGCCACCGTGCGATCAACTTGTGCACCAGTACCCGCCCCACCGGCGCTGCCGACGATAACCGGAATGCCAGCCTTGTGACCTGCAGAGATCAATTGCTTCAGTTCACGGCGAATTCCGAAGTCCGACACCAGAGGTTCGTTTGATCCGAGATAAGAAGGACCCGGATCGGTCGAGCCCGCATCAACGGCGATGACCTGAGGCCCCAGCTCCATTCCCCGTGAAAGTGCTTCAGCACCGAACCCATAGCCCAACGTACCCGTTGGCGTTAGAACTGTAATAGTTCTACTCGTTCCCATGACAAACTTCCATTCAATCAAAATATTATTGGGAGTACTTCCATAGTGCACAAGAAGTATTTCCTGTTTGATGAAGGATGCGCAGCCTGACAAAGGAAATCAAATTTCTAATAATAAGTCACACATAACTTTTCGATATGTCTGGGCCCAGCTAAGGCCTGGAAGCGGGAGCCATGGCTTCCGTAAGCTCGTTTATCTTGGCAGGAAGCGCGGTTCTGACGTGCTTTATAAGGGCCTGCGTCCCCAACGATACTTCGCGAAAACTCGGGGTTATCACCCAAATATCCTGTTTTATAACAGGGAGAAACGGTTTGACTATGAGTTCGGCTCGGGTGAAGCCGACTGCACTGATCGGATCGACAATCGCAACGCCAAGGCCTGCTGAAACGAACGAACAGATACTTTCTGACAGCTGTGATTTGAGTACGATATTACGTTTTACCCCATATTCACTGAAAGCGCGGTCAATCGCCACCTGAACGCCGTCTTCTTCGGCCAGAGATATGAATTTTTCATTCTCCAGGTCGCGCACGAAGATTGCGTCCTTTTCTGCCAGAGGATGCCATGGGGGCAGAACGCACACGGCTTGCATTGAACAAAGGTGGGAAAATTGCACACCGGGGCGCTCGGTTCTGGCCATGCCGAAACCAACATCGATGCCTTGCGTGGCGACGCGATCCACTAATAGCCATGAATTACGACTCGTCAGATTGAGCTTGATCTGCTTGTTTTCAAGAAAGCTGGCAAGAATCAGCGGCAATACGCGGGTGCCAAGCGAAGGAAATACGGCAAGGTCAATTTCGCCGAAATCGAAATGCTTGATCGCCCGCGCCCGGGCAGAGATGGATTCCAGTCCCAAAAAGACACGTTCCACCTCGGAATAAAGCATTTCGCCTTCGGCTGTGGGGATCACGCCGTTCTTTTGACGGTGGAATAATTGAAACCCGCATTTATGTTCGAGAAGCATGATCAGTTTACTGACCGCTGGCTGGGTGAGGTGAAGCTTCTCGGCCGCGCGCGTGAAACTTCCAAGCTCCATTATGGCCTTGAAGGCTTCAAGTTGTCTGACATTCATAACTCGAAGTTATCCCAGATAAATCAATTGTAATTTGCTGTTCCCGTGTTCACAATACTTAATATGCCTCCCGAATGATACAACACAAAAGGGGAGTTTCGGAATGACGCAACAAAAATTCGCAAAAATTGTCATGGCCACGCTTGCAGCTGGCTGTCTAAGCGCGCCAGCAATGGCGCAGTCTTCCATTACCGTTGCCACTTATGGCGGTGAATGGGGTGCTGCCTTACAGGCGTGTATCATTGACCCCTTCATTGAAGCGACAGGTATTAAGGTAACGCCTGAACCGGGCGTCTCGGGCGTTACACTGAGCAAATTGCTACAACAGAAGGATGCCCCCGTTCTGGATGCGGTATGGCTGGATGGTGGTGTTTCCGAGCAAGCCGCCGCCCAAGGTGTACTTGATAGTATCGACGTAGAGAAAATCCCCGGTGTGGCCGGATTGGTTGAGGAAGGCGTCTATAAGGATGCTGATGGCAAGGTTTTCGCTCTCAGCACTGGTTTCTATTCGCTTGGCCTGGCCTTTAACAAGGATCAGGTTAGTACGCCTCCTAAATCCTGGAGCGATCTGTGGGACGCGGAATATGAAGGTGCTGTGACCTTCCCAAGTCCGGCCAATGCGATGGGCGTACCTTTCCTGGCTGAACTCGCCAAACACAAAGGCACTCCACTTAGCGAAATCGGCCCGGTTCTGGAAGACATCAAGAAATTGCGCGTAGCTGCATATTTTGACACAGCCGGTGCCGGGACCAACTTGTTCCAGAGCGGGGAAGTCATTGCTGGCGCACATTATGCAAGCTCCGTATTTGCGATGCGCGACCAAAACCTGCCAATCGAGTTCGTGGTGCCTCAGGAGGGAGCAATCGGTGGCGACATCCGTTTGCATCTTGTTGCCAACACGCCACGCAAAGAAGCAGCGGAGAAATTCATCGATTTTGCTGTGGGCAAGGAAGCCGCAAAATGCATGTCTGAGCGCATTTTCGTTGGCCCAGCCACGAAGGACATTGAATTGTCTGACAATGCGAAGCAAAAAATGCCGTGGGGTGCAGATGGTAGTGTAAAAAGCCTTTCTCTGCCAAATTGGAATGAAATCAACGCCAACCGTTCCAAGGTGATTGAAGGCTTTAATCGCGCCATAGCTGAAAAAAACTGATCCTAGAATAGACTCAATTAGCTTGGCATGCTCCCGTTATGTTAGGTCACATACCCGTATATTCTATTGCAGTTTTAGCTGCTTATGGTTCACTGTCTCCATTGATTTGGAGGCAGTGATGATGCGTTTTGATTTAACCGATTTCGAATTGCTACCGTAATCCCCCGTTTTTAACGGGGCTCGTCAGTAGAATTCACTTGGCCATTTTCAGTTTCTGTGCTGGCGTTACGCCGCCAATGCCCATATGCGATATGGTCGAGGCGTGTCTTGGCCGCTCCACAAGAATGCTTCAGTTCGTCGGGGCACGGGCCTCGGTCGCGGACAGAATGGGCGAAGTTGCCGATCAGATCAGCGGCGACGGTTTTCTCATCCATGCGTTCCCATTGGCTCGTCGTTACATTGAAGAAATCACGGACGGCTGGTCAGAACGACTTATGAGCACAAACATTTTCATGATAGCCTGTACAGCTTCTGAGTGATTAGCATATTGGAGAAACGGAAGATGGACGAACATCACCACCACGATGGCGCGGAGCGCTGGAAACACGACGGTATCAGGGTTATCAAGGGCGATCAGTTGGACCCCAATACAGCGCAGACACCAGGCATGTTCCGACAGGCGGCGATCAATCATGCCCGCGTCGCTGCCCAGAAAATCTGGGCCGGCACGGTCGCCATTGAGCCGAACGCCAAGACCGGCGTTCATCATCACGGCCCACTCGAAAGTGTCATTTTCGTAATTCGTGGCAAAGCACGGATGCGCTGGGGCGACCATTTGGAGTATGTCGCGGAAGCTGGACCCGGCGATTTCATCTTCGTGCCGCCCTATGTGCCGCATCAGGAAATCAATGCCGATCCCGAAAACTCACTCGAATGCGTTCTCGTCAGATCAGATAACGAAGCCGCTGTGTCGCAAAATTTTCATCACATTAAAGGCGGCCGTATCTCCGGACGCACTTATGCTGCGAGCTCCGCAAAGAGCTGGAATGGCGAGCGATTATTGTTGGCGAACTGCTTCTTGCGGATCATATGCGCCACTTCGATGCCAGCAATTGTTGCTGAAGCGCTGTGAAACGCCTTGAAGCCCAATGTGTGTTTTGTAATCCGCTTGATGAAGCGATGGTCCTGTTCAAGAATATTGTTGAGATATTTGACCTGAAGAATTTCGATCATTTTACCTGTACCGGTGATTTTCAGGATGTTGTTTACAGCCTGCGCACCAGCCAGATTGGCTCCGCTTTTATCAATGACTGAATAGCCCCGAGTTTTGTAGACACCCTCGGGTTAGGTTCTCTGCTGCTTCTCGAACTCGACGGGCGACAGCATCCCGTTTCTGACGTGCTTGCGTTTCGGGTTGTAGAACATTTCGATGTAGTCGAACACGTCCTGGCGAGCTT
>NZ_VCIG01000040.1 GCF_006345815.1 Ochrobactrum sp. CGA5 | reverse complement strand
GCCCCCATCTATCAGGTCAGCCCGCTGATGGGGTCCAACATCATCATCGTGGTGTTTGCCGTGGTGGTGGTCGGCGGCATGGGTTCGATCCTCGGTGCCATCATCACCGGCTATGTGCTCGGGCTGGCCGAAGGTCTGACCAAGGTATTCTATCCTGAAGCGTCCAGCATCGTCATCTTCGTTATCATGGCTATCGTCCTTCTGGTGCGACCCGCAGGACTGTTCGGGAAGGAGGCCTGATATGGCTGATACTGTTCTTAAAGCAACGGCTGCGCCGCATCAGGCGAAAGCTCCGGCCCTCAACAGCCTCTCG
>NZ_VCIG01000039.1 GCF_006345815.1 Ochrobactrum sp. CGA5 | reverse complement strand
TGTCCGACATCAGGGCCTTTGAGACAAAACTGGTTTAATTAAGAAGAGAGGATTTTCGGCTCATCATAGCTTTATCAAAGGACGCAAAGATGAGACAGAAACCCGTTCCCCAAACGTCTTCTGCGGAGAGGACGATCAAAGATATCCGTCGTGCCACGCGTAAACATTATTCAGCCGAGGATAAAATCCGTATTGTTTTGGAAGGTCTGCGCGGGGAAGACAGCATTGCTGCGATCTGCCGCCGTGAGGGGATCGCCGAGAGCCTTTATTATAGCTGGTCGAAAGAATTCCTCGAGGCAGGCAAGAAGCGTCTTGCAGGCGACACCGCCCGTTCTGCCACCAGCGACGAAGTAAAAGCGCTGCGTCGTGAAAGCCGTGACCTGAAGGAGGCGCTGGCCGACGTCACCCTGGAAAACCGCCTGCTCAAAAAAAGCATGATCGGGGATGGGGGCGACGACGAATGAGATATCCCGCCTCCGAAAAGCATGAGATCATCCGGCTTGTCGAGCAGTCGCATTTGTCAGCCAGGCAGACGCTGGAAAAGCTGGGCATTCCAAGGCCGACCTTCTATCGATGGTATGATCGCTTCCAGACCTGCGGTGTCGAGGGGCTGGAAGACCGGACGTCCGCACCTTCGCGGGTGTGGAATCGTATCCCTGACGATATCCGGGATCGCATCATCGCACTGGCGCTCGATCATGCCGACCTGTCACCGCGTGAACTGGCGGCGAAGTTCACTGATACGGAAAGTTATTTTGTATCAGAGGCTTCGGTCTATCGCTTACTCAAGGCTCACGACCTGATCACGTCGCCAGCCTATATTGTCATCAAGGCCAATGACGAGTTCAAGGACAAGACCACGAGGCCGAACGAGATGTGGCAAACCGACTTCACCTACCTGAAGGTCATCGGCTGGGGATGGTTCTATCTATCGACCATCCTCGATGACTACTCCCGCTACATCATCGCCTGGAAGCTGTGCACCAGCATGAAGGTGGATGACGTCACCGATACACTCGATCTTGCATTGGCCGCCTCAGGCTGTGACAAGGTCAAGGTTGAGCATCGTCCCCGCCTGCTGTCGGACAACGGTTCGTGTTACGTCGCATCTGATCTCGGCGAATGGCTGGAGAAACACAAGATCGACCAGGTTCACGGCGCTCCCGGCCACCCGCAGACGCAAGGGAAAATCGAACGCTGGCACCAGACGCTGAAGAACCGCATCCTGCTTGAAAACTACTTCTTCAAGGAGGACCTTGAAGCCCAGATCGCGGCCTTCGTCGAGCATTACAATCATCGCCGTTACCATGAGAGCCTCGACAATCTCACTCCCGCCGACGTCTACTTTGGACGCGGACAGACCATCCTGCTCGAACGCGAAAGGATCAAACGAGACACGATCAAAAAACGCCGCTTGAACCACCAGGCCAAAGCGGCTTAAATCAACCCCTAAACCGAGCCGGAAACTCCAATCTTCAAAAGCACAAATAGTCTCAAATCATTCGACGACGGACAG
>NZ_VCIG01000038.1:786538-1011582 GCF_006345815.1 Ochrobactrum sp. CGA5 | reverse complement strand
TTACCCAATGCCTACTTCACCAAGCTCGGGCTGATCTCGTTCCTGAAGGAACATCGACGCCTACACTACGCTTCATGAACCGCCGTATACGGAACCGTACGTACGGTGGTGTGGGGGGAGGGCCTAAAATGCCCTCCTACCCGATCCTTGACCGAATCGGCGGAGTTGACGACGATTACCAGATGCGAGTGACCTCGCTTTCATGCCGCAGATCGTTTTCAGGTGATGATGATCGGCACGCTGCGGCCAATTTGGGGAAGGGGATTTCCATGGTCGTAACACGTTTGAGCAAAACCGCCTTTGTGGCGGCGATAGCCTTTTTCGCAACGCTGGTTTCGTTCGGCAACATCACCGATTACGATACCAATTTTGGGTTTGTGCAGCATGTCCTGATGATGGACACGATCTTTCCCGATGCCACGATCAAGTATCGCGCCATCGATAATCCGATGCTGCACAACGCCGCTTATATTCTGATCATCGCGGCCGAGACACTGACGGCCATCCTTTGCTGGATCGGGGCGTTTGCCATGCTTGGTCATCTGACCGGTCGGGCAATGAGCTTTAACCGCTCCAAGAAATGGTCCATTGCCGGTCTGTCGCTCGGCTTTTTGGTCTGGCAGGTCGGCTTCATGTCGGTTGGCGGGGAATGGTTCGGCATGTGGATGTCGCAAACCTGGAACGGCATCGAATCCGCATTCCGGTTCTTCATCACCATCATTGCAGTGCTGATCTTTGTCGCCATGCCGGACGGCGAACTGGAATAACCTCACTAAAGCAGGTGCGAAGCCGAAACAGGCTCGTCGATCAATTCGACGCCAGCCTGTTTCATCTTCTGTAGCATGATGTTCATCGAGCCGTTGAGGTCGATGCCACGACATGCATCGAGACGGACACGCACCTGAAAGCCTTCGGCGATGGCGTCCAGTGCCGAATAGGCGACGCAGAAATCGGTGGCCAGCCCGACCAGCGTGAGCGAACCGATATTGCGTTGACGTAAATAGCCGCCAAGGCCGGTCGGCGTTCGATGGTCGTTTTCAAAAAATGCCGAGTAGCTGTCTATGCCGATGCGGAAGCCTTTGCGGATAACGAGTTGTGCCCGCGTCCATTGCAGGTCGGCATGAAAATCCGCACCGTGGCTGCCTTGCACGCAATGGTCGGGCCAGAGTGTCTGTAAGCCGTATGCCATTTCAATCGTGTCGAAAGGCTTGGTGTGGGGATGAGTCGAGGCGAAGCTTGAATGATTGGCCGGGTGCCAGTCCTGCGTGAGGATGACGTGTTCGCTTTCATCGATCAGCCGGTTGATGGCGGGAATGATTTCGTCACCGCGATCAACGGCCAGCGCACCACCGGGGCAAAAATCATTCTGGACGTCGACAACCACAAGTGCATGACTGATCATAAATTGCTCCCGGCTTTCTTATTCTATGAACCACTATAGTCAGGCAGGTCACCCGAGACCAGCAATAAGCCGCGTTCTGGTATAACATCGGCAAGAATGCTACGGACGATCGCAATCAGTAACCAGACAGGAAGCGATCATGACAGACGTAATCGTGCGCGACAGCAATGGAACTCAGTTGAACGACGGTGATTCCGTCACGCTCATCAAGGATCTGAAGGTCAAGGGAACCTCCACGACACTGAAGCGAGGAACGCTGGTCAAGGGCATTCGCCTAACCGGAAATCCCGATGAAGTCGATTGCAGCACCAAGCAGGTCAAGGGACTGGTGCTGCGGACCGAATTCCTGAAGAAAGCCTGATTCTTTAGATCACACATCTTGTTCCGAAAGCTGCTTCAGACTTTTCGGGATGCGATTCAATCAGGCATCAATCTCCACGCGACCGCGTGGGCGGCTGCAACAGGCGAGGATATAGCCCTCGGCAATCTCATCATCGCGAATGCCGCCATTATGATTCATTTCAGTCTCCCCGCCGAGGCACTTTACCTTACAGGTACCACAGATTCCGAACTCGCAAGCGCTCGGAATCTTGAGGCCGCCATTGCGGGCGGCAAGCAGGATCGTGTCGTTTTCGGTGCATTCCACTTCCACACCGGAAACACTGAAGACGACGCTGGCTGCGGCAACGGCGGGGGCAACGGGTGCCGCCTTGGTGCTCGCCGGTTCGGAGAGCGTGGAGGGTACCGGAACCGACGAAATTTCGCTGGCCGGGTTAAAGCTCTCCTGATGATAGTTGGACATGTCGAAGCCGGCGTCTTCGAGCAGGCTACGTACACCATTCATGAATGGTTCCGGTCCACAGCAGAACACCTTGCGGTGCAGGAAGTCAGGTGCCAGCAATTCAAGACGGGCACGGTCGATGCGCCCATGCAGGCCCGGCCATACGTGCCGCGCAGAAGACTGTTCCACGATGAAAGCCAGGTGCATCGCTTCCATACGACCGGCGAGCAATTCCAGTTCGCGCCGGAAAATAATGTCGTCCGGTGTACGTGCGCAGTTGATGAATGCCAAATCGGTTGCCGGTGCGCAATCGAAGAGCCAGCGCGTCATGGAAACCATTGGCGTGATGCCTGAACCGGCTGAAATAAAGAGGTATTTCTCGCCCGGATGGTTGGCCAGGGAGAAATCGCCGTTCGGCCCATAGGCTTTGATCATCATCGGCGGACGCAGATTATCCAGCATCCAGCGCGTGCCGATACTGTCTTTCTGAGCCTTGACGGTGACAGATATATGGTAGGGACGGGACGGGGTTGAGGAAAGCGTATAGGTCCGTAGCACAGGCCCGAGACCGTCCGCCCGTTCAATCGGCAGTTCGAGAGTGACGAACTGGCCCGGCGTATAGCGGAACCAGTTGTTCTCGGTCGTCTTGAAAGAGAAGGTCATCACGTCAGGCGCTTCTTCGATGGCCGAGATGCATTCCAGCATCTGCAACCTGTCGTTCCACGGCAGCATCTCATCCAGATATTTCAGAGGCTGCATGGCCTTCTCACTTCTTCAACTGTATCAAAATCAGGCGACGCGGCTGAGCTTTGTCGCTTCACCACGTAGGCGCGGCGTAATGGTGTTGGTGTACCATTCGAGGAACTGCATCACGCCACCCTCATGTTCGACCGAGTAAGGGCCGGGCTGATAGGCGGGTGAGCGAATGCCAACCGCGTTTTCTTCAACGATCTGTCGATCCTGGTCATTGGTCTGGATCCAGACATGGGTCAATTCATCAAGATCATAGTCCACACCTTCTACTGCGTCCTTGTGGACAAGCCATTTGGTGGTGACAAGCGTTTCCTCGGCGCTGATGGGCAGAACGCGGAAGGAAATCGCATGATCAGCCATAAGGTGATTCCAGGTCGACGGATAATTGAACAGCAGCATCGCGCCGATATTCGTGTTGCCGGCCAACTGAGGGCTCAAAGGCTTCTTCACTGCGGCCTTGCCGGACATGGTATAGCTTACGGCGTCGCGCAGAAGCGGGATGCGGGTGATGCGGTAGCGACCATCTTCGGACATTTTGAATTCCGCAGGCAAGCCGACGCTGGCGCAATTCTTCCAAAGCTGATTGATTTCCGGGTCTTCCATGACGCCTTGCACGCCGGTTGCCGACGGAGCTTCCGGGTAGGTGCGGCAAAGTTCGGGATGGTTCGCGGCGCAGTGGTAGCACTCGCGGTTGTTTTCCCAAACGAGCTTCCAGTTGCCCTTCTCAATTATTGAGCTCTCAAAGGCAACTTTCGCGTCTTTGATATTGTGCGGCGCAAGATAGGGTTCGACCAGATTGCGGAAAGCGCCAAAGTCGGGCGCTTCCTCGGCGACGCAGACGTAGATATAGCCCGCGACGGTTTCACAATGAACCGGTTTCAGACCATATTCGGCAGGCTTGAAGTCTGGACCGACCTGACGTGCGAAAAGCAGACGTCCATCCAGTTCGTAGGTCCACTGGTGATAAGGGCAGACGAGCTTGGCGGCGGTGCCCTTTTCAGCCGCGCAAATACGCGAGCCGCGATGACGGCAGGAATTGTGGAAAGCACGAATGCCACCCTGCGCATCGCGAACGATGACGACAGGATAAGCACCGATTTGCACGGTTATGTAGGAGCCGGTCTTCGGCAGCTCGCAATCATGGCCGACAAACAGCCAGTCCTTGTAGAAAATATTCTCCAGATCCAGCTTATGGTATTCTGGATCGGTGTAGAATTTTTGCTCCAGGCTGAAATTGGGGTCGCGCCCGGTCAACAGCCCCAGCATTTCGTTGCGAACGTCCATAGCCTCGAACCCTTGCTTTCCATCTTGGATCTGCCTTCCGCTGTTCTCCCAGCGACTAGGGCTCGATCCGGTGTTCCTTTTGTCTTCCGGAAGCACGGCTTGTCCCGTTATCTCAATGACTTGCCCACATCTACCGAGGTCTGTGAACTGGCTTCCGTTATACCGATTCAATCACTGAACTATTCCAAACGCGCATTGGGATGCGACATGGTTTTCGCGTAAAGACGACACGTCAAAATGTCGCTTTTGCGGCATGGGCAGAACGCCGCAAAATGTGTGTTACATACGCTTCGGAGCGTTTCCGGGATTGCAAATTGGTTTAAAAGCCAGTTACCACGTCAACCACATCCCAATCTGTTTCATTCCATGGGAGGCTCGGTGGCCATGAAACGTTCTGAAATCAACGAAATCATCCGTGAAAGCGACGCTTTCATCCGCTCCTTCGGCTATGTCATGCCGCCTTTCGCATACTGGTCACCCGAAGAATTAAAAGAGCGGACTTCATCGGATGCACGCGCCATTCGCGACGCGCGCCTCGGCTGGGATATTACGGACTACGGTCAGGGTAAATTCGCCGATCTTGGCCTGTTCCTCTTCACTACGCGGAACGGCAATGCCGAAGACCTCAAGCGCGGCCGCGGCATGCTTTATGCCGAAAAGATCATGATTTCGCGCAAGAACCAGCTTTCCCCAATGCACCGCCATGTTGTGAAGGCCGAAGATATCATCAATCGTGGCGGCGGTACGCTGGTACTGGAGTTGTTCAACTCTCTCCCGGATGGCAGTGTTGATGAGACAACTGATGTGACTGTCGCGACCGACGGACGCCTCGTGACGCAGAAGGCTGGTGCGCATCTCAAGCTACAGCCGGGCGAAAGCGTGACGCTGTTGCCGGGCAACTGGCACGCCTTTTGGGGCGAGGGTGGCGACGTGCTGATTGGCGAGGTTTCCACGGTCAACGACGACCTGACGGATAATATTTTTCGCGAGCCGATCGGCCGCTTCTCGAATGTCGAAGAAAACGAGAAGCCGCTGCATTTGCTGGTGTCCGACTACGACAAATGGCTGTAAGCAAATTGAAGGACTGAACATATGAAGCTGGCGATGATCGGAACGGGATATGTGGGGCTGGTTTCGGGTGTGTGTTTTGCCGAGTTCGGCTTTCACGTCACCTGTGTCGACAAGAACCCGTCGATCATTGAGCGGTTGAAGGCCGGGAAAGTCACCATTTTCGAGCCGGGGCTCGATGAATTGATGACCCGTAATATTCGCGATGGCCGGCTGGAATTCAGTACAGATCTAGCCGTCAGTGTTGCGGACGCCGACGTCGTCTTCATCGCCGTTGGCACGCCGTCCCGTCGCGGTGACGGAGAAGCAGACCTGCAATATATCGAAGCGGCTGCGGATGAAATCGCTGCCGCCATGAAGCCGGGTGCCGTGGTCGTCATCAAGTCGACGGTGGTGGTCGGCACCAATGCACGCATACGTGATCGTATCAAGGCCGCGAGTCCGCATGTGCCGTTCTCGATGGTGTCCAACCCGGAGTTTCTGCGGGAAGGTTCGGCAATCGAGGATTTCATGCGACCCGACCGTGTCGTCGTCGGGGTAGAAGACGAACGCGGCAGAGCTGCGATGCAGCGTCTTTATCGTCCGCTTTACCTGCGTGAGACGCCGATGGTCGTAACGTCGCTGGAAAATGCCGAGATCATCAAATATGCGGCTAATGCCTTTCTAGCCATGAAGGTAACCTTCATCAACGAGGTTGCCGATCTTTGCGAGAAGACCGGCGGCAACGTGCAGGAAGTGGCGCGCGCTATCGGCATGGATAATCGCATCGGCTCGAAATTTTTGCACGCCGGTCCGGGTTTCGGCGGGTCGTGCTTTCCGAAGGATACCCGTGCATTCGCTGCGACCGGCAAGAAATATGGTGCGCCGCAATCCTTGATTGAGCAGGTCATCGCGGTCAATGAAGCACGCAAACAGTCGATGGCTGAAC
Organism: Ochrobactrum sp. CGA5; assembly: GCF_006345815.1. Taxonomy (GTDB): domain Bacteria; phylum Pseudomonadota; class Alphaproteobacteria; order Rhizobiales; family Rhizobiaceae; genus Brucella. The sequence goes on along the minus strand of NZ_VCIG01000038.1, from coordinate 1,005,366 downwards.
GGATCGTGACCGCTGCCAGGGAAAACGGTGCAGATACGGTTGCCGTTCTGGGTGTCGCCTTCAAGCCGAACACCGATGATATTCGTGAGTCTCCCGCGCTCGACATTATTGCAGCCATTCAGAAGGCCGGGATCAAGGTTCAGGCACACGACCCTGAAGCCATGGGCGCTGCCAAGGCTGTGCTACCTGATGTCGTCTGGTGTAATTCCGCTTATGATGCGGCGACGGGTGCAGGCGTTGTTGCTCTGCTGACCGAATGGAACGCTTATCGTGCGCTCGACCTGAAACGGGTTGCCAATATCATGGCCGGAAATGTGCTGATCGATCTGCGCAATGTCTATAAGGCCGAAGACATCGCGGGTACCGGGCTTGATTATCGTTCGATTGGTCGGACGCTGAGTATCTAATTAGCTGGAGATTACTCCCCGGCTGTCAGCCGCTTCTTTTCGTTGGCGATGAGCCAGAGATTGCGGATATAGACTACGAGGCCAAGCCCTTGTCCGGCAATGAATACCGGGTCTTTTCGCTGGATCGCATAGATTAGCAGCAAGGTGCCGCCGAAGAGCGAGAAGAACCAGAAGGCAACCGGCATGACGCTACGCTTTGCCTTTTCGGATGCCAGCCATTGCACGACGAAGCGCATGGTGAAACAAGCCTGCGCGACAAAGCCCAGCACGATCCAGCCATCCCATTGCGCCACGAAGACCTCGTGCAGCCACTGAGACAGGCTGTTGAAAATATCAGTCATGGGTGATCTCTTTCACACGCGGCACGACCTTACGACGCTTCCGCAGCCACCAAACACCGTATAGGTCCAAAACGCCGCGCACTCCGCGGTCCAGAATGCCATAATTGGATTTGCCGTGGCGGCGTTCGCGGTCAACCACATCGACATGCACGACGTCGAAACCTTCGCGGATCGCCAAGGCAGGCAGATAGCGATGCCAGCCATCGAAGAAAGGCAGTTGCCGGAACAGGTCAGTGTGCAATGCTTTCAGGCCGCAGCCGGAATCGCGCGTCTTGTCCTTGAGGATAGCGCCGCGCAGATTGTTGGCAAAGCGTGATGAGAGCTGCTTGAGTTTCGTATCCGTGCGCTTGAGACGCTGTCCGGCTGCAATGCCATAATCAGGCCCGGCTCTTAGCAGTGCATCAGCCAGAACAGGGAGATAGGCGGGGTCATTCTGTCCGTCGCCATCCATCGTAACAACGATCTCGCCGCGTGCTGCGAAAACACCGGAACGCACGGCTGCGCTCTGGCCTGACGACCGGTCATGGCGCAAATGGCGCAATGGTTTGCCCGCATGGATTCGGCCCGCCAGTACATCGCTGGTTGAATCTGTCGAACCGTCGTCGACGACGATGACTTCGTATGCGCGGCCCTGCATGGCGGCATCGACTTCATCCAGCAAAAATGCAAGATTGTCGGCTTCGTTGCGGCAAGGGATAACCACAGAAATCGTCGGTGTGTCCAAGCGGAGTGTTCCTTTATTCCTCGCGCTATCTGCTTAAGCTCGGCTTTCCTGCCCGGAAACCCGATAAAGCGCAAGGCGCGCTCCATAGCATTGATTGGATGGCAAAGCCAAGACGGTTCAAGTAATCGTGAGTTCTGGCCGGGATAACAGTTCGATTATTCGGTTGACTGCGGTTTTTAGCCGGACATCGCCGAATACGGAAGAGCCTCTGCCAGCCAATCCAGAAAATTCTGCGTCACCTTATCTCGGTTGATCTCGTTAAGGCTCTCGTGGCGGGTACCGGGCAGGATCGTGCATTGGATACGCTCGAAACCCATTTTCCGCATTCTATCCGCCAGCCTGCGCACGGCGGCGCCATTCACCGTTGCGGGGTCTTCGGCCCCACCAACGAGATTGAATGGCATGTTTCGAGGGATATCGGAGAAGTTGCGGTTGTCGGCACCGCGCCGGATCATGCGGAAAATGTCGATCCATAGCGCCACGCTGGCATCAAAGCCGCAGAGCGGATCGGCGACATATGCATCGACCTCCGCCGCATCGTGCGAAAGCCAGTCAAATAATGTGCGGTGGCCTTTCAAGGACCGGCCCCATGCGCGGAAAGTCATTTTCGGCAGTATGGTGCTCGGAACGTCCGATCCTTTGAGCATGCGCTCTATATAAAGGATCCCAAGTGCTGCAGCGCTTTCCGCGCCACCGTCGACATTGGCATTCCAGATTGCTGCCGCATCGACTGTTCTGGCGTAATCCATCATGTAGTTCAGCGCGATCAGCCCACCCATGGAATGACCGAAAAGAACGACCGGCAGCCCCGGATGCTCCTCGTGAATATGCTGGTTAAGTGCGCGCACGTCCTGGATAGCCACGAGATGGCCGTGCTTTTGTGCGAACATTCCTCTTGGCGTGTGAGCACCGATATTGGTGCCGTGCCCGCGATGGTCGTGGATATAGACGTGGTAGCCTGCTGTCACCAACGCTGAGGCGAAGCGTTCATAGCGTGCGGAATGTTCGGCAAGGCCGTGGCATATCTGTACGACCCCTCGCGGTGCCCCGGTGTGGAGCGCACGGTATGGGAGGTGTGATTTGTCGGAAACCGACAGATGATGAATGGTTTTGAATGTCATTTCGATATCTGATTTTATGCCGTGCAAATAGTCAATCTCCCCCGGTGCGGCGTCGCTTAAACAGGCATCGGAACAGAGTGTGAATGAATTTTAGGCAATTGGCTTTTTTGTGCAGATTCCGCTTGAAAAGCGCAAAAGCTTGGGCAAATCTAGGTTTGCAGACGGGTTTTTGAAGGGCAGTCAGGGGCATCTAAGAAGAGATTCCACGTCATAATTTGCAGGCCGTCCGATGAAAGGGAGGAAACTTTCGCGGGCGGTGGCCAGAGGGGAAACCGGGTGACGGAAATATCCGCGCCCGGTTTCATTGTTTATGATTTTCATCAGAGTTTGATTTGCAGTTCAGACTGCTTCCGTTTCGCGGGTTGCCGTTTGCGTCCGGGACATATTTGGCCTACATACGCCTCAGTGTCTGATCCAAAAGTCGCCATACCTGGCTGCACATGATGATTTTATGCCCTTCCGGTGCTCGTGTACCTATGTACACTGCGCTCCGGTTCTCAAAAATCATCATTTTCGCTACGGTCTGACGCTTTTTGATTCAGACACTCAGCAATTTCCGCGCGGTTCGGCAATCATTGGACCGATCGCGCTTCTCAACCTGCGGAGACGACGCGCTTTATGGCACGCCAGTTCATTTATCACATGTCCGGCCTCAACAAGGCCTATGGCAACAAGAAAATCCTAGAGAACATCCATCTCTCCTTCTATCCCGACGCCAAGATCGGCATTCTCGGCCCGAACGGCGCCGGTAAGTCGACCATCCTCAAGATCATGGCTGGTCTCGACAAGGAATATACCGGCGAAGCTTGGCTTGCCGAGGGTGCGACCTGTGGTTATCTTCCGCAGGAGCCGGAACTCGATCCGTCCAAGGATGTGCTCGGTAATGTGATGGAAGGGGTCGCTGCCAAGAAGGCGATCATTGACCGTTACAACGAACTGATGATGAACTATTCCGACGAAACTGCGGATGAAGGCGCGAAGCTTCAGGACATCATTGACAGCCAGAACCTTTGGGATCTCGAAAGCCAGGTTGAAATGGCCATGGAAGCGCTGCGTTGCCCGCCGGGCGATGCCGACGTTACCAAGCTTTCGGGCGGTGAAAAGCGCCGTGTGGCACTTTGCAAGCTTCTGCTTTCAAAGCCTGACCTTCTGCTTCTCGATGAACCGACCAACCATCTGGATGCCGAGACGACCGCATGGCTTGAAAAGCACCTGCGCGAATATCCGGGTTCCGTGCTGATCATCACCCACGACCGTTACTTCCTCGACAATGTGACGGGCTGGATTCTCGAACTCGACCGTGGTCGCGGTATTCCTTACGAAGGCAACTATTCTGCCTATCTGGAAGCCAAGGCCAAGCGTATGCAGCAGGAAGGTCGCGAAGAGGCGGCCCGTGAAAAGGCGCTGTCGCGTGAACGCGAGTGGATTTCGGCGAGCCCGAAGGCGCGTCAGGCCAAGTCCAAGGCTCGTATCAAGGCCTATGACGAGCTGGTCAAGAGCGCGGAAGAGCGTCGCCCCGGCGATGCGCAGATCATCATCCCGGTTGGCGAGCGCCTAGGTCAGGTGGTCATCGAGGTTGACGGTCTGTCTAAAGGCTTTGGCGACCGCCTCCTGATCGACGATTTGAGCTTCAAGCTACCGGCGGGCGGTATTGTCGGCGTGATCGGCCCGAACGGTGCCGGTAAGTCAACGCTGTTCAAGATGCTGACGGGGCAGGAACAGCCGGATAAAGGTTCGGTTCGCATTGGCGATACGGTTCATCTTTCCTATGTGGATCAGAGCCGCGATGCGCTCGACCCGAACAAGACTGTCTGGGAAGAGATCTCCGGTGGTAATGACGTTATCAAGCTCGGCAAGTTTGAAATGAATAGCCGCGCCTATTGCGGTGCGTTCAATTTCAAGGGTGGCGACCAGCAGCAGAAGGTCGGCAATCTTTCCGGCGGTCAGCGCAATCGCGTTCACCTTGCCAAGATGCTGAAGTCCGGTGGCAATGTTCTTCTGCTCGACGAACCGACCAACGATCTCGATACCGAAACGCTTGGCGCTCTTGAAGATGCGTTGGAAAACTTCGCTGGCTGCGCCGTTATCATCAGCCACGACCGAATGTTCCTTGACCGTCTGGCAACGCATATCCTCGCATTCGAAGGCGACAGCCATGTCGAATGGTTCGAAGGTAACTTCGAGGACTATGAAGCCGACAAGATTCGTCGTCTTGGACCGGATAGCGTCAACCCGAAACGAGTGACCTACAAGCCACTCACACGGTAAGGTTCGAGATGTTCAGGCTCTGGCGGTCTGCAAATGGCGTTGTTCTGCGCTTCCGGTGCTCACGTACGCAAAGTACGCTGCGCTCCGGTTCTCAAACCTCACCATTTTCGCCTAGCCATAGCCAGAACCTCAACCAACTTTTGGCGCTTTAAAGTTAAGGCCGATGCATTGCATCGGCCTTTTTATTTGGCGATGGGAAACGTTATGAAAGACTGGTCTGCAAAGCAATATCTGAAGTTTGAAGACGAACGCAGCCGCCCGGCACGCGATCTTTTGGCCCAGATACCGGTCGGCAGGCCGCGCAAGGTGGTCGATATGGGCTGCGGTCCGGGCAACTCGACGGAACTTCTGGTCGAGCGTTGGCCGGATGCTGATGTGTCCGGCTTCGACACATCGCCTGATATGATCGACAAGGCCAAGGCTCGGTTGCCGAAGGTTGGTTTCACTATCGGCGATGTAACAAGCTACGAGCCGGACGTGGAAACTGATGTTCTCTTTTCCAATGCTGTGTTCCAGTGGATACCGGATCATATCGAGCAGATGAAGCGCCTCTTGTCGCTGCTCCGTTCAGGTGCGGTGATGGCCGTCCAGATGCCTGACAATATGGGCGAGCCTACCCATGTCGGTATGCGTGACGTTGCCAAAACAGAAGCCTTCGCCGCCAAGATTGGCGCCAAGGGTAGGGAACCGCTGCCCTGGGTGATGGATTATTATAATGCGCTCGCCAGCCAGGCCGCCCGGCTCGATATATGGCACACGGTCTATAATCACCCGCTGGATGGCATTGATGCAATTGTGGAATGGGTGAAGGGGACGGGATTGCGGCCGTTTCTCGATCCGCTCAATGAACAGGAGCAGGCGGAATATCTCGATGCCTACAAAACGAGGATTGCGCCGCATTATCCAGCGGCGGCTGACGGAAAGGTCCTGCTGCGTTTTCCGCGCATTTTCCTGGTCGTTCAGAAGAAATAACTACCTGTCCTGCTGCTGATCGGAAGCTGCGGCTATTCTTCGGTAATCAAACCGGCGCAAGACTCATATTGTCTTTACAGCCTGCCAACATTGCCGCCTCAGGCGGCGCTTTCACATCTCCACAGCTTCGTCGTCTTCCGGCGACAGCAGCCGTGTCGCGCGCCATTCAGTCAGCTTGGCGTTGATGGCATCAAGTACGAAAAAACGTGCTGAATCCTTGTCATAACCTTCGTCGCGCAGCGCATCGTAATCGGTATGCGTATGACGCACGTGCGCGACAGTCGCCAGCCAAACGGCAGTAGATGGTGGGAGCATCTTCATATGAGGTGCGAGTGCTGCGGCGCGGATCGGTTCGGAGTCCGAATAAGGGACTGCCGGAAGCAGAAGCGTCAGCGATTTGGCGATTGCCTTCTGGCGCATTGTGCCTGCACTCATGGCCCCTCCTTGAAATCAGTTGTTGTGCGCGAATCCTTTGTCTGGCCATTGTGCACGAAAATCGCTTGCGCAGGAATTGCTTTCCATATAAACATATCTTTATATCTTTACAGGTGGCCATAGTGGGCCGTTAACGTAGTCGCGTCAACGAAGAGCGGAAGGCATGGCCGGTTTGCAACTGCAACTCGATCCGATGGTAGATGTGCTGAAGGCGGTGGCCGAGCCCAGCCGCTTGCGCATTTTGGCGCTTCTCTCGCGCGGCGATCTCACTGTCTCTGACCTCACGACGATCTTGGGGCAGTCCCAGCCCCGTGTCTCGCGTCATCTGAAGCTATTGGCGGAAGCCGATCTGATTGATCGCTATCAGGAAGGCGCGTGGGCCTATTTCCGTCTCGCTGACAATGCGATCAGCGGCGATCTTGCGCGCGGACTTCTGGCGCGTCTCGACAATGCCGATGCGCTGATTGAACGTGACATGGAACGGTTGTCGCAGGTCAAGGCCAGCCGTCAGGAAAAGGCGGCTGCCTATTTTAGCGCCAATGCCGGTAGCTGGGACCAGATACGCAAGCTGCATGTTTCAGAAAATGCCGTTGAAGTTGCGCTCAAGAAGATTATTGGCGAAAAGCCGTTTCAGGCTATGCTGGATGTTGGCACAGGTACTGGCCGGTTGCTGGAGCTTTTTGCCCCGCTTTACCTTCGTGGCGTCGGCATTGACATCAATCGCGACATGCTGGCTGTGGCGCGAGCCAATCTCGACCTTGCGGCCATCGGCAATGCACAGGTTCGCCAGGGCGATGTCTATGCGCTGCCTGTGGAACGTGAGAGCTTCGATCTGGTTACTATTCATCAGGTTCTTCACTTCCTTGATGATCCGCTCGCTGCCATTCGCGAAGCGGCGCGGGCTTTGCGCCCTAACGGACGATTGCTGATCGTCGATTTTGCGCCGCACAAACTCGAATTCCTACGTGAGGAACACGCGCATTTGCGACTTGGCTTCAGCGACGAGCAGATGCTGGGCTGGATGAGAGATGCCGGTCTTGAACCGGAAAAGACATTGGAACTGGAGCCCAAGGCGGCCAATGGAGAAGCGGGGCTGACAGTGAAACTGTGGCTCGCCCGCGATCCACGGCTCCTCATTGCCGATCCGGTTTCGCATGTTTCCCAAAAGTGGGAACCGGCTTTGGGATAATGACATGCGACAAAGACAGAAAATAAGCATGACGGAGACAGTTTGATGGGTTTTTACGGTCTTTCCCGCCGACCGGATGTTGGCCAGACCACCCGGGTATCGTTTGAATTCTTCCCACCCAAGTCGGAGGAAATGGAACAGCGTCTCTGGGATACGGTGACACGGCTCGCTCCGCTGCAACCGGAATTTGTTTCTGTGACCTACGGCGCCGGTGGTTCCACGCGCGAGCGCACGGTGCGCACAGTGGCCCGCATCCTTAAGGAAACCGAGGTCAAGCCAGCGGCGCATCTGACCTGCGTGGATGCGACACGTGAGGAAGTCGATCGTGTCGTGCGTGAATTTGCATCCCTCGGCGTCAACCGCTTCGTGGCACTGCGCGGCGATCCGGCAGCCGGCATCGGCGAGAAATATGTACCGACGCCGGGTGGTTATCAGAACGGCGCCGAATTGGTTTCCGGTCTGCGCGATATTGCGGATTTCGACATTTCAGTTTCCGCCTATCCAGAAAAGCATCCGGAAAGCCCGGATTTTGCGACCGATATCGATATGCTGAAGCGTAAGGTGGACAATGGTGCGACGCGCGCCATCACACAGTTCTTCTTCGAGAACGACCTTTACGAACGTTACGTTGAGCGCGTTCGTCGTGCCGGCATTTATATCCCGATCGTTCCTGGTGTCCTGCCGGTGCATAATTTCAAGCAGGTCAAGAATTTCTGCGCGCGGTCGGCGACGCATATTCCGAGCTGGCTGGCAGAGCGTTTTGAAGGGCTGGACAACGATCCGCAGACACATCAGCTTGTCGCGGCGGCTATTGCCGCCGAGCAGGTGATGGACCTGATCGAACGCGGTGTGCAGGATTTCCATTTTTACACGATGAACCGCGCTGACCTGCCATTTGCTATCTGTCACATGATCGGCATAAGACCGAAGTTGGAAACAGCTCTGGAAGTTGCCTGACATAAAGGAAAGCCCGGCGATTTCGCCGGGCTTTCTCGTTTTCTTGCGGGTCGGGCTGTCTTCAAAACCGAAGCCGCCGTAATGGCTTAGGCTATTTTCCCTAAGGAATGATGCCTGCTATCAACGCTGCAACAAATGCAAATGCCGCACAGATCATGAGGACATTCAAGGATCGCGTAAGTCCCATTGGTCTGTCTCCTTCATATGCGCCCGGCTGAGCGGACGCGCGCTGGTAGGAAGCTGGAATCTAAGCGCAAAACGCCTCGAACAAAAGAAGATTTCGTTCTGCAATCTGGCGTGATGGAAAAATAAACCTATCGTTTACCACCTAAACTATTGAAATATTTAACTAGAAAAGTTTGTTCACATTTCATGAAAAAGACACCGAACTGCCATGTTCGGTACTGTTTTCGCCGTAGTTACCACCGGCTTTTGGCGATGTTTTGTGCGCGTTTTAGCGAATTAGCGCCAAATATGCCGACAAGGTGAGGATAGATATCACTGTCGAGTAAAGGATGACGTTGGAGGTTATCGCCGCCTCGCGACGATAATGTTCGGCCAGCATGAAGGGGCCAGTGCCGGTTGGAAGTGCTGCAAGAAGGGCAGCGCTTTGTGCAAGCAGGGGAGGCAGTCCGAAAACATAGATCGCCAGCAGCCAGGTTGCGAGCGGCTGGACGACTAGTTTCACCGAAACGAGGAAGGCGATGGCATTGACGCTTTCACGTTCGATCTTGCGTGGCTGGGCGAGGAACAGGCCAAGCGCCACCAGTGCGCAAGGGGATGCGGCGCCACCGAGCATTTTGAGGAAGGTCTCCGCCGGGGTAGGGATGGCCAGTCCCATAAAGGAAACCACTGCGCCGAGCGCCGGAGCGACAAGCAGCGGATTGCGGATCAACGAGCGCATAACCTTCCAAATGAGACGGAGCGGTTTCTTCTCGGTCTGCAAGCCGATTTCAATCAGGACGATCGCGAATGCGAAAGTGACACAGACGGTGATGATGATCGAAATGGTGGTCGCGGCCAAAACGCCGGAGCCAAAGGCAATCATCGAAAGCGGAATACCCATATAGCCGGTGTTCGGATAGGCGGCGTTCAGGCCGTCGAGTGCCGTATCCGCAAGCGGCAGTTTTCCACGCAGCCGCACCAGAAACGGCAATGCGAAAGCAACGGCGCTCGAAAGCAGAAACACCATGATGAAGCCCGGCTGCCAGAGCTCACTGCCGTGAGTGTTGGCCATGATGTCAAAGAGAAGGGCAGGCAGCGCCAGATAGACGACGAAACGGTTCAGCTCCGCTATCGCGTGGGGTCCGAGTATTTTCAGCTTGAAGGCACCCCAGCCGGAAAAAATCAGCGCGAAAACAGGAAGGACGACGATCAGCGTTGCGAGCATGGGGCACGTTTCAGTTTGGAAAAGGAAAAGGCGCGGGTTCTGAAGTCCGCGCCTTATCGTAGATCAGAGCTTATCAAGAAGCTCCTGTGTCGGCCATGAATCGGCAGGCATTCCAAGGCGAATTTGTTCGGCGCGTACAGCATCGCGGGTGGCGACACCGAACACGCCATCGATCTTGCCCATTTCGTAGCCGCGGGCCTGAAGTTTGGTCTGGAGTTCTTTCAACTGCTCCTGCGTCAGACCTGGAACGGGGTTGCCAGGATCGAAGGCTGGCGCCCCCGCCAGACGGGTCGCGAAATAGGCGGCCGTCGTGGCGTAGACGATGGACTTGTTCCACTCCACGAATACGTCGAAGTTCGCGTAGGAAAGGAAAGCCGGCCCCTTGCGGCCAAGCGGCAGCAGAAGCGATGCATCTCCATCATCCGGGCCGAGCGGGCCGTTGAGACCCGTCACGCCCTGCTGTGCCCACCAGGAATGCGGCTTGCGGTTGGTGCGGATTGCTTCTTCCCAAGGCAGATCCTTGGTCAGGCGAACTTCCTCGAGCCAAGGCTCTCCACGTTTCCAGCCGAGTTCCGAAATCATGCGCCCTGCAGTCATCATGGCATCGGGAACGCTGTTTTTCAGATCGACCTTGCCATCGCCGTCGCCATCGACGCCGCGTTCAAGATAGTCCTTCGGCAGAAGCTGCATCATGCCGATTTCGCCAGCCCATGCGCCCGTCGTCGCTGCATCCACGACGCCCTGATCGAAAAGCTTGAGAAGGGCAATCAATTGCGGACGGAACAGTTCCGGGCGGCGGCAGTCATAGGAGAGAGTAACCAGAGCATTCAGCGTGTCGAAATCGCCCTGAATAGCGCCATAGTCGGTTTCAAGTCCCCAAAAGGCAGCAAGCACAGGCCCGGGAACGCCATAGGTATCCTCTACTTTCCTGAAAACATCAGCATACTTGACCAGATTATCACGGCCTTTTTTCAGGCGCGCTTCCGAGATGAGGCGCTTGGAAAATTCGGTGAAGGTCAGATTGAAGAAGCTTTGCTTTCTGTCGCGATCAAGCACCTTCTGTTCCAGCATGGCCTTGTGCAATTCGGCTATGCCTTTTTCACCAACGCCGGCTGCACGGGCTTCCTCGGTGAGATTGTCCATCCACTGGCCGAAGTCGATCTCGCATTCCGGCTTGGGACGATTAACAGCGTTTTCGGTTGGCGTCGCAGGAGACGGGGCAGCCTGAGCATGGGGCATCACTGTGGATGCAAGCAAGGCAGTTGCGATAACTGAAGCAAGAAACTTCATTGATAACTCACACGAATAGATTGGGAACAGGTGCTCCCTTTGGGGATTGTTTTAGCTATTGCCCCAACAAGCCCCGGAAATGAAGCAAAACTTGGTGTGAACTGTCAAACTGCGCCGTGTTAGCGGACCTTGTTGCTTTCCAGCCACTTTTTCCACGAGTTGGCATCGCCGGCGAAGACATTGATGTCGGCGTCACCCTTGATGCCGGGGATTGAGCCCGTGCCAGTATACTGCCAGAACGTCCATGGATGCGGGCCGTATTTCTCGTCTGGATGACCGGCAACGGAGCGCAACCAGAATGGATAGTCAGCCACCTGCCGCAAGTCATTGTCATCAAAGAAATCGACCGTCGTGTAAACGATAGGGCGCTTGCCGTAATGCTTTTCCAGCGCTTGCAGGAATATCCGCATTTCCTTGCGCACAACGGCTGCGTTGGGGCGCAGCTTGCAGGTCGGCGATTGAGGGTTCCACTCCATATCGAGAACGGGAGGCAGCGCGCCCGGATCACGCGGCACGTTCTGTATATACCAGCGCGCCTGTTCTATGGCCGGGCGGCAGAAATAGTAGAAGTGATAGGCGCTCCGTGCGATGCCTGCCTGATGGGCGCCGTTCCAATGTTCCTTAAAGCGATCATCGACGCGATCACCGCCTTCTGTCGCTTTGATGAAGGCAAAGGAAATACCGCTGGCGCGCACGGCGTGCCAGTCAATATCCGTCTGATATTTGGAAACGTCTGTGCCGTGGATCGGATAGTGCCAAGGTGTTTTGCCGGTCCATTCGTGCGGGTCGCGATCACCGAAGCGCGGCGCCTTCACCGGGCCGGAGGGCGGTGCGATCCGGGCTACCGAACCGCCTGATTTCTTTACGTCGGAAAAGTCGTAGTCGACCGTCGTGCAGGCGGAAAGAATGAAAGCGCCGAGGGCGAGAGTGCTGTAGCAGGCCAGACGGTTCATATAGTGCTTCCGTGTCGCGAATCAGTCCTCTAACGGTTACGCGATCCAGAGGCATACGTCACCAGTCTGGCGGGCAAGTTTAGCTCTAATCTGCGGGCGCGGGCGGGGTTGTTGAACGAATGACTGCGATCCAGGCAAAACCACGATAAAGAATACGCTTTTCAACGACCGCGCTGCGTTCCTGCGCAAGCTGGTCGCAAACCGCAAACAAATCGCTGCGCGGTGTGACGTGAAAGCACTCCAGCCATTTTAAAAGTGCTTTTCCGAACCAGCGCGGCAGGCGAGCCTGATCGCCGAAATCGACGATATGCAATTCTCCATCGGCGCTCAGGTGCCGGATGCTCTCACGAACGACCGACTGCCATTGCGGAATCATCGATACGGCATAGGAAATGAAGATGCGGTCGAAGCCGGTATGCCCGAACAGTCGTTCAGGGTCGAACTGAGCCGCATCCGCACGATCGAGTTGAACGCGACCTTGGACGCCTGCGCGCTCCGCCGACCGGCGGGCTGTGTTCAGCATTTCTGCTGAAATATCGATGCCAAAAAGTTTCGCATCGGGGTAGATTTCCGCGGCTTTCACCAGATTGCGACCGGTGCCGCAACCGATTTCCAGGACTGTAGCGCTTCTGGGCGCAGCCAGTCCTGCGATCATAGGATCGCGACCCAGCAGATAATATTTGCGGGTTGCGTCATAGAAGTGCCGCTGACGACGATAGACCCGATCCATGAGGCTGGCATGGTCGCCACCCTGAACGCTCCATGGGCTGCGCGGCATGTCAGGCGTCCTTCAGCGTATAAAGATGGAACCCGCCATAGATTGACGAGCGGTCGCGGTCGTGCAGGGTGCGGGATACATCTGCTTGATATTGCCAGCGGTCCAGAATCTGCGAAACTACTCGTCCCGGTAGCAGACTTGGTTCCGCAGCCGTGCGGAAGATGACGCGGGCATTCGGTGCAGCCGTACGGGTGATTTCGTTCCAGAGGGCGTTAAGCTGCTCGTCGTTCATCCAGTCCTGTGCGTCCAACAGAATGTAGCGGTCGACGGATGCTTCGGGCTTTGCAGAGAGAAAGTCGGTATAGCTCGCATTTTGTACTGTCATGCGATCAGCGCGCGATCGCACCGTTTCGAAATTGGAGCGCGAAAGATAGGGCGGGAGAGGCCCGGTCTCCTCATTGCCGCTATAGCCGCGCCCGAATGCCTGCCAGGCGAAGTAATTATCGGTGAGGGGGAAGCCGCAAGCAAGTTTCTCAAGACGGTTGCGCAAGACTATTGCCATGTCGCCATTTCCCGCAGTGGCAAGAGCATCATATTGCTGTGGCGGTATACCCAGTCCGAAAAGGGATGATTTGCGGGCCGTGGCCCAGCGCACCATGCGTTTTTCAAAGAGCGGCGCGAGCGCCGTATCGAAGAAACTGCGCTGCTCCTCCATTGTGCGCGCCTTTAATATGTCGCGCGGGTCGATGCCGTAAAGCCGCGCTACGTTATGCCCCATGCCAATGAAGACACCGAGCAAGCCGTGGCGATAGAGATCACGCCAGAAAATGGAAATACGTTGACGGCCGTTCCACTTGCGTTTCTCCCAATAGGCCCGACTTTCTTGATCCAGATGCGGGCGGATGAAGCGCTTGTAGGCGACAAGATTGGTCTTGTCGTCAGCCTTCCCATAAAAGCGGTAGAACGCATCGTAGTCAGGCAGATTCTTGACGGCAGCGAGTTTCAGTCGGTTGAATGCAACATGTGCCTGATTGAGGTCGACTGCCTCAACACGCGCCGGATCGGCGGTCAGGTAAGACATGGCATTGCATCCGCCGGACGCGATGGTGACGATGCGATGGCCTGGCTCAATCGCCAGAGCTGCCATATCCACTTCAGGATCTTCCCAAATCTGCGGATAGACCAGCCCTTTGAACAACCAGGCAAACAACCTTTCGGAAAAGCCTGCCCGCGAGAAGGCGCTATTCTGGGTCACGGCACGCTTGAGAATTGTCTTGGCTTGTTCTGGCATCAAAAGTTCCCCTAATGCACGATTCCCGGCTTCGATTTTGCAGAGTTAAACATCGTCCAATGACAAGGGCGTGACGAATTAATTACGGGGTTGAGAACCTGATGAACGCGGTTATCTGCCTGAATACTGCCGCTTTATTACGATCGGTAAGACTATTTGAGAGAACTTTTCCGCGCTGTTGCCGTTTTCTTATGCGACGGTTCCGGTCGACAGAATTTCTGTGTTGCTGAGTGACCGTAGGGTGATTGGCCGGTCAAACCGGCCACGCACGGAGAAAACGGAAAAGGTGTTTGGCGATATTGTAGCCTGACGCCGGAAACCAGGCCAACGAGCCTGATCTAGGAAGGAGAGCCAACGTGAAGAAGTTAATGATTGCTTCTATCGCTGCCGTATCGCTTCTGGGCCTTGCAGCTTGCAACGACAAGAAGGACGACGCGAGTAATGCACCGGCACCATCCGCGCCGGAAGCGCCTTCGACCAATGATACGATGACGACGCCAGCCCCGACAAATCCGGCACCATCAACGCCGGGTACGGGAACGGCACCTTCCAACTAGTGTTGTGAAGTCTTGGCGCTTGATGCGTTTGAAAGCAGTGGCGATCCGGTTGCGGGTCGCCATTCGTGCCAGCAGGATAAGGCCGTCGGCTTAGGGATAAAAATGGACCTTAAAGCAACCACGCCGGGAAAAGACGGGCATACTGCGTTTTCCGTGTTTCAACGCAGACTAGGTTCGGTTATGGCTTTTGTCATGAACCGCAATTTTCTGTTTTTCATTTCTGCGATCGTTTTGGTTGTGCTTGCTGCCTGTGGCAAGGGCGACGATGAAACCGCTGCCACGACCGATGGCGGCGAGCAGGGCGCTGCCACGATATCGCAGCCCGCCACGCCGACAGCAAATGCAGGCGCGGAAAAAGGTCCCGATCTGGTTAAATCGCTCCGCGACAGTTCCGGCGTAGTAAGCCCGGAAGAAAAGGCCGCATCCATCGAACGGGCGCGCGCCAATGCAGTTTCTGCGGCAAAATCTGTCGGTCAGACAGAACAGCAGGCGCAGGAAGCAGGAGAGGCCGCCGCGGCTGTCGCAAAGCGCTCCTTCGATGAACGCGAGCCCCAGCACTAAGCTGATGTTGCGGAACGCGGCAATAAATTAAGCCAATCTCTTCTCATTCTTTCTAAATGTTTGTTTTTTCGTCTTTCGCTTGTGTGGGCAGTTTTCAGTCCATCCAGAATTCTATAGAAAAGTTCCATGTCGATTTGGGTTCGCATTGGTGAGTTTGTCACGTCTGTGACGTCGAACGCCATTACTGGCGTTATTGAAGCCGTGCGCACCGTTTTTGAAGGCGATGCCGACACGCGCCGTCGGGTAGCTTTTTCCATCGCGATGATTGCGCTCTCCGCCAAGATGGCGAAGGCCGACGGAGTTGTCACACAGGACGAAATTCGCGCCTTTCAGGACATATTTGCGATACCAAAGGAAGAGACTGCGCATGTCGCACGGCTCTACGATCTCGCCAAGCAGGATGTCGCTGGCTATGAATCCTATGCGCGCCAGCTTGCCGGATTATGCAGCGAAGGACAGCCCGATTGTCATTTGCTGGAAGACATTCTCGATGGCCTTTTTCATATTGCTACAGCCGATGGTTATGTGCACGAAAAGGAAATGGCCTTTCTTGCGGGCGTTGCGGATATTTTCGGCTTTGACGAAGTTGCTTTCGATCGTATCGCGATCCGGCATGTCCAGCGCGGCGCTAACGATCCCTATGCCATTCTGGGGCTGGAACGTGGCGTTTCTTTCGAGTTGGCCCGCAAGCGCTATCGCGCGCTGGTCAAGGAGCACCATCCCGACCGGCTGGTGGCAGAGGGCTTGCCGCTCGAATTCATAACCATTGCCAACAGGCGTCTTGCAGCGATAAACGCTGCCTGGGCGAGTATTGAGAAAAATCTGGAGGCAGCATGAGCAGCGTGCGCGAAATCGAGAGCGAACTGCTTCAGGAACTGGCGCTTGAGCGGCCCGATTTTGCTGGTGCAACGCTTGATGCCTCACCGAATCTCGGTCCGCGTCGCGACGGCAAGGTGCCCACTTTCCTCATACTGCATTATACAGGTCTGGCGACTGCCGAAGAGGCCGTGCAGATTCTGAAATCGCCTGACATGGAAGTTTCGGCCCATTATCTTGTCCATGAAGACGGACGTATTGTGCAGATGGTTTCGGAAAAAGCGCGCGCCTGGCATGCGGGCAAGAGCTATTGGAAGGGCGAAACGGACATCAATTCCGCTTCCATCGGCATCGAGATCGTCAATCCCGGCAATCTCGATGACTATCCGCCCTTCAAAGATGCGCAGATTGATGCGGTCATCCGCCTCTGCCGCGATATATGCGAGCGTCATGCCATCAAGCCGGAAAATGTCCTGGCCCACTCCGATATCGCGCCTTCACGCAAGACCGATCCCGGCCATAACTTTCCCTGGAAACGGCTTCATGGTGCAGGCATCGGCCATTATGTCGAACCGACACCGATCCGCGGTGGGCGTTTTCTGGCCCGTGGCGAAAGCGGCCAGCCGGTCGAAGCATTGCAGTCCATGTTGGCACTTTATGGCTATGAGATCGCCATAACAGGTGTCTTCGATGAAGGCACAGAGACCGTGATTAAGGCCTTTCAGCGTCATTTTCGGACACAGAATGTGGACGGTGTGGCCGATGTATCTACTATAGATACCCTCTACAGGCTAATTTTTTCCCTGCAAAATGTTACCACCTAACGAGTGCAGCCGACCAATTTCTCTATCCGGCGTTGATTCGTATTTCTCTAATTATTTCATAAAAATAGATCGATCCAGCCTTGTTGCAGAAGGCTTGTGGCGGCGTTTTACGTGGGATTGGCCTGACTCAGGAATCTTACAACCTGTAAGACTATTTTACTTTTACAACCAATCTTCGGCTGCATTTTCCCGGCACTTCCTCGCTCAATCCCAGCGGACAAGGGCCTAACAACCCATATCGAGCGGGATAAAAAAAACAGGATCGTCTCCCCCAAGATGGGCGATCTGACAAAAGAAACGTTCCAAGACGGTAGGTTATGAAAATTAAATTTGTTGTTGTTTGCGCCCTTGTTGGCGCCATGAGTTCGTTTGGCCTGAGTCCAGCGCTGAGTGCCCCTTCAACCGAACCGACCAATCTCGTTGCTCTCTTCAAAGCGCGCCAGCAGAGCAACTCTGCCGAGGCGGAAAAGCCAACCAAAGCGCCTAAAAAGGCATCGGCCGTTAGCGGCCGTGCGGCTCCGGCTACCCAGGGTTCCACTGCCAAGCGTTCGCAGTCAAAAGGCACGACGGCTCGCAACGCCAAAGGCGGCAGCGCCTATTCCGGCCTTATCAATCGTTACGCATCGACCTATGGCGTGCCTTCCGCACTCGCGCATGCAGTTGTGCGTCACGAAAGCAATTTTCAGCCGAATGTGCGCGGCAAGGCCGGAGAGATAGGTCTGATGCAGATCAAGCTCTCGACCGCTCGTGGCCTCGGCTATACGGGTTCCGCCAAAGGTCTTTACGAGCCCTCCACGAACATTCAGTTCGGCATGAAGTATCTGGCGCAGGCGCAGAAGCTTGGCGGTGGTAGCACCTGCGGCACGATCCTGAAATACAATGCCGGCCATGGCGCAACGCGCATGAACCCGATCTCTGCAAAGTACTGCAGCTCGGTCAAAGCTTATATGCGCGCACTCTAATGCGATGCAGATTTACGTCGGGGGTCGCGTAGAGTACAGGCCGCCTGATGTGAACGAAGAGCCGACGGTGGAGACACCGTCGGCTCTTCTGTTTCCGCCGGGTTCAGATTTTTTCTGGAATCTGGTTTCGCTGTTGCATTATCGTTGCTATATGCGCGCTGTCAGTCGGTCGGGCAGCCGCGCCTGTCATATGCCGAAAGGCGGCAGGTGAGGAAAGTCCGGGCTCCATGGAAACACGATGCCGGGTAACGCCCGGCGGGGGTGACCCCAGGGAAAGTGCCACAGAAAGCAGACCGCCCCGTCTTCCGTTCCGTTGCGTCATGAAACGGCAGGGATGACGGGGTAAGGGTGAAAGGGTGGGGTAAGAGCCCACCGCGTCTGCAGCAATGCAGACGGCACGGTAAACCCCATCGGGAGCAAAACCGAATAGGGACGGCGCGCTGGCTCGCAAGGGCCGGCAATCGGTTTCCGGATCAGCCGTCCGGGTGGGTTGCACGAGGCGGGTGGCGACATCCGTCCCAGATGAATGGCTGCCACGTCGGGCAAAAGCCCGGCCATACAGAACCCGGCTTACAGACCGACTGACAATTCTCTTTAAAGCGGTTCCCATTCCATACGAAACATTGGGACCGCTCTAACTATCTGCTTTGTCGTATTATCCTACGCAACCTTTTCATATTCATGCTGGAAGTGCTCTTAAAACCGGCTTTGGTGTTTGAACGCAAGAAACGGATGGTTGCGTTAAGGCAGGATCATTAATTGGGACCTCCACGAAATCATGGAGGTTCACTATGCCAAGTTTAAAAGACAAGGTTGCAATCATCACCGGCGCATCGTCCGGAATAGGGCGTGCGACGGCATTGCTCTTTGCCAAAGAGGGTGCGGCCATCGTGCTGAATGCTCGCGGGCTTGCCGGTCTCGAAACTGTTGCGGAGGAGATCGCGGCATTTGGCGGGAAGGCGCATTGTGTTGCCGGGGATGTGTCGGACGCCCGAACCCATGCGTCACTTGCTGCGGCAGCAAAGAATAAATTCGGCGGCCTCGATATCGCAGTCAACAATGCCGGAACAGTTGGCCCCATCGCGCCGCTTGCTGACATCGCGGCCGATGATTGGGAAGGGGTGCTGGCAGGTAATCTGACCTCGGCGTTTCTGGGAGCGCAATCGCAAATCCCGCTGATGCTCGAGAGAGGCGGCGGCTCGATTGTTTTTACGTCGACATTTGTCGGCACGAGTGTCGGCATTCCGGGCATGTCGGTTTACGGAACCTCGAAGGCAGCTCTCATGGGGATGGTGAAGGGAATAACTGCCGATTATGGTGCCCGCGGCATCCGGGCAAATGCGCTTTTGCCGGGTGGTGTCGATACGCCGCTGGCTGGCGATGAAAAGCAGAAAGAGTGGGCCGCAGGCCTGCACGCTATGAAGCGGATTGCCCAGCCTGAGGAAATTGCACAGGCTGCGTTGTTTCTGGCGGGCCCGATGTCGAGTTTCGTCGCTGGTTCTGCACTTTATGCCGACGGTGGCAATGCGGCGGTGAAGTAAGAAACAGGGCGGCTCCGAGATTGGGAGCCGCCCATTCGAAAAGCCACGAGAGGGCTTAGATAGGAACGCCCGCTACAAAATCATAGATCAGCTTCATGTTCAGCACGACGATGATTGCAGCGGTGATAGCTGCAAGCAGCGTCACCCAGCGTGGTGCGACGAGCGATCCCATTTTCTTTTTCTCGGCCGTGAAAATGACGAGCGGAACGATTGCAAAGGGTAGCTGAAGGCTCAACACGACCTGAGACAGGATCAGAAGCTCGGTCGTTCCCTGCGAGCCGTACATGATCGTTACGACTGCAGCCGGAACAATGGCCACGAAGCGGGTGATCGCACGGCGCAGCCACGGCTTAAGGCGGATATCAATGAAACCTTCCATGACAATCTGTCCAGCCATGGTCGCGGTAATGGTTGAGTTCAGGCCACAGCACAAAAGCGCAATTGCGAAAAGGGTTGGCGCTAGAGCCGATCCCAACAGCGGGTTCAGAAGAGCGTGAGCCTTGTCAAGATCTTCGACCGCAGTGTTGCCGGTAGCGTTGAAGCTCGCAGCAGCCAGGATCAGGATCGAAGCATTAACCAGCAGCGCGAAAGTTAGGGCAATCGTGGAGTCCCATGTTGCGAAGCGAATGGCCTCGCGTTTTTCTGCAGTCGTGTGGCCGTAATCGCGCGTCTGGATGATACCGGAATGCAGATAGAGATTATGCGGCATGACCGTGGCGCCAATGATGCCAAGCGCAATATAGAGCATGTCGGGATTGCGGATGATGTCGGTCGTCGGTGCAAATCCCTTGATGACTGCCCCCCATTGCGGCTGCGCCATCAGAATCTGAATGAGGAAGCAGAGCGCAATCACCCCCAATAGCGTGATGATGAGCGCCTCGACACGGCGGAACCCCTTGTTTTGGAGATACAAAACCAGAAGCACATCGGCGGCAGTGATGATGACACCGATTTCCAGCGGAATGCCGAAAAGCAGGTTGAGGCCGATCGCCGTGCCAATGACTTCTGCCAGATCTGTTGCGCAAATCGCAAGTTCAGCCAGAAGCCAGAGCGGCCAGGCAAGAAAACGCGGATAGGCATCGCGACACGCCTGTGCCAGATCGCGCCCTGTGGCGACTGCAAGACGTGCGCACAGTGCCTGCAGAAGTATGGCCATCAGATTGGACACTAGAACAACAGATAGCAGCGTGTAGCCAAAACGCGACCCGCCAGCAAGCGAGGTGGCCCAATTGCCGGGGTCCATATAGCCAACGGCTACCAGATAGCCGGGTCCGAAAAACGAAAGTGCGCGGCGGAATTTGGAACCGGAACGATTGACTCTGATAGAGCGATGGACATCAGACATCGATGCTTCGCCACGATCACGTCGCCAGCCTTCAAATGTCACTTCACCAGCGCCGGAGGGGCCTGCTCCATGGGGTGCCATATTCAATGCCTTGGGTATTGATGCAGTTGCAAACTATTTGCATTAATTATGCCAAGGATGGCAAGGCGTCAACAGCAGGCGGGGCGTGGAAAATCATAAGCTTGTGATGCATGGAGCATTTCCAGCAAAAATGAGGATCGCTTAAGCGGGGAAATCCGGCCACCGGATTGATGTCTTATCCCGTGTCTTCAACTGGGCGGGGTTCAGCATGTTGAGAGAAGTCAGGTGCTATTTTCCGAACGGGTCGGCGCAAACCTTGTTCAAAAAAACTCTGTTGAAAATTCTGATGCTAGCAGAGTTCGGTAGCAGTGCCGAGCTAAAGGATAACGCTTCATTAAGCTTAATATCCGATAACTGACGAACGAATCCGCCATGTCGCGATGTTGACGGCAAAGGGGCGGAATCCGTAGGCAAAACACCACGGCATGTTTCTCGAAGTTGAGAACCGACTTTGGAAAATATGCGTAAAAACAAAACATTGAAGCGCGATATGCTTGACAAGACGGGCCAGGTACCCGGGAAAGGATCGGAATGATGGCAAGCCTCGGCGGAGACAATTCTCAAGCCGAAGGGGCTGATGTCCGTCACGTTCCGGTGCTGATCGCCGAAGTGATTGATGCCCTGAAGCCTGAACCAGGCGCAGTGATCGTCGATGGCACCTTTGGTGCCGGTGGTTACACGCGTCGCATACTGGAAACGGGCGCGGCCGTGATCGCAATTGACCGCGACCCGACTGCAATCGACGCCGGGCGGGCGATGGAAAAGCAGTTTCCGGGCAGGCTCCATCTGGTTGAGTCCCGCTTTTCTGTTCTGGATGAGGCGGTCTCGAAGGTTAAGGGAGAGGGCAGCAAGGTGGACGGCGTTGTGCTCGATATTGGCGTGTCGTCGATGCAGATCGATGAAGCCGAGCGCGGTTTTTCCTTCCAGAAGGATGGCCCGCTCGATATGCGCATGTCGAAAAAAGGGCCCAGTGCCGCCGATGTGGTGAACCGTCTCAAGACCGGTGATCTTGCACGCATCTTCAATTTTCTGGGCGAGGAACGTCATGCGGGCCGAATCGCGCGCATGATTGACAAGCGCCGAGCCACACAGCCTTTCACACGCACACTTGATCTTGCCAATGCCATTGAAACGTTGGTGGGCCGCAATCCGAAGGATCGCATCCATCCGGCGACGCGGGTGTTTCAAGCGCTGCGGGTCTATGTGAATGACGAGCTGGGCGAGCTGGCGCGGGCGCTGCTTGCCGCCGAACGCATCCTGAAACCGGGCGGTCGGCTGGTTGTCGTGACCTTCCATTCACTGGAAGACCGTATGGTGAAGCGCTATTTCGCGGATCGCGCCGGTGGAAGCGCTGGATCGCGCCATCTGCCGGAAACGCACGTCCGTTTGCCGAGCTTTATACCTGCGGTCAAGGGCGCTGTCGGCCCGACCGCAGAGGAAGAGGCAATAAATCCACGCGCGCGCTCGGCGAAGCTGCGCGCCGGTATCAGGACGGAAAATCCGTCACTGGAAGACGATCTATCGCTTTTCGGGCTGCCAAAGCTCCCCGAGACGAACGAACTGGCCCGGAGTTGAACGAGTGCTGCGTACTTTCGACATCATCATGATAGCGGCGATGCTGGTGGCGGCGACCGTCACCTACACGATCAAATATGACGCGGAAAAGCAGATCGCTGTCATTGCGAAGCTGCAACGACAGATCGCTTCCGAAAAGGATACGATCACGCTCCTGCGTGCCGACTGGGCATTGATGACCCAGCCTGGCCGTTTGCAAAGCCTTGTTGGTGTCTACGAAAAAGAACTCAATCTCCAGCCTATTGAGGCTGAACAGCTTGTGCTGGGCGTCAACGAAATTCCAGAACGTCCGATTGACGATATCCAGAAGATCATCTCTGGCAGCGACGAACTGCTTGCAAGCGGCGTGCTTGAAAAAGATGCCATCACGACCGGCAGCGTCAAGAAAAGCGGGGCAAGGCACTGATCATGCGGCTGGGACTTTTCAGAAGAAAGAATATGCAGTCAGGTGACGGTGTTGAGCCGGTTGGCGATCAAAAGCTGGCCGGCAATATGGCATTTGTCGGGTCGCGCAAGAAGCACGGCAATCGCGCACGCAATCGCCTCTGGATGGCCATCGCCTGTTTCGTCGGGATTTATGGCGTAATAGGCGGCAAGCTTGTCTATTTCGGCATGATTGGCGGCGAAAAAGAGGAAACAGCCGGTCCCGTTATCAACCAGCTTGCTTCGCGTCCTGATATTCTCGACCGTAACGGCGAGATTCTGGCGACCGACATCAAGACCGCGTCGCTCTATGCTGAGCCGCGCAAGATTGTCGATCCCGACGAGACCATCGAAATGCTGTCGACGGTGCTGCCTGATCTTGATTGGGAAGCGACGTATAAGCGTCTGAAAAGCGGTGCCGGGTTCGTCTGGGTCAAGCGCGGACTGACCCCGAAACAACAAAGCCAGATCATGGCGCTCGGCGTGCCGGGCATCGGCTTCCGTACGGAAAAGCGCCGCTTCTATCCGGGTGGCCCAACCGCTTCGCACATCCTCGGTCTCGTCAATGTGGACAATCAGGGCATTGCGGGCATGGAGAAATACATCGACAGCCAGGGACTTACAGACCTGCGCTCGGTGGGGCTTGCAACCGGGCAATCGCTGGAGCCGGTGCGCCTCTCGATCGATATTCGCGTGCAACACATTATGCGTGATGTACTGGTCAAGGCTATGGAACGCTATCGGGCTATTGCTGCCGGTGCTGTCATCCTGAATGTCAAGACGGGCGAAGTGATAGCAATGTCGTCGGTACCGGATTTTGATCCGAACAATCCGGTTCACGCCCTGGATAAGGACCGCCTGAACCGCATGTCGGCAGGCACCTATGAAATGGGCTCGACCATCAAGAGCTTCACCACGGCGATGGCGCTCGATTCCGGCAAGTTCAACCTGCAGTCGAAGCTTGATGCCAGTCGCCCGCTGGTATTCGGTCGCCAGACGATCCGCGACTTCCACGGCAAGGGCCGCTGGCTGACGCTGCCGGAAGTTTTCATCTTCTCATCCAACATCGGTTCAGGTCGCGAAGCAGACGCCGTCGGCATCGAAGGGCACCGCGCATTCCTCAAGAAAATCGGTCTTCTCGACCGCATGCAGACAGAACTGCCAGAGGTGGCGCGTCCCGTCGAGCCGCGTGTCTGGAAGAAAGTCCATTCGATGACTATTTCATTCGGTCACGGTATGATGACGACGCCGCTGCAGACGGCGGTTGGTGCAGCCGCGCTGATGAACGGGGGCAAGCTGATTGAGCCGACTTTCCTGACGCGGACGCAGGCCGAGGCTGACAAGGTGGCAAAGCAGGTCATTCATCCACAGGTTTCTGCAGATATGCGTTA
The DNA here is from genome assembly GCF_006345815.1 of Ochrobactrum sp. CGA5. GTDB lineage: Bacteria > Pseudomonadota > Alphaproteobacteria > Rhizobiales > Rhizobiaceae > Brucella. The sequence goes on along the minus strand of NZ_VCIG01000038.1, from coordinate 981,234 downwards.
TCTTTATCGCCTTAATGCGACGGCGCAGGGCGGCTCCGGCAAGCGGGCCACGGTTCCGGGCTATCGCGTCGGCGGAAAGACCGGTACGGCAGAAAAGGTGGTGCATGGCCGCTACTCGAAAGACGTACGCTTCAATGCATTTCTGGCGTCATTTCCGATGGATAATCCGACCTATGTCGTGCTGACTATCATCGACGAACCGAAGCCGGAAGAAGGCAAGTTTAGTGCAACCGCCGGTCTCAACGCAGCACCGATGGTTTCGGAGATCATTCGCCGTTCTGCCTCCTTCCTTGGTGTGAAGCCCGACTTCCAACTCGAAGCCCAGCCAGCAATGGTTCGCAATTTAAGCGGCAAGCCTGATTTTCAACAGGAAGCGCCGTCAGCAATGGTTTCCAACGAATACGACTGATTCGCATAAAACAGCCTTTGCAGCGTTACGCGCACAACTGAATCTGGATTTGGTATGACCATGAAACTGAAGGAAATCGCTCTCTTTAATGAACTGGCCTCCGGCAATGCTGGCGAGGTGGAGATTACCGGCGTCACGTCGGACTCCCGCAAGGTCGAACGCGGTTTTCTGTTCGCAGCACTGAAAGGCGTGAAAGCCGACGGTGCGGCATTTATCACGGATGCCGTAAAGCGTGGCGCCAGCGCCGTGATCGCAGGCAAGGACACGGCTGTCGCTGAAGTAGGTGTTCCGGTTCTTCATGTCGATGATCCGCGGCTTGCATTGGCAGTTGCTGCGGCGCAGTTTTATGGCAAGCAGCCACAAGTTATGGTTGCTGTCACAGGCACCAGCGGCAAGACTTCCGTTGCATCCTTTACCAGGCAGATCTGGGCCTATGCCGGCTTCCCTGCGGCGAATATCGGTACGACCGGCGTCTTCTCGCCGACCCGCAGTGACTATAATTCGCTGACCACACCCGATCCGGTGGAACTGCATCGGGTTCTGGCAGAGCTTGCGGATGAAGGCGTGACTCATGCGGCGATGGAAGCTTCATCGCATGGTCTCGACCAGCGCCGTTTGGACGGCGTCAAGCTCGCTGCCGGTGCCTTCACCAATCTCGGCCGCGACCATATGGATTATCACGCGACCATCGAGGAATATCTTGGCGCGAAGATGCGTCTCTTCAACACGCTTCTGCCGAAGGGTGCCCCAGCCATCATCTTCTCCGACGATCATTTTTCGGCACAGGCCATCGAAGCGGCAACGCTTGCCGGATGTGACGTGAAAACGGTCGGACGGAAAGGCAACTTCATCGCCCTCAAGCGTGTGGAACATGAACGTTTCCGCCAGCATGTCGAAGTGCGCATTGGCGACGAGATTTTTGAGATCGAACTGCCGCTTGCGGGAGATTTTCAGGTCGCAAATGCGCTGGTTGCAGCCGGACTTGCCATGGTTACCGGCGTTCCGGCCGCGGCTGCAATGCGTGCCTTGGCGCTCCTGAAAGGTGCACCGGGACGGCTCGACCTTGTCGGTGCAACGGAAGATGGCGCGCCGGCTTATGTCGATTACGCCCATAAGCCAGAAGCATTGGAAAATGTTTTGACCTCAGTACGTCCGTTCACGACCGGCCGGGTGATTGTGGTCTTCGGCTGTGGTGGCGACCGCGACAAGGGCAAGCGTCCGATTATGGGTGAAATCGCTTCGCGACTGGCGGACGTGGCAATTGTTACCGATGATAATCCGCGTTCAGAGGTGCCTGCCCAGATACGTTCGGAAATCATGGCCGCCGCGCCGGGTGCGACCGAAATCGGTGACCGCCGTGAGGCAATTTTCACTGCCGTTTCCATGATGCAGTCGGGTGATACTCTGGTCGTTGCCGGCAAGGGACACGAAGAAGGGCAGATCGTCGGCAATATCACCTTGCCGTTCTCGGATCATGCCGAAGTTGCAGCAGCACTTGCTGCCCGCCTTGAGGAGCGCTCGGAATGAGTGACTGGCTCTGGACATCCAACGATATGGTGGAAGCCATGGAGGGCAGGCCTTTCGGCAGCCTGCCCGGCGGCATAACCGGCATCTCGATAGACAGCCGCTCTCTAAAACCGGGGGAGGCTTTCTTCGCCATCAAGGGCGAACAGTTCGACGGACATGATTTCGTAACTTCTGCGATGGCGGCTGGTGCGGGGCTTATTGTCGTGGCAGAGCATCGTCTGCCTGCATTCGGCAACTCCAAAGTGCCTATGATCGTGGTCGAGGATGTGCTTGAGGCCCTGACAAAGCTTGGGATTGCCTCGCGCGCGCGCTCGAAGGCGCAGATCATCGCGGTGACGGGTTCTGTCGGCAAGACGACGACCAAGGAGGCCTTGCGCCACGTGCTTTCGGAAGTTGGCAAGGTCCATGCTTCTGTGGCGTCGTTCAACAATCATTGGGGCGTGCCGCTTACGCTTGCACGCATGCCTGCCGATACGGATTATGGCGTCTTCGAAATAGGCATGAATCATCATGACGAAATTCGTCCGCTGGTGAAGATGGTGCGTCCGCATGTGGCGCTGATCACGCTGATCGCCCCCGCACATCTCGGTCATTTTGCCAATCTGGAAGAAATCGCGGTGGCCAAGGCGGAGATTTTTGAGGGCATCGTGCCGGGTGGCTATGCGCTTCTCAATCGCGATGACAAGCGCTTTAAGCAGTTGGAAGAACTGGCCGGAAAGGCCGGGGTCGAACACATTGCCACATTCGGCGAGAATGCCCGATCCGACTATCGTCTGCGTGAAGTGAAGTTGCATCCGACCTGCTCCTGCATGACGGTAAAGATCGGCTCGCACGAAGCGGCGGTGAAGGTCGGCATGCCGGGCCGTCATATCGTGCAGAATATGCTCGCTGTTCTGGGCGCTGCCGATCTGGTCGGGGCTGATATCGCCAAGGTAATGATGGCTATGGCTACTCTTTCCGCCGAAGGCGGTCGCGGCGCACGCCATGTGCTTCAACATCCCGAAGGCACGTTCACACTGATCGACGAGAGCTATAACGCCAACCCTACGTCGATGCGTGCGGCCCTTTCGCTGCTGCATTCCACAACACCGGAAGGCTCGCGTGGCCGCCGCATCGCGGTTCTGGGGGATATGCTGGAGCTTGGCCGCCAGTCGGGCAAGCTCCATGCCGACTTGGCGCGCCCGATTGTGGACGCCGAAGTAAATACGCTTTTTATCGGTGGACCGGACATGTCGGCACTTAAAAATGCCTTGCCGGTTGAAATTCAGACCGAGTACAGGCAAAGCACCGACGAATTGTTGCCGCTGGTGATCAAGGCAATCCGTCCGGGCGATGTCATCATGGTGAAATCGTCGAAGGGGATTGGCTTTTCCAAAATCGTCAAGGCGCTGATAAGCCAGTTTCCGCCGGTGGAACCCGCGGAGTAAGCGGTATTTGAGGGATTTTTCTCTATATGTTGATGCTTCTCACTTTCTTCGCCGAACATATGACACCGCTCAACGTGTTCCGCTACATTACCTTCCGCACCGGCGGCGCGATGATCACATCGGCGCTGATCGTGTTCTTGTTCGGCCCTTCAATCATCAACTCACTGCGAGTGCGTCAGGGGAAAGGCCAGCCGATCCGGGCTGACGGTCCGCAGACCCACTTCAAGAAGGCCGGTACGCCTACCATGGGTGGGCTGATGATCATGACTGGCATTCTTGCCTCATGTCTGCTTTGGGCCAATCTCGCAAGCGTCTATGTCTGGGTGGTGCTGATGGTCACGGTAGGCTTCGGCGCTATCGGTTTCTACGATGATTATCTGAAAGTGACCAAGCAGTCCGATAAGGGCTTTTCCGGCAAGGCGCGTCTCGGCATCGAATTCCTGATCGCGGCTGTCGCCGCTTTCATCATCATGCGGGCGGGGCAGGAGCCGTTCTCGTCCTCGCTGACATTCCCGTTCGCCAAACAGTTCGTCATCAATCTGAGCTGGTTCTTTATTCCTTTTGCTGCCTTTGTCATGGTTGGCGCAGGTAATGCCGTTAACCTGACCGATGGACTCGACGGGCTTGCAATCGTACCGGTCATGGTCGCTGCGGCGTCCTTCGGCTTCATCGCCTATCTTTCGGGCAACGCAATTTTTGCCGATTATCTGCAGATCCATTTCGTGCCGGGCACAGGTGAACTTGCTGTGGTTCTCGGCGCTGTTATCGGCGCTGGGCTAGGCTTTCTATGGTTCAATGCCCCTCCCGCCGCAATCTTTATGGGCGATACGGGTTCGCTGGCGCTGGGCGGTATGCTGGGCACTGTTGCAGTTGCGACGAAGCATGAAATCGTTCTCGCCATCATCGGTGGCCTGTTCGTCGTCGAAGCGCTGTCCGTCATCATTCAGGTTGGCTCCTTCAAGCTGACCGGCAAGCGCGTCTTCCTCATGGCGCCTATTCACCACCATTTTGAAAAGAAGGGCTGGACCGAGAGTCAGGTCGTGATCCGGTTCTGGATCGTTGCGATCATTCTCGCGATGATCGGTCTTTCCACGTTGAAGCTTAGATAACAGGCATATCGAATGATCCCGATCACCGCCCTCAAGGATAAGACAATCGCCCTTTTCGGATTGGGCGGGTCGGGCATTGCGACCGCCAAGGCCATTCTTGCGGGCGGTGCGAAGATCATCGCCTGGGACGACAATCCCGACAGTGTTGCCCGTGCCCAGAGCGCGGGCATTGCCACAGGTGATCTACGGCAGGCTGACTGGTCGCAATTCGCGGCTTTTGTGCTTTCGCCCGGCGTTCCGCTGACCCATCCAAAGCCGCACTGGACCGTTGATCTGGCCCATGCCGCAGGTGTTGAAATCATTGGCGATGTGGAGCTGTTTGCCCGCGAGCGCAAGCACATTGCTCCCGATTGCCCGTTCATCGCCATCACCGGCACCAACGGGAAATCAACCACGACCGCTTTGATCGCCCATATCATCAAGGCTTCTGGCCGCGATATGCAGCTTGGCGGCAACATAGGCACTGCAATCCTGACACTGGAACCGCCGCAGGCAAATCGCTTCTACGTAGTCGAGTGTTCTTCCTACCAGATCGATCTCGCGCCGTCGCTGAACCCGACGGCAGGAATCCTGCTCAATCTGACGCCGGACCATCTTGACCGTCATGGCTCGATGGAAAACTACGCCGCGATCAAGGAACGCTTGGTGACTGCGAGCGATACGGCGATTGTTGGTGTCGATGATCATTATTGCGAAGCCATTGCGGACCGGCTTTATCGTGACGGCGTAAATGTCGTGCGGATTTCCAAGGAGAAGAGGCTCGGCAAAGGCTATTTTGCCGATGGCGCAAAACTGCTCTGGCCGCATGACGGGGAAGTCGACGAAATCGCTTCTCTGGAAGGTATCGGTTCGCTGCGCGGCGCGCATAATGCGCAGAACGCGCTTGCAGCAGTAGCGGCCTGTCTGTCAGTGGGCTTAAACCTTGAAGAAATCCATGCCGGGTTGAAGAGCTTTCCGGGTCTTGCTCACCGCATGGAACAGGTTGGGCATCGCGGCAAAGTCTTGTTCGTCAATGATTCCAAGGCGACCAATGCGGAAGCGACTGCTCCGGCATTGTCCTCCTTCCCGCAAAATATCTACTGGATCGCAGGCGGTGTGCCGAAAGCTGGCGGAATTGCTTCGCTGGCCGGGTTCTTTCCGCGAATTGCCAAGGCCTATCTGATCGGTGAAGCCGCAGCGCAGTTTGCGGCAACACTTGGCGATGCGGCGCCGTTCGAGATTTCCGATACGCTTGCAGTCGCCGTCGAACATGCTGCCCGCGATGCCGGTAGTGATGCTGCTCCCGAGCCGGTTGTGTTGTTGTCGCCCGCTTGCGCGAGCTTCGACCAGTTTCAGAATTTTGAAAAACGCGGCGATGCATTCCGCAGCGCGGTTCTGGCGCTTCCGGGTATTGAGCCGATAGGAGGAAAAAGCTGATGGTAAGCCGTGTCGATCGCGGTCCTGTCGCCAATTGGTGGTGGACAATAGACCGCTTCTTCCTCGCTGCATGTCTGGCCCTGATGGGGCTTGGCATTCTGCTGTCATTCGCTGCTAGTCCCGCTGTGGCCCAGCGTATTGGCCTCGACAGCTTCCATTTTGTCGAACGGCAGATCGTCTTCATGGTTCCCGCGGTGGCCGTCATGATCGGCGTGTCGTTTCTCTCGCCGCGCCAGATCAGGCGATTTGCTTTGATCCTGCTTGGCATCTCGCTCGTCTTGATGGTTGCTGCACTTTTCTTCGGTATCGAAGTCAAGGGGGCACGGCGCTGGGTTAATCTGGCTGGGATCTCCATTCAGCCGTCAGAGTTCATGAAGCCTGCCTTCGTGGTGGTTTGTGCCTGGCTGTTTTCCGAACGGGAACGCGGTGGTGAAATGCCCGGCAATTTTCTTGCAATGCTGCTGTTCGCTACGGTTGCTGCCCTGCTCGTTCTCCAGCCTGATCTGGGCCAGACTATGCTGACCACTGGCACATGGGGAGCAATGTTCTTCCTCGCCGGACTGCCGATGTTCTGGATTCTGGTCCTGGGCGGTCTTGCTGTTTGCGGCGGCGTTTCAGCCTATTTCATGTTCGATCACGTGGCAGGGCGTATAAACAGGTTTATGACGGGCGAGGGCGACACATTCCAGGTCGATGCCGGTCGCGAAGCGATTCTTCGCGGTGGCTGGTTCGGACAAGGCCCGGGCGAAGGCACCGTGAAGAGGATTATTCCAGACAGCCACACGGACTTCATTTTCTCGGTCGCGGCGGAAGAATACGGCATCATTCTATGCATGATCATCATGCTGTTGTTTGCCTTCATCGTTGTGCGCGGTCTGTCGATTGCGTTGCGCGAGCGTGATCCGTTCACCCGCCTGGCCATCTCGGGAATCGTAATTCTGTTCGGTTTCCAGTCGATCATCAACATGGCAGTGAACCTGCATCTGATGCCTGCAAAGGGCATGACGCTACCGTTCATTTCCTATGGTGGTTCTTCGCTCATCGCTATCGCCATCACGATGGGTATCCTCCTTGCTCTGACGCGCCGGCGCCCGGAAGCGCGCATGACGCATACGGTCGGCATGGGCGCCGATGTGGACAGGCGCATTCCAGCTTTGTGAGGGGAATATGGGGAAAGGCGTAATTGTACTGGCCGCCGGTGGAACAGGCGGTCATCTGTTTCCGGCGGAAGCGCTGGCGCATGAATTGAAGGCGCGCGGTTGGGACGTTCATCTGGCGACCGATGCGCGTGCCCAGCGCTTCGCGGGTGCCTTTGCGGAAGACCACGTTCATGTCATTCGGTCGGCAACGATTGCAGGACGTAACCCGATAGCGCTCTTGAAGACTTTCTGGTCTTTGTGGCAGGGCAATCTCGATTCCCGCAAATTGTTCCGTCGACTGTCCCCCCAGCTCGTTGCGGGTTTTGGTGGATATCCGACACTGCCTCCGCTCTATGCTGCAAGCAACATGAATATCCCGACAATGGTGCATGAGCAGAATGCTGTCATGGGGCGCGCCAATAAAGGCCTTGCAGGTCGCGTGAAGGCCATTGCGGGTGGTTTTCTGCCGGAAAGCGGCGGAGCCTATGCGGAAAAGACGATCACCACCGGCAATCCGGTGCGTCCGCCAGTTCTCACCGCCGCCGAGACTTCTTATAGGCCGGCCGAGGGGGACGAGCGTTTCCGCCTGCTGGTTTTTGGCGGTAGCCAAGGTGCACAGTTCTTTTCGACAGCCATTCCGGCTGCCGTAGCGTTGCTGCCGGAGAAAGACCGGGCACGGCTGCTGATCACCCAGCAGGCGCGCAAGGAAGACGAGGCCGTCGTGCGGGAAGCTTACAAGAATCTTGGTGTCCCAGCTGATGTTGCGCCGTTTTTCAACGATATGCCAGCACGCATGGCGGATGCTCAGTTCGTGATTTCGCGTTCTGGGGCTTCTAGCGTTTCCGAGATCACGGTGATTGGCCGTCCGGCAATGCTGGTGCCGTTTCCTCACGCGCTAGATCATGATCAGGCAGCGAATGCGGCAGCGCTCGCAGCTGTCGGCGGTGGCGAGGTTGTTCGCCAGTCGGAATTGTCACCAGAACGTCTTGCCGAGATACTCCAGGCCGCGATGAACGAACCGGAACGCCTTGAAGCCATGGCAAAAGCTGCAAAAAGCGTTGGTAAGCCGGATGCAGCGCAGTTGCTTGCTGATCTGGCAGAGGCTATTGCAGCAGGTGAATCTGTTCAGAAATTTAAAGAAGGAACTCGGCCATGAAAATGCCGCTGAATATCGGGCTCGTCCATTTCATCGGAATTGGCGGCATCGGCATGAGCGGTATTGCCGAGGTGCTGCACAATCTCGGCTACAAGGTACAGGGGTCTGACCAGTCCGACAGCGCCAATGTGCAGCGCCTGCGTGAGAAGGGCATTGAAGTCTTTGTCGGCCACAAGGCTGAGAATATTGGCGATGCAGAAGTTGTTGTCGTTTCGACTGCGATCAAGAAGAGCAATCCTGAGCTGGTTGCCGCGCGCGAAAAGCTGCTGCCTATCGTGCGCCGCGCCGAAATGCTGGCAGAGCTAATGCGTTTTCGACGGGCGGTCGCGATTGGCGGTACGCATGGCAAGACCACCACGACATCCATGGTTGCGGCATTGCTCGACGCGGGGCACCTTGATCCGACTGTCATCAATGGCGGCATCATCAACGCCTATGGCACCAATGCCCGTATGGGCGACGGTGACTGGATGGTGGTAGAAGCGGACGAAAGCGACGGCACTTTCCTTAAGCTTCCTGCCGATATTGCGGTTGTCACCAATATTGATCCAGAACATCTCGACCATTACGGCAATTTCGATGCCGTGCGGGCTGCGTTCCGTCAGTTCGTAGAGAATGTACCCTTCTACGGTTTCGGCGTGATGTGCCTTGATCATCCAGAAGTGCAGGCTCTGGTGAGCCGCATCGAGGACCGCCGCATCATCACCTACGGCCAGAACCCACAGGCCGAAGTGCGTTTCGCTAATCACCGCATGGAAGGTGCGGCCAGCTTGTTCGATGTCGTGATCCGCTCGCGTAAGGGCGAGGCGACTGAGATCAAGGATCTGCGTCTGCCGATGCCCGGTCAGCACAATGTATCCAATGCGACGGCGGCAATCGCCGTTGCGCATGAGCTGGGCATCTCGGCCGACGATATTCGTCGTGGTCTCGGCTCGTTCGGCGGCGTGAAGCGGCGCTTTACCCACACGGGTACATGGAATGGCGTCGAGATATTTGACGATTATGGCCATCATCCGGTTGAAATCCGTGCGGTGCTGAAAGCTGCGCGTGAAGCTGCCAAAGGCCGTGTGGTCGCCATCGTGCAGCCGCACCGTTTCACGCGTCTGGCAAGCCTGTTCGACGAATTCGCGGCATGTTTCAACGATGCCGACACGGTCATCGTTGCTCCGGTCTATACCGCTGGCGAAGACCCGATCGAAGGCGTTAATTCTGAGACACTCGTTTCGCGTATCAAGACTGCAGGTCATCGCGATGCGCGCTATGCCAGTGGCCCGGAGGCGCTGGCGCCATTGGTCGCGTCGATTGCAGAGCCGGGCGACTTCGTAGTTTGCCTAGGCGCAGGCAATATCACGCAGTGGGCATATGCACTGCCGAAAGAACTGACTGAACAGGGTAGGAAGTAAGATGGAAAGCGGCGAGACGCTTCTAAAAGAGCTCGACGGCAAGCTGTCGGGCTTGCGTGGCCGGTTGACGCCCAATGCCGGTATGGACAAGGTAACCTGGTTCCGTGCTGGCGGACCAGCCCAGGTCCTGTTCCAGCCTGCCGACGAAGAAGACCTCTCCGCATTTCTGAAAGCCGTGCCAGAAGAGATACCGATTCTGGTTGTAGGTATTGGCTCCAATCTGCTTGTCCGCGATGGTGGTGTTCCCGGCTTTGTCGTGCGGCTCTCTGCAAAAGGTTTCGGTGAGGTCGAACAGGTTTCCGATACGCAATTGCGAGCAGGGGCGGCGACGCCGGACAAGCGTGTTGCCGCTGCAGCGTTGGAGGCGGGGCTGACTGGCTTTCATTTCTACCATGGCATACCCGGTGGGATCGGCGGCGCTTTGCGCATGAATGCCGGTGCAAACGGGGTGGAAACACGTCAGCGTGTCGTGGAGGTTCGCGGCCTCGATCGGAACGGTGAAGTACATGTGCTCTCCAATGCCGATATGGGCTATGCCTATCGGCATTCTTCTGCGCCGCCGGATATGATCTTTACTTCCGTCTTGTTCGAGGGAATTCCGGGTGAACGAGATGCGATCCGGCAGGCCATGGATGAGGTGCAGCATCATCGCGAGACGGTGCAGCCAGTGCGCGAAAAGACGGGTGGCTCGACCTTCAAGAATCCGGAAGGCACATCGGCTTGGAAGGAAATCGACAAGGCAGGCTGTCGCGGTTTGCGCGTCGGTGGTGCGCAGATGTCCGAAATGCATTGCAACTTCATGATCAATACGGGCAACGCAACAGGGCACGATCTCGAGACTTTGGGCGAAACGGTTCGCGCCAAAGTTTTTGAAAATTCGGGTATTCGCCTTCATTGGGAAATCAAACGTCTCGGTTTGTTCCGCGAGGGTGAGCCGGTTGAAGAGTTTCTTGGAAAATTTTGATAAAAAAGTTGCCCGGATTTTCTACCTGATATTCCGGGCTTTTTTGTCTTCACAAGCGACGCGTAAGGTTCATCCCTTCGTATAGGGTCTTGTCACGGAATCAATCCTCTGATTCTTTAGGGTTAACCATACAGTGATTTGATTCGGCAGGATTTTCCTGCCGCGGGTGCCTGCGGCCTATGCTGCTGGGTTGCTCGGATTCTGTTTAATTTATGCGCAGGGGATTGCGCAGAGGGGATGCGAACATGACGGGAAAACACGTCGCCGTTTTGATGGGCGGTTTCTCTTCGGAGCGTCCAGTTAGCTTGTCCTCTGGAACGGCTTGTGCTGCAACGCTTGAAGAATGCGGCTATCGCGTGACGCGTGTTGACGTGGATCGTAATGTTGCCAGCGTTCTTGCCGAGCTGAGGCCGGACGTTGCGTTCAATGCGCTGCATGGTCCTTTCGGTGAGGATGGTGCGATTCAGGGTGTCCTTGAATATCTTCAGATTCCCTATACGCATTCGGGCGTGCTTGCTTCGGCGCTTGCCATGGACAAAGATCGGGCCAAGAAGGTCGCTGCTGCTGCTGGTGTTGCCGTCGCTCCCTCCCTTCTCCTTAATCGTTTCGAGATCGGCGCGCAACATCCGATGGAACCGCCTTACGTGGTAAAGCCGGTTCGCGAGGGTTCGAGCTTTGGTGTTGTGATCGTCCAGGAGGGGCAGGCGCATCCGCCGCAAATCATCAGTTCGGCTGAGTGGAGTTACGGTGCCGAGGTTCTGGTCGAAAAATATATTCCTGGTCGGGAATTGACCTGTGCCGTGATGGGTGATCGCGTTATGGACGTGTGCGAGATCATTCCGGTGGGGCATCAGTTCTACGACTATGATTCAAAATATGTTGCAGGCGCATCAACTCACGTGTGTCCGGCAAAAATTTTACCAAATATTTACCAAAAAATACAAACAATGGCCCTTACGGCGCATCGGGCAATCGGGTGTCGGGGCGTAAGCCGGTCAGACTTCCGTTTCGATGATCGTTTCTCTGAAGATGGCGAGGTTATCTGGCTGGAAATCAATACCCAGCCGGGGATGACATCTACCTCGCTCGTGCCTGATATCGCCAAAGCGGCTGGTATCTCTTTCGGTGAATTGTTGAGTTGGATGGTGGAGGACGCGTCTTGTTTGCGTTGAACGGAAAATCGGACGGATATGAGCGCTCGGGCTCGATGCGTGATGCATCGGGAGCGGTGGGTGCTGCTTTTGTCCTGCCGCGCTTCCTGCGCAAGCCGTTCCGCTTTGCCGCCCGCCTTTTTCAGGGCAATGTCAACATTCCGCGTCATGCTGGCACTGTCGGTATGCTGGGTTTCCTTGGGGCTACGGGCCTTTATGGTATGGCGGTTGGCGGCCATACGTCGGAGGTAGTCAAGGCGACTGCTTCCACGCTCGGTTTTGCAATCGAGGACGTGAAGGTCGTTGGTAACAACGAGACCTCGGATATTGATATTCTCGGTCAGCTCAATCTCGATGGCGAAACATCTCTTGTTGGCTTGAGCGCGGAAGAAGCGCGTCAGTCCATCGACAAACTGCCGTGGGTGGAAAATGCAGAGGTTCGCAAGGTTTACCCCGGAACCGTTCTTGTCTCGCTGCATGAGCGCAAGGCGTTTGCTATCTGGCAGAACGACAGCGATCTGTCGCTGATTGACGCTGCTGGCGATACGATCGTTCCATTCCGCTCCGGCCGTTATAATTCGCTGCCGCTCGTCGTGGGTGAGGGGGCGGAAAAGAAGGTCAAGGGTTTCGTTGATCAGATTGCTGCCTATCCTGGTTTGGCTGGAAAGGTTCGCGCCTACATTCGTGTCGGCGACCGTCGCTGGGATCTGCTTCTGGACAATGGTGTGCGCATCATGCTGCCGGAAACCGACCCGCTGAAGGCGTTGGCACAGATCGAAAAGCTTGATCAGAGCCAACATCTTCTATCGCGCGATATTACTGCGGTCGATCTTCGCCTCGATGATCGCGTGACTATTCAACTAACTGAGACTGGCATGGAGCAGCGCAAGAAGTTTCTGGCAGAGCGTAAAAAAGAACTATCCCGCACGGGGAAGCGCGTATGAGTATTCTGGGCGGCAAGGGATCATCACAAGGCGGAACTGCAGGGCGCAAGGTGCGCCTGTTAACGGTTCTGGATGTCGGATCGAGCAAGGTTTCCTGCGTCATTGCACGGTTGCGCCCGCATGAAGGCGGCGCACTGCTGCCAGGTCGCACACATCGCATGGAAGTACTGGGTATCGGTCATCAGCGTTCGCGTGGCGTCAAGTCGGGTGTCATCATTGATCTCGATGCTGCTGAGCAGTCGATTCGCCTTGCGGTCGACGCAGCAGAACGCATGGCTGGCCTTACCGTCGATAGTCTGATCGTCAATATCTCTGCCGGACGACTCAAGAGCGAAACCTTCACGGCCAGCGTCAATCTGGGCGGTCATGAAGTCGAGCAGGCCGATATTCGCCGCGTTCTGGCCGCTGGCGCCAAGCAGGCGCTCGCAGCCGAGCGTCACCTCGTTCATTCGCTTCCGGTCGGCTATACGCTTGATGGCGAACGCGGTATTCGTGATCCGCTCGGGATGCTGGGTGACAGCCTTGGCGTCGACATGCATGTGCTGACTGCCGATGCGGCACCGCTGCGCAATCTGGAGCTTTGCATTAATCGTTGCCATCTGTCGGTGGAGGCCATCGTTGCGACGCCTTATGCCAGCGGTCTTGCGGCTCTAGTCGGCGACGAGGCTGAAATGGGTGCCGCCTGCATCGATATGGGCGGCGGCACGACGACGATTTCGGTCTTCTCCGAAGGCAAGTTCATTCACGCCGATGCTGTGGCCATCGGTGGCAATCACGTGACGATGGACGTGGCTCGCGGTTTTTCCACCCGGATGGAAGATGCCGAACGCCTGAAGGTCATGTACGGCTCGGCTCTTCCAAGCGCTGCCGACGACCGCGATCTCATCTCCGTTCCGCCAATCGGCGACGATGAGCGTGATGTACCCAATCAATATCCGCGTTCGGTTCTGACGCGGATTATCCGTGCAAGAGTGGACGAGACGCTAGAACTGGTGCGCGACAGGCTCAACCAGTCAGGTCTTGGACATATTGTCGGCAAGCGTGTGGTTTTGACCGGCGGCGCAAGCCAGCTGCCAGGAATGCCAGAGGCTGCCAGGCGAATTCTTGCAAGGAATGTACGAATCGGGCGTCCTCTAGGAATAGCGGGATTGCCTGAGGCGGCTAAGGGGGCAGCTTTTGCTGCGACCGTTGGACTTCTGATCTACCCACAGGTGGCGGGTATTGAAGAGCGGTCGGTAAAAGCAGCTTCCTCCGGTCTCATGACCGGTACGGGTGGGCGCATTCAACGTGTCAGCCAGTGGCTGAAAGAGAGTTTCTGAGTAGCAAGTATTGTGTAAGCTGTTGAAATAACGTGTTGAATTATCTGGGGCGTGACCATCTGGGTAACAACCAATCCACACCGCGGCGGCGAAGCGGTGGTAAGGCTTAAGAGGAACAAGGACCTATGACTATCAATCTGCAAAAGCCGGATATCACCGAGCTGAAGCCTCGCATCACCGTATTCGGTGTCGGTGGCGGCGGCGGCAATGCGGTCAACAACATGATCAATGCCGGTCTGCGCGGCGTGGATTTTGTCGTGGCTAACACCGACGCTCAGGCTTTGACGATGTCGAAGTCCGAACGCATGATCCAGCTCGGTGCTGCTGTCACCGAGGGCCTTGGTGCTGGTTCCCAGCCGGAGGTAGGTCGAGCGGCCGCTGAAGAGTGCATCGACGAAATCGTGGATCACTTGAACGGCACGCATATGTGCTTCGTAACTGCTGGCATGGGCGGCGGCACCGGCACTGGTGCTGCGCCGGTCGTGGCGCGCGCGGCCCGCGAGCGCGGTATCCTCACCGTTGGCGTCGTGACAAAGCCTTTCCATTTCGAAGGCGCTCGCCGTATGAAGACCGCCGATCTCGGCATCGAAGAACTGCAGAAGAATGTCGATACGCTTATCGTCATTCCGAACCAGAACCTCTTCCGCATTGCCAACGACAAGACCACCTTCGCCGATGCTTTCGCAATGGCTGATCAGGTGCTCTATTCGGGCGTTGCCTGCATCACCGACCTCATGGTTAAGGAAGGCCTCATCAATCTCGACTTCGCCGACGTTCGTTCGGTGATGCGCGAAATGGGCAAGGCCATGATGGGCACGGGTGAAGCGTCCGGCGAAGGCCGTGCAATGGCTGCTGCCGAAGCGGCAATCGCCAACCCGCTGCTTGACGAAACCTCGATGCGCGGCGCGAAAGGCCTCCTGATCTCGATCACCGGTGGTCGCGACATGACCCTGTTCGAAGTCGATGAAGCTGCGACGCGTATTCGCGAAGAAGTCGATCCAGATGCGAATATCATCCTTGGCGCAACCTTCGACGAAGGTCTGGAAGGCGTCATCCGCGTTTCTGTCGTCGCTACCGGTATCGATAAGCAGTTAGGAGACGCGGCGCCTGCGCCGCTGGAATTTCGCCAGCCGGTAAAACAGACGGCGCAGGCAAAGCCTATGGCTCCGCATGGCGCACTTCGTCCTCCGGTCGTTGAACAGCCGCGTCAGGTCGACCCGATTGCCCAGGCGATCCAGTCCGCCGAGGCTGAAGTTCCAGCCGTACCTGCTGCTTCTGCCGAGCCGGATTTCCGCCCGCAGAGCCGCATTTTCCAGGCTCCGGCACCGGAATCCTTTGAACGTGCTCCTGTTGCCCGTGCACCGATGCCGCAGGCCCCGGCCGGTCATCAGGCAGCACAGGCCGTGCAGCCGCAGGGCTACCAGCCGCCGCAGATGCATGAACAGCCGGTTCGTGAACCGCGTCCTGCTCCGCGCATGCCTGCCGTTTCGGATTTCCCGCCGGTTGCACAGGCTGAAATCAATGCCCGTCGCGCTCCGCAGCAGCCTGTACAGGAAGAGCCACGCGGTCCGATGAGCCTTTTGAAGCGCCTGACGCATGGTCTGTCGCGTCGTGAGGATGAACAGCCCGCGGCCCGTCTGGAACCAGCCCAGCATCGCGAACCTGGCATGCGCCCGGCTGAGCGCCGCGCTCCGCAGCAGGATTCTTCGATCTATGCACCGCGTCGCGGCCAGCTTGACGATCAGGGTCGTCCGCAGCCGCGTGCGGCTTCGGAAGAAGACCAGCTCGAAATTCCGGCATTCCTGCGTCGTCAGTCGAACTAGTCTTTCCTTGATACAAGGTCGAAAAGCCCGCTTGTTTCTGGCGGGCTTTTTGCTTTTCGGGAGCATTCTTGTATGAAGAGATTCTGAATCATCGGTCTGTCTTGAACTGAGCGCCGGTGTTGAAGCGGGACGTATTAAATGAACAATCGTTATGGAAATCTAGCAGCTTGGGTCTATCAGCTGGATAAGCCCGTGGGCCGCTCTTTCGGCGACGTCGAACTTTATCGTGATTTGCTAGACGGTACTTCCGGCCCCATTCTTGAGCCTGCGGTCGGCAATGGGCGTATGCTCGTTCCGTTGCTGGAAGCAGGGTTCGATGTGTATGGCTTTGATACTTCGCCAGAGATGCTCGCCTACTGCGAGACCGCTTGCAAGATACGCGGCTTGAACGCAAATCTCAGTCAGCAGAGCTTTTTGGATTTTACATTCGCCAGCATGTTCTCTGCCGTCATCGTTCCCGCTGGGTCGATCCAGCTCGTGACTGATACAAAAGAAGCCCTGGCGGTTTTACGCCGGTTCCACGATGCTTTGAGCGTGGGTGGACGGCTCATTCTCGATCTGGATTCTCTTCGCTGGCTTAGTGCTCCCGCGGGAACGGTGCGGCATTGGAAGGATGGCGACGATATGCTCACATTGCAAGAAGAGCGGCTGGAGACGGATTTTGCAAATCAGACGACGACCTCTCTGCTACGTTATGAACACTGGACCAATGGCAAGCTCGTTAATGCCGAAATTGAAACCTTTAGCCTCCGGTTCTGGGGTATATGGGAAATGGAACTTGCCTTACGTGCTGCCGGTTTTCAATCTGTGAAGGTGCATGCGGGATATGAGCGCGATGGTTCCGTTACTCCAGACAGCGAAATGGTTACGTTCGAGATTCTGAAGGGCTGAACGCCGCGTTTTTTGTAATCTGGCGTTAAAAAGCGTGATTTTGTTTAAGCCACGCAAATTACTATTTTAATTGAAACGAGGTGTTGTTCGGGTGGCACAAGTTTGTGAGCCCTTCTGTATTTCGTGTCGCAATTTTAGCTATATCTATCCATATAGACGCAAGAATTGCCAAATGGGCTGTGTTGAAATTTCCGTTTGAATGGCCTGTACCCATTTTATCCAGTAGATTGGAACTGTCTTGAGTGCTTATCAAAAGACGATTGGTCGTGCGGTTACTCTTTCAGGTGTCGGCGTTCATGGCGGGGCTCCGGCCTCGGCAATGTTTTTCCCAGCCGATGCCGATACCGGTATCGTGTTTCTGCGCTCAGACCTGAAGGGCAAGGCGCCGGAAGTGCGCGCCCACGTTTCGCAGATCGGTGCAACGGACCTTTGCACGTCGCTTGGGCCCAAAGCATCCAAGATAGACACGGTTGAACACCTGATGGCGGCAGTCGCCGCGCTGGGTATAGATAACCTTGTCGTGGAAATTGATGGCCCGGAGGTTCCAATTCTCGACGGTACTTCTGCTCGTTTTATCGAAGCGTTCGATGAGGCGGGTATCGTTTCGCAGGAAGCGAAGCGCCGCTTTATCCGTATTTTGAAAACGGTCCGTGTGGAAGCGGGCGGCTCCTGGGGTGAGTTCCGCCCTTTCGCCGGTACACGGTTTGAGGTTGAGATTGACTTCGAGTGCCCGCTGATTGGCCGGCAGAAATTTGCTGAGGATGTAGACGAAGCGACCTTCCGCAAGGAGCTTTCCTCCGCGCGCACTTTCGGTTTCATGAAGGATGTGGAGCGTCTATGGGCTTCCGGTCATGCCCTTGGGTCGTCGCTCGACAATTCGCTTGTCATCGGCGACGACAACTCAGTCATCAACCCCGGCGGTTTGCGTTTCAAAGACGAGTTCGTCCGTCACAAAACACTGGATGCTGTTGGTGATCTGGCACTGGCCGGCCTGCCGTTTATAGGCTGTTTCCGGTCCTACCGTAGTGGCCACAGGCTGAATGCGGAGACGGTAAAGGCGCTGTTGTCGGATAAGACGGCTTTCGATATTGTTGAAGCTTCGGGTGTCCGCAAGAATTCCAGAGCATCTGATTTTGTTACCGTGAAGCCTAATATTGCTGCCCCATGGGCGCTCTAGTATCACGCCAGAAATGAGTGTGTATTGGTGCATGGCCTTAATTGAGCCGTGTTCACCGGTTCACCTCGTAATTGAGTCGATGCGTCGCTCTGCGGTGGGTTGATCGGGGGCATCTATGCATATGGGTAGCCAATACCGGGGACAATTCACACGGGTTATGCGTTTCGACACGCCGTCCGGCGGATTTCAGACCACTAGACGTTGCCGATTTCGCTTGCATGTGGTTTATGGACGGCCAAAACAGCGTCAGCTATGTTTGTACATTCGCTGAAGCTTAATGATTTGTATGGATGGAGCAGCCGTGCAGTGCTAGAAGCACGCAGCTTCAAACAGGAATGACGCTGCCAGAAGGCCGGAGACCGCATGACGAGTTTCAAATTCAAGGGTATGACGAAAACCGCGCTGCTGACTGGCGCTATCGCCGTTCTGATCCCGCTCGCCGGTTGTGCCAGCAAGGACGACGACATCGATCTCACCAAATATGTCGAGACGATTGATCCTGCCGACAAACTGTATAATGAAGGCCTCGCTAATCTGGACGCGGGTCGTCTTGATGAAGCAGCGAAGAAGTTCGCTGCAATTGATCGCCAGCATCCTTACACTGAATGGGCACGCAAGGCGCTTGTGATGGCCGCCTTCACCAACTACCGTAAGGGTAATTACGAAGAAGCAGTTTCGATGGCGAAGCGTTACAACACGCTTTACCCGACATCACAAGAATCTGCCTATGCCTATTACATCATCGGTCTCTCCTATTTCCGCCAGATACCGGATGTAACCCGCGATCAGGCTGCCAGCCGTCGCGCTATCGCTGCGATGCAGGAAGTGGTTGATCGTTTCCCGGACTCTGAATACACGGATGACGCCAAGGCCAAGATACGCATTGCACGCGACCAGCTCGCAGGCAAGGAAATGCAGGTCGGTCGTTATTATCTGGAACGCAAGGAATATCTTGCAGCTATCAAGCGCTTCCGCGGTGTGGTCGAAGAATATTCCAACACCCGCCAGGTGGAGGAAGCACTCGCTCGTCTCGTCGAAGCCTATTACGCGCTCGGTCTAACGTCGGAAGCTCAGATGGCGGCCTCTGTTCTCGGCAAGAATTTCCCGGACAGCCAGTGGTACAAAGACAGCTACAAGCTTCTACAGAGTGGCGGTCTTCAGCCTCGTGAAAACGGCAATTCGTGGTTGGCCAAGGCCGGCGCACTCATCACGGGCGGCGGCTCGTAAGCCGATTCTCACATGCTGTCGCATCTGTCGATCCGCGATATTGTTCTGATTGAAAGGCTCGACATTGAGTTCAAGACGGGCTTGTCCGTGCTTACCGGCGAAACCGGCGCGGGCAAGTCTATCCTGCTTGATTCGCTTTCGCTGGCGCTTGGCGCACGTGGCGATGCTTCGTTGGTGCGTCACGGTGCAGATCAGGGGCAGGTGACGGCGGTGTTCGATGTGCCGGGCGCGCATCCGGCTCGGATTTTTCTGCGTGACAACGGTTTTGACGATGATGGTGACATCATTCTGCGCCGTTTGCAGATGGGCGATGGTCGAACGCGCGTCTTTATCAACGATCAGGCGGCAAGTGTCGCGCTTCTTCGTGACCTTGGGCGCAGGCTGGTGGAAATCCACGGTCAGCATGATGATCGCGCACTGATCGATACCGATCTTCACCGTACATTGCTTGATGCTTTCGGTGGTCTCGAGCAAGAGGCCGCATTGGTTCGCGAACGCTATAGGGCTTGGCGCGATGCGGAAACCGCACTTGCCAAGCATCGTGCCCGCGTCGAGCAGGCCGAGCGTGAAGGCGATTATCTGCGTTCTTCGGTTGAAGAACTGACCAAGCTTGATCCGCAACCCGGCGAAGAAGAAGAACTCGCTGAACGTCGTGCGATCATGATGAAATCCGAAAAAATCGCCGGTGATGTGAACGAAGCTGGTGAGTTGTTGTCAGGGCACGGATCACCTGTACCGTCTCTGGCGAGTCTTGTGCGCCGTTTGGAACGCAAAATTCCGGAAGCGCCGCATTTGCTGGAGCCGGTTTGCAAGGCAATAGACGAGGCGCTCAACAGTTTGGCCCTTGCGCAGGACGGTATTGATCATGCCATGCGCGAAATCGATTTCGATCCGCGTGTGCTGGAGCAGGTCGAAGAGCGGCTTTTTGCTTTGCGTGCTGCTGCGCGCAAATATTCTGTCGCGGTAGAGGGATTGCCTGCACTGCGTGACAAGATGGATATTGATCTTGCCGATCTTGATGCCGGTGCCGAAAAGCTTGTTCAGCTCGAAAATCATGCGATCGAAATGCGGGTGGCCTATGACACGGCGGCGACCAAGCTTTCCGGTTTACGCAAGGAAACAGCAGAGCATCTTAAAGCTGCAGTGATGGCCGAACTCCCAGCACTTAAGCTTGAACGTGCGGAATTTATCGTGGAAATGACAACCGACGTGCAAGCGCGGGCGGCTGAAGGCATTGATACTGTTGAGTATTGGGTGCGCACCAATCCGGGCACACGGGCTGGGCCGATGATGAAGGTCGCCTCGGGTGGTGAGCTTTCACGTTTCCTGTTGGCGCTGAAGGTGGCGCTTGCGGATCGCGGTTCTGCTCCGACGCTCGTATTCGATGAAATCGATACCGGCGTGGGTGGGGCGGTGGCGGACGCCATCGGCCAGCGCCTTGCTCGACTTTCCGGTCGTGTGCAGGTGCTTTCTGTCACCCATGCGCCGCAGGTGGCGGCGCGTGCCTCCACACATTTCCTGATTGCCAAGTCGGCGACCGATGAAGACCGCATGTCTACCTCAATCCGTTCAATCGGTGTGGACGAGCGGCAGGAAGAGATTGCCCGCATGCTGGCCGGTGCCAGCATCACCGATGAAGCACGCGCAGCAGCGGAACGTCTGCTTGCCGAGAATAGTGAACTTGTCTCCTGACACGATGCTGTCAGGAGATTTGCCTGTATGTGATGTCGGGCCGGTGTAGGCGCGATGCTATTTCTTGGTTATGTTGGGCAAAATTGAATCAGCAGGTTTTGCTCCGCTTATGACCAATACTCCCGTCGAAAAACTGACCGAATCTGAAGCCGTTTTCGAACTGGAGCGGCTGGCGCGTGAGATTGCTCATCATGATGAGCTCTATCATGCCAATGACCGGCCAGAGATTTCGGATGCCGAGTATGACGCACTAAAGCGGCGCAACGATGCGATTGAAGCGCGTTTTCCACATTTGGTGCGGGCGGATAGTCCGTCCTCACGGGTTGGTACTGCGCCGGTTTCCAAATTCGCGCAGGTTGTTCATGCGCGTCCGATGCTTTCGCTGGGCAATGCGTTTTCAGATGAGGATGTGCGAGATTTTGTCGGCAGTGTTTATCGCTTTCTGGGGCATTTGCCGGATAATTCCATTGCCTTTACCGCTGAACCTAAGATCGACGGACTTTCCATGTCGATCCGTTACGAGAATGGAATTTTGGTTAGCGGTGCGACGCGCGGTGACGGTACGACCGGCGAGAATGTGACCGCGAATATCCGCACCATTGCGGAAATCCCAAGCAGGCTTCCGTCGGGAGTTCCTTCTGTGGTGGAAGTGCGCGGTGAAGTCTACATGGCAAAGAGTGACTTCCTTGCGCTTAATGAGCAGATGGCAGCCGAAGGCAAGCAGACTTATGTGAACCCGCGCAACACGGCAGCAGGCTCTCTGCGCCAGCTTGACGCGAAGGTGACGGCAAGCCGTAAACTGAAATTCTTTGCCTATGCCTGGGGTGAGATGTCGGACATGCCTGCCGACACGCAAATGGGCATGGTCGAGGTTTTCCGCGAATGGGGTTTCCCGGTCAATCCAATGACCAGACGGCTTCACGGCGCCGAGGAGCTGCTGGCACATTATCGCGAAATCGGTCTTGAGCGCCCTACGCTTGACTACGACATTGATGGGGTCGTCTATAAGGTTGATCGGCTTGATCTACAGACCCGGCTTGGTTTTCGCTCCCGCAGCCCGCGATGGGCGATTGCGCACAAGTTTCCCGCAGAGCAGGCACTGACGATCCTGCGTGGTATCGACATCCAGGTGGGACGAACCGGCGCACTGACGCCGGTGGCGCGACTTGAGCCGATCACTGTCGGCGGGGTTGTTGTGACCAATGCGACGCTGCACAACGAAGATTATATCAAGGGCATTGGTCTCAAGGGTGAGCGTATTCGCGCGGACGAGCATGACATTCGGGTCGGCGATACGGTCATCGTGCAGCGCGCGGGCGATGTGATTCCGCAGATTGTTGATGTCGTGCTCGAGAAGCGCCCGACCGATGCCGTGCCATTCCATTTCCCGCATGAATGCCCGGTCTGTGGCAGCCATGCAGTGCGTGAGGAAGGGGAGGCGGTCTATCGTTGTACCGGTGGCCTGACATGTGCCGCGCAGGCGGTTGAGCGCATTCGTCATTTCGTTTCACGCAATGCATTCGATATTGAAGGTCTGGGCGAAAAGCAGGTCGAGTTCTTCTTCCACGCAGAAGATGACAGCCTGAAGATCAAATCGCCTGCGGATATTTTCACTCTGCAAAAGCGGCAGGCGGGTTCTCTCAAGAAGCTTGAGAACATTGAAGGCTTCGGGACGACTTCCGTGAAGAAGCTTTATGATGCGATCAATGATCGGCGCGAAATTGCCCTGCATCGCTTTCTGTTCGGTCTCGGTATCCGTCATGTGGGCGAAGTGAACGCCAAGCGGTTCGCGCGCGCCTATCTGTCTTATGCCGCGTTTGAAAAAGCCGCTTTGGAGGCTGTGCCGCCAAAGCAAGGCGATCGCGCCGACAAGGGCAATGAAGCCTGGCAAGAGCTGATTGCGGTTGAGGGCATAGGTTCCATTGTTGCCGAAGCAGTCGTGGATTTTTATGCGGAGCCGCATAATCGCGAGGTACTGGCGGCTCTCCTTGCTGAAGTGACGCCGCTTGATGAGGAAGCGCGTGTTGCTACCGGATCGCCCGTCGAAGGCAAGACAGTCGTATTTACCGGCAGTTTGGAACGTATGTCGCGCGATGAGGCAAAGGCCATGGCCGAACGCTATGGGGCAAAGACAGCGGGATCTGTGTCGAAAAAGACCGATCTTGTGGTGGCTGGGCCGGGGGCGGGCTCCAAACTTGCCAAGGCATCGGAACTTGGCATCGAAGTGATTGATGAAGACGCCTGGTTCACCCTGGTCGGAGAAGAATAATGGCGCCGTTCAGCGGTTTTGGTGAAAAAGCGATCCCGTTTTTGAAAGCTCTGGATTTTCACCAGAGTCGCGAGTGGTTTGTCGAGAACAAGGAGCTTTTTGAGCAGCAGTTGAAGGAGCCGCTTGGCGACCTTGTCGAAGAAATGACGGCTCGTTTTGAAAAGACCGGTCTTCCCTTTAAGGGGGACCGGGTGAAATCCCAGTTCCGCATCAAGCGCGATACGCGGTTTTCAAAGGACAAGGCTCCCTATAACCGTCACCTGTCTGCGCTGCTGTCGCAATCGGGGACGAAATGGGACGAGAGCGGTTGCTTCTATGTCTGCATCGGCTTGCCGGGTGTCCGCGATTGCTACGCTTGTGTGGCTTGGTGGGGACCGAGAAAAGAGCTGCTTCTGGCTATACGTACGGCCATTGCCGAAAAGCCGGAAGAATTCCGTGCCATGGTAGCGAAACTCAAGAAAAACGGATTGAAAATCAGCGATCACGACCGGTTGAAACGCACGCCCCGTGGTTTTGAGGCGCTGACCGATGATGATCTGCTGGAAGCAATTCGCAATCGGCATTTCTCTGTGCGGATGGAAATCGACCCGGAAACGATCACCAGTCCTAACCTCGTGGATCGCCTTGTCGATTTCGCAGAACGGGCTCGGTCGCTTGTGAACTGGATGCACAAAATCGAAAAGACGGTTTCCCAACAATCATAATCGTTCATGAATACATCAGCCGGGGTTATGAGTGATGCGCAAATGCGGCATCGCTGTTTAATAGTATGATTTTTTGGGAAATCATATTCCAACGGACCGCAGAATTTCCTAACTACTCTTCATTCGGAGGAGTGAGTATTCGTGGATCAGACTTTTCAGCCTGTAAGAGCCTCGGCGCGCGCCGATATTGTTGATGGTGTACGGCGCGGACTTCCGCTTGTTGTTGCCGGAGCGCCCTTTGGCTTGCTATTCGGCGCGCTTGCCGTCGACAACGGATTGTCACTCGCCGAAACGGTATTCATGAGTGCCGTCATCTATGCCGGTGCCAGCCAGATGGTTGGACTTGACCTCTTTGGTCAGAACATCGCACCGTGGATGATCGTCATGTCGATTTTCGCCGTTAATTTCCGGCACGTGCTTTATTCGGCGACGACAGGACGGCGTATCCGCCATTTCAAACCATGGCAGAAGGTGCTGGCCTTTTTCGTTCTGGTGGATATCCAGTATGCGGAAGTTGAACAGAGAGCGGAAGCAGGCAAGCCAGTCACCTTTGTCTGGTATATGGCCATCGGGCTGACATTCTATCTGACATGGGTTCTCGAAGCGCTGATTGGCGGGCTATTCGGCAATCTGATCACGAACCCTTACGCCTTCGGCATAGATTTTCTGCTACCGATCTACTTTCTCGGTATGGTGATGAGTTTCCGCCATCGAAAGAACTGGTTGCCTGTCGTCATTGTCAGTGCGATTTCCGCGGTAGCGGCATAC
Source organism: Ochrobactrum sp. CGA5 (assembly GCF_006345815.1). Taxonomy (GTDB): domain Bacteria; phylum Pseudomonadota; class Alphaproteobacteria; order Rhizobiales; family Rhizobiaceae; genus Brucella. The sequence continues at coordinate 956,719 of NZ_VCIG01000038.1, read as the reverse complement.
AAATTCGTTGGGTCGCCCTGGCATGTTTCGCTGGGTGCACTCGGCGGCATTACGCTCGCTGCGATTATTGCCAAGCCACGCGAAGGGGAGGCCTAAATTGTCCACTACGATCTGGATTATTCTCGCAGGCGCTCTCTGCACCTATCTCACCCGTATTGGCGGACATTTGGTCCTTTCACGGTTCAACCGCGTGCATTATCGGGTTGAAGCAGCGCTCAATGCCGTACCCGCAGCCGTTCTGACAGCCATTGTAGCTGCACCGGCTTCGGATCACGGCTGGCGGGAATTGCTCGTGCTTGCCGTCTGTATCGTGCTTTCGTTGCGACTGAGCATGATGACCATGTTCTTCGCAGGCGTAGCGCTTTTGATCGCGCTACGTCATTTCACGGTGTGAAGACATTATTAAAGTGGAGCGGTTGCTGCTTCGAGCCATTTGCTTTCAGCGTCCTTGAGGTGGCCGGACAGTTTTTCGCGCACCTCGGCATGGTAGCAGTTCAGCCAGTCGATTTCATCTTGGGTTAGAAGCGACTTGTCAATCAGGCGCCGGTCGATTGGGCAGAACGTCAGCGTCTCGAAACCCATCATTGGAATATCGCCGCCCTCTGGCACTTCCGGCTCGGTGACGATGATGAGGTTCTCGATGCGGATGCCGAATGAACCAGGCCTGTAATAACCCGGTTCATTGGAAAGAATCATGCCCGGCAGCAGTTCCTGTGCACCCTTTCTCGAAATGCTCTGCGGGCCCTCGTGTACCGACAGATAGGAGCCGACACCGTGACCGGTTCCATGCGCATAATCGAAGCCATGCTTCCATAGCGCAATACGGGCCAGAACGTCGATATCCTGCCCACGTGTGCCTTTTGGGAAGCGAGCCGTGGTGATTGCAATCACCCCTTTCAGCACGAGCGTGAATGCCTTGATCGTCTCTGGCGCTACCTTGCCAATTGGGACGGTGCGGGTGATGTCGGTGGTGCCATCGCGATATTGCGCGCCGGAATCGACCAGATAAAGCTCGCCGTCTTCAAGTGTTCTGTTGGTGTCGGTATTGACGCGATAATGGATAATTGCGCCATTCGGCCCCGCACCGGAGATCGTGTCGAACGATATATCTTCCAGCGGCATTTGGAAGTCGCGCCCGGCATCGATACGCGATTTTTCAAGCTTCTGCGCGGCGCTGATTTCATCAATCGTCCCAGGTTTCTGGGCGTCGATCCAGGAGAGGAAATTGACCATTGCCACGCCGTCGCGCTCATGGGCTGCCCGTGAGCCGTCAAGCTCGGCTTTGTTCTTGATTGCGCGTGGAATACGGGCAGGATCTTTGCCCTCAATTACGTTTCCGCCTGCGCTCGTGACAACGAGGCGAAGTTTTTCGGCAGCGAGGGTCGGGTCGAGAAGGATAGCTTCGCCGTTTGCGGCACCTTGGGTTGCAAGGGCGCTGAGGCGCCCTTCCAGATTGGCAGGTGCAGAGAGCTTGGCGAGCTGGGTCAGATAGGCGCGCGGTTCGATGGCAAGTTTGCGTTCATCGATGAAGAGCTCCGGTTCACCCTTTGCCGGAATGATGGCAAAGCTCAGCGGAAGCGGTGTGTTGGATACGTCTTTGCCACGGATATTGAACCCCCATGCGACCGACGACGGGTCAGTCAGGACGGTAGCGCGGGCGCCGCTTGCGGCGACTGCCGCCTGCATTTCCTTGATCTTGTCTTCCGCTTCATGACCCGCGAAACGGGCCGGTTGGATGGTGACTTCCGCCGTCGGTACGTCAGGCTGGTCGTCCCATACAGCGTCGACAAGATTGATTTCGACGGGAACGAGCTGACCGCCCTGAGCTTCCAGTGCTTCGCGTAAGCTGCGAGCTTCAGCAATGGTGTGGAGCCAAGGATCGAAACCGATACTTAGGTCCTTACCGTTTTCCGCCAGCCAGGAAGACGGCGGATTTGTAACGAGGCTTTCATAGGAAAAGACCTTTGGGTCTGTCTGCGTGCGGACCTGTAGTTCATACCGCCCATCGACGAATATATAGGCACTGTTCTTGAGGATGAGCGCAGCACCGGCCGATCCTGTGAAACCGGTCAACCAGGCGAGACGCTGCGCATGGGGCGGAACATATTCGCCCTGATGCTCATCCGCGCGAGGAACCAGAAAACCGTCGAGGCCAAGTTCGGCCATTCTCTCGCGCAGCCTCGCAACGCGCGGGCTCCCATTGGCCGGATTGGTGGTGACGTCGAAACTCTGAAAAGCCATAGGTTTAACTCGCTCAAAACAGGAATATGTCGTGCTTCGTGTGGCCTGTTACTTCAGATGAATTGCCACCCATCCTTCGCGATGAAGCGTCTTTTGATGGGTGAGTCCCTGTGCCTGATAGGCAGCGAGCACCGCATCGTGCTGGCTGTCAAGTATCCCCGAAAGAATGATGGAGCCACCGGATGCCATATGTTCCTTGAGCGAAGGAGCGAGTTCGATAAGAGGATTTGCAAGAATATTGGCGACGATCAGGTCGAATGGCGCATAGGAACGGAAGATCGGATGGCCGAAGCCTTCCGCTGTTGCCGTAACGATATGTTCCGCAACGCCGTTCTTGGAGGCATTTTCAGCGGCGACCGTGACGGCGACAGGGTCGATATCGGTAGCCAGTACGGGAATGGGGGCGAGCTTGGCAATGGCAATAGCGAGAACAGCGCTGCCGGTGCCAAGGTCAAGCGCATTGGTTGGATGTTCGGTATTGACAGTTTCCTCGATCAGTTCGAGGCATCCTGCCGTTGTTCCATGGTGACCCGTACCAAATGCAAGCCCGGCATCAATTTCGATAGGAATGTCGCCAGCTTCGATCTTGTCACGGTCGTGCGAACCATGGACAAAGAAATGTCCGGCTCTGACAGGTTTCAGACCTTCCAGCGAGTGTGTGACCCAGTCGATGTCGGGAAGTTCCTCGACGGCAAAAAGACTTGGTCCGACCAAGGTATCGATCCGCTCGACGACATCTTCGGCGGCGTCCTCAACATAGACCGAAACCTCGAAAATCTGCCGGTCTTCATCAATCTCCGTGATAGCGATTGGGAAACCGTCTTCCTCAAAAGCCTGTTCGAGAATGTTGTAGACGCGCTCGGCTTCCGCCTTATGCGCCGAAAAGAAAAGTCGTGACTGGGCCATGAAGGAAAAAGCTCTCTGCTGGAAATGTTCTGGAGCTTCTCCTTAGCTCTTTGCAGCGCCTTTGGCCAGATTCTTCAACTTTTCCAGAGCCGTATCCGCGTTTTCCTGATAGGCGATTGTGCTGCGGAAACGTCCACCTTTGTCAAGCAGGAATACCGACGCGGTATGATCCATCGTATAGTCGCCGTCTTCGCCCGGAACCTTCTTGGCATAGATGTGATAGGATTTGACCGCGTCAGCGATATTCTGCGGCGTGCCAGTGATGCCGATGATGCGGTCGGAAACATTGCTTACGTAGGTCTTCATCACCTCCTGTGTGTCGCGCTCAGGGTCGACCGTGATGAAATAGGCCTTGATATCCTTGCCTTCCGGTCCGAGCTGCTTCAGCCAGCCATCCAGTTCGTAAAGTGTGGTGGGGCAAATGTCCGGGCAATGGGTAAAACCGAAGAAGATGGCTGCCGGCGTAGCGCGCAGGTCCTTCTCGGTGAAAGGTGTGCCGTCCATGGTCACAAGGTTGAGCGGACCGCCGAAGGGTTCTTTGGCCGCCTGCTTATCGCGGAAAAGGTTGAGCCCTGCAGCGCCGACTATGACGACGATGAAGGCGATGATGAAGATGGGCAGGAATTTTTTCATGTCCAGTCAGCCTTGAATTTCCGAACGCGCCTCAGCTACGCTGCTCAACAACCAATCTTTTCTTTATGCACAGCAGAACGGTCGATATAGCCGCGTCCTGCCAACATTTAAGAGCGTGGCGGCAATGTACAGTCATTTATTCAATTTTCAATAATTTCTGAAACTTTTGACGATTTGTCGCGTGAAGGAAGAAGCTTCTCTGCTCTTTCTTTTCTACGAGGTCAGTCAAACTGATTTATTTCCATCGTAAAACTGCAATTTGTTGTGAGTGCCATAGTGGAGGTCGGTTATGTAATCGCTTGGTCGATGAGCATAGCTGGTGTGCATATGGCGTACTTTTTCGGGAAGCCTGCCGTTAGTAATTAGCTCAACTCCACCTCTCGTGAACAATTCATGAGGTTGCTCTGGTTCGTCCTGCGAGACGGCTGTCTTATCTGGGGCTTCTACAGGAAAAGCGTGTGGTGCAAGGACGGCTAGTAATTGAAGCGGTATTAGCGCCTTTCGCCTGTGTGCGAGGGGTTGAGTGTTTCGCTTCTAGTTCACCAAACCCGCATTACGAAGTTTGAAGATGATCTGCCGAATGTTATCAAGGTCTCTCTTTCCCAAGAGGAAGATAGCTCGCGGGAAGCGGCCTAGGCAGTTCCAGAGCTGACTATGCTACAGCTAGGCTTGAGGTTAAGTTGCAATGACGTCGTCGGACGAACTTCGTTTTCAGAACAGCGAACCCCGCATTCATTCCACGGCCCAGTTGAAATCCGTTAAGCTCGGACGGTATGCGGATATTGGAGAGCGCGTGATTCTTCGTGAAGTCACGGTCGGCGACTTCACCTATTTCGAGCGGAACGGTGAGGGGATCTATGCCGAGATCGGCAAGTTCTGTTCCATTGCCGCGAATGTTCGTATCAACGCGCTCGAACATCCGATGGAACGATTGACGACTCATAAAGTCAGCTATCGACCGAATGAGTATTTTCGCTATCTCGGCGTTGACGGAGAGTTCCGGGCGAGACGTCAGGCGCAGCGCGTGGTCATCGGCAACGATGTATGGATCGGTCATGGTGCGGTTATCACGCCGGGCGTCCAGATCGGTCATGGTGCTGTCGTAGGAGCAAATGCGGTGGTGACGAAAGATGTCCCACCCTATCATGTGATTGGCGGTGTTCCTGCTCATTTCATCCGCAAACGGTTTGACAATACGGTTATAGACCGGTTGCTTGAACTCGAGTGGTGGAACTGGCCGGTGGAAAAGCTCTATGAAGCGGTGCCGGACATACAGGCGCTTGAAATCGAAACGTTCCTTGAGAAATGGGGTGGTTGAACTCCGGCCCTTGCAAAGCCGCAATTGTTCACCCACTTTTCGCACCACAACAGGTCTGGAGGCTGGAAGATATGGTCGGACTGAAGCGTTTTGCCGGATTAATGCTTGCTCCCATGCTGGTCGTTGCTGCTTCGGCAGCTTCGGCTGAAGAAGTAGGCAAGGTTGGAGTCGACTGGCTTGGAAACGACATCGTCATTGACGCCGTACAGGACCCGAAAGTGCAGGGTGTAACCTGTCATCTGGCGTCGTTTTCACGTGGCATGATTGACCGGCTGCAAAAAGGCAATTGGTTTGAGGACCCTTCCAATGCTTCAATCTCATGCGAGCAGACGGGGCCGATCACAATCGGAGACATCGATCTGGGTAAGGGCGGAGAAAGGGTTTTTTCCGAGCGCACCAGTCTGATCTGGAAGAAGCTTGTCATTACGCGCATTTATGACAAGACGAACAATACATTACTTTATCTTGCCCATGCGACACAGGTTCAGGATGGTTCAGCCAAGACATCGCTGTCCACCGTGCCGCTTTATAAGGGGGATGTAACATGGGCGAAGGGTAAGCCGGAATAATCCGGCTGCCTGATGTTTGACTGAAAATACGAGTTTAGATGGGCTGGACGAAGCTATCGAGAACCCGCTTCTGCCCGGCCTTGTCAAAGTCGATGGTCAGTTTGTTACCATCGATAAGCGAAATCGTGCCATTCCCGAACTTGATATGGAACACGCGGTCGCCGAGCTTGAAGGCCGATGGCTTGTCAGCCACTGACTTGGCTACCAGCTCGCCGTCAATCGTGCGTCCTTTCACGGAGCTACGCCCAGCACCGAAGCCTGAATCGGTTTCACCATAGCCGATACGCTCGACGCGGCTACCGGAGCGCGAGCCCCAGTTGTTGCGTGTGGCATCGGAACGGTTCTGCTGTGCACGCTGCCAGCCGGGCGTCGAATAGGAGTTCTGGAAAGGGTCAGCCTTGTCGAAGCGCGACTGTCCATAGCCGCCGCCGTACCCGCCATAATTGCCTTCCAGTTCGGCCACTTCCACGTGTGCTTCTGGCAGTTCTTCCAGGAAACGAGAAGGAATAGTCGATTGCCACATACCGTGGATGCGCCGGTTGGAAACGAACCATATATGCAGATTCTTTTTGGCGCGGGTGACGCCGACATAGGCAAGACGACGTTCCTCCTCAAGGCCGGAACGTCCGCCTTCATCGAGCGCGCGCTGGTGCGGAAACAAGCCTTCTTCCCAGCCGGGAAGGAAGACGGTTTCAAATTCCAGACCTTTGGCCGAATGCAGCGTCATGATGTTGACGGCATCCATATCCTCGTTCTGCTCGGCATCCATCACGAGTGCGACATGCTCGAGAAAACCACGCAGGCTTTCATACTCCTCCATGGAACGGATCAGTTCCTTGAGGTTTTCAAGCCGCCCCGGCGCTTCCGCGGATTTGTCGTTCTGCCACATGGCCGTATAGCCGGACTCATCAAGGATGGTTTCGGCCAGTTCCGTGTGCGGTGTATTGTCGATCAGAGACTGCCAGCGCAGGAAATTTTCGACCACTTCGCGCAGCGCGGAGCGCGGCTTTGGCTTCAATTCCTCGGTTTCAACGAGGTCGCAGGCTGCGGCGAACATGGAAATATCGCGTGCGCGGGCATAGTCATGGATTTGTCGGATCGCGGCTTCACCTAGACCGCGCTTCGGCGTGTTGATGATCCGTTCCAGTGCCAGATCATCGGCCGGTTGGGCTACGACGCGCAAATAGGCCATCGCGTCGCGGATTTCGAGGCGTTCATAGAAGCGCGGCCCCCCGATGACGCGATAGTTGAGGCCAAGCGTGACAAAACGGTCTTCGAACTCTCGCATCTGGAAGGATGCGCGGACGAGAATCGCCATGTTGTTGAGGAGATGCCCCTGGCGCTGGGCCTGTTCTATGGCTTCGCCGACGGCACGGGCTTCCTCTTCCGAATCCCATGCTGCATGAACTTTGACTCGCGGATCATCTGGATTGGGTGCTTCGGTAAACAGCGTTTTGCCAAGGCGCCCCTCATTGTGTGCAATCAGATGGGCGGCTGCACCGAGGATATGTGCTGTGGAGCGGTAGTTGCGCTCAAGCTTGATGACAACTGCACCAGGAAAATCTTTCTCGAAGCGAAGAATATTGTCCACTTCCGCCCCACGCCAGCCGTAAATCGACTGGTCGTCGTCGCCAACGCAACAGAGATTGACTTTGTTTTCGCTCGCGCCGAGTTCGCCGCGTTCACTGGCTCCGCGGGGACCTCGCATCGGCTCGGACGCATTAGCGGGCTGTATGGGTGCATTTCCGCCTTGGGTGGTGGCAGGTGTAAATGTTGCGTTTCTCGGCTGCGGGCGCTGGGCCAACAGGCGCAGCCAGAGATACTGCGCGGTGTTGGTGTCCTGATATTCGTCTACCAGAATATAGCGAAACTTCGCGTGATACTCACGCAGTATGTCGGGATGATTGCGGAAGATGCGGATCGGGTGCAGCAGAAGATCGCCAAAATCGCAGGCATTCAATGTGCGCAAACGCTCCTGATAGGCCTGATAAAGCTCGCGCCCGCGACCGTTGCCGAAGGAACGCGCATCACCCTCAGGAATATCCGATGGCCCAAATCCCTTGTTTTTCCAGCCGTCGATCATGTTGGCGAAGGTGCGAGCAGGCCAGCGCTTGTCATCGAGGCCTTCAGCCTGAATAAGCTGCTTGATGAGGCGGATCACATCATCTGTGTCGAGGATCGTAAAATCCGATGTCAAATTTGCAAGCTCCGCATGCCGTCGCAGAAGCTTGACGCCGATCGAGTGGAACGTGCCGAGCCACGGCATGCCTTCGACCGCTCCACCGACCAGATGGCCGATGCGTTCCTTCATTTCCCGCGCGGCTTTGTTCGTGAAAGTCACGGCGAGAATCTGGCTTGGATAGGCAAGGCCGGTTGTAAGGATATGTGCGATACGGGTTGTCAGAACGCGGGTCTTTCCCGTGCCTGCACCGGCGAGTACCAGAACCGGACCTTCAGTCGTCAGGACGGCCTGACGCTGCTCCGGGTTCAGCCCTTTCAGGTAATCGGGCTCGCCGCGCTGCTGGTTGCGTGCCGCCATTGCACGCGCGGCAATGCTTCCGGGAGCAGGCGTACGGCTTGCCGGAGCGTCGTCATCGCCGAAAAACGGCATATCGTCGGGAAAGTCAGACATTTGACCCGAATGTAATGATTCGTGGCTGAAAGACCAGCGAAAGGGTTAAAATATTCAATTACTCTAATTGAGTTATACGCCGGTCTGTGAAGTTCAGCCGGTGCGCTGCCAGCGCTTCAACAAGTCCGCGCATTTCCGGTTCGCGGAGCAGAAGATCATCAAGCTCGGTCATCTGGTTCATTGCAATCAACCGCAGAATATCGTCGCGGATGGTCCCGTCAGCACGCCTTGGCAAGTGGGCGACCGGCTGTATAAGTTCAACCTTCTGTCCTTTAAGCCTTGCGCGCAGGCTTTTTTCGTCGGCGTTTAGCGTTTCCACGAATGCGTAGATGCCGACGCCCTTGGCTGGCAGCGAATAAAGCGCAAGAGCCACATCCGATACACGCGGATCGGATTTGAGAGCAGCTTGAATTGCGGGGCCTTCATTGTCGATGCGATCACCGGTGCCTTCACCGTCCGACCAACTGAAAATGCCGCGGGTGATGAAGTTGTAGACCTTCTTGCCTGTCGCCAGCCAGATGCGCGACGGCAGGGAGCGGCGCGCAAGAATGCGCTTTTCCGTCGGTGTCATAAGGTCTTTTGCGAAAGCGCGTTTCTGTTTGATGAGGTGGCGGAAATCCTCATAGGCCATAAGGCGATAGAGAGCGCCACGACGACGATGGACGCTTGCAAGCTGGAAGTCGATGACGGCAGCTTCCCCTTCGGGCGTCATTAGCCAGTTCTGCGGCTTGGCGAGATCGTTGTGAGTGACGCCGAGACGGCGCATGTCGCGCAGGATGCGGTGCGCGGTGCGATACCATTTCGGATCGGAAGGGCGTGCAAGATGCAGCGGTGTCCCCTCAGTCCAAGATCGATACAGGCCATCCTTGTCAGTGGCGAGGAGCTGCGGGACACCTTCTATGCCGCGCACTGTCTTGAGGCCCCGGATTTCGCGCCGGGCTAATATCCACGCCAGCGGCCTGGACCACCAAGGAGCTGCGCTTACGACACGACGGATAATACGAGTGTCGGGATCACCAACGAAATAACCGGCATGCGTTTCTGAGAACACGTCGCGCTTGAACACGGCGGTTTCGACAAATTCCGGTATTCGAGCGCCTTTCAGAGGCACATCTAGATTAGGGTTCTGAACCATAAGGCTCCACTAGCCGCTTGTGTTGGATCAATCAAGTTTGATGGTGCACAACCCTTATTGCAATCGCGTGATCGAAAGCGCACAAGGAACGCACAGGTTTCGTGCAGCTCATCGGGGGAATGCAGAAAATGGCACAGGGCGACGACAGCAAGCGGGCAATCGCGCAGATACTCCGACAGGAGCAGGCGCTTATTTTTCCGTCATTTGACGAGAACGGCGCATTTGCGCTCGGCTATCGCATTCGCGAGATCGCTGTGAAGGAAAAGCTCGGTATCGCTACCGAAATTTCCCTATGGGACCGGCAATTATTTTATGCAACGACTGCCGGAAGTACCGTGGACAATCAAGAATGGTTGCGCCGCAAGTTCAATGTCGTGCGCCGTTTTCATGCTTCGACCTATCGTCTTGTTTTGGAACAGAATCGCGACGACCGCATGTTTGCTCCCCATAAGGCACTGAATGTGGAAGATTATGCCCTGGCAGGCGGCGGATTTCCGATCCATGTTGCGGGGGCCGGCGTGATTGGTGCCGTGATCGTATCAGGGTTGCCGCAGCGCGAGGACCACAACCTTGTTGTCCGTGCTGTTGCCGAACATCTGGGGCAAGACCCCGTTGCATTGGCGTTGCCCGCTGTTTGAATATGAATTTCGGAGAATGAACGATGTCGCTTGAAAATGTTGTCGCGCTTACCCGCAATGAGGCCGGTATTGCAGCGGCAGTGGGAATTCTCAAGCAGCGTTTCGGTGAACGTGCGCAGACCGGTCAGGCTATCCGCGAACAGCACGGCCACACGACGACCTATGTGCCGACACAGGCGCCGGACATCGTCATCTTTGCGGAGACTGCGAAAGAAGTGCAGGACGTTGTGCGTATCTGCGCTGAACATCGTGTTCCTGTCATCGCTTTCGGTGCTGGTTCCTCGCTTGAAGGGCAGGTGAATGCGCCCGCTGGTGGCGTATCGCTCGATCTCACGCGCATGAACAGGGTGATTACTGTGCATGCGGAAGATCTCGATTGTGTCGTAGAGCCTGGCATCACGCGTCGGGAGCTGAATGAATATCTGCGCGATACGGGACTGTTCTTCCCTATAGATCCAGGTGCCAATGCCACGCTGGGCGGCATGGCTTCCACGCGTGCGTCCGGTACGAATGCAGTGCGTTATGGAACTATGCGTGAGAATGTTTTGGCGCTTAAAGCCGTGATGCCCGATGGACGGCTGATCGAGACTTCCAAGCGCGTGAAGAAGACGGCCGCCGGCTATGATCTCACGCGGTTGCTTGTCGGAGCCGAGGGAACACTGGGCATCATCACCGAACTCACATTGAAACTACAGGGGATACCGCAGGCGATCTCCGGTGGTATCTGTCCTTTCCCGGATGTGGATTCGGCTTGCCGCACGGTGATTGAAACCATCCAGATGGGTATTCCGATCGCGCGCATCGAGCTTGTGAACACGCTTCAGATGCAGGCGCTGATCCTCCATTCCAAGTTGCCTTACGAAGCGCAGCCTTATCTGTTCGTAGAGTTCCATGGCACCGAAAACGGCGTTGCCGAACAGGCGGAATTGTTTGGCGAAATTGCTACTGGCAATGGCGGCGGCGAGTTCCGATGGACACACGATGCCGAGGAACGTGACCGGCTCTGGCGGGCGCGTCACGACGCCTATCTTGCGTCCTTTCTGCTGAGGCCCGGTTGCAAGGGCGTTTCCACGGATGTCTGCGTGCCGATTTCACGTCTGGCCGACTGCATTGGGGAGACAGAAGAGGACCTTGCCCAAACCGGTCTTGTAGCTCCGATTGTCGGGCACGTGGGAGACGGCAACTTCCACCTTCTTCTGCTCCTGGACACGGATGATGTGAGTGAGATGGAACGTGCCGAAGCTTTCATGGATCGGCTGGCCAAGCGCGCCATTGCCATGGAGGGAACCTGCACCGGCGAACATGGTATCGGGCAGGGGAAGATGAAGTATCTGGCTATGGAGCTGGGCGAAGCCACGGACTACATGAGCGCCATTAAGAAAGCGCTTGATCCCGACAACATCATGAATCCGGGCAAAATACTGATTTCGTGATTCAAATCAGTCGCTTGGATGGGTTTGCCAAGAGTTTGATTCAGGCAGGCGCGCATATCGATGTGGTCGCGATGCAATTTGCCTTGTTGTCGCCGGATCGATGCCTTTATGTTGCGCAGATAAAGACAGCGTGATTCACTCTTTGTTTCGCGCTAACTTGCAATCTGTTTGACCGGAGCTGTTTCTTGGGCCGCATATTCGTCATCGTCGGCGGACTTCTGGTGCTGCTGTTGACGGCAGCACTTGTCGTGCCGCCTTTTGTTGACTGGAGCGGCTATCGTGCCGATTTCGAGCGCGAGGCGAGCCGTGTTCTTGGGCGCCCTGTCAAGGTTGCGGGTGACGTCAGTGCACGGCTCTTGCCGTTCCCCTCGGTTGCATTTTCTGATGTGCGGGTTGGAGCCGATGCGGCTCATCCGGTAATGGCCGTCGACACGTTTTCGATGGATGCCGAGCTGATGCCGTTCCTGCGCGGCGAGCTTCTGATTTTCGATATGCGCATGGAGCGTCCCCGAGCTACGATCTCTCTCGACAGAAGCGGCAAGATTGACTGGGCAATCCGCCCGTCAACTCCGCTCGATCCAACGAAAATCAAACTCGAACGGCTTTCCATCAGTGACGGATCAATCACGCTGCGCGAAGAGGCAAGCGGCCGCAGTCATACTGCAACCGACCTCAACGCTGTGATCTCCGCAAACAGCCTTGCCGGGCCGTGGCAGGCAAACGGAAGTCTCGTTCTTCAGGGCGAAAAGCTTGCCATCGACCTAGCGAGCGGTGAAGCGAAGCCGGACGGGTCGCTGCGTGTTCGCGCACGTATTTCGCCGGAGTCAATCCCGGCTACTTTCGAGACCGATGGCGATGTGACCGTGACCGAAGGCCGGCTCGACTATGCCGGTGATTTTTCGCTCCGCTCTTCTGATATGGTTGCCAAAACGGCCAAGGATCAGAAGAAGGGGGCGGAGACGCCTTTTTTCAGTGGTGTGAGAGTAACAGGCACATTCAAGGCGGATCGCAATCGCTTTGATGCCAGCGAATTTCGGATGGAGCAGGGGCCTGCCGATAATCCTTATGTAGTGAATGGCACGGCATTCATCGATTATGGTAAAAAGCCGCATTTCGAGGTTAGCGCTGACGGTCAGCAGCTTTTTTGGGGGGCGAATAAAGCCGCAAGCGAAGAACAATCGGGTTCTGTCATGCCGGTTGCAGATCGTATTGCGATAGCGCGCCGCGTTCTCGAACAACTGCCTATTCCGACTATCCCCGGCAATGTGGATTTACGCCTTCCTGCCGTAATCGCAGGTGGGACAACGATACGCTCGGTCACAGTGAGCGCGGAACCTGATGGAAAGAACTGGAATATTCGTCAGTTTGCGGCCGATCTTCCGGGACGAACCAAGGTAGAAGCCAAGGGTACATTATCGGTCGGCAAGGATTTCGGTTTCAAGGGCGATATGCTCGTCGCCTCGCGTCAACCGTCCGGCCTGGCAAGCTGGCTCAATGAGACCGTTGACGATTCCATACGTAAGCTTGAAGGCGCTGGTTTTTCAGGGCGGGTCGATCTTCGCGACGGAATGCAGCGGATCGATAGTCTCGAAATTGCATTGGGGAAAACGACACTCAAAGGCTCGTTTGTTCGCGAAGTGAAGGGGGTGGCGCAACCAGCACTCACACTCACCCTCAATGGTCGGTCGGTTGAAAGTGAAGCCCTGCAGGCGTTTACAGCCTTTTTCTCCAGTGGTGAAGGGCTGGATTTTCTCGACGGGCAGTCGCTGAACCTGGCATTCAAGGCAGGGCCTGTCCGCTATCAGGACATGGAAGCGGCCAATGTCGATATGGCGCTCCGACTGCATGACGGGCGTTTCGATTTCGATCGGCTTTTGGTTGGCGATGTAGCGGGGACCACGCTGACCGCAACAGGCACTTATGAGCCTTTCGCCAATACGCCTTCCGGCTCGCTCGATGCGACGATCCTGTCCGGTGACCTTTCGCGTTTCCTCTCACTGATAGCCAATCGCTATCCCCAGTTGCCACTGTTTCACGCGCTTTCGTTGCGTGCGGCTAATTTTCCGGGACTGTTCGAGGATAGCGAAATTAATGTCGTTGCCAATGCTGTGGTGCCATCGGCGCCACAAGCCGGCAAGATCCCTGCAAGCGGCACGGTATCCAAGGGTAAGAGTGCTCGACCTGTCGAAGCGAATAGCAAAAGCACTCCCGGTGTAGGGGAGTTCTCGTTCAGCGTTACCGGAAAAACAGGAGGTATGAAGCTGGACCTTTCGGGTACGGCGAGCGGCGGTGAGGGGGAAAGCGAGCCGTTGCAGATGCAATTGAACGGCACTGCGATGTCGAAGCACGGTGAGGCGGTACTTGCTTTGATCGGTTTACCTGCCTTGCCTCTTGGGCTTGCTGGTGAGCTCACTGCCGATCTGAGCATGCAGGGTGCGCCGAGTGCGGGCATGCGAACATCGCTCAAACTCACCGCGACCGACGGGTCGGCGACGGCAGACGGCGTGATTTCATTGGTCGGCGGCGATATCGCTGCCAGCGGCAAGGCGCAACTGATGTCCGCCGATCTGCAGCCGTTCATCGCGACGGCTGGTCTTGCACTGCCCGGATTTGGTGAAGGGCTTTCAGCAGACCTCGCCAGCGATTTTCAGTTCGCAAAGGGTATCTTGCGTTTCCCCAATCTGGCCGGAAAGTTGGACGGAGAAGATGTTTCTGCGCGACTGGAGGCCAATTTTGCCGATAGTGGTTTGCCGCAGTTGAAGGGCGAGGCAAAGCTTGCAACGCTCGAGGTTGATAGTCTTGCCGCGATCATGCTTGGGCAGGATGCATTCGAGCCAGGAAAACATACAGCAAAGACAATTTGGCCGCGTGGTGCTTTCTCGGTCCGTCCATCTTTGCCGCTTCTGCTGGATATGAAGCTTAACGTGGCGCAAGCTCACATGGAGGGGTTTGGAACTGCCACAGATTTTTCCACACGACTTATGAAGACCATGGACGGACTTCAGTTAAATGAGTTGACGGGCAACTGGGCTGGCGGATACCTCGTTGGCAAAGTGTCTCTGAGTAACAGCGACAAGAACGCTATTCTCTCGACAGAGCTGAAATGGAGTGGCGCAAACCTCAAGGATTTTTACCAGCTCGAGAGTGGTACTGCGCCGCTCGGCGGTGTGGTGAAGGCTGCCGTCAATCTGAATGGCAGTGGTGAGAGCATTGCGGCGCTGGTCGGGTCATTGGCCGGAACTGCAAGTTTTGACGTGGAGAATTTTACCGTCAATGGTCTGGATGCGACGGCATTGCCTGCAATGATCGCGGCAGCCGATGCCACGGGCGACCAGTCTTCCGGTCCCGACAAGCTCGCCTCCAAGCAATTTGTCGGTATTGCTGACAAGGCAACCGGGCAGGGTACATTCGCACCAGGTAACGCACGGTTCGATTTTACGATCAGCGGCGGTGTTGCGCGTATGGCAGCGGCAAATCTGAACGACGGAAATGCAGCTCTCCTAAGTGATCTGCATTTCGATCTGTCGACACTCGGCATTGGTGGAAATGGTACCTTGACGTTCCAGAACGGCGATGGTGTCGATACGGGCATCTCTCCACAAGTAGCCTTTGCACTCAGCGGCAGCTACAGTGCGCCTGAGGTATCATTCGACAAACAGCCGCTCGTTCAGTTTCTGACTCAGCGTGCGCTTGAGCGCGAACAGGAACGTGTCGAATCGATGCAGGCGAGCCTGATGGAGAAACAGCGTCTTCGTCGCCAACTTGGGCTTTTCGAGGCGGAGGAAGCGGAACGTGATCGTTCACAGCGCGAGGATGAGGCAAGACGGCGTGCTGAGGCCAATGCGCGCGAAGTGGCCCGGAAAGCCGCCGAGGAGGCTCAACGGTCTCAGGCCGAGAAGCCGGAAAGCGGGCCGGCAGGCGGCTCGACAGATCCTCTGGCATCGCCAAGGGGTGGTCAATCCCTGAATGAGTTCCTGAAAAGTCTGGAACGCACTCCCGCTGCGCCGGCACCTCAGCCTTGAACTATTCTGGATTTAAGCCAGTCCAGAACATGCAGTCTAAGCGCGGAAGACAGATTGATTGACTTGTCACGCTTGCTGTCGATTTCAGCGATCAGAGCCGCCACGGAAAGCTCGCGCTCGGTCGCAATCTCTTCGACCAGTTCAAAAAACGAATCTTCCAGCGTATAACTGGTCGCGTGTCCACGGATACTGACGGAATGTTTGCGCAGCCGTCCCGACGAGGTCACTTTCTTTCGTCCGGCTTTGTGGTGCTTTCTCGACGGTTCTGATCCAGAAAACGTTCTGCTTTCGTTAATTCATTGCGAGCGAGAGCTTTTTCAATCTTGGTTCGACCGAATTGAATTCGGTTCTGGTCAGCCAGCCTTTCTTTTTCGGCGCGGGCTTTCTGCTTTTTGAATTGCTTGAGATTGACGATGTCGTTCATGGAACCACGCGGAAATGTTGAGGATACCTAAAAAATACCGCGTTTCGGCTCGGTCTCGCAAGCTCGTAATGGGTTGGCGTTATTTCTGCGGGTTCTTCGGATTGGTAAACCACCAGATGGCCAAGGACACCAAAATCAGAAGTATGAGGCCCACTGTCATCTGCAGCAGAGGAAAGTTGGGTTCATCCTTTGCGACGAAGAAGGCCGCTACGATGCCGCTTATCCACAATACTGCCTGAGCAATCGCACGAATCATCGAACTCAATCCTCAACTGTTGCCGCCACAACAGAGTATAAAACGCCCGCTTGTTTTTCACCATTGATCATGATCAACAACTAAAACAGAACTGTCCAATCAAATGGACAGGACCAGCAGGCGTTCGGGCGCATTCTACAATAAGGAAGGTGCGTATAGAATTACTTCTTACGGAATGCATCCAGGGAAACAACATCGGCAGAAGGTTTGGCTTCCTTGTCGGCGCCTTCATCTGCATTGTTGCCTTTGGACAGTGCAGCGTCTTTTTCGGCTACGGATTTGCGCGACTTCGATTTGGGTTTGTTTGTTTTCTCGACGGGCGTTTCTGCCGGGAGGATTTCGATCGGAGCTACATTGCCGCCTTCATCATTGTCGCTTTCAGGTTGTGCAACAGCAACATCGAACTCGAGTTCGAAATTGACGGAAGGATCGTAGAAGCCGCGGACGGCAGAAAACGGTACTGTGAGCTTTTCGGGAATATCACCGAACGACAGGCCCACTTCGAACAATTGATCCGTAACGAGCATGTCCCAGAACTGATGCTGCAAAACGATTGTCATCTGCTCGGGATATTTCTCCTTCAGGCGCGAGGAAATTCGCACACCAGGCGCTCCAGTCAGGAACGTGATGAAGAAATGATGGTTGCCCGGCAAGCCAGCCTTGGCCACTTCCGCAAGAACCTTGCGAATGACGCCGCGTAGGGCTTCCTGAGCGAGAATATCGTAACGGATCAGGTCTTGTACCATGGTTTGCTTATCCCACGGATTCGGAGGTCGATGTCAAGTTCGTTCTCGCAGGAACCGATGATATATGACCTGAAAAAGCAACAGGGCGATGTCTGTTGTGGGAAGATGTACAATTTTGAACGCAATAGGATAGGCTTGCCCCTACCGGCATCCAAAGGCCATCAGGAAGGTGCGCACTCCGTTGACGGCGCTATCCTCGATGATTGCATCGTCAACGCTTTGACCTGTCAGCATATGATAGTGTGTATCGGCATTGATAAGCGCCATGAAATGGCGTGCGGCAAGATCCGGATCATCAACGCGAAGATGGCCATCCATGGCAAGCCGTGCCAGACGCGCTGCTATGGCAGGAATAGCTTGCGCCGGGCCTTTAGTGCTGCAAATGTTCGCTGCGAGAGGCAAGTTAGTTTCGTTCGCCTGCATTAACCTGCGCAGAAAAGCGCCCGACGAATCGTAGATGCAATTCCGGCTCATGCGGATGGAAAAGGCCACGAGATTCTGTTCCAGGTCCTCGCCGGTCTGTGGAAAAGTAGCCAAAACCGCGAACAGGCTCGCGTTCATGCGTGTGAGCGCATCCTCGACAACGGCGGTGAGCAAGGCTTCTTTGTCGCGATAGTGGTTATAAATGGTCTGACGCGACACGCCTGCTTCGTTGGCGATGAGGTCTATGCTCGCGCCTTGAAAGCCGTCGCGATTGAAAACACGCGCCGCAGAGCACAAAATGAAGTCGCGCTTCATACACTGTCCGGGCTTTATCGCCACGGAATTCGGGCCCTTATCGGATACAGCACGCTTCTCGGGCAGAGCGGCAATGTCGATTATGTCAGTAGGCTTCATAACTCCAACATAAGATAGCTTGACGTTTTGGACAATGGTGTCTAATTTTACATCAATGTCAAAACTGTTTTGACTGCACGTATAGAAATGCTTTTCGCTACAGAGTTTTCAAGTGCCAGCCTTATGGAAAATGGGTCGGTACCATCAAGATCAAACGAAAACTGCTAGTGAATACAAATACCTATCTGTCCTGTGCCGGTTTGCGAAGTTGATGGCGCCATCCTCCCAAGCAAAGCCGGAGATTCTAAATCGGTGCAGGAATCTCACGAAACATTGATGAAAGCGCGTTCCCCATGGCTTCCAGTCTTGTGCGCAATGCCATTGTTCTTGGCCTTCTTTCCGCCATTGGCCCATTTGCGATCGATATGTATCTGCCCGCTCTACCGACCATCGCTGCTGACTTGCACGCGGAAACGGGGGCGGTGCAGATGAGCCTTCTGGCCTTTTTCATTGCTCTCGCGGTTGCGCAGCTCTTCTGCGGGCCGCTGTCCGACATGATCGGGCGCAAGCTTCCGCTCTACGGCGGGCTGGTCTTGTTTGGTATTGGCAGCATCGGTTCCGCTGTCGCTACCGATATAGACGTGCTCGTGCTTTTCCGTTTCGTCCAGGGGCTTGGCGCAGCGGCCGGTATGGTCATCCCGCGTGCTGTCGTGCGCGACCTTCATACAGGTATCGAGGCGGCGCGTCTCATGTCGCTTCTGATGCTGGTTTTCTCCATTTCGCCGATTCTTGCACCGCTGACAGGTTCCGTCATCATCAGCTTCTTCGGTTGGCGTGGCGTTTTCTGGGCGGTTCTGGTCGCTGCCGTCATTGGTATCATTCTGGTCGCAACGGCGCAGAAGGAAACACGCACGACAGAGGCGCGTCTTGAAAGCAATCTGGGCAGCGCTTTGCGTGGGTACGGCCGTCTTCTGAAAGACCGCTATTTCCTTGGCCTGGTTTTTGTCGGGGGCTTTGGTATCGCGTCGTTTTTTGTCTATCTCGCCAATTCGTCTTTCGTACTCATCGATCATTACGGCTTGACGCCAACGCAATATGCCATCGCTTTTTCGGCCAATGCCGTATCGTTCTTTGGTGTTTCCCAGTTGAACGGCTGGCTGGGGTCTCGTTTTGGACTTCGCCGTGTCATGCGATTTGCCGTTTCTGGATTTGCGGCGGCAATGCTGGCAATGCTTGCAGCAGTAGTCATGGGCCATCAGGCGCTTTGGCTGATTGCCGGATTCCTGTTCGTGGGGTATGGCTTCCTCGGCCTTGTCATACCGACAACGGCAGTGCTGGCTCTCGAAGATCATGGGGAGATTGCAGGGACTGCGTCAGCGCTGATGGGAACGATGCATTTTGTGATTGGCGGCTTGGCAATTGGCGTAACAGGGGCGTTCTTTGATGGAACGGCTGCGCCGATGGTCGGCGGGATCGCTGGCTGTGCGCTGATGGCCTTCTTGCTGACGCAGATCGTTCTAGCACGCAAGGCGGGTGAACTCGATACGGAAGCTGCGGTTGCATAGGCTTTTGGAAAGTGGAGGCTTCTGTTGCCAGGTGCCTCCGAACCCCGCCTTAAGGGGCTAACCCTAAGGACTTTAGAGTGGGTTTCCCGCACCGCCATTAGGCAGCGAGAGCATAACCCTGAGCTTTGTTGTCATTTGCAACTACTCAATTGACCCGATAACGGTGGTATCATGCCGAGTAAAAGAGCGATCTTTACACCCTTGTCGATCCTGTTTCGCCCCCGCCACAATACAAACCGATAGGATGATCTGTATTCTGGTGGAGGCGCCGGGTACCGCCCCCGGGTCCAATGGGTTTATTACACCGTCCGTTTATCACCATAGTCAGCTTGCGCCGACACGCCGTATATAGGCGCGGTTGATCGTGATTGGAAGAGGGGGCGCAGCTTTTAATGGGTTTTGCCAATAGGCTCCCGACAACCGGCCCTTGTGTTCATTTTTCATTGACAGCCTGCATTTGCTGGTAAATCCTCGCAGCATATCGGGGTCGGCAAGTAAATTCATATCTAGCTGGATTCCGTGGCTGAAACGGGGTGCTGATACCCCATTCGAAGGAGAGTGGATATATGAGTGAATATCTCGCGGATGTCCGTCGCTACGATGCCGGTGCCGATGAAGCTGTAGTCGACAAGATCGTCAAGCATCTGGGTATTGCGTTGCGCAATCGCGATTCCTCGCTCGTTTCGGCAACGGACCCGGAAGAAATGAAGCGCGTCCGCACCAACTGGGTTTCCAAGAAACTCGGCGTCGATGACGAAGCGAAGGGCGACGAAGTGGTTGCCCATGTTGCTGAAGTCATGAAGGGTGACCGCAACAAAAATCGCGTCACTTTCTATTATCTGGTTGCAAAACAGCTCGGGAAACTCGGCAGCCTCTGATCCACAGCGATCTCGTGAATCCGAAACCCCGGTGTCTCACGCCGGGGTTTTTTCTTTATAGTGGTTTCAAAACGAATCGGATTCTGGATATCCCCCATGCGCACCTATCTCGACCTCCTTCAACACGTGCTGGATACCGGTCTCGACCGTGGCGACCGCACGGGCACCGGCACACGGTCGGTTTTTGGCTATCAGATGCGCTTCAATCTGGAAGAGGGCTTCCCGGTTCTCACGACCAAGAAGCTGCATCTTCGCTCGATCATCCATGAGCTGCTCTGGTTTCTGAAAGGCGATACGAATATCGCTTATTTGAAGGAGAATGGTGTCTCGATCTGGGATGAATGGGCCGACGAGAATGGCGACCTCGGGCCGGTGTATGGTTATCAATGGCGCTCCTGGCCTGCGCCGGATGGCCGTCACATTGATCAGATCTCGAATCTTCTGAAGATGCTGCATGGGAATCCCAATTCGCGGCGTCTGATCGTATCGGCTTGGAACCCGGCGCTGGTCGATGAAATGGCCCTGCCGCCATGTCACTGTCTTTTCCAGTTTTATGTTGCGGACGGAAAGCTCTCCTGCCAGCTATATCAGCGTTCGGCGGATATTTTTCTGGGGGTGCCGTTCAACATAGCTTCCTATGCATTGCTGACAATGATGATCGCACAGGTTGCCGGGCTGAAGCCCGGAGAGTTCATCCATACGCTGGGTGACGCGCATATTTACGCTAATCATTTTGATCAGGCGCGTTTACAGCTTGCCCGGACGCCAAAGAAACTACCGGCTATGCGGATCAATCCGGACGTGAAGGATCTTTTTGCCTTCCGTTTCGAGGACTTCCAGCTTGAGGGTTATGAAGCTGATCCGACCATCAAAGCTCCTATTGCGGTCTGAGGTCCATAATGTGCGCAAACAGCCCGATAGTTTCGATCGTTGTTGCTGCCGCCAAAAATGGTGTCATTGGTCGCGACAATGACATGCCGTGGCGGCTCTCAACTGATCTCAAGCGTTTCAAGGCATTGACGCTCGGGAAGCCTGTTATCATGGGACGGCGGACCTGGGAATCCATCGGGCGTCCCTTGCCGGGACGACCCAATATCGTGGTGACGAGAGACAAGCAATTTCAAGCAGAAGGTGCGAGCATTGTCGGCTCTCTCGATGAAGCAATTGCACTTGGGCAAAAGCTGGCTACTGACCTCGCGGTGGAAGAGATTTGCGTCATAGGCGGTGGAAATATCTATGCGCAGGCCATGTCTCTTGCGGGTCGCATTCATCTGACTCGCGTTCTGGCTGAGATCGATGGAGATACGCATTTTCCGGAAATCGATCCGCAAGTTTGGTGCGTCGTGTCTGAGGAAGATGTGCCCGCCGGTGACAAGGATAGTCACCCAACGCGCTATTTCGTGTACGAAAAACGTGCTGTGTAAAGCATAGTTCACGAATTTTGTCGTCTTCGCGTTGAAAGCGGACCTCCCGATGCCTATAAAACGGAAACATTAGTTGATGACGGGAGTGGGCAGCTCGCTTTCCCGTCGCCTGGACGAGAGGTGAGGATGCCCTGGAGTAATCAGAACGGCGGCGGCGGCCCATGGGGCGGTGGCGGCGATAATAATAACAACAACAATAATGGCGGCCCTTGGGGACAAGGACCGAAAGCCCCACGCGGTGGCGGCCAGAACACCCCGCCTGATCTCGAAGATATTCTGCGAAAAGGACAAGATCGCCTGAAGCAGGTCTTCCCCGGCGGTGGCGGCAAGGGCGGCAGCAATCGCGGCATTCTTTTCCTTATTGGTGCGGCAGTTGTCGGCTTCTGGCTTTTCCAGTCGGTCTATACCGTGCAGCCGGATGAACTGGCTGTCGAACTGCGCTTCGGCAAGCCGAAGGACGAGGTGTCCGAGCCGGGCCTGCATTTCCATTGGTGGCCAATCGAAACCTATGAAAAGGCGCAGATCGTCGAAAAGCAGATTAATATCGGTGGTCAGGGCAACCGGAGTGCCACGCAGGGCTTGATGCTGACGGGCGACCAGAACATCGTCAACGTTCAGTTCTCTGTACTCTACCGCGTATCTGATCCACGCGCTTATCTTTTCAACGTCGACAGTCCCGATGCGATGGTACAGCAGGTTTCTGAAAGCGCGATTCGTGAAATCGTTGGTCGTCGTCCCGCTCAGGACGTTTTCCGCGATAACCGTTCGGCAATCGCGTCGAGCGTTCGCGACATCGTCCAGCAGACGCTCGACACTTATAAAGCCGGTATCCAGATCAATGCGGTTTCTATCGAGGATGCTTCGCCGCCACGTGAGGTCGCTGACGCCTTCGATGAAGTGCAGCGTGCCGAACAGGACGAAGATCGTTTCGTAGAAGAATCGAACCAATATTCAAATCAGAAGCTCGGTCAGGCTCGCGGTGAAGCAGCACAGCTTCGCGAAGAGGCCGCCGCTTACAAGAACCGTGTCGTTCAGGATGCGGAAGGTGAGGCGCAACGTTTCAGCTCTGTTCTGGGTGAATACCAGAAGGCGCCGGAAGTGACGCGTAACCGTCTGTTCCTCGAAACCATGGAACAGGTGCTGAAGAGCACCAAGAAAGTTATTGTCGAGCCTGGAAAGGATGTCGTGCCATATCTGCCGCTGAATGAACTCATGCGCCAGCAGCCACGCCCAGGCGTGAATGCGACTACGACGACCCCGAGCGGAGGTAACCAGTAATGGCTCAGAACAGGCTCCCAATCATTGGCGGCATTATCGCCGTCATCGCTTTCCTGATCTACTCCGCCACGTTCATCGTATCCGAGCGTCAGCAGGCTATCGTGCTTCGTTTTGGTCAGATCGTGGATGTGAAAACAGAACCGGGTATCTACTTCAAGCTGCCTTTCGGTTTTCTTGATGCAGATACGGTGCAATTGATCGATGATCGCCTCCTACGCTTTGATCTGGACGATATCCGCGTTCAGGTTTCGGGCGGCAAGTTCTATGACGTTGACGCATTCCTCGTCTACCGCATTACCGATGCCCGTAAGTTCCGCGAAACCGTTTCGGGCAGCACTCTTCTTGCCGAACAGCGTCTTCGTACGCGTCTCGATGCTGCTCTGCGTGGTGTCTATGGTCAGCGCGGTTTCGAAGCAGCACTTTCGGAAGAGCGCGGAGATATGATGCGCGAAGTGCGAGACCAGCTTCGTCCCGATGCGACGTCTCTTGGTCTGACCATCGCCGACGTACGAATTCGTCGTACCGATCTGACGGCCGAAGTATCGCAGCAGACTTATGACCGCATGAAGGCCGAGCGTCTCGCTGAAGCGGAGCGTCTGCGTGCCCGTGGCCGTGAAGCCGCCCAACGTATACGCGCTGTCGCTGATCGTCAGGTCGTTGAAACGATTGCGGAAGCGCGTAAAGAATCGGAAATCCTCCGCGGTGAAGGCGATGCACAGCGCAGTGAAATCTTCGCTGCCGCTGCGGGCAAAGATCCTGGCTTCTTTGCCTTCTACCGGTCGATGTCCGCTTATCGTGAGTCCCTTGAAACACCGGATACAACGCTGGTTCTCTCGCCGGATTCGGAGTTCTTCAAGTTCTTCCGTGATGCTGGCGGGAAGCTGGCAACGCCTGCCCAGTAGTATCCGGGTCAAACGCTCATGAGCGATTTTCTAGCCGCCGTAGGTCTTCTCTTCGTTCTCGAAGGGCTGCTCTACGGCGGCTTTCCTTCTTTGGCGAAGAAGCTTGCCCGTGATGCAAGCGAAGCACCGGAGAACATGTTGCGCATTGCCGGGATTGCAGCACTAGCAATCGGCGTCGGCATTGTCTGGCTTGTCAGGGGATAAGCCACTTTCCTCCCGTTAATTGTTGTCTGTAGTCTATGCGGGGCCGTAAACAGGCCGTATTTTGCAGCAATTAAGCCTTAGTATATCTATCGCTAATCAAACGACTGCAAGCAGACAGGAACGGAGCAGGGCTTCATGGCAATTGCACCAAAAGCGGGATTTGCTCGCACCCTTTTCGCAACCGTGGCATTGGGGGCGATGACCGTCACTGGAACTCTTTCGATAGGCGTGCCTTCGGCAATCGCGGCGCAGGGACCAGCTTCCGTTGCCGATCTGGCCGAAGGGCTGCTGGATGCGGTTGTGAACATCTCGACTTCCCAGACCGTCAAGGACGACGGCGAAGATGACGGCGCGGTGCCGATGCCGCAAGTGCCGGAAGGTTCTCCGTTCCAGGAATACTTCAAGGACTTTTTTGGTGACAAAGGCGGTGTGCAAGGTGAGGAATCACGCAAGGTCCAGTCGCTGGGTTCCGGCTTCGTCATAGATGCCGAAAAGGGCTTTATCGTCACGAACAATCACGTGATTGCCGATGCGGATGAGATCGAAGTCAATTTTAACGATGGCTCCAAGCTGAAAGCGGAGCTGATTGGAAAAGACATCAAGACCGATTTGGCCGTGCTGAAGGTAGACCCGGCCAAGCACAAGCTGCAGGCTGTACAGTTCGGGAACTCGGACAAGGCGCGTATCGGCGACTGGGTTCTTGCAATTGGCAATCCGTTCGGTCTCGGTGGAACGGTAACAGCGGGCATTATCTCGGCCCGCAAGCGCGACATCAATTCTGGTCCCTATGATGATTTCATTCAGACCGATGCGGCCATCAACCGGGGTAATTCCGGTGGGCCACTGTTCGATATGGACGGCAAGGTGATCGGCATCAACACGGCAATCATCTCGCCGTCGGGCGGCTCTATCGGTATCGGCTTTGCTATCCCCGCCGAAATGGCTGTGGGCGTGATTGACCAGATCAAGGAATTCGGTGAGGTTCGTCGCGGCTGGCTTGGTGTACGTATCCAGCCTGTAACAGAGGATATTGCCCAGAGTTTGGGACTTAAGGACGCCAAGGGTGCGCTGATTGCCGGTCTGATCGAGAATTCCGGCGTTGACAACAAGGCTATTGAAGCCGGTGACGTCGTGATCCGCTATGAAGGCAAGCCCGTCGAAACCGCACGTGATCTGCCACGGCTCGTTGCTGAAACCCCGGTCGGCAAGGAAGTCGAGATCGTCGTTATTCGTCAGGGCGAAGAAAAGACAGTGAAAGTCAAGCTCGGGCGCCTGGTTGAAGACGATAAGAGCACCGAAGCTGCGGCTGAAGATCAGGCTCCTTTGCCTGAGGGCGAGGGCGATGACGAAGGTACGCAAACACCGGATACGCCGAAAAAGGAACAGAAAAGCGATGCTGCGCCGAGCGTGCTTGGAATGAAGCTCAGCGAACTGAATGACGATGTTCGCGGAGAGTTTGGCATTGCAGAAGATGTGGAGGGGGTTGCTATCCTGTATGTTTCTCCAGGCTCTGCCGCGGGCGAGAAACGTATCGAAACCGGCGATGTTATCGTCGATGTAGGACAGGTGAATGTGAAGACACCAGAGGACGTTAAGAAACGTATTGATGCCCTGCGCCGCGAAGGACGCAAGAATGCGCTCATTATGCTGGCCTCACGGTCGGGAGAGCTGCGTTTTGTGACTGTCCGTCTCAATTGATTCTGAAATATACCTGTCGCGGAAACGGCATTGCAGGGAAATCTGCAATGCCGTTTTGTTTTGCGGTTTGAAACACTTGGCGCAAGAGCTGCATAAAGAGATTCGAACGTTTCATCAGTTGCCGTACAAAATGGCGTGGCCTTCTGTTTCATTATCGTCCGGTGTGCTATGGACCGGCGCCATTTGGAGTAGGGTTAGTTGGAAACAGTCGACATTGTGGTCATAGGCGCTGGCGCGGCAGGCATGATGTGCGCCATCGAGGCGGCCAGACGCGGACGTTCCGTGCTGGTAGTGGATCATGCAAAAGCTGCCGGTGAGAAAATACGCATATCGGGCGGCGGTCGCTGCAACTTCACCAATCTTTATGCAAGCCCGAAGAACTATCTCTCGCAGAACCCGCACTTCTGTATTTCGGCTATGAGTCGCTACACGCAGCGCGACTTCATTGCGCTCGTGGAGCGTCACCGTATCGCCTACCATGAAAAGACGCTTGGCCAGCTTTTCTGTGATGGCTCGGCGTTGCAGATAATTGAAATGTTGCTCGGAGAAATGAAGCGCAACGGCGCGCGATTGAAGCTTGGTTGCAGTGTCAGTTCGGTCGAAAAAACCGCGAAGGGCTTTTCACTTCAACTGTCGGATGGACCTGTTGGCTGCCGATCGCTGGTGGTGGCCTGTGGTGGGAAGTCGATTCCCAAGATGGGGGCGACAGGATTCGGCTACGACATCGCGACACAATTTGGGTTGCGGATTGTCGAAACACGACCGGCGCTTGTGCCGCTTACATTTGAACCCAACACATTGGAACGGCTAAAGCCGCTGGCCGGTGTTGCCGTGGATGCCGTTGTCTCCTGCGGCAAAGCCGATTTTGCCGAGGCGATGCTTTTTACGCATCGTGGCATTAGTGGACCTTCGATCCTGCAGATTTCTTCCTATTGGCGGGAAGGCGATGAGATCCGCATTGCGATGCTGCCTAAAGTTGACATTTTTGAAGCACTGCGCGAGCAGCGCAAACAGAACGGCAAGCAAGCACTGCAGACCGCTCTGGCGCTTTATCTTCCGAGGAAGCTTGCGCAGACCGTTGCCGAAGATATCGGTGCGGTTGGTCATCTGGCGGATATATCCGACAAGATATTCCGTCGTGTTGAGGCCGCGATAAACGACTGGCGTATCAAACCCGCCGGCTCGGAAGGCTATCGTACGGCTGAGGTCACACTTGGAGGGGTCGATACACGCGATCTCGACTCCAGGACCATGGAAGCCAAAGCCGTTCCCGGACTGTTTTTCATCGGCGAGGTCGTCGATGTTACCGGGTGGCTCGGCGGCTATAATTTCCAGTGGGCATGGTCTTCGGGCTGGGTGGCCGGTCAGTCTGCCTGAATGCGATAGACTGTGTGACGCTTCAAATGCGGAGTTTCATCCGGCACGCGAGGATGATCGAAATCGCTTGCCGGATCGCGGGTCATGCCGATGCGCTGCATGACAGCCGTGGATCGCTCGTTATTGTGAACGGCGAAAGAAACCACTTCCGAGAGGCCAAGAGCGTCAAAAGCATATTCGATCAGCGCTTTGCCGGCTTCGGTTACATAGCCCTTGCCCCAAAAGGGAGTGGCCAGTCGCCAGCCGATTTCAACCGTGCCGTCCGGTAAATGCGGTTCCAGGTTGGTGCGGGCGAGACCGGCGAAGCCGATGCACTGACCACGTTCTTTTTCTTCCAATGCATAGAAGCCGAGGCCCGTTTCAGAAATCATCTTCTGGAGGTGGTCGAAAAGTTCATCCGATTGCGAGCGATTCCTGCGAAAGGGAAAGAAGCGCATCACTTCTTCATCAGAATTGAGGACATGGAACAGGTCGCGGTCGCGATCCTCCCAGTTTCGGATGATAAGGCGTGGCGTTTCCAGAATAATCATTGAACGAAGTCCGTCTTTCGATAGCCCTGAATATAGAGGAGGGCAGTCAGGTCGCCATGGTCAACCCGCATTCTGGCCTGAGCCGCCACCGCTGGCTTTGCGTGGAGTGCGACGCCGGTGCCTGCAAGCTTGATCATGCCGAGATCGTTCGCTCCGTCGCCCACCGCAATTGCGTCATCCGGTTTGAGGCCAAGGCGCTCGGATATCTCCACGAGTTTCTCGACTTTGGCTTCACGGCCAAGAATTGGTTCTGTGACAAGGCCAGTCAGATGCATGCCATCGTCGATCAGCCTGTTTGCACGCTCTTCGTTGAAGCCGATCATTTCAGCAATACGTTGGGTGAATGAGGTGAACCCGCCGGACACAAGCGCCGTGTAAGCACCATGTTTACGCATAGTGCGGACGAGTTCGGGCCCGCCCGGCATTAGTGTGATGCGGGTTGCAATGACCTTGTCGATTACATTGAGCGGCAGGCCTTTCAACAAGGCCACACGCTCGCGCAAAGCCGGTTCAAAGGCGATCTCGCCATTCATGGCACGTGCGGTGATTGCCGCCACATGTTCGCGCAGCCCGGCTTCTTCTGCCAGTTCGTCGATGCACTCTTGCTGAATCATCGTAGAATCCATGTCAGCAATCAGAATTTTCTTGCGTCGGCGCTCCTGTTCCTGCACCACGACGTCGACCGGCGCGCCATCAAGCGAACGGCGCAGCAGGGTTTCGGCTTCTTCACTGCTGATCCCCGATGGAAGCGGAATGTCGCAGGCGATGTTGTCGGCCAGCCAATAGAGACCGGTTGCATTCACTGCCGCTGAGGCTTTAATCCCAAGCGCTGATGCAAGCGAGGCTTTGGCCGGGTTGGCAATCAAAGTGGCGACGAGAGAAACCTGTTGGGACATGGAGAACAATTCCGGCGATGAATGAAGGGGCGGTCACGAATGCAATCCTGATAGCTGGCCCGACGGCCAGCGGCAAGTCGGCACTTGCCATTCGCATTGCGCGTGAGACTGGCGGTTTCATCGTGAACACCGATTCCATGCAGATTTACGATGTTCTTGATCTTCTGACTGCGCGACCGGACAAGGCAGATCTTGCCGCCGCAGAACATCATCTCTATGGACATGTTCCTCCGTCGGTATCCTATTCGACCGGACGATGGCTGGATGACGTAGCCAGCCTGTTATCACAACCTGTCATGAAAAATAGACCCCCGATCTTTGTTGGCGGAACTGGGCTTTACTTCAGAGCGCTGCTCGGAGGACTGTCACAAATGCCAGAGATACCAGGTGATGTTCGCGCCTACTGGCGGGGACGGATGGAGGCGGATGGTCCAGAAAATCTTCACCGGCTCCTCAGCGAACGTGATCCGGATATGGCTTCAACCCTTCAACCATTCGACAGCCAGCGCATTGTCCGGGCGCTGGAAGTTTTTGAAGGTACTGGAAAGTCACTTCTTGGGTGGCAGCAGACAAAAGGGCGAGTGCTGGTAGACGATGATAGCGCGCGCAAAGTCGTGTTGCTGCCGGACCGGACATGGCTTTCCGAGCGCATTGCTCGGCGATTTGCTCTCATGTGGGACAATGGCGCGATTGACGAAGTGAAAGCTTTGCTGGCGCTTGATCTCGACCCGGCATTGCCTGCAATGAAGGCCATTGGTGTACGCGAGATCGCGGCATTTCTGCAATGTTCAATGTCGCGGGAAGCAGCCATTGAACGTTCGGTCGTCGCCACCCGACAATATGCAAAGCGTCAGTCAACCTGGTTTCGCAATCAGCTCGATGATCGGTGGCACGTACACGCAAACTCTGATGATGCCTTCGCTCAATTAACGACAACGAAATAACTCGCTGGCACTCTTTGATACAGGAGAGGCGGGCGCGAACAATGCGATTCCATAAATCGGAGCGGGCATTTTTCATTCTGATTGTTTTGATGTTCGGTATCGGGCTGTTGGTCTATCAAGCTCGTGTCGACATCGGACAATTGCAGGCGTTGCCTCTTGATGTGGGTACTTCTGAACTCGTGTCGAGGCTTGACCAGTTGAGTTACGTCACAATCTGGGTGCTAATTGCGACCATCGCTTGCGGGCTGTTCCTGATCTATCCGCAAATCCGTACCGATGCGCAGGACCGCGGCAAGTTGCAGGTCATTACGCAGGATCTATCCGAACGATCGCAAACCTTGGAACACGCCGCGCTGACGGATAGCCTGACCGGCATGCAGAACAGGCGGTATTTCGATGAGGCGCTGAAGGAATATCTGGTTCAATTTGACCGTATCCAGCGACCTGTCGGGCTGATGATTATCGATCTCGACCACTTCAAGGCAGTGAATGACACTTATGGGCATGACATTGGCGACATCGTGCTGCAAGAAGTGGCGCGGTGTCTCAAGGACTATACGCGGTATCATGACGTCGTTGCCCGGCTTGGCGGCGAAGAGTTCGCAGTCCTTGCGCCGAACATGGACGCGGAATTGATGATCAAACTTGCCAATCGAATCCGCAAAGCCATATCGACGCTCGAAATCGATCTGGGCGATGAAAAGCTTGGCGTCACTGTCAGTATTGGCCTTGCCATATGGGACAGGCGCGAGAACTCGAAGGATCTCTATCGCCGGGCCGACAAAATGCTCTATGCCGCTAAGAACATGGGGCGGAATCGTGTCTGTGCGTGAATTTAGCGCTCGCGATCCTTCCGAAAATTGCGTACCAGTTCCCCCATCTTTTCAATGCTTTGCTTCGCATCAAGGCTGAGTGATACCTGCGGCCTTGCTGGGGGCGAAAAATCATCGGCCGGTGAGTAGCCCACACGACTGGTGGAAGCCGGACTGCCCCACAGACTATCCTCGTCTCCGAGGTGGTCCACCGATTCCACCTGTGAACTGTTCTCAAAAGCGCGCAACTTTTCAACGATACGGTCGAGCGATACTTTGCCCTCGCTGCGCCAGCTCGAAAGAGCACTGTCGTTCTTGCTGCGTCCTGGAAGCTGATGCGGGGGAATGGTTTCGAATGTAAGGCGCATCGGCGTAGAGAATGCCTCGCCAAAGGCTATCGCTTCGCGATTGGCGATTGATGAAAGAAAGCCTGCCATGCTTTGCGCGCCGCCGCGAATAGCGCCCCTAATAATCTCCTGATCACGTTCATTGCCGAGGCGCATTGCAAAAATCGAGTTGCACTGTGACAGGATTGTTGGATCAAGCTCGCCGGGGCGCTGGCTTATCACTCCGAGATAGGAGCCGTACTTCCGCCCCTCTTTGGCAATTCGCGCTATGGCTTGTCTTGTTGGCCAGAACCCTGCCTCACGATCGCTGGGAATATACCGATGCGCTTCTTCACAGATCACGAGCGTCTGTAAGCTACCCTCGCTTGATAGAGCGATATCGAATGACAGACGGCACAAGACGGAAGCAACAGCGTTGACGACTTCGGATGGCAAGCCTGCGAGCTGAAATGTGCAGATAGGCTTGTCGTTTTGCGGGATGCGGAAAATCCGGCCAATGGCCTGCCGCATTGTTTCCGGGCCTCCAGTTACGGCGAACATGAAACGGAAGCGAGGATCGGCTGAGATCGATTCCAGTCGAGCCTTGAGGCTACGCAGATAGGGACGTTCCGTCTTGCTGTCGAGAAGTCCCATACGTTCATCGATGAGGGCTATCAGGTCAGCCAAGCGATAGGCGACAGGCGTGTCGGCGCTGACGCTTTGGCGGTCGGCAAGCTGTCGTCGCAGTGTTTTCGTGGCGGGCGTATCAGTGCCTTGCATTTTTTCGCGGGCAAGCTGGACCAGATCACGCAATATATCGAGTTCTACAGGATCCGGTGGACGACCGCGGAAGATCACATCTGCAAACTCGTCCAATCGCAGCATCCAGAATGGTAGTTCGATATTGGTTTGATCGACAGCCACCGCCAGATCGGGAAATGCACTCGCGAACTCATTGTGTGGATCGAGGATAAGCACGCGCAGATTAGGCTTTTCGGCGACGATCCGGCGGAGCAACAGCATGACTGCACTCGATTTACCGACGCCCGTTGTGCCGACGATAGCGAAGTGCCGGGAGATAAGATCTTCGACCGATATGTAGGCGGGTACGGTCGCGTCCTGTGTGAGCGTACCGATTGAAACGCTGCTGTTGCCGGTTTGTGCATAAATGGCAGCCAGATCGGTGGCGCGGATGCGGTGGGCAATCGCGCCAGGGTGGGGGAACTGCGAGATACCGCTGTTGAATGTGGTTTGTCCGGCAGGCTGGACGCGAACTTCGCCTAGAAACTCAACATGGACATGGAGCATGTTGTCACCACCGCGTATCCAGATATCTCCGGGAACAAGTACATTGCGGATGAGGCCTACGACGCGGCTTTTACCTGTCTGAATGGATATAAGCTGGCCTACGGTCCAATAATCGTCAGACGCGGTCGACGAAGGACCTGACACTGCTGAGACGATGGCGCTCTCGCCGTCACATTGGATAACATAGCCTTCCGTGCGGTTGCGATGGACAAAATCGCTCTGCCCCCGCCCGTTGGAACTGTCCCGGATTTCGCTCATGCTGCCCACTCCGCCCCAAACTTCAACAGGAGGTTTTGCATCAGGATAAGAATCTTCTGTTGAAATAAAGTTATCGTTTGGGGCGATTGAGCCTAAGAAAATATCACGCGCGACGCATTTATGCGTTGACGACGCCAAATCCCGCTATTAGTGTCCGCGACCATGAACACGATTATTATTCTTGTGGTACGGGCGCGCATGGGCAGGATGGTGTAACCATCCGGCGAAAGCTCCCATGCGCGAAAGACAGGCTCCCTCGGGGGCCTTTTTTATTATCCAGATCAGAAATGAAATGCAGACGACGGGAAGAGAACAATGACTGCAGGTAAACGTGAGGCGGACGCAAACGCCGCAGAAACGCAGGAAGCAAGCAATCCACGCGAAATGACCGGCGCTGAAATGGTCATTCAAGCTTTGATCGATCAGGGCGTGGAGAGCCTCTTCGGTTATCCCGGCGGCGCCGTGCTTCCGATCTATGACGAGTTGTTCCAACAGGACAAGATACAACACATTCTGGTCCGCCATGAGCAGGGTGCGGGGCATGCTGCGGAAGGCTATGCACGTTCGACCGGCAAGGTCGGAGTGATGCTTGTTACGTCCGGTCCCGGGGCGACCAATGCAGTCACGCCGCTGCAGGATGCTCTGATGGACTCTATTCCATTGGTTTGCATTTCAGGCCAGGTTCCGACAACGCTGATCGGTTCCGATGCATTTCAGGAGTGCGATACTATCGGCATCACACGTCCGTGTACCAAGCACAACTGGCTGGTGAAGGATGTCAACGATCTGGCACGCATTCTGCATGAAGCCTTTCATGTCGCTTCCACCGGTCGTCCCGGTCCTGTTGTTGTTGACATTCCAAAGGATATCCAGTTCGCCAAGGGCATTTATACGCCGCCAGAGACGGTGCCGCGCACCAGCTACCGTCCGGCTCTCGACGGCAATGCTCAGGCAATCTCGGATGCCGTTCGACTGCTTGTCAACGCGAAGAAGCCTGTCATCTATTCTGGCGGCGGCGTGATCAATTCCGGCCCGGCAGCTTCCCGTCTGCTGCGCGAACTGGTCGAGATCAGCAATTTTCCGATCACATCTACGCTGATGGGGCTTGGTGCCTATCCGGCCTCGGGCAAGAACTGGCTCGGCATGCTCGGTATGCACGGTACCTACGAAGCCAATATGACCATGCACGATTGTGATGTCATGCTGTGCGTCGGCGCCCGTTTCGACGACCGCATCACCGGGCGTCTGAACGCATTTTCTCCGAACTCGAAGAAAATCCATATCGATATCGACCCGTCATCGATTAACAAAAGCGTTCGCGTTGATGTCCCGATAATTGGCGACGTCGCGCATGTTCTGGAAGATATTGTTCGGCAATTCCGCGCCTCTGACAAAAAGCCGGAGAAGCAGGCTATCAGCGCGTGGTGGGAACAAGTCGATCGCTGGCGTGCCCGCAATTCGCTCGCTTATGCGCCGAACAAAGACGTTATCATGCCGCAATATGCAATTCAGCGGCTTTATGAACTGACCAAGGATCGGAAGACCTATATCACTACTGAAGTTGGTCAGCACCAGATGTGGGCAGCGCAATTCTATGGCTTCGACGAGCCAAACCGCTGGTTGACCTCTGGCGGGCTCGGCACGATGGGCTACGGACTGCCAGCAGCACTCGGCGTGCAGATCGCACATCCTGATGCGCTGGTTATCGATATTGCAGGCGATGCCTCAATCCAGATGTGCATTCAGGAAATGTCGGCTGCTATCCAGCATAATGCTCCGATCAAGATTTTCATCTTGAACAACCAGTATATGGGCATGGTGCGCCAGTGGCAGCAACTCCTGCATGGCAACCGCCTGTCGCACTCCTATACCGAGGCAATGCCTGATTTTGTCAAGCTGGCCGAAGCTTACGGTGCGCATGGCATCCGCTGCGACAAACCGGGTAATCTCGATGCAGCCATTCAGGAAATGATCGATATCGACAAGCCGGTCATTTTTGATTGCCGCGTGGCAAATCTCGCCAACTGCTTCCCGATGATTCCGTCGGGCAAAGCGCATAATGAAATGCTGTTGCCGGATGAAGCAACGGATGAGGCAGTCGCCAACGCTATCGATGCCAAGGGCCGCGCGCTCGTCTGATCCTGGAGAAAAAATCATGAATGCACAGAACCTAGCTTCCGGATCGGCCTATTTTATTGCAGCCGAAACGCAAACGCCGGAAACCCATACGCTTGCCGTGCTCGTTGACAACGAACCGGGTGTCCTCGCCCGCGTGATTGGTCTTTTCTCCGGTCGTGGCTACAATATTGAAAGCCTGACGGTTTCGGAAACCGAGCATGAAAAGCATCTCTCGCGCATCACAATCGTGACGCGCGGCACGCCTCACGTGCTTGACCAGATTCGCCATCAGTTGGCTCGTATTGTTCCGGTGCACCGCGTTGTCGATCTCAGCCATCGCGCATTTGAACTCGGTCACGACCGTCCTGTCGAGCGTGAACTGGCGCTGGTGAAGGTTGCAGGTAAAGGCGAGGCAAGGGCCGAAACGCTTCGTCTTGCCGATGCCTTCAAGGCCAAGGTGGTGGATGCGACGACCGATCATTTCATCTTGGAAATTACCGGAAAGACCGCCAAGATTGATCAGTTTATCTCGATCATGAAGCCACTGGGGCTGGTTGAAACCTGCCGTACGGGAGTTGCAGCCATGAATCGCGGTCCGGAAAGCATGTAAGGGTTTTCCACAAAACTGATACAATATGTTTGAAAACCGGCACAATGTTTCGATTGTGCCGGTTTTTTATTGAGCTAATTTGTCCCCATAAATTGGGGCTGTCCTATGTCTGTTGAAATTTTTCTGGCGCTTCTTGTCTTCGCCTTCGTGTCGTCTGTTACGCCAGGACCAAACAATCTCATGCTTCTGGCATCAGGCGTAAACTTTGGTTTCCGTCGTACGATCCCGCATATGCTGGGTATCGGTGCCGGATTTTTCATATTGCTGCTGGCGGTTGGTTTTGGTCTGGGTGCTTTGATTGAGACAGTACCATCATTCTATACCATCCTGAAGTTCGCCGGCGGCGCGTACATGCTTTACCTTGCCTGGAAGATTGCCATGTCGCGTTCCATCGGAGAGGCAAAACATCGGGATAAAGCTGAGCCGATGACTTTTTTACAGGCTGCAGCGTTTCAGTGGGTCAACCCCAAGGCATGGGTCATGGCGATCACAGGAATTGCCACCTATGCCAATCACGAGAACTACTATGTCGCCGTGCTTCTGGTTAGCACTGCCTTCGCGATTGTGAATTTGCCAAGCGTTTCGGTCTGGGCAGGGTTCGGCACATTGCTGCGCAACTGGCTTTCCGATCCTGTTCGATTGAAATGGTTCAACCTTATCATGGCCTTGCTGCTCGTTTTGAGCCTGTGGCCGATGCTGAAATAAAGAATGAAGAGGCGAATGATGCACCAGCTTCCAGCTTATGATGATGTGATCTCAGCCGCAAAGCAGATCGAAGGATACGCGCACCATACTCCGGTCTTCACATCGTCAACTATCGACCGTGAAACCGGCGCGCAATTCTTTTTCAAATGCGAGAACTTCCAGCGCATTGGTGCTTTTAAGTTTCGCGGAGCCTTCAATGCTCTTTCGCGGTTTACGGATGAGCAAAAGGCACGAGGGGTGCTGGCTTTTTCGTCCGGCAACCACGCGCAGGCAATTGCACTCGCAGCAAAACTGCTCGGTATTGGCGCGACTATCATCATGCCTGAGGATGCGCCGCGCATGAAACTTGACGCAACGCGAGGCTATGGCGCGAAGGTTGTCACCTATAACCGTTACGAAGAAGACCGCGATGTGATCTCGAAGCGTCTGGCCGACGAGGGTGGGCTGACCCTCATTCCGCCGTTCAACCATCCTGATATCATCGCCGGACAAGGGACTGCGACCAAGGAGTTGATCGAAGAAACCGGTCCGCTCGACGCTCTCTTCGTGTGTCTTGGCGGTGGTGGCCTGCTTGCGGGTTCGGCCCTTGCCGCGAAAGCCCTGTCGCCGGACTGTGATGTTTACGGGGTGGAGCCGGAGGCGGGAAACGACGGGCAGCAATCTTTCCGGTCTGGCAAAATAGTCCACATCGACGTGCCGAAGACCTTGGCGGATGGCGCGCAGACACAAGCCCTCGGCGACATCACCTTTGCCATTATCCGCGAAACCGTTCGCGATATTCTAGCCGTCCGCGATGATGAGTTGGTTGAAAGCATGAAATTTTTCGCCAGCCGGATGAAAATGGTGGTCGAACCTACTGGATGTCTCGCTTTTGCCGGTGCGCGACAGATGTCGTCGAAGCTGAAAGGCAAGCGTGTGGGTGTGATCGTCAGTGGCGGCAATGTCGATCTCGACAGATTTGCCGCGTTAGTTAGCACAAGCGTTTGATCACGGTTTGATCTTGTTTTCAGGCAGCGAATCCTGTCTGAAAAGATCATGCAGTTTTCACCGGAACAGGATCAGGCGCTGAAGGCCGTCGGACAATGGCTTAAAGGCGGTCGTAGCCCCATTTTCAGATTGTTCGGCTATGCGGGTACGGGCAAGACGACGCTCGCCCGCTATTTCGCCGAGCATGTGGATGGCGATGTGCAATTTGCCGCCTTTACCGGCAAAGCGGCACAGGTGTTGCGCTCTAAAGGCGCCAGCAATGCCCGCACGCTCCATTCGTTGATCTATCGCCCGCGTGGTGAAGAAGCGATTGAGGACGAAACGACAGGCAAGACTTCCATTGCACCAACCTTCTCGCTTAACCGGCAAAGCCCTGTTGCCAAGGCGGCGATGATCGTCGTGGACGAATGTTCCATGGTTGATGAAGCACTGGGGCGCGATTTGATGAGCTTCGGCACTCCGATCCTCGTTCTCGGCGATCCCGGACAGTTGCCTCCAATTTCCGGCGGTGGTTTTTTCACTGAGCACGAGCCGGATTATCTTCTGACCGAGATACATCGCCAGGCACAGGACAATCCGATCATCCGGATGGCGCTTGATGTGCGGGAAGGCCGTGAACTTCCCTATGGTGACTATGGTGCTGCGAAGGTTATCGGAAAAAGCGACGTCAATCAGGAAATGGTGCTGTCTGCTGACCAAGTGCTCGTTGGTACCAATCGGACACGGCGTCGCTACAATCAGCGCTTGCGGGAGCTGAAAGGTTTTACTGCGGATTACCCGCAGGCCGGAGATAAACTGGTCTGCCTGCGTAACGATCCTGCGAAGGGGCTTCTCAATGGTTCGCTTTGGAAGGTAATGACTTCTTCTAAGGAAACGGTGAAGCCCGGCATCAATCTTCTGGTTGCGCCGGAGGATGATGATCGCGGTGTGGCAAAGATCAAGCTGCTAAAGGCACAGTTTGAAGACCCCGACAGTGAAATTCCGTGGCAGACCAAAAAGCGCTACGACGATTTCGATTACGGTTATGCCTTGACAGTCCACAAAGCGCAGGGTTCCCAATGGGATGAAGTCGTGCTCTTCGATGAAAGTTTTGCGTTTCGTGATACGCGCGAGCGTTGGCTTTACACAGCGATCACGCGTGCGGCTGAACGTTTGACTATTGTGAAATAACTATTCGTCGGTCGGTCGGGCACCGAGCCATTCCCAGGCTTCATTTTCCTCGTCTGCTTCGAAAGCACGAAGTTCGATGGAGAGGAAAGGTTGCATGAGCGTTATGCTGGCCTGTATCCACAAGGGGCCGCCGACGATTGCATAGTGGCGGAGTTTTTTGAGGGACTTTGCGCGTATGGAGAGCATGCTCTCGGAGAAGGCAGCCGTCCAATCGACCCCTTCATAGCCGGTCAGACGGATCAGGAGGTCGATTTCTTCGTGCGTTTCGTAAGCTGCGTCGAGAAGGCCGTAGAGGTTTTCCAATGACGCATCGTCGAGATGTCCTTCGATTGCAAAAGCGAAAACGTCTTCCCGGTTCGTTGGAATGCGGCGAATGACGGGTATGTCTTCATTTCGCATTATAGACCTCCATTAGTGATCAGATTTAAACGTCGAAGCTAGGGCAATGGTTGCGTCACACCGCAAATTGATGCGAACTGGAGAACTCTGCAAACCCCGAGCGTTGTGCGCTTATTTCATGATTGGGGATTGCGGATGTGGTGTGGCGGCAAAACACTCACATTTTTTCATGGCAGGCGTTATAAAGCGGAATATTCATCCGGGAGTCTCCAATGCCTGCGAAATTATCGGTCAATCTCAACGCTGTTGCGATGCTGCGAAACCGGCGCGATTTGCCATGGCCAAGTGTTACCGGCCTGGGTCGTGTCGCTCTTGCCGCCGGTGCTGCCGGACTGACAGTGCATCCGCGCCCCGATCAGCGTCATATCCGGTTTTCCGATCTTGGTGATATACGCGCTTTGATTGACGACGAATTTCCGCAGGCAGAGTTCAATATAGAGGGCTTTCCGAGCGAGGCATTCCTTGATCTGGTGGAGAAGCATCAGCCGGAACAGGTGACGCTGGTGCCCGATGATCCAACCCAGGCGACGTCGGATCATGGTTGGGACTTTGTGTCGAAGGCTGACTTCCTGGCTCCAATTGTG
Organism: Ochrobactrum sp. CGA5; assembly: GCF_006345815.1. Taxonomy (GTDB): domain Bacteria; phylum Pseudomonadota; class Alphaproteobacteria; order Rhizobiales; family Rhizobiaceae; genus Brucella. The sequence continues at coordinate 918,016 of NZ_VCIG01000038.1, read as the reverse complement.
GCCCGTCTGAAAGCCGGTGGAATGCGGGTGTCGCTGTTCGCCGACCCCGACCCGCTAGGTTATGAAAGCGCTGCGGCTATCGGTGTGGATCGTGTCGAGCTCTATACTGGCCCTTATGGTGCAACCTACGATGACCCCGCCGCTGCGGCACGCGAGTTGGATCGATTGGAAGAGGCTGCAAATGCAGCCGCGGCGCTAGGCCTCGCTGTTAATGCCGGACATGATCTGACAGTAGACAATCTGCCTGCACTGGTGAAACGTATTCCGCAGTTGAGAGAGGTGTCCATTGGGCACGGATTGACAGCCGATGCATTGATGTATGGAATGACGGTAACGGTCAGTCGCTACATCTCAGCCCTTGCGCAGCGTGTCGGCCAATGCGTTTAATGCATAGCTAAGATGGAAGCTGTGCAAAAAGTGCAATTGCAATCGCACGAGGCAAGCTTTAGGCGTCCGCCACTATTCATATGCGCTGGGGGCGCGATTGTATGAGGGAAGCATTGAAGCAGTTTTCTGACTCTGCTTTCCGTGCCATGGCAAGTCTGTTGATATTGCGTTCGAGCGGATTGCCGGGTTCAACCAGCACTAACAGCATGTTTAACGCTGATTTGGGCAATGGTACGGCAACAATGCTGCATTTCGCAACTTTGTGCGAATACGTTCTTTATCTCAATTCGATACCCAGTGATTCCGGCCAGAATCTTTTCAGGAAGTTGCGAGGTGCCTGCACATGAGCGGCGAGCTAAATGGCAAAGATACGCCGATAGAGGCCGCTGTGCCTGCTTCCAGTTCTTCTGAAACCGCCGCTTTTGCAGAAGATACCGAACAGCACAATGAGAGCATGAAGACTTTGGTACTTGGCGCTCTGGGGGTTGTCTACGGGGACATCGGCACTAGCCCTATCTATGCTTTTCGCGAAGCCCTCCACGCAGCGGCAAGTGATGGTATTCTCGCTCGCAGCGACATTCTGGGTGTTGTTTCGCTGATCTTCTGGGCGCTTACACTGGTTGTGACCATCAAATACGTGCTGTTTGTTCTGCGTGCCGACAATAACGGCGAGGGCGGTATCCTTTCCCTGATGGCTCTTGTCAGAGGTGCACTGAAGGGGAGGCCTGACCTGATCCTCGGCGTGGGCATCTGCGGTGCGGCGCTGTTCTTCGGCGATGCGGTTATTACGCCCGCAATCTCGGTTCTATCGGCAATGGAAGGTCTTGAGATCGTCGCACCAGACTTAACGCCTTTCGTGGTTCCCATAACTGTCGTTATTCTCGTGACACTGTTTTCGGTGCAAAAGCTAGGCACGGGAAAAGTTGCCATTGTCTTCGGGCCGATCATGGCATTGTGGTTCTTGGCGCTGGGCGCGTCGGGCCTTTGGCATATTTTCGATGATCCGACTGTTATGGTGGCGCTCAATCCATATTATGCGGTGCGCTTCCTGACAGTTAGTCCCAGTGTAGCGTTCATCACCGTCGGTGCCGTGTTCCTCGCAATGACAGGCGCCGAAGCTCTCTACGCTGATCTCGGTCATTTCGGGCGTAAGCCGATCGTGCGTGCATGGTTGTGGATCGTGTTCCCATGTCTGCTGCTCAACTATTTCGGGCAGGCTGCATTCATTCTTTCACATGGTGAAGCGGCGGCATTGCCATTCTTTCAGATGATGCCCAGTTTTGCTCTTTTGCCCATTGTTCTGTTGGCGACGGCGGCGACCGTTATCGCCAGTCAGGCCGTGATCACGGGCGCTTATTCAGTGGCGCGCCAGGCAGTTCAGCTCAACATTCTACCGCGTCTCGAAATCCAGCACACCTCGGAAAAGCTGCATGGGCAGATCTATATTCCGCGCGTGAACCTGCTTTTGGGGCTGGCGGTGGTTATTCTGGTGCTCGGGTTCGAGAAGTCCAGCAATCTGGCCGCAGCATATGGCATTGCCGTCACTGGCAACATGCTGGTAACCACGGTACTTCTCTATATCGTGATGACCCGGATCTGGAACTGGCGTGTGAGCCGCGCACTGCCGATCATTCTGGGTTTTCTCGTTATTGACGTGATGTTCTTCGGCGCGAATATCATCAAGGTCCATGAGGGCGGATGGGCTTCGATCAGTATCGCTGCCGTACTCGTCCTCATTATGTGGACGTGGGTGCGTGGAACGCGGCATCTCTTTAACAAGACCCGCAAGGCTGAAGTGCCGCTTGATCTCATCGTCCAGCAGATGACCAAGCGCCCGCCAACCATCGTTCCGGGCACGGCAGTGTTTCTCACCGGCGACCCAAAAAGTGCTCCAACCGCCCTCATGCACAGCCTGAAACATTATAAGGTTCTGCACGAAAACAACGTCATACTAACGGTCGTGACCGCCTCAAGGCCATGGGTTTCCAGTGCTGATCGCGCACGTGTCTCCCAATATAACGAGCGCTTTATGCAGGTAACGCTCACTTTCGGCTATATGCAGCAGCCGAACATTCCGCGAGCACTTGGCATCTGTCGCAAGCTTGGCTGGAAGTTCGACATCATGACGACATCTTTCTTCCTGTCTCGCCGGTCACTCAAAGCATCTGCCCATTCAGGCTTGCCGCTCTGGCAGGACAAGCTGTTTATTCTGCTCGCCCGAACCGCTTCCGACGCGACAGAATATTTCCAGATTCCGACTGGCCGCGTGGTGGAAATTGGAACGCAGGTAAATCTGTAAACACGCCTGAATGACAGTTTTAAAAAGCGCTTTTCCGTTTTCGGGAAAGCGCTTTTTTGCACATGTTTCGATGAAAGTTACTTTTGCGGGAGTCGATTGCAATTCTCGAAAACATGCTTGACCGCTGATGAGACAGCAATTATGAATTAGGAACCGTACCGTACGGTACAAGGTGGAGGAAAGACCCGTGACTGATAACAGCGACGAATTGCAGGCTCAGAAGCAGCAGGCTCTTTCGCCGCGTCAGAACGATGTTCTGGAGCAGGCGTTGCGCCTTCTAGTGGAAGGCGGAGACCGCGCTTTGACGACGGCAAGCATTGCGCGTGCCGCCAACTGCTCGAAGGAAAGCCTCTACAAATGGTTTGGTGATCGGGATGGCTTGCTGACGGCGATGGTTCGCTGGCAGGCATCCAAGGTCCGTGTGGTGCCACTGACCCGTGAGAAGCTGGACGCGGAATCTCTTTTCTCTAGTCTGGAGCATTTTGCACGTGACTGGCTGCTGGTGCTGTCGGGAAAAACGTCGATTGCCCTGAACCGACTGGCTGTGAGCCATGCAGCGTCCAGCAAATCGACATTGGGTGATATCGTTCTGGCTAACGGTCCGGTGGCCATGGCACAGCGCCTCAAGCCCATTCTTCATATGGGGCAGGAGGCCCGTTTGCTGGTCTTCGACGATATAGATGAGGCATTTCGCACGTTTTTCGGACTTGTCGTCCGGGACATGCAAATACGGTTGCTGCTTGGCGACCGTCTGGAACTGACTGACGACGTGGTCATCCGGGACGCCCGGCGCGCCACCAAGCAGTTTTTTGCCCTATACGGGGCCTAATCACATCGGTGGACGCAAGAAAGCCGAAGAACAATCTGAACGAAGGGAAAAAGGAAATGCGCGTTTACTACGATCGGGATGCAGACGTTAACCTGATCAAGTCGAAGAAGGTGGTTATCGTCGGTTATGGCAGCCAGGGCCGCGCCCATGCGCTGAACCTCAAGGATTCCGGCGCCGCCAACGTGCGTGTTGCCCTTCGTGACGGTTCTGCGACCGCGAAGAAGGCACAGGCTGACGGCTTTGAAGTGATGAACGTTGCCGATGCCGCCAAGTGGGCTGATCTTATGATGATGGCAACCCCTGACGAGCTGCAGGCTGACATCTACAAAGAGCACATTCACGACAATCTTCGTGATGGCGCAGCTATCGCTTTCGCTCACGGCCTCAATGTGCATTTCGGCCTCATCGAGCCGAAGAAATCGGTTGATGTGGTCATGATCGCACCGAAAGGCCCGGGCCATACGGTTCGCGGCGAGTACCAGAAGGGCGGCGGCGTTCCGTGCCTTATCGCCATTCATCAGGATGCCTCGGGCAATGCGCATGATCTGGCTCTCTCCTACGCTTCGGGCGTTGGCGGCGGTCGTTCAGGCGTTATCGAAACCACCTTCAAGGAAGAGTGCGAAACTGACTTGTTCGGTGAACAGGCTGTTCTTTGCGGCGGCGTTGTCGAACTGATCCGCACCGGCTTTGAAGTTCTGGTTGAAGCCGGTTATGCGCCGGAAATGGCTTACTTTGAGTGCCTGCACGAAATGAAGCTAATCGTGGATCTGATCTACGAAGGTGGCATCGCCAACATGAACTACTCGATCTCGAACACTGCCGAATGGGGCGAATACGTTACCGGCCCGCGCATTATCACTGCCGAAACGAAGGCTGAAATGAAGCGCGTCCTGAAAGACATTCAGACCGGCAAGTTCACGTCGGACTGGATGCAGGAGTGGAAGGCAGGCGGTGCTCGCTTCAAGGGTATCCGTCGTCTCAACGATGCTCACCAGATCGAAGAAGTCGGCGGCAAGTTGCGCGCCATGATGCCTTGGATCGAAAAGAACAAGTTGGTCGACAAGGCTCGCAACTAAAATCAGTGAGCTTCAGGTTCTGGTCGCCTGCGGGCGCAAGAGCCGAGTATCGTCTGATTATGAAACTCTGCGAAGCTTGAAAAGAGGGGGCGTTTCTTACGCCCCCTTCATTCATAGTGCGTTTTGACGAGGTCAATCGTGAGCATGTTGCGAACAAAAAGAACGCGAATCCTGCGCCAGTTTTTTCGTTTCGTGCACTTTTAAGGCCAAAACAATTCCGAATATCTTTATTCCATAGAAGCATGGGAAAAGCTGTTCTCGTCTGCCGAAAATTGCGCTAGAGCTTCACATCCAATAGCGAAGTTTTGAGGAGACTTAGCTATTACAAGTTCCGTAAGATGTACGGATAGTCTAATTGAGGAGATTTCCCGTGTTGGACTGGGAAAATGTTTTTGCAACGCGCTCGAAACGTATGCGCGCATCGGAAATCCGCGAACTATTGAAGCTTCTGGAACGTCCAGATATTATTTCGTTTGCGGGTGGTATTCCTGATCCGGCGCTTTTCCCGCACGAGGAATTCCAGGCGGCCTATCAGGATATTCTTACCGGCCCTGAGGCTAATGCTGCGCTGCAATATTCCGTTTCGGAAGGTTATAAGCCGTTGCGCACCTGGCTCGTCAGTGAGCTTGCGAAGATCGGCATTCCCTGCACGGAAGACAATGTTTTCATCACATCGGGTTCGCAGCAGGCTCTTGATTATCTGGGCAAGCTGTTTTTGTCGCCCGCCGACACGGCGCTCGTGACCGCGCCTACGTACCTTGGCGCACTGCAGGCTTTTAACGCTTATGAGCCGAACTACGATACGCTGGCGATCAATGGCAATCGTACTCCTGCGTCCTACGCCGAAGCCGCCAAGAAAGCTGGTGGTCAGGTGAAGTTCGCTTATCTGTCTGCCGATTTCAGCAACCCAACAGGAGAAACGGTCGATCTTGCAGGTCGTGAAAAATTGCTCGGCCAGGCGGACGAACTTGACATTCCTGTAATCGAAGATGCCGCCTATCAGTATCTTCGCTACAATGGCGATGCGATTTCGCCGATCCTGGCGCTCGATATTGCCCGAAACGGTGGTGACATAGAGAAAACCCGTACCATCTATTGCGGCTCTTTCTCGAAGACGCTGGCTCCGGGGTTGCGCGTCGGCTATGTGGTTGCGTCGAAGCCTGTTATTCGCAAGCTGGTTCTCATGAAGCAGGCTGCTGATCTTCATTCGTCCACTATCAACCAGATCGCTATTCAACGTGTCGCGACCAATGGCTTTGATGTTCAGGTGGCAAAGCTGCACAAGGTTTATAAGCACCGTCGCGACAAGATGCTCGAAGCGCTAGCGAAATATATGCCGGAGACCGCAAGCTGGACGAAACCTGAAGGGGGTATGTTCATCTGGGTCACGCTGCCCGAAGGTATGGATGGTGCCGCATTGCTCGCTGCATCCATTGATAGCGAGAAAGTGGCGTTTGTTCCGGGGCGGGCATTTTTTGCCGACGGTAGTGGTGTCAATACATTGCGTCTCAGCTATTCTTGCGCCAACGACGAGATGATTGATGAAGGTATCAAACGGCTAGGCCGGTTGATACGGACCCATACGAAATCTGTTGCAGCCTGAGTTCGTGGGAGTAATTAGCCGGGTGCAGGCCCGGCTTTTTTCCTACTGGAATGGCGAATTGCAGCCAGTCCTCGGACCAGCCAGCGGTTGGAATGTGTTGTCGGATGTCCGGTAGCTGCGATAGCGGTTCGAGCACCACTGGATATGATTGCTGCTTGGTCGCGCACCGGCGGTTGGCGGCTGCATCGTGCGTCGATATTGCAGTGCGTCGCCGTTCTTGTAGTTTAATACGCCGTGCTCGGTAATATAAGTTCCACTCTCCCGGCAAAGCGTTGAGCCGTAGCAGTTGCGAGCGGTCGGATCTGTGCGATTCGCGCCTGCCTGACCGCCGATAATCAACGGTCCGCTCGGTTTCAACGAGGGAAGATACTGGCTGTTGCGCAGTTCGACGGCTGAAGCTGCACTCGCAATGCCTGCAACGAACAGTCCTGTCAGTATCGTCAGGCGCAAAACCTTTCGCATCGTTTGGGCTCGCTTCAATCAACCGTCCCCCAATATATGGGTATAATTTACACCCATGTCACCGCTTCGGCAGAAATTTATTCGTTTCAGAAATCATCCTCTTGCCAATCGACCGGCAAGCAGAGAGATTGCGGATACATGTTTACCATCGCTACCTTCAATGTCGAAAATCTGATGCGTCGGTTCGATTTTTCCGGCTTTCGCAACGAATTGCATCAGGATCGCACCTTGCAACTATTCGAAATCAACGATGAGGCGCAGTATCGCCTTCTCGAGCAGGCGCGCACCGTGGCGCACGCAGACGATACGCGCCAGATGACGGCGCTCGCCATTGCCGAAACGCGTGCCGATATTCTTTGCCTACAGGAGGTGGACAATCTCTCGGCTCTCAATGCCTTCGAGTATGGCTATCTTTTCAAGATGATAGGGCATGGCTTCCGGCATAAATATCTCATAGACGGCAATGACAGTCGTGGCATCGATGTCGCCGTTATGATGCGTGACACGACGCGGGACGGGCAGCCTATAGAGGTCGACGAAGTCACGAGCTATGCCTATGTAACTTATAATGATTTTGGCCTGTATGAGCCGGTTCTCGCTGAACTGGGGATTCAGCCCCATGATCGCGTTTTCAAGCGGGATTGTCTGAATGTGGATTTTCGCGTCGCAGGAAAGCCCATATCGCTTTTCGTGACTCATATGAAATCAATGTCGGGCGCGCGCAACGGGTTTGATGGACGGACCTCTTCGCTTCCTGTGCGGCGCGCGGAGGCAAGAGCAATACGCCGCATTATCGAGAACAAGTTCGGGCCTTCAAAGGCCGCGGAACTGCGCTGGCTGATTTGCGGTGACTTCAATGATTACCGTGAGCGGATCGTTATCGACGGCGACGAATGGAACGGCTATCAGTTCACGCCTATGGTTGAAGAAGAAAGTGCGCTCGACGCGCTTTTAGGGGATGGTTTCGCCGTCAATCTGGTCGAGCGCCGCCCCGTTATGGATCGCTGGACGCTATACCATACGCGCGGGCCACAAGAGCGTCACCTTTGCCAACTGGATTACATCATGGCTTCTCCTTCATTCGCGGAGAAGAATGGGAAGGCGGTTCCAAATATCATCCGGCGCGGCCAGCCCTGGCGCACAATATTTCCGCCCGACCAGCAGGTCGACCGTTATCCGCGAACCGGGTGGGATCGCCCGAAGGCGAGCGATCACTGCCCGGTCGCAGTGACATTAAACATGGTCTGAGCGATGAATAAGGTTCGGGAGAATACCGTCCACATTATCGATAGTGCCTATGTTCGGGTGCTACCCGGTCCGTTACCTTATACCGTGGAGAATAAGGACGCGATAGCTTCGAACTGGACACGTGAGCAGGTGGCGAACCCCACTTTGTTCGATGGTGAATTCTATCTGGCGACTAAAGCTGAATTGACAGGCGGTGCTTTTAAGGCTGATTTCCAACGTACCAGCTTTGCGACGCTGATGCATTGGCGACGTGACAGCTCGCAGGAACGTCCGTGGCACATTTTCGGTGTCGGTGTAATTGTCTCACGTGAAGGACATTTGATTGCTGGACGCATGAGCGCACAGAGTGCGGGAGCAGGAAGGGTTTATTTTCCGGCAGGCTCGGTGGATGATAATGACATTGTCGATGGTTATGTCGATTATGACGCCAATCGGCGACGGGAGGTTCGCGAGGAAACAGGACTTGATCTTCTGGATGCGTTTGCGGAGCAGCAGATCAATCTCGTGACTGGAAACCGTAGCATAGCGTTGTTCCGCCGTTATTATTTTGACGTGCCATCAACGAGGCTGGTATCGCGGATTGAACAACACCTTTCTGCGGAGGAAGAGCCGGAGTTATCGGAGATCATACCGGTAAAAGCGGCAGGCGCGATGGGAGAAGCCACCCCATCGTATGTGCGAGCTTTTGCCGATTGGCATTTCAATAATCGCTAAACTTGGTCGGACTTACAGATGACAGCGGCGCGAAATTAGCTATGCTCGCATATAATGCGACGTATGAGACATTAGATTGAAATCGGCCAGGCCGTCGATTTTGTGAGTAGGTCGAGGGAGAATGAGGAATGAGTGAGGCCGCCGTTTCCGGCAGATTTTATGAGGTTTTCGACGTTTTCGCCGACAAGGCTCTGGCTGGAAATCCGCTGGCTGTCGTCCATGATAGCGCAGGTTTGACCGACACGCACATGCAGGCCGTCGCACGCGAGTTTAATCTTTCCGAGACGGTGTTCATTTTTCCGCCGAGCAATCCCGCGCACGAAGCGGCGGTACGCATCTTTACACCTGATTACGAACTTCCCTTTGCCGGGCACCCGACCGTAGGGGCTGCTGTATCGCTGGCTCGACGTCGAAAAACCGGTGACGGAATGGACAGGCTCGTTGCTTTGGAAGAAAAAGTTGGCATCGTGCGCTGCGGCGTTATGCTCGGCGAAAATAGCGCATTTGCCGAATTCGATCTGCCTCGCTTGCCAGAGCGAGTTGACGTCAAGGTCGAGAGAGAGGAGGCAGCTGCCGCGATCGGTCTCGGCACGCATGAAATTGGGTTCGAGAACCATACACCTGCCGTCTGGAGTGCAGGCACGCCCTATCTGCTCATACCGGTTCATAATCTGATTGCGGCGGCAAAAGTGTCTATTGATCCAGTTTATGTGAGCGAAAGTCTGCCGCATGTCGATGGTCGGGCTTTGCCGATCTATGTTTATTGTCGCGAAACAATTCTGTTCGACAGTCATTTCCATGCGCGCATGTTTGTAACTGGCGCCAATGTCTACGAAGATCCAGCCACGGGGTCGGCTGCTGCCGCCTTTGCAGGCATGATCCAGAAGAATGACAAGCCTGTTGACGGCAGTTCGCAGTGGTGGATCGAACAGGGAATGGAGATGGGGCGACCTTCGCGCATTCGCCTTGAGCTGGACGTTGCAAGGCAACAGCTCACAGGAGCCCGGATCGGAGGTACGGCAGTGAAGATCGCGGAAGGGCGTTTGTTCGTCTGATAAATTAGCCCTGCTTGTGTTTTGATTACGGTCAAAGCTGGGACGCCGCCCTATGTTAGTTTATCGGTGAATAGGCAAACGGCGGAGGCGAGCCATGATAATTAGGCAAATGTCGGAATACGATATCCGGGACATGATACAGCACACCCATCTGGGGCGGCTGGCATATGTTCTCGATAATCACCCGTTTATAGTACCACTCAGTTTCCGGTTCAGCGGCGGTTCACTCTACTCCTTTACTACTGACGGGCAGAAGACTGAAGCCATGCGCAAGAACGATGCGGTTTGTATCCTTTTTGATCGTATAGATTCTCGGACCAAATGGCGCACTGTGGTGCTGACTGGTCATTATCGGGAGATCGAACTTGAGGATGAGAAGAACTCGATTGTCGCACTTATGGCGTCGGAACCGACATGGTGGGAACCAGCATACATCAAGACGATTGGGAATGACGGAAAAGAACGCAAACTTGATCCGATCTTCTTCCGTATCGATATCGACAGTGCAACAGGTCACCAAGCTGGTTGACAACGAAGAAGGCCCGATATTCGGGCCTTTTCGATGTTGCTTTATTTTACGACCAGAACCGGTGTGTTGCCGCGAGTCAGGACTTCATAGGTCTGACTGCCGAGCAGCATTCCTTTCAGTCCACGACGACCGTGGGACGCCATGACGATGAGATCGTTGCCCAGTTCTTTGGCTGTCTCAATGATGGATGTAGCCGGATGAGAGGCAACTTCATGCAGCGTATGAACTTCGACTTCAGCTCCAGCCGCCAGCTCGCGAGCGCGGGCGAGGGATCTATCGGCATAGTCGTTCCATTCTTGTTCGAAACGCTCGATGAAGGCAGGGCTATCGGTCCAGCCACCAGGAAGCCCTGAAACTGAATAGGGGGCGGTCACAGTCAGTACTGTGACCTTCGCACCCACTGTACGCGCCAGATTGAATGCGTGAAGGAGCCCGCGCTCCGCAAACTCTGACCCATCGGTTGTTACGAGAATATTCTTGTACATGCTGCCCTCGCTATTGCTTTTCTATTTATAAGCTAATGCGATAAAGAGCCATATCAAACCCCTTGCCTGACAAGTTGTTTAGACGGAACGGTTTTATGCCCCTTGATTGCGACGCATTTCATGCCAGTTGGATAGCGACGGTACTCAATCTCGATTGGCCGTCCCGCAGTTCATCGCGCATCGAAGATGATGCCGAACGCATAAAGCTTCAGAAAGAAGAGCTGCTCAAGCTTTTCGACGAGGCATCCGAGCATGGTATCAATGCTGTCATCTTTCAGGTTTCGCCGACCGCTGATGCATTTTACCAGTCATCCTATTTGCCGTGGTCATCCTATCTGACGGGAACACTCGGAAAAGATCCCGGCTTTGATCCGCTAAAGTTTGCAATTGAGGAGGCGCATAAGCGCGGCATAGAACTGCATGCTTGGCTTAATCCCTATCGTGTCTCGATGGATACCAAGCCGTCTACCCGCAAGGAATTGCGGAATTCTTCAAACGAGTCGCCGGTCAGCGTTTTCAAGTCCCATCCCGAATGGGTCGGTGTTTCAGCCGACCGTTATGTCCTCGATCCTGGTATACCGGCGGTCCGCGAATGGGTGACAAATGTAACGGCAGAGGTCGTGCAGAAGTATGATGTCGATGGCATTCAGTTTGATGATTACTTCTACTACGAAACCGCAGCGTCGAAACTCGACGACGACAAATCATACGCGCAGTTTGGCACACGCTTTTCAAGCAAATACGAGTGGCGTCGTTACAACACCCATACTCTGGTGCGGGAAATCTCGGACAAGATAAAGTCGATCAAACCAAATGTTCGTTTCGGCATCAGTCCGAGCGGTGTATGGCGCAACGCTGCGGACGACCCGCGCGGTTCTGCCACCCGTGCCGGAAAAACCAACTATGATGGAGACTTTGCCGACACTCGGCGCTGGGTGAAAGAAGGCATGATCGATTATATAGCACCGCAGATCTACTGGTCTTTTGGCCGCAAGGATGCATCTTTCGGAACAATTGCCAAATGGTGGGTCGATACGGTGCGTGGTACGAAGACCGATCTCTATATCGGTGTGGCGCTCTATCGGGCTGGTACCGGAACTACGCTTGAACCGAGTTGGCAGGCGGGTGAGGGTGTGACCGAAATCAAGCGTCAGCTAGAACTCAATGAATCTTTGCCAGAAGTGAAGGGAAGCATTCTCTTTCGCCAGGGTTTTCTATCAGATCCGAAGCTCAAAAGTGTGTCGAACTATCTGAAGAAAACGTGGGGCAAATGCAAGCCGCGGAAAACTGGCGAGAAAAATTGATGATCGACTGCTGAATTGTGACCTGTTTGATTGAAATCAAAGAGCGCCGTTTGAGCGAGTGCTAACCAACAACCGTTGCCGGTTTCCACCAGAGTCGGTGACCCGGGGTGCCGAGGCCCTACTCGAATGGCACCCCGGCTAAATCAATCTGTCGAGCGCATGAGCGCGATCTTTCCGTAACGCCGCCTATCGACAGCCAGCGGGTGCTGTCGGCGTTGCTCCCCTCTGTTTCATCAAATCAGCACCCGCGTCTTCAATAATCTTGTACTTTAGTTATTCTTGATTCTAATCAAAGCGAACAATTGTGACCGTGGTAGAGCGATGCCAACCGGGAGTTTGCGTTTCTCGATCGCTTCCCCCCAATTCACCGGTTGCTAAATGAAAAGGTAGTTCCATATCCTCTCAAGAAGGTTCTGGCTGAAGCTGGAGGCGGGGCGGGGATAATGAAACCCTTTGCAGACAGTGACCGCTTGCTGGTGCTTCATTTGAAGACGGTATTGTGACGACGATGGCAATGAGGGTGTTTCAATATGGCTTTCAACCGTAAGCAATGGATACTGGCTGGAGCGATTATCGTCCTTGCCGCAGGTGGTTACTATGCCTGGAAAGCGTTAAGTGGCGATGGATTGTCGGAAGGTATCGCTAAGGGTAACGGTCGCATTGAAGCCGTTGAAATTGATATTTCGACGAAGAGCCCGGGGCGTATTCGCGAGATTCTCGCGGATGAGGGCGATTTCGTGCAAGCAAATGATATCCTCGCACGGATGGACACGGATCAGCTGGAAAGCCAGCGCAAGCAGGCTGAGGCACAATTGCGCCGGGCGGAGATTGGTATCGAGACGGCGCGCAGTCTGGTTACGCAGCGCGAGGCCGAACGTACGGCTGCGGAAGCCACCGTCGCGCAGCGAGAGGCGCAGTTGGACGCTGCACAGCGCCGCCTGGCGCGCTCCCAGCAATTGACGCAATCGCGTACGGTTTCTCAGCAAGTTCTGGACGATGATCGCGCAACGGCACAGGGCGCAGGAGCTGCTGTCGGTGCAGCCAAGGCGCAGCTTGCAGCCACGGAGGCAGCCATTGGGGCTGCGAAGGCGCAGGTCGTGGATGCCGAAGCATCGGTTGAGGCCGCCAAGGCGGCAATCGCAAGTATTGAGGCCGATATCAATGACGCCACTTTGAGAGCGCCGAAGCCGGGACGCGTTCAATATCGCGTCGCTCAACCGGGTGAGGTCCTTTCCGCAGGCGGGCGGGTGCTTAACCTTGTAGACGTCAGCGACGTTTACATGACCTTCTTCCTGCCAACGGCGCAGGCCGGGCGAGTGGCCATCGGTGCTGATGCCCGGATCGTTCTTGATGCTGCGCCGCAATATGTCATTCCTGCAAAAATAAGTTTTGTCGCTGATGTGGCCCAGTTTACGCCGAAGACTGTTGAAACGGAGGAAGAGCGACAGAAGCTGATGTTCCGTGTGAAAGCAAAAATCCCGCAAGAACTGCTTCAAAAATATATCCAGCAAGTGAAAACAGGGTTGCCGGGCATGGCTTATGTCAAGCTTGATCCCAATGCCGAGTGGCCGAAGAATCTTGCGGAAACCGTGAAATGAACGATCGAGTCAAAGCTGGTGCCAAAGAAGACAGCTTTGTCGTTCAGGCGCGAGATGTCGGGCTGTCCTATGGGAAAACCCGAGCTCTGCGAGAGATCAAGCTCGATATTCCTGCCGGTTGCATGGTTGGGCTAATTGGACCTGACGGGGTGGGCAAGTCGAGCCTTTTATCATTGGTCGCCGGAGCGCGAACGATGCAGCAGGGCCACATAAAAGTTCTTGGCGGTGATATTTCGGATAAGCGCCATCTTCAATCTGCTTATCCTCGTATCGCTTATATGCCGCAAGGGCTTGGGAAAAACCTATATCCCACGCTTTCGGTGTTTGAGAACATCGATTTTTTCGGGCGATTGTTCGGGCATAATCGAAAAGAGCGCGAGCGTCGCATCACCGATCTTCTGGTACGCACGGGGATGTCGGCTTTCGCGGATCGCCCCGCCGGCAAGTTATCAGGCGGGATGAAGCAGAAGACCAGTCTCTGCTGCTCGCTTATCCACGATCCTGACTTGCTTATACTTGATGAGCCAACGACCGGTGTTGACCCTCTTTCCCGGCGCCAGTTCTGGGAACTGATTGACGACATCCGTAAGGATCGACCCGGAATGAGTGTCATCGTCGCCACAGCCTATATGGAAGAGGCCGAACGTTTTGACTGGCTGGTCGCTATGAATAGCGGACAGATTCTGGCGACAGGTTCACCGCAAGAGTTGCTGCAACGTACCAATACTCCGAATCTCGATGCGGCTTTCATCGCGCTTCTGCCGGAAGAGTTGCGGAAAGGCCATCATGATATCGAAATTCCACACCGCGATTTCGGTGCCGATGCTGAAATCGCGATTGAAGCAGAACATGTCACTGTTCGATTCGGCAATTTTACTGCGGTGAACGATGTAAGCTTTCGAATTGCGCGTGGTGAAATCTTTGGGTTTCTGGGGTCTAACGGTTGCGGCAAGACCACCACCATGAAGGTTTTGACCGGGTTGTTACCCGCCAGTGAGGGAACGGCGCGGCTATTCGGGCGCGAGGTTGATCCCAAGGATATCGATATCCGCCGCCATGTCGGATATATGTCGCAGGCGTTTTCGCTCTATTCGGAGTTGACTGTTCACCAGAATCTGGAACTCCATGCTAAATTGTTTGATATGGCACCGGTATTGACCGCACGCCGTATCAAGGAATTGACCGAACGCTTTGATCTTATTGAGGTCATGGATTCCTTACCTGACGCCTTGCCGCTCGGTATCCGCCAGCGCTTGTCGCTGGCTGTAGCGTTGATCCATTCGCCTGATATTCTCATTCTTGATGAGCCGACATCTGGTGTGGACCCGGTCGCTCGTGACGCTTTCTGGCAAATTCTTGCTGATCTGTCGCGTAAGGACAATGTGACCATCTTCGTTTCTACCCATTTTATGAACGAAGCGGAGCTTTGCGACCGGATTTCGCTGATGCATGCCGGTAAGGTTTTGATTAGCGACACGCCGAAGGCGATTACGGAAAGTCGCCATACCGAAACTCTGGAAGAGGCCTTCGTTGCATATCTTCAGGACGCTATTGGCGAGACAGGACAGTCAGCGCCATCGCCTGCAATCCTTCCAGAACAGACGACACAGGCAGATGAAACGCATCCAAAGAAGGCCTCAAGTTGGTTACCGGATCTGCGGCGAATGTTGGCTTACACAAGGCGTGAAGCTCTGGAACTGAAACGCGATCCAATCCGTGCAACGCTGGCTATTTTGGGCAGCGTTATCCTGATGTTCGTCATCGGTTATGGCATTAACCTGGACGTCGAGGATCTGAAATTTGCGGTACTGGACCGTGACGATACGACGATCAGCCGTGACTATACGCAGCAGATTGCAGGTTCGCGCTATTTCTCTGAACAGCCTCCTATAACCGACTATGACGATCTGGATCGGCGAATGCGTGATGGCGAAATCAGTCTGGCTATCGAGATCCCGCCCAATTTCGGCGCAGATGTCATGCGCGGACGCCCGGTGGAAGTTGCCGCGTGGATTGACGGGGCGATGCCAACCCGAGCCGAGACGATCAAGGGCTATGTTCAGGGCATGCATGCCAACTGGCTGACGCAAAAAGCCCGCGAGCTGTATGGTCGTGCGGCGAGCGTTGGCAGCTTCAATCTGGAGATACGCTACCGTTATAATCCCGATGTGCAGAGCCTCGTGGCAATGGTGCCGGCGGTGATTCCGCTGCTGCTTCTCATGATCCCCGCCATGCTGGCGGTGTTAAGCGTGGTTCGCGAAAAGGAACTGGGCTCAATCATCAATTTTTACGTGACGCCCGTGACGAAGTTCGAGTTTCTGTTCGGCAAGCAGTTGCCCTATATCGGGCTGGCATTTCTGAACTTCCTCATGCTGACTGCCTTTGCTGTGTTTATTTTCCAGGTGCCGTTTACAGGAAGTTTTCCAACTTATGCGCTGGCGGCGTTGCTTTACGTCACGATTGCGACCGGTATGGGGCTGGTACTGTCTACATTCATGAACAGCCAGATAGCCGCGATCTTCGGAACGGCTCTTCTGACACTCATCCCGGCTGTTCAATACTCAGGTATCATTGATCCCGTATCGTCTCTGCAAGGCGCAGGCGCGTTCATCGGTAAAATCTATCCGACGACCTATTTTGTGACCATTTCACGCGGGGTTTTCTCCAAGGCGTTGGGATTTGCCGACCTTGCTAGTTCGTTTTTGCCGTTGCTGATCGCGGTGCCAGTACTCATGGTGCTGGCTATCGTTCTCCTCAAGAAACAGGCGAGCTAAGATGCGGATGTCCAACATAATGCAGCTCGGCGTGAAAGAACTGCGTGGTCTGGCTCGCGACCCTATGCTGTTGATCCTGATCGTCTATGCCTTTACGCTTGCAATCTACACGGCGTCGAAGGCGATGCCTGAGAGTCTCAACAATGCGGCGATAGCGATCGTAGACGAGGATCAGTCGCCTGTTTCGAGCCGGATTACGACCGCATTTTATCCGCCATATTTCGTGCCTCCGAAGTTGATTTCATCCTATGAAATGGATGCACGGATGGATGAGGGGCTTGATACGTTCGCACTGAACATACCGCCGAATTTCCAGCGTGATCTTCTGGCCGGTCGTTCGCCGACAATTCAGCTCAATATCGACGCAACCCGAATGAGCCAGGCATTTACCGGCGGAGGCTACGTGCAGTCGATTGTGTCGAGTGAGGTGAGCGAATTTCTAAATCACTATCGCGGTAGTGCACAAACGCCTGTTGAACTGAATCTCAGGACGAGATTCAATCAGGATTTGAACAAGGGTTGGTTTGGAGCGATCAACAATGTGATTTCATCGGTTACGATGCTATCGATCATCCTGACGGGCGCGGCGCTCATTCGGGAACGCGAGCACGGAACCATAGAGCATCTATTGGTGATGCCCGTGACCCCGGTTGAAATTATGATCAGCAAGATATGGTCCATGGGGCTTGTCGTGCTGGTTGCTTCGGCATTTGCATTGGTCTTCGTGGTGCAGGGGCTACTTGCCGTGCCGATCTATGGATCCGTATCGCTGTTTCTTGTTGGTGCGGCGCTCCAGCTTTTTGCTACGACTAGCCTTGGCATTTTTTTGGCCACCGCGGCTGGTTCGATGCCGCAGTTTGGGATGTTGCTCATGCTGGTGCTCCTGCCTTTGCAGGTGCTTTCGGGAGGGACAACGCCCCGCGAAAGCATGCCGGAAATCATCCAGACAATCATGCTGGCAGCGCCAAACACGCACTTCGTCATACTGGCCCAATCGATCCTGTTTCGTGGAGCGGGACTGGGCGTCGTATGGCCGCAGTTTCTGGCCCTGATCTTGATCGGCTCGGTGTTGTTCTACTTCGCGCTCCAGCGTTTTCGTGCCTTTCTGCGATAGGAAAATTCTTTGAAAACAGGAAGCTGAATCCATTCCTTGTGAATGTGATTCAGTTCTCCGTGCCGGATTCTCTTCAGCGGAGTTGCGAATTCTTAACCATGTTGCTATCGCAATCATCAGGAAACGGTTCCGCTGTTCTGGCGGATGAAAAGGGAACACGGTGAAGCTATTTTGGCTGATGCCGCGACTGCCCCCGCAACTGTAACCGGAGAGCTATCCTCCACAGCCGCGTGAGCGGTGAAAGCCACTGAGAGCAATTGAGCACTCGGGAAGGCGGAGGGAAAGCGACGACCCGGAAGTCAGGAGACCTGCCGTATCCGGTCACCCATGCATGGATACGGGGTGTGTCCAGGCGCGGCTGTCCGTGGCGGTGACATTGTTGAAATGTTGCCGTCGGGAAGAAGGGCACTTCGGTGCCACTAACACTTCAACCTGCGGTGCGAGGAAAGCTGGAACCGGTCTTCGGTTCGGCGGGTTGAGGGAAAATGCATCTTTTGAAATCATCTGTTCTATTGGCGTCGGCCAGTGTTCTTGCGCTGCCGTCCACGACGCTTGCTCAAAGTCTGCCTGAGAGCGACGGCAGTGTCGTGTTGGATACGATCGTAGTCACGCCATTGCGCCGCGCATCGTCGCTGCAACGTTCAACTTCATCGGTGGCTGTCATCGATTCCGCAGACATCAAGCGGTCAGCCGCTCCCGATCTGCAGTCGCTACTAAAGTCCCTTAGCGGTATCTCCATAAAGACGAATGGGGGGCAGGGTGCGTCGTCGGATATTTATATGCGCGGCATGTCGTCCAAGCAGACGGTCGTTCTCATCAACGGCGTACGTACGGCGTCGGCGACAACCGGTGCAACCGCACTGGCGAATATTCCTTTGAGTTCCATCGACCGGGTCGAAATTGCCAAAGGGGCTCATTCAGCGCAATACGGTGCCGATGCTATGGGTGGGGTGATTAATATCATCACCAAGCAGGGTGGTGTCTGCGGTGAGCGTTCCTGGTGCGGCAGTCTTTCTACCGGCGTCAGCCATCCATGGGGTGGGTATGCTTCCGGCTCCATTCAAGGACGCAGCAATGCCGGGGTCGACTATGCGTTTGGTGCAGCCATAACCGGTACGCAAGGATATGACTTCACCACATCAGATGCCTATGGCCATGAGCCGGATCGCGACGGGTTTTTGCAAGGCTCGTTCAACTTTGCCATGTCGAGGGATTTCGACTGGGGTAAGATTTATACGGACGGTCTCTTCAGCCGGGGGCGCAACCAGTATGACGCCAAAGCGCCATCACCGAACCAGGCCGATAGTACTGCATTTACGGGCAAAATCGGAACGCGCATCGATCATGCGGCAGATTGGTCCTCCACACTGGAGTTCAGCACCGGTATCGATAGCAGCCGTAACTTCAGGAAAAATGTAATTGGTTCGGATCAGTTCGAAACCAAGCGTTACGGTGTTTTTGCATCGACTGAAAAAAGTTTCGATACCGGAAATGTCAATCATACCCTGACCGCTGGCGTGGAAGCCTATCGCGAGGACATCAACACCACCATTGCCTATGACGAAACCAGCCGCGATCTGGCAGCTGTTTTTGGACAATACTCGCTTGAGTATGAGGCGCTGCGCTTCGATGGTGGGCTGCGTTACGATCATAATGGGCAGTTCGGTGATGTCGTGACCTACAATCTCGGTGCCAGCTATGAGGTTCTACCAGACCTGGTTTTGCGGTCATCCTACGCCACGGGGTTTAGGGCGCCGACATTCAACGAACTTTATTATCCGGGCTTCGCCAACCCTGATCTCCGACCGGAAAAGTCCCGTTCGTATGAAGTGGGCTTGAACTGGCAGGCGACAGCTTCGACAAGTCTTGATATGGCGTTCTACCAGACGTGGTTGCGCGACGCGATTATGAGCACTGCGCCATCCTATTTGCCTTACAATGTCGCCAACGCGAAGGTTACGGGTTTTGAAGCCACATTGGCGCATCGGTTTGATGATCGGTGGGGCGTCAAGGCATCGATCGATCTGAAGAAACCAATAGATAGGGATATGGATAAGGATCTTCCGTATCGTGAGCGTTTCAAGGCCGCGGCTGAGGTCAACTTCACGCCGAGTGAAAAGCTCGATCTGACTGCAAGATTGATCTATGGTGGCTCCCGCTATGCCAATGCTGCAAACAGCAAGCAACTTGGAGACTATGTGACCGCTGATTTCGTGGCGCTCTATTCCATCGACAAGCAATCGCAGTTCAAGTTCTCTGTCGAGAATATCTTCGACAAGGACTATCAGAGCAGCTCTGGCTATATTGCGCCGGGGCGGACAATCAATGTCGGATTGACCCGGAACTTCTGAGGCTGAAGCAACAATGAAAAGGGCACCGGCAAAATGGGTCACCTGCTCCTGCCTCGTGGCGGGGCTGGCTCTTTTCGTTCTCAAGTCAGCGGACGCAGCGGATATTCCCCAGCGCGTTGTTTCCATCAACGTATGCACCGATCAGCTTGCATTACTGCTGGCAAACGAGGGCCAGCTGCGGTCGGTTTCGTATTTGTCGCAGGACCCGGAGCTGTCCGCTATGGCCACGAAAGTGCGGGAGTTGCCGATCAACCATGCGCAGGCAGAAGAAGTCTTTCTGATGAAGCCTGACCTCGTGCTGGCCGGTACATTTTCGTCGCGGGCAACGGTTGGACTGTTACGAAGGCTTGGCATCCGTGTGGAAGAATTCGCTCCGGCCCGTTCGTTCGGTGACATAGAAAATCACCTGCATCGCATGGGGGAGTTGCTCGGAAGACAGGCGGAAGCCAGCCAGGAAATCGATAAAATGAAAGCTGCTTTGAAGGCAATCCAACCTCCGGCCCGTCGCAAGACAGTCGCGCTATATTATGCCAACAGTTACACATCCGGTCAGGGGACGTTGGTTGACGAGGCTGTGCGTCTGGCCGGGCTTGATAATCTAGCTGATAAGGTGGGCGTCCGCGGTTCTGCTCTGCTGCCGCTGGAAAAACTGGTGCTCGCAAAGCCGGATATTCTGGTGCGCAGTTCAAGAGATCGCGCGCCTGCGCTGGCTTTCGAGAATTTCGAACATCCGGCGTTGCGGGCGCTTGAAAAGCAGGCGAGGGCGGTGACGATAGCGGATAATCTGACGGTTTGCGGTGAGCCGTTCAGCGTTGAAGCTGTTGCGGAGCTTGCGGAGGCTGCGCGTGACTGAACGTAACCGTTTCTATCTTCTGCTCTCAGGACTAGCCGCTCTGGTGGCTTTTCTTTTCATCCTTTCGTTGCTGACAGGGCCTGCTGCAATCAGTATTCCTGACAGTTTTAAGGCACTTTTCGGCGATGACAGAGAGATGATCGTGCTGGTCATGCGCGAGATTCGCCTACCTCGGGCATTGCTTGCGCTCCTTATCGGAGCTTCGCTTGGATTGTCTGGCGCTGCATTGCAGGGCTACTTGCGCAACCCGCTCGCGGAGCCTGGTTTGCTGGGCGTGAGCGCATCTGCGTCATTCGGCGCTGTCATTGCCATTTATAGTGGTCTGTCCCTTCTGTTCCCGCTGGCCCTGCCACTATTTGCACTGGCAGGGGCGTTTGTGTCGGTGTTTCTCGTCAAACTGCTGGCAGGGCGCAATCCCGGTACGCTCACCGTCATTTTGGCTGGTGTTGCGGTGACGAGTCTTGCCGGGGCATTGACGGCGCTTGCGCTCAACCTGTCACCCAACCCGTTTGCCGCAATGGAAATCGTCTTCTGGATGCTCGGTTCACTGGCGGACAGGTCAATGACGCATGTAGCTCTCGCCGCACCGTTTATCCTTATAGGCTGGGCGATGCTTCTGGCACTCGGGCGGTCACTCGATAGTTTAACGTTGGGTGCCGATGCTGCCGCAACGATGGGAGTGAACCTGGCTCGTGTGCAGCTTTTTGCAGTGTTGGGCACAGCGGCAAGCGTGGGTGCATCTACTGCTGTTGCCGGTGCAATCGGTTTCGTTGGATTGGTGGTCCCTCATCTCCTGCGTCCGCTGGTTGGTGCGCGCCCATCACGATTGCTGGTTGCCAGTGGCCTTGGCGGAGCTGCGCTGTTGTTGGCTGCTGATGTATTGGTTCGTATCATCATGCCGGGGCGTGAACTGAAACTAGGCGTCCTAACGGCGATCATTGGCGCACCATTCTTTCTTTGGCTTGTGTTCAAATACCGGAGGCAGCTCGTATGACAGCGTTTTCGGTAAAAAATCTTTCCGTGTCGCTCGGCGGGAAGGCAGCACTCAGCGGCGCAAGTTTCGATATTCATGGGGGCGAGTTCATCGGGCTAATCGGACCCAACGGTGCTGGCAAGACGACATTGTTGCGCGCCATACTGGGGCTGGTTGCCTCCAGCGGGGAGATTTTGCTCGATGGGTGCGATTTGCGACAGATGAGCGCTTCGATAAAGGCGCGGAATCTAGCCTATTTACCACAGGAGCGTGATGTTGCGTGGCCGGTATCAGTGGAGATGCTTGTTTCTTTAGGACGCTCCGCTTTAAAGCCGGTGTTTACGAGCATGAGTGCACGGGACAAAACGCTTGTTGAGACTGCCATGCTGCGTATGGATATTACCCGATTTCGGGAACGGCCAGCGATGGAACTTTCCGGCGGCGAGCGAGCACGTGTGTTAATTGCGCGCGTTCTGGCACAGGATACGCCCGTAATACTTGCTGACGAGCCGGTGGCCGGACTCGACCCTTCTCATCAGCTTGGAATGATGGAAAGTTTCGCGGAACTTGCAAAAGAAGGGAGGACTATCGTCGCCTCGTTGCATGAGTTAAGCCTTGCAGCACAGCATTGCACGCGGCTTATTCTGCTGGACAAGGGACGTATCGTTGCGGATGGCGAGCCGCTGGAAGTGCTCACGCCGCAACTGCTGCACGATGTCTATGGCATTCGGGCGAAAATCATGACGGTGGATGGTGAGTTCATCGTCCATCCAACCTCCCGTATAGGTTAGACCGTTTTCCATTGGCGCTCACGGGACGATGCGTAGATCGTCTCTACGGTCTTCTGGACTTCATATCCTTCGCGAAAATCGGCGTGATTGGTCTTCTGTCCGGCAATGGCAAGCAAGAAGTCACGAATTTCGATCGTCTTGAGGTCGTTGAAACCAATCTGATGGCCGCCAGCTACGCAGAACGCGCCATATGGTTCGTGTTCCGGCCCCGCCAAGATTTTGCGGAAGCCCTGCTGGCCCTTTCTGTCGGAAAAGAGAAACAGGTCAAGTTCGTTGAAACGCTCCTGCGAAAAATACAATGAACCTTTTGATCCGGAAATCTCGAACTCGTGCTGCATCTTGCGGCCGCTCGCAATCCAGCTTGCTTCGAGTGTTCCGGTCGCACCGTTGTTGAAACGTAAGAAAGCACGGCAGACATCGTCCACTTCAACCCGCTTTGTCTGCGAAAGGTTCAGACTATCTGGGCGCTCGCCAATGACGGTAACGGCGTCTCCCATAACGGCTGCCATCGGTCCAACGAGATGGCGAGCTGCGGCGATGATATGGCTTCCAATATCGGCTAATGCGCCCCCACCACCTGCCAGATCAAGACGCCAGCTCCATGGAGTGGCGGCGTCGGCCATGAAGTCTTCGGCATGAATGCCGCGGAAATTGCGAATTTCCCCCAGTTCACCGCTGTCGATGATATCCTTGGCCAGCTTTATCATCGGGTTTTTCACATAGTTGAAGCCGACGGCTGTCTGTATACCCTTCCGTTCCGCCGCGAGTGTCATTTCGAGGCATTCGGCGGCGGTGGGTGCGAGCGGCTTCTCGCAATAAACATGTTTGCCAGCTTCAATGGCGGCGAGCGCCATTTCCCTGTGAAACCGGTTTGGCGTGGTGATGTCGATTAGATTGATCTCCGGGTTTGAGATCAGTGACCGCCAATCATCAGTTGCGTTGGCAAATCCTAACTTTGTTGCGGATTTTGCCGCCATCTCCGCGTTCACATCTGCCAATGTATGAAGTCGCACTTCAATCGGTAAGTCGAACACGCGGTTGACATTTGTGAACCCGACGGCGTGCGTCTTGCCCATGAACCCGGATCCGATCAAACCTATAACGGCAACCTCAGCTTTGTCAGCCATTGTCATTCCTCCAGAAACGATGGTCGAAGCATTTGGCGCTGCGCAACTCCTTTGGCAAATAAGCATATCATCGGCAGCTTATGCGATTGACATGGGCTAGCAGAAATGGAATTATAATTCCATGAGAATTTGTTATGAATGTTTCATTCTATTGAATTGAGCCTCGTCTGCGTGAGTTACCGGGAATAGCTTGGAGGAGCGCCGGGATACAGCAGGTGGAAGGTAAAGGCGTCAACGCAAACCGGCGGGGAGTGCCGGACAAGGGAGGAGTAGACAATGCAATCTCTATTGAAGTCGGCCGTAGCTGGGGTGGCCTTGCTGGCTGCGTCTTTTACAGCCCACGCGGCTGATATTAATATTGTGGTAGTCAGTCACGGTCAGGCATCTGATCCGTTCTGGTCCGTTGTGAAAAACGGTGTTTCAGAAGCGGCGAAGGATACGGGAGCGAAGGTTGATTATCGTGCGCCGGAAACCTTTGACATGGTGCAGATGGCCCAGCTTATCGACGCTGCAATCAATCAAAATCCGCAGGGTATCGTGGTTTCCATTCCAGATGCTGATGCGCTCGGACCGTCGATCCAGCGTGCGGTAGCAGCCGGCATTCCGGTCATTTCGATGAACTCTGGCTCCGATGCTTCAAAGAAACTCGGTGCTCTGCTACATGTGGGGCAGGATGAATTCGATGCTGGTAAGGTCGCAGGCGAGGCATTGAAAAATGCTGGCGGCAAGAAAGGCATTTGTGTCAATCAGGAAGTTGGGAACGTCTCGCTTGATCAGCGCTGCGCGGGCTTCAAGGAAGGCTTCGGTGATGTGACGGTTCTGCCGACATCGACCGATCCTGCTGAAAACGAAGCCAAGGTTCGTGCCGCTTTAGCATCTGATGCTGCCGTCGATACAATCCTGACGCTCAATGCGACACTCGCGGGTGAACCGGCTGTAAAAGCTGCTGCCGAAAGCGGTCGCAGCGGAATCCACGTTGCGACATTCGATATGTCCGCGGGCTTCCTGGAAGCTGTTGAAAAGGGACAGGCGGACTTTGCTATTGACCAGCAGCAGTTTCTGCAAGGCTATCTTCCGGTCTCGTTTCTCGCGCTTAACGCGAAGTACGGTTTGATGCCGGGTGGTAATGTTCCATCGGGTCCGAACCTTATCACCAAGGACAAGGCCAAGCAGGTCGTGGAACTTTCGGCCAAGGGTATCCGGTAAGCATCATCTCGACCATCTATTATCGAGCCCGCCCATGAAAATGGGCGGGAACGGGTTTCTGTACCCAGAATGCATCAGGAGAAAATCATGAGTGAGCCACTTCCCCGTGAAAAGGCCAACGCAGCGGCGCTATCGAAGGATGAGCGGCTTCAGTCCGCGAGTCTATTGCAACGGCTCATGAGCAGGCCGGAATTGGGGGCAGTCTCCGGCCTGATCCTGATTACGATCTTTTTCGTTTCAGTTGCCAATCCAGCGATGTTCACTGCTGCCGGAATCATGAATTTCATGGCTCCGGCTTCGCAGCTCGGCATTCTGGCCGTCGCTGCGGCACTTCTCATGATCGGGGGTGAATTCGACCTGTCTATCGGCTCGATGATCGCGTTCGCAGGCCTGATTTTCGCCGCTGCCCTTGTCGTCTGGCAGATGCCGCTTGGCGTTGCCATCATCGTTACTCTGCTGTTTGCTGCATTCGTGGGGGTGGTGAATGCACAGATTGTTATTCGGACCGGATTGCCATCCTTTATCGTAACGCTCGCATTTCTGTTCATTCTGCGTGGCCTGTCGCTGGTTGGATTGAAATGGGCAACAGGCGGCGCAACCCAGTTGCGTGGGGTGAAGGAAGCGGTTGCGGGCAGTTATTTTGCTGGGATTTTTTCCGGCGATGCTTTTCCGGGACTGTTCGCCTGGATGGCCGAAAACGACCTTATTGCCAAGTTTCCTAATGGTGAGCCGTCGGTGAAAGGTGTGCCGGTCGAAGTCCTCTGGTTCGCGGCCATTGCCCTGATAGCGACCTATGTGTTGGTGCGGACACGTTTCGGCAACTGGATTTTCGCGGCAGGCGGTGACGCTCTGGCTGCGCGCAATTCCGGTGTGCCTGTGCGTCGTGTGAAGACGACACTGTTCATGTGCACGGCAATGGCTGCTGCATTGGTTGCTATTCTCACCGTTATGGATGCCGGTTCAACCGATGCGCGCCGTGGCTTTCAGAAAGAGTTCGAGGCGATTATCGCTGCGGTTATCGGCGGCTGTCTGCTGACTGGCGGTTATGGTTCTGCAATCGGTGCGTTCTTCGGCGCGATCATCTTCGGCATGGTTCTTATCGGGCTGACGTATACCCAGATCGATCAGGACTGGTACCTGGTCTTCCTGGGAGGAATGCTTCTGATCGCGGTACTCTTCAACAATTTCATTCGCAAGCGCGCGACCGGCGAGCGCTGAGAGGGAGATTTGCCATGACGACCCCCATCATCGAAGTTCGTAATCTTGTTAAGCATTTCGGCCCGGTCATTGCGTTGAATGGTGTCTCGCTGAGCGTCGAACCGGGACAGGTCCACTGTCTGCTTGGTGACAATGGCGCAGGCAAGTCGACGCTGATCAAGACGCTTTCTGGCGTTCACAAGCCGACCAGCGGCGACTTTCTGGTTGAGGGAAAGCCAGTCAATTTCAATAGTCCACGTGATGCGCTCGATCATGGCATTGCCACGGTCTATCAGGATCTTGCCATGATCCCTCTGATGTCGGTCATGCGGAATTTCTTTCTCGGACGCGAGCCGACAAAGGGTGTCGGGCCTTTCCGTTGGTTCGACACCCATCAGGCCGAAGAAGTAACGCGCGAGGAGATGCGAAAGATCGGGATCGATGTTCGTGATCCCCAGCAGGCGGTTGGAACGCTTTCCGGCGGTGAGCGCCAATGTGTGGCGATTGCCCGCGCCGTGTACTTTGGTGCGAAAGTGCTGATCCTCGACGAGCCGACCTCTGCCTTGGGCGTACGGCAAACGGCTATGGTTCTCAAGTACATCAATCTCGTACGCTCACGTGGGTTGGGTGTGATCTTCATCACGCACAATGTTCGACATGCGCATGCGGTGGGGGACAAGTTTACTGTTCTCAATCGCGGTGTAACGCTTGGAACCCGCACGAAGAACGATGTGGATATGGACGAATTACAAAGCCTCATGGCGGGCGGGCAGGAACTCGCTGACCTCACTGCAGAATTAGGTGGTCGGGTTTGACGAGAGCGACTCCGCTTTAAATGGAATCGTCGGAACCGCTCTATCTATCTGTTTTCACGCATTATCCGGCGCAAAGCCGCTTCGCACTTTTGCTGGAAATGCTCTAGAATTTCGGAGCGTAGAATGAACGGACAACTCAGTGGAAAAGTTGCTGTCATCACAGGAAGCACGCAGGGGCTTGGCGCAGCAACAGCGAAACTGTTTGCTGAGAGAGGGGCTAAAGGTCTTGTGATATGCGGACGTTCGCTTGAAAAAGGGAGAGCGCAAATCGATCAGTTGGCAAGGCTCGGAGCCAAGCCCATCTTCGTGCAGGCTGATCTTGAGAAAGTGGAAGACTGTCGCAAGATCGTTTCTGAAGCCGACCGTGTTTTTGGACGGCTCGACATTCTCGTAAACGCGGCGGGTCTGACAGATCGTGGTACTATTCTGGATACAAGCCCGGACTTGTTCGATCGTTTGTTCGCGGTGAATACACGGGCGCCATTCTTTCTTATTCAAGAAGCCATAAAACTATTCCGGCGCGATCAGGTCGAGGGAACGATAGTCAATATTTCCTCTATGTCATCCATGGGTGGGCAACCTTTCATCGCCGCTTATTGTGCATCGAAAGGAGCGCTGGATACGCTGACCCGCAACGTAGCCTATTCTGTTCTCCGCAATCGTATCCGTATCAATAGCCTGAATATCGGTTGGATGGCATCGGATGGTGAGGACCGCATCCAACGTGAGTTTCATAATGCGCCGGAGAATTGGCTGGATGAAGCAGCAAAGAGCCAGCCTTTCGGCAGGTTGATTGATCCAAGTGAAGTTGCTCGCGCAATCGCTTTTCTGGCTTCTGGAGAATCGGGATTGATGACTGGCGCCATCGTGAATTTCGATCAATCCGTATGGGGTGCCTATGGTGCGTCTCCGCATCCCGATCAGCCATTGTAAGCGCCTGACAAGTATCTCCTTGCCTGATTGAGACTGATACTAACCCGCTCAATAGCTGAAATGGCTCCTTAGATATTTCATCGAGAACCCAAATGTTTTATGTGAGTATTGCATGAGTAGGCTGTAAAATATTGTGAGAAACTTTTGCGACCCTGCTTGCACTTGCAATTTCAGGTAGTTAGAGCATCTGTCTGCCTGACCGATTCAGGCTGTGTGTTTTAAGCAATTGTTTCAGCCGTATTTACGCGATGTCGAAACCTCCCTTTCGTCTGCGAATTCGTTCTGGCAATCGCTTGCACAGACACCGTTTTAATTTGCGCTGAAAGGACCAGCATCGTGGAGCAGGCAAAGAACGGAACTCGTAAGGGTGGGCGCAAGGCGCTGTGGGCGGCAGTCGCAGTTATCGCCATCGCTGCCGCCGGTTTGACCGGATACAAGATCACACTTGAGAAGACCATTACGTCGCAGCTCGAAAAGCGCGGCGGCACGGCGTCTTCCGTCAAAGCCGACTTTCTCGGACGTATCCATCTGCGCGACGTGACGTTGCCGCTCAAAGATGGTTCCAACGTTCGTATTGCCTCGGTCGACGGTCGCCCCAAGTTTCTGTTCCTCACTGGCATACTAAATGCTTCTGGCATTGATACAGAGATCGGGAACTACAAAATTTCCATTCCGAGCGTAGCAATCGAAGACGCTAATTTCGACATCGCCATGCTGAAAGATACGTTTGGCAACAGCGGTCTGACCCTATCGGAACGCATTGGTCGTTTTTCGGCTAAGCGCCTGACTGCGCAGCAGATAAAGGTCGTCCAGACAGTCGCGAAGAATGCACAGAACGTCGTCTACCAGGACGTTGCGCTGGAAGATATCAACCACGGTAAGGTTGCTCGGTATGTGGCGGGCGGCACGACTTTCGACTTCACGGTCCAAGTGCCTGGCGAAGACGGTAAAAAAGTCACGGACAAGATGACGGGAACCATGGGTACTGTAGAGGGCAGGGACATTGACGGTGTCTTCCTTGCTCGTCTCTATACCGAAAGAGCAGGCCCGAACGACAAGGAAGCGAAGCCGGTCTACGGTCCATTCTCGGCGACGAATATCGTCATGAAGACGAAGGATGCGAACTTCAGCTACGATGAAATTCGCAGCAACGGTTTCACGGCTCGCATGCCTGCTACACCGTTAACCGAAACCTTGGAGAAGCTCCAGTCTCTCGAAGATGCGGACGAACTTTCGACTGAAGAAACGCGCGGGCTTATTCTTAAGTTGAGCTCTCTGTTTGACATGATCGGTAAGGGCGATGTGGAAATGCTCGGCATGAAGATCGAGCCGACTGACGCATCGAAAGGCAAGGCCGGTATTGAACGTGTCACAGTTGCTTTCGACAACCAGAAGATGGATGCGAGCGTCAAAGGCTTGGCCTTCTCCGAGGGGCAGGACTACGTGAAGATGCAGGAAGCTTCCTTGAAGGGGTTCTCCTGGGCAACTTCAGTTGAAGCTCTGAAAAAGTTGGCGGCGCTGAGTGAAGAGGAAGTTGAAAACTTCCCTTTCACGACCATGCTTCCAGAATTTGGCACGCTTCGGGTAGTGGGGATCGCCGCCGATCTGCCAAATGAAGAGTCAGATGATGTGAACGCAGGCGATGAGAACGCGGACGAGGCAAATCAGTCCGCAGCCGAAGAAATGTCGGCTCCTTCGCTGCCTGAACGCATGCAATTTACTATGAAGAGCTATGAAGTCGCTCTCAAAAAACCTTACAACGGTATTCCGACCGATGTGCGGGTCGCTTACGAAGATTTGTCAGTCAAGTTACCGAAAGACGACAACTACGAACTCTATCAACGGCTTCGTGAACGTGGCTATGATCATCTCACAATGTCATCCAACTTTGAGGCAAGCTGGGATGAGGCGAACCAGAATCTAATTATCAAGGATATTTCGATCAGCGGAAAGGATATGGCCTCCATATCCATGTCAGGTCTGATGGGCGGGTTCACCAAAGAGTTTTTCTCAGGCGACAAGGTGATGATGCAGGTTGCTTTGCTCGGGCTCAAGGCTCGACAAGTGAACGTGAAGGTTCAAGACTACGGCATCATAGCGAAAGGCATGCAGCTCTACGCCGAAGAAAACGATATGACAGAGGAGGAGGTACGCGATGCGGTTTCTTCGCTTGCAACGGCATTCCTTCAAGGGTTAAACGCCGATCAGCCAAAGTTGCAGAACGTTGTGACGGCGTTTTCTACCTTTCTCGCAAAACCGAACATTTTCGAAATATCGGTGAAGTCGAAGGCGGAGAAGGGGATTGGGGCCCTCGAAATGGTCGCGGCATCGCAAGATCCGCTCACTCTGCTCGACAAAGTCGATATTGAAGCCAAGGCGGAGTAATCGGCTCTCCTATTCCTCTTAGTGAAATGCCGGCCAATGGCCGGCGTTTCTGTAATCATAGGTTCATCAAAACATTACACAAGGGTCATGCCCTTGAGATATAAGGGTCCTAGTAAGCCTCGGAAATAACGAGGCCAACATGACCAGAAAAAATGTTCTGCTTATCGTCGTTGATCAATGGCGAGCAGATTTTATCCCTCACCTGATGCGGGCGGAGGGGCGCGAACCCTTCCTCAGCACTCCTAATCTCGATCGCTTATGTCGAGAAGGCTTGACCTTCCGTAACCACGTTACGACCTGTGTGCCGTGTGGACCGGCAAGAGCAAGTCTGCTTACGGGCCTCTACTTGATGAACCATCGGGCGGTGCAGAACACTGTCCCGCTAGATCAGCGCCATTTGAATCTTGGCAAGGCCCTTCGCGCTATCGGCTACGATCCCGCCCTGATCGGTTACACCACGACGACGCCTGACCCGCGGTCGACATCTTCCAGAGATCCACGGTTCACCGTTCTTGGCGATATCATGGACGGCTTTCGCTCTGTGGGCGCATTCGAGCCCAACATGGACGGGTATTTCGGCTGGGTGGCGCAGAATGGTTTTGAGCTGCCGGAGAAACGTGAAGATATCTGGTTGCCGGAAGGAGAGCATTCTGTTCCGGGCGCTACTGATAAGCCATCACGTATTCCGAAGGAGTTTTCGGATTCTACATTCTTCACGGAACGTGCGCTGACCTATTTGAAAGGCAGGGACGGCAAGCCGTTCTTCCTGCATCTTGGCTATTATCGCCCACATCCGCCATTCGTCGCTTCCGCGCCTTATCATGCAATGTACAAGGCCGAAGATATGCCTGGGCCGGTTCGTGCGGACAGTCCGGATGCCGAAGCGGCGCAGCATCCGCTTATGAAACATTACATCGATCACATCAGGCGCGGTTCGTTTTTCCATGGGGCGGAAGGCTCCGGCGCAACGCTGGACGAAGGCGAGATTCGGCAGATGCGCGCCACCTATTGCGGTTTGATTACGGAAATCGACGATTGTCTGGGTCGGGTCTTCGCTTACCTTGATGAAACGGATCAGTGGAACGATACATTGATCATCTTTACCAGCGACCATGGCGAGCAGCTCGGCGATCATCACCTACTCGGCAAGATCGGTTATAATAACGAGAGCTTCCGCATTCCTTTGGTTGTAAAGGATGCAGGACAAAACCGGCGCGCTGGCCAGATCGAAGAAGGCTTTTCCGAAAGTATTGATGTCATGCCAACCATCCTCGAATGGTTGGGAGGGGAAACGCCACGTGCCTGCGACGGGCGTTCGCTGTTGCCGTTTATGGGGGAGGGAAAGCCCACTGACTGGCGTACAGAACTGCATTACGAGTTCGACTTCCGCGATGTCTTCTACGATCAGCCGCAGAACTCGGTACAGCTTTCGCAGGATAATTGCAGCCTCTGCGTAATTGAGGACGAAAACTACAAGTACGTGCACTTTGCAGCCCTGCCACCGCTGTTCTTCGATCTGAAGGCGGACCCACACGAATTCAACAATTTGGCTCAAGAACCCGCTTATGCGGTTCTCGTTCGCGACTACGCCCAGAAGGCTTTGTCGTGGCGGCTGTCGTATGCCGACCGGACGCTCACCCATTACAGATCTGGCCCGCAAGGGCTGACAACGCGCAACCATTGATCTCAGGAGCTACCAAATGATCAATCTGACCCGACGCGGAATGCTTGGCCTTTCAGCCGGTGCCGCTGGCTCGCTCGTCCTGCCGCGATTTGCAATTGCACAGGCTGACAATCGCCCATCCATCACGATTGCTGTCCAGAAAGTGGCAAACAGCAATACGCTCGACGTTCTTCGCGAACAGTCGAATGTCGGCGAACGCGTTTTCTTTTCCAGTATATGGGAAGCGCTGATCGATCGCGACTGGCTGGGAGGCCTTTCGGCTGTGCCTGGTCTTGCGACTGAATGGACCCGCATTGACGACAAGACTGTTGAGCTGAAACTCCGGCAAGGCGTCAAATTCCATAATGGCGACGAGA
Organism: Ochrobactrum sp. CGA5; assembly: GCF_006345815.1. Taxonomy (GTDB): domain Bacteria; phylum Pseudomonadota; class Alphaproteobacteria; order Rhizobiales; family Rhizobiaceae; genus Brucella. The sequence goes on along the minus strand of NZ_VCIG01000038.1, from coordinate 885,868 downwards.
TGACTGCCGAGGACGTTGCCTTTACCTTTGGCAAGGAACGTATGTTTGGCGACACGCAGCCAGCCGAAGGTAAGACGATATATGTATCGGAAAAGAACCCGCTTGGTCGCGAAAGCAAGGAGCTACCGCTTGAAGTGCCGGCTACTGCACGCCGTTCGTGGCCGGCACTTCTCGGTGTCGAAGTACTCGACAAATATACGGTGCGCTTCAAGAACGGTACGCCGGATGTGACGATGGAAGGTCGTATCTCGCGCTACGGCAGCCAGATCATGAGCCGTCGTGGCTGGGAAGAAGCGCCGAGCTATCTAGACTGGGCGCGCAAGCCGATTACCACCGGGCCATACAAGGTTGTAGAGTTCAAACCGGATAACATGTTGGTGCTCGAAGCCCATGACGAATATTGGGGCGGACGCCCGCCGTTGAAGCAGATACGTTTCATCGAAGTGCCTGAAGTGGCTTCCCGTATCAATGGTCTACTCTCGGGCGAGTATCAGTTCGCATGCGATATTCCACCGGACCAGATCGAGGGTATCGAAAAGAACGATGCTTTCGAGGTTCAGGGTGGTACGATTCTCAATCATCGTTTGACTGTGTTCGACAAATTTCATCCGCAGCTAGAAAACCCGTTGGTGCGTCGTGCATTCACCCATGCGATCGATCGTCAGGCGATCGTGGATTCGCTGTGGGCCGGTCGGACGGTTGTTCCGGCTGGTCTCCAGTGGGATTACTATGGCGATATGTTTGTTCAGGGCTGGAATGTTCCGGAATATAACCCGGATCTCGCCAAGCAGCTTCTGAAAGAAGCCGGTTACAAAGGTGATGCGATACCGTACCGCCTGCTCAACAACTACTATACCAACCAGACCGCCACCGCGCAGATTCTCGTTGAGATGTGGAACCAGGTGGGCCTGAACGTCGAAATCCAGATGCAGGAAAACTGGCAGCAGGTTCTGGAGAAGAGCCCGGGACGTGCTGTGCGCGACTGGTCCAATTCCGCGCCGTTCAACGATCCTGTTTCTTCGATTGTCAGCCAGCATGGTCCTAACGGCCAGCAGCAGCAGGTCGGCGAGTGGACGAATGAGGAAGCAAACAAGCTTTCCGTCATTTTGGAAACCAGCACCGACCATGCCAAACGCAAGGAAGCGTTCAAGCGGATGCTGGAAATCTGTGAACGGGAAGATCCTGCTTACACAGTTCTTCACCAGAATGCGACGTTCACTGCCAAGCCGAAGTCATTGAAGTGGAAGGCTGCACCTGCTTTCGCAATGGATTTCCGCAAAAACAACTGGGCTTGATCCATTTGTAGAGGCGGGCCCGGTTCGGTCGGGCTCGCTTTTCCTTTGGGGTTTCAAGCCCCGCGACTGTGAATGAACCAGAAGGATTGCATGATGCCGCTGGTCGAAATTTCCAATCTCAAAGTAGCCTTTGATGGCGTGCCGGTTCTGCATGGTATCGACCTTTCGATTGAGCGGGGCGAAGCCGTCGGATTAGTCGGGGAGTCTGGCTGCGGCAAGTCTGTGACTTGGCTTGCAGCGCTCGGCCTCCTCCCAAAAAAGGCGTCGATCTCCGGTAGTGTTCTTCTTGAAGGAACAGAGTTGCTGACGGCATCGCGCTCCACGCTCGAAAACGTTCGGGGTGGGCGTATTGCGATGATCTTTCAGGACCCGTCGAGTTCGTTGAATCCGGTTATTCGGGTCGGGCGACAGATAGAGGAAGCGGTACAGCTTCATCGTCGTTTGAAAGGACCAGCCGCCCGGGCAGAAGCTTTGCGATTGATGGAACTGGTCGGTATACCGGATGCAGCCCGACGCATCGACAACTACCCGCACGAATTTTCTGGAGGTCAAAACCAGCGATTGATGATTGCCATGGCGCTGGCTGGTAATCCCGACATCCTGATCGCCGATGAGCCCACAACAGCACTCGATGCAACGATTCAGGCTCAAATTCTTGATCTACTGGCGGCATTGCGTGCAGAAGCCGGCATGGCCGTGGTCTTTATCAGCCATGATCTCGGTGCAGTGTCGCAAATTTGCGAGCGGGTGTCGGTCATGTATGCCGGGCGCATCGTCGAGCAGGCCCGGACCGAGGCACTTTTCGCTGCTCCGCGCCATCCGTATACACACGGTTTGTTCGATTCCATTCCCAGCCTTGATGGCGGGCGCAATCGGCTCATTCCAATCGAGGGTACAGTTCCCGAGCCTGGCAAGCTCCCGCCAGGTTGCGCATTTTCGCCGCGCTGCTTGAGCGCGAGCGACCTCTGCGCGCGAAGCTTCCCCAGGTTCGGTGTTCCGCAGGACGATGCCGGTGAGGGGCGTATGGTTGCCTGCTTTCATCCCTATCCGGCTGCGTCACATCTACTGCCATCCATGGGTGGCCGTGTTTCAATCCCACCGAGAAAAAGAGCAACGGCACAATGACAACCGCCCTCATCGAAGCTCGCGATCTTGTCAAAACCTACACGTCACGCAAAGGGCTCTTTGCGAAGCCGGTCCCAGTGCGGGCCGTTGACGGACTTTCCATATCGGTAGCCCCGGCGACGACACTCGGAATTGTGGGCGAGTCCGGTTCGGGTAAATCTACGATGGGGCGCTTGCTTTTGGGATTGGAGGAACCCAGTGAGGGAGAAGTCAGGTTCGAAGGCTCACCTTTACCGCCCCAGAAGACCACGAGCTGGCGCGCATTAAGGGCGCGTATGCAACTCGTCTATCAGGACCCTTTGGCAGCTTTGGACCGTAGGCTACCGATTAGCCGCCAAATCGCCGAGCCGCTGGAAATTCATGGCATTGGAACACCTGCCGAGCGGAAAGTCCGCGTGGCAGAACTGATGCGAGCGGTAGGACTTCGTTCTGATCAGGCTTCTCGCTATCCGCATGAGTTGTCAGGGGGGCAGCGCCAGCGTGTTGTTATTGCACGCGCCATCGCATGCAAGCCGCAGCTCATTGTTTGCGACGAACCTGTATCGGCGCTGGATGTTTCGATCCAGGCACAGGTTGTGAATCTTTTGCGCGATCTACAGGACCGTGAGGGCATTGCCATGGTCTTCATCAGTCATGATCTGAAGGTGGTGCGCAATATTTCGGATCGTGTCGCGGTTATGTATTTGGGCCGGGTTGTAGAAGAAGCATCTTCCGACGAGATTTTTAACCGACCGTTTCATCCTTATACGCAGGCGCTGGTGTCCAGTGTGCCGGTCGCCGGCGTTCCTCTCAGCGACCGTATCCTCTTGCAGGGGGAGCCACCGAATCCTGCTGCTCGGCCTAATGGTTGCGCTTTTCATCCACGCTGTCGGTTTGCGGCTCCGCGTTGCAGCAGCGAAACGCCTGAACTCCTCGACATGCCGGCGGGACGCAAAGTTGCCTGCCATTTTGCCGGAAACCTGTTGACGGACAATTCTCATGCTTAGATTTTTGATGGTTCGTGGCTTTCGAGCGTTTGTGACCATTCTTCTGGTGGTGACATTTGCTTTTGTCGTCTTGCGCATGTCTGGTGATCCTGCACAGATCATCATGGGACCGGATGCTCCGCCTGAAGCCATAGCCGCCTTCCGGAAGAACTGGGGGCTCGATGACCCGCTCTGGCAGCAGTATTTGCGTTACTTCGGAGCCATCGCACGCGGCGATCTTGGAATATCGATGCGCGATGGCCAATCCGCAATAACACTGGTAGCTGAGCGTATTCCCGCGACGCTTCAACTGACGATACCGGCTTTGATGATCAAGCTTGGACTTGGCATTCCTGCCGGAATTTATGCTGCGTTGCATCGGAACAGCTTCATTGACCGGGCTGTCATGGCTACCGCTGTCATTGGCTTCACGTTACCGAGTTTTGTACTCGGTTTGCTGCTCGTGCTGGTGTTCTCGGTATCGCTCGGCTGGCTGCCCTCGGGCGGACAGGATAGCTGGATGCATGCTATTCTCCCTATCATCACGATGGGACTCGGCGGTGCAGCTATTCTGGCGCGTTTTTCCCGCAGCGCGATGATCGAGATTCTGGGGCAGCCCTATATTCGCACGGCCAGCGCTAAAGGCGTGTCGTGGCGCAATGTGGTTTGGCGGCATGCACTTCCTAACGCGGCTATTCCGATTGTCACTATCGTTGGATTTATGGTGGGATCGCTGATTGCAGGTGCGGTGGTTGTAGAGTCGCTTTTTTCATGGCCGGGCGTAGGCAGGTTGCTCGTGGTTTCGGTTGCCAATCGCGATCTCGCTATCGTGCAATGCATCCTGCTCCTCGTGGCCGCCACTATGGTGATCTCCAATTTTATCGTTGATCTTCTCTATGGTTATCTCGATCCGCGTCTGCGTCAGGCGCAGGGCAAGGCGTGAGGGTGAACCGATGACGGATTTGACCGCCAATACTGCATCTGTTTCCACGCCAGCAAAAAGGAGCCGTAAAAGTGTTCCGCTGGTGGTCATCATCGGCCTTATCTGGATCTCCGCAATGATCCTGATTGCGCTGACTGCAGACTGGATAAAGCCTTATAACATCACAGCCTTTGACCTGAAGAATCGCCTTGCACTGCCTGGTGATGCACTGCATTGGCTGGGTACTGATGAGCTGGGGCGTGACGTGCTTTCACGCCTTATCGAATCCATCCGTATTTCCCTGCTCATCGCATTTGGTGCCACGATCATTTCGGCTGTGTTCGGGACGATGCTCGGTTTCCTCGCAGCTTATTTTCGAGGTGTAGTCGAACAGGTTGTGGTCATGCTGGCTGATTTTCAGGCAGCATTGCCATTTCTGATTCTGTCGCTTGCCGTCCTGGCATTCTTCGGAAGCTCGCTTCTGCTGCTGACCTGCCTGATGGGGTTCTACGGATGGGAACGTTATGCCCGCATCGCACGCGGGCTGGCTGTTTCGGCTAATGCGCAAGGTTATGCGGCGGCGGTTACCCAGCTCGGGGCTGCGCCGTCGCGCGTGTATCTGAAGCACATTCTCCCGAATATCGCTTCGACGCTGATCGTCTCGATGACGCTAACATTTCCAGAGATTATTCTCCTCGAAAGCAGTCTCTCGTTTCTTGGATTGGGCGTGCAACCGCCTATGACCAGTCTTGGTAATATGGTTGGATATGGTCGCGAATATCTCACTCGCGCGCCGTGGATCATGCTCGCACCGTCATTTGTGATTATGTTTACGACTCTATCGATCAGCTTTGTGGGGGATTGGCTACGCGACAAGCTGGACCCAACCACGAGATAAAGTCTACCGCCTTCCGAGACTTGGACCTTGCGATTGTGAGAGCGAGTTGTTTAGGTTGTGCAGCTGACTTTTTATAGGAACTGACTTCTTATGCTGAAGAACATCAATCCATTGCTGACCGGCTCGTTGCTCGAGGTTCTTGCCGATATGGGGCACGGAGACGATCTCGTGATTGTCGACGCCAACTATCCGGCGCAGTCTTCCGGTGTGCACGTCCTGGATTTTCCAGGAATTACTGCGACGGATATGGCGGAGGCTGTACTGTCGCTGCTACCGTTGGACGATTTCGTCGACAAGCCAGCCGCTGTCATGCAGGCGCCCAATGAAACTCCGGCGATTTTCCAGGAGTTTGAAGCTGTTATTGAAAGGGCTGAGGGGCGGAAGATTTCCGTCGATCCGGTTGAAAGATTTGCCTTTTATCACCGTGCTCGCGATGCTTTCGCGATCATTCGCACGGGGGAAAAGCGGCTTTATGGCAATATCATTTTTAAGAAAGGCGTCATCCGCTCCTGAGCAGTGACGTTGAGATCGGCACATGTAAAACCCGGGCATTGAGCCCGGGTTTTTGATTTCAGCTTTATTCCTGTGGCTTTTCTGCCTGATCCTTCATGGGACCTCTGTGCTCACTACCCCGGTGGTTGCCAACGTGATGTGGACCTTTGTGGTGAGAGCCTTTGGCTTGATGATACATCTTCGCAGCTCGCATTTCTCTGCGATCGATTTTGCCATCCTCGTTCCGATCCAGTGCAGCGAATTCCTTCTTGCGCTGGCTCTCCACTTCCGCAAGCGTGACCTTGCCATCGCCATTGATATCAAGACGACGCTCCATGCGGTCGGCTGCACGGCTTACGATGCGCTTGAGTGCCAGTGCTTCGATTTCGGCTCGGGAAAGTACGCCGTCGCCATCAGTATCGGCCGCCTTTAGGTCATTCATACGTGAGAACTTCTCGAGGTCGATAGGAGCCCGTTTGCCCTTCATATCTTTATTCGGCGCAGCAGTCGTCTCTGTGGTCGGATTTCCAGTATTTGCTGCACTATTTTCTTGTGCCAGGACAGGGACAGAAAGAAAAGATGTAGCAATTACTGCGAAAAATGCGGTCTTCGTTTTCATGATTATTTGACTCCATTACTCTTTGGCAGGGGCGCCGCTATAAGGCGTGGGAGTAATGTCTGTCTTTTTAGATGAACCTCATATGAACATTCCAATTAATTATTGGTAATGTATTGAGATTTGTATGAGCATGTTTCGAAACGGAGCTTTGCTCCAAAGCAAGAAACCATCTGCACATATCGATACGCATCTTCGATCGAATGGTATAGGTCTTTCTGATCTATCGAGACCATATATCAGCGGAAGCGTTTGTTTTCAGAAGAGAAAATGGTGGGTGATGTAGGGATCGAACCTACGACCCGCTGATTAAGAGTCAGCTGCTCTACCAACTGAGCTAATCACCCACTCGCTTTGCCGAGGCAGCGGCCCCGGTGAAGTGAGCGGTTCTATAACGGCCTCTTTTCCAACTGTCCAGCCTTCAACTGCAAAATTTCTGAAAAAAATGACGACGCACTCAGAAAGCCCGGAAATGCGGGCCCTCCAAAAATTCGGGTACGCGCGTTACCGGTGTCTTTTTCAGGATGTATGCATTCTGGTTGTAGTTCCTGATCGCTTATTTGAGAATCAAAGATAGGAGATTCTTGATTTGATTCATTTTTTTACGCGCCGGCGTTGTAAGCGGAACCTTGCGGCTCCATATTGGCCAATGCTGGACCGATACGTCCGGTCAGGAGGTTTTGTTCAGGGAATAAGAGTATGCCGCAAATGTCGCAGCCATGTCATCATTTATTGATGCTTGTCTGAGAAGCTAAGGCATATAAAAGACTAGATCGGTTGGTAGTGGTTCTGAATTCACGGACACCCACACCGCCTCAAATTTGTCAGAGCAAGGCGCTTTATGCACCGGGTTGCCCTTGCCGAAGAAAACAGAAGCGGCTCGCATCGTTTCAAAATCCGGTTCGCGACATTTGAGGACGGAATGGAAAGCATAATAGGCGATCTCGGACAGTTTATTTCCGATCATCGGGCATGGGCTGGACCTATCGTGGGTGTGATCGCCTTTGGCGAGTCTCTCGCCATTATAGGGATGTTCATTCCAGCCACTCCGATCATGATCGCTATCGGTGGTCTCGTGGGTGCTGGAATCATCGACCCCATTCCCGTTATCATCGGCGCGATCATTGGTGCAGTGATCGGCGACGTCATTTCCTATTTTTTGGGCTGGTGGTTGGGCCGCAACATTATTCACAAGTGGCCGCTCAACAAGCACCGTAGCGGGGTGGCGCGCGCGCGTCTCCTTTTCCGTCGCTATGGTTTTTCGGCAGTGTTTCTGGGGCGCTTCTTCGGTCCGGTACGCTGCACCGTCCCGATGGTGGCCGGCATGATGTCTATGGATCAGACGCGCTTCCAGACAGCAAATGTCCTTTCTGCCCTGGTATGGGCTCCGGCGATGTTCCTTCCTGGATGGCTGGCCGGGCGTGGCGCTGGCGTTTTCGCCAAGATGAACGGTGATCACATGTTCTGGTTTGTGATCGGGATCACGATCGTCACCATAGTTGCGACTGTCATTGGTGTTCGCTTTTTCAAGGCTCGTCCACGTCGGGAGCGTAAACGCCGCGTTCAGGTTTCCCCGGCCGAGTAATCGGTCTTTTGTGCCGCAGGCTTCAGTCTGCCTAGTAACATAACCATATGTTTCATATGGCAACCAGTCGCTGAGGCTTAGAGCCTTGCAAGCGCCTTATATAGGGTTCATCGCGCTTTATGCCCGACGACAGTTCTGACGATTCGTCTTCTCGAAGTCCGAATTCCCAAGAGGGGTGTTCGGATTTCCCGCGCGTTGAACAATTCCCGGTAGTCTTTGGCCGCCTGCGGCTGGACCGCATAAAAGCGGCCCGGTCACAGAATGCTTGTGGTCAAGTTTCCAATTTTCATTTCTGCTGATCTTTAAGGAGCCGACATATCATGGATTGGTCCATGGACTGGATTGCCGACCCCAATGCCTGGATAGGTTTGGTGACATTGGTGGTACTCGAGATCGTTCTGGGTATCGACAATCTCGTCTTCATTGCCATTCTGGCCGACAAACTGCCTCCGCACCAACGCAATCGTGCGCGGCTAATCGGCCTCAGTCTGGCTCTTTTGATGCGTTTGGTGCTGCTGGCGTCGATTTCCTGGATTGTCACTCTGCGAGAGCCCTTGGTGTCGCTGATGGGGCTGTCGTTCTCGGGCAGAGACATCATCATGCTGATAGGCGGTCTTTTTCTCCTTGCTAAGGGCACGATGGAGCTGCACGAGCGGCTGGAAGGAGATCATGGACCCAAAAGCTCTAAGGTCGTGCATGCCGTGTTCTGGCAGGTGATTGTACAGATTGTCGTTCTGGATGCTGTGTTCTCACTGGATAGCGTCATTACGGCTGTGGGTATGGTTCAGCATCTGTCGGTCATGATGATCGCGGTAATCGTCGCTATTGGCGTGATGATGCTCGCCTCCAAGCCGTTGATGGACTTTGTGAACAAGCATCCCACCGTCGTCATCCTCTGCCTTGGCTTTTTGATGATGATCGGTTTCAGTCTGGTTGTCGAAGGTTTCGGCTTCCATATTCCGAAAGGCTATCTCTACGCGGCGATAGGATTCTCGGTATTGATCGAAGCTGCCAACCAAATGTCGCGACACAATCGTGAAAAGCTGGTCACTACCAATGATCTGCGAGAACGCACGGCAGGAGCAGTACTCCGCCTGCTCGGCGGCGGTCGCGGCGAAGGCCCGCTTTCCGATACCATTGACGTGATTGCCCAGCAGACAGCAGCCAATGATGTCTTCCTGCCGGAAGAAAAAGAGATGATCCGCGGCGTGCTCGATCTGGCCGATCGACCTGTGCGTTCCATTATGTCGCCACGCAACGAAATCGAGTGGCTCGACCTCGATGAGAACGAAGCGGAACTTGATGCAGCCATTCGCAAGCTGTCACATTCGCGCGTCATCGTTGCGCATCGTCAGGTCGATGAATTCATTGGTGTGGCGCTGGTCAGGGACCTTTTGCTCGAGGTTGGCGGCAAGAATCCTATCGATTGGAACAAGACCGTCAAGCAGCCGCTTGTCGTGCATGAGAATGCAAACGTGTTGCGTGTGATGGAACAATTACGCAGCTCTCCCGTCCAGTTTGCAGTCGTTGTTGATGAGCATGGTTCTTTCGAAGGCGTCGTCACGCCGACCGACGTTTTGGAAGCGATTGCTGGCGAATTCCCGGATGAAAATGAGGAAGCGGCTGTCGCGCAGTCAGACGGGCGCGGTGGTTATCTTGTGGATGGCTTTGCTGATATCCGCCGGTTGAGCGGTCTTCTGGAGCGTGACCTAGTGGATGACGGGGATCGCTATACGACCCTTGCCGGCTATGTTCTCTGGCATCTGGGGCATTTGCCGCTGGGCAGTGAAAGTTTTATCGCCGATGGACTGAAGTTCAAGATCGAGACCATGAATGGCCGCCATGTTGGCAAGGTTCGTATCGCGCCCTCAGCGGATTATGAGGTGTAATGGGAAAAGTTTGTGGGCTATCTGGTCCGGTTCGCAGATTATTTCACGTAGTTAACTCCGATAAAATAAGTAGGTTATTGACAAGAGCTGAGAAGCCTCCAAAATTAACCCATCGTTCATTGTTGGGGCGAAAGCGCGACAATATTTGAGCGCAAGGCAATGAGGAGGGGTAAGCATGAAGCGAGTCATTCATTTCGCTATGAAAGTAAAGAAGATCTTGTCGCGTGCTCCGGCCTTTCTGGAGCAGCCTTGGCGCGATATGAAGTTGAATGCGGAAGAGATTGCAGCCCGCCGCCGTAGTCGGCTGGAGCGTGGCGAGCATGATTTTCTCTGGTGTTGGCAGCATCGCGGTTTCTGGTAAGCTCAGAAGTCGAATAAAAATTTTGAAGGCAGGGGGCTGACGTCTCCTGCCTTTCTTGCACCTGGTTTTATGGTTTTGCTCCCGATGAGAATTATTTTCTCATACCGGCATGTGGTTTGGGTGCAGGTTTCATGAATGGCTTGTAAAGTAGTTTATATATTTAAATCAATGATTTAGGTTGATTTTACCTCTTCTCTCGTTAGATTTGTTTTCCGAAAACAATCCAGTTTAGAGCGCTTTTCGCAAACAGCGCGGTGGGGATGGGTCTAATGAGAAAAATTATTCTATATGCGGCGGTAGCCTTCGGTCTCGGCTCTGCACCGGTTCATGCGGAGGAGCCGAGGGAAATCCTCAACGTTTCCTATGACATTGCGCGCGAGCTGTACGAACAGATCAACAAGGCCTTTATCTCTGACTGGAAGACCAAAACCGGAGAAGACCTAACGGTCAATCAGTCCCATGCGGGTTCCTCGAAGCAGGCGCGTTCGATTCTGGAAGGGCTTGAAGCTGATGTAGTGACCTTCAATCAGGTGACCGATGTGCAGGTCCTGCATGATAAGGGCAATCTGATTCCAGCAGACTGGCAGAAGCGGCTCCCGAACAACTCGTCACCTTATTATTCACTGCCTGCGTTCCTTGTTCGCGAAGGCAATCCGAAGAACATCAAGAATTGGGATGATCTGGCGCGTGACGACGTGAAGGTGATTTTCCCCAACCCGAAAACTTCAGGTAATGCCCGCTATACCTATCTTGCTGCGACGGCGTATGCCAACGAAGCATTCAAGGGTGATCAGGCAAAGGTGCACGAATTTATCGGTAAGATTTTCAAGAATGTTCCTGTCTTTGATACAGGCGGTCGCGGCGCAACGACGACCTTTGCCGAACGTGGCATTGGCGATGTTCTTGTGACCTTCGAGGCTGAAACACGTGGAACTGAGAAGGTTCTCGGCCCGGACAAGTATGACGTTGTTGTGCCGGAAGTTAGTTTGCTGGCGGAGTTTCCGGTTACGGTCGTCGACAAAGTCGTGGACAAGCGCGGATCGCGCAAGATTGCCGAAGCCTATCTCGATTATCTCTATTCGCCGGAGGGGCAGGAAATCTTGGCCCAGAATTTCAACCGCGTGCATGACAAGGACGTCATCGCAAAGCATAAGGATATCTATCCTGATGTGCGCCTGGTTACGGTTGAAGATACTTTCGGTGGATGGGAGAAAGTGCAGAAGGAACATTTTGCGGAAGGCGGAGTGCTCGATCAGCTCTTCACTCGCAAGTAAACAAAGCCAACTGGCGAGCCTTGATGGGGTCGCGTTGCTTTTTGGAAGAATCCAGTGGCGCTTCTAAGTATAAAACGTAATTCTGTGTTGCCGGGGTTCGGACTGACCCTCGGCTGCACTTTGCTTTATCTGGCTGTGATCGTGGCCTTGCCATTGCTGGCCATGATTCTGAAAACGGCAAGTCTCGGTTGGAGCGACTTCTGGAGTATCGTGACTTCAGATCGGGCATTGGCGACCTATCAGATAACCTTGAGTGCAGCCGCAGTGGCAACCCTACTTAACGGCTTGTTCGGAATTCTGCTGGCTTGGGTACTGACGCGGTACGAATTTCCCGGTAAACGCCTGATCGATGCCGCTGTCGACCTTCCTTTTGCGCTGCCAACCGCCATAGCGGGCCTGGCATTGGTAACGCTCTTTGCCCAGAACGGCTGGTTCGGGAGGCTTCTTGAGCCGGTCGGAGTAAAGGTTGCCTATGCACCGCTTGGCATCGTGATCGCTATGTTCTTCACCAGCATCCCATTTGTCATCCGTACAGTTCAGCCGGTACTGGAAGATATGAACGTAGATGTTGAAGAAGCTGCCCGCAGTCTTGGAGCCAGTTCCTGGCAGACATTCTCGCATATCATCTGGCCGACTATCTTTCCGGCTTTCCTTGCAGGTTTGTCGCTTTCCTTTGCAAGGAGCCTCGGTGAGTTTGGTTCGATTGTTTTTATCTCAGGCAATCTTCCTTTTGAAACCGAGGTGACACCGCTGCTCGTTTTCATCCGACTTGATGAGTATGACTACCCAGCCGCCGCAGCACTTGCATTCGTGATGCTCTTTACGGCTTTTGTCATGCTTCTTGTGACCAATCTTATTCAGGCAAGGCAGCTTCGTTATGCAGAACGCTAGCCCAAGCCTGCAGGCACGCAATTATGGGCCAATGCGTAATCTGTTGATCTGGTTGGCAGCCGGCTTGTCCGTGATATGCATCGGAGCGCCGCTTGCTGTCATCTTCGCTTCTGCATTCAGTAAGGGCGTTGATGTCTTCTTCAGCGAGATACTGAAACCAGAAACCTTGCATGCGATTTGGCTGACCATTCTCACAGCAATCGTCGTGGTACCCATCAATATGGTGTTCGGTGTTTGTGTTGCATGGCTTGTAACCAAGTTCCGCTTCCCAGGAAGGCGGCTGCTGATTACATTCGTCGAAATACCGTTTTCGGTTTCGCCCATTGTTGCTGGTGTGACCTATCTCTTCCTCTATGGATCGCAAGGTTTGCTTGGGCCGTTGCTGGAATCCTATGACATCAAGATCATGTTCACAGTTCCTGCAATTTTCCTAGTCAGCCTCTTCGTGACTTCGCCTTTCGTGGCGCGTGAACTGATTCCGTTGATGGAAGTACAGGGAAGCGATGAAGAAGAAGCAGCACTGACACTGGGAGCCAATGCCTGGCAAACCTTCTTTTATGTTACCTTGCCTAATATCAAATGGGCATTGCTCTATGGGGCGGTGCTTTGCAATGCACGTGTGATGGGCGAATTTGGTGCAACGTCAGTCGTTTCGGGTGCTATCAGAGGCAAGACCAATACGTTGCCGCTTCAGGTGGAACTACTATTCAATGACTATAATGTTGCTGGTGCATTCGCTGCGGCTTCGACGCTTGCCTTGATCGCTCTTCTGACGCTTGTCCTGAAGATTTTGCTTGAGCGTAGGCAGGCTACTTGAAATAAGAAGCCGCCCGATCAAGGAACGGGCGGCTTGCGGTCATGCTGCTTGGGATAGAGCCTTGTTTATTGGTTCTCTGTGAAGAGAGGATGCGAGGATAATTCCTTCCGGCCAGCGGCTGAATCCACTTGCTACATTGATGTGTCCAGCATGGCCGAGATCGACGAAACCCGATCCCCATACATGTGAAAGAGCTTCTGCTTTGGCAAAGCTCATATACTCATCGTTGCGGCTTGCGACGACGATGGACGGAAAACCCAGCTCCTGGCGCGGGAGTGGAGCAAAGCTCTGGAACCGATTGTCCTTACGAGCCATTGTTTCGGCGTCGGCCGGTGCAACCAGAAGGGCGCCCGCCACATGCGCGGCCGACGGGCGGCTGGCCAGATGTGCGACCAGTGCGCAGCCGAGGCTGTGGGCAACCAGAACGGCGCCCGGATTTTCGGCGAGTTTGGCTTCCAGCGCGTGCATCCAGTCGGATAGCACCGGATAGTGCCAGTCGTCCTGTTCGACGAGCAATGCTGACGGATCGTCATGCAACCATTGGCGCTGCCAGTGGCCTGCTTCCGATCCCTTGTAACCGGGGATGATCAATGTCGCAGGCATGTGTTTTTCCTCTTGGATTAAAGCCTTGGGAGGGCATCTAATTTCGCACCTTGTCTTGCGTGCGAAACTGGTTCCAAGATAGGCGGCCTGAGCCGCCACTTTAAGGAAAACAAATTCAAATTATGACGCGGTTTGTGAAAAATCTACCCCGCGCCCCGTCTGAGCTTATTTATGCTGTTTTTCATTCCATCGCAGGAGGAACTGGGATTTCTCGAAGATCAGGACGACTACAAGCGACATCGCGAACGGGATGAGCAAATAAAGCAGGCGGAAGACGATCAGCGCTGCCAGCACGTCAGCCTGATCCATATCCGGCAAACCGGTGAGAAACACAAGTTCCAGAACACCGAGCCCACCTGGAGCATGCGAGATCAGGGCTGCAGAGAACGAGACCAGAAAAATTCCCAGAATGATGAGGAAGCCAGGGTTACCGGCCTCTGGCAAGGCAAAGTAGATGATACCGGCGGCACCTATCAGCTCCAGCGGCGCGACGATGAGCTGCTGCGCCACAACCGACATGCGCGGATATTCAAGACGGAAACTGCCGATCTGAAGCGGACGAAGGCGTAGCCAGCTACCGAAGACATAAAGCAACACGAATGCCAGCATCAAAAGTGCGATGATAACAGAGATCGTCGGTGTCAATTCGTTGTTGAAGCGCATCAGAATATGCGGTTCCAGCAAGAGAACAACGCTTGAAGTTATGATGACGCCGAGAATGAATGTGAAGGAGCAGAAGGCGATAAGGACGGCGATTTCACTCCCGGGCATGCCTTGAGAGGAATAGGCCCTATAGCGCACGACTGCCCCTGAGACTACCGAAGCGCCTATATTGTGCGACAAAGCGTAGGTGGTAAAAGAACAAAGTGCGATAAATAGCCAGGAGATTTTGCGCTTGAGGTGCAGGAGCGCGATACGATCATAGCCCGCAAGTGAACTATAGGCTAGAAGTGCGGAACACGCCGCCAGAACCCAATGATGAGCCCGTATGGCATAAAGACTGTCCAGAACGTCATCCAGTGATATGCTGCGAAGCTCACGATAAAGAAGCCAAGCCGAAATACCGACTGCGCAAATGCCTATGACCGGCCAGATGTAATCCTTTGCTTTCATCAACCAGTCACCATGCCTTTATGCTTCATTTCATCCCCATTTTTGTCAATGATATCGGCCGATCGTTCTTCCGGTATTATTCCCGTTATGTCAGCCTGAGATTCGTTGTCCTCGGAAAGAGTTCCGGTATTTTTCTTTCGCATCCCAGTTCGGATCGCTTTCGTCATGGCGGCTGCGATTTCTTCTTCTCCCAGAATAACAAAATCTGCGCCAAGGTCTGTTAGATACTGCGCTTCCGCCTTCGAGCAGGCGCGTACTACGATGCTCAGTTCTGGATTCGCGGCCCGTGCCAATGCTATGACCCGACCAGCTTCGAAGGCATTGGGAATTGCAATGACCAGATTTTGAGCCATTGCCGGATTAGCCGCGGTGAGTATATCTGAATCCGAGGCATTGCCGGCGATGGCCTCGATGCCTTTATCCTTGAGGGAAGTGCTGATTTTCGAAGAATCGTCAATGACGAGAAAAGGTATTATCTCTGCCTGAAATCCTGCCGCAATCCTTTCGCCGATCTGGCCATGGCCAACGACGATTGTGTGCCCGGTCAGCAAGGTTTGGGGCAAAGGCTCAGGCTCGGCAATGCTGAGTTCCACACCAGTATTCTCATCGACAGACGTTTCGCTTTTGCTTCGCTTTTCGATCCATGGCCGCATCCTTTCCGCGACAATGAACATAACCGGATTGAGAAAAATCGAGAGTATTGCACCAGCGAGAATGAGGTCGCGCCCGGCCGAGGGGAGAAGATTAAGGCTGACGCCCAGCCCTGCCAGAATGAAAGAGAATTCACCGATCTGTGCAAGGCTGGCTGAAATGGTGAGCGCGGTGCTGACCGGGTGGCGGAAAGCGCGCACGATGAAAAATGCCGCTAATGATTTACCAACGAGAATAATGGCAAGCGTTCCAAGCAGGGGGAGCGGATCGCGAAGAAGGCTCATCGGGTCGAACAGCATACCAACCGAAATGAAGAACAATACCGCGAAGGCGTCTCGCAAGGGTAGGGATTCTTCCGCTGCCCGATGGCTCAGTTCGGATTCGCTCATGACCATACCGGCAAAGAAGGCGCCCAGCGCGAAGGAAACGCCAAATAGATGAGCCGCACCAAAAGCAACGCCCAGTGCAATAGCGAGCACACCGAGACGGAACAGCTCACGAGAGCCTGTCTGCGCCACGACTTTCAAAAGCCACGGTATGACTTTGCGCCCGACGATAAGCATCAGCGCAACGAATAGAATGACCTTGGCAATGGTGAGTAGAATGATGCCGCCAATGCCGAGGCCAAGCCATGTAACAATGGGATCGCTCGCCGCTGTACCTTCTGCGCGACCGGTGACGCTGGCGACTGCCGGAAGCAGAACCAGTGCTATCACCATTGCGAGATCCTCGACGATCAGCCAGCCGACTGCAATGCGTCCGCGCTCTGTATCGATCAGACGGCGCTCCTGCATGGCGCGCAGCAGGACGACTGTACTCGCGGTCGAAAGAGCGAGGCCGAAAACGAGACCCGCCTGCACATCCCAGCCAAGGGCGAGGCCAAGGCCGGTGCCAAGTGCTGCGGCGGCTGCGATCTGTGCAAGCGCGCCGGGAACCGCTATGGCTTTGACGGAAAGAAGATCCTTGAGCGAAAAATGCAGACCGACGCCGAACATCAGCAGGATGACGCCAATTTCGGCGAGTTGGAGAATAAGGTCCTGATCTGCAACGAAACCGGGCGTGTGGGGACCGGCAATAACGCCGGCCAGAAGGTAGCCGACGAGAGGGGAGATTTTCAGGCGGGTGGCTATCGCACCGAAGATGAAGGCCAGGCATAACCCGATGACGATTGTCGCAATCAAAGGCGTGTCATGGGGCATAAGGTGCCTTCCTCCTCTGGCTTCTCAATTTTGTATGTGGGAGCCGGACAAGGCCTGAACCTTGCCCGGCAAACGACTTATTTCTGCGCGGCGGCGCTGTCTTCAATAGCCTGATGCGCTTCCTTGCGGTGCTGCCACCAGTTGCCCAGCAGAAGCAGAATCGGAGCGGCGATGAAGATCGACGAAGATGTTGCGATGAAGATACCGAACAGCATCGGCACGGCAAAATTATGAACCGCGCTACCGCCCCAGATAGCCATCGGAAGCATGCATAGGAATGTCGTCATTGATGTATAAATACAGCGGACGAGCACCTGATTGATGCTCATGTCGACGATCTCGCGCAGCGGCTTCGATTTATAAAGACGCATGTTTTCACGCATACGGTCATAAACCACGACCTTATCGTTTACCGAGTAACCGATAGCGGTCAAAAGCGCTGCGATGGCGGTCAGGTTAAAGTCGAGCTGGAACAGAGCGAAGAACCCGACCATCTTCGTGGTGTCGAGAATGAGCGTTATGATCGCGCCCATCGCAAAGAACCATTCGAAACGCCACCAGAGATAGATGAGCATCCCGAGTGCAGAGAGGATGACGGCGATAAAGCCTGAACGGGCCAGCTCACCGGAGACTTTCGGTCCGACGACTTCAGTCCGCTCGATTTTTATACCAGGGTCAAGCTCGGTCACTGCTTCGCGCATCTTGTTGACGGCGACTGTTTGCGCTTCCTCACCACCTTCCTGACGCTGGATGCGGATCAGAACATCATTTGGACTACCCGCTGACTGTAGCGCCACCTCACCGAGCCCCAGCGCTCCAAGTTTGGCACGCAACTGTGCCAGATCGGCTGATTGCGACGTGACAATTTCGGCCTGAATGCCGCCCTTGAAATCGATGCCGTAATTCAGTCCCGGCTTGAAGAACAGACCAAGCGACAGGATCGACAGCACAATTGAGGTACCAATGCCGATGAAGCGGGCGTTCATGAAGCCGATACTTGTCTTTTCCGGGACGAATTTCAGGAACGGCTCAATGATGAGCACTTTCAGCTTACGTTTGCGAACATACCAAGCCATCATCATCCGGACGAGCGTCACGTCGGTGAACATGGAGATCGCGATGCCGAGCATCATGGTGATCGCAAAGCCACGGACCGGCCCTGTGCCGAAGGTGAACAGCAGCAAAGTCGAAATCAGGGACGTAACGTTGGCATCAACAATGGTGGAGAAGGCGCTATGGAAGCCTTTATCAAGCGCGGCCATGGCCCCGAGGCCGCGCCGCGTTTCTTCGCGAATACGTTCGTTGATGAGAATATTGGCGTCAACCGCGATACCGATACCGAGAATGATACCGGCGATACCGGGCAAGGTCAGCGTTGCACCAATAAGACTCAAAGCCGAGAAGGTGAGCAAGGTGTGGAGCAGCAACGCCACATTGGCGATGGTACCCCAAACGCCATAAAGGAGCTGGATGAAGACCGCAACGAGCACGAAACCGACGATACCCGTGATCAGGCCCATTTTGATGGCGTCACCGCCGAGATCAGGACCAACCGTACGTTCTTCGATGACGGTCAGCGGAGCGGGCAGGGCCCCAGCGCGCAAGAGTGCCGAAAGGACGACAGTATCCTGAACCGTAAAGCTACCGGAAATCTGGCCTGAGCCACCGGTGATCGGTTCACGGATAACGGGTGCGCTCAGCACCTTGCCATCGAGTACGATTGCGAATGGACGATTGACGTTCTTCGTCGTGATGTCCGCGAATTGGCGTGCGCCCAGACTATCGAACCGGAAGGATACGATCGGCTCATTGGTGCGCTGATCGAAACCTGCGCGTGCATCGGTCAGACGTTCGCCGGAAAGGGCAATCTGATCTTCAATCGGATACTTGATGTTCGGGTCTTTGGAATCCGGCATGATGGTCACGCCCGGAGGCGGCGCATCGTTCGGATTGGCATCGGCGACCATATGGAAGCTCATCTTCGCGGTGCTTCCGAGAAGCTGGCGAAGCTGCGCCGGGTCTTGAAGTCCGGGGAGCTGAACGACAATACGATCCGAGCCTACACGCTGAATAGACGGTTCAGCGACGCCAACCTGGTCGACGCGCTGACGGATGATTTCAAGGCTCTGTTGGAGAGCTGCGTCGAGACGGTAGTTGAAGCCCGCTTCTGTTAGGGTCAGGCGTACCTGATTGTCAGTTGAGGCAACATCAATGTCATTAATCGCTGTACCGAAACCGCTGGTGTTGACCTGCGAGATCAAGGTACGCAGCGCGGTATCCGCCTTGGCGCGCTGATCGGCATCGGGGATGGTCACGACAACAGCGTCGCCGACAACACGGATCGACTGCGGCTGGATGCGTTCGGCGCGCAGTTTGCTGCGGGCATCGTCAAGCAGGGAGCGCAGCCGGTCCTTTTTCAGGCTGGCAGCATCGACCTCAAGCACAAGATATGAGCCACCGCGCAGGTCTAGACCGAGCGTCACCTGACGCTTCGGGAACCAGGACGGCATCGCCTCAAGCTGCTTTTGGGTAAAAAAGTTGGGTAAAGCGATTATGATGCCGATCGCGACGACCAGGCTATAAAGCACAACCACCCATTTCGAAGTACGCATGGATCAAGGTTCCGGTTAGTAGGCCCAGTTGCCAGTTAAAAATGGCGGTACGGGCATTTTCTGTAATGGCTTTAGGATTGGTAAGGGCCAATCATCAAGATTGGCGTATTATGCGCTTTTTGGAGGCGCACGGGCAGAGCCGAAATGTCTCTGCAATACTGCGAGGCGCGCGAAATTAAGCGCCGTTTCTGCTGATCTCGTCTTTGGAAGAACAATCGCTACCATTACGCCCGGGAGGGCCGATCCGTTGCGGTCGAGATAAGCGGTTTTGATCTTGGCCGCGATAGATTCAATCAGGATTGCCCGCATAGGCTGCGGTGAAGGGGTGGACTGCTGGCGCACGGGCGGTGCGGGACTGCTCTCGACCTGCCTTGCCATAATGCCGCCGGAGTGACCGCGAGCCGCATCTTCGTCGAGCGTTGAAAAATCTACAGCGAATAGAAAAGCTGTAAACGACAGAACGCACGTAACGAACAGCATGAAACCATGCCGTTTGTGCTGCTCCGTGTTTTTCATGCCCTTCATCAAATCGCCAAGACTTTCTTTAGAGTCTATCCGTGGAGTTGAGCCAGCTTTTCACACTCATTGCGAATCCTCATTAATCATTTGTGTTCGTACGAACAAGGAAATACTGGCATCAAGGCTCGTCTAATACGGTATGGACCTTGTTTCCTGCACGCTACACTGCCTCGCAGGCAGCGACGCCTTGCATCCGTTTTAGGGCGCTTTATGTTGAAACCATGTCTTGTTTAACGGCAGAACTGAATTGGCATATCCATCCACGTTTCGCGTCCTTGCATTTTCTCTTCTGGTCAGCGCCATGCCGCTCGGCAGTTTTACGTCCGCCCACGCGCAGGACAAAAAACAGTCGGTTCAAACTGCGCCAGCCGCGACTTCCCAAAACGACAAAGCCCAGCAAGCGCCTGCTGTCACTGAACCGCAACAGGCGCCTGCGCCGGTATCCAGCGTCGTTCAACAGCAGAAGCCTGTCATCAATGATCTGAAGCAGCAGACAAAGCAGATCAGCGACCAGCTTCCAAAGGTCGCTTCGAACGATGAATCGCTGGCTAACCTCAAGCTTCAGCTGGACGCTCTTTCAAAGAAGCTCCTGGAGGCTGGTGTAGCATTTCGACCGCGCCTCAGCGAAATCAACACGCGACTGGAACAACTGGGACCTGCACCGTCGGGCGATCAGCCGACGGAACCGGCAATCGTCAGTGAAGAGCGCACCCGACTTACCGCAGAGAAGGCGGAAATAAATGCTATTGTCGGCGAGACGGAAGATACGTCGCTGTCCGTTAATCAGATGTCTGCAAAAATTGGCGATATGCGTCGCGATCTTTTTGCACGCACCCTGTCCCAGCGCGTGAATCTCGACACGACACTCGGCGCGGAGGTTGCATCGGCCGCCAGCAACCAGATGATTTCTCTTTGGCGCATCGTTCAATCCTGGTGGCGTTTTGTAAGCACGTTCAAGCTCAAGTCGTTCCTTGCTGCCGCGTTCTTTGCGCTTGCTGTAGCATTGGTGATCCAGTTGGGAGCAAGACGCTTTCTTGGAACGCTTTACCAACGTGATCCGACTGTTGGCTCGCCGTCTTATCTAAGCCGCCTGTCGGTAGCGTTCTGGTCGACGGTAATACCGTCTTCGGCTGTGGGTGTCTTTCTTGCGACGACCTATTTTTCTCTCAATTATTTCAATGTGTTGAGAACGGATATTGCTGCTCTCCTTCAGTCGTTGTTCGTAGTTTTGGGGTTTGTCTTTTTCATTCATCGACTGGCGTTTGCTTGCATCAGTTCGGATATGCCGCAATGGCGTCTGGTTCCGGTCGCACCCCGTCCGGGACGTATTTTGAGCTGGCTGATAACGGGAACTGCGCTGACAAGCGGACTCGATTCCTTTTTTGGAACCGTCAACCGGATACTGTCGTCGCCATTGTCTCTAACAATGGCGAAAAGCTTGCTGGCCACCGTAATGGTCGGTGTTCTCATTCTGGCGATTGCGCTTTTGAAGCCGATCGAACGTAAAAAGGACGGAGTTATCCGATCCTGGCCGCGCGCGTTCAGGATATTTCTTATCTTATTGGGGCTGTTGCCGATCGTGACTGCGCTGTTCGGCTATATCGGTATGGCCCGTTTCATATCGCAGCAGATTGTGGTGACAGGTGCATTTCTCGTTACGATGTATATGGGCTTCCTGACAGGGCGTGCGATTTCGGAGGAGCAGGCTTTCGCCTCCAGTCAAGTCGGCAAGGCAATGCGGGAGCGTTTTCATTTAGACGACGCAACGCTTGATCAGCTCGGTCTTTTGGCAGGCATTCTGATCAATCTCGTTGTTGTCCTGATCGGCATTCCGCTGGTTCTGATGCAGCTTGGCTTCCAGTGGGCCGAACTGAAGAACACCTTCTATCAGTTGATGACCGGTTTCCAGATCGGCAACATTTCGATCTCGTTCATGGGTCTTTTGACGGGCGTTCTGCTGTTCGTGATCGGTTATTTGCTGACGCGCTGGTTCCAGAATTGGCTCGATAACAGCGTTATGGCGCGCGGGCGCGTCGATTCCGGTGTTCGCAATTCCATCCGGACAGTCGTTGGTTACGTGGGGCTCTGTCTTGCGGCCTTGATAGGTGTATCGGCGGCCGGGTTCAATATGTCGAACCTCGCTCTTATTGCCGGTGGTCTTTCTCTTGGTATCGGTTTTGGCCTCCAGAATATTGTCCAGAATTTCGTTTCCGGTCTCATTCTTCTCGCAGAACGTCCGTTCAAGGTTGGAGACTGGGTGGAGGCTGGTACGGTCAGTGGTATCGTCAAGAAGATTAGTGTGCGTGCAACGGAGGTGGAAACCTTCCAGAAGCAATCGATCATCGTGCCGAATTCGACGCTCATCAACGGCAATGTCGGAAACTGGACGCATCGCAACAAGCTTGGGCGCATCGATATCAATGTGCAGGTTGCCTATACGGCAGACCCTCGGCGGATTCACGCATTGCTTCTCGAAATCGTTCGGGGGCATCCATCAATCCTGAAGAATCCGGAACCCTTTGTTTCGTTTCAAAGCATGAACGATTCACTGATGGCCTTTGATGTCTACGCTCATGTGGCCGACATTACATCGACAGGCGGCATAAAGAACGAACTGCGGTTCCAGATTGTCGAGCGCTTCCATGAAGAAGGATTGCATCTGGGCTCCTCGAAGACCGATTTGGTGCTCGGCGTATCTGAAATCGAGAAGCTTTCAGAGTTGATGCAGAAGGAAAGGGGGCTTTCCTCCGCAGCCAAGACGAAAAAGCCGAACGCACAGAAGCCTGAGACCAAAGAAGATACTGACGATCGCGCGTGATGAAAATTTCGTTCAGTTGCAGTTCAGTTTTGTCCGCTTATAAAGAGGATATCAGAGCGTAATGGGGCTCCTACGACATTGAACATATTGCGGCGGGAGCGATGGAAAGGTCGGGAAGGAATGAACAGGAATCGGGTCAACAACTTGGGTAAGCTCGTTCTCGGTGCAGCAATAGGCTTCGTAGTCTCGGCAGGCAGCGCATATGCCGCGCAGATTTCCAACAATGATAGTGGACCCCAGACGATTGTGGTCACCGAAGGTGCTTCAAAGCGCGAGATGATTGTCGCACCCGGCGAAACTGTCGAATTCTGCCCCTCTGGCTGTTTCGTGACTTTTCCGAACGGCGATCGCGAAGCTCTGACTGGCGACGAAACGATTATGCTCAGCGGCGGCAAAGCCACAGTAAAATAGTCTTTTCATTTTCCCATTGCAAAAAAGCCGAACTATTGCCTCGGCTTTTTATACTGAAAGCGTCTCTGCTTAGCTGCGAGGCTTGAGGTTTTCCGGGTCGTAGAGAGGCTTATAGCCTATCGAGACCACTTCAACCGGATATGTCTCGCCGAAATACTCCACGTTCAGTTTGCGGCCCTCCTGACAATAGGCCCAGGGCAGATAAGCGAGAGCGATGTTCTTGCCAATTGTCGGACCATAGGCGACCGAGGTGGTGAAAGACCGACGGCCCAGCTCGTCGACGAGCGTCTGGCCCGTTTCGGGATCCTGTACCGGCATGATGCCGACCGGATAACGCGCGACGCCTTTAGAATCCACATTGTCGATCATTGTGAGTGTGCAGAGCATCGCAGGCTGATGTTCGCGGGAGCGATACTCCACATGCTTTGCTTTGCCGCGGAAGTCCGCTTCCTTGACCTTCGGGCGGGCAAGGTCTGCTTCGAGGAGGTTATACTCCGTCAGCAGATCGGCGTTCTGCAGGCGCAGGCTCTTTTCCATGCGGCGGGTGTTGGCATAGGTTTCCACGCCCACTGCAATAACCCCGGTTGAGCGAAGCGCATCCCAAATGGCAAGGCCGTCTTCGTACCGCATATGCAATTCCCATCCCTGTTCACCGACATAGGAAATACGGAATGCGGTAACATCCTTGCCTGCAATCCGGATTGGCTTGATGGCAGCGAAGGGGAAGTTTTCCGCGTCAAGACCTTCCGGGTTCTCAACGACCTTCTTCAGGTTCTCGCGCGCATTCGGCCCCCAGATCCCGACGGTGACGTATTCCTCCGTCACATCGGTGATCGTGACGTTGAAACCCTTATCTTCGGCCACACGGCGCATATAATGGAAGTCGCGAGGCCCGGCATCGGCGCCATTGATCATGCGAATGCGATCTGCCATGCGGATTGCCGTGAAGTCGGCGCGCACCATACCCTCGTCGTCTAGGAAATGGGTATAGATGCCCTTGCCTATATTGGCATCGCCACCAATTTTGGCAGCGCATAACCACTCCATCAGTTCGACATGATCAGGCCCTTCGATATCATACATCGCAAAGTGCGAAAGATTGATAATGCCGCAATTTTCGGTCAGCTCTAGATGTTCTGCATTGGAAACGCGCCAAAAATGGCGGTTGTCCCATTCGTTCTCACGCACTGGTACGCGGTCGCCATATTTTTCGAGGAGATGTTCATTGGCGGCATAGCCGTGTGCACGCTCCCAACCGCCAAGCTCCATGAAATGGCCGCCAAGCTCCACTTCGCGTTCATAGAACGGAGAACGACGGATATTGCGCCCTTTGGAGAAAGGCTCGCGCGGGTGGACCGCCGGATTGTAGACCTTCATCGCTGTTTCTGTGCAGCGGTCCCAAATGAACTGCTCGGTCATCTGGTGCGGGTAGAAGCGGGAATAATCAACGGCGTGATGGTCGATTGACGTACGCCCATCGGTCATCCAGTCTGCAATGAGCTTGCCCATGCCGGGGCCGTCCTTGACCCAGATGGCGACCGCATACCACAGACCGCGCACCTTCTGACTTTCACCCATGGAGGGACCACCATCGGTCGTGACCTGCAGAAAGCCGTTGAACGAGTGGCTTTCATTATAGCCAAGCTCGCCCAGAATAGGCGTCAGTTCGATTGCCCGCTCAAGCGGTTCCAGAATCTGGTCCATCTCAAGATCGCGCTGCGACGGCGAAAGGCGTGCTTCGTGCTTTTCCAGAAGATCGCGCGGGTGACACAAGCGCGGATTCTTTTCTTCGTAATACCCCCATTCAATCTGACCACCTTCGGCAGTCTTTGGATCGCCGGTATCACGCATATAGGCAGAGTTGCCCTGATCACGCATGAGCGGCCAGCCGATTTCCTTGCCGCTGCCTTCAAACTCGTTATAGGGCCCGAAGAATGTGAGCGGATGGTCGATCGGCATGACGGGCAGGTCTTCGCCCACCATTTCGGCGATGAGGCGACCCCACAGACCCGCACAGATAATGACATAGTCAGCTTCGATGGTACCGCGATGCGTGACAACACCCTTGATTCGCCCGTTTTCAACAATCAAGGACTGTGCCGGTGTGTTGGCAAAGCTCTGCAACTTGCCAGCAGCTTCCGCCTGATCAATCAGCTTGCCGGCGACAGTCTGCGAACGTGGGATAACCAGACCAGCATCCGGGTCCCACAGGCCGCCTTGAACCAGACTTTCCTCGATAAGCGGGAATTTCTCCTTGATTTCCGCCGGTTCCATCAGCCGAGCGCGGGTGCCGAAAGCTTTACCCGATGCGACCTTGCGCTTGATCTCGTCCATGCGGGCATCGTCACCGACACGCGCTACCTCAATGCCGCCGACGCGAGCGTAATGCCCCATCTTTTCATAGAAATCGATTGAATAGAGCGTCGTCCAGCAGGAGAGAAAGTCGTGGCTGGTCGCATAGCAGAAATCCGACGCATGGGCAGTCGAGCCTATATCGGTCGGTATGCCGGACTTGTCGATGCCGACGATATCGTCCCAGCCGCGCTCGATCAGATGGTGCGCCACCGAGGCGCCAACGATACCGCCAAGTCCGACAATCACAACTTTAGCTTTTTTAGGAAACTCTGCCATTTGATGCGTCCCTAGAGCATTTCCTGCAAAAGTGCGAAGCGGTTTTGCGTCGGACAATGCGTAAAAAGATGGATAGAGCGGTCCCAATGACTCCGTAATAACTGGGCCCATTCTAGTTGGTGTTTGACAAAACCATAGTCGTTAGCAAGTCACGACATTTGCCTTTATACGACATATTCGCAGCGTCAGACGACTGCATCGCTGCTTCTGGAAATTCAGGTGGACCAAGTGTACGCTGTTCTGTTCGCGACACGTTCATCAATCCGAGGTCTATAAAATGTTTGACCTGTGAAGGTGATTCCAGAAAAGCTTTTATGCCTTTGATTTTATTTAAAAGTTGACGGAATGGAGCTGCTCCCTCGAGGCGCAGCTCCAATTTTCTTTGTCGTGCTCAAGCGGCGATAAGCATTTTGCGCTCTGCCCGTTCCTGTTGCGGCGAGCGTCCGTATAATTCTCGATAGCATTTGGAAAAATGCGACGCCGACACGAA
Source organism: Ochrobactrum sp. CGA5 (assembly GCF_006345815.1). GTDB lineage: Bacteria > Pseudomonadota > Alphaproteobacteria > Rhizobiales > Rhizobiaceae > Brucella. The sequence continues at coordinate 859,691 of NZ_VCIG01000038.1, read as the reverse complement.
GCCACAGGCGACTGCGACCTCTACGACAGGCATGGACGATTGCAGCAACAGATGCCGTGCACGATCCAGACGAATTTCCAGATAATAACGTGCCGGCGACCGACCCATCTCCTGCCGGAAAAGACGCTCTACCTGGCGCCGTGAAAGACCAATCGTATGCGCGACATTGATCAGTGCCTGCGGCTCCGAAAGATTGGCTTCCATCATCTCGATGATTGTCAGCACCTTGGAGTTCTGAATGCCGAGCCGGGCGCGCAGGGGCAGGCGCTGGCGATCCTGTGGACTGCGGACGCGATCTGTTAGTGCCTGCTCGCAAATCTTGTTGACCAGGTTGGCATCGAAATCATCGCCAATCAGCTTCAGCATCATGTCGAGAGACGCGGTTCCGCCCGCGCAAGTGTAGAGATTGCCATCGACCTCAAAGAGGTCGGCATAGACTTCGGCTTTGGGAAAGGCCTCCGAGAAGCCGGGCAGGTTCTCCCAGTGAATTGCGCAGCGTTTGCCAGAAAGGAGGCCAGCCGCAGCCAATATATGGGCGCCGGTACAAAGTCCACCGACAGCCACGCCGCGATTATACTCCTCGCGCAGCCATGCGAATACAGACTTGTTCCTGAATTCTTCCACGTACACACCGGAACAGACAAAGACCATCGACGGGCGCTGCTCACGCTGTAGGAAACGCCGCTCGTCTTCCAGCGAAGCATTGACTGCGCATTCCACGCCATTGGATGCGGTCACCGGTTTTCCATCAACCGATGTCAATCGCCATTGATAGGCATCATAACCAAGCATTCGATTTGCGATGCGCAATGGCTCAATAGCTGTTGCGAACGCAATCATCGAAAAGTTTGGAACAAGAAAAAAGACAATAGATCGCTTAACCGATGAAGCCTGGATCATGTCCGATCATTCCCATTCTCGAAGGCTTTGGCGGCGGTTCCCGACGCAGCTGAAGCCTTGTGTCTCCGTCTCGACTCCGGGTGGTCTTGAGCCCGGTTTTCTCCGGTCGCTTTCAGACCGGTGATCTTGTCGCGTCAACCCGGATTTACAGGGGGACGGTGATGGCGCAAACAAGATAGAGTTCTATTGAGACACAGAACGGGTAGGTTGCAAAGTGCGGCTAAATGCCTGCCGCGAAAAGGTATTTTAATGTCGGGAAATTGAGGGCGTATCGCATGATGGCCCTCATTCGGCTTTACTGCCTCCGCTTGGATTTCACCGTGTCTCTGGCCATGTCCGGCAAATGGTCATCCACGTTTGGCCAGCCTATATCCTGTAATATATGCTCGGGTAGAGCTTCCAGCGAACGACGGCTCCGTCTCACGCGACGCTCATAAGACCAGACTTCCATCTGCTTTTGCACTTTGGCGTAAAATTCCAGAAACCATGATGAGGCCTTCGCAACGGACGATGTTGTCGTAAGACCCATGACAGTTGTCCGGCCATCGGGAGAAGATTGGCACTGAACGGTCATTTTCTCTCTCCTTGTTCAGAGGGTTCGGTTCGTACTTTCGCTACAGCTTTGCTTTTTGTGTCTTGAATGTGCATTCGACTTGACCTTCAATCAAACGAAATATAGAAAGGCTTAAGATCAGAAAATTTGAATCATCGGCCGACGACGGAGTTCGTGATGACAGCGCCCGTTCAACATCCCCTCCCAATGCTTGATATTGATGTGTTGCGAACATTCGTGGCGATCGCCGATACGGGAAGTTTTTCCTCTGCGGCGAATGCTGTGTTTCGCACGCCATCGGCGGTTTCAATGCAGATCAAGAAGCTGGAAGAACAGATTGGTGTCGCTGTTTTCGATCGAGATGCTCGCTCCGTCACGCTGACGAGCGATGGCGAGATTCTGTTGGGGTATGCGCGTCGCCTTCTGGCGCTCAACAGAGAAGCGGTATCGAAGTTTGTCGCGCCTACGGTGACTGGCGTTGTACGATTGGGTTCGCCGGATGATATCGGCGAATGCGTGCTACCATTGGTGTTGAAGCGTTTTGCTGAAAGCCATCCCGGCGTAACGGTCGACGTGGTGATCGACCAGAGTAGCAATCTGCGCAAGCGGCTTGACGAGCGTCGGCTGGATGTGACGCTGATCAACATTTCTCAAACAATACTCAACAAAGGCGACGTAGAAGTTCTGCTTGATGAGGAACTGGTTTGGGCCGGGGCCAAGTGCGGCACGGCGTATCGTCGCGAACCTCTACCGCTTTCCATTTGGGAAGAGGGTTGCGCCTGGCGCGGCAGTGCGCTGGAAGCGCTCGAAAGCAGTGGTCGTCCTTACCGCATTGCCTACATGAGCTCGCATTCGACAGGGCAGCGGGCGGCGATCATGGCCGATCTCGCCATTGCACCGTTCGGTAAAACCTTATTGAGTGATGGACTCGTTGCTTTGGGACCTGAGCATGGCCTACCTGCTCTTGGCCGTTATCAGCTGGGCATGGTTGTGAAACCCGAAGCCGGGCCGCACATTCAGGTCGTTGCCGATCATCTACGAAATGTTTTCGAAGGCTACCGCCGTTCAGGGCGCTTCGAGACTTTTCGCTCCTGCTGAGGGCAACTCACAGCTTATTGGGGGTGGAGCTAATGCATTCTCTTGCCAGTGAAAAACGCTGCGCTAGATTTCTTTTGTGACAGCCGAGTGAATCGGCTTCACCGCCAGATGCCGGGCAGGGGCTTTCGTATGTGGCGGGAGGCATAACTGGTTTGAATAGGCTTGGAACTCTATGCGTCTGCTCCTTCAAGAGAGCGGAAACGTGTATCCCACTGGAGAGACTGTCATGAAGTTGACCCGACTTGTCCCTGTTGCTATTGTTCTCTGCGCATTTACGCTTGCGTCCTGTGCGAATACTGTTCGCGGCGTCGGCCGCGACGTAAAAGGCACCGCTCATGCGGTTCAGGAGGCGGTAGAGTAAAGAGAACAAAAGGCCCGGATATTCCGGGCCTTTCTTTAGGGAACCAGAAAATAGCTGACTGTTATGTGCTTATCTGGCCAGGTTCTGTATTGAATAGTGGTGGTGGTGATTCCGTTTTGAGGCACAGGGATATTCGCATTGTGCAGTAGCACTGCGACACGATCGTTCGGCAGAGCGCCACCAAACCACATGACGAGCACGGGTGGTGTCAGATGTGCTCTCGTGTCCGGCGTTTCAGGATGCACCACCCGCAATGACGAATCAAACAATCTGAAATTGCCCGGTATCTGTGCGTTGTCCGTCAGGATCGTCTTGAACGGGCCTTTTGCCTGCACTTCTTCGTAAAGATGCCGATAGTCAAGCTGGCCATAGGGTGGCGAATTTGAACCGTAAGTGAGGTAGTAGCCCAGGACCGGAGGTACAATAAGTGCAACGGCCGCGCTGACAGCGGCATAGTCAATCAGCGCCCTGTTTCCTATCCGATAACGTCCGATAAGGCTGGCCATCAGCGCCGGAGTGAGAAAGAGAACCGGCTGTAGCCAACGGTCTTTTACGTTATTCGCGCCGGTAACCACAACGCCGACCAGAACGATAACCAGCCCCATGAAAATCAGGAGGCGTATGAACTTCTCACCGACAGTAAGCGGTGCAGAGGGGGCTGTCTTTTTCTTCCAATGAATGAGTGCGATAATGCCTGCGATTGCCAGTGCCAGGATCGAGAACAGAAATGCCGCCTCGACCAGACTCTCGACGCCCATTAGCCGGTCGAAGAAAATGTTGCCTGAAGCGCCGATCTCGAATTTGTTGGCGCGTGCCAAGACGCTCGATTTGTGCGCAAACATCCAGAACGCAGTTGGTCCAAAGCAGATGGCAAATGCGAGGACCGTAACTAAGCTCAACTTGGAAAGCAGTATGCGGCGATATTCTGGAATGAGGAGTCCCGTCACGATTAGCATGATCAGGAAGAAGGAGGCATTGAACTTGCCGAGTAGCGCGGCAGCCATGGCGACGCCAAGCGCGGCAGCGGAGCCTGCACGACGCGCGCGCATATGCCAAGCGAAAGCCAGAAAGGCCCAGCCGCAACCCGCTGTGCCTGCAACCGAATGCGTCAGGGCGCGCTGAGATTCCCAACCGATTTGCGGGATGAGAAACAGGCCAAGCATACCGGCTGACGCGACAATGCGCGAAAAGCCAAGCAATCTCATAGCGCCGTAAACGCTCAGGAAAAGACTTGCGAGAATGCTGAACTTTACGATCTGGAGCGTAAGCATTGATGTGCCAAGCACTGCCGTCACCAGACTGGTAATCCATGTATAAAGAGGGGGTTGCGATCCGCCGTATCCCCAATCCAGATAACCAATATTGGCGAGTTGTTCGGCGTCATCGAGACCGGCACCATTGGAAACAACGGCCACAAGAATGGTCTGGAACGCAAAATAGCACAGCACGAAAACTACCGCCAAGGGCAGGCCAAAAAACTTTCTGTCGGCAGGAGAAACAGCGGTGGCTGATTGTTGTGCAGTCAAACTCATTGCCCTGAATAAAAAATAACCTGTGCAGGCTTTACCGGAAGCACTCTGCATTTCACAGGATTATGTCCAGATTTCAATTGAACGGCTCGAAAAGTCTTGTAACAAAGCCGTGTAATTGTGCAATTTTGCGGGATCAAGAGCCGGAGGCCAGATTCAGGCAACTATTTATAGGCCTAAATGGCAAAAACCGCGCTGCCAGAGGCGCACGGTTTTGCCAATTACGCATGGCATCTCCGCCGAACAATACACTGGCGGGATATACTAAGCTCCGGTACGCAGTACCAGATCCGGAGCGTCGAGCCGGGGTGAACCCGTCTCTTGCTCCTTTCTAGTCCAACATCGTTACCGTACGGTTATCAGAGACTTAAGCAAATCTAAACAATGCAAGTTTTTTGCATGGACAATTGTTTATTTTGCCCCGGATTTGGCGCGCAGGTAGTTGATGATGCCCGAAAAGTCTTCGCCGCCATGACCTTCACTGTCAAAAAGATTGTAAAGTTCCCGTGCATGCGCGCCAAGCGGCGTTTCCGCACCAGCGCTTTGAGCGGCTTCCTGTGAAAGTTTGAGGTCCTTCAGCATCAATGCTGCCGCAAAGCCGGGTTTGTAGTCGCGGTTTGCAGGTGATGACGGAACGGGCCCAGGAACTGGGCAGTAGGTTGTCAGTGACCAGCATTGCCCTGATGATGTTGACGCCACATCAAAGAGTGCCTGATGGGACAGTCCCAGTTTTTCAGCCAGAACAAAAGCCTCGCTGACACCGATCATAGAGATGCCGAGGATCATATTGTTGCATATCTTTGCAGCCTGTCCTGCGCCGTCGCCGCCGCAATGCACGATCTTTCCCGCCATCGGCTGCAGGATAGGCTCTCCGCGCTTGAACGCCTCGTCGCTGCCGCCAGCCATGAACGTCAACGTACCTGCCGAAGCGCCACCGGTGCCGCCGGACACAGGTGCATCGATGGAAAGATGTCCATGATCTGCGGCAAGTTCATGTGCTTTGCGCGCCGAATCCACATCAATAGTGGAACAGTCGATGAAAAGTGAATCTTTTCGAGCTTTTGGTGCAATATCTTCATAGACGGAGAGAACGTGCTTTCCGGCTGGCAGCATGGTAATGACCACGTCGACGTCAGCAACTGCATCCTGCGCGCTCGAAGCTATCGAGAGGCCATTGGCCTTCGCCTCATCCAGATGTTGCGGCAAAAGGTCGAAGCCGCAGACAGTGTGGCCGGCTTTCACGAGGTTGGCAGCCATCGGGCCGCCCATATTGCCAAGGCCGATAAATGCTATTGTGGCCATGATGAATTCCTCCCTTGGCGGTTGTTAACTTGAAGTGCGGGCGTCTTATCCAAAAAGGCCGTTTCACACTTTCCGGGATGCACTTTAGAATCAACGTCCGATCATCTGGCGCGCAATGATCACACGCATGATCTCGTTCGTACCCTCGAGGATCTGGTGCACGCGCAAGTCGCGGACAAGCTTTTCCACCCCGTATTCATGCAGATAGCCATAGCCACCGAAAAGTTGAAGCGCTTGGTTTGCCACATCGAATCCCGTGTCGGTGACAAAGCGTTTGGCCATCGCCGACCATTTACCCGCATCGTGGGTTTTGCGATCGAGCTTGCTGGCCGCCGTGTAAAGAAGCAGGCGAGACGCCGAGAGTTCGGTTTCCATGTCAGCCAGGCGGAATTGCAGCGCTTGAAAACGATCAATGCTCTGGCCGAAAGCCTTTCGCTGGCTGCAATACTCCAGCGACTTGTCGAGTGCCGATTGCGCACCGCCAAGCGAGCAGGCGGCAATATTGAGCCGACCACCGTCGAGTCCTGCCATCGCTATGCGAAAGCCGGCTCCTTCTTCACCGAGAAGGTTTTCCGCCGGGACGCGACAATTGTCGAAAATGACAGTTCTTGTCGGTTGTGCATTCCAGCCCATCTTGATTTCATTCGCGCCAAATGACAGGCCGGGTGCATCTTTTGGCACAACGATGGTGGAAATTCCCTTGGGGCCGTCCTCGCCGGTACGCACCATCGTCACATAGAGATCTGTGGCGCCCGCGCCGGAAATGAACTGCTTGGAACCGTTGAGGATATAATGGCCGCCATCGCGTGTAGCCCGTGTTCTGAGGGCAGCAGCATCCGAACCAGAACCGGGCTCGGTCAGGCAGTAGCTGGCAAGCGATTCCATTGATGTGAGCTTCGGCAAAAAGCGCTGGCGTTGTTCATCATTGCCAAAAGTGTCGATCATCCATGCGGCCATGTTGTGAATGGAGACGAAAGCCGAAAATGAAGGGCATGCATTGGCCAGCGCTTCAAAAATCAGCACTGCGTCGAGCCGTTTCAGCGCCGAGCCACCTACATCTTCGCGCACATAAATACCGCCCATGCCGAGCGGCCCGGTCTCTTGCAGTACGTCAACCGGGAAATGCTTGTCGCGATCCCATTGCAATGCGCGGGGCGCAATGCGGTCGCTGGCGAAAGCTCGCGCCATATCCTGAATGGCAAGCTGATCTTCGTTCAGTTCGAACTGGGTCTGGTCGGCAGCATCCATGGTTTCCTCCCTGTAGCACCGCGCCTCTTTTCCCGGACTAGAGCATAACCATAGAAGGCTGCCAACGCTCCAGTGGAATAATGTTGCTCACATTTGTAATAAACTGATGCGCATTTTTGCATAGACGCTCGCCGCACAAGCTCCCGTTGCCACGAGGTTCAGTTTAAGCTAGGCAGCAGCACATGGCACGCGCAATCATGTTTCAGGGAACGGGTTCGGACGTCGGCAAAAGTGTTCTTGTCGCCGGATTATGTCGTGTCGCGCGCAATCGCGGTCTCAATGTTCGCCCGTTCAAGCCCCAGAACATGTCCAATAATGCTGCGGTTAGTGATGACGGCGGTGAAATCGGTCGGGCTCAGTGGTTGCAGGCGTTGGCTTGCGGCGTGCCGTCGTCTGTCCATATGAATCCGGTACTTCTGAAGCCGCAGACCGACATGGGCAGCCAGGTCGTGGTGCAGGGCAGGGTGCGGGGCGAAGCGCGCGGACGCTATTATCAGGAATTAAAACCACAGCTCATGGCGGCTGTCATGGAATCCTTCGCGAGGACCAGCGAAGGCGTGGACCTTGTCCTGGTGGAAGGGGCGGGATCGCCCGCTGAAATCAATCTGCGGGCTGGCGATATTGCCAATATGGGATTTGCCACGCGGGCCAATGTCCCGGTTGTTCTGGTCGGTGATATCGACAGGGGCGGCGTGATTGCTTCCCTCGTTGGCACGCACACTATTCTTGCCGAACAGGATCGCGCCATGGTTCGCGGATTTCTGATCAACAAGTTCCGGGGCGATCTTTCACTTTTTGATGACGGGCTGGCTGCCATTGGTCGGTTCACCGGCTGGCGCTCTTTTGGCGTGGTTCCATGGCTGAAGGCGGTATCGCGGCTGCCAGCGGAGGATTCGGTTGTTCTTGAGCGCGCTGTACGCGGAGACGAGAAGGCGTTCGTGGTCGCTGTGCCGATGTTGCCGCGCATTTCCAATTTCGATGATCTCGACCCATTGAAGGCTGAACCGGATGTCGAAGTGGTCATGGTGCCGCCCGGTTCGAGCATTCCCGGCGATGCGGGTCTTGTCGTCCTGCCGGGAACTAAGTCAACGATAGCCGATATGCAGGCAGTTCGGGACAATGGCTGGGATCGCCAATTGTCTGCTCATGTGAAACGGGGCGGTCACGTGCTCGGTATTTGTGGCGGGTTCCAGATGCTTGGCCGTCATATCAGTGACCCCGCCGGAATGGAGGGCCATGTGCGTGATATTGACGGCCTTGGGCTTCTTGATATCGATACGGTGATGGAGCCTGAAAAAGTGGTTCGCAATGTGCAGGCGACCTCGCTTCTTTATGATACGCCGCTGCAAGGTTATGAGATTCATATCGGTCGCACGACCGGACCGGATATGGGGCGGCCTTTCGCCCGTGTTGGCGAACATGCCGATGGAGCCATATCGCCTGACGGCCGCATCATGGGGACCTATCTCCATGGCGTTTTCAATGCGGACGAGTTTCGCCGCAAATTTTTACACAATCTCGGTGTGCGTAGCAGTTTCGTGAATTATCGCGCAGGCGTTGAAGCTGCATTGGATGAGCTGGCCGAAGGGTTGGAAACGCATCTCGATATCAATGCGCTGTTCAATTTGAAATGAGGTCTCCAATCATCGGTCGCGATTGACGGCGATGGGGCAAAAGCCTAGTGTCAACACCATGCAACAGGTCTTTGCCGGGACGAATCCCGGCAATACCAAAAAGGGAATGCGACGGACGGACCCAATCCGGGCGTCTTTATCGCAGCCGACCCCGCGACTGTAGAGCGGTGAGGGACGAGGCAAGCCGGGCAGCCGGTAACCACTGGAAGCATTAAAGGCTTCTGGGAAGGTAGCTTCAATCCCCGCGACCCGTGAGCCAGGAGACCTGCCTGTTGCGTGAGGGTATAGAACCCGCACCCCATGGGAGGTTTTTCCCTGCTGCCTGCACGGAGGTTGTCATGGCTGCACGTACTCAAGATTCTGTTTCCAGCGCACTTGCAATACCGCTTGCTGCCCGTTTGGGCACGGCTGTGATTTCGCTGCTTCTCGGCGCGTTCCTGATTTATGGCGTGGGGCTTGCCCATTCCGATACGCTGCACGATTCAGCACATGATACGCGCCATTCTTATGGTTTTCCCTGCCACTGAGTAGCCTAACCTTTTTGAGAATTGAAGCTGAGCAAGGCTCGATGGCGGACGGCCATCGGCGCTAAATTGCTATTGAGGGACAGAGATGTTGATCCGTTATTTGTTGGCAACGCTTGCGGCCGGTCTTCTGGCCGGGCTGCTGGTTACCCCTGCCATGTATCTGAAGACAGTGCCTTTGATCATACAGGCGGAGACGTACGAAGGTGCTGGCGCTGGCCACAGCCACGGCGAGGCAGAAGCTGCACCGCATGATCATGGTGCCATTGCTGCCGATGCTGAAGAGGAAGGGGCCGAACTGCCGTTCGGACGACTGGGCAATACGATTCTCGCCAATCTCGTGGCAGGAGCGGGCTTCGCCTTGCTGCTCGGTGGCGTGGCGCTGCTTCTTGGGCGTCGCATTACGGTGCAGAATGGCATTTATTGGGGCATTGTGGGCTTTTTTGCAGTCGCGTTTCTGCCCGCATTGGGATTGTCACCAGAGTTGCCGGCAATGCCGGCGGCTGATCTGGCCCAGCGTCAGCTATGGTGGATTGCAACCGTGGTGCTGAGCGGCCTGGGGCTTTATCTCATCGTGTTGCGCCAGGAGATCTGGGCGAAGATCCTCGGGCTGGTGCTGATTGTCGCGCCGCATCTTTATGGTGCACCGCATCCAGAAGATATTTCCTCTCCGGTTCCGTCGTTGCTTGCGTCGCAATATGCGGTCGCCTCGCTGGCGACGAACCTGTTCATGTGGGCGGTGATCGGCCTCACACTTGGCTGGTTCATCCAGCACTATGCATCCTCTGAGATTGAGGGCTGACGAAAATGGTTTCGCTGGGAAAATCTGTTCTGGTTCTCGGCGGAGCCCGTTCGGGCAAGTCGTCCTATGCGGAGAAGATGGTCGAGTCCTCGGGGCTTCAGCCGTTCTATCTGGCTACAGGACGCGCCTTCGACAAGGAGATGGAAAGCCGCATTTCCATTCACCGTGACCGGCGCGGCTCCGAATGGCAGACCGTGGAGGAGCCGCTCGATCTGGTCGGGGCGCTGACATTACACGTTGCCGAAGATCGGTTTGTGCTGGTTGATTGCCTGACCTTGTGGTTGACCAATCTGATGATGGCCGGGCGCGATATAACGGCAGAGACGGCTAGTCTGGTCACCGTGCTGCCGGACCTCACCGGGCCCGTGGTTTTTGTTTCGAACGAAGTTGGACTTGGGATCGTGCCCGAAAATCGCATGGCACGGGAATTTCGCGATCATACGGGCTTTCTGCATCAGGCAGTGGCCGCGGTTGCGGATGAAGTTTATTTTATTGCGGCAGGGCTGCCGCTCAAGATGAAGGGATAAATTGATGCAGGGACAGAAAATTCCCGCAACAGTCATCACGGGTTTTCTCGGTTCGGGCAAGACGACGATGATTCGCAACCTGCTGGAAAATGCCAACGGAAAGCGCATTGCGTTGATCATCAATGAGTTCGGTGATCTCGGTGTTGATGGCGGTATTCTGAAAGGTTGCGGTATCGAGACCTGCCGCGAAGAAGATGTGATCGAGCTCAACAATGGTTGCATCTGCTGCACTGTTGCCGATGATTTTATCCCGACTATGACCAAGCTCCTGGATCGTGCTGATCGTCCCGATCACATCGTGATTGAAACCTCCGGCCTGGCATTGCCGCAGCCTTTGGTCGCGGCTTTCAACTGGCCGGAAATCAAAACGCAGGTGACAGTCGATGGTGTGGTGACGGTGATCGATGCCGCAGCCGTCGCCGAAGGTCGTTTTGCCGATGACCACGACAAGGTGGATGCGCAGCGGGCGGCCGACGAATCTCTTGATCATGAAAGCCCCTTAGAGGAGCTTTTTGAGGATCAGATTCATGCTGCCGATCTGATTGTTCTCAACAAGGCCGATCTGATTGATGCATCGAGGCTGGACGGTGTTAAGGCCGATGTGGCAGAACGTTCGCCGCGCCGCGTGAATATGGTTCCTGCAAGCTTTGGCAAGCTTGGAGCTGATGTTTTGCTTGGTCTCGGTGTCGGCACGGAAGACGACATCGCCAACCGTAAGTCTCATCATGAAATCCATCATGCAGATGGGCATGAGCACGATCACGACGAATTCGAGAGCTTTGTGGTTGAGGCGGGCCCTGTTGCCGATCCCAAGCAATTTACGGTTAAGCTGAAAGCGGTCATTGCTGAACACGATATTCTACGTCTGAAGGGCTTTGTTGATGTGCCTGGCAAGCCGATGCGTCTGGTTGTGCAGGCGGTCGGTCCGCGTATTGAGCATTACTTCGACCGCCCATGGGACAAGGACGAGACACGCTCCACGCGACTGGTCGTTATCGGCTTGCACGACATTGACGAAGCAGCCATCGCCAAGGCCGTGAAAGACGCCGTCTGACCGATGCATCTTCTTCTTGCCCAGAAAGGAACAATCAGCGACGGCAATGAGGCTGTCGATCTCGGCCAGACGCCGGGAGAGATATTGTTTCTTTCCGCCGCCGATACCGAACTGGCCAGTCTGGCGCAGGCGCACAGGCTTGCACCGGATATGCCAAGCTTGCGGCTGGCCAATTTCCTGAGCCTCACCCATCCCATGTCGGTGGACGCCTATGTGGAACGTACCGCCCGATATGCGAAACTCATTGTGGTGCGCATCATCGGCGGCGAGACGTACTGGCCGTATGGGCTGGAGGCATTGCATGCCTGCGCGGTCAGTCATGGCATCAAGATTGCCGTATTGCCGGGAGACGACAAGCCGGACCATGGGCTGGACCGGTTTTCTACGATCAGTGTCCATGAACGAAATGAACTCTGGCAGTATCTGATTGAGGGCGGTGCGGCGAATACAGGCGCTTTCCTTCACTATTGCGCTGCACTGGTTTCAGGCTCGGAGAAGCCGGAAAGCGCTGCTCCCCTGCTCAAGGCCGGTCTTTGGTGGCCGGGAGAGCATGTCTCCTCCCTGGGTAGCATCGGCTCGCATTGGAGCGATGCAAAAGCACCTGTCGCTGGCCTGATTTTTTATCGGGCGCTGGTGCAAAGCGGACAGACGCAGCCCGTCGAAGCGCTGATTGCTGCTTTACAGGCAAAAGGTCTCAATCCGCTCCCCATATTCGTTTCGAGCCTCAAGGATCGACTGTCTGGAGCCGTCGTCGATGGTCTGTTCGAGGATTGTCCGCCGGATATTGTATTGAATGCCACCGGATTTGCCATTTCCTCGCCGGGCGCGAAGCGCAAGCCGACCGTCCTCGACAAACGTGGCAACATGGTATTGCAGGTGATTTTTTCCGGTACACCGAAGGCGGTTTGGGAAAACTCACATCAGGGCTTGTTGGCGCGCGATCTGGCGATGAATGTCGCGCTGCCCGAAGTGGACGGACGGGTGCTTTCACGTGCCGTGTCCTTCAAATCGGCAAAGCAGTTCGATGCTTCGGTGGAAGCGAATATCGTGACCCACGAGCCGCATGAAAACCGCGTTGACTTTGTGGCCCAACTCGCTGCGAACTGGGTGCGGTTGAGGCGGAAACCGCCTGACGCAAGACGGGTAGCGCTGATCCTCGCGAATTACCCGAACCGAGATGGGCGGCTCGGAAACGGGGTAGGGCTCGATACGCCAGCCGGAACTGTCGAAGTATTACAGGCTATGGCGAAGGGCGGGTATCCCGTCGCTGACCTGCCTGTGGACGGTGATGCATTGATGCGTGTCTTGACGGCGGGCCCGACCAATGCTGCACGTGACGGACGCGAAATCCGCGAAACGATTTCGCTGAATCAATACAAGGACTTCTTCAAAAAACTTCCTGTCGAGATTCAGAAGGAAGTCGAAGGGCGATGGGGTGGCCCGGAAAATGACCCCTATTTTGCGCGAGAACTTGTCGCTTTCGCATTGCCGATGATGCGGCTGGGTGAAACCTTTGTAGGTATTCAGCCGGCACGCGGTTACAATATCGACCCGAAAGAAACCTATCACTCGCCTGACCTGGTGCCACCGCACGGCTATATTGCTTTCTATGCTTTTCTGCGTGAGGTCGCAGGCATTGATGCCATTGTTCATATGGGTAAGCATGGAAATCTGGAATGGTTGCCAGGGAAGGCGCTTGCCTTGTCGGCAAACTGCTATCCTGAAACCGTGTTCGGTCCCACACCGCATATCTATCCTTTTATCGTGAATGATCCGGGCGAAGGCACGCAAGCCAAGCGTCGCGCCAGTGCGGTTATCATTGACCATCTGACGCCGCCGCTGACACGCGCCGAAAGCTATGGGCCGCTGAAAGACCTCGAAGCACTGGTGGACGAATATTACGAGGCTTCCGGTGTTGACCCACGCCGCCTGCTGAGGCTGAAAGGGCAGATACTTGATCTGGTGCGTGACATTGGGCTTGATCGCGATGCTGGTATTCACGACCATGACGATGAAGACATGGCGTTGCAAAAACTTGACGCCTATCTCTGCGATCTCAAAGAAATGCAGATACGTGACGGTCTGCATATTTTTGGGCTGGCACCTGAAGGCAGGTTACTGACCGACCTTCTGGTCGCACTGGCACGTGTGCCGCGAGGCGTTCCGGTTTCGCTTGGCGGTGCGTCGGGAGATCAGAGTCTCCAGCGTGCGATCGCTGCGGATTGCGGGCTTGACGAAACATTCGACCCCCTCGACTGCAATATGGCAGAGGCATGGACGGGTGCAAAACCTGAACTGTTATGCGCTGTGAGCCCAGCGACATGGCGCATTGCGGGCGATACGGTGGAGCGTATCGAACTGCTGGCCGCCAGCTTGGTTGCGGGTGAGATCGAGTGTCCTGCGGGTTGGCCTCAGACGCAGGCGGTTCTCCAGTCCATCGAGGAACATTTGCGTCCTATGGTGGTTTCCTGCGGACCTTGTGAAATAGATGGATTTCTTGCAGCACTTGGCGGGCGGTTCGTGCCGCCCGGACCATCTGGTGCTCCGACGCGGGGGCGTCCCGATGTCTTGCCGACCGGTCGCAATTTCTTCTCTACCGATAGTCGCGCCGTTCCAACACCCGCAGCATGGGAGCTGGGGCGTAAATCGGCCGAACTCCTGATTACCCGCTACACACAGGATCATGGTGAATGGCCGACATCGTGCGGTCTGACCGCATGGGGCACGTCGAATATGCGCACCGGCGGGGATGACATTGCGCAGGCTCTGGCGCTGATCGGCGTGAAGCCGGTCTGGGATATGGCCTCGCGTCGTGTTACGGGATACGAAGTTGTTCCAATTGCAAAGCTTGGCCGTCCGCGGGTCGACGTGACATTGCGCATTTCCGGCTTCTTCCGTGATGCCTTCCCTGAACAGATTTCGCTGTTCGACAAAGCTGTGCGCGCGGTCGGCGCGCTTGATGAAGACGGGGAAGACAACCCAATTGCAGCACGCATGCGGATTGAGCGGGCACGTCTCGTTGCGGAAGGGGCGGATGAAAAGGTGGCGGAGCGCCGTGCGGGCTATCGTGTCTTCGGTTCCAAACCTGGCGCTTATGGAGCGGGCTTGCAAGCCCTGATTGACGAGAACGGCTGGGCCGGACGCAATGATCTGGCGGAAGCCTGGCTTGTCTGGGGAGGTTACGCTTACGGTGCGGGTGAAGACGGACAGGCTGAACGCGGTCTTCTTGAGGAACGGCTTCGTTCGGTTCAGGCTGTTGTGCAGAATCAGGACAACCGCGAGCACGATCTTCTCGATAGCGATGATTACTACCAGTTCGAAGGTGGGATGGCTGCGACCGTTGAAAGCTTGAGCGGCGCAATGCCTTCGGTCTATCACAACGACCATTCCCGCCCAGAAAAGCCAGTAATCCGCGCGCTGGAAGAAGAGCTTTCGCGCGTCGTACGTGGGCGCGCAGCCAATCCGAAGTGGATCGCAGGTGTCATGCGCCACGGCTATAAGGGTGCGGCAGAGATTGCGGCGACGGTTGATTATCTGTTTGCCTTTGCAGCGACCACCGGCAAGGTCGGAAATCATCATTTCGAGGCTGTCTATCAGGCTTATATCGCTGACAAGTCGGTGCATGATTTCATGGCCGAGAAAAACCCGGCAGCACTTGCCGAAACGGCAGCGAAACTCAACGATGCCATCGTGCGCGGTTTCTGGACGCCTCGCTCCAACTCCGCGCGGTTCGAGCTGGAAACATTGAGTTCAAATCTTCAAAAATTGAATCTGGAAAGGGCGGTAAATGGCTGAGAAATCGGAAAAACTTCTTTCGATGACGGAAGAGGAACTGAATGCACGCCATGCGGACAAGATGCGAAAGAAGAAAGCCGCCCGCGACAAAATTCAGGCGACAAAGACCGAGGAAAAAGGGCTGGTGATTGTCCATACCGGTAAGGGCAAGGGCAAGTCGACTGCCGGTTTCGGGATGGTTTTCCGTGCGCTGGGTCATGGAATGAAGATCGGCGTGGTGCAGTTCGTCAAGGGCTCGTGGGACACGGGCGAGCGCTGGGTGCTCGAAAAATTCCCTGAACAGGTGACGATTTCAGCGCTGGGCGAAGGCTTCACCTGGGAGACACAGGATCGCACACGGGACATTGCCATGGCACGTGGAGCATGGGAACAAGCCAAAACCATGATATTGGATGAAAGCTACGATATGGTGCTCTGTGACGAGCTGAATATCGTGCTTCGCTACGATTATCTGCCGGTTGAGGAAGTGATCGAAGTTCTCAAGGCTAAGCCGGAGATGAAGCACGTCATCATCACCGGCCGGAATGCCAAGGACGAGCTGATGGAAGCGGCGGACCTTGTAACTGAAATGGAGATGATAAAGCATCCGTTCAGATCTGGTGTGAAAGCACAGAAGGGTATTGAGTTCTGATAATTGCTAGCGGGCAATTCTGAGCGCTGATGTCGGCAATGTCTGCCGCGCTGACAGCACTCTTCGCCAAGATTGGCGTCCACGGAATTAACTCGGATTTCGCCATGCTCGTGCGTACGCTGGTCATCATCGGCACATTTTGCGTATTCCGGACCGTCACAGATCATCGGCAGAAACCGGGCGAGATTTCTGGAAGATCGTGGCCGTTTCTGGTGCTTCCAGGTCTTGCGACCGGTGCTTGGTGGCTTGCCTATTTCCGGGCCTTGCAGATAGGGAATGCATCGCGTGTGGCCCCGATCGATAAATTGTCGGTCGTGCTGGTGGCGCTTAGGCTTTAGAAGCCAATCCACTGGCGCAGCGGAT
Source organism: Ochrobactrum sp. CGA5 (assembly GCF_006345815.1). Lineage (GTDB taxonomy): Bacteria > Pseudomonadota > Alphaproteobacteria > Rhizobiales > Rhizobiaceae > Brucella. Next base: position 843,370 of record NZ_VCIG01000038.1, on the reverse strand, counting down.
TGGTTCCATCCATCAGAAGGCGAACGGCTAACGCCAGGCTGACAACGATCAAAAGCGGTTTGATGATGCGCGAGCCGATCTTCATGGCCAGACTTGCGCCGATCTGTGCGCCAATGAACTGAGCAATCCCCATGCAGATACCGATCTTCCAGTTGATGACCCCAACAGCGGCAAAGGTTGCGAAGCCGCCGATATTGGATGCGCAGTTGAGCAGCTTCGTATGAGCAGTGGCTTTCAGCACACCGAATCCGGCCAGCGCTACGAAAGCGAGCATGAAGAACGATCCAGTCCCCGGGCCAAAGAGACCGTCGTAAAAGCCGATCAGCGGAACAAGGGTGATGCCGAAGAGAAACGGGCCGATACGGCGTGAGCGGTCAACATCGCCAAGGCTCGGCTTTATGGCAAAATAGATCGCAATCGCGATAAGCAGGATCGGCAGGGCTGCACGCATAATATCGACGGGGAGAACCGTTGCTAGCAAGGCGCCGAAGACAGAGCCGATGAGGGAGGCAAGTGCTTCAGGCCATTGTTGCTTGATATCCACGTGTCCTTTACGCGCATAGGCGATTGTTGCCGACGATGAGCCGAACAGGCCCTGGAGCTTGTTGGTGCCTAGCGCTTCAACGGGTGGAATTCCGGCGAGCAACAAGGCGGGGATTGTGATCATCCCGCCGCCGCCCGCTATGGAATCAATGATCCCGGCAATGAATGCCGCAGCCGTCAGGAGCAGGGTAAGGGTGTCGAAGAATTCAAGCATCGGGGAGCCTAAAGGAGAGGTTGGCGCAACATAGAGCAGCCGCTCCGCGAATACCAGCCGGACGAGAATAATCTCTAGAGAAAGCCAGTTAGTAGAGCGAGATTGTTTTCCCGTGCGTCCGGCGTTATTCCTTATACACTGACCGATAGTTTCGAGGGGTTCCATGAGCGAGAGCATTTTTGAGCGGATTACGGCTTTTCTCAGCAAGAAGAGCGCCGTGCAGCGCGTAGCCGACGATCCGGCTCTCGCGTCTGAACTGCTTTTGCTGTTGCATGTGGTGTTTGCCGATGGTGACCAGCATCCGGCTGAAATAGCCGCGTTCAAGGAAATTGCCGAGAAGAATTTTGGCATTCCACCGGAAGAGCTTCCGGAAGTCGCGGAGTATCTCAAGGACTTTGCCTATGAGACGACAACCAAGCAAGCGGCCAATATGCTCGCGGAGATGGCGCCGGAGCGCCGTCTGGCGTTGCTTGGCGACCTCGTGAAGATTGCATGTTCGGATAACCGGCTGGACCGTTCCGAAGCGACGCTGATCCAGCGCATCGCCGATACGCTGGGCGTGAAACCGGAAGAGCTGCACAAAGCGCGGCAGTCTTCACCCTGTGGGTTCTAGTAACTACAAAACGATCCTTGGCGTGGGCGGTTCGTTGGGCGTGACGCTCGATGAGCTCGTGGCCTTGGCCGACCTCGTGTTGTCACAGGGAGGGGCCCCGCAGCCCGATGCCATAGCGACGTTGAACACCAAGCTCGGTGAGCCGGTATGGAGCGAGCTTGCGGCGCGCTTTAAGTGTCCGCTTTGTTTCTTCGATGCGTGGCATCTGGAGCAGCAAACCCCACGTCTTAAAAATCCATCGGAAGCGGTTTTTCGTTCTGTCGGATGTCATGGCGTAGCGGAAGCAGCGGCGTTAGCTGCTATCGGGGCGAATGGCTTTCTCGTCGTTGGGAAAACCATATCGGGACGGGCGACCGCCGCCTTAGCTGTCGCCCAGTCCTGACTTCGGATTATGCAGGAATGGTCTTGCGTCGCTGAACAATGTAGACGACGAACGTAGCGACCGAGAGCAGAGCTGCGGTTGCTACAATCACAGCAACATAAGCATTTTCAAAGGCTGCCGAGGCCAATGCCATGAGGAGTTGTGCATCAGATGGTGGCAACGATTGAGTCGCTAGAATTGCCTCGTCCAGACTATCGCGTACAATCACCGGAATGCCCGCATCTTCGGGAATCACAAGGCTTGCCGTGTAGAAGACTGACAAGATGCTTCCGAAGATAGTGACCCCAAGAGCGTTGCCGAGTTCATAGGAGACTTCTTCAACGGAAGCCGCCATGCCAGCCTTTTCAGCGGGCGCGTTCGTCATGATGGCGGACGATGCACCGGTCATCGCTGCACCGACGCCGAAGCCCAGGATCGCAAGTCCGGCCAGATAGAGCGAAGCGGAAGTTTTATAGGTCAGGATATAAACGATCACGCCAAGCGCCGTGATCCCGAGCGATGACCACAGAAGCTTGCCCGTGCCAAGACGTGGCAGCATGATGCCTGCGAGTGGACCTGCGACAAAGGCAGCCAGAGGAATGGGCAAGATTGATAATCCAGCATGCAAGGGCGTCATACCTTCGATCAGTTGCATGCGCTGGCTGAAGACGAGCTCCATCCCCGTCATTGAGCCGGACGCTACCAAAGCCGCAAAAACTCCCATAGAAAACAACCTGTTGCTGAATAGGGAAAAATCGATCAGCGGTTCTTGGCTTGCGAGCTGTCTGCGCACAAAGATGGATGACGCCACCAATCCGACAGCCAGGGCGATTGCGAATACGGTCATTGATGCATCGCGCTTCGCGAGTTCCTTCACGGCGTAGGTCAGTGCAATCAATCCGACCATGATCTGGACCGAGCCGATCAAATCCCATTTCCGTTTTAAACCAAGCGGACGGTTTTCGAGCGTAAAGACGGAGAGTAGCAGGGCAATCAGCACGACGGGAACATTGATGAGAAACACTGATCCCCACCAGAAATATTCGAGCAGAATGCCGCCCGCCACCGGGCCGATAGCCGCGCCGCCCGACGCAATGGCTGCCCAGATGCCGATTGCGAGCGAACGTTCCTTGTCATCTGTGAAGGTCAGCCGAATGATCGAAAGCGTTGCAGGCATCATCATGGCTGCGCCACAGGCCAGAAATGCGCGGGCAGCAATGAGGAGTTCCGGGTTGGAAGAGTAGGCTGCGCAAAATGATGCGAGCCCGAATGCCGCCAATCCAGACATGAACATGCGCTTGTGGCCGACCTTGTCGCCGAGCGTGCCGAGGCCGGGCAGAAGGCCTGCAACGACAAGCGGGTAGATGTTCATGATCCAGAGCTTTTCCGAAGCACTGGCCGCCAGATCGTGGGTGAGGCGCGGCAGCGCCGTGTAAAGCACTGTCATGTCCAGGACGATCAGGAACAATGCGCTGGAAACAATAGTTAGAACCAGCCAGCGATTTTTCGGCCACATTGGAAAACACCTTTTCAATACGCTTGTATTCAAACTTGCAAGGAGGGCCCACTTAATATAATTCCGTCTGTATGGAAAGTAATAATTTACACAAATTGGGCCGGCCACGTTCAATCGACCGCGACCATGTGCTCGATATGGCGGAAAAGCTTGTCGCTGAAGGCGGTCTGGCGGCCCTGACGATGGATGCCGTCGCACAGGCTTCCGGTGTCACCAAAGGAGGCATCCAGTATTGCTTCGGCAATAAGGATGGACTTTTAAAGGCAATGATCGGGCGGTGGGGCGACCGTTTCGACGCCCAGGTTGACAAGAAAAAGCAAGGCCGCATGGACGCGCTTTCTCATATCGCGGCTCATATCCGGGTGACGCGTGAAAGCGATGCCGAAGACGACTCACGCTTCGCGGCCATGATGACCAGTCTCATTCCCAACACCGAGCATCTGGATGAAACTCGCCTTTGGTATCGCAAACAATGGGAAGGGCTTGATGTCTCCACGCCGGAAGGGCGCAAGGCTCGTCTGGCCTTCATAGCCAATGAAGGTGCGTTCCTGTTGCGCAGCTTTAATTTCTTCGAGCTGACGGACGAAGAATGGCAGTCGATTTTCAACGATATCGAAGCGCTGCTACCGGAAACAGATTGACTTTCGATGCCGCGGAAAGCCATGTCTGCGGGTCAGGAAGGGAAAATCGTGACTGTTCATTTCATTGGAGCCGGTCCCGGCGCGGCTGACCTTATTACTGTGCGCGGATTGCGTCTGATCGAGCAATGTTCTGTTTGCATCTATGCTGGATCGCTGGTGCCGAAGGAGGTTGTTGCTGGAGCGCCGAAGGGCGCGCATCTTGTCGACAGTTCATCGCTTACCCTTGATCAGATTATCGCTGAGATGGAAGCCGCCCATGCACAGGGACTCGACGTTGCGCGAGTGCATTCGGGCGACCCGTCGATTTATGGCGCGATGGCTGAACAGATGCGTCGGCTGGACGGCCTCGGTATTCCATATGACGTGACGCCCGGAGTACCTGCTTTCGCGGCTGCGGCCGCTGCCATGAAGCAGGAGCTGACTATTCCCGAGGTCAACCAAACCATCATTCTGACCCGCACCTCAATGAAATCGTCTGCCATGCCGGAAGGCGAAGACCTTGCCACGCTCGGGCGGTCGGGTGCGACGCTGGTGATTCATCTTTCCATTCGGAACCTCGGTAAAATCGAGGCAGAGCTGACTCCGCTTTATGGTGCGGATTGTCCGGTGGTGATCGCCTATCGCGTTGGATGGCCAGACGAACAGATTCTGAGAGGGACGTTGTCGGATATGGCGGGGAAAGTGGCTGCGTCCGGACTGACACGCACGGCAATGATTTTTGTCGGGCGCGGACTGGACCCCAAAGGCTTCCGCGATTCTGCGCTCTATCATGAGGCGCATGGCCATACAGCGCGTTCAAAAGCCTAGTACCGTGCGGGCCAATGCAATTGCATCTTCTGGTGAGGCGACCACGTTTTTGGCTGCAACTGGTGGCCGGGAAATCATCATGACCGGCAGTCCCAGCGCGCGGGCAGCCTCGATTTTTGCATAGGAAATGCTGCCACCTGAATTGCGACTGACAATCAGCCCGATCCGGCGGATTTCCAGAAAATGCTTCTCTGCGGCGTAATCGCCAGGTCTCGCCAGCACGATCTCGCAATCCTGCGGGACGGTTACCTCGGGAGGATCGATCATGCGCATGACGAAATGCACGTCGGCGCGCTCCGCGAATGGGGCGATATGCTGGCGACCGAGCGCCAGAAACACACGTTCGCCGGATGGGATCGCGGTTGCCGCTTCAGCTTCATGTGAGATATTGATCCAATGATCTCCCGGCTTTTCCTCCCATGCCGCGCGCTCCAGCCTCACTAATGCTATGCCGCGCATGCTCGCCGCCTGAACTGCATTTTGTGAAATGCGCACAGCATAGGGGTGGGTTGCATCAATGACGAGATCGATACCTTCGCTATCGAGATAAGCGGCAAGGCCGTCGGCGCCGCCGAAGCCACCGCTTCGAACCGTGCCGGTCAGGTTCGCTGGATTTCTGGTGCGTCCGGCAAGGGAGGTAATGGCATTGACGGGCAGTTCCGCAAAGGCGGCTGCAAGTGCGGCAGCCTCAGTCGTCCCACCGAGAATGAGAATCCTAGGGTCAGACGCGCGCAAGGATATTTCCACTGCGGTCGGTCACGATAATTTCCACTTCCACAGGCGCGCCGCGAAGGGTTTCAAGTGCTGTTTCTCTCGCTTTAACAGCGATTGGCGTTGCCATGTCGATGCCAATTGATCGAGTCAGTTCAAGGACTTCCAAGGCAGTGTTTGCAAAGAGAATCTGATCCTTCATGCTTTCCTGGGCACCGGCCTTTTCAGCGATGGTCCATAGGAAATTCTTGTCCACCTGTGACCGTGAGGAATGAAGATCGAGCGCACCTTGTGCAAGCTTTGTCAGCTTGGCGAAGCCGCCTGCGATCGTAAGTTTTTCGATGGGGTGATCACGTAGATATTTGAGCACACCGCCTGCGAAATCACCCATGTCAAGAATGGCAAAATCCGGTAGATCATAGAGCGCCAGAGCAGCGTCTTCGGACGTAGAGCCAGTCGCACCAAGGACATGTTTCTGCCCGGCGGCACGCGCGACGTCAATGCCGCGATGGATTGAATGAATCCACGCTGAGCAAGAAAAGGGGTGGACCACACCGGTGGTGCCGAGAATGGAAATACCGCCGACGATACCGAGACGCGGGTTCCAGGTCTTCTTGGCAATCTCCTCGCCGCCCGGCACCGATATTGTAACAACGAGGTCAGCGGGCAGGCCATATTCGGCGCATATCTGCTCGCAGATTTCCGTCATCATGCGGCGCGGGACCGGATTGATGGCAGCTTCGCCCGGAGAGATTTGCAAGCCGGACCGTGTCACTGTTCCAACCCCTTCACCGGCGCGAAAGACGACGCCTGTTCCGGGTGGGGCCGGGAATACAGTCGAGATGATCGTTGCGCCATGGGTCACGTCAGGATCGTCACCCGCATCCTTGACGATGCCTGCCATCGCATAGCCTTCGCCCAGCCCCTCATAGGCAAGCTGAAAATAAGGTACATCGCCTTTGGGCAGAATTATGCCGACGGGGTCGGGAAATTCTCCGGTAATGAGCGCCGTCAAGGCCGCCTTGGTGGCAGCCGTCGCGCAGGCGCCAGTGGTCCAGCCGCGGCGGAGCTCGACTTTTTTCTGGCTTTTATTCGTTGGAGCGGTTTCGTCATTCATGGACGCCTTATAATGTATCTGATAGCTGTGCCGCCAGATAGAATAGTGGTTGATGAAAATGAATAAGGCTGAAGAATCGGCGGCATGTGTCATTGCGCGAAGCAAAGTGCCCCTGCCTGTGATGGAGCCCGGCCATGTCTGGCTCGTTGGTGCAGGGCCGGGCGATCCCGGTCTTTTGACGCTTCACGCCGTCAATGCGCTGCAGCAGGCGGATGTCATCGTTTATGACGCGCTGGTGGATGATGCCTGCCTTTCTCTCAAAAATGCCGCTGCCGTTCTGGAATATGCAGGCAAACGCGGCGGCAAACCGTCGCCGAAACAGCGTGATATTTCCCTGCGACTTGTCGAACTTGCGAAACAGGGCAAGAAGGTGTTGCGTCTGAAAGGTGGTGATCCCTTTGTGTTCGGAAGGGGTGCAGAGGAGGCTTTGACGTTGGTGGAACATGGCGTTCCGTTTCGCATCGTTCCAGGAGTTACCGCAGGGATTGGCGGCCTTGCTTATGCCGGTATCGCCGCTACCCACCGCGATATCAATCAATCGGTGACATTCCTCACCGGTCACGACGCCAGCGGCTCAATGCCTGACGGGATCAACTGGGCTGGCATCGCCACGTCAGCGCCGGTTATCGTTATGTATATGGCGATGAAGCATATAGACCTTATCGCCAGGCGGCTGATTGAGGCTGGGCGTTCGCCGGAAGAGCCTGTCGCCTTCGTATGCAATGCAAGTCTCCCCACCCAGACCGTGCTTGAAACGACATTGGCGCGGGCGGCCAAAGACGTTGAAGCTGGAGGGCTGAATCCGCCTGCAATCGTGGTTGTGGGCGAAGTGGTTCGCTTGCGCCCCGGGCTGGACTGGATGGGCGCGTTGAACGGTAGAAACCTTTCCAGTGACCCGCTTTCCAAACGAAACCAGAATGAAGGAGTGCAAAGCGCATGAAGGGTTTCATGATAGCAGCGCCAGCTTCCGGGTCTGGCAAGACAACGGTAACGCTGGGTTTGCTGCGCGCCTTGAAGCGGAGGGGAGAAGCGCTTGCGCCGGTGAAGGTCGGTCCCGACTATATCGATCCTGCCTATCATAAAGCTGCGAGCGGTACGGATTGCTTCAATCTCGACCCGTGGGCGATGCGCGGTGAACTCATTAGCGCGTTGTCCTCCCGCATGACGGAAAGCGGCGCCAAACTTTTGGTTGCTGAGGGCATGATGGGGCTCTTTGACGGTGCGATAGACGGCAAGGGTTCTTCTGCCGATCTGGCTCGCCTCATCGATCTGCCGGTGGTGCTGGTGGTGGATTGCGCCCGACAATCGCACTCCATTGCTGCACTGGTGTGGGGTTTCAGCCAGTTTCGCACGGATGTGCTGATTGCGGGAATTATTCTCAATCGCGTCGGTAGTTCCCGGCACGAGGCAATGTTGCGCGGTGCGCTTGAACGTCTCGGTATTCCGGTTCTTGGTGCCTTGCCTCGTGATGCAGCTCTTTCGCTGCCAGAAAGGCATCTGGGACTGGTGCAAGCGGGCGAGCATTCCGATCTTGAAAGTTTTCTCGAACACGCTGCCGATGTGATGGAAACGCATATCGACTTGAACGCGCTGCAAACAATTTGGTCGCGACAGAAGCGTTACGATGCGATGGCAAATGTTCCACGCCTGGAGCCGCTTGGCAACCACATCGCCGTTGCTCGCGACGATGCGTTCGCCTTTGCTTACGCGCATTTGTTTGAAGGCTGGCGTCGGCGCGGGGCGGAAGTTTCGTTCTTCTCGCCGCTCGGCGATGAGGGCCCGAAACACGGGGCCGACGCTATCTATCTGCCTGGCGGCTATCCTGAATTATATGCAGGACGTTTGGCACAGGCTGAGCGTTTTCAGTCGGGGATACGCGAAGCCGCAGCGCGTGGGGTAACGGTTTATGGCGAATGCGGCGGCTATATGGTTCTTGGCGAGAGCTTGCGGGATGCCGAGGATGTCGCGCACCCGATGCTTGGTCTTCTGCCCCTTGAGACAAGCTTTGCGACAAGAAAGCTGCATCTTGGCTATCGTGTGCTGGAACCGCTTGAAGGTTCACCCTGGGCGAGGTCGCTAAAGGCCCATGAGTTTCACTATGCCAGCATCGTGCGCGAAGGAAAGGCGAAGCGTCTTTTCCGTGCGCGTGATGCTGCCGGCGACGATATTGGTGAGGTTGGCCTGCGGGTCGGTTCCGTTGCTGGCTCGTTTATGCATGTCATCGATTCTTGCGGAGAGAAGGCTTGAGTGCAGAAATCGAGCATGGCGGTGCGCTCGACAAGGCTGCCGCGCGTTTTGGTGGCAGACCGCAAGATTGGCTCGACCTTTCGACGGGCATCAATCCAGAGCCGTTTCCACTTCCTGAACTGACACCGGCAATCTGGAACCGCTTGCCGGACGAGGGGCTGTTGCAGGAAACTCTGCGGTTGGCCCGCAGCTATTATCGTTTGCATGAGAAAGCGCCAATTGTTGCATCGCCTGGTACGCAGGCCTTGATCCAGCTTGTCCCGACACTGGTTACCCCGTCGACAGTTGCCGTCCTCGGACCGACCTATCAGGAACATGCGGCCTCATTCGCGGCTTCCGGCTGGAAGGTCATGCAGTGCACGACGATTGATGAAATTCCACACGATGCAACTGTCGCGGTCATCGTTAACCCGAACAATCCCGACGGTCGGGTGATTTCGAGTGAGACTGTCCTGCATCTTTCGCAAAAGCTCGGTGCTCGCGGTGGATTTCTGGTCGTTGACGAGGCTTTCGCCGATGCGAACGAGGCCGTCAGCATTGCGGCAAATGCGGAAGATGCACCGATGATCGTGCTGAAATCGTTTGGCAAATTCTTCGGGCTCGCGGGCGTTCGCTTGGGCTTTGCAATTGCATGTGCTCGTTTTGCGGATGTGTTGGAGCGGCGGCTTGGGCCCTGGGCGGTTTCCGGCCCGGCGCTGGCAGTCGCCAATCATGCTTTCAGCAATTCCCGAGAGCTCGTGGCATATCGCGCCCGTATTGATCTGCGGCGGCTGGAATTATCAGCGGCTTTGGAAAGAAGTGGCCTGAAGGAGATTGGCGGAACGGCGCTGTTTTCTCTCGTTGAAAACGCGAATGCACTCAAGATTTATACCAGATTGTGCGAGAGACATATTCTGGTCCGGAAATTCGATTATGCCCCGCGCTGGCTGCGCATTGGTTTGCCTTTGGATGATCTGGCAGTTGCGCGGTTTGAAAAGGCGTTGAAATTTTGATTCAGTTTTTCTGGTCAAGCTCATGGAAATAAAGCTTATTGTTCTCTCGCTGGCGCTTCTCCTGGATCGCTTTGTAGGCGACCCTCCACAACTATGGCAGAGGGTGCCGCACCCGGTTGTCTTGTTTGGGAAAGCAATCTCGTGGGGCGAAAAACGTTGGAATAATCCGAGTCTCTCCGCCTCGGTGCTTTACCGAAATGGTATGTGGCTGACGACTGGGCTGGTGATGGGCTGCGTCGTTCTGGGGCTTATCCTTCAACTTTCGTTACCTTTCGCCGGTATCGCTGGTGCCATTGCCGAAATCCTGATCGTGACGGTGCTGCTTGCGCAGAAAAGCCTTGCCGATCATGTACAGGCAGTCGCACTGGCTATGCGTCGGGAAGGGATTGAAGGCGGTCGTCGGGCTGTGTCGATGATTGTCGGGCGCAATCCCGAACATCTCGATGAAGCCGGTGTCAGCCGTGCGGCGATCGAAAGTCTTGCCGAGAATGCATCAGACGGCATTGTTGCGCCTGCGTTCTGGTTTCTGGTCGGCGGTTTACCCGGCCTCTTCGCCTACAAGCTGATCAATACTGCCGACTCCATGATCGGCCATCTGAATGACCGTTATCGCTATTTCGGTCGTTTTGCTGCAAAACTGGACGATGTTGCCAATTATATTCCCGCCAGACTGACGGGGCTGCTCGCTTCGCTTGCGATTGCAATCACGAAGGACAGACTTTCTGGACGAGAGGCGTTCTCCGTCATGCGCCGTGACGCGCGTCTGCATCGCTCGCCCAATGCCGGTTGGCCGGAAGCAGCTTTTGCGGGCGGATTGGGATTGGCGCTTGCCGGTCCGCGCCAATATGGAGCTGAAAAAGTCGCAGGGCCAATGCTGAATGCGTCCGGCAAACGTGAGGCCAACGCTGACGATATTGACGCTGCGCTTCACCTTTTCTGGTCGACTATGAGCCTAATGACTGGGCTGGTGATCGCTGCGAGCCTGATTGGTTTACTTGTCGGTTAGCACGAACCGTTTGCCATCGAAACGCTGCAGGCGGTTCGGATTGTCGGTTCGGATACCATTGCCATCAAACTTGATTGTACCAAGCACGGTTTCAAAGGAATTATTGCGGAGTGTGTCGATAATGGGTTGCTTGTCCCTGTCGGCACGCTCGATCACATCCGCAGGAATTTCCGCACTGGCATAGCCTATAATTGCAAAAGCGTCTGCAAGTTTCCCGGCCTGATGCAGCGCATCTATTGCCGGTTTCGCCGTCGAAAGATCCTGGGGGCGAAGGGGAGCGATCATTAACGTGCCCTGAGTTAGAGGCTGGGCACCAGGGGCTGCATCAAGCAGGCTGCCACCTACAATCGTCAGCGGGTAGTTGAGCGCGGCAGCACTAGCACCTATAGCCGCGATATCATCACGCGCGCCGCCGACATAAACATGGGTAGCGCCCGCACGCCGAAGCCGTGCGACCAGCGCATTCTGATTGTCGAGCCCCGGACGGTAGGTATCTGTAAAAACCGGCTGCAATTGTTGTTCTTTAAGGCTGGTCAGAACGCGTGCGGCGCGTTCGCGCCCTTCGATGGTGCCGTCACCGATGATTGCGAAAGCTTGCGCGCGCCAAAGGCTGCCAAGGAAGCTTCCAGTTGCCTGCGTTTCCTTGTCGAGGCCGGTCGCAAGGCGGAATACCTCCATCGGTGCGGCCGCGCGCCTTTCAGTCAGGGTTGGTTCACTGACGCCAGATGTCACAACGGGGATATTGCCGGCTGCGAGAACGGGCAGGGCCGCCTCAAGCGCTTCGGGGCATAGGAAACCGGCTGCTATACGAACGTTTTCCTTCACAAATTGCTCTGCGGCTTCCTTACCGCCTTCGGCATCGCAACGATCATCAAAGATAACGAGTTCTGCGCCTTTCGCGGTCGCCGCGACGCGGGCGCCTTCGGCGAGTTGATTACCCAGTGGAGCGAAGGTCCCGGACAGCGGTGCGGCGAGCCCGACGCGCATATCTTCCGCCTGCGCCAGCATTGAGCTGGCCAGTAATGTCAGGATGATACTTGTCAGCGTTGCGGTCGGACGTCTTCCAAACTCGATCACGTGATCCGTCTTCATTAAACAATTCGTGGCATTTTTAACGGAAAGTGGGTAGCTGTTTCCTGGCCTTTGTGCAATGCCCGTTATGGGGCCTGTTATTTGGGCCGTTATTGCGTGCTTGTTATCGAGGTGGCTGGCTGCAGGTAACAAGCCTTGGAGCGCATTTCGATCTGATTGGATCAGATCGGCGCTCTAACTATTGGTTTTAACGCGCATCTTGTCCGAAAGCCGTTTCACACTTTTCGGGATGCGCTCTAGGGCGAGACGGATTCTGTTTGACGTGCAAACGATTAAGAACATCAATTCAAGTGCAGTTTCGGTGGAATCCAAGTCCTATCGGGATGCGATGAGTCATTACGCCGGGGCAGTGCAGATCGTTACCACAGCCGGTAGTGCGGGAAGGCGCGGTTTGACGCTGACTGCCGCATGTTCGGTTTCGGATAATCCACCGACGCTCTTGATCTGCCTGCAGAAGATACATGTAGAAAACCGGCTGTTCATTGAAAACGGTGTTTTCGCTGTCAACACGCTCGCGGGATCACATCAGCAGCTTGCGGATGCGTTCTCTGGCCGTATCGGATTGACACAGGATGAGCGCTTCGAGCTGGCCCGCTGGGATATTCAGGTGACGGGGGCGCCCATATTGCAGGGCGCGCTTGCTGCTTTCGACTGCCGGGTCGTCAGCGTACAAGATCATTCCACGCATCACGTACTCTTCGGAGAAGTCGTGGGCTTGCGCTCCAAATCCGAGGACGAGGCGCTGGTCTATCTCAACAGACGCTACCATACGCTGGAGCTTTAATCCGATGAGTCATGAAATGTCGAAACATGGAATTGGCAGCCTGTTTGGGGCATTGTTTCTGTTTTCGACCGTGACGGCATCGGGGGCAGCTTCGTTGCCGCCGTATAAGGACGACTATTTCGCCTATCCCGCCATTATCAGCAGCGCTGACAATGGTGATTATAAGGTCATCGATTACAACGAGATGCGTGATATCAATGGGCGCGATGCGGTTCCCGAAAAGCGTGTAAAAGATACCTATGTCTCGCTGAAGGCACGTGCCTACCAGAAGGATGTCACCTTTCAGACCGCTGCCGGGCCGGTGAAGGCTATGGCCGCAGGCAAGCGCGAGGGCGCGTCGTTTATTGTCCTCTATCTGCATGGTCGGGGCGGGAATCGCCTGCAAGGCATGAATGATTTTACCTTTGGCGGCAATTTCAACCGCGTGAAGAATCTCGCCGCACTCAATGGCGGTCTTTATATCACGCCGGATTTCAAGGATTTCGCCGATAAAGGGGAGGCTCAGATCGCCGGGCTGATCGAAGCAGTAAAGGCATCGGCACCGAATGCGCCATTGATCCTGTCCTGCGGTTCCCAAGGTGGGGCGCTGTGCTGGCGCATAGCCTCCAATCAAAAGGCAGGGAGCCAGCTTGCCGGTCTCATTCTGCTTGGCTCGCTGTGGGATGACGGATTTTTCGACTCACCCGCTTTCAAGAAGCGTGTGCCGGTCTTCTTCGGACATGGAAGCCGTGATCCGGTTTTTGCCATCGACAAGCAGGAGGCATTTTATCGCGAGATCCGAAAGCGTGCGCCGGGCTATCCGGTGCAGTTCCGGCGTTTCGAGAGCGGTAATCATGGTACGCCGATCCGAATGTCCGACTGGCGTGAGATGCTGAACTGGATTCTCGCAAAACAGTGATGCCAGACTGTGGATGCGAATCGAAATTCTGGCAATGTGACCTTCCTGCCACTCGACAATCGAGTAAAACCGAATAGTTATCGAACTTAAAATTTTACCTACTCAGCAGACCCTATGAGGTAGATCATGTACGGACGCGCCCGCACTGGAGCCCGTTTTCTTGCCATTGCCATGTTGGCCCCGCTTGCCGCTGCCTGCACGACGACTGTTCCGACCACGACGGCGAAGCCGGGCAAGACCGATGCCCCGATCAGCGCCCCGACGATTTCGATGCCCCGCTTTACGCCGACCAATTATGTCGATCCGGCGCTTGCGCAGCCTTGTATCACTGCCGCTGCCAACAAATATTTCCTGCCGGAGCGGGTTATCTCCGCTGTCAATTCCCGTCCGGGTGCAGCAGGCGGCACTGACGTTGACCTCAAGGTGGACCTCCGCACGGCTGTTTGCCAGCTGACAGCTAACGGCGGTGTGCGCGCCGTTATCGATACGTCGCCGAAAAGCGCAGATCAGGTTGCTGCCGAAGCAGCCGCAGCGAAGGCTGAGGGTGCTAGCGCAGCTCGACCGAAAAAGGCCAAGGCGAAGAAGAACTGATTTAAGGATCAGAGCTGGAACATTAAAAAGGCAGGGTTTTCCCTGCCTTTTGCTTGTCATTTCTTTGGCTTGTCACCGTACCAGCGCGGCGTATAAACCCACTTACGTCCATCAGATTTGGCAAAAGTTTGCGTGTGGGACGAACCGACAATCACTACGGTTCGCATGTCGACGTCATCCGCTGTCAAGGCACCGAGCGTTGTTGTGCGTGTCGTCTCTTCTGGTCTGCCTATGTCGCGCCCCAGAACGACGGGCGTGTCGGCGGAACGATACTGGCGCAGTATTTCAAGCGTACGACCAAGCTGATGCGGGCGTGCCTTGGATATGGGATTGTAGAAGGCCATGACAAAATCAGCCTCGGCAGCGAGCGCAAGACGCTTTTCGATGATTTCCCAAGGCTTCAGATTGTCTGATAGCGAAACAATGCAGAAATCGTGCCCCAGAGGCGCTCCGATGCGCGAGGCGGCGGCCATCGCTGCGGAAATACCGGGCTGGATGACAAGCTCCACGCCGTGCCAGGCCGGGTTATCCGTTTCATGAAGCGCTTCGACGATTGCAGCAGCCATGGCGAAGACGCCGGGATCACCTGAAGAAATCATGGCAACATGCCGACCGGAAGCCGCGAGTTCGAATGCATGGCGTGCGCGCTGCATTTCCTCACGATTGTCGGTCATGTGTAGGGTCTGGTCCGCGCGGAAAGGGCGAAAATTCTCTTCAGCCATCCGCACATAGGTTTCATAGCCGAGGATGTCTTCGGCTTGTTCCAGTTCGTGCTGAACGGCAGGCGTCATCAGGTCTCGCGAACCGGGTCCAAGGCCAATAACGACCAACTTGCCGCGTTTTCGACCGACAAAAAGAACATCTGCCGGGGTGGCCGCCACGGCAATAGCGAGTCCGCTACCCTGTTCCAGTTCAACAGGCTTCTCCACTGAACGAAGGACAAGCTCGCGAGCGTCTATTGGTGCATTCGTTACAAAGCGCAGCGGAACATCGAGTTTCTTTGCCGCTTTTTGAAGCTGTGGAGAAGTACAATCTGTTTCATGAGCGAGAAGGAGTGCCAGAGATGCCGTGGCAATGCCTGCATTGGCGAGAGCGTCAGCAATATCGGTTTCGATGCTATCGCTCACCGTACCAATTGCAATCGCGACACTGCGCGGATGATAAATCAGCTCGTCAGGCCGGGGCGTGCGAATGTGGGGCGTGATACTAATCGTCAACGCGCCATCGTCGGCAAAAGGCAGTTTCGAATTTGCAAGCCAGCGTGAGGTTCCATCAAGCTGTACTTTCTGCCCTGCAAGCAGGTTCGACGTAAAATTCTTGGCGTCGTCAGGGTTGGCGAGAAACAGTTCGGCAGGTGGGTGCAGCAGATTGATCCCGAACCGCAGCTCGCCTGACGTGGTTATAGCAGGTGCAACCTGAAATGCCGCCGCAATCTGCCGGGCCATGTCGTTGACGCCGGAGAGACCGCCCAGAAGAGGCACAACAGCGCTTCCATCTTCGGCCATCGCAAGGACCGGCGGTTCGACGCGCTTGTTCTGCAGAAGGGGCGCCAGTGCCCGGATGACGATACCGGCTGCGCAAAGCGCAATGATGGGCCGGCCTTCTTCGTAGAGCAATCTGATCGCATCTCCGAAATGCCCGAAAGTGTTGTCCAGTGACGCAACACGGTTCTGGAGGCCGAGTATTTCGGCATGTCCCAGCGCTGATGCAATCCGCTGCGCTGTAGGAACCGCGGCTTCGCCGAGTATCAGAATCGCGGGGATCATGCGCCGTTCCATTTTTGCCCCGGAACGAGAATGATCGAAAAATAGGGGCAATCGCTGCTGTCGACTTTGGCGAGTGGCACAATGCGCTGATTGGCCATGGTGGCGCGCTCGACATAGAGCGCACGATCCATAAGGCCGAGATCACCGAGCACAGTGCGAACCTTGTCGAGATTTTTGCCAAGCTTCATGATAGCCGCAGCGCCTGTATCCGCGAGCCGCCGGGTCAGTTCTTCCGCGCTCATAACGCCGGAGAGAATGGACAATGTCTGATTGCGATAGACCAGTGGCGCGCCCAGTACCGCCGCTGCTCCAAGGACAGAGCATACGCCGGGTATGACTTCCGTTTCATACTGGTCAGCCAGCCGGTCGTGAATATACATGAACGAGCCATAGAAAAACGGGTCGCCTTCCGCAATCACAGCCACATCCTGACCGCGATCAAGATGGCTTGCTATCGTGCTCGTTATCTCGCCATAGAAATCGCTGACGATCTGTTCGTAATCCATATTCGCGGGGAGCTTCTCTGTCGTCACCGGATAGATCAGCGGCACCAGTATCTGCTCCGGTGAAAGATATTCCTCAACGATAGTGAGGGCGTTGCCCTTCTTCCCCTTGGCGGCGTGATAGGCTACGACCGGCGCGCTTTTTAGGAGGCGCAGGGCTTTCAGCGTGATCAGCTCGGGGTCGCCGGGGCCGACGCCCAGGCCGAACAGTCTGCCTTTTGCTGCCATTATTCGCGCTCCGAAGCGAGCGCGTTGACCGCCGCTGCCGTCATGGCGCTGCCGCCACGTCTTCCCCGCACAATAACATAAGGTACACCGCGGCTGTTGGCGGCGAGTTCATCTTTGGATTCTGCCGCGCCGACGAAGCCAACTGGCATTCCGATGATGAGCGCAGGTTTTGGCGCGCCAGCGTCCAGCAACTCAAACAGACGGAAGAGGGCGGTCGGTGCATTGCCGATTGCAACAACACTGTTGCCAAGATGCGGAAGCCAGAGGTCGAGCGCTGCTGCCGAGCGGGTATTGCCGATCTTTGCTGCAAGCCCGGGAACGGAAGGGTCGCCAAGCGTGCAGATGACTTCATTATGGGCAGGCAAACGAGATCGGGTGATGCCCTCAGCGACCATGCGCGCATCACAGAGAATGGGCGCACCTGCGAGCAGAGCGTTGCGCCCGGCTTGGCCAGCACCTTCCGAGAAAGCGAGGTCGTTGACCACATCCACCATGCCGCAGGCGTGAATGACGCGGACAGCAAGCTTTTCCAGATCGGCTGGTATACGGCTTAGATCAGCCTCGGCGCGAATGATAGCGAAAGACCGGTCGTAAATAGCCTGTCCGTCGCGGATATAGTCTGTCATGATGACCGCTCTAATCAGTGTCGGGCGTTCAGAAGACGCGCCGCTTCGTCAATAGTGATATCAGTCGCCAATAGCTGTCCGAAGCGCGATGGTCCAGCCCTGTCTTGCGGAAACCTCTCTTCCGCATAAAGATCGTAGCGACCCGTCGAGCATGCCAGAAGTGTGTACGGCAAGGGGGCAAGTGCCGCGCATGACTTACCACATCCTGTGATGTGCACGGGTGCTGTTCCCGGCGCCAAAAGTGTTGCGAGGTTTCTGCCGTCTGTCTGTGTATCGGCAAGTGCGGAGATACAGCCATTTGAACCGGAGCAAGCACGAAGTCGCGCATGTGGGGTTTCGGCTGTCGTTTCGAGGTCAAGCGAACGGAGTTTTTGGGTGAGTTCGACAATCTGAGTTTTACTTACCCAAGGCAGGATAACGCCTTGCCATGGCGTAAGGCGCAGTTCAGACCTTCCGCTATCGCAGAGGTCTGCCAGCCCGATGAGTTGCTGTGTTGTCAACCGCCCCATAAGCGGCATGACACCCAGATAAAACGAGCCGTCAGATTGCTGGCTGTTGCCTAAATGCGATAATGGCGTCGGTGCTTTGCGTTTCCAGCCGGTCGCCGGTTGTATCTGGAATGATAATTCCCGGTTCAGCCCCGCCAGAAACTCCAATGGCGTGGTGATTTTGAACAGATGCTTCATCCGGGCAAAACTGCCTTGTCGTAAAAAATGACGGAGCATCGCTTCGATGAAGGGCAGGGCGTGTTGTGCGCCTATAGCCCCTAGTGCCTCCGCGTCGGGAGACGAGGCAAGGCCAAAAGCAAAGGCTTCACCGTCTATCGCCGAAAACCAGATGTCGCCCGGATGGGAAATCATCGCACAGTCTTCGCCACCGTCGATCTGCAACGAGAATTTCGGAGAAAGGACGTAGAATGCCTCATTCGCCTGCAGCATGTCCAACACAGACGATGCCAGCCCGGTGACGTCGCATATCCGGCCCCGGTCGATACCGGCCGTAGGGCTGACCATTACGTTGCGAATATCATCGGCGCCGGGATTGTTGGCACCAAGGCCAGCCTCATGAAGGGCTGCGACAGCCTCATTCCAATGTTGGGGCGCAATGCCACGCAATTGGATATTGGAGCGAATCGACAACTCAATCGCGCCTGCATCGAAATGCTCGGCTATAGCTGCAATTGAACGCGCCTGATCGGCAGACAGGCGACCGAGCTTTAGTTTGATACGGGCAATAGCCCCATCCCTCGCCATGACCATACGCGAAAGTCCGGGGCAGGCGTTGCGCCTGTCGGATTCTATTGCTGCGATCTTGCTGCTTTTCTGGCTCAACATATTGGCCTTATACGCCTTGCCGCTTGCACTTGCTACTGCCCCGCCATACGAACAGGGGAAAGGAGCATCGCGCATGAAACACTGGCTGACAGTGATCGGGATCGGTGAAGATGGCTTGGACGGGCTTGGGAAAACCGCGCTCGCGGCGCTGGAATCCGCTGCTGTCATTTTCGGCGGCAAGAGGCATCTGGATTTTCTCAGTGATGGTATAAAAGCCGAGCTTTTGGCTTGGCCGTCTCCATTCGACGAAGCTTTCGCGATGATAGAGGCTTATCGCGGCCAGCCGACCGTTGTGCTGGCGAGCGGCGATCCGATGTTTTTTGGTGTGGGGGCAACCTTGTCCCGGCATTTTTCTTCTGACGAAATGCTTGTTCTGTCCTATTCGTCCTCGCTTTCGCTCGCTGCGGCGCGGATGGGGTGGTCGCTTCAGGATGTGCGAACAGTCAGTGTGCACGGGCGCCCGTTCGAACTTTTGTTACCGTATATTCTGCCGGGCGAGAAACTTCTTGTTCTCAGCAATGACGGTTCGACGCCTGCAAAAGCAGCGGCAATGCTCAAGGACAGAGGTTTTGGCCAAAGCTTGATCACCGTGCTTGAGCACATTGGCGGGCCAAAGGAACGTCGGGTCCAGGCTCGGGCAGAAAACTGGCCACATGAGCGATGCGCCGATCTGAATGTGCTGGCGATTGAATGTAACGCATCGCAGCACGCAAATGTATTTTCTCCCGTCTCCGGTCTGCCTGATGAGGCGTTTGAGAATGACGGACAACTGACGAAGCGAGACGTGCGTGCCGTCACTCTACTGCGATTGCAGCCATTACCGCGGCAACTGCTCTGGGATGTCGGGGCAGGTTGCGGATCCATCGGAATTGAATGGATGCGCGTTCATCCCTCTTGCCGTGCGATTGCCATTGAGGCGAATGAACAGCGGCAGGCAATGATCGAGCGAAATCGTGCAGCATTGGGTGTTCCCGGCTTGCAGTTGGTGAGGGGTGAGGCACCCTTTGCACTGGAAGGGCTGGAGGCACCCGATGCGATCTTCATCGGCGGCGGTGTCACGGACGATGGCGTGCTGGAAGCCTGCTGGAACGCCCTGAAACCCGGCGGCAGGCTAGTCGCGAATGCCGTGACCCTGCAAAGCGAGATGCTGCTTTTCAACTGGCGTGAGACGTTCGGCGGAGAATTGACGCGCCTTGGCGTCGCGCAAGCAGGTGCACTGGGCTCTTTCGATGTTTGGCGGCAGGCGCTGCCTGTCACAATTTATTGCGGGTTCAAAGTAAAAAGATGACTTGAATAGTCATGTTATATTCAGGTAAGGCTGGGGAAATTGTTTCCCAAAGGAGGACGGGGCATGTCCGAACTCAACGCCAATACACGCTTTGCACTTACGAACGCCGGTCATGTGGTCAATCAGCTTCTCGATCATTTTGTCGAGCACGCTGACGTGCATCGGCAGGGCAGCACGGCCAAGCTGGTATTGAGCTTCGGCCAGGCCGATGTGCAATGGGATGATGGAACGGTCAGCGTCGACGTTACGAGCGAGGACGAAACCGGTCTTGCCTATATGAAATATTCCATCGCCGAGCATGTGCTGGAATTTCTCGACAAAGGCAGCGCCAAGCCGAAAATTATTTGGGAAGGTGATGGGGCTGCTGGGTTGCCGCTGCCCTACTTCCGAGAGATGCAAGTCGTTGCCGTGTCGAATGTAACGCCGCATATGCGTCGTATTCGTCTCAAAGGGGAAAACCTGTTCCGCTTTTCCCAGTTGGGCCTCCACATTCGTCTGCTTTTTCCACCGGAAGGTCTTGCCAAGCCGCAATGGCCCACAACCGGTGAAGATGGCCGTCCCGTCTGGCCGGATGGCGAAGCCAAGCTTGCGACACGGGTCTATACGATCCGCAATATAGATCCCGCAGCCGGATGGGTGGATATTGATATGGTCGTTCACGGTGATGATTGCGACGCTCCGGGTTCCGGTTGGGCCATGAGCGCCAAGCCGGGCGATATTGTCGGCATGACGGGGCCGGGCGGTGGCGATGCGGGCGATGCGAAGTGGTACTTGCTTGCCGGTGATGAAACCGCGTTGCCTGCTATCGGGCGTATTCTGGAAAGATTGCCGGAAGGCACCAAGGCGGTCGTTCGCGTCGAGATAGGCAGTGCTTCTGAAAAGCAGGAACTTGCCTCGCGAGCCGATGTCGATCTGCAATGGCTGAGCCGAGACGGTGCGGAAGCCGGAACGACAACATTGTTGCAGGATGCGGTGCGCGCGGTTGAACTACCCGAAGATGAGGGTGACATTTACGTCTGGGTCGGTTGTGAGTTCAACGCATTCCGGTCGATCCGCACCTATATGCGCAAGGAACGCAATATTCCGAAGGATCGCCAGTTGATTGTCGCCTATTGGCGGCGCGGGCAGGATGGTGATACACCGCGCAAGGCGTCCGAAGATTGATGCAATGAAAAGGGGACCGGAAGGTCCCCTTGTTTTTCCAATATTTCCCAAACTCGGTTTGCAGTTCTGGAAGAAGGCTTCTGCTTTACCTGCGGAAGCCTTCACTCGCCCGCATCAGGTTCTTCGTATAGTCGGCGTGGATGTTGCCGCTGACAAGATCGTCCGCCTGTAATTGCTCTACGACCTCCCCATTGCGCATGACGGCAAGCCGGTCGCACATATGGGTCACAACGCCAAGATCGTGGCTGACCATGACGAAGGTCAGGTTGCGGTCGCGCCGAACCTGTTCGAGCAGATTCAATACTTCTGCCTGAACCGACGCATCGAGCGCCGAGGTCGGCTCATCGAGCAGCAATATGCTGGGCTCAACAATCAGGGCGCGGGCAATGGCAATGCGCTGGCGCTGGCCACCCGAAAGCTGGTGCGGGTAGCGAAAGCGGAAGCCTGAACCCAAACCGACTTCGTCCAGCGCCTTAACGATACGCTGTTCCGTGTCACCGACGCCGTGGATGGCAAGCGGTTCCAGCAACAGCCGATCCACCGTCTGGCGGGGATGCAGTGAGCCGTATGGGTCCTGAAACACCATCTGGACATTGCGGTAGAATGCTTTGTCACGCGGTGTTTTCAGCAATTGCCCGTCTATGCGGATTTCGCCGTCTTCGACGGGCGCCAGTCCCGCGACAGCGCGCAGGAGCGTGGACTTGCCCGAACCGGACTCACCTACGAGGCCGTAGGATTCACCGCGGGCCACTTCGATGCTGACCGATTTCAGCGCATGGAAATGATCGAAATAGACGTCGATATTATCGACGCTCAGTGCAGATGCCGTGCTCATGGTTTCCCTGGTCATAGCTTCCATGCCTCTTCGCGCTGCAAGGTTGGCAGGGGATGGCGATCGGCTCCGATTTTCGGCATGCAGTTCAGCAATCCTTGCGTATAGGGATGTTTGGCATTGGCGAGGTCCTTCGCTGCGATTTCCTCCACGATTTTGCCCGCATACATCACGATGACGCGGTCGCAGAAAGAGGAAACAAGTCGCAGGTCGTGGCTGACGAAGATCAGCCCCATGCCGCGTTCGGCGACCAACTTGTCCAGGATGCCGAGCACTTCAAGCTGAACCGTCACATCGAGGGCCGAAGTGGGCTCGTCGGCGATCAGCATTTCCGGTTCGGCGACCAGCATCATCGCGATCATGACGCGCTGGCCCATGCCGCCCGAAACTTCGTGCGGATAGAGACTCATGACGCGCTCAGGATCACGAATCTGGACGGCTTCAAGCATGGCGATGGAACGCTTGCGGATTTCGTCGCCGCTGAACTTTCCATGGGCTTTCAGCGTCTCGGCGATCTGCTTGCCGATGGTCATGACAGGGTTGAGCGAATATTTCGGATCCTGCAACACCATGGCTATACGGCCGCCGCGCAAGGCGCGACGTTCACGAGCCGACACTTTGAGGAGATCAATGCCGTCGAACTCAAGTTTCCTGGCAGTGATCTGCGCATGTGGCGGCGTGAGCCCCATGATGGCGCGACCGGTCTGGGATTTGCCAGAACCGGACTCGCCAACAATACCCAGACGCTCGCGCCCGAGTTGGAAGCTGACACCGCGCACGGCCTCAATAGCGCCTGTGCGCGTCGGAAAGGTGACACGCAGGTCTTCGACAGTCAGAAGAGGCTTCATTGGTTGTTACCCCGCGGATCGAGCGCATCGCGCAGGCCATCGCCCAGAAGATTGAAGCCAAGACTGACGATCAGGATCGCAATACCGGGCATCGCGGCAACCCACCACTGGTCGAGAATGAAACGGCGACCGGAAGCGATCATGGCGCCCCATTCAGGCAATGGCGGCTGTGCGCCGAGGCCGAGAAAGCCGAGACCGGCGGCGGTGAGGATGATACCCGCCATGTCGAGCGTCACGCGGACGATCAGCGACGATGTGCAGAGCGGCATGATGTGACGCAGGACGATACGGATCGGCGAAGCTCCCATCAGGCGAACAGCGGAGATATAATCCGAGTTGCGCACGGTCAACGTTTCTGCACGGGCAATACGCGCATAAGGCGGCCATGAGGTGATCGCGATGGCGATGATGGCATTTTCGATGCCTGGTCCGAGAGCAGCAACGAAAGCCAGGGCCAGAATGAGCTTCGGGAAGGCAAGGAAAATGTCGGTGATGCGCATCAGCACGGCATCGATCCAGCCCCCAGCATAACCGGAGACTGTTCCGACCAAAAGGCCGATAGGGGCGGCGATGATAGCAACCAGAAGCACCACATAGAGGGTGAGACGGGATCCATAGATCAGACGCGAGAGAATATCGCGGCCCTGGTCGTCCGTGCCGAGCAGATAGCCGGGCGTTCCCGGCGGCAGAAGACGTGCATTGGCGAGATCGCCAACAACCGGCGAATGCGGCGCAAGCACATCTGCCAGTGCGGCAACGACGAGCAGTCCGATGATGATCAGAAGGCCCAGAACAGCCAGCTTGTTGGCGGTGAAACGCCGCCAGACCATATAGGCACGACCGAGACGGGCTTGAGCGCGCGACTGTGGCCGCTCGGTAAGCAGCCATTCGCGCCATGAGAGGTTGGAAGTATCTGTCATTTGGCTCATCGTACGCGCGTCCTTGGATCGAGAAGCCGATAGAGAAGATCGGACACGAGGTTGAGCGCGATAAAGACCGACCCAATGACAATAGTGCCACCGAGAACGGCATTCATATCAGCGTTTTGGAGTGAATTGGTGATGTAGAGTCCAAGGCCTGGCCAGGAGAAGATGGTTTCGGTCAGAACCGAACCTTCCAGAAGCCCGGCATAGGAAAGCGCGATCACGGTCACGAGCGGGACGGCGGCATTGCGCAACGCATGCCCCCAGATGATGCGAGTTTCCGAAATGCCCTTGGCGCGAGCAGCAACGATGTATTCCTGTTCCAGCTCATTGAGCATGAAGGATCGCGTCATGCGGCTGATGTAAGCCAAGGAGAAGTAGCCCAGCAGCGCCGATGGGAGGATAAGGTGGGAGATAATATCCCTGAGGGCGGGCCAATCGCGCTGGAGAATTGCGTCGATCAGGTAGAACCCGGTAATCGGCGTGAAAGTGTATTCAAATGTGATGTCGATACGTCCGGGACCCGAGGTCCAGCCAAGCCGCGCATAGAAAATCAGAAGCGCAAGCATGCCGAGCCAGAAGATCGGAACGGAATAGCCGACGAGGCCGATCACCCGCACAATCTGGTCGACAATGCTGCCACGCTTTACGGCGGCGAGGACGCCGAGCGGGATTCCGAAGAGGGCGCCGATTATCGTTCCGACCGTAGCAAGCTCCATTGTTGCGGGGAAAACACGGCGAATATCGGTCATGACTGGATTGGTCGTGAGCACCGAAGTGCCGAAATCGCCTTGTAGTACGCCTTTAACGTAGAGATAGAACTGCTGGTAATAGGGTAGGTTGAAACCCATTTCTTCCCGTACGCGCGCCACGACATGCGCGGGAGCGCGGTCACCAACGATGGCGAGTACAGGGTCGATGGGCACCACACGGCCGATAAAGAACGTGACGGCCAGAAGGCCCAGATAGGTCGTGATGACGATAACCAGAAAGCTGGCCAGCGACGCGGCAAGGACCGTTGAGCGTCGCGGCGCTCGCCTTACCTTTTTGGTGGTTACAGTGTTACTCAATGTTTTGACCGCTTCCGACAATGAGAGCATTTCAGAACAGGTCCTGGTCTGACGTCTCAGTCATCTTTGCTTGAAAAGCTCTAGAACGGTTTCTGCGAGCCGTTCCATTTTCTGTTGGGATGCATTTCTGGATGCGAAACCGCTTCGCTCGAAACGCTCTGGAGCGGCTTTCCTTTTGATTCAGAAAACCGCTCCATCTGCTTGTTTTTAGGTCGATTCAGCGCATGAAAAGCTTTCAGGCGCCGGGCGTGATCGACTATTCCTTGCTGATGGGAGCGAGGAAATTGGAATCGAATGTCGGACCGAGCTTGTAGCCCTTCACGTTGCCGCCAATGCCCGCAACTTCAACCTGCTGGAACAGCATGACGAACGGGCTCTGGTCGAGAGCTTCCTGCTGAAGCTTTTTGTACTCTTCGGCACGCTTGTCGTTGTCGCGTTCCAGAAGAGCTGCCTGCGTCTGCTTGGTCAGCTCAGGAATGTCCCAGGCGTTGCGCCATGCAAGCGTTTTGGATGACGCGTCGTCGCTGTTGTCCGGGTTGCTGGTGAAAGCTTCGGCATTGGAATTGGGATCCCAATAATCCATGCCCCACTGGCCGATATACATATCGTGATTACGGGCACGATACTTGGTCAATGTCTGCTTGCCATCGCCGGGGATGATTTCGATCTTCACGCCAGCTTGTGCAGCGCTCTGCTGGAAGGATTCAGCAATACCGGTCACGGGCTGCGTGTTGCGCACGTCGAACGTCACTGAAAGTCCATCCTTCAGGCCTGCCTTGGCGAGCAGCTCTTTCGCCTTGGCGATGTCGAACTTGTAAGGCGCAGCGTCCAGAGCGCCAAGTACCCCCTTCGCCTGATAGGTCTGGCGGACTTCACCGATACCCTTGATGAGAGTCGAACCGATTGCATCGTAGTCAACCAGATATTTGAACGCTTCGCGAACCTCTGGCTTGGCCAGATTCGGGTTCTTCTGGTTAAGGCTGATGTAATAGACCGTGCCCTTGGCGGCGCTGACGGTGGTCAGCTTGTCATTCTTCTGGACGGCTTCGTAGTCGCCCGGCTCCAGATTGCGTGCCACATCGACATCGCCGGATTCAAGCATCAGGCGCTGTGTCGCGCTTTCCTTGACGTGACGATAGAAGACGCGCTTGAGCTTGGCCTTTTCGCCATAGTAATTGTCATTACGTTCCAGAATGACAACTTCATTGGCGCGCCACTCGCGGATCGAGAACGGACCCGAGCCTGCCGACTTGGTCTTCAGCCATGCGTTGGCATAGTCGGTGTCGTACTTGTAGTCGTCGGTGGGCGTAACCTTCTCGGCATGTTCTTCGAGAAGCTTCTTGTCAACAACTGCGGCGACGGTCGCGGTCAGGCAGTTCAGCACGAAGCTTGGTGCATATGGCTTGTCAACGGTGAATACGAAAGTGTTGTCGTCTACTGCTTTCGCCTTTTCGGTCACATTGTCCTTGGTCAGGCCAAACTGCGTCAGAATGAAGGCCGGGCTCTTGTCGAGGCGTACTGCACGCTCGAAGGAGTAGGCGACATCGGCTGCGGTGATCGGATTGCCGGAAGCGAACTTGATGTCCTTCTTCAGCTTGAACGTATAGGTGAGGCCGTCGTCGGAAATGGTCCAGCTCTCAGCCACGCCCGGCACCACTTTCGATGTGTCGTTGATGTCCAGGCGAACGAGCATGTCATATGCGTTACCGATAAACTCGGCCGGGCTTAGTTCAAATGATTCCGCCGGGTCGAGAGTGATCGTGTCGTCGATGGCCCATGCCTGGACCAAGGTGTCGGCAGGCGTGGCCGACCATGCCGGATTTGCGGCCAGAACGGCAGCAAGTGCTGCACCGGCAGCCAGAATACGAAAACGTCCGAAGTGCATCATGTTAAGAGTTCCCTTCCTGTGATTTTGTTTGGTTCGATCAGGTTGGTTAGTGCCAAGCCTGTTTCAGAACACGACCCCAATTGTCTCGGCAAAGTTTTGCTAGCTCGTCTTCACCATAGCCTGCTTTACGCAGTGCATCGACAAGGTTTTGCGTGCCTGCTGCATCGCCGATTCCGGCTGGAATGGTTGCCCCGTCATAGTCCGAGCCAAGCGCAACGCAGTCGATGCCCATACGTTCAACCATGTAATCCACATGGCGAACCACATCGGAAAGCGGCGTATTGGCGTCTTCCTTGCCATCGGCGCGCAGCATCGTCGTGGCATAATTCAGCCCGGCAAGGCCCTTGCTATCGCGGATGGCATCAAGCTGACGGTCGGTCAGGTTGCGGGCGACAGGGGTGAGAGCGTGCGCGTTGGAATGGCTGGCGACAAGGGGTTGATCGCTGAGTTTGGCCACATCCCAGAACCCTTTTTCCGTGATGTGTGCCAGGTCGATCAGGATGCCCTTGGCGTTGCACGCTTTGACCAGACGCTTGCCCGCATCGGTCAGGCCGGGGCCAGTATCGGGGCTCATCGGATAAGCGAACGGGACGCCATGGGCGAAAACGTTGTTTCGGCTCCAGACCGGGCCGAGCGAACGCAAGCCGGCAGCATAAAAGACTTCAAGTGCAGCCAGATCTGCATCGATGGCTTCGCAGCCTTCCATATGCAGCACGGCGGCGAATGTGTCGCTGTTCAATGTTTCGTCGAGTTCGCGACCGTTGCGGCAAAGCTTCCAGCCGCCAACGGCTTCCAGCTTTAGCGCGATGGCTGCGATTTCGAGAGCGATATCAAGGGAAGGACTGCGTTCCAGCGGTGATGAAAGCGGCGTTTCGTAATGTCCGTTGGCATCGGGCTTGCCCAGTTCGATATGCTCGCCTGAAGGTATGTATATGGCGCATATGCCACCGGCGAGACCGCCTTTGCGCGAACGCGGCAGGTCGATATGGCCAATATCCGTGCCGTCGATAAATTCCTTGATCGGGTCCTGACCCTTTCGGGCATTTTCCCAAAGCCGCAGAAGGACATCGTTATGTCCGTCGAAAACGCGCTGCATTCTTTCATTCCTGACTGCATGGTCTACGAGAGCAGAGCCACATATCCAAGTGTTCAGGTGCAAGGAGACAATACGGCAAGGTGAGATAACCTCCCGATATGATGGTTGAGCTTTTCGCTCTTCATTGTTCCCCGCACTTCCACTACCGGTTTATAATCGGTTAGTGCGTGTCGGAGTCAAGCCACCGAATGACGGAGTCGGACGGCGAAATGAAGATAAATTGATGCAGAACGAAAGGGCTGCGCTATGAAACGCAGCCCTTGTGCAAATACAGAATTACTTGATGCGAAAACAGAATGAAGTTTCGCGTCAGATCGAATGGCCTAGAACTTGTAGTTTAAACCGGCCTTGATCGAATGGTTTTTCAGATTGTTGGTTTGTTCAACGCCGTTGACGCGGGACTTCACATCGTTGAAGCGCTGGAAGTCATATTCGGCCTTGACGGAAAGCGGGCCGGACAGTGCCTGTTCAACACCAGCGCCGATCAGCGCGCCACCTTCCCAACCCGGAGCCGAAGTGGTGTTGTCCTTAGCCTTGAATCGGGTCACGCCATAGCCAGCGGTGCCGTAAACAAGCGTCTTGTCGAAAGCATAGCCGACCTTGCCTTTGGCGTTGCCGTTCCACGATTGCTGAAGGCTGCCGCCATTCCCGATACGGTGTTCAGCTTCGGCGAAGTTTCCTTCGAGTTCTGCACCGAACACGACATTGCCGCTTTGCATGTTCTTGCCAACGACAACGCCGCCCAGAGCGCCGGTGCGGTTGGTGAAGGGGCCTGGGACTTTCGATGAAGAAGCGCCGATCTGTGCGCCGATATAATTGCCGGACCAGTCATGCGGGCCGCTGGCAACTGGTTCGTTGTAGGAATAATCCGTTGCTCCCATCATGTCGGCTGCGAAAGCCGCACCTGCAAAGGCAACGATTGCGGCGCCAAGCGCCATTGCGGTGATAGAACGCTGCAACATTTTGTACTCCGATTTTCCCGTCTAGAAGCGCTGGCGGGAAACATGCCTGAAATTCTTTGGTAGCCGTTGGAAGGCGCAGCCCTCGAACGACTTTCGTCTCACTTCTGATTGTGTTCAAATTTAAGAAAATTCGAGTGAATTCCAGGCATTGCGCAACCATTCTTCACGCTATGCTTAACAATCGGTAACTGGCCGGCGCTGATACTATTGCTAGATCAATCCCAGTCCACGAAAACTGGCATGGCCATGCTTTCCGACAATCACATGATCATGCACTGTGATGTTGAGCGCTTTGGCAGCATTGACGAGCTGTTTGGTCATGTCGATGTCGGCGCGTGAAGGTGTCGGATCGCCGGAAGGATGATTGTGGACCAGAATAATGGCTGTGGCGGAGAGCTCCAGCGCCCGTTTGACGACCTCGCGCGGATAGACGGGTGTGTGATCCACTGTGCCCGTCTGCTGCACTTCATCGGCAATCAGCTTGTTCTTTTTGTCGAGGAACAGAATACGGAACTGTTCGCGGGTCTCGTAAGCCATGGCCGCGGTGCAATATTCAATCACCTTGTTCCATGAGCCGAGCACTTCGCGCTTCATGACCGTGCTTCTCGCGCTTCGCTTGGCGACGGCTTCAACAAGCTTGAGTTCGTGTGCGACGGTGGGACCTGCACCGGGAACTTCGGCAATCAGCTTTTCAGGGGCGGCCAGTACTTCGGCAATCGAGCCGAACCGCGTCAGCAGAGCCTTGGCGAGCGGCTTGGTATCGGCGCGGCGGATGGCGCGAAACAGCAGCATTTCGAGCAGCTCATAATCTGCCAGCGCATCGGGAGTGTCCCTGAAACGCTGTTTGAGGCGATCACGATGTCCGGCATAATGCGGCTTGTCGATCTTCGGCGTCAGTTGCAGTGTGTCGCTAAAGCCGGGCAGCTCGATGCTACCGGGCTTGTTCTTGTGCTTTGCCATCCTGTTTAAACCCCCGCAAAAACAGACCAGACAATTATCGTGGCGATATCTCTTCGCCGTTATCTCATGGAAGGCGGGCCGAAGACATTGGCCGGAGACAGCGTGAATATCTCGCAGCCGTCTTTCGTGACGCCCACCGTATGCTCATATTGTGCCGTAAGCGAACGGTCTCTGGTAACCGCTGTCCAACCGTCGGCGAGAACCTTTACATGCGGCTTGCCGAGATTGATCATGGGCTCGATCGTGAAGATCATGCCTTCCTTGATTTCGACGCCTTCATTCGGTGTGCCGTAATGGAGAATATTTGGTGCATCATGGAACAATCGTCCAACACCATGACCACAGAAATCGCGTACGACGGAGCAGCGCTCGCCTTCGGCATAGGTCTGGATCGCAGCGCCGATTGCGCCGGTCTTCGCGCCCGGTTTGACGGCTGCGATACCGCGCAGCAGGCTTTCATAGGTAACTTCAAGCAGCCGCTCAGCAGCGCGCTTGATTTCGCCTACGGCATACATGCGGCTTGAATCGCCGTGCCAGCCGTCGAGTAGATAAGTCACGTCAATATTGACGATATCACCCTCGCGCAGTGGCTTTTCGTTCGGAATGCCATGGCAGACGACGTGATTGATCGACGTGCAGGTGGATTTCGTGTAGCCGCGATAGTTGAGTGTGGCCGGAAACGCGCCGTGATCCATGCCAAACTCGAACACAAAACGGTCGATTTCATTGGTTGTTACACCCGGCTTGACGATTTCGTTGAGGGCATCGAGACAACGGGCCGTCAAATTGCAAACCGTGCGCATACCCTCGAAAGCCTCGGGACCATAAAGCCTGATCTGGCCCGTGTATTTCATGGGTGCACTTGTCGCTTCGATATAAGTTACCATCACTCGATCCGTCTCAATCTATTCAATTGGCACCAACTCAGCGGCGTCAATGCTGTTATCCGTTATGTGGCACCGAACTGCCCACGCCTCAACCCCGTTTGCGCGCGCACGTTCAAAAGCGCGTGCGTAAGTGGGATCGAGATCACCGGAAATGCTGAATCTGCTGCAATCGTTTCGCTGGATAATAAACAGCATCACGCCCCGATGACCAGCGGCAACAACGTCGACCAGTTCATCGAGATGTTTTGCGCCTCGCGCCGTCACCGTATCAGGGAATTCCGCCAATCCGAGCGTACGGATAAAATGTACATTCTTGACCTCGACATAGGCCCGTTGACGTGGACCATCATCCAGCAAGAGGTCGATGCGTGAATTCCTGCCATACTTTTGTTCGCGCTTGAGGCTGGCATATCCCGCGAGCCCCGGAATGAGGCAGTTGAGGATCGCTTCCTCGGCGATCCGGTTCGGCAAGCCGGTGTTAACACCAACCAGCGTGTTGTCAGCCTCAACGATTTGCAGTGTATGAGCATGTTTTCGGTGAGGGGCACCTGAAACACTCAGCCAGACGCGAGAGCCCGGAGCGGTCAAACCGAGCATGGAGCCGGTGTTGGGCACAAAAGCTGTAATAAAACGCCCATCGTCAAGCGTGACGTCAGCGAGAAATCTCTTGTAGCGACGTTCCAGTCTGCCGGTAACCAAGGGTGTTTGAAAAATCATGTGCCGATTTAGGATGGTTCGGCGAGTGTACGAAAGGCTTTTCTGTCAGATTTGCGAAAATAGTCGGTGAATGTGGCCAGGCTGCTTAGAATAAGCTCTTGATGACGTCGGCCCAACTTAAATCCGCGCCGAGAACCATCGCGGCTGCAACGAAGCCGGCACCGAGAAAGGTGAGGGTGGTTCTTGTTTCGCTTGTCATGATTCTTCCCCATCGATATCTCTTGTTCGAAGTTGGGAAGAATTTCGCGGGGGAATTTGCCTGAATTGTGATGCGATAATGGCTATTCCGGGCAATTTTCTGACTTTTTACAGATGGGTAAATGCGCCCGCAGTTCTTATTGTTTCACCCAGTTAAAGACGAGCTCCTCGCGAAAAGCGAAGCGAACCACATGGCTCGCCACCACCTCTTCCAGGCGGGCGAGGTTTTCTTCCGCAGTTTGAACAGTGGCGGTCAGTTTTTCCGCATCGGCATCGAGAATCACGAGACGATCTTCGCCAAGATCAATGGTGCCATGTTCTGGCGTGAACTCGACTGTGAATTTGTGGGCCCAGTGTTTGCAGAGCTGCTGGAGGTAGCGGCTGGCATGAGCCGTGGGAACGATTGCTGTTGCTTTTGACATTATGCTGTTCTTCCGAAAAGGTTACAGCTTCGCGCGTAGCAACATCCTGGTAATTCAGCCAGTAATATTTGCGTTAATTCTAAAGGAAAGAAACCAGAAATGGTACGCCCAAGGGGAATCGAACCCCTGTCTGCGCCGTGAAAGGGCGCTGTCCTAACCGCTAGACGATGGGCGCCTGCTGGTGTGGGGCGCTTATAGTCAGGAAACTTCTGATATGCAAGCCCCTTTTTCACTTGTCTGTGAATAAGTTCTAACAGCACCAAAGAGCGCCTATTGGGTGCTAAAAGATTGAATTGTAAGGGAAAACAGAAACCTAGAAATGGTACGCCCAAGGGGAATCGAACCCCTGTCTGCGCCGTGAAAGGGCGCTGTCCTAACCGCTAGACGATGGGCGCCCGCCGGTGTGAGTGGGCTTATATTCAGGAAGGTTCTGACTCGCAAGCCCCAAAAAACACTTTTCTGAAAAAAATCGAATGTACTGAAAGAATGGGGAAAATTCGGCGGTGGTCAGTATTTCCTTGGAAACAAAGACAAAAGAAAAGCCGGATCACGTGACCCGGCTTTGGTATATTCTTTCTCAGCCTTTGCAGCGCCAGTTCCAGTCGCGCTCAGGCCCGATGTCGACGTGAACAGACTTCGTATGGCAATAGGTGCCCACACCGCCACGTCCTTGCATGGAGCGGGCGAAGCGGGCAACTTCCCACTTGGAAACGCCATCGATCTGAATATCTGCGGCCGCACAGATCATATGGAGCGATTTGCGAGCGCCGTTGACCTTGCGGTTGTAGGATGGGCTGCGATAGCCGGAGGTCACCATAACCGGGCGACGGAAATGCCGCTCCATAGTTTTCAGCATGGATACGAGCTGCGGCTTGAGGCAGGCAACATCTACGGTCTGTCTTTGGACTTTGAGGCCATTGGGTGCAAGGCGGGCGAGGCCCGGAGCCGATGCAAGCGTTACCTTTGCAAACTCATCGTCTTCGTTCGCGTCAATGTCGCTGTCGTCGTAAAGGCTGTTGCGATGCTTGATTTCGAAGCCGCCATTGGCGCGCACACCTGGCAGCGAGTAATTATATTCGTGCTTCGTAGAAGGTGAAACCGGCTTTGCGACTACAAGCTTCTTATTTTGGGTTTTGTCTGATCGCCCACCGGTCGATTCGTCGGAGAAAAGCCGAGCTATGCTGCCTTGTGAGGCTGTAGGGCGCTGCGGCGAGGCGTAAGCGCTCTTCGTTGAGCCGAACAATGAGGCAACCTGAACAGGCTTTTCAGCGTTGTCAGGTTTCGCGGCTGCGGTTTGCGATGGTTCTGCAACTTCGGCAGGCTTTTCTTCCTTTGCCGGTTCCTGCTGCTTTTCCATGCTTGCAGCTGGAGCAGTCGTTGCAGGCTGTTCCGCGACTTGCGCAGGTTCTGGATCGGTCGTTTTTTTGCTGCCGAAGATTCCAAAAAGCGATGAACTCTTTGGCTGTTGCGGGGCGAGGGCTGCGACTTGTGTTTCTTGCTGTTCAGCGGCTGTTGCGACTTCGGCCGGCTTTGCCTGCGCTTTATTATCTGTGTTTGTCGCCTCCGCCGCGGTTGCAGGCTTTGTTTCAACCGCCTTGGTTTCCGTCTTCTTTTCTTCTGTCGAAGAAGTCCCTGTTGCCTCTGCTGCAGCTGTCTGATCAGCGGCACTTTGCAAAGTGTCAGCAATCACAGAGCCATCGGAGGCGGAGGTCATCCGAAGCGGATTTCCGTCAAGACCTGTACCGGTTGAGGTGCAGGACGCCACAAACAACGCCAGCAAAGCCACGCTGCCTGAAAGAAACCTGCCGGTGATCCGGTGTGTAGAATGCGCAAATTTCAACAGTCTGCTCCAGCTCGATTTCCCTGACCAGTTTGGCGGCCCGAAATCCATCGAGCCTACCTGGTTTCGGGAGATCGGCTCTCCCGCGCGGGGCTGACATCATTCCTGATGATGATCATCCCCACAGCTCCCGACTGTTTGTGCCGGGAAATAAATTCAGAAATATCAGCGGTTTATGATGGCCGTTTCAGAGTTGCGACTGTCATTTCGCTGTATTGGCAAATCACCTGATTGGCAATTGGTTACCAATTTTTAAGATTTTTAATCGTCGAGCGCAACTATTGAAGCACATTTAGCGTTAAAAGACTTCATATTCAGCGTTGCTTATTCATAAATAACGTAATATTACTTCATGTAAATATTGGTTACATTCGCCAATCTTGTATGGCAGACGAGATAGTCTGCTAGCCGCGTCAATCCCTCAGACTATGGCGAATTTCCGATTTACATCACTCACTTGTTGACAGGATGCCTCGACTTGGTGCTATCCCTTGGCAATTGCTTTATCTTTGTCAGGCGCCGTGGCCAACGGCACCTTATGCGGCATTAACCGGGAACAGAAACATGACCAAGCGCACGCGGCAGATCGCCAATCTCTTGCTGGCAGCAACAGCGGCGGCGATGCTTACAGCATGCGCGGGTGGAAAAGAGTTTCAGGGCGCGCCACAGGAAGGTGCTTCCCGTACTGGTGTTTTTCCGACATTCGGCCACATGCCGAAGGCTGCGACCACGCAGATCACTGTAGAGGAAAAGCAGCAGCTTACGACCAGGCTTGATGCCGACCGCACTCGTCTGGCGGCATCCAGAGGCACCGGCGCTGGCTTCACGCCCGCCGAGGCTGCGAGCCTGCGCCAACAGGCGCATCAGGAAACGGACGCTACCCTGAAACAGATCGAAAGCGGGGAAGAATAAATCCTCTTCCATAAAGACGAGAACTGCATCCTTTGATGCGGCAACACGTCTCGACCCGATTCGAGAACAGGTGTATAGCTCCAATGCGGCGCATACGCGCCATTACGTTCAACCCTCCACTGGAACAGGATCATGTCGGAAGAATTCCATAAAGTCCGTCGTTTGCCGCCTTATGTCTTTGAACAGGTCAACCGTCTGAAGGCATCGGCGCGAGCGGCGGGCGCCGACATTATCGATCTTGGCATGGGCAATCCCGATCTCCCGACCCCGCAGAATATTGTCGACAAGCTGTGTGAGGCCGTGCAGGACCCACGCGCGCATCGTTATTCCGCATCCAAGGGCATTCCTGGGCTGCGCCGTGCACAGGCGCAATATTATGCGCGCCGCTTCGGTGTGAAGCTCAATCCCGATACGCAGGTCGTCGCGACGCTCGGTTCCAAGGAAGGTTTCGCCAATATGGCGCAAGCCATCACTGCGCCGGGCGATGTGGTTCTGTGCCCAGACCCGACCTATCCGATTCACTCATTTGGATTCATCATGTCGGGCGGCGTGATCCGTTCGGTTCAGGCAAAGCCGGACGAAAGCTTTATTCCGACGCTCGAGCGTGGCGTGAAGCACTCGATCCCGAAGCCGATTGCGCTGATCCTGAACTTCCCGTCAAACCCGACGGCCTATGTGGCTACGCTCGACTTCTACAAGGATGTCGTGGCATTTGCCCGCAAGCATGACATCGTCATCCTGTCGGACCTTGCCTATTCCGAGATCTATTTTGACGATAATCCGCCGCCATCTGTGCTGGAAGTGCCGGGTGCCATGGATGTGACGGTTGAGTTCACCTCCATGTCGAAGACATTCTCCATGCCAGGTTGGCGTATGGGCTTTGCGGTTGGTAACGAACGCCTGATTGCGGCTCTGACCCGCGTGAAGTCCTATCTCGACTATGGCGCGTTCACGCCGATTCAGGTTGCCGCAACCGCAGCCCTGAATGGTGATGGAAGCGACATTTCCTATGTGCGTAATGTCTACAAGCAGCGGCGCGACGTGCTGGTTGAGAGCTTTGGTCGTGCGGGTTGGGATGTTCCATCGCCAGCGGCGACCATGTTCGCGTGGGTGCCGATCCCGGAACGCTTCCGTCCGCTGGGTTCGCTCGAATTCTCCAAGCTTTTGGTGGAGCAGGCCGATGTGGCCGTTGCACCGGGCATCGGTTTTGGCGAACACGGCGATGATTATGTGCGTATCGCGCTGGTCGAGAACGAGCATCGCATCCGCCAGGCCGCGCGCAACATCAAGCGGTTCCTCTCCACGAAGGACGACAATCTGCAAAATGTGATTCCGCTCGAAGGTCGTCGCGGATAATATTTGCACCATTGCCACGGGCGGCACCATGCAAGCCCGTGGTTTCCCCACCCGATTAAGCCACTCCATACAGAAGGTCGATATAATGAGTGATGCATTACGGATCGGCGTTGCCGGCCTCGGCACCGTTGGTGCTTCGGTGTTGCGTATCCTGCGTGACAAGTCCGAAATGCTCACGCGCCAGTGCGGCAAGCCTGTAACGGTGACGGCGGTCAGCGCCCGTGACCGCACGCGGGATCGCGGCATCGATCTTTCCGGTATTGTCTGGTTCGATGACCCGGTCGAACTGGCCAAATCTGCCGATATCGACGTTTTTGTCGAACTGATCGGTGGCGAGGACGGTCCGGCCAAAGCATCTGTCGAAGCCGCTCTGCGCGCCGGTCGCCATGTCGTCACGGCCAACAAGGCCCTGCTTGCGCGCCATGGTGTTGCGCTTGCGAAGATTGCCGAGGACAAAGGCGTTCTCCTCAATTTCGAAGCGGCTGTTGCAGGCGGCATTCCGGTTATCAAGGCGATGCGTGAATCGCTGACCGGCAATACGGTTTCACGCGTCTATGGCATCATGAATGGCACCTGTAACTACATCCTGACCCGGATGTGGGAAGAGGGCATTTCGTTTGAAGCATGTCTCAAGGATGCCCAGCGCCTCGGCTATGCCGAAGCCGATCCGACTTTCGACATTGAAGGAAACGATACAGCGCACAAGCTGGCGCTTTTGACCAGCCTTGCTTTCGGGACGCAGATCGCTGCCGACGACATCTATCTTGAAGGCATCAGCAATATTTCTCTGGCCGATATTCGCGCCGCCGATGAACTGGGCTATCGCATCAAGCTTCTGGGCGTGGCGCAGAAAACCGATACGGGCATTGAGCAACGCGTGCATCCGACCATGGTGCCGACTTCATCGGTAATTGCGCAGGTCCATGGCGTGACGAATGCCGTGGCCATCGAAACAGATCTTTTGGGCGAGCTTCTGCTTTCCGGTCCCGGAGCAGGCGGCAATGCGACGGCATCCGCCGTGATCGGCGACGTGGCGGATATTGCCAAAAGCCGTCCGGGCTTCCAGCATGGTCCGGTGTTCGGTACGCCTGCCAAGGCTTTGCAGCCTTACAAGCGTGCAAAGATGCGCAAGCACGCTGGAGGTTACTTCATCCGCTTGACGGTACTTGACCGCATCGGTGCTTTTGCCGCCATCGCCAAGCGCATGGCTGAAAACGACATTTCGCTGGAATCGATTGTTCAGCGTCCACCGATGGGTGATACCGCCAAAGAAGGCATCAAGACGGTTATCCTTGTCACGCATGAGACGACTGAATCGGCCGTCAAGAAGGCCCTGGAAGCGATTCTCAAGGACGATCACCTGGTCGACAAGCCTCAGATGATACGTATCGAACGCGCTGGCTGACAACAGGAGCGCCTGCCGCTCTTGCGGGTTCGACCCGTCTTTGTTATGAAAGCCGGGTCGGGATTTGGCCCGGCTTTGTTCGTTTCAAGAGATAAACAGGAAAAGGAGGGCTGTACGATGTATGTGACGCGTCATGATCATCACCGTCAGTACGGCCCCGATTTTGCCCTGCATAAGTAATTTGTGCAGGGCGGAAAAAGACTAAAATCATGGTCTTGTTCTGCCTTTCCTGAAGGCGCGGTCGTTGAGCCGCTGCCGGACATTCGCCAGCACATATATCCGTGTCACGGTTTGGAAACCGGGGCATTCGTGCGTGGCAGAATTGGGCTGATTGCCATGTCTCTTATTTCTATTCAGAATCTTTCCCTGACACTTCATGAACCTTTGTTCGCCAATCTCGATCTCGTCATAGGCGAGGGCGAACGGCTGGGGGTCGTCGCTGCCAATGGGCGGGGTAAGACCAGCCTTCTCCGCCTGCTTGTCGGCGAGGGTGATCCAACGCTAGGCACGATCACGCGGTCGCGCGGGTTGAAGATCGGCTATGTCAGCCAGTATGTGCCCGAAAATCTGTTCAATCGCAGTTTTTATGAAGTTGTGCTGGACGGGCTCGACGAAGAAGCACGCGATTATGAAAGCTGGCGCGCCGATATCGTTCTGGATGATCTCAACGTCACGGAAGAACTGCGCCAACGCGCCATAGGACAGCTCAGCGGTGGCTGGCAGCGGATTGCGCTTCTGGCTCGGGCATGGGTTTCGGAGCCCGATGTCCTCCTTCTTGACGAACCGACCAACCATCTGGATCTTGAAAAAGTGCGGCTGCTGGAAGATTGGCTGAATGCGCTGCCGCGCTCGGTGGCGGTGGTTGTCAGCAGTCACGACCGCGCCTTTCTTGACGCGGTAACGAAACGAACCCTGTTTCTGCGAGCGGAAAAATCACCGGTTTTTGCTTTGCCATACAGTCAGGCGCGCGTTGCGCTCGATGAAATCGATGCGGCCGATGCCCGGCAGTTTGAAAAGGACATGAAAACAGTCCAGCAATTGCGCAGGCAGGCGGCGAAGCTTAACAATATTGGCGTCAATTCGGGCAGTGATCTGCTCGTGGTCAAAACCAAGCAGTTGAAGGCCCGGGCCGACAAGATCGAGGAAAGCGCCAAGGCTGCACATGCGGAGCGTTCTGCTGGCAGGATCATCTTAAACAGCCGGGGCAGTCATGCAAAGGCTCTCGTAGTTCTCGACCAGGCCGACATTGCCACCCCTGATGGAAGACTTCTTTTCAAGACAGGTCAGCTCTGGATCAATCCGGGTGATCGAATCGTCCTGCTGGGCGCCAATGGCATGGGCAAAACCCGATTGCTGACGCTGGTGCGTGAGGCCATCCTTGCACCGGACCAAGCGCAGGCCGGGATCAAGGCGACACCGTCCCTGGTGCTCGGCTATAGCGATCAGGCCTTGTCGGAGCTTCGTCCCGACTGGACACCATTCGAGACGATTGCCGAAAGGTTCGATATCGGCGACCAGCGGACAAGATCCTTGCTGGCCGGCGCGGGCATGACGCTTGAAATGCAGGCCAAGCCGCTGGAGCGCTTATCTGGCGGGCAGAAGGCGCGACTTGCCATGCTGGTTTTGCGGCTGACCAATCCGAACTTCTATATTCTGGATGAACCGACCAATCATCTCGATATCGAAGGTCAGGAAGCGCTGGAAGTGGAACTGCTTCGAAATGAGGCGGCGAGCCTTCTCGTCTCGCATGATCGTAGTTTTGTTCGCAATGTCGGCAACCGATTCTGGGTGATCGAAAGAAAAAGGCTGGTCGAAGTGGAAAGTCCAGAGTTTTTCTTTGATGGAATCGCAAGCTGATTGCCTGCAACGTCTTTTGGTTGTTTAAAAGTTTCTGCAACTTCTGGCCGGGTGTGGCGTTCACATCCGACCGGGACATGAAACGAAGCGTGTATAGCTTAAATCGATTAAGAGTTTGAGCGTACAATGTTTTTAGCCTTCTCACCCTTGCGAGGGGCGGGGGACTTTGACAAAAGGTTTGCACAGCGTCGCTATAAGAGGCGGCAATCGCGGTCTTATGCGCCGCACTCACGCAATTCGAATTCAGGACTTTGTTCAAATGGCCAAGACCGCAGAGCAGCACCCCCACGGACTGGATCGCATTCTCACACTCGAACTGGTCCGCGTGGCCGAGCGTGCAGCGGTAGCCGCGGCGAGGCTGCGTGGCCGTGGCGACGAAATGGCTGCCGATCAGGCCGCTGTTGATGCCATGCGTCAGGAATTGAATCGTCTTCCGATTGCCGGAACGGTTGTTATCGGTGAAGGTGAACGCGACGAAGCGCCGATGCTCTATATCGGCGAAGAAGTTGGAACCAAGCAGGGCCCGGACGTCGATATTGCGCTTGATCCATTGGAAGGCACGACGATCTGCGCCAAGAATTTGCCGAACTCGCTCGCCGTCATCGCGATTGCCGAGAAGGGCAATCTGCTTTACGCGCCTGACGTTTACATGGAAAAGATCGCTGTTGGTCCTGGCTACTCGAAGGGTGTGGTGGATCTTGACGCCAGCCCGACGGATAACATCATGTCCGTTGCCAAGGCGAAGGGTGTGAAGCCGAATGAAATCACGGCCTGCATCATGGACCGTCCGCGCCATGCGCGCCTGATTGAAGAAGTGCGGGCAACCGGCGCTGCGATCCGCCTTATCGGTGACGGTGACGTGGCCGGTGTGATGCACACGACAAACCCGGACGAAACCGGCATCGACATCTATATCGGTATTGGCGGCGCGCCGGAAGGCGTTCTGGCCGCAGCCGCTCTGCGCTGCATTGGCGGCCAGATGCAGGGACGTTTGCAGCTCAATACCGATGAAAAAATCGCTCGTGCCGCGAAGATGGGCATTGCAGACCCGAAGAAGGTCTACACAATGGAAGAAATGGCGAAGGGCGACGTGCTTTTTGCCGCTACCGGCGTAACGGACGGCAACATGCTCTCCGGTGTTAAGTTCGCCCGCGATTATATCCAAACCCATACCATCGTCATGCGTTCAAGCTCCCAGACGGTTCGCGAGATCAAGGCACGGCATCAGGATCTGTCAAAGTTCTAGACTTCATAGCGTTAAAACTAACGATGGAATTCCGATCCCGGAAAGCCCTGCGCTTTTCGGGATTTGCATTTTATGGTCCTTTCCAGAACGGTCCAAGATTTGTCATTTTGTTCGGGACTAAGTGCAATTCTACAACCATGGATATTTGGAGCGGGCATGACCGGAACGTCGAACAAGCTGCGTATAGCCGTACTCTTTGGCGGACGTTCCGCCGAGCATGATGTGTCGATCCTTTCCGCAACGAATGTCATGAAAGCGCTGGATGCGGCCAGATACGAAGCTGTTCCTGTGTTCGTTACGCGTGAGGGCCGGTGGCTTTTGACGCGTTTTACCGATGGTGAACTGGCGCGTCCGTCGCAAGGCACGGAGATTTCTTTACTTCCGGGCGGGAGAGGGCGCGCTATCGCGATTCCCGCAACCGGGACGCCTTATGAGCTTGCAAAGATCGATGTCGTCTTTCCGGTCTTGCACGGTCTGCATGGCGAGGACGGCAGCGTGCAGGGGTTGACGGAAGTTGCGCGTGTGCCGCTGGCGGGCTGCGGTATATGTGGATCGGCCAATGCGCTCGACAAGGATATTGCCAAGCGCCTGCTGAGGGAAGCGGGTATTCCGGTGGCTCGTGCAGTGACGATCACACGCCATGCGGCCCCGTCTTTCAATGAATTGAAAGAGGCGCTGGGCCTGCCCATTTTCATCAAGCCTGCACGGCAGGGGTCTTCGGTCGGCGTCAGCAAGGTGCAGACGGAAGCAGATTTTGATCATGCGCTTTCCCAAGGTTTTCGCCATGACGACAAGCTTCTGGCGGAAGAGTTCATTCAGGGGCGCGAGATAGAATGCGGTGTTCTTGAAGACGAAAATCGTGGCCTGTTCGTCTCGCGAACCGGGGAAATCGTTCCGGCGGAAAGCCACGGCTTTTACACCTACGATGCCAAATATATCGACGCGGATGGCGCTGCGCTGAAAGTGCCCGCCGAACTGCCGCAAGAAATCGAGAATGAAATGCGTGGCGTCGCTGCAAAAGCATTTCTGGCACTCGGTTGTGACGGCATGGCGCGTGTTGATTTCTTTGTCACGACCGACATGCGCTTCCTTCTCAACGAGATCAACACCATTCCCGGTTTTACCGATATCAGCATGTATTCCAAGGTGATGGCGATCAGCGGCATCAGATATCCGGAAGTCGTCAACCGGCTTGTGGCGCAGGGGCTGGCGAGGGCTGCCCGCACGAACTGAGGCGAGTTGCGTGCCGATAAATTGCAGGCGGCATTGCCAAGGTGCCGCCTTTTGTGTCTTTAAGGGATCATGACGACAGATCGCTTTTTCCTCGGAATAAAACAATCCGCAACCGGACAGAAATGGGTCGACCGGCTTGGCTTGCGTGAGGCCAATACGGCGCTTGCCATTGCACAGCACCACGGC
This sequence comes from Ochrobactrum sp. CGA5, assembly GCF_006345815.1. GTDB lineage: Bacteria > Pseudomonadota > Alphaproteobacteria > Rhizobiales > Rhizobiaceae > Brucella. The sequence continues at coordinate 801,490 of NZ_VCIG01000038.1, read as the reverse complement.
ATTTCAGATCTGGTTGCCCGCGTGCTTGCCGGGCGGGGGGTGTCGGTTGAAGGCGCGCCGGAATTCGTCGATCCGACGCTGCGCAACCTCATGCCCGATCCGGCGACGCTCACCGATATGGAGAATGCGGCAGGGCGGATTGCCGATGCCATTCTGCGCCGCGAGACTGTGGCTATTTTCGGCGACTACGATGTCGATGGGGCATGTTCTTCTGCCCTGATGGCGCGTGTTCTCAAACATTATGGCATTCAGCACTCCATCTATATTCCCGACCGGATTTTTGAAGGGTACGGTCCCAATCCAGATGCCATGCGCGATCTGGTGGCCAAGGGTGCGACCCTTATCGTTACGGTCGATTGCGGCACCAACAGTGCACCGTCCATCACGGCTGCCAGGCAGGCAGGGGCGGATGTTGTCGTTCTCGATCACCATCAGGTCGGTGGCGATCTGCCGGAAGATGCGGTGGCTATCGTCAATCCCAACCGCGAGGACGATATTTCGCAGCAGGGGCACCTTTGTGCTGCGGGCGTTGTCTTCCTGACTTTGGTACAGGTGAGCAAAATCTTGCGCGAACGCGGCAAGGGCCCGGGCCCTGACCTGCTTTCCCTGCTCGATCTCGTGGCGCTTGCAACTGTCTGCGATGTTGTGCCGTTAACCGGCGTCAATCGCGCTTTCGTGGTCAAAGGGCTGGTTGTTGCGCGTTCGCAGAGCAATGTTGGGCTTGCTGCCTTGGCACGCGTTGCCCGTATCGGCGAGCCGCTTAATGTTTTTCATCTAGGCTATCTCATCGGACCACGTATCAATGCTGGCGGGCGCATCGGCGATGCGGGGCTTGGCGCTCGACTGCTGACACTGGATGATCCTGCAACAGCGGATCGTATTGCTGTGGAACTCGACCGGCTCAATCAGGAGCGTCAGGCGATGGAAGCCGAGATGCTTATGGAAGCCGAAGCTGAAGCTTCGCTGGAAATCTCTGGCGGTGCAGGTGCATCGGTGATCGTGACGGCAAGTGACCGCTGGCATCCGGGTATCGTCGGGTTGCTGGCCTCAAGGCTCAAGGAAAAGGCCCGCAGGCCCGCCTTTGCCATTGCTTTCAACGCCAATGGTGTCGGATCGGGTTCCGGTCGTTCCATCATGGGGCTTGATCTGGGCAAACTGGTCCGGGGCGCGATGGAGCGGGGACTGCTCGTCAAGGGGGGCGGCCACGCCATGGCGGCTGGCATCACCATCGAGCGCAGCAATCTTGGTGCGTTGCGCGCTTATCTCGAAGAAGAATCGGCGCATATCGTTTCGCGCCTGCGTGAAAACCAGAGCCTGTCTATCGACGGTGCATTGGCTGCGTCGGGCGCAACGGTATCGCTCTATGAAGCCTTGCAGAAGGCTGGCCCATACGGTTCGGCGCATCCGCAGCCAATATTGGCGCTGCCGCATCATGTATTGGTTGATGTGCGCGGCGTCGGACGAGATCATGTGCGCGTTGCGTTGCGTGGTGCGGACGGAAAGCGCGTCAACGCCATAGCCTTCCGGGCGGCTGAGGGTGACTTGGGGCGCTTCCTCTTCAACAATATCGGCCAGAGCGTGCATGTGGCAGGCAATCTGTCGCTCAATCATTGGAATGGCTCCGTCACGCCTCAGATACAGATTCTGGATGCGGCGTCGCCCGTTTAACAATTCTGGGTCTATTTGAAATTTCTGTATTTTTTGTCTTCACGCTCTTGTGAGGCGAGGGGGCGAATTCCCATATGTGCATTTAAACATTCAAACATGACTCTAAGTGGAGAAACCGATGCCGGGTTCTGGAAGCCGCCTGACCAAACTGACTGCTGCGATGGTGTTGGGCTTGATTGCCACTTTTGCTGCGGTTGATTTCGCCGAGGCTCGCCGCGCGGGCGGTGGCGGTTTCGGCAGCCGAGGCGCGCGTACCTATCAGGCGCCAGCGCCAACACGCACCGCACCTAACAACGCTGCCCCGATGGAACGTTCCATGACGCCGAATACCGGTGCGACCCAGACCAACCGTCCGGGTGCCGCAGGTGCACAGAATGCCGCGCAGGCGCAGCGTTCCGGCGGCATGTTCGGAAATTTCGGTCGTTCCATGTTGGGTGGTCTTCTGGTCGGTGGTCTGATCGGCATGCTGCTCGGTAATGGTCTTGGCGGTCTTGCCGGTATGTTCGGGCTGATCCTGCAGGTCGCCGTGATTGCGCTCATTGCAATGTTCGTCATGCGCATGTTCGCAAATCGCCGCCAGCCGGCTGCGGCAGGCGCTGGCAACGCAGGTGCACAGCCTTTCGGTGCGGCAAAGACCGCAGCACCGCAAGCCAGTTCTCGTGCCAGCTCTCAGGCCGGTTCTGGCGGCCGCACGCCATCAGTGAACCCGTTCGAGACCAAGCAGACAGGCACTCCGGTAACGCCTGCCGCCCCGGCAGTCGAAGATGAGCCGATGGACGTCGGCCAAGAGGATCTGGATCGTTTTGAACAGATGCTTTCTGAAGTCCAGACTGCCTATGGCCGTGAGGATTATGCAGCGCTGCGCAAGCTTGCCACGCCAGAAGCCATGTCCTATCTGGCCGAAGAACTGGGCGAGATCGCTTCCAGCGGCATGCGCAATGAAGTGAAGGACGTCAAACTGTTGCAGGGCGATGTTTCCGAAGCCTGGCGCGAAGGCAATGTTGAATACGCAACCGTTGCAATCCGCTATTCGGCGATCGACGTGATGCTGGACCGCAATACCGGTGCAGTCGTTGAAGGCAATCCTGATGAGCCGGTCGAAAGCGTCGAATTCTGGACGTTCACGCGTACAGATGGTGGGGAATGGCTTCTCGCAGCCATTCAGGGAACGGAATAACCTTTCAGTATTGAAAAAGCCCGGTCTCGCGACCGGGCTTTTTGTTTGCGCATGTTTTTTCCCGAAACCGGTTCTCACTTTCGGGAGACGGCTCTGTTACCAGCTACCGACGTTTTCGGCGGAAGCCCATGGTTCCTGTGGAGCCAGACGGTCACCCTTCTGGATCAGCTCAATGGAGATACCATCGGGCGACTTGATGAAGGCCATATGTCCGTCACGCGGTGGACGATTGATGGTGACACCTGCATCCTGCAGCTTCTGGCACGTGTCATAGATGTCATCGACCATATAGGCGAGATGGCCGAAATTCCGCCCGCCGGTATAGGTTTCCGGGTCCCAGTTGAAGGTGAGCTCAAGTTCCGGTGCCCGCTCTGCCTTTGCCCGGTCCGTATCGGAGGGAGCTGCGAGAAAGATCAGCGTGAAGCGGCCTTTTTCATTGTCGGTGCGACGGATTTCTTCAAGGCCGAGTTTGTTTACATAAAAATCGAGAGATTCGTCGATGTCGCGAATTCGGACCATCGTGTGCAGATAGCGCATAGTCTTTTCCTAGGCTGTTGTAATTCGGGCGGCTGACGTTCGGACAACACAATTACGTCGAATCCGATGTCGGAGAGTGAACATCAGGCTATCACGGACAGAGTGACGTTCAAAAACTTTGAGCGGCAGATGTGACCGGAAATCTCCCGGATATATCATTGCCAATTCGGTGACCGGCCATATTTCAGGGGGTGGGGCAGTTTCAAATTGTTGTCGGGCCGGGAAAAGTAACCATGAAACTGTGAAGTCTGTAGTCTTCATGGGGACGAACGCAAGTTTGGGCTTGCCGCCTCCGGTTAAGGAAGTGTTATTCTTTGGACAAGAATCAGGTCGGAATCGCAACAGAAGAACAGAGGAGGGGCGAACGCATGGCGGACAAGTCTGTGTCAAATGACCAGTTTCACAGCCAGCACGCCTCGGACGAGTTGGGCGATATCATCGAAGTATCGGGCCATATCAAATGGTTCGACGTAGCAAAAGGCTACGGCTTCATTGTTCCAGACCAGCCGGGCCTCAATGATGTTCTTCTTCATGTGACGTCACTGCGTCGCGATGGCTTTCAGACTGCTCTGGAAGGTGCGCGCATCGTTTGTGAGGTGCGCAATGGTGATCGCGGCCTGCAATGTTTCCGCGTCCTGTCGATGGATACTTCTTCCGCTGTTCACCCGGCGCAGATGCCACCGCAGCGCACCCATGTGACTGTTACACCGTCTAGCGGCCTTGAGCGGGTGATCGTCAAGTGGTTTAACCGCACCAAGGGCTTCGGTTTCCTGACGCGCGGTGAAGGGACGGAAGATATATTCATTCACATGGAAACGCTGCGTCGTTTCGGCATGATGGAACTTCGACCGGGTCAGGTCGTGCTCATCCGTTTCGGTGAGGGTGACAAGGGCCTGATGGCTGCTGAAATCCACCCGGATATTGGCACAGCAATCCCGGTTTCCCATTAGAACACGCCAAAATCTCAATTCTTGTAACAAGCAGGTGAAGGTCGCTTTGTGCGGCCTGGGTGGTCTTGTCGTCATCCTGTCCCATTGATAGGTTTCGAGCGTGTTTGTTAATCTGATTGGGCAGGGTATGGGCCGCATTTTTCTTGCTTTAGCATTTGTTTTCTTCGCATTCGCAGCTCAGGCCGATGAAACACAGCCGATGCGGCTGCCGGTAGACAAGGAACCGCTGACATTCATCACCGCCAGTGGCAATAAGGTGAATTTTGCGCTGGAAGTGGCAGAAAGCGAGGATGCGCGTATGCGCGGCCTGATGTGGCGTACGGACTTTCCCAAGGATCGGGCGATGATCTTCGTGTTTGGCGAAATGCGCCGGATTATGATGTGGATGCAGAATACGCCGCTGCCGCTCGATATGGTCTTTCTTGACGATAAGGGGCGTGTATCGGCTATTCACGAAAATGCAGTGCCCTTCTCCGAAAATATCATTTCATCTGAAGTTCCAGCGGCGTATGTCGTTGAACTTCTGGCCGGTACGGTCAAACGGACTGGTATAAAGCTTGGTGACAAAGCTATCCATCGCGTGATCTGCAGTGCGTGCAAGTCTTGATATCAAGACAATACGATTAAAAGGAATAGACAGGTGAGTGCCCTCGACATCGAATATTTCGAACATGATGGCTTGCGTCTGGCATACCGTCAGGACGGAGAAGGCGATCCGATCCTGCTCATTCACGGCTTTGCGTCTTCGAGTCTCGTCAACTGGGTTTCGCCCGGCTGGTTCCGTACGCTGACCGAAGCTGGATATCGCGTCATTGCCATTGATAATCGCGGGCATGGACTTTCAGCGAAACCCCATGATGCGGATGAATACACGCCCACCAAAATGGCGTCAGACGCTGCAGCACTTCTAGACCACCTGGGGATCGAAAGAGCCCACGTCATGGGTTATTCGATGGGCGCGCGCATTTCCGCATTTCTGGCAATTGAACATGCCGCGCGCGTTCAGAGCGCTGTTTTTGGTGGCCTTGGCATCGGTATGGTGACGGGCGCTGGCGATTGGGAGCCGATCGGTGAGGCGCTGCTTGCAGAAGACCCAACCACGATCACCCATCCACGTGGACAGATGTTCCGCAAATTTGCCGATCAGACCAAGAGCGACCGTATCGCCCTTGCGGCTTGTGTGATTACTTCCAAGGAGTTGGTTTCAGCTGCCGCGATAGCACGCATTATCCAGCCTGTTCTCGTGGCTGTCGGCACGACGGACGATATTGCTGGCAGCGCGCAGGAACTCGCCGATCTTCTGCCAAATGGACGGGCCGTCGATATTCCGGGTCGCGACCATATGCTGGCGGTGGGTGACAAAGTTTACAAGCAGGCGGTGTTGCAGTTTCTAAAAGAAAATCCACTTTTATAGGGATTTGATCCTGCACAAAGAGCGCACTTAAGGGGCGCGTCAAATTCAGCTGTGTCAAGGTAAAGCATTTTAAGTTATGCTGCGCACCGAGCTCGTATTGCGGTGCAAGGGCTGAGCGGGAAGTTCGACTGCCGTCTCCCCTTCCACGGTGCAAAACTGGAGTATGCATATGTCCGTTCGCACATCAGCGAAAGCCACCCCCGGTCTGGGCCAGGTCGATCCCATCTGGCATTCTGTCCGTGCCGAAGCGGAGGAAGCAGCCAAGAACGACCCCGTGCTGGGTACGTTTCTCTACGCCACGATCCTCAATCAGCCGAGCCTTGAAGATGCGGTCATGCATCGGATTTCCGAGCGTCTCGGTCATGCCGATCTGAGCGCCGATATTTTGCGCCAGACCTTTGATGCCATGCTGGCTGCCAATCCGGATTGGTCGCAGATTGTGCGCGTCGATATTCAGGCGGTTTATGATCGCGATCCGGCCTATAGCCGCTTTATGGACCCGATCCTTTATCTGAAGGGCTTTCATGCGATTCAGACCCATCGTCTGGCGCATTGGCTCTACAATGAAGGACGCAAGGATTTTGCCTATTATCTTCAGAGCCGTTCGTCCTCGATCTTCCAGACCGATATTCATCCAGCCGCGCGGCTTGGCAGCGGCCTGTTCCTTGATCATGCGACCGGGCTTGTTGTCGGCGAAACGGCCTCGGTCGAAGACAATGTTTCGATCCTCCACGGTGTCACACTTGGCGGCACAGGGAAATCGAGCGGCGACCGCCACCCGAAAATCCGCCATGGCGTGCTGATCGGTGCTGGCGCGAAAATTCTCGGCAATATCGAGGTCGGACACTGCTCCAAAATTGCAGCCGGTTCGGTGGTTCTGAAACCCGTACCGAACAATGTTACGGTTGCCGGTGTACCGGCCCGTATCATCGGCGATACAGGCTGCGCCGAACCTTCCCGTGTCATGGACCAGATGCTGGGCGAAGGAATTTAGGCGACACGCCGTTTCGTTGCAGGCTGGACGGGCCGCTTGCTGGTTTTTTCCGGTATGCGGCCTATATTCTGTCAAAAGAAGCTATTAACTGCCCACAACCCTTTGGCACTGCTTTGCCGGGGGTTTACATAGGAAATGGCCGGGTGCAATAAACCGGCTCAATTCAATATCAGGAGAAGCCGGTTGAAACCCGAAGAACTCAAAAAGCTGGACGCCTATTTCAAACGGACCTTCAACAATCCCGGCCTGCAGGTGAAGGCGCGTCCGCGCAAGAACGACTCCGCCGAGCTTTACCTCAACGACGAATTTCTGGGCCTCGTCTATAAGGACGAGGATGAAGGCGAACTCTCCTACAATTTCTCTATGGCCATTCTCGACGTCGATCTTTGATCGCTCACGGAAATCGCGTCTCGAAGGACGCTGATGTCGGGCAGGAATGCCTTTCGACGCCCTTTCCAATGGAGAGGGCGTTTTATTATTCAGACATGACGACGGCATCGGGCTGAAAATCGGGATCGATGTTGGAAAATGCGATAGGTTGGAGCGTCCGTTTTAAGTCTGAACAGACGCGGCGCGTAAAGAAAGCTCGGTCCAGATTCCAGCACCTGATTGGGCAACAGGATCAGTTGATCTGCTTCGTTTCGTTTCCCAGAAGATGCGCATTCGCAAAATCGACAACCGCCTTGTCCAGCGACTGCCAATCGCCAAGCATGGAGCGGGGGAAGCGATAGAGTATCTGCAGGTCGCGACCGAACTGGACATCGCGCTCGCATGAATTGAAGCTCTCAGCAGCACTGTCCACAAGGCATCGCGCAACGAAATCCGGCTTGCCGCTGCCTGGATCGGACATGACCAGTTCCTCGCCTTGATAACCGCTGTTTTCGAGAAAGCGGTGCACCGTCAGGTTTCCTGGGGCTGGTTCCCCATTCAGGTCTATCAGCTCGGCATAGATCGGCAGGTAACGCCCGCTCATGTCGCGGGACATGGTGCGCTGCTCAATGGACATGAAAATGAGAAGGCGCTTCGGAGTGAGCAGGTTGAATATGGCACGGTCGCGCTCCGTGTAACCGGTAAGGCCCGGCCAACGCGCATAAAGATCCAGACGCGCAGTCACTCCGTCGCGTCGCTGGTTCGAAAAGCGGATCATGTTGGCTGGAATCGACAGGACGTTGTTGGCTATGATGATTTCATAAGCGTGCGTATTGTCAGAGTGCCCACCCCGCGCGATCAGCGGACCCAGCAGACGTCCGCCGACATTTACGGCAACTGAAAGCAGAATCAGAACGATAATCGCCAACAGCAGCCAGCCAAAGAGGCGGTTCCCAATTTTCGAGGCTGTGTAATCGGGTGCTGTTTCCATATGGGTGTCACGGTGATGATATTGCAAAAGAATATCTGTCTTTTATGGTTAACAGAGCGTGAAGTCGTGCTTGTATGAATGCTTGAACCGGCTTGGCGATTCGATTTTGCTGATGGAGGAAAAACATGCCGATTTATGCTTATAACGGGCACAAACCGCTATTTGTGGACCGCAGCAGCAACTGGATCGCGCCCGATGCGACCCTGATTGGCAAGGTTATCGTTGGTGAGAATGCCGGTTTCTGGTTTGGCGCTGTTTTGCGCGGCGACAATGAGCCGATCACTATTGGCGACGATACCAATGTTCAGGAACACACCATCATGCACACAGATATCGGTTTTCCACTGACAGTCGGTGCGGGGTGCACCATCGGACACCGGGCCATACTTCATGGCTGTACGGTTGGTGACAACACATTAATCGGTATGGGAGCCATCGTTCTCAACGGTGCGAAGATCGGAAAGAACTGCCTCGTTGGGGCAGGGGCGCTTGTGACCGAGGGCAAGGAAATACCGGACAACTCGCTGGTGGTCGGATCGCCCGCGCGCGTCCTGCGGGAACTGGATGCTGCTGCGGTCGAAAAACTCAGGCTTTCTGCGGAGCATTATGTCGAAAAGGCTCGGTCCTTCATGCGTGGGCTGGAACCTGCCTGAAACAAGGACGGGGTCAGAGGGAGGCTGACGGCCCGTCCTTGTTCGATCTATCTTTTGATCAATTCTTGATGCTGCCGACGAGGAGTTCTCGGTCGCTCTTGATCGAGACCCAGCTTCCGGTGTTCGTGGTCGACTGACGCTTGAGATATGTGTAGTCGGTCTTGTTCCAGGCGAGGACGCGGGTGTTGAGATTGTCGAGAATGAAGTCGCCGCGGTCGGTGCGGACGGTCAGAACCGCATGGCCTTCACCATTTGGCTGGCGGACCACCGTGAAAAGCAGCGTATTTGCCGGGATGCCGAGCGCCATCAACTCACGACGCTTCAAAAGCATGTAGTCGTCGCAGTCGCCCACTGTGGTCGGATATTCCCAGTATTCCTCGCGTCCCCAGGCTTCCATATCGGTCATCGGCGCAATTTTTTCATTAACGCTCGAATTGACCGTGATGATCTGTTTCCAGATTTTCGGGGTGAGCTTCAGCATATTGCTGTTGCGGCTGGTGATGTTGCATTCGGACTTGTAGCGCTCGCAGAATTCATAATGGCCAATGGGCTGTGAAGTGCGTTCGCCGGTCGTCATCCATGGTGAATTGGAGGCGGGGCTTGCTGCCTCTGCCAGTCCGATTCCCAGCAGCACCAGAATGGCTGCGATGATGGTTTGCTTTGTCATTCTTTTGTCTCCCTGTTGGAGACCAAGATGACCGAGACAATTTGAAGGCACGCAAATTTGCGTGCGAAAATGCGAGTCAAATTCGATTAAAACTGAAAATAACGCTGAAACTTTTTGTCAACGAACGGACAAATTCGGGGCAAATCGGGCTGATTTTGTGGCTTTTCCGTGATTTCTGGCATTTTGCAGTTTGCCATTCCGTAACCTTGACGCGTGTTCATCTTTTGGGCGGACGCTTTTAACCGAAAAGATTGTCCAGTGTGGTGCTGGTCTGAACGGTGGCGAATTCGATTGCGAAACCGCCCTGAAAATGACGGACGACGGTTCCACGGATGGGGCCTAGCATGACGCCGCTCCTGATCGCGGGCTTGAACTCGCTTTCTATGGCTGCGCCGGAAAGCGAAAGGTCGGTAATGCGGCACAGTCTTTGGTCACCGTCGGCAAAAGTAACGTTGTGCTGGGTCTTGCGCGGGACGATGCGTTCGTGACGGCGGTCTTCCGGTAGGGCGAGTTCGTGCTTGTTGGCAAGCCACGTTAACTGTGCGGAAAGCTTGTCTTTCTTCTGTTCAGACGTCGACAGCAGAATGTGGAAACCTTCCGATGTGACTTCGTTGGCAATTCCTTCGATACGTCCCACGTGGTCGATATAGGCGATGATCCGTTCGCCGTTGCGCGGCGTTGCGATTCCACTCATCAGAACAGTTCCGGGTGACATGCGCTTGATGATGCAGGGAAATTCGCTTCGATTTTCGAGCATGTAGCGACCGTTGAGATCGACATTCACGGCGTTGAAGTTTTCCTGCCGCACATTGCTTGTAGTGGATGCCGCGGCAAATCTGTTCATCAAAGTCGATCCATCTTGAAATTTGGCACGCCCGTTGCGCGTTACAATACCGTAGCCATCAATAAAGAGAAATCGCAGATTTCAATCCGCTTCATGCCGCGTCAGGCTTTGCCGCCCTTTATGAGGCGCAATTTCGGAGCGGCATGTTCCCGTGGCTGTGTCAGGCGAACATTAGTCCACTCCCGGGCTGCTCGCGGCGAGTTTACCGTGATGGCAGCCGATTTTAGAACGTTATCAGCAAGAATCAGATCGGGAGCGATCGGTTCGACCGAATTCAGGTGGCCGAGGACGATTGGATCAGCTCCCACCCATGTGACAGAATCTAGCACGGCGATGCTGCCTAGAAGGTTGATCTGACCGTTCGGCGCTTCAAGCGGAGCAAGAAACATTTCCAGACCGAGGCTTCGTCCAGTCATGCTGATTCCAACATGTGAAACGAGCGCGGGGACTTCCAGCTTACTTACATTCTCCGACATTTCTCCAAGAGCCGCTCGATCCCGCTCGGACCAGAGCGAAAGAAACCGTGTGTTCTTCAGTTCGCGACCGAAAAGGGTGCAGATGCGTGTTCCTGCCAGACGAAACGATAAATCGCCATATTTTTCAGCTTCGAGGAAAAACAAGTCGGACAAATGGCGCCCCAGCCTGCGAGGTTCGATCTGCTCGCGCATCGGCGCACGGAAGAAACCACTGTCCGTGCGGGCCAAGCGCTGCCATTCGCTAAAAATCGCGATCGTACTGCGGTGTTTCATCATACGCCGTTGATTTGTCCGTTGTACGCGGAGGCTGGCTCCGCCGTTGAACGCATTAAAATAGTATTAACAGCATGGATGCCAGTTTAACCCTTTCTTCATCCACCGGGCTCGTCCGTTAAGGTTAATAATAAGCAATGGTTGCACGGCAAAGAAAGACGCGCTTTGATAAGACATCAGACGAAGGCTTTGACTTGGTTGGCGTTTTTCTGAGCTCCAGATTAAATTTCGCGAAAGATTTATGTTCGCGTCAAGGCTGACCGGGAACCTCCGGCGGCCTTTATTTTTAACAAATTCTGCCCTATCAACATGCATCGACCAGACGCAAAAGGCTCCTTCGGTCCGATTGCGGTGCTTCGCATAAAATAGAAAGCAGCAGTTCATGAGTGTTCCCCAGCCGGAAATGAACGGCAGTAACCGCCGGTCGGGCGGTGGTGAGCCGATATTCAATATTCCGGGCGTTGTTCTCGCTCTGATTGGCCTATGCGTCGCGGTCTATATCTATCAGAACTACCTTATAAGCGAGCAACAGAACTACGAGTTCATGCTGAATTTCGCGCTCATCCCGGCACGGTTCTCGCTTGCCGATGGGTTTAGTGATCCCGCTGCACTTTTCACGCTTATCAGCTATTCGTTCATGCATGGGGGCATCGCCCATATCGCCGTCAATATGATCTGGCTTGCGGCTTTCGGCTCTCCGCTCGCTGGACGCCTAGGTACGGGAAGAATGATCGTTTTCTGGATATTCACTTCGGTGTTCGCTGGATTGACCCATTATGCGATCTACCCGGAAAGCGTTTCGCCTTTGGTGGGCGCATCAGGCGCGATTTCGGGAATGATGGGTGCTGCCGCTCGCTACGGTTTCCGACGCATCGGTCACGGTCGCAGATCGGAATTTGCAGGCCCCGTACTTCCTATCGGGCTGACTCTGACATTGAAGCCCGTTCTGACCTTCGTTGGTGTCTGGTTCCTGATCAATATCGTTACCGGACTTTATTCGACCGGTGGCGCGGATTTTTCCAGCATTGCCTGGGAAGCGCATATAGGCGGTTTCATAGCTGGGTTCTTCGGTATTTCACTGATCGACCGTCCACGCAGCTATGATGCTGTGTTGAGGCGCTAGGTTCGGTACTCTTTTACCTTTGACAAACTCTTCTCCCCATTTGATGCCACTTGCTAATCTGTAGTTTGGAGCGCACCATCATGGAACGTGGTGGGAGGAGCTGCGTTCTGCTTCAAATGGCTTATGAACGCCGGAGGCAGCGAGTGCTAAATCTTGGAGGGACTTTGGCATGACCGTAAGATCGATTCTCGAAACTAAGGGCAGGGATGTGGTCGTTATCGCGCCTGCTGATACGCTATCCCACGCCGTCGCCATGTTGAACAAACATAAGATTGGCGCGCTGGTAGTGTGCGACGAGGCCGGTCGAATCAAGGGTATTCTTTCTGAACGCGATGTTGTGCATGCTGTCGCGGCACAAGAAACCAAAGCTATGAGCATGCCGGTTGCCGAAGTGATGACGGCAAAAGTGCAGGTATGCCGCGAACATCACACCATCAACCAGGTGATGGAGATCATGACACGAAGCCGATTCCGCCATATGCCGGTGGAAGAAGGTGGAATGCTCGTGGGAATCATTTCGATCGGTGACGTCGTGAAGCGACGCATCGAAGATGTTGAGCGCGAGGCGGAAGATATCCGCACTTACATCGCCACAGCCTGAATCGGAGCGATCCGATTTTTAGTCATTCTCCCGGTGCAAAGGCCAGCCGGGAGAGCCTCTACAGGCGAATCAACGTGCGCGGAGATACCGTTCTGCAGCGTAGAGCGAGATAGCAGCCGCATTTGAAACATTGAGCGATTTGATCGCGCCCGGCATGTCGAGGCGGGCAAGCGCGGTGACGGTTTCGCGCGTCTTTTGACGCAGGCCTTTGCCTTCTGCACCAAGCACAAGAGCGATTCGTCCGCCGGACAAGGTGGCCTCCATTTCCAGTGGCCCCTCCGAATCAAGGCCGATAGTCTGGAATCCGAGGCTGTGCAGCTCTTCGATCGCCTCGGCGAGATTGCGCACTTCGATATGAGAGATCATTTCAAGCGCACCGGAAGCAGCTTTAGCCAGAACGCCGCTTTCCTGCGGGCTATGACGGCTTGTCGTGATCAGCGCGCCAGCACCGAAGGCGACGGCTGAACGCATGATGGCACCGACATTGTGCGGATCTGTCACCTGATCGAGCACGAGAAGCAGCGGGCTATCCTTCAGTTCAGACAGTTTTCTGGCGCGCAGTGGCTCCGCTTCGATCATAACGCCTTGATGGACGGCTTCGGAACCGGTTTCCTTGTCGATATCTCGCGGATCAACGATTTCGACGGGGAAGGGAAGAGATGCCGTCTCTCCAATTTCAAGTCGGGCAAATCCGTTTCGTGTCGCGCGCATGCGCAATATATTGCGTTCTGGATTTTCCACAGCTGCGCGGACTGTATGGAGGCCATAAAGCCGAACGGTTCCCTCGGTCACGGCGCTTGCGGAAATGGAAGGGCGCAGCGGCTTGCGCGGTGATTTGCCTTCTGTCACGGCCTTCTGGTCGCGATGCTGGCGACGCAGGCGTGCATAATGAGAATCTTTTGGTGTGCGGGGTGAGTTCTGATCGGTCATGGCGTGCTTATAACTCTTTAAGTGAACGGAAGATAGCGACTTCACCTGCGATTGCTATCAGGCTGTTCTGATTGTCAAAAAGTCTCTGTCTGCTCGAAATTCCTGAGAAAACAGAGCGTTTAGCCCCATGGGGCGGGGGTGCGGAAGGCGCTCTTTCCACGACGTTGTGGACGGACATGCATTCTTTTCGCTTTTACCCTGTTGACAGGGGATAAGCTTATCGTCATAAGGCCCCTCGCGGATCGACGGCTGGCCCAGCAGTCAGCCAGAAGACCCGCAGAAATGCCTAGTCGCTCGACTCTGCTGATAGTGATATCTGGAGGGATGCCCGAGTGGTTAAAGGGGACGGACTGTAAATCCGTTGGCTATGCCTACGTTGGTTCAAATCCAACTCCCTCCACCACTGTCGGAATAGAGTTAAGAGTGCGCGGGTATAGCTCAATGGTAGAGCAGCAGCCTTCCAAGCTGAATACGCGGGTTCGATTCCCGCTACCCGCTCCAAATTTATCGAGCGGTTTGGCGTGTAAGGAATCATCGACGGGCGGTTCGCCGTTCCGTTTTGGCATAAATGCTGGCCCGGAAGCCAAAAAGGCTTTTGTGCTGGCGCTTGAGCGGTTCTAGAACAAAGAGAACAACGGCGATGGCAAAAAGCAAATTCGAACGTACGAAGCCCCACGTTAACATCGGCACGATTGGTCACGTTGACCACGGCAAGACGTCGCTGACGGCAGCGATCACGAAGTTTTTCGGCGAGTTCAAGGCGTATGACCAGATCGACGCGGCTCCTGAAGAGCGCGCCCGCGGCATCACGATCTCGACGGCACACGTCGAGTATGAAACCGCAAACCGTCACTATGCACACGTCGACTGCCCAGGTCACGCTGACTATGTGAAGAACATGATCACCGGTGCTGCCCAGATGGACGGCGCGATCCTGGTTGTTTCGGCTGCTGATGGTCCGATGCCGCAGACCCGTGAGCACATCCTGCTCGCCCGTCAGGTTGGCGTTCCGGCGATCGTCGTGTTCCTGAACAAGTGCGACCAGGTTGACGATGCAGAACTGCTCGAACTGGTTGAACTGGAAGTTCGCGAACTTCTGTCGAAGTACGACTTCCCGGGCGATGAAGTTCCGATCATCAAGGGTTCGGCTCTTGCTGCTCTGGAAGATTCCTCGAAGGAACTCGGCGAAGACGCAGTTCGTTCGCTGATGGCCGCCGTTGACGACTACATTCCGACCCCGGAACGTCCGATCGACCAGCCGTTCCTGATGCCGATCGAAGACGTG
>NZ_VCIG01000038.1:0-786288 GCF_006345815.1 Ochrobactrum sp. CGA5 | reverse complement strand
CAGGGCCAGGCTGGCGACAACATCGGCGCTCTGATCCGCGGCGTTGGCCGTGAAGACGTTGAACGCGGCCAGGTTCTCTGCAAGCCGGGTTCAGTGAAGCCGCACACGAAGTTCAAGGCAGAAGCTTACATTCTGACCAAGGACGAAGGTGGCCGTCACACGCCGTTCTTCACGAACTACCGTCCGCAGTTCTACTTCCGCACGACGGACGTGACCGGCGTTGTCACTCTGCCGGCTGGTACGGAAATGGTCATGCCTGGCGACAACGTCGCTATGGACGTCACCCTGATCGTGCCGATCGCGATGGAAGAGAAGCTTCGCTTCGCTATCCGTGAAGGCGGCCGCACCGTCGGTGCAGGCATCGTCTCCTCGATCATCGAGTAATGAATTTAACTGGCGGTAACGCCGCCAGTCTGGCATTTTAAATGCCGCATAGGGGTATAGCTCAGTTGGTAGAGCGACGGTCTCCAAAACCGTAGGTCGCGGGTTCGAGCCCTGCTGCCCCTGCCACTTTATAACGGGTGCTCATGGCTTGACTATGGGCGCCCGTTTTCTATATTGTAAGTTAGGCGGCAATCTATGCCGCCTTACCTTTTCAGTGGCGGCGCGGGCTTCGGCAGGGCGACGCTGTTGAAAATGATAATTCTCTGCCGGATTTGTTGGCCAGGCAGGGAAGGATTACCGTTGCACGATTGGATGGTGCGTCGAGTGGTATTCGCAAGGATCGGATTTCCGATAAGCCTGTATGGTATTCTTTTACCTTTGGGCTTGTGTTTTTTGGGAATCGATTCTATGTAGCGTCAACAGACACGCGGCGCGTGGGGCTGAATTTTCAGCTTTGCGTGCCGTATACGCGTGACCTTGGGCTTCTGATTCGTTTCGACGGGCTAAAGTTTGGGGGTAACGCCGGATCAATGACAGAGCGGCAGATGGCATCCAAGACGAATCCGATCACCTTTTTTCAGCAGGTTCGCGCCGAAACGGCGAAGGTGACCTGGCCTACACGGCGTGAAACGGTCATCTCCACCATTATGGTGGTGATCATGGCGTTTCTGGCTGCTGCGTTCTTTTTTCTTGCCGACCAGCTTATGGCCTATGGCGTTGAATTTATTCTCGGCCTTGGTCGATAAGTTAGGATTGGGGAGTTTTTAGATGACGGCGCGCTGGTACATCGTTCACGCCTATTCCAATTTCGAGAAGAAGGTCGCTGAGGATATCGAAGCCAAGGCGAAGCAGAAGGGTCTGTCCGAGTTGATCGAACAGATCGTTGTGCCGACCGAGAAGATTGTTGAAGTGCGCCGTGGCCGCAAGGTTGATGCAGAGCGCAAGTTCTTTCCGGGTTACGTGTTGGTTCGTGCAACCCTGACAGATGCCGTTTTCTCGCTTATAAAGAATACGCCGAAAGTCACCGGTTTTCTTGGCGATTCCAAGCCTGTTCCGGTTTCTCAGAAGGAGGTCGATCAAATTCTGAACCAGGTTCAGGATGGTGTCGAGCGTCCAAAGACTTCGGTATCCTTTGAGATTGGCGAAAATGTTCGCGTTTCCGACGGCCCGTTTGCTTCTTTCAACGGTATCGTTCAGGAAGTTGATGAAGAGCGTGCGCGTCTCAAGGTTGAGGTTTCCATCTTCGGGCGTGCGACGCCTGTCGATTTGGAATACGGTCAGGTCGACAAGCTCTGATCGTTTTGCCCGTGAGGGCGTTCATCCAGGCCGGTTTTTTTGGGTTGGATGAAGATGGTGGAAGGGAAGGCGGCTTAGCCGGTCGTTGATCTCCGCACCACCGAACTGCCCGCCAGTTCAACTGGCGTCAGTCGAGAGCCGGGATATCCGGCATTAATCGAGAAGGCCGGATATCCGGCAAGTTATAAAGGCAGAAAGCAATGGCTAAGAAAATTGCAGGCCAGCTTAAGCTCCAGGTACCGGCAGGTGCGGCCAATCCGTCGCCTCCGATCGGTCCGGCCCTGGGTCAGCGCGGCATCAATATCATGGAATTCTGCAAGGCGTTCAACGCTGCCTCGCAGGAAATGGAAAAGGGTTCGCCGATTCCGGTCGTGATCACCTATTACCAGGACAAGTCTTTCACTTTTGTGATGAAGACGCCTCCGGTAACCTACTTCCTCAAGAAGGCAGCTAACCTCAAGTCCGGTTCGAAGACCCCGGGCAAGGCAAGCGCCGGCACGATCACCCGCGACAAGGTTCGCACGATCGCTGAAGCGAAGATGAAGGATCTGAACGCCGCTGATATTGAAGCAGCGATGCGCATGATCGAAGGTTCTGCCCGTTCGATGGGCCTGGAAGTGGTGGGCTGAGACGATGGCGAAGATTTCCAAGCGCATTAACAAGATTCGCGAAGGCGTTGATCGCAATAAGCTCTACGATCTGTCGGCTGCTATTGGCCTGGTCAAGGAACGTGCTGTCGCAAAATTCGATGAAACCATCGAAATTGCGATGAACCTTGGCGTTGATCCGCGCCATGCCGACCAGATGGTCCGTGGCGTGGTCAATTTGCCGAACGGCACGGGCCGTACGGTTCGCGTTGCTGTCTTCGCCCGTGGCGACAAGGCTGAGGAAGCCAAGAAGGCTGGCGCTGACATCGTTGGTGCGGAAGACCTGTTCGAAATCGTCAATGGTGGCAAGATCGAATTCGATCGCTGCATCGCGACCCCGGACATGATGCCTCTCGTTGGCCGTCTTGGTAAGGTTCTCGGCCCGCGTGGCATGATGCCGAACCCGAAAGTTGGTACAGTCACCACCGATGTTGCAGCCGCGGTTACTGCTTCCAAGGGCGGTGCAGTCGAATTCCGCGTCGAGAAGGCAGGTATTATCCATGCCGGTATCGGCAAGGTTTCCTTCGACAATGCCAAGCTCGAAGAAAACATCAAGGCTTTCGCTGACGCCGTCATCAAGGCAAAGCCGTCGGCTGCCAAGGGTGAGTACGTCAAGCGCGTGTCGCTGTCGTCGACCATGGGCGTTGGCGTCAAGGTCGATCCGGCCACCGTCAAGGTCGTCGCGTAAGTTTTCAGAGCTCCGGTTTGCCGGAGCTCAACCCTTTCCGATTGGGGAGGTATGGCCGCCAGCCAGTCCTGCAATGCGGGGCGAAAGGCAGAAAATTCCGGATCGCAAGATCCGGATAGCCGGATGAAAATCCGGTTATCCTGTCCGAGATTGCAGGCGGATCATCATCTTCGGTCGATGGTCCTTAAACCTACAGCCTGCATGAGACGTGGAATAACCCTGTTTCGCATGAATGTGCATGCAAGGTTTGAACCGTAGTTGCCTTTGAGTGATGCCTGGTTTCCAGGATAGCTGAAGGGGACAGGATCCTCGAGCGCCGGACCAACTGTGAAGTTCGTTCGGCAAAGGCAACCCGGCAGGGCCATGTGGTCCTGTCTACTGGAGAGAGACAGTGGATAGAGCGGAAAAACGCGAATTTGTCTCGTGGCTGAACGGCGCTTTCAAAGAGTCCGGTTCGGTCGTCGTGGCCCACTATACCGGTCTCACCGTTGCGCAGATGAGCGATCTTCGTTCGAAGATGCGCGATGCAGGTGGGTCCGTTAAAGTCGCGAAAAACCGCCTTGCCAAGATCGCTCTTCAGGGCACGGAATCGGAAGGCATTGCTGATCTGTTTACAGGTCAGACGGTTGTTGCTTATGCAAACGACCCGATTGCTGCTCCGAAAGTAGCCGTCGAATTCGCCAAGGCTAACGACAAGCTCGTTATCCTCGGTGGTGCAATGGGTGCAACAACGCTTAACGCCGATGGCGTCAAGTCGCTTGCTTCGCTCCCGTCGCTCGACGAACTGCGCGCAAAGCTGGTTGGAATGATTCAGACCCCGGCTCAGCGTCTTGCAGTACTTACCAGCGCACCAGCGGGCCAGATCGCTCGCGTTATTGGCGCGCATGCCCGGAAGAACGAGGCGGCGTAAGGCCGTTTTTCGCTGTCAATTGTTCAAACCTTGAAACTAAGGAAATACCAAAATGGCTGATCTCGCAAAGATCGTTGACGACCTGTCGGCACTGACCGTTCTCGAAGCTGCTGAGCTTTCAAAGCTTCTCGAAGAGAAGTGGGGCGTTTCGGCTGCTGCTCCTGTAGCAGTTGCTGCTGCTGGTGGCGCTGCTCCGGCTGCTGCTGCTGAAGAGAAGACTGAATTCGACGTCGTTCTCGCCGACGGCGGCGCTAACAAGATCAACGTGATCAAGGAAGTGCGCGCAATCACCGGCCTCGGCCTCAAGGAAGCCAAGGACCTGGTCGAAGGCGCTCCGAAGGCTGTCAAGGAAGGCGCTTCGAAGGACGAAGCTGAGAAGATCAAGGCACAGCTCGAAGCTGCTGGCGCCAAGGTTGAACTCAAGTAAGTTCGGACTATTCTGGCGGATGGTTTTCCATCCGCCAGTTCCCGCTGGATTTCCCCGGCGGGTCGGATAACTGGAACCCTTTTCCTGAGTGCCAGAACGGCTTTCAGGAAACGGGTTTTAGCCCGTTAGAAGGACCGCTGAAAGGCGGCGATGATAAAGGCCGCAAGGCGTGAGCAAGCCGTAAGGCTATAGAACGAGGAGCGACGATGGCTCAGACCCATTCTTTCAATGGTCGCAAGCGCGTACGCAAATTTTTCGGCAAGATCCCAGAGGTCGCCGAGATGCCGAACCTGATTGAGGTTCAGAAAGCATCTTACGACCAGTTCCTTATGGTTGAAGAACCATCCGGTGGGCGTTCTGACGAGGGTTTGCAGGCGGTTTTCAAGTCTGTTTTCCCAATTCAGGATTTCTCCGGCGCTTCAATGCTCGAATTCGTTCGCTACGAGTTCGACGCACCAAAGTTCGACGTTGACGAATGCCGTCAGCGCGATTTGACGTATTCGGCGCCACTCAAAGTGACGCTGCGTCTTATCGTGTTCGATATTGACGAAGATACGGGCGCGAAGTCTATCAAGGACATCAAGGAGCAGGACGTCTACATGGGCGATATGCCGCTCATGACAGACAACGGCACCTTCATAGTCAATGGCACGGAGCGCGTGATCGTTTCGCAGATGCACCGTTCGCCGGGTGTCTTCTTCGATCACGACAAGGGCAAGACCCATTCCTCGGGCAAGCTTTTGTTCGCAGCTCGCGTCATTCCTTATCGCGGTTCGTGGCTCGATATCGAATTCGATTCCAAGGACATCGTCTACGCACGCATCGACCGTCGCCGTAAGCTTCCGGCTACAACGTTGCTCATGGCTCTTGGCATGGACAGCGAAGACATTCTGTCGACGTTCTACAACACCGTCACGTATACGCGTGACGGCGACAATTGGCGTATCCCGTATTCGGCCGACCGCTTCAAGGGTATGAAGGTCATTTCTGACCTCATTGATGCGGACACTGGTGAAGTCGTTCTCGAGGCCGGCAAGAAGCTAACCGCCCGTGCGGCCAAGCAGCTTGCCGAAAAGGGCCTCAAGGCCATCAAGGCGACGGAAGACGATCTGTTCGGTTCGTATCTTGCGGAAGATGTCGTCAATTACGCCACCGGTGAGATTTATCTCGAAGCGGGTGACGAAATCGACGAGAAGGTCCTGAAGACCCTGCTTGATACGGGCGAGACGGAGATCAACGTTCTCGATATCGACCATGTCAATATCGGTGCCTATATTCGTAACACCCTGGCTGTCGACAAGAACGAAAGCCGTCAGGAAGCCCTGTTCGATATCTACCGCGTCATGCGTCCGGGCGAACCGCCTACGATGGATTCCGCCGAAGCGATGTTCAACTCGTTGTTCTTCGACGCTGAACGTTACGATCTTTCGGCCGTCGGTCGCGTGAAGATGAACATGCGTCTGGATCTCGATGCGGAAGACACCGTGCGCGTTCTGCGCAAGGAAGATATTCTTGCCGTGGTCAAGATGCTGGTTGAGCTGCGTGACGGTCGCGGCGAGATTGATGACATTGACAATCTCGGTAACCGTCGTGTGCGTTCGGTTGGCGAACTGATGGAAAATCAGTATCGCGTCGGTCTGCTCCGCATGGAGCGCGCGATCAAGGAACGCATGTCCTCGATCGAAATCGACACGGTCATGCCGCAGGATCTGATCAACGCGAAGCCGGCTGCCGCAGCCGTCCGCGAGTTTTTCGGCTCCTCGCAGCTGTCGCAGTTCATGGATCAGACCAACCCGCTTTCGGAGATCACCCACAAGCGCCGTCTCTCGGCTCTTGGACCGGGCGGTCTCACCCGCGAGCGTGCTGGCTTTGAAGTTCGCGACGTGCACCCGACCCATTATGGTCGTATCTGCCCGATTGAAACGCCTGAAGGCCCGAATATCGGTCTCATCAATTCGCTTGCAACCTTTGCGCGCGTCAACAAGTACGGCTTCATTGAAAGCCCGTACCGCAAAGTTGTTGACGGCAAGGTCACGAACGACGTTGTCTATCTGTCGGCTATGGAAGAAGCCAAGCACTCGGTTGCGCAGGCTAACGTCGAGCTGGACGAGCAGGGTGGTTTCGTTGACGAGTTCGTCATCTGCCGTCATGCAGGTGAAGTGATGATGGCTCCGCGTGAAAACGTGGATTTGATGGACGTGTCGCCGAAGCAGCTCGTTTCGGTCGCTGCGGCTCTCATCCCGTTCCTGGAAAACGATGACGCAAACCGCGCTCTCATGGGCTCGAACATGCAGCGTCAGGCTGTGCCGCTCGTTCGGGCTGAAGCGCCGTTCGTTGGCACGGGCATGGAACCAATTGTCGCCCGTGACTCCGGTGCGGCCATTGCTGCCCGTCGTGGCGGTATCGTCGATCAGGTTGACGCAACGCGTATCGTTATTCGCGCGACCGAAGATCTCGATCCGTCCAAGTCGGGCGTCGATATCTATCGCCTGCAAAAGTTCCAGCGTTCGAACCAGTCGACATGTATCAACCAACGTCCGCTTGTTCGCGTCGGCGATCCGATCGGCAAGGGCGATATCATTGCTGACGGTCCGTCGACCGATCTTGGCGATCTGGCACTCGGCCGCAACGTGCTTGTCGCGTTCATGCCGTGGAACGGCTACAACTACGAAGACTCGATCCTTCTCTCGGAAAAGATCGTGTCGGACGATGTGTTCACTTCGATCCATATCGAAGAATTTGAAGTTGCCGCCCGTGACACTAAGCTTGGACCTGAGGAAATCACCCGCGACATTCCGAACGTTTCGGAAGAAGCGCTGAAGAACCTCGACGAAGCGGGTATTGTTTATATCGGTGCCGAAGTGCATCCTGGCGACATTCTTGTCGGCAAGATCACGCCAAAGGGCGAAAGCCCGATGACGCCGGAAGAAAAGCTTCTGCGCGCCATCTTTGGTGAAAAGGCGTCGGACGTTCGTGATACATCCATGCGGATGCCGCCCGGGACCTACGGTACGGTGGTGGAAGTTCGCGTTTTCAATCGCCACGGCGTCGAAAAGGACGAGCGCGCCATGGCTATTGAGCGCGAGGAAATTGAACGTCTCGCCAAGGACCGTGACGACGAACAAGCTATTTTGGACCGTAACGTCTATAGCCGTCTCGCCGACATGATCGATGGCAAGGTTGCCGCCGCCGGGCCGAAAGGCTTCAAGAAGGGTTCGACGATTACCCGTGAGCTGATGACCGAGTATCCGCGGTCGCAGTGGTGGCAGTTCGCTGTCGATGACGAGAAGCTTCAGGGTGAACTCGAAGCGCTTCGTAGCCAGTATGACGACTCCAAGAAGCTGCTCGAAGCACGCTTCATGGACAAGGTCGAAAAGGTACAGCGCGGCGACGAGATGCCTCCAGGCGTGATGAAGATGGTCAAGGTCTTTGTCGCTGTGAAGCGTAAGATCCAGCCAGGTGACAAGATGGCCGGCCGTCACGGCAACAAGGGTGTGGTTTCCCGCATTCTGCCAGTCGAGGACATGCCGTTCCTCGAAGACGGTACGCATGCCGACATCGTGTTGAACCCGCTTGGCGTTCCGAGCCGTATGAACGTGGGCCAGATTCTGGAAACCCACCTCGGTTGGGCATGCGCAGGCATGGGCAAGAAGATCGGTGAGCTTATCGACGTTTACCGCAAGACGGCCAATATTGAGCCGCTGCGCGAAACGCTGGAGCACATCTATCCGGATAACGACCGCAATGAACCTGTTCGGTCTTATGATGACGACTCCGTCCTCATGCTGGCCAACCAGGTGAAGCGCGGCGTGTCGATCGCAACTCCGGTCTTCGACGGTGCGGTGGAAGCCGACATCAACGCGATGCTGACGGATGCGGGTCTTGCGACTTCGGGTCAGTCGACACTGTATGATGGCCGTACGGGTGAGCCGTTCGACCGTCAGGTGACCATGGGCTACATCTACATGTTGAAGCTCCATCACCTTGTCGACGACAAGATCCACGCCCGTTCGATCGGACCTTACTCGCTTGTTACGCAGCAGCCTCTGGGCGGTAAAGCCCAGTTCGGCGGCCAGCGCTTCGGCGAAATGGAGGTCTGGGCTCTGGAAGCATACGGTGCGGCTTACACGCTGCAGGAAATGCTTACGGTCAAGTCGGACGACGTGGCAGGCCGTACCAAGGTCTACGAAGCGATTGTGCGCGGCGACGATACGTTCGAAGCTGGCATTCCAGAGAGCTTTAACGTTCTCGTCAAGGAAATGCGTTCGCTTGGCCTCAATGTCGAGCTGGACGACACGCGCGACGAACAGCAGCAGGTCCTGCCTGACGCAGCGGAATAAAGCTCAAGGGCGCGCCACGGTATTGCCGCGGCGCGCCTGTATAATCGTTTCCAGGATAGGCGGGGCATACTTCCGCACCGGTAACGAAACTACGGCAAACCAGTTCATAACTGTGTAGTACCGCGATTTTCTTTTCAGGATGGCAAGGATTTTCAGCTTGTCATCGACGACACCGGGCGACAGATCGCCCTCAAGGAGAACGGCATGAACCAAGAGGTCATGAATCTTTTCAATCCTCAGGCTCCGGCACAGACGTTCGATTCCATCAGAATCTCGATTGCCAGCCCTGAGAAGATTCTGTCCTGGTCATACGGCGAGATCAAGAAGCCGGAGACGATCAATTACCGTACGTTCAAGCCTGAACGCGATGGTCTCTTCTGCGCGCGCATCTTCGGCCCGATCAAGGATTATGAATGCTTGTGCGGCAAGTACAAGCGTATGAAGTACAAGGGCATTATCTGCGAAAAGTGCGGCGTGGAAGTCACGCTCTCGCGCGTTCGTCGCGAGCGTATGGGCCACATCGAACTCGCAGCCCCGGTTGCCCACATCTGGTTCCTGAAGTCGCTGCCAAGCCGCATCGGCACGCTGCTGGACATGACGCTCAAGGATATTGAGCGCGTTCTGTACTTTGAGAACTACATTGTTACCGAACCGGGCCTGACTTCGCTGAAGGAGCATCAGCTTCTTTCGGAAGAGGAATACATGATCGCCGTCGACGAGTTCGGCGAAGATCAGTTCACGGCTCTTATTGGTGCTGAAGCTATCTATGAGCTTCTGGCTTCGATGGAACTCGAGAAGATTGCCGCTGATCTGCGCGTCGATCTGGCCGAGACCACCTCGGACCTGAAGCAGAAGAAGCTGATGAAGCGTCTGAAGATCGTCGAGAATTTCTTGGAGTCGGGGAACCGCCCGGAATGGATGATCATGAAAATCGTTCCGGTCATTCCGCCGGACCTGCGTCCGCTCGTGCCGCTGGATGGCGGTCGTTTCGCGACCTCGGATTTGAACGATCTTTACCGCCGCGTCATCAACCGTAATAATCGTCTTAAGCGCCTGATCGAACTGCGCGCACCGGGCATCATCATCCGTAACGAAAAGCGTATGCTGCAGGAAGCTGTCGATGCGCTGTTCGATAACGGCCGTCGTGGCCGCGTCATTACCGGCGCTAACAAGCGTCCGTTGAAGTCGCTGTCCGACATGCTCAAGGGCAAGCAGGGCCGCTTCCGTCAGAATCTGCTCGGCAAGCGTGTCGACTATTCCGGTCGCTCGGTTATCGTGACAGGTCCTGAGCTGAAGCTGCACCAGTGCGGGCTGCCGAAGAAGATGGCGCTCGAGCTGTTCAAGCCATTCATCTACGCACGTCTTGATGCCAAGGGTTATTCCTCGACCGTCAAGCAGGCGAAGAAGCTGGTTGAAAAGGAACGTCCGGAAGTCTGGGATATCCTTGACGAAGTGATCCGCGAACATCCGGTTCTTCTGAACCGCGCTCCGACGCTGCACCGTCTTGGCATCCAGGCCTTCGAACCTACCCTGATCGAAGGCAAGGCTATCCAGCTTCATCCGCTCGTTTGTACGGCGTTCAACGCCGACTTCGACGGCGACCAGATGGCTGTTCACGTTCCGCTGTCGCTTGAAGCCCAGCTCGAAGCACGCGTGCTGATGATGTCGACCAACAACATCCTGCACCCGGCCAACGGCGCGCCGATCATCGTTCCTTCGCAGGACATGGTTCTCGGTCTTTATTATCTGTCCATCGTGGCAGACAAAGAGCCGGGTGAGGGCATGGTGTTTGCCGATATGGGTGAACTCCAGCATGCGCTTGAGCACAAGGTTGTCACGCTGCACACCAAGATCAAGGGCCGTTTCAAGACGGTCGATGCCGAAGGCAAGCCTGTGTCAAAGATCTACGACACTACGCCTGGCCGCATGATCATCGGTGAGCTTCTGCCGAAGAATGTCAACGTACCGTTCGACATTTGCAATCAGGAGATGACCAAGAAGAACATCTCTAAGATGATCGACCACGTCTACCGCCATTGCGGTCAGAAGGAGACGGTTATCTTCTGCGATCGCATCATGCAGCTTGGCTTTGCACATGCTTGCCGTGCGGGCATCTCCTTCGGTAAGGACGACATGGTCATTCCGGACACGAAGGCGAAGATTGTTGCCGATACCGAAGCGCTTACGACCGAATATGAACAGCAGTACAATGACGGCCTGATCACTCAGGGTGAAAAGTACAACAAGGTCGTTGACGCCTGGGGCAAGGCCACCGACAAGATCACCGAAGAGATGATGGCGCGCCTGAAGGCAGTCGAGTTCGATCCGGTGACCGGTCGCCAGAAGCAGATGAACTCGGTTTACATGATGTCGCATTCGGGTGCCCGTGGTTCGGTCAACCAGATGCGTCAGCTCGGCGGTATGCGTGGCCTGATGGCCAAGCCCTCGGGTGAAATCATTGAGACCCCGATCATCTCCAACTTCAAGGAAGGTCTGACCGTTAACGAGTACTTCAACTCGACCCACGGTGCCCGTAAGGGTCTGGCAGACACCGCCTTGAAAACGGCTAACTCTGGCTACTTGACCCGTCGTCTCGTTGACGTTGCACAGGATGCGATCATTTCGGAAGTCGATTGTGGCGCCGAAATCGGTCTCACCATGCAGCCGATCGTTGACGCCGGCCAGATCGTGGCTTCCATCGGCCAGCGTGTTCTGGGCCGTACGGCTCTTGATCCGATCCTGCATCCGGTTTCCGGTGAAGTCATCGTTGAAGCGGGTCGCATGATCGAGGAAAGGGACGTCGAGATCATCGAGAAGGCTGGTATCCAGTCGATCCGTATCCGCTCGGCCCTGACTTGCGAAACCCGCAATGGCGTTTGCGCCAAGTGCTATGGTCGCGACCTTGCACGCGGTACGCCGGTCAACCAGGGCGAAGCTGTCGGCGTTATCGCTGCTCAGTCGATCGGTGAGCCGGGCACGCAGCTCACCATGCGTACCTTCCACTTGGGCGGTACTGCTCAGGTTGTTGATAGTTCGTATCTCGAAGCTTCGTATGAGGGCACTGTCAAGCTGCGTAACCGCAACGTGGTCCGCAACTCTGATGGCAATCTCGTGGTCATGGGCCGTAACATGGCGGTTCTGATCGTTGATGCTTCTGGCAAAGAACGTGCAGTTCACCGTGTGACCTATGGCTCGCGTCTGTTCATTGACGAAGGCGATACAGTCAAGCGCGGTCAGCGTATTGCTGAATGGGATCCATACACCCGTCCAATCCTGACGGAAGTGGAAGGTTACGTCGAGTTCGAAGACCTCGTCGATGGTCTTTCGGTTTCGGAAACAGCGGACGAGTCGACTGGTATCACGAAGCGCGTCGTTATCGACTGGCGTTCAACTCCTCGCGGTTCAGACCTCAAGCCTGCCATGGTCATCAAGGACAAGGCTGGCAAGATTCTGAAGCTGTCGAAGGGTGGCGATGCCCGCTTCATGCTCTCCGTGGAATCGATCCTTTCGGTCGAGCCTGGCGCGCATGTGAAAGCCGGTGACGTTATCGCCCGTCTGCCGATGGAAAGCGCCAAGACGAAGGACATCACCGGTGGTCTGCCGCGCGTTGCGGAACTGTTCGAAGCACGTCGTCCGAAGGACCATGCCGTCATCGCCGAGATCGATGGTACCGTTCGTTTCGGTCGCGACTACAAGAACAAGCGTCGCATCATTATCGAGCCGAACGACGACACGATCGAGCCGGTCGAGTACCTCATCCCGAAGGGCAAGCCGTTCCATCTTCAGGACGGTGACGTCATTGAAAAGGGTGAGTACATTCTTGATGGCAACCCGGCACCGCATGACATTCTGGCGATCAAGGGCGTCGAAGCTCTCGCTTCGTACCTCGTGAACGAAATTCAGGAAGTCTATCGTTTGCAGGGTGTTCTCATCAACGACAAGCACATCGAGGTGATTGTCCGTCAGATGCTGCAGAAGGTGGAAATCACGGAATCCGGCGATACCGGCTACATTCCGGGCGACCACGTCGACCGTATCGAGCTGGAAGAGATCAACGAGCGTCTTATCGAAGATGGCAAGAAGCCGGGCTCCGGTAATCCTGTCCTCCTCGGTATCACCAAGGCTTCGCTGCAGACGCCTTCGTTCATCTCGGCTGCGTCGTTCCAGGAAACGACCCGCGTGCTTACCGAAGCTGCGGTCGCTGGCAAGATGGATACGCTGCAAGGTCTCAAGGAAAACGTCATCGTCGGTCGTCTCATCCCGGCCGGTACTGGCGGCATGACCAACCAGATCCGTCGCATTGCGACTGCACGCGACGAGCTGATCATCGACGAGCGCCGCAAGACTTCCGGTTCTGCCGAAGCCAATGCCATGCTGGTCGATATGACCAACAACGCTGCCGAATAAGATCGACAGATACCAAACTGAAAAGGCCGCCTTTCGGGGCGGCCTTTCTGCATTTAAGACAGGTATAGCAAGACGTGCAAAGCAGCCTCGTACAGAACTAAAGAAGGCCGGTTGTAACCGGCCTTCTTTATAATACTCATTCTTCTTCTTCGTCGTCGCCGTCGAATTCGATTAGTGCGACTTCACCGGCGATTGCCGTGGCCCAGGCGCTCTTGTGCGGCTCCTCTTCCGGTTCTTCGGTCAGCGTGCCCATCTCGAGAAGCTCAGCTTCATGATAGCCTTCTTCAGCAAGGATGCTGAGAACAGTCTGCACCAGATCCTCGTTCTCGTCCGATTTCAGAAGCAGATGCACTTCAACCGGAGATTCTTCGCCTTCGTTCCAGACGTCAGCGATAACGAGATGGACGATAGGCGAATCGTCGCCCGTAGGTGTGGAATCATTTGTGGATGTGGAAGACATTGAGAAGCCCTTAATATTCTGTTGCGTTTCGACTCAGATTTGCTTCAATACCCTTTACCAAGTGGCTGCGCCATGCTTGCATAGGAAAATGACGGTTCTGATCGCGAAATATTAGCGAATGAACCTCAAATGCAGCGCAATAAGCTGTCTGGGCGAAGCCAAAACGCCGGTTTCAGGCCCTGCACTGAAGAAACTTATGCCTCTGCCCTTGACGAAACGTCGCGAAAGACGTATCAGCAGCCCATCTGAGCCGATGTGAGACAAGCTTTTTCGGGGCGACGCGCCCTGAAGTTCATCTCAAACAGGGTTCGTTTTACGATCGAAATGCAACTTGCCGTTCGCATGAAGCGTCAGCTTCCTCTGCTTTTGTTCGGGGTGGCCACCGGTTGACGAGGGCTGACTCCGAATTTGCGCATGAGCATGCCGGTGAAACGGCCCCTTGGGGCGTGGATACGAGATTTTTTAAAGAGGAAGGTTGTATGCCAACCGTAAACCAGCTTATCCGCAAGCCGCGCATCGCGCCGGTAAAGCGTAATAAGGTTCCTGCACTGCAGGCAAACCCTCAAAAGCGCGGCGTTTGCACCCGCGTTTACACGACGACCCCGAAGAAGCCAAACTCGGCTCTCCGTAAGGTTGCCAAGGTTCGTTTGACGAACGGCTTCGAAGTCATCGGTTATATCCCTGGTGAAGGGCATAACCTGCAGGAGCACTCCGTCGTCATGATCCGTGGCGGTCGTGTAAAGGACTTGCCGGGTGTGCGTTACCACATCATTCGCGGCGTTCTCGATACCCAGGGTGTCAAGAACCGCAAGCAGCGCCGTTCGAAGTACGGTGCAAAGCGTCCGAAGTAAGATTTTCCGGGGATACCGGCCGCCAGAAGGCGAGTTG
The DNA here is from genome assembly GCF_006345815.1 of Ochrobactrum sp. CGA5. Classification (GTDB taxonomy): domain Bacteria; phylum Pseudomonadota; class Alphaproteobacteria; order Rhizobiales; family Rhizobiaceae; genus Brucella. Next base: position 771,841 of record NZ_VCIG01000038.1, on the reverse strand, counting down.
AGCCCGATGTAATTGAAAGAAGAGACGAAATGTCCAGACGCCATAAGGCTGAGAAGCGTGAGATTAATCCGGATCCGAAGTTCGGCGATCTCGTTATCACGAAGTTCATGAATGCAGTCATGCTTCATGGCAAGAAGTCGGTTGCCGAAAGCATTGTTTACGGTGCTCTCGATGTAATCGAAGCCAAGGCCAAGTCCGAGCCGGTCGCGCTGTTCCATCAGGCGCTCGACAACGTAGCTCCGCACATCGAAGTCCGTTCGCGCCGCGTTGGTGGTGCAACCTATCAGGTTCCGGTTGATGTGCGTCCAGAACGCCGCCAGGCACTTGCCATCCGTTGGCTTATCAATGCTGCTCGTGGCCGTAACGAGACGACGATGATCGATCGTCTTTCCGGTGAGTTGCTTGATGCCGCCAACAATCGCGGTTCTGCTGTGAAGAAGCGTGAAGACACGCATCGCATGGCTGAAGCCAACCGTGCCTTCTCGCATTACCGCTGGTAATCGTCGAAACCTATTCAAAGAGCGACTAACATGGCCCGCGAATATAAAATCGAAGACTACCGCAATTTCGGTATCATGGCTCACATCGACGCCGGTAAGACGACGATGACCGAGCGTATTCTGTTCTATACCGGTAAGAACCATAAGATCGGCGAAACCCACGATGGTGCGTCGACCATGGACTGGATGGAGCAGGAACAGGAACGCGGTATCACCATTACGTCCGCTGCTACGACCACGTTCTGGCAGGGCCGTGATGGTAAGAAGCGCCGCTTCAACATTATCGACACGCCGGGCCACGTTGACTTCACGATTGAAGTTGAACGTTCTCTCCGCGTTCTCGACGGTGCAATTGCACTGCTCGACGCCAACGCTGGCGTTGAGCCTCAGACCGAAACCGTGTGGCGTCAGGCTGAAAAGTACCACGTCCCGCGTATGGTCTTCGTCAACAAGATGGACAAGATCGGTGCCGATTTCTATCGTTGCGTAGAAATGGTCGGTTCGCGTCTTGGCGCAGTAGCTCTCCCGGTTCAGTTGCCGATTGGCGCTGAAAACGAGTTCGAAGGCGTTATCGATCTGATCGAAATGAAGGCTCTGACCTGGGATGGCACGATCGGCGCTGCGGCGACCGTCGGTGAAATTCCTGAGCACCTCAAGGATCAGGCTGAAGAATACCGCGAAAAGCTCATCGAGCTGGCTGTGGAAATCGACGAAGCTGCCATGGAAGCTTACCTGGAAGGCACCATGCCTACCAATGACCAGCTCCGTGCGCTGATCCGTAAGGGCACCATCGACGTCAAGTTCCATCCGATCCTTTGCGGTACTGCGTTCAAGAACCGCGGCGTTCAGCCGCTTCTCGACGCCGTTGTGGAATTCCTTCCTGCTCCGACCGATGTTCCTGCGATCAAGGGCATCGACGTTAAGACGGAAACCGAAACCACCCGTGAATCTTCGGATGAAGCGCCGCTTTCGATGCTCGCATTCAAGATCATGAACGACCCGTTCGTTGGTTCGCTGACCTTCGCTCGTATCTATTCGGGCAAGCTGACCAAGGGCGTTTCGCTCGAAAACACGGTCAAGGGCAAGCGTGAGCGCATCGGTCGTATGCTGCAGATGCACTCCAATAGCCGTGAAGACATCGACGAAGCCTTTGCGGGTGACATCGTAGCTTTGGCTGGCCTCAAGGAAACCACCACTGGCGATACGCTCTGCGATCCGCTGAAGCCGGTTATCCTTGAGCGTATGGAATTCCCGGACCCGGTTATCGAGATCGCTATCGAGCCGAAGACCAAAGCCGACCAGGAAAAGATGGGCATCGCGCTCAATCGCTTGGCTGCTGAAGATCCTTCCTTCCGCGTCAAGTCGGATGAAGAATCCGGCCAGACCATCATTGCCGGCATGGGCGAACTTCACCTCGACATTCTTGTTGATCGCATGAAGCGCGAATTCAAGGTTGAAGCAAATGTGGGCGCTCCGCAGGTTGCTTATCGCGAGTCGATCACCCGCGCCGCGGAAATCGATTACACCCACAAGAAGCAGTCGGGTGGTTCGGGCCAGTTCGCTCGCGTGAAGATCATCTTTGAACCGCATGATGGCGACGATTTCATCTTCGAATCGAAGATCGTCGGCGGCTCGGTTCCGAAGGAATACATTCCGGGTGTCCAGAAGGGTATCGAAAGCGTCATGGGTGCAGGCCCACTGGCTGGCTTCCCGATGCTTGGCGTGAAGGCCACCCTGATTGATGGCGCGTACCATGACGTTGACTCGTCTGTTCTCGCCTTTGAAATCGCGTCCCGTGCAGCGTTCCGTGAAGGTGCGCAGAAGGCTGGCGCCCAGCTCCTCGAACCTATCATGAAGGTCGAGGTTGTTACGCCGGAAGATTACGTTGGTGACGTTATCGGTGATCTGAACTCGCGTCGCGGTCAGATTTCCGGCACCGAAGCCCGCGGCATCGCCACGGTTGTCAATGCAAACGTTCCGCTGGCCAACATGTTTGGTTACGTGAACAGCCTGCGTTCGATGTCCCAGGGCCGTGCACAGTACACGATGCAGTTCGACCATTATGAGCCGGTTCCGACGGCGGTCGCACAGGAAATCCAGAAGAAGTTTGCGTGATCTAAGGATCACGCTCCCAATTAAAAGAATGCCTGAGCAGGCTAAATTTACGGAGAGCTCAAATGGCAAAAAGCAAATTCGAACGTACGAAGCCCCACGTTAACATCGGCACGATTGGTCACGTTGACCATGGCAAGACGTCGCTGACGGCAGCGATCACGAAGTTTTTCGGCGAGTTCAAGGCGTATGACCAGATCGACGCGGCTCCTGAAGAGCGCGCCCGCGGTATCACGATCTCGACGGCACACGTCGAGTATGAAACCGCAAACCGTCACTATGCACACGTCGACTGCCCAGGTCACGCTGACTATGTGAAGAACATGATCACCGGTGCTGCCCAGATGGACGGCGCGATCCTGGTTGTTTCGGCTGCTGATGGTCCGATGCCGCAGACCCGTGAGCACATCCTGCTCGCCCGTCAGGTTGGCGTTCCGGCGATCGTCGTGTTCCTGAATAAGTGCGATCAGGTTGACGATGCTGAACTTCTCGAACTCGTAGAACTCGAAGTTCGCGAACTTCTGTCGAAGTACGACTTCCCGGGCGATGAAGTTCCGATCATCAAGGGTTCTGCTCTTGCTGCTCTGGAAGATTCCTCGAAGGAACTCGGCGAAGACGCAGTTCGTTCGCTGATGGCCGCCGTTGACGACTACATTCCGACCCCGGAACGTCCGATTGACCAGCCGTTCCTGATGCCGATCGAAGACGTTTTCTCGATCTCGGGCCGTGGTACGGTTGTTACCGGTCGCGTTGAGCGCGGTATCGTGAAGGTTGGTGAAGAAGTTGAAATCGTCGGCATCAAGGCGACGACGAAGACGACGGTTACCGGCGTTGAAATGTTCCGTAAGCTGCTCGATCAGGGCCAGGCTGGCGACAACATCGGCGCTCTGATCCGCGGCGTTGGCCGTGAAGACGTTGAACGCGGCCAGGTTCTCTGCAAGCCGGGTTCAGTGAAGCCGCACACGAAGTTCAAGGCAGAAGCTTACATTCTGACCAAGGACGAGGGTGGCCGTCACACGCCGTTCTTCACGAACTACCGTCCGCAGTTCTACTTCCGCACGACGGACGTGACCGGCGTTGTCACGCTGCCGGCTGGTACGGAAATGGTTATGCCTGGCGACAACGTCGCTATGGACGTCACCCTGATCGTGCCGATCGCGATGGAAGAGAAGCTTCGCTTCGCTATCCGTGAAGGCGGCCGCACCGTCGGTGCAGGCATCGTCTCCTCGATCATCGAGTAATGAAGGTTTGTGCAGGAACGCTCGCTTCGGAGCGAGCGTTTCCGCGTAACAAGGAACAGATGAAATGAACGGTCAAAACATCCGCATTCGCCTCAAGGCGTTTGATCATCGGATCCTTGACGCTTCGACGCGGGAAATTGTGTCGACTGCCAAGCGTACCGGTGCAAATGTGCGCGGACCGATCCCGCTTCCAACAAGGATCGAAAAGTTCACAGTTAACCGGTCGCCGCACATCGACAAGAAGAGCCGCGAGCAGTTCGAGATGCGCACGCACAAGCGTCTTCTCGATATCGTTGACCCGACCCCGCAGACGGTGGACGCGCTGATGAAGCTCGATCTGTCCGCCGGTGTCGATGTCGAGATCAAGCTTTAATCGGCTTGAGGACGGAAGGAACGAACCCGATGCGTTCAGGTGTTATTGCACAGAAGCTGGGCATGACCCGCGTCTATAACGACGCCGGCGAGCATGTACCGGTGACGGTTCTCCGCATGGAGAATTGCCACGTGGTAGCTCAGCGTACAGTTGAAAAGAACGGTTACACGGCTGTTCAGCTTGGCGTTGGTATCGCCAAAGTGAAGAACACGTCCAAGGCTATGCGCGGTCATTTCGCGAAGGCCGAGGTCGAGCCGAAGGCGAAGGTCGCGGAATTCCGCGTTTCGCCGGACAACCTCCTCGAAGTCGGCGCTGAAATCACCGCCGAACACTTTGTCGCCGGCCAGAAGGTCGATGTGACGGGTACTTCGATCGGTAAGGGCTTTGCCGGTGTCATGAAGCGTCACAACTTCGCCGGTCATCGCGCTTCCCATGGTAACTCCATTACCCACCGCGCTCACGGCTCGACCGGTCAGCGTCAGGACCCGGGTAAGGTGTTCAAGGGCAAGAAGATGGCTGGTCACATGGGGCAGACCCGCGTAACCACGCAGAATATTGAAGTTGTCTCGACGGACAGCGATCGCGGCCTTATCCTGGTTCGCGGTGCGGTTCCCGGCTCCAAGGGTGCCTGGATCATCGTGCGCGACGCGGTAAAGGTCTCTCTGCCTGAGAACGCGCCAAAGCCGGCCGCTCTGCGTGCAGGTGCCGCGAAGGCTGAAGCTGCCGCGACTGAGGGAGCCGAATAATGGATCTCACGATTACCACTCTTGAAGGCAAGGATGCCGGCAAGGTCAAGCTGAACGAAGAAATCTTCGGCCTCGACCCACGTGATGACATCCTTCAGCGTGTTGTGCGCTGGCAGCTGGCTCGCCGCCAGCAGGGCTCCCATAAGGCTCAGGGCCGTGGCGACGTAAGCCGCACCGGTGCCAAGATGTACAAGCAGAAGGGTACGGGTCGCGCTCGTCACCATTCGGCTCGCGCTCCACAGTTCCGCGGCGGTGGCCAGGCTCACGGACCAGTTGTCCGTTCGCACGACCACGATCTGCCGAAGAAGGTCCGCGCTCTTGGCCTGCGTCATGCTCTGTCTGCAAAGGCAAAGGCATCTGACCTGATCATCATTGATGATCTGGCTGCAACGGAAGCTAAGACGAAGCAGCTTGTTTCGCAGTTCGCCAAGCTCGGTCTTGAAAATGCACTCGTTATTGGCGGTGCAGAGATCGACGTGAACTTCCAGCGCGCGGCTTCGAACATCCCGAACATCGACGTTCTGCCAGTGCAGGGCATCAATGTTTACGACATTCTTCGCCGCGGCAAGCTCGTTCTTTCCAAGGCGGCTGTCGAAGCCCTTGAGGAGCGTTTCAAATGACTGATCTTCGCCATTACGACGTGATCGTCAGCCCGGTTATCACCGAGAAGTCCACCATGGTTTCTGAACATAACCAGGTTGTCTTCAACGTAGCCCGCAAGGCAACGAAGCCGGAAATCAAGGCTGCAGTCGAAGCGCTGTTCGGCGTCAAGGTTACCGCAGTCAACACTGCAGTGCGCAAAGGTAAGGTCAAGCGGTTCCGCGGTCTTATCGGGCGCCAGAGCGACGTCAAGAAAGCGATCGTTACTTTGGCCGAAGGCCAGAGCATCGACGTTTCGACCGGTCTCTGAGAGGCCATGGAGTAAGAGACAATGGCACTCAAGCATTTTAATCCGATCACGCCAGGCCAGCGTCAGCTGGTCATCGTGGACCGTTCGGAACTCTACAAGGGCAAGCCGGTCAAGTCACTGACCGAAGGTCTGTCCAAGAAGGGTGGCCGTAACAACACTGGTCGTATCACTGTTCGTTTCCAGGGCGGTGGTCACAAGCGTTCGTATCGCTTCATCGATTTCAAGCGCCGCAAGCTTGACGTCGTCGGCACTGTCGAGCGTCTGGAATACGATCCGAACCGTACCGCGTTCATCGCACTGATCCGTTACGAAGACGGTGAACTGGCATACATCTTGGCACCGCAGCGTCTTGCTGTCGGCGACAAGGTTGTTGCAGGCAACTCCGTCGATGTGAAGCCGGGCAATGCAATGCCGCTCGCTTCCATGCCGGTTGGCACGATCATTCACAATGTCGAGCTGAAGCCGGGTAAGGGCGGTCAGATCGCTCGTTCGGCTGGCACCTATGCCCAGCTTGTCGGCCGCGATCAGGGGATGGCCATTCTGCGCCTCAATTCTGGTGAACAGCGTCTGGTTCCAGGTGCTTGCTTCGCTTCGGTTGGTGCAGTGTCCAACCCGGACCATGGCAATATCAACGACGGTAAGGCCGGTCGTTCGGTATGGCGTGGCAAGCGTCCACACGTCCGCGGCGTTGCAATGAACCCGGTCGATCACCCGCATGGTGGTGGTGAAGGTCGTACCTCGGGTGGTCGTCACCCTGTCACTCCGTGGGGTAAGCCTACGAAGGGCAAAAAGACGCGCTCGAACAAGTCGACCGACAAGTTCATCATGCGTTCGCGCCATCAGCGCAAGAAGTAAGAGAGGTAGTCTAAAGTGGCTCGTTCAGTTTGGAAAGGTCCGTTTGTCGACGGCTATCTTCTCAAGAAGGCTGAGAAGGTACGCGAAGGCGGTCGTAATGAAGTTATCAAGATGTGGAGCCGCCGCTCCACCATCCTGCCGCAGTTTGTCGGTCTGACTTTCGGCGTCTACAACGGCAACAAGCATGTGCCGGTGTCGGTTTCGGAAGAAATGGTCGGACACAAGTTCGGTGAATTCGCGCCTACGCGTACCTATTACGGTCACGGCGCGGACAAGAAGTCGAAGAGGAAGTAACGATGGGCAAGGCTAAAGCTCCCCGTCAGCTCAAGGACAACGAAGCGCAAGCTGTTGCCCGCACGCTGCGCGTCAGCCCGCAGAAGCTGAACCTTGTTGCGAGCATGATCCGCGGCAAGAAGGTGAATGCGGCACTTGCCGATCTGACGTTCTCGCGCAAGCGGATCGCCGATACGGTCAAGAAGACGCTCCAGTCCGCAATTGCGAACGCAGAAAACAACCATGACCTCGACGTCGATTCCCTGATCGTCGCCGAGGCCTATGTAGGCAAGTCGATTGTCATGAAGCGCTTCCACGTCCGTGGCCGTGGCCGCGCGAGCCGTATCGAGAAGCCGTTTTCGCATCTCACCATTGTTGTCCGCGAAGTCGCGGAAAAAGGGGAGGCCGCATAATGGGTCAGAAGATTAATCCGATCGGTCTTCGTCTCGGCATCAACCGCACCTGGGATTCGCGTTGGTACGCAAATACCGGTGAATATGGCAAGCTGCTGCATGAAGATGTCAAGATCCGCGAATTCCTCACCGAGGAACTGAAGCAGGCAGCGATCTCCAAGATCGTGATTGAGCGTCCGCACAAGAAGTGTCGTGTGACGATCCATTCGGCTCGTCCGGGCATCATCATCGGCAAGAAGGGTGCAGACATCGAAAAGCTCCGCAAGAAGCTTTCCGAGATGACCAATGCCGATACGTCGCTCAACATCGTTGAAGTTCGCAAGCCGGAAATCGACGCTACGCTTGTCGCTCAGTCGATTGCTCAGCAGCTCGAACGCCGTGTGGCATTCCGTCGCGCCATGAAACGTGCCGTTCAGTCGGCAATGCGTCTTGGAGCCGAAGGTATCCGTATCAACTGCTCGGGTCGTCTGGGTGGTGCGGAAATCGCTCGCATGGAATGGTACCGTGAAGGTCGCGTTCCGCTTCATACGCTTCGCGCCGATATCGACTACGGCACGGCAGAAGCGAAGACCGCTTATGGTATCTGTGGCGTGAAGGTCTGGGTCTTCAAGGGCGAGATTCTTGAACACGATCCGATGGCTTCCGAGCGTCGTGCGGTCGAGGGTGACAATCAGGGTTCCTCGTCGAACCGCCGCCGCGAAAACGCTTAAAAAGCGGGCCGCGGGCGAGAAATTTGGAGTAGAGAACAATGATGCAGCCTAAGCGCACCAAGTTCCGCAAGCAGTTCAAGGGCCGTATTCACGGCAACTCGAAAGGCGGCACGGATCTGAATTTCGGTGCATTCGGTTTGAAGGCCGTTGAGCCGGAACGCGTCACTGCACGTCAGATCGAAGCGGCCCGCCGCGCGATCACCCGTCACATGAAGCGTGCCGGTCGCGTGTGGATCCGCATCTTCCCTGACCTGCCAGTTACGTCGAAGCCTACCGAAGTCCGTATGGGTAAAGGTAAGGGTTCGGTGGACTACTGGGCATGCCGTGTGGCACCAGGTCGCGTGATGTTTGAGCTTGACGGCGTACCCGAAGATGTGGCACGCGAAGCCCTCAGACTCGGCGCAGCAAAGTTGCCGATCAAGACGCGCTTTATCCAGCGCATTGCTGAATAAGAGAGAGGCAACTATGAAAGCCGCAGACGTTCGGGCGAAGAGCCTCGATCAACTGAATGACGAGCTGGGCACCCTGAAGAAAGAGCAGTTCAATCTGCGCTTTCAGAAGGCTACCGGCCAGCTCGAAAAAACCGCGCGCGTGAAGCAGGTTCGCCGCGACATCGCGCGTATTAAGACTATTGCCCGCCAGAAGGCGGCCGCAAGCAAGGCATAAGGAAGAATATAATGCCTAAACGCGTTCTGCAGGGCGTTGTCGTCAGCGACAAGAATGACAAGACTGTTGTGGTCAAGGTTGAGCGGCGCTATTCGCATCCGCTTCTCCAGAAGACCGTGCGTCAGTCTAAGAAGTACAAGGCGCATGACGAAAACAACCAGTTCAAGGTTGGTGATCTCGTTTCCATCCAGGAATCGGCTCCAATCTCGAAGGACAAACGCTGGGTCGTTCTGACGAACGAAGCAGCAGGCTAAATTATAAACACGCAGCTTAGGTAGGGCAGGAGCCCTTAACCAGCTGAGAGGAAAGAAGGCGGCCAGTCATGATTCAGATGCAAACAAACCTCGACGTGGCGGATAACTCCGGCGCACGTCGTGTCATGTGCATCAAGGTGCTGGGCGGCTCGAAGCGGCGTTATGCTTCTGTTGGTGACATCATTGTGGTGTCGATCAAGGAAGCTATTCCGCGCGGCCGCGTCAAAAAGGGTGACGTGATGAAGGCGGTTGTTGTACGCACCGCCAAGGATATCCGTCGTCCGGACGGCAGCGTTATTCGTTTCGATAACAATGCAGCCGTTCTCATCGATAACAAGAAAGAGCCGATCGGCACGCGTATCTTCGGACCGGTTCCGCGCGAACTCCGCGCAAAGAACCATATGAAGATCATCTCGCTGGCCCCGGAAGTTCTGTAAGGAAGCAAGACGATGCAGAAGATTCGCAAAGGCGACAGCGTTGTCGTGCTGTCCGGTAAGGACAAGGGCCGTAAAGGCGAAGTTCTCAAGGTTATGCCGAAGGACGAGCAGGCGCTTGTTCGCGGTATCAATATTGTGAAGCGTCATCAGCGTCAGACCCAGACTCAGGAAGCCGGCATTATCTCCAAGGAAGCGCCGATTCATCTGTCCAACCTGGCAATTGCTGACCCCAAGGACGGTAAGCCGACCCGTGTCGGTTTCCGCGTCGAGGATGGCAAGAAGGTTCGTGTCGCAAAACGTTCTGGAGCGCTGATCGATGGCTGAAGCTAAGGCACTTCCCCGCTTCAAGAAGCTTTACAATGAAAACATTCGTAAGGCTCTGCTTGAAGAATTCAAATACGACAACGAGATGCAGATTCCGCGCATCACCAAGGTTGTCCTCAACATGGGCGTTGGCGAAGCCACTGGCGACTCCAAGAAGCCTGCGGTTGCTGCTGAAGACCTCAGCCAGATCGCCGGTCAGAAGGCCGTCGTGACCCGCGCCCGTAACTCGATCGCAACATTCAAGTTGCGTGAAGGCATGCCTATCGGTACGAAGGTTACCCTTCGCCAGGACCGCATGTACGAATTCCTTGATCGTCTTGTCACGATCGCTCTTCCTCGCGTCCGCGACTTCCGCGGCCTGAACCCGAAGAGTTTTGACGGCCGCGGCAACTACGCCATGGGCATCAAGGAGCACATCGTGTTTCCGGAAATCAACTACGATAAGGTTGATCAGATCTGGGGCATGGACATCATCGTTTGCACGACCGCCAAGACGGATGATGAAGCGCGCGCTCTTCTGCGTGCATTCAACTTCCCCTTCCGGCAGTAACGGCAAGCGTAGCGAGGTATATTAATATGGCCAAGACTAGCGCAGTCGAAAAAAACAAGCGCCGCGAAAAGTTGGTTAAGCGTCACGCTAATAAGCGTGCACGTCTGAAGGCGATCGTAATGGATCAGGGCCTTCCGCTGGACGAGCGCTTCCGCGCCACTATCCGGCTTGCCGAACTGCCGCGCAATTCATCGAAGGTTCGTATTCGCAATCGTTGCGAAGTATCGGGTCGTCCGCGTGGTTACTACCGTAAACTGAAGATGTCGCGTATTGCGCTCCGTCAGTTGGGTTCGCTCGGTCAGATCCCGGGCATCGTCAAGTCGAGCTGGTAAGGAGTAGCATATGTCTGTGTCAGATCCTATCGGCGATATGCTGACCCGTATTCGTAACGCAGTAGGCCGCAAGAAGACCAAGGTTACGACCCCGGCTTCGAAGCTGCGCGCTCGCGTTCTTGATGTCCTTCAGTCCGAAGGCTACATCCGCGGATACACGCAGAGTGAATTCGTGAACGGTAAAGCCGAGATCGAAATTGAACTGAAGTACTACGAAGGTGTTCCGGTTATCCGTGAAATCAGCCGCGTATCGAAGCCAGGCCGTCGCGTTTACGTATCGGTCAAGTCGATCCCGCAGGTTGCGAACGGCCTCGGCATCTCGATCCTCTCCACGCCGAAGGGCGTGATGGCGGATCATGAAGCCCGTGAACAAAACGTTGGTGGTGAGCTGCTCTGCCGCATCTTCTGATGCGGTTGACAGCGAACAGATAGAAGACAGGTATTAAAATGTCTCGTATCGGTAAGAAACCCGTGCCGGTCCCGGCAGGCGTGACCGCCAGTGTTGATGGGCAGATCGTCAAGGCCAAGGGCGCGAAGGGTGAACTCTCCTTCGTCGTGCACGATGAAGTTCTGGTCAAGATGGAAGACGGCGCTGTTAGCGTCGATCCGCGAGACCAGTCGAAGGAAGCCCGTTCGAAGTGGGGCATGTCCCGCACGATGATCTCCAACATTTTTGTTGGCGTGAAGGACGGCTTCGAAAAGAAGCTCGAAATCAGCGGCGTCGGTTACCGCGCTGCCATGCAGGGCAAGAACCTGCAGCTTTCGCTCGGCTTCAGCCACGAGGTGGTCTACGACGTGCCTGCGGGCATTACTGTTGCAGTTCCGAAGCCGACGGAAATCGTCGTTTCGGGTATCGACAAGCAGCAGGTCGGTCAGGTTGCGGCTGAGATCCGCGAATATCGCGGCCCCGAGCCTTACAAGGGCAAGGGCGTCAAGTATGCTGGCGAGAAGATCGTCCGCAAAGAAGGCAAGAAGAAGTAAGGGAAGCGCGTCATGGCATCGCCAAAAGAAACTTTGCAGCGTCGCGCTGCTCGTGTACGCCGCCAGGTCAAGGCTGTCGCCAATGGCCGTCCGCGTCTCAGCGTGCACCGTTCTTCCAAGAACATCTACGCCCAGATTATCGACGACGTTCGCGGCGTTACGCTCGCGGCGGCTTCGACACTCGATGGCGACCTCAAGGGCAAGCTCAAGACCGGTGCCGACTCCGCAGCAGCCGCTGCTGTTGGCAAGCTGGTTGCTGAGCGCGCCGTTAAGGCTGGCGTCAAGGACGTAGTGTTTGACCGTGGTGCATTCATTTACCACGGCCGTGTGAAGGCTCTCGCCGAAGCAGCTCGCGAAAGCGGTCTTAGCTTCTAATCAGCATTTGTGCTTCCGGAAAAGAAAAAGGAAATCAGGATATGGCACAGAGAGAACGTAACCGCGAAGATCGCGGCCGTGAGGAGCGCGACAGCGAATTCGTCGATAAGCTCGTTCACATCAACCGTGTTGCCAAGGTCGTCAAGGGCGGCCGTCGCTTCGGTTTTGCTGCGCTCGTCGTTGTTGGCGATCAGAAGGGCCGCGTAGGCTTCGGTCATGGTAAGGCTCGTGAAGTGCCGGAAGCTATCCGTAAGGCTACGGAAGCTGCCAAGCGCGACATGATCTTTGTACCGCTGCGTTCGGGCCGTACGCTGCACCATGATGTTGAAGGTCGTCACGGCGCCGGTAAGGTTCTGCTTCGCGCAGCTCCTGCTGGTAAGGGTATCATCGCCGGTGGCCCGATGCGTGCAGTGTTCGAAACGCTCGGCGTTCAGGACGTTGTTGCCAAGTCGCTCGGTTCGTCGAACCCTTACAACATGGTTCGTGCGACGTTCGATGCTCTGAAGCATCAGATGCATCCGAAGGACATCGCTGCACAGCGCGGCATCAAGTACTCGACCCTTCAGGCTCGCCGCCATGATGTGGTCGGTTCGGAAGAATAGCCGATAGTTTGTGTTCGTCCGGGGCCGTTCAGGCCGCCGGATACGCCATAGACAAGGGATTTGAGTGATGGCTGAGAAGAAGGGAAAGACGGTTACGGTCGAGCAGATCGGAAGCCCAATCCGTCGTCCAGCCGAGCAGCGCGCAACGCTGATCGGTCTGGGTCTTAATAAAATGCACCGCCGCAGCACGCTGGAAGATACTCCGGCAGTCCGCGGTATGATCGCCAAGCTTCCACATCTCGTTCGAGTTGTGGACGAGGCGTGATAGCGCAGGGAGATAGAGATATGAAACTCAATGATCTGCGTGACAAGCCAGGTTCGGTCAAGGCGCGCAAGCGTGTTGGTCGCGGTATCGGCTCGGGCACCGGCAAGACCGGTGGTCGCGGCGTCAAGGGCCAGAAGTCCCGCTCGGGTGTAGCCATCAATGGCTTCGAAGGCGGACAGATGCCAATCTACCGCCGTCTGCCGAAGCGCGGCTTCACCAACATCTTCGCAAAGAGCTTCAACGTTGTGTCGCTCGGCCGTGTTCAGGCCGCAATCGATGCAGGTAAGCTCGACGCCAAGGCTGTTGTTAACCTCGATTCGCTGAAGGCTGCTGGCGTGATTCGTCGCGCTAAGGACGGTGTTCGTATTCTTTCGGACGGCGAGCTGAAGGCAAAGGTTGCTTTCGAGGTAGCTGGTGCTTCCAAGGCTGCGGTTGAAAAGATCGAAAAGGCTGGCGGTAGCATCAAGCTTCCTGAAGCCGCTGCCGAATAAGGCTTCGATACAAAAATAAAAAGCGGCGGCCTTAGTGCCGCCGCTTGCACATTTATGCCAATGCGCATATCTGGGTAGGGTCTTTTTAGTCTCGAGGCGCGGCCGCTATAGATTGCGCTGACGGGGGTGGAGGACCGGAGACTTTTCACCGGAGAAATTTTATGGCATCGGCTGCTGAACAGCTAGTTTCCAATCTCAATTTTTCGGCTTTCTCGAAGGCAGAAGAACTCAAGAAGCGCATCTGGTTCACGCTGGGTGCTTTGCTCGTGTACCGGTTCGGCACCTATATTCCGCTTCCCGGCATTAATCCTGACGCACTTGCGCAGGCGTTCCAGCAACATAGCCAGGGTGTGCTCGGACTTTTCAACATGTTCGCCGGTGGTGCTGTCGGTCGTATGGCCATTTTCGCGCTCGGCATCATGCCTTATATCTCTGCCTCCATTATCGTGCAGCTCATGACGTCGGTTGTGCCGTCGCTTGAAGCGCTGAAAAAGGAAGGCGAGGCGGGACGCAAGATCATCAATCAGTATACGCGTTACGGTACGGTGCTTCTGGCGCTCGTTCAGGCCTACGCGATTTCGGTCGGGTTGCAGTCCGGTAACGGCATTGTCACCAGCCCCGGTCCGTTTTTCATCGTTTCGTCGGTGATCACCCTTGTTGGTGGCACGATGTTCTTGATGTGGCTCGGTGAGCAGATCACGGCGCGGGGTATCGGTAACGGCATCTCGCTGATCATCTTCTCCGGTATTGTGGCCAACCTGCCACATGCTATTTCCGGCACGCTGGAACTTGGTCGTACCGGCGCGCTGTCTACGGGCCTTATTCTGGGTGTTATTGTTCTTGCTGTCGCGCTGATTGCCGTCATCGTTTTCGTTGAACGTGCGCAGCGTCGCCTTTTGATCCAGTATCCCAAGCGCCAGGTCGGCAACCGCATGTTCCAGGGCGACACGTCGCATCTGCCGCTCAAGCTGAACACCGCAGGTGTTATTCCTCCAATTTTCGCGTCTTCGCTGCTGCTTCTGCCGGCGACTGTCGCGGGCTTTGCTAACACAACGGAAATGCCTGGCTGGGCTACAACCATTCTCAATGCACTCGGTCATGGTCAGCCGCTTTACATGCTGTTCTATGCTGCATTGATGGCATTCTTCTGCTTCTTCTATACGGCCATTGTGTTCAATCCCAAGGACACCGCTGACCAACTCAAGAAGCATTCCGGCTTTATTCCCGGCATTCGTCCGGGCGAGCGTACCGCCGAATACATAGACTATGTGCTGACACGCATTACTGTTGTCGGCGCCATCTATATCGTGCTTGTCTGTCTCCTGCCGGAATTCCTGATTTCCGCGACCGGCGTGCCGTTCTATCTCGGTGGCACTTCGCTGCTGATCGTTGTGAGCGTGACGCTCGATACGGTCGCGCAAATTCAGGGGCATCTGATCGCTCATCAGTATGAAGGGCTGATCAAGAAGTCCAAACTCAGAGGTGGGAAACGTAATAGATGAGACTGATACTTCTTGGGCCGCCCGGAGCAGGTAAGGGGACGCAGGCTGGACTTCTTACCAAGAAGCATGGAATTCCTCAGCTCTCGACCGGCGACATGTTGCGTGCAGCAGTCGTCCAGCAGAGTGAGATCGGGAAGCGCGCCAAGGCCGTGATGGATGCCGGGCAGCTGGTTTCCGACGAGATCGTGAACCAGATCGTATCGGAGCGGATCGACGCACCTGACTGCACGAATGGTTTTATTCTTGACGGTTATCCACGCACCGTTCCACAGGCTCAGGCCCTCGGTACGATGCTTGCGGGCAAGGGGTTGAAGCTCGACGCGGTTATCGAACTGAAGGTTGATGAGAATGCTCTCGTCAAACGGATGGAGAGCCGCGTGGCCGAGACAATTGCCAAGGGCGGTCAGGTCCGCTCGGACGACAATCCAGAAGCTTTCCGCAAGCGTCTCGTGGAATACCGGGAAAAGACTGCGCCGCTTTCGAGCTATTATGCCGGAACCGGTGAGCTGCGTGTCATCAACGGTATGGCGCCAGTTGAAGAAGTTACTGCCGAAATTGAGAGAGTTTTGGTTCCGGCATGAGAATAGAAGGGGCTTGAAGAAGCCTCACTCCACTACGGGCAGCGAACGCGGATGCGTTTTCTGCCCGTTTGCTGCTTCCAGAAGTTGCTTGAGTTGTCTGTCAGGCCGGTTTGATGGCTTTATGGACAGTTAAGAGTTGACTTTTTCTGGCGATTCCGTCAAAGAGTGCCCCACTTCAACTGGTTTTGAATGGCGGGTATCGGCGGAAATCGAAAGAGGCCGGTACCGGTCGTTTCATGCTGTCTGGTTGATCGCATCTGCCAGATGGAAATTTTTGTAACTCAAGGAGAACAGACGTGGCACGTATCGCTGGCGTCAACATCCCGACGAACAAGCGCGTTGTTATTGCGCTTCAGTACATCCATGGGATTGGACCGAAATTTGCTCGGGAAATCGTAACGAAGGTCGGCATTGCTGACGATCGTCGCGTTAACCAGCTGTCGGATGCTGAAGTCCTTCAGATCCGCGAAGCAATCGATGCTGACTATCAGGTCGAAGGTGACCTGCGTCGTGAAGTCTCGATGAACATCAAGCGCTTGATGGACCTGGGCTGCTATCGCGGTCTGCGTCATCGTCGTTCGCTGCCGGTTCGCGGTCAGCGCACGCACACCAACGCACGCACCCGCAAGGGTCCGGCGAAGGCAATCGCAGGCAAGAAGAAGTAATTTCGACGGAACGTGTGTTCCGTCGTGCCTTTCCGGTGCGCCGGCTGGGTTTGATTGCTGGTCCTTTCTAGAGGACCGGTGTAGCCGCTGGAATTACGGCGGTGTAGAGATCGATTGAAAGGACTATCATGGCCAAGGAAGCCACGCGCGTTCGCCGTCGCGAGCGTAAAAACATCTCGTCGGGCGTTGCCCACGTAAATTCGACGTTCAACAATACCATGATCACCATCACGGATGCTCAGGGCAATGCGATTGCCTGGTCGTCTGCCGGTGCTCAGGGCTTCAAGGGTTCGCGTAAGTCGACCCCGTTCGCCGCTCAGATCGCTGCCGAAGATTGCGCCAAGAAGGCACAGGAACACGGCATGCGCTCCCTCGAAGTCGAGGTTTGCGGACCGGGCTCTGGCCGTGAATCTGCGCTGCGCGCCCTTCAGGCTGCCGGCTTTGTGATCACGTCGATCCGCGATGTTACGCCGATCCCGCACAACGGTTGCCGTCCGCGCAAGAAGCGCCGGGTCTAATCCTCGTTCACATGCCGTACGAGCCTCGGGCTTTTCAAGTTCGGGGCTCCTCTGCGGTTTCTACACTTGATCGCTACGATAGGATGGTAGCGACGATTGATAGAGGGATACTTACATGATCCAGAAGAACTGGCAGGAACTCATCAAGCCGAACAAGGTGGACTTCATCACCAACGGCTCACGCACGCATGCAACCGTTGTTGCTGAGCCGCTGGAACGCGGCTTTGGTCTGACGCTCGGTAACGCGCTGCGTCGCGTGCTTCTGTCGTCGCTTCGCGGCGCTGCTGTGACCGCCATTCAGATCGATGGCGTTCTGCATGAATTCTCTTCGATTCCGGGTGTCCGCGAAGACGTTACGGATATCGTTCTGAACGTCAAGGAAATCGCCATCCGCATGGAAGGCGAGGGCCCGAAGCGCATGGTTGTCCGCAAGGAAGGCCCAGGCGTCGTTACGGCTGGCGACATTCAGACTGTCGGCGATGTCGAGATCCTCAACCCGGATCACGTTATCTGCACGCTGGATGAAGGCGCTGAAATCCGCATGGAATTCACCGTCAACACCGGCAAGGGCTACGTGCCTGCCGACCGCAACCGTGCGGAAGATGCGCCGATCGGGCTTATCCCGGTTGACAGCCTCTACTCTCCGGTTCGCAAGGTGTCGTACAAGATCGAGAACACCCGTGAAGGTCAGGTTCTCGATTATGACAAGCTGACGCTGAACATCGAGACAAACGGCTCGGTCAGCGGCGAAGACGCGGTGGCATATGCTGCTCGTATTCTCCAGGACCAGCTGGCGATTTTCGTCAACTTCGAAGAGCCTCAGAAAGAAGCTCCGCAGGAACAGGTTGCGGAACTGGCTTTCAACCCAGCTCTTCTCAAGAAGGTGGACGAACTCGAACTGTCAGTCCGTTCGGCAAACTGCCTGAAGAACGACAACATCGTCTACATCGGCGATCTGATCCAGAAGACGGAAGCCGAGATGCTGCGGACTCCGAATTTCGGCCGCAAGTCGCTCAACGAGATCAAGGAAGTTCTGGCATCGATGGGTCTCCATCTGGGTATGGAAATCCCATCCTGGCCGCCGGAAAACATCGAAGATCTCGCAAAGCGCTACGAAGACCAATATTAAGACCGGCAATCCGGCTAGAACTAATTAAGGAGAAGGCTCATGCGTCACGGTAACGGATACCGTAAGCTGAACCGCACTGCCTCGCACCGCAAGGCGATGTTCGCCAATATGGCTGCTTCGCTTATCGAACACGAGCAGATTGTGACGACGCTTCCTAAAGCTAAGGAAATTCGCCCGATCGTTGAAAAGCTTGTCACGCTCGGCAAGCGCGGCGATCTGCATGCCCGCCGTCAGGCTATCTCGGCTATTCGCGACGTCAAGCTTGTCGCAAAGCTGTTCGATACGCTGGCTGCCCGTTATGCAACGCGCAACGGTGGTTATATCCGCATCATGAAGGCTGGCTTCCGCGCTGGCGACAATGCGCCATTGGCTGTTGTTGAATTCGTGGAACGCGATGTCGATGCAAAGGGCAAGGCTGACCGCGCCCGTGTCGAAGCCGAACAGGCTGCTGAAGCAGACGCAGCATAATCTGCGCTGTTCTGTTGATTGAAAAGGGCCGCCTCGCGCGGCCCTTTTTGTTTGCGCATGCCGAAGGTTTACGAAAAATTGCCGGTTAGCTATCCATGACCACAATGTGGCCCTTTATCCTTGCCTTCAGTTGACTACATTCAAGATCGAGTCTTGCATGCTTTCCCGAAAGCGGCAGTAAGCTTGATAAGCGCGGAGTATGTGCATGAATTGGCGACGTTTAGGTATATTGGGTCTTGTTGTGGCATCAATCGGACTGGCTGTGCCGTCCGCTATGGCGCAGGATACACCTGCGACACCTCCCAAAGAAGTGCCGCTCAGCCGCGCTGATATGCAGCTTTCCTTCGCTCCACTAGTGAAAATGACGACACCGGCCGTTGTGAATGTCTATGCGGCGCGCCAGGTCCAGGCACGCTCGCCCTTCGCCGGCGATCCGTTTTTCGAGCAGTTTTTCGGGCGGCAGTTCGGTGAAAGCAAACCACGTATACAGCAGTCGCTTGGTTCCGGCGTGATTGTTGACAGTTCCGGTATTGTCGTGACGAACAATCACGTTATCAAGGATGCCGACGAGATTAAGGTTGCCTTGTCGGATGGGCGTGAGTTTGAAAGCAAGCTGCTTTTGCGTGATGAAACCACAGATCTTGCGGTGCTGAAAATCGAAGCCAAGGACAAGTTTCCTGTCTTGGGTCTTGGTAATTCCGACGAAGTCGAAGTTGGTGATCTGGTCCTGGCCATCGGCAATCCGTTTGGTGTCGGTCAGACCGTGACGAGCGGTATTGTATCGGCACAGTCCCGCACTCAAGTTGGCATTTCTGATTTCGATTTTTTCATCCAGACAGATGCGGCCATCAATCCCGGTAACTCCGGCGGAGCCCTGATTGACATGCGCGGACGCCTGATCGGTATCAATACTGCGATCTATTCGCGTTCTGGCGGCTCGGTGGGCATTGGTTTTGCTATTCCGTCCAACATGGTTCGAGCCGTTGTAGAAGCAGCGCAGAATGGCAGCAAGAGCTTCGAGCGTCCCTATATTGGCGCGACTTTTCAGGGCGTGACTTCCGATCTGGCCGAAGGTCTTGGAATGGAAAAGCCATATGGGGCTCTGATCACGGCAGTTGCAAAAGGTGGCCCTGCTGAAAAGGCAGGGCTGAAGATCGGTGATGTGGTTCTGTCTGTTCAGGGTGTTCGTGTCGATAATCAGGATGTGCTTGGTTATCGTCTGTCGACAGCGGGCATAGGAAACACAGTATCGGTCGAAGTCATGAGGGCTGGAAAGAACCAAACCATCCCTGTGAAACTTTCCAAGGCGCCTGAAGTTAAGGAAACCGCGCCGCAGGTTATCGAGGGAGATAATCCATTTGCGGGTGCCTCGGTACTTGAACTCACACCTTCGACGGCTGCAAAGCTACGTCTCAAGCGCGATAGCCAAGGGGTGGCGGTGGTAGACATCTATTCCGGTTCGCCAGCGGCGCGGCTTGGACTGCGCCCCGGAGACATCGTTCGCAGCATAAACGGCAATCCTATCCGGACCGTGGGTGATATGACTGCAATTCTGGATGCAGGACGTGGTCTTGCATGGCGGCTTGAGGTGGAACGAAACGGAATGCTGTTGCGCCAATTCGTGCGTTGATCGGATAATTGCAGCTTAGCTTGCATGCCGCTTCGGGTCGCATTATGCCTGAAGCGGCATTGATTTTTAATAGAGCAAGTGAATGAGCGATCTATTTTCAGCAGCGGCAGATCCGAACGCGGACCGCAACCGGCCGCTCGCTGACCGTCTTCGCCCGAAGCATTTGTCGGAAGTGACCGGTCAGGAACATCTGACCGGCCCGCAAGGCGTGCTGACGCGCATGATTGCATCCGGCTCGCTCGGCTCCATGATATTCTGGGGGCCGCCGGGAACGGGAAAAACGACGGTAGCCCGTCTGCTTGCTGGAGAAACCGACCTGGCGTTCGAACAGATTTCAGCAATTTTTTCCGGGGTTGCTGATCTGAAGAAGGTTTTTGAGTCGGCACGCGCGCGGCGCATGTCAGGGCGCCAGACACTGCTTTTCGTAGACGAAATTCATCGCTTCAATCGCGCGCAACAGGATTCGTTCCTGCCGGTCATGGAAGACGGCACCGTTATCCTGATTGGCGCGACGACGGAAAACCCATCATTCGAGCTCAATGCCGCTCTTCTTTCCCGGGCGAGGGTGCTGACTTTTCATCCCCATGATGGCAAGAGCATTGCAACACTTCTGACCCGTGCTGAAGAGCAGGAAGAACGCAACTTGCCGTTAGATGACGAAGCGCGGGCAAGCCTTGTTCGTATGGCCGATGGTGATGGGCGTGCTGCGTTGACCCTTGCCGAAGAAATCTGGCGTGCGGCGCGCCCCGATGAAGTGTTTTCTGCTGAGAAGCTGCAGGATGTCGTGCAACGACGCGCCCCGGTTTATGACAAGGGACAGGATGGACATTACAATCTGATCTCAGCACTGCATAAATCCGTGCGAGGATCGGACCCCGACGCTGCGCTCTACTATCTTTCCCGTATGTTCGATGCGGGCGAGGACCCGCTATATCTAGGACGACGGCTTGTCCGAATGGCTGTGGAAGATATCGGCCTTGCTGACCCGCAGGCACTGGTCATCTGTAACGCTGCAAAGGACGCCTATGAGTATCTCGGTTCGCCGGAAGGCGAACTGGCATTGGCGCAGGCTTGTGTTTATCTCGCGACCGCCCCGAAATCGAACGCGGTCTATTTGGCATACAAGGCCTCGATGCGCGCGGCCAAGGAAAATGGTTCTTTGCTGCCACCGAAACATATTCTCAACGCCCCGACCAAGCTCATGAAGAACGAGGGCTATGGTGATGGCTATGCCTACGATCATGATCAGCCAGATGCGTTTTCAGGACAGGACTACTTCCCGGAAAGCATGGGCAGACAGAAATTCTACGACCCGCCGGAGCGGGGTTTTGAGCGTGATATCCGCAAGCGCCTCGAATATTGGGCGCGGTTGCGGCAGGAGCGTCAGGGGCGCCGTTGAAGCTTTGAGCGGTTCTGTCCCAGTGAAATTGCTATAGCCATTTGTTTTCGGGCAGATCCGACTGTTAGAAATGCACTATCCCGATAGTTGTCCACATTCATCCACAGCTCGGCTGCTGTCGTATTGGCAGCGGCTTTTGCTTATCTTCTTCACGCGAGTTTGAAGGCAAAAGGAAGGGTATCTGTCGTTGGAAAGGTCTTCTTAATTTTTACGCTTTATCAATTTTTGCAAAGAGACGAGGTTTTCCATGATGCGCGTTTTGTTTCTCGTCGCGCTCGTGATCCTAGGAGGCTGCGCGACCGCCCCAAGGCAGGTCAACAATGTGTGTGCAGTCTTTGATCAACGCGACGGTTGGTTCAATAATTGGCAGAAGGCGGCCGCGCGGGTATCGCGTGAATTCGGTGTTCCGGTTCCGGTTCTGATGGCAACAATCTATACCGAATCGGGCTTTCAGCCCTATGCTCGCCCGCCACGTACGAAGATTCTCTGGATTATTCCGTGGAAGAGGCCTTCCAGTGCCTATGGCTATTCGCAGGCACTCGACGGCACATGGGACCGCTACAAGCGAGAAACGGGACATTGGACTGCGTCACGGACAAGTTTTGCCGACGCAATTCATTTCATTGGCTGGTATCATTATCAGAGTTATCTAAAGAATGGCATTAACCGCAACGATGCCTATAGCCTTTACCTAGCCTACTATTCTGGTCACGGCGGCTACGCACGTGGCACCTGGCGCGGAAATGCGACAGCCCTCAATGGCGCAAAACGCGCTCAATCCATGGCTAATCGTTATGCTGCGCAGTTGCGCAGTTGTGGAGGCTTCAGTTAAAAAGCGAGAAGCCGGTTCAAACTCGCATTTGAGACACCATCCGGCCTTAATCGCTATTATCATGCGAGCGGATTCGCTAATTGAGGATGACCATTTCATGCTGAAGAAAATCGGTATTGCCCTTTTCGCCGCCACATTTCTGGCTGGCTGCACCACGGACCCTTATACCGGGGAACAGAAGATGTCGAACACCGCGGGTGGTGCTGCAATTGGCGCGGCTGTGGGCGCTCTCGGCGGTCTGATGGTCGGCGGTTCCAGCCGCGCTCAACGCAATGCCGTTCTGATCGGTGCCGGTATTGGTGCACTCGGCGGTGGCGCGATCGGCAACTACATGGATCGTCAGGAAAACGAGCTCCGCGCACAGTTGCAGGGCACTGGTGTTTCCGTGACCCGTAATGGTGACCAGATCATCCTGAACATGCCATCTAGCATCACTTTCGATACAGATCAGGATCAGGTGAAGAGCCAGTTCTATCCCACGCTTAACTCGGTCGCGATTGTGCTGCGCAAGTTTAACCAGACGCTTGTGGACGTTTATGGACATACCGATTCGACAGGTAGCGTTAGCCACAACCAGGCTCTTTCGCAGCGCCGCGCCGCGTCGGTTGCAAGCTATCTCGGTTCGCAGGGCATTGATCCGCGTCGTTTTGCCGTTATCGGCTATGGCGCGAGCCAGCCTGTTGCCACTAACGCAACGCCGGAAGGCCGCGCGCAGAACCGTCGCGTGGAAATTCAGATATCGCCGCTTCGCGCCGCAAGATGATTTCCTTCCAAGCGGTTTATTGACTTCAAACAACGCAGTCCTTCGAAAGAGGGGCTGCGTTTTTCTATGCCCCTCCGAATCGATCAAGAGGCAATTTGGTTTGAATTAAGTTAGATCATGGATAGTTCGATTATTTTCATATTTGCTGATGTTAAAGAACGATTATAGAACAAAAATATGTAATTGTTTATATTCAATAAGTTAGCACCATTGCCAAATGAGAACAAAACAGATACAAATAGATCGTGGCAACGAGCCTGCTGGGCTTCTAGCGAGACAAGAGGATGGTGTAAGATGTCTCAGAATTCATTGCGACTTGTTGAGGAAAATTCAGTGGATAAGACTAAGGCTCTCGATGCGGCGTTGTCGCAGATCGAAAGGGCGTTCGGTAAAGGCTCGATCATGCGCCTTGGCCAGAACGATCAGGTGGTCGAGATCGAAACCGTATCGACCGGATCGCTCTCGCTGGACATTGCGCTCGGCGTTGGTGGCTTGCCTAAAGGACGTATTGTCGAGATTTACGGGCCGGAAAGCTCTGGTAAGACGACACTTGCATTGCACACGATCGCGGAAGCACAGAAGCGAGGCGGCATCTGTGCGTTCGTTGACGCGGAACATGCGCTTGATCCGGTCTATGCGCGCAAGCTGGGTGTCGATCTGGAGAACCTGCTGATTTCGCAGCCGGATACGGGCGAACAGGCACTTGAAATCACTGACACGCTTGTGCGTTCCGGCGCTATCGACGTTCTCGTCGTTGACTCCGTCGCCGCTTTGACACCGCGTGCGGAAATCGAAGGTGAAATGGGCGACTCTTTGCCGGGCCTTCAGGCGCGTCTCATGAGCCAGGCGCTCCGCAAGCTTACCGCGTCGATTTCACGTTCGAATTGCATGGTGATTTTCATCAACCAGATTCGTATGAAGATCGGCGTGATGTTTGGTTCACCGGAAACAACGACCGGCGGTAACGCGCTTAAATTCTATGCTTCGGTTCGTCTTGATATTCGCCGTATCGGTTCGATCAAGGAACGCGACGAAGTTGTTGGCAACCAGACCCGCGTGAAGGTCGTCAAGAACAAGCTTGCACCTCCTTTCAAGCAGGTCGAATTTGACATCATGTACGGCGCTGGCGTTTCCAAGACGGGCGAGCTGGTTGATCTTGGTGTAAAAGCGGGTGTTGTCGAGAAGTCAGGTGCGTGGTTCTCGTATAATTCACAGCGACTGGGACAGGGCCGTGAAAACGCCAAGCAATATCTGAAGGATAATCCGGAAGTGGCCCGCGAGATCGAAACCACGCTTCGTCAGAATGCTGGTCTGATTGCTGAACAGTTTCTCGAAGATGGCGGACCGGAAGACGATGCAGGTGACGCTGCCGAAATGTAAGATCGCCAGCATCGAACGAATTATTGAAGCCCCGTGCAATAGCATGGGGCTTTTGTTTTACCATGAGATGCCTCTGTGGGGCGCACCAAGCTGATTTCTCGATCGTTCGACAGAAATTGCTTTTATGGCGCAGCGTACTTATCTGGACAGAAAAGCAAGGCCTCGTTAAAAGCGGTCAACCGAAAACTCCACTCCACATCCTGGCTGTGCGGGAGAGCCTCGGACCTTCAATGATGGTTGGCGGCTGTGGGAGTTTGAACAGGATAATTGATGCAGCTTTTCCGCAAGCTGTATCCATGCAGGGCAAAAAAGCCCAAGGGTGACTTATGGCTGGCGTCAACGAGATTAGGTCCACATTCCTCGACTATTTCCGCAAGAACGGACACGAGGTCGTTCCATCAAGTCCGCTCGTTCCGCGCAACGACCCGACGCTCATGTTCACCAATGCGGGCATGGTGCAGTTCAAGAATGTTTTTACGGGCCTTGAGCATCGTTCCTACAATCGTGCGACCACCTCCCAGAAATGCGTTCGCGCTGGCGGCAAACACAACGATCTGGACAATGTCGGTTATACGGCCCGTCACCACACTTTTTTTGAAATGCTCGGCAACTTCTCGTTTGGCGACTATTTCAAGGAAGATGCCATCAGCTTCGCCTGGAACCTGATCACGAAGGAATTTTGCCTTCCGAAAGACAAGCTGCTCGTCACCGTTTATCATACGGACGACGATGCGGCGAATTATTGGAAGAAGATCGCCGGTCTTTCCGATGACCGCATTATCCGCATTGCCACCAGCGATAATTTCTGGGCCATGGGCGACACGGGTCCTTGCGGTCCTTGCTCTGAGATATTCTTTGACCACGGCGATCATATCTGGGGTGGACCTCCCGGTTCGCCTGATGAAGACGGGGACCGTTTCATCGAAATCTGGAACCTTGTTTTCATGCAGTTCGAGCAGCTCACGCCCGAACAGCGCATCGACCTGCCGCGTCCGTCCATCGATACCGGCATGGGGCTGGAACGCGTTGCTGCGGTTCTACAGGGCGTGCATGACAATTACGATATCGATCTCTTCAAGGCATTGATACGCGCTTCGGAAGAAGCGACTGGTGTGAAGGCCGAAGGCGAATTTCGTGCCAGCCACCGCGTGATCGCCGATCATCTGCGCGCTTCTAGCTTCCTGATTGCCGACGGTGTTCTGCCGTCCAACGAAGGCCGCGGCTATGTGCTGCGTCGCATTATGCGCCGCGCAATGCGTCACGCTCAGCTTTTAGGTGCGAAAGAGCCGCTAATGTGGCGTCTCCTGCCTACCCTGATCCGCGAGATGGGGCAGGCCTATCCTGAACTCATCCGCGCGGATGCACTGATTTCCGAAACGCTCAAGCTTGAAGAAACCCGGTTCCGCAAGACGCTGGATCGCGGTCTTGGCCTTCTGTCGGATGCGACGGAAAGCCTTGTTGAAGGTGATCGCCTCGACGGTGAAACCGCTTTCAAGCTTTACGATACCTATGGCTTCCCGCTCGATCTGACGCAGGATGCTCTTCGTCAGCGCGGCATTACCGTCGATACTGATGGCTTCAGTGCCGCCATGGAACGCCAGAAGGCCGAGGCCCGTGCCAATTGGGCTGGTTCCGGCGAAGCTGCAACTGAAACGATCTGGTTTGGTATCAAGGACAAAGTCGGTGCGACTGAATTCCTCGGATATGAGACCGAAGTTGCCGAGGGCGTAGTTACTGCGCTTGTCCGCGACGGCGCGGAAGTGCAGTCGGCTTCGGAAGGCGAGACCATATCGGTGGTGGTCAACCAGACGCCATTCTATGGTGAATCTGGTGGCCAGCAGGGCGACACGGGCACGATCTCCGGTGAAGGTTTCGTTATCACGGTCAAGGACACGCAGAAGAAGGGCGAGGGCGTCTTTGTCCATATGGGCAAAGTCACCAAGGGGACTGCGAAGACTGGTGATGCCGTTGAGCTGAAAGTGGATTCGGTGCGCCGTACGCGCATCCGCTCCAATCACTCGGCAACGCATCTTCTGCATGAGGCGCTGCGGGAAACGCTTGGTAGCCATGTCGCACAGAAGGGCTCGCTTGTTGCGCCGGATCGTCTGCGTTTCGATTTTTCGCATCCAAAGCCGATTTCGGCTGAAGAGCTGACGCAGGTGGAAAATCTCGCGAACGAAATCATTCTGCAGAATGCTCCTGTCAGCACCCGTCTGATGGCCGTCGATGATGCCATCGCCGAAGGTGCAATGGCGCTATTCGGAGAAAAATACGGTGATGAAGTGCGCGTCGTGTCCATGGGCACGGCCAAGCATGGTTCGAAAGAAGGCAAGGCATATTCGGTCGAGCTTTGCGGCGGCACGCATGTGCGCCAGACCGGCGACATCGGCCTTGTCCGCATCGTGTCGGAAGGCGCGGTTGCCGCTGGCGTACGGCGTATGGAAGCGCTGACGGGTGAGGCGGCACGTCTTTACCTCGAAGAGCAGGATGAGCGCGTAAAGGCCATCGCCGGTGCGCTGAAGACGACACCGTCTGAGGCGCTGGAACGTGTCAATGCCCTGCTTGATGAACGCAAGAAGCTGGAGCGTGAGCTTGCCGATGCTCGCAAGAAGCTTGCGCTTGGCGGCGGTACGGCAGATGGCGGCAGCGCCGTTGAAGCCATCAATGGCGTCAATTTCCTCGGCAAAGTCGTAACTGGTGTTTCCCCGCGTGATCTCAAGCCGCTTGCCGACGAAGGCAAGAAGCAAGTCGTTTCCGGCGTCGTACTGTTTATCGGCGTGGGGGAAGATGGCAAGGCCAGCGCGGTTGCTGCGGTGACGGAAGATCTGGTTGGGCGCTTCAGCGCGGTCGATATGGTTCGTGCTGCTTCTGCTGCCCTTGGCGGTGCAGGCGGCGGCGGTCGCCCGGATATGGCACAGGCTGGTGGGCCGGATGGCGACAAGGCTGATGCTGCGATTGCAGCAGTCAAGGCCCTGATCGTCTAACGTAATTTGAAAAGGCCGGGACAACCCGGCCTTTTCTGTTACAGGAATCAGGCCGCATGAATTATGCGGCTATCGTCAGGCGCCTCGCTTCGCTCGTCCAGACCATAGTCACGCATGACGTTGGCAACGCGCAAGCGGTAGTTCTCAAAAACACCATTGCGGCCCTGTCCTTGTGCTACCCGATGAGATGGTAGATTGCGCCATTCGCGCACAGCGTCTTCGTCGCGCCAGAACGAGAGTGACAGCAATTTGTCGGGATCGGCCAGACTTTGAAAGCGCTCGATCGAGAGAAAACCGTCAATTCTGGAAAGATCTTCGCGCAAGCTTGCAGCAATATCGAGATACTGCTCGCGCCTGCTGTCATCGGCAGGCCAGACTTCGAATATGACGGCAATCATGGCTTGATGAACTCCCCATGTGGTGCAGATTGAAGCCTAAGGAAAATGCGATCCTCGGATCGGATGAATTGTTCTCTGCGCGCAAATTCATAATTCTCGCGCCCCAGCGGATCGGCTGCAAGCCGAGCCCGGTACGCTTCGTATGCGGCAAGGTTCTCGATTGAATAGATGCCGTACGCTGTGGTCGACGAACCTTCATGGGGCCCGAAATAGCCAATGAGATTAGCACCACAGCGTGGTATAGCCTGTCCCCAGTTACGCGCATATTCTGCAAAGGCATCCGCTTTGAATGGGTCGATCTGATAGCGGATGAAACAGGTAATCATGTGTGTCTCCTTCAAATGCTTGTCTTCGATGGTGACAATGTAGCAATTGAACTACCTCCATAGTTCGGTTAGCATCGAAGTATGAAAGATGGACCGATCATAGCTTCCGTTGCAGCACTTCTTGGCGACCCGGCACGTGCAAACATGCTCACCGCGCTGATGGATGGCCGCGCGCTAACGGTTAGTGAACTTGCCTCGGCCGCAGGTGTCACACTGCAAACCGCCAGTGGACATCTTGCAAAGCTTGATGCGGCCAATCTTCTGGTCGCTGAAAAGCAGGGCAGGCACCGCTATTTTCGGCTTTCAGGGCCGGATGTGGCACAGGTCCTTGAAAGCCTTATGGGCCTTGCCCAACGTACCGGCGCCGTAAGGGTGCGGACTGGTCCGAAAGATCAGGCATTGCGCAAGGCGCGCATCTGTTATGACCACTTGGCTGGTGAGCGTGGTGTGGAAATGCTCGATGCTTCGCATCGGCTTGGATTGATTGTCGATGATAGCGAGCCGGTGCTGACGGAAAAAGGCAAGTCGTTTTTCAGTTGCCTCGGCGTCGATGTGACCACTCTGGAGCGGGGCAAGCGTCAAGTCTGCCGTCACTGCCTCGACTGGAGCGAGCGACGAAACCATCTGGGCGGCGCTCTCGGGGCGGCGCTCTTGAAACATTTCATTGCACAAGGCTGGGCACGCCGCGAAGCGGGGCGCGTCATCGCCTTCTCACCGAAAGGTGTGCAGGCATTCTCGCGCACATTTGAGCTGGCTGGTCAGACTTCGTCACCTGAACAGCCAGCGGTCGTTGGCTAGTGCTGTATGGCGGCCGCGGCTGCTTCGTCCAACTCAGTAGCCCGCTTCATTGCAGGGCGGTCCTTCAAACGGTCCCAATAGGCGACGAAAGCTCCTCTGGCGGGTAAAGTGCCAAACCGCAGGCCCCAGCCGATGTGTGAGCCGACATAAACGTCAGCCGCCGTGAACCGGTCGCCGGTGATATAAGGATGATGCGATACCGCTTTCTCCAAAGTGTTGACCACCGTGTCGTAATTGCCGTAGCCGACCATTCCCTGCTTGTCTGTGGGGATTTCAAATCCGAGTGCATGATTGGATAGGGCTGCCTCCACAGGACCGGACGTAAAGAACAGCCAGCGGAAAAAATCCGCGCGTTCATTGGGATGTGGCGCTAGGCCGGCTTCGGGAAATGTCGTTGCCAAATAGGCGCAGATTGCAGCCACTTCCGTCACTACCGCATCGCCGTGACGTAGGGCGGGAACTTTGCCCATCGGGTTGATTGTGCAGTAGTCGGGGCCTTTCATAGGCGGGCCAAAATCCAGAATTTCCACATCATAAGGTTTGCCGATCTCTTCCAGCATCCAGCGCGCAATACGTCCGCGCGACATCGGGTTGGTATAGAGCTTCAACTCAGCCATTTCATCCTCCCTGTAAGAGGTGGCAGGATGCGCTTTTTCCATTCAAAAGGAAATGAAAAAACCCGGCAGAACCGCTGCCGGGTTTTTCATATTAACGATCAAAGTCGAAAATTTTATCAGGCAGCCATGGCCTTCTGGAGATTTTCGTCGATCTTGTCGAGGAAGCCGGTAGTCGAGAGCCAAGGCTGATCCGGGCCGATGAGCAAGGCCAGATCCTTGGTCATGAAGCCGCTTTCGACGGTGTCCACGCAAACCTTTTCCAGCGTATCGGCAAAACGCTTCAGCTCGGCATTGTTGTCGAGCTTGGCACGGTGAGCGAGACCGCGGGTCCATGCGAAGATTGATGCGATCGAATTGGTCGAGGTTTCCTCGCCCTTCTGATGCTGGCGGTAGTGGCGGGTCACCGTGCCGTGTGCAGCTTCAGCCTCAACGGTCTTGCCATCCGGCGTCATCAGAACTGAGGTCATCAGGCCAAGCGAGCCGAAGCCCTGAGCAACGATATCCGACTGAACGTCGCCGTCGTAGTTCTTGCAAGCCCAGACGTAACCGCCGGACCACTTCAGCGCCGAAGCGACCATGTCGTCGATGAGGCGATGTTCGTACCAGATCTTGGCAGCCTTGAACTTGTCGGCGAATTCGGCATCGAAGACTTCCTGGAAGATGTCCTTGAAGCGGCCGTCATAAGCCTTGAGGATGGTGTTCTTGGTGGAGAGATAGACTGGGTAACCGCGCTGCAGGCCATAGTTGAAGGAAGCGCGGGCGAATTCGCGGATCGATTCGTCAAGATTGTACATGGCAAGAGCCACGCCAGCCGACGGAGCCTGATAGACTTCATGTTCAATGGTTTCGCCATCTTCACCGACGAACTTGATCGTCAGCGTTCCCTTGCCGGGGAACTTGAAGTCGGTCGCGCGATACTGGTCGCCGAAAGCGTGACGGCCAACGATTATCGGCTGGGTCCAGCCTGGTACGAGGCGCGGAACGTTCTTGCAGATAATGGGCTCGCGGAAAATCACGCCGCCGAGAATGTTGCGGATGGTGCCGTTTGGCGACTTCCACATCTTCTTGAGCTTGAACTCTTCAACGCGCGCTTCGTCCGGGGTGATCGTCGCGCACTTTACACCGACGCCATACTCCTTGATGGCGTTGGCTGCATCGATGGTGACCTGATCGTTGGTCGCATCGCGGTTTTCAACCGACAGATCGTAATATTTCAGATCGACGTCGAGATAGGGATGGATCAGCTTGTCCTTGATGAACTGCCAGATAATGCGGGTCATCTCGTCGCCGTCGAGTTCAACGACTGGGTTCGCAACCTTGATTTTTGCCATGGATGAAGCCTCTTTTTCAATGCGTCGCGCCCGTATAGCACTCACGACGAATAAGGCAAAGTGTAAGAGGCTTATTCTTTGGCCTATAGAACGGTTTGGGTGGTCAAAATTTCGGGAGAGATTTGCGAAAGGCGCGAAATGGTTCTTGAATGGCGACGATTATGCGGCGCGGTGTGCTGCGTGGTCATTCTCGCGGGTATTTTCCCAGGATGATTGCCGCTCGCGATAGTCTTGCTGTTCCCTGACTAGAATTGTGTCCGCATCCAGTGTGGATATGGCGGTTGACTTGTTGGTGGGCACAAGGCCGTTCACTTGCAGAGAAAGATAACGTCCACAACAGACCCGCAGGAACGACGCAAAGTTATCGAGATCGTGCCCCTCGTTCCGTGATTCATCGTAAAGTTTGCCAATCAGGCGGCTGACTGTCAGATCGTCGCGCGCCGCAATATCTTCGAGAGCCCACCAGAAAAAATTCTCAAGCCGAACGCTTGTTACAACGCCGTCGATACGCAGCGAACGCGTCACGCTCAGCCAGAGTTCGGGATCGGCACCGATGAACAGTCTGCACATGATTCCCTCCGGGTCGTTCTCCTATGCCTACTGTCGCGTAGTTTCGCCCCACCTGCAACCTTGTTGGGCAACAGGCAGGGCGTTGCGATCAACTATGGGTGATCCTCGTGCCAAGCACTGTGAGAAACTGTGACAGCCATGCGGGATGAGCGGGCCATGCAGGCGACGTGACGAGATTACCATCTGTGACGGCCTGATCGACCGGAATGTCGGCGTAGGTGCCACCGGCAAGCTCGACTTCCGGGCGGCATGCCGGATAGGCAGAACAGGTGCGACCTTCCAGAACGCGCGCTGCGGCCAGCAATTGCGCGCCATGGCACACTGCGGCGACAGGCTTGTTTGCCTCAAAGAAATGCTTCACCACAGCGATAACTTTATCATCGAGACGCAGATATTCTGGCGCCCGACCACCAGGAATGACAAGAGCGTCATAATTCTCAGGTTTAACATCGGCGAAGGTCGCGTTCAGGGTGAAGTTGTGTCCCGGCTTTTCGGTATAGGTCTGGTGGCCTTCGAAGTCGTGAATGGCTGTTGCAATGTGATCGCCAGCCTTTTTGCCGGGGCAGACCGCATGAACCGTATGGCCAACGGTCAACAGCGTCTGGAACGGGACCATGGTTTCATAGTCCTCACCAAAGTCGCCGCAAAGCATGAGTATATTCTTACCAGACATTGTTTCCTCCCTTGATCAAGTATCCAGTGGCGACAGTCTGGCACGAATGGGCACCAAATAGGTGTTATCGGGCTACTACACAGGCTTTTCCCTAAAACCCGTAAGGGGAATCTTTGCGATTCTTTGTCAATTATGTAAGGGAAAAGCCACGATACGATAGCTAATGCGGAAGAGATCATGGCAGGAACAGACAAACAGCGCCCCTTTATCGCGGAAGGACCGGCAATCGTGCTGGTGGAGCCGCAATTGCCGGAAAATATCGGCATGGTGGCGCGCGCCATGGCGAATTTCGGTCTTGCTGAATTGCGTCTGGTCAATCCGCGCGAGGAGTTCCCGAGCGAAAAGGCGAGGGCGGCGGCCAGTAAAGCCGATCATGTAATCGACAATGCGGTGGTTTATGACGACCTGCCATCAGCTATAGCTGACCTCAATTTCGTTTATGCGACGACAGCACGCGAACGTGATGGTTTCAAGCAGGTGCGCAGCGCCGTCGAAGCGGGCGGCGAACTACGCCGCCGTTTTAGAACTGGAGAGAAGACCGGCATCCTGTTTGGACGCGAACGCTTCGGCCTCAGCAATGAGGAAGTCGGGCTGGCTGACGAGCTGGTGACATTTCCGGTCAACCCTGCTTTCGCATCGCTCAATATCGCCCAAGCTGTTTTGCTGATGTCCTATGAATGGATGAAGTCGGGCCTTGAGACGGAAACAGAGACGGTGTTTCGGGGGCCGGAGCTTGAGATGGCGCCGAAGCAGGAGTTGCAAGGGCTCTTTAATCATATCGAGGAAGCTCTTGATGTTCGGGGATATTTCCGCCCGGAAGCCCGCAAGGAAATCATGGTCAACAATCTGCGTGCTGTGCTGACGCGTGCCGGTTTCGCTTCCGCAGAACTGAAGCTTCTACGCGGGGTTATTACGTCTCTAGATGTGTTCACACCGAAGAAGCCTCGTGGCTCAGGTGCCCCGGAAGGGCGCGCGCGCAAGCCCGCGAAACAGGTTCCAGCAATAGAGGACAAGGATGAATGAAGAGCGAGTCCGCTGTGAGCATTTCCGCCATGCCTAGTGCCTATACTGAAAGACCCATTCTTGTTTTCGACAGCGGCATTGGGGGCCTGACGGTGTTGCGCGAGGCGCGCGTGCTTATGCCGGATCGCCGTTTCGTCTACGTTGCCGATGATGCTGGATTTCCTTATGGCGGATGGAAAGAAGATGCGTTGAGGGAGCGGATTGTCGAACTGTTCGGCAAGCTTATTGCGGCCCATAATCCCGAAATCGCGGTCATTGCCTGCAATACGGCTTCCACGCTGGTGATGGATGATTTGCGGCGAGCCTATCCTTCGGTGCCGTTTGTCGGCACGGTGCCTGCGATCAAGCCCGCAGCGGAAAGAACATCGTCGAGGCTCGTTTCCGTGCTGGCGACCCCCGGTACAGTCAGGCGTGCTTATACACGCGATCTTATTCAATCTTTCGCGTCCCAGTGCCATGTTCGTCTCGTTGGGGCCGATCAGCTTGCAGCGGTGGCAGAAGCGCATATTCGTGGCGAAAAGATCGATGAGGCGCTGGTGGTCGAGCAGATTGCGCCGTGTTTCATCGAACAGGATGGCAGCCGAACCGATATTGTTGTTCTGGCCTGCACGCATTATCCATTTCTTGCCAATGTGTTTCGCCGTCTGGCGCCATGGCCGGTTGACTGGCTCGATCCTGCGGAAGCGATCGCCCGGCGCACGGTGTCTCTGCTGAAGCCGCGCCGCGCTGATGAAGAGTTACATCATCACAATGATCTGGCGGTCGTGACATCACAGAATCCGGACTATGCCATCCGCAGGCTCATGCAGGGCTTCGGTCTACATTTTGCTTGAGTGATAGTTCTCAGGGCCTTGAATTTTCCGAGCGTCTAGCGATCATGGCTTTGATCGTTATACGGGGGAAGATCAATGATCGGTACCATACCACAGATTGCCCTGCCTTCGAGCCTGACGGTTCCGGCGCTTGGACAGGGCACCTGGTATATGGGTGAAGACAGTGCACAACGCCGCTATGAAATCGAAGCATTGAGAAGCGGTATAGATCTCGGAATGACGCTGATCGATACGGCGGAAATGTACGCTGACGGTGAGGCGGAAAATGTTGTCGGCGAAGCCATCGTCGGCCGTCGCGATGACGTGTTGATTGTCAGCAAGGTATTGCCGTTC
Source organism: Ochrobactrum sp. CGA5 (assembly GCF_006345815.1). GTDB lineage: Bacteria > Pseudomonadota > Alphaproteobacteria > Rhizobiales > Rhizobiaceae > Brucella. Next base: position 737,678 of record NZ_VCIG01000038.1, on the reverse strand, counting down.
AATGCTTCTCGGAAAGGCACAATCGAGGCCTGCGAGAGAAGTCTGGAGCGCCTTCGCACTGACCGCATCGATCTTTATTTGCTGCACTGGCGTGGGCGGTATCCCCTTGAAGAGACTGTTGCGGCATTTGAAGAGCTGCGTCAGGCTGGAAAAATTGGCTGCTGGGGTGTCAGCAATTTCGACACGGATGACATGAAAGAACTCGTTAACGTGGTGGGCGGCAAGGCTGTTGCGACGAACCAGATACTATATAATCTGACGCGGCGTGGCCCAGAATTCGATCTGATTCCATGGTCCGACGAGCGCAGAATTCCGCTTATGGCATATTCGCCAATTGAACAGGGCCGCTTGCTGAACAACCCCATTCTGGCACAGATTGCGGATGAGGTGGGAGGAACGCCAGCCTCGGTGGCGCTTGCCTGGACGATGCGAGGCGGCAATATCATCGCCATCCCAAAATCCTCCAATCTGCACCATGTGCGTGATAATAGAAAAGCCGCAGATTTGCGGCTTTCCGAGGATCAGTTGGAACGTCTGAACCGGTCTTTCGCGCCGCCGTCCCGAAAGACGGCGTTGGAAATGCTATAACCATTCATTTTCACACACATCACCCTAAGACAGCACCAATTTGGGTTAGCCCGCTTCCTTGTGACGACTATCCTTCTTTGCCTGAGCAACGCTGGCGGCCTTCCTGAGCCGTCCACGCTCTGCTGGCCGAATAAGGCTGTCATAGTTTTCGTTCGGGATGTTGCGCATCCCGTTCCGCGCATGACGTGTGTTGAAATCCTTCCCCTTCTTTTCGTTGGCTTCTTTGGTCGCAAGCGCTTTTTGTGCATTGGCGATCAGTTCGGCGCTGGCCGACATGCGGCGTCTGCGTTCAACTTCGGTGTTGATGCGACGCACCGCCATAGCCAGAACGGAAACTTTCAGATGAGAACCTTCGTCCGCCTTTGATGGAGAGGCGCCGCGAGCAGCTCCCTTTCCACGCATCTCGCGCCTGCGCTGGCTTGCTTGATCTTTCGCCTTCTTGCGGCGCTCGCGGATAAGTTTTGCCAGATGCGTCAGTTCTTCATCGGATACGTTTTGCAAAAAGGGATGGTGCGATTTCTCCACCAGCTCTCTTTCGTCGGCATTGAGAGCACGGGCTTCCTGTTTCTTGGTGACGGCCATGGGACATCCTTTCTGCTAACGATGAGATTTTTCTCGTGGAGATATAGGCCCAAACGTCAATCGGGAAAGATGGCTTTCTTATTCAGTCTTACCTTTTGAGGTTGCTTCGCTTTTCTTTTCAAGATGCTTCAAGATCGCTTTCAGTTTGTCGAGGGGCAGATGTTCCGCTCCAATCGTCTCGCTCTTGGTTGTCGAGACGATACTCAGAATTTCATCGAGTTTTGCCTGTGTAGCGCTCGCTTCGCGATTCTGTGCGTTCTGAATCAGAAACACCATAAGGAAGGTAATGATCGTAGTTGATGTATTTACCACCAGTTGCCACGTGTCTGAGAAACTGAATAAAGGTCCGGTGATACCCCATATGATTATGGACAAGGTAGCTACCACGAATGCCAGATAATGACCGGCGAGTTCGGCAGCCTTTTCGCTGAGCTTTGTAAAAAACTGTGACATAGCAACCTCCAAACGACAGCAGAGAAACGTGCGATTGAGGGGCGGAGTTCCGTATTCGCATAGATATGCGGAACTTTCAGGCGCTGGTCGACGTTTGATCTGCATCGAAAACCCGGAGGTTAAACGATGGAAATTGTCGAAACCCGCATCAGTTCGGTTGGTGGATTCAAGATATATATGGTGGAGTTCATCACCGAGGGTGAGGAAAAAATCACCGTCAAGGTTGAGAATGAGACGGAAGCGGAGCTTGCGCGCGATGAAGTGTTACGCCGCGCTGCGATCAAACTCGGCGAGGCGCTAGGCCTCGCTTGTATTGAATGCGGCATTGAACCTGAAAGCCTGTTTACCCGTCCAAGCGCCCGCCGTGCGGGTGATCGGGCAGAGCTTGAACGCCAGCTTGATGAAGGATTGGAGGATACGTTTCCCGCCAGTGATCCGGTATCAGTTACAGGTTCGACGATAGCCGGTTTTGCGGGGCCAAAAAAATGAACGGTGCTTCTAGGGCGGTTCTCTTTAAAATGGGGCTAGCTGCGACCGCTTCGAGTATTTGTTTCGTCGAGTTGTCCAACGCAAAACCACTTCGCACTTTTGCTGGAAATGCTCCGAGCAGGAATCCGGGCTATTCACCCCGCTTCTGACGTTGTTCATAAGATGAATCCTGTAAAGGACATATCCGTCTGATAATATTATAGATTGCGGCGCTTGCCTTCCATCAGGTCGAGCACGGCACGGGCGCAGTCGAGCACATTCGAACCCGGCCCGAAGACGGCCGCCACTCCACGGTCAAACAAATACTGATAGTCCTGACGGGGAACAACACCGCCGCAGACCACGATGATGTTCTCTGCACCCTTTTTGCGCAGTGTTTCCACAAGTTGAGGCAGAAGGGTCTTATGACCGGCAGCGAGCGAAGAGACGCCGAGAACGTGCACCTTGGATTTTATCGCCATATCAGCAGCTTCGTCCGGGGTCTGGAACAGTGGTCCTGCAAGCACTTCAAAACCAATATCGCCAAAGGCGGAAGCGATGATTTTGGCGCCGCGATCATGGCCATCCTGGCCGAGCTTCGCCACCATCACTTTCGGCTTTTCACCGATGTGCTTCGAGAAATCACCGAGGCGGTCAATCAGCGTCTGATATTCCGGCTCGTCCTTGTAGGCTGCACCGTAAACCTTTTTAACGACCTTCGGAACCGCGGCGTGATCACCGAAGACGTGGCGCATGGCATCGGAAATTTCGCCGACGCTGGCGCGGGCACGGGAGGCATCGACAGCGGCTGCGAGGAGATTGCCTTCACCAGTCCTGGCGACTTTCTCCAGTTCCGCCAGCGCCGCTTCGACTTTGGCCTGGTTGCGTGTTTCCTTGATGCGATTGAGGCGTGCGATCTGGGATTGGCGAACTGCGGTGTTGTCGATCTCCAGAATGTCGATTTCGTCTTCCTGTTCGAGGCGGAACTTGTTGACCCCGACAATGACTTCTTCACCCTTGTCAACCGCCGCCTGTCGTTTGGTGGCAGCTTCTTCTATGAGACGTTTCGGAAGGCCGCTTTCGACCGCCTTGGTCATGCCGCCGAGTTTCTCGACCTCCTCGATCAACGCCCAGGCCTTTTCGGCCAGCTCGTTGGTGAGGCTTTCGATGTAATAGGAGCCGGCAAGCGGATCGACCACTTTGGTTACGCCGGTTTCGTTCTGGAGTATAAGCTGCGTATTGCGAGCAATACGAGCAGAAAATTCCGTTGGCAAAGCAATGGCTTCGTCGAAGGAGTTGGTATGTAGCGACTGGGTGCCGCCCAGGGCTGCCGACATGGCCTCGAATGCTGTGCGGACGATATTGTTATAAGGGTCTTGTTCTTGAAGCGAAACGCCTGAAGTCTGGCAATGCGTACGCAACATCAGGGAGCCGGGCTTCTTCGGGTCAAACTCCTTCATGATGCGCGACCAGAGCAACCGCGCAGCGCGCAGCTTGGCGATCTCCATGAAGAAGTTCATGCCGATGGCGAAGAAGAAAGACAAACGCCCCGCAAATTCATCAACATTCAGCCCTTTGTTCAGAGCGGCACGCACGTATTCGCGCCCGTCGGCAAGCGTGAACGCCAGTTCCTGAACCAGCGTCGCTCCAGCCTCCTGCATGTGATAGCCGGAGATAGAAATGGAGTTGAATTTCGGCATTTCGGTTGCCGTATAGGCGATAATGTCCGCAATAATCCGCATGGATGGCTCCGGCGGATAGATATAGGTATTGCGGACCATGAACTCCTTGAGGATATCGTTCTGGATCGTGCCGGAAAGCTGCGCGCGGGGCACGCCTTGTTCCTCACCGGCTACAATGAAATTGGCAAGGATCGGGATCACGGCGCCATTCATCGTCATGGAGACGGAAATTTTTTCGAGTGGGATGCCGTCGAAAAGGATCTTCATATCCTCGACGGAGTCAATCGCCACGCCAGCCTTGCCGACATCGCCTTCAACACGTGGATGGTCGCTATCATAGCCGCGATGTGTGGCAAGATCGAATGCAACCGAAACGCCCTGTTGACCGGCGGCTAGAGCCTTGCGGTAGAAAGCATTCGATTCTTCAGCCGTCGAGAAGCCTGCATATTGCCGGATCGTCCATGGACGACCCGCATACATGGTCGCACGAGGGCCTCGCACGAAAGGCTCGAAGCCGGGCAGGGTGCCCAGATGATCGATGCCCTGCAAGTCGTCTTCCGTGTAAAGCGGCTTGACGTCGATGCCTTCCGGCGTATGCCATATGAGGGTGTCGGCTGGCCGTTTCAGTTCTTTTTCAGCCAAGGTTTCCCAGTCGGCTTGGGTGGTGGGGCGCTCGCTCATATCAACCTCACTCAAATTCCATAATCAGTTCATCCACCGCGAGACTTGCGCCTGCTTCCGCTGTGATACGCTTTACGGTAGCACGGCGTTCAGCGCGTAGCACGTTTTCCATCTTCATGGCTTCTACCGTCGCCAGCGGCTGACCGGCCTCGACCGTTTCACCGTCCTTGACAAGGATTGAAGTGATGACACCCGGCATCGGGCAAAGAAGCATCTTCGACGTATCTGGAGGCAGCTTTACCGGCATGAGTTGTGCAAGTTCAGCGATACGTGGCTTGCGCACATGGACTAGCACATCCATGCCACGCCAGCGCAAACGCCAACCAGTGCCTGAGCGAGAAACCTTAATGGCAATGGGCTTGCCGCCCACAGTGAACGAGCCGAGATGACTACCCGGATGCCAGTCGCTCGCAACCGGCAGGTTGCCGCCATCAAGAAAATTGATCGTTGTTCCGCCTTCGCCTTCTGCAATTCGTACCGGCAAAGTAAAGCCGTCGAGCGTCGCCACCCAGTCGGTTGCCACAGACTGTTGCTCGCTGGAAATCCGTCCGGTAATCTGCATGTTACGCTGTTCGGTCGCCAGATTGATCTGGGCTGCAACCGCGGCAAGCACCCGCGCATCATCTTCGGAAACCGATACTCCGGCAAAGCCGTCCGGATACTCCTCGGCGATGAATGCGGTGGTGAGCGCTCCTTCGCGGAAACGCGAATGATCCATCACCGCTGACAGGAACGGCAGATTGTGACCGATGCCTTCAACCTCGAATGCGTCCAGAGCGTCTCCCATAGCGTCGATGGCACTGGTGCGGTTAGGCCCCCAGGTGCAGAGCTTTGCAATCATCGGATCATAATACATTGAGATTTCGCCGCCTTCGAACACGCCAGTGTCGTTACGCACGATGGTACCATCCGAATTACGGCCTTCGACCGGTGGACGATAGCGGGTCAACCTACCGATAGAGGGCAGGAAGTTACGATATGGGTCTTCAGCATAGAGGCGGCTTTCCATAGCCCAGCCGTTCAGCTTCACATCGCGCTGGCCGAAACGCAGCTTTTCACCGGATGCAACGCGGATCATTTCTTCCACAAGATCGATGCCAGTGATGAGTTCTGTCACCGGATGCTCAACCTGCAAACGCGTGTTCATTTCAAGGAAGTAGAAGTTGCGGCCGCCATCGACGATGAATTCCACAGTGCCGGCGGAGTAATAGCCAACGGCCTTGGCCAGTGCCACAGCCTGTTCGCCCATGGCTTTGCGGGTGGCTTCATCAAGGAATGGCGAAGGTGCTTCTTCGATAACTTTCTGGTTACGGCGCTGGATCGAGCATTCGCGTTCACCGAGATAGATGACGTTACCGTGCTGGTCGCCGAGAACCTGAATTTCGATATGGCGCGGCTGGGTGACGAACTTTTCGATAAAGATGCGGTCGTCGCCGAAAGAGGACTTCGCCTCATTGCGTGAAAGCTGGAAGCCTTCGCGGGCTTCGTCGTCGTTCCATGCGATACGCATGCCTTTGCCGCCGCCACCGGCAGAAGCCTTGATCATCACAGGATAGCCGATGCTGCCAGCGATTTTGACGGCCTCGTCTGCGTCCTCGATCAAGCCCATGTGACCAGGTACGGTCGAAACACCGGCGTCGGCCGCGAGTTTTTTCGAGGTAATCTTATCGCCCATGGCTTCAATCGCGTTCACCGGCGGACCGATGAAGGTAACATTGGCGGCCTTCAGTGCTTCGGCGAAACGTGGATTTTCTGACAGAAAGCCATAACCGGGATGGACGGCATCAGCGCCGGTTTCCTTGATGGCTGCGAGGATTTTGTCGATGACGATATAGGATTGGTTGGATGGCGCTGGTCCGATGTGGATTGCTTCGTCGGCCATTTTGACATGCAGGGCGTTGCGGTCGGCGTCGGAATACACCGCTACTGTTGCGATGCCCATTTTCTTCGCCGTTTTGATAACTCGGCATGCGATTTCGCCGCGATTGGCAATGAGGATTTTTTTGATCATGTGCGTTTACTCAAATGAACCGGATCATTGCCGCGGCATGATCCCGAAAAGTGGGAACCGGCTTTCGGATTGGATCATGCGAAGCTAAAGAGGAATGGTGTCGTGCTTCTTCCACGGCGTGCCTTGCTGCTTGTTGCGAAGGCTGGCAAAAGCGCGGGCAATGCGACGGCGCGAGGAATGCGGCATGATGACTTCGTCGATGAACCCACGTTCAGCGGCTACGAATGGATTTGCGAAACGCTCCTCATATTCCTTGGTACGCGCGGCGATTTTTTCGACATCACCCAGTTCGGAGCGATAGAGAATTTCTGTTGCGCCTTTGGCGCCCATGACCGCGATTTCCGCTGTCGGCCATGCATAATTAACATCAGCACCGATATGCTTCGAGGCCATCACGTCATAAGCACCACCGTAGGCCTTGCGCGTGATGAGCGTAACCATGGGAACTGTTGCCTGGGCGTAAGCGAAGAGCAGTTTTGCGCCGTGCTTGATGACACCGCCATATTCCTGCGCCGTGCCCGGCAAAAAGCCCGGGACATCTACGAGAGTGAGTATCGGGATATTGAAGGCATCGCAGAAGCGAACGAAACGGGCCGCCTTGCGCGACGAATCTATATCGAGACAGCCTGCAAGTACCATGGGCTGGTTTGCAACCACACCAATGGTTTGTCCGTCCATGCGGATAAAGCCGGTAATGATGTTCTTGGCAAATGATTCCTGAATCTCGAAGAAGTCGCTTTCGTCAGCCAGCGCGTGGATAAGCTCCTTCATGTCGTAGGGCTTGGTGGCGCTATCTGGAATCAATGTGTCGAGCCGTATTTCCAGTCTTGCCGGATCGTCGAATACCGGACGTACAGGTGGCTTTTCGCGATTGTTGAGTGGCAGGAAGTCGAACAGAATGCGGACCTGTTCCAGCGCCTCAATATCGTTCTCATAAGCGCCATCGGCAACCGATGACTTCCTTGTGTGCGTCGAGGCACCGCCCAGTTCTTCAGCAGTGACAATTTCGTTGGTGACGGTTTTCACCACGTCCGGACCCGTCACAAACATATAGGAGCTGTCACGAACCATAAAGATAAAGTCGGTCATGGCAGGTGAATAGACAGCGCCACCAGCACAGGGGCCCATGATGACTGAGATCTGGGGGACCACGCCGGAGGCGTCCACATTGCGCTTGAACACGTCGGCATAACCTGCGAGCGACGCGACGCCTTCCTGAATGCGAGCGCCACCGGAATCGTTGAGCCCGATGACCGGAGCACCGTTCTTCATGGCCATATCCATGATCTTGCAGATTTTTTGCGCATGGGTTTCAGACAGTGAACCGCCCAAAACGGTAAAATCCTGACTGAACACATAGACCTGCCGACCGTTGATGGTGCCCCAGCCTGTCACTACGCCGTCGCCGGCGACTTTCTGCTTTTCCATGCCGAAGTCTGTGCAGCGATGAGTGACATACATGTCGAACTCCTCGAAAGAGCCCTCGTCGAGAAGCACTTCGATCCTTTCGCGTGCTGTAAGCTTGCCCTTGGCATGCTGGGCATCGATGCGGCGCTGGCCACCACCAAGGCGGGCTTCCTCACGACGGGCTTCGAGCTGTTCGAGAAGTTCCTGCATAAAGTCCCCACTTTCGGGCGGCCTTTCTTTGAGAGGCCAGTTATCAAGCTGAAAAGATGGTTTTTTCTTACTCTTGCTTAAAATCCGAAGGCGCTTCGGAAAAGCTTGAAAAGGTACAATTGTGTAAGATATAAATTTGCAAAAAGTGAAATGCGAATTTGCAAATATGGCACCGAGAAAACTATATATTGGCAGAAAGATACGCGGAATACGCGAGCAACATAAGGCAACCCAGTCGGGCTTTGCCGACCGGCTCGGTATTTCGACGAGTTATCTCAACCAGATCGAGAATAACCAGCGGCCTGTTTCCGCTGCGGTCTTGCTGGCACTGGCTGAAAATTATCAGATCGATATAGGTGCAATCTCATTGGGCGATGATGATCGATTGCTTTCGGCGGTTTCTGAAGCGCTGGCCGATCCTGTTTTCGACAACTACAAGCCGAATTTGCAGGAACTGAAGCTAATTACGCAAAATGCGCCAGGGCTGGCTCATGCACTTATTGCCTGCCATCAGGCTTATCGCCGCAACAGCGAACAGCTCGCAAGTCTGGATAACCAACTGGGGCGCGCTCCATCCGCAGCCGAACCTGCACCTTATGAGGAAGTCCGCGACTTTTTCCATTTTATCGACAATTACGTCCATGAGATTGATATTGCGGCAGAAAAGCTTGCGACGGAACTAAATATTCCAGGTCGGGACGTTGGTGTGGCCTTGCCCCAATATATGGAGGAGCATCACCGGGTGCATATTGCGCGAGCTGGTCCGGAAGAAGCGGTTCTGCGCCGTTTCGACCCAGCTGCACGGGTGCTTTATCTCAATCCTTATTCCCCCACTTCGACTCGCAATTTTCAGATCGCATTCCAGATCGCCGAACTGGAGATGGAAGAACTGGTAAGCACGATTGCAAGACGAGCGGATTTTCGCTCCGCCGAGGCTGTTGAAATTTGTAAGATCGGCTTGCGCAACTATTTTGCCGGGGCGCTGATGTTGCCCTATCAGACATTTCTGTCAGCAGCGAAAGAATTGCGCCATGATCTGGAACTGTTGGCATCGCGTTTTGGGGCAAGTCTGGAACAGGTTGCGCATCGGCTTAGCACTTTGCAACGTTCCGGCCATCGGGGTGTTCCTGTATTCTTTGCGCGTATAGACCGCGCCGGAAACATTACGAAACGGCACAGCGCCGCCAAGCTGCAATTTGCCCGCTATGGAGCTGCATGTCCGTTGTGGAATGTGCATCAGGCATTCGAGACACCGGGGCGGATCATTCGCCAACTGGCTGAAACCCCGGATGGTGCGCGCTATCTTTGCATTGCAACGGAACTGACCAAGAGTGAAGGGGGCTTCAACGCACCGCAGCGACGTTACGCCATCGCCCTTGGTTGCGAAGTGGCCTATGCAAAGGACTTTGTCTATGCGGACGGGCTTGATATTGCTGCCCGTTCCGCCTTTGATCCAATCGGTGTCTCTTGCCGCATTTGCGAGCGCGCCGAATGCGTGCAGCGCGCCGTTCCGCCGCTAAAAAGTAGACTGGCGGTCGATCACGACCGCCGCGGGATTCTACCTTATCGGTTGCTCTGAATATCAGAATCCAGCGTGCTCTTTGAGGAATTCGGCTTCTTCTTGGGTCGTATCACGTCCCAGAACCTTGTTGCGATGCGGAAAGCGCCCAAAGCGCTCAATGATATCGTGATGCTGACGGGCAAAGCCGAGCGAGAACTCGTCGCCAAGTTTTTCATAAAGGTCAACGCAGCGTTTCTGGTCGCTCAGATGTTCGCTATGCATGAACGGTAGATAGAAGAACTGGCGCTGCTCAGGCGACAGCTTCCGATCGAAATCATGATCAAGCGCCTGCGCCGCAACATCGCGGGCCAACCCATCGCTCTCGAAAGAACGTGGCGAGCCGCGGAACATGTTGCGAGGAAACTGATCAAACAGAATGGTAAGCGCTAGTGCGCTTTCTGGCTGCTGTTTCCAGTGTTCCAGTTTGTCGGCGCGAGCATCTTCGTAAGCCGTCAGAAATTTCCCACGAATTTCCGCGTCGATCTCGTCGCTTTTGCTGAACCAGTTTTCCTGCATCTTGGGCGAAAACCAGAAATCGAGAACGTCCTTGGGTTCGATAGCCATGGCAGGCCTCCTCTGGTTTATTGAGCTGACTGGTTTGTGCCTTCCGGCTGCGGGCAGGGCGGCTCGCCCTTGAAATTGCGTGACATACAGGCGAATCGATCAAAGCTCTTGCCTGTGTTTATAGCGGCCTTGCCGGCTCCCCCGCATCCGGCAAGAACGGCGAAAGAAATCAGAATGGCGAAGTTTTTCATGGGGGTCCTTTCTGAGGGCCATGCTGTCAGCTTCTATAATAGGGATCGTGATCTTCAGTCGCAACAGCGACGCTGGTCAATTAGCCTCTACCGCGATAGTTGGGTACACCTTGTTCAGGTATCCAGACATTTTGCGGTGCTGCTCCGGTTTGGAAAAAAACATCAATTGGAATGCCGCCTCGGGGATACCAGTAGCCGCCAATTCTGAGCCATTCCGGCTCCAGCAGTTCGACGAGGCGCTTGCCGATAGTCACGGTGCAATCTTCGTGGAATGCACCATGATTGCGAAAGGAAAACAGGAAGAGTTTCAGAGATTTGCTTTCCACAAGCCATTGCCCGGGCACATAGTCGATCACCAGATGGGCGAAATCAGGCTGGCCTGTCATAGGGCAGAGCGAAGTGAATTCAGGCGCCGTGAAGCGAATGCAGTAAGGCGTTCCAGCTTGCGGATTTGCCACTCGTTCAAGGACAGCATCTTCCGGAGCTTGCGGTATCGAAATGTTTGAACCGAGCTGCTTGAGGTCGGAGTATATTGTCTTTTCAGACATTAGCGTGCCTTTGTTTCAAGCCACGTCGCAGTCTTGTCGCGCATGATTGCGCTTGTCCTTGTTTTAACCGGGTAGGCTGCGACCGGTGGCAAATTGCCAATGATGGGGGAGCTAGCAGACCACAACAATCTCGTAAAGAGCGCAAACAAAAGCCCGCGCGTTGAGCGCGGGCTTAAGCATCGAACTGTTCTTGCTGTTCAACGGCGTTCGGAAATGGCGCATCCGATTGCAATGCCGATGATAATGCCGATGATTCCGGCTGTCCCGAAGAGTGTCGTAGCTGTGCCCGGATTTTCGCGAACCGTCTCGGCAACGACCTGTCCGCGTTCGCGCACGGCTTGCGCGGCATGACGGAAACGGCCGGACGCATCATCCATGGCTTCCTCCGCGCGTTCTCTCAGCTCGCCAGAATGCGACGCCAGTGACCTTGAAAGGCGCTTCAGTTCATTGCGCATATCGGCGATCTGCCTTTCGAGAGCCTGCTGGATATCATTCGTGATCTTTTCGTCGGCCATGTGAAGTCTCCGTTGAATTGATGACGATAAAACGAGTGAGAACGCTTTCGGTTCCATGCTGCGACAATGCGGTTAACAAACATGGTAAACCGCTCGTAAACCATTTTAGTTTAATATTTTCGAATACAAGGATGATCTGGGGCGGGACCAGAATGTATATCGAAAAAGATGCGCTTATTGGTCGTTGCGAGCCGGTAGCTGAGCGTGCTGTCCGTGCGGCTCGATTGGCCAGGCAATGTGTTGATCAGCTGCAGCCAGATCATATTCGCGGGCGGGCTGAAGCGGCGTTGACACTCTTGCTTGATGATCCTTCACCGAAAGTGCGCATGGCAATGGCAGACGTGCTTTCAACCAGTGTGCATTCACCCCTGCATATTATAGCGGCGCTTGCTGCCGACCAGCCGGAGATTGCGGGATATATTCTTGCACGCTCGACGCTCCTCAGTGACGCAGATCTGATTGATCGTGTGGCTTATGGTGCGCCTTCAATGCAGGTTCTGGTTGCTGCTCGCCCGCATGTTTCATTCGCGGTTGCGGCGGCGATAGCCGAAGTTGGAAGCAGCGAAGCAGTTGCTGAAATTCTGGCCAATAGCTGCGCCCGTATTGCTCCCGTTTCCTTCCGGCGTATAAGCGAACGTTGTGGTCACGACCCTCTCGTGAGGGAGGCTTTGCTGGCTCATCCGCATCTCCCTGCAGAATGCCGTCATCTTCTGACTGTTAAGGTTGGAGAGGTTCTGCAATCTCTCCCGTTGGTGAAATTGCTTCTGGGTGAGCGCCGTGCCCAGAAAGTCGTGGGTGACGCGACAGCTCGCGCGTCCATGCAACTGGCGGAAACTTGTTTGCAGGAAGAACTGCCGGCGCTGGTCGAGCATCTGCGGTTGCGTGGTGAAATCACGACCAGCTTCGTTATCCGTGCCGTTGCCGGAGGTCGGATAGATTTCTTCGCGAGCATACTTGCTGCGCTTTCCGATCTCGACGAAGAGCGGATTTGTGCGATCATTTCCGGGGGGCGGCCGGCCGCTATTACTGCGCTACTTCGCTCGGCCGGACTGAGCGATGCCACGCATGCGCCTTTGATCGTTGCCATTGAGGCATGGCGAGCGGTTGCTGCAGGGCGAAAGCGGATGGGCGCTGTGGAAATATCGGCTTTGATGTGCGAAGCGGTAGGGGGCAGGCAGTTTGCTGCCGCGAATGACGATCTGGCAGCATTGTTGCGTTCGATTCATCTCGAGTTCATGCGTGAATCGGCACGGGATCGGCTGGGAGCCATGCCGGCAGCTTGATCAGCTTTCCTGCCGGAAAGGACGGGCAAGGCTGAGGCCATAACCAACGGCAATACCGACTGTGGCTCCTGCGGCTTTGAAGACAAAGTCAATGAACTCGCCATGACGTCCAGGCGCGAGGCGCTGCATTAGTTCAAAAAGTGCGGCGCAGCCGACGGTCAGCAGCAGAACACCCATCCAGTGGCGTGGGTAGGCGAGGGCAAACAGGGCGCCGACCAGAAAGAAAGCCGCAAACCGCTCCAGATCGACAGGCTCACCTGTTACTGGGCGGAATTTTATTGGACTGATCGTAACTGCAAGGATGGCCAGAAGTATCATCCAGGCGCCAATGCGCAAAAATCGCTTCATGAGGAGCGCCTTTATTCATCCGTATGATTGCCGGGTGGCTCATCTTGCTTTGGATCGCCACACCGCTGGTACATTCGGTCGGTTATTGAGTTTTTCAATGCGTTACCGAATGGTAACTCATAATGGGAAATGACATCGACGCCCATACACCATTTAACGTCGTGAGGCGACAGGCCATAATTGGTTTCGAGAAAACCAAGTGCATAATTCATGCCTTCGTCGCATTGCTCTGTCTGGCAGAAATTACCGTCTCTGGCGAGTTGACGAATCGAACCTTCGCCAATCTTCACCACTATTGGTTCGACGGCAAAAGGAGCTGCACCGATTACCGCGATGACGACAAGCCCGATCAAAGTAAATTTTATAGAGCGCTGCATGAATCGCCGTTCTTAACTGGTTTTTGCAAGTTCATAACGCATGAGTGGCAGTATGATGGCAAGCCGCAATCAACCGAAAACCAAGGAATTACGGGATTTTTCAGACAATGTACCTCAGGGAGTGCATTGATCGTTCAGTGTGACACGATGAATTGATCATTGCAGCTTCTAAGCAAATTGTAGCTAGCGGTGTTTTAGTTTGTATCGGTTTAATGTTGACTTTTACGTAAATGCAGGAGCACAACTTAAGCCCTAAATCCAATTTGGTTTAGAGCCTGATCCGCTCGATATAAGGCAGGGATGTTGTGGTGCGCGAATATTATACGATCACAGAGTTGACGCGGGAGTTCGGTATTTCGACCCGTACCTTGCGCTTTTACGAAGATGAAGGCTTGATTGCTCCTGTGAGACGTGGTCGCACGCGACTGTTTCGCCCCGCCGACCGTCATCTTTTGAAGCAGATTCTGCGAGGCAAGCGGCTTGGGTTTTCCATTGCCGAAATTCACGAGATCATCCAGATGTATCGCGAACCGCCTGGTGAAACCGGACAACTGAAGCTGCTTATGAAGCGCGTCGAGGAAAAACGCGCCGATCTTCGTCAAAAGCGACGTGACATTGAAGAGACGCTGGGCGAACTTGATCAGATCGAGGAATCCTGCATTGAGCGTCTCGCCGAATTGGGGGTCAATACCTGATCCGTTTTACTGATTGTCGGGAACTGGAGAGCAAATTTGTGCGATATCCTGAACCGTGCTGTTGTTCTCTTGGTCGATCTTGCCGCTGAAAACATCATCGAACAGTTTCGCCTTGTCCAGTTCAGTTACGACACAGCCGCAGAATTGCTGACATAACTGTTCACTACCGTTTTGTAGGCATGCGGCCACACAGGATTGCGTGAAAGCTTCTCGCGGTGTCGGCTGTGCGGGAGGCATCAGGTGCGATAACAAATAAACCAGTGCGATCAGTACCGGCTGGTGGATGAGGTAGAATGCCAGGCTATGCTTGCCGATGGTTGTTAGCGGCTTTTCAAGAAACTTAGGTTTGATCCCGCCAGCCAATAGCTGGAGCCAGCCAAAGCGCTGAAACATGCGAGCGGCAGCAATGCCGACGAGAACTGCTCCGAACCACGGAAACAGTGGCACGTAGTCGTTTGAACGCGGTGTGATGGTCGACAGCCCAACCCAGCTCAGCGCAGGACTGTTGAAGATATCGGCGCGTGCATAAAGCGGAGCACTGATGACCAACACCGCGATGATTAATGTTGCAATAGCGGGCAGGCGCAGGAAAAGAAGACCGAGTACACTGGCCAGAGCGATCTGGTGAAGGATACCGAAGAAGATAAAACTGTCGGGCGACATGTACCAAGTTACGGCTGAAATAGTGGCCGCCGCTACCACGATTTGCGCCAGCCGTTTCGCCATTGGCTTCCATCGAATCCCGTTGCCATGCGCCAGAACGAGGCTGAAACCAACCAGAAACAGGAAGCTCGAAGCAATACAACGGGCGAAAAGCTTCCACCCGCCGTGAGCGGTCGTGCCCGGTGCCATATAGCCGAAAAATTCAAGATCCCAACCGAAGTGATAGACCGCCATGGTGATCAACGCGATCCCCCGCGCGATATCGATGCGCCCAAGGCGAATACGGGATGAAGGTGCGGTATCCTGAGACGTTGTGTTAGTCATGGTTCCTTCCGGCTGGACAGAAATATCCGGCATTTTCGATTCCCGGCAAATCTCTAACACAGCCTTTTGCAACACTATAGTATGCGAGCGCTCACGGATTCGTGCTGGCATTGTGCAGGCCGAGGGCATCATATTGGAGGGTTTGATTGTTCTATAGTCTTTCAAAGGTTTTCTGGCTGTTCTTTCAACCTGTTACGATAATCCTCGTTCTCGCTCTCATTGCTTTTTTGACCATGTGGCGCGGCTTCCTCCGGTTCGCCTTGGGGGCATTGGGACTGTCGATCATCTTTCTGTTCTTTGCGGCTTTCACTACGCTGGGTTCCGTTCTGCTTGCTCCACTGGAAGACCGTTTCGTGAAGCCGGATCAAATGCCGCAACACGTGGACGGAATTGTCGTTCTTGGTGGATATATGAACGGTGACATCAATGCTGGGCGCAAAGGCTTCGAGTTGAACAGTGCGGCTGATCGCATCTTCGAGACGATGCGGCTGGCGAGACTTTATCCAGGCGCCAGGGTCGTCGTTTCCGGAGGTGATGGAGCCTTTTTTGAAGAATCTGTCAAAGAGGCAGATAGTACTCGGCAGATGCTGTTCGATCTCGGCTTTTCCGGCGAACGCTATGTCTATGAAAACAAGTCTCGCAACACAGTTGAAAATGCCGTTCTCTCCAAGAAACTGGCTCAACCCAAGCACGGGGAAACCTGGCTTCTGGTGACATCCGCATACCATATGCCGCGATCTGTTGGTTGTTTTCGCAAGGCGGGATTCGACGTTGTCGCCTGGCCTGTTGATTACAAAACGCGTGCCAGCGAGCGCTTTGCACTCTACCTCGAATCTCCCAACGAAGCGCTTTCGCGATTCAGTGTGGCCATGCGTGAGTGGGTCGGGCTTGCCGCTTACTGGCTCGCAGGCAAGACAGATATGCTTCTGCCTCAACCCTGATGCCGCATTTCTGCCGCCCCTTTTAAGCCTTCGTTAAAGCTATTTTTTTCTAACCTTTTGAAAAGAAAGAACTTTAGAAATGCGATATGAATCGCAAGAGCTTTGTCGCCGCATTTCAGACGTTTTTCGGCGTTGCGTTCCATTGATCACAAAGCTATATGACTGGTAACAGTGTTGTGAAGGACGCTGTTTAAAAGAGTTGCACAACAAGGTTGCCAAAAAAAACCATGGACGAAACCGTTCAAAAATCCTGCTGGGGCGTTACGCTCTGGGCAGTCGTTGGTCTCGCTGCTGTCATTCTCATGGCCTATCTGTTCTCCGTCTAGAAGTAAGGCGGCGCTGCGTATTCCGGAAATTTTATGCCGTATTTCGGCATCCCGTTTGCGTTGATCCTTTCCTACACTATCTGATAGAGATGCGCGGTTTCCGCGTTAACTGCAATTTGCCGATACTCGTCTAGTATGGACGATCAAGCAAATTGCGTGTGGCATCGCGATCAGGAATCAACCAGCCTTATGACGGCTGTAAAAGGTGTGGAATGTTTCTGTCGGTTTTCGATCTTTATAAGATTGGCATTGGGCCTTCCAGTTCACATACGATGGGCCCGATGACGGCTGCACGCATGTTTCTCAACGAGATACTCGGCGGAAACTGGCCAAGGCCCGCGCATTCAAAAATTCACAGGCTGAAAGCAAGTTTGCACGGCTCTCTGGCTTATACCGGCGTCGGGCACGCAACGGATCGGGCCGTTATTCTGGGGTTGTGCGGGCATCTGCCGGATACAATTGATCCCGACATTATGGACGTCGAGGTCGAGAAGGTGTTCGCCGAAAAGAAGGTGAAGCCCGAAGGCCATCCGGCTTATCATTTCGATCCAAAGATTGATCTGGTGCTGGATCGGAAGACGCCTTTGCCGGGCCATGCCAATGGCATGGCGTTCTCTGCATTTGACGTTGATGACAATCTTCTCTTGCGTCGTGCGTATTTTTCCATCGGCGGCGGCTTCGTCGTGACGGAAGAAGAATTGAGCCGCGTTCAGCGCAGCGGTGCTAAGCAAGACGACAAGGCTGATGTGCCTTTCCCATTTCGTAGTGCCGCTGAAATGCTCCAGATGGCTCATGACAGCGGGCTTTCGATCGCCGAAATGAAACGTGCAAATGAAGAAAAGCATATGGCTCGGGCAGATCTGGATAATGGTCTCGATCGCATTTGGGGAGCCATGCGTGGCTGTATCGAACGCGGCTTGAGTCGCGACGGTATCATGCCGGGTGGTCTGAATGTCCGCCGTCGTGCGCGACAGCTTCATGATAAGCTGCAGGATGACTGGCGGAACAACCGCAGCAATCCGCTTCTGGCAAATGACTGGCTTTCAGTTTACGCAATGGCGGTCAATGAAGAAAACGCATCCGGGGGCCGGGTGGTCACTGCGCCGACAAATGGTGCCGCAGGCGTTGTGCCCGCAGTTCTGCGCTATTATCTGCATTTTCATGATGATGCCGATGAGAAAGGTATCCGCGATTTTCTTTTGACTTCGGCTGCGATTGGCGGTGTCATCAAGCATAATGCATCGATTTCAGGTGCGGAAGTGGGTTGTCAGGGTGAGGTGGGGTCCGCATCGGCAATGGCCGCTGCGGGGCTGGCCGCTGTACTTGGCGGATCGCCGGAACAAATTGAAAATGCTGCTGAAATTGCGCTTGAACATCATCTCGGTATGACTTGCGATCCTGTTGCGGGGCTCGTGCAGGTACCTTGTATCGAGCGTAATGCACTCGGCGCTGTGAAAGCGGTAACTGCGGCATCGCTGGCTGTGAAGGGAGATGGCAAGCATTTTGTGCCACTCGACGCCTGCATCGAGACGATGCGCCAGACCGGTCACGATATGAGCGAGCGTTACAAGGAAACCAGCCAGGGCGGACTTGCTGTAAACGTGGTCGCCTGTTGAATCGCAATTCTGAGCAAAGTGCGTTCCTTCAGGCTTGAAGCGCGCATTCGTCTTGGCTAGATCAACTATATGGCTCTCAATCTTGTAAAACTTTGCGTCGGCTGTGACAGTATCGAAGATCTCGCAGCGTGGATCGATTTCCGTTTAGCGGAACAACGCGCTGCCGGTCTCGTGCCGGAGCAGTTTCATACGACAAGAATGGTGCCAAAGCGGATTGAGGAGTTGCTGGAAGGCGGCTCGCTCTATTGGGTCATAAAGGGCAACGTCCAATGCCGTCAGCGTTTACTGGACATCCGCCCATTTACGGATAGCGAAGGCATTAATCGCTGCCACCTTGTTCTTGAACCTAAGGTCGTTCCGACCGAGTGGCAGCCTCGCCGCGCCTTTCAGGGCTGGCGCTACTTGACTGAAAGTGAAGTTCCGCGCGATGAGGCCGCAAGTAAAACGGGCAGGGCTGCTTTGCCAGCAGAG
Organism: Ochrobactrum sp. CGA5; assembly: GCF_006345815.1. GTDB lineage: Bacteria > Pseudomonadota > Alphaproteobacteria > Rhizobiales > Rhizobiaceae > Brucella. The sequence continues at coordinate 719,173 of NZ_VCIG01000038.1, read as the reverse complement.
TTGCGGCAGGAGCTGGCGGCGCTGGGATTGCTTTAAAGTTGTGATCTGTACACGCAAGATAGGAGCAGCCGTTTAGCCGGCTGCTTCTTTTTCCTTTTATCTGTGGTCGGGTTAGCTTTCTATCGTCAGACGCACCGATACTCGATCAAAATTTATCGGGAGTGTCATCCGCATGGAAGCCCGTGGTTGAACGAGCCGCTTGTTGCGGGCCGCATGACAGACGAGCAGTCCGACCAAATCTCTGGTCTGAAAGCCGGCGCCACGCCGTACATCGGCAATTCGCAGGGCCGCCTGTTTGAGACCTTGCACCGAGAATAACGCGCCGAACGCTGAAGCCTTGCCGTCGCTCTGTATCCAGTCGGCTGTCTTGAGCGGTGGCTGGCCCAAAGTTTCTCTAATATTTGACATCTCGAAACCCTCTACACACTACAAATTCGGGTTTGAAGCTGGCAACGAGGAGGACGAGGCTCCTCGCTATCGATCAATGTGCGACTGCATAGCAGCCGAAGTTCTTCTTCTTCAGCGAGGCGCATGCATCCCATGCGGCCTGCTTGGACGTGAAGCCGACAAAGCGCGCACGGTAGAAAGTCGCACTACCCTTGTTGAAGGTCTCGGTATAGGGCGAAGCCGCGCGCAATGTGCCACCTGCCGTAGCCGAAGCCTTGGCCAGCATATCGCGTGCCTGGCCTTCACTAGGCAGAGAGCCGATCTGGATTGCCCACCCTCCCGCAACAGGAGCGGACGCGGTCGTGACCGGATCTACATCCTGAGCTGGTGCAGACGGAACGGCGGCCTTGGGCGTAGGGCGAACGGCGGCCTGTGCGGCCAATGCGGCTGGACGTGCTGTCGGCGCTGCAAGGGCCAGAACCTGAGGCTGGTCGCTGTCTCCTTCACCGCTCTCGCTGTTGATGACATCTTCGACGGCGGCGACCTGACGCATCACGGGAACAGGGGCATTTCGGGCTTTTGGAAGGTCGACTGAAGCAACAACTTGTGGTGCGTCGTTGCTCATTGCGACAAGCGGTGCAGCGTTGCGGCTACGCGTTGCCGCAGGAAGATATTTGCTAATAAGCTGCGCCATGTGGGCGTCACGGCTTGCGCCGGTATTGCCACCCATTACGACGGCCACCAGCCTGCGGCCATCCAAACTGACGGACGAAGCCAGATTGTAGCCGGATGCATTCGTGTAACCGGTCTTGATGCCATCCACACCTTCAACGCGACCGAGCAAACGATTATGTCCTTTGATGGTCTGGCCGCGGAAAACGAAGCTGCGACGCGAGAAATAGGAGAATTCATTTGGGAAATGCTGGCGAAGTGCGATGCTGAGAATCGCCATGTCGCGTGCAGTCGTATGCTGCGCCATGTTCGGCAGACCAGATGCATTACGGAAGGTCGTGTTACGCATGCCAAGACGACGTGCTTTAGCAGTCATCATTTGAGCAAAGCGTTCTTCAGAACCTCCGAGATATTCACCGACAGCGGTTGCCACATCGTTGGCCGATTTCGTGATCATGGCCAGTACAGCATCTTCAGCACGAATGCTCTGTCCTGGACGAAACCCGATTTTCGTGGGTGGACGTGAGGCCGCATAAGCTGACACGGGGATACGAGTATTCTTGTTCACGCGACCGGCCTGCATCGCCTCGAACAGCATGTAGAGGGTCATCATTTTTGTGAGAGAGGCCGGATAACGCTGAGCATCCGCCTTTGAGGCGAAAAGCGTCTTTCCGGTGTTTGCATCGACTACGATAGCAGAATATCTATCGCCCGCCGCTATTGCCGGTATCGTTGTCGAAGCTGTTGAACACCCCGTTACAACTGCAAGAAGAAGGGTGGCTTGCGCCGCTCTTCTCAAGGCGTATGCGGCTTTACTAAATGCGGTACGCACGATGATGACCTACCTGTATCCCGGATTTTTGAACTGCGGCACAAAAGGCACACAGCGTCTAATTCGGTGATCCTACTGTCATCAGCGTTACCAATCCGTTTATGGTAACCGCATTGTTCATAAATTTCTGGAAAAAATCGAAACGGTCGTCATGACGACCCGATAGTTCAAATCAGAAACATCTCGCTCGCTCACACATATGTGTTTTTAAGATGCGATTTTTGTCTCAGTGTAGCTGAAGCTTTGGCTGATAACAAAAAACTCGCTTTCGCGAGTTTAGTTTTGCTGCTGTTCCGACTGGGTAGGGGGAGATGAGCAGCTTTTTGAAAACAATGCGTATTGAAAAATCTTTTCTTATATTATTCAAAATAATTCTATTATTTTTTTATTATAGGAGAAGGATATTATTTCTCATGTCAGCGAAACTCCAATATGTGCCTCCCTTTCTATAGGGTTTGCTTTTTTGCGAACAATTATTTGGCGTAATTTTGTATGCTCGCGATAATCCCAGCTATCCGCATAGGGCTGTTTGGCCAAGCTCCATCATTCGGACGATGCCATATAACTGTGTCAAGCCGGGTTATTGTAATAAGTCCCGGTTGCAAGCGCCAATGAAGGGCTTAAAATCATCACATGACGACCTACATTATAGGGCAAGTTGGGTCAGACGGATGGGCACTCGGGTAATAGGTTTCATGAGGCATCTCGATATAGTCATGCAAAGCAAAACCGACGGTGGGAATGGTCCGGAAAGCGGCACCGTTGTGGTCACGCGTACACAGCCGAAAACTAAAAAGCCAAGCCTCTATCGTGTTCTGCTCCTCAACGACGACTACACCCCCATGGAGTTCGTCGTTCATGTCCTGCAGCGGTTTTTCCAGAAGAGCCAAGATGATGCCACACGTATCATGCTGCATGTTCACAATCATGGGGTCGGCGAGTGCGGCGTGTTTACATACGAAGTCGCCGAAACCAAAGTCAGCCAGGTCATGGATTTCGCCCGCCAAAACCAGCATCCGCTGCAATGCGTGATGGAGAAAAAGTGAGGTCATATGCCATCGTTCTCCCCAAGCCTTGAAAGGGCCCTGCATCAAGCCCTCACAATAGCAAACGAGCGGCATCACGAGTATGCGACGCTCGAACATCTTTTGCTTGCCTTGATCGACGATCAGGATGCAGGCGCAGTTATGCGTGCCTGTAGCGTTGACCTTGAGCATCTAAAACGTATCGTTACTGATTATATTGATCGCGAACTTGATAATCTCGTAACAGGTTATGACGAAGATTCGAAACCAACTGCCGCTTTCCAGCGTGTTATCCAGCGCGCGGTTATCCATGTGCAGTCCTCGAACCGTGAGGAAGTGACCGGTGCCAATGTGCTGGTTGCTATTTTCGCTGAACGGGAAAGTCATGCTGCCTATTTCCTCCAGGAACAGCAGATGACCCGTTACGATGCGGTGAACTATATATCGCACGGCATCTCAAAACGCCCGCAAAGCAACGAAACTCGTCCGCCACGCGGCGCGGAAAGTGCCAGCGAAGAACGCACCAGTACGGAGCAGGAAGAAAGCGCTAAGAAGAAGCAGGACGCACTGTCTGCCTATTGCGTCAACCTGAATGAAAAGGCCAAGGCTGGGCGCATTGATCCCCTGATCGGGCGCGATAACGAAATCAACCGGACCATCCAGGTGCTCTGCCGGCGCTCCAAGAACAATCCGCTCTATGTGGGTGATCCCGGTGTCGGCAAGACCGCGATCGCTGAAGGTCTCGCAAAGAGGATTGTTGAAGGACAGGTGCCAGAAGCACTTGCAGATGCGACGATCTTCTCGCTCGACATGGGTACGCTCCTCGCTGGAACGCGCTATCGCGGTGACTTTGAAGAACGTCTGAAACAGGTCGTCAAGGAACTCGAAGAGTATCCGGGCGCCGTTCTGTTCATCGACGAGATTCATACGGTTATTGGCGCTGGCGCCACTTCAGGCGGTGCCATGGATGCGTCGAACCTGTTGAAACCTGCTCTTTCGTCTGGTGCGATCCGTTGTATCGGCTCGACCACCTATAAGGAATATCGCCAGTTCTTCGAGAAGGACCGTGCCTTGGTGCGTCGTTTCCAGAAGATCGATGTCAATGAGCCATCGATCCCGGATGCGATCGAAATCATGAAGGGACTGAAGCCCTATTTCGAGGATTTCCATAAGGTTAAGTACACGGTTGACGCCATCAAGACGGCGGTGGAATTGTCTGCGCGTTATATTTCGGATCGCAAACTGCCAGATAAGGCAATCGATGTGATCGACGAAACCGGTGCCAGTCAGATGCTGTTGCCTGAAAATAAACGCAAAAAGACCATCGGCGTGAAGGAAATCGAAGCGACAATCGCGACAATGGCCCGTATCCCGCCGAAGTCGGTATCGAAGGATGACGAACAGGTTCTGTCGCATCTCGACGCGGAACTGAAGCGTGTTGTCTATGGTCAGGATTTGGCGATCGAAGCGCTGTCAGCCTCAATAAAGCTTGCCCGTGCGGGATTGCGCGAACCGGATAAGCCAATAGGCTCCTACCTGTTTTCCGGTCCAACCGGTGTTGGCAAGACGGAAGTCGCCAAACAGCTGGCGAGCTCGCTCGGTGTTGAACTCCTGCGTTTCGACATGTCGGAATATATGGAGCGTCACACCGTATCGCGTCTTATCGGTGCGCCTCCCGGCTATGTCGGTTTCGATCAGGGCGGCCTCCTGACGGATGGCGTTGATCAGCATCCACATTGCGTGCTGCTGCTCGATGAAATCGAAAAGGCGCATCCAGATCTGTTCAACATCTTGTTGCAGGTGATGGATCACGGCTCGCTGACCGATCACAACGGCAAGAAAATCGACTTCCGCAATGTGATTCTGATCATGACCACTAATGCTGGTGCAGCGGATATGGCCAAGGCGGCAATCGGCTTTGGCTCCACGCGTCGCGAAGGCGATGACATGGAGGCGATCAACCGCTTGTTCACACCGGAATTCCGCAACCGACTGGATGCAATTATTCCGTTCGGTCCGCTGCCGGTTCCGGTCATTCATCAGGTCGTGCAGAAGTTCGTGCTTCAGCTTGAGGCACAGCTTGCCGAGCGCGGCGTGACTTTTGAACTGACTGAAGCGGCAATCGCTTGGCTGGCTGATAAAGGTTACGACGAACGCATGGGCGCGCGTCCGCTTGGCCGGGTTATCCAGGAACACATCAAGAAGCCGTTGGCCGATGAAGTGCTTTTCGGAAAACTTAAGCACGGTGGCACGGTCCGTGTTGATGTCGTGACGAAGCCGGACGGAAAGACCGATCTTTCACTGGAAAGCGTGGCGGATAAGCCGGTTAGTCCGAAGAAGGACATTCCGGCTGAGAAAAAGCATTTGCAACGCAAGAAGGCTGCGCCGAAGAAGGCAGAGAAAGAAAAGGTATTGGCGGGCAAGGACGAGCCAGCGCCGAAGCTTTCCTCGAAGGCTTCGACGGCAAAATCTTCGGTGCCGAAAGTGCCACGTAAAAAGTAACAATCGACTGAAATGGCCCTCGTTGAGGGCCATTTCATTTTGAGTTGGTACTGGCGTAAACGAAATCTGATTTTTTCCGATCAAAGCGATAAAAACGGGGTGCAACTTTCTCGGACCTTGCTCTAACGTGATGCTATGCTGCCGACTCATTCCCATAATCCCGAGCAAGATTCAGAAGAGCATCGTCATCTGCTATGGTTCTTGCGCGGCTGTACGCGCATTTGCAGCATTCCAGCCCTATTGTTGATGAGTTCGTTCGTCGGTTTTGCGGGACTGGCAATCGAAAGCAGCATCACCGTTGTTCAAGCCGTATTTATGACACTGACCATCTGGGCGCTCCCGGCAAAGGTCGTTCTGATTGGCGCGATCAGCGCGGGTGTGGCTTTGCCTGCTGCGGCTCTCGCCGTGGGACTTTCGTCCGTGCGTTTGATGCCAATGGTGGTCGCGCTGCTTCCAGAGTTGCAAGGACCTAGAACGCGGAAACTGACATTAGCGATCCTTTGTCATTTCGTCGCCGTGACCGCCTGGGTAATGGCCATGGAGGAGCTTCGCAAAATCCCGAGGGATATGCGAACAAGCTACTTTGCGGGAATCGGCATGGTTCTGGTGGGGACTAATGCGATCGTCGTCGCCATCATCTATTCGTTATCGACCTCGTTTCCACCGATTGTTTTCGCGGCGCTTTTCATGCTGACGCCGATGTATTTTCTGACATCGCTTTGGCGCTCGGCGAGAGAACGGGCAGGGCAAATTGCAATGATTTCCGGGATTGTTCTGTTTCCCATATTTCATCATCTAGCGCCCGGCTATGATTTATTGATTACGGGCGTTCTCGGTGGGTTGATAGCATTTGGGTTTCATCGAATTCAGCGCATGCCGGCAGGAGCACGTGAATGAACTGGGACAGCTTGTCGACCTGGTGGTGGCCGTTTCTGTTTATCCTGCTGGCTGGGGCACTTCCAACCTATCTGTTTCGTGTGATGGGAGTCATGGTTGGCGGGCGCATGCGCGAAGACTCTGAGGCTCTTGTTTTCGTGCGCTGCGTTGCCACCGCGCTGGTTGCAGGCGTTATCGCGCAGCTTATTCTCTATCCCAATGGAGAACTAGCCAATTCACCTCTCTGGCTTCGCGCCGGTTCCGCCGTGGCAGGATTTGCCGCTTTTCTCATGACCGGCAAGCGACTGCTCGTCGGTGTGCTGGTTGCGGAAATCCTGCTGGTAATCGGTCTGCTTACACTTTGAAAGCAAGAGTCATATCAGAGTGCTGCGCGAATTTTTTCAGCATTTACTGAAAGAACTGCCGCGTCTTCCATCTGTCCGGTATGGGGCTTAAGCGCTACTCCTTCAAAGCGCGGGATTACATGAAAGTGCAAATGATAGACAGTCTGGCCGGATGCGGGTTCGTTGAACTGCATGACAGTTACACCATCGGCATTGAATGCCTTCTTTACGGCCTGCGCGATTTTCTGCACGACTTGAACCACGCTGGCGAGGGTTTCCGGCTTGGCATCAAGCAGATTGCGGGAGGGTGCCTTCGGTACAACTAACGTGTGGCCCGTGCCTTGTGGCATCACATCCATGAATGCCACAACATCGTCGGTTTCATAAACACGGGTGGATGGAATTTCACCACGTAGAATTTTGGCGAAGATATTGTTGTCGTCATAAATGGCAGACATGCGATTCTCTCCAATGCGAAATGTTTGACACGATCAGACCGTATCCATTCGCGTTAGGCAAGATGGATCGAGCGCATCCCGAAAGGTGTGAAGCGTCCTTCGCTTAAAATTCACGTTAAAACAAACGGTTAGAGCAGTGATCTCACTCAACTGGATCGAATCGTGTTTTGGAGTCAGACATTTCTGAACGGTGAGTGCTCTTCCAAGGCGATCTGAATTTGTTCGACCTCACGACGCTCATGATCGAGATAGTCACGAACGGCGTTTCGAAAGCCTTCATGGACGATATAATGCGCCGAATGGGTCGTGACCGGCGCATAGCCACGAGCGATTTTATGTTCGCCCTGTGCTCCGGCTTCTACGACGCTGAGCTTTCGATCAATCGCAAAATCAATTGCCTGATGATAGCAAACCTCGAAATGTAGATACGGATGATCTTCGATGCAGCCCCAGTGACGACCGAAAAGTGTATCGCCACCAATGAAGTTGATAGCACCAGCAATGTAATTTCCGTTGCGTTTGGCCATGACGAGCAAAATGTCTTCCGCCATGCTTTCACCGATTAGCGAATAGAACTGCCTATTCAGATAAGGTCGCCCCCATTTGCGGCGGCCCGTATCCATATAGAACGCAAAGAAGCTATCCCAGACGGTTTCTGTGAGGTCGCTCCCGGTCAGCCAGTCGATTTCGATGCCATCCGACAGCGCTTCACGGCGTTCTTTTTTCAACGCTTTTCGTTTCCGCGATACCAGTTCATTTAAAAAATCGTCATAGCTGTTAAAGCCATTGTTTTTAAAGTGAAACTGCTGATCTGTCCGATGAAGAAACTCTGCACGCTTCAGCGCGTCAATCTCATCCGGCAGTGCAAAGGTGACATGAGCGGACGAGACGCCGGATTGATCAGCTAGTTCCCGTAGCCCACCTGCCAGCGCCAATCGAACAGTGTGGCTTTCATAGGCGATGTGATTGAGGAGGCGCGGGCCGGTGGCCGGAGTGAAAGGCACCGCAGCCTGAAATTTGGGATAGTATCGCCCACCGGCGCGCTCGAAAGCATCAGCCCATCCGTGGTCGAAAACATATTCTCCCTGACTATGTCCCTTGAGATAGTTCGGTACGGCTCCGATGAGGCGGCCCTGATCATCTTCAAGACGCAAATGGCGTGAAAGCCAGCCTGTTTGCCGTGAAACCGAGCCGGATCCTTCCAGCGCCGACAGAAAGTTGCGGGTAATGAAGGGATTGTAATCCGCGTCCTGCCGGGATGCCCCGACAAGACTGTTCCATTCGTCCGCCGTGAATTCGCTGATGCTCTCAACGACACGGATAACGAAACTTTGCTCATTCTGCGGATCTTCGTCGTTCACCGCTATTCCTTTGCCGTTATCGCGCATATTTTGCGGGGTTCGGCGTATTGTCGTCAAGCTACGAGTGCGCGGGGATCAAAGCCTTCGAAGGTGATCTGATCGACATTGAGATCGCTATGCTTCTGCATTTCCCGATCCCGCACCGTCCAACTGATCACAGGCATTTGCAACTTCTCCCGAACGAAGGTGACGAACGGGTTGGGGAGATGATGCACGTTATAGGAGACGAATGAGACGCCATGCGCGAGCATGGAGAAATGTCTTTCGAAATCTTCCGTGCGTGTGCCTTCGGCGGTAAGACCACCAGGAATTCCCGGTGCATCTATCGAAAACCGGCGAATGAGATGGTGGTCGAAAGACATGATTGCGACTTCGCCCCTATAGGACATCAGTTCTTTCGCGACGGCGGCAACCAGACCATCATCTTTGCCTTCGATGCCCTTTAGTTCAATGACGAGGGGGACACGGCCGTCAACGAGATCAAGCATCTGGCGAAGCGTCGGCACCTGATCGGCGGTACCGCCGATCTTCAATGCAGTGGCTTCCTCCAGTGTTAAATCGCTGATGTAGCCTTCGCAACCGGCGAGGCGCTTCAGCTCATCATCGTGAAAGACGACGACACCGCCGTCCCGGGTGAGATGAACATCGCATTCGATCGCGAAGCCCGCTTTGGCTGCAGACTCGAACGCTGACAGTGTGTTTTCCCAGCGCTCTTTATTGAGATCGTGCAGTCCGCGATGGGCAACGGGACGCTTCTTGATCCAGTCGATGGAAGTCATGTTAGGCAACTTCGATAATTGCTTCTATTTCCACTGGCGCATTGAGCGGCAGGCTGGCAACGCCAACGGCCGAGCGGGCATGCTTGCCGACATCGCCCAGAACTGCAACTAGGAGATCTGAGGCGCCATTGGCCACAAGGTGCTGTTCCACAAAATCGGGTGTAGAGGCCACGAAAACAGTAATTTTCACAATGCTTTTGATGCGGCCAAGGTCACCAAGCGCAGCCTTTGCCTGGGCAAGGATGTTGACAGCGCAGGCGCGTGCTGCAGCTTGTCCGTGTGCAACCGCGAGTTCGTTACCGATCTGGCCGGTATGCACAAGCTTTCCGCCTTCTAGCGGAAGCTGGCCAGATGTAAGCAGTAAAGAACCGCTTTGTGCAAAAGGAACATAGTTGGCGGCGGGTGCTGCAGCTTCTGGAATGGATATACCCAGATTTTTAAGGCGGTCGTCGATTGTGTCAGTCATTACATTAATCCTTGCTTATAAAGGCACTCTGCGATCTGCATATAGGCAGAATCGGTGAAGCTTTTGGGAAGAGTGCGTTTTTTGCCTCGCTTCCGCCACGAGTTTTTTTATCATGCTCGTCAACTCATCGGGAGATTCATGTATGCGTTTTTTTAAGAGTGTGGTGGCGGCGAGCGGAGCGGCTGCTTGTGTATGGGCCGGATTCACCGGTATCGCTCATGCGGCCTCGACGGTAACGTTGGTTCCACATCGCGCAGTCTATGATCTGACACTGGATCGTGCCGATGAAAAATCAGGGATCAGCGGTTTGACTGGCCGAATGGTGTACGAGTTCAACGGATCGGCATGTGAAGGCTACACCACCAATTTCCGTTTCGTGACGCGGATCGATATGGAAGAACAGCCGCAGCGTGTGACCGACCAGCAGACGACAACTTTCGAAGGTGCAGACGGAAAGAGCTTCCGTTTCGTCAACAAGACCTTCGTGGACAAGGAACTGGTCAAGGAAGTCCGCGGTGACGCGAAGCTCGAGGGTGGCAAGACAGTCGTTGAATTAAGCAAGCCGAAGGAAAACAGGCTTGACCTCAAGGCAACGCAATTTCCGACCGGACATATGGAAGAACTGATCGGCAAGGCGGAGGCCGGGCAGAAATTCTACCAGACGTCGCTTTTCGATGCTTCCGAAGATGCTGACAGGGTGGTTGCTACCACCGTCGTCGTCGGCAAGGAGCAGTCTCTGCCGGACGACGAGACCAAGGTCATGGGCAAATTTTCCAAGGATCAGGTCTGGCCGGTGACGATCGCCTATTTCGATGACAAGGAAAAGCAGGACGGCTTGCCAATCTATCGCATCAATTTCAAGCTTTATCGCAATGGTATTACCCGCGACCTCACTATGGATTATGGAGATTTTTCCATGCGCGGAAAGCTTGTGAAGCTTGATGTCTATGATGCGGCAAAGCAGGCTGCGACGTGCAAATAAGCACACGGACTGGAGTGTTTGTTCGTCTGTTCGATGCTATATTGTGTAGACGACTTGCAATTTGCGGCGCGATCAGTTAACAGCGCGCCTATTCCACACACGGGATTGGGCTTTTGTCGGGAGAAATCCGGCAAAGACCTCCGGTGGCGAAAAATCGCCTCAGCCCGTGGAGGTTAAACCGGAAAAGGAAAATAAAGATGGCATTGCCTGATTTCAGCATGCGCCAGCTTCTGGAAGCTGGTGTTCACTTTGGCCACCAGACCCATCGCTGGAACCCGAAAATGGCACCATACATCTATGGTGACCGTAACAATATCCACATTCTCGATCTGTCTCAGACGGTTCCTCTGCTGCACAATGCGCTGAAGGTCGTTTCGGACACGGTCGCTCGCGGCGGTCGCGTTCTGTTCGTCGGTACGAAGCGTCAGGCATCGGACATCATCGCCGATGCTGCCAACCGTTCGGCACAGTATTACGTCAATGCACGCTGGCTCGGCGGCATGATGACCAACTGGAAGACGATCTCCAATTCGATCCAGCGTCTGCGCAAGCTCGACGAACTTCTGGCTGGCGAAGCTCAGGGCTTCACCAAGAAGGAACGTCTGAACCTCGAGCGCGAGCGTGAAAAGCTTGACCGTGCCCTCGGTGGTATCAAGGACATGGGTTCGGTTCCGGACCTGATGTTCATCATTGACACCAACAAGGAAGCGATTGCTATTCAGGAAGCCAAGCGTCTTGGTATTCCGGTTGTTGCAGTGATTGACTCGAACTGCGATCCAGACCAGATCGACTACCCGATTCCGGGCAATGACGACGCCGCACGCGCCATCTCTCTCTATTGTGATCTGATTGCTCGTGCTGCTCTCGACGGTATTGCTCGCCAGCAGGGCGCAATGGGCATCGACGTTGGTGCGCAGGTTGAAGCTCCGGTTGAGCCAGCCCTCGAAGCTCCGGCTGAAGGCGCTTAATCAGCGTATGATTTCATCCATCCGTCATATCTGTGATAGGGCGGGTGGATAATCTCGTTTCATCCCGGTGCGGGATTGTGATTCCTGAAGTGCAATGCTCAGTCCAATCGCGATCAAGAAACCAAGCGCCGGTTAAAAGTTGGCACACCCATCCGGTGTGCCTTCGCTTTCATGAAAGGCGACATCATGAGCATTTCCGCATCTCTCGTCAAAGAACTCCGCGACCTTACCGGCGCCGGAATGATGGACTGCAAGGCAGCACTTGCTGAAACCAATGGCGATATCGAAGCCGCCGTTGACTGGCTGCGCGCCAAGGGTATTGCAAAGGCCGACAAGAAGGCTGGCCGTACGGCTGCTGAAGGTCTGGTTGGCGTTGCAGCTTCAGGCAACAAGGCTGTTGTCGTTGAAGTCAACTCCGAAACCGATTTCGTTGCTCGCAACGACGCTTTCCAGGATCTGGTCCGCAAGATCGCCCAGGCTGCGCTGTCGACCGACGGTTCGACCGAAGCTGTTGCCAACGCCAACGTTGACGGTAAGACAGTTACCGAAACGGCGAAGGACGCCGTTGCCACCATCGGTGAAAACATTGGCTTCCGCCGTTCGGCTGCGCTGACCGTCCCACAGGGCGTTGTCGCGACCTACATCCACAACGGTGTTGCTGACGGCCTTGGCAAGCTCGGCGTTCTGGTTGCAATCGAAACTGCTGGCGATGCAGAAGCTGCAAACGCATTCGGCCGTCAGGTTGCCATGCACGTGGCCGCGATCAACCCGCTGGCTCTGACCGCCGAAGACGTTGACCCGGCTGCTGCCGAGCGCGAAAAGGCGATTTTTATCGAGCAGGCTCGTGAATCCGGTAAGCCGGACAACATCATCGAAAAGATGATCGAAGGCCGTATGCGCAAGTTCTACGAAGAAGTTGTTCTTCTTTCGCAGGCTTTCGTGATCAATCCCGATCTGACGGTAGCTGCTGCCCTCAAGGAAGCTGAAAAGACCATTGGCGCACCTGCCAAGATCATCGGCTTTGTCCGCGTTGCTCTCGGTGAAGGCATCGAGAAGGAAGAAACCGATTTTGCTGCTGAAGTAGCTGCTGCCGCCAAAGGCTAAACAGTTATCGCCTCAAAAGGCTTGTGATTATGAAGGGCATCGCGTGACAACGCGGTGCCCTTCGTGTATCGGAACCCCGACACAACCACTTGATCACAATCTGCGGAGAGCATCCAATGTCCGGCAAGCCCGCCTACAAACGCGTTCTTTTGAAAGCCTCGGGCGAGGCGTTGATGGGCAGTCAGGGCTTTGGCATTGATGTTTCAGTGGCAGACCGTATCGCAAGCGACATTAAGCAGGCACGGGCGCTTGGCGTCGAAGTTGGCGTTGTGATTGGCGGTGGCAATATTTTCCGCGGCGTTGCTGTAGCCTCCAAGGGCGGAGATCGTGTGACAGGCGATCATATGGGAATGTTGGCCACGGTCATCAATTCGCTTGCGTTGCGCACTTCCCTCCACAAAATCGGAGTTGATTCAGTCGTGCTTTCGGCCATAGCCATGCCTGAAATCTGTGAGAGCTTTTCACAGAGACAGGCTACGGCCTATATGGACGAGGGCAAGGTCGTGATCTTTGCAGGCGGGACCGGAAATCCATTCTTCACGACGGATTCGGCAGCAGCTCTTCGCGCTGCAGAAATTGAAGCGGATGCGCTGTTGAAGGGGACGCAGGTTGACGGAATCTATTCGGCCGACCCGAAGAAGGACCCGAACGCAACGCGTTTCGACAGTCTGACCCATAAAGAAGTTCTCGATCGCGGGCTTGCAGTTATGGATACAGCCGCTGTTGCCCTTGCGCGTGAGAACAACATTCCGATAATAGTCTATTCCATCCATGAAAACGGCGGCTTGGCCGAAATTCTGCAAGGCAAGGGACGCTGCACGATTGTGTCCGATAATTGATCGATCCTTGCTGCGTATCGAAGGAGAAAATGCATGAGTGATGCTTTTGACATCAACGACCTGAAACGCCGCATGGAAGGCGCTATCAACTCTCTGAAGCATGATCTTAACGGTTTGCGTACGGGCCGAGCTTCTGCAAGTTTGCTGGAGCCGATTGTGATCGAGGCTTATGGCTCAACAATGCCGATCAATCAGGTTGCCAATATCACAGTTCCCGAATCGCGCATGCTTTCGGTGTCTGTTTGGGACAAAAGCATGGTAGGCGCTGTGGAGCGCGCCATTCGCGATTCCGGTCTGGGTCTCAATCCCATCACCGATGGCACGACGCTGCGCATTCCGCTGCCTGAACTGAACGAACAACGCCGCAAGGAACTGGTAAAGATTGCCCACCAGTACGCTGAGCAAGGCCGTATTGCGGCCCGCCACGTTCGCCGCGACGGTATGGACACGCTGAAAAAGCTGGAGAAGGACAGTCTGATCAGTCAGGATGAAAGCCGTATCCTGTCAGAAAAAGTGCAGAAGCTGACCGACGAAACCATCGCAGAGATGGATAAGGTTGTGACAGTGAAAGAGGGGGAGATCATGCAGGTTTAGGCCTTGCATGGTTTTCATTGAGGGAGAGCTTCGCCATGTCCGATCCGTGCCACATCGCCATTATCATGGATGGCAATGGCCGTTGGGCGCAGGCGCGCAATTTGCCGCGTAGTGCCGGACATCGGGCAGGCGTCGAGGCTCTTCGCGAAATTGTTAGGGCAGCCGGGGACCGTGGCCTCGGTTACCTTACCTTGTTTGCTTTCTCTTCGGAGAACTGGTCGCGCCCGAGCGGTGAGGTCAATGACCTCCTGGGGCTGCTCAAGATATTCATCCGCCGCGATCTCGCGGAACTGCACCGCAATAATGTGCGAGTCAGCATTATCGGTGAACGTGACGAACTTGCAGCCGATATTCGGGCATTGCTGATCGAAGCCGAAACGCTCACTCACCGTAATACTGGCCTCAATCTCATTATAGCTTTCAACTATGGGGCTCGTGACGAGATCGTTCGTGCCGTGAGAAGTCTGGCGCGGGATGTCGCTGCCGGACGGCTTGATCCGGCTTCGATCTCCAGCGAGTTGATTGCGGCAAATCTGGACACTGCAGGGTTTCCTGATCCGGACCTTATCATCCGTACCAGCGGGGAAATGCGCCTGTCGAACTTTCTGCTGTGGCAAGCTGCGTATTCCGAGTTTCTATTCCTGCCCATTCATTGGCCGGATTTTCGCGCATCTGATCTTGATGCTGCCTATCAAGTTTTTCGTCAACGCGAGCGTCGGTTCGGCGGCGTTGAAGCGCGCGCCGGGCTGGAAGATCGTGAAGAAGAAATTGCATGCCCTTCGGCCAAGGGGGCGGCTGTCTAAGGTGGTTCCAGAGGGGTGGAACGACTGAAAATGCTCTAGTATGGCGCTAGCCAGTCCGTCGAAAGGTCTCAATGTCCAATCTGCAAACCCGCATCGTTACCGCCGTTGTCCTCGGTGCAGTCGCTTTGTGGCTGACCTGGGTCGGAGGTTTGGGTTTTACGCTGTTCTCGATTGCGATCGGATTGGCCATGTTCCACGAGTGGACGAATCTGACTGCACCAAAGCAGACATTGTTCTCGCGTGCGTTCGGCTGGGGATGGCTAGTGCTTACTTGCATTTTGCTCGTGTTGGACCGGAGCGCCTTGTTGACGATCAGTGTTCTGTTCGGGGGGGCATTCATTCTTTTGATCACACAATGGCGGACAGGGCGTGCCTGGCCAGCGGTGGGCCTCCTATATGCAGGATTTTCTGCTACTTCGCTTTCACTCCTGCGCGGCGACGAGCCATTCGGCTTTACCGCCATCGTTTTCCTTTTCGCCGTTGTCTGGTCCACCGATATTGCAGCCTATTTTAATGGTCGGGCGTTAGGCGGCCCGAAGCTTGCTCCTCGCTTTTCGCCTAATAAGACTTGGTCCGGCGCTATCGGTGGTGCCGCCGCTGCGGTGGCCGGTGGTATTCTGGTTGCATCTCTAGTGGCTGCACCCGGCAGTTGGCTCGTACCATTGCTCGCGTTGCTGCTGTCTATCGTTTCACAGATCGGCGACCTTGCAGAATCATGGGTGAAGCGCCAGTTCGGCGCAAAGGACTCAGGACGTCTTCTGCCGGGACATGGCGGTGTTCTTGATCGCGTCGACGGGCTTGTTGCGGCTGCCGCACTTTTGTACCTGTTTGGTGCAATTGTTGCAGAGCCAGACGTGCCGTCCGCGATATTCTTCAGTTTCTAAGGGCGCGACGGATGAATTTGTGGAATTCCTCGAAATTTATTCGGTTCTTCGGAAGGCCCTTTAGCATTGTGTAGGGAGTAGTGATTTGCAGGAGGCGTTGGCCTTTTTTCTGGGTGGCGAAAGCTTGCTTGTCGGCACCATCATTCCATTTCTCTTTGTTCTGACTGTCGTGGTTTTTGTCCATGAGATGGGGCACTATCTCGTTGCGCGCTGGTGCGGCATTGGCTCTCAGGCTTTTTCCATCGGGTTCGGACCCGAACTGGTCGGCTTCACGGACAAGCACGGAACACGATGGAAGATTTCCGCCATTCCGCTTGGTGGCTATGTCAAGTTCATCGGAGATGAAAGCGCCACGAGCTCTCCAGTCAATGTCGATAACGGAATTCTGAGCGCGGACGAGCAGCAAAGGGCATTTCATACCCAGCCTGTATGGAAACGCGCAGCTACCGTCTTTGCTGGCCCCGCTTTTAATATCATTCTGACAATCGTCATTTTCAGCGTCTTTTTCGCACTGTACGGGCGTCAGATTTCCGACCCTCTTATTGCTGGCGTCCAGCCTGGTAGTCCTGCAGCAGAAGCCGGTTTTGAGGCTGGAGATCGATTTATCAGTGTCGATGGGGAGAAGATCACAACTTTTTCAGACGTGCAGCGCATTGTGTCTGGCCGGGCAGGCGATAAGCTGAATTTCACTGTAGAGCGTGATGGCAAAATGGTGGATTTGCAGGCCGTTCCAGCGATTGTCGAGCGAACTGACCCACTTGGAAACAAAGTCAAGCTTGGCGCCATCGGCGTAGAAACCACAGAAGCTGTCGGTAATTTCCGTCGAATTGAGTATGGTCCCCTCGAATCAGTGGGGCAAGCTGTCATGGAAACAGGCTATATTATCAGCCGTACCGGTGAATTCTTTCAGCGTTTTGCGGTTGGACGCGAGGATAAATGTCAGCTTGGAGGACCGGTGAAAATTGCCAATATGGCAGGTAAGGCAGCAAGTCAGGGTTTTGATTGGCTCATTCAGTTGATGGCTATGTTGTCGGTTGGCATAGGGCTTTTGAACCTGTTTCCCTTGCCTCCACTGGATGGCGGCCATCTGGTTTTCTATGCAGTGGAAGCCATAAAGGGTAGTCCGGTGTCGACTGCGGCGCAGGAAATTTTCTATCGCGTAGGCTTTCTCCTTGTTATGGGATTCATGGGGTTCGTGCTTTTCAACGACCTGTTTGCCTGCTAGATGACTCTCCGGCTGGCACAGGTGGCGATCTTGGGGGATCGGTGCAGGCTGGAGAGTTCTAGCCAGCTAACCGCCATGATGCGTATCTTCTCTGGCCAGGGTCGGGGAAGATGTTAAACAGAAGTGAAAATTGGGAGTGACTGCTGGAAAAGCTAAGCGATTTGTTTACCATAACGCTTAAATCGCGTGGCGCGGATGCCACGCTGGTAGCTTAAGTAAACAGAATTTAACCGTGACGCTTGCTTGTATGGAAAAACCGGGTATGACGGTTGTATCTGTACGTGCTTTTCTGGGTTAATCGCCCCGGGGACAGAAAGAAACGAAGGTTCGGAAAGCCTATGACGGCAAGTTCTAAATTCTTTGGCGCCGCTTCTGCGCTCGCCATGTCAGTGGCTCTTGTAGCTTCGGGTGCCGCTGCACTCTCGCTAACTTCGGTAAATGTTGCTGAGGCTGCTGTCGTTAGCCGTATCGAGGTGCGTGGTAATGCACGCGTCGACGCGCAGTCCATCCGTGACAATATTGATATTCGTCCGGGCAAGGCCTTCACCAGCGCTGATATCGATGCTGCTGTGAAGCGTTTGTTCGCGATGGGTCTGTTCTCGGATGTTCGCATCAATCAGTCCGGCAGCACGCTTGTCGTGAATGTTTCTGAGCGTTCGGTCGTCAACAACGTCCTTTTCCAAGGCAACAAGAAGATCAAGGATCCAGATCTTGCTCGAGCGGTCCAGCTTAAGCCGCGTTCGCCTTATGATGCTGCGACGATGGAAGCGGACGTTGAGGCTATCAAGGGGGCCTATGCACATGTCGGGCGCAGCGATGCGACTGTAAATGCACGTACGGTCGATCTCGGTCAGGGGCGTGTGAACGTTGTCTATGAAATCAACGAAGGCTCGCGTACGAAGATCGCAAATGTCGATTTCGTTGGTAATCAGGCATTTAGTGCCCGCCGTTTGCGCGATGTGATCTCGACCAAGCGTTCGAATCCGCTTTCGTGGCTGACGCGCAATGACGTTTATGATGAAGGGCGTCTACAGGCTGACGAAGAAACGCTCCGTCGTTTCTATTACAATCGCGGCTATGCAGATTTCCGCGTCATTTCGTCGAACGCAGTTCTTGATCCCTCTACAAATGAGTACACGATCACCATCACGGTTGATGAGGGGCAGCGCTATACGTTCGGCAATGTAAGCGTCGAGAGCAATGTTGACGGTGTTGATGGGCAGGCTCTTGATCATTTGGTCAAGACCCGTTCAGGCAAGCCTTACAGCGCCAAGGAAGTCGAAGATTCGGTTCTTGCGGTTACCGAAAACGTTGCTGGCAGCGGTTATGCTTTCGCAAAGGTTGAGCCGCGCGGTGATCGTGACTTTGAGAACCACACGATCTCGGTCATTTATAGTGTTGATGAAGGTCCGCGCGCTTATATCCAGCGCATTGAAATTCGTGGCAATGACAAGACCCGCGACTTCGTGATTCGTCGCGAATTCGACATGAATGAGGGTGATGCCTTCAATCAGGTTATGGTGCAGCGTGCCAAGCGTCGTCTTGAGGCGCTAGATTTCTTCCAGACGGTCAATATTTCAACTGCACCGGGTTCTGAACCGGATCAGGTTATTCTGGTGGTTGATGTCGTCGAAAAATCGACAGGTGAATTCTCAATCGGCGGTGGGTATACGACAGGCGGTGAATCTCCAGGTGCGCAGGTTGAAGCTGCTATCACCGAGCGTAACTTCCTCGGGCGCGGCCAGTACATCCGTATTAGTGCGGGTGCAGGTCAGGATGATATGCGCAATTACGGCCTGTCATTTACCGAGCCATATTTCCTCGGATACCGGCTCTCGGCTGGTTTTGATGTATTCCGTCGTACGTACCGCGTGAATGACGATTACGATGTTGAGCAGACAGGCGGTACCATTCGTTTCGGTCTGCCGATTACGGACAATTTCTCAGCCGGAATCGCATATAATCTGGTTCAGGAAAAGTATGACCTGTTCCGCGCTGATGCGCAGGACTACTATGCTCCTGCATTGCTTGAAGCTGCTGAGCATAGCCCATGGCTCCGTTCGTCGGTCAGCTATTCGCTAACCTACAACTCCATTGACGACATGAAGAACCCGCATGACGGTCTTTATAGCAAGTTTACGCAGGAGTTCGCAGGTCTTGGCGGTGATGCCAAGTACATCAAGACTACGTTCAAGGGTAACTACTACAAGACGCTTTCTCAGGAAGCCGATATCGTCGGTATGTTGGGCATTGGCGGTGGTTATATCCACGAGTTCGGTGATGATGGCGTTCGTATCTTTGACTTGTTCAAGAACAATTCGGATATCATCCGCGGCTTCAAATTCAATGGTATCGGTCCTTATCAGGACGCCGCGAACGGCAAGCGCTACTGGATGGGGGGGACGACCTATATCAACGGTACTGCTGAAGTTCAGTTCCCGATGCCGCTCGTTCCTGAAAGCCTGGGTGTCCGTGGCGCATTGTTCGCTGATGCCGCGACGCTATATGGTAACGACTCCTCGCAGGGTGGTTCGCCAATTTATGGTGACGACAAGAAGCTTCGCGCTTCGGCAGGTGTTAGCTTGATGTGGGCTTCGCCGTTCGGTCCGTTGCGCTTCGACTATGCGTTCCCGATCGCGAAGGCTGATACCGACAAGGTTCAGAACTTCAACTTCGGTGTTTCGACCAAGTTCTAATAGGTTTGCCTTTTCCCGGGGTAACAACCCCGGGGAAGAAAGTGTTTTGATGGCAGATCCTGTTTTCTTTGCGCCTTCGCGTGAACTCACGATTGGCGATATAGCAGATTTTACCGGTGCAAAGCTTCGCGAATCGAAGCTTGCGCCGCGTTCTGTTGTGCGGCTTTCTTCTCTCAAGGATGCGACTGAAGGTTCCCTTGTTTTCGTTGAAGGCAAGAAGAACGCGGATGGTCTCTCCCTGATCAATGCTGCAGGTGTGCTGTGTACTGAAGCTGTGCTGGATAGCGTACCGTCGCATATAGCCGCGTTGGTTACACGAAATCCGCAACGAGACTTCGCGTCGGTCGGGCGCATGCTATTTCCCGCATCAGTCAGACCTGTCAGCTTGTTTGGAGAAACAGGTGTTTCTCCGGCAGCGATTATTCATCCGACTGCGCATATCGAAGATGGCGCGACTGTCGAGGCGGGCGCAGTTATCGGTAAGGAGGTAACCGTTGGTAGCGGTACACTGATCGCATCGACGGCGGTCATCGGGGAAGGCAGCCAGATTGGTCGCAACAGCTATATTGCACCGGGCGTGACCGTCCAGTGTGCCTTTATTGGCAACCAGGTTTCGCTTCATCCAGGTGTGCGAATTGGACAGGATGGTTTCGGCTATGTTCCAGGCCCTGCCGGTTTGGAGAAAGTTCCCCAGCTTGGGAGAGTTATCATACAGGACAATGTTGAGATTGGTGCCAATACGACGATTGATCGTGGTTCCTTGAGCGATACCATTATCGGTGAAGGTACAAAGATCGATAATCTTGTCCAGATCGCGCATAACGTGCGGATCGGTCGGTTTTGTATTGTTGCGGCCCATTGCGGTATCTCGGGTAGCTGTGTCATTGGCGACCAGACGATGCTGGGTGGACGTGTCGGACTTGCCGATCATTTGGTTATTGGCTCGCGCGTGCAGATCGCAGCGGCGAGCGGCGTTATGAATGACATACCCGATGGTGAGCGTTGGGGTGGCATTCCCGCGCGGCCTATCAAGCAGTGGTTCCGTGATATTGCAAACATCCGCAGCATCGGGCAATCGAGAAAGGAACAATCCTCTGATGAGTGATGCAAATCAGACCAAGCTGGAAGCAGCAGATATCCAGGACATTCTGGCCGTGCTGCCGCATCGCTATCCGTTTTTGCTGATCGACCGAATTGTCGACATTGACGGCGACGTCTCTGCAACCGGTATCAAGAACGTAACGTTCAACGAACCGCATTTTACGGGGCATTTTCCTGAAAAGCCTATCATGCCAGGCGTATTGATTGTTGAAGCCATGGCACAGACAGCAGGTGCCATTTCTTTGCTGCAGCGTAAGACCGGACGTCCAGGTGTTGTTTATTTCATGACTATCGATAATGCAAAATTCCGTCGTCCGGTCGTACCGGGAGATAGACTTTTGCTTCACGTAAAGAAGATCAAGCAACGAGCAAATATTTCTAAATACGAATGCATCGCCGAAGTTGACGGTGTAAAGGTTGCGGAGGCTGAAGTCGCTGCCATGATCAGCACAGCTGAAGAAAGCCAGTGAGCATATCAATGAAAGAAACATTTATTCATCCTACTGCGCTCATAGAGCCGGGTGTGGAATTGGGGCAAGGAGTGTCTGTCGGCCCTTTCTGCCACATTCAGTCTGGCGCCATCATCGGCGACAATTCGGAACTGATGAGCCATGTTGTGGTGACCGGCGCGACGACGCTCGGCGCGGGCGCAAAGGTTTATCCGCATGCTGTTCTGGGTTGCGATCCACAGAATGGCAAGCATAAGGGGGGGGCTACC
The DNA here is from genome assembly GCF_006345815.1 of Ochrobactrum sp. CGA5. Classification (GTDB taxonomy): domain Bacteria; phylum Pseudomonadota; class Alphaproteobacteria; order Rhizobiales; family Rhizobiaceae; genus Brucella. The sequence goes on along the minus strand of NZ_VCIG01000038.1, from coordinate 697,557 downwards.
AAGCTCAACATTGGCGCAAATTGCCTGGTCCGCGAAGGCGTGACTATGCACAAAGGGTCTGACAGTGCGCGAGGCTACACGTCGGTTGGCGATGATTGTTCATTTCTGGCTTACGCGCATGTGGCGCATGACTGTGACATTGGCGATCACGTTACATTTTCAAACAATGTGATGATCGGTGGTCATACGACGATCGGGCATCATGCAATTCTGGGCGGCGGCGCTGCTATCCATCAGTTTGTTCGCATCGGGCATCACGCTTTCGTCGGCGGTATGGCTGCCATTGTGAGCGACCTGATTCCCTATGGCATGGCGATTGGGGTGCACGCTCATCTCGGTGGATTGAACATCGTTGGCATGAAGCGTTCTGGTATGGAACGCAAGGAGATTCATAATCTTCGTCATGCTGTCCGAATGCTGTTTGACCGTACAAAGCCAATTCGGGACCGAGCTAAAGATGTTCTGATTGCGATACCGGATTCTCCGGCTGTCATTGACATGATCGATTTTATCAATGTCGACACCAAGCGCGCCTACTGCACACCGCCGCTCGATGCGGTGCACGGCGGAGCCGGGCATGACGGCGACGAAAATTGAGGAACAAATGCGTCTCGCAAATGATGCGGGACGCATTGCTATTATAGCCGGCAATGGCTTGTTGCCGATCAATGTGGCCGCTGCGCTAGAGGCTGCGGGAAAAAATCCATTCCTCGTGCCGCTGCGAGGGGAAGCCGATCCGGCACTCTACAAGTTTGAGCATCAGGAAATTTCTATCGTAGAGTTTGCAAAACTCGTGCGGTCGATGAAGGCTGCCGGTGTGGAGCGAATTGTGCTTGCTGGAGGAGTGACCAGCAGACCTCAGGTCAGTGACCTAAAGTTTGACTGGCCTACATTGCGTGCAGTTCCTTATGTGTTGCGTGCGTTGGGGAAGGGCGACGATGCGTTGTTGCGTGCATTTATAGGATTGCTGGAATCTCTGGGGTTCAAAGTTGTAGGTGCTCACGAAGTCGTCCCGGATCTCCTTTCCCCTTCACCAGCACAAGTGCTTACCCGCACTGCACCGGATACCAGGGAACGCCGTAATATTGAACTCGCGATGGAGGCAGCGCTTCGTTTGGGAGACCTCGATGTCGGGCAAGGTGCCGTTGCAGTTGGCGGACGTGTTGTGGCGCTTGAAGGGGCTGAAGGCACTGATCAGATGATTGAGCGTGTCGGCGCGTTGCGTGCGGCTGGCCGCATACCGCGTCACGGTGGTGTTCTTGTGAAAATGGCGAAGCCACAACAAGACGAAAGAGCAGACCTCCCAACTATCGGAGTTTCGACCGTTGATACCGCTTCAAAGGCGGGATTATCGGGAATAGCGGTTGAGGCTGGCAGGACATTCATTCTAGGCTTCGGTGAAGCCGTTGCGAGAGCCAATGAAAGAGGCTTGTTCATAGAAACCGTCAGTCGCGCCCGAAAGGACATCAAGAAGTGAGCACCAACAGTCGGCCATTGAAAATAGCGATCGTGGCTGGCGAAGAATCCGGTGATCTTCTTGGTGCCGATCTGATTGATGCTCTGCGAAGCCAGACTGACCGACTGGTTGATATCGTCGGCGTTGGCGGTGATCATCTTACGGCTCGGGGAATGAAGCCCTTCTTTGATCCACACGAGATTGCGCTTATGGGGCTTGGCGCAATTTTGAAGAACTTGCCGGGTCTGATGCGACGTATAGGCCAGACTGCGCGGCGCATTGTTGCAGAGAAGCCAGATTGCGTTCTCCTCATCGACAGCCCCGAGTTTACCCATCGTGTTGCCCAGAAGATCAGGGCGGCGAATCCTTTAATTCCCATTGTGAAATATATAGCGCCGAGCGTTTGGGCATGGCGGCCGCAACGCGCCAGGGCGATGAAGTCTTATTTCGACCATGTGCTGACTATTCTTCCATTTGAAGTCGAGGTCATGCAGCGGTTAAGCGGACCAAGCTCCACTTATGTCGGGCATCGTCTCTCCAGTTATGGGCCGATTTTGCAGGCGCGCGCTCAGCAAAAAGCTCTCGAAGCGCAACGAACGGAGGAAACGCGGAAAACACTGCTTGTTTTACCGGGTTCACGTCGTACTGAAATCCAGCTCCTTATGGAACCATTTGGACAGGCCGTCGGCGAGCTCGCGACGCGCGTGGAAAAGCTTGACGTTGTCCTGCCGACATTGCCACGCATTGAGGAAATGGTGCGAGATCTTTCAAAGAACTGGGTAGTCAAGCCGCTCATTGTCTTGGGCGATGAGGAAAAGTGGAAAGCATTTTCTAAAGCCGATGCGGCGCTTGCGGCCTCCGGTACTGTGTCGCTGGAGCTGGCTCTATCGCGCATCCCAAGCGTACTTTCCTATAAAGCGGACTGGTTTGCGCGTAAGTTTTTGATGCCGAAGATTACGATCTGGAGCGCAGCTCTGCCAAATATCATAGCCGATGAACCGGTCGTGCCAGAGTATTTCAATGAGTTTGTCCGCTCAGGGATGCTTGCTCGCAACCTTGAACGGCTGATGCGGCCCGGATCGGCTCGTCAGGCGCAATTGGATGGGTTTGACAGAGTCGCGTCGATCATGGCGACAGAAAAACCTTCCGGCGAGATCGGTGCGCGGGTCATTTTGGAACTTGTTGGCGAGACCAGAAACTGATTTCGCTGCGAAGTACCTCGCATTTATGCTTGAACTACTCTGGAAATAAAAAACCCGGTTGTCAGAGCAACCGGGTTTTTTTCTCTAGCGATTGATAATTACTTACGCTTTGCGAGCGGCACGTAATCGCGTTCGGCAGCACCGGTATAGAGCTGGCGGGGACGGCCGATTTTCTGCTGCGGATCTTCGATCATTTCCTTCCACTGTGCGACCCAGCCAACGGTGCGGGCGAGAGCAAAGAGAACCGTAAACATTTCGGTCGGGAATCCGAGAGCCTTAAGCGTGATGCCGGAGTAGAAGTCGATATTCGGATAAAGCTTCTTCTCAATGAAGTATTCGTCCGTCAGGGCGATCTTTTCCAGTTCCATCGCAACGTCGAGCAACGGATCGTCCTTGATGCCGAGTTCGCCCAGAACTTCATGGCAGGTCTTCTGCATGATCTTGGCGCGCGGATCGTAGTTCTTGTAGACGCGGTGACCGAAGCCCATCAGACGGAATGGATCGTTCTTGTCCTTTGCACGGGCGATGAATTCCGGAATGCGGTCTACCGAACCGATTTCAGCCAGCATGTTAAGGGCGGCTTCGTTTGCGCCGCCATGAGCAGGCCCCCAGAGACAGGCGACGCCGGCAGCGATGCACGCAAAAGGATTGGCGCCAGATGAGCCGGCAAGACGGACGGTCGAGGTCGAGGCGTTCTGCTCGTGGTCAGCGTGGAGGATGAAAATGCGGTCCATCGCGCGGGCCAGAACCGGATTGACCTTGTAATCCTCGCATGGAACGCCAAAGCACATATGCAGGAAGTTCGATGCGAAGTCGAGGTCGTTCTTCGGATACATGAACGGCTGGCCGATGTGGTACTTGTAGGCCATGGCAGCAAGTGTCGGAACCTTGGCGATCAGACGGATCGACGCGACCATACGCTGATGCGGATCGGTAATGTCGGTCGAGTCATGATAGAAAGCCGACATCGCACCAACGCAACCGACCATCACAGCCATTGGATGCGCGTCACGACGAAAGCCCGTAAAGAACTTCGTCATCTGTTCGTGAATCATCGTGTGGCGCGTTACACGATAGTCGAAGTCCGACTTCTGGGTCGCAGTCGGCAATTCGCCGTAGAGAAGCAGATAGCATGTTTCCAGGAAATCACCGTGCTCGGCGAGCTGATCAATCGGATAACCGCGATAGAGCAGGGTGCCTTCATCGCCATCAATGTAAGTGATCTTGGATTCGCACGATGCCGTGGACGTAAAGCCCGGATCGTAGGTGAACATCTGGGAATTTTTGTAGAGTGGACCGATATCAACGACGTCTGGTCCGACAGTGCCTTGTCGCACAGGCAGGTCGAATGTTTTGCCTTCTAGTGTAAAGCTGGCTGTCCTATCTGACATCGTGTTTCCTTTCATGTCCACTTTGCCGCCCGCACGACGGCAGAATTGTAATCGTCGTTATAATTTGTCTTTTATCTTTTGGCTTGGTCCCCGGCTGCGGGGACCATCGGCGTTTCACGCATTATCCTAACGATTTTGCCCGTCAAACTATCCCAAACGGTTCGTGATGCAATGCGTAATTTGAACTATTTAGGCCGGTTTTGTCACGTCAGCGTGAATGTTCCCACCTTAACCGATTTGATCGCGGATACGTCCAAGTGACTCTTCGCGTCCAAGGACAAAAAGCACGTCGAACACACCCGGTGAGGTGGCGCGACCGGTCAGTGCCGCACGAAGAGGTTGTGCAATCTTGCCCAGTTTCAGTCCGGTTTTCTCCGCGTGAGTCCTTACAACGGCGTCAAGAGATTCAACAGTCCATTCGCCTGCTGCCTCGAGATCCGGAAGTACGGATTTGAGGACGGTACGACCTTCATCATTCAGAAGCGAGGCTGCCTTTTCATCAAGGTAAAGCGGACGGGCGGCGAAGATAAATCTCGATCCGTCGGCCAATTCCACCAAGGTTTTTGCACGATCCTTCAGGCCAGGCATAGCGGCAAGCAATTGTGCGCTTCGCTTGTCGTCCAAAGCAGCGGCAATTTCATTGCCACCTTCGATTTCCGGCAGAACTGCGATAAGCGCATCATAGAGGGTCTTGTCGTCGCTGGCGCGCATATAGACACCATTGATTGCCTCAAGCTTCTGGAAATCGAAGCGAGCAGCGCCTTTGTTGATATCCGTTACGTCGAACCATTCAATCATCTGCTCGGTCGACATGATCTCATCATCACCGTGGCTCCAGCCTAGGCGCACGAGGTAGTTGCGCAGGGCGGCAGGCAAGTAGCCCATCGCACGGTATGCGTCTACACCCAGAGCGCCATGACGCTTCGAGAGTTTTGCACCGTCTGCCCCGTGAATGAGGGGGATATGCGACATTTGTGGCACGTCCCAGCCCATTGCATCGTAGATGATAGTTTGCCGCGCAGCATTTGTCAGATGATCGTCGCCGCGAATGATATGCGTCACACCCATGTCGTGATCATCGACAACGACTGCATGCATGTAAGTCGGCGTGCCATCGGAACGCAGGATGATGAAATCGTCCAGATCCTTGTTCGGGAAACGCACGTCGCCCTGAACTGCATCCTGCACGACGGTTTCACCTTCTTGGGGTGCCTTGATCCGAATGACGGGCTTCACGCCTACAGGCGCTTCAGACGGGTCACGATCTCGCCAGCGACCGTCATAGCGTGGCGGGCGGCCTTCGGCACGTGCTTTCTCGCGCATTTCTTCCAGCTCTTCCGGCGTTGCGTAGCAATAATACGCCTTGCCGAGAGCAACGAGTTCTTCCGCCACTTCGCGATGGCGAGGCGCACGCTCGAACTGCGAGATGGCATCGCCATCCCAGTCCAGTCCCAACCAGGTCAGGCCATCAAGAATGGCAGCCGTCGCGGCGTCTGTCGAACGTTCCCGGTCGGTATCCTCGATGCGCAGTAGCATCTTGCCGCCAGTATGCTTGGCATAGAGCCAATTGAACAAGGCGGTGCGCGCACCACCAATGTGCAGATACCCCGTGGGCGAGGGGGCAAAACGGGTAACGACCGGTTTCGACATGATAGCTCCACTATATCGTGCGCCTTGTTAGAGCAGCGGCAGATGCCGGAGACACAGGCGCGAACTTGAATTCCGATGCCGGCGCGAGATTGTCCGACAGGTAATCGCGGTTCGTTGTTCGAACCCACTCGATTTCGGCTGCGGTTCATGTAGCATAGGCAGCAATGTGCGCAAGGGCTTCGCACCCCTTTCGCACGAATGTGCTGCCGTTCTTTCGGGTATTCCGGCGGTGTGGCTAACTTTTGCGGTCAGGCGGGGGCATGACGGGCATCAGGGAAGTGGGTGATGCAAACGAACGTGCGCTTGTGAAAAGCCTGCCCGACGGTTTGGTGCGCTCTCTGTTGCCAGAGGTGTGGTCTCCAGACGAAGCCGGGCGTTCAACGCATTCACAGTCGATCAAGCCTTCCGAACCGAGTCTGCGTGAACGGTTTCTGCTTATGCTGTCGATTGCGGGTAGACAGTTCAAGTTTTCGGTCGAAACTGAAGTCGGACGTGGTGTATTCTTTCTTCTGCTGCCGGTTTTTACTGGGATCGGCGCAATCATTTATTTCACGCTTTCATTCGAGCCAGCATGGACGCCACTCTTATCCATGCTCGGAATCACTATAGTATTGCGGATTGTAACGCGCAGGCAATTCGCTGTTGCGCAAGGCGCAACATTGGCAATTGCTCTGCTGGGAGGGCTTGTTCTCAGCAAATGGGAGACAGAACGCCGTGCGACGCCGATGCTTGGCTCCGATGTAGCGACACGCGTGACGGGCAGGGTTGTCGCCTTGGAGTATCAGGATAATGGCAGCTGGCGGATAACACTTGATGTGATCCAGACAGAGCGTCCAAAACTCCGTTTTCCACCGAAGCGTATTCGCTTGAATGCGAGGGATATACCGGCGTCCACGGCCATCGGTAATGGACTGACTGGTTTCGCGCGATTGCGTATCCCGTCAGGTCCGGTCCGTCCCGGCAATTACGATTTTTCGTTTCACGCCTATTTCAATGGCATTGGTGCCAACGGTTTTTTTCTCGGGACGCCCAAAGTAGCGACGGTTTCTCCGCCTGATGAACTGACTGCAGAAATCTCCCAATGGATTGCCATGTTGCGCGTTCGCGTGTCTGAACGAATCGACGAAGTGATCGGTGGGGAGGACGGCAGTGTCGCTTCGGCACTCATAGCAGGCACGCGGGCGGGGATCAGCGAGCAGACGAATGAAGATTTACGCAAGGCTGGGCTTGCACATATTCTGTCGATTTCCGGCTTGCATATGGCACTGGCTGCCGGCGTGGTGATGTTGTCATTGCGGTCTCTTTTTGCGCTATTTCCGGCGTTCAGCGTACGACATCCGGTGAAAAAATATGCGGCATTTCTCTCGCTGCTGAGCTGTACGTTCTATCTTGCTATGTCAGGTGCAGATGTCGCTGCCCAACGAAGTTATGTGATGATTGCGGTAATGCTCGGAGCCTTGCTAGTAGACCGCGCCGCCATCAGTATGCGCAACCTCGCCATCGCTGCTCTCGCCATGATTGCGATTTCACCGCACGAGATACTGGGGCCGAGTTTTCAAATGTCGTTCTCTGCCACTGCCGCGTTGATCGCGGGATATGCTTGGTGGAGCGAGCGCAACAGGAGCAAGCGCATTGGCACAGTAAAGCGAGCCGCGGCCACTCACAGTTTCGTAGGGAAAGTTCTGAAATTGGTAGCAGCGGCAGCAGCCACTTCCCTCATAGCAGGATTAGGCAGCGGAATTTTCGCAGCCTATCATTTCAACAACACGGCGCCGTTCGGCTTAGTGGGTAATATTCTCGCTGAGCCTGTGATCGCTCTGCTTATTATGCCGTTCGCCGTCTTTAGTCTCGTATTGATGCCATTGCAGCTTGATTGGGTGCCCTTGCAGTTCATGGGCTGGGGTATTTGGGTGGTCAGACACATCGCCGCCTTCGTCGCAACTTGGTCGCCCGATGGAAATCCCGGAGCGATGCCCGCACTCACACTTCTCCTTTGGACCATCGCGCTCGTTCTGGCCGTTGTGCTTTCCACCAGACTGAAAGCACTCGCATTGCCGTTCATCGTTTGGGGACTGGTTGTTTTTATCAGTGAGCCCTTTCCCGATATTGTTGTCTCGGAAGATGCTAAACTGGTAGGGGTTCGACTGCCGGACGGGCGGTTCGCGGTTAATCGGAATCGACCATCACAGTTTACGATCGACAATTGGAAAACCGCCTATCTGATCAATGAATTCGTCTCACCGCTTTCCACCGGTAACAAGACGACAGATAATTATGACGGCTTCGAATGTGCTGACCATTTATGCACGATTACTTTGCGCGATGGCCGCACACTAACCTACACAGCAGATGTTACCATGCAGGAGGCTGCTTGCAATATCGGGGACGTGGTTATTCTCGCTGTTCCGGGTCAGAATACTGTATGCCATCGCTCCACAATTCTCAGTATCAGCAAGCGCGACCTGGCATTGAAAGGAACTGTCGAGATCAGGCTTGGCAAAGGACGAGACGCAAGCCCATTCACTGCAACTTCATCGGGCGAGACGAATGAAACTGCAAAGCCCGATGAGAGTCAGATAACGCTTGGTTCAGGTTCAGATGACCGGATTACTTATGCAGTCGACGTGCCGAGACGTCCTTGGCATTTGCATCGCATTCATTCTCGTGCGGCCCGCGGACTAGCCGAGCGCGAGTACAAGCCCAAATCTCGCCGGGCCCAACCGCAAAAAACTGTACAATAGCTGCCAGCAATAAAGAAAATCGCAACTAATGACTTTCGAGTACTTCCAGTCTGGAACAGACTCCTTCCAGATGGAGTCTGGATAAGCTCAATCTTGGCGCGTTACTCATCCATCCTGCACGAGGCATTTTCGCATTCATGCTAGAAGCCCTCTAGTAGCGGCGGATCAGGCCAACCAGTTTACCCTGAACCCGTACTCGATCGGGTCCAAAAATTCGTGTTTCATAGGCCGGGTTGGCTGCTTCAAGGGCAATAGATGCACCTTTTCGACGGAAGCGTTTCAACGTCGCTTCTTCGTCATCAACGAGAGCGACCACGATTTCACCGGGATTTGCGGACTCACCCCGCCTGATGATGACCGTATCTCCATCGAAAATTCCTGCATCGATCATTGAGTCGCCCCTGACCTCAAGTGCGTAATGCTCACCCGTGCCGATCATTTCGGGTGGAAGGCTGAGGGAATGCGTCTGGTTCTGAATCGCGGAGATGGGCACACCGGCAGCAATTCGCCCCATAACTGGCACGGACACGGTTCCAGATGTGTCGTCATTCGTAGCCAAAGAGGTCGGACGCGACGGCGGAGGAGGTGGAGGGGTTTTGCCCAAGCTACCTTCGATAACGCTGGGAGCAAACTTCTTTTGCGCATTGAGCCCCGGGGCGATGGAATCTGGCAGACGCAATACCTCAAGTGCGCGGGCTCGGTTCGGCAAACGGCGAATGAACCCCCGCTCTTCCAGAGCGGTAATCAGACGATGAATGCCCGATTTTGAAGCCAGGTCGAGCGCTTCTTTCATCTCGTCAAAAGATGGCGGAATGCCCGTTTCTTTCAGACGTTCATGAATGAACAGCAGAAGCTCGTGCTGTTTGCGGGTTAACATGTGCAACACCCTCCCGGCCAAGAATCGAGAAAAACAAAACCAGAACGAACACTATATGTTCCAGTCTTGTTCTGCAATGGTTTTAAAATTATTAACGCTCTCGGTGGCATTGGACAGAATGTTTCAGAGTGAGATAGTCACCGATGCGGAACCTAGGGCGAAACTCTGAATAATATATATTCTATTATGACTTAGTTCCGTTTCTCATGCTTTTGTCCGCTCAATATGCATGCGAGATTTATAGCATTAGAACACGACAGGCGTCACCGACTGCGGCTTCAGGAGCATTCTCGTCCCGGATGAGAAGTGCTTTTGAGCCAACAAGGGCGGAAAGCATAGACGAATCCTGTACTGGAAACGGCTTCGCAATCAGCGTGCCGTCTGAGGCTGATTCGATGGTAGCTCTAATATAATCCCGACGATGATCGTTTGCAGGCAGCGTCATACCCAGCTTTGCAGGACGGATATCGGCATCGATACTGGTTCCGGCAAGCTTGGCGACAAGCGGACGGAGAAAAACAAGGCTGCAGACGAGACTTGAAACGGGGTTCCCCGGTAGTCCGATGACATGGACAACTTTGCCGTTCGTTTCAATACGCCCATACATGAGAGGTTTGCCGGGGCGCATGGCGATCTTCCAGAAGTCGAGATTGATACCGAGCTTCTGCAGTGCTCCATGCACAAAATCTCGGTCACCGACGGAAGCTCCGCCGATTGTCACCAGAACGTCTATGCCGCTTTGCAGGCCGTCGGCTACCGCCCGCTCGATTTCGGCGGAATCATCTGGAATGATCCCTTTGTCTTGGGGAGTTCCGCCGGCTCGCCTTACAATTTCGGCAATTCCAACACTGTTCGACGCGACAATCTGGTCTTTTCCGGGTGTTTTGCCTGGTGAGACGAGTTCATCACCCGTCGCAATGATCGCCACTTTGGGCTTCTGGAATACTTCGACCTCCGCATTGCCGCTGGCTGCCGCCAGCGACAGAGCAGCGGCATCCAGCTCTCGCCTGCTCGGAATGACAACGTTGCCGGGGGAGAAATCCAGACCCGCCCGGCGTATATGTCGTCCTGGTTGTATTCCCTCGTGAACAGTTAACCGGTTACCCGAACGTCCGGTGTGTTCCTGAATGACAATTGTGTTCGCGCCTCGGGGTAGTGGCGCGCCGGTAAAAATGCGAACTGCCTGCCCAATACCCATTTCGCCTTCGAAGCGATTGCCCGCCGCTGATTCGCCAATAATATCGAATTCAACGGGATAGGAGATGTCGTTTGGTGCGATCAGGGCATAGCCGTCCATCGCCGACCCGTCGAATGGCGGCTGTAGAAAATGTGCCACAACAGGTGTTGCGACTATGCGTCCACCCGCATCTGACAAAGCGACGCGTTCTGTGCGGTGAGGTTCTGCGGATTTCAGGATGCGGGCCAGAGCTTCATCGACCGGGAGAAGGGACATGATGTTTCCTCTCGAACTGAATTGTAGACCCGACTACATTATAGAATCCGCGCGGGGCAATTGATCCTGCGCAAAGTCTAGCGGTTTATGTCGTCCAGTCACCTGACTTGCCGCCGCTCTTTTCGGTAACACGGATGCCGCCGATCTCCATATGTCTGTCGGCGGCCTTGGCCATGTCATAGATCGTAAGACATGTAACTGAAACAGCGACTAGGGCTTCCATTTCTACGCCGGTACGTCCTTTGAGCTTGGCGAGTGCGCGAACACGCAAACCCGGTAGTGCTTGATCAGGTTCGATCTCGACAGCTACTTTTGTCAGCATCAGCGGATGGCAGAGGGGAATAAGGTCGGCTGTCTTTTTGGCTGCCATGAGGCCCGCGAGACGCGCTGCGCCGATGACGTCGCCCTTCGCTGCATTGCCGTCCAGAATCAGTGCCAGCGTTTCTGGCTTCATTCGTACTGATCCCTCGGCCGTGGCTTGACGTTCAGTTTCGTCCTTGGCGCCAACATCCACCATGTTGGCAGCGCCGGTCTGGTCTATATGTGTCAGTTTGGACGTCATTACTCAAGCCTTGCCGGTCAGGAGCTCACGGGTAGCTGCCGCGACGTCTGCCTGCCGCATCAGACTCTCGCCGATGAGGAATGTTCCGATCCCGGTTTTTTCCAGGCGCAGACAATCACCATGTGTGAAGATGCCGCTTTCACCAACCAGAACACGATCGGATGGCGCCATCTTCGACAGGCGTTCGGAAATGGCCAGATCGACCTCGAATGTACGCAAGTTGCGATTGTTGATACCAAGCAGACGCGACGATAGCTTTAGTGCGCGTTCCATCTCGGCTTCGTCGTGTACTTCGATGAGTGCATCCATACCGAGTTCGAATGACGTTTCTTCGAGTGCCTTCGCCAGATCATCGTCAACGCTCGCAAGAATGATCAAAATGCAGTCAGCCCCCCAACTGCGGGCTTCGTGTACTTGATAGGTATCGTACAGAAAATCCTTGCGCAGGGCAGGAAGCCTGCAAGCGTTGCGGGCTGCCGTCAGAAATTCTGGTGCTCCCTGAAAGGATGGCGTGTCAGTCAGCACAGAAAGACATGCGGCGCCACCAATATCATAGGCTTGTGCAAGTGCGGGCGGATCGAAATCGGGACGGATAAGGCCTTTCGACGGACTTGCCTTCTTGATTTCAGCAATCAAGGCGAATTCACCGGCGGCGCGTTTCGCTTCCAATGCCTTGAGGAAGCCACGCGGCGCTTCCTGATCCTGCGCATGTGCTTTCAAATCAGCGACTGTGCGCTTGGCCTTTGCAGCGGCGATTTCTTCGCGCTTGTAAGCTTCAATCTTGCGCAGAATGTCGGTGGACATAACTTAATCCTTTCCGTCAAGCGGCCTTGTCATTCGAAACAGCAATCACTTTCTGCAAAACAGCAAGTGCCGCACTGCTGTCGATGGATTGTGCGGCGAGTGCGATGCCTTCTTTCAAGTCTTCGGCCTTGCCTGCAATGACGAGTGCTGCACCGGAATTGAGCAGGACGATGTCTCGATAGGCGTTCTTCTCGCCTTCAAGTACGCCCAGCAGAGCCTTGGCATTTACCGAAGCCTCGCCACCTTTCAGTTCGGAGGGATTGCAACGACGAAGTCCAACTTCTTCTGGTGTAATTTCAAACGTACGAATCTGGCCGTTTTCGAGCGCAGCAACGTGTGTCGTACCTGCGGTGGTCATCTCGTCGAGACCGTCTCCGTAAACAACCCAAGCCGCTTCGGACCCCAGTTCATTGAGCACCTCAGCCAGCGGTACGAGCCATTGTGGTGCAAACACACCGACAAGCTGGCGCTTGACGCTGGCCGGATTGGAAAGAGGACCGAGCAGATTGAAAATGGTGCGCGTGCCGAGTTCAACCCGGGAGGGGCCGACATGGCGCATGGCAGAATGGTGCATAGGTGCAAACATGAAGCCAAGACCTGCTTCCGTAATGCATCGACCAATGATGTTCGCGTCGGCCTCGATATTAATGCCGAGCGCGGCTAAAGCATCTGCTGCACCGGAGCGGGAAGACAGGGCGCGATTGCCATGTTTGGCGACAGGAACACCTGCGCCGGCGACAACAAACGCCGAGCAGCTTGAAACATTGTATGAACCAGACTGATCGCCACCAGTTCCAACAATATCGATTGCATTGTCGGGAGCGGAAACTGCCAGCATGCGCGAGCGCATGGAGGCAACGGCACCGGCAATTTCCGGCACAGTTTCACCGCGAACGCGCAAAGCCATCAGCAATCCGCCGATTTGCGACGGTGTGGCTTGGCCCGACATCATGATGTCGAAGGCAGCCCTGGAGTCCTGAAGCGAAAGTGGCTCTCCAGCAGCAGCTTTCGCTATATAAGGTTTCAGATCAGCCATTTTGAATGCCCACCATCCTTAAAACGCCAGAGCGTTGTTGATGACGGTCTGGTTTATCTTCACAGGATACTGCTTCTGCAATTCGCCGACGAGTTGTTCAAGAACATCATCCGAGAGGGAGGTCGCCAAATACTTCTGCTGCTGTTCCGGAATAGCTTCCGGGCCTGCTCCGGCAGGTTCCGTTACTTCGACAACCTTGAACAGTATCTGTGCATCATCCGAAGGTGCTGCGGCGCTGCCGGTCAGGCCGTTGGCTCCACGGAAAATCTGCGCTGCGGCGGCTGTACCGATATCGGCGTCATTGGTTGTGCGGACGATACCACGCTTGGTTTGCTTTTCAACGCTTAGCTCTGCAGCAATCGTGTCGAGTGTCGCGCCGCTGTCGAGGCGCTTCTTCAATTCCTCCACACGCTGATTGAGGCGCTTGACAGCTTCCTCGCCTTTCCATGCAGCGACGACCTTGTCTTTTACTTCGTCGAGCGTACGTTCACGAGCCTGAGTCACACCATCAACCTGATACCAGAGATAGCCAACATTGCCCATGGTCAGAGCGTCGTTGTCGAAACCCTGGTCGGCCTGAAAGGCCGCAGAAAGCAGCGCTTCGGCATTTGGCAACTGTACAGGATGACCAGAAGGATCATTACCCTCGGCATCAACGGCTTCCACTGTGACGGACTTGAGGCTCAGCTTCTTTGCAACATCAGCCATGGATGCTCCGTCGGACCGGTCTTGCTCATAAGAGTCATGAATACCGCTGATGCTGCTTGCTGCGATATTGTTGGCAAGCGTTGTGCGAATTTCACCTTCAACCTCTGTAAGCGGCTTGACATGAGCTGGTTCGATCTGAGTCACGCGCAGAATAACCGGACCGAAGCTCCCCTTCACGACCGAGCTGACACCATTCGCTGCCAGTGCAAAAGCTGCATCAGCAACCGCTTGATCAGGAATGGCGGACTTCTCAAACGTACCAAGCTTTAGGTCGTCTTCCGTTTTGCCCTGTTCTTTGCCGATATCGATGAAGCTCGTTCCGGCAGCTATTTTCTTTTGGGCGGCTTGGGCAGCGGCGTCATCGGCAAAGCTCAACTGCTCGATGGTGCGCTTTTCGAGCGTGCTGAAGCGGTCCTTATTCTTTTCGTAGTATTCGTTGATTTCGTCCTGAGTGACGGCTGACGGATCGGCGATATCCGTGGGTTCAAGTTTCACATAGGTTATTTTCCGGTATTCCGGTGCCTTGTACTCATCTTTGTGCGCTTCAAAATAGGACTTAAGCGCTTCTCCGGTCGGATCTGGGATAGCATCGGCCTTCTCAGCCTGAATGGTCAAATAGTCAACGCTGCGGGTTTCGCCCTGGTAAAGCGCCAGCGCTTTCAGTGCTGCATTTGGAAGCTTGATGCCGTCGGTTGCAGCTTCCACAATCTGCTGCCGGCGGGCCACTTTCGCGCGATTGTCTAGATAATCTTGTGCACGAATACCTGATTGACGAAGTACCGCATCGAATTGTGCACGATTGAAGTTGCCGCTTGCGTCATGGAATGCCGGATCTTCGCCGGTTAGGCGCGCAATTCCGTCCTTGGAAAGGCCGAGCTGCATGTTGCGCGCGCCTTCATCCAGAACCACGCCGGCGGCGAGCTGGGCGAGTACCTGATTTTCGACACCGAGCGCTTTGGCTTGTTCGCGCGTCAAACGCTGGCGGAACTGTTGAGATAGGCGCATCATCTGTTGCTCATAGGCAAAACGATAGTCAGTGGCGCTCACTTCGGAACCACCAGCCGTCAGAGCGGCATTGCCAGACAAGCCGCCGCGAAAAACATCGGAGATGCCCCAAATCGCAAAGCTCAGTACAAGCAAGCCAAGCAGAAGTTTGGCGACCCAGGATTGAGCGGCGGAGCGCAGGCTGTCGAGCATTGGAAACCCTTCAAGAATAAATTGAAGCTCGGCGTTTATAGATAGAGCCAGTCAGGGGATAACCTCAAGCCAGCCCTATATGCAAGGTCTCATTGCATATAGGTAGTCAAGAACATTTGCATTGCGGCACGAATACGCTTAGTCAGTGGCAAATTTTGGTGCTGACCAGCTCTCATCAGGCGGTCGCATCTGCTGTTTTGAACAGGCGAGGAGAACAGAATGACTCCGGGAATCCGTCCGCTGGTTGCTGGCAACTGGAAGATGAATGGCACGGGAGAATCCCTGACCGAATTGCGCGCGATTGCTGCTGGTCTGAGCTCCGATCTCGGTCGCAAGCTTGATGCAGTCATCTGCGTGCCTGCGACACTTCTTTCCCGCGCGGCAGAAACGCTCGAAGGCGAGACCGTTGGTCTTGGCGGTCAGGATACTCACCATAAAGTGTCCGGCGCCCATACGGGAGATGTTTCCGCAGAAATGCTGAAGGAAGCAGGTGCGACGCATGTGATAGTCGGTCATTCCGAGCGTCGGACTGATCATCATGAAAGCAATGAGACCGTTTGCGCCAAGACGGAGGCAGCATGGGCAGCAGGACTGATCGCAATCGTCTGCGTCGGTGAAACTGCTGATGAGCGAAAAGCCGAGCGCACGCTGGATGTTATTGGCAAGCAGCTTGCTGGCTCCTTGCCGGATGGCGTCAATGCCGAGAATACGATCATTGCTTACGAGCCGGTCTGGGCAATCGGTACCGGACTCACGCCGACTGTGCAGGATGTGCGCGCAGCGCATGCCTTCATGCGTGAGCAGCTGATTGAACGTTTTGGCGCGAAAGGCGCGCATCTTCGGCTGCTTTATGGCGGCTCGGTCAAGCCTTCAAACGCATTGGAACTGCTCGGTGTTGCAGATGTTGACGGTGCGCTTGTCGGTGGTGCGAGCTTGAAGGCGAACGATTTTCTCGCCATATGCGAAACCTATCGTAATTTGTAACCGGCACATCACGTCTGTCTATCTTGGCTTCGGGGCTTGGATTATCGGACAATAGCGTGTAAAGAGCCGCTCTAGTTTTAGGGATATAAAGACCGTAACCCATGCAGACCGTAATCATTGTCATTCATTTGTTGATCGTGCTGGCGCTTGTCGGCGTTGTACTTATCCAGCGTTCGGAAGGCGGCGGCCTTGGCATTGGCGGTGGTTCGGGGTTCATGACTGCTCGTGGCGCAGCCAATGCGCTGACCCGCGCAACAGCTATTCTCGCGATTGGCTTTTTTGCGACCTCGCTTATTCTCGGCATCATGGCGCGCTACGGAGAAAAGCCGACCGATATTCTCAACCGAATTCCGGCGGCATCCGGTAGCCAGACTGCTCCGGCGAGCGGCAATGGTGGCGGTATTCTAAACCAGTTGGGTGGTGAGTCTTCGCGTCCTGAGGCCAATCAGGCTGCGCCGGCAGTTCCAAACGCTGAAGCGCCACCAACGCAGTCTGATGCAGCTCAGCCGCAAGCTCCGATTGTTCCGGAAGCCCCGGCTAACCCAGTTCCAAGCTCGCAGTAAAAGCATGAGCATAATGAAAAGAATGCGAAGCCGGCCCAAGTGGCCGGTTTTCTTTTTGCTATCCACGAGGTTGCAAAGTGTTGCAGCTCGGCAATATGCTGATGCGAATCGCATTGCACAATAAAGGCAGCGAATTGAGAACCGGATCGCTTTGCAGTAAGCAGAGCGAAAGCTCGGTCGCAATCAAGGCGACAGGCGTTTCTCCCTTGTATTTGAATTTTCGGGAACCGAACATGTTTTCACGCCGTATTCTGATGGCAGGTATTGCAAGTCTCAGCATTGGAGCAACTGCTCCCGCATTTGCAGCTTCGCCGGTAAGTGCTGAAGCGCAGCTCAATGAAGCTGCCGCGATCGTTCAGCAGGTTGCTCTTTCAAGTGATGCCAAGGCCAACCCAGAAAAGCCGAAGAAGAAAAAGGCTTCCAAAAGCGGCAACGGGGTTAAGGCCACCAAGTACAACATTGATCCAAAGTTCCGCCCGCAGGAAGTTGCTTTCAGCGGTTACAAGCCGGGTACGATAGTGATCGATCCAAAGCAGCGCTTTCTTTATCTTGTGGAAACCTCTTCGACTGCGCGCCGTTATGGCATTGCTGTTGGCAAGCAGGGCTTGGAATTCCAGGGAAAGGCGACGATCAGCGCCAAGCGTGAATGGCCGCGTTGGATTCCGACCAAGGAAATGATTGAACGTGACCCAGCCCACTATGGTCGCTTCAAGAACGGCATGGATGGCGGTCCAGGTAATCCGCTGGGATCGCGTGCCATGTATCTATTTCAGGGTAACAAAGACACCTACATCCGCATTCACGGCACGGTGCAGCCTTGGACGATCGGTAGCTCGGCTTCCAATGGCTGTTTCCGTATGATTAATGAGGATGTGATGGATCTTTATGATCGTGTCGGCCTGGGTACCGAAGTGGTTGTTCTCTGATCTGTAAATGGCTATCCTAAGGTCGCCGGGCTTATGGGCCCGGCTTTCTCTTTTGCGCAAGTGGCTATTCCGGCGGGTTGAAGCTGTGGATTTCGAGCTTCGATATGGCTTTATTTGAATAGGGGCGCTAGAGAGTACGGACGCATTCGCTCCGGGGTTTCTGGCTCCGGTTCTTCTTTGTACAACGACGATTATCGCTTGGCTTCGGTGAAAAAGAGCACCGGGGTGCATTTTTTTGTGGCGGAATCAATCAAGAAAGTCTAACGGGATAAGCCCATGGCGCGATATGTATTCATCACTGGCGGCGTGGTTTCTTCCCTTGGAAAAGGCATAGCTGCCGCAGCACTGGCTGCACTCCTTCAGGCACGCGGTTACCGCGTGCGTATCCGTAAACTCGACCCTTATCTGAATGTCGATCCCGGCACGATGTCGCCTTACCAGCACGGTGAGGTGTTCGTCACTGACGATGGTGCCGAAACAGACCTCGATCTGGGCCATTACGAGCGATTCACCGGTCGCCCTGCCAATCAGCAGGACAACATTACGACCGGTCGCATCTACCGTAACATCATCGAAAAGGAACGCCGCGGCGATTATCTCGGTGCGACGGTTCAGGTTATTCCGCATGTAACCGACGAGATCAAGAACTTCGTCCTGGAAGGTAACGAAGATTATGATTTCGTTCTTTGCGAAATCGGTGGCACGGTTGGCGACATCGAAGCCATGCCGTTCCTCGAAGCCATCCGTCAGCTTGGTAACGAATTGCCACGTGGAACGGCAGTTTATATCCATCTGACCTTGATGCCGTATATTCCGGCCGCTGGCGAACTGAAGACCAAGCCGACCCAGCATTCGGTCAAGGAACTGCGTTCTATCGGTATTGCTCCAGATATCCTTCTGGTCCGCGCGGATCGTGAAATTCCTGAATCAGAACGTCGCAAGCTGTCGTTGTTCTGTAATGTGCGCGAAAGCGCAGTTATTCAGGCGCTCGACGTTGCCACGATCTACGACGTTCCTATTGCCTATCATAAGGAAGGCCTTGATTCGGAAGTTCTGTCAGCATTCGGTATCGATCCGGCTCCGAAGCCGCGTATGGATCGCTGGGAAGAGGTTTCCAACCGTCTTCATAATCCGGAAGGCGAAGTCACCATCGCCATCGTCGGCAAATATACCGGTCTCAAGGATGCTTATAAGTCGCTGATCGAGGCACTTTATCATGGAGGCCTTGCCAACAAGGTTAAAGTCAATCTTGACTGGATCGAGGCGGAAGTCTTCGAAAGCGAAGATCCGGCTCCATATTTGGAAAAGGTTCACGGTATCCTGGTGCCGGGTGGCTTCGGCGAGCGTGGTGCAGAGGGGAAGATCCTTGCAGCGAAGTTCGCTCGCGAACGCAAGGTTCCATACTTTGGCATCTGCTTCGGCATGCAAATGGCCTGTATTGAAGCAGCGCGCAATCTCGTAGGTATCGAAAACGCCTCTTCGACAGAGTTCGGCCCGACCAAGGAGCCGGTTGTCGGCCTCATGACCGAGTGGTTGAAGGGTAATATGCTTGAGAAGCGTGCGGCAGCAGGCGATCTGGGTGGCACAATGCGTCTTGGAGCTTATGAAGCAGCGCTGAAGCCGGGGTCGAAAATCGCGGAAATTTATGGTTCGACCGGTATTTCCGAGCGTCACCGTCATCGCTATGAAGTCAATGTTGACTACAAGGAACGTCTTGAGACTGCTGGACTGAGCTTTGCAGGTATGTCGCCGGATGGCGTTCTGCCTGAAACGGTTGAATATCCTGATCACCCATGGTTTATCGGCGTTCAGTATCATCCGGAACTGAAGTCCCGACCATTCGAACCGCATCCGCTCTTCGCCTCCTTTATTGAAGCGGCGATTGAACAGAGCCGTCTGGTCTAAAATTTCAACGCGCCTTTCGGGGCGCGTTTTCATTTCAGCTTTCAGGCTCTGGTCTTGTTTTCGACCAGCCTTTACGCCAGATAAGTGCCAACGAGGCATCCAGTATCGAGGTTCACGTCATGGCGACCGCCAATTCATCCGTAAAAATCGGAAATGTCACTGTTTCAAACAGCACGCCTTTCGCCCTGATTGCGGGGCCGTGCCAGATGGAAACGCGCGAACATGCGTTTGATATGGCAGGTCGTCTCAAGGAAATGACCGATAAGCTCGGCATCGGTCTCGTGTACAAGTCCAGCTTCGATAAGGCCAATCGCACATCTTTGAAAGCTGAACGCGGAATCGGCCTCGAAAAGGCAATGGAAGTTTTTGCTGATCTCAAGAAGGAGTTCGGCTTTCCGGTGCTGACGGATGTCCACACTGAAGAGCAGTGTGTGGAGGTTGCGCCTGTCGTGGATGTTTTGCAAATACCAGCATTTCTTTGCCGCCAGACCGATTTGCTGATTGCCGCCGCAAAGACGGGACGTGTCGTGAATGTCAAAAAGGGTCAGTTTCTGGCACCGTGGGACATGAAGAATGTTCTGTCCAAGATTACGGAGAGCGGCAACCCGAATGTGCTTGCCACGGAACGCGGTGTTTCTTTCGGCTATAATACTCTCGTTTCCGACATGCGTTCTTTGCCGATCATGGCAGGCTTTGGCTCACCCGTTGTTTTCGACGCGACTCACTCCGTGCAGCAACCGGGCGGGCAGGGCGGCTCGTCAGGTGGACAACGCGAATTCGTCGAGACGTTGGCTCGTGCAGCCGTAGCTGTTGGTGTTGCCGGTCTCTTTATTGAAACGCATCAGGACCCGGATAATGCGCCGTCCGATGGGCCGAACATGGTTCCAGTGGATAAAATGCCAGCGCTTCTCGAAAAGCTCATGGCTTTTGATCGGATCACGAAGGGACTTTAAACAGTTCTCGAAGAATTTAGAAAGGCGGGGGATTTTCCTCCGTCTTTTGTTTCGTTAAGGCTTAAAAACTGGCCAAGTGCATAATCTTTTATGAAGTGTCTGCAAAATTTCAGGATTATGAGCTAAGAAATGGCCGCATCGGATTTGTTAAGCGCCTCGTGAAAATGGCGGGGCAATCTATAGGGAAGGACTGGTTCCTATGACTGCAATCATCGACATCGTCGGTCGCGAAATTCTCGACAGCCGCGGCAACCCGACCGTCGAAGTGGACGTCGTGCTTGAAGATGGCTCTTTCGGACGCGCTGCCGTTCCGTCTGGTGCATCGACCGGCGCGCATGAAGCCGTAGAGCTACGCGATGGCGGCAGCCGCTATCTCGGCAAGGGCGTGGAAAAGGCTGTTGAAGCGGTCAATGGCAAGATTTTTGACGCTATTGCGGGCATGGACGCTGAAAGCCAACTGCTTATCGACCAGACGATGATTGATCTCGATGGCTCGGCCAACAAGGGCAATCTCGGCGCCAACGCAATTCTGGGTGTTTCGCTTGCCGTCGCCAAGGCTGCAGCCCAAGCGACCGGCCTTCCGCTCTATCGCTATGTCGGTGGCGCAAACGCTCATGTTCTGCCGGTCCCCATGATGAACATCATCAATGGCGGCGCACATGCGGACAATCCGATCGACTTCCAGGAGTTCATGATTCTGCCGGTTGGCGCTTCGTCTGTTCGGGAAGCTGTTCGGTACGGTTCGGAAGTTTTCCATACACTCAAAAAGCGGCTCAAGGATGCCGGTCACAACACCAATGTCGGCGATGAAGGCGGTTTTGCTCCAAACCTGAAGAATGCTCAGGCCGCACTCGATTTCATCATGGAATCGATTGAGAAGGCTGGTTTCAAGCCGGGTGAAGATGTTGCCCTTGGTCTCGACTGTGCAGCGACTGAGTTCTTCAAGGATGGCAATTACGTATATGAAGGCGAACGTAAGACGCGTGATCCGAAAGCTCAGGCCAAGTATCTTGCCAAGCTCGCCAGCGACTATCCTATTGTCACCATCGAAGACGGCATGGCGGAAGATGACTGGGAAGGCTGGAAGTATCTCACCGATCTTATCGGTAACAAGTGCCAGCTCGTTGGCGATGATCTGTTCGTTACCAACTCTGCCCGTCTCCGCGACGGCATCCGTATGGGCGTTGCCAATTCAATTCTCGTCAAAGTCAACCAGATTGGATCACTGTCTGAAACGCTTGACGCTGTCGAAACCGCTCATAAGGCTGGCTACACTGCCGTCATGTCGCACCGTTCAGGTGAAACTGAGGACTCGACGATTGCCGATCTCGCTGTTGCTACTAACTGCGGACAGATCAAGACCGGTTCTCTGGCCCGTTCCGACCGTACGGCTAAGTACAATCAGCTTATTCGTATCGAAGAAGAACTTGGCAAACAGGCTCGCTATGCAGGCCGTAGTGCATTGAAGTTTCTTTAGTGCTTGGTACTATATTTATGAAAACGGCGGCCTGTTGGTCGCCGTTTTCATTTATTGAAAGTACAATTTGATGTTTATGGTGGAGCGGGAAACTAGGCGTCGCTTTCTTTGTGGCACAACATGATAACAAGGCCAATCATGGATGGCAGCGCATAGAGAAGGGCACCCAACTGCGTATTTAGCGAATTTTCTTTAGCCTCCCAAGCCATAAACCAGTCACCAGCAACAACCATGAAGCCGATTCCCCAAACGGCTACGGCACAGCAAGCGCCTAATATCGCCCAGTTTTTACCCGTTGAAAATTTAGCATAGCTACCACCAAGATTGATCAACATCTTGACAAATCCGATGGTGGCCAGCACGCCTGCTAGCGTTTCTACGGCCGTGATCATTGCAAGGCCTACATATGGGGCCCAGCTGTTGTTAATAGCGCGCCAATTTTCGCCGGAAATTCCATACGTGTCAGTCATTGACAAAAGAGGTCTAACTGCATTCTCGGCTGTTCCCGAAAAATCGGCTGTATTATTAAGGAGGCTGAATATTCCCCAAAGGGCGGGAAATAGTGACATAATAATACACGGTATACGTCTAATGATTCTCTCGTTCATAATGTTTTCCTATTATTTAATTTAATTATTTTAATAATCTAGATCATGAGTTTTATCGTTATTATATTTTTCTGGATAATTTTTTATAAACGATAAATTTGCCTTTTTAATTCGAGAGTTATGTTTTAGTTACTACCTTAATAAATCTAACTTGGTTTGATAATTCGTTTGGGGCTTGTGGCTGGAAATGGGCAGCTTAACCGTCCCGCCTTTGCGACAAGTTATGCTTCCTTTCAGATTCTCCACTGGTCCAGCCGGTGGGTTCCTTAAACGCATTTTTCAATCGGAGTTCTCGCCATGACAAAATACTACGTCATTGGCCTTTACGGTTACGGCAAGGCTTTTCCCGCTTCAAACGGATGGAAAGACGTTTAATGACGCTCGGCAGACATGGCTTGGCATGGCACGACATCTACACGGCTAGGCACCCTGTGCTCGAGGCGCGTGATCGCTGGCATCGACCTGTGGCGCGTCATGATGTGGATGGGGCATTAAGATCACTCTTCATTATGCATACTTTTCTGCACAGCACTTGATAGACATGGTCGCCGCACCGGAAAGTGTCAGGCCTCCCACCCTTACCTTCATCTACAAAAACGTGCGAGGAACCCTGGGATTTGTCACCAGCCTGTGACAAATCCCAGGGTAAAAGTAGCTCA
The DNA here is from genome assembly GCF_006345815.1 of Ochrobactrum sp. CGA5. Taxonomy (GTDB): domain Bacteria; phylum Pseudomonadota; class Alphaproteobacteria; order Rhizobiales; family Rhizobiaceae; genus Brucella. The sequence goes on along the minus strand of NZ_VCIG01000038.1, from coordinate 674,405 downwards.
ACGAAACTCCAGTAAAAACAAGAGGTAACGTCTCAAGCATTGCCGTTTAGGGCAAATTTAACGACCTATAAACGATAATGCTTGATAGTGGAATTCGGATTGATGCCTCTCGCAGGATTCGTAGTGGCACCGAATGTCCGGGAAGGAAACCGAGATGTGGACCAAGCAGAAGCGTAAATCGATCCGTGGGCGTTTTGTGTTGCCCATTCTGACGGCTGCGTTTCTCAGCTATTTTGGCTTTCACGCCTATCATGGCGAATTTGGTCTCTACTCCCGCATCCAGCTCGAAGAACAAAAAAGCCTTCTGGCCAAACAGCTCGAACAAGTGACGGCAGATCGCGCTGCACTCGAAAAGCGAGTCATGCTTTTGCGCGACGGCTCCATCGAGAAGGATATGCTTGACGAGCAGGCACGCAGAGCGCTTAATCTCTCCCATCCCGATGAAGTGACAATTATCACCTCCAGGGAAGACCGTTCAAATTAACTGAAATCCAGTTAATTGTCTTTTTATTGTATGTTTTTAAGGGCTTGGTGGCATAGCAGCTATGCTCTGGGTGCATATTGTATCTTGTGATATGCCTGTATAACGTCACAATAGAACGACAATTTAGGGAGCGAGATATGGCACCGAGGGCTAAAAAGTCGCCTGCAAGCAAAACGCAGGCGTCTTCTGTGACTGCACCCAAGGCACCTGCACCTGCGAACTTTGATAAGAAGCAGGAGTTGGATGCTTATCGCGAGATGCTGTTGATCCGGCGTTTCGAAGAAAAGGCCGGCCAGCTTTATGGTATGGGCTTTATTGGCGGTTTCTGCCACCTTTATATCGGCCAGGAAGCCGTGGTGGTCGGCATGCAGATGGCGCTGAAGGAAGGTGATCAGGTTATCACCGCCTATCGCGATCATGGTCATATGCTTGCAGCGGGCATGAGCGCGCGGGGCGTGATGGCTGAACTGACGGGACGTCGCAGTGGCCTTTCCAAGGGCAAGGGCGGCTCCATGCATATGTTCTCCAAAGAGAAGAATTTTTACGGCGGTCACGGTATTGTCGGTGCGCAGGTGTCGCTTGGTACAGGTCTGGCGTTCGCCAATCGCTATCGCGACAACGACAATGTAACGCTGACCTATTTCGGCGACGGCGCTTCCAATCAGGGCCAGGTCTACGAAAGCTTCAACATGGCATCGTTGTGGAAGCTGCCTGTAGTCTACATTATTGAAAACAATCGCTACGCTATGGGTACATCGGTTTCGCGTTCCTCCGCAGAAACGGACTTCTCGAAACGTGGTCTCTCTTTCAATATTCCTGGCATTCAGGTTGACGGCATGGACGTTCGTGCGGTCAAGGCCGCTGCCGATCTGGCTGTGGAATGGACGCGTTCTGGCAAGGGACCGATCATTCTAGACATGCAGACCTATCGTTATCGCGGTCACTCCATGTCGGACCCTGCAAAATATCGCTCGAAGGAAGAAGTGCAGAAGATGCGCTCCGAACACGATCCGATCGAGCAGGTCAAGCAGCGTCTAATCGAGAAGGGTTGGGCAACCGAGGAAGAGCTTAAGGAAATCGACAAGGACGTCCGCGACATTGTCGCTGATTCTGCTGATTTCGCTCAAAACGATCCAGAGCCGGACGCATCTGAGCTCTACACGGATATTTTGCTCTAATTCCAGGAAGGTGTTGTCATGCCCATAGAAATTCTGATGCCCGCACTTTCCCCGACCATGGAAGAGGGCAAGCTCTCCAAGTGGCTCAAGAAAGAAGGCGACAAGGTTACGTCCGGCGATGTGATCGCCGAAATTGAAACCGACAAGGCGACGATGGAAGTCGAAGCTGTCGATGAAGGTACAATCGGCAAGATTCTGGTCGATGAAGGTACCGAAGGCGTGAAGGTTAATACACCGATTGCCGTGCTCCTCGGTGACGGCGAGAGCGCATCCGACATGGGCTCTGCTCCAGCTGCCAAGGTTGCGGCAACGAAGGAAGAAGCCAAGGAAGAGCCAAAAGCTGAAGAAAAGAAGGCTGATTCTGTTCCAGCGGCTCCCAAGGCGCCAGCTCTTGAAGTCGCTTCTGACCCAGACATTCCGGCTGGTACCGAAATGGTTTCCACGACTGTTCGCGAAGCGCTTCGGGATGCGATGGCCGAAGAAATGCGCCGCGACCCGAACGTTTTCGTGATGGGTGAAGAAGTTGCCGAGTATCAAGGTGCTTATAAGGTAACGCAGGGACTTCTCGATGAATTTGGTTCCAAGCGCGTTGTTGATACTCCGATCACCGAACATGGCTTTGCCGGGGTTGGTGTTGGTGCTGCTTTTGCAGGTCTGCGACCGATCGTTGAGTTTATGACTTTTAACTTCGCCATGCAGGCAATTGACCAGATCGTGAATTCTGCCGCCAAGACGCTATATATGTCCGGCGGACAGATGGGGGCTCCGATGGTCTTCCGCGGTCCATCCGGTGCGGCAGCGCGAGTTGCTGCCCAGCATTCGCAGTGCTACGCTGCTTGGTACAGCCACATTCCGGGTCTCAAGGTCATCATGCCGTACACGGCTGCCGATGCCAAGGGCCTGCTGAAAGCTGCTATCCGCGATCCGAATCCGGTGATCTTCCTTGAGAACGAAATTCTCTACGGTCATCATTTCGATGTGCCGAAGCTTGACGATTTTGTTCTGCCAATCGGCAAAGCCCGCATTCACAAGCAGGGCAAGGACGCCACCATCGTTTCGTTCGGCATCGGCATGACCTACGCGGTCAAGGCGGCTGAAGAGCTTGCCCAACAGGGCATCGATGTGGAAATCATCGATCTGCGCACGATCCGCCCGATGGATATTCCAACGGTTGTGGAATCGGTCAAGAAGACGGGTCGCTTGGTGACAGTAGAAGAAGGTTTCCCGCAGTCGTCCGTTGGTACGGAGATCGCCACTCGCGTCATGCAGCAGGCTTTCGATTATCTCGATGCGCCAATCCTGACCATTGCTGGCAAGGACGTTCCAATGCCTTATGCGGCGAATTTGGAAAAGCTGGCGCTACCGACGGTTGCCGAAGTGGTCGAAGCGGTGAAAGCCGTTACATATACCGCGTAACGAAAGGGTCTGGACATGCCGATCAATATCACCATGCCAGCGCTTTCTCCGACGATGGAAGAAGGCAACCTGTCGAAATGGCTGGTCAAGGAAGGCGACAAGATCGCTCCTGGCGATGTTATTGCTGAAATTGAAACCGACAAGGCTACGATGGAAGTGGAAGCTGTGGATGAAGGCACGATTGCGAAGATCGTGGTTCCCGCCGGTTCCGAAGGCGTCAAGGTCAATGCCCTGATCGCTATCCTCGCCGAAGAAGGCGAGGATGTGGCGGCTGCAGCCAAGGGAGCGGCGGCTGCTCCGAAGGCCGAAGCGCCGAAAGAAGAGCCGAAGCCGACTGAGGCCAAAAAGGAAACCGCGTTTCCTGTAGCGGCACCCGTACCAGCCAAGGCAGAGCAGCCTGCCGCTGCCTCGAATAAAGGCGATCGTGTGTTTGCGTCGCCACTTGCCCGTCGTATCGCCAAGGAATCCGGTGTCGATATCGCTTCCGTGAAGGGCACTGGGCCGCATGGTCGTGTCGTTCAGCGCGATGTGCAAGCCGCTCTGGCCTCTGGCGATGCCAAGGCTGCTGCGCCGAAGGCGGAAGCTACCTCTGCTGCCGCTCCAAAGCCGATGTCGGATGATGCTGTTCTCAAGCTCTTTGAAGAAGGCACCTACGAGATCGTTCCGCACGACGGCATGCGCAAGACGATTGCCCGTCGTCTGGTGGAATCGAAACAGACTGTTCCTCACTTCTATCTGACGATTGATTGCGAACTTGACGCGCTTCTGGCGCTTCGCGCCCAGATCAACGCGGGCGCACCAATGATCAAGACGGAAAAGGGCGAGGTTCCAGCCTATAAGCTTTCCGTAAATGATCTTATCATCAAGGCGACAGCCTTGGCTCTGCGCGACGTGCCGAATGCCAATGTTTCCTGGACTGAGGGTGGTATGGTCAAGCACAAGCGTTCGGATGTCGGCGTTGCCGTTTCCATCCCGGGCGGCTTGATCACCCCAATCGTGCGTCGTGCGGAACAGAAGACGCTTTCCGCCATTTCCAACGAGATGAAGGATTTGGCCAAGCGCGCACGTGATCGTAAGCTGAAGCCAGAGGAATATCAGGGCGGTTCGACTTCGGTGTCGAACCTCGGCATGTTCGGCGTTAAGGATTTTGCCGCCATCATCAATCCTCCTCATGCAACCATTTTCGCCATTGGCGCAGGTGAAGAACGCGTTGTGGTGAAGAAAGGCGAGATGAAGGTGGCCAACGTCATGTCCGTCACGCTTTCGACTGATCACCGTGCCGTTGATGGCGCTCTGGCTGCTGAACTCGCACAGGCCTTCAAGCGTCACATCGAAAACCCGATGGGCATGTTGGTCTGAACTGTCAACCTTGGTGGGCGTCGCGTTTCGATCAAACGCGACGCTTGAGGTTTTTGAATGGCTGGACAATTGACAATCCGCTCGGCTGAACGCTGGGAAGCAGCGGAAATAGCTATTCTGGTGGACATTGCGTCCCATGGCTTTGCGTCCTGGCTCTGGTACGGAGCCGTACTTGATGGCCGCACTGAAACCGCCATGGAGCGCGGTAGGGAATACATGCGTGCCAATGGCCCGGAGGGCTGGAAGGGTACAGTCATAGCGGAATGGGACGGTGAGATTGCCGGCCTTTCAATTGGATTCACGCTCGAACAGAGCCTGAACGATGTGCCGCCGCAGCATCCGGTTCTTGATCAACTGACGGACTTGCAGCGCAAGGTCATCGGTCACCGTTTTATTGATAGCCTGGGTGTTTATCGCCGGTTTCGCGGCAATGGGATTGGTCGGTCGCTGGTTGTGCACGAGATAGATACAGCACGTCGCAATGGAAATCCGGGCATCAGTCTGATCACCGAAAGCCATAACGATGTGGCGCTTTCCCTTTACGGTGCCCATGGTTTCAAGGAAATTGAGCGGCTCGAAGCGATAGAACGCATTGGGCAGGACAGAAAACACGACTGGGTGCTGCTCACCCGTGAAGTAAACTGAGCAAAGGCAGGACAATATGGCCGACATTTACGACGTTATTGTTATCGGCTCGGGCCCGGGTGGTTATGTGACCGCAATCCGCGCTGCACAGCTTGGATTGAAGACGGCTGTGGTCGAGCGTGAACATCTCGGCGGCATTTGCCTCAACTGGGGCTGTATTCCAACCAAGGCGCTGTTGCGCTCGGCTGAAATCCTGCATTTTGGCGAACACGCCAAGGATTATGGTCTGAAGCTGGAAGGTACGATCACGCCCGATGTGAAGGCTGTGGTTCAGCGCTCACGAGGCGTGTCCGCCCGTCTTAACGGCGGCGTCGGCTTTCTGATGAAGAAGAACAAGATCGATGTTATCTGGGGTGAGGCAAAGCTTGTCAAAGCTGCTTCGGGCAACAACCCCGTAGAAATTTCGGTCGGTAAGTCGTCAAAGCAGCCCATGCAACCTCAGAACCCTGTTCCAAAAGGTGTTTTGGGCGAGGGGACTTACAAGGCGAAGCACGTTATTGTTGCCACAGGTGCACGTCCGCGGGCTCTGCCGGGCATTGAGCCGGATAGCAAGCTGATCTGGACCTATTTCGAAGCAATGGTTCCGCAGGAACTGCCAAAGTCCATGCTGGTTATGGGGTCTGGTGCGATCGGTATTGAGTTCGCTTCTTTCTACAATGATATGGGCGTCGACGTAACCGTTGTAGAATTGATGCCGCAAATTATGCCGGTAGAGGATGCGGAGATTTCCGCGATCGCTCGCAAACAGCTTGAAAAACGCGGTCTGAAGATCATCACCGAAGCCAAAGTCACCAAGGTTGAAAAGGGCGCAAATAATGTGACCGCCCATATTGAGACCAAGGACGGCAAGACACAGTCGTTGACTGTTGATCGTATGATTTCGGCGGTTGGCGTTCAGGGAAATATCGAAAACCTTGGTCTTGAAGAACTTGGTGTTAAAACCGACCGTGGATGCGTTGTCATTGACGGCTATGGCAAGACCAACGTCGCGGGCATCTATGCTATCGGTGATGTTGCCGGTCCACCGATGCTTGCGCACAAGGCTGAGCATGAAGGCGTTATCTGCATTGAGAAGATTGCAGGCCTTCCGAATGTTCATCCGCTTGAGAAGGGTATGATTCCTGGCTGCACTTATTGTAATCCGCAGGTCGCTTCCGTTGGGCTGACTGAAGCGAAGGCTAAGGAAAATGGCTACGACATTCGCGTCGGCCGTTATTCGTTTGCCGCGAATGGAAAGGCCATTGCATTGGGTGAAGATCAGGGGATGGTCAAGACCGTCTTCGACAAAAAGACAGGCCAATTGCTGGGCGCCCATATGGTCGGCGCGGAAGTGACTGAGCTGATCCAGGGATTCGTGATTGCCATGAACCTCGAGACGACTGAGGAAGAACTGATGCATTCGGTCTTCCCGCATCCGACACTTTCGGAAATGATGAAGGAGAGCGTTCTGGATGCGTATGGGCGCGTGCTAAACGCATAACGGGGAGAACGCTCATTCCACTGATCGAAAACGGAGGGCCTTGGCGGCGTGCCGCCTGGCCCATCATCAAATGGTGTACCGTAGGCGGGTTGGCGCTGGGGTTTGCAGTCGGCAGCTTGAGTGTCCTCGGTGGCAACACCATATCGATCAATGGAGTGGCCATCACCGGCTGGTACGGTGTCTGGGCGCTCACATTGGCACTTGGCAGTGCTGGCTTGGTGTTTGGCCTGATATGGGCGTTGGTTTTCCGGGCTCTCGGACTGGCAGCGCGGCGATGAGTAGCAAATCGCTCAAGTTGACAGGGTAGAGGGCAGGGATTAGGACCGAACCCAATTTGGAAAGCATTTCAGGTTCGTACTAGGAAATGGATCGGATAGGCAGGGAAAAGCATGGTTACAGTTCTCGATCTGGTGAACCAAGGCAAGCGTGAGCGACATCCCGAAAAGGCACATCGTCCAGACAACGTTGTCCTGAAAAAGCCTGAATGGATTCGCGTCAAGGCTCCTGTTTCGCGCGGCTATAATGAAACGCGTGAGATCGTTCGCTCAAACAAGCTGGTTACGGTTTGCGAAGAAGCGGGCTGCCCTAATATTGGCGAGTGCTGGGAAAAAAAGCACGCAACGTTCATGATCATGGGCGAGATTTGCACACGCGCATGCGCCTTTTGCAATGTCTCGACTGGTATTCCTACTGCACTTGATCCGAATGAACCCGAGAATGTTGCCAAGGCTGTCAAGCAGATGGGTTTGACGCATGTGGTCATTACATCGGTGGATAGAGACGACCTTGCTGATGGTGGCGCGCAGCATTTTGCGGAAGTTATCCATTCGATCCGCGAGACCGCTCCTGCCACGACGATTGAAATCCTGACGCCGGATTTCTTGCGTAAGGAAGGCGCTCTTGAAGTCGTGGTCAAGGCTCGCCCAGATGTGTTCAATCACAATCTGGAAACCGTGCCCTCCAAATATCTGAAAGTTCGTCCTGGCGCGCGTTATTTCCATTCGATCCGCCTGCTGCAGCGCGTCAAGGAGTTGGACCCGACTATTTTCACTAAATCCGGCATTATGGTGGGCCTCGGCGAAGAGCGGAATGAGGTCCTTCAACTGATGGACGATCTGCGTTCGGCGGACGTGGATTTCATGACCATCGGTCAGTATCTCCAGCCGACCCGCAAGCATCATCCTGTCATTCGTTTTGTAACCCCTGACGAATTCAAGTCGTTTGAAACGATAGGGCGGACAAAAGGCTTCCTTCTGGTCGCATCCAGCCCGTTAACGCGCTCGTCGCATCACGCTGGTGATGATTTCGCCAAGCTGAGGGCAGCGCGAGAGGCGCAAATCGCTGCACGGGTCTGAGAGAGGAAATGCCGCAGTTTACAACCGTTAGACGGGTACATCACCGGGCCGAGCAAATGTTCGGCCTTGTCGCAGATGTCGAGAAGTACCCACAGTTCCTGCCGATGTGCGAGGCTTTGTCTGTTCGCTCTCGCAAGGAGCGTGACGGTAAGGCCCTTCTCATTGCCGACATGACGGTAGGATATAAATTGATCCGTGAGACTTTCACCAGTCAGGTGCTGCTGAAGCCCGAAGAAAATGTCATTGATGTGAAGTATCTCGACGGGCCGTTTCGCTATCTCGACAATCGTTGGACCTTCAAACCGGTGGGCGACGGAGGCGAGTGTGATGTCGAGTTTTTCATCGATTATGAGTTCAAGAGCCGCACGCTCGGCCTTCTCATGGGAACGATGTTCGATATAGCTTTCAAAAAATTTTCCGAAGCTTTTGAAAAAAGAGCCGATCAGATCTACGGTCTGGTCTGAACAAGCCCGAGTTTCCCGAAACTCTATTCATTACTGCGCAGTATAGCCACCATCGACCAGTATGGATGTTCCTGTGACGAAGGAAGCTTCGTCACTTGCCAGAAAAAGCACAACGCTCGCTACTTCTTCGGCGCGGCCAAGGCGGCCTATGGGATGTAAAGCCACGAGTGCTTGCTTTTTATCGTTGGGAATATCCTTGAGAAGCGGTGTATCGATATAGCCTGGGCAAACCGCGTTCACCCGGATGTTTTGGGCGCCGTATTCAATCGCAAGTGTCTGCGTCAGCAGTTTTACGCCGCCTTTTGCTGCCGCATAAGCGGTGACGCCGGATTTCCCGACATGACTGTGAATAGAGCCGCAATTCACGATCACGCCTCCGCCTTGCGAGCGCATTTGATCAATCGCGTACTTATCGCAATAATAGACGCCGGTTAGGTTGATATCGATGGTTTTTTGCCATGCAGCTTCATCAAGTTCGTCTATTGGTCCGTCTGCGGCTATACCTGCATTGGCGAACATGATGTCGAGGCGGCCATAGGTCTCAACGGTTTTGGCAATCAGTGCCTGCACAGCTTTCGTATCGCTCACATCGGTTTTGACGAATATTGCTCGCTCCGTGCCGACTGCAAGCTCGCTCGCCAGTCGCTGGCCGTGCTCCGAATAATCCGCGATAACGACATTTGCTCCTTCGTGAACAAAAGCCCGAACGGTTGCTTCGCCGATGCCACTTGCCCCACCCGTAACGATTACCACCTTGCCATCGAAGCGCATCACGATGTTCTCCATTTCCTTATCAAAGCCAAGGATAGGGCACGGTTGACAAAAGTATACGCTTTAAATTTATCGAAGGCTCTCGAGGATGAGATCTAGTGCGGCAAGAACGGTCGCATGGCGGATTTCGGCTCTGGTTTTGGGTCCGAAACGGCATTCAAGATGAAGTGTCGGGTGACCTTTTCGCGCCGATGCGATGTGAACGAGACCGACAGGCTTTTCATCGGAACCGCCATTTGGTCCGGCAATGCCCGTAACAGCCACCGTCACACCGGCGCGTGAGCGGGCAAGTGCTCCTCCCGCCATGGAAAGTGCCACTTCCCTTGAAACCGCGCCGACGCGATTGATCAATTCCATGGGAACGCCGATCATTTCGACTTTCGCTTCATTGGAATAGGTCACAAAGCCACGATCCACGACATCTGACGACCCGGCAATGTCGGTCAGGGCTCCAACTATAAGTCCACCTGTGCAGGATTCGGCGGTCGCTACCATTACACCGGCCTTGCGGCAGGCCTCCAGCACGGCCACAGCCTTTTCTTCTGCCATCGGTGAGCTCATTCGGGAACCTCGCCAGGGTAGATGACGGTTGCTGTTGCGATGGCAGCGATCCCTTCACGGCGCCCAACGAAACCGAGTTTTTCATTGGTCGTCGCTTTGACGGAGACGCGGTCTGCTCCAATTCCGAGCATGTCGCAAAGCGCTTCTGTCATTGCTGCGCGGTGTGGGCCGATCTTCGGTGCCTCGCTGATAAAAGTCACGTCGACGTTAGCAATACGACCACCTGCTTCACGCACGATACGAGCAGCGTGCTCGACGAATATACGGGAAGCAGCTCCTTTCCACTGTGGGTCGGAAGGAGGGAAATGCGTGCCGATATCACCCGCTCCGCGTGTCGCTAGCAAGGCATCGGTCAGCGCATGAAGTCCGACATCGGCGTCTGAATGGCCATTGAGTTTTGCTTCATGGGGAATTTTCACACCGCATAGCGTCACATGATCGCCAGGTTCAAAAGAATGAACGTCGTAGCCATTGCCAGTACGAATGTCGGGAAAAGAGATGTGGTTTTGCCGCAGGCGCTTGTCAGCCATTTCGATATCCTTTGCCCAAGTAAGCTTTGTATTGTCTGACGACCCTTCGATGATACGCACAGCGATGCTTTGCCATTCAGCAATGGCAGCATCATCTGTAAAATCAGAACGATTGATCGCGAACGCCTTTTCATGCGCATCAAGGATCGGTGCATAGGGAAATGCTTGTGGCGTCTGTGCCGCAAAAAGGCCCGCGCGAGGCACCGTGGTTCTAACCGTTCCATCCGTAGCTGACTGTTTGAGCGTATCTGAAACTGCCAAAGCAGGCAAAACGCCTTCATCCGGTGTGAGATTTTCTACGATACGTTTTAGCAAATCCTGGCTGACGAAGGGTCTCACGCCGTCATGGATCATGACATAGTGCGGCGCATAATCTCGCAACGCAAGGAGACCAAGGCGTGTTGATTCCTGCCGGGTGGCACCACCATTCACAACCAGAATGTTGCCACAGCTCTCCGGGAAGGCACGTTGGCAAAGCGTATGATCATCAGGGTGAATGACGACAACGATACTTTCAATCAGCGGGCAATCGATAAAAGCGTGCAAAGTGCGGGCAAGTACGGCTTCGCCACCGATGCGCCGGTATTGTTTCGGCCCTTCGATGCTCTGTCCGGCTCGCTCCCCGCGGCCAGCCGCCACAATGACTGCTGCTATCTTTGAAATGGTTGTGACCTCTGCCAAAGCTTGCATTTCCATGCCGAATAAAGCCTTGCGCAGATAAATGCCAGACGACAATTGATTTATCGTGATTTTGCGCGCGCTTTTCCTTGCGTTGAAATGTGAGGGTGATTAATGTATGTGCTAACTGCACGTTGCACATCAAATAGGCATTTATTGGTGAGTTTTCTCGATCAACCTTTGAACATCCGCGGTGTAGCGCTTGCTAATCGCGTTTTCCTTGCGCCTATGTCAGGCGTTTCGGACCTACCATTCCGCAGGCGAGCAGCAGAAGCTGGCGCGGGCATGGTCGTATCTGAAATGATTGCCAGTGCCGAACTCTGTAACCGCCACAAGGAGAGTCTTCTGCGCCTGTCAGGTAATGGGCTTGGAACGCATGTCGTGCAGCTCGCTGGCCGCGAAGCACATTGGATGGGCGAGGCAGCCAGGATCGCCGAAGGCGAAGGCGCTGATATCATCGATATCAACATGGGCTGTCCGGCCAAAAAAGTAACTGGTGGATATTCTGGCTCGGCGCTGATGCGCGATCTTGATCACGCAATGACCCTTGTTGAAGCCACAGTTAAAGCGGTTAGCGTTCCTGTAACTCTCAAGATGCGGCTCGGATGGGACGAGAAGAGCATCAATGCGTCCGAATTGGCAAGTCGCGCCGAAGATGCCGGTATAGCCATGGTGACTGTCCATGGACGTACGCGGTGTCAGTTCTATGAAGGCAAAGCGGATTGGGATGCAATTCATGCTGTCCGTGACGCGATCAAGATTCCTCTGGTTGCCAACGGAGACGTGGCGAGCCGACATGATGCAGAGGAAATTTTGCGTTGTTCTGGAGCGGACGCCGTGATGGTCGGACGTGCCTGTTATGGGCAACCATGGCTCGCTGGAGCAATCGCTGGAAGTGATTTTGCTCCACGAGCGCGAACTGAGATTCTAGATTATATTATAAAGCATTACGAAGATATGCTCGAGCACTATGGAAGCATGACGGGCATCCGTCATTCCCGTAAGCACCTTGGCTGGTATCTTGATCGTCATGCTGGTTCCGCATGTACATCCGCCGAGAAAGCGGAAGTGATGACGCTGACTGACCGGCATGCCGTGATTGAGATTCTGCGCCGTATATTCATGCGTGAAGTTCCTGGAACCGCGCTCAAAGAGGTTGCCTGATGCGCGATAGAACAGAAACGAACGGCATTCCATCGATCGTGCTTGATGCCATCAGCCAGCCGGTTATCATGGTCAGCGCCGAGAATTATATTGCCTATGCCAATCTGGATGCGGAACAGTTCTTTCGTTCCGGCTCGTCCATTCTCGCGCGTAATCGGCTGGAATCTTTTTTGCCCTTTGGCAGCCCACTGTTAGCGCTGGTCGATCAGGTTCGCACAAGTCAGATGCCGGTCAACGAATATCGCGTTGATGTCTCGTCGCCACGTCTTGGGGCTGAGCGTATCGTCGATATCTACGTAGCGCCAGTAGCGGAACTGCCGGGAGCAGTGGTCATCCTCTTCAAGGAAAAGACGATGGCAGAAAAGATAGATCGCCAGATGACACATCGCGGTGCTGCGCGATCCGTGACCGGGCTTGCCTCGATGCTGGCCCATGAAATCAAGAATCCTCTCTCTGGTATCCGCGGTGCGGCGCAATTGCTGGAGCAGGTTGTCAGCGACGAAGATCGGGCGCTTGCGCGCCTCATTACGGATGAAACGGATCGGATTGTTTCGTTGGTTGACCGCATGGAGGTTTTCTCGGACGAGCGCCCCATTGAACGTTCTGCGGTCAATATTCATGCGGTTCTGGATCACGTGAAAGCGATTGCGCAGAACGGGTTCGCACGAAAAATCCGCTTTGTGGAAGATTACGACCCTTCTCTCCCACCAGTTTTCGCCAATCGTGACCAACTCGTGCAGGTTTTTCTCAATCTGCTGAAGAATGCTGCGGAAGCGATAGGCGATCGTGAAGGCGGGGAGATCGTTTTGTCTACGGCTTATCGTCCAGGTATCCGTCTACAGGTGCCCGGCGCGCGGGATAGGGTTGCCCTGCCTCTCGAATTCTGCGTGCATGATAACGGACCGGGTGTGCCGCCGGATATGCTGCCACATCTGTTCGATCCGTTCGTGACCACGAAGACCAATGGTTCGGGGCTGGGTTTGGCACTGGTTGCGAAGATTATTGGCGATCACGGCGGCATTATCGAATGCGACAGTCATCCCACGCGCACGACTTTCCGTGTTCTAATGCCCGCGTGGAAAAATACGGAAATGGCGGCTGGAAATATTGGAGATAACGCATGATCGCAGGGCGTCCGACAGGAACCATATTGGTGGCGGATGATGATGCAGCTATTCGGACAGTGCTGAACCAGGCGTTGTCGCGGGCGGGCTATGACGTGCGCGTGACCTCCAATGCCGCTTCGCTTTGGCGCTGGGTGGCGGCAGGCGACGGTGATCTGGTCATTACCGACGTCAATATGCCAGACGAGAATGCCTTCGATCTCCTGCCGCGTGTCAAGAAGATGCGCCCAGATCTGCCGGTTGTGGTGATGAGCGCGCAGAACACATTCATGACGGCAATTAAGGCATCCGAGGCGGGAGCTTACGAATATCTGCCGAAGCCTTTCGACTTGACGGAACTCATCAATATTGCCGGTCGTGCTCTGTCTGAGCCAAAACGCAAGCCCGTTGCCGCCCTATCGGATGAGCAGACAGATAACATGCCGCTGGTCGGTCGCTCGCCTGCGATGCAGGAAATCTACCGTGTGCTGGCGCGTATGATGCAGACGGATTTGACCATCATGGTCACGGGGGAATCGGGTACAGGCAAGGAGCTGGTTGCGCGCGCTCTGCATGAGTATGGGCGCCGCCGAAAAGGACCGTTTGTTGCGATCAACATGGCGGCAATTCCACGCGACCTGATTGAGTCTGAGTTATTTGGACACGAGAAGGGCGCTTTTACCGGTGCTCAAAACCGCTCGAGCGGTCGCTTTGAGCAGGCTAACGGTGGAACACTCTTTCTCGATGAGATCGGCGATATGCCGATGGAAGCGCAAACCCGCCTTTTACGTGTGCTCCAGCAGGGCGAATATATGACTGTCGGGGGACGCACGCCGATCAAAACGGATGTGCGTATTGTCGCCGCAACCAACAAGGATTTGCGGCAACTAATAGCACAAGGCTTGTTTCGCGAGGATCTTTACTACCGGTTGAATGTCGTTCCGCTACGTTTGCCGCCACTTCGCGAACGCAGCGAAGACGTAGCCGATCTTGTGCGGCATTTTTTCAAGCGCGCAGCCGAAGAGGGCCTCCCCGAGAAGCGTATCAGTGCTGCTGGCCTGGAAATGATGCGCCGGTATCCATGGCCAGGCAATGTGCGTGAGTTGGAAAATCTCGTGCGAAGGCTTGCGGCGCTTTATCCGCAAGAGGAAATATCGCCGGAGATCATCGAAACGGAACTGAAGTCCGAACTGACCAAGCCTGATGTCGTCCCCACCGGTGGCGGTGATCTCGATAATATTTCCATATCCCAAGCTGTCGAGCAAAATATGCAGCGCTACTTTGCGTCATTCGGTGCCGATCTACCGCCTCCGGGTCTATACCATCGGGTTTTATCCGAGTTGGAATATCCATTGATCCTCGCATGCCTTACTGCAACACGGGGAAATCAGATCAAAGCGGCAGACCTTCTGGGATTAAACCGGAACACGTTGCGCAAGAAAATTCGTGAACTTGGCGTCAATATATATCGCGGTAGCAAAGGCAATTAAGACCTAATCAGGCACTGATAGGGAATTAACTACATTCTTTAACATGTGAGTAATTCTGTTTGGCTACTTTGGATTGTATGAGAAGTCAGCAATCTACGCGAAGCAAGAAAACACGACACATTTTGGAGCCTGCCGTAAGGAGCGGTATTCTTGCCGCGCCTTTGGTCTTGATGCTCGCAATCGTTATTGTCCTGTCGGGAGCGGAGCCCAAACTCTCTGCAATGACCGATAAAACCTTTACCGGTTCTATAACCTCCGTTGTAAAGTGATACTCGTTACCTTGAATAATACGACTGCGTTCCTACCCTCTTAGGATAATCCAAGGAGGCAACCATGCGTATTGTTGTTACGACTCTTTTTCTTGGTTTGTCCGTTGCGGCGGTCTATGCGGCTCCGCCAACGGAAGGCACGAAACTCTCGGAAATAATCGCTAAAATTGAGCAGAACGCGGATGCTGCTTTCGTCGATGAGGTCGACTGGAATGATCGTGGCTACTACGAGATTGAATATGTCACGAAATCTGGCGCCAAAGTCGAGGTAAAGGTCGATCCAAAAACCGGAGAAAACGTTCGCTAGTCCCTGATGCATGTGTGAACGATTATGCTGGAGCGGGTAGCGGGAATCGAACCCGCGCGTTCAGCTTGGGAAGCTGACAGGCTACCATTACATCATACCCGCAAACTGTAATGTATTTCAGTGCCTTATGACGAAAATTTATGTCGGCCATCAATAAAGTTTTACAGCTTGTTTTACAGGCTACGTTCTCTTTCTGGCCTCGTCAAACTGTTTTATCGAAAGGCCGAGCCTGTCACTCATCGCCTCACGAAACACTACAGTAACGTGACAAATTTTTCATGAACTGTTCCATTGATATCCAGAATTGAGAGACCATCTGCAGATGACGCTTCCAACCATGCAGCCAGATTTGCAGGCTGTTGCAGATGACAGGAAATCCATGGGCAAGACCGCAAAGCGCCGGGCGCTGCTTATAGTAAATCCAAACGCCCGCAATGGCAGAGGATACGGCACCGAGATTCGTTCTGCGTTGGAACGCAGTGGCCTCCAGCTTATCGAAAAAAATCCGCTGGATGGCGAGACGATTTCAGATGTAATCTTTCGTGAAAGAGATTGTGATCTCGTAATTGTGGGTGGGGGTGACGGCTCACTGAATGCTGCGGCCAAAGGATTAATGGAAACGGGATTACCGCTGGCAATTCTTCCTCTTGGAACCGCAAACGATTTCGCCCGCACAATTGGCATTCCTGCTGATCCGCTTGAAGCGGCGCGTCGCCTTCTTTCCTACGAGGTACAGCCCATCGATCTGGGCGAGGTGAACGGTCATCTTTACTTTAATGTCGCAAGCATTGGTTTCAGCGCTGAACTGGCGCAGCAATTGAGCTCTGCCGCAAAGAAGAAGTGGGGAAAGTTCGGTTATGCAATCGTCGCGGCGCGTATCCTTATGCGTTCGGAGCTTTTCACCGCTTATCTGGAACATGACGGCATGACGGAGAAAATCCGTACGTTGCAGGTGTCTGTCGGAAATGGCAAGTTTTATGGCGGCGGTATGGCTGTCGAGAAGGATGCAACTGTGGATGACGGCAAACTGGACTTCTACAGTCTCGAAGTCGATCACTGGTGGAAACTTTTGCGCCTTTTGCCAAGTCTTCGCCGAGGAACGCATTCAAAATGGGATGATGTGCGGGCTTTTCCAACGACCGAAGTGATTGTACGCACGAAGAAGCCCCGCGCCGTGAATACCGACGGTGAGTTGTCAACATGGACACCCGCCCATTTTCGCCTGCTACGCAAGGCTATAAATGTCTATATGCCTGATCCAGCGCAAAGGCGGTGACACTGAACATGAAAAAATGGCCCGCCTTGTTGAAGCGGGCCTAATCCACGACGTTAGGTGATCGGCTCGGAGGTCATTAGAGCCATATGTATAACCCTTGTACAGGTCTAACGTTCCACATCTAAAAGAAAAAATACCATATAAGCAGCACGACAACGAGTGGAACTCCCATCAGCCAAAGCATCATTGCTCTCAACATTCGTATTCTCCTTTCTGCTGAAAATTCAACGCTCTGAACAAACGATTGTTCCACAATAATAGGATGGTACGGTTCGTTGGAGTTGAACGGATGTTGTGTGGCGCGACTCAAAACATGCGCAATTGCAAAAGCTTTAATGATCCGTCAATGAATCGGTGACATCACTAGATTCAAAAAGCGCAACCAGCGTTCCGGTTGTGTTGTAAAGTAACGGATGTGTGGCGTATGAATTCGAAGCGAGGGCAGAAGCAATCGGTCAGCGGCAAGGCAGTGAATCTGCGCGACAAGCGCGGTTCTGCCGCCATGTGGTCGTTCATGGCTATTGCTGTCGCCTTAGCCGGCTGCGCATCGGCCCCGCAGCCAAACTCGAAGACAAAGCGCTCAAAGGAATACTTCGCCGAATCCAAATATGGCGTAAAAGCTAGCCCGCGGGTGGCTTTTACGAAGGGTAAGCCCCTGCCGCGTGGTGGCGGACGAGACCAGACCGGGAAACCTTACAAGGTCAAGGGGCGTTGGTACTATCCCAAAGAAGACAAGAACTACGTCAAAATTGGTCACGCTTCCTGGTATGGCGAAGCTTTTCACGGTCGATTAACGGCGAACGGCGAAGTCTATGACATGACTCATCTGACGGCAGCACATCCAACTATGCCGTTGCCCAGTTATGCCCGCGTAACAAACCTTGCCAACGGTAGTTCGGTTATCGTGCGTGTAAATGATCGTGGTCCCTACGAGTATGACCGTGTGATTGATCTGTCGCAGAAAGCCGCCGAAATGCTTGATTACCAGAACCACGGCACGGCGAATGTGAAGGTTGAGTATGTTGGAAGGGCGCCGCTGGAGGGCAATGACGAGGCATTCCTGATGGCGTCATACCGTCCGGCAGGTGGTGATGCAATCGGCCAACCTGCAACGGGCGTCATGATGGCGATGAACGGGCCGACGCCGACCTCGCCGAAGTCACGCGTTCCTATGCCGGTTATGGACGCTGCTCCGGCTTCTAAATCTATACCAGAAAATTCACCTTTCGCTGTTGATCCTGCTTATAGCGATCCGTCGGGTGGAACTGCCCCATTGCTCCCGGCAAATATTCCTGTGCCGTCACATCGTCCTGCAGCTAGCTTCGGAGTGGCGAATGCTGCCGGTGTGAGCGCTCTTGCGGGCTACGCTTCTGACCGGGTTGCGGCAACAGCTTATGCTGATGAAAGGGCCTACGGAAGTATCCTGACTAAGGATGCGATCTCAAGCGCGTGGAAGCGCCGCAAAGCCGAAGAGCATGGCGAGTATGTCGAGCTTGGCACTTTCAAGACGCTCGAAGAGGCCAGGCGGCTTCAGGCTTCGTTGCCGCGTTCGGCCAGATTTACGCTTGCCAAGATTCCTACCGAAGCCGGTGAATCCTACGAGCTGACAGCCGTGGCAGAGGAGGGCAGAAACGATGCCCTCTTGCGCGCGGCTTGGAAAGCAGGCGCAGAGAATGCGTTTGTGGTTCGTCTCGACTGATCTGTCACGATACGGTGATAAGCGCAGGCGTATTGATTTTGGTCAGATTCGTTGCGTAGGCTCTGTCACGTTGCTCACGTAACGGGATTTGCATGGAGCTGATTTCAAAAATACTGGTGTTTACTCGCGCCGCTGTCGTTGGCATTCCGCTGGCTGTTGCGGCGCCGATCGTCAGCATGGCGGCACCTATCGAGACAGCATTCGCTACAAAAGCGCCGCAGGTTTTGCTCGTCGATGCTCGAAGCGGAACTGTACTTCTCTCCAAGAATGCCAATATCCCGATTCCGCCAGCTTCTCTGGCCAAGCTGATGACGGCAGAAGTGATTTTCGAATCCCTTGATAAAGGTGCCACAACACTCGAAACGGCCTATCCGGTCAGTGAAAATGCTTGGAGAACCGGCGGCGCCCCGTCCGGAACATCGACGATGTTCGCGCGCATCAAGTCGGCCCCCACGGTCGCCGATCTGCTGCAGGGAATGATTGTTCAGTCGGCCAATGATGGAGCCATCGTGCTGGCGGAGGGGTTGGCAGGCAGCGAACAGGCATTTGCCAAGCGTATGAATGATCGTGCGCAGGAACTTGGTTTGACCGGCTCCAAGTTCGTTAATTCGACAGGTTTACCTGCTGAAGGGCAAGCGGTTACGCTTCAGGATCTTGTCAGATTGGCGCAACATATTCGGACACACCATCCCGAATACTACAAATACTATGCTCAACCTGCCTTTACTTGGAACAATATCATGCAGCGCAATCGCAATCCCCTGTTGCGGCTTGATGTTGGGGCTGACGGTTTAGGAACGGGCTTCACTGAAGCATCGGGGTTTGCGCTGGTGGGGTCTGCCGAACAGAACGGGCGCAGGCTTTATCTGGCCATGAGCGGGCTTGCCAGCATCAAGGAGCGTGAAGAAGAAGCAAAGCGGCTCCTGCAATGGGGAATGACGGCATTTGACGATGTTCGGCTTTATCCTGCGGATGAAATTGTTGGCGAAGCGCAAGTTTTCGGTGGTGCGCTCAAGCACGTACCGTTGAAGGTCAAAGATCGTGTTGAGCTTCTGCTTCCGAAGGACGGTCGCGACAGGCTGAAAGCTCGTATTGTTTATAAGGGGCCGCTTGATGCGCCGGTCGCCGACAATCAGCAGGTTGGTGTTCTTCAGTTGGAGCTGAACGGTAGCATTCTTCGCGATGTTCCGGTTTTTACTGCGCAACCTGTCGAGGAAGGAAGCCTTTCGCAGCGCGCTTTAGGTGCGGCGATGGAGCTGTCCACCGGTTGGCTGCGGAGATATCTTTAGTCTGCGGTGTGTGTATTCCACGCTCGACCTGTTAGCCAAAGGCCGATAATAACTTTCACAGAAGTCCAATCGGACCTCGATTCAAATGTTTGGAAGTTGGTTTGTCGGGATTGTTCATCACATTCGAAGGCGGCGAAGGAGCGGGAAAATCAACGCAGATTGCGTTGTTGGCCAAGCGCCTGCGGGTAAGCGGCTTTGATCCAGTCATCACGCGAGAACCGGGCGGCTCTCCTGGTGCGGAAGCAATTCGCCACGTCATATTGAGCGGCAATGCGGAGAACTATGGTCCAGCAATGGAGGCACTGCTGTTTGCTGCTGCAAGAGCAGACCATGTGGACCAGCTTATCCGCCCGGCTCTGAATGAAGGACGGGTGGTTCTTTGTGACCGTTTCATCGACTCAAGTCGTGCATATCAGGGCGTTACTGGAAATCTAGACAACACCTATATGGCGGCGGTGGAGCGCATTGCCATCGACGGTACTATGCCGGACATTACAATCATTCTTGATATTTCCGCAGAGAAGGGGTTGTTTCGTGCCGGCAAAAGGCGTGGCAGTGAAAATGCGGATCGGTTTGAGAAGGAAGATATTGCGGTACATGAGGCGCGACGACAGGCTTTTCTCGCAATTGCTGAAGCGGAACCCGATCGCTGCAAGATAATCGACGCTGACCGCCCGCAAGACGCGATTGCGGACGATATCGCAAAAGAAGTCGATAATGTTCTGAGAGAAAGGGGGCTGTTGTGATTGAGGAACTCGATGTCCCTAAAGCTTATGATTCTATAGAAGGTGTGCCTGCACCATCTGCGAGCGACTATGTTGCCGGCCACCAGGAGATCTCTGACTTTCTGGCGCAGACTTATCGCGAAGGCCGTATGCATCATGCGCTGCTTTTTGAAGGTGTACAGGGAATCGGTAAGGCAACGCTCGCGTTTCACTTAGCAGGTCATATGCTGGCGCATGGAAATAATGACGATGCACCGGAACATATTACTGCACCGGATTTTGCCAAGCCGTTATGGCGGCAGATAGCTGGCGGCATGCATCCCGCTGTTTTGCATATCAATCGTCCATTTGATCAGAAAACCGGGAAGTTCAAAACGGGTATTCCGGTAGAGGAAATCCGCCGCGTCACGCATTTTTTGACCAGAACGGCATCAGACCACGCTTGGCGTATCGTAATTGTCGACCCTGCCGACGATATGAACCGCAACGCTGCCAATGCACTCCTGAAAACTCTGGAGGAGCCTCCTGCACGAGCGCTCTTTATCCTGATTTCACATTCCGCAGGTCGCTTGCTCCCGACAATCCGCTCACGCTGCCAGAGCATCAGCTTCAAACCGCTCGACGAAAGTGCATTGACCGATGCCTTGGCGCATGTCGGCCCTTGTATTGGAATGGATGCTGATGCCATAACGAAAACGCTGTTTCAGCGATCGGAAGGCAGCGTGCGTAAGGCACTTTTGCTGGTCGCTAATGGCGGCATCGAAATCGCCGACACAGTCGATTCCCTTCTTGAAGGACAAAATTTCGATTTGCCGAAAGCACAGGCGCTTGGTGGGATATTGAATGGTCGCGAGGCGGAGGTTCAGTATGAGCTGTTCCGAGACCATCTGCTGGGCCGCGTTGCAGCCGAAGCTCGTCGTCTTGCGGAGGCAGGAAAACTGCGTGATGCGGACCGCTGGTCGCGATTCTGGACCGATCTCGTGCGCGAAGCCGTCGATGCCGAAACCTATAATCTCGACCGTCGGCAAGCTGTTGTAATTCTCTTGCAGAAAACGCATCGCGCTTTTTATTCCGGTGTACCCTCGCTTGCGTGACATGACCGCTGACTTGCGTTATGTCACCGCTGATAATTTGTCTCTTGGTGTGTCTGCAAATCACCCAGGCGCACTTTCAAACTTCGAAAGACCGGGTCCATAATGAGCCGCGAAAAATATTACATCACAACCGCGATTGCTTATCCGAACGGAAAGCCGCACATCGGTCATGCGTATGAATTAATCGCGACCGATGCAATGGCGCGTTTTCAGCGCCTGAACGGCAGGGATGTTTTCTTTCTGACCGGCACGGACGAACATGGTATCAAGATGTTGCAGAGCGCGCGCAAAGAAGGCATCACGCCGCGTGAGCTTGCAGACCGCAATACCACTGCGTTCAGGCAGATGGCCGATGTGCTGAACAGCTCGCATGACGACTACATTCGAACATCGGAAGAGCGTCATTACAAGGCTAGTCAGGCTATCTGGAAAGCGATGGCTGATAATGGTGATATCTACAAGAGTGGATATGCCGGTTGGTACTCCGTGCGTGACGAAGCCTATTACGGCGAAGAGGAAACGGAAGTTCGCGAGGACAACGTTCGCTACGGCCCGCAGGGGACGCCCGTCGAATGGGTTGAGGAGGAAAGTTATTTCTTTCGTCTCTCAGCTTATCAGGACAAACTGCTCGATCTTTACGAGAAGAATCCGGGCTTTGTCATGCCTGCGGAGCGCCGCAACGAGATTGTAAGCTTCGTCAAGTCTGGTCTGAAGGATCTGTCGATTTCGCGCACGACCTTCGACTGGGGCATTCCGGTGCCTGGCGATGAAAAGCATGTCATGTATGTCTGGGTCGACGCTCTAACCAACTATATTACGGCTCTCGGCTATCCCGACACTTCGGACATGAAATGGCGCTATTGGCCTGCCGATGCACATATCATCGGCAAGGATATTTCCCGCTTTCACGCTGTTTATTGGCCCGCATTCCTGATGTCGGCTGGTATACCGTTACCGAAGCGGGTTTTCGCACATGGCTTCCTGTTCAATCGCGGCGAGAAAATGTCGAAGTCCCTCGGCAACGTGATTGATCCGTTCGGTCTGGTTGAGCGTTACGGACTGGATCAGCTTCGTTACTTCCTAATGCGTGAAGTGCCATTCGGTCAGGACGGCAGCTATAGCCATGACGCTATCGTCAACCGTACGAACGCTGACCTGGCAAACGATCTCGGTAATCTGGCGCAACGTTCCCTGTCGATGATCGCCAAAAACTGTGAGGGCAAGGTTCCGGTTCCGGGTGAATTCGCCGACGCAGATAAAGCCATTCTTGATCAGGCCGACGCGGCGCTCGAAATGGCGCGTAAGGCTATGGACGACCAGGCGCTTCATCTCGCGCTCGCCGCGATCTTCGGCGTTGTCGCGGAAGCCAATCGCTATTTCGCAGGGCAGGAACCTTGGGCGTTGCGCAAGACCGATCCGGCGCGCATGGGCACTGTGCTCTACGTGACGGCTGAAGTCATTCGCCGTGTTGGCATCATGGTGCAGCCTTTTATCCCGCAATCGGCAGAAAAGTTGCTCGATATTCTGGCTATCCCTGCCGGGAAGCGCCAGTTCACTGACGTAACGGCAAGCCAGCTCGTCGGCGGCACCAATCTGCCAGCTCCACAGCCGGTTTTCCCACGCTATGTGGAAACGGAAGAGCAGAACTGAGT
The DNA here is from genome assembly GCF_006345815.1 of Ochrobactrum sp. CGA5. Lineage (GTDB taxonomy): Bacteria > Pseudomonadota > Alphaproteobacteria > Rhizobiales > Rhizobiaceae > Brucella. The sequence continues at coordinate 651,416 of NZ_VCIG01000038.1, read as the reverse complement.
TCAATGATGCTTGTCGATAGCCATTGTCACCTTGACTTTGCCGATTTCGAGCCCGAGCGCGATGCTGTTGTGCAGCGCGCGCTTGACGCCGGGATAAAGCGTATGGTGACGATCTCCACGCGGGTGCGCAAATTCGATACGATCCGCGCCATCGCGGACGCCTATGACTCCGTCTATTGCTCTGTTGGTACTCATCCCAATAACGCGCATGAAGAACTGGACATTACGGCTGACGATCTCGTGCGTCTCTCGGAGCATCCGAAGGTTGTTGCCATAGGCGAGGCGGGTCTCGATTATCACTACGACTATGCCCCTCCGGAAGCACAGCGCCGGGGTTTTCTGGTTCACATTGAAGCCGCGCGTCGGACGCAACTACCGCTTGTCATTCATGCGCGTAGCGCAGATGACGATATGGCGAAAATTCTGGAACAGGAAACCGCGAAGGGCGCTTTCCCTTTCATTCTCCATTGCTTTTCCTCCGGGCGAGCATTGGCTGAAAAAGGCATTGAGCTGGGCGGGTATATTTCTTTTTCCGGCATTCTGACTTTCAAGAACTCGCCGGAAATCCGCGAAATAGCGACCATCGTTCCGCGTGACCGCCTGTTGGTTGAGACTGATGCGCCATTTCTTGCTCCGTTACCACATCGCGGTAAGCGTAATGAGCCGTCTTTCGTGCAGCATACCGCTGCCATGCTTGCCGAGACGATTGGCGTGAGCAATGATGAAGTCGCGCGTATCACGAGCGACAACGTGTTCAGGCTGTTTTCCAAAATGCCTCGCCCTTCTTCAGAGGAAGTTTGAGCGTGGCTTCTCCCCGAAATTGTCTGCGTTTCACGGTTCTTGGCTGCGGGTCGTCTCCCGGCGTGCCGCGCATCAATGGTGATTGGGGCAGTTGCGATCCGAAGAACCCGAAAAACCGTCGCCGTCGCGCATCGCTTCTGGTTGAACGATTTGATGATGCTGGTAAAGGCACGACGGTCGTGATCGATACTGGGCCGGATTTCCGTGCGCAGATGATCGATGCAGGCGCACACAGCCTTGATGCGGCCGTCTATACCCATCCGCATGCAGACCATATTCACGGCATCGATGATCTTCGCACATATGTCGTTGAAAACCGTCGCCTTATGGATGTCTATGCCAATCGGCTGACGCGTAACCGGCTTTTCGAGGCATTCGGCTATTGTTTTGAAACACCTGTCGGATCTAATTATCCACCGATCCTCAGTATTCACGATATAGCTCCCGAGACGCCGTTCGTCATAACAGGAGCGGGCGGCCCGATCCGTTTCGAGCCGTTTAGCCAAGTACACGGCGATATTGAATCGCTCGGCTTTCGCATTGGAACCGTTGTATACTGCACGGACGTTAGTGCATTTCCTGAACAAAGCCTCAAACATTTGGGTGAGGCTGAAGTACTCATCATCGACGCACTGCAATATCGTCCGCATCCAAGCCATTTTTCGCTTGGCGAAGCGCTCGAATGGATCGAGAAGCTGACGCCGAGGCGTGCCATTCTCACGCATATGCATGTCCCGCTCGATTATGAGACTGTCCTGCGTGAGACCCCGGATAATGTCGAGCCCGGATACGATGGGCTCAGATTTGAGATTCCGCTTTAAGCTTCGAGCTTGCAATGAAAAAAAACCGCGATGAGATCATCGCGGTTTTTTCATTTTAAAGTTCTGTGGTTTAACCAATGGCACCCTTGGCCGGGAAGGGCATCACATTGCTGCCCTCGACAATTTTGGTTGCCTTGTCTTCCAGCTTGAGACCGCCTGCACGCAAAAGGTCGGTAAAGCGACCACCACGTGCGGCCAGTTCATCGAAGCTGCCGCTCTCGACCAAATGACCCTTATCCATGAAAAGGACCAGATCGGCTGAACGAACCGTCGAAAGACGATGCGCGATGATGAAGGTCGTGCGGTCGTGGCTGAGGTCGTCAACGGCCTGCTTCACCTTCTCTTCAGTTTCGACATCAAGAGCACTTGTCGCTTCATCGAGAACGAGGATAGGTGAATCTTTCAGAATTGCTCGTGCGATTGCGAGGCGCTGGCGTTCGCCGCCTGAAAGCTGGGAGCCGCGTTCCCCCACAACCGTATCATAGCCATCGCTCTTGGCCAGAATAAAGTCATGGGCTGCCGCTGCACGTGCTGCGGCGTGCACTTCCTCGTGCGTGGCACTTTCACGCCCCACACGAATATTCTCCACAACCGAACGATTGAACAGACCAGCATCCTGAAAGACGGTTGCAATGGCATCGCGCAACGAGCGACGGCTGACGGTACGCGTATCAGTGCCATCGATTGTTATGCGACCAGCTGCGGGATCGAAGACGCGCTGCAACAGATTGATGAGCGTGGTCTTGCCCGCACCAGTTGGACCAACGATAGCGACCGTTTGTCCCGGCTTGATTTCGAAGGACACGTCGTAGACTCCTTGGCCGGAATTCGGGAATTCGAAAGTCACATTGTCAAAAACGATATCGCCCTTAACGTCAGTAAGGTCTGAAACGCCTTGCGGTTCCTGGCGGTCTGCTGTGGCGTCTTCCATTTGAAAGAATTCTTCAAGCTTGGCACGTGCCGTAACCGTCTGATTGATGAAGGCACTAATCTGATCAAGACGACCGATCATCAGCTGCGCAAAGCCGATAAAAGCAATCACATCACCAACGCGCATCTGGCCTTTGGTAACGAAGTAAGCACCGAGCACGAGAACAACCACCATCGAGAAGGTCGATGCCATGCGGTTCAGGCCATTGGCGAGCGCCCACCAGTTAAGGACAGGGAACTGCGCCTTCTCAAGGTTTTTGGCATAGTCGCGCAGGGACTGTGTTTCCGAAGCGATACGATTGTAGCTCTGCACGACTGAGACATTGCTGATCGTGTCGCTGACATGTTCAAACAGCTTGTGGTGGTGCTTTTCGACAGCCGTCTGACCGTCCTTGGTCTTACGCATCACAAGTTGGCCGATCATCACATAGATGATGCCAAGAACAATAAGCACCAGCGACATGCGCATATCCATGTTCATGGCAACCGGGATAAGGGTCGCCAAAGCGACGATTGTCGTAAGATGCTGGCGCATGAATTCGAGCCAAAGCGTAAAAAGCGAGTCCGTTGCACGGATCAGTGTGTGGAGTGCGTTGGATGTGCCGCGCTTCTGGTGCCACGAAAGCGGCATCGTGATCAGACGCTCATAGGAATCGATCATCACGCCCAGACGGCGACGATGCGCGAGACGATCAGCTCCGCGTGCCACAAAGACTGCGGCAACGATGTTAAAACCACCGAGCGCAGCCCACATCGCAAGAGGCGAGAAAATATCCCCCTTGTCAGAGATAGCCTGAATGACCCGACCAAACAGAATTGGCTCGGCAAGGGTAACCAAGGCAACCAGGACGCTAGCGACACACATGGTGATCGTTGCAGTCTTTTCGACCGCAAGGTATTCCATGGCTCGCCAGTAGATTTTGAGCAATGACACTTTGGCACTCCCGCTCGTTCTATTTCACGGGACTAAATGGTACAGCCCCTTTGTTCTATCAATATCTGATGGCGGCAAGAAGTGGCGATTGGGTGTCAAGATCGACCATAAATTAAGAACGTGTGTAACCGAGTGTGAAGACTCGGCAGTCGGAACTGCATTCTTTCGAGAAAGCTGAAATGAATTCAGTAAATGCGGCCAAATTGCAGTTTCTTGGGAATTCTGCCTAGCAATCCTAGAAACTCGCGTCTATTGACAGGACTAAATGATCGGCGCGCGCGTACGCACCGTAACAATAAGAGTTGATCGGGTTTTCCCATGGCAGGCGTTGAACAGAAGATTGTGGATACAGGCGAGGCGGGCATGCGGCTCGATCGCTGGTTCAAGGTGCATTTTCCGGGGCTGGGTTTCGGCCATCTGCAGAAACTTCTGCGGTCAGGGCAGGTTCGTATCGACGGCTCGAGGGCCAAAGCGGATACGCGCGTACAAGCCGGGCAGACAATTCGTGTTCCACCTCTTGGCGTCGACGAAAAGGCCGCCGGACCGGTTACGGCGCGTACAATCCGTAGCCAGCAGGACGGCGACGTGCTTTCACAGATGCTTCTCTACGAAGACCCGAAGGTATACGTATTCAACAAGCCTGCGGGCCTTGCCGTGCAGGGCGGCTCAGGCGTATCGAGACATGTTGACGGTATGCTGGAGGCATGGCGCAACAAGAAGGGCGAAAAGCCGCGTCTCGTGCATCGTATCGACCGCGACACATCGGGTGTGCTGGTTGTTGCGCGCACGCGTGGCGCAGCACAGGCGTTGACCGCCGCCTTCCGTGAGCGGGACACCAAGAAGACCTATTGGGCTTTGGTCAAAGGTGTTCCTCGCAAGCGCGAGGACAAGATTTCCACATGGCTGGTCAGGGAACAGACGCCGGATGGCGACAAGATGCGGGTCTGTCAGCACGGCGAGCCGGATTCCGATCATGCTGTCTCGTACTATCGCATTATTGAGAAAGCAGGGAATAACCTGACCTGGCTCGAGATGGAACCTTATACTGGCAGAACCCACCAGTTGCGCGTCCATGCGGCCTATATTGGCCATCCCATTATCGGTGATCCCAAATATTTTGAAGCTGACCAGAATTGGGAGTTTCCCGGTGGGATACAAAAGCGGTTGCATCTTCATGCGCGCCGTATTCGCATTCCGAACCCGTCGGGCGGCATTATCGATGTGACTGCGCCATTGCCGCCGCATATGGTTCAGTCTTGGAACTTGCTTGGTTTTGACGAGGAAAGTGCGGAACATTAAAAATGTCAGGCGAAGCGGGGGGATCGTCCACAGGGCGAGTTTCGTTCGATGGGCTGGCCATTATGCTGGTCATGTTCATCATGTTCAGCTGGGGACTCAATCAGGTTGCCATAAAGATAGGCAATCGAGGGTTCAATCCCATGCTGATGGCTGCGGGGCGCGCTGCGCTCGGCGGCATATGCGTTTTTCTCTGGTGTTATTGGCGTCACATCCCGCTTTTCAAACGTGATGGCACGCTATGGGCCGGGATTGCCGCTGGTCTTCTATTCGGAACAGAGTTCGTTCTGATTTTTCTGGCGATGGAACTGACGAGCGTGGGGCGTGTCACACTGATGATGAACGTGATGCCGTTCTGGGTCGCTATCGGCAGTCACTTCCTTTTGGGGGAGCGAATGTCCATTCGCGCATTCATTGGGATGTGCATCGCGTTTATGGGCGTTTTTCTCGTCTTTTCGGATCATGCCAGTCGACCTGGACCACATGCGATCTACGGCGATATGCTTGCGCTGGTGTCGGGTATATTGTGGGGACTGACTACGCTGGTCATCAAGCGAACGCGGCTTGCCTATACCGCTCCAGAAAAGACGCTTCTCTATCAACTGGTAGTCGCTGCTCTAGTGCCTCTGCCATTCATTGCGTTGAGCGGTCCATTGCTTCGCAGTCCAGATGTACTGTCCATATCTGCCTTCCTCTTTCAATCTATATTCGTCGTGGCTTTTACCTATCCACTCTGGTTCTGGATGGTACGCCGGTATCCTGCGTCGAAACTTTCGAATTTCGCCTTCCTTACGCCTGCTTTTGGCGTGTTATTGAGCGGTCTCATCCTGAGTGAGCCCCTGAGCTGGAAAATCTTCGCAGCTCTCGCGCTGATCGGTTGCGGACTGATGATCATCAACAAGCCGGCAAAGGTCTCCAACGCCCGATGAAACTTGTACTCTTCGATTGCGACGGTACGCTGGTCGACAGTGGTGATTTCATTCACAGGTGCATGGCAACCAGTTTCGCTGACGCTGGTCTGGAATCACCCGCTATTGAGGAAACACATTCGATCATCGGATTGTCGCTGCATCTCGCTATAGCGAAACTTTTGAAGCGCGAACCGGATGAGCAGGTGCATTGGCTAACGCAACGCTACAAAGAAAATTTTGTGATGTTGCGACAGGCCCCTGATTTTGCAGAGCCGCTCTACGACGGAATTCTGTCGCTTCTGACCGATCTTGGGGCGAGGGACGACCTTCTGCTTGGCATCGTGACCGGAAAGTCCCAGCGCGGTGTGCGCTCTGTTTTCGAACGCCATGGTATCGGGCATCATTTTGTGGTGATGCGTACCGCCGACGACTGTCCGTCGAAGCCGCATCCGGCCATGGTGCTCGAATCCTGCTCGGAAATGGGGATAGAACCGAGCCGGACGATTGTTATTGGCGATGCCGTTTATGATATGCAGATGGCTCGGTCAGCCGGTGCTATGGCGGCGGGCGTTTCCTGGGGTTATCATAACCGGGAGGGGCTGATAGAAGCTGGTGCCCATCACATTCTGGAGGCGCCTTCCGATCTCCATGCATTGCTGCAAGGTATGGACGAACAGGTTCTCTAGTTTTTGAACCTTCCACCAATCAGCGATACTGAACTGGACAAGTCTATGCGTGATATTTTGAGTGATCTTGAAGCGGGAAAGCTGCTTTCCGATGAGAATCCTATCGTACGAGCTCAAAAGCAGATGCTTGCGCAGCTGCCCAAACGTTTCTACGGAAAAGCGGAAGTCGCGGAAGTCGAAGGTGGCTTTGCCGTCTATCTGGATGGTCGCCCGGTCAAGACGCCGGCGCGCAATCTACTGTTACTGCCGACCGCGACAGCAGCTCAGATCGTTGCGGATGAATTCACTGCTCAGGAGAAGGTCATCGATCCGGGAAAGATGCCCGCAACCCGTCTGGTGAATACAGCGATTGACGGAATTGCGCAGGACCCACAAGCGGTTTTCGAGGATATTCTGCGTTTCGCAGGTACGGATATGCTTTGCTATCGTGCTGATAGTCCGCAGGAACTTGTTTCTCGACAGACTCAGCAATGGGACCCGCTAATCGACTGGATGGAAAACCTTGGTGCGCGGTTTTCGCTTGCGGAAGGTGTAATGCACATCGAGCAGCCACGAGAAGCGATAGCCGCATTCGGCGTTCATCTAGCTGGTTTCAAAAATCCAATTGCGCTGGCGTCGTTGCATACTATGACGACGCTCACAGGGTCGGCGATCATTGCGCTTGCTATCGCTAAGGGTGAAGTTACAGTTGAAAAAGGCTGGAAACTTGCTCACCTTGATGAGGATTGGACCATCGAACATTGGGGTGCAGATGCGGAAGCCGCCGAGCGAAGAAAGAAGCGCGAAATCGAGATGATGATGGCGGCACGCGTGCTTGAAGCACTTTAAGTATCAGAACTATCGTATTGGAATAATAATGAAACCCCGGCAATGCTGGGGTTTCATTTGGCGCGCGCAATCATAAGATGTTGCGCGTCGTTCCCCTCGGTGACAGCAAAAGAAAGTGCGCGGACGGATTAGCGTCCGCGCCATTTTCCTTAGACCGAATAATACATGTCGTACTCGACCGGATGCGGTGTCGTTTCGTAACGCATCACTTCGGCCATCTTGAGCTCAATGAAGCTGTCGATCTGATCATCGTCGAACACACCACCGGCCTTCAGGAACTCGCGGTCCTTATCGAGTGACTGCAGAGCCTCACGCAGCGAGCCGCACACGGTCGGGATCTTCTTCAGTTCCTTGGCTGGTAGATCATAGAGGTCCTTGTCCATGGCTTGACCCGGATGAATCTTGTTCTTGATACCGTCAAGACCAGCCATCAGCAGCGCAGCAAAGCACAGATACGGGTTGGCCGCCGGGTCAGGGAAGCGAACTTCCAGACGCTTGGATTTTGGTGAATTGCCGAACGGGATACGGCAGGAAGCCGAGCGGTTTCGGGCCGAGTAAGCGAGAAGGACTGGAGCCTCGTAACCCGGCACCAAACGCTTGTATGAGTTGGTTGACGGGTTGGTGAATGCATTCACTGCCTTGGCATGTTTGATCACGCCGCCGATAAAATAGAGGCAGTTTTCCGACAAGCCGGCATATTCGTTGCCGGCAAAAGTAGGCTTGCCTTCTTTCCAGATCGAGAAGTGGACATGCATGCCAGAACCGTTGTCACCGAAAATTGGCTTTGGCATGAAGGTTGCGGTCTTGCCGTAGGCATTGGCAACCTGATGCACGACATACTTGTAAATCTGCATCTTATCGGCGTTGCGGACCAGTGTGTCAAATTTCACGCCGAGTTCGTGCTGCGCGGAAGCCACTTCATGGTGATGCTTTTCAACCGTGACGCCCATTTCGGTCAGGACAGTGAGCATTTCCGAGCGCATATCCTGTGCGCTGTCGATTGGCGGAACTGGGAAGTAGCCACCCTTAACGCGTGGACGGTGGCCGAGGTTGCCGGTCTCATATTCGGTATCGTCATTCGACGGCAGTTCGGTCGAGTCGAGCTTGAAGCCTGTGTTATATGGATCGGCCTTGTACTTCACGTCGTCGAAGACAAAGAACTCCGCTTCCGGGCCGACATAGACGGTGTCGCCGATACCGAGTGACTTCATGTAGGCTTCGGCCTTCTTTGCGGTCGTGCGCGGATCACGTCCATAAGGTTCACCGGAGATCGGGTCAAGAATATCGCACAGAATGACGAGAGTTGACTGAGCGAAGAACGGATCGATATGCGCAGTCGTCGGGTCCGGCATCAGAACCATGTCGGATTCGTTGATGGCTTTCCAGCCAGCGATTGAAGAGCCGTCGAACATTACACCGTCGACAAACATGTCTTCGTCAACGAGGCCGACGTCCATCGTAACGTGCTGCAGCTTGCCCTTCGGATCTGTGAAACGAAGGTCGACGAACTTGACGTCGTTGTCTTTGATTTGTTTGAGAATATCGTTGGCAGTCGTCATTTTAATTCCCTGTTTGCACGACGATGGGTTGTATGCGGGTATTATCAGATGGCATCCACGCCGGATTCGCCGGTACGGATGCGGATAACTTCTTCGATGTTAGAGACGAAAATCTTGCCGTCGCCGATACGACCCGTCTGGGCAGCCTTGCGGATGGCATCGATGGCACCGTCCACGGTTTCGTCTGCAACGATGACTTCAACTTTCACCTTGGGAAGAAAGTCGACGACATACTCGGCGCCGCGGTAAAGCTCGGTATGACCTTTCTGTCGTCCAAAGCCCTTGGCTTCGATGACAGTGATACCCTGCAAACCGACTTCCTGAAGGGCTTCCTTCACTTCATCCAGCTTAAAGGGCTTAATGATAGCTTCGATCTTTTTCATCAGAGAATGGTCTCCGCTCTTCTTCGGAAATGGGCATTGTGCCCGCTTCGTTTATAGAGAAGCATGAAGTGTGCCAGTTTGAAGTGGGTGTCAAAATTTTCTTCAACTTCCTTCATCTGGAAGCAGAGTGGCACTATTCATAACGCTTGTGCAAGCGGGACTCTGACGACCGAGGTGAAATAGGCATTATCGCCCATGTTATCCTGTCTAAAAATTAGTCACCCTGCATCAAAAGAGGGCAGGCTTGCATAAAGTGCCGTGCCGCGTATTTAATCAAATCGACAAGCCTTATTGAAAAGGTACGCGATGTACGAGTTGCTGACCCCGCAGGAAATGGCAAGAGCAGATCGCCAGACCATAGAGACTGGTATCAAGGATGGATTTTCGCTGATGCTCGCCGCAGGTCGTGCAGTTGCGGAAGTCGCGCAACGGATGCTTCAGCACAACGCACCTGTCGCTGTTCTATGCGGACCGGGCAATAACGGCGGCGATGGTTACGTTGCGGCGCAGTTTCTGCTGGAAGCAGGTTTGGAAGTTGTGTGTTTCGCATCGGCTCCCCCTCGAAAAGGTTCGGATGCTATGCGTGCATCACTTTTCTATAAAGGGTCCGTGTCCAATCTTGGCGAGTTTTCGGTCGCGAGTTTCGGCGGCGTAATTGATGCTCTATTCGGCGCGGGGTTGGCTCGGAACATTCATGGTGCAGAAGCTATCGCGATTGACGCAGTGAATGCGTCCGATGTACCAGTTGTGGCCGTTGACTTGCCAAGCGGCATATGTGGTGAAAGCGGCGATATCCTTGGAACGGCGATCCGCGCACGTGCGACAGTTACATTCTATCGTAAGAAGCCGGGCCATCTCTTGCAACCGGGAAGGGCACATTGCGGTGTTCTCCATGTCGCAGATATCGGTATCCCTGATCACATACTCACCGGGATTGAACCGCATGTCTTCGAGAATGCTCCGGCGCTTTGGGAAAGTACCCTGCCGGTGCCAGACGTCAATTCTTATAAGTATAGTCGCGGTCATGCGGCGGTTTTCTCGGGCGGTGCTCATTCAACCGGTGCTGCACGCTTGTCAGCGCTCGCAGCGGCCCGTAGTGGAGCAGGTGCGGTAACGCTTCTGTCTCCGCCCGATGCGATGACGGTTAACGCCGCGCATCTCACCAGTATCATGCTTCGTGAAACACGTGGTTTGAGAGACATTCGTCAATTTTGTACTGAGCGGAAAGTCGCCGCAGCAGTTCTAGGTCCAGGGTACGGTAACCCGCTACTCGCGCGCGATCACGCCTTGTATCTTGCAGGCGGCGAAATAGAGGAATTTCACGGCCTGGTTCTGGATGCCGACGGCATTACGGCTTTTGAACAAAATCCAACCGAGCTTTTCGATAAGCGCCAAGGGGTCAAGACAGCACTCGTATTGACGCCGCATATAGGGGAGTTTCGCAGACTGTTTCCAGATATTGCAAACAACTCTGCTTCGAAAATTGAAAAGGCCCGTGAGGCTGCGAGGCGCGCTAATGCAGTCATTATATATAAGGGTCCCGATACCGTGATCGCCGAACCTGGCGGCGTGGCTGTTGTCAATGCCAACGGCACGCCCCTGCTTGCAACCGCAGGATCAGGTGATGTCTTGACAGGCATTGTCTGCGGTCTGCTCGCACAGGGGATGCCGGCATTCGCTGCTGCCTGTGCTTCGGTTTGGATGCATGCGGATGCCGCGCGCCGCTTCGGTCCCGGACTTATCGCGGAAGATCTGCCTGCGCAATTGCCCGTTGTTTTCTCAACGTTGCTACGCTCTCGTCGCAGTTAGCGACCGGATGTCTTGATGTTCCTGGTGCCGACGTCAACGGAGATACTGCCTGAGATTGTCACATCGGTATTGCCGACGCGAAAACTCTTCCAGTTGCCATCGGGCTTCTGATCGAGTTCGGGAGCAGGTGGCGAGGCGGCCACGATAGGTTTTTGCGGTTGTACCCCAGGCAGGCCGGGTGATCCGCCATCTGCAAGCGCTGTAGATATGATGGCTGAATAAGCTAAACCAACTACAAGAAAACGCTGCCTAATCATCTGCCGCTCTCCCTTTACACGAGATCGGTGACCGCATCGATTAGTTCTCCGGCCATTTCGAGAGTCAATTCGTCAAAATGTGAAATTATGCGGCTTGGATCGTAATGCTGTACAGGAAGGTCCGTATATCCAAAGTCTACGGCAACAACAGGAATGCCGGCCGCTTTTGCCGTATCGATATCTGTCCGGCTATCCCCGACCATGATGGCCCGTTCGCGATTGCCGCCGGCACGTGCGATGGTTTCAATGAGATGACGCGGATCAGGTTTGCGATAAGCAAATGTATCGGCTCCGCAGATTGCAGCAAATCGTCCGGCTTCACCCATGGAGGTCAAGAGTTTTACCGATAAAGCCTCGAATTTGTTCGTGCAAACGGCCAACTCGAAGCCGCTTGCCGCGAAGCGGTCCATTGCCTCCCGAACACCTGGGAAGAAAGATGAATGCCCCGGCATATTGTGGGCATAATGCTCACGGAATTCTTCGACCAGACTGTCGAGCTGCGCTTCGCTGGCCTGCTTTTGCTGTGCGGCGAATGCACGCTCGATCATCACGCGACCGCCTTGCCCTACGAATCTCCGCAACGATTCACGATCGGCGGTTTTCAGGCCCGATATTGCAAGGCAGTGATTAAGACTGTCGAGAAGGTCCGGCGCTGTATCGACAAGGGTTCCGTCGAGATCAAAGACGATGATAGGTTTGGAGTTGGCAGCAGACATTAGCTTCTCTTGCGCGATGGGAATACGGAATATCTATCTGATTGTCGCGTCCGGCTCAACCTTGCGATCAGGATGCGTTCTAAAAACCTAAATTCTGCGTCAAACATAGAATAGGCACTTTGTTGCGCTGCGTACGCATGCTAGAGGCGAACCGGACCACAAAGAGAATCCGCAGGGGAATATCGGGAATTCAAGTATGGACGAAGCTCGGAAGCTGAAAATCGCGGCAGCCGCAGAAGCGCTAACACACGTCAAGGACGGAATGCGTCTGGGGATTGGTACTGGTTCGACCGCCGAGGAATTTGTGCGACTGCTTGCCGACAAGGTAAGCGACGGCTTCAAGATTATTGGAGTGCCTACCTCCGAACGCACCGCAAAACTATGCAAGGATTTGGGAATTCCGCTCACAACACTTGATGAAACGCCTCATCTTGATCTGACCGTGGATGGCGCCGATGAAGTCGACACCTATCTTTCGCTCATCAAGGGCGGCGGTGGAGCGCTGCTTCGTGAAAAGATCGTAGCTGCCGCATCTGACGCAATGATCGTTATTGCAGACAGTTCAAAGGTGGTCGAAACACTGGGGCAGTTCCCATTGCCTGTAGAAGTCAATCGCTTCGGTCTCGGCGCCACGTTACGCGCGATTGAAGCAGCAGCTGCGAAGTGTGGTCTTGCAGGCCCGCTGGCAGTGCGTTTAAAAGATGACTCACCTTTCGTAACTGATGGTGGGCATTATATCGTGGATGCATCTTTTGGCCGCATTCCCGATCCAAAGACACTATCTGACGCTCTCTTCGCAATCCCCGGCGTTGTCGAGCACGGACTTTTCATCGGATTGGCGCGTGCGGCGGTGATTGCCGGTAACGATGGCATCCGCACCATGAACCGGTCTTGAACTGATTGAACGGAGTACTGTCCTTATGATCCCGGCAACTGGCTTTCGCCGTCTGATTGCACCGTTTTCCGCGCTCGTACTCATGTCGGGCATTCATGCGGCATCTGCACAGGAAATCACAGAAGCTCATCTCGAAGCTGCCCGTGCCGCAATTTCTGCAATTAACGCTACAGAGCAGTTCGATGAAATTCTGCCGAATGCTGCTCGCGCTCTGAAAGGTGAATTGATCCAGAAGGATCCGAACCTGGAAGCGCTCATCACAAAAACGGTTGATGACAAGGCTCTTGCTCTGGCTTCCCGCCGTGCAGATCTCGAAACCGAATCTGCACGCGTTTATGCAAAGGCCTTCTCGGAAGATGAACTGAAGGCCATTGCAGCATTCTATACGTCGCCTGCAGGCAAGAAGCTTCTGTCCGAAGGTCCGATTGTGACGCGTGAAGTCGTTAAGGCCGCCAATATCTGGCAGAATGGTATTGCCCGCGATCTGGCCACTGGCGTAGCTGAGGTTCTGGCCGCCCAGGCTGGAGCTGCCGCAGCACCGGCGCAACCTGCGCAGCAATAATTCATTGCAACAGAATGAATTTGAAAGCCCGGTCACTTGGCCGGGCTTTTCATTTTGCCTACATATTATCCAGCGTAATGTTTTATTGGAGATTCCGATGGTCGGCTTTGACTATGACCTTTTTGTTATCGGTGGTGGTTCCGGTGGTGTTCGGGCAGCGCGCCTAGCTGGGGCTATGGGTAAAAAGGTCGGCCTTGCGGAAGAGTATCGCATGGGTGGAACCTGCGTTATTCGCGGTTGCGTACCGAAGAAGCTCTTCGTTTATGCATCGCAGTTTCCTGAGCACTTTGATGATGCCGCAGGTTACGGTTGGGATGTTGGCGCATCAACATTCGACTGGAAAAAGCTGATCGATGCCAAGGACAAGGAGATTGCGCGGCTTGAGGGACTCTACACGAAGGGACTCCAGAATTCTGACGTCAAAATTTTCGCCAGTCGCGCTGAGTTGGTTGATGAGCACACCATCGAACTGAAGGATGATGGTCGTCGAGTCACAGCAGATCAGATACTGATCGCTACCGGCGGTCATCCGAGTATGCCTGAAACCATACCTGGGCACGAATTGTGCATCAGTTCCAACGAAGCTTTTCACTTAGCTGAGCTACCCAATGCGATTGCTATCGCAGGTGGCGGCTATATCGCTGTTGAGTTCGCAAATATCTTTCATGGTCTCGGCGTCGAAACGACCCTTGTCTATCGAGGTAAGGAAGTCCTCTCCCGCTTCGACCCGGACGTACGCCATCTTTTACACGAAACGATGGAAGCCAAGGGCATTCGCATTATTTGCGAAGCGGTTTTCGAGAAGATCGAAAAGCAGTCCGACGGAAGTTTGAAAATTTCGCTGAACAATGGTGAGACATTGGAAGTCGGTCAAGCAATGATGGCGATCGGGCGCAAAGCCAACACGACAGGTCTTGGGCTGGAGAGAGCTGGCGTCAACATGGACGAGCTTGGCGCAATTCCGGTTGATGATTATTCGCGCACCAACGTTGCGAATATCTGGGCTGTGGGGGATGTTACGAACCGTGTGCAGCTAACACCGGTGGCAATCCACGAAGCCATGTGCTTCCTCGAAACGGCTTTCAAGGGTAATCCTACCAAGCCCGATCATGAACTGATTGCGACGGCTGTATTCTCCCAGCCTGAAATCGGTACAGTTGGCTTGCCGGAAGATGAGGCTGCCAAGAAGTATCCGGAAATCGAGATCTACAGAGCGCTGTTCCGCCCGATGAAGAACACGCTTTCCGGTCGCAATGAGAAAATGCTGATGAAGCTCATCGTTGATGCCGCAAGCCGCAAGGTAGTTGGGGCTCACATCATGGGAGCGGATGCCGGCGAAATGGCTCAGCTTCTGGGTATTTCCCTCAAGGCTGGCGCCACCAAGGATGACTTCGACCGAACAATGGCGGTTCATCCGACAGCAGCCGAAGAACTGGTCACTATGTACAAGCCGACTTATCGTGTCGTGAATGGTAAGAAAGTCGACGGCTAAATCTTTCGCAATCGGTTTCCTCGCTTAACGAATATTGCTGGCATAAAATCTCTGCCTGCATTATATCAGCGCGACCACGCACGCTGGTTTTCCTAGGAAGGCTGTTATCTTTATCAGATGTTGGCTGTCCATATAGGAGTTCTGGTTTCCGTGTAAGGAGGATACAATCCGAGAGAAATCGAGCGGATAGAAGCAAACAGGTGCTCAAATGACGAAGAACTGGACCCCGCATTCCTGGAGAAATAAACCGATCAAGCAAGTGCCGTTTTATCCGGACGCACAGGCTTTGAACGATGTTGAGGCCCGTCTTCGCACCTATCCGCCACTGGTTTTTGCAGGTGAAGCGCGCAAGCTGAAACAACAGTTGGCCGAAGTGGCGGAGGGTAAGGCATTTCTGCTCCAGGGTGGCGATTGCGCCGAAAGCTTCGCCGAGCACGGCGCGGATAATATTCGCGACTTTTTCCGCGTCTTTCTTCAGATGGCTGTCGTGCTCACATTTGGTGCTTCGAAGCCAGTTGTAAAGGTAGGTCGCATTGCCGGTCAGTTCGCCAAGCCGCGTTCATCGGACATGGAAACGCTGAATGGCCTGGAACTGCCATCTTACCGTGGCGACATTATCAACGGTATTGAGTTTGACGCGGCTTCGCGCATTCCCGATCCGCAGCGTCAGGACATGGCGTACCGCCAATCGGCAGCGACGCTTAACCTGTTGCGTGCGTTCGCCCAAGGCGGCTACGCCAATCTGGAGAACGTTCATCAGTGGATGCTCGGATTCGTGGGCAAGAGTCCGCAGGCAGAACGTTATGCAGCTTTGGCGCAGCGTATTTCCGAAACCATGAACTTCATGCGAGCAATCGGCATCACGGCTGACAGTAATCATTCGCTTCGTGAAACCGATTTTTACACTAGCCATGAAGCTCTGCTTCTCGGCTATGAAGAAGCGCTGACCCGCGTGGACTCGACTTCCGGTGACTGGTACGGGACGTCTGGACACATGATCTGGATCGGTGATCGCACACGTCAGGCTGACCATGCGCATATCGAATACTGCCGTGGCATCAAGAATCCTCTTGGCCTCAAGTGCGGCCCGTCCCTGCAGCCGGATGATCTTATTCGTCTGATCGATCTTCTGAATCCAGAAAACGAAGCAGGACGACTGACACTGATTGCACGCTTCGGCTACGACAAAGTCGGCGATCACCTGCCGCAGCTTATTCGGGCCGTCGAGAAGGAAGGCCGCAAAGTCGTTTGGTCATGCGATCCGATGCATGGCAACACGATCACGGCCGGTGGCTACAAGACACGTCCGTTCGATCGCATCCTTAAGGAAGTAGAGTCCTTCTTCGCGATTCATCGCGCGGAAGGGACACATCCAGGCGGTATCCATGTCGAAATGACTGGCAAGAATGTGACGGAATGCACGGGCGGTGCGAGGGCAATCTCAGCAGAGGACCTGCATGACCGTTACCATACGCATTGCGATCCGCGCCTGAATGCCGATCAGGCGCTGGAACTGGCATTTCTGCTGGCTGAACTGCTCAAGAAGGAGCGTGACGCCAGCATTGACAAGCAGGCCGTGAGTGCCTGACTTGTTTCTAACGTTCTAAAGCTGGCAGGGTGGAGGTTTCGATCTCCGCCCTGTTGCATTTCGGGGAAACTCACCTATTGATTGCCGTATAACGGCAAGCGTCTGAGCGGTTGCACAAAGGACGCTTATGTTCTTTGAGTGTCCGCTTTGATTTTGAGCGACGCTGTAACCAGTTTGATTGAGGTTAATGATGCAGCGCATTTTCCTGGCTTTTCTGAATTCCATGCGAGCACTGAAATACCTCGCAGGACATGAAAAGGCGGTTCAACAGGAGTTGGTGCTGTTTGTTCTGTCTCTGCCGGTAGCTCTTTTACTTGCACCGACATGGCTCGCTTTCCTCTTCATGACCGGTTCGATCTTGTTCCTTATCCTCGTAGAGGTGTTAAATACCGGTATCGAGGCGACATGTGATGCCGTTTCGCGGGATTTTCATAAGGAAATTCAGATCGCTAAGGACTGCGGATCGCTCGCCGTCCTCATTTCCATCGTGTTCGTCGTCGTGGTCTGGGGCTATATCCTCTTCAAGACATATCTGGCGTGACAAACAAAGCGATCGATTGATTGCATCCGTTGCATTTGCTTGCCCAAGCGCGCTAAACCTTGGGCATGTTAGCCTCTCACGAGAATCTTGCCATGCTCCGTATTGCCATTGCGCAGCTTAATCCCGTTATGGGCGATATCGCCGGAAACCTTGCAAAGGCACGCGCGGCACGCGCTGAGGCCGCCAAGATGAAAGCCGATCTCGTTCTGTTTACAGAGCTGTTCATCTCCGGTTATCCGCCGGAAGATTTGGTTCTTAAGCCGTCTTTTCTTGCTGCATGCGAGAAAGCAGTACGTGAATTAGCTATTGAGACTGCTGATGGTGGGCCGGGCGTCGTCATCGGAACACCACTCAGCCGTGAAAGCGGACTGCATAACTCGATTGCAGTGCTTGATGGTGGCGAGATTATTGCTGAACGGTTCAAAGTCGACCTGCCGAATTATGGCGAATTCGACGAGAAACGTGTATTTCAGGCAGGTCCCATGCCGGGGCCAGTCAATTTCCGCGGCGTTCGCATCGGGATTCCCGTCTGTGAGGATATATGGGGTGAACTTGGCGTGGCGGAAACGCTGGCTGAGAGTGGCGCAGAAATTTTGCTCGTACCGAACGGTTCACCTTATCACCGTGCGAAGATGGACCGTCGCCATCAGATTGTCCTGAAGCAGGTGATCGAGACCGAATTGCCGATGGTCTATGCTAATCAGGTCGGCGGGCAGGACGAGCTTGTTTTTGATGGCGGATCGTTTGCTTTCAACGCTGATCGGTCGCTTTGTTTGCAAATGCCGCAATTCACGGAGCAGATCACGCTGACCGTCTGGCAAAAAAATAATGATGGGTGGCGCTGCGAAGAAGGAGAGAAAGCTCTGCTTCCAGAAGGGATCGAAGCTGATTATTCCGCGTGCATGCTGGGCCTTCGGGACTATGTGAACAAGAACAGTTTCAAGGATGTGGTGCTCGGGCTTTCCGGTGGCATTGACTCGGCAATCTGTGCTGCTTTGGGCGTCGACGCCTTGGGTAAGGATCGTGTTCGCTGCATTATGCTGCCTTACCGCTATACATCTGAGGAATCGCTGCAGGATGCTGCTGATTGCGCAAAAGCGCTCGGCGTTCGTTACGACATTGTACCAATCGCTGCACCGGTGGAGGGCTTTCTCGAGTCGCTGCATCCGCTGTTCGAGGGAACCGAGAGCGGTGTTACGGAAGAAAACCTGCAGAGCCGCGCACGCGGCACCATTCTGATGGCCGTTTCCAATAAGTTTGGTTCTATGGTTGTAACCACCGGTAACAAGTCCGAGATGTCAGTGGGCTATGCGACGCTTTATGGCGACATGAATGGCGGGTTCAATCCGATCAAGGATGTCTACAAGATGCAGGTCTATGCGATGTCGAAATGGCGCAACGGCCATATACCGCAAGGCGCGCTTGGTCCGTCGGGCGAGGTGATCCCGAACAACATCATTGCCAAGGCACCATCTGCCGAACTGCGTGAAAACCAGACGGATCAAGACAGCTTACCGCCTTATCCGGTGTTAGACGATATTCTTGAATGTCTTGTCGAAAACGAGATGAGCAACACCGAGATTGCAGCGCGCGGGCATCCGCTCGAAACTGTTCAACGGATCGAACATTTGCTCTATCTGGCTGAATATAAGCGCCGACAATCGGCACCCGGTGTAAAAATTACCAAGAAGAATTTCGGGCGTGATCGCCGCTACCCTATAACGAACCGCTTCCGCGACCGCTGAAAGACAATAAAATGACTGTTACCGTTCGTTTTGCTCCGTCACCGACGGGCTATATTCATATTGGCAATACGCGCACAGCGCTTACAAACTGGCTTTTCGCTCAGAAGAATGGCGGAAAATTCATTCTGCGCTATGACGACACCGATGTTGAACGCTCCCGGGAGGAATATGCGCAAGCAATTGCGGTCGATCTCGACTGGCTTGGTATCAAACCTGATCGTGTCGAGTATCAGTCGAAGCGTTTCGATGTCTACGGTAAGGCAGTGGAAAAACTCAAACAGGCCGGTTTGTTATATGCCTGCTATGAAACGGCGGATGAGCTGGAGCGCCGCCGCAAGCTACGTCTCGCGCGTCGCCTGCCGCCAGTATATGGTCGTGAAGGTTTGAAACTGACCCAGGATGAGAAGGCCGCTTTTGAGGCCGAGGGGCGCAAGCCACACTGGCGTTTCCTGTTGCCCAATTTCGAAACCGATCCATTCTATACCAAACGCACGGAGGTCCATTGGGACGATCTGGTTCGCGGCCCGCAGACTGTTGATCTGGCCTCAATGTCAGATCCGGTGTTGGTGCGCGAAGACGGTACTTATCTCTACACACTGCCATCGGTGGTGGATGACATCGATATGGGCGTCACGCATATCATTCGTGGCGACGACCATGTGACCAATACGGGCGTGCAGATTGCAATTTTCGAAGCCCTGGGGGCTACTGCTCCTGTTTTCGGGCATCACAATTTGCTGACAACAATTTCCGGCGAAGGGCTTTCAAAGCGAACTGGTGCTCTGTCTGTGGGATCATTGCGCGAAGCTGGTTTCGAGCCAATGGCTGTCGCATCGCTGGCGATTCTGATTGGTACCTCGGAAAGTGTATCGGCTGCGCCCAGTATGGAAAGCCTGGCCGAACGCTTCGATCTGGCTTCCATATCAAAGTCATCGGCAAAGTTTGATCCTGCGGAACTGGATACGCTCAATCGCGCCCTTCTGCACGAGATGCCGTTTTCAGAAGCCCAGCCACGTCTGGCGGACATGGGTATTTCCGGCGCGAAGGCTGAACCCTTCTGGTTGGCAGTACGAGGAAACCTCGACCGCTTCAAGGATGCTGGGCATTGGTGGTCTATCGTTGATGGCAACTTGCCAGAAAAGCCAGACTTATCAGATGCGGATCGCGCTTTTCTGAGAGAGGCTTTTGCTTTGCTGCCGTCTGCTCCTTGGGACCATGAAACGTGGAAAGTTTGGACCGAAGCGGTGAAGGTGGCAACGGGTCGTAAGGGCAAGAACCTTTTCATGCCATTAAGACTTGCACTTACTGGGCAGGCGCATGGTCCGGAACTGGCCGACTTGCTGGTGCTGATTGGTCCGGAAAGAACTTTGAGCCGACAACCCTGACATTCGCGTTCGCCGTATAAGGGCGTTCCACAGGCGCGATTGTTTCGTTAGGTGCAATTGGGGCAGATATTGTATCCGATGTATGCACCGCGGCCGATGACGTGTAATCGACTTTCTTTTCCTCGACAGGAGCATGAGTTTCATAGGCAGGCAGTGTAATCGTGCTGACCGTTTTGGCTGTCGCTTTGAGTTTATGCCGCGATACGTGGGCGGTTTTCGAATGATGTTTTCTGGGGGATACGACCCAAGAGGCCTTGCAGGATTTAACATATTTGGACGATGACGGATGTCCGGTAAGCGCCATATCCAGTTCATTGAGGCGTTCGCGCAATGCCTGTGTTTCAGTCATCAGTCTGTCTGTCCTGCTCAGCAATTTCGTGCACTGCGCTGATTTGACAGCGGGGGTAAACAAGCTGCCTACACAACGATCCTGAGCTAAGGTTTTTTTCAAGCGAGAAAGCTCTGCTGCTTTACGATCAAGGTCAGACTGGGTGACGAGGCGCTGTTTCTCAAGCTGCTTTTGTTCAGCAGGCGTGCACAAATCTTTGGATGGTATAGTTGTACAACCAGATAATACTCCACAAATTATCACAATCGCTGAGTAAATTAGCGATCTATGTGAAGTATGCAAATTGTAAGACATGATGACCTCAATATCGATGCTGGCGCCGGCATTATTGAAAAATGTAGTAAAGTAAATGCTAACGGCGAGTATATTTAATTATACTCGCCGTTTACGATGTTTTTATTATAGGTATCTAACTTAGTTTTTATTGAATTACTTCTTCTTGCGAATGGTCTCTCCAGATTTTTGCAAGGCTTCAACAACTGCCAATGCAGTCATATTGACGACCCCCCTCGAGGTGACTGATGGCGTCAGAATATGTGCCGGACGCGCCGCGCCGAGCAGAATCGGACCCACGTGCAGTGCATCCGTAACCATCTTGACCACATTCAGCGTAATGTTTGCCGCGTCGAGGTTCGGGAAGACAAGCAGATTGGCTTCGCCTTTCAACCGTGAATTCGGGAATACGCGATCGCGCAGAGCTTGCGAGAGAGCTGAATCACCATGCATTTCACCATCGGATTCGAGTTCTGGCGCCTTCTCGGCGAGAATTGCTGCGGCTGCCCGCATCTTTTCCGCACTGGCTGATTCTTTCGATCCGAAATTCGAATGAGATACGAGTGCTGCCTTTGGCTCGATACCAAAGCGGCTGATTTCCTTTGCAGCTAGAATCGCCATTTCAGCGATCTCGTTCGCGCCCGGCTCAACGTTTACATATGTGTCTGTGAGGAAGAGGGCGCCGCGCTGTGAGATCAGCAAGCTCAAAGCAGAATAGTCACGAATACCGGGAACCTTGCCGATAATTTGGCGTACGACACGGAGGTGACGTTCAAAGCGACCTTCAAGACCACAGATCATTGCGTCGGCCTCGTCACGCATGACGGCGAGAGCGGCAATTGCGGTCGAGTTCGTTCGGACGATGGTACGTGCCGCTTCCGGCGTGACACCTTGTCGACCGGTGTAGGAGAGATAAAGATCAACATAGTCACGATAACGCGGATCATCTTCGGGGTTGATGAGTTCAAAATCCGTTCCCGGACGAATCTTGAGGCCATAGCGACGGAGGCGCGTTTCAATGACCTGCGGACGTCCGACCAGAATCGGATCGGCGATGCGCTCTTCGATCACGACTTGAGCGGCGCGGAGTACGCGTTCATCTTCACCATCCGCATAAATGACGCGCTTCGGCTTTTCCTGCGTGCGTGCCGCTGCGAAGACCGGCTTCATGATGAGGCCGGAGCGGAAGACAAAGCGATTCAAGCGATCGAGATAGGCTTCCATATCTTCAATCGGACGCGTGGCCACACCTGTTTCCATTGCCGCTTTGGCAACAGCCGGGGCGATACGCAAAATCAGGCGCTGATCGAATGGCGACGGAATGATGTAGTCTGGCCCGAAAGTCGGCGTGTCGCCGGAATATGCGCGCGCAGCCACATCCGAAGGTTCCTCGCGGGCGAGCGCGGCAATTGCGCGGACAGCCGCCAGCTTCATCTCTTCGTT
The DNA here is from genome assembly GCF_006345815.1 of Ochrobactrum sp. CGA5. Classification (GTDB taxonomy): domain Bacteria; phylum Pseudomonadota; class Alphaproteobacteria; order Rhizobiales; family Rhizobiaceae; genus Brucella. Next base: position 629,212 of record NZ_VCIG01000038.1, on the reverse strand, counting down.
AATCGCAGTTGCACCAACATCAAGTGCGCCACGGAAGATGTAAGGGAAGCAGAGAACGTTGTTGACCTGATTTGGATAATCCGAACGTCCCGTGCAAATCATGGCATCTGCACGGGCTGCACGAGCCTCCTCCGGCATGATTTCCGGCTTCGGGTTGGCAAGTGCCATGATCAACGGCTTTTCTGCCATCTGCTTCAGAAGTTCAGGCTTCAGCACGCCAGCGGCGGAAAGGCCTAGAAAAACGTCAGCGCCGCCTATGACATCGGCCAGAACACGCGCGTCAGTCTTCTGTGCGTAAACTTCCTTCCAGCGATCCATCAGCGTGTTACGCCCTTCGTAGACGACGCCTTCGAGATCACAGACCCAGATGTTTTCGCGCTTCGCACCGAGATTGACAAGAAGATTGAGACACGCCAACGCTGCAGCGCCAGCGCCCGATGTAACAATTTTGGCGTCGCTGATCTTTTTGCCGGCTAGTTCCAGACCGTTCAATACTGCCGACGCGACGATGATTGCCGTGCCATGCTGGTCATCATGAAAGACGGGAATATTCATCTTTTCACGAAGTTGTTCTTCGACCTCGAAGCATTCAGGCGCTTTGATATCCTCAAGGTTGATGCCGCCAAAAGTTGGTTCCAGCGCGGCAACGACATCGACAATGCGACTGATTTCGTGCGCATCGATTTCGATGTCGAACACATCGATGTCGGCAAATTTCTTGAAAAGAACCGCCTTTCCTTCCATCACGGGTTTGGAAGCAAGGGCACCGATATTGCCAAGGCCGAGAACCGCTGTGCCATTTGATACGACGGCAACGAGATTTCCTCGGGCGGTGTATTCGGCGGCAGTCGCTGGGTCTTCATGGATTGCGAGGCAAGGAGCGGCCACGCCTGGCGAATAAGCCAGCGCCAGATCTCGCTGGTTTCCAAGCGGCTTTGTCGCCTGAATTTCCAACTTTCCGGGCTTCGGATAACGGTGGAAGAACAGAGCTGCTTCATCGAAATCCGAACGGGAAGTGGAAGGTGTTTTCTTGGTCATGGTCGCATCGCTTTCCAAAATCTTTCGTGCAGGGCAAAGACCCATTCGCACGTGGAGGGCGCGGTGTTCGCATACAGTTTTGCACGCGGTTCCCGCACACTGGGCCATCATTGTTTTTAGTCTATAGGCTCAAATCTCAGTAGACCCGTTTTCGAGAATGAGTTTTTCCAAATTTGCAGATCTATCGTTTGGTGCTGTTAAAATGCACTCTGATACGCGCCGCCGTCGATAACGAGATTCTGCCCGGTAATGAACCCGGAATGTTCCGAACAAAGGAACGCGCAAGCCTGTCCAAACTCCTTTGGCTGACCGATTCTTCCAGCGGGTATTGTCGATGCCCGCTTCACAGCTTCTGCATCTGGTGTGGTACCGTTTTTCTGGGCCGAGAATATGAAACCACTGCGAAGGCGATCCGTGTCGAAAGCACCGGGAAGGATGTTGTTGATCGTCACATTCGAGGCTGCGACTGTACGGGCGACGCCAGCTAGAAACGCAGTCAGACCGGCGCGAGCCCCCGATGAGAGATCAAGACCGGGAATAGGAGCGTAGACCGACGTTGACGTGATATTGACGATACGGCCGAAGCGGCGCTCCACCATCCCGTCAATCACGGCTTTGATCAGCTCAATGGGCGTCACCATATTCTGGGTTACCCCATGCAGGATCGCCTTGCGATCAAGAAGGCGGAAATCCTTGAAGGCAGGACCACTATTGTTATTGACGAGAATGTCTGGCGCGGGGCAGGCGGAGAGTAGTTTCTCCTGTCCTTCAGCCGTTGACACGTCGGCAGCGACAGCATCAACTTTTACACCAAATGTCTCACGAATTGTCTTTGCTGTTTCCGCAAGGATTTCATTATTTCGTCCGTTAAGAACTACATCGCATCCGGCTTCGGCGAGCGCCTCCGCGCAGGCGCGTCCAAGTCCCTTGCTGGAGGCACATATAATCGCTTTTCGACCTTTCAGGCCCAAGTCCACGGCTCGATCCTCACACTTCGTTCAGGTTCTCCAGACATGCCACCAAGCGAGTGGTCCGATCAACCAGATTCTGGTTCACAGGTGTATATGTCCACCTTTTCGGGCAAAAACTGCTGTCATCGAGAACAATATTTGGTGAGTATCGCTACTCAAGGGGAGGAGTGAACTCCGCTCTTGGCCGGATCAGATATCCGCTATCCGCCTGCTCCAGCGCATGGGCTAGCCAGCCAGTGATACGCGCAAGTGCAAAAAGGAGCAGGGGAGCATCTGGCGGTAATTCGTAGATTTCTGTCACTGCAGCGAGTGCAAAATCGACATTCGGTTTTTCACCAAGCATGTCCGCAGCGCTTTGCTCCAGATCGCGATAGGGTGTCGGCAGGTCCAGATGTCCGAGCAATACAGAAGCGCGTATATCCCCTTTCTCACGGTAAAGCGGGTGACCAAACAAATGAAACTGGGTTCCTTGCCTGAGTTGGTCCTTTATAGCCGCTTCGGCACCTACTTGTCGCGCTTGGGCAACGATAGCCGCAGCAGCGGTTGCGGCTCGCCCATGCCTTGGCCCAATCAACGTCGATAATCCTGCGAGTATGGCGGCTGAAAGCGGAGCTCCTGTTGATGCCGCAACGCGTGTGGCGAATGCTGATGCATTGAGTTCGTGGTCCGCCAATAGTACCAGAATGCGCCGAATCGTACTGCTTGCCTGCGGCTTTCTCCAAGCTGCGGCGATACGTTCATGCATTGGCGTGTTCGATATAGACACTCCAAGCACGGTATTATGGAAAACTTGTAATAGACTAAAGGCTTCCTGCTGCAGAATTGTTGCGGAGCGTCCGGAACTAGGCAGGTCGTTCGCAGCACGAATGCCAAAAACCCCAAACAGTCGTTCCAGAGGTGTGGTATCGGTCTGGCAGTTGTCTGGATTTGGGTCGGCGTTAGTGCAGACAATACTGCTGAAATCCATCTGCCATAGCAGGGCGGCGACTTCTTCCAGTGTCGCTGTTTCAGAGAGTTCCGCCGCGTCGCAACCGCGATAGAGCAGGCGACCATCGATAATGGTCGAGATACCCGAACGCATGATCGGAAGCCCCCAACGAATGGTATCGGCGGCGACAACGCTGTCTCGTTTGCGACCGGGGCGCCTGTCAGCCAGTCGATGAACGTCCTCTGATCTATAAAGGCTGCGCCTGGGATCGTCCGGCAATGGCTTAGAACGAATGCGGCCGCGACTCACATTTGCATAGAGAGTTTGCGGCTTCGTCTGAAGAATGGTGAGGGCTTCTACGGTTGTTAGCCAGTCCATTGCTGTCCCTGACATTGATCTATTTCATCAAGATTGACGTCAACTATAGTTGGATTCAATGTCGGAAGGCAAATAAGGAGAATTATCATGAATAGCGGACTCGAAGATGTCATCGCTGCCGACACTGTATTGTCTGACGTCGATGGATTGGCAGGCAGGCTGGTTATTCGCGGACGGTCGCTGGATGATCTGGTCCCGCACAGTAGCGTCGAAGATGGAATAGAGCTTCTGTGGGACGGCTTTTTCGATGACCTTCCAAAAGGGGAGAGTCTTCAGAAAGCGCTCGGAGAGGCACGTATGCAGGTATTTCATCATACGGATGCGCTTGACGATACATTGATGGCTATATCTCCGATAGAAGCGCTGCGCGCGTTAATGGCTCGCATCCCTGACGAGGATCATCTGACGACGGCGCTGCATCTGATGGCGGCGCCAGCGGTTTTCACGACAGCCATTCTGCGAGCAGAGAAGGGACATCGACCGATTTATCCTGATCCAACTCTTTCTCACAGCGCCGACATTCTGCGCATGATGAATGGGGGAATGCCCGTCGAAGCAGAAGTTGCAGGGCTCAACACCTATCTTTTGACCGTTTCCGATCATGGATTGAATGCATCAACATTCGCTGCCCGTGTTGTGGCATCGACGCGTGCCGGATTGACCTCTTCTTTGCTTGCCGCGATCAGTGCGTTGAAAGGACCGTTGCACGGTGGTGCGCCCGGACCTGTGCTGGATATGCTGGACGCAATAGGCAGACCCGACGATGCGGAACGGTGGCTGGAATCCGCTGTTGCCGATGGGGAAAGGCTGATGGGTTTCGGTCATCGAATTTATCGCGTACGCGACCCGCGCGCCGACGCTTTGAAAAGCGCATTGAAGCATATTGCAGCGCTTGGACATGAGCGGGGAATCCCTCGCATTGAGTTGGCCGAGGCCGTGGAAAAAGCTGCTATCTCGGTTCTCAGGCGCCACAAGCCGGATCGCTCTCTCGAAACAAACGTCGAGTTCTATACCGCTCTGTTGCTTGAACAATTAGGTTTCCCGCGTGAGGCGTTTACCTGTGTTTTCGCGATGGGAAGAACCATGGGGTGGGTAGCCCATTGTCGTGAACAAATGGCAGCAAACAAGCTCATCCGTCCTCAATCGCGTTATGTTGGCCCGAAAGTAAGGCTGGTCGCCTAATACAAGTTACCGACCGAGGCGCGGTGACTGGTTTTCCGCGCTTCAAGAATCAGCGTCATATCACTGTGACATGAATCGGGTTTTCTGCGCTCAGATCAGGTTGCCATTGAAGGGGACAACCATATGAGCACCGACGCTCCGCAGCCCAAAAAACTCCGAACCCTTTTTATTTCGGACGTGCATCTCGGTTCCAAGGCCGCTCAGGCTGAACTGCTTCTGGATTTTCTTCGTCATCATGAGGCAGAGACGATTTACCTCGTTGGCGATATTGTTGATGGCTGGCGCCTGCGGCGCAACTGGCACTGGCCACAGGAGCACAATGATGTGGTTCAGAAGCTGCTTCGCAAGAGCCGCAGGGGTGCAAATATAATCTACATCGCCGGTAACCATGACGAATTCTTGCGGAACTTCCAGGGGACGCATTTCGGCGGCATCGAAGTGATGAACCGGGCAATTCATGAAACCGCAGACGGTCGCAAGTTTTTGGTCATTCACGGCGATCAGTTCGATGTTGTAGTGCGCAATGCGCGGTTTATTGCCTATCTCGGCGACTGGGCATACGACACCGCGATCTGGGTAAACACGGTTATGAGTCGGGTCCGTTCGCTTTTTGGCCTGCGCTACTGGTCGTTTTCAGCTTGGGCGAAATTCCGCGTCAAGAAAGCGGTCAATTTCATAGGTCAGTTCGAGAACGTGGTTTCCGAAGAGGCGCAGCGTATCGGGGTTGATGGTGTTATCTGCGGCCATATCCATCATGCCACGATCGAGAACATGAATGGCGTCGAGTACATCAATACCGGCGATTGGGTGGAGAGCTGTACGGCTGTGATAGAACATTTCGATGGCCGGATGGAGCTCATCGAATGGACTGAGCGTCGTGATCGTCTTTCGACAACAGGGATCGTAAGTTCGGATATCGAAGAACGCGGCGAGGGCAGGATCATCCAACTTCCGCGACCCGTGCGTGAACTGGTGAATTTGCGCCGATGAAGAGAATCGTCATCGTCACCGACGCCTGGCATCCTCAAGTCAACGGCGTCGTACGCACGCTGACTACATGTCGCGATCTGATGATCGAGCGCGGATACAATGTCACTATCATATCGCCGCTAGATTATAGATCGATCCCCTGTCCGACCTATCCAGAAATTAGGCTTGCTTTGACCACACCTGGCGCACTTAGACAACGTCTGAGAACCCTGCAGCCGGATTACGTGCACATCGCAACAGAAGGCCCTCTGGGACATATGGCGCGGCGCGCCTGTCTGAAAATGAGCTGGTCGTTCACGACTAGCTTTCACACACGGTTTCCGGAGTATCTGCAAGAACGCTTTCCTATACCGCCGAAGTGGACTTACGCATTCCTCCGACGTTTCCATAATGCGGCGCAGCATACGTTGGTGCCGACCCAATCTATTCTGGATGACCTCAAGGGGAGAGGTTTTACGCGGCTGAATCTCTGGACGCGCGGCGTCGACCGCACGCTGTTCTATCCTCGGAAGGATGTGGTGAAGGACTTGCCGCGACCAGTTTTTATCTGTGTGGGGCGGGTCGCCACGGAAAAGAACTTGCCAGCATTTCTGGAACTTGATCTTCCCGGCACAAAACTGATCGTTGGAGACGGCCCATCTCTCAATGAATTTAAGACGCGTTTTCCAGAAGCGGTGTTCGTTGGTAAACGCGAAGGCGAAGCATTGGCAAACAGTTATGCTGCCGCCGATGTTTTTGTTTTCCCAAGTCGGACAGACACGTTCGGTCTCGTTTTACTGGAAGCAATTGCCTCCGGCCTGCCGGTAGCAGCATATCCGGTGCCTGGTTCACGGGATGTCGTTGGAGCAACGGGTGCTGGTGTTCTTTCAGAAAGTCTCGGTGACGCTTGTCTGGCTGCGCTGGAGATGGAACCGTTTGAGCCTGCGCAGGTACTCAAACAATTCACCTGGGATGCTTGTGCCGATATTTTCGAAGATGCTCTCGCTCCGATAAACAGCACCGCAAGCGAGAGTTATAAAAGCGAGGATCAGCCCCAAACAGTGGCCTCGGGCGGATAGACCAGGGCGCCTTCATAGCGCAACCCTGGATCACGATCATGGGCGAGAAGCAACGGCCCATCAAGGTCGACCACATTGGCTTTCTGAGCGAGCAAGACTGCTGGCGCCATGCCAAGTGACGTGCCGACCATACAGCCCACCATGACCTGAAGGCCGAGATCTATTGCCCGGTCCCGCATGATGAGGCCTTCCGTCAGTCCACCTGCTTTGTCGAGCTTGATGTTCACTGCGTCGTAGCGTTCTGCCAGCTTTTCAAGGCCAGCAGATGTATGGACGCTTTCATCGGCGCATATAATGACAGGACGTTCAATCTCGCTAAGAATATGATCGTTGTCCGTTGGCAAGGGTTGTTCAATGAGAATAACGCCTGATTCAGCCGCGGCACGCATGTTCTCAACGATATTGTGTGCCGTCCAGCCTTCATTTGCATCGATGATGATGCGACTGTTCGGAGCCGCCCTTGTAACCGCGTGGATTTTTTCAACATCGTTGTCGCCGCCCATCTTTACCTTGATGAGCGGATAGTGAGCGACCTTCGCCGCTGATTCCGCCATTTCAACCGGTGTGCCGAGCGAAACGGTGATAGCGGTTTCAAGCGGTCGGGTCGGTGTGCCGAGCATTTCAGCAACGCTTCGGCCCGATGTTTTGGCTTCGAGATCCCATAAAGCACAGTCGACCGCATTGCGGGCAGCACCAGCCGGCATCAAAGTTTGAATATCCCGTCGCGTGGCGCCACCTTCGATAGCTGTACGGGCGGATTCAATCTGGGCACATACGCTTTCGATGCTCTCGCCATAGCGGGCATAAGGTACGCATTCGCCGCGTCCTTTATGGAGACCGTTGTCAATCACACACACAACAACAGCGGCTTCCGTTTTGGAGCCTCGCGAGATTGTGAATTTTCCGGCGATAGGATAGCGTTCTACAATGATATTCAAGGTATTGTGCATAGAGATGCCCTCTGGGACGCAGTATTTCGGTCGTTCAACGACTCATATATGAGGTAGGCCATGTTGAACGACACCGCCGACAAAGCAAGAGCTACCGATAATCCTGCGCCGAAGATTGATCTGACGGAGCAGGACGGTGCGCGCTATATCCGGTTGAGTGGTCGATGGGTCTCGCAGAGTGTGAATCTTGTCGACGACAAGATGCGTAGCCTCGAAAATGCGGAGCAGTACAAAGCAACGATAATCGATGTTTCTGGTGTATCCGGTCTCGATACAGCAGGCGCCTGGCTGATTGAACGCTTGCGGCAGCGCCTTGATGCGAGGAACGCCAACGCGCACCTTGAAGGCCTTCGTCAATCCTGGCTTCCTTTGATGGAGGAAGTGGGGCAGGCGGTCGAGCGTACCTTGGATATTCCCCGTCAGAGAAAGCCGTTCTTTCTCATTTCATTTCTGGCAGCGCTCGGTGGCGGCGTTATCTCTATGGGTAACGACTTCAAAATGGCGATGCATATCCTGGGCGCCACTATCCGCGGCGCCCAGCTAAAATACGGACGTGGAAGCGGCATCCCCATTGCCGCCATCGTCACGCAGATGGATCGGATGGGCGTGGGTGCGATCCCCATTATCATTTTGATGTCGACGATTGTCGGCGCGATCATTGCCCAACAGGGTGCATTTCAGTTGCGCTATTTCGGTGCTGAAATTTTTGTCGTTGATCTGGTCGGCATTCTGGTGCTGCGTGAGCTCGGCGTTCTTCTTACCGCCATCATGATCGCCGGCCGTTCAGGCAGTGCGATCACAGCCGAAATAGGCTCGATGAAAATGCGCGAGGAGACGGATGCTCTGACGGTTATCGGCCTCAATCCGGTAGGCGTACTGGTTTTTCCCCGTCTGGTGGCGCTGGTTGTCGTCCTGCCGTTGCTCACTATAATTTCCGACCTGGCTGCACTCATCGGGGCAGGTGGTGTGGCCTGGTTTTATTCCAATATTTCACCTGATGCTTTCATCAGCCGCCTGCATGATGCGGTCGCGTTGAACACTTATTTCGCGGGTCTTATCAAAGCTCCGTTCATGGCCATGATCATCGGAATTCTCGCATCGGTTGAGGGGATGAAAGTTGGCGGCAGTGCAGAATCACTTGGCCGTCGCGTTACTGCTTCCGTTGTGAAAGCTATTTTTGTGGTTATTGTCGTGGATGGGTTGTTCGCAATGTTCTATGCGGCGATTAATTTTTAGAAGATACTTATGTTCTTTGTTTTTAATGAGTTCTTTCAGACACAGTTGCACAGAAAATTTACCCCTCATTTGTGTTCAACTGTTCAGTCCGAAGCCAAGCTCGGTTAAAGAGTGGGTATGGAGAACGGCATCGACCACCGGTCGCAACCGCAGGATGACGACAATCGCCAGACGGCCGTGCCGATGATCTCGGTGCGCGACGTGACGGTTTCGTTCGGCCGTCAGACCGTGCTCGACAAGCTATCGCTTGAAATTTACCAGGGCGAGGTTCTTGGTTTCATCGGACCTTCTGGCTCGGGTAAATCTGTGTTGATGAGGACTATTCTCGGTCTTAACAAGAAACAGTCGGGCGAGATTGAGATTCTCGGTCGCAATATCGATAAGCTGAATGAGCTGGAGAAGATGTCCATCGACATGCGTATGGGTGTCTTGTTCCAGCACGGGGCGCTGTTTTCAGCACTTAATGTTCTTGAAAATATTCAGGTTCCGATGCGCGAGTATCTTGATCTGTCACCGAAGCTGATGGACGAGCTGGCACGATTGAAAATCGACCTTGTCGGTTTGAAGCCTGATACGGCGGAAAAGTTTCCGTCAGAACTTTCCGGCGGCATGATCAAACGTGCCGCGCTAGCGCGTGCTTTGGCTCTGGACCCGGACATCCTCTTTCTTGACGAGCCGACTTCTGGTCTAGATCCGATTGGCGCTGCAGACTTTGACGACCTGATTGCCAATCTTCGGGATACGATGGGGCTAACCGTCTACATGGTTACCCATGATCTTGATAGTCTTTTTGCGATCTGTGACCGGATTGCCGTTCTTGGAAACAAGAAGGTACTTGTCAGCGGCACTCTTGAAGACATGCTGAAGGTAGACGATCCGTGGGTTAAATCCTATTTTCGGGGCAAGCGTGCGCGCCAGATCGATCCATCGGCGCCGACAAGACGGCGGCCTGGTAGCCGCTTGCAGACTGGATAAGATATGGAAACTAAAGCCAATTACGTTCTGGTAGGTGTCTTTACGCTGATCGTCAGCCTGTTGGCTTTCGCATTTGTGTTCTGGATCGCCCGTTTTGGGGAAGCACGCGATTCTCTGGAGCTTGATGTTCGTATTCCGGGTTCTGTTACTGGCCTTTCGATAGGAAGCCAGGTTCTATTCAACGGCATCAAAGTTGGCGATGTTCGAGCATTACATCTCGACGAGACCAATCCAGAAATGGTGATCGTAAAAACCCGCGTTAACGCGACAACGCCGATTACCCGCTCTACTGCAGCCACTTTAGGCTTTCAGGGACTGACAGGGCAGGCCTACATCGAATTGAAAGGCGGTCGGCTCGACGAACCCAACCTACTAACAGAAGCCGAAAAAGAACAAACGGTAGCGCGTATTGATGCTGATCCGTCTGCCGTTAACAACCTTCTTGCGACCGCGCAGGATATTGCTGCACGAGCTAATGCCGTGATCGGTCAGTTGGAGGGCTTTGTAAAGGACGCTCGTGGGCCGCTTACGGATACGATCAAAAATACTAAGACTTTCACAGATGCGCTGGCGCAGAACGCCGATATCATTCAGGAACTTGGCCAGAATACTGGAAACATTAACCAGATTGTCGCTGACGCGAAGGACATGATGGCTCGCTTGAATGCCGCTTCCGTTCGCGTCGACGCCATTCTAGCGAAGACCGACAAACTCCTGTCGAGTGACGACAAGGATGGGGTTGTCGCACAGGCAAAGGCAACCTTGCAATCCATTCGACAGACGTCTGACAATCTCGACAAGCGTTTGGGGCCGATTGCGGACAATCTGCAGCGGTTTTCCGGACAGGGGTTACGTGATGTGCAGTCCGTCGTCGTAGACAGCCGCCGTTCCATTCAGCGTATAGAACAGGCGATTACTGATCTTGAGCGCAATCCCCAGCGCCTAATTTTTGGCGGTCAGGGGAATGTACCGAAATATGACGGAAGGACGCGTCATTGATCTCCGAAACTATGCAGATCGAGATGAATTCACCTCGCACCCTTGGCCGCACAGTGTCGGTATCTGTTCTTCTTGGCTTGCTTCTTGTTGGCTGTGGGACAACAACACCGTTGGACACTTTCAATCTGTCGGCACCGCAGCCTGCCGTATCTTCGCCAAGCCGCAAGAGCACACAATTGCTGGTGCCGACGCCAACGGCCCTCAAGGCGCTTGATAGCGAGAATATCGTCGTCAGTTCAACCCCTGGCTCCATTGAATATCTGAAGGGCGCCCAATGGGGCGACAGACTGACGAACATCGTGCAGTCACGTCTGGTTCAGGCTTATGAGAATACTGGCGTGTTTGGTGGAATTGGCCGTCCGGGAGATGGATTGGCGATCAATTATCAGATTCTGACTGATCTCCGCATGTTCGGTATCCAGGCTTATGCTTCACCGAAGCTTGCTGTGGTTGAACTGGCCGTAAAGCTGATGAACGATAAGAACGGCGAGGTTCGTGCAACCCGCGTGTTCCGTACGGCCATTCCTGTGAGCGGTACAACAAATGCGGCCTATGTGAAGGCGCTTGATGCGGCTTTTGAACGGACTGCAAGCGAGATCGTAAGCTGGACGGTAACAGCGCTTTAAACCGAGGCAAGATAGAACAAGAAAAAAGGTCGGCGTAATTGCGCCGACCTTTTTCCTTGAACGGAACCAACCGTTGTATTTCTCTGCCAGACGAACAAAAACGCGGCCCGAAGGCCGCGTTTTCCTTGAGTCTATACCTTAGCGAAGGCGGCCGCTTGCGTGGGCAAGCATGGTGTATACCTTGCCAGTGTCCGAGGTGAGGTAAGTCCGCGTCACCATGTTGTCACGGTCGTTACGAGCTACATCTTCAAGCAGACGCTGGAAGTCATCCATATAGCGGTCAACGGCGCGGCGGAATTCACCATCTGTCTGGTACTTACGCTTGATGTCATCAAAGGTCTGCTGACCCTTCAGCGTATAGAGACGGCGAGTAAAGACGTTACGCTCACCGCGACGATAACGGTCCCAAAGTTCTACCGAAGCTTCGTGGTCGATAGCGCGGGCGATATCCACCGAAAGCGAATTCAGCGATTCAACGACATGGCTTGGCGAACGAGGCGTCGCGGTTGGCTGAGCCTTTGGTTGTACTGCTTCTTCTTCCTCGCGGGAAGCGCGAGCGAGAAGATCGGACACCCATCCACGGGGCTTTTCCTCCTGCGTGGCTGCCGGAGCTGGCTGAACTTTCGGCGCATCATAGGCGCGCTGGCGGATTGCAACATCTGCCTGCGCTATCGGTGCCTGAACCGGAGCTGGGCTGGGTGCGACCGGTGCTGGGCGCGAAACCGGACGATCTGCACGGCTTTCGCCGACATCGACCAGACGACCGGATTTGTTGACGATTTCGGCCAGCTCCTTCAGCGCGTTGATCTGCTCGCTCACAGCCTTGCGCATCGCAGTCGTGGTTTCCTTGGCTTCGGCAGGCATGTCGAGAACCCCGCGCTTCAGTTCGCCACGGGTCGTGTTGAGCTCGTTGCGAATCTCGCTAGCGGTCCGGCGAATATCGTCGGTTGCAGCGGAGAATTTCTGAGCGGCCTGCTCGACAATTTCTGATACGCTTTCACGCATCTTTTCGGCAGACGTACGGGTTTGGCCTTCGGCACGCTGGAATGCAGAAGTTATCAGTCCTTCGAAGGACTGCATCAGCTTTTCAACGCCTTCGGATTTTTCGACAAGGCCGGATGCCAGCTTGTCGAGCGCCTGATGGCGGTCTTCAAGCGTACTTACAAGGCCATTCTGGGCCGTGTTGATCATTTCAGAAGCCGAAGAGAGAACCTTTCCATGTTCTTCAAACCGGTCGGCAATGTCTGCAATCTGAGACAGAGTATTGTCGGATATGGCGCGCAACGTGCCGATATTGCCATCAATCAGGCCGGTAGAAGCTTGGAACATCTGCGCGGCGCGGTTAGTATTCTCGACGAAGCTTGATGTTGTGTCGACCAAACGACCATCAATATCTGTGAGATTGCGCGTTGCAGTATCAATCAGCTTACCGAGCTCGCCGTTCGATGTAGCGAGGCGATCAATAAGTTCGCTGACATTATCAGAAAGACCGGCTTTCGCCTGCTGAACGGCGGCAATCGTTTCTGCCGTGCGGCTTGCAAGTGCGTTGACCAGAGCCGCATTTTCCGAACGAAGTCTGTCGGTTGCAGCGTGGGTAGCTTCTTCGAGCTGCTGCGCCAGTCCGCGACCACTGTCGGCCAGTCGCTGTACCAGCGGTTCCGCCGTATCGTTGAGGATCTTGGTGATTTCCTGCGAACGGGCAGCAAGAACGGCATTAAGTTCGCGCGTACGTTCTTCCAGCGTAACAGCCGTCGTGTCAGTCACCTGCGCAATACGTGCCTCGACGGAACCAAGTTCCATCGTGATACGCGAACCGATGTCTCCCAGACGGGTTGCGATGGCGTCAGCACGTTCTGCGAGCCTCGATTCTGTGCCGGCGAGATTGTCGGCAACGCTGGTGACAAAGGCTTCGCTGTGACCGGCAAGAGTTTCGCTCGTTCTGCTCGCCGTGTTGGCGATACGGGCTTCGATCGAGCCGAGTTCGCCGGTGAGGCGGCTTTCGATTTCGCCAAGACGACCGGCAATCGCATCGGCGCGATCGCCGAGACGGGCTTCGGTACCCGAAAGATTGTCGATCAGACGGGCGCTGAATGCTTCGCCAAAACCGTCCAACGCCTCACCGGCCTTGGCCGCTTCAGCCGAAAGCGTGCTTGCGGCTTCGCCGATCTTCTCGCGCAGCGTGCCGGCAACGATTCCAGCGCTTTGTTCGAGCGCACGGCGAACATTGTCGACGCCGATGGTGAGTGCCTTCTCCATCGTCTGTGTACGTTCTTCGATAATGCCGGTCTGGCCCTCGAACGCGCGACTGATGGTTGAGCTGCTGTCGGCGATTGCGTTATGAAGGTTGGTCGTACGCTGTTCCAGAATGTCGCTGTGGTCCTGCAGCGTTTGGCTCAGCGATGCCGTGCTGTCGCTCAAAGTCGAGCGGATTTCCGCGGCGCGGGTTTCAAGAGTACGTTCATGACCATCCAGAATGCCGGAGAGGGCATTGTTGTGATCGTTCAGGACAGTATGAAGTCCGCTCGTGCGCTCTTCCACCTGCCGTACATGCTCACCCAGGACGGCGACGAACGCATCGCGACTGGCACCAATGGATTCATTCATGCTGTTTGCGCGTTCGTCGAGAATACGTGCGAGTGTGTCCTGATTTTCAGCGATAAGCGCCTGTAGCGAACTCACGCGTTCATCGAAGGTACGGGCAAGGACTTCACGGTTTTCGTTGAAGTTATCGCGCATTGCAGCAGCGCGCTCATCCATCAGTTGAGCAAGCATGGCCTGATTGCCGGCAATAACGCCGTGAAGTGTGACGACACGCTCTTCCAGAGAGCGGGAATGGTCTGCAAAGCTTGCATCAAGTAATGCGGAATGGCTTTCCATCGTCTGACGCAGCGTATTGGTCCGCTCTTCAAGAATTGCCGCATGGGCGTCGGCAACGGAGTTGAGAGCTGATGCGCTGGCGTTGACGGCATTTTCGATGTCGCTCGTGCGCGCAGCAAGCGTATCGGCATGGCCACGGATGACGGAGGAAACGCGTTCTGTTTCCCCTTCCAGCGAAGCAGCCAGAACATCACGGCTTTCAGCAAGCTTGCCTGCGAAGGCATCTGCCTTTTCACCAAGAATATTACCGACGCTTTCACCGATAGACGTCAAATCTTCGCCGATCTTCGTCTTGGTTTCGTCGATCATCGTGCTCAGAGACGTGCGACCACTAGAGAAGGTCTCTGCAATTTCGCGCGTACGAGCGATAAGGTTTTCGTTGATCTGACGCGAACGGGTTTCGAGCGCTGCATTCAGTTTTTCAGTGCTACTGTCGAGAGCATGCGCACGGGCCTCGAACTCAGAAAGAAGCGACCGGCCACGTTCGGAAAGGGTGCTTTCGAGGTTGGCAAGACGGGTGTCAAATTCGCTGACCATCGACTGCGTTGCACCGCCTAGAAGATTCGCAATACCGGCTGTGCGTTCGTCCAGAGCTTCTGTCAGGCGATCTGATACAGTGCGCGATTGTTCATCGAGCGTTGCAATACGCGTATCGAGCAGATTTGCGAATGCCTCACCCGACGTTGTGATGCGTGAGCCGATGTCACCCGTACGGGTTTCAATGGCTTCGGCAATGGCGCCACCGCTTTCGTTGATGCTGCCAATTAGGCGCTCACCGGATTCACTGAGCAGGGTGCTCAACTGCTGCGACGCAGACAGAACATTGTCGCGGATAATATTGGAAGCACTCGAAAGCTCTTCCTTAAGCTGTTCATGTGCACCGGAGATCGATGAACGTACGCGCTCGGCGTGGCTGACAACAGCTTCGCGTTCGTTGCCAAGATCGCTGACGAGTGAACGGATACGCACCTCATTATCGCTATAGGCGCGTTCAAGCTGGTTGACTTCCGACTGAACGAGCGTTTCCAGTTCGACGGCACGCGCTAGAGTGCGTTCAATGCCTTCGTTCATGGCGGCGACTTCACGACGCACGGCCTGTCCGAGGGTTGAAACACGGTCGCCGGATACAGCTTCCGGTTGGAGTAGTCGCATGGCAGCTTCCGACATGCTGCGTGCTGCCGTGTGCATTTCCTGCGCACGTTTCACGAGCTGTGCGAAACCCCAGAACATAGCGACCGGCAGTGCAACGCCAGCAACGACACCGAGACCGGCAGGTGAGGTGAAGAAATCCTTGGTAGCCTGCAGGGTCGAGAAGACATCGGGATTGATGGCCTTGCTCAAGGCAACGCCACCGGCAGTCCACAGCACGCTGATTGCCGTTGTGGTCCAGAATAGCTTCGACGAGTTTTCGGTCGCGCGGCGAGGAGCGGCTATGATTGCCTTTTCGCTGCGGGAATCGTCATTAGCTGGCGCAAAGGTAGGGGATGCAACGTTGGCGGTGGTCGCAACTGGTGTGGCGGCAACAGGCTTGTTGGCGGCCGTTTCAGGCGTTGGCACTGCGGCTTTGGATGCGCTGGTAGACTTGTGCTGAACGCCGGCTGTCGCTTGCGATACTGGTCCAGCGGCTTTTACAACCGGCGGGACCGGAGGTGCTGCGGGCGTTGCAATTACGGAGGCGGTCGTAATGGTGGCTACTTTGGCAGCAGTTTCCACAGGGGAAACGGCAACCGGTTCGACCGTCTTAGTCTTCTGTTCGGCAACCAGCTCTTCAGCAGCGCGTGAAATTTGCTCTTCCAGATCATCGACTGAGAAGCCGTCACCAAACGCAGTCAAGTCCATGTCGATATCAACATCGTCACCGAAATCGATATCGAGTGCCTGTTCCAGCGCCTTTTCAACCTCAAGGTCGAGCTTCTGTGCCTTGGATTTGGAAGCCATTGTTTGCCTACCTCGTACTCATTACTGCGACGGCCGGACCAAAAGAAGACCGTTACAAAACTTCTCCGCCACCTTGCATCGTATCGGCTCAGGCTTGTTAAGGAAATAGGCGACCTCTACCGATATCTAAAACTTTAAATACAAGGTTAACGGAAATCTGCTCAATGCATGAAAAATCGACATTTCTGGGCTTTCCGCCCTTGCGAGCAAGTTGTGGAAATCGATCTGGCCCGTTTCCTTGCTCCGACAACGCCCCATGAGTTTGTTAACAAAAACACTCGTATAAGGTGCGCAGTCTTTATATTGCCATTTAATGGTTGCACTGACTAGGAATGAGATTCTATCCGTTATTTCTCAGTTTTCCTCAACTCGTATCATATGATGCACTTTGAGCTGACGGCAAGGAAGAGTTTTCCGGTTACAGGCCTAACTGTCAGGTATGGCAGGCGGGCAAAATCTTGGCTGATGCACGGCATATTGGCGCAGTTAGAAGCTTGGGCGCGGTCAAGGTTGAAACTATTTGCAGAAGGCCGTATCTGCCATTCCGACTTTATTTGCGTTGTTCTGCCAGGACGGTGATGAACGCCGAGGTGAAGATCGCGCGGAACTTGCGTGTTTCAAGGAATGAAAATGACGAAGATCGTATTCGTGTCAGCTGATGGTGCAGAACGTACAGAGGTCGAAGCCGAAAATGGGTCAAGCGTAATGGAAGCAGCCATTCGCAACGGCATCCCCGGTATTGATGCTGAATGTGGCGGTGCCTGCGCCTGCGCAACTTGCCATGTCTATGTTGATGAAGACTGGACCGACACTGTCGGTGGTCCGGACGCGATGGAAGAGGATATGCTGGATTTTGCTTATGAAGTTCGACCCACTTCGCGGCTCTCGTGCCAGATTCGCGTGTCGGATGATCTTGAAGGCCTCATCGTGCGGGTGCCTGAACGTCAGAACTAAATTTCCGAAGAAATGGAGAGGCGATGGGTACTGAACTGCAGAACGATATTGCCGTTATCGGATGTGGGCCTGTCGCACTCTTTTCCGTTTTCCAGCTTGGACTGTTCGGTTTCAGGTGTCATCTCATCGATGCATGTGACCGGCCCGGTGGGCAGTGTGCAATGCTCTATGCTGATAAGCCGATTTACGATGTGCCTGGATTTCCTGAAATCATGGGCAAGGAACTTGTCGAACGGCTTCTCAAGCAGATCGAGCGATATAAACCGGTTTTCTATTTCAATAAGATTGCAGTCAGCATCACCAACGATGGAAAAGGCGTGGCTGTTAATAGTCGCGATGGCGACAAGTTCAAAGCGCGTGCAGTGGTAATTGCATCGGGTCTTGGTGCGTTCTCCGGCAATGGACAAGTAATCCGTCCCGACCCACTGGCCGAGCTTTCCTTAATTAAGACGGGCAATATGCTGGCTGTAAGCCCGGAGACCTTCAGAACGTCAGGTCCGAAGGTCTACGCTATAGGTGATGCCTGCCACTATCCCGGGAAGCTGAAACTGATCCTGTCAGGATTTCACGAAGCCGCGTTGATGACGCAGGCCATGCGCCGCGAGTTGCGCTAGTCTCATTCCTTTATTGAGAAGCGTGTTGAGCGCGCTCCATGCGATAAGTGAGCAAGCGTGCAAAGCGGTTCTCAAAATTGATCGTTTCAACCCGGTCAAACCGTTGCTGCTCCCTATCGTGCGCTTCCATGAGACGTGCCGTCACTTTGTCGATATCAGCGCGAAGCACAGAACAATCTGAGCGGCTACGTAGTCTGCGTATTTCCCGCTCCATTTCGCTCGCGAAGCTGCGAGCAATGACGATGTGGCTTTCTTCGTGGCGGCGAATGTCTTGCGACAATGTATCCCAGATCAACGCCAGTTCCGGCGTTGCCTTGCGGCGCTGTTTCCACCGGGGCAAAGAGACCTTTGCGTGAACATTCACATAAACGTCTTGCACTTTGCAGGATTTCCCAGGTGCGCGGCCATAACGTACCTTGGCATCGAAACGGATTTCGGCGGCGCCGGGATGATGCTGACCAGTCTTCTTTAGGAAGGGTCCATTGCGGGAAAGAGCCTTGTCGAGGTCTGCAGCCGTTTTGCCGCTTATGTTATAATAGCTGAATTCGCGAAAGATCGCGGCTGCGTCCGCTTGTGGAGCTACAAGGGCGATAACTGTACTGAGAGCCAGAACCTTTTTTCTCAAATTCATATCCTGGCACCTCTTTCTAAAACCAGTAAGAAATTTGCTTTTTATTGCCGCAAGCATGGCATGCAATCGTCAAGAGAACTATAACGCCCTTCACAAAATGACTTCAGGCGAAGTTGGTTTCAATCTCGCCGCGATGCAATGGCCCAGGGAAAGGGCATAGGAACATTTCGCTATGACGAAAGAATGGCACGTTGCTCACGGAAGGAGCCTCCGTCTGGGGGAAAAATCCGTAATCATGGGTATATTGAATGTCACGCCCGACTCATTCTCCGATGGTGGTCACCACAATGATCTGGAGACGGCGATCGCAGTGGCCGGTCAGATGCTCACCGATGGAGCGACGATCATTGATGTCGGTGGAGAATCAACCCGGCCCGGAGCTACTGCGGTCGATTCAGCAACGGAAATCGCACGTGTTGTCCCGGTCATTGAAGCATTGGCGAAGAGGTATGATTGTTTCATCTCCATTGACACATACCGTGCTGCAACTGCGCAGGCTGCCGTCGATGCTGGAGCCCATATCGTCAACGATGTTTGGGGACTGCAACGAGAGCCTGAAATCGCGCTAATTGCAAAAAAAAGCGGTGCAGGTTTGGTCATCATGCATACCAGCAGGGATCGCGGCGTCCTTGCCGACGTCATTGAAGATCAGTTCTCATTCCTGAATCTTTCTCTGGATATAGCGGAATCGGCGGGTATTGAAAAATCCCGCATCGTCCTCGATCCTGGTTTTGGCTTTGGCAAGAACAAGGAGGAGGATATTGCGTTGTTGGCCAGAGCTGACGAATTGCAGAAATTTGGGTTTCCATTGCTGGTCGGTACATCGCGTAAGCGTTTTATCGGCGGCATGACGGGCAGGGACAATCCGCTCGACCGAGACATCGGAACTGCGGCAACGTCTGTCGCACTGCGTTTGGCAGGTGCCGACATCTTCCGTGTTCACAATGTCGCTTTTAATAGAGATGCACTTGCCGTTGCAGATGATATCCTGCAATCCAGATGCAGTGAAAATAGAAAGTAAAGCCGTGTACACGATCCGAATGATGAATTGCGCATTTTTTGCGCACCACGGCGTTTTCGATGAAGAGCACAAGCTCGGTCAGCGTTTTTACGTCGATGCTATTCTTGATGTCGATCCGGGCAATGCGCTGGAGAATGATGATATTGACGGTACTGTGCATTACGGTATCGCCTTTGCTGTCATTGAAGACATCATCACCGGTCGTCAGCGCTATCTGATCGAAACGCTGGCTCTTGACGTGGCCAAGGCACTGACCGCCCGGTTTCCGCAGGTAAGACGCACAGAGATTACGGTCCGCAAGCCGAATGCACCTGTTCCGGGTGTGCTGGATCATGTCGAAGTGACAGTGGTTTATCCGCAGTGAAAGCAAGCAGCCATTATCGCGCCTGGCTGGGGCTTGGCGGAAATATCGATGATCCTATCGCATCTATGGGCAAAGCGTTACGCTTATTAGATGAGAGGGCCGACACAAATATCGTGGCGGTCTCGCCTGTCTACCGCACGCCGCCATGGGGGAAGACAGACCAGGCGTGGTTTCACAATGCGTGTGCTGAAATCGAGACCTCATTGAGCCCTTTGGAGCTGATTGCAACCTGTCTTGATGTGGAGCGCTTATT
The DNA here is from genome assembly GCF_006345815.1 of Ochrobactrum sp. CGA5. Classification (GTDB taxonomy): domain Bacteria; phylum Pseudomonadota; class Alphaproteobacteria; order Rhizobiales; family Rhizobiaceae; genus Brucella. The sequence continues at coordinate 609,229 of NZ_VCIG01000038.1, read as the reverse complement.
GAAGCGCGTAAGGCTGGAGCGATGGGGCCCGAGAATCATTGATATCGATTTATTGGCCATGCAGAACGAGGCGGGAAGCGCTGTCGTCATGTCCGATGCAGCTCTACAACTTCCGCATCCGCGGATGCATGAGCGGGCTTTCGTTCTTGTTCCCTTGAGCGATATTGCGCCGTCTCTAAAAATTGCAGGCAGGACAGTAGCTGCCTGGAATGCCGAGATCGAACAAGCCGGGATAGAAAAAGCCCGCACGGATGCGGGCTGGTGGCACGAATAGAATTCTGGTCAGTTCTTCGCGATGCTGCCGACTGCGATACTATCCACGCGCTTGAGGCTCATGCCGATGACCGGAACCAGTTCCTTGTCGACGCGAACGGAAACGGTCACATTCATCGTGTTTGGATCGGATACCCGCGCCAACATAGCACCATTTAGCTGCTTGCGGTTCAGGCCGAAAACAACCTTATTACCGCTGACGGTGCCGGACGTGACATCAAGGCCCTTACCCTCGGCACCATCATTGAATTTGCCGGAATAAGCAGAGCCAACGCGTGTGACGGTGGCCTTCATAGGCTGCGAAAACACGCCAACACGGCAGGAACCGTCAAGCGTCATGCCGACTTTTTCATCCGGTGTTGATCCGGCGAGGTCACAGACAAACTTCGTACCTTTGTATTTCCCGGCGACGATTTCACCTGGGCCAGACCATTGCCCCTCGATCGTTTGAAAGAACTGCTTGTCCTTGTCAGCGGCCAGAACCGGCGCAGCGGAAAATGACACGGGCAGCAGCGTCAAGCAGGCGGCGATGCAATTCTTCATATTCAGCTCTGTCCCGGATCCACGACCTTCATCGGACGTCATTCCTAATCGTTGTTTTTAAGCATGTCACGACCAAAAGCTGGTCGCGTCTCGCAAACTGTCGGAATTCCCGACGTCGCCACAAATCGACAGATGGAGAAGGGCACATGTTCATGGGGAGTATGCCGCTACACCCGACCGCTCGATTCTAACGCTAATCTCTACCCGCCTATAATCGTCGCGAATGGTTAATGCTTCGGAAACAAACGGCTATTTGCAGGAGGCTTTCCGTCGGATCGTTCACTACTTAATCTCGCAAGGTCGCCGATAAAATCTCCAATTCCAGGGCGTTTTTCCGCATTGAATGGAAATGGACGTACCACATCCATGGCCGCGATCCCGATGCGGGCTGTCATGAGGCCGTTGACAACTCCTTCGCCCAGTTTGGCCGACAGTCGTGAGGCAAGGCCGTGACCGACCAACTGTTGGATCACGCTATCCCCCATCGCTAGCGTTCCCGTCACGGCCAGATGGGCAATAACCCGACGGGCAAGTTTCAGAAAACCCAGCGTGCCTGGACGACCGCCGTACAACTGTGAAAGTCGACGGATCAGTCGGGCTGATTCAAAAATGACATAGCCAATATCGACCAGAGCTCGCGGGCTGATCGCGGTAACAATTGAAACGCGCTTTGAAGCATTCAGAATGAGCGCGCGCGCTTCCCGATCGAGAGGACGAAGGATTTCAGTTTCAGCAAGTTGGATCAGGTTCCGCCCGTCAATGATATCGTCTGTCAGGCCGTCCAGAAGCTGCCTCCCGCGCGCTGTCTCAGGCAAGCCTGTCGCAATTGAGCGTAGCGAGTCCACTGCTTTTCTGGCTGCGGCCATATCGTCTCGTTCCGCCGCATCTGCGGCGTCGTTGCGGAGGTGCTGCACTGAAGCTAGACGGCGGAGTGCGACCAATTCGCGAACGACAATGGCTATAAACGTGACGAGGGCGATTGTAGCGACACCCAGAGCGGTCCAGCCCAGCCAATCTGCGCGGGAGAATAGCGCCCGAATGAGGTCTTCGGTCCACATTCCGATGGCGAATGAAAAGAGGATGCCGAGAGCTCCGAGAAATATTTTGCTGAGCGACCAGCTTTTGCGTTCCGGCTCATCAAATGAGGGATCGAGAACTTCCAGTTTCGCGGCTTCTTCCTCGCTTAAGGCGAAGATATCCGGTTGAGGAACAACAGCATCAAGATTGCGTACAGCACGAGGGCGGCGCGGCGCATCGTCCAGCGTTTCTGTGCGGGCGGAGGGCTGGCTTACTGTAAAGGAAGCAGGGCTGCGTGGTGTCTTCTCTGTCATGCGAGGCGATCCCCAATCAGAAACTGTAGGGCACGATCCAGCCTTATGTGAGGCAAGGACAACGTGATGCCTTCCGCTGTACGCTCAAGCCGGGGAGGGCTAAAACGAACGAAACGGATGGCTGGATCATCTTGCGCAAAAGACTTTTCAAAAATTGCGTTGGGATTCTTCGGTAAGTCTCCAGGAAATATGGCAGTTTCAGTTTTACCATCGAAGACTTCACCGTCGATCTTTTCACCTTTCAGTGGCGTGCCGACAATGACCGGAAGAATTTCCTTGCCCTGGGTTACTGTTGCCTCGCGGGTTGCGCGTACGGCGGCCATCGCCAGAACATCAATATTCGCGCCGGAAAAGTCGGCGCGCTCTATAGCCCGTTCCACGAGACGGCGCACAATGGCTTGCAGACGGTCATGACTTTCATGGTGAAGATGGTCGGCCTTGGTTGCGGCAACAAGAATGCGGCCGATCCGCCGTTGGATCAGGCCAGTCAGCACGTTGGAGCGCCCTGGGCGGAAGCAGGACAGGATATCTGTGAGCGCGCGTTCGAGATCGGCAACGACTGCGCCTCCAGCATTCATCGCCTGCATGGCATCGATGAGCACAATTTGCCGGTCGAGTCGCGCAATATGTTCGCGAAAGAAAGGCTTGATGACGTAGGTTTTATAGGCTTCATACCGCCGTTCCATCATTGCGCCCAGAGAACCTGCCTTCAGATCATTCGGCTTCAGGTCGGGCAGCGGGGCGAATGTCAGTGCCGGTGATCCATCTAGGTCGCCCGGCATAAGGAAGCGTCCTGGCGGCAAGGTCGATAAAGCGCGTTCATCGGCTTTGCCTGCACGCAAATAAGCTGTAAAGCTCTTTGCGAGCCGCTGCGCAGTCAATTCGTCCGCCTTTTCGGAAGGCGCGATGAGCGAAGCTTCGGCAATCCACTCCTGAGCGAGATCGTTGTGCGTTGGTTCATGGGCGAGAGCAAAAGAATCGGCACTGAACTCAGCATAGGATTTGCCAAGCAGAGGCAGATCCAGCAGCCATTCCCCGGGATAATCAACAATATCGACCGAAAGTTTGCCCGGTGACAGCCAGCGGCCCCATGCGGAAGCGGATTCATATTCGATCGTCAGGCGTAATTGCGAGATAGCGCGGGTGGACTCCGGCCAAATACGCTCATCAATCAATGCTGACAGATGTTCTTCATACTGAAAGCGGGGAACGGCATCATCGGGCTGCGGTTCAAGCAGCGCCCTTGAAATACGCCCGGATTTATAGGCTTCGAACATAGGAAGCCTGCCGCCATGCAAGAGGTTATGAACCAGCGCTGTAATGAAGACCGTCTTTCCGGCGCGTGACAAACCTGTAACGCCGAGCCGCAACGAAGGAGACAAAAGCCCGGTCGCACGATCTGTTAGTGTATCCAGTGCGATCATCGCTTCGTCGCCAATACTTGTCAGCTTAGCCAATTAACCCTCGCCAATTCGATTGTCTGTCAGCGGTATAGATAGGGTGGCACCGGCGACCTTGGCAAGGAATGTTGTCATGGCGAAACATCCAAAGCAGGACTCAAGGTACTAATGAGGCAGCATGAAGCTTTCCAGATAACCAGTACCAGGCCGAAGCTCACCCAGCGAAGCGGGAAACACAATGCTCGCCAGTGCGGCTGTTGGAAAACCTGCACGGAGCTTCAAAAGGCCATCCTTGTTGCCATCGCTACACAAAGCCAGTGCCAGATCTTCTATGCTGGGATTATGTCCCACGAGCATCAGTGTAGGCACATTTCCATGCTTGTTTATGGCGTGCATGTAATCAGCCGCGCCCCCGCTATAGATTGTGTCATCGATAACAGTTTCGACATCAATCTTTAATCTTTCGATGATGCCGAACGCAGTATCCCTCGTTCTGCGTGAACCTGAAAGTACCACCAGATCAGGAATGAGATTGACAGACTTCATTGTCTCCGCAAGTCTTTTCAGAGAAGCTTTCCCTTCCTGATCAAGAGGACGATCAAAATCCTTCATTCCGGGTTTTGCCCACGCGGCTTTGCCATGTCTTAGGAGAAGCAAACGACTCATCTGTAGCGTTCCAAACTGTGTTCAGGGAGCATTTTCGACCATAATCGGAGCGCATCCAGCCGCGCAGAAGCCCATTTTCCCGATTTTTCTATGTCTGTCAGCATTATTTACCGAGGGATATCTGCCTAGTTAATAGGCGGATGATCTTGTGCCTGATTGGCGTTGAACGAGACTGGAATAAATATCTGTTTTATAGGCAGTCAATTGAAGTTATTCTAAAAATCTAAAGAGCAACATTTCGCATAGACTTTCTAATCGCATAATTTTTAAGCAAAATCATATAAAATTGATGCACTAAAAAGTGGTGGGATATGGTTGTTTGATGTTGTGTCCTTGATGCTATGGAACTATATAACCGCTCGCGTCTCCTAGATGTGGGGTAATTCAGAATGAGTGAATTGATTGACCTTGACTATAGGCCCACTGAAGACGAGCCGTTCATGAATGAGCGGCAGAAGTCTTATTTCCGCGCGAAATTGATTGCGTGGAAGAATGATATTCTGCGGGAAGCGCGCGAAACGCTTGAAGCGCTACAGCAGGAAAATGCAAACCACCCCGACCTGGCGGATAGGGCATCCTCCGAGACGGATCGGGCAATCGAGCTACGTGCTCGCGACAGACAGCGCAAATTGATATCCAAAATCGACGCAGCCCTGAGCCGCATTGATGAGGGGACATACGGCTTCTGCGAGGAAACGGGAGAACCTATCAGCTTGAAGCGGCTTGATGCGCGTCCGATCGCTACGCTATCCATCGAAGCGCAAGAGCGCCATGAACGTCGTGAGAAAGTCTATCGCGACGACTAGGTTTCAAGACGGTTTGAAAACTTATAGGCTGCGGTTTCCGCAGCCTATTTTCTTTTTATCAGTGCATATACAGGCAGGAGACTCAGCCCCTGCGAATTTCATCCTTGGTCAATTCACCGAGGAGCTTTTCCATTTCATCCTCGATATCATCCTTGGCCTTGTCTTCAACGCCATCATCGGTTGCGGATATATCAAGCGAACTCAGAAGTTCATTCTCGAAGTATTCCGTGTCAAACGAGATCGATTCCTCAGCGGCATTGTTGGCTGCACCCTCTGAGCTGACATCCGCTGTGATCTCGTCACGTAACGCGCTGCCGAGATCGGCCAGGTCATCATTTGGGGTTTCTGCTGATACTTCTTCGGACTCTATTGGTTTTGGTTCGGCAACCGTGATTACAGGCTCGACCCGATTCGGTTCCGAAGGGGTAATGAAAGCAGGTGCTGCAGTGGATGAGGCAGTAGGGCCGGTCACATCGATCGAAGAAGATTTTTCTGCGACTGCTGTTTCACGCCCAGGAACGATGCCGCCAAGATTTGCAGAAGCGGCTGACGCTGTAGCAGCAAAGCCAGCGGTTGCGGTCGTGCCGGAGGAGGTCGAACTCAGGACGCCCCGGGAAACCTGGCTTAACGGATAGGCCGGGTGGGCGCGGGTCGACTGTGCCTGAGTTTGAGCGGGGCGAGGCGGCAATACAGTGCGGGGCTGCGGCGGATAGCTGGGTGCTGGGCGTGGCTGCGGCCTCGACTGGACAGGTTGAGAGGATTTCGTCTCGACAGGCGGTCGAGATGGCGTTGCTTCCGTCGGAAAGTGTGGCGGAACGCGAACAGGCGCAGCCGCCTGCTGGATCGGCTCTTCTCGTACTGGCTCAGGCTTGCGATAAACCGGCGTTTCAATTGCGGACGTGATCTGGATCGCTTCGTCCTTCTCTTCGGCCTGCGGTGGTTGCAGTGGAAGAGCAGGGCGCTCCGCTCTTTCATTGGTCAGTGTTGCTTCGTGCTGTTTGAAGCGCTCGATGTGCTCAGGTTCTATGCGTGAAGCCTGAGCGCGCGCATGTACGCGCGATTCCATCACGATGTTCTGTTCAACCACGACATCGGTCGGCCCGCCAATGAGCAGCAGATGTTCCACATCGTCACGGCGAATGAGGACCAGCTTGCGTCGGCTGTCGACTGCCGCAGCGTCCATCACTGAGAGGCGCGGCTGCCGCGAACGCCCGTTAGAGGCGAAAGTACCGCCACTGAAACGGCGAATGATACTGAGAACGACGAAAATTCCGCCAAGAATGATCGCAAATACTAGGATGAAGCCGACAATATTAGCCGCGCTCTCTCCAACGATGCCGCTGAGCCATTCCTTCATGCGGATACCCTCTTAATACAATAAACGAAAAACCTGCGACGAATGGAGACTACGTTTCCCCCGGCAATCCACATCATCACATGATTGGTACAGTAGTTGAATTTTTGAGCATTGGGAATGTTTCTTGGAAATGCGAGAAATATATGATCTTCAGGCAAAACGGTGCAAAAAAGTCTAATTTGCACCGTTTCAGTGCAGCAATGCTTGTACTGCTCGCCGATTAAAGCATTCTGCGAATCGGATAAACCCTGACATATTGGCTGAGCGTTCCCACGCGATAGCTGAAATGCGCAGAGAAGTGCATTCGAGAAAATCGGATATGCGGATGATTGAAATGACGTCTTGGCTGATTGAGAAAACACACGGCACGCTGATGCCTGTTGGTGTCCAGCCACGCAACGTGAAAGGGCAGCAGGCTTGATGTCGCGACAGACGGACAACGCTTATCCGAAACCGCTGGTAATGCCGAAGCGCAATCGTAGCGGCGCTCTTCGCCTGTTGATCGTAGGTGTTTTGCTGACCGTCGCCGCGATTGCCTATTTTGTGTTTCGCGACCAGTTAGGAGATGGGTTTGCCCTTGTTCTCATGGGCATTCTTTCCATGGTTGGAGTATTCTATCTTTTCGGTGTTGCGACTGGCCTGATCCAGTTCAGCCAGAAGAACAGCGATCAGGACCTCGCTCATTCCTTCATGGATTCACAGCCCGAAGGAACGGTTATTTCCGACGCACGCGGCCAGATCGTTTATGCCAATCAGGCTTATGCTGTCATGACCGGAGTAGCGAACGCCGAAGGAGTTCGTTCGCTCGATAATGTGCTGACGGCGGAACCGGCGGCGTCCGACGCGATTTACCGGCTGACGAATGCCGTTCGCGATGGTCTGTCGGCACAGGAGGAGGTGCGTCTGTCGGGCGGTCTTTCTCGCGAAAGTCATGGGTCGTTGGCTCCAGTCTGGTACCGTATCAAGGCACGTCCAATTGAAGCTGGACAGGAATTCAAAAGCCCGCTCGTTGCCTGGCAGATCGCTGATATTTCCGACGAGCGCGCTGAGCAGGAGCGTTTCTTTCAGGAGCTGCAGGAAGCCATCAATCATCTCGACCACGCACCAGCAGGTTTCTTTTCCGCTGATCCTTCGGGTCGGATCATTTATCTCAATGCAACGCTTGCGGAATGGCTTGGTGTCGACCTGACCCAGTTTACACCGGGATCGTTGACACTCAACGATATCGTGGCGGGCAGCGGGATGGCGCTGATCAAAGCGGTGAAAGCCGAACCGGGCACAAGCCGTAACACCGTTATCGACCTTGACCTTATCAAGCGCAACGGACAGAGCCTTGCGGTTCGCTTCTATCACCGTGTTCAAGCCGCCCGCGATGGAACACGTGGTACAAGCCGTACCATCGTTCTCGATCGTGCAGAGGGTGAAGATTCGTCGATGGCACTGCGCTCAGCAGAAGTGCGCTTCACGCGTTTCTTCAACTCTGCTCCGATGGCCATCGCTGCGGTTGATTCCGGTGGACATATTTTGCGCACCAATGCGCGATTTCTCGATATTTTTGCTCCTGTTGTGGATCGGGATGCGATTGATGGCAATGCGAAGCTTGAGATCGTTGTGCATGAGCGCGACCGTGAGACTTTCAATAGGGCACTTGCTGCCGCCTTCGCCGGACAGGCAAGTATATCGCCTGTCGACACAGTTTTACCGGGCAATGAAGAGCGGCATATCCGCTTTTATATGAGCCCTGTAACGGATCTGGGCGGGGAGCGTGCTGAAGAGGCAGCGATTATCTCGGCTGTCGAAACGACTGAGCAAAAAGCCCTTGAAAATCAGATGGCACAGAGCCAGAAGATGCAGGCGGTCGGTCAACTTGCAGGCGGCATTGCACACGATTTTAACAATGTTCTGACTGCGATCATTATGTCGTCGGATTTGCTACTGACGAACCATCGCGCGTCCGATCCTTCCTTCCCGGACATCATGAACATAAAGCAGAACGCCAATCGCGCGGCCTCTCTCGTGCGCCAACTTCTGGCATTCTCGCGCCGACAGACACTTCGCCCTGAAGTGCTGGACCTGACGGATGTTCTGGCAGATCTGCGCATGTTGCTGGCGCGCCTTGTTGGCAAAGATATTGAGCTGAAAATTGATCATGGGCGTGATCTGTGGCCGGTTAAGGCTGATCTAGGGCAGTTCGAGCAGGTCGCGGTCAATTTGGCTGTCAACGCACGTGACGCCATGCCGGAAGGTGGTGAAATCACGTTACGCACGCGTAACGTGACGGCTCTGGAAACGGCAAAGCTTCATTATCGAGACCTGCCGGACGCGGATTACGTAGTTTTCGAAGTTGAGGACACCGGAACGGGTATTCCAGCGGACGTGCTTGAAAAGATTTTCGAACCGTTCTTTACAACGAAAGAAGTTGGTAAGGGCACCGGGCTTGGCCTGTCGATGGTATATGGCATCATCAAGCAGACCGGTGGTTTCATCTACTGCGATTCCGAAGTCGGAAAAGGCACAACGTTCAAGATCTTCCTGCCGCGTCTTATTGAAGAAAAACGCGCTGATGATGCGCCAGTCGTTGTGAAGGAAAAGAAGGTCGAGAAAGCGACCGACCTTTCCGGTTCGGCAACAGTACTTCTGGTTGAAGATGAGGATGCGGTCCGTATGGGCGGCGTGCGTGCACTTCAGTCACGCGGATATACTGTCCACGAAGCAGCGTCCGGTGTCGAAGCGCTTGAAGTCATGGCTGAACTTGGCGGTGAGGTGGATATCGTCGTGTCGGATGTGGTTATGCCTGAAATGGATGGCCCGACGCTGCTGCGTGAACTGCGCAAGACTTATCCTGATATCAAGTTCATATTCGTTTCGGGTTATGCGGAGGATGCCTTTGCGCGCAATCTTCCAGCCGATGCCAAGTTCGGATTCTTGCCAAAGCCTTTCTCACTCAAACAATTGGCAACAACTGTTAAGGAAATGCTGGAGAAGCAGGATTAATACTTCGGCGAGGTTTACACCGTGATGCCTGAAGGCAATATCGCCATTCTGGGAGGCGGGCCATCTGGTTTGATGGCTGCCGAAAGACTGTCCGCACTGGGCTACCGTGTGACCGTTTACGAGCAGATGCCTACGGTTGGCCGAAAGTTCCTGCTTGCTGGCAAGTCGGGTCTGAATATCACGCATTCAGAGGATTTTGCAGCTTTTGCTGGGCGCTTCGGCTCAAGCCGTGATCGTATACTGCCAACCTTGACCGATTTTGGTTCAGCCGAGTTGCGTACATGGGCGGATGAACTGGGCGCCGAGACCTTTGTCGGTTCGTCCGGCAGGGTTTTTCCCAAAGCGATGAAGGCGTCGCCGCTTCTGCGCGGTTGGAGAAAACGTCTCGAAGACCAGGGTGTCCGTATCCTAACTCGCCATCGCTGGCTTGGCTTCGCAGGCAGTAGTCTCAGAATTGAAAACTCGTACGGCATCCAGACGATTATATGCGACGCCGCTCTTTTTGCGTTTGGCGGTGGAAGCTGGCCGAAGCTCGGCTCCAACGGCCTTTGGGTTGACGAGTTTAAACGAAGATCAATTGATATCGCGCCGTTTCAACCAGCGAACTGCGGTTTTGATGTTGCCTGGAGCGATCTATTTGCCGAACGCTTCGCCGGTGAACCAGTGAAGTCGGTCACCGCGACGTCCAGTGCAGGCACGATGCAGGGCGAGTTTGTCGTTACGCGCGGCGGGGTGGAGGGTAGCCTCGTCTATGCCCATTCCGCAGCTCTGCGCGACAGCTTGCAGGAGAACGGCAAGGCGTTTCTGAAACTTGATCTTGTTCCAGGACGAACTCTTGAGCGGTTGGTAGCTGACATTTCCCGGCAAGATGCAAAGCTGAGCTTCGGTAATCTTCTGCGTAAGGCGGCCGGTTTGACGGGTGTAAAGGCAGCTCTTGTTACTGAGTTCACCCGCGACAGAAATCCGAAAGCGCTGGCCGCCACGATCAAGGCTCTTTCCATTCCATTACTCCGCCCGCGCCCGCTGGATGAAGTGATCTCGTCGGCGGGTGGGGTTCGCTGGCAAGAAATCGACAAGAACTACATGCTGCAGAAGCTGCCCGGCATTTTTGTCGCCGGAGAGATGATTGACTGGGAGGCACCCACAGGTGGCTATCTCCTTACCGCCTGTTTCGCTATGGGCTGTGCAGCGGCGAACGGTATCGATGCATGGCTTAAGGCAGGTAACACGCGCAGCGAGAAATAAGTCTGCGCCGACTTCTTTAAGTAGAAATTAGCATATTCAGATATACGCCTTATAGGCTGCGGGCTAAGCTGCCGGGCAGTGGCATTGAATGCCTATCGTCTGAGGGGAAGGTACATTCGCATGAACACAGATTCTACCGTCGCCGCACATCCGCTTTTGAGAAAACGAGACGGGCATCATGCCCGGGTCACGTTCGAGGAGCTGTTCTTCGACCTGGTGTATGTTTTCGCAGTTACGCAATTGAGTCATGAGCTTCTGCACAATCTGACGCTGACCGGCGTGGTTGAAACGCTGATCCTCTGGTTCGCGGTATGGCTTGGCTGGCAATATACCTGTTGGGTTACAAATTGGTTCAACCCCGAAACGACGCGGATACGCAGCCTTTTATTCTGCGTCATGCTGCTTGGTCTGATTATGGCATCGTCCATTCCTGGCGCTTTTGGGGAACAAGGCTGGATATTTGCGCTGGCTTACGTTGCAATACAGGTGGGGCGGACTGCGTATATAGTGTTTGTTCTGGGGCAGAACCATCCGCTTGCCGCCAATTACCGGCGAATGCTTGGATGGCTCGTCATTTCCGCAATCTTCTGGATTGCGGGTTGTTTCGTCGAACATGAGGCTCGCATGGCTTTGTGGCTGATTGCCGTGCTTTGCGAATATTTATCGCCGATGCTTGGCTTTGCACTACCGGGTCTCGGACGTTCTCATACCAGCGACTGGACTATCGAGGGGGGACATCTTGCAGAGCGGTGCCAATTGTTCGTGATCGTAGCGCTCGGTGAAACATTGCTGGCCACCGGTGTATCCCTTTCGTCGACTGAGGAATGGAGTATGCCTCTCCTATCGGCCTTGGTTGCAACCTTTGTCGGTACGCTTGCCATGTGGTGGCTGTATTTTGGAACCTCAAGCAAGGACGCGACAGAAACGATCACTCATTCCACAGACTCTGGTCGAATAGGCGCATATTTTCATTATGTTCATGCCATTCTGGTTGCGGGTATTATCGCAACCGCAGTCGGGAACGATCTGGTGATGAAGCACCCGGACGATCGATTGAAAACGGCCTATGTTCTCATTCTGGTAGCAGGACCGGCGCTCTATTTGACTGGTAGCGTCATCTACAAAAAGGTCGTTTACGGTGTTATTCCCCTATCGCACGTTTTCGGCGTTCTGGCGTTGCTACTCGCGATCCCGGTCGGTTATATAGCTGATCTGTTGGAAATGGGTATACTGACGACGGTTATCATGTTGATGGTCAGTGTTTGGGAGGGGCGCAATAAAAGACTGCGCAGCGCGGCGACGGTGTTGGAATAGTCGAATTTTTGGCGCAGTCGCGCGGTCCCTATCCACGGACACGGGTCATGTTTTGGAAGCTCGTAGCGCATCATGTCAGATATACAGTCCGGCGAACAGCAGTCCTCCGCTGATCGCCATGTGAAACTCGCCCGCAAGGTCGATATCGTAGTCATCGGAGCCGGGCAGGCCGGACTCTCATCTGCCTATCATCTGAATAAGCTCGGGCTTTCAGGAGAGAGACAATTTGTGGTTCTCGACAAGGCTGCAGGACCAGGTGGAGCTTGGCAATTCCGCTGGCCTTCGCTGACACTCAGAACCGCGAACGCTATTCACGATCTCCCCGGTATGAAGTTCGAGGATATTGTCGAAACGACCGATGGCGAGGTACGCGCATCGGTTGCGGTTCCGCAATATTACCGCGCATATGAAGAAAAATTCGATCTTCCGGTGCACCGCCCCGTCACGGTGAAAGTGGTCTGTGATCGCGGCGAACGGTTGCGTGTGGAGACTGATCGGGGCAACTATTCGGCACGCGGGATTATCAACGCGACGGGTACCTGGGAAACTCCCTATATTCCGCCTTATCCCGGTGCAGAACTGTTTAAAGGCAGGCAGCTTCACACGCGTGATTATCAAACAGCGGATGCCTTTAAAGGCAAACGCGTTCTGGTTGTCGGTGCGGGCATTTCGGCCGTGCAGCTTTTGGACGAGATATCGCGCGTGACCGAAACAGTTTGGGTCACCCGGAAGGAGCCTGCTTTCCGAGAAGGACCGTTTACGCCAGATTTGGGTCGCGCCGCCGTGGCGATGGTCGAGGAACGAGTTCGCCGGGGCCTGCCACCGGGTTCAGTGGTTTCCGTCACTGGGTTGCCGTTGACGCCGGCGATCGAATCTGCCCGGGCTCGGGGTGTGCTCAACAGGTTGCCAATGTTTAGCAAGATCACGGAAGCAGGTGTTCGCTGGGACGATGGAACCGAAGAGACCTTCGATGTTATCTTGTGGTGTACGGGATTTCGTAGCTCGCTCGACCATCTTGCCCCATTGCAATTGCGCAATGCGGAAGCCGGTATTCTCATGACTGGCCGTTTGGCGACACAGGTGGCCGCTGATCCCCGCATTCATCTCGTTGGCTATGGCCCGTCCGCCTCGACCATCGGTGCAAACAGGGCAGGCGGTGCTGCGGCGCGGGAGTTGGTAAGCTATCTCGGCCTGATATGATTTCCGCTAAAGCATTTCCAGCAGAAGTGCGAAGCGGCTTTGCGCAAGATAATGCGACGAAAAATTTAGCGTGTTCCAGCGCACGGGTTCAAAGAAACCGCTCTGGTACTTAATCGCGAGGGGTAGCATGAGGCATATTTTCAAGTTTGTCGGCGGTCTTCTGCTTGCTATTGTGTTTGGAGCATTTCTCTGGCTAGCCATTAAACCGCCTGAACTGTTGCGTGTTGGAACGGGCTACGCCGCCAAGATTATTTGCTCGAATGTTTTCATTGCAGGCCGGGATGCTGATGCCGTTCTTGCGGACGATGTTCAGGCACCGGGAAACCCGCTTCTACGATTTCTTAATGCTTCCCTCGACAAGAAAAACAGCAGTGTGACTGTTCGTTTTTTCGGCTTCTTTGCGCCTAGTACGGCAACATATCGCCCCGTAATTGGATGCGCGAATATCCAGAAAGATGATGTGCGGGTTGAAATTCCGGCTGGCCCGCAGGTTCCCGCGGAACCGATCCAGATAGAAACCGATCCGGCGGTGCAGGCTGTGATTGAGGATCAGGCACTTGCTGGTCCGGGTATGCGTGCAATTGCCGTCATCCGGGATGGCAAGCTTGTCGCCGAAAGTTACGGTCCGGGCTTTGATGCGGATACGCCTTTGCTGGGGTGGTCCATGACCAAATCCGTCATTGCGACACTGATCGGCATGCGGATTGCCGAAGGACGCATGAGCTTGGAGAAAATCGAGCTTTTGCCGGAATGGAAAAGCGATGAACGGGCGAAAATTTCTCTCGCAAACCTGATGGCGATGAATAGCGGTCTGCGCTTCGATGAGGATTATGGCACTGTCACCGATGTTACACGCATGCTTTATCTGGAGCCGGACATGGCCGGTTTTGCCGCGTCGTTGCCGCTGAAGACGGCACCGGGAACGAAATTCAATTACTCCAGCGGAACAGCCAATATTCTGTCAGAGCTATTCATGGACAGCTTTGCCAGTCGCGAAGAGGCGCTGGCCTATCCGCGACTGGCACTTTTCGGTCCGCTTGGCATGAGCAGTGCTATTCTGGAGGTGGACGCGTCGGGTGTCTTCGCCGGTTCTTCCTATATGTATGCGACGGCCCGTGATTGGGCTCGGCTCGGCGCATTTCTCGCAGATGGTGGAAATCTCTACGGAAAGCCGGTTTTGCCTGCGGACTATATTTCATTTATGCGCAAAGCCAGACCAGAGTCTGAAGGACGTTATGGTTCTGCTCAAGTCTGGCTGCAGGTTAAGGTGTGAAATCAGGTGAAGACGGTATTCCAGAAGACGCATTCTGGATGTCAGGACATGACGGGCAAAACCTCATGATCGTGCCGTCAATGCATCTTGCCGTTGTCCGGCTTGGCCTGACACCATCACGCGCGGGCTACAACGTTCAGCGCCTGAACGCCAAGATTATTGAAACTGTCCGACAGGCGCGTTGAAGTTCAGCTTACGAAAGTCATTGCCGCTCGGATTCTGAAAAGCACCGAGGCCGAATGCCGGTAGAACCGCATAAAGATGGTCAAAAATATCCGACTGGATTTGTTCGAATGCTGCCCACACGGTCGTGTTTGTGAAGCAGTATATTTCGAGTGGCAGACCTTCGGGGGTAGGGTCCATCTGGCGTACCAGCAATGTCATGCCTTTGTGTATACCGGGGTGATTGCGCAGATAATTGTCCACATAGGCTCGAAACGTACCGATATTGGTAAACTGCCGCTTATTGATCGGATTTTTGGCGCGGTCACCGAGCTTCTGGTTCCATTCAGCGATTTCTTTGGCCTTCTTTGGCAGATAGTCCGCCAACCAATCAACCGTGCCGAGTCTGGTTCGCTCCTCATCAGACAGAAAACGGATCGTGTTCTGATCTATATAGAGCGCGCGCTTGATACGACGCCCACCGGATTCCTGCATTCCGCGATAGTTCTTCATCGGCTCTGTGATGAGTTTGCGGATCGGAATTGTTGTGATTGTGTTGTCAAAGTTCTGGACCTTGACGGTGTAGAGCGCGATTTCCGTGACATCGCCATTGGCATCGAGGTTCTTCATTTCGATCCAGTCGCCGACGCGCACCATGTTGGAAGAGGCGATCTGCATACTGGCAACCAGTGAAAGCAACGTATCCTGAAAGACCAGTATAAGGACGGCGGCCATGGCGCCGACACCTGAAAGAAGAATAACCGGCGACTTGTCCAGCAATGTCGCGATGATAAGAACGGTCGCAATGATATAGACCGCCAGCTTGGCGACCTGGATATAGCCCTTCATGGGGCGGTATCTCGCTTCTGGCCGGCGGTGATAGAGCGTGTCGACAAGTCCAAACACAGCGTTAATCGCCAGAGCTAGCGTCAGAATGATAAAGGCTATCGCCACATTTCGGATTACGGTGATCCCACCATCAGGAAGGCCCGGCACGGCCATGATTCCGGATGAAATGATCAAGGCTGGAACGATGTTGGCAAGGCGGCTGATAACACTGTGTTTCTTAAGCTCCTCGTCCTGCCCGAATAATGTCTTCTGGACAATACGATCAAGCAGTTTGAGCAAGATTGCCTTGATTAGAAAGTTTGCAATGAATGCTGAAAGAAATAACCCTCCGAGCGCAATAAGCGTTTCCGCCCAAGGATGAGCAACAAGAAATTCTGACAATAGACTATCCTGAGTTTTAGGCGTTGCACTGCGATATCTGTATTGCTTTCTATCGGGAATTACGGCGAACGTATGAAGATTTTAACGGCGACAAATGCGATTTGCATTAAAGCCCCGGCCAGGAAGGCCGGGGTAAACTTGTTATGGCAAGAATCTTGACGATATTACTGTGCTGCAGGCGGAGTTGTGGGGGCTGTGTCGCTTGCTGGCGCTTCTGGGGCTGTAGCATTGGTCTTGTTTGCCGCTGAAGGATCGGCCACACCATTAGCAAAAAACTTTGAGCGGTCAAACGCAGGTGCATCAGTCAATTGCTGTTTGGTTGCCTTAATGAATAGCCATTTTTCACCATCGCTGCGAGTTGCGAGCTGCAACTGATCTGGGCTTACGGCAACGTCCTTCTCGCCGATACCGAGAAAGCCGCCTACGCCGATCACTGCGGCCTCAATCTCCCCTTCGGGGCTGGCGATGAGGTCATTCAGTTTACCGACAGTCTGGGCATCGGCCGCATCGCTTTCATAGACACTTTGTCCAATGAAAGAAGAGATGAGAATCTGGCCTTCTTTAGGTTCCAGAAAACCGACCTTGTTGGCTTCACCCGATGTAGGATTGCCGAACATGTCCTTGGACGAAACCGGCATTTCCTCTGCCGCAGCCGGTGGCTCAGCAGGCGCGGGCGCGGGAGCCGCCGTCTGAGCATAAGCTGCGCCGCCAATCAGCAATGCACACGTCGTCGTCAGAAGTTTAGTCCTGAACATAACTATCTCCTTTATACGTTCGGTTGCTTAGATTGAACGCGGAGACAGTCGCTTCGTTCCGAAATTAATTAAATTGTATATTTTACTGAAAAATTATGTGTGGTTCGCAATTCTTCTTCAAGAAAGCCTATTATACAAAAAGGCCCGCCAGAAGCGGGCCTTCTTTTATTGCATTTCAGCGAACTAAACTTAACTGCAGCCGCTTGTTGCACCGCACGTGTCGCACTTCAGGCAGGTGCCGTTGCGCACCATGGTGAAGTTCTGGCACTCGGTGCAGCTATCACCCGTATAGCCCTGCATCATCGACTTGATGCGGCGATCAGCTTCCAGCTTCTTGGCAGCGTTTGCACTTTCCGCACGGGCAGAGGCAGCATCTGCAGCAGCCTTGTCGGAAAAGAGTTCAGTTGCCGAGGTGCTTTCCTGCTGTTGTGCAGGTGCTGCCTGTTCTTCGAACTCACGCTTGAAGGCCGTCGCACCATCGGTCACGAGGCCGAGTGCCGCCGGGCGACTGCCTGTCTGCGTTGTCGACTTCAAGGTTGTGACATTGGAAGCCTGCGGAGCGGAACTCGTTGATCCTTTGGCTTCGCTACCCGAGTTCGTCACCAGCGTCGGCTTATAGCCGCGTGTCCAGCCAGTCGAGACCAAATTGGTCTTACCTTCCTTTATGCCTTTGCCAAGTGCAGTATTGCCGAAATCGCTTGTATCGACGTGGGCGAGGTCATTGCGGCCAAGATAGGATACTGCAAGTTCGCGGAAGACATAGTCGATGATCGACGTTGCGGTCTTGATGGCATCATTACCGATGACCATGCCAGCCGGTTCGAACTTCGTGAAAGTGAAGGCTTCCACATATTCTTCAAGCGGTACGCCGTACTGCAGGCCGAGCGATACCGCGATGGCGAAATTGTTCATCATTGCGCGGAAAGCCGCACCTTCCTTGTGCATGTCAATGAAGATTTCCCCAAGGCGTCCATCACCGAATTCACCGGTGCGCAGATATACCTTGTGTCCACCGACGACTGCCTTCTGGGTATAGCCCTGACGACGATTCGGCAGCTTTTCACGCTCATGCACGATCTTTTCGACAACTTTCTCGACGATCCGCTCCGTAACCTGAACAGCGCGGGCTGCTGCCGGTGCTTCGATCAGGGCCTCGACCGCATCGTCTTCGTCCTCATCATCCGTGATGAGGGCAGCATTAAGGGGCTGCGAAAGCTTAGAACCGTCACGATAAAGCGCGTTGGCCTTGAGGGCCAGCTTCCAGGACAGCATGTATGCGTCCTTGCAATCCTCGACCGTTGCGTCGTTCGGCATGTTGATCGTCTTGGAAATCGCGCCCGAAATGAACGGCTGTGCGGCAGCCATCATTCGGATGTGGCTATCCACCGAGAGATAACGCTTACCGATCTTACCGCACGGATTGGCGCAATCGAATACGGCATAATGCTCTTCTTTGAGGAAAGGAGCACCTTCGAGGGTCATCGCGCCGCAAACGTGGATGTTGGCAGCTTCGATATCCTTTTTGGCAAAGCCCAGCGCTGGGAGCATCTCGAACGAGAAATCATTCAACTGCTCATCGGTGAGCTTCAGCACGTCCTTGCAGAAGTCTTCGCCCAGTGTCCACTTGTTGAAAGCGAACTTGATATCGAATGCGCTTATGAGAGCAGCATTCAGGGCTTCGATCTTCTCATCGGTGAAGCCTTTGGACTTCAACGACGAGGGGTTGACGCCCGGTGCCTGATTGATGTTGCCATGGCCGACGGCATAGGCTTCGATTTCGGCTATCTGGCTTTCCGAATAGCCGAGTGTGCGGAGTGCTTCCGGTACGGCGCGGTTGATGATCTTGAAGTAGCCGCCACCAGCCAGCTTTTTGAACTTCACCAGTGCAAAGTCAGGCTCGATACCGGTCGTGTCGCAATCCATGACGAGGCCGATCGTGCCGGTCGGCGCGATGACGGTCGCCTGTGCGTTACGGTAGCCGTGCTTTTCGCCAAGCTCCAGCGCCTTGTCCCAGGCTGCGCGAGCATGGGTAATCAGATTCTGATCAGGGCAATCCTCAGCAATCAATGCCACTGGATTGACAGCGAGCCCCTCATAACCAGCGGTCTCGCCATGGGCAGCTAGGCGGTGATTGCGAATGACACGCAGCATATGCGCGGCATTCGGCTCATAGCTTGGGAAGGTCCCGAGTTCCTTTGCCATTTCGGCAGAGGTTGCATAGGCCACACCGGTCATGATCGCCGTCAGCGCGCCGCAGATCGCACGGCCTTCGTCGGAATCATACGGAATGCCGGAGGTCATCAGCAGGCCACCAATATTGGCATAGCCGAGGCCGAGCGTACGGTATTCATAAGAGAGACGGGCGATTTCCTTTGAAGGGAACTGCGCCATCATCACCGAGATTTCGAGAACGATGGTCCACAGGCGCGCCGTGTGCTCATAAGCAGCAATATCGAACGAACCGTCCTTGTTGCGATAGGTGAGCAGATTGATGGACGCCAGATTGCAGGCTGTATCGTCAAGGAACATATATTCCGAGCACGGATTGGAGGCACGGATTGGACCTGCCGTCGGGCAGGTATGCCAGTCGTTCATGGTCGTGTTGTAATGCAGGCCAGGATCGGCGGACGCCCAGGCAGCATAACCGATCTTTTCCCATAAATCGCGTGCCTTCAACGTCTTCATGACGCGACCGTCGCGACGAGCCGTCAGGTTCCAGTCGCCATCATTTTCGACAGCACGCAAAAATTCGTCCTTCAGCGAAACGGAGTTGTTTGAGTTCTGGCCCGAAACAGTGAGATAGGCCTCCGAATCCCAATCCGTGTCATAGGTCTTGAACTGAATGTCGGTGTAGCCCTGCCGTGCAAACTGGATCACGCGCTTGACGTAGTTTTCTGGAACCTGATTCTTTTTTGCGGCTTTTATTTCGCGCTTCAGGGCAGGGTTTTTCGTGGGGTCAAAGCAATCGTCATTATCCGCTTCGCAGTTGACGCAAGCCTTCATAATGGCGGTCAAATGCTGTTTGACAATCTTGGAGCCGGTAACAAGCGAAGCGACCTTCTGCTCTTCCTTCACCTTCCAGTCGATATATTCCTCAATATCCGGATGATCAATGTCGACCACAACCATCTTGGCGGCGCGGCGGGTCGTGCCGCCCGACTTGATTGCGCCTGCAGCACGGTCGCCAATCTTGAGGAAGCTCATCAGACCCGAAGACTTGCCGCCACCGGAAAGCTTTTCGCCTTCACCGCGCAGATACGAGAAATTGGAACCTGTGCCGGAGCCATACTTGAACAGACGTGCTTCGCGGACCCACAGATCCATGATGCCGCCTTCATTGACGAGGTCGTCGCCAACAGACTGGATAAAACAGGCGTGCGGCTGTGGATGTTCATACGCCGACTTGGACTTGGTCAATTTGCCAGTCTGCCAGTCAACATAAAAATGGCCTTGGCCGGGGCCGTCGATGCCGTAGGCCCAGTGCAGGCCGGTATTGAACCATTGTGGGCTGTTAGGAGCCACGCGCTGCGTTGCGAGCATGTATGCAAGCTCGTCGCGGAAAGCGAGAGCGTCTTCCTCAGACGCGAAATAGCCGCCCTTCCAACCCCAGTAGGTCCAGGTTCCAGCGAGACGGTCAAAAACCTGACAGGCGTCCATTTCGGAGCCATAGCGTTCGTTTTCCGGCAGCTTGGCAAGTGCTTCCTCATCGGCGACAGAGCGCCACAACCATGAAGGAACGTCGTTTTCCTCGACCTTCTTAAGTTGTGCGGGGACACCAGCCTTGCGGAAATACTTCTGCGCGAGGATGTCAGCGGCAACCTGGCTGAACTGCGCAGGCACATTGATATTTTCGAGACGGAATACAACGGAACCGTCGGGATTCTTGATTTCGCTTGTCGCAGTCCGGAACGCGATGTCCGCATAGGCCGACTGATTCTCTTTCGTGAAACGGCGTTCGATTTTCATCTGTCCCATCCAAACGTTCTATATATAGTAGCTCTAGTGACGGTTTTCAGCCACAGCCTGTTTGTATCGCGTCTCTGTCAAAGCGGCTCTTCAGCAAGGAGGAGCGGCTTGTTGGGGAGAGAACTCCCGGAAACTCGCCTCCGCTTCATCTAAGGCCACGAGAAAACGCCTCAGGGGAGCTCGATTGCAACCTTGCTGGCACTATCGCAGTTTAAAATCAGCAGAACAAAAACACCTTATCTTGTAAGAAGCATGGGCGCAAATACTAAATCTAGTGTTAACGCTATTTCCGTTCGACGCTATATCTGCTTATCCAGAGGCCGGCGGGCCCAGATTTTGGGCGCAGAGAAACACCGAGCGAAAATTGCACCTTTAAGCGCCACGCTCGTTGGATACTCAACTTGACCGAAAAAAGACCGGCAGATTACAGCATCTGATCACGCTACTTACGCAACGATAACTTCATAAAAAACGACTCGGCTGCTACCGTCAAGCAATGGTTTGCTGCAGTGCTCCAACATCTAGATATTGTGCGTAACAACTTTGGGTGAATGTGGATAACGGGGAGAAGCGACACTTTTACGAACAAAGCTGGCTACAGGAATTGGGAGCCGGGAAACCTGCCTTTAATGGCAGATTGAGGGGTAAGTTCGTCATGGTGCGCGCAAGAAAGGGGAAATCCCTGTCAAGCGATCGCCATCCGGGGTAAATGTTGTGATCTTAGCCCTCAAGCTGCCTA
This sequence comes from Ochrobactrum sp. CGA5, assembly GCF_006345815.1. Classification (GTDB taxonomy): domain Bacteria; phylum Pseudomonadota; class Alphaproteobacteria; order Rhizobiales; family Rhizobiaceae; genus Brucella. The sequence goes on along the minus strand of NZ_VCIG01000038.1, from coordinate 587,975 downwards.
TTCGGCAGCCGCAGCAACTCCCGAATCACCAAACTGGTTCAATATGTGTTTCAACTCTGTCTCTTCGACACGATTGGCCGCCTCCTGTGGCGAAACCCATTCGCTTATGCGCTGATCGCGTTCAGGCCAGTCTTTCTCCTGCGCGGTGAACTGAACCGCGAATACTGCTGCCGTGAACTGGTTTATGCGTTCAGGCGGAAGATCTGTCTTACAATAGCAAAAACTGCCGATCGGTACGGGAGATACCTCGCCACGAATGCCGGCTTCTTCATATGCTTCACGAAGCGCTGTTTCTGCCAGCGTACGACCAACTTGCGGCCAGCCCTTGGGGATGATCCAACGACCTGTACCGCGACTGGTGATGACAAGGACCTTAAGAGCGCCCATGTCGCGACGATAAACCAGCGCCGCAACTTGCTGCAAACGACCTGAAGGCGTCAAAATACGCTTTTCGGTTGCAATAAGTTGTTTGGTCTGCGACTTCACCGCGAAAGTTCCCTTTTTTCAATAGCATGATCCGATTCACCAAAATAACAACTGATTAGTTAGGCAGCAGACCTTCGGAAAAATAGAAAAAATCTTTTATTTTAAAGGCATTACTAAAATCATGGGGTGGAATGGCCCCGTTAAGAAGGCTACCCACATTTCATCGGTGTTATTTTGAGTGCGCTTTCTTTAAAGCGCGATTGCGGCGGAAATATCACCGCAATCGCATTCATTTGCTTTCGTTTCGCAGCGTTTTGATTGGGCGGAAACTGAATTCGCATCGGTTCCGACCGTGAAGCTCTATCGGTTAAGCCACTCCACGGAATCGGGAAGCGTGTCAGCCGCGCTTTCCGCCAGCAATCGGCTCCTGATAAGTGAAGCCCATATCCCATGGGAAATAAATCCAGGTGTCCTGAGATACTTCTGTTACGAAGGTATCGATCAGCGGTCGGCCTTTCGGCTTCGCATAGACCGTTGCAAAATGGGCCTTTGGCATCATTTCGCGCACGATCGCTGCGGTCTTGCCGGTGTCGGTCAGGTCGTCAACGACGATGACGCCTTCGCCGCCGTTTTCCAGCAGCGTTTCGCTCACGCCCTTGAGGATCTGCATATCACCCTGTGAGGTGTAATCATGATAGGAGGCGATGCAGACGGTTTCGATGAGACGGATACCGAGTTCGCGGCAAACGATGGCAGCGGGAACCAGACCGCCGCGCGTAATGGCGACAATTGCATGCCAATCACGATTCATGCCAGCGATGCGCCAAGCGAGGGCGCGGGCATCGCGGTGGAACTGATCCCAAGAAACGGGAAAGGCTTTATCTGGCAAGGACATCGAAACGCTCCGTGGATCGATCCAGGAGTTTGTTCTCCGGACCTTTAGAAACCAAAAATGCGCTATGACGGATTGCCAAGCGCTATAAATGTCAGGATCTGCAGCTTTTCTTCATCCGCGCCCGTTTCTCGTGGGCAGCGGGGGGAGGAAAAGGCTCTCCACCCGGCACATCAGCGCCGGGTGATGCTGATAACCGCAAAAATGGTGTTCTTGCAAGCGTGTCGTGTCGTCAGATGCCAGTTCCCGGATCAAACTGCCTTCAAACAGGTGTTCTAGCGCGAGAAAAGCGTGAGAATCGGAAGTTCGTTCAGCATGGATCGCGTCACGCCGCCAAAGACCAGTTCTCTCAGCCGTGAATGACTATAAGCCCCCATCACCAGAAGATCGGCGCGTTCCGCGATGATATGTTCCCGCAACGCCTCCTGTACATAGCGTCCATTGGATGCAATGACCGTAGGGGTTACGTTAATGCCGTGCCTCGATATCGACTCCGCAATATCATGGCTGGCTAAAGCCTGATCCTCACCTTCTATTTCCGGCGGATCGACCCATACGATTTCTGTTTTGTCCGCGTGTTTCATCAAGGGTAGTGCATCGAAAGCTGCCCGGGCTGCTTCCCGTTTGCCGTTAAAGGCGACGACAATGCGATCGAGCGAAACCATCGGCAACACTGGTGCATAGGGAACCAGCAAAACGGGACAACTCGAATTGAAAACGATCGTATCGGCGGTCTCGTCGTTAGTTGCCGGATCATCAGGGTCGGGCTGTCCCGCGATCAGCAACTCTGCTCCAAGGCATGTTGTTAGCACGCCGTCTGCCGCCGTTCCGGTTTCCGAACGTGTGACGCGATATTCATAGTTGATGCCCCGACGGCGCATTTCATCTTCGAAAACATGTTTAAGTCTTTCGGAAAGCTCCTTGTGCTGCTTGTCGTGCAGCTCGAACATCCCGGGATCGATAAAGCCGTTCGGGTCAGCATAGACGATGGGCGAAGGAATAGAGTAAAGCCCGATCACATGAACATCCGGCACCTTCTGCTTTAGAAGTCCAACGGCAGACACAACACGCTTCAACTCGGATTCACTGCGAGAATAGGCAACCACCGTCTTGTAGGACATGACCGAACTCCTTTAGACTTTTTTCTATTTTAGCATATAGTGCAACGAGTTGCGCAGACAAAAGATTGCAAAGGATTAAGCGGCCCCTTCTGTTTCCAGAGACAAGATCATTTTTTCGATAGCATCAATGGCCATATCGATTTTCCCGGGATCACTACCGCGGACAACCAACTCGGTACTAAAACGCCCATTCTCGAATTTCGGATAGGAGCCAATGATCGTATCGGGGTTTTCCTTTTGAATCTCTGTCAGGAGAGTGCCGATCACTCCTTCGCCAAATGGACAAAGCACCGATCTTGATATCAGCTTGCGTCCGGTCTTTAGCGTGGGCAGCACATTGTCGAGCATTGCCTGAAAGACCGAAGGCACCCCTGCCATCACATAAACATTGCCAATATGAAAGCCGGGCGCAGCGGAGATCGGGTTCGCAATATGCTCCGAGCCTTGCGGCATGCGCGCCATACGCTTGCGTGAGTCGGTGAATTCCAGCCCGCGTTTTGCATAATTGTCCGCCAACAGCTCCATGGCTTTCTCGTCATAGACACAAGGTACATTAAAGGCAGCGGAAACTGCATCGGCAGTGATATCGTCGTGGGTAGGGCCAATTCCCCCCGACGTGAAAACATAGTCATAATGGGGTCGCAACGCATTGAGAGCGGCTATAATCGCCATTGCTTCGTCCGGAACAATCCGTACTTCCTTGAGATCAATGCCCGCTGCCGTCAGAACATCGGCAAGGTGCCCGATATTCTTGTCCTTTGTGCGCCCCGAGAGAAGCTCGTCGCCGATTGCCAGCATGGCGGCCTTCACGGATTGCTGCGGATTGTTGGTCATATCCAGACTCCATTTTCTGGCATCAGTTAAACGCCAGCGGGACGAGGCTGCAACTGCTTTATTTCAGCATTCCCTCCATTTGCGAGAAGCTGCGTCTTTTCAAAGAACGTCGCTCCCCTAATTGAAGCTTTCGAGGTTGGGGCCTCATAAATCGGGATATGGAGATGTCACATGGTTAAAGTGCTGGTGCTGTATTATTCGGCCTATGGTCACACGGAAAAAATGGCCAGGGCTGCCGCTGACGGGGTTCGGGAAGGCGGTGCAGAGGTCACGATCAAGCGGGTGCCGGAACTGGTTCCGCCTGATGTTGCAAAGGCTTCGCATTACAAGGTTGACCAGGATGCACCGATCGCCACACCGGCTGAACTTGCGGATTATGACGCCATCATCATCGCTGTCGCCACCCGCTACGGTATGATGGCAGCTCAGATGAAGAATTTTCTCGACCAGACTGGCGGGCTTTGGGCAAAGGGCGCTCTGATAAACAAGGTTGGGTCCGTGATGGTGTCTACAGCCACACAGCATGGCGGAGCGGAGCTCGCGCTAATTTCTACGCAGTGGCAGATGCAGCATCACGGCATGATCATTGTCCCGCTTTCTTATGCCTATCAGGGGCAGATGGGTAATGATGTAGTGCGCGGCGGTGCGCCTTACGGGATGACGACAACCGCCGACAGCAACGGTTCCCGCCAACCTTCGGAACAGGAACTGGAGGGCGCCCGCTTTCAGGGAAAGCGTGTTGCTGAAATTACCGAGAAGCTTCACGGCTGACAGCGTTCTAAATAAAGAAAGCCGCTTATCTGATAGCGGCTTTCTGGCTGGTTCAAGATGCGGATTCGGCCTGTTCTGCCTTGTCCGATACGGCATTATGGTAAGTTACCTGCGGATAAGGGATATTAATCCCGGCCTTGTCGAATGACAGCTTCACCGTTTTCACCGTATTCCACGCAACTTTCCAGTAATCAGCACTGTTAATCCAGTACCGGCAGCACAGGACGACGGAACTATCGGCCAGTTCCGAGACAAAATAGACCGGCTCCGGTTTAGCAAGAACACCTTTCTGAGCCTCGACAATCTCCTGGATGATGGATAAGGCTTGGCCAATATCGTCTTCATAACCAATTCCAACCTTGAAATCGTGCATCCTGGATTTCATCCGGCTGTAATTGGTGACGGGCGTGTTCCAAAGCGTAGAGTTCGGCGCGAGGATATACAGGCCATCGTAAGTTTTGAGTTCGGTGGCAAAAAGACCAATTTCCTGCACGGTTCCGACGACTGTTCCGGTGCTGATATATTCACCCACCCGAAATGGCCTTAGTACCAGAAGCATTATACCTGCAGCGATATTCTGTAACGTGCCCTGAAGCGCGAGACCTATAGCAAGACCGATCGCGCCAAGCGCTGCTAGAATGGATGCGGTTTGGACGCCGAACTGTCCAAGAACCATCACGAAAATGACAGTAAGTATGCCATAACGAACTGCCGTTCCAAAAAAACCGATAAGCGTCGGGTCGAAGCCCTTAATTTTGGATAATGAACTAATAGTCCATCGCTGTAAAAAGCCAGCCAGTATCCAGCCAACACAAAGGATAACCACCGCGCCAAGTGTGGACAACGAGTATCGTATCAGTAGGTCGTAAATCTGGAGAACGAATGTGTTTGTATTTGCTATCAGCTGTGTGGCTTGTTCTTCCATTTTTCCGTCTGCGGTTGTTTCGATTAGGGCGAAAACAGAGGATAGGGCAAAATTTCGCCAAGGCGAAATCGTAGCGCACGAATAGCGCCGAAAGAGGATGAATGGTGCGGTCGGCGGGACTTGAACCCGCAAGTCTAAAAGACGACGGATTTTAAGTCCGTTGCGTATACCAATTTCGCCACGACCGCAGCAATTGCAATTGTCTATGTCATGATTTGCATCACGATTTCAAGCCACAAAGCCCGATAACGTCAACAGTTAGAACTACCGAATACATGCTTATTCTAAATCGTTGATTTCATGATCCGGTGAGCTTCAACCTTGTCTGCATTGCCAAACACATGTAGCGATGGGCGAAATCCCGCAGGAAATGCAGAAAGTCAAATAATGACCGCCTTCGTTAAATATGTATCCGAGGCCGAAAAGGCAATGCGCGCGCTGTTTCCGGAAACGCCGCTGCAGCTCAACGATTACCTGTCGCGGAAGTACGGTGCGGAAATTTGGCTCAAGCGTGAAGACCTTACTCCTGTTCGATCCTACAAGATTCGCGGTGCTTTCAACTTCATTTCCAAAGCGGTTGAAACCACTGACCAGAATGCGGTGTTTGTTTGCGCCTCGGCAGGCAATCATGCGCAGGGGTTTGCGTTCGTTTGCCGTCATTTTGGTCGCAAGGGCGTGGTTTTCATGCCGGTTACGACGCCGCAGCAGAAAATTGACAAGACCCGCGCTTTTGGCGGTGAATTCATCGAAATCAAACTCGTGGGAGATATTTTCGATGTTTGCTACGCTGCCTCACAGGAATTTGCCGCAAGCCAGAAGGGCGTGATGGTGCCGCCTTTCGATCATCCCGGCATTGTCGAGGGACAAGCCACGGTGGCGCTGGAGATCGAACGGCAATTGCCTGACGAACGGAAGCCCGACTTCATTCTGCTGCCGGTCGGTGGTGGCGGACTGTCCGGCGGTGTTACGCACTATATCTCCGATCTTGGTTGGAAGACTGGTTTTTGCTTTATCGAGCCGCAAGGTGCGGCGAGCCTGAAAGGAAGCCTTGAAGCAGGCAAACGTATCAAATTAGCCAATGTCGATAATTTCGTCGATGGCGCGGCAGTTGCCGAAATCGGTAAGGAAAACTTCAAGCTTCTCAAAGGGTTTGATCCGAAAACTGTTATAACGGTTCCGGAAAACCGGCTTTGCGCAACAATTATCGAGATGCTCAATATTGAGGGCGTCGTTCTTGAACCGGCAGGGGCTCTTGGCATCGATGCGCTGAAGGATTTCAAGAAGAGTGATCTCAAGGGCAAGCGTGTCGTCATTGTTGTTTCGGGCGGCAATTTCGATTTTGAACGCCTGCCGGATGTGCGTGAGCGTGCGCTTCGCTTTGAAGGCTTGAAGAAGTATTTCATATTCCGCTTTCCGCAGAGGCCGGGCGCGCTTCGTTCATTTCTCGATCTTCTTGGACCAGATGACGATATTGCTCGTTTCGAGTATCTGAAGAAATCGGCACGTAATTTTGGCTCGGTGCTGATCGGCATAGAAACGAAGAACGCATCGAACTTCAAGCTTCTGGAACAGAAATTTGCAGAGGCAGGTTGGGCCTATCAGGACATAACGGACAATCAGGTGCTCGCTGATTTCATCATCTGATTTTGACGGTTTAAGCAAAATCGGTTGCTTTTTCAGTGAAAACGCCCCATATGCCTTTTCAGGCGCATGGGCCGACGTGTTCGTCGGCTTTCCCGGCATTGGACTTGTTGCGTCTCGCCTCTGTCTTCCAGAATGGTTTGGAAGCGGGGGAGACCCGAGTAATGTTCGGGCACGGCAGCGCAAGTCGCCAGGAGTTTGCAAGCTTCGGCGTCCCGTCGTTATCATTGAACAGTTAGAGTTCGGCAAGTTGCGCTTGACCGGCATTTGTGTGCGGGCCATGATATCGTGGTGCCGCTGAAAGAGATTGAATTGACAAAAGAAATTACGGGCGGCTTTGCCGCTCTTGGCGTTACCGGCATTCTGCTCAAGGGCGTCGAAGCCGCCGGCATGACCGAGCCGAAGCCGATCCAGTTGCAGGCGATCCCGCACCAGCTTGAAGGTCGCGATATTCTTGGTATTGCGCAGACCGGCTCCGGCAAGACTGCAGCGTTCAGCCTGCCAATCCTGCAGAAGATCATCGGCCTTGGCGACAAGCGCCGCCCAAAAACCGCACGCGCATTGATCCTGGCGCCGACGCGTGAACTCGCGGTGCAGATCGAACAGACGATCCGCAATGTTTCCAAACATGCGCATATCTCGACAGCGCTTGTTCTTGGCGGCGTTTCCAAACTGTCGCAGATCAAGCGTATCGCACCCGGAATCGATGTTCTGATTGCCACGCCGGGTCGTCTGACCGATCTGATGCGCGACGGTTTGGTAGATCTTTCGCAGACGCGCTGGCTCGTCCTTGATGAGGCGGACCGTATGCTGGATATGGGCTTTATCAACGATGTAAAGCGCATTGCGAAAGCAACACACTCCGACCGTCAGACCGCTTTGTTTTCGGCAACTATGCCAAAGGAAATCGCATCGCTGGCAGGAAGCCTGCTGCGTGATCCGGTCCGCGTCGAAGTCGCCCCGCAGGGAACCACGGCTGCCGAAATTACGCAGGTCGTGCATCCCGTACACACCAAAGAGAAGCGTCGTCTGCTTTCAGCGCTACTGGGCGACAAGGCCATGCGTTCGGTCATAGTCTTCACTCGTACGAAGCATGGCGCTGATGCGGTGGTTCGCCATCTCGAGCGCGATGGCTATGAAGTTGCCGCCATCCACGGCAACAAGTCGCAGAATGCACGTCAGCGCGCGCTTAACGGTTTCCGTGATGGATCGCTGCGGATTTTGATCGCAACCGACATTGCGGCACGCGGCATTGACGTGCCGGGCATCAGTCATGTTGTGAATTACGATCTGCCTGATGAGCCGGAAACCTATGTCCACCGTATTGGCCGCACCGGTCGCAATGGAGCAAGCGGCGCTTCAATAACACTCTACGATCCGGCTGCGGAAGAATCCAAGCTGCGAGCGGTCGAGCGTGTGACGCGCAACAAGCTTCCGATCAAGGATGCACCCGTGGAGCTTGCACCGGCTCCGACACCGCGTGCTGCCGCTCCCGGCGAACGCCCGCAGAATACCGGACATCGCAAAGGTGGAACACCACAGAAGCCGCGCCGTGCCGCCCCGAAGGTTGGCGAACATCGCGGAAGCGCTCAGGCTGCTGGTGATGGTGCTACAAAGACGAAGCGTCCGTTCCGCCGCAAGCGTCGCAATGCCAATGTTAACGGTGGACAGCGCGCTGCATAAGTATTGAAGCTGAGTTTCAAACATTTTTCCAAAAAGCCGCTCTTCTCGGGCGGCTTTTCTATTCGAGGCCTTGAGGCAGGTTTCAATTTGCACAACCCGCTGGAAAAATATTCTACACTTGCTTGAAGGGCAGGGCGCTTCCTCATAACGTCCTTTGCGAAACAGGAAGGACGGAAGCTATGTTCCAATCGGTGCTCGACGCTATCGGCAATACGCCATTGATCCAGTTGAAGAAGGCTTCCGAACTGACCGGCTGCGCCATTTACGGCAAGGCCGAGTTCCTCAATCCCGGCCAGTCGGTGAAAGATCGGGCGGCGCTCTATATTATTCGTGATGCCGAAAAACGCGGGCTTCTGAAACCGGGCGGGGTTATTGTTGAAGGCACGGCTGGCAATACCGGTATTGGCCTCACCATGGTTGCAAAAGCGCTTGGTTATCGTACTGTTATTGTTATTCCTGAAACGCAGAGCCAGGAAAAGAAGGATGCCTTGCGTCTGCTTGGCGCTGAACTGATTGAAGTTCCAGCCGCGCCCTATCGAAATCCGAACAATTATGTGCGCCTCTCTGGGCGATTGGCTGAGCAAATTGCAAAAAGCGAGCCGAACGGCGCAGTATGGGCCAATCAGTTCGATAATCCCATTAACCGACAAGCCCATATTGAAACCACGGCTCAAGAAATCTGGCGCGATACCGATGGCAAAGTGGATGGGTTTGTCGCAGCTGTCGGATCGGGCGGAACACTCGTCGGCACAGCATTCGGTCTGAAGGACCACAATGCGCGTATCAAGGTCGCACTTGCCGATCCATATGGAGCTGCGCTCCATTCCTTCTACACGACAGGAGAGCTGAAAGCTGAAGGCGACTCGATTACAGAAGGCATCGGGCAGGGGCGTATCACCGCTAATCTTGAGGGTTTTGCCCCCGATTTCTCGTACCGCCTTTCCGACGCGGAGGCACTCGATATTGTGTTCGATCTCGTGGAAAATGAGGGCCTATGCCTGGGCGGTTCGTCGGGCATCAATATTGCCGGTGCAATCCGGCTTGCAAAAGATCTCGGACCGGGCCACACAATTGTGACTATGCTTTGCGACTATGGTAATCGTTACCAGTCCAAGCTGTTCAATCCTGCTTTCCTGCGCAGCAAGCGCCTGCCTGTGCCGGGATGGCTGGAACAGAAGATCGAGATAGATATACCGTTCGAGGGATAATGATGGCATACGAGACCGAAGCGCTTTTCCGCGAAGATTCCTATCTTTCAACGGCGGAGGGCACGGTACTCGCCATTACTGAGACGGGCGGGATTATTCTCGATCAGACAAATTTCTACGCGACCTCCGGCGGTCAGCCGGGGGATATAGGTTTTTTTGAACGCACCGACGGCTCACGTATCGTGATAGCGGCAACAGTTACTGGCGAGCACAAGAACGAAATCATTCATGTTCCGGTAGAAGGGCAGGCTTTGCCCACAGTGGGTGAGAAGCTGGTCCTGCATATCGACTGGCCGCGTCGTTACAAACTGATGCGGATGCATACGGCCTGTCACCTGCTTTCGGTCGTCTGCCCATTCCCTATTACCGGTGCTGCGGTGGGCGAGGATGAAAGTCGCATTGATTTCGATCTTCCCGACCCAAGCTACACCAAGGAATTCGTGACCGAAAAACTCATGGAGCGAGTGAACGCCAATGATGCAGTCGCCATTCGCTGGATCAGTGATGATGAGTTCCTTGCAAATCCAGATATCGTGAAGTCGAAGAATGTGCGTCCACCGGTAGGGCTCGGTCGTATACGTCTCGTCCTCATTGGTGAAAACGGTGTGGTGGATTCGCAACCTTGTGGCGGCACGCACGTTTCCGAAACGCAGGAAGTGGGTGCGATCCACATTGGCAAGATTGAGAAAAAGGGCAAGGAAAATCGCCGGTTCCGCATTCGTTTTGGCGCACTGCCGGAAGCTTGAATGCAATGTTTTCCGCATGTTTTCCGGTCTCACGAAACATGCTTGAGGAGTGTTGACCCATGGTAGAGAAGAGCGCCTTCGTCGTTTCGCGGGATTGGTTGAATGAACGGCTCGGCGAGCCGGGTATCGCGATTGTCGATGCCTCCTGGTATCTGCCGGCTGCTGGACGCAATGGTCAGGGAGAATACGACGCCGGGCATATTCCGGGTGCTGTATTTTTCGACCAGGACAAGATCGCGGACAAGGAATCCGGTCTCCCACACACCCTGCCGTCGCCAGAGCTTTTTGCACAGCACGTTGGTGCAATGGGAATTACGGCTGATGAAACAGTCGTAGTTTATGATGGAGTGGGCATGTTTTCCGCGCCACGTGTTTGGTGGATGTTTCGCGTCATGGGAGTGAAAAATGCCTATGTGCTTGATGGCGGCTTCGACGGCTGGAAAAAGGCTGGCTATCCGGTCACTGATGAAGTCACAAAGATCGCGCCAACATTGTTCACACCATCGTTCAACGAGGCTGCAATAGTTGATTTCTCCGAGATGCGCGAGATCGTGGACGAACGACGCGCCCAGATCGCCGATGCACGCGCAGCAGGTCGCTTCGCTGGACGCGATGCGGAGCCACGTGCCGGTATGCGTTCCGGCCATATGCCCGGTGCGCGCAATGTTCCTGTTGGCACCTTGTCTGAAAATGGTGAACTGAAGGACCTTGCGAGCCTGCGCAAGGTTTTCGACGAAGCAGGGGTCGATCTCTCCAGGCCGGTGGTCACGAGTTGTGGCTCCGGTGTGACCGCAGCAGTCATCATGCTGGCGCTGGCATCACTCGGTCACACGGATAACCGTCTTTACGACGGCTCCTGGAGTGAATGGGGAAGCAGGCAGGACACTCCCGTTGTCACCGGTGAAGCCGAACAAGCATGACTGAAAAACTGACTGCCCGCATCACGCATTTGGAAATGTCTACCCGTCATCTCATTCAGGTGCCAGTGCCCTCTGGTATTCGCCTTGCTATCATGCGCGCGGTTAACATGCCGGTACATTACTATCGCTACCTTTATGAACAGGTCGGACGCAAGCATCACTGGATGATGCGACGTGTTCAGACTGACGCGGAAGTTGCAGAGGTCATTCACGCCGATACGACTGAAATCCACGTTATCTACGCAGATGGCTGCCCGGCGGGTTTCGTCGAGCTCGACTTGTCAGGTTTGCCGGAAGCTGCCGAAATTGTCTATTTCGGTTTGATCGATGATTTTCAGGGGCGGGGGCTCGGCAAGTTCTTCCTGAATGAGAGCATTGCGACCGCGTGGGCACATGGTCCGAATAAAGTGACAATCCATACCAATACGCTCGATAGTCCGCGCGCATTGCAGCTTTACCAGAAAATGGGATTTATACCGGTTGGATGGTCTGAAGAAGTTATCGAACCCTGGAAATGAAGCATCGTGCTATCCGCGCGCCACTTCCCGAGCGCTCGCAATGGAGACGACAGACGCGCTGGCCAAGCGTCCACTTTCTTCATCGAAGACCACACAGTTGCGGCCACGCTGCTTGGCAATATAGAGACAGCGATCCGCGCGGCTGAGTACTTGCGAGTTCGTCTCGTTTTTCGGTGCAGAGGCGACACCGATGCTGATCGTTAAGGGATAGACCTGATATTCGGTTGTATGAAACGGCGTGTTTTCTACTTCCGTGCGTATACGTTGCGCAACGCGCATACCGGTTTCTCCGCTGGCACCTGGCAGAAAAACGCAGAACTCTTCTCCACCAATGCGTCCCACGAGATCGCCTTTGCGGGTTACATTCTGAAGCGCAAAAGCGATCAGTTTCAATGCACGGTCACCAACGCCGTGGCCGAACGTATCGTTGATTGCCTTGAAGTGGTCCGCATCTATAACGAGCAATGTGCCTGTTTCGATACGTGATCGGCTGATCTTCATGGCTTCAAACAGCGCCTCGCGATTGAGAAGCCCGGTCATATGGTCTATCCGCGACCGTGCCTGCAATTCAACATGGGCTTTCTCGAGCTGGAGATATGCGTCTCTCAGCTTGCTATGCTGGTGAAAAATATAGGCAAGTGAAGGGAAGGCTGTCACAGCGGGAATGCCCACGCTAAGGCTGAGTGCGATGATGCCAGGCGTGGCGCCAGCAGAAAATGCTGCTATCGATGTTGCCCCCAGAGAGAACACAACGACAGACAGCGTTATCAGTGCTGCTTTCACTAGAGCAGTCTTCTTCATTCCCCGGCACTCCCAACCCTGAGTGAGGATGATTAACGACCCCGCCTGAACCCTAAATGAACGGGCTATATTTTGCGGGCCTTATAAAAGGAACGCCTGAGAGGGGAAAGCCACCATCATGAGTTTCCTACAATTTTGTGTTTATTAGTGCCATTAATGACACAATCATAGGTAGCATGATGATACTATGTTACGAGGAAATGTAATTAAGCACAACTATATTTAAAAGAACTGTCGCCATAAGATATAAATGGCGACTAGCTAATATATGCAAGGGGCGGCTTCTGCATGGCGTTGTAAAAGCTCCCGGAGTAGCGAGGGGCGTCATGATACTCCGGGATTATAGCTGTTACTATGGTTCCTGATGGCTTGAATCAGAAGACCGCCAGATATTTCAGAAGTGAAATGATGCCGATGATGATCACGATAACTTGAGCGATCTGTTTGACCTTGGCATCCAACGGTAGCATGTTGATGAGATAGAGTACGAGGAAGATTACAAGAATTGTTATCAGAAGGCTGATGAGGATGGACATAGACGGTCTGATCCTTCCCGGAACTTGGGGTTGCATTGCTCATCAGACAACAGTTCCTCTGTGCTGTCTGATTGAGCCTGTTAGAACCGGAAGAAAGAGCAAAGCTCTTGTAGCCGGCACATCGTCTCCAATCCAAAAGCGATGTGCCGGTTAACGTTCCAATGAAAAGAAGGTTCCACTTTGTAAGTGATGACTTAAACAAAGCTGGCGCCAAACAGCGTCAGACTTTCAAGATAATCAGATGCGCATGCTGCCCGTTTCACGACGGCGCTGATGCCAACTGAAAGCCTCTTCAATCAGATGGGGTGTGTGTCCGCCACGCGCGCTCGCGCGGTTAAAATAATCGTTGAGCTGTGGGCGATAATCGGGGTGGGCGCAATTATCAATGATAACACGTGCGCGTTCGCGTGGGGCGAGGCCACGCAGATCGGCGAGCCCCTGTTCCGTCACCACAATGTCCACGTCGTGTTCCGTGTGGTCGACATGTGTGACCATCGGAACAACAGAGGATATGGCACCGTTCTTTGCTTCGGATTTCGTGACGAAAATTGAGATGAAGGCGTTGCGAGCAAAGTCGCCAGAACCGCCAATCCCGTTCATCATATGTGTTCCGTCGACATGTGTGGAGTTCACATTGCCGTAAATGTCGAATTCCAGTGCGGTATTGATGCCGATAATGCCAAGGCGCCGGATGACTTCCGGGTGATTGCTGATCTCCTGCGGGCGCAGAATCAGCTTTTCCCGGTAACGGTTGATATTATTGAAGACACGCTCTCCGCACGCTGGGCTGAGCGTGATCGAGGATCCGGAAGCAAAATCCAGCTTTCCAGCATCGAAGAGATCGAAAGTGCTGTCCTGCAACACTTCGCTATACATGCGCAGATTATGGAATGGGCTGTCAACAAAGCCGTTCAACACGGCATTTGCAATAGTACCAATACCAGCCTGAAGCGGATTGAGCGTCAGGTCGAGGCGTCCCGCGCCAACTTCCTGCATCAGAAAGTCGATCAGATGGCCAGCAATAGCAATCGTTTCGCCGTCTGCCGGTTCCACGGTCGATGCACTATCATTTTCCTGCGTGATAACGATTCCTGCGATCTTTTCCGGCGGTATAGGAATATATGGCAGGCCGACACGGCTGTCGCATGCAGTGACCGGTATCGGATCGCGGGAAGGGCGCTTTGTCGGAATATAGACGTCGTGCAGACCTTCGAGCGCCATCGGCTGATTGAGATTCAGTTCTACAATCACCTTTTCGGCCAGAATGGCAAAACTTGCTGAGTTACCGATCGATGTCGTGGGAATGATCCCTCCGCTTTCGGTTATGGCGAGAGCCTCAACTATAGCACAATCAATCGGGCCGATCTGGTTTGAGCGCAATTGTTCAACAGTTTCGGAAAGATGTTGGTCGATGAACATCACTTCGCCGCGATTGATGGCGGCACGCAGAGTTCTGTCGACTTGGAATGGCATGCGCCGTGAGAGCACATGGGCTTCGGTGAGAAGCTTGTCGACGTCGTGACCAAGCGACGCTCCGGTGATCAGCGTGATTTTGAAGGGATCAATTGCGGCACGAGCAGCCATGGCAACCGGCACGGCCTTGGCGTCGCCAGCCCGGGTAAATCCACTCATGCCGACGATCATGCCATCCTGGATAAGGTTCGCGGCTTGTTCCGCGGTAATGATCTTGTCTCGAAGCGAAGTGTTTCGAATGCGCGCATCCAACATCTTTAAATCTACCTTCCTTCCCATCCGGGCAGCTCATTCGGGTGTGAGCCGGAAATGGCGCCCATTGTCTCGAAAACAAGAGACCGCTACCGACATTTGCGAAAGGCGGCGCCGCCCGGGTAATAGCTTATACGGATCGACAGTACACGCATGCTTTGGTCGTAGATGCCAATACAGATTACTGTGATACGTGGCGTGTTTCCCACGTCCGGCGATTCTTCGAAATGATCGAAATCAACGACACCTGGTGATCACATAAGATAGATTATGGAACTTACTCGTGCGACCACAGGCGGGGTTGAAGCCATATATATCAATAGCTGATGAGCTTTGTATGGCTCCATGTGGGCTAGAATACTAGCGACGCCGCGCGACATAGAGATGGCCTGGAACGGGTGCTCCTTGTTCGCTGCGTACGACGATGTCCTCGCAACGCACACAGCCCATTCCATGCTTGTCAAGCATTGCACGCACATAGGATTGTGCGTGGGCAAAGCGTTGATAGTCTCCAACCATGAATGCGCGCCCGGCAAGCCGTGTATCGTCTAGCGTTTCGCTGGAAAATCCGAAATGTCCGCCTGATGAAAGATGCGCGGCTACACCTGCGAAGAATTTGTCCAGCTCACCCATGTAAGGCAGAACATCGGTGGCAACGATCAGATCCCATTGCGGTTCGCCCGTCGTTTCGAGAAAGCGGACAGCTTCGCCGACAAATAACGCCTGATAATCACCTTTCTCATAAGCGACTTCGATCATGTTCTCGGAGATATCGACGCCGGTCTTATGTCCGGCCATGTCATCGAGCGCGTCGGCAGACAAACCAGTGCCACAGCCCAGATCAAGCATGCGTTCAGCGAAAAATTCGTCGTCCATGTCGAGGAGAATTTCCCGCAGTTGAAGCGGAACGTCATATCCGAGTTGGTCCACAAGGATCGTATCGAACATTTCGGCATGCTGATCGAAAAGCGTCGAGACATAGGCATCCGGCGCCTTCAGCGGCACAGCACCACGTCCCATGCTCGCAAGCCGTACGGCAGCGCCGCCATGGTCCTCGGGGTCGATCTTCAGAACGTCTTCATAGGCCTTGGCAGCAGCGTCGAAATCGCCGGCTTTTTCCAGTGCGAGCGCCCGATTATAGGCTTCTGCAAGCGCGTCCTGATCGAAAGCCTGGGCATCATTCTTTGCCATTGATTTCTGCCTTCCTTGCCTTGCGTTGGTTTTTGTCAAGGATAGCGCAACAAATGCGCGATTTCGCTAGAACATATTTCGATCCGAAAGCGGAATCCTGTAATCACGGAACCGGCCCCTGCCCGTCCTCCTACGCCGATCCAATTGCTCTCGCAAGCGCCATGTGAAGGTACTTTCATCCGTATTCAATAAAATAAATACTTCTAATATTGTTTATAACTTCCATTTATAGAGTTATTATATGGAACTATATAAGTTCGATGATAGCATCTGAAGTGCTTCACGGTCTTTAGTTTTCGTTTATCATTTCGATTTGATGAGGTTAAGGTGCGATTTTCAACTTGGAAGTTATTCATATTTTTGATAATTTCTACCTATAGCGTCAATTTTGCTCGAGCCGATGCTGAACAAGAACTGGCCAAGAAACTTGCAAATCCCATCTCGAGCCTCATCAGTGTTCCTTTACAGCAAAATTACGACTGTTGTTTTGGCCCCAAGAACGCTCACCGCTACACACTCAATATTCAGCCGGTTATTCCGTTTTCGCTGAATGAAGACTGGAACCTTATTGTTCGCACAATTGTTCCAGTCGTCTATCAGCAGGCACCCGCTGCCGGTTTCGACAGTCGTTTTGGTTTGAGTGACACAGAACAGAGTTTCTTTCTTTCGCCAACTCAATCGGTAGACGGTGTAACCTGGGGCGTCGGTCCAGTGTTTCTCTGGCCCACCGCTACCAATAGCGAGCTTGGTACCGGAAAATGGGGAGCAGGCCCTACAGGCGTCATCCTCAAACAGCATGGCGGCTGGACATATGGCGCACTGGCCAATCATGTATGGTCCTACGCCGGGCACAGTGATCGCGAGTCTGTCAGTCAGAGCTTTATCCAGCCGTTTCTCACCTATACATTTCCCGATACGACAGCGTTGAATCTGTCGTCGGAAACATCCTATGACTGGACTTCAGAGCAATGGACCGTGCCAATCAACGCAGGCATATCGAAGGTCTTCAAGTTTGGAGAACAACGGGTCAGCATAGGCGTGTCGGCGCGGTATTATGCGGAGGCACCATCGGACGGGCCCAAATGGGGTGCCCGCTTCGTAACGACGTTTCTATTTCCGAAAATGTAGGAGAACGCCCCTACCCCGCAGCAGCCGTCACTCGCTTGTCATGTTCCTTATGGTCCGCAAGCTTTCGCGCAATCACAGCGCAGGCCATAAGTTGAATCTGATGAAAGAGCATCAAGGGCAAAACGATGCTGCCGACATTTGCGCCGGCGAAAATAGCGCTGGCCATAGGTGCCCCGCTTGCAAGGCTTTTCTTTGACCCGCAGAACATTATTGTGATGCGGTCTGGAAGGTTGAATCCGAGCCATTTGCTGCCATACCAGGTGACGAGCAGCACGACGATCAGCAAAACGATGTTCACGCCGACCATCATGCCGAGATCCTTCCATGAAACGGTGCGCCAAAGGCCTTCGACCACGGCTTCGCTGAAGGCAAGGTAAACCACCATCAAGATCGAGCCGCGATCAACAAAACCGAGTGCCTTGTTGTGGCGGCGCATGAAATTGCCGATCCATGGCTGCAGAATCTGTCCGAGCACGAATGGTGCGAGCAGTTGCAACAGGATGGATTCCAATGCGTCGATCGAAATTCCGCCACCGCCTTTGACAGCGAATAAGAGGCCGACCAGAAGCGGGGTAAGAAACATGCCTAAAATATTCGATGCCGACGCCGATACGATTGCGGCTGAGACGTTTCCGCCAGCAATTGACGTGAAGGCGATGGACGACTGGACCGTCGAAGGTAGAACACAGAGAAAGAGGATGCCCGTGTAGAAAGCCGACTGTGACAATCCTGGAATGCTCCAGCCTGTGGCCAGACCGAGGATAGGAAATAGAATGAACGTTGACGAAAGAACCGCCAGATGCAGTCTCCAGTGCGTTATGCCAGCAACCACAGCTTCGCGCGAGAGACGGGCACCATGCAGGAAGAACAACAGCCCGACCGCGAATTTCGTCGCCAGTGCAAACCATTCTGCAAATTCACCGTGTACGGGGATAACGGACGAAATCAGGATCGTCACGATCAGCATGCTGGTGAATTTGTCAGGCAGAAAACGCATCGTGTCGTCCAATCTTGCTGGCATTGCGGAACGCGGCGACCGCTTTAATCATAGGGCTACCAAGCCCACGTCTGTTCATAAACCTCTCGGGAGGCGTTGCAATCCTCCCAAGATCGGAAGAAGGCTCACACTTTCGAGATGAGACCTCGAACATTAAGCCGTTTCAGCTCAATTGAATTCACTCATAGCCGTTGGGATTTTTCGACTGCCAATGCCACATATCCTGGCACATTTCGCGGAGGTTCTTCTCGGCCGACCAGCCAAGGAAGTCGCGGGCAAAACTCGGATCGGCATAGCATTCCGCCACATCACCCGGACGGCGCGGCGCAATCTCATATTTGATCTCGCGGTTCGAAACATGTTCGAATGCCTTGACCACATCGAGAACGCTATAGCCCTGCCCCGTGCCAAGATTGACCGAAAAGCACTGCGGCTCGTCAAGCTTCTTGAGTGCCTTTAAATGGCCGGCGGCCAGATCTACTACGTGGATATAGTCGCGAACACCGGTACCGTCAGGCGTCGGATAGTCATTGCCCCAGACATTCAGTTTCTCACGACGGCCGGTGGCAACCTGCGCGATAATCGGCATCAGATTATTCGGAATGCCCTTTGGATCTTCGCCGATCAGGCCGCTCTCATGCGCACCGACCGGGTTGAAGTAACGAAGGATGGCGATCTTCCAGCTATTGTCGCCGTTATAGATATCGCGGAGCATATCTTCAATGACAAGCTTGGTCCGACCGTAGGGATTTGTTGCATTTAGCGACTGGTCTTCGGTGATCGGCAATTTCTGCGGGTCGCCGTAAACCGTCGCCGATGAGCTGAAAACCAAAGTTTTGACGCCGGTGGCTTGCATCGCTTGCAGCAGGCGCAGTGTGCCAACCACGTTGCAATCGTAATAGAGCATCGGCTTTTCGCTCGATTCTCCGACGGCTTTCAGACCCGCAAAGTGAATGACGGCAGTGCATTTGTGATGCCTGATCACCTGTTCCAGAAAGGCGCGATCTCGTATATCGCCTGTTTCACGGCGTGGTGCACGGCCAGCAATCTTTTCAATGCGATGCAGGGCTTCCGGGTGGCTGTTGTCAAAATTGTCGACCACAACGACATCGTGGCCAGCCTCGATGAGCTGAACACAGGTGTGCGAGCCGATATAGCCCGCGCCGCCAGTCACAAGAATTGTCATCGTTTATGTATCCGTTTGTTGAACATACCGCCCCGATGTGCGATCCCCGGCTGACTATGCAAAATCGGTAACAGACTTCAAGCCATCCGGTGCGATTCTCTTGGATGGTTGCAGTGGATCAGCAAGTTTGACGGAGCGATGATGAAACCATCCCGCAATATTGATCGTCTTCTGGAAATCATGGCAGCGCTCCGTGATCCTGAAACCGGCTGCCCATGGGATGTAGAGCAGAGTTTCGAATCCATCATGCCCTATACGCTTGAGGAAACCTATGAAGTCCTCGACGCCATAGAGCGTAACGATATGGACGATCTGCGCGAAGAACTTGGCGATCTGCTGTTGCAAGTGGTGTTCCATTCGCGCATGGCCGAAGAGCAGGGAAGCTTTGCATTTGGTGACGTCGTGGAAGCCATAACACACAAGATGATCAGGCGGCATCCACATGTCTTTGGCGACGCTGAAGCCCGAAGTGCCGGCATGGCCAAGGGGTCGTGGAACCGTATCAAGGCCGAAGAAAAAGCCGAACGAGCTTTGCGACGCTCAAAACTCGGACTGGAAACGAGCGAGAAGATTGGCTTTCTGGACGATATTCCACAAGCGTTCCCTGCCCTGCTGCGTGCGCTGAAGCTCCAGCAGAAGGCTGCGAAAGTCGGCTTTGACTGGTCTGAGGCGGCTCCGATCCTCGATAAAATTGCCGAAGAAACTACAGAGCTTAAGGAAGCCATGGCGTCAAAGCAACGGGCGGAAATCGAAGAGGAATATGGCGACTTGCTGTTTGCCATGGTCAATCTTGGCCGCCATCTTGAAATCGATGCGGAAACGGCGCTCGTCGCCGCCAATGAGAAGTTCAAGCGGCGCTTCCATTTCATTGAAAAGACGCTCGGTGAAACCGGAAGCGATCTTGACGCCGCGACCCTCGATGAAATGGAAGCCATCTGGGGGCAGGCCAAGAAAATGGGCCTCTAATCAGGCCCCTTATTTCTCGTCTTCCCACTTTGGACGGAACATCTGGTAGACGCTTTCCGTTGTTGCGAAATCCATATAGCCCAGCCTGCTGACCGGTCTTGCTTTTGCAATATCGATGAGACCGTCAGTCAGGACCTGTTCATCAATATGCACGCCTACGACTTCGCCAATGACCATATAATTGTCGGTGGCCCTGCCTTCCTTGTCCTGCAATCGTTTGATTTCTACCGCAACGCATTCAAGCGCGGCGTAGGCTTCCTTGACGCGCGGTGCTGCGATAAGCCTGCTGGGGGCTCTGGTAAGCCCGGCATACTCAAATTCGCTGGTACCACGAGGGGCGTTGACGGATGACGCATTCATCTGCGATCTCAAATGATCACTCACCAGGCTTGCTGTGAATTCGCTGGTTTCCTCGATGAATGAAACGCTGTCCTTCACACCGCTTGATGAGAACATCACCATCGGCGGTGTGTCGCAGATCGCATTAAAGAAGGAATAGGGTGCGAGATTGACAGCACCGTCCTTAGATTGCGTCCCGATCCAGCCAACGGGGCGTGGGGCGACGATTGCTTTGAACGGATTGTGAGGCAGCGAGTGCCCTTCCCTTGGTTCATAAAACATATGGCTATCCGTTAGTTAGCAAGTTGTTTTGAATTGAGCTCTAAGCTTGTGTCCATGGACCGGAATATTCGGTCACGATCTTGTCCATGTCAGCTCTCGGTCGTTCCGGCATCTTGTTTGCTGCTGTTCCGACATGAACGAACCCGGCAATGCGTTCATGGGGCGCCAGCCCCAGAAATGCGCGCGCAGGCGCGTCGTCGGCATACCAGTTTGTAATCCAGTTGGTAGCGTATCCAAGCGCGTTGGCTGCCGTGCAGAGGTTCATCGCTACGGCTCCCGCAGAAAGGAACTGTTCCCATTCTGGAATGCGTTCGTGTGCGACCGGCGACGAAACCACGCCGACAACGAGGGGCGCGCGCGAAAAGCGCGTCAGCTCTTTTTCTTTCCGCCCTTCCGGCATTGGCCCCTCAATTTCTTCAGCGCGCTGCGCAAGATACTCGCCAACTTTCAGCCGCGCATCGCCACGATACAAGATAAAACGCCAAGGCGTCAGCCGTCCGTGGTCTGGTACGCGCGCGGCAACTTTTAGCAAAGCTGCAAGCTCTTCACCCTCCGGTGCTGGTTCGGAAATAGCCGAAATCGGGGTGGAGTTGCGCTGCGCCAGAAAATCAAACACTGGATGGGCCACGGATAACCTCGTTATTAAAATGCTGCTTTTCTTTCTCCACTTAATCGGGAGAGGCTTCTTCTCGCCTGTTGCATTGGAACTGTAAAGTCTAAATTCAGGAATTGAATAATTGTAGTAAGTTTGAAAAATGCGTGTGCTGTAAGCAATTTGGCCTTGAATTCGCCACCCGCATGGGCTCAACAATAAGACATGTCGGATCGCTTGAACCTGTTTTATCCAAAGAGAAAATCCGCCCTACGCGGTCGGCCGATTTTAGCAGCCATTTTTCTTGCCGTCGGTGCGCTGCCTTCGATGGCTCAGGGCCTTGATCCGCAGACAAATATCCTGCATTTGCAGACGCCTACGAGCAGCCTGCCGGACTTGCCGTCGCCACCGCTCGATCTCCCGGCTTTGAATACTTACGCCTCCCCTTCTAGCCCAGAGAACAATCCGCTTTTCCAGACACGTGAACTCGATCTCAAGGCGCGGTTGAATGAAAGTGGCAGTGACATTCCGACCGGTCTCGTATGGCGCGTGTTCTCACCTGACGTCGGAGCAGATGGCCAGTTGCCGCTGATCGCAAGCGCACAGGGCGGAAGTGCAGTGTTCAATCTGCCGGCGGGGAGCTATCTGGTACACGTCGCCTATGGGCGCGCCGGAGCTACCAAGCGGATTACCCTCGGCAATGCGACCCGTCATGAAATAATGACACTCGATGCAGGCGGAATGAAACTCAATGCGATTTTGCCGGATGGTGGCAAGATCAATGACGATCTCCTCCGTTTCTCTATCTATGCCGATGAAGACAATAATGACCGTTCTCTTATCGTGCCTGACGTCAAACCGAACACAATCATTCGTCTCAACAGCGGCACTTACCATGTTGTTTCGAACTATGGCACGGCGAATGCAACCATCCGGGCTGACATTCGCGTGGAAGCGGGAAAGCTGACAGAAGCGACCGTTCAGCATCGCGCCGCAGAAGTCACGTTGAAGCTCGTGCGCGAGCGCGGAGGTGAAGCGCTTGCCGATACATCCTGGTCCATCCTGAATGCTTCCGGCGATGTGGTGCGTGAAAGCGCTGGCGCTTATTCCTCAATGGTTCTTATCGAAGGCGATTACGTTGCCGTCGCAAAGAACAAGGACCGGATTTATCAGCGGGATTTCAAGGTTTCATCCGGCAAGAATGAGGAAGTCGAAGTCGTCGCTAATAGCGAATCCGAGTCCGTTTCGGACAGCATGGATTAAGCAGAACGCACTTCTAATAGCAAAAGGGCCGCGCAATGCGCGGCCCTTTTGCTATTCAACCACCATTCTGAAGACGGAGCAGATCGGGCGGGGTCGCCTCTTCTACAAGCCGCGCGATGGCTTCATCAAGCGTCATGGATTCCTGATCCCGCGAACCGAGACGGCGCATATTGACGGTGTTTTCTTCCGCTTCACGTTTGCCGCAGACGAGAATCACCGGAACCTTCTGCAAGGAGTGCTCGCGAACCTTGTAGTTGATCTTCTCGTTGCGCAGATCAGTCGCAACCTGCAATCCAGCGGCTTTCAGCTTGGCTGCGGCTTGCGCTGCATATTCGTCAGCGTCCGAGGTGATCGTGGCAACGACGACCTGTACCGGAGCAAACCACAACGGCATGTGACCGGCAAAGTTTTCGATGAGGATACCAAGGAAGCGTTCCATCGAGCCGCAAATAGCGCGGTGGATCATTACCGGCTGGCGCTTTTCGGAATCCTTGTCGATATAGAAAGCACCAAAACGTTCCGGCAGGTTGAAGTCCACCTGCGTGGTACCGCACTGCCACTCACGGCCGATAGCGTCCCTCAGCGTATATTCGAATTTGGGACCGTAGAATGCACCCTCGCCCGGCAGAATACCTGTCTTGATGTTGTTCGACTGCTGCTGGATCTTTTCCAGCACGGACATCATCACGCTTTCGGCGCGATCCCAAAGCTCATCCGAGCCGACGCGCTTTTCAGGACGGGTCGATAGCTTGATGGTGATATCTTCGAAACCGAAATCCTTGTATACTGACAGGATCAGGTCATTGATGCGAAGGCATTCGGCAGCCATCTGCTCTTCGGTGCAGAAGATGTGTGCATCGTCCTGAGTAAAGCCACGGACGCGCATCAAACCATGCAACGCGCCTGATGGCTCATAGCGATGCACATTGCCGAATTCAGCAAGCTTGATTGGCAGGTCGCGATAGGACTTGAGGCCGTGCTTGAAGATCATCACATGGCCTGGGCAGTTCATTGGCTTCAGTGCGAAGACGCGATCGTCGTCGGTTTCGTCGCCGGCGACGGTCACCTTGAACATGTTGTCGCGATACCAACCCCAGTGGCCCGAGGTTTCCCAGAGCGACTTGTCAAGAACCTGCGGTGCATTCACTTCCTGATAGCCGTGGCTATCGAGGCGGCGACGCATATAGCTCACGAGATTCTGGAACATCTTCCAGCCCTTGGCGTGCCAGAACACGACGCCCGGTCCCTCTTCCTGGAAATGGAACAGGTCCATTTCACGGCCAAGGCGGCGATGATCGCGCTTTTCCGCTTCTTCAAGCATGTGAAGATAGGCTTGAAGGTCATTATCGTTGGCAAATGCGGTACCGTAAATGCGGGTCAGCATCGGGTTGTTTGCATCGCCGCGCCAGTAAGCACCTGCAACCTTCATAAGCTTGAAGGAGTTACCGATCTGGCCGGTCGAGGCCATATGCGGGCCACGGCAGAGATCGAACCAGTCGCCCTGATAATAGATCTTGAGATCCTGTCCGGCTGGAATGGCATCCACCAGTTCAACCTTGTAGTTCTCGCCTTTGTCGGCAAAAACTTGCTTGGCCTTTTCACGCGACCAGACTTCCTTGGTGAAAGGCTTGTTGCGCTGAATGATTTCGCGCATCTTTTTTTCGATCACCGGCAGATCGTCGGGCGTGAATGGTTCATTACGTGCGAAGTCGTAATAGAAGCCGTTTTCGATGACAGGACCAATGGTAACCTGTGTGCCAGGAAAGAGCTCCTGCACTGCTTCTGCCAGAACGTGGGCCGTATCATGACGAATGAGTTCCAGCGCGCGCGGGTCTTCGCGGGTCAGAATCTCAATCTTGCCGGAAGCGCCGAGAGGATCTGAAAGATCACGCACGGTACCATCTACGGCATAGGCAACAGCTTTCTTTGCAAGAGACTTGGAAATCGATTCCGCGAGGGCCGCGCCGGTCATCGACGCATCGTATTCACGCACAGAGCCATCGGGAAATTGCATGGAAACGGTATTCGACATTCTAATCATCCTTATCCAGTCCCGCCAACGATTGCGGGTGGGTTCATGCGTATGAAACTGAATTGTGGCTTCTAGTCCCTTTTTTTCAGCCAGTAAAGCGCGACAAGCCGACAGCGTCAGACCGCACCTATCTGTCCAAACAAGTTGGAATCAGCTCTTGATCGGAAGGCAGTCGATTTTCTGTTGCTTCAGTTTAACGCATGCCTTTTCTGCAGATGCAGAATCGCTGAAACCGGAAAAACGCGCGCGGTAGACCTTGCGGCGCTTTTCGGCTGGTGAAATTTCAGCCTTCAGTCCTGGCGCAATCTTATCGACCGCCGGGCGATACTTGGCAAGAAGTTCCCTGGCACCGGCAATAGTCGGAGGAGCGCCAAGCTGGATCGTCCAAGCAGATGTTCCAGCAGCAGCAGCAATCAGGAAGCCTCCATCACCCTGCTCGATGCGGGAATCGTCGATGAGATCGGCAACAACATCGGTCTTCGGTCGAACAGCAGCGACTTGCTTTGCGACGGGCCGCTGCTTCGCTATTGCGATGAACTGCCCCGTGGCTTCGGAGTCTTCTGTGCCAAAGCGGGTCAGCAGCTTGGCCATCTGGTCGTCACGCTGCCGCGCTGATCCGGCGCCGAGAACAACACCGACGAGGTGCTTATTGTTGATGACAGCAGAGGAAACGAGGTTATAGCCGGAAACATCCGTATAGCCGGTCTTGATGCCGTCGACGCCCTGATAGCGGTACATCAGATTGTTGTGGCCGTTACGAACGCGGTCGCGGAAGGTGAAGGAGCGCTGCGAAAACAGTGCGTACTGGTCAGGAAAATCCCGACGCAGTGCCATACCCAGCACAGCCATGTCGCGGGCCGTGGTTAGCTGTGTTGCCTTTGCCGTCAAACCGGAAGGATTAACGAAGAAGGTGCTTTTCATACCGATCTGGCGCGCACGCTGGGTCATCAACCGGCCAAAAGCCGCTTCCGAACCGGCAATATATTCACCCATGACCGTCGCTGCATCATTGGCTGACACGATAATCATACCGTTGATTGCATCGCGAACGGTGATCGTTTCACCCGGCTTTAACCAAAGCTTCATGCGGACCTTTGCAGCCGCATTTTTCGACACAGGCATTGCATCGTCCCAATGCAACGTGCCGGTCCTGAGCCCTTCAAATGCCAGATAGAGTGTCATCATCTTGGCCAGCGAAGCCGGTGCGCGCTGCACATTGGCATCGTCCTGACCGAGGATTCGCCCGCTATCGGCGTCGAACACGACCCAGGAGGTGCTCGCCAACGCTGTCGACGCGCAAAGCACGCTCGCACCGAGCGCAAGGGATGCAACGAGACGCAAAAAGCGGGGCGATGGTTTCAGCATAACAGCTCACAGGAATAAGGACGTCAGGGGCACATGGAAGCAAATTGCGGCCCGAAGAAGACCGCAACACAGCCTTAAATTCCAATTCTCAATGAAACGTTGATATGCTTAATGAATTATAATCGGCCAACAAAAAACTGTTAGGATTTACAGTCGTGTCGTCGGAAAAATCGAGGCCGGTTTTCAACAACCCGCCTTGCAGGTCTAAGATGCCGAGCCGCGCCAATACCGCCAGGGCAGATACCATTTGAGATCGGTGGAAAGTGTTCTGGGCACCGGATCAAAACCGTGGGTACCGAACGGTCCGCAACGCATGACGCGAAAAAGCCCCATCCAGCCGCCGCTCCAAAGGCCATGGCGGGCAATGGCTTCGTAGGTATATTCGGAACAGGTTGGCAAATGGCGACAGGAGTTGCCGATCAGGGACGACAATGTCACTTGATAGAACCGCACAAACGAGGTGCCGATCACCCTGCCGGGCGTCTTGCGCCAGGGATCGGTGAAATTTCGGCTGTAGCGCTTCGGTCCGCTCTCAGTTGTATGATCCTTGCCGCAAGAGCACATCAGGCAGCTTTAGCCTTTTCCTCGATCTGCCGTATGCAATCGACGACCGCGTCGAAAGTAAGCAATGTGGAAGCGTGGCGGGCTTTGTATTCGCGGACAGGCTCGAAATATTTCAGATCCGCGAAACGTCCTTCCGGTGCCGGACCTTCTTCCTTGAGCATCGTGTACATCTCATCGCGGACGGCTTTCAGTTCCTCTGCGGTGGCACCGATGATGTTGCGTGCCATCACGGAGGAAGATGCCTGTCCAAGGGCGCAGGCTTTAACCTCATGCGCGAAATCCGTGACGCGACCGTCAACCATCTTCAGGTAGACCGTAACCGTGGATCCGCACAGCTTGGAATGTACCTTGGCAACCGCATCAGGCTCTGGAAGGCGCCCCAGACGTTCCATGTTTCCGGCGAATTCCAGGATACGTTTGTTATAAATATCATCTATCATAGAGGCGAACCTTCCGCTTTGCCGGAGAAAAACATAAATTAGTCGCCCGACTGCGGTTTGAAGTTGCAATTTAATGTCTATATAATAGGCAGGTAGCGTCTGCGCCATGGGTAACATTAGCACAGACCCCGGGGGCAGTCGCACGAAAACCTTTCCGGTGGCCTTAAGCGCCGGATCAATACATCGCCCGCTCGCAAAGCGCATCGTTGTATTGTCCGTTTAACTCGTCTCCTCCTTGAAGGAGACTACTGGAGAATACTGATGGACGCTCGCATCCTCAAAAAAGATGACGAATCCGGCCTGCCGAACAAGCAGGCAGATGTAACTCTTTTGCACGGCAAACCGACGCAGGCCGATGCAGAAGCCGCTGTACGTACCCTTTTGCTTTGGGCCGGAGACGACCCTGAGCGTGAAGGTCTTCTTGAAACGCCGAAGCGCGTCGCCAAGGCCTATAAAGAATTGTTCGCGGGCTATACGGAAAGTCCGGAAGAAGTCCTCGGCACAGTCTTCGAGGAAGTCGGCGGCTATAACGATCTTGTCCTCGTAAAGGATATTTCGTTCCATTCGCATTGCGAGCACCATATGGTGCCGATCATTGGCAAAGCCCATGTCGCCTATCTGCCTGACCACAAGGTGGTGGGTCTCTCCAAGATTGCACGTGTCGTCGATATTTTTGCGCGCCGTTTGCAGACACAGGAAAGCATCACCGCGCAGATCGCTGACAGCATCCAGCGCATTCTGAAGCCCCGGGGCGTCGCTGTCATGATCGAGGCTGAACATATGTGCATGGCCATGCGCGGTATCCGCAAGCAGGGTTCGACGACCATCACCACCACATTTACCGGCGAAATGCAGGTGAATGCGGAGGAACAGGTTCGCTTCATGACCTTGACCCGCAGATAAGCCGCAGACAATGAGCTTTTTTCCTGTCCAGACTTCCGACAAGAAGGCCATCGAAGAAGGCGCAGCATTCATGCCGCGTTTCGATACATCGGGGCTCATCACTGCTGTTGTTACCGATGCGCGTGATGGTGAATTGCTGATGGTGGCCCACATGAACGAGGAAGCGCTGCAGCTTACCCTCGAAACGGGAATTGCGCACTACTGGTCCCGTTCGCGGGACAAGCTCTGGAAGAAGGGCGAGACATCCGGCAACCTGCAAAGCGTGGTCGAACTACGTACTGACTGCGATCAGGACGCGCTCTGGCTGAAAGTGCGCGTCGCGGGCGATGGCCCGACCTGCCATACCGGTCGCCGCTCCTGCTTTTATCGGCAGGTATTGTCAGGCGATGGAAAAATATCGCTGACGCTGGACGAAGCGGACTGCGATCACGGGCATTAACCTGGCTCAAAAGGATTTGATGGCGCGAATATGAGTCGCGCCATCAATTCGCAGCATTTATTCTTTGGATACTATGTTTGGCTACTCTGAAGCGGTTCCTGTCAAACGGAACTGTCGGAATCGCTTTAGCTATTTGTTCTACGCATTTCCTGATGCAACCAGTTTTTGTCTTTTTGCCGGAGATGCTCGAAATCGAGACGAAGAGGTGTCCATCGTCATGCTTGCATGGGGGCAGAGGCGGAAGGCTGCGAACAACGACCTTGCACCGCCGACAGAAGAAATCATTGAAAAGCCAAACGTCAGGCGTGAGCCGCGCCGGATAGCCTTGGCGCTCGGAGGCGGAGCTGCGCGTGGTTGGGCGCACATCGGCGTTTTGCGCGCGTTGGACGAAGCCAATATCGATATCGAGATGATTGCCGGGACTTCTATCGGCGCGCTTGTCGGCGGCTGTTATCTGGCCGGTAAACTGGATGAACTGGAGGAATTCGCCCGTAGTCTTACCCGGCGGCGCATGTTCAATCTTCTCGACATCACATTTCGCGGCAGCGGGCTATTCGGCGGAATGAAGCTGGACGGTCGTCTACGTGAGCATCTGGACGGGCTGAGCATTGAGGAACTTGACCGTCCCTTCGTTGCTATCTGTACCGAATTGCGGACCGGTCATGAAATCTGGCTGTCAACAGGTCCGCTTATCGATGCCATGCGCGCATCCTATGCCCTGCCCGGTGTTTTCGAGCCTGTTCGCTGGCAGGAGCGTGTTCTGGTCGATGGAGCACTCGTCAATCCAGTGCCCGTATCCGTGTGCCGTGCTTATGAACAGCGTCTCGTTCTGGCGGTGAATCTGCATTACGATCAGTATGGACGCGCGGCGGTCATCAAACATGCGCAAACGCGCCAGGAAGGGCTTGCTGATGCCATTCATGGCGAGAAGGAAGCACGTCTCGGTATTACCGGCGTAATGATGGAAGCCTTCAACATCATCCAGGATCGTATCTCCCGCGCACGCATGGCCGGAGATCCACCGGACGTGACGCTCATGCCGATCGTGGGACAAATCGGGCTTGCCGATTTTCATCGCGCATCCGAAGCTATCGATGCCGGTTATGCAGAAACATTGAAGCGGCTTGAGGATATCAAGCGCTTGCAGGGCATCGCGGGCTAAATTTACTGGCTGGTGCGAATCCAAATGAATCGGATTCGTATATTTGCTCCCCGCACTTTTCTATTCCACCACAACGCTACCTCCAGACGATGTTTTCTGGAAAAGTTTTTGTTTTGCGGAAGCCTTTGAAAAAAGCCTGGAAAACCGGGGTTTCAACTATGTCATCAATGATTGCGTGCTGGCTTATTCACATTCTTTTCCAAAAAGATTGCCGGAAGATGCAGATGGGGCTTGTGCACCCCAAAGTGATTTGCTAAATGCCCACTCGCCGACGGAGTTCGGCTCCTACCACGGGCGGTCGTGGCGGAATTGGTAGACGCGCAGCGTTGAGGTCGCTGTGGGGCAACCCGTGGAAGTTCGAGTCTTCTCGACCGCACCATCTTCTTTCAAGGACAGTTTAAAATACTTTCCCCGTAAGGGGTTTTCGTTGTTTCTTGGTTTAAGATTTTCACTTTTCTCCGATGCATTACAAACGAAAACGCGCCCTTGGAAGAAGAGCGCGTCTGGTTGATGCTACCATTTCGATCAGCTTTTACCTATCTCCGAACGGATTGCATTGCTGTGCTCTCCGAGCTTAGGCGAACGCTTGTCGAGCTTCAATTCAGCATCGGAGAAGCGAATAGGCGTCCGCAAACCGGGAACCCCTTGGGGATCGATTTTCATGGCCCTCGCCTCAAATTGCGGGTCTGCGAATACGTCAGCCACCGTATTGATCGGACCGGCGGGCACGCCGATTCTGGCGAGTTCCGTCAGAAGATCGTCACGCTTCCAAGCTTGGGTCTTTTCTTCCAGAAGTGCCGACAATACCGCGCGATTGGCTACACGCGCCGAATTACTGACGAAACGTTCGTCGGCTGCGATGTCACCAATACCAAGCAACGAAGTCAGTTTTCCGAACTGCCCGTCGTTGCCGCAGGCTATGATGAAATAGCCGTCGGAAACGGGCAGCGTCTGATAGGGCGCGATATTCGGATGCGCATTTCCCATGCGCTTTGGCGAAACACCTGAGGCCAGAAAGTTCATCGCCTGATTGGCAAGGACCGCCGACATGCAATCGAAGAGCGCCATGTCGATATGCTGGCCAGTGCCGGTGCGTTCGCGCATTATAAGCGCGGACTGGATCGCAATCACGCTGTAAAGACCGGTGAAAATGTCCGCAAAAGCGACGCCGATTTTCTGCGGCTCACCGTCAGGTTCGCCAGTGAGATCCATGATTCCGCCCATACCCTGGATCATAAAATCATAGCCTGCCCGCTCGGCGTATGGGCCAGTATGGCCGAATCCTGTAATCGAGCAATAGATCAGACGTGGATTAATGGCCTTCAGGCTTTCATAGTCGAGACCATACTTGTCGAGCCCGCCAAGCTTGAAGTTTTCGATGACAACATCAGCCTCAGCCACAAGCTGGCGCACCAGTTCCCTACCCTCTTCTGTGCGGAAATCGGCCGTGATCGAGCGTTTGCCCCGATTGCAGGCGTGGAAATAGGCCGCGGACCGTTCGCCCTCCACATCGATGAATGGGGGGCCCCATTTGCGCGTATCGTCTCCTTCAGGACTTTCCACCTTGATGACATCGGCTCCAAGATCAGAAAGTGTTTGTCCTACCCATGGCCCGGCAAGAATGCGCGCCAGTTCTATAACTCTGAGACCATCGAGCGGCGTGTTCTGCATTTCCAGTAATCCCGTACAAATAAGAAAGAGGCCCGCCCGCGAACTGCGAACGGGCCTGAATGGAAGGCTTGGCGGTATAGCGATCAGAAGAAAGCCTGAATGCCGGTCTGGGCGCGGCCCAGGATCAGTGCATGAACGTCGTGCGTACCTTCATAGGTGTTCACCGTTTCCAGATTCTGCGCATGGCGCATGACGTGGTATTCGATCTGAATACCGTTGCCGCCGTGCATGTCGCGCGCCTGACGGGCAATATCGAGTGCCTTGCCGCAATTGTTGCGCTTGACGATGGAGATCATTTCGGGAGCCATCTTGCCTGCGTCGAACAGACGGCCAACGCGTAAGCTCGCCTGAAGGCCAAGAGCGATCTCAGTCTGCATGTCGGCTAGCTTCTTCTGATAAAGCTGCGTCCCAGCCAGCGGCTTGTCGAACTGCTTGCGGTCGAGGCCGTATTGACGGGCACGGAACCAGCAATCTTCTGCAGCGCCGAGCACGCCCCAGGAAATGCCATAACGGGCGCGATTGAGGCAGCCGAACGGACCCTTGAGGCCGGAGACATTCGGCAGAAGCGCATCTTCCGAAACCTCTACACCATCCATGACGATTTCGCCGGTGATCGATGCACGCAGCGAGAGCTTGCCGCCGATCTTCGGCGCGGAAAGGCCCTTCATGCCCTTTTCGAGCACGAAGCCGCGAATGGCGTTGTCGTGCGCGGCAGACTTGGCCCAGACGACAAACACGTCGGCGATTGGCGAATTCGATATCCACATCTTCGAGCCGCTGAGACGATAACCGCCGTCGATTTTTTCGGCGCGGGTCTTCATGCCTGCGGGATCGGAGCCTGCATCCGGCTCGGTCAGGCCGAAGCAGCCGATCAACTCACCGGAGACCAAGCCAGGAAGATATTTCTTGCGCTGTTCGTCTGAACCGTAGGCATAGATGGGGTACATCACGAGCGATGACTGCACGCTCATCATCGAACGATAACCGGAATCAACCCGCTCGACCTCACGCGCCACAAGACCATAGGCAACGTAACCGGCATTGGCCGCGCCATATTCTTCAGGAAGCGTCACGCCCAGAAGACCAGCCTGTCCCATCAGACGGAACAGTTCTGGATCGGTGGTCTCATCCAGATAAGCCTTTTCAATGCGTGGCAGCAAAACGTCCGTCGCGAAAGCCTTGGCCGAGTCTCGGATCATGCGTTCGTCTTCGGTCAGCTGGTCATCCAGCAGAAACGGGTCTTCCCAGCTAAAAGCCGCACGTGACATCAGTGTATTCTCCTCAATGAAAATTTGCAGGGAATATGAACTGTGCCGAAGTTCGGCGCAATCGACGTTTACTCATCGATCTATTCCATTTAGTAATGGATCATGACTTCTATTTCTCGCCGTCTGCTTCCCTCTACCAGCGCGCTTGCCGCCTTTGATGCGGTTGCGCGGCATGAGAGCTTTTCGGCTGCAGCCGAAGAACTATCGCTCACCCAAGGCGCAGTGAGCCGACAGATTGCAACACTGGAAGAGCAGCTCGGGACAGCACTGTTTGACCGTACCAGCCGTCAGGTGGTGCTATCCGATGCAGGACGGGCCTATCTGAAGACGGTGGGGCCGGCGCTCGCTTCTATCCGCGCTGCTTCACTGCAGATGATGTCGCAGATGCGAGGCTCCACGCTCAATCTCGCTTTCCTGCCGACATTCGGGACGCGCTGGCTGATACCGCGCATACCGCGTTTCGTGGCAAACTATCCCGATATTATCCTTAACTTTGCGACACGTATCGGACAATTCGATTTTGATCGCGAAGGACTGGATGCTGCAATCCATATCGGCCAGCCAGACTGGCCCAACGCCGATAGCGTTTTCCTGATGGATGAAACGGTGGCGCCTGTCTGCAGTCCCGCTTTTTTACAGCAGAATCCGGTTCAGACCCCAAACGATCTTCTGACGCTTCCCCTGTTCAACATGGCTTCACGCCCTGGCGCATGGGACCACTGGTTCAAAAGTCTCGATATCGCCGCCCCGGCCTCTCCGGGGATGCGTTTCGAGCAGTTCTCGAATGTATCGCAGGCCTGCATTGCAGGCCTCGGTGTTGCGCTGATGCCGTCGTTTCTCATTCGCTCCGAGATTGAAAGCGGTCAGCTTGTAGTCGCCTGCCCGCATACAGTCAAAAGCCCGAGCAGCTATTATTTTGTGACGCCGAAGTCCCGCTCGAACACTCCTGCGGTATCGGCTTTCCGGGATTGGCTGCTGATGGAAATAAAAAGCGAGAGTGCAACTCAACCCGCAACAAATCCTGCATAGCCGTCCTGCAGTGCCTTGCGCAGGATCGCCGAATAGTTGGCGAAGGACTGATGGTCTGGCCTAATCCGTCCGAACGACGGACCGGCGAACTGCCTCATGGGTACGAGCGCAAGCGGCGCCGAAACTGGCGTCAGGTGCGCACCTTGTCCAGCGCGCAAGGTCGTCAGTAGGCCAAACATTTCGCCTGTAATGCTTGGGCGGGACAGCACGGCCATACGATACTGGCCCGATGTATTCGTGACCAGATAAATATGTCCCGAAAGATGTGGAACGGAGACTGCTCCCTGTTGCGAGAACGAAACATCGGAACGTTCACACTCACGAAAATTGAGATGCCCAGCATCAAGATTCCAGCCAATTTCCGTGATGTAAGCGAAGATGGCCTTGTCCTCACCAAAGGACGGACGCAATGTCAGGTAATCGCCTTCGAGCCATGAAACAGAGGCCCGTGAATAGGCGCCGAGTTCCTCCGCTGCATGGCCATTACCATTCGTGGCAAACAGGGCGGGAGCTTCTACTGACTGCTCGCGCAGGGCGACGCCCATTGCCTGTTCAAGCCGGATAATCGTTGGGAGTGTGAAGGGTCTGTGGCCCGACAGCGCTTTTTCCAGGGTTGAAAGGCTGATCCGCGCTTCATCCGCTAGAAGCTGACGCGAAATGCGCCGTCGGGCTATTTCTTCACGTACCCGTACGGCAACGCGAGCATTGATCTGGTCGGGAAGTTGAGAGCCCTGATCGGACATGGCACATCCTGAATTGCGTACTTTTCTTCACAATTCCACACATATGCGTAACCGGCAAGGCGGTTTGCGGAAAGTGACGGCTGAAACTTGGCAAAGCTTACGCTGGAGTGGAAACAGTGGCTCCAGCGACAATGGCTCCAGTTCTTCGAGGTGAACAAGGAGCACATCATGTCACCCGCGATACATCTTACAAATCATAATAATAGCTGCCGGATACTCTCCCGCTTCTGTTCGTTCGTCTGGTTTTGCAACATGGCGTTTCTGCCAGCGCTGGCTGTCATTTTCTGTCTGTTGCAGATTGTGCAGGCTCGTGCTGAAACACCCACGTTGGTCACACCGAACGAGGTTCAATCCGGTAGTCTTTTGCTAGAGACAAGCGAAGCCGGGCGTTATGTCGAAGCGCCTCGGATCGCAACGGACATCAATCTCGATGTGAGCGGGCCGACGGCCCGGGCCCGGCTGACGCAGGCATTCGAGAACCCGACCGACGGTTTCGTTGAAGCCCTGTATGTTTTTCCATTGCCGGAAGAAAGTGCGGTCTATTCGCTGAAGATGGTTATCGGCGATCGTGTGATTGTCGCCGAAATCAAGGATAAGCAGGCCGCGCGCGAAATATATGAACAGGCGAAAAGCGAAGGAAAAAAGGCCACGCTGATCGAACAGCAGCGGCCCAACGTGTTTACCAATGCGGTTGCCAATATCGGCCCGCATGAGAAAGTCGTCATCCAGATCGAATATCAGCAGGCGGTGCGGCTTTCCGATGATCGTTTCTCGCTGCGTGTGCCATTGGTCGTCGCGCCACGTTACAATCCAGATAATGCCTCACCTGTTGTTCAGGAAGTCGAAATGAAAAGCGGCTGGGGTAAGTCGAGCGATACTGGCAAGCCTGATAGCTACAATGCACCGCTTGTGACGCCATTGACCCCACCGGCTGCCCTGCGAACCAATTCTGTGACCATCAAGGTCAATCTGAAGGCGGGCTTCCCGCTTGGAGAGGTCGAAAGCCTTTACCACAAGGTCAGGATCGACGCGACGAACGACACGACACGAGAAATCACGCTGGATGGAACGGCTGCTGCTGATCGCGATTTCGTTCTGGAATGGAGCGCCGTCGCCAGTGATGCACCGCAGGTCGGGCTGTTCCGCCAACATATCGGCAAGGACGATTATGTGCTTGCTTATGTTACGCCGCCGGCTGTTGCCAACGCAAAAAAGGCCCAGCGTGAGGTCATCTTCGTGATCGATAATTCCGGATCGATGGGCGGTACTTCCATTGAACAGGCAAAGGCCAGCCTGGATTATGCACTGTCGCATCTTCAGCCCGGAGATCGGTTCAATGTGGTCCGCTTTGATGACACATTGACCAAATTCTTCGAAGATCCTGTCGATGCCAATCAGCAGAATATCGCCTCCGCCCGCCGTTTCGTAACGAGCCTTGAAGCGCAAGGCGGTACGGAAATGCTGCCTGCCCTTCATGCAGCTCTTGATGACAGCCATCGGGGCAATGGATTGCGCCAGATCGTGTTTCTGACAGACGGTGAGATCAGCAATGAGCGGCAATTGCTGGATACCATTGCGGCACGCCGGGGGCGCTCGCGTATTTTCATGGTCGGCATCGGCTCCGCCCCGAATTCCTATCTGATGAACCGTGCGGCAGAACTTGGACGCGGAACCTATACCCATATCGGAACGGCGGCGGAAGTGAACGAACGCATGCGGGCTCTGTTCGACAAGCTTGAAAGCCCGGCTGTTACCGATCTGAAGGCCAATTTCTCGGAAAAGAATGTGAGCATGACACCCTCCCTTCTGCCCGATCTTTATCATGGTGAACCGCTTGTTATTGCTGCACGAATGGGCAAGGCAACCGGAAGTCTTGTTATCAAAGGCCAGATTGATGGCCGTCCGTGGAAAGTCAATCTGCCGCTCGACCAGGCAATGGATGCGGAAGGCATTTCAAAATTGTGGGCACGTCGCAAGATTGATGATGCGGAAGTAGAACTTACCCTTGGTAAAATTACTCAGGACGCAGCTGATGCGCGCATTCTTCGCCTTGCACTGGAGCATCATCTGGTCAGTCGATTGACGACCCTCGTGGCTGTCGACAAGACACCGTCGCGACCGGCCAATGCGCCGCTGACCAGCGCCGATATTCCACTGCAACTGCCTGCTGGGTGGGATTATGACACGCTGTTCGGTATCCGTGCAGATCGCAACGCCCAGGATAATGCAAGCATGGACATGAATGGGGTAAGCGACGCTGTTCGCAGTCATGAAAGCCCTGCCTCCCCATCGTCACAATCGCAGTCGATCCCGCTGCCGCAGACGGCAACGCCAGCGACACTGCTGCTTTTGCAAGGCTTGGGTTTGATGCTGGTTGGCCTGTTCGTCGTCTGGTTCTTCCGTCGCAAGGAGAGTGTGTGATGCCTATCAATCAGGTTGTTATGGGGAGCGCGCTGAAGCGCTCCCTTCTCCCCGCACTTGGCATTGTGCTTATTGCGATGGGGATGGCAATTGCCGGTCGGGGAATCTGGATTCATGCGAAAGCGCTTGCGGCACAGATTCTGCTTGAAAGTGCCTTCTCTGTAAGCATTCAAACGGGTACTCCGGTCAAACCCTGGTACTGGGCGGATACTTGGCCGGTCGCCCGTATCGCAGTTCCACGGCTCAATGAAACAACAATTGCCTTGAAAGGCGCAAGTGGACAGGCATTGGCTTTCGGTCCCGGTCATCTGGACAATACGCCGATGGCCGGCGAACGGGGAACGGCTGTCTATGCTGCGCATCGCGACACGCATTTCGCATTTCTGAAGAATATCGAGAAGAATGACCAGATACTCGTCACTCGCAGCGACGGAAAGACGGTTTCCTATCGCGTCAATCATATGGCCGTGATGCGGTGGGATGAGGCGAAAATCAATCCGGATAGCGAAGGCCGCCACCTCGTGCTGGCGACCTGCTATCCATTCGATGCAATCACTCCTGGTCCGCTTCGCTATCTGGTCTATGCGGATATGGAAACCGGCGGGTCAGGCGATTGATCGACTTGCGATCTCGTATGAATGCAGGCGTTTCTTGTGATCGTGGATCATGCCGGTCAGCATCAGCTCATCCGCACCGGTGCTTTCCGCAAAGGTCTTGATGCCCTTCGCCACAGTCTCCGGTCCACCGACCACGCGACATGACAGCATCTGGCGGACGAGCGCCTGCGCTGCCGGATCAAGCTGCTCCATATAGCCTTCGACTGGCGCGGGCAGCTTGCCAGGGCGACCGCTGCGCAGATTGACGAAAGCCTGTAGCTGCGAGGTGAAAAGGTAGTTCGCCTCTTCGTCCGTATCCGCTGCAATCACATTAAGGCCCAGCATTACATAAGGCTTCTGCATATATTCCGATGGCTCGAACCGCTCGCGATAAAGAGCGATGGCGCGTTCCATCTCTGCAGGCGCAAAGTGCGAGGCGAATGCGTAAGGCAATCCCAGCATGGCAGCAAGCTGCGCTCCGAACAGGCTGGAACCGAGAATCCAGACAGGCACATTCAACCCCTCGCCCGGCACGGCGCGCACGCGCTGGCCCGGTTCGGCGGGTTTGAAATAGTTCAGTAACTCGACCACATCTTGCGGAAACGCATTGGCATCGCTGTCGAGATTGCGACGAAGCGCATGAGCAGTAATCTGGTCAGTGCCCGGAGCGCGTCCTAGGCCTAGATCGATACGTCCCGGGAACAGCGAGGCCAGCGTGCCGAACTGTTCGGCGATAACCAGAGGAGCGTGATTGGGCAGCATGACGCCACCTGCGCCGACGCGAATAGTAGAGGTGCCATTGGCAACGTAGCCAATGACTACAGATGTCGCAGCACTGGCAATGCCCGGCATATTGTGGTGTTCGGCAAGCCAGTAGCGGTGGAAGCCGAGCTGCTCGGCATGTTGCGCAAGTTCCAGCGTGTTGTGCAGCGACTGTGCGGCATCGCTACCTTCGGGAACAGGCGAAAGATCGAGAACGGATAAGGGTATCATACTGGCTCATATGGGTTGCAACGCGGCGTTTGCAACGTTGGTAAAAATCAAAAAGGGCGACCTATTTCTAGGCCGCCCTTTGTTGATGGTTCAACGCAAGTTTCAGTGATGTTGCGCTGGAGCCGGTTCGCCATCGTCTTTCGGCGACGCAACATATTCGCCTTCCACATCCTTCTTGGCGATGAAGGTGTAGAACATCGGCACCACAAACAGGGTGAAAATCGTACCGATCACGATCCCGGTGAAGATCACCAAACCCATCGAGTAACGAGCGGCTGCACCGGCGCCGGTCGCAATAATGAGCGGCACAACGCCAAGTGCCATTGCGGCGGTGGTCATCAGGATCGGACGCAGGCGGGTTTCAGCCGCGACGACGATTGCATCACGACGTGAAAGACCATGCAGACGGCGTTGCTGGTTGGCGAATTCCACCATCAAAATGCCGTGCTTGGTAATCAGCCCGACAAGGGTAATGAGACCAACCTGCGTATAGATGTTGAGCGTACCAAGGCCGATATTCAGCGGTACAATGGCGCCAAAGATCGACAGCGGAACCGACATCATGATGATAAACGGATCGCGGAAACTCTCGAACTGCGCTGCAAGCACGAGATAAATCACAATGACTGCAAGGCCGAAGGCGATCAGGATCGTGTTGCCCTGCTCCACTTCCAGACGCGACTGGCCGGAATAATCCAGGAAGAAGCCTTCCGGCATCTTGGATTTGGCCAGATCGACCAGAGTTTGCAGGCCCTGCCCGGTTGTGACGCCCGGCAGCGGCAAGGCTGAAATCGTCGCCGAATTCAACTGGTTGAACTGTTCGATTGCCGCAGGTGATGCGTTCTGGTTGATCGTGATGACCGAAGACAGCGGGATCATCGAACCCGATATGCTGCGTACGTAGAAATCACCAAGCTTCTCAGGGTTCGAACGATATGCATCAGGCACCTGCGTGATGATGTCATAGCTGTTCGAATCGCGGTCGAACTTCGCAACCGATGCGCCGCCTGTCAGAAGACCAAGTGTCGAACCGATATCACTGATCTGCACGCCCAGCGTTGCCGCGCGGTCACGGTCGATTGTGATCGTGATCTGCGGTGCGTTGAAGGAGAGCGAGTTCTGCACGATAATGTACTGACCGGAGGCCTGCGCTTCGTTTTTGATTTCCTCTGCCAGTGCGAAGACTTGATCGGCCGGACCGGTCGATTGCAGAGCAATCGATATCGGTAGACCGCCGCCTGTTCCCGGTAAGGATGGAGGCGCAAAGATGAAGGCCTGGACGCCTGCAACCTTTGAGATACGTGCGGTCAGGTCTTCCTGAATCTGCTTCTGCGAGCGGGTACGCTCGTTCCAGTCATTCAGAACCCAAAGCGCGATACCCGACGTCGTGCCGCCGTCCATACCGACGATCTGGAAGCGGGTCTTCAGTTCGGGAAGATCCTTGGTCAGTTCGTCGATCTGTTCGGCGTAGAGATTGGTATAGGCCGAGGTAGCATATTGCGGAGCCTGGAACATCGAGAACAGCGCCCCGGAATCTTCTTCCGGTGCCAGTTCGCTTGACGTGTTCATGAACAGGAATCCCGTCAGCCCCATCAACGCTACAACGATCATCAGCGTGATGCCGCGATAGTTGAGCGAATTGGAAACGCGGCGGTGATACCACTTTTCGAAGCGCGAGAAGGTCCGGTCGATGAACTTCTGGAACCGCGTCTGGTCGCCATGCTTAAGCATGCGCGCGCACATCATCGGCGAAACCGTCAAGGCGGCAATACCAGAAATGACGACTGCGCCGGCCAGTGTGAAAGCGAATTCACGGAACAGGGCGCCAGTCAGTCCGCCCGTGAAGCCGAGCGGTGCAAACACGGCGGCCAGCGTGATCGTCATGGCGATGATCGAGCCGGTGATTTCCTTCATGCCCTTGAATGCGGCATCCATGGGCCGGAGGCCCTCCTCGATATGCCGGTGTATGTTCTCCAGAACCACGATGGCGTCATCGACCACCAGCCCGATGGCAAGAACCATGGCAAGCAGCGACAACAGATTGATCGAGAATCCAAGCGCATAGAGGAAAAAGCACACGCCGATCAGCGAGATCGGGATCGTGACAATCGGAATCAGAACCGAGCGGAAAGATCCAAGGAAGAAAATAATAACCAGAATGACGATAGCCACGGCTTCGCCGATAGTCGTGAAAACTTCCTTGATCGAAGAGCTGATCTGCTCGGTCGCATCATAGACGAGGACAAGTGACATACCTTCTGGCAGTGAAGCCTGAATAGACGGAAGCTCCTTGCGGACGGCAGCCGCCATGTCGATGGGGTTTGCGGCCGGTGTTGGGAAAACGCCAAGGAATGTACCCGCAGAACCATTGAACGAAACGATGGTGTCAGTGCTTTTCGCTGCCAGTTCGACCCGCGCTACGTCCCGCAGCCGAACGACATCGTCACCCG
The DNA here is from genome assembly GCF_006345815.1 of Ochrobactrum sp. CGA5. Taxonomy (GTDB): domain Bacteria; phylum Pseudomonadota; class Alphaproteobacteria; order Rhizobiales; family Rhizobiaceae; genus Brucella. Next base: position 547,208 of record NZ_VCIG01000038.1, on the reverse strand, counting down.
AAGCCTTGATCGGCATGGCACCGAAGGCTTCCGGGGTCTGCAAGGTGGACTTCAGTGTGATCGAAGACGCCACATATTCATTCTTCGTCGTGCCCGGAGCCGACAGGAAGTTCGAGGCTTTGATTGCTGCCAGGACTTCCGGCGCAGTTATCCGGCGGGCTGCAAGCTGGATCGGGTCCAGCCAGACGCGCATCGAGTAGACTTGTCCGCCCAGAATTTCGGCCTTTGCAACACCCTGAATGGTGGACATGCGTGGCTGGATAACGCGCTCCAGATATTCGGTGATCTGTTCGCTCGTCATGTTTGGGTTCTGCGCTGCCAGATACATGGTGGCGAAGTTCTGGCCGGTTCCCTTGACGATGACGGGGTCGTCGGATTCGTCCGGCAGATCGCCACGCACCTGATTGACCTTGGCGATGACTTCCGTGAGCGCCGCATCAGGATTTGCGCCGAGTTTCATCTGCACGGTAACCGTGCTCGACGAAGGACGGCTCGACGACGTTACATAGTCGATGTTTTCGGTAGTCGCGACTGCTTCGGCGATAGGTGCCGTGATGAATCCCTGGATAAGATCGGCACTCGCCCCGGCATAGTTCGTTGTGACTGTGATAACCGTTTCGTCGACCTTTGGATATTCGCGCACTGTCAGCTGCGCGATCCCCTGAAGGCCCAACAGAATGATCATGAGGGCGACCACCGTGGCAAGCACGGGGCGCCGGATGAAAATATCGGAAAAGCTCATCGGATCGCCTATTGCTTGTCAGCCGGTTGGCCGGCCGGGATCGGATTGACGGTATTGTCGATTTTCACTGGCACGCCAGGCGAAAGACGGTTCTGGCCTGCCGTGATGATGATATCGCCAGCCTTGAGGCCACTGGTCACTTCGACAAGACCGGCGTAGCGGCGTCCCAGCTTGATGAAGACCTGTTGCGCGACCTGCTTTTCGCCGTCTTCCGGCTTGGCATCGGCGGTCGTCGTCTCTGCGCCTTCCTGCTTCTGTTCCGGGCGGACCGCATATACGTAGTCACCATAAAGACTGGAAATAACCGTGGTCTGCGGCAGGGCGATTATGTTGCGTTCTTCAGGCAATTCAACGCGAACCTGTACGAATTGCCCTGGGGTCAGCTTGTGATCCGGATTCTGTACCTGGGCGCGCACCGAGACAAGACGGGTCGCAGGATCAATCTTTGGGTCGATACCGACAACTGTGCCAGTGAAATCGAGCGCATCCGCAGTTGAACCAACTTTGACAGTCTGTCCGAGATTTATCGATGACAGCGACTGTTCAGGAACAGTGAAATCGATACGCATCACGTCGGTGTCCTGTAGCGTGGCGATGACTGTGCCGGGCGTCAGATACTGACCGAGATCGACCTTGGAGATGCCGATGATGCCAGAGAATGGAGCCTTGACGGACTTCTGGGCCAGCGTTGCTCGCATCTTCTCCACAACAGCGACAGCGGCATTCGCAACCGATGCGGTCGTGTCGACGTTTGAGACGGCGCCGACGCCGCGTGTGCGCAGTGTATCGGCTCGCTTCAGGTTCTGTTTGGCAAGAACGGCTTCCGCTTCGGCTGCTGCGAGGTCTGCCTTTTGGATGCTGTCTTCGAGCTGAAGCAGTAGGTCGCCTTGTTTGACCTCTTGATTGGCCTTGAAGTTGATCTTCTGAACGATGCCGTCAAGCTGCACGGTGAGATCGACGCCATTGAGCGCATTGGCAGTACCGATGGCTTCCACACCCGGTTTCCAGACTCCGGGCTCCACCGTGACGGTCGAAACCGTCTGGGCGGGCTGCTGCATGTTTGCGAAAAAGTCTTTGATTGCCTGTGATCGGAACAGATTAAAGCCAACGAGGCCTCCAACGACGATCACCAGAAATATTATTGCCAGAATAAGGCGCTTGATCATTGCGGATACACTCCAGATGGCTCCCTGTTCGAACAGGGGTGGGGGATTGGCCGCGGCGCCTTCTTTCGCATTCACGCAAAGGTCGCGCGTATTTTACTTGTATGAAAGTGGCGAATAACTGTACCGTCTGGACGGTATTGTCAACACACGAACTGTCAGGAGACACCGGTAAGTTGCTAACAAAAAAGAAAGTCTCGTCGCGCGAACGTATTTTGCGCGCTGCTACCGAGCTTGCCCGTGAGATCGGACCCGCTCATCTCTCTCTCGATGCCGTAGCAGCCCGTGCGGGGCTTTCAAAAGGCGGACTGCTTTATTCCTTTCCGACAAAGGCCAAGCTGCTCGAAGCGGTGGTCGAAGAATATATGAAAGAGCACGAACGTGCCATGGAGGTTCAGGAAACACTCCAGAAAGGCGAAGAAAACCGTGTCGCGCGGGCTTTTCTCGATGTTTACCGGGTTCAGGCCGATGATGAGCCGCCAGCTTGCGGTGTCCTTGCCGCGCTTGCCGAAGATCCGGGTTTCATGGTGCCGGTTCGGCAGTATCACAGGGCTCTTCTTGATCGCATGATCAAGGACACAACCGATTCCCATACAGCGCTTATTGTCTATCTGGCCGTCGCAGGTCTCGAGTGCTCCAAATTGATGGAGTGTGAAATTCTGAACGAGGAGGAACAGCGCGCCGTTCTCGTCCGTTTGGAAAACATGCTGACAGAAAACTGACAGCAATGAAGGAAATGGAGCGCTAGACGCCCCATTGTTTTCGCTGTTTGCGAATCATAGGGGGACTATATCGCCTTTCGCCCACCCTTCCGAGGTTTCGGCGGAAAATTCGCGAAAGCGTCCGTCGGCAATCGATGCACGGATGCCCTTCATCAGATACTGATAATAAGCCAGGTTGTTCCAGGTCAGGAGCATGGCGCCGAGCGCTTCACCGGATTTCACCAGATGGTGCAGATAGGCGCGACTATAATCGCGCGATGCTGGGCAATCCGATTCCGGGTCGAGTGGACGATGATCGTCTGCATGTCGCGCATTGCGCAGGTTCACCTTGCCGAAGCGCGTGAACGCGAGGCCGTGGCGGCCTGCGCGCGTTGGCATCACGCAATCGAACATGTCGATCCCGCGCGCTACCGACTTCAGAATATCGTCCGGCGTACCGACACCCATCAGATAGCGCGGTTTTTCGGGCGGCAGGATCGGGCAGACAACTTCCAGCATGTCGAGCATAACGTGCTGTGGTTCGCCGACCGCAAGCCCGCCGACCGAATAGCCCTTGAGATCCATGGCCTTCAGCGCTTCAGCTGATTTCTCGCGCAACCGTGGGGCGTCGCCGCCTTGCACGATACCGAACATCGCCTTGCCCGGTTGTTTGCCGAACGCGACCTTGCAGCGCTCGGCCCAGCGCAGCGACAATTCCATCGCGCGTTCGGTGTTCTTTTCCGGTGACGGTAGCGCCACACATTCATCGAGCTGCATTTGGATATCGGAATCCAGCAGCCCCTGAATCTCAATAGACCGCTCCGGCGTCATTTCATAAGGCTTGCCATCGATATGCGAGCGGAATGTCACGCCGTTCTCGTCGAGTTTGCGCAGTTGCGCGAGCGACATGACCTGAAAACCACCAGAATCTGTCAGGATCGGGCCTTTCCAGCCTCCGAACTCATGCAAGCCGCCCAGTCGCGCCACACGCTCGGCACCCGGCCTCAGCATGAGGTGATAGGTATTGCCAAGGATGATATCGGCGCCAAGTTCTTTCACCTGCTCCATATACATGGCCTTGACCGTACCAGCCGTACCGACCGGCATAAAGGCAGGCGTACGCACCATGCCGCGTGGCATGGAAATTTCGCCCCGACGAGCAGAGCCGTCCGTTGCCAGTACTTTGAATTCGAAATTTTCGGTTGTCTTCAGGTTTTCCGGGTTCATGCGGTGTCTTTAGCTCTGTCGGCTCGCTCAAGCAAGCTGCCGTCACCATAGGAATAAAAGCGATAGCCATTGCTGATGGCATGGTCATAGGCGGCGCGCATCGTCTCAAGACCGCTGAAGGCTGATACCAGCATGAACAGCGTCGAGCGCGGCAAATGAAAATTAGTCATCAGCAAATCGACGGTACGGAACTTGTAACCCGGCGTGATGAAGATATCGGTCGCACCGGACCACGGACGAATGACGCCATCATCTCCCGCGGCGCTTTCGATCAGACGCAGCGAAGTCGTGCCAACACAGACGATTCTTCCGCCCCGCTCATGCACGGCATTGAGCGCATCGGCAGTCTTCTGCGACACATGACCGATTTCCGAATGCATCTTATGGTCGGTAGTATCGTCGGCCTTGACCGGTAAAAACGTTCCCGCCCCCACGTGCAGCGTTACGAAATGTTCTTCGACGCCCTTGGCCTTGATCTTTTCAAGGAGGTCCGGCGTGAAATGCAATCCGGCAGTGGGAGCCGCGACGGCCCCCTCCTCACGTGCGTAAACCGTCTGATAGTCCTTGCGGTCGCGCTCGTCTTCGGTGCGCTTCGATGCGATATAGGGCGGCAGCGGAATATGTCCTACCACCGCGATAGCCTCGTCAAGAACGGCGCCTGAAAGGTCGAACACAAGAAGCGCTTCGCCTGCATCGCCCTTTTCCGCCACGGTAGCGTCAAGTGTGCCAACGAAGCAGCTTGAACCGGAATGGCCGAAACGAATGCGGTCGCCTTGCTTCACACGCTTGCCCGGACGCAGAAAAGCCTTCCAGCGATCAGGCCCAGTGCGCATATGCAGTGTGGCGCTGACCTGTGAAATATTGCCGTCGCGCTCGCGCATGCCTTCAAGCTGCGCGGGAATGACTTTTGTGTCGTTGAACACTAGCGCATCGCCCGGCTGCAACAGATCGGGCAGTTCGAATACCTGTCGATCCTCGAATGGCAGGCCGGGACGAACACGCAACAGTCTGGCGTGGTCGCGTGGCTCGACCGGGCGCAAAGCAATGCTCTCTTCCGGCAAATCGAAATCGAAAAGATCAACACGCATGGAGAACCTCTAGAGCATTTCCAGCAAAAGTGTGAAACGGTTTTGCGTTCGGAAATGCGGTAAACGAATCACGGCCCCGGTATAGACCGGAGCCGTAATTTCTCAATGAATCGTCAGGATCAGATGTCGGCAGCGATGCGTGCTGTCACGATCATGTCTGGATCGGCAACAGGCTCTCCGCGCTTGATCTTGTCTACATTGTCCATGCCTTCGATGACCTGGCCCCAAACGCTATACTGGCGGTCGAGCCACGGAGCGTCGGCAAAGCAAATGAAGAACTGTGAATTGGCTGAATTCGGGTTGGCCGAACGGGCCATCGAAGCAGTACCGCGCTTGTGCGGCGTGTTGGAGAACTCAGCCTTCAGGTCTGGCTTATCAGAACCGCCCATGCCTGCACGCGAACCGTTGAAATTTGCGCCGCCAGTCTTGCCGAACTTCACGTCGCCAGTCTGGGCCATGAAGCCGTCGATCACGCGGTGGAACACGACGCCGTCATAAGCGCCTTCGCGGGCCAATTCCTTGACGCGCGCAACATGATCCGGCGCGAGGTCCGGGTAGAGTTCTAGAACGACATTGCCCTTGGTGGTTTCAAGAACGAGCGTGTTTTCTGGGTCTTTGTAAGCCATTGAGCCTCTCCTTGTATTCTACTTCTTATCGGCCTGAAGCGTTGCCTTGATGATCTTGTCGGGGCTTTCCACGGCGCCATTATCGGCTTCGCTCCCCTTCTTTATCTTGTCGACGACATCCATGCCGCTGACAACCTTGCCGACTACGGTGTATTGGCCGTTAAGGAACGCGCCGTCCGCAAACATGATGAAGAATTGCGAATTGGCCGAGTTCGGGTTCTGGCTGCGAGCCATGCCGACCGTGCCGCGCACGAAGGGTTCCTTCGAGAATTCTGCCGGAATATCCGGGTAGTCGGAACCGCCGGTGCCGACGCGCGAAGCGTCGAAGCCCTTGTCCATGTTGCCAAATTTCACATCGCCGGTCTGGGCCATAAAACCTGGAATCACGCGGTGGAAAGCAACGCCGTTGTAAGCGCCTTCGCTGACCAGTTTTTCAATCTGGGCGACGTGCTTTGGCGCGAGATCAGGGCGAAGCTGGATGGCAACATCGCCATTCTTTAGCTTGAGAACCATGGTGTTTTCGGCATTGGCGGCGAAAGCCGTCTGGACCGCGCCTTGCGACAGCGCGATAAAAGCAACAGCGGCAAGCGCCGAACGAATGAAAGACATAATCGAAAAACTCCCTGTGGTCAGGATTTGAATTTGGCGTTCAGGGCGGCCGCAACAGCCGCCGGAACGAAGGGCTTTATATCGCCGCCCATGGAGGCAATCTGGCGAACCAATGTGGCGGTAATCGTGCGCACTGCCGGATCTGCCGGAAGGAACACTGTCTGCAATTCCGGCGCCATGGTACCGTTCATGCCTGCCATCTGCATTTCATAGTCTAGATCGGTGCCGTCGCGCAAACCACGCACCATCAATTGAGCGGCATTTTCGCGTGCCGCATCAATGACCAGGCCGTCGAATGAAATGACCGAAACCCGACCTGAATCATCGCCCAATATGGCCTTGGAGCTTTCACCGATGAGCGTCACGCGCTCCTCGAAGGTGAAGAGCGGCTTTTTGCCGGGATGAACCCCAATCGCGACGATAACCTTGTCGGCAAGGCGCAGTGCACCTTTGAGGACATCCATATGGCCGTTTGTCACCGGGTCGAAGGAGCCCGCATAAATCGCGATTGTCATTTCTTCCAGCTATCCTTTTCTGACAGGATTTTCAACAAGAACCACTGCGATAAGAAAACAGAAACCAAGAAACCAGATGAACGCGTTATGACCAGCGATTTCACGACAAGTTCACAACCGATTTACCAAGATAGGTGCAAGGTTGGTGCAACCTTTTCGCTGTTGAAGCGTATATATGTCGAAAGGATAACACGATGATGATCTTTCTTCTGGCATTATCCATGATGGTCGCGATGGCCGCATCGGCAATCATACTGCTTCTCGAAGAAAATGAAGCCAAGCGTCAGCGCGTGCGTCAGGTAGCATTCGACATCAATACTTTGCGCAACATGCGTTCGCGCTGAGATGCAGGCAGTCGAGTTCACGCTCGAAGCGTTGGAGCTCGCTGTGAGATAGTTTCTGTGATCGCCAATTCCTCCAGTCTTGGCATCTGAAAAAGGCCGATGGTTCCCACCATCGGCCTTTTTCATTGTTGATAACAAAGAGCCCAGACTCTTTGGTTATTCCTAGGCTTCGGTCGACGGCGCTTCGCCTTCGGAAGCCGCATCGCCGCCATTGCCGTTTTCTTCGTCGCTATCCGCTTCGGATATGCGTTCGACCGAGACTACCTTTTCGCCGTCTGCGGTATTGAAGATTGTGACACCCTTCGTGGAACGTCCAGCAATACGAATACCGTCAACTGGAACACGAATGAGCTGTCCACCATCCGAAACAAGCAGAATCTGATCTCTTGCCTCGACCGGGAACAGAGCGACCAGCTTGCCGATCTCGTCGGTTTTCGACGTATCGGTTGCGCGGATACCCTTGCCACCACGGCCAGAAACGCGGAACTCATAGGATGAAGAACGCTTGCCGTAACCGTATTCGCTGACGGTTAGAACGGTTTCTTCACGGGCTTTAAGTTCCTGATAGCGTTCGTCGTTGAGTTCTGTTTCGGTTCCGACTTCTTCACCCACGACCACAATATCATCCGCGTCATCCGCGCCTTGCGCCCGTCGCTCGGCAATCGAACGCTTGAGATAGGCGGAGCGCTCGGAAGCGTCGGCATCGACATGATGCAGGATCGCCATGGAGATGACCTTGTCGCCATCGGCCAGATTGATACCGCGCACGCCGATCGAATTGCGGCCTGCGAAGACGCGCACATCGGTCACGGGGAAACGGATGCACTGGCCACCGGCGCAGGTCAGAAGCACGTCGTCGAATTCCGTACAGGTGTCGACCGAGAGGATTTCATCGCCCTCATCTTCGAGCTTCATCGCGATTTTGCCATTGCGGTTGACCTGAACGAAGTCCGACAGCTTGTTGCGACGAACCGTACCGCGCGTCGTAGAGAACATGACGTCGAGGTTTGCCCAGGATTCTTCATCCTCCGGCAGTGGCATGATGGTGGTAATGCGCTCCCCCTGCTGCAATGGCAGCATATTAATGAGCGCTTTGCCACGAGACTGCGGTGTGCCAACAGGCAGGCGCCAGACCTTCTCCTTGTAGACAATGCCACGTGAGGAGAAGAACAGAACCGGCGTATGCGTATTGGCGACGAACAGGCGAGTGACAAAATCCTCGTCCTTCGTTGCCATGCCGGAACGGCCTTTTCCGCCACGGCGCTGCGCGCGATAGGTCGTCAGCGGCACGCGCTTGATATAGCCTGCATGGCTGACGGTAACGACCATATCCTCACGAGCGATCAGGTCTTCGTCGTCCATTTCTGCACCACCGAAACCGATTTCGGTGCGGCGTGGCGTTGCAAACTCGTCGCGAACCGCAATCATCTCTTCCTTGACGATAGTCATCACGCGCAGGCGCGAACCGAGAATGTCGAGATAGTCGCGTATTTCCTCACCGATCTTGTTCAGCTCATCCGCCACTTCATCGCGGCCCAGCGCTGTCAGGCGCTGCAGACGCAGATCAAGAATGGCGCGCGCTTGTTCTTCGGAGAGATTGTAGGTGTTATCGTCGTTCAGCGTATGGCGCGGATCGTCGATAAGACGGATCAATGGGGCCACATCGACCGCTGGCCAGCGACGTTCCATCAACTGCTCGCGGGCTGTCGACGGATCAGGCGCGCGACGAATGAGTGCGATCACCTCATCGATATTGGCGACCGCAATCGCAAGACCAACCAAAACATGCGCGCGGTCGCGCGCCTTGTTGAGCAGGAACTTGGTACGGCGTGTCACCACCTCCTCGCGGAAGGCGACGAATGCGCGCAGCATATCAAGCAGATTGAGCTGTTCCGGCTTGCCCCCGTTCAGCGCCACCATGTTGCAGCCAAACGAGGTCTGCAGCGGCGTATAGCGGTAAAGCTGGTTCAGCACGACATCGGCAACGGCGTCACGCTTGAGTTCCACCACGACGCGATAGCCTTCGCGGTCGGATTCGTCACGCAGATCGGAAATGCCTTCGATGCGCTTGTCGCGCACCAGCTCGGCCATCTTTTCGATCATCGAAGCCTTATTCACCTGATACGGAATCTCGGTGATGATGATGGCTTCACGGTCACCGCGCATCGGCTCAATGGTGGCGCGTCCGCGCATAACCACCGAACCGCGTCCGGTCGTGTAGGCGGAGTTGATACCGGCACGTCCAAGGATAATGCCACCGGTTGGGAAATCCGGCCCCGGAATGATATCCATCAGTTCTGGAAGCTCGATGGCCGGGTTATCGATTAGCGCAATGCAACCGTCGATGATTTCACCAAGATTGTGCGGCGGAATATTGGTCGCCATGCCGACTGCAATACCGCCCGAACCGTTGACGAGCAGGTTCGGAAAGCGCGCAGGCATAACCACAGGTTCCTGCTCGCGGCCGTCATAGTTATCCTGAAAGTCGACCGTATCCTTGTCAATATCCGACAGGATAGACTCGGTAAGCTTTTCCAAACGGCATTCAGTATAACGCATCGCCGCTGGCGGATCACCGTCGATGGAGCCGAAATTGCCCTGCCCGTCGACAAGCGGATCGCGCATGGAAAAATCCTGCGCCATACGTACGAGGGCGTCATAAATGGAAGCGTCGCCATGCGGGTGATATTTACCCATGACCTCACCCACCACACCCGCCGACTTACGATAGGGGCGGTTATAGGCGAGGTTCATCTCGTTCATGGCGTGGAGAATGCGGCGATGCACGGGCTTTAGGCCGTCGCGCACATCGGGCAGCGCACGACTCACGATAACGCTCATCGCGTAATCGAGATAGGAACGCTGCATCTCCTCGATAATGGAAATCGGTTCGATACCGCTAGGGCCGCCGTTTGGGCCACCATTCATATCGTCGGAACCGGGTGGAGGCGTTTGATCTGACACTATTCAGATTTCTTTCTCAACAGAATCGATAAAGTCACTTTATAACGGAAACCAGCAGAAAACGCCAATTTCACGACCGTTTCGACGACCTATTTCCGTATTGTGATTCAATGACTTAAAAGATATTCACATAAAGATTGAGCCATGATGTTGCTCATACTGGCGCTTTGCGTCGACCATGGGCCGCCGATCGTCTACAATTCATGTATCCGATTGAGCATAACATGCCAACTAGAAGGGCGCGTGCAGCATGGGGTTCTACGATACGGTTTTCAGCGCGTTCGTCACCCTGCTTGTAACAATCGATCCGCCTGGACTGGCGCCGTTGTTTCTGGCGCTGACGCCGGGCATGGAGCGGCATCACCGCGGACAGGTGGCGCTGCGTGCCTCTATCATCGGCTTTATCGTGATGGCGCTGTTTGCCATTGCGGGCTTACAGATACTTGGCATGTTCGGCATTACCATAGGCGCGTTTCGCGTAGCAGGTGGCCTGTTGCTGTTCTGGATCGCTTTTGAAATGATTTTTGAGAAACGCACGGAGCGCAAGGAAAAGAGCGCCGAGGTTGCGATAACCAAGGACCATATCCGAAATATTGCGGCGTTCCCCCTCGCCATCCCGTTGATCGCCGGTCCGGGAGCGATTTCGGCTATCGTACTGACGTCGAATTCCTTTGAAGGCGTCGGGCCGAAAGCAGCCCTTCTCGGAGTTATCTTCGTCTGCCTGCTGATCACCTATCTCGTTCTGTTACTGGCGGAGCGCGTCGACCGGTTTCTCGGTGAAACCGGCCGTTCCATCCTGACTCGCCTTTTGGGCGTCATTCTGGCTGCGCTTGCCGTTCAGTTCGTTGCAGACGGCGTGAGATCGCTGATTACTGGTTAAGCCGATTTGTGCGCTTTCTTGCCGATCATGGCGTGACGAAGCTTGGACGAGAACCAGTCGATTACGGCGACGGCGATCAGGATCATGATGATCAGGAAGGAAACGTCCTGGAGGTTCAAAACCTTGATCTGTTCCGCCAGATGCGCACCAATGCCGCCTGCCCCGACGATGCCTATAATCGTCGCCGAACGGGTATTCGACTCGAAGAAATAAAGTACCTGACTGCCGATCAGCGGCAGTACCTGCGGCAAAACACCGAAGCGATAGCCGTGCAGCCTGCCGCCACCCGATGAGACCACGCCTTCGACAGGCTTCTTGTCGGCGCCTTCAATAGCTTCCGAAAACAACTTGCCGAACGCGCCGAAATCCGAACAGGCAATGGCGAGAATACCGGCAAACGGTCCAAGCCCCACAACCGAAACCCAGATCAGCGCCCAGATCAGTGTATCGACGCCGCGAATGGTGTCGAGGAAGCGGCGAATGCCGAAATGCAGGAACACATTCGGGATGATGTTCTTGGCGGCCAGAAAACCGAAGGGAAAAGCCAGGATCGCCGCGAGCAATGTGCCGAGATAAGCAATCGCCAGCGTTTCCATCATCGACCACAGATAGAGACTGAAACGTCCCCCGGACGATGGCGGCATCATCATCAACGCGAAATCACCGAGGCGACCGAGCCCGTTCAGAATGCGCAACAACGAAAAATCAAGCCAGTAGAAGGCGAACCAGACCGAAGCGATAATAGCGACGGTTAAAATAGCGACATTGCGCCATGTGCGCCCATTGCCGAACAGATTGGCATATTCGGCCCTCAATTCCTTTTCGTTGGCGTGCGCTTCTCGGGAGAGAGTTTGTGCAATATCGGTCATAGTTCTCTCCTCAACCAATACGGCCAAGCAGTGCGTGACGCACGCGCTGGGTGACAAGATCGATCACGAAGATCGTCACGATAATCAGAAGCAGGATCGCACTGACATCGCTGTAATAGAACTGACGTATGGATGTGAGCAATTCCTGCCCGATGCCGCCTGCCCCGACAAAACCCATGACTGAGGCACCACGCACGTTGACCTCAAAGCGCAGCAGGCCATAGGACGCAAAATTCGCCGCAACTTGCGGCAGCACCGCAAAGCGTATGACTTGCAGGCCGGAACCGCCCGACGCGCGGATAGCTTCCACAGGGCGCATGTCGATATTCTCGACAACTTCCGAGAACAGTTTGCCCAGCGCCCCTGCCGTGTGAAGCATGAGAGCCAGTACGCCGGCCATTGGCCCAAGCCCGAAGGCGATAACGAAAAGCAGCGCGAAGACAATTTCAGGCACCGTGCGTAGCAGTTCCAGCACGCGACGGACGATGAAGCGAACGGTCGAATTGGGAGCCATGTTGGATGAGGCTGCGAAAGAAGCAGCAAAAGCGACCCCAGCACCGATCAATGTCGCCAGATAGGCGATCAGCAGAGTCTCAAACAACATTTTGAGCCAGCCACCGAGATTCCAGTACCAGGCAGCGAGGTCACCCCAGAAATTGGCAATCGTCAAATCCGGCAAGATGCGACCAAGATAGCTTGTAAAGCGAAAGAGATTTTCGACCAGTGTGCCCGGCCGAACGTCGGCAACGACGGAGGCAGCAATGGCGACAACGACAAGCGCGAGGAGTAGCGCAATACCGTAGAGACGCCGTTTACCAACTTCTCTTCGATAATCGGCAAGCAGGCTTTTTGCTCCGTTGCCGTCGAGTAAGGATACCGTCATGCGAGATTCCCTAACAAAAATGCCCGAAGCTGGTTGGGCTTCGGGCATCTCGATTACTTTGCGGATTAGGACTTGCGAGCCTTGTCGTTGAACTTGAGCATCTCGATAATCGGCTCATATTCCTTGGCTTCGGTCGCTACGAATTCCTGATCCTTGCCATCGGAAAGGGCGTCAAAACCAGCCTTGTCCTTCTTAGGCATATCGAGGAAAGCCTGCTTGATATCGGCCTTGAGCTGGTCTGGCAGGGTGCTGAGAACAGCGAACGGGCCTTCTGGGAGGAAGTCCGACTTGAAGATGATACGGAAATCATCCTTTGTCATCGGCTTACCATTGGCATCTTTCAGAACGCCGCGGCTGACCATGCGGGTCAGGTTCGAATCGTCTTCCGAATTCCAGGAATTTGCAGCAGCGTCTGCGGTGCCCTGTGCGAGAGCGAGAACAGCGTTTTCATGGCTGCCAGCAAAGAAGTTCTTACCGAAGAATGTATCGACGCTATAGCCTTCGCGGTTGAGGAAGAAGCGCGGCGCATTGTTGCCGGAAGTGGAGTTCGGATCGACAAGAGCAATGGTCTTGCCTTTCAGGTCTTCCATGGTCTTGTACGGGCTGTCAGCGCGAACATAAACGACCGAGTAATAGCCGTTGACGCCGGTGTCGTGGCGCTGATTGACAAGTGGGGTGGTCTCAACACCGGTCATAACGGCGCGGGAATAAGATGCCGGGCCATAGAATGCGATCTGGATGTTACCGGCGCGCTGGCCTTCGATGACAGCAGCATAGTCGTTGGCGACGCGCAGCGTTACTTTGGTGCCGAGTTCCTTGCCGAGATAGGCAGCCAAAGGCGCATAACGGTCGGAAGTGGTCGAGGCGTTTTCAGCCGGAATAACACCCAGAACGATTTCAGGGTAGTCCTTGCTCCAGTCAGCAGCCTGAGCAGTGGAGGCCAGCATTGGCATGGTCAGCGTTGCGGTAAGCGCAGCAGCCGCCAGAAAGTTTCTACGGTTAAGCATAGGTATCTCCTGTTAATCCCCGATTTTGGAGCGTAATTTTCCGCTCAGGCGGAAAGCTGGCGCAGAACGGCTTCAGCCGACCGCGGAACTGGCATTGGCATTGGTTCTGCCTGCTGCTCATTGGTATTGATGACGTCAGCGGCTTCCATGCCGTAAAGGTCGCGCGCTGCCATTTCGGTCAGCATTGATGGCGTGCCACGGAAGACGATCTTGCCGGCAGACATGCCGACAAGGCGGTCGCAATAGCTGCGCGCAATATCAAGCGAGTGCAGATTGCAGAGAACCGTTATGCCGTAATCCCGATTGATGCGGCGCAGCGCGTCCATAACGCTGCGGGTGTTGCGCGGATCAAGCGACGCAATCGGCTCGTCGGCGAGAATGATACGTGGCTGCTGAACGAGCGCGCGGGCAATTGCCACGCGCTGCTGCTGCCCCCCCGAAAGCTCATCGGCACGATGTGCTGCAAGATGCGCAATGTCGAACTGTTGCAATGCGGAGAGAGCGATCAGACGCTCTTCATCACTCCAGATACGCAGAAGGGACTTTGGCGTCGATACATAGTTCAGACGTCCCATCAGAACATTGGTGAGAACATCAAGACGATCGACCAGATTGAAGTGCTGGAAAATCATCGCGCATTGCGCGCGCCAGTCGCGCAGTGCTGCTCCCTTGAGTCCGCTAACGTCGCGGCCATCCCAGTGAATTTTTCCCTCGGACGGCTCGACGAGCCGATTGATCATACGCAGAAGCGTTGACTTGCCAGCACCTGAGCGACCGATAATTCCTACAAACGTGCCCGGCTCGATTTCAAGGTCAACGCCCGAAACCGCGACCTTGTCATTATAGCGGCGCGTTATGTTTTTCAGTTGAAGCATGAATTCGTCTCCATTCATGCCCACTCTGAATTGCTTCCATGACACTGCAATGAAAGCATAATGACGTTTGTGTAAATTTACACATCGCTGGAGAAAATTCGACTAAACCGCTGATTTAACAGCTATTCCTTCCAGGTGGTAAAGGAAAGCCTCTGTGGAGGCACGGACGTCACCGGAATTGTCAATTGTGACAACGTCCCCGGCACTGTTATCGAAGTTCACTTCACGTGCCAGCCGCAAGGCAATTTCTTCCCGGCTTTCACGACCACGCAATGCAAGCCGTTCAGCGAGAACGTCTGGTCGGGCCGTTATGACGACCACAGAACGCGACGTATAGAGCCTGCGGATATCGCCCAGAACCCGGCGTGAAACGTTGGCGATCACCACCGTACCGTTGGCGATTTCATCTTCAACCGATTTCGGCAGCCCGTAGTTCAAGCCATGCGCCTGCCAGTGCAGGGCGAAAGCTCCCTCACTTGCCGCTTTTGCAAATGTCGCTTCATCCAGACTGTCATGATCTTCCGTTCCTGACATTTGCGGGCGGGTGATGATCCGACGTACAAAATGAAAGCGCGTGTCGCCTGAAAGAGCGGCACGCGCTGCATCCATGATCGTATCCTTGCCGGCCCCACTGGGGCCAACGACAGCGACGAAACAGCCTTTCGGCGACATGTATTGCATCTGCATCACAGCACCCGCTCGCCTTCACGCCAGACGGTGCGGACAACCGGTATGGCACCTTTTGGACGTACGCGAACCAGATCGGCGCGCTTGCCGATAGCGATTTCTCCGCGATCATCCATGGCCATTGCGTCAGCAGGATTCTTGGTCACAAGGCGGATCGCATCCGGCAACGCAATCGGGCGTTCGCCGGAAGCCAGGCCAAATGCCGACTGAATGAGACTGAAAGGGATATAATCCGACGAGAGTATATCGAGACTTCCATTGTCCACCAGATCACGCGCCGCGATATTGCCGGAATGCGAACCGCCGCGAACGATATTCGGCGCGCCCATCAGGATCGAGAGACCTGCGCCTTTCGAGGCATTGGCGGCTTCCATCGTGGTTGGGAATTCGGCGATCCGCACGCCATGGTCGAGCGATTCATCAACATGCGCACTGGTCGCATCGTCATGGCTCGCAAGGACAATGCCGCGCTTCGCAGCCAGTTCGGCAATAGCACGGCGATGTTTGGCCGAGTAGACATCCGAATCCGCCATACGCTTTTCACAATGCACCCGGAACTCCTCATCCGTGAGCTTCATCTTACGCATGTAATAGCTGCGATAGGTCTCGAGATCAACGAATTGACGCTGTCCCGGCGCATGATCCATCAGCGAAGCGAGTTTGACGCGGTCATCGCCTGCGAAAAGCTCAAATGTTTCAAGGCAATCCACCGAGGAAACTTCGCAGCGCAGATGCAGGAAGTGGTCTGCACGCAAGCGATTTTCGCGAACGCCACTTTCGATGGCATCCGCAAGCATCCGCATATCCTTGCCGACAAAATCGCGGTCATAGTCGGAACCGACGCGCATGGCATCGAAGACCGTCGTGATGCCGGATGCTGCGACCTGTGCATCATGGGCCTGAACCGCTGCGTCGACATTCCAGCGCACTTTCGGACGCGGTGCATAATGGCTTTCGAGCTGGTCAGTGTGCAACTCGATCAAACCCGGAATGACATAATCGCCTTCCATGTCATCGCCACCATTGCTGTTGCCCTGGTCAATTGCCGCAATTGTACCGTCGCGGACGAGGATGGAACCGGAAACAATCTCGTCAGCGAGCACGATGTGCGCATTTTTCAGAACGATTTCATTAGCCATTTGATAGCTCTTTCATGACCGCATTCGTATTGGCGGCCGTTTCATATTTCGAGAGGAAGGCTTCGATGTCGAGCGCGCGGAAATCATCAAGCGCTGCCCGCAGGCGATCATGGCTCCAGTCCCACCAGGTCAGCCGGTCGAGACGATTACCGGTCGCAGCGTCGAAGCGTTCGCGAATGAGACGCGCAGGCACGCCGCCCACGATCGTATAGGGCGCTACGTCCCGGCTCACTACGGCTCCGGCGCCGACAACCGCACCATTGCCGACCGTCACGCCCGGCAGGATTGTCGAGCCATGGCCAAGCCAGGTGTCGTGACCGATTTTCACGGCATTGCCACGACGCCAATCGAAAAACTCCGTCTCATCCTTCTCTTCGGGCCAATAATCACCGGCGCGGTAGGTGAAATGATGCAGGGTCGGACGCCATGTCGGGTGGTTTGTGGCGTTGATGCGCACGTGGCTCGCGATATTGGAAAATTTGCCGATCTCCGCACACCAGATCTCGCAATCGATGCCGAGATAGGAATAATCTTCCAGCACGGTTTCTGAAACGCGGCTGCGCTCACCAATCTCCGTATAGCGGCCGAGTGTGCATCCGCTGACAATAGCAGTATCGTGGATAAGCGGTTCCACCGAGAGTTTGGTCATACCAGCCCCCTTGGAGAGAAAGCCGTTACGTCAATAATCCGGTCGGCGACTTCCGTTCGCACGTCTTCATCGTGGAAAATGCCGAGCATGGCGACGCCTTGCTCTTTCTTGGTTTTGATGAGATCGACCACGACCGCGCGGTTCTTCGCATCGAGCGAGGCCGTCGGTTCGTCAAGCAGCAATACCGGGTGATCCGTGATAAAACCGCGTGCGATGTTAACGCGCTGCTGCTCACCACCGGAGAACGTAGCAGGTGGCAGGGTCCACAGTCTCTCCGGCAGATTGAGCTGCGCCAGAAGTTCGCGAGCACGGTTCAGTGCCACGTCGTGATCGACGCCGCGTGCGACCAATGGTTCCGCAACCACGTCGATTGCTGCGACGCGCGGCAGCGTCCGCAGGAACTGGCTGACATAGCCAATCGTGTCGCGACGCACCGCCAGCACTTCCCGCGGGTGGGCGGTGGCAAGATCGACAACCGTGTCGGCGTGGCGGATCAGGATCGAGCCACCATTGACCGCATAATTTCCGTAGACCATTTTCAGGATCGAGCTTTTGCCCGCGCCTGATGGGCCACCGAGCACTGCGCACTCACCGGAATGCAATTCAAAATTTACGCCGCGAACGACTGGAAGTTCGATGCCGCCTTGCAGATGCATGACAAAGGTTTTTATGACATCTGTGACGGCAAGCGGGGCTGATGTTTGCAACATAGATAATTCCACCTCGCGCATGAAGTTCAGTTGATTTACAAACAACATGCAATAACTAGCTGTTTTAACTCGTCTAAACCTGCAGAATTGATGAGACGAGCAGTTGCGTATATGGCGCTTGTGGGTCGTCCAGCACGCGGTCGGTCAGGCCCTGCTCGACAATATGGCCGTCTTTCATGACCATGATACGATGAGACAGAAGCCGGGCTACGGCGAGATCGTGGGTAACAATAATCACCGACAGGCCGAGATCGCTGACGAGACTGCGCAGAAGATCGAGAAGACGCGCCTGAACGGACACATCGAGCCCACCGGTCGGCTCATCCATGAAGACGAGACGCGGAGCGGTCACTAGGTTGCGGGCAATCTGCAAGCGTTGGCGCATGCCGCCAGAAAAAGCGCGAGGCTGATCGTCGATACGATCGGATGCAATTTCGACACGTCCCAGCCAATCGGTGGCCGTCGAACGGATATTGCCGTAATGGCGTTCACCAACTGCCATCAGGCGTTCGCCGACATTGGCACCGGCCGAAACCGTCATGCGCAAGCCATCCGCCGGGTTCTGATGAACAAAACCCCAGTCGGTCCTCATAAGGAATCGGCGCTCCGCCTCCCCGATCTTGTACAGATCGCGGAATTCACCGTCACGCATGCGGTATTCGACCGTGCCTGAGGTCGGTTGCAGACGGGTTGCCAGACTGTTCAGGAGCGTCGTCTTGCCGGAACCGGATTCTCCAACAATAGCCAGCACTTCGCCCGGCCACAGATTGAAGGAAATATCTGCGCAGCCACGGCGATTTCCGTAGAATTTCGACAGGCTGTTCACTCTCAGCAGAGGTTGCTCGTTGATTTCAATGCTCATTTCTGGGCTCCCTTGGCTGCGGCCCCATTGTTCGCTGCCAGATGGCCGAAATGGCCTTTGGCCTGCCGGTCTTCGCAAAAATCTGTGTCGGAGCAGACGAACATTGAGCCGCCGCGGTCATCCAGCACGACTTCGTCGAGATAGACGCCTTGCGCACCGCAGAGCGCACAGGGTTCCTTGAACTTCTGCACTTCAAATGGATGATCCTGGAAGTCGAGGCTCACCACCTGCGTGTAAGGCGGGACGGCATAGATGCGCTTTTCGCGACCGGCGCCGAACAGTTGCAATGCCGGAGACATGTGCATTTTCGGATTGTCGAATTTCGGCGTCGGCGACGGTGCCATGACATAGCGACCTTCGATCATCACCGGATAATCATAGGTCTTGGCGATATGGCCGTGACGCGCGATGTCTTCGTAAAGCTTCACGTGCATGAGGCCATATTCGGCCAGCGCGTGCATCTTGCGGGTCTCGGTCTCGCGCGGTTCCAGAAAACGCAGGGGTTCCGGGATCGGCACCTGGTAGACGATCACCTGCCCTTCGGTCAGAGGATATTCCGGGATGCGATGGCGGGTCTGGATGATGGTCGCCTCGCCCGTATGGGTGGTCACGGCAACATTGGCTGTCTTCTGGAAGAAAGCGCGAATAGAGACGGCATTGGTTGTGTCGTCGGCACCCTGATCGATGACCTTCAGCACATCATCCGGCCCGATGATCGAGGCTGTTACCTGCACGCCGCCTGTACCCCAGCCATAAGGCATCGGCATTTCACGGCTGGCAAAAGGCACCTGATAGCCGGGAACGGCAATGGCTTTCAGGATGGCGCGGCGGATCATCCGCTTGGTCTGCTCATCCAGATAGGCGAAGTTGTAATTGGCCAGATCGCTCATTCTGCGGCCTCCTTTGCCAAACGTTCAGTCTGGATGTGGGCTTGGTCATATTCGGCGCGCATGCGACGAATGAAATCGAGTTCAGCCTGGAAATCCACATAGTGCGGGAGTTTCAGATGTTCGACGAAACCGGTGGACTGCACGTTGTCTGAATGGGAGATCACGAACTCCTCATCCTGTGCAGGTGCGGTCACATCCGTCTCGAACTCACGAACACGCAGTGCGCGGTCGCAGAGCGACATCGACATGGCCTTGCGCTCGCTCTGGCCGAAGACCAGCCCATAACCGCGTGTGAATTGCGGCGGCTGCTTGGCCGACCCCTTGAACTGGTTGACCATCTGGCATTCGGTCAGTTGCACGCGACCAAGTGAAACGGCAAAGCCGAGTTCCGGCACGTCGAACTCGACATCCACTTCGCCAATGCGGATTTCACCGACGAACGGATGCGTATTGCCATAGCCGCGCTGAGTGGAATAACCGAGTGCCAGCAGAAAGCCTTCGTCACCGCGCGCCAGCGCCTGAAGACGCAGGTCGCGCTCCATCGGAAATGTCCAAGGTTCACGGGTGAGGTCGCCCGGTTCGTGACCTTCCGGCAGCGAACCATCATCCTCAATCATTCCGTTGGCACCGAGAATATCGGTTACACGCGGGGTTTCCTGGATTTCAGCTTCACGCAATTCCGGCTCTGGCACCGTCACATCACCAGCCAACTCAGGATCAAGAAGACGATGGGTGTAATCGAAGGTCGGACCAAGTAGCTGGCCACCGGGCAGATCCTTATAGGTCGCCGAAATGCGACGCTCGATCAACATTTTCGCCGTTTCCATCGGCCGGGAATAACCAAAGCGCGGCAAGGTGGTACGATAGGCGCGCACCAGAAAGATTGCTTCGATCAGATCTCCACGCGACTGACGAACGGCAAGTGCAGCCAACTCGCGATCATAGAGCGAACCTTCTGCCATCACGCGATCAACCGCCAGCGCGAGCTGCTCGACAATCTGATCGAGACGAAGCGCCGGAACCGAACGATCACCGCGACGGCGATCATCGAGAAGACGGTGGGCATTGCGGATGGCCGTTTCGCCACCCTTCACTGCAACATACATGATCAGCCCTCCAGAGCAGAAATTCTGGTTGTACGGGGAAGTGCTGCGATAGCGCCGTCGCTAACCAGAACAAAGTCAACGCCAAGCGGATACTGCGCACCATTCTTGCGCCATTGTTCAATGAAGTCCTGTGGGAGGCCTTCGACGTGAAGAACACGTTCACCGTCAATGCCGGGGCCCTTCAGTACGAGACCCTGCCCTTTCTTCATTGACGCAACAGCCAGCACAATGGTGGTGGAACGATCAGGAAACTCGGCATTACCTTGTGAAAACTCCGCCAGAGACGGGAGCAGCGACACATCGCTTACCAGAGCGAATTGTGCGGAATCGGCATTTTCGACAAGCGGCGCGCCGGTATGGAACGTAAGCCAGGCGGTGGCGATTTCGTTGGCCGTTATGGCCGCATCGCACCAGAGCGTCGTATCGTGATCGAGCAGGGTTGCCGCGATGCCCCCCAGTTCTGGCGTCAGCGGTTGAGGCGGCGTCGCTGCATGGGCCAGCGGATAGATGCGTCCAGGATTGGCCATGGCGTGCATGACGGCATGAAAAACCGAATGCGCATCCGTCACCGGATTAGCCAGACCGCCTTCAAATGCTGGAGAAGAAGGAAGCATCAATTGTCTCCCCGAACCATTGTAAAGAAATCAACCTTGGTAGCAGCGGCTTCGCCGCGCAGCGTGGCGTCGGCATCGTCGTGCCGTTTGCGCAGGACACTCAGCACCTGCGTTTCCACCGCGTCACGGCGGCGATCATCCAGCCAAAGCGCATCGAAGAGAGCGGCAAGGCGCGCCTTTTCCTGATCGCGGCCAAGCGCATAAGAGTGACCGACCGAACCGTCGGAAAGTCGCACAGTAGCGCGAGTCACTGTCGCCTCGCCGACATTGAAGGCTGAGCCGCCGCCGCCGATGCGGCCTCGCAGCATCACAAGGCCGGTTTCCGGCCCGCGCAAAACCTCAAACTCCGGCTTGTCGGGCCATGCCTGCCAGAAGGCCTGCAATTCTTCGCTGCTTGCGCGCGCAAGAACCGCCATGCTTGCTTGCCGTGCGGTCTGTATTGCATCCGGCGCCTTTCCGCTTTCAGTGGCAGAACCCGCTCCGCCTCTCTTCGTACTTTGCTCCGTACCGTACATTAGCTTCCCTGCTCTCAGATTCTGTTGACTCTGATTTTCAAGTTGTCTAGTTATATAGACATTTATACAATATCAGAATGAGTACACCCTGCCAATGACAGGACTATGACAGTTGATGACAAAGACCAGGCGAATTGAGAGAAACAGCGGCGTGGCAATCTGGCGGCAGATTGCGGACGAGATACGCGGCGACATTATGGTAGGGAAACTTCAGTCCGGGGCGCGCATGCCTGCTGAGATGGAACTTGCTGACAGGTTTGGGGTTAATCGCCATACCGTGCGCAGCGCCATTGCCGCCTTAACACAGGAAGGCGTGTTGCGTGCCGAGCAAGGTCGCGGCACCTTTGTCGCCAATGCGAAGCGTCTCACCTACCAGATCGGACGTCGCACCCGTATTTCTCAGTCGCTGGCAACGCAGGTGCGCGAAATGCATGGGATTTTGTTGGCATCAAGCACCGAAGCCGCGACCCGGGAGATCGCAGCCGCGCTTGAATTGCATGCTGGCAACGAAGTGATCCGGCTCGAAACGATGCACAACGCCGATGGCTACCCAATATCGATAGCGACTCATTGGATTGATGCCATGCGCTTTCCTTCCTTTGTGCAGGATTATGCGGAAAGCGGGTCAATTACAGCTGCTTTCAAAGCTGTCGGCATCGCCGACTATCTGCGAAAGTCCACAGTCATATCGGCCCGTCATGCCGACCCTGAAGACCTGAGAAATCTGAAATTGTCTCCCGGTGCCATCGTGCTTACGGCCCGAGCGGTGAATATTGATACGGAAGGAAGGCCGATCCAGTACTCGTTGACCCGCTTCTCGGCGGATCGCATGGAGTTCTCCATAGAGAACGACGAGAGCAATTAAGCGAGTTATATCATCCCATCATTAAGGTGCGGGATCAAATCAGATCGTGGCTTGACTTGATTGATATATCCGTTATTCTGGATATATGGAAAACGAAACAGCAATCACAGCCTTGGCTGCTCTCGCCCAACCGACGAGGCTCGATACTTTTCGGTTGCTTGTCAAAGAAGAACCGGCTGGCATACCTGCTGGCGAATTGGCGCGTATGTTGGACATACCGCAAAATACAATGTCTGCACATCTGGCTACGCTCTCGCGGGCTGGCCTGGTGAAAGGCGAGCGGCAAAGCCGCTCGATCATTTACCGCGCTGATCTGGATCGGTTTCGCGAACTGACACTTTTCTTGATCAAGGATTGTTGCGGTGGCAGCGCCGAACTGTGCGCGCCTCTCATTCAAAGCCTTACACCTTGCTGTCAGCCCAAGGCGACTACAGCAAACTGATAACCGCTGGCTGGTGATGCCAGCCCATTTCAACGGATGGAAAAATGATGGATCGGTTTTACCAGACGCTCCGGCGGCTGCGCGGACAGTTACGCTCACATGAGATCAAAGCCTTGACACGCAACATGCGAAGAGCCGCGGAGAAACTCTGATGTCTGTTTTTGAAAGGTATCTGACCGTCTGGGTCGCCCTCTGCATTGTTGCGGGCGTCGCGCTTGGGCATTTTTTTCCGACGATATTTCACGCTATCGGCTCTGCCGAGGTTGCCAGGGTAAATATTCCTGTCGCGCTTCTCATCTGGCTGATGATTATTCCCATGCTTTTGAAAATCGACTTTGCGGCATTACGGCAAGTCGGGCAGCACTGGCGGGGAATTGGGGTTACACTGTTTATCAACTGGGCTGTTAAGCCGTTCTCAATGGCGCTTCTTGCGTGGCTGTTTATAGGCTGGCTTTTCCGCCCCAACTTGCCCGCAGAGCAAATCGATTCTTACATTGCAGGTCTCATTATCCTTGCTGCAGCGCCATGCACTGCTATGGTTTTCGTATGGTCCAGCCTGACAAAAGGAGAACCGCACTTCACGTTGTCCCAGGTCGCATTGAATGACGCCATCATGGTGGTGGCCTTTGCGCCGATTGTCGGCCTTTTACTCGGGCTTTCGGCAATCACCGTTCCCTGGGATACGCTTGTCCTGTCCGTTGTCCTCTATATCGTCATTCCGGTCATCCTCGCGCAGCTCATTCGGCGCAGCCTTCTGGCAACGGGGGGACAAAGTGCGCTTAATAAGCTATTGAAAACGCTGCAACCAATTTCTCTGGTCGCGCTTCTTGCTACCCTCGTCCTGCTTTTCGGTTTCCAGGGTGAGCAGATCATCGCCCAGCCGCTCATTATTGCAATGCTTGCGGTGCCGATCCTCATTCAGGTCTATTTCAATTCTGGACTGGCCTATCTTCTCAACCGCTGGTCGGGTGAAACACACAGTGTTGCCGGACCATCGGCCTTGATAGGCGCGTCGAATTTCTTTGAACTAGCCGTCGCCGCTGCGATCAGCCTTTTCGGATTTTCATCCGGCGCGGCCCTCGCCACCGTGGTCGGCGTTCTGGTGGAAGTGCCAGTTATGCTTTCTGTTGTCTGGATCGTGAACCGCTCCAGAGACTGGTATGAACGCGGCACAGATCAAAAGCCCGCAACACAGACAGGAAACTCCCAATGAGCGTCACCATTTTTCACAACCCGAAATGCGGCACTTCACGCAATACGCTGGCGATGATCCGAGCCAGCGGCGAAGAACCCGTCATTGTCGAGTATGTGCAAAATCCACCCACGCGGGAGCGTCTGGTCGGCCTCCTTGCAGCAATGAACCTGACTCCGCGTGAACTGCTGCGCGAGAAGGGCACGCCCTATGGCGAACTCGGCCTGTCCGATCCGAAATGGACCGACGACCAGCTGATCGATTTCATGATGGCTCATCCAATTCTCATCAACCGGCCGATCGTCGAAACGCCTCGCGGCACAAGGCTGTGCCGTCCATCCGAACTGGTTCTGCCGCTTCTGGATAACCCTGTTGCTTCGTTCACCAAAGAAGACGGCGAACAGGTCACATCTGGAGAGAGGACATGATTGACGCAGACTTGCCGAATCTGGACCAGGAATCCTTTCTTCTCCCGGATTATGATGCTCTTCGCGCACCTTTCCCTGAACATAAGCCTCGTATTTTGCTGCTCTACGGATCGTTGCGCGACCGTTCCTATAGTCGTTTCCTGACGCTGGAGGCTCAAAGATTACTCGATGAGATGGGAGCGGAAACGCGCATTTTTCATGCCAATGGACTGCCCTTGCCGGATGATG
This sequence comes from Ochrobactrum sp. CGA5, assembly GCF_006345815.1. Classification (GTDB taxonomy): domain Bacteria; phylum Pseudomonadota; class Alphaproteobacteria; order Rhizobiales; family Rhizobiaceae; genus Brucella. The sequence goes on along the minus strand of NZ_VCIG01000038.1, from coordinate 522,388 downwards.
GTACGCCGGACCACCCCAAGGTTCAGGAACTGCGCGAGGCAATGCTTTGGTCGGAAGGCCAGGTCTGGACAAGCCCTGAACGCCATGGCGCGATGAGTGCCGTCATGAAGTCGCAGATTGACTGGATTCCGTTACCCGGCGGCGCTGTCCGTCCAACGCAAGGGCGTACGCTGGCCCTGATGCAAGTTTCCGGCGGTTCGCAAAGCTTCAATGCTGTCAATCAGATGCGCATTCTGGGCCGGTGGATGCGGATGATTACCATTCCCAATCAGTCATCGGTTGCAAAGGCTTGGCAGGAATTCGATGATGCAGGCCGTATGAAGCCCTCATCTTTCTACGATCGCGTGGTCGATGTCATGGAAGAACTGATGAAATTTACCCTGCTGACACGGGGGATTTCAGAGCATCTGACAAATCGCTACAGCGAACGGAAAGAAGCCGCTGCCCAGCTCGAAAAGCGTGTTTCTCTAAAATCTATCTGACATTCAAGCTGGCTTTTCGCAGGTACGAACCATGGCATTTCCGGCGATCCAAATGGCAGAATATCAGCAAGATGAAAAACGAAAAGGCGCTGTTTTACAGCGCCTTATCTTAATCTTCTGATATACTGAGCTATGACGGTTCTCAGAACGGAATTTCGTCGTCCAGATCGCGTGAGAAACCACCGCTGCTGCCGCCGCCCGAAGACGGGCCTGACGAACCAAAATCACCGCCGCCACCGGAATAATCGGACATCTGGTTACGGTTGCCGCCACCGCCGCCGAATGAGCGGCCTTCACCGCCACCTTCACCACGGCTGTCGAGCATCTGCAGTTCGCCGCGAAATTTCTGCAACACGACTTCCGTCGAGTAACGGTCATTACCGTTCTGATCCTGCCATTTGCGGGTCTGGAGTGCGCCTTCGATATAAACCTTTGCGCCCTTCTTCAGATACTGTTCTGCGACCTTGGCGAGGTTTTCATTAAAAATAACGACACTGTGCCATTCGGTGCGATCCTTGCGTTCGCCGGTCTGACGGTCACGCCAGCTTTCAGACGTTGCGATGCGCAGATTGGCAACCACATCGCCCGAATTCAGACGACGAATTTCTGGATCGGCACCAAGGTTGCCGACCAGAATGACTTTATTGACGCTACCAGCCATCGAAAAACTACTCCGGGTCTTGCATGCACACTCTTTCCGCACGACTTCGCACAGACATGAGGCACGTTCCAAATGAAAGATCAGGCGCAATGGTGCGCCATCAGCAGAAACTCATAGGTTCACCTTAACAGGACTGGCTCAAAGCGTGCTCAATCGTGGTCAGTGAATTTGTCAATGTCCACAGAGTTTATGTTCTTGTTTTGTTCAAAAAACAACCTCTAACTTAAAAAAGCCATGCGCTTGCCGCAATTATGGGGGGCGTTTTGCACCGTTTCCTGTGCTGAAAGTGCAATCCACCTCAATTCGGGGGCTGAAACTGCATCTGCCTTAATCTAGAAACAACCTTAGCGGTCTTCCTCATGAAGCCCCCCTGAAGCATTGGCGTCCGTGCTTCGCTAGCCGGTCCACCTTCCAAGGAAAAGCCCTGCCGCTCACTGTGTCTTTGGCGCGCAGGGCTTGGGGTTTGAGCGATGCTCATGTGTCGACAATAATTCGTCGGCAGATTTTTTCGGATCACAAAGGCGCACGGCCATTTGCATTCCGCGCAAATTCAAATTGTCGGCAATCACACTTTCGATCAACGAGGCATCATTCCTTGCGAAAAGATGCTGCCGCGACCGAAACGGATTGTGCTTTCATCTTTGTGAAAGCTAGGCAACGTAGTCAGGTGGACTCATGCTCCTTTACCTCCCTACTGGATATCCCGCCTCCTGCGGACCTCTTGCCGATGCCGTGTCATCCCACCGCGGCACCTCTCCGCTATCAGCGAGTTAGGACAGTCTGCTCCTGTCAGGAGTGACAGTCAACGCTCTTGCGTTCACATTTCTTATCGCCTATCAGAAGGCTGGTTGTTCGATATTTGTTCTAATGATAAGAGTGCACCGATGAATGACTGGAACCCCCTTCTTGTTGGAGGGTTTCACCCCATATTAGAGACCGGGCCGACGTGTTTTATCATGCAGTGCCCGTTTATCCATTGCATCATGAGCAGGCAGGACGCGGAATGAGCGATCAGAAATTCATTTCCATACGTGGCGCACGCGAACACAATCTGAAAAATGTCGATCTCGATCTGCCCCGCGACAAGCTGATTGTGATGACAGGGCTTTCCGGCTCGGGCAAATCCTCGCTTGCCTTTGATACGATCTATGCGGAAGGCCAGCGCCGTTATGTTGAAAGCCTTTCGGCCTACGCACGCCAGTTCCTTGAGATGATGCAGAAGCCGGATGTCGACCAGATCGACGGCCTGTCCCCCGCTATTTCCATCGAGCAGAAGACGACAAGCCGCAATCCGCGCTCGACGGTCGGCACTGTCACCGAAATTTACGACTATATGCGCCTGCTCTTTGCGCGCGTCGGCGTACCCTATTCGCCGGCGACTGGCCTTCCCATTGAAAGCCAGACTGTCAGCCAGATGGTCGATCGTGTCATGGCGCTTGAGGAAGGCACACGCCTTTATATCCTCGCGCCCATCGTTCGCGGACGCAAGGGTGAGTACAAGAAGGAACTGGCCGAGCTTCAGAAAAAGGGCTTTCAGCGCGTGAAGGTGGACGGCACCTTCTATGAAATCGCCGATGTTCCCGCGCTCGACAAGAAGTACAAGCACGATATCGATGTTGTGGTCGACCGTGTGGTGGTGCGTCCTGACCTGTCGACCCGCCTCGCCGACAGCCTTGAAACCTGCCTCAAGCTTGCCGAAGGCCTGGCCGTTGCCGAATTTGCGGACAAGCCCCTGCCACCCGAAGAAACGGCGGAGGGCGGTTCGGCCAACAAGTCGGCCAACGAAACGCATGAGCGCATCCTGTTTTCGGAGAAGTTTGCCTGCCCGGTTTCCGGTTTCACGATTCCCGAAATCGAACCGCGCTTGTTTTCGTTCAATAATCCGTTCGGTGCCTGCCCAACCTGCGACGGTCTCGGCACGCAGCAAGCCATTGATCCGAACCTGATCATTCCAGACGAAACGGCAGTTTTGAAGGACGGCGCGATTGCTCCGTGGGCGCGATCCTCTTCGCCCTATTACAATCAGACGCTGGAAGCGCTTGGTAAAGTCTATGGTTTCAAGATCGGTGCACGTTGGGCCGATCTTTCGGAAGAAGCCCAGCAGGCCATTCTTTATGGCACCAAAGGCAAGGAAATCACCTTCCAGTATGATGACGGCTTGCGCTCCTATCAGACGACGAAGCCTTTTGAAGGCGTGATTCCCAATCTGGAGCGACGCTGGAAAGAGACCGACTCTGCCTGGTCACGTGAAGATATCGAGCGTTTCATGGCCTCGACGCCCTGCCCCGCTTGTAACGGCTATCGTTTGAAACCGGAAGCGCTCGCGGTCAAGGTCGGCATGAAGCATATCGGTGAAATTACCGAAATGTCGATCCGCAAGTCCGATGCCTGGTTCCGCGACATTGATGGCAGCTTCAACGACAAGCAGCGCGAAATTGCCGCCCGCATCCTCAAGGAAATCCGTGAGCGCCTGCAATTCCTCAACGACGTTGGTCTCGATTACCTGACGCTGGCGCGCAATTCCGGCACATTGTCAGGCGGCGAAAGCCAGCGTATCCGTCTTGCCTCGCAGATCGGCTCCGGCCTGACCGGCGTGCTCTACGTGCTGGATGAACCATCCATCGGCCTGCATCAGCGTGACAATGCCCGCCTGCTCGACACGCTGCGCCATCTGCGTGATCTCGGCAATACGGTTATCGTGGTTGAACACGATGAAGATGCGATCCTGACCGCCGATTATGTGGTCGATATTGGCCCGGCGGCTGGCGTCCATGGCGGCAAGATCATTGCTCAAGGGTCGCCACAGGATGTTATGTCCAATTCCCAATCGCTAACCGGCAAGTATCTGTCGGGCGCGATGGAGGTTGCAGTTCCGGCGGAACGACGCAAGATTGAGAAAACCAAGCGCATCCGGGTGGTGGGTGCGCGCGGCAACAACCTGAAAAATGTCTCGGCGGATATTCCTCTTGGAACCTTCACCGCCGTCACCGGCGTTTCAGGCGGCGGCAAGTCCACTTTCCTGATCGAAACTCTTTTCAAGGCCGCTTCACGCCGCATCATGGGGTCGCGTGAGCATCCGGCAGAGCATGACCGTATCGAAGGGTTGGAATTCCTCGATAAGGTGATCGATATCGACCAGTCGCCGATTGGCCGCACTCCGCGTTCCAACCCGGCAACCTATACCGGTGCCTTCACCCCAATCCGCGACTGGTTCGCGGGCCTGCCGGAAGCCAAGGCACGCGGCTATCAGCCGGGCCGCTTCTCGTTCAACGTGAAGGGCGGGCGCTGCGAGGCCTGCCAGGGCGACGGCGTCATCAAGATCGAGATGCACTTCCTGCCGGATGTCTATGTGACGTGCGACGTCTGCCACGGCAAACGCTACAACCGCGAAACGCTCGAAGTCCTGTTCAAGGGCAAGTCCATCGCCGATGTGCTGGATATGACTGTCGAGGAAGGCGCGGAGTTCTTCTCCGCCGTGCCTGCGGTGCGAGACAAGCTTGAAACACTCGTGAAGGTCGGTCTTGGCTATATCAAGGTTGGCCAGCAGGCGACGACGCTTTCGGGTGGTGAGGCGCAGCGCGTGAAGCTTGCCAAGGAACTGTCGCGCCGCGCAACGGGCCGCACGCTCTATATTCTGGATGAGCCGACAACCGGCCTGCATTTCCATGACGTGGCGAAGCTTTTGGAAGTGCTGCACGAGCTGGTCGAACAGGGCAACACGGTCGTGGTGATCGAGCACAATCTGGAAGTCATCAAGACTGCCGATTGGGTGATCGACCTTGGGCCGGAAGGCGGCGATGGCGGCGGCGAAATCGTCGCCGTGGGCCGTCCAGAAGACATTGTGAAGGAGAAGCGCTCTTACACTGGCCACTTCCTCAAGGAATTGCTGGAACGTCGCCCCAAGCGTAGTTCAGAGGCGGCTGAATAAAGCATTGGCAACGAGAATTATTGGAAGCCGGGCCTAGACCCGGCTTCTTTCTATTTAAGCCGATTTGATCGGTATCGGTCGACCATCCATAAGTGAAGGATTTGCGCGGCAATTGTTACGGTAAACGCCGCCCCGTAGGCGATCTTCCGATTGGTAAGGCCATCAAGTCACAACATATCGCGGCAGTCTAGAAGCACTCACCGACCTTTCAAACGAAAAAAGCCCGGATGAACCGGGCCTTCTCGATAGCCATTCGCGACCATGCCGCGATGGCTCGAAATTTATCGTCACGATCCGTTCGAAGAGCTTTCACTCTCCAGATCATGATTAACCGTTTACGGCGTCCTTCAGGCCCTTGCCAGCCGAAAACTTCGGCACGTTGCGAGCCGGGATAGCAACTTCCTTGCCGGTCGATGGGTTGCGGCCGGTCGAGGCAGCGCGATGCGACACGGAGAAAACGCCGAAGCCAGGCAGGCGGACTTCTTCACCAGCCTTCAGGGCGCCGGTGACAGCAGCGAGTACGGCGTCAACAGCAGTACCGGCATCAGCCTTCGTCAAACCGCCCTTTTCCGCAACTGCGGCAACCAATTCGTTCTTGTTCATTGGCATTTCCTTTCTTTATCTACCGGAACGGATAACGTGACCGGATTGGTCGGAGTTTATTCAAATCGTTTCACAAACCAAGCCTGTCAACACGAAAAAACCCCGGAAAACCGGGGTTAAACACAGAAATGCCGGGCAAATCGCCCGGCATTTCGATTGTTGGTCCTGATAGACAGCTTCCGGCACGACTATCCGACTGAATCAGAATCGCCTGCCGGAAGTTCATTTCAGCGCATCGCCAATAAGCAAACTCTTTCGAACGTTTGCCGGAAATGCCTTAATGGGCCATCGAGGCGCCAGCTTCTTCCTCGACCGAAGGGACCGGTGTCGCATTTGCGGGCTCCGTCCATTCAATCGGCTCGGGCTCGCGAACCAGAGCGTGCTTGAGCACCTCACCCACGCGAGACACTGGAACGATCTCAAGATTGTTCTTCACATTGTCCGGAATATCCGCCAGATCCTTGGCGTTTTCTTCCGGGATCAGAACCTTCTTGATGCCGCCGCGCAGTGCCGCGAGGAGCTTTTCCTTGAGGCCGCCGATCGGCAGGACGCGACCGCGCAGGGTGACCTCCCCGGTCATTGCGATGTCCTTGCGAACCGGGATGCCGGTCAGCACGGAGACAATCGCCGTGACCATGGCGATGCCGGCGGACGGACCGTCCTTTGGTGTAGCACCTTCCGGCACGTGCACGTGGATGTCGCGCTTGTCGAACAGCGGAGGCTCGATGCCGAAATCAATTGCCCTGCTACGGACATATGATGCCGCCGCAGAGATCGATTCTTTCATCACGTCGCGGAGATTACCCGTGACCGTCATGCGGCCCTTGCCGGGCATCATGACGCCTTCAATGGTCAACAATTCACCGCCAACTTCCGTCCAGGCAAGGCCTGTCACGACGCCAACCTGATCTTCACCGTCGATCTGGCCAAAACGGAACCGCTCGACACCCAGATAGTCGGAGAGGTTTTTATCGGTGACTTTCACCGACTTCTTCTTCGACTTCAGGATTTCGGTTACGGCCTTACGTGCCAGGGTCATCAGTTCTCGTTCGAGGCTACGCACGCCTGCTTCCCGCGTGTAAAGGCGTATAACATTGCGCAGAGCATCGTCCGTGACCGAAAACTCCTTCGGCTGCAGGGCGTGATCCTTGATCGCCTTCGGCAGCAGGTGCCGCTTGGCGATTTCGAGCTTTTCATCCTCGGTGTAGCCGGCAATACGGATGACTTCCATGCGATCCAGCAATGGACCGGGGATGTTCAACGTATTGGCCGTCGTCACGAACATGACGTTCGACAGATCATATTCGACCTCAAGGTAGTGATCCATGAAGGTCGAGTTCTGTTCAGGGTCCAGCACCTCGAGCATGGCCGAGGACGGATCGCCGCGGAAGTCCTGACCCATCTTGTCGATTTCATCGAGTAGGAAGAGCGGATTGGACTTCTTTGCCTTCTTCATGGACTGGATGACCTTGCCGGGCATCGAGCCAATATAGGTGCGGCGGTGACCGCGGATTTCAGCCTCGTCGCGCACACCACCAAGCGACATACGGACATATTCGCGTCCGGTAGCCTTGGCAATCGAGCGGGCAAGCGAGGTCTTACCTACGCCGGGAGGCCCGACGAGGCAGAGTATCGGGCCCTTGATCTTGCTCGAGCGGGCCTGCACTGCGAGATATTCGACGATGCGCTCCTTGACCTTGTCGAGACCAAAATGCTCGTCATCGAGTACTTCTTCGGCAAAGTTCAGGTCCTGCTTGATCTTCGACTTCTTGCCCCAGGGGATGGACAGCAGCCAGTCGAGATAGTTGCGAACGACCGTCGCTTCGGCGGACATTGGGCTCATGCTGCGCAGCTTCTTGAGCTCCGCCTGGGCCTTTTCGCGGGCTTCCTTGGAAAGCTTGGTCTTGTTGATGCGTTCTTCGAGTTCAGCCGCTTCATCGCGGCCATCCTCGCCATCACCAAGCTCCTTCTGGATCGCCTTCATCTGCTCGTTGAGATAGTATTCGCGCTGCGTCTTCTCCATCTGGCGCTTGACGCGGCTGCGGATACGTTTCTCAACCTGAAGAACCGAAATTTCCGCTTCCATGAAGGAAAGTGCCTTCTCAAGGCGCTCGCGCACCGAGAGGATCGACAGCATTTCCTGCTTTTCGGGAATCTTGATCGCGAGATGCGAGGCAACCGTGTCGGCAAGCTTCGAATAATCGTCGATCTGGCTGGCCGCACCAACCACTTCCGGCGAAATCTTCTTGTTCAGCTTGACGTAGTTTTCGAAGTCGGAAACCACCGAGCGGGCAAGCGCCTCAATCTCGACAGCATCTTCCTCAGGCTCCGGCAAAGCCGCAGCATAGGCCTCGTGATAGTCTTCGCGGTCGGTAAACTTGGAAACCTTGGCGCGCGCCGTGCCTTCGACCAGCACCTTGACGGTGCCGTCCGGTAGCTTCAAAAGCTGCAATACATTGGCAATCGTACCGATTTCGTAAATCGCATCCGGTGCCGGATCGTCATCGGCGGCGTTCTTCTGGGTAGCAAGCAGAATCTGCTTGTCCACGCCCATCACTTCCTCCAGCGCGCGAATGGACTTTTCGCGGCCGACAAAGAGCGGAACGATCATATGGGGGAAAACGACGATGTCACGCAACGGCAAAACGGCATAAAGCCCGTCCGCACCGCCCGCTTCAGAACCACCCAATGGGGTTTTCTGTTCAATACCCGTCATAACTCAAGTCCTTTCTCAGGTCTTTCGACCTGACTGCCACATCCGCGCCCCCTTTCGTCATGAGGCAGGTCACGAATGTGCTTCGGTCCATACTTGGAGAGCCGACCCCGGCAATTCAATAGCCTGTAGCGGGATGGCTTTCATAGAATCGTCATCTATCCTGCGCTGTACCGTGAATTAGTACAATATCCAGCTTAGGCTGTACCCTGATTGCTGCGCCTGCAATAATGACAGGATAAGCCCTGCGCAAGTTTAACACATGAAAAAGGCCGCTTGCGCGGCCTTTTTATGGATTAGTCGCTACCGCTTAAGCGGAAACATTACCCTTTTCGTCCTGTCGCTCGGCATAGATATAGAGCGGACGGGCGCTGCCATCCACTACATCGCCAGAAATGACCACTTCCTGTACGCCTTCCAGCGTCGGAAGCTCGAACATCGTATCAAGCAGGATCTTTTCCATGATCGAGCGCAGGCCGCGCGCACCCGTCTTGCGCTCGACTGCCTTGTTGGCAATCGCCCGCAGGGCGTCATCGTGGAAGCTCAATTCAACATTTTCCATATCGAACAGGCGTTGATATTGCTTCACAAGCGCATTCTTCGGCTCGGTCAGAATCTGCACTAGAGCATCAACATCGAGGTCTTCAAGCGTTGCAATCACCGGCAGACGACCGACGAATTCGGGAATGAGGCCGAATTTCAGAAGATCTTCCGGCTCCAGTTCCTTGAAGACATCACCGATACGGCGCTCGTCGACCGAACGAACGGTCGCGCCAAAGCCGATGGACGTCTTCTCGCCACGTGCGGAAATGATCTTGTCGAGACCGGCAAAAGCGCCGCCGCAAATGAACAGGATGTTTGTCGTGTCCACCTGCAGGAATTCCTGCTGTGGATGCTTTCGGCCACCTTGCGGCGGCACGGAAGCGACGGTGCCTTCCATGATCTTCAGCAGCGCCTGCTGGACACCCTCGCCCGACACGTCGCGCGTGATGGACGGGTTATCCGACTTGCGGCTGATCTTGTCGACTTCGTCGATATAGACAATGCCGCGCTGCGCGCGTTCCACGTTGTAATCGGCGGCCTGAAGCAGCTTCAGGATGATGTTCTCCACATCTTCACCGACATAACCGGCTTCCGTCAGTGTCGTCGCATCAGCCATGGTGAACGGCACATCAATGATGCGTGCGAGTGTCTGGGCAAGATAGGTCTTACCGCAACCCGTCGGACCGACGAGTAGAATGTTCGACTTCGCAAGCTCGATATCGCTGCTCTTGGACTGATGGGCGAGACGCTTGTAGTGATTGTGTACCGCAACCGACAGAACGCGCTTGGCATCCTTCTGGCCGATGACGTAATCGTCAAGAACGGCCATGATTTCCTGCGGCGTAGGCACGCCCTCGCGTGACTTCACCATCGAGGATTTGTTTTCCTCGCGGATGATGTCCATGCAGAGTTCGACGCATTCGTCGCAGATGAAAACGGTCGGGCCTGCAATCAGCTTGCGCACTTCATGCTGGCTTTTGCCGCAGAACGAGCAATAAAGCGTATTCTTGGAATCGCCGCCGCTGTTGCTGACTTTGCTCATCGCAGTTTCCTTTCAATTGACCGAAATGAACCTTGGGCGTTCACCTCAATCGTTTCTTCCAGTTCAGACCCAGTGCTGGAGAAGAAACGCGCCTCCCGCATGTAGCAACGGCAGCAGATACGCGCTGCCTTTCATCTAGGGTCTGTAGTCTCAGGATTCCTGTCACCGTATGGCTCCCCGACCGAAGAAGCCATTTGGCGACTTTTGCAGAAGCTGCACCGCTGAACAATTGAAAAATATGCTCCCGGCAAAGATTCGGCATAATCTGACCAAGTTTAGCGCCCCGAAACCCAACAGATGCTTAACGCGGCGCGTTAACCATCACGTAGTTGCAAGAATTGGGCCCCTTTTGTGGCAAGGGCGCTAAAAACAGATGCAAGCCGGAGATTCCGGTTCTTACTTCGATTCGTCCGCGCCCACGTCGCGCGATTCGACAACCTTGTCGATAAGGCCGAATTCAAGCGCTTCATGCGCCGTCATGAAATGGTCGCGGTCGAGCGTGCGTTCGATCGTATCGTAATCGCGGCCCGTATGCTTGACGTAAACCTCGTTGAGACGGCGCTTCATCTTGATGATGTCCTGCGCATGGCGCTCGATATCCGACGCCTGACCCTGGAATCCGCCCGATGGTTGGTGGACCATGATACGAGCATTCGGCAGCGCATAACGCTGGCCTGTGGCTCCCGCAGTCAGAAGCAGCGAACCCATCGAAGCAGCCTGGCCCATGCAAAGCGTGGAAACAGGCGGACGGATAAACTGCATCGTATCATAGATCGCCATGCCGGAGGTTACGACGCCGCCAGGTGAGTTGATGTACATGTTGATCTCTTTCTTCGGGTTTTCCGCCTCGAGAAAGAGAAGCTGCGCACAAACCAGCATCGACATTCCGTCTTCTACCGGCCCGTTCACGAAAATGATGCGCTCCTTGAGGAGGCGCGAAAAAATATCATAGGCCCGTTCGCCACGGTTGGTTTGCTCAACCACCATCGGGACGAGGTTCATGACGGTTTCGATCGGATCTCTCATTATGGGCCTCTGGATATATTTATGGCGAAGTGAATAGTTTTGAATCGTGAGTGTTCCATACATAGGGCGTTGCGCCCCTGTTTCGCAAGTGGCGCAACGCTGCCCGCTTCACTCCCAATCCGACTCCGGCTTTTCTGGGCGAATGCCGCGCTTCTCGTCTAGTGTTTTGCGCGCCACTTCTGTCAACCGCGCCTTGATGCGAACAGAGCCATCTTCCAGATTCTCGCGTTCGATATTGCTGCCATGCTGGTAAATCCAGTCGAGAAGATGAAGCTCGAAGGGAGACAGAACGACATCGACCGAACCGAGCGAACCCGCTATCCGTGTTTCGATAAGCGAAAGCAACCTGTCAACGCCTTCACCAGTGATGGCAGATAGTGGGATAGGACGCCCTCCCTCGCTGCCGGCAGCGGCAAGGCGCATGGCGGCTTCGCGCCCGCTTTCGTCGAGATTATCGATCTTGTTCCAGATTTCGACAACGCGCTTGCGATCCTGCGGTTCAATGCCCAACCCGGCAAGAATGCTTTCGACGTCTTCAGCCTGGGCTGCATTGTCAGGATCGGAAATGTCGCGGACATGCAGGATAAGATCAGCTTCCACCACCTCTTCGAGAGTAGCCCGAAACGCAGCGACGAGATGGTGCGGCAGGTTCGAGATGAAGCCGACCGTATCCGACAGGATAACCGTTTCACCGTGTGGAAGGCGAATCCGGCGCAACGTCGGATCAAGCGTGGCGAAGAGCATGTCTTCCGCCAGCACCTCCGCCCCCGTCATGCGATTGAAGAGCGTCGATTTCCCGGCATTGGTGTAGCCGACAAGCGCTACAATCGGATGCGGCACCTTGCGCCGCTTCTGGCGATGCAGCGTGCGGGTCCGCACCACTGTTTCAAGCTCCCGCTTGATCTTCAGAATCTTTTCCTGCAGCAAGCGACGGTCGGCTTCGATCTGGGTTTCACCCGGGCCTCCGAGAAAGCCACCGCCACCGCGCTGACGCTCAAGGTGGGTCCAGCTTCTGACCAGGCGGCCCTTCTGATAGTTCAGATGTGCCAGTTCAACCTGCAAGGCACCTTCCTTGGTCCGCGCGCGCTCACCGAAAATTTCGAGAATGAGACCGGTCCGGTCGATGACCTTGACGTTCCATTCCTTCTCCAGATTGCGTTGCTGCACCGGTGTCAGGGCATGATCGACAATGACCAGCCCAATGGCCTTTTCCTTGACGGTTTCGGCAATGGACTCCACCTTTCCCGCACCCAGCAAAGTCGCGGGCCGTGGATTGGCAACGATCGCAATTTCTGCATGTTCGATTTCAAGATTGATCGCCTTAGCAAGCCCGACGGCCTCCTCAAGACGTGCGTCATTAGAACGCTGAAATTCGGGGCGAACCCCGTCTTCCACCGACGTGCCAGTACTATACCGCTCTGGCAGGACGGGAACGATGACCGCTGCCCTTGTGGGCTCTGGTTCTGAAAACTCGAAAGCCTTGTCTGCATCGGCAGATGTCGGCTTGTTATCCTTGAATTTGGACAAATAAGTTCACTCCGGGACGCGGAAACTGTCGTGGGTGCATATTGGCTGAGAACATCAGGTCAATGCACTATCTGACACTGCAGATAAGTCGCCGCTAAAGCTGTTTCAAATGAAAGACGCCCCGGATTGTTTTAAAATGACGAACCGGACAGGCAGAGCGTGTTCGGTTATCATCAACGGAAACAAAACTGGAGCGAAACAATTCAATGCTCACGCTCCAGTGGAATTCGGATAGCGTCAGGCCTCTTCGCCTTCGAACATCTGCACAGGCTGGCTTGGCATGATCGTCGAAATCGCATGCTTATAGACGAGCTGCGAATGACCGTCACGGCGCAGAAGCACGCAGAAATTATCAAACGACGTTACAATGCCGGTCAGTTTCACGCCATTGATAAGAAAAATCGTCAGGGAAATTTTCTGCTTACGTACAGAATTCAGAAAAAGGTCTTGTAGATTTTGCGATCGTTCAGCCATTGTTTTTATTCCTTTAATCGATCAGCAGCCAGCTCGCGATGTGTTAAACGAACACGCGCATGCACATAAATCAAGCACCGGAGCGTGCAAAACCGGTGCCCGACTGCAATTGCTGTGGAAAGACAACTGCTTCGCTATTTAGCTTCGGTTAACAGGATGGGAATCTTTGCGCAACCGTCAATTTCATTAGCCGCTCGGCAAATTCCGACAGGCCTGCTGATTTCGTTATCTCCATCGGCCACGACAAGCTGTTCATTTTGTTGCGATTCAAGCAGCGGCCGCACCCTGTCCATAGCCCACATATAAAAACTACCTGGCTGAAGCGATACGACTTCCTTGTGCTTTTTGTGTATATGAAAGCCTATAAAGTCCGGATGCCTGATCGGCTCGAGACCAAAGGCCGGGTCGTAGATACGTGTAGCGTCCTTGCCAACCCAGTAATAGAAGTTTTCCCGAGGGGCCGCGTTCCTGAATATCCCGTATTTGCGAGCCAGACGCGAAATGCCATCATTGCCAAAGACCGTGATGCCGATGGAAGCGGGCGTCACTTCCTTACCGATCAGACGGTAGTAGAGCGGGCGCAATTTTCCTCTGCGTATGCCGAGCCAGCTCGGCAACGGACAGGTCGCCGTTACGTAATCTTCAAATTCGTGAATAATCGGATGATCATGCGGAAGATAAAGCGCGGACACGCCGACACGAAAACGATTCTCGCGCGCAAGATATGGTTTGCTCGGATCAGGATGAAACTGCTTTAGAAGATAGACATCCGTATCGAGCCAGACACCCTGCTTGTGTTTCATCAGCATGATGCGGAAAATATCGCTGAATTGAACAATAGTCCGTTTGGATCGAAAATTCGGATAGGCTGGGTCCAGCCGTTTGAAGGCCATTTCGGGCAAAATGCTGTTGGCGTCATGCAGTTCAACGCCTGCCGGCACGTTCTCGATCGGGGCGTAAGCGAATAGCTTTACCCGCTGACCGGTCATCACCATCGATGCCAGACAAATGCAATCAACATCGCGCAAACGCGCCCCGTACCAGAACGTACAGATATCCATGTCAGCCCCTGAGCCCGTATTTAGGCAGTAGCTAACACAAAACCGTGTTCAGAAGAACTCCAGACTGACGCGGAACATCTGTTCAACATGTTTTACGGCATCCGATGTTGCGAAAATGACGACGCGGTCCTTCGGCTTGATGCGCACATCCCCATTCGGACGGATCACCTGCCCATCGCGATAAATCGCCCCGATTCGCAAACCTTCCGGCAAGTCGAGATCGCGCAACGGCGCCCCCACGAGCGAAGACGTTTCCAGAGCCTCGGCTTCGATCAATTCAGCCTTGTCGCGATAAACGCTGTAGACCGCGCGGATGCGGCCCCGGCGTACATGTTGCAAAATTTTGGAGATCGTGACTGCCTTCGGATTGATGTAGGCGTCAATTCCAACCATGTGGGTGAAATCCTGATAGGCGACAGTATTAAGTAGGGCCATGTTGGACTTGCAGCCCAGGCGCTTGGCCATGATGCTCGAGAGAATATTGACATGATCGTGATTGGTGAGTGCGACCATCAGGTCTGCATCCTGGATGTCGGCTTCCTGAAGCAGATTCTGATCAAGCGCACTGCCATGTAGAACCATGGTCCGTTTGAGCTGATCTGCTATTGCAAATGCTCGCTCATGCTCGCTTTCGATCATCTTGACGCGCGTATGCCAATTGCGCGCCTCAATGGCCTTCGCGACGTAAAGACCAATATTGCCACCGCCGGCGATAACGATGCGGCTGGCTTCCGGTTTCTCGTGTCCGAACAGGCCCAATGTGCGACGGACCTGTTCGCGCGTCGTTACCACATAAGCGAGGTCTCCGGCATTCAGCTCGTCAGAAGAACGTGGGATGAACAGGCTGTCATTACGCACCACACCGACGACGGTTGCGGCAAGATCCGGGAACAGGTCAGTTAGCTGCTTCAGCGGCGTATTGATGACCGGACATTCCTCCAGACATTCAATAGCGAGGCCGATGATCTTGTCATCGGCAAAGCGCAGCACGTCTGTCGCGCCCTGCAAAGCGATACGTCGCAGGACCACTTCGCCCACTTCAAGTTCCGGCGAGATAATCACGTCGATTGGCAGGTTTTCGCGCAGGAACAAATCCTGATACTCGGCCTTGAGATAGGACTGGGCGCGAATACGGGCGATCTTGGTCGGCACGTTGAAAACCGAATGGGCCACCTGACAAGCCACCATATTGACCTCATCGGACAACGTGACAGCAATGATCATATCCGCTTCGTCAGCACCAGCCGCCGCGAGCACGTCGGGCTGCGAACCATGCCCGACGAATCCACGCACATCCAGCGTATCACGCACAATCTCGATATGGCGTGCAGATGTGTCGATAACAGAGACATCATTTTCTTCGGCGGCAAGCCGTTCGGCGATGCCATATCCGACCTGTCCTGCTCCACAAACGATTACCCGCATGACTGCTCCGTCTCACACACTGAACGACTTATACCCCGAGAGACTTCAGTTTGCGATGCAGCGCCGACCGCTCCATACCAACAAACTCTGCGGTGCGTGAAATATTGCCGCCGAAGCGATTGATCTGGGCGATCAGATATTCCTTTTCGAAACGCTCGCGCGCCTCGCGCAACGGGAGCGCCATGATGTGCTGATCGGATTCCGTTGGTGCTCGGGGCAGCGTGTCGCCGATTTCAGTCGGTAAAAGATCGGCCGTCACTGGCGCCTCGGGATCGTCGCTGCGCGCCAGAATCATCAGGCGTTCGACATTATTGCGAAGCTGCCGAAGATTACCCGGCCAGCTATGTGCCTGCAAAACGGCCATGGCGTCGGCGCCGATTTTTCGCGGTTTGATGCCTGCCTGTTCGGCGATCTGCTTCATGAAGTAATCGACCAGGGTCGGAATATCCTCGCGGCGAGCTGCCAGCGGCGGCACCTGCACCGGAACCACCGAAAGCCGGTGAAACAGATCTTCACGGAACGTGCCTTCTGCAATCATGCCTTCAAGGTTCTGCGCCGTCGAAGAGATGATGCGCACATCGACCTTCACCCGCTTGGTGCCGCCAACGCGCTCGAACTGCTGGTCGACGAGCACACGCAGTATCTTGTTCTGCGTCTCGCGCGGCATATCCGCGACTTCATCGAGATAGAGAATGCCACCATGGGCTTCTTCAAGAGCGCCCACCTTGCGCTCACCGCCATCCATTTCCGTACCGAAAAGCTCGATTTCCATACGTTCCGGCGTGATCGTCGCGGCATTGACCGTAACAAACGGTCCGCTGGCGCGACTCGACTGCGCATGGATGGCGCGCGCGGCAAGTTCCTTGCCTGCCCCTGATGGACCGGTAATCATAATGCGGCTGTTGGTCGGCGCCACACGCTCAATAGTCTGGCGCAACTGGTTCATTGCCAAGGACGCGCCGATCAGTTCCAGATGGTCGCCGCTACGCTTGCGAAGATTGGAAACCTCACGCTTCAGCTTTGAGGTTTCGAGCGCCCGTTCGGCGACCAGGATAAGGCGGTCGGCCTTGAACGGCTTTTCAATGAAATCGTAGGCCCCGCGCCGGATCGCCGAAACCGCCGTTTCAATATTGCCATGACCGGAAATCATCACCACCGGCAATTCGGGATGCTGCGTCTTGATTTCATCAAGCAACGCCAAACCGTCCAGTCGGCTGCCTTGCAGCCAGATATCCAGAAATACCAGTCGAGGAACGCGATCATTGATCGCCGCGAGCGCGCTGTCGGCGTCGAAAGCCGTGCGGGTTTCATGGCCTTCATCGCTTAGAATGCCTGCAACAAGTTCCCGGATATCCGCTTCGTCATCAACAACAAGAATATCGGCAGCCATATCAAATCACCTGTCCAGCTATGTTCTTTTGGTCATTTTCCGCATTGGTACCAGCTTTGCTGGCAGATTCCGCATTTACGCCAGCCTCGCTGGCAGGCGCTTGGGGGAAGACCATGCGTATCATCGCGCCTCGCCCTCCGTGGAAGTCCGAAGGCGCGTCATGCAATTCCAGATGTCCGCCATGATCCTCGACGATCTTGCGGACAATCGCGAGACCAAGGCCGGTGCCCTTTTCGCGCGTTGTCATATAAGGTTCGAGCAGCTTCTGCCGGTCGTCACCCGGTAGGCCCTTGCCATTGTCGATGACATCGACGATCAGTTGCCCGTCCGCCTGATAGGAACGGATGAGGATATGCCCCCCTTCCCGATCTTCCTTGGGCAGTCCGTCAATAGCTTCGCTAGCATTCTTGATGACATTGCCAAACGCCTGCCCGATCAGGCGGCTATCGAAGGAACCAACCAGCTTTTCCGTACCAAAATCGTTCTGGAAGCGAATATCGCTGCGGCTGACTTCGATCAGGAATGATGCTTCGCGCAAGGCCTCGCGCATATCCATAAGCCGCATTTCGGGCTTCGGCATACGGGCAAAAGCGGAGAATTCATCCACCATGCGCCCGATATCGCCCACCTGGCGGATGATAGTATCCGTGCACTGGTCGAAAACCTCGCGGTCCTCGGTAATCACCTTGCCGTAACGGCGGCGAATGCGCTCGGCTGAAAGCTGGATCGGCGTGAGCGGATTCTTGATCTCATGCGCGATACGGCGGGCAACATCTGCCCAAGCGGACGAACGCTGCGCCTGAACCAGATCAGTAATATCATCCACTGTCACCACGTAGGAGTGATCTTCGGATTCCGTATCCTCGACCGTTACCTGCACGTTGAAGGTGCGGGCCACGCCGCCACGGGTCATGCTGACCTGCTCGCGGTGCACGGCGCGCCCTGTTGAGCGGGCGACCTCGAAAGCCTGCCCGATTTCTGGCGCAATGCTGGTAAGGTTCTTGCCGACAGCGTCTTCCGATGTAACGCCGAACATATGTTCGGCGGAACGGTTGAGAATGGAAACGCAGCCATCCGTTTCGATACCGATAACGCCCGCCGTCACGCCGGAAAGCACAGCCTCGGAGAAGCGACGACGCTCGTCGATCTGGTCCTTCGCAGAAAGCAGCTCGTTACGCTGGCTCTTAAGTTCTGCCACCATGTTGTTGAAAGTACCGGACAATGCGCCGACGTCGCCATCAGAAGTGCGCACCGGCACCGATACGTCGAGATTGCCTGCGGCAACGTCGTCCGACGCCCCGATCAAAAGCCGGATCGGTCGAACCAGCCTGTCGGCAACGGCAATGCCGGTCCAGATCGCTGAAAGCAGTACGATCAGTGTCAGCCCGAAATAGAGCAGCGCGAATGCAATCTGCGTCGGGATACGGTTCGCATCCATCTCTTGGTAGCGCTTCGTGTTGGCTTCCATGAGGCGCATGGCGTCAAGAATCTGCGAATCCACGGCACGAACCGTATAGAGATAGACATCGGGTATCTCCCGCATCTTGATGATTGCGCCAACGAAATTACTGTTCCCGGGAGGAATAATGACCGGCTTGCCGTCCGGTGCGGTCTTCAGTGCATCTTCGGTCGGTGGTGGCAGACGATTCTCGACACCGGTATCACTTTTAACGACGACGTCACCATTCTCACGCACCAGGAACGCTCCGAGCAGACCGCGGCCACGTGTCTGCAGCGTCATCAACTGAATAAAGCCGCCACGATCAAGACTGTAAATGGTGCGCTGCGCATCGAGATCCTGCAACATCGAATAGGAAGTGCTCTGGAGGTTGAGCGCGGTTTCGCGAATATAGGCGGTGGTCAGGCTTTGCGATGAACTGACAATGTCGCGTGTATTGGTATCGAACCAGCGGTCGAGGCCAAGATTGAGCGTAACGGAGGCAACGATGGCGACCACGATGGCAGGAACAGCCGCGATCAGCGAAAATAGCGCGACGATGCGCACATGCAGACGCGAAGCGGCCTTTCCAAGCCGACGTGCCATGACAATGCGATAAACTTCACGACAGATCAGCAGAATGAGAAACAGAATCAGCGCAACATTGATGATGACCAATGCTAGCGTGACGGTTCGGTCAGGCGTGATCGGGGTAATGCCAATGAGAATGGCAAAGGAAATCGACGCTGCGATCAGCGCTGAAACAACAGTGATAATGCCCGGCAGCGCCAGAAGCCTGCGCCCCTCGCCGCCTTGCGATGATTGTTTCTCGCCGTTCATGTCCGCCGTCAGATTCGCCGTGTTCATGTTAACCGTGTTACCCAATAGCGTTGCATCTATGCAACGCAATGTGGCGAAAATGCAACGTTATTCTGCACGTTATCGTTGATGCGGCATGCAGAAAATCGCTTTCACCGTATAAGTTCTAAGCAAAACCCAGCAACGGAGGGCTTTCAGGCGTATGCAGGACAACACGTTGGGATTCTATAATTCAAATGCGACCGTCTATGCAGCCGATGGTAACACACCCAACCCGAAGCTGTTCGGCTTCCTGAAACGCTGTAAGCCCGGTGGCCGAATTCTTGAATTGGGAACGGGTTCGGGAACTGATGCCCGTGCGATTCTCGACGCGGGATTTCAGCTCGATGCAACAGATGGTCCGCCGAACTGGCTGCAATCGCCTCAGAGCGACTAGGACAGCCAGTCAGAAGAATGATGTTCGACGAACTTTCTGCGGTCGAGGAGTATGACGGTATTTATGCTTGCGCATCACTGACCCATGTTCCCAGAGGAGAGCTCGTGCCCATCATTGAGAAAACTCACGCCGCCTTGGTCAAGGGCGGTGTCGTTTGGGCAAGTTTCAAGACTGGTACGGTTGAAGGCTACGACGCACTCGGGCGCTATTACAACTATCTATCACCTGAAGAGCTTCGGATATGCTGGCGCAAGCATGCCCAGTGGTCTGATATCGAAATGGAATGCTGGACGGGCGGCGCTTACGATAAACGTCCCACTGAGTGGTCTGCCGTTATCGCAGTGCGATAAGTCCAAGAAAAATACAGAAAACTGAGCCTGACTGTTTGGTCCCTTCAGATGCGGGGGATCAAACAGTCAGTGTGTGGAATCCGAAATTCGCGTCACCCTAGAGCGAGATTATCAACGAATTTCCGACTTAAATCTCACCAGGTTCTCAGTTTTCCGCGCCGTAGGCGTCGAAATCGAAGTACTTGTCGTTGACTTCTTTGTACTTGCCGTTCGCGCGGATCGCTTTGATGGCATTGTTGAATTTTTCAACCAGCTCGGGACGCCCCTTCTTCAAGGCCACGCCAACACCGACGCCATGGATGTTATCATCCGACGGATAGGTTCCAGCCATCTTGCAGCAGGCGCCATCCGGTGTCTTAAGCCACTCACTCAGCGTTACACTGTCGTCGTTAACGGCATCAAGGCGGCCATTGGCCATATCGAGCCGATATTCCTCGGCAGTCGGATAGGCCTTGATTGTGCTGTCAGTGAAGGCGTGTTCGGCATAGTTGGCGTGCGTCGTGGATACTTGAACACCGATTGTCTTGCCCGCAAGATCTTCCTTGGTCACACCCTTGATATCGCTATCCTTGGGTACGGCAATGCCCGGAGGCGTGTTGTAATATTTGTTTGAGAAATCAACCTGTTTCTTTCGCTCGTCCGTGATCGACATGGAGGAAACATAAGCGTCGAACTTACCGGCCTGAAGCGCCGGGATAGTGCCGTCCCACTCCTGCGTGATGAACGTACACTCGGCCTTCATTTCCTCGCAGAGCGCCCTTGCGATATCGACATCGAAGCCCGATAGCGAACCATCTGGATTGGTGAAATTGAACGGCGGATATGCGCCTTCTGTTCCGATTACCAGTTTCAGCGGTTCTTCGGCATTTGCTATGCCCACTGCCAGACCACCTGTAGTTGCTACCATCCCCACAATCGAAGATACTGCAGCAATACGCTTTAGAATGTGCATTCAAATTCCTCCCATTTCATTGTGGCTTTCCAGAATTGATCTTCCGGTTCGGCTCCTTACGGAGGGGAGGCTTCGCGCTTGCGACCTTCATCGCCGACTCGTCCTGTTTCTCCCCCGCTGCTATCAATAGATGGTTCGGGAGAGCTTGCACATGTCTTTTCGTCTGCGGAAACGGTTATCGCATCAGTCGCCATTCTGGCTGGAATGAACACGCGCGTGCAGCCCTTCACGCGCC
The DNA here is from genome assembly GCF_006345815.1 of Ochrobactrum sp. CGA5. GTDB lineage: Bacteria > Pseudomonadota > Alphaproteobacteria > Rhizobiales > Rhizobiaceae > Brucella. Next base: position 501,283 of record NZ_VCIG01000038.1, on the reverse strand, counting down.
GGAACACAAGACACAAGGCAATAATATTTAGCTTAAGCCGCAAAGATAAATGGCGCACCCGACAGGATTCGAACCTGTGACCTCTGCCTTCGGAGGGCAGAAACGCAGCATTTATCACAATTGATTTCGATTGCAACTTATTGATTTTAAAACTGATTTTAGTATCCCGAAGTTACTCACTATTGCCACGAATTGCCCATTTATGCTACCTATTAGCTACCTAGGAAGCAAACTCAAGGGGCATCCCCATGGCACAGGCTAAGAAACGCATTGGTATTCGGGACATAGCGGCCTTGCCGGTTAACTCGGTTATATGGGATAGCACCGTGACAGGTTTCGGGGCGCGGCGGCAGCGCGGCGAGTCCGTCTCCTACATTCTATTTTTCCGCACCAAAGACGGACGCCAGCACAAGATCACCATTGGGCGGCACGGAGCGCCGTGGACCCCGGATACTGCGAGGGCCGAAGCGCAACGTCTCCTCGGCGAGGTAGTCGTGAAAGGTAAAAGTCCGACTGCCGCGCGCCTCTCAGTGCAGACCGTGGCCGAACTATGCGACCAGTACCTCAAGGACGCAGGGTCAACGATGCGTCGCCCGAAGAAAGCTTCGACCCTCGCCACGGACGCCGGGCGCATCGAACGCCATATTAAACCGCTCCTTGGTCGTAAGTCAGTGGCTCAAGTCACCCGCCAAGACATCGAAGATTTCATGAACGATGTGGCAAAGGGAAAAACTGCGAAGATCGAGAAGACAAAGAAGCTGAGGGGCAAGTCGGTGGTGCGGGGCGGGACCGGCACGGCGAGCCGAACGGTTGGCTTGCTTGGCGGCATCTTCACATACGCAGTTCGGCTAGGTCTGCGCCCGGACAATCCAGTCCACGGCGTGATGCGGCCAGCGGACGCCCGCAAGATGCGCCGCCTCAATGACGATGAATACAAAGAGCTTGGCAAGGCGTTGGCCCGTGACGACATGTGGCCCCCGGCGCTGGCAGCAATTCGCTTCCTCGCCCTTACGGGATGGAGGCGCAGCGAGGCCAGCTTATTGCGTTGGGAAGAAGTGAACCTTGAACGCCGCACGGCTACACTGGGTGATACAAAGACGGGCTTCAGCATCCGTCCACTTTCACAGGCAGCTTGTGATGCGCTTGGCCCGGCGAAATCCTCCGGCTTGGTTTTCATTCCAGCGCGAGGCGAAACCTTGGCGCTGCAAACGCACTGGGAGAAGCTGAAGCTTCCAGCGGGTATTACCCTCCACACACTTCGGCACAGCTTCGCCAGCCTTGCCGCCGATCTTGGCTACAGTGAGCCGACCATTGGCGCGCTGCTTGGTCACAAGAGCACAACGATCACGGCGAGGTACGTTCACTTTGCTGACGCAGTGCTGGTTGCGGCGGCTGATGCAGTGGCGGACGAAACGGTGAAAAGAATGGCGGTATAGTCGAAAATGAAAACACGACCGGAAATTAACGATAGGAGATGAAACAAGCAGCGGTAGCCGCCATTTCATTGAACGTAACCTGTCGTTGCGATAAATTTGAATGGGTAATTGCCTATGGGGGGCACCATGAAACAGGCACAAACATACCTTTATTTCAGTATTCGTCCATCTCTGATTGCGTGGATTTCTGCCGGAATAATCGCCTTACTAGTACTTCTGCACTCCGTGGTTATGGTGTGCTGGTACACAAAAGCTTGTGGCCCGGCGATGGAGCCGATCAATCGCGTCGGCCACATGTTTGACCTTAACCGCGAAATGAACGTTCCGACTTGGTTTTCCGTGCTTCAGCTATTTGCGACTGCGTGCGCTCTCGCATTGGTCGCGTGGGTCCAGCGCCTCAAATCACTTCCTTCGACTGCGTGGTGGGGATTGTCAGCGATCTTCTTCTATATGTCGCTCGACGAGGGAACGGACATGCATGGCTTATGGCGAGCGGATAATTACGCCATCCCTGGCACCGCCCATCCATTTTTCTCATGGATCATTCCAGCTGCTTTCGTGGTGATCGTTGTTGGAGTTATTTACGTCCGCTGGTTAATGGCACTGCCCCGACGCACAGCAAGCCAGTTCGTCCTTGCAGGAGCGGTTTTTGTGACCGGCGCTCTGGTCTTCGAGGGTATTGGAGCGTTCTTGGCTGACGAAACCTTTTTCAATGCGTCCTACCTCGTCGTTTCAACAATCGAAGAGACGCTGGAAATGTCGGGCGTTCTAATTATGCTTTTCGCAGTGCTCGAATATCTGGAAGACCAAGGCGTTAGGCTTGCGCTCGCCCCTGAACCATACGACTGAAAAATTCACACAAAATTTGCGAGGGGCATGGTCAGGCAGACGGGGGGTGCCATCCGGCGAAACCACCCCCTGCGTTCGCGCAATGCAAAGGGGGCGGGAGGGCCTCGGCCTACCCAGCTTTTTGGTCGTTGAGCCGATAGCGTCCCTTGGCGACGCGAACGAATAGCGCAACATCGGGCGGCTGCTTGTCGGTGCAATGGTCAGCGAGGAACTCGAAATACCGTGGATAGGTCCAGCCGGGTGCAACCCGTCGCACGTCAAGGGCGCGAAACGGCTCCGCCAGTTCCCCCTTCCGCACGGCCATGCAGACTGCCGAATAAATGTCAGTCCCACCCAGTCCCATAATAGAACACAATAAGCAATGAAACTCGATGAGGCAATGCTGGACCATACCGATCTTCGCCCCGCATCCGCCGCATGGCGCGATATTTCATTCGATGGATAGAACTACCGGCAATCATTGCCGCGCTTGATGGCGGCACCATTCCGTCCCGTTTCCCGATACATTCTATCCACGGTTAGCCATGCCATGCGTCGCCCAACCCCATGCGTATGGCTCAACCTCACAGCACCGTATCTCCGCGCAGTATCAATAGGGCAAGCCCTAGCGATTCTCGGAGTAAAGCCAACTGATGGTATCATACACATTGGAGTTGACTTTTTGATACGTCAGTATCACAGTATCTGTAAGTTATGTGAGACTATCGGAGTCCGCCATGTCCACCGCCGCAATCGTTGGCTATGCCCGCACATCAACCACCGACCAGAAAGCTGGCCTTGAAGCACAACTGCGCGACCTGTCCGCTGCGGGGGCTTCACGCATCTTCCAAGAGGAATTATCGTCTGTGGCTACTAAGCGCCCGGAATTGGAACGGGCGCTGGATTACGTACGCGAGGGCGACACGCTTATCGTCACCAAGCTTGACCGCCTCGCGCGATCCGTCGCAGACCTCGTGGCGATCACAGAGACGCTTCGCACGAAGGGGGTGACACTCCGCATCCTATCGATGAACCTCGACACCTCCACACCGACCGGCAAGTTGATGCTGAATTTGCTAGGGTCGATTGCCGAGTTTGAACGGGAGTTGATGCTGGAACGGCAACGCGAGGGGATCGCGAAGGCCAAAGCCGAGGGCAAATACAAGGGGCGAGCGCCGACTGCGCGGGCGAAAGCGGAAGATGTACTGCGGTTGAAGGCCGGGGGAATGACGGCGGACGCCATCGCGACGAAGCTGGGGATCGGGCGGGCGAGTGTGTTTAGGATCTTGCGGGAATATCTACGCTCAGATAAAAATATTTCGAACGGATCGGCCTCAAAGACTCTGTAGGATATAGACCTAGTAGGGCATTTCCCCATCTGAATGAATCGAAGGGGCTGTGATAACTAGTTCGAGCCTGATCACACTGCCTGCGGATGGAGGTCGCTCACAATGCCCCTTTACGGCGACCGCAATTCTCATAAAATGGAGTTTGCCTTACTAAGTATGACTTGGTTGGTTAGCATCGCGAATGCACCTTGTTCAAACTGCGTAACGCCCGGTCAGCAAAAGGCGTAAACATCAGCAAGAGGTCATTGTATCGCTTTCTTATTCGGCACGATTAAACTTCATAAATGACAACAGAACTGCAACCAGTAGGGTATATGCATACATGGACGCTGCATCAAAGCGAGTGGCGGCGAATGGCTCACCACAAGGTCATCACGACAACGGCGCTTGTTGCCATGCTGCGAAACACAGGGCTGTTTGGGCCGCTTGTCGTCGGCGGATCAAACCAATGGTAAGCGGCATGAAGCTAATATTCATGTTGCCAATACAGTTCAGGCTCCAATCTCAAAGAAAAAGTGTTCTCCAAACTGGAAACCCTTCTGCAAAAATCCGCAAACCGGACCGTCCGCGCGCTGGCAAGATGAGAATGAAAAATGTTAAACTCATCATCTCACAGGAATCTCAAAGCGACTTCTTATTCTCCGGCACAATCCAAAATTAAATGGAAGCGTTTCAATATAGTCACTCCATAATTGCAAATATAAATTCAAATACCTAGCCACAAGTAAAGTTCCCCTATGTGAACAGCAAAATCTCTGTTTTCCAATGCGCCGCCTTTATGTATTACACCAGAAACATTATTATCAGTATCAAGCAACGGACCGCCCGACATACCTTGTGCGAGTTTCTGAGTGACTTCAATATAATTAACAGCGGACTTAACAGGGCGTGAACTCACCGTACCTGGACGAATGTTTAATTTATCGCCGGGACCAAATCCAGGATACCCTGCGGCAATCAGTTCTTCACCAATCTGGGCGTCTTTGAGCGATCTTCGTAGTTCAAAGTATTCAACGCTCGGTATATTGTGTTCAATAATAGCCAAGTCCCTATGAGAGCAAATACTCTTTATTTTTCCAGAAAATTTATTTGAGGGTTTGGAAGGGTGATATAATTCAATTTCAGTTGAACCTTCAACACAGTGTGCAGCAGTAACCAAACCGACTGACTCTAAAAAGAACGCGCTACCTTGGCACATTTCTCCATCAAAATGTTCAATAACCCAAACAGCCCGATCCCTCATCTCTGCCTGCGTTGGTTGAATTTTTATCGCCGACTTAGCGAAGGATCTATTGAATCGAGCAGCCAACCCGCGAAAAATAGGATCAGACACTCCTTTAATGTGGCCAAGCCAAGCAATCTTACCGCGCAAATAATCTTCTATACTCGCATTGGAAGAAAATCTTGACATTAACTCCTTCTGCGCATCCTTCAGACCAATAGTTTCAATCTTATACAGAGCTGCTCTAACATTCCGAATGAATTTTCTGTCGATATTTAATACTTCATTGACCCGAATACCAGTAACTGTTCTTCGTGAGTGCTTGTCCGCATAATGAGCTTTGTTGTCGTTCAACGTGAATCCGTTGGAAGTAAACAAGTTTCTTAATCCTTCCGAAAGCTGGATTACCGGAAAATGCCCTGCTCTTGGAACAGATTCTGCAAAAAGAAGACTTAAAGGCTGATGGCTTGAAAAAGTTATATCGTCAGCATATCTCGTGTATATACATCTCGTCCGCTTCGCAAAAGCTTGAAGATTTTTATCCAAGCGAAAACATATCATATTAGATATCAACGGACTACTTGGCGCTCCCTGTGGAAGGCAGCCATCGTTACAGCAAATCCATGTGATCGCTGCACTTACATTCTCATCAAGGCCGATTGCCTCCAAAAGACCACGCACACGACTTTCCGTTATCGACGGAAAAAAATCCTTGATATCAATATTTAAAATATACTTTTGCTTTATGTGTGATTGCGCATTCGTCTTAACGGATCGATGTGAAACGAATCCGTGAACGGAATTCCTCGGTTTATAAATTTTCGCAAGCTGTATAGAAATTTTCTTTTGTAGCATTTTTAATCGGTAATTCGGCGAATTAATCGTTCTTTTTTTGCTTTTTCCCTTTGAAATATCGAATTTTCTATACATTCTTCCACGAAACCAACGAATTTTATTTAGCTCATCCGGAGACATCTCCAAATATGCTAATAGTTGGTTTAGATTGCTGAGAGGAAGCGGAAGGCTAACGCGCGATTGACCGCCAAATATATAAAATGGATTGTGCACGAGGTCCCCCTTCCAATCACCCCCGTTGCGTCATTACATCATGGGGCGTAACGATTCTATATTCGACGTTAGCTCTTACGCCGCAGTTACTACAGCGCGTATGCGAGGGGAGACCTCGTAGGCGCTCTCTAGCAAATTGAATTCAATTCGGAAAGATGGCATCTGTGAGCAACCAAAGATTAGCAGGTCCAGAGCGTGTTACGAAAAGAGTGAAACGGTTTTGGATAAGACGCGCATGAGAACAAATATTAGATCGGTTCCGATGATCCTGTCGAAACAGGAGCCGCCCAATTCACGGCTGTGAAGGTTAAAAAATCAGACCGTGCCGAGCGCGTATATTTATATCCTGTCCCACGCCATCCAATCCTGGAAAAAGATTTCTGCGATCAATTCCCATACCGAACAGTGTGGATCGTAAACGTACAGCATACTTCCCAAGTATAACTATTTTTACAAATCCGCGAATTGATTGGCTACCTGTCGTAAAAGTATTTCCAATATCAGTCCGTTGATCAAGCGGCACAAACGGCAGGTTCTTTGGTCCGTATGGATGAAATGTAAAGATAGACTTCTGCGCAGGAATACGTCGATCAATCGCAGGTGGTTGCATAGCTATCACGTTATAAGGCCCTACACTCAACACTTCTTCGGGTAAGTGCTGCGCGTCGGGGGCAATCATATATACGGCTACATCTATGTTCGCATCAGCCTGTTCTACCGCAAAGAAAAGCGCAACTAGCGGATCCTGCGACCAATCAAGCAGGCGAGTCGGGACTCCAAAATGCTGTGCGATCACACGGTCATTGCTGAAACTACGCCTTATCGGCGGAATATAGGGAAGTCCTTCACGAAAAAACAGTTCGATACACTGTTGTTCGTATAGATCGTAGCTCTTTGAAAGCGTCTCAGCTCCGATATTGGGTTGCTTTCCGCGATAAAGCGCAGGAAGCAAACTCCACTGACAGTTGCCTTGTCCTCGAAAAAGATGCCGATAGCTACCGGGCTGGCTTTCGATTATTGCGAGGTAAGATGCCAACGAAGCATCTGGCAGTTCTACCGTTCTCATGTTGAAATATTCGCCCACCCACAATCACTTCGATTCCCTCTGAATATAACTCAAACATTAGTTCATTGAGCAGTCGTAGGAGAAGCAAAAATTTATCGCCCCATGGGTGAGACGCTACCCGCCATTTCTAGTAAGAATCACAAGGTTGCCGCCGCTTCGACGTTGTGATGGCGTGGAGTGTGGATCGACTAGGCCGCTCGCTACAGGGCCTCGTCGCCTTCCTTTCCGACCTCCACGCCCTCCGCGTCGATCTATTCCTCCACCCGCGGAGGATCGACACCATCACCCCGGCAGGCAAGGCCATGTTCCAGAAGAAGTGCGTGTTCGCGGAATTTGAGCGGGCGATGATTAGCGAGCGCCTCAAGGCGGGCCTGTCCACCGCCCGCGCCAAAGGAAAAAAACTGGGTAAACCGGGGCTACGTCCCGAAACCGAGGCGGCGATCCTCTGTGACCTTCACGGCGAGACCCCGGCCTCGCTCCGCTCCCTCGCAGCCAAGCATGGTGTTAGCCTCGGCATGGTGCACCGGCTAAGCCGGGAGCTTAACGACGAGCCGCTTTAAGCCGCTCCGCAAGACCCACCGTTGACATTTCCAAGGCCGGGTTATCGGCGCTCTCGGCCCAGCCCGCTTCACTGGTTGGCCACTTGCCTTCGGCAACGAGAGCCAGCCGTTGCTTGGCTCGCCCTAGCCGCTCGGCGGTCTCCTTATTCGCGACAAGATAGGCCGCAGGGGGCGGCGCCACTCGCCTCGCCTCCACCTTCCGCAGCAGCTTCAACGCCTCCAGCCGCAAATCCGTTGATTGTTCCTCATCTTCGGCCACCCCGAGCAAATATCGGTGGGTGAGGTCGTAGACCCCTTGCGGCGCTTCATACTCAATAATCGCTTTCGCGGCCTCGACGCACTTGGCCTCTGCCACCTCGGTAGAGGTCATGATTTGCAACAGCGCGGCGAGCGCGGGGCTTAGGATTTCACCGGCTTCGCCGTTATCCTTTGTCATCGGGCCTTACCCTTTCTTTTTCTGTTCGAGCGAAGTTGGGCGGCGCGAGCACTTCGTTTTCGGCAGACTGGTGCGCTCGCACCGCAAACAGCCTTATTTTTTGAACCATACCAAGCTGACGCCAAGGGCGATTTCGTGCGCTACCCGGTTAGGGGCCTTCGCGGGGGTTTGTAAAATTCACTACATTTTCAATGATATAGACCACAATCCTAACCCCTAACCGCTCTAACTTCAGTTGATTAATGGTATTGTGTTTTGCGATAGACTTTTTAGAACTATGGGTCTAACGGGTAACGTGCGGTTATACGGTTAGGATTTATTAAAACATTGATTTAATTGTCTTTTTCATATCCCTTTACCGCCGTCCCCCCGATCCAAAGCGGCTTCGGCCCATCCCACCCCAGCCTGCGCATACATGCCGCCACCCGCTTATTCTCCCGCATCGCCACCTCACGCATATCCTTCATGAGGATTTGCCCGAAGATTGCCTGCGTCGTGATCCGCTGCTTGCCCTCGGCAACCTTGGCGAACCTCGGCAGGAGCGCAGCGAGCGTATCTTCCCACGGGTCAGCTTCAACTCGCGCCTTCGCCCGCTCGGCAGCAACCGCCCAAAGATGCGCGGGGATAGTTACCGGATCAGCTTCGCCGGGTTCCGCTGCCGCCGCCTCGGCCCAAAGTTGGTCACGCACTTTGCGCAACGCGGGGAGGTCAATTTTCCCGGCGCGCACTGGCCAGAACCTCCGGTTTCCAGTCGGGTCTTTCAGATATGTCGCATCATTCGTCGTACCGATTAGGATACAACGGCGCGGCACCTCTTCCGTTGACTTACCATAGGCTTTACGGCCCCGATCGTGGGTTTTGGAGATAAATTGCTTTGCATACTGGACGGCTGCTTGACTTAGCCCGCTCATTTCCGGCGCTTCCACAATCCATTTCCCCCCAAGTATCTCCATATGCTCCTTGTAGCTTTGGCGGAAATCCAGCGCGTCGGTGAAATTATCATCCCCTCCCGCCAGAACCTTTACTACCGCAGACTTCCCCAGCCCTTGATCCCCTTCCAGCACGAGCATCGCGTCAAACTTGCAGCCCGGACGCCGCACACGACGCACCCCGGCAATCAAAACCGCGCGACCAATCGCCCTTGTCAGTTCATCATCCTCTGCACCGAGATATACCGAAAGCCAAGTATTTAGCCTCGGCGTCCCATCCCACGTCAGCCCATCGAGATATTCTCGCACCGGATCAAACGAATTCTCCAGTGCCAGAACTCGAGTTGCATCCTCGATGAAACCCTGCCTCGGATCGAACCCGAACCGCTCCACCACGGCATTCCGCATCTTCAGCGCGGTGTCGGAAAACGGCTCTCCGCTCGGTTTCCCATACCCCTCGAATTCTATACGGTCGTGAAATACATCATATTTCGGGCGAACGCCGAGGGAAGTGATCGCGATCTTCGCATTTGCGAGCGACGGCTCGTAATCCTCTGCATTGCCCCTGCGAATAAAACCCGGACCGTTTTTCGCGCCCGGCGTCTGTTTCCGGGTCAGTTGCGTAGCAAACGCGTCAACCGCCCTCGGCTTCGCGGGTGCAGGCGGAAGAATTTCGCCCAACCCCAAATCCTCCAACCGCAGCGGCTTTTCACTCTTCCCTTCGTCACCCATGACGCGCACCTTTCTCGCGGCTCAACAATATACGCAGTCCCTCATAGAGCTTGTCGTACGCGCTCTGGGCGCGAGCCGTTGGTATGTCCTCGACCAATTCCAACGCATCGAAAATCAGCATCCATGCTTGGGCGAATGCATCATCGACCGGCTGCGAGCCACTGCGTCGCGCCCGAACTTCATCCAGTGAAACAATATTATTCATCACGTCACCTCCGGGGCTTCTACCTCGCTTGAGAAAAGTAAAGGGGCCGAACCAATCCGGCACTCATCGGTTCGGCCCCGGCGCGCACCCACGGACTAGGGGCGCAGCCTCAATTCGCTCGCCGTTTCCGCAGGGCTTCTTCCGCCTTTGCCGCCAAATCCGACACATCCGGCGTCGGCTCGCCCAGCACCCGCAGCGTGGTCATTGTCGCGACAAGCCGCTCAACCCACGGCAACGCCTTGCATTCCGCCAGCCAGTCCTCAGCCCGCGCCAGCACCAGCCCACGGAAAGCGACCTCGGCATCCGTCCATCCTGCGGAAGCCAGCATTTCCAGCGCTCGCATCACCTCGGTCCAGTTTGTATCGTCAAGATGGCGGAGGACCTGTCGCGCCACAGCATCCGGCTCGCCCCGGCTAAACCGCAGTTCCCGGAGCATTTCTTCGGCGGTCGCGGCCATCACCTATCCCCCTCATCAGGCTTCACGGTGCTCGTAAAGAGGCGGCTCGCTGCCGACTCCACGCCCCCGTAGGTCTCCAGCCCATGCGTCGGCGCTCCTCGCTCGGCCCCTCGGTCATATGCGCCCGTGGCGGTGGAGTCGGCAAAGGCGTTGATGACGTTCAGGGCGTGGTCGCTCATCGGCAGATTAGAACGCAAATAGTGCTCCAGCACTTCCCGGTGTCCGACCAGCTTGTGGTCCTGAATGTACCGGGCGACCCGCTCGTGCTCTTCTGGGTAAAGTGCCGCCGACTGCTGATAGCGGTACGCTATGGTGTCCAGTTGCTCCGACGTGAAGAGGCGGGCGCTGGCGGCGTGATAAAAGTCTTCGGATTTCATCGGGCCTGCTCCTTTTCCGCGAGCGCGGCAAGCCACGCCTCGACCTTGGGATAGTTGTACATAATGGACTGAAGCTCCGCTGGAGCGTCCGGGAATGCGGCGAAGACCGAGGCCTGCACCGCTTCACGAGCCTTTAGGCGTTCCATGTCCCGCTTGTGCATCGCCGCACTTTCGCTAATGCCCAACGCCACCGTGTCCGAGCCTTTATCGTACGCTGGCACGGTTTGGCCGTTCAGGTGATCCGTGGCCGAAATGCCGGGACCGGCCCGGAAGCTTCCGAGCTTCGCCTCCAACCGGGCGCTTTCAATCTTGTCGTCTGAAATGTAGTTCATGGCTTTCGCCTCCGTGGGGTTACGCGGCAGCGGCGCTGCGCAGGGTTTCGCATTCGGTGGTGGTTGTGCCGACTGGGGAGGATTTCGCCTCGGCCCATTCCAGAAGGTCCGCCCATCGATAGAGCGGCGTCCGTCCAAACCGCCGAAACTTTGGCCCGCCACCTCGGCAAGCCAGTTTTGCCAACGTTGTCGGCTTTACGGGATATCCTGCGGCGCTTAGTGCCGTCGCAGCATCCCGTCTTAGTAAAAGTGTTTCCTTTTCCATCATAGACCTACCTGTATGGCTCATTTTGCTTCAATATCACTTGAATTCAACCACCATGACTTGTCATTAATACTTAGTCAACAATGTTAATCAGGATCAAAAACAAGCAATTTCAAGCAAATTAAAGCTGATTTCAGCCTATAATTTGAGGTGGATAATTTGGATATACTTGGGAAGGGAGAAGCTGTTGATGGCGGCAAGTGCGCAAAAGGCTCGACCGGCAAAAGTTGCCTTATGACTCTTTGGTCAAGGCAATGGCCTTCAGGTTCATATGGTCCATTCGCGAGGCGTATTGTATGGTCGAGAGATTCGAACCGCGTGCTCATCCGGATAACTCTTTGGTCAAGGAAGCGCGCGATCAGCTTTATATGGCTGCTAACATTTTGTTATTGTATGGCCCAAAGACTCCCGAGACGACAAATGTTGGAAAGACTGGTCCGAATAGAAAGTGGGGCAGGTTCGTATGGTCGCTTTCGAATGGAAGGTGGCTATACAGGCCTGTCGCGAGAACAAACGTTAAAGGTTTATCAGAAATGAGCGTGGGTAAAGGTTGGTATGGTCCATCACATGATGTGATAAGCCATACATGACTGAAGCAACAACGAACGCTAAAGAGACTCGTCCGCAATGAAAGTGGGGCAGGTTTGATATGGCTTACCGCATGATGCGGTTGACCATACGAGACTCGGACGGCTATGCCGCCTTCAGGTTGGTATGGCTCTACGCATCATGCGTACAACCATACAGGACTCAGGCGTGGCTAGACGCTTGAAGGCCCTTGCGCCGCAAACGCAGCTTCCGACTCCCCAATTGTAATGCTTTGAGTCGGATCGTGACTAAGCGAACTCGCCCGCAAAGCCCGGACGAAACCCGCTACGGCGCTACCTATTTGCTACCTAGGCCAAATTCCTAATATCGTTAAGTACTTGATTTTTATGGCGCACCCGACAGGATTCGAACCTGTGACCTCTGCCTTCGGAGGGCAGCACTCTATCCAGCTGAGCTACGGGTGCATTGCTGGCAGGCTCGAAGCCTTTTCATGCGCGTTTCTAACTGAACCGCGCATGTGCATCAATGGCTTATTTTTACTAAGCGACGCAAATTTTGTCGGAAATCATGCGCTACGAACGCAATCCCGGGGCCTCCTGCCCCGTGCGCTCCACATATTCCGTATAGCCACCGCCATATTGATGAATGCCATCTGGCGTCAACTCCAGAACGCGGTTCGACAAGGCACCGAGAAAACGGCGGTCGTGCGATACAAACAGCATTGTGCCTTCATAGGCAGCAAGCGCCTTGATCAGCATTTCCTTTGTGTCGAGATCAAGGTGGTTGGTCGGTTCATCCAGAACAAGGAAATTCGGCGGATCAAACAGCATCGCCGCCATGACAAGACGCGCCTTCTCACCGCCCGAAAGCACGCGGCATTTTTTCTCGATATCGTCACCGGAAAATCCGAAGCAGCCAGCGAGTGCGCGAAGCGGTGCTTGCCCTGCTTTTGGAAAGCGCTCTTCCAGCCATTCCAGTATCGTTGCATCGCCGTCGAGCACGTCCATCGCATGCTGCGCGAAATAGCCGAGCTTGACGCTTGCGCCTACATTGACATTGCCTTTGTCCGGCTCGGCAGCGCCTGCGACCAGTTTCAGCAACGTTGATTTTCCTGCGCCGTTGATGCCCATGATACACCAGCGTTCACGGCGACGAACCATGAAGTCAAAACCCTCGTAGATGGTGCGACTTCCATAGGCTTTGTGTACGCCTTTCAGGCTCACGACATCCTCACCAGAACGCGGTGCCGGAGCAAAGTCGAAGGCGACAGTCTGGCGTCGGCGCGGCGGCTCTACGCGGTCGATTTTTTCCAGCTTCTTTACGCGACTTTGTACCTGCGAAGCATGGGAAGCGCGGGCCTTGAAACGTTCGATAAACTTGATTTCCTTGGCGAGCATGGCCTGCTGACGTTCAAACTGGGCCTGTTGCTGCTTTTCATTCAGCGCACGTTGGCCCTCATAGAAGGCATAATCACCGGAGTAGGTCGTGAGCGAGCCTCCGTCGATTTCTATAATCTTGGTCACGATGCGGTTCATGAACTCGCGGTCATGCGAAGTCATCAGCAGCGCGCCATCATAGTTTTTGAGGAATGCTTCCAGCCAGATGAGGCTTTCAAGATCAAGGTGGTTGCTCGGTTCATCGAGAAGCATCACATCAGGGCGCATCAGCAGAATACGCGCCAGCGCAACACGCATTTTCCAACCGCCGGAAAGCTTGCCGACATCACCGTCCATCATTTCCTGCGTGAAGCTGAGGCCCGCCAGAACCTCGCGCGCGCGGCCATCCAAGCCATAGCCATCCAGCTCCTCATAGCGCGCCTGCACTTCACCGTAGCGCTCGATGATCGCATCCATCTCGTCCATACGATCCGGATCGACCATAGCCGCTTCCAGTTCACGGAGTTCTGCCGCAACCACGCTGACAGGGCCCGCCCCCTCCATCACTTCCGCAACAGCGGAACGACCGCCCATTTCGCCGACGTTTTGGTCGAAATAGCCAACCGTCATCCCCTTTTCGACGGAGATCTGCCCCTCATCGGGCTGTTCATCGCCGGTAATCATGCGAAACAGGGTTGTCTTGCCCGCGCCATTGGGGCCCACAAGGCCGATCTTTTCGCCGCGGTTCAAAGCTGCGGAAGCCTCGATGAAGAGAATGCGATGGCTGTTGGACTTGCTGATATTGTCGATGCGGATCATGGAACGGGAGGACTTTTTGGATGGAGTGAAGCTAAAGCGGTCGCGTTGCGGCCACCCTATGCCACGACGGCACGGGCGAGTCACCCCGCTTCAGGATTGAAGAGCGGACAGATCGCTTACGGAATGTTGCGCAACCATTGCTCGGTAGAGAATTTCTCGACTACCAGCTTTTCCGCCGCAGCATATTCTTCGGAGGTGATCTTGCTGCTCACACCGCCATTCAGTGATACAAAGGTATCCTTCATGCGCTTGATAACTTCCTCGCGCGGCAGCCCCGTTTGGCTGCGGACAGGATCGACACGCTTGACGGCACTTGCCGTTCCTTTGTCGCTCAGCTTCTCGCGCCCGATTCGCAGGACTTTCACCATTTTTTCCGCATCCATGTCATAGGCCATGGTGACGTGGTGAAGGACTGTTCCCTTGGAAAAGCGCTTTTGCGCTGCGCCGCCGATCTTGCCCTTGGAGCTCGAAATATCGTTGAGTGGCTTGTAGAAGGCGTCGATGCCAAGCGAATTGAGTGCTTTCAGCACCCAGTCGTCAAGAAATGCGTAGGAATCAGCAAAGCTCATGTCACGGACAAGTTCTCCGGGCGCATAGAGCGAATAGGTTATAGTGCTGCCTGGCTCCACAAACATGGCTCCGCCGCCGGTAACACGTCGGACAGTCTCGACGCCGAATTCCCGCGTTGCTTCCATATCCACTTCATTGCGCAGGGACTGAAACGCGCCGATGATGATCGCCGGGCGTTCCCATTCCCAGAAGCGCAAAGTCGGCGCGCGGCGTCCCGTTGCAACTTCCTGTGCCAGAACCTCGTCGAGCGCGAGATGCATAGCGGGCGAAACAGCAGGCATTTCAACAATCTGCCATTCAAAATCCCGCCATGTGCGGGCAACGCCCAGCGCGCGTCGAACGGCAATCGCAACCGCTTCCGGGCTGAAACCGAGCATCATGGCATCGGGTCGCAGCCCTGCCCTCACCGCGTCAGCAATCTGCTCCGACGAGGCGTCTGCAGAGAGGCCTTCGACAGCATTACAGATGTCCTCCAGCGCGTCGTCCGGCTCCAGGAAAAAGTCCCCCGCCACCTGCACATCAATCAAACGCCCTTCACGAACATCCAGATCGACAACGACAAGTTTTCCGCCGTGGACTTTGTATTCGCCGTGCATGGGTGCAGCCTTCCGATAAGTGAACGTGAGTGTTTCACTCTCATTTCATGAAAACTGCGGGAGATAAAGCGGTTCAGGAATGGCCGCTGGATTATATTCCGGCCTCTGAGGGTACAATATGCTGAACAAGCGAGGTTTGTCGCACTTGCTTGGTCTTGTGGCCAACATACAACCCGGCAGCAATCATGGCCGCCAGAACAACGACAATCGATTTGAAACTGAAAGGTAGATGACGCATTTCCTATCCTCATTCCTGCCACAACCAAACCAGAGCGGGAAATGTTTGTCGACTCTGTCTCCTTGGATTTTTAACCACCACGCAAAATTCCCATTGGGTGTGGCACATTCATCCTCTGTTCAAGATACCAGAACTAAAGCATATTTCACCTATATCGGAGGGACCATCATGATACCTGCACTCAAGACTACTGTTGCTTCGCTTTGCGTTGGCGGCTTGGTGGCCGTCTTTTCACCGCTTGTCACACAAGCGTCCGCAGCCCAGTTGCAACGCTGCGCAAGTGAGAATGGCATCTGCCAGCTGCCCTACCCGGCGGAAGTGGTCTATGGCACCGGCGGACGAAACACGTCGCGCTTTATCGACCGCCCACAGGTCAGATGCTCCAACCGTGTCTTCGGTGACCCTGCACCTGGCAAAAAGAAAAGCTGCTCTTTCGTCGTCCAGGATCGCTGGGACAGACCCGATCGCCCCGGTCGTCCCGATCGTGACCGCGACTGGACCCGTTGCGCGAGGGAAGGTGAATTCTGCGATTTCTACGGTCGCAAGCGTGTCCGCTACGGCGCAAATGGCCGATACACGGAAGACGTTTTCCGTAATGGCGTCCCATGTGACAACAGCTCATTCGGCGATCCTGCGCGCGGCAAAGCTAAGGCCTGCTACATCCTCGACTGAATGTTGAGCCTGAAAACTCAAATGCCCGGACCGCGCCGCCCGGGCTTTTCAGCTAATGTAATTTATGGAAAATATCTCTAGTATTATGTTTTTATTATATATTTTTCCCGCTTACCCGAAAACACTATAACAGTTGCGGCTTTTACGCTTTGCTTCATAAAGTGCAATGTCGGCATTGCGGGCCAAGGATTGTGGCGTAGAACCGTCAAGCGGTGCGGGGACCACTCCAACACTTGCTGAAACATCCAGATTGACGCCGTGGATGACAAAAGGTTTGCAGGCTTAGCAGCCGCTGGCAACCCGCGCGCCCTCAACGAATAGTCAATTCAAATGCATGGAATGTTGATTCGTCATTGTGGAACTGACGAAGTGATTTTCCTCGGTCATTCTCCCGCTTCATAAAGATAACGAAGGCAGCAGGGGTATTAAAATGGTTCTATTATCTATCGTCATGGGCGTGTTGACATCTGCAGTGGTGATTGCCGCGTGCATCCTGCTTTGGAGATATGAACGGTCCTGAAATTTGCGACTGGGACAGCGGGCGCAACAGTCAAAACCAATAGAAACTCGATCTTCTTCAGTTGATTACCATGTATTTCGTTCGCTTCCGTAGTTGCAGAGAGGGTGGCAACTGGGATGCTCCTCTTCGCTTTTTTCCCAATGTCGGCGAACACGCCAAGCCGCAATACGTGCGTCCAATCGGCATATTATGCCACTGTGAAACGCATTCCATCACTTCGCTTCAAAATGTTTTCATTTGCCTTTGGGCGTATTGAATTGCCATGATCAGGTTCAAACTGGGTTCGCTGATATGCGCGGTTTGCTATCAGACCTTCAGGCAATCCCTTTGCGAACATTTCCTGAGCATGCCCCCCAAAACGGGACCCGGCTTTTTGTGCAGACACGCTAAAAAGCGAAAAGATCGAGCGTTTCCAACAACTCCGTTTTAACCGCCCCTCTAGCTCTGCTTTTTTTGATACTGGCTTATGCCCAATACCATAAGGACACTCTCCATGATGAGATCAGAAGACGTCTTGTTGCTGAATGCTATCAGCGCCCAGGCCGACCGGGCCGAATTGATTATGCCCAAGCCCCTTTCGCTAAATCCGATTGCCAAACGTCTACACGATGAATTTCCGCATCGATCCACGGCAGAAATAGAAACTCAGTGCCGAGTAGTCTGGCAGGACCGTTACCTGTTCTGGAACTGATATTGGTCGTCAACGGGACTTAGCGTGAGCGCATCACTATCGAGACACAGATAAAGCCGGTGAAGTAGCGCGATGAAGGATCAGCGCCGCTGCCCCCTTTGGTGGGCTTTTCGTTGCTGCGATTAGAGCGCGTCTCGATCTGATTGTATCCGATCAGCGCGCCTCAACTATTCGTGTTGAAACATCTTCCCAAAAGCCATTTCTCACTGCGACGGGCTCTATAGCTGCGTGCAATACGATAGGCGCTCACGTCCCACTTATTTCGTTGTTTTTCTTCTTTTTGTCTTCATCATAATGCCACTTGATGGCGAAGAACATGGCCACGCCCAGCACAATAACCTTGAACGCTACGAAGAATACAGGAATCCATTCCATTGTCTGATTATGTCCATACAGTTCTCAATTGTGGGAAGCATTATCCTAGAACTGCTGATTCAGCATCTTCTTTTTTGCCGGAATAATGCTTTGAAAACGGCGGGTCATGTCTGCGGTCGGTATGCGCTTATGATAGCATATGACGAGGCACAACATTCAATCATTGCCGGATTCAGTGACCTTATCAGTATGGGATATCTGTGAATGGTGGGCGTGACAGGGATTGAACCTGTGACCCCTCCCGTGTGAAGGGATTCGGTGCGCGCGTGTTTACAATAGCTTGCGCACCGATTCTATCATTTTCCACGGATTCTGCACGGATTTCTCATCCTGTGGAATTTTGGGGTCGTCTAAAAGCTGGCCCTGAAAAATCAATTTGACTCTCCCAACCGACCGTGAACAGAATAAGAACATCGGAAGGCGGCCCGATAACCACACAGACATGCTTGGTGGCGTGTGTGTCTGCTTCAATGGAGCAGAACAATGAATGCGGTTGCGCAGGAAAATGAATACGAAGACGAAATTGAATTGGTTCTCGCCTACCACAAGGGCGATGTGCGGGCTGCGATTGAGGCACTTCTGAAAGATCGGGATTTTCTCGTCAAGGAAATCGAGTATGCCAGTCTGGCTATGTCGATTGGCTTTGCACGCGGCTGGAAACCAACAATCTTCGTGAAGTGAAATGCGAACGCCACTGCGAGAACTGCGCCCGCGAAATGTGGTGCGCTTTAGCTGCTTGAGTTGTCGGCATTATCTGGAAAAGACAGCGCCACTTATGGCCGCCCGGTTCGGAGAGTGGGTAACGCTGGAAGAGATCGAGCCCCGGCTTGTTTGCAGCAAGTGCGGGAACAAAGCGGGCAACTTCATCAGTTACGGACTGCCTGAGAAATGATGCAGCTTAAATGGTGCCGAACGGTCGTCGGGGGTGAAACTTGCCCCGGTGACTTCATTGCTTATACGGACTGGGGAAGCTTCTGCCGGATCCTGCGAAACAATTTTGGCCCCAGCGCTGGAACGTGGCGCTGGAATTTGGTTTGCTCTCGAAGCCCTTTTCAGGACATTCCCTATGGCATGTGCGACAGCAAAGAAGAAGCCGTAAGCCTTGTGAAAAGGATGTTTGTAGAACTTCGTGACACCAACCGGCTGGAGTTTCAGCGACCATATACGTGGAATGATAGAAAGAGCTGGTACAAATGAGCGGGTATAAGAACGACAATGCACACGTAGCAAAGGCCGGGAAGCTGTTTGAACACTGGTGTGACGCCAAAGGCTGCAAGGAATGGGGAACCTTTGGCTATAAATTGTCGAACGGCCAGCTTTGGCTTTGTCGCGCTCATAAGCAGGAAGGCGAAGACGCTCTGACTGGACGGCGCAAATAACCGCGCTATTCTCTTCGTAAAGGGAGCGAACAATGATCAAGCCAAAGCACGAAGGCGACTACCCGGATCGGGATATGGACTTGCACGAGGCGCTTGCAGGGAAGCTTGTCGAAGCGTTGGACGCAGCCGAGGCCGCAGGCTGGGACAGGACCGATGCTGCAACGGCCATGGTCGAGGCAGCTATCGCAATTCATCAGGGCGAGACTGGAACGGACCCGGATGAGTGAGGCTTAGATCGCCTTCAGACCGCCGCTGATGATGAATGTCACAGCCGCTCCGAGGATGCCACTAACCACAATCCACATGATCCGCGATAGCGTTGACTGGATGCTCTTGTTCGCACTTTCCAGCCCATTGAACCGGGTATCGATACGGGCTTCCATGGCAACCCACTTTTCATCATGGCGAGCGCTGTCGATGTCTCTCTGGCGCTGCCATGTCTCCAGGATGGTCAACCGCTGATTGTTCGACTGTGTCGCATGTTCAAGCCCGACCACACGGGACCGGAGATCGCTTTCTTCAGGCATGTTCGTTGCTTCCATCCGCCCAGCTGCCCCTATTACTTCTTGTCGTGAATAGCGCACTCGTCTTTCGACCAGACGCCGCCTGCACAACCGCGCACTATGGTGCGGTCGATCTTGCGTTGATCCGCTTCGGTTGCCCCACGAGCGCCTAACAGATCGGTTCCGAGGACATTACGGACGCCGTTCACATTTGCCGGTCCTGAATGTCCACACCCCGCCAGCGTCAATGCACTCATCATAAGAATGGGAAGCATCCAGCGCTTTGCCTGTGGCTTCATTGTTCTGTCTTTCGATTTTGGTTTCTGTGCTGGCCGTTCCTGAGAGCCTTCCGGCCACATACCCACCCGCCAGAAGCAGAAACGCCGCCACAAGGGCAGCGAGCAAGTATTTCAGCCATGAGGGAATGAGCGCCCAGATCATGACGCTTCCAGTTCAGCTTTGATGTCTTTGATCGCCTTCACGATCCAGCCACGAAGCGCCAGACCGCCGAGTAGAACGACAATTGCAAGACCGCCCATAACGAGCAGTTCACGCCAGCCGAAGCCCGCAAGGCCGAGCGCACCGATACCGCCGCCGGAGAGGATTGAGCCAATCCAGCCAGCCAGGCTGAACTTCTTCTTCACTTCCTTTTCGACGGTCGGCGGGACAACTGGCTTGTCCACTTCCACAGCAACAATCTCTTTCGGCTGAGCCAGATCGTGACGCTTGCGGACTTCTGCCAGTACCTCGCGGACACGTGCCGACTTAACCGCCGCTCGCTGACCGCCGTAGTAGCCAACGTCTTTCGTCGTAGGCAGGCTTGCCCACTCCTGAGCCAGATTGTTGATGAGCGTGTCTTCCTTCAGACGGCCAGACAGATACTTGTCGATCCCGCGAACGCCGAGAAGGTAACAGGCGCATCGGTCCTGCAACGCCTCATTGAACAGGAGATTGTTCGACAGTTGCAGGGTGCGCTTGATTGTCCGAAGCGTGGTACGGACTATCTGATACCGACCGAGAGCCGAGCTATTCAGCTTGTTCTTCGGGTGCGCCAACATCTTGCCTTGCAGATCATCAATCTCTTTCAGGCTCATTTTCACCAGATCGACATCGCCGCCGGTGTATCCGCCATAGCCAAGCGTCTCATTATAACCGTCGCCCTTATCCGTCCCTTCGGTGAACCCGATCAGATCGAGCAGCGGGCGATACACGTAATACAGGTCTGGTGTTGAGACATGCGGCATCGCTTTGGCAAAGGTTCCCTTGGCCATTGTATTTCCTCTTTTGTGGATTACCTGTGGATAAATGTG
This sequence comes from Ochrobactrum sp. CGA5, assembly GCF_006345815.1. GTDB lineage: Bacteria > Pseudomonadota > Alphaproteobacteria > Rhizobiales > Rhizobiaceae > Brucella. The sequence goes on along the minus strand of NZ_VCIG01000038.1, from coordinate 480,423 downwards.
AATTTACGATGCGTGGGGTTTGTGTTACCCACCGATCAGTTGATGGAGACTGCGATGTTTGAACCGGGGGTTAACAACGCATCTGATCTGTTGGCCGACTATCTCCTTGCAGAGATGCGGGAGCGCGGAGAAATTCTCACGCCGCTCAAACTACAGAAGATGATGTTCTACGCGGATGCTTGGCACCTTGCTTTGTATGATCGTGAGATCACTGGCGAGAAGTTCAAGGCGTGGGTTCACGGTCCTGTACTTATCAGCCAGTATCATCGCTTCAAAGATTTTCGGTGGATGCCAATCACCACTGAGATAAAAACACCTGAGATTTCTCCCGAGTTGAAAGCGCATCTAGACGAAATCGTTGAGATTTTCGGGAGCGAGACAGCCGTGGCTCTTGAACGGATGACCCACAAGGAAACTCCTTGGATTGAAGCTCGCGGCGATTTGCCGGACGATGAGCCTTGCGATAATTACATCTCCAAAAAGACCACCGCTGAATACTATCGCAACCTTGGCAAAGATAACTAAAACCCGCCTGACAAAATCGCTGGATAGTGGCATTCGTGCAGAGAAGCCCGATGCAGATTTGATGCGCTTCTCGTTCAAACTATTCGACCATTCAGACGATGAGGTCTGCCCGGCTGTGTTCCGGAATGGATACACCCGCGCTTTGATGAGCCGTCTCAGGGACCTGTCCACGTGGAAGGTTTCTGAATTCACGTCAAACCGGAGTAGCGCCATCAGAGCGCATCCGATTGACTGGAATGGCACGTCTCGCAAGGATGGCTTTGATCTTAACGAACAGTACCAAGCCTACACGCCATGGCAGTTCTCGATATCAGCGAATGAAGACGGTCGTGTTATTGGATTGCTGATTGACGACTGCTTCTATGTCGTTTGGCTCGATCATCACCATAAGGTCTATCCCGGCGCATAAAGCCGGAACGTTGGTTTTCCCTTTCGGCAAAGAAAAAGCCGCCTCAGTGGGCGGCTAACTGTCAGTTGAAGATTTAACTTTCTCGAATTAGTCTCCGCTCACAGGCTTGGGGAGACTTGATATGAAGCGCATTCTTTTCGCCGCGCTGATCGCTAGCGCGTGGGCAAATACAGCTATTGCAGAAGACTACGACTGGTCAGGCATCTACGGCGGGTTAAGCGTCGGGGCCAGATGGTCGAATATGAAATACGACGGGCCGTTCACGGTGGATTATTGGAGTAGCAAGTCATCAGGTTTTACCGGAGGCGGATTTGTGGGCTACAACTTCACTTCTGGCCCATGGGTTTTCGGCCCGGAAGTTTCGGCATCGTTTTCAGACGCAACCGGGGAAAGCAGGACACGGGAATTTTATCCTGAAGGCCGATCCAGGTTTGATCTGCGCTCCAGAGCTACCGTTTCGATTAATGGACGTCTCGGTTATACCGCTGGCCGTCTTCTTCCATATGTGACCGCTGGATACGCACGTGCTTGGTACGAGACTGGTAACATAAGTTCGTCAGCTTTCGGCAATCATGACAGCACATACTCTTTCGAGCGCAATGGCTGGAATATCGGTGTCGGAACGGATTGGGCTATCTTCGACCACGTGTTTGCTCGTGCTGAATATCGCTTCATCGACCTGGGGAAAGATGACATTGGCAACGGATGGTCGGCCAAATACAAGCAACACGCCACTACGTTAGGGATTGGCTACAAGTTCTGAGTTGAAAGCCGCATCAATGTGGGCTTCTGATGTGATTGATCCGGCTTCGATTGCGGCCAGCACTTGCGCCTCGATGCCGTAGCTTTTTCGCACATGAAGGCGAACGGCTGCGGCAAGTTCGTCCATCTGTTCATTCGTCAGTTGGCGAAACTCGCCGTCGGCAAACTTCCACGGGTCACCATCGACACGTTCGCCCTTCTCGATTGCTACAGCCTCAGCAATGATCTTGCTCTGGCTTTCACGGTCAGACAGCACCGGCCAGCCATTCCATACGGTTCCGCTGACTTCACGCTCCCATCGCTTGGCGGCGGCATATTCGGCCAGCGTCAAGCCGGGATGACTGGCTTGAGGTTCGCCGCCTTCAACAGGAACTGTCTTCATAGGCGGTTCTAAACCGAGAGCCGCATAATGCATCGGGTATCCCTTTTTGCCGACGCGAACGCTATCTATGACGTTTTCTGTTGCAGGCATCACGCATCCTCCTTTTCGAATTCAGGCACAAAACGGCCATCGCTGTCGGTATTGGGATCAAGGTCCGACTTGACGAACGGATCGTTGCGCTCTGCGATTACGACCCACGAAACAACATCGGTGCAGGCTTCATCCTCGCAAATGATTTCGAACGAACCGCCGCTGATCGGTCCCGGCTTCAGACGCGCAAAACCGTCCTGATTTTGCAGACTGGTAACGACAGCGTTCGTCGTGAGAGCAGCGAAAGTGCCGGAAGTCATTTTGCTGGCGGCGTCAATATCGACCGTGGCGCGACCGTTAACGAGCGGCACAGTCCCACGATAGATAAGATCATAACGAGGCGCTTCAACGAAGCCGTGACGGAGATTTCTGTTGTACGGGTCTACTGGATGATCGATAAGGAAAGTACCGCTGCCCTTGGCGAGCACTCCGGTAACCTGCATAGCCCCGGTCACTTTTACATCATATGAACCAATGGTGACGCCGCCTATAATCAATATCTCGGCATTTGTCAGGACACGCCTGATTACAAAACCGCCATCGACACTATTTGAGATGTTGCCATACAGATCATATCCGACATTGCCATTCGGTGACCGATATTGGGTAATGGGAACGTCTCTGCGGAAATTGATATTCCCTGTCAACGTTCCGCCCGCAAGCGCCAATTTTGCGTCTAGTGCATTCTGTGTCGCGGTACTGATAGGAAGCCCTGCCTTTGCCTGCAAGGTTCCATCGCCCTGTACGTATTGAGCACTTGTGCCGGTGGCGAGCGCAAGTAAAGCACGACCAAGTGCGCCCAGGTCAATAGGTGAAATGTCGCCATTGCCATCGGTAGCAATCGCTTTATTCGCCGCCAAGGCAACCTGTTTCAGATCGCCCGCTCCATCAGTCTGCAATATCTGTCGATTACCGAGCGTCAACGCCGCCAGCTTGCCAAGGCTGCCGTTAGGGTCTTGAATGCCGAAGGTTGACGTGGCTACAAGCTCATACTCACCCGTTGGACCGCCGACAGGCGCTTTCCCTTCCTCGACGCCTAGTTCTGCCAGATTGGTCAACACGCCGTTACCTAGCAGTTCGATCACTGTTGCCGCTTGTGTAGATACACGACTTCCATCGCCAAGCTGTCGGGCACGGTACGGGCCGTCAACAATGGTCGTGCCAGTCCACGGCTCAGTAAGAGTGAGTTGGGTATCACTATCAACACTAGCGATGACCGCCGTCAGGTTCTGGATTTGGAGAGTGTCGCCCTCCTCAAAGCGGGTCACTTCAAACAGTGTCCCAGTGCCGGTAACGGTCACTGACCCATTGGCGAGCGAAATCGTTCCCGACGTGTAGTCGGACAGAACAGCCATAGGTTTACTCCTGAAAAGTCAGCTATTGGGCGATGCCGAAGATGTAGTACCGGACGCCCTGTATCGGGGTGCCATAGTCTACGGTTTTCCAACTGCTTCCATCCGCATAAGCGTCAGACCACCCACTGTCAGGCTGACAGAAGAAGTCGACGTACGTATCGAAAACATGAGCGCGCATAGCGATATTGGACATACCTGCACCTACGCCAACCTCATATCGTAGCATCGGCGTGGTCACGCAATTTGGAAACACAATCGAGTATTTAAGAAACGGTACAAAACCTGCGTTGCTGAAGTTCAGCCGATAGGTTTTCGAGCCATAAGTCGCGCTGTTGGAGAAGTCTCCGACAGGGATATACCCTTGAGCGATTATCTGAAATTGAGGGAAGCGACTATCGAACAGGATATCATTCGGTCGGCTGGCTGGATCGCTAGTACCTGGCTTCTTGATTTGAACGAAATCCCGCGTCCCATCATTGCCGCGGAACATCACTTGATTGCCACCCGTTGACGTTCCGAAATCGTCAACGTTGAAAACCACGTAACGGATATCGATGACGTCTTTATGAGAGTTATAGAAGGTAACGGCGTTGTTTGATATTTCGTAACTGACAACAAATTTCCCGGCTTCAGTCGTATCGGATAGCAGTCCTGGGACGCACCATGTCTGCCCAGAAACTCGAAACATCACATCGGCAACAGCACGCTGCGATAGGATTACACCGGGAGGTGCCGATATGGTGACAGAGCCATTCACAGGAATGGAATTACGAACTCCATTCATGACGCACAGCGCCGGGGAACGGTTGCGGCTGCTTATGATCGTACCAAACTCATTAGTGGTATTCACGTCAAAGCCAGGACGCGCCAGAATAAATTCGCTGCTATTTGCTCGAAAACCCTCTAAACCCGCGACGTAGCCATATGAACGCATCGGGCTGTTATCTGCTGGCAAGTCCCAAACGTTAGGAAAGAAAGCATTGGGATCACGATTGTCCTTGTAGACGTTCTTTCTTTCCCAAACAAACCATTCACCGATGCCAACACGACCGCTGTCAGTATTAGAAATCTGACCTGCATAAACAGTCGGCATCGTCGTTTCGTTAGAAATATACCCTGTGCACCGTCCCATGATTGTATAGAATTGTTGCGCATCAACAATTCTATGGCCGCCTTCGGCTACATAGACCTTATTATAGAAGCTTCCGCACTCAACACGGTTATTCAAAAGATTAACCATTCTGAATTCAGACAGCGGAACATAACCTATACTCGGATAGGCACTTGCGATCTTGTAGTATGTCGTGACGTTATAAAACGTCGACGCTTCACCATAGCGGCCAGTAATAACCGTGTTACCCAGATTATTCGAAATATTGAATGAAGTCGGTAGCGCGGATATTTCGGCAGCTCGATAATAAAAGGCGTTTGTCGTAAAGACATATGACAGGTTCTGCGTCTCCGAATTGAAGAAGAACCTGTCATACGCCGTGTTTGCCAGTGTTAGCGGATCGTCAGTGTCATATTTCATACACTTCAGAACCGGGCCGATCCCCGGTTTGTAGCCAATGAATGTCTGGGTCATGTGAATATCCGCAGATCGGCTAAGTTGTCATAACCGCGCATGATCATCTTGCCGTTGTTGGACTGAAGCACGTCGAAATACAGGGTGCCGAGACGGGCGTTCTGAATGTAGACCTGCCCGTTCTGCACGACGAACGGATAGGTGAAGCTTCCATCATTGTTCGGATCGGCAATCGCAAACTGGTTCGACACGACGACGAACTGGCTTCCCGTCGGGGTGACGTTGATAAACCAACCGGCCTGCTTCCAAGTGTCACCGGTATTGATGCGAGCATAGGCCGATATTCTGGCCGATGTGCCGCCCGCACCAACCGTCGATGTCATACGCCAGCCGGAGTTTGCCACAGTGCCATCTACCGAGGCGTTCACATCAGTGATTGCATCTGCGACGGCAGAGTATTGACCCTCGACATTATCCACTCGCGTAGACAGAAGCGTCACCACGCTGGCGTCAGCCTTTTCGTCAAGCTCAGCGTTGAGTTGCGTCAACTGCTGCACGATCGCGCTGTTTGGCCCGGTAGCCACATAGATATCTTCAGACCACGAGGCTTTCGCTTTGCCGTAGGTGCTGGCAAGCTCCCGCCGCAATGACCGGCTATCGGCATAACCGGCCAGCATGCCGTCAGCGGTCTTGGTGGCGTTTTCCTGCGCTTGCCGAATAATCTCGCGCCGGTCATCGGTCATCCAGTTGATGAGGCCGGTTAGATCATCATTCAGACGGCCATAATCGACCGGACTGTCGTCACCGCGAGCATTCAGTGTGGTCACCATGACCGCAGCCGCCCAAGCGACAGGGCGCGTCCCAGAAGCTACCCGAAGGCGTGTGCGCACCCACCATTCTGTCAGACTGGTCAGGCCGTTCACGATCTGGAAGACGGTAACATCCTTGGTCACATAGTCGTTGAAGACCTGTGTCGGGTCATTATCAGGCCAGTACTGTATCTCGACACCCGCAACCGTCACGTCGTCAATCGCATCCCACAGCAAGCGAATGCCGGGGTGTTCGTCGCCGTCATCGCCTACGACCTTGTTCGGGATGGCGAAAAAACCTTGCACCTCGCCCAAATAGTCGGGAGGGCCAACCGGGATCGGTACAGGCGGGTTGGTTTCATATGCCGTCGGATCAAAGATGCCGTTTCCGACTTCCTGCACGGAAATAGTTACGTCGCGAGTGCCATCCTCACCAAGCGGTCCAAGGCCCTTCGACTGGATTTGGAACGTCTTGGTGAAGTTATAGCGCTCCGACTGGAACACACCCCACGAGCCTACTTTCAGTTCGAGAAACTTCGGGTGAATGGTGAACTGGCCGTTCGCCTGATAACGAGATGCCCGGATCGCAATATCTGCCAGCCGGTCACCAACGCGATGATCTACAACAGCGGTGTAATCAACTTTCGATGCCAAGCGTTCGCGGTCCTGTGCCAAGGCGATTTCATCAATACGCGTTGCCAGTGGAACGGTCTCATAGAAGGCATCGGGGCTGACATAGCTACCGGCAACTGTATTCACCAACTCGGCACGGGGCCGCGTCAGCGACAGCGTAAACGGTTTTTCCCAATTGATGTCGTCATCTGTGATTGTGAAAACAACGGCCTGATTAGCGCCAACAATCGGATACTCGCCGGTTACACCTTCGATCCACGATCCTGCACATGCCTCTCGCAGAGGTGTCATATTGCTGTCGTGAGTAACTCCATCACCAGAAGAAGCGATCAAAGCGGCAGTGTATCGTTTACTGCCGTCCGGCATGGTCTCATCGCAAATATTCATCGCGGTGAACCATTCCGACAGCGGGAGACGGCTCGCAGCTACTCCGCGACCGACGATCCTTTCCGTGCCGTTGTAGATGCCCCTTTCCAGGTTGTACATTATGACGGCTGGATTGTCGGTATATTCCCATGTGTTCTGATCAGACCAACGATGCGAGCCAGACCCGCCGACTGTTGTATCCTTGCGGGGATCGTAGGCAGGCGCGCCCTTTACCTCGAACATCAGGCTAGGTGGTGCAGTGAGATTGTCTGCCTCCATGCGGGAAGTGACGACGACATAGCAACAGCCAGCACCACGATGCGCAGGCGTCCAGCGTCCAGCCGGATTTGCATGAGCGATCAGTTGCGGGTCTGCCGCCTGATCCATCGTGCCAGCATGAAAACGTACCCAGACTTCGCCGCCTTCATGCACGCCGAGAACCTTGCGGCCCCACGTGTCGCCATACTTGGTTTCCTCGTTCGGCGATAGGTTCTTCCATTCGCCGTCCATCGACACGCGGAGCAATTCAAGGCAGCGGAAATCCGACAGTTTATAGACGTCCTGCACCATCCGGTTGCCCTTGCCGAAGGCATTACGGTAAACGTGATGGCCCATCGTTCCGAACGTGCCAAAGCCAACTTCGCGGACAAGGTTTTCGCCATATTGCGTCTCGGTCTTTGACGCCTGCGATTTCGGCTTTTGCTGGAATATCGACCCCAGAACGTACTTCGCCGCAGCGGCCAAGCCGCCTAAGACGATATTCGCGAGTACAGTCCCGCCGAACAGCCACGATCCTGCACTGCTGAGAGCGCCGACCACAAGAGTAATAGGGTCCGCCGCCGCAGGCGTTGCCAGCAGCGCAAACAGGATAACCAGCAAATATTTCATCAGGAAACCTTGAAAGCCTTCTCAGCCATCGTGCGCGGGAGGAAACGCAAGCCGTCTTCGCTTTTCACGGCGAACCCATACTCGCAGAAGTACCCAGCGGTGTTCTCGTAGACGCCCAAATCGCCCCGTTGCGCCATGGCTGCGGGGATTTCCTCAAATTGGCTGGACAAAACATCGGACACGGTATTGAAGCCGCGCTGTTTTATCAGGCGATAAGCACCGGCATTGCTCTTGTACTTGCCTCGGATATCCGACGCGGGATCATCGCCGCGAACGGCCTCCACCACGTCAGCGGCCAGCAGTACGCAATCAGACTTCCCCCAAACCATAGGCGTGTTTAGGTGCGCCTCCGTAACTGCTACGAGGCGTTTTTCCCATTCTGGATGTCTCATGATTTACGGTGCCGTTATGTGGAAGTTTTCGCGTTTGACGGTGGAGGCGTACTCGAAAAACCTATCGCCGGGAGAGATCAGTTGCTGATCTTCATGGGATGCTGTTCGGTAGCCGTCACGGTGGTTTTCCTGCGCAAGCGAAATGACATTCGCCTGAAGCATGAAGCCGTCGCCGTCGAAGACGTGATCAATTGTGTCGATCAACCCACGCCGCATCGGTTCGACATGCAGAAGTTCCCGCGTATCGGGATCGAAATATGCGTCGTATAGGATCACTAGGCGGTTTTTGTAATCCAAGCTTTCTATCTGGGCCAGCTTGTCAGGCGTCACGCCGAAATCAGCCGCTGACGGCATGGTAATGACGAAAGGAACGGCGTCCGAACCCATCTGGTAGTCAGGCTCTTCAATCGAAATGAGCTGGTTTGGAATATAGGTATTCCCGTTCCATACCAGTTCAGACATGCCGTTCCACATATACCACGCACCTGTCCCGAACATGAAATCACCCATAGATCGGACGATGATCCGTCCTTCGGTAAGGCACTGTTGCAATCGCGTAGGGAAAGCCATTAGCGCGGAACCTCCGTCAACTGGAAGGTTGCAGTCGGAAACGGCCCCCTACTCATCTGGAATGATCCCGGCACAAGGCGGGTATTCAGTTCGGGTTTCTTGAACCTGACAACAGCACCCGCCGCGATATAGGAGGCAATCGGCTGATCGACCGTAACGGTCAAATGTGTGCTTGCTGCCGTTGCGCCAACCGTGACTTGCGCCATCTGCCGATAGGTGCCGCTCGTGAATGAAATCAGATCACCCGCCATCAGTATCAGGCCGGGAACGACGTTCGTAAGCTGCACCTGATAGCCGTTCGTCACCGTGCCACGTGAAGCGGTACCGGTGATATGTGGATCGTCGGGATTGCCCCAATAGGCTTGAGGAATGCAGATGTGCGTTGGGCGATAGACAATGGTTTCTATCCCGCCACGGGCTGATGCAATGAAAGCCTGAAGCGCAACGGCCTCAGAAGCTCTCATTGGTATGGTTTCCATGTCGATTGTCCGAAAAGGATCGGCATATTCCACGAACGAAATAGCCCGGTTGCCGTATTTGGACATGCTGACCGGGCTGATAAGCTGGGGATAGGACGGCTGGAAACGAACCGTCGAAACAAGATCGATCATGTCTGATCTCTTTTCTGCGCTCTCTTCAACCGTTCAAATTCTCGATCACAATCAACAGGCTTAGCGAAGATGTGCAAATGAGCTTCTTCGCCCTCACCTTCGAGGATAATTCGCTGAGACTTAATTAAGGTCTTCATACCACTCCCCAGGTCTTTGCTTTCTGGCTGTCACGTCTCAGGCGAATAGGCCCGGTCTTGTCGTAAGCCTTGATCCCTCGCTTCGTTGTTTGCTGTGAGATGTTCTTCACGTAAGCCTGAAGGTTGCCGTCATTATCGACGCTGACGCCTACATCAACGCGCATCCCGCCGTTGCCATTCTCGTTTGCAGCAGAGGGGATGGATGGTACACGAGGGCCGCCGACAAGGCCGCCACCCGCATAGCCGCTAAACATCCTCTGGATGTTTGGCACACCGATACGGTCCACGATGTTCTTCGGAACCACATACTCGCCCTTATGGACTATGCCTGCCGGGTCGTACTTGCCGCCCTGCCCTGTGTACCCACCGTCTGCCCATAGCCCACCTATGCCACTGGCAAAGGCATTCGCCACTTGACCGCTATTCGCGAATGGGGAGCCACCAAGCCCACCGGCCAAGTTTTGGAACAGCGAATTAATGGCTTGGTTGAGTGCCATATCAATCAGCTTGTCGGCAAGACGTCCAGCCGCATTAGCGAGGGCGTCCATCGCAGAAACGCCGTTCATGAGGTCTTGCGTGAAGCCTTGTGCGAAATCTAGCGTAAGGTCTTTTGCTTCCGCCAGCTTTTCATTAAGGCGGATTTGGCCCGCAAGCATTTTTCCGTAATCGCTATCGGGATTTATCCCTGCGCTCCGCAACTGTCCGTAAACCCGCTGCTCTGTCGGGCTGCGGAACATCTGGGCGCGTTCAAACTGAAGCTCCTCGGCCAACGACATAGCCGCGACTTTTTCAGCAGCTTTCCCATATGCCTCTGCGAGTTTCTCGATTTCCGCCCGTTGGGCAGCACTGACATTGCGCCCCTTGTCCTGCGCCCGCTGAAGAAGCTCCAGCTTCATGCGCATGGTCTCGGCTGCTACGCCAGTCTTGCCTACTAACTGCTCTTCAAGCTTAAGCTGGTCGATACGGTCCTGAGCGGACTTGACCAGATCGCGGTAGGCGTTGGCGTCACGTTGGGCCTGCCGCTCTGAGGATGACTTTTTCTCCTTAGGAAGAGCAATGCTCTCAAGGTTGGGCTTTTCGCCCGGAGTAGGTAGACGTGAAAGACGCTCCTGATCGTAGATGCGTTCAAGTGCAGCTTGATACGCCCGGTAGGCATCGTCGCGCCCTTCTCTATCCGTCGCCCGGTTCTTGGCGATATTATACTGCTGTTCGGCCAGACCTCTTTCATCCAATTGAGGCAGGCCAATACCGGCAAGCTCCCTTATCGCGGCGGTGAATTGGCTAATCTGCTGAACTTGCGCGGCGGCGGCTGCCCCAATCAGGCCGATAGACGCTTTGGCCGCCCTGACCTTTTGATCGGCATCCTGCATCGCTTCAGCAAGCGTAATGGTCTTGTCGCCTATCTCCTGAAGGTTTTTCGGGTCGGTAGCAACGATCTCGTTTATCTGGCGATAAAACGCATCAAAATCCGGGCGGCCTGATTTCACGCTATCCCGCAAGCGATTGATCGCATCCTCAAACGGCTTGAAACGCTGATCGACTAGCCGGGTAGGCGCGCCACCTGTGATCGACGTGCTAAGGCTTACAGCGGTGCTGAATGCCTCCTGCGCCTCTTTTGACGCCTTTTGGAATACCTTCAGATTTTCACGAGCGTTTTTCTCCATTACAGCAGTACTTTGCTGCATGTAACGCTCCATGCCCTCGGTCGCCCCAGGCCAGCGCCTCCCTATCTCCTGCACTATGTCGGCATGTCGTTTTAGTGCTTCATCCACAGTCGGGAGATCAGACTTCAAGGACATGATGTACTGAGCTAGCGCGGTTCCACCAGCAATAATACCGATTGTCGCCAATGAAACAGGGCTTACAATCGACATGAAGGCAGCGCCGATGCCTTTAATAACGTCCCGCCCTTTCCCCATCTCATTGAACACGGCGGAAAGCTGGGTTCCCTGTTGCAAGGCGATCTGGATAGGCGACATACCCATAGCGGACGTGACGGCGATATCCTGAAACTGCGCAGCGATGTTTGCAGTGTTATAACGGCTCGGCCCATTGCTGGCAGACCGCATCGACGCAATAGCGCCATTCCGCTGCTTGATCGCGGTAATGCTATCCAGTGTGGCTTTACGCTCGCGCTGAATGGCCGCCGTCATTTCCTGGGTCGAGATAGCACCGAGGCGATGCGCCTGCTGAATATCAATAACCGTCGCTTGATACTGCTTCACGGCAGCGAAAACCGGATTGTACTTCGTCCGAAGGCGATCAAGCTCCGCGCCCTGCTGCGCAAGCGCTCCGGTCCATTCTTTGGCTGATTTCGTACCGATCCCGACCATGTTCTGAATACGGGTTTGAACCGAGGTCGGGATTGCCTTGTCGATTTTCTTCCCCAAAGCGTCAAAGCTTCGGGATGCGGCCTGAGTGATGTAGTCGATATCGCCCACAACGCGGTTGACGCCAGTCTTGATCGTCTTCGTATCAAGGGATACGCCAATGACAATATCGTCCTGATTGCCAGCCATCGTTGTCTTGCCCTATAAGAAAACCCGCCACGAAGGACGGGTTGGGAGAAAATTGAAATGCACAGAACGATAGCAGTCATCTTTTTGATGACCGCCTCCGCTTCGGCGCAGGTGATTGTCGATGAACCTAAGGATGTTGATGCAAAATTGGCTGAACAGATCGCTTCAGATGTTGCCGATCAGTTTACCGATCCGGTTTCCACTCAAATTAGGCGCATTCGTCCATCTGAAGAGCACGAAGGTTCGTTCTGTGGTGAGGTGAACACGAAAAATCAGTTCGGTGGATATGTCGGGTTCAAACCGTTTCGGTACATCGTTGACCGCCGAAAAGTTTATCTAGCCAATTCAGGTTGCGAATAAGAAAAGCGCCCCGCAGGGCGCTACCCATACTTGGCCAAAAGCTCATTCATCTGGGCTTTTGTCGGCCCTGTTTCCTTCTTGATGCCCTTCGCCTCGCAGTACCCGTCAATCGCTATGACGAGTTCGGTAAGGGTGGAACGCCAGAATGTTTCCGGCGTCCATCTGAGCGCACCGTAGGCAATAGATTGCCACTGCCGCCAAGGGAAGGCTTCTACTCCCCCGTCTTGGCGGCTTCCCCGTTTCCCTCATCGTCATCATCGAAGTGATGCTTCAGTGCTTCTGCAATGCCTTCCGCAATTGCAGGGAGATGCTTCAACTTCATCTTGGATACGGCTTTGCCCGCATCTCCGCGAACGGCCAATGCGGTGACTGCTAGGCTTGTGGCAGCAATTTCCGCGCCCGACAGGCGAAGGTATAAATCGTGAAGCGATTTGCATTCCAGGCGCGTCGAAAGGATCGAAAGGCCGCCAATGGTGGCGGCGATAACCACTTCCTCGCCGCCTACATTGATGAGGACTTCGCCACGCGCTCCGTTAACTTCGAGAGCCATTTCTTACACCTCTGCTTCGAAGGTGAGCACATCGGCGGCAACGAAAGTTGCATTGAAAGTCAAGTTTCCTTCCATTTCGCCGGTCAGCTCAAATTCAGAAACGAACCATGGACCGGTATAAGTGCCGAGACCCGGAACAACGACCTGTGCATTGAACTTAGTGGCATCATTGACGTGCTCAATGAATGCGGAATTGTCGGCACCGGCGATGAACTGGCCCTGACCGTTGAAGGTACGGTTCTTGATGCCTGGTTCGGCTGTCCGCTGCGGTGTTTCTGCTGGGTTCAAGCAGTTCGTAACAGTGGTTTCGACCTCATTGGCCGACATGTTGAAACTGCGTGTGGAAAGGCCGCAGAGGTTCTTGAAGGTTTCCGGGCCGGGTGTGGTGTTGCCGTCACCGATCTTGATGAGAAGAAGGCGGCCAATCTGCTGTCCGTCAGCCATGGGTAATATTCCTCTATTGCCGGATCGACTATCGAACCGGGTTAGTTGCTCTCAGATGTTTGGGATTGGCGGTTAGATCGCCTCGATGTACGCTTCGAACTCACAAACAGCGTGGGAAAGTATCCCATCCGGTGCGCGTAAGTTCTCGGTACCGATGTGGCTGATGCTGATCAGCCGATAGCTAGGAAGCACCAACGGGTAGTTGTGAAGCGCGTCCTCAATTCCTGCGGAAATGTCGTTCACCTCTGGATATCCGGGCTTTTCCGACCACGCATCCACTCGCAAGTACGCCCGCCACGATCTTTTGCAGGTCACATCGCTCTGTTTGATGTCGGCGTATCCAATGGTGATGTACGGGAATGGTGTATCCGCTCGCGGTAGGTCATAAACCTTCGTGCCGTTGAGCGGCGCATAGCCTGTCAGACGGTCGTATAGCGCCTTCTGTATCTCGTTCTTCAGCGAGGCCATTATTTACCCCTCACGCGCCTGATGGCTCGATATACGGCAGCATTGATTTTTCGACGTGCCTTTGGCCTCATCTCGCGCCAAACGCTGAATACGTGCAGCTGCGCCTCAGTGCCAGGGTGCTCTTTCCCAGCGAATATCCCGCTCTTCATCATGTGCGGCTTGGTGCCAAATTCGAGAAAGCGCCAGATATAGTTTGCAAAGACGGCTGCCGCGTATGGGTCTTTGGACTGTCGCTGATTTCGCCCACGCTGAGCGTTCGGATTGTCTTTCTGGTACCCGCCACGAATACTCGCCCTGTATGCGCCGGGAGCGCGTGGCTCCCCCGTCACTGGATCGGTTGAAGGCCCGACTGGAGCGCGAGCAGCAATAGCCTTTGCCGCCTCCTGCGCCACCTTCAGCTTCTCTTCAGCGGCTTCCTTTTCTGCCTCCGGTGCTATGGCGCGAAGCTCGCGGGCAAGCCGTTCTCGGCCTCTAATCCTCGCCTTCATCGCCATGGGTAGGCTCCTCGCCTTTGCGCGGCGCTTTCACTGCCTCGGCGCACCCCTTGGCAATTGCCTCGTCAGCGCAGTCCTTTTTGACGTTGAGCGTCATCCCAGCTTTGTAAGCGATGGTAAAAGACGGCTTCATGTAGTTGAAGTCTTTGACGAAATGTACCCAGGCCATCAGGTCGCAACTCCTCTTTCTACCAAGAACGAAATGTACTGTCGGTCCAGCTCTTCAGTGACATCGCGAACATTGAAAATCTGGCCATTACGGCTATCAACCAAGCGCCATTCACTGTTGATCAAGAGCGTCTGGCTTGACCGGCGAACGGTGACAATCATGGGATGTTTGTTCTGAAGCCGGGAGGCTATGACCGTTTCGCCGCCGCGCAGGTGTCGATATCCAGCACGCACAGTCGCAATGGTCTGCCAGTCTCCCGTGACTTCATTCCCCATGCCGTCATCGATCTTTTGACGGGTCTGGCACTCGACCTTGTAATAAAGGCTTCCTGCGGAGCGACGGTCTACCATCAGAACAGAACCCTTCGGTGCGGGGTTATCAGGGCATCAACTGCCAAAGGAAGCTTGCGAATATCGATCTCGCTTGTTGCTTCCCGGTTCTCATACCAGTGGCAGGCCAGAAGCAGGATCGCCACCTTGATCGACGGCGGAACCCTCGTGGCATCGGCACCGTAACCAGTGGTGAACGTGATCTGGATCGCTTCTAACGTGTCGCTGGAAAGCGCCGGACGGTCGAATGTGCTCCGATACCGGATCATCGCGCCGGTAGCCGTCTCCACGATCTCATAATCAGTGTCCGGCAACGTCTGCTCTGCGCCGGAAACATCGACATACTTGATCGTAGCTGCGGACACATCGCCAAACGGCAGCACGAAGCCGAAAGACGGCCACAGAGCGGAGGTAATCTTCCAGTCCTGATTGACTATCGCCCGACCAAGAATGCCGCTCCAGCCGTCCAAATGATCGATTGCAGCATCCAGATAGACGCCCAATATCGTATCATCATCGTTGAAATCGACCCGCGCAGCTTCCTTGAGTTCTTCCAAAGTGACAGGCTTGACCGCTGGAGCGGTTACACGGATCGGCTTCACGGCTTATTCCTTGTCCGATTTCTTGGCTTTCGGGCGTTCGACTTCGATAGCACCGGCCTCGGTCGCTGCCCGAATAAGGTTCTCTGGGCATTCGTCGCCAATGTTGAAATCTGTCGGGTATGGGCTTCCACCCGTCGCGCCCTTGAATGGCTTGATGAATTTCATCGGTCTTGCTCCGGTTGAATTTGGTGATCGGGCGGCGTGAACCGCCCGACTGCAAAGCCAACCTATTACGGATTAACGGCCACGCGGTGGTAACGGATGAACTCTGGGTTCCAGAGGCCACCGCCTACACGCTTGCGGGTGTAGAACATCACGTAAGGTTTGTTGGTGTATGGATCGCGGAGAACCTGAACGCCGAGGCGATCAAAGATGCGATAACCCTGCGCCATGTCACCGAAGATGACCGGGATGGCGTCTGCGGCCACATCCGGCATGCCCGACAACTCATTAACCGCATAGCCCAAAATCTGGGCAGGCTGTCCGGCCTGATAAGGCGGTTGCCACAGATAATTGTCCTGACCGTCCTTCATCTTGCGGATGATGGCATGGGTCTTGCGGTTAGTGTAGAAGGCCGATGCCTGGGTAACGCGCTCCGAAGGAATGCCATAAACCAGATCAATCAGGCCATCAGACGTGAGCGCAGCGGCATCGCCTGTATTGACTTCGAGCACGGGGCCGAGCGGGTGACGCTCCGCTGCCGGGAGCGCTGCCTCTGCCGTGGCATCGAACATCAACACGCCCTTCGGCTTGTTCACGCCGTCACCAGAGAGGAACGCAACGCCTTCCTGCTGGGCGAACTCCAGATCAACTTCGCCAGCCAGATAGGCCGCAATGTCGATTTCGCTGTCTTCCAGAAGGATTTGCGTCACGCCCGGATTGGCATAGATTTCACCGAACTTGAACGCATACTCGGCAAACTGTGGCGTGTTCGTCTGTGGCCGTGCGGCAGTTTCACCCACCCAGCCCGAACCGGCACCATGCATGTTGTACAGGTGCTTGAAGCCCTGACCGCGAACGTTCTGGATCGAAGCGAAACGGCGCATCGGGGAAACAAGAGCCAGCTTGTCGGTAATCTGGCGATCCCATTCCACCGGAGCAGTATATCCGCCGTCTGGGTTGGAGCCGACAGACATGGACGCCATGACGCCCGACTTGTTCGCCGAGCGGATTTTGCCCTCGCCTTCGCCGGTACGAACCCACTCGTTAAAGTCGGCCTTGTATTCCTTCATTTCGGCGGTTTCTGTGTCGCCTTCCTTGCCGGGGACATTGCCGAGAGCCATCTTAACGTTCAGTTCGTCAATGGCCTTGGACATTTTGCCAAGATCATCGTTGATGCGGTCAACCTTCTCAGCCTGTACAATGTCCTTGCGAACGTCTTCCAGTTCCTTCTTGTGTTCGGCCTTGAACTCTTCAAAGGCACGGTTCACACCGTCGATTGCAGCCTTGATATCGCCAGTTTCAGCGCGCACAGCCACGATCCCGCGCACCTTGCGCGAGTTGAAATGCTTGGTCATGGGAAACCTCCTGTTATGACCTGAGTGTGGAGATAAGCCGCTCAATGTCGGCTTTCAGATCAGCAGCGTCGTGCTTGCTGTGAACGGCAGCGTCCGGCATGCCGTCTTTGACCCCTGACAGAAGCGCACGGCGTTCCGTCCGAGGAATACCTGTCTTCGCCAATAAAGCGTCAACGCGGCGCACCGCATTGATCGACTGGTTGGCGTCTGCCTTGGTCTTGTCTTCTTTGACCTGATCGGCAGCTAGATAACTGTCTGCGAGACCGGCCTCTATGGCCTGTTCGCCGTTGAACCATGTCTCGGCGTCCATCCATTCGGCGGCCTTTGCCTTCTTGACGTTGGCACGCTCCGAATAAAGCGTTGCCATCGCGTCATCGAATGGTTCCATCGTCTTCGCTGCCTCGGCCAGATCGTGGCGGTTGCCCATAGCCACAACCCAGGCGTTGTGCACCATGATGAACCCTGCTTTGCCGATCAGGACTTCGTCACCTGCCATTGCGATGACAGATGCAGCAGAAGCGGCCATGCCGAGAATGCGTACCGTGACTTTCGCCGGGTGAGCGCGCAAAAGATTGTAGATCGCCACGCCTTCGAAGAAGTCGCCACCGGGAGAGTTGATATCGACAAAGATTTCATTGTTGCCGATGGCCCGAAGTGCCGCTGCAACCCGTTTCGACGTGACGCCACCGCCCGACCAATAGTCCTCACCGATCACATCAAGGATGGTGATTGTGTTCTCAGCGGTCTGCGATGCCTGAACACCCGCATTCCAACGGTCAATAGCGTCCGCATCCGGCTCGAAAGCGCAGATCGTCGGCAGGCGCTCGGCCTTAATCTCAGGCAGGGTTTTGAGGCTCATTGCCATTACCTTTCTGCGCTAGTGGGTTAGGCGCAATGTCTTTCTCAGGTAGGTCCATCGTTTCGCGAACCTCCTCGTAATCCATCCATGGCTGATGCCCGCCAGAACCGAGCGCCTTGGCGAAGAAGTCAGCCTGATCTTTCATCGAGCCGCGCAACAGAGCGCCAGCGT
Source organism: Ochrobactrum sp. CGA5 (assembly GCF_006345815.1). Lineage (GTDB taxonomy): Bacteria > Pseudomonadota > Alphaproteobacteria > Rhizobiales > Rhizobiaceae > Brucella. The sequence goes on along the minus strand of NZ_VCIG01000038.1, from coordinate 462,487 downwards.
TGAATTTGACTTCGTATTGTTCGCGCTCTTTGTCGGTCATGCAGGATCGTTTGATTGCCTGCTCCCAGGCCGTGAACCACGGATTAAGCGCGTACCGAACGAATATCTGGCCCAGAACGTCGATACCTGAACCCCAGCTTGTATCGTCCACGCCAAGGAATGGACGCGGCACACCAAAGGCGCGGCCAATCTCCTCGATCTGCATGGATCGGCTTTCAATCTGCTGGCTGTCCTTGGCGCTGCCGGTGAACGGCTCAGGCTTCATGCCTTCTTCGGCAATCATCCACTTTCCGGCGTTTTCCGAACCGCCGTACTGCTCATTCATCGACGCTTTTAGGCGCTCATAAGCCTCAGGAGACAGCTTATTGGGATGAAGCAATGCGCCACCGAGGTGCATATCGTTCTTGAATAGCCTGCGCTGTGACGTTTCCAGTTCGCGCGCCAGATCGATTGCGTTAGCCGCAATCTTCACCATCGACGTGCCCGAAATCCCATCATCACTATCCGCATACACATGCAGAACGTCTTTCGGCTTTAGAATACGAAGCTCGCCCTGTTTCGGCGTATATTCGTACTCAACAGACCAATCCCGGTTCTGCTTTACGCGGATCGTTGTCGGATCGAGTGGCACCAAGCGGATAACCCGGTCCATTGACCTGACGATAAGGGCATAGGCATTGCCATGGACGAGTGCATTCCGCTGCATATACTGCCTGAAATTGAAGGCCGTCTGCCAGTCATTCGGCATTGAGTGCAGCAATGAAAAAAGCCCGCTTTCGCGGGCCTTCTCTTTCGTCTCGGTATCAATGACATGCATCGGTAGCATGCCAATAGAATACGAAATCAAGGATACGCACCGAAACACCGCAGTATTCCGCATCGCCTCCTTGATCGACATCGGTGAAGCCACGCCATCACCGCCGTTGCGCATCCACTCCTTGAAGCGCGGATCATCGAACCCGATAAACTGTCCGTCCGACTGGGCATGAACCTGCGGCGCAGTCGCCTGCGGCTTACGGCGGAATATGTTCAGAATGTCCATCAAACCACCAATATTCCGCGAGTTTCGTAAATGGATGGGCCTTCATCAGCCTCTTGCTGGATGAACCAACCGAGGGACATAATGAGCGCCACCGCTCCGTCGATCTTGTTCTGTGGCATTTCCTTGCGCGGATAGACGTTCTCTTTCGCGTCGTAATGCCCGACCACGTTGCCAATCATCCAGTTCATCACTGCATTGCCGGTATGATGGATGCGGCCTTCGCGCATGAGTGCATCAAGCGTCTTTGTCGCCTCGCTCATGGTTGCCACTGTCTGCCGGTATTCCTCCGCTGGCATTCCGTCCCGCTTGAGGTTCTGGATCATCTGCTGGGCCTGCCAAGGATCAGTAGCAACCGCCTGCAAGTTCAAGCCGGGTGCTTCCGCCCTGATATCGTCTTCGATCACTCCGAAGTCGATTGTCTCACCGGCTGTCGCGGTGATATCGCCCTGCATCTCCCAGCCGCGATACATCGGATGACGATCTTCGTCTATTGCAACCCGTGGTAGGTAAAAACGAGGGAAAATATAGTAATGCGCCTTCCCGTTTATCAACCTGCGGTATGTATTCACACGAGCCGCAATGTCGATCTTGCTGGCGAGATCAAGGCCGATGACACATTCATCTTCGGTAAAATCAGCCTCATCCAGCGACCGATCCTCGCATTTCCTCCACCACTCGGTGTCGAACAGCGCCGAATTGGCATCAACCCAGACATTCAGATGCTTGGTGAGGTAATTCGCCCTCGCCGTCGCAACCTGACGCGCCTTGCCTGCCGTCTGCATCACGATTTTTGGATCGACCGACACGCCCCAATTCGGGTTGGCCTTGCGCAAAGTCTCCTCTGAAAAGGGATCATCACCCTCATCAATCGTGTAAATGATCCCGAATACGGCTTCGGCAGCCTCTCCGCTGACGTGACCGGCCAGAACATCAAGGACGAACTTGCGCACCTCGTAGCAGATGCCATGCTTGTTGCTGCCCGCCGTGGTGATCATCCAGAGCATCGACTGAGGACGCTTGCCAAGGCCGGTTTCCAGTACGTCGTAGACATCGCGGTTCTTGTGAGCGTGAAGCTCGTCCACAATCGCCAGATGGATATTCAGACCATCCAGCGTGTGGCCTTCTGCCGACAGCGCCTTGAAAGCACTGGAGGATTTCAACTGCACAATTGCTTGCGCCGTCACGTCCACACTGAAGCGATTGCGGTATCCTGGCATCTTGCGAGCCATGGCTTGCGCATCACGGAATACGATACGGGCCTGATCGCGGGTTGTGGCCGCCGAATAGACTTCTGCACCGGCTTCGCCATCCAGCGCCAGCATGTAAAGACCCACCGGGGACGAGAACGACGACTTGCCGTTACCTCTGGGAACCTCGACATACACCCGACGAAACCGCCTATTACCATCTGCATCAACCCAGCCGAATGCCGTGCTCAGGACGAATACCTGCCACGGCTCCAGTATCATGAGATCGCCACGGGATGCGGCAGGCCCCTTGATATGTGGGCAAAGCTCGACAAACCGGCATACCCGATCAGCCCGAACAGCATCGAAATGATACCCTGCTGGCGGGTTATCCAGATCGTTCAACTGTCTTGCACATGCCTGATAGACATACTTGCAAGCCGGTATTGCGCCCGAAACCACGCCGCGAGCGTACTGATGCGCCTTCTGCGAATAGTTCAATGCGCCCTACCGTCAAATTCTGCGAATGGATCGTCTTCCTCGCCCTCGTGAGGCTGGTAAACCTTCGTTCTGTCCACTGGCGTTGCACCAAGTGAGGAAAGCGCCATGCGGTAATTCCCGAAGAAGCTGGCAGGAAGTTCAGCGGTATTCCCGTCCATAATATGCGCTCTCATCAATGAGACGATTTCCACCGCGCCCCGATCCTCGAAGGTCAGCCACGGCAATTCGTCTGCAAACGTGGCCCACGCTTTCTTGGCCGTCTTTGGCAGGTAATCCGGGGCTTTCCCCAGACCTCTCCCTGACGTGATTGGCTCGCTGCGGGGCTTAAACCGTCCAGGGTTTACCTTGTCAGCGCCGGTCAGCGCCGCTTTTGCAGTCGGCGTTCGCGGTCGTGCCATTTCAGCCCTTTGCCTTTTTTTGAATTGCAGATGCGTGTAAATGCCTGGCACGCGGGTCTACAGCCGAACGCGATCCAGACTTTTCACCGCCCCCGCCCCATGCTGTTTGCCTCATATCAAGCCACAGAGAGCGATTTGCTAGTTTTATTATGCGATACATCCAATCAAACCAAACGCTTGCCAGCGGTCAGATATGAAGGTTTATATCAACCCATCGATCTTTTGGCGCGGTTGGGTATCCATCCAGTCCGACGATGCGATGCTCTATCTTCTTGCGTCTGATCAAGTCAGGGCTTCGATAGTGAAGGCGCTCGATAGACTGACATGCTCCATCGTGGCAGCTATCACATACTGCCCATAGGTTAGAGGGTGAGAAGAACAGAGCCTCATCACCCTTGTGCGGTATCAGATGGTCGCATACTGCGGGTCTTAGCCCGGTTGCGCCCTTTTCCGATCTACCTTCTCTCAGGATCACGCCGCACATCTGGCAGGTGAACAGGTCACGGACGAGGATGGACCAACGTAGCTTCTGCCATCTCGCTGTCTTGTACCATTGCCTATAAGGCTGCGCTGTATCTCGGTCTGACCTGTGTGACCTTCGCCTATCGGCCATCGCTGATCCTTGGCTTCATCGTGGATACGAGAGGCTTGAGGGTGCGGAGCTTAGCCATTCGGCCTCGTGCAATCTGGTACGAAGTTTAGCGCGTTCTCTACATGCTCAGTCAGGTCTTCAACTATGGCGTCACGCCATGCCGGTTCTTCATTTGGCATCGGCAGGAGACCACGGCCAGTGCTGAAGTATCTACGTGTCTGCACTTGAAGGACTATCTTGCCATCTGTGTCTACGCGATACCGGCGATTTCCAGTTAGTCGAACCATCCTCTAATCCTTCAGCGCGTCTCTCAACAAAGGACAAAGCGCCCATCTGTGTAGGTGTATTGGTAGGTTGCTTGCTCGGTAACTATGATTGCTGACTGAAAGCCTTGCTGGTCTGGCGTCGTCGTCACTGACACGGTGATAACGGATGTACTATCCGGCTTTGTGATGCCGACATCCTTCATCGTGTTTTCCAGACAATAGGCCATGCCTCTACCCCTTCGCCTTTAGCTCTGCTGCTACTGCTGCCTCTGTCTGGTGATCTAGGTAGGCGTCTAGACAGCTATGCATGGTCTCCCGGATTTCATCGGCTATATCCATGTTCCCGCGCAGTACCGCCGCACGGTGGAGGTGCCGTGATCCGAGTATGTCTTCCCATGTGGCTTGCATGAACTGGATGGGCTTGGGCATTAGAGCGTTACCGAATAGTGCAGATTGCCTGCCTCTCGGATGAGAAGGCCAGCCTCGATGCGCTCGTGTAAGTCCTTCGTTGCTCTTACTCGGTAAGGGTCAAGCCGAACGATTTCCTTTACCTTTTCACGAACGAGCCGGTTCACTTCCGCATCATGATTAGGCCCAACGGTTATTGTGACTTCCAGCTTATCAATCTCGGTCGGCTTCTCCGGCCTTGGCAGCGCCATTGCAGGAACGGCAGCAGCTACAGGAGCGAAGCCGAGGAAGGAAAGGAAGCGTCTGCGGTTCATATCAGGCCCCTTTGCTTGGCTGACTTGTATAGGCGGGCGAAGTCGGCAACTTCATCGATTGTTGCACCCCAGCGGCGCTCCGATCTGATCTTGTCATCGATAAGGGCGATGGCCGCGTCTAACTGCGCATCGGACATCTGGCCGTCTCTGTGAGCTACCAAGCAAACATCCGTGCCAATCGCGACATTCACGTATCCATGCCTAAGCACATAATAGAGCCGTTCGGCGTCTGTCATTTCTTCGGCCATATCCGATCCTCTGTTGGTATCTTCCGGGCTTGCCCACTTCACACCGTGATATGCAGGGTTCTCACCCCGGAGCGACCAGTGTTGAGTTCTACACCCGCGAGTGAAAGCCATGGTCTAGCCGCCCGGTGGGCTAGTGAAAGGAGTGTCGCTCCCTATGAAGGCTATTGAAATTTGCGCTCTGACTGTGCTGAATTGTCAGCGGGAGGCTTATCATGTTTGAAAACCAGACAATCGGGGTGACTTGCCCTAAATGTGGAAATCAGATCGAGCAGACTATCGGCTGGCTTAAATCCAACGACAATGTCACCTGTCCTGGGTGCGGTTCTGATTTCATCATCAATAGCGAAAAGTTCTTCGCCGGAATTGAGAAGGCCGAGGAGGCCATCGCGAAATTCGGGAAATCGATCCCAAATATCGGAAAGCGAAGATAACACTTCATGCAATCCATTCGTATCAACGGAAAGCCTTAGATAACATAATGCCATCTGAACGCTCCAAACAGAAAACCCCGCGCGGTGGCGGGGCTGATTGTTGATCACATATTTGATGATGCGCTATCCTGATGAAAACAGGAGGGCAGCAATGTATCAGATCAAAGTATTGGAACTTCTCGAAGACGGCACATCACGGCCATATGAGTTCACCGAGATGGAAACCGCTCAGGATTTCGTCAGACACGCAACCTTCGACTTGAAGGTCTGGATAGAAAAGTACGGCATCTTTGACCGCGATGACTTCTTGAAACTCCGGTCTATGCCGCAGGATGAAGCCATCCCGTTTTAATTCTGTGTGGCACTCTCTCCACCCGTCACCTTGCGCTTATCTACAGGTCAGCTAACCAGTCCGTCGAACTGATGCCTCCATTCGGGAGCGTCAAAGGTCCAAACCCGATTTGGCGGAAGGTGTAGGATTTGAACCTACGGGACGTTGCCGTCCGACGAGTTAGCAACCCGCTGCAATAAGCCGCTCTGCCAACCTTCCGTGTCTGGCGCTGTGGGAGGATTTGCACCTCCCGGCAACCGGTTGGACATTCGGTCGCCTGCTACTTGCACCCGCTTATGTCTACCGCCCCTGTAGGACTTTGACTATGTTCGGGGTTACCTGCCCACGTGAAGCAGCATTGATATCGGCATGTGTGAGGCGTCCAGACGCCATGCCATTCGTCAATCTGGTGCAGTACACCCTTGGGGCGGATGATACCGACGTATTCGCTATTTTCGCTATTCCTTGACGCGTCTTAAACGGCTTACTGCGTATTCTCTGCGTGCAAGTGCGGATGAAATCGCTCTTTACTGCCGGACTTCCCTTTAATGCTTGCTGCCCTGTCGCGTAGGTCGATGCGCTCACGCCGCAACCGGATAAGAAAATCCCCGCTATAATCGCCGGAATAAGTGCTTTCCCCATGTCCTCTCTCCTTTTAGAGAGAAGATTGGGGTAACCAAACGGGCTGGTCAATGAAAAATCAGCCCCGAAGCCAACACCACTTAGCCTAAATGCCTGCCCAAAATGATCGTAAGCCCTGCCACTAATGCGATCACCGCCAGATACACGAACTTAAACAAGGTTGGCATTGGCAGCTTAAGGCAAAGATACGCCACAGGCACACAGATCAGCAATGTGAAGGCCGCTAAAAATGCGGTGAACATCGGCTCGCCTAAAACAACAAAGCGGCCCGAAAGCCGCTGAAAATCAGACACAAGCCACCATGCGCAAGAAGCCGTTTGGCCTCTCTGGGTCAAGGTATACGCCTATAGCGCAGGGGTCCTTGGTCGTCCTGTGCAGAATTTTTAACTGCTTTGCAGTTACCTGTCAAGCTGCTTCAAGTAAACCAGCATCAATCTTGATCTTATGCTGGGCGCCGAACAGGTCCATGAAAACATAAGCGTCCCTGCCCTTTAGTTCATGCACCGGGACAATCATGCCATCGAACGGGCCATCGCAGATGCGTACCAGATCTCCAGCCTTATATTCGGCATGGGTGCGCATGTACTTCTCTTCCTTCGGGCGCTGAATGCCGTTTGGATAGCGGCGAAGCAAACCTTCCATGGCAGCATGATCGAGCTTCATCGGTTTACCGTTGATGCCTACGCAGCCCTGAATGCATGGAAGCTGGAAGAGATTGAACCACGCCGGGACACCTGGAACGAAACCAGCGAAGACATACCGGACAACCATCGGGTACGAGATAAGCTGTTTTTCCTTGGTGTAGCGGTTTTGTCGGCGCCATCGCTTGTCTGCCGGGCAGAATGTGACCACACCACGCTGTGTAAGGATTTCCTGAGCAACAAATTCCTTCTGTGGCGGCGTCCTGATCGCATACCACTCCAGATCCATCACCATATCAGCCAGTTTCCCGCTTTCCATAACGGGCGACTGTCTGCGTTGAAGTCTGCCTTGTGCCGCCATGTCCGTTCCTCGCTGACTGGGGTTATTGCCGTGCCTGTTCGAAGCCGTGGATGACCTTGCCAGCGAAACCGCCTATTTCCTCCGGGGGCGTGCGCATCGCCCAGATCAAGATCATCAGCATTCCTATTGCTATTACGAGCCTCATCGCCCTCTCCTATGCCGCTTGTTTGGAAAGGCGGGCCATGGTCGCCTCTCTGCCATGAAGTGAAATGAAGGCCGCTGCTTGCTCCCTGCTCTCAAAACCGAACAGGTTCACCGAATGAAGAATTGTCGTGTGATCGCGACCACCAAAATGCCGGCCGATTGCTGGCAAGCTCATATCAGGGCGGAAGGCCCATGCTGACAGGACAGCGAAATGACGGATATTGCTCATGGAGCGCGTTCGGCGTGCGCCTACAACATCGTCATGTGTAAAGGACGATCCCGCCACCGCATCGGAAATAATATCCCTGATCGATAGGCGAGTTTCAGCATTTCGAATCCCTACTTCGCGATATGATGCGATGATGTTGCGATAGATTTCCTGCCGTTTGCGCTCGGCTTCTTTTCGCTCTTGTTCGCGGCGCTTGGCCTCAAGGAGCAATTGCTCCTTGCGTTCTCTCTCCGCTTCAATGCGATCAGCGTTGCGTTTGGCAATCAGCGCCTTGGCTGCTCTGTCAGTGTTTCGTGAATAGGCTGCGGCGAACATCACGCGGACTCCTCATTGAGTGCACGAATTTTGGCCATTGCCTTTTCGTACTGATCTGGAAAGAAAGCCTTGAGACGGGCCAGACGCTTGCGCTTCCCGCGTGTGAGGCCCTGTGCGTCAGTCTTAGGTGAAGCTTTCAGCTGTCTGAAACCGTCGCCGCCACGCAACGCCGCGAAATGGCTTTGGCGACGGCTAATCGCTATTTCATCCATCAGGGGGTTACCGAGGGTGATTTCTTTCTTCGTCTGATCAATTACAATTTTGTTGAAGATGTTCATTATGCGGCCTTCCCTACTTGTTTGACGGGTCCGTAGACCGTTGCTGTTTTTGCTACCCAGAGCGACCCAGTTGGATAATCGTGTTTCGCTCTCGAAACCCATGTGAGATGATCAATCCCAACCGCCAGCACATCTCGGCCTGCGGTATTGTCTCGCTTCGATGAATTGCGGCGATGCTCGGCTGTCGCCACCTTCGCTTTCTCCACTTCGCGGGTATAGGTCAGGCTGTCGAGGATCGGCTTCATTACGCGCTCGCACTCGCGCCGAAGTTCTGGCGGTGCGGGCATGAACGAATGCTCGCAATGCGAATGTCCGGTGATGAAGTTCTGCACAGCCATTTCCAAGCTGTGCCGAGTGACGCCACGCAAGGCCATCATGTAGACCGCCCTCGTCAACTTCTGGTCAGTAGGTCCGCGTCCCGGCAATCCTGAGAGGGTGTACATTGCCTTCTCGATATCCGTGTCGGTCACCAGCATCGAGTAAGTCTGGTTCGTGGCTATCTGGTTCATCGGGTAGAATTCCTTTTTCGCGCAACGCAATGGCCCAAACATCTGTGTGGGTCATGGGCTTTGGAGGAGGCTCCTTGCGGTGGTTGACTTTTCGGTTTTCGATCCACTCGGCCTTGATGCCTTGCCAGCCATGAAGGATCATCATGTCGGCGGCTTCCCGTGGGTTGGCGCACTTACGCAGCTCCCTTGCCATGAGCTTTCCGGCCTTGGCTGTGATCGGGGCGCGCTTTTTCTTCCGGTGATCGATGATGGCTTCGATAGTTTCGGCATCAAGCAGCTCAGAAAGTTCAGAAACGAAATCCTGCTTCGGAGTTGAGCGCACTTGCGCGTCAACATCTGAACGAAGTGAAGATGTATTTGGTGTATTGGTGTATTTAGTGCGTCCGTCTTGCGTCCGCTCTGCGTCCTGAGTGCGTCCTGCTTCCTGATATTTCGAGTAATTACAAATAATTACGTGCGTCTTTCCTGCGTCCGTTTTTGTCACGATCATTCCGTTGTTTTCGAGGGCTTTTAGGAATGTCCGGACGCGCTTGTCGGATTTCCAATTCCACTCTTTTGCTAAGCCTCGGAGTGTAACGAACATCTCGCCCACGGCGACCCTGACAGTGTCAGTACCTATGCGATGTAGCGTCGGAGACCATGCGGCATGCGTGATAAGCCATATCCAAGCATCGCTTTCTGAGCGCTCAGCATTGGCGAACATTGGATGGTCAAGAATGTCGGATTGAATGCGGACCCAGCGGCTCATTTCACTACCTCCACATCAATACCAAGGAATGACTTCACCAGCTTGCGCTTGAGGCGGAATACAGGTGTTTCAACACCCTTCACGTCGATCACGCGGAAGCGGTCTTCCTCGAAATCCCAGAAGGCAAAATCTGCCCTGTAAGTGGTGATGAGTTCACCCTTAGGCCCGAGGATGACGAATGGACGCTGTAGCTCCACCCCGCCGACTTCTCCGGCCTTCTCGCGCTGTTTAAGCTCAGCGTAGAAGCGAGCTTCTGCCTTGCTATCGAAGGTGATGCCGTCGAGCGTGGTTTTCTTCGCGCCGTACTTGTTGCGGCGGGCTGTCTGGTGAAATTCTGCGGCTGACATTCTCATGCCACCTCGCCTTCTGCCTTGCGGGCGAATAGAGGCATAGACAGTGCATCGAGCTTTGCCGCGCAGTGGGGGTTGATCCACAGCACTTCGGTTCGCTCTCTGGCACCATCTGCAAATGCGGCACGCTCTATTCGGCGCCAATCTGGCAAAAAGTCGTCGTAGACCTGAGACGGATAACCGGAAAGAACAACCATCCCTTCAAGCCCGCATAGCACCTTAAGCAGATGCTCGTGGTCGTCATTGCTCAACTCATGGGAATAATCGTCTTTCGCATCCGTTCTTGTATCGAACATGTAGGGTGGATCGACATAATGCAGAGTGTCCACGCCATCGTGAGCCTGCATAACGTCTTTGCCGTCACGATTCAGGATGACAACGCCTTTTAGTCGCTCAATCGTCTTGAGCAGTGCATCAGGATAATTAACCCAATCATGCGCTGGCGAAGTGCCTGAACGATTGCTGTTTGAACGGAAGCCACTCGGCTGCGCATGGCTATTTGATCCAAAGCCCATGAAGCTGCGAATAACGAGCCGACGCGCTTTCTCCAGCGCGCAATCTGTAGGTTCATAAGCGTTGCTGAATTCCGTTGAAGCAAACGGCGTAAGTCTGAGCTGCTCAACCAGTCGTGCCGCATCGTCAGAGCGCAGGACACGAAATAGATTGACGACATGTTCGTCCAGATCATTCCAGACCTCTGCATAGCTGCGCTCTTTACGCATCAGCACAGATCCCGCGCCGCCGAACGGCTCGACGTAGACGCGATGCTTTGGAAAGTGTGAAATAATCCATGGTGCAAGCATCCACTTGCCACCATGCCAACGAAGAACAGGACGAGTAACGGCCGTCATGAGAACCTCGCCGCAATGAGCAAGCCGATCAAACAGACCAGCAGGATTGTCAGGAGAGTTGAGAGAATGGCGGCGAGAAAAGGGTTCATCGTTCACCCTTCTCTATTCGTGTCGGGAAGGTCTTTTCGTCCTTCTTTCGTTGAACCAGTCTCAACCAGTACTGGCGCAATTTCCGCCACGCTGCTTGCAAAAGGCGTTCCAGCCAGAGCATCCGCGATGCCAAGAAGTTTCGAATTGCGCGCATGGGCTAGTTCCCTCTCAGCCGCATAGGCTCTTTCTGATGCTTCAAGCGCCGCTTTGTAGGCGCGAGCGATGGCCGCATATGCGGAAACAGGCATATCTTTGATCGATCGATAGCGGAGGCGATGCATCCAAGATGCCGGAGCGCCATACATGCGCTCAGCCCGGTGCATGGCAGCGTCAACGGTATCACCCGGCCCCCGGTAGGTGCTTTGAAGGATGAAATCACTCATCCCTCTGGCGCTGCTGACAAACTCGACACTCATTTTGTCAAATCCTTCAAAACCTTTGTCGGACATTGCAAAGCTCTCCAGCTACGTTTCAGGACAGCAAAGAGAGCCTGAGACAAAACGAGAGCAGGAGTTGAGATTTGGAGCACATCGGGCATGCCGCATGGCGCGTTTTGCAGAACGCACGAAAAGCAGCGATTGCCCGAAACGAAAAAGGCGCGGGTGCCGAAACGCGCAACGAAGAGGTTGTTCCAGGTATCTCTGCCTTGAACGCTGCGCTTCGCCCGGAGGCACCCGCTACCGTCGAATATCCGGGCGAACGGAAAAGATCGCGACACAAAGGACGCTCGACGGGTTCTTGAATTGGAGATTGAGCGAGGCTTGTTCCTCATCGCCGCCCCTCGCTCGAAAAGGGAGCCGCGCCACGCTTATTGAAGGTGGCGCGGCTTTCTTCGTCAGTGTGGGAGGAGTTCACCAACGAATGGAAATTCTGCAATGCATGTTCATGCGTGCGACCGCTCGCGCTCCTGCCGGTCTTACGGCAAGAGGCAATAAATGTTCCGTCATGGGTTGGAAAAACGGTCGCAGACATGGCTTACGACATCCCCAAAGCGTCCATGTAAAGCTGAAGTATCGCTTCTTCTTCCTGACGCTCATGGTCTTCCTTCTTGCGAAGGCGAATGATTTCCTTGAAGGCTTTAGCGTCGAAACCGCTGCCCTTCAGTTCAGCAATGATTTCTTTCTGGTCATCGCTGATAGTTTTCTTTTCTTCTTCAAGGCGCTCGTAACGTTCAATGAAAGCCCGAAGCTGGCCAACGGCAATCGTCTGCGCTTCCGATGTGATATCGTCGCTCATTACACTGTTCCTGATAGGGTTGAAGGTTGCGGTTGTCGCGTAGAGGCTCGGACCTCTTTGCGGGATCGATGCGAGGCGAGCCACACATACGTGACGCCCTTTAATCCTCGCTTTGAACACGCTGAAACAACCTTATCCCAATGCTCAGGAGCGATACTGTCGCGCCGTCGCATCTGCCTCGCCGCTTCGTATCCGCAGCCAACATCCCGGGCGAAATCGGAAATTTTGCCCCAGCTATCAATCAGGTCGGTAATAGTGTCTGGCGTGTTCATCATGGCTGCATCGTACATAACGTACGACAGCAATGCAACATAAATCGTACACTATGAACGACAATACTAAGTCATAATGTACGAATGGAACCGAAAGACCGTTTGAAAGAAGCGCGCATTAAAGCCGGGTTTGAAACCCCGAGTGATGCCGCACGCGTGCTCAAAGAGATCAATAAGAACACTCTGATAAGCAACGAGAACGGAAATCGTCCAATCTCGCGCAAAGCAGCCGAAAAATACGGTGAATTGTTCGGCGTTGATCCCGGTTGGATACTTTTTGGTGAAGGTGGATCACCCGAAGATAAAATTAGCGGGGCAACACAGATAGAAGCCATGTTGCGCCGCATCAAAGGGCTTAACGATCAAGACATACTTGTCGTGATGAGCGTCATTATGAACGCAATTCGCGTGAATGGCGACGAACAAGAACAAACTCAGCCTGATGATCAATCTGGACTGACCACTGACCACCATAAAGTGAAGCCATAGTTTCAGCTAACTCGTTGGCTTTGAACTCAGCCTTTCTCATTGCGGTAAGAAGGCCACCATTCAGCGTGGCAACTCGCAAAAGCTCCAGCCTGTCACCTTCCTTACCCGGCTGAATGGTTACGAATTTAATCATTCATTCCTCCCGCCTATATCTTTTCCATTTCCGCCACTTCAGGCGGCAATCTGTCACCATGTGCATAGATGAGCTTCGGTTCTTCATAATCGCCGGTATCGGCATCGCCCTTGCTCACAAAGGCAACGACTGCGGGTTTGATTGATGCCAGCTTTTCCGCGATCCGGCGCGCATGGCTTACATCTTTCGCCAGAAATGGCGCATCGGCATTGATTTTGCCCTTGGGTGCCTTGCTATATGCCTGCACCACATACTGCGTTTGCATGCTCATACTCTTACTCCCTGTACGCTTGTTATGTGCGACAGGATGACTCAGATATGAGAACGAAACAAGAACATTTCTTAAATGAAGATCAATGGGGGATGGTCGACGCCTAAAACACTGTTCAGCGCTACTCCGTCCTGACGGCGCGCCGCCTCTTTCATTCCTATAACCGAAGGTTGCAAAGGCGACCAAGAATCATGTTACCACCCGTAGAATCATTGCGGGAGGACCGGATTGCTCTCCGGAAACATAATTTGAACAATCTCGACTGGACTAAATCAGTGTTCGAGGCGGTGAAGGGGCACCCTAAAGAAGCTCTTGCATGCCTCGCCATGATAATCGCCTGCATCCTCTACGCCCTGGATGCCGGTCCGATTGTCGCAGCTGGGATTCCAGCCACAATCTATTTACTTTACTTCGCTAACGGTTATATGGACAATGCACACAACCAGCGGCTGGCTGAATTAGACGTCGAGAAGACCGAAATAACACACGGTCAAAGGGCGCGAGCCAAGGCGCATAGGGCGCTTGAAAAGCGGAGAAATGCCAATGCTAAACGTTGATGCTACTTTGGTTATCGTTTCGATTGCCAGCGCAACGGCTGGTGCTGCAATGGCTTTGCATCTGGCTTCTTTGAAGGCAAAACGGCGAGCATTTGATTTGCGCACGGCCAACAAAGCCATGCGCACATATTACACTTTGATGGAAGAGATCGTTGATGATCCAGCTCTTCCGCTCGAAGCAGCTGAATTTCTCGCGTTCTTTTCTGAAGTATTGCCTGACAAAACAGGGTGCGCACACATTACTAGCTCGGTTGCCCACTCGCGCCGGAATCCTGCAAAGGGGAATGGGTCTAGAGAAAAGGCAAAAAATATGTTCGACACGATAGAAGAGTTGGGCGAGCATAGACCTGATTTACGCGATAAGTTTCATCGGGCCGTAGCCAGCGGTATTGTTGCAATTTTTCACAGATGGCCTGGGAACTCGTGGAAATTCTCCCAAGTTATGCAGGAGATTGCTTCAGACCCGAGAAAAGAGTTTCAGCTCGTCTACAGGTTCGCTCGGGACCGCGATATGACTAACACACAAAATCACCATGCCTTAGCTTAGGAGAAAGGATCGGCATCCACTCCTAGTTAGGACACTAAAACCCCGCTTCGGCGGGGTTTTTCATTTGCATCTGCTAAAACGGCATTTTGCCGCCGCTAGATGTTGTGGCTGATTTCGGAGTGAACATATAGACAGTTTTGAAAGCGGCGCTATCGCCGGAAGATTGGGAACGTATTAAGTGCGAATAGGGGCGCGCTTTTGCGCGTCCCCCTTAATGACAAGAAACTACTTCTCAATTTCGTCAAATATATCCCACTGATGATTTATCGGAACGGCTTGGGGGAATGCACGGTAGAAGCTTCTATCAAATGCGCCCCTGTCCTTAGCGCCTTCTCCTATACCGATAGTCTTCCATAGATGCTGACGAAAAGCGTTAATCCCAATTTCGTCACTTAAGAACTGAAAAAGTTTGTGCCGTCTTCCACCATTCTCGTACACGACAGGGTTTTTCTCATCGAGCTTTTCAAGGATGGCTCCCCGGCTATTTGCCAGTGGGTAATAAATGTATTTCCTTATGAAATGGCCGAAAAACTGTGGGTGCTTATTGCTATCTGGGCTGTGGCGCTTCAGGCCATGGAGCCTGTAAATCATATCGAAAAAACTGGGCGGGAACTCTTGTTCCCATTGCCTAAATTCATTTCGTACAAAAGTATCGAATAGCTGCCTATACTCATCTTTGCGCTTATCGACATACCCAACCGCTTCATCAACAAGTGCGATAATGCCGATCTTTGCAGCGGACCGCACAATGATCTCTGCCTGTTTTCCCAAGAACTCTTGAGACGAATGAAGCGCGAGCCTGTTTCTAGCGTCAATCAGCGCATCGCAAATTTCTATCAGGTCCTCGACATCGTATCCGTCTGCTAAATCCCCCTTTAAGGGCTTGAAATAAATAGGATTTTCGATCTTTTTTATTAGTTTTTCGCTGAAAACGGATCGTATACCTTTCCGAGACATGGTCCGCATGAAAGCGTTCCCACCTTCAGACTTCAATCCAAGTGCAGCTGCCATTGCCTTCTTGCTGATAACACGCCGCTCATCATCAAGTCGGTAAACGTCTAGGGCAACATCGCCAATCCAAAGTATGCCGTCGCTTTCTGCCTCGGGGATACGGTTCGGGTCCTTGATTTTCGCCCATCGTTCTTTTGCTGCGCGAATTGCGATATCGCGGCGCTCCTCGCTTGTTAGTTTTGCCGCCCTTGCCTCACCGCCGAGGCTCTGTGGCGTCTTATCATCATCCATTTTCGCACCTCATGCTTGCTTTGGTCGATGCAAAGTATGCATGCTGAATTCTGCGTTTGCAAGCATGACGCGCAACAAACATGTGAATATGCTTGCTACAAGTCCTGCTTCGTCGGGGTTTTTCATTGCTGATTTCCTTTAAGCGGAATCGCTCTAGCAAACCTTTGTTTTATATGAAAAAAATACTGATTTCCTCGCGATAAATGCCGAGTGGAATCACCCCATATTTTGGGCTTTGTCTCGAAGGTACTTTCTTAAAGCCGCATTATGTGAGCCGGTCGCTATATAGATATTATCTAACGAATAAGGTCCGGCATCTCCGAAGCGGCACATCATGTAGCCAGTACCGCGCCCACGCATATCCCACTTGCCAGACCACTTCCAGACCATCCACCAATCCCATAGGGATAACTCCCATTCAATATTTCGAACTCTCGCCTTTTGGCGTTGGGCCTGCCAAGCGCGTGTAGGGGTTTGGCCGATTGATGCCCCTCCCTTCATCATTGAGCGCCCAATCTCTAAAAGTTCTTCATGCTGCTCGGCAGTGCAGCCAAATAGCTCCAGTGCCGTCACGTCTCTTTTTGCCAGTTTCTCCTGGTGTAGTCGCAAGGATTCCAGCCTTCGGCGCGCCTCATAACGAGTTCTCGCGTCCTTCACCCCGGCTCTTCTGACAATCTGAGAGACGCGCTGGCGCGACACTGAGAACGAAATTCCGATCTCTCGCATACTCGCACCTTCTTGGAAAAGGCGAACCATTTCTCGATGAGCATCATGATGAATCTTCATTTTCTGTAACCCTGTTGATTCCCCTCATGATGACCACGGCGCGGGCTGGTGTCAAAAATAATCGTACATTTTGCACTATTATCGTACATTTTGTACTTGACTGCCGTTCGTACGTTTTGTACGGTTATCTCAACAAACGAGTTGGGAGTTTCCAAATGAACATTGCGGTTCAACTTACACATACCGACTTTGCCAATGCCCTTTCCGGGTTGACGAGCTCTGTCAAGAAGCCCCGCTACCTTTCAGACGTTCTGGAAATAAAACAGGCTCGCGGCGACGACGATATTGTCTTCTTCAAGCTGCAATGCCGCATGTTTCAGTCCCGCTTTGGCGCGACGATAGAAGGCGCTCACAAAACAGCCCTCAAGGGTGACGCAGCCCTGCGCATCTTCGCGGAAATGCTTGAGGAGTTCATGTGATGCCGGACCACCTCACCGAAACCGAGGTCAGGCGGCTGATCGCTGAAATTGAGCATCGGCTCAAGACCGATCCGCATGTACCGACCCGCCGCTATCTCGCTGAAAAGCTTTTCGAACTAACCGACCTTCTACAGGAACAGGAAGGAATTGCAGCATGACGCATACATACGAATACTGGACCGCCGCGCTTGCTAATCCTGAACAGATCGGGAAGGGCCTGCCTGTTCACGAAGGCGATGCGCAGCCCGGTTTTTACCGCAAGCGCAACGGCAAGGATGGGCCTTGGCTACCGGTCGCAATCTGGGAACAGGACGGCCAGCTTGTTGCAAAAATTGGCGACAAGATGGGCGACCCGATTGACCTCTGGTCATGGGTTTGCCGTTTCCCTGTTTCCGAGGCGGCATATCGCAAGTCCGTCGATGGCAAAGGTTGGGATGATGACGCGCCCGTCGCGTCTATCGGTCATAATCTGCCGGATGATCCCCACGAAGCTCTTAAGCTAGAATTCCAGGCCGAGAAGGAATTGGCCGATACCTTCCTGAAAACGCCTATCACCACTCAGGAGCAGGCCGATAGGGCGGCGGTTTGGTCGAAGAAGCTAGCCGGGATCGCCAAGAAGGCGACAGACCTGCACAAGGTCGAAAAGCAGCCTCATTTGGACGCGGGCCGCGCTGTCGATGACAAATGGCGCGACCTCAAGGAAGAACCGACCGACCTATCCAAGAAGCTCAAGCGCCATATGGACGCATTCCTGATCGAGCAGCAGCGCCTTGAAAACGAGCGCCGCCGTAAGGAGCAAGAGGAAGCCGACCGCCTGCGCCGAGAGGCTGAGGAACGCGCCCGCGAAGCAGAGCAAGGCAACGACGAAACGGCCATGGCCGAAGCCGAACAGCTAAAGGCAGAAGCTGCCGAGCGTGAAAAGGCCGCGCAGGCTACAAATGCTCACGCCGGTCGCACTGGCGCAAAGGTGAGCCTTCGCACGTTCGTCTCTGCCCGGATCGTTGATTACGACAAGGCATTGGTCGCCCTGAAAGACCACCCCGAAATGAAAGCTCTTGTCGAGCAGCTTGCCAACCGTGCTGTTCGCGCAGGTGTCGAGGTTGCTGGCGTCGAGCGCTTTGAAGAACAGAGGGCTGCATAATGAGCGCTGTCATCGAAATGCAATCGCGCCCGTCAAATGTTCCGGCCTTCATGGCCGGAGCGCAGGTTGGCGCAATCATTCCACGCAGCATCGAAGAAATGTGGCGCGTATCAACGATGGTCGTTCGTGCTGGTCTGGCACCGCAAGCGCTTGTCGGCAAGAAGGAAGGCGAAGAAGCTGTAAGCGCCGTGGCTATCGCCGTGATGGCTGGTGCCGAACTTGGCCTGCCGCCAATGGTAGCCCTTCGCAGCTTTACCGTTATCGGCGGACGCCCTGCGCTATATGGTGATGGCATCATCAATGTTGCCCGCCGATCCCGTAAGGCTGCTTATATTCGCACCGGATATGATGAAGCCCGAAAATGCGGATGGTGTGAAGCCAAGCGAGCAGACAGCGGGGAAGAAAAGCGCGTTGAGTTTTCTGAAGCTGATGCTCGGTCTGCCGGCCTGTGGGATGACCGCAAAATGGTTAGGCGCAAAGTTTATGGAGAATTCAAGGAAGTCCCGAACGATGCGCCTTGGTTCCGTTATCCGAAGCGTATGCTTGCTTGGCGCGCTGCCGGTTACTGCCTGCGCGAACTTTTTGCAGATGTTCTTGGTGGCATTACCGACGAATTCGAAGCAAACGAGATTGCCGGGAGCGATGAACCAGTAAACGTCACACCTCCGTCGCCGCCTAGCCCACCGTCCCCGCCTTCGCCGGCTATCGCAGCGCCCGAACAGGAACCCATTGAGGACGCTCATGTCATTGACGATGACGAAGCATTCGACCTTGAGGCTTTTCTGTCTGAACTGGACGAAGCCATGGCGACCGGCAAGACAGAGGACGAAATTGTAGAAATCTGGGATGGTTTCGACGTTGAAGCCACCTTGACCGAGGATGAAGAAGCGCTTCAGCGCGCCTTTGATCTTCGGAAGCACCAGATCGCCCGCGTTCTTCGCACGATGCTTAACTCTCACCCTGTCAATGCGGGGTGAGCCATGAGCAAGCGAGAAAAGCCCGTTTATGGTTTCGTCCGCAGGGGAAACGCTCTTGTTCCGGCCATGGAATTCGACATGGCCGCGCTGGACAGCATCCGCAACGGCGAACTGGTCAAGGTTGAAATCAAGCAATTTCGGAACGTCTCCCGCCATCGTGCCTATTGGGCAATGATACAGGAAGTCGTTGACGGGTACGGCCTCGACTATACCGCCGACCGTCTGCACGAAATCATTAAGCTTGAGAACGGCGTAGTTGATTTGGTCCGCCTGCCGGACGGCTTAAAGGTTCAACTCCCCGGCTCAATTTCCTTCGACAAGATGAGCGAAGCTGAATTCCAAGCTTTCTTCAAGAAGGCCGAGAAGTGGCTTGCCGAAACCTACGGCTATGTCCGTGAGGAGGTTGCGTGATGATCCCCTCTTTCATTGCAAAATTCTTCAACTGGCTTTTCCCCGAACCCGAGCGCCGCGACCTTCAGGCCGAGATTAACGCCAAGATCGCGGAAATCGAGAAGGCTACACGCCAGCACCGCCCGCGAAGCCACCTTTACGACGAACTCAACGGCCTGATGGCCGAGCAACTGGCCGAAGAACTCGGCTATGCGAGGCACTGATATGGCCCGGAAAGAATTCACCCGAAAAATCCGTAATGCCGCCATCGAGCGCGCTGCCGGTCACTGCGAAAAGTGCAAGGCCGCTCTCAAAAAGGGTGAGGCAGAAGTAGACCACATTTTGCCTGATGTTCTCGGCGGCGAGCCCGTATTGGCTAATGCTCAGGTGCTTTGCCAGCAGTGCCATGCTGAAAAGACGGCAGACGATATTCGCCGCACCCGCAAGGCCGACCGCCAGCGGGATAAGAACAACGGCGCGATCAAGCCTTCTTCCAAGCTGGCGAAAACCATCAAAGAGCCGAAGCGCCTTTCCAAGCCCCTCCCCGAATGGAAACGCCGCATTTACGCGAGCACGGAGGTCCAGCCATGACCACCCTACCGGAAGAAGCCGTGAAGGCGGCAATAGCCGCGCACAACAAATACTACGACGATCTTGCTATCTATCCTTCGGAGGAACCTACGCCGGAAGGAGCTTTCCACGCGGCGTTGAAGGGCGCACTCCCCTTCCTCCCCGTGCAAGGGGCTGTGAAGAAGCTGGAGTGGGACGAAGACGGGTGCGCGAAGACGCCGTTCGGAATGTATACCGTCGCGGAAAACGCCGAAGACACTTGGTCATTTACGTTCTACGACTACCCGTATGGCATTCCAGAAGGTGAGTTTGGCACACTTGATGAAGCCAAAGCCGCAGCACAGGCCGACTATGAGGCTCGCATCCTCTCCGCGCTAGAGCCATCCGCTCCCGATATCGGAAAACCGATAACGGCCCCATCCGCAGCGCGTGAGCTGGCATTGGAGGAAGCGGCACAGTTTATCGAAAGCCACATTTACACTTCGTCTCCTGACGGGGTTCGCTTGGTTCCGTCAAGGCGAGCCGGTCTTGATTTGCACCACCAAACGATTGCCTCCGCCATCCGCGCCCTATCCTCCCCGGACCATGCCGACGCCGTCAAGGTCGAGGGGGATGGAAGCCGTTGGCGCATTTTCGAAGCGGCATGTGCCCGAGGCTACTGGGGCATTGAGCTTGAACAGGCGAGCAACGATGATGAGCCGATTTTGTACCCCATTAAGGTGCATCGCGACACGCTTGCCCGGATAGTTGAAGCCCATAACGCCGGTCTCCCCTCTGCACCAGCTTCGGAGGGCGCGGAATGAGCCTCACGCGAAAAGAAGCAGATATGCTCGATCGCTATATCAGCGCAACACTGGCGGCGCGAGCATATCTCGAACCTCATCCGTCATGGGATCATGAGCGGCTTAGGAAGAAAGCTTTGACGGCAATTGCCAAAGCCTGCGGCCCTACTGCTGGAATGGATCATCATTACCCATCAGGAGGCGACCGTCATGGCTGATCACTATGGATGGCGCGCGCAGGGAGCAATCGGAGACTATCACCTTCCGCCACGCCCATTTCTATATCGCGTCCCTGTCATCAAGCGTTTCAAATATGCCTACGACATGTGGAAACTTGATCGATGGTATTCCGCCGTCCCAGGCATTCGTACCGGATATGACGAATGGTGCCTTTACGGCTGGTGGTATGGCCTGACCATGGAGGACTGTCATGGCGAGTGAACGTGATCGCGAAATCTGGGACGATGCGACGAACGCCGTCTGTCAGGCCATGCAAGAGCAGAAGATGTGCAATTGTCCTGATGGGGATTGCCTCGCGGCGAAGATTGATTTTTCGCCTGAGAAGATCGCAACAGCCACCCGCCCCGCGCCTGCCGCTACAGATACGGGACTGGAGACGGTCGAGCATCAGTATTGGCGTGACCAGACGCAAGAGTGGCTCCCGACTGGTTTCCCAGATCGATATCGTAAGGACGGTTTCCAGGTCCGCGAACTCGTCACCCGCTCGCAGGCCGAATCGGAGATTCGTAAAGTCAGTGAGGACGTCGAGCAGCTATTGGCGGCGAAGGACGAGCAACTGCGAGAAATCAATGAACTATTAGACGCCGGTCAAGGGGATGATGACGGAGCGCAAATTCTCCCTGATTTTGAAGATGGTATGTCGATACTTGGTAAAGTTGAAGCTTGTCTTGCCCTATTAGAAGATCGCCGCGACGTAATCGAAGGGTATGAAGCCAAGCTCGCGGCTACTGAAAAGGACGCGGCGACATGGGAAGCTAATTTCAAGGCGCTGAATGCTAAGACTGCCCGCGCCGTGCTGGGAGGGAGGCCGTCATGAGCCCGAAACTGAAGCGCGGGAGAACCATAGGCGATAAGTTATCTCGGTTCAGAAAAATCATTCGAGCAACCGGCGCTTGTCGCTTTTATCACAACGGAGACGGCGCTGGATTGGTCTGGAGATGGTGGCATCCGGTCGCTTGGATATGGGCACCTTTTAGTTTTCTGCTTCTTTGCGTCGTTGCAGGAGTGCCGGAAGCCATTCGTTGCCGCCATGAAATCGGCTTTGGCATGGACCCTTACTTTATCAAACACCCTGACAAACTCATTTGGGAGAGCGACGAATGACTTCTGACCTCATTATCCGCCTCTCCAAGCTAAACGCGCCTGACAGGGAAGCGGATGCGGAAATTGATCGCTCTTTCGGTCTTTTGGTGGATGAATATCCATTGTCAGGTCCGATGACGGATTATCCCGAACCGGTTGGATATGTAGAAACCAAACACTACACCGCCTCTGTAGACGACGCTATAGCGCTGGCTGAAAGGGTATTGCCCGTCGCTAACGTCCTTATCGGATGGGGCCAGACCGACGAGACCAAGCCATGGGCGCGGATCGGCGTCACACCTTCACACGATGCAACTGGCTTCAATCTTGCCACCGCCCTTCTGATCGCCCTCTTGCGCGCAGAGGAGGCCAGCAAATGACCAGCAAAGTCGCTCAAATCCGTGAAGCCATGAGCATCGCACAGGAGATGACCAAGGCGGGCATTCTGTTTGTAGCCGTCCCGGTTCTCAGCGACGCGGACCATACGAAGCTGAAGCTGTTGCAGGCTTCGAGAGTGGTGCAAATAGATCAGGAGGCCAGCCATGCCGAGTAAAGAACTGAAAACACAGCAGGCCAAGGCTTTCGTGATGATAGCACCCGGCAATTGGCTCATTGTTCCAAGCGCTCGATCCCGGCGACGGGAAGTTACTGCTTGGGCTGACAAACATATGCGAACTGGCGGATGGGAAGCATTGCGCAAACGCGGCTATCGGATCGAGAAAATGCTTCTCGTGCCACTTGGGGAGCAGAGCGATGGCTAAGCCCGAACTGAACGAATACGACCGCAAAATGCTCAGCATCTTCAACGGAGATTTGCCTGATGAAACGTGGGGTGCGTGGTGGACACCGTGCCTAGAATTTCTGTCCGGTCTTGGACTTTGCACCAAGGGGCCAAATTTCCAGATCACGAATGAGGGTCGCCAAGCCCTGAAAGGCGGTGAGTAGATGAATATCTCATCACAAGAATTTCGCACATTGCGCCAGTTGGATCGCCGACCAATCAAATACAGTCTGTGGTCTGCGTATGCCAGGGAGCAGTTTGCAGTTCGCAGGTGCTTATATGCACTGCGGCAGCGCGGTTTTGCCGAACCGAAATACGCCGGTCAGAGCACAACACGTTGGTTTATCACCGAAGCAGGCCGCGCCGCACTGCGGGAAAGGGAGTGAGGATGTCAGCGATCTTTTCCATGAACGAAGCCGCTGACCGTCTCAGGATTGGCCGGCGAACACTGCAAGAAATTATCAAGCGCCATGCGTTCTACTTCACAGTCGGTCACAAGAAGTTCTTCACTGAGAAGGACCTGGACGCGATTGTTGATGGATTAAGACGAGAAACGAAATGCCACTCAAGCTCATCCCTCCCCGTGCGGGCAAATCGCCGTACTACTACGTTCGCGGCACCCACTTCGGGGTCGCAATGGACAGAAGTACAAAGACGACTGACAAAGCTACGGCAGCAAAGCTCCTCAAACTCTGGAAAGAAGAAATCGAAGCAGGAGTTTTCAGGAAACCCGGAGAGCCGACCTTCTTAGATGCGGTGACGGATTACATCGCTGCTACCCATAATGAACGTTTTATAGAGCCGATCGTTGAAAGGATCGGCCATTACCGTTTGGCCGACATTGATCAGCAGTTAATTGATACGACGGCAATTGCCCTCTACCCCACCGCAAGCCCAGCAACGCGCAATAGGCAGGTCTACACGGTCATTTCAGCCATCCTGAAGCATGCAGGGCTTAACCAGCAATGGAAGCGTCCGAAAGGCTCCAGAGGCCAGATGAAAACCGATTGGATGACGGACAAGCAGGCATTCAAGATTCTGGACGCTGCTTACAAGAAGGATGCCGAGTTCGGAATATTCCTGCATACCCTGCTTTATACCGGCATGCGGCTCAGTGAGCTAACAACGCTTGAAATTGCCAGGCTGGATTTGACCGAAGGAATGGCATACCTGCCAGCAACAAAGAATGGGAAGCCCAGAGCGGTTCACCTGCCGCCGACTGTGATTGCGGCTATTGCGAATCATCCACGTGGGCTTGATCGAGAAGGAAAGCTATTCCGGTTCAGAAAGTCAGGACGACTTTACACATGGCTGGAAGAAGTGAAAACGAAAGCTGGCCCCGACGTGGACTTTGTGACGTTCCACGTTTTCCGGCACACATGGGCTACTTGGATGCGCAAGTACGGGGGATTGGACGTGCGTGGATTGGTAGGAACTGGCGCTTGGACAGATATGGCATCTGCTGCCAGATATGCGCACGTAGTGGCAACGGATGAGGCGAAGCGCTCGAATCTCTTACCGGTGTCAAAGAAGCTGGAACGGAAGAAGAACTAATCCCACGGATTTTACCCGCTTGGCTCGGCCATGTTCTGCTTTCGTTTTCCAGTGTTTGCCGAGATGACAAATTTGAAAACAACAAATTATGATTATATATCAATTAGATAAATGGTGGGCGTGACAGGGATTGAACCTGTGACCCCTCCCGTGTGAAGGGAGTGCTCTCCCGCTGAGCTACACGCCCGTTGAGCTGCGCTCAATCAAGGTGGTGCGGATATACTGGCCAGCGGCTGTCTAAGTCAAGCGTCTCGCATGCCTGTCTCCAAAGAGATTTCGATCTTTCCCTTGATAGTTGACGCCGCCAACGAAAAACGGCAATCGCCGAGGGACAATTGCCGTTCTACGTTGATGCGAAAGGGATTTCAGAGCGCTGCGAGGCGCGAAGCTGCGGTCTTGTCGAATGCTTTCTGCAATCCGGAATCACGGCCGTATACATCGCCGTAATAGTGGACTTTCCCGTCGGCTTCCGGCCATGCTGTGAAATAGGAAATAAAGACAGGTACTGGGTCCTTGACCTTGATGCCACGCTCATTCTTGCCGAAATATTTCCCGAGATCTGTCACCGATGTTCCCAGAACTGCCGCCGCCATGTCGCGCGGACGTTCCAGCCGGATACAGCCATGGCTCAAGGCGCGCATATCGCGGCTGAAATAGGATTTGGCCGGCGTGTCGTGCATGTAGATATCATGCGTGTTGGGAAATAGAATTTTGAGCTCACCTAGCGCGTTGTCGAGGCTCGGCTTCTGGCGAATACCGACATGCGCCTGGCCCGCAGCAACCGCTCTCCAGTTGACAGCACTTGCTGAAACTTTCTTGCCGTCTGCATAAACTTCATAGCCATTGCGATCGAGATAGCTCCTATCACGCATGACCTTGGGCAGCATCTCGTTCAGAATGATCGAACGCGGCACCCCCCAAGATGGGTTGAAAACAACCGTCTGGACTTTGTTGTAGAAGAAGTAGGTCTGATGCGTCGGAGAGCCGATGACCACATTCATTGCCAGCTTTTCTTTTCCACCCTCATAATATTCCGCCCGATAGGCTGGCTGATTGACCATCACGTAACGCGAGCCAAAATCATGCGGCAGCCAGCGCAGGCGCTCCATGGAATAAAGGATACGGTCACGTTTGATGGTAGACTGCTCGCCTTGAAGGGCTGACACTGTACTGCGGCCAATAATGCCGTCGGGCACCCTGCCCGCAAGCTTCTGGTAGTCCTTGACGGCTGCAACCAATTCCGGACCGTAGACGCCGCCGCTCGCATGGGTGTCCAGCACTTGCTTGTGCTCTGCCAGATAGCTGGCGGGCGCGTGTCTTGAAATCAGCGCAATCACCTTGCTGAGCTCGTCATTGGTATCACCCGGCTTGATAATTCCATTCAGCGAGATGTGAATTGGCTCCGCAGATGGTGGCTCGGTATTTGCCAATTCACGCTTCAATGCCGCATATTGCTCATTGCTCGGCTGGAAACTGTGGAGATAGGCAGCCGGATCATTATCCGATGCGAGTTTTTCGAGAACGGCCTTCGGATCGACCCGGTCACGCGGCAGATCGTGGAAGCCGCTGAGGCGGTCGGCGACTATGCGTCCTTCGCCTGCGTCTATGGCATAGCGCAGCGCGCGGGCGGACATGCGGATTTCGAACTCCGCGAGCTTCTGCTGACGTTCGGCTTCGACGGTGGCGTCAAAACTGTCAGCCGGAATTGTGACAGCATATTCATCTGGATTAAGTCCATCCTCATCGGCGCGGGCAAAGAAAGCTGCAACATCCTTGGCGCGCTCGAGTACCTTGTCGTCCGCCGACCACATGAAAGAACGATGGTTCGAATAATAATCGACAATCGCCTGAGCGATCTCTTTCTCGGCTTTGATATTGACGGATTTCAGATAATTCGTCGCCGCATCGAATGCCCGTTCGCCCGGAGTTTTTTCTTGAACTTGTGGGCGAATCGGCGACATGCTCGGTGTCCGTGGATCGCCGCTCGCTGGTTCGGTGGCCGCTGTTACCTGCATATCGAGCGCGCTGAAATCAACATTGACCAGAGCATCCGGCTTGTAATCGTAAACTTGCGGCCCCTTGACTGTTACCCGCTGAACTGGCGGAAGACTGCGCACGGCAGCGCGAGGAGCAGAGACAGCTTTCGGCGCTATATGAGCACGAGGCGCGACTTTCGGCTGGACGGGCTGGTCTGACTGCATCTGCTGCTGGCGGCGCTGCTGAAAAAGCTCCATCAGGGAGTTAGCGGCTTGAGCCTGCGTCATGGGGAAAAACACCGAAGCTGCCAGAGCTATCACGGTTGCGCGGCGAATGTATTGTCCGCGCCCGGCGCTGCTTTTCTGATCCATCTGCGAGTGCCTGGAAAACTGCATTTCAAACCGCCAAAGTTGATGCGTTCGCTCAAAAAGCGAAACCGTCCGAATCTGCCCGTAGAATTTATCAATCTCGTATAGAAACTTTTAACGCTGTTGTTTCCTGACGCAATTTTGCGATTTGCGCTTATCACAATTGTTTGAGGTATCGATCGAACGGAAAGCCACGAATGCCGGAATGAACAATGTGACGCAGTGGCATCCACCCCGCATCGCGCTAAAAGCCCCGGACTATGGTTCCGAAACTGATATTCGGAGCTTCGATCAACATATCGCGCGAGCCGGAAACAATCACGACCTCCGGCTGCGTAGCTGGCAAGCAAGCGAGGTACCGCGATGGCAGAAGCAAGCGCCGCCGATCTTTTTCCTCTTGGTGAAGACGACACCCCTTACCGCAAGCTGACATCCGATCATGTCTCTGTCGATACGTTCAAGGGACAGGAGGTCTTGACGGTTGATCCAGAAGGGCTTCGCCTTCTTTCAGAAGCGGCCTTTGCCGATATCAACCATTTGCTGCGCCCCGGCCACCTGCAGCAGCTTGCCCACATCCTTGAAGACCCTGAAGCAACCGACAACGACCGTTTCGTTGCATACGATCTTCTGAAAAACGCCAATATCGCCGCTGGCGGTGTGCTTCCCATGTGTCAGGATACAGGCACGGCGATCATCATGGGCAAGAAAGGCCGTCGCGTCTGGACCGAGGGCGGCGACGCCGACGCACTCGGAGCCGGTGTGCTGGATGCCTACAACAAGAAAAACCTGCGTTATTCGCAGTTAGCGCCGCTTTCGATGTTCGAGGAAAAGAACACCAAGAACAATCTTCCCGCACAGATTGATATCTATGAAGAAGGCGAAGACGCCTACAAATTTCTTTTTGTTGCCAAGGGCGGCGGCTCGGCAAACAAGACATTCCTCTATCAGGGAACGCCGTCTCTCCTGACGCACGACCGCATGATCGACTTCCTCAAGGACAAGATCCTGAGCCTGGGAACAGCCGCTTGCCCACCTTACCATCTGGCAATTGTCATCGGCGGCACTTCGGCTGAGATGAACCTGAAGACAGTCAAGCTTGCCTCTACGCGTTATCTGGACAGCCTGCCGACCAAGGGGTCGGAAACCGGCCACGCCTTCCGCGATCTCGAAATGGAAGCTGAAATCCATAAGCTGACGCAGTCTCTTGGCGTCGGCGCTCAGTTCGGCGGCAAATATTTCTGCCATGACGTCCGTGTCATACGCCTGCCGCGCCACGGCGCTTCGCTGCCAATCGGGATCGGTGTCTCCTGCTCTGCCGACCGTCAGGCCAAGGGTAAGATCACCAAGGACGGCATCTTTCTGGAAAAGCTGGAAACCAACCCTGCCAAGTACATGCCGGATATCGATGAGGAAAAACTGTCGTCGCATGTGGTCAAGATCGACCTCAACCAGCCGATGCAGGACATTCTCAAGGAATTGTCGAAACATCCGGTCAAGACGCGCCTGTCCCTCTCCGGCCCGATCATTGTGGCTCGCGATCTGGCCCATGCCAAGATTCGGGAGCGGCTTGAAAACGGCGAAGCCATGCCGGATTATTTCAAGAACCACCCGATCTATTATGCTGGCCCGGCCAAGACCCCTGCCGGTTATGCCTCCGGCTCGTTCGGGCCCACCACGGCGGGCCGCATGGATTCCTATGTGGACCAGTTCCAGTCTTTCGGCGGCTCGATGGTGATGCTCGCCAAGGGTAACCGTTCGCGTCAGGTGCGTGAAGCCTGCGGCCAGCACGGCGGGTTTTATCTCGGCTCCATCGGCGGTCCCGCTGCCCGTCTGGCGCAGGATTGCATCAAGAAAGTCGAGGTCGTCGAATACCCAGAACTCGGCATGGAAGCCATCTGGCGCATCGAAGTGGAAGATTTCCCAGCCTTCATCGTCATTGATGACAAGGGCAATGATTTCTTCAAAGAACTCAATCTGGGCTAAGAAAAGTTAAGGGCGGCGCGAGCCGCCCTTGTCGTTTCATGCTCCGTCTTGTTTCAGGCGTTTGCCCCACCGTCAACGGTGAGCGTGGCTCCCGAAACAAAGCGTCCTTCGGCGCTTGCAAGCCAGGCCACCAGATTTGCTATATCGTCAGGCGAACCGAAACTGCCGGTAGCGATGCGTTCGCGTTGCGGCTCCGCATGGTCACCTGCTGCCGGATTCATGTCGGTGTCGGTCGAGCCGGGCTGAACGACATTGACCGTAACGCCTTTTGGACCGAGGTCGCGCGCCAGACCTTTCGTCAAACCGATCAGCGCGGCCTTGCTTGCCGCATAAAGGCTGATGCCCGGCCATGGCACGCTTTCGGCCAGGTTGGAACCGATAGTGATGACGCGCCCGCCGGAACCGAGGTGTGGTCTGGCCGCTGAAACAGCAGCAAAGACAGCCCGAAAATTCACAGCCATCACTTCATCGAAGTCAGCAAGTGTGACCTCTTCCAGTGGGGCTGCATGCCAGATGCCAGCGCTATTGACCAATATATCCAGACGGCTGAAATCTTTGACGGTTTTCTCGATTGCAGCAACTATCTGGCTTGCATCGCGATTATCGGCCTTCAGTGCCTGAGCCTTGCCACCCCTGGATATGATTTCGGAAACCAATGCTTCGGCTTTTTCCTTGCCGTTCACATACGTTACGACAACTGCCGCGCCATCTTTCGCCAGCCGCTGTGCAATCGCTGCACCGATGCCACGACTTCCGCCCGTGACGAAGGCAACCTTTCCGTTCAAAGCTTGCGCTGACATGCCATTTCCTTTCTGTATCGATTGATACATAATTGCTGACAGGCTTGCGAAGAACCGTCAAGTGATTTATTTAATGATCGATACAGAAAGGTTCGGACGTGGCAGAAAAAGGACGGCCCCGCAGCTTCGACCGTGAAACGGCGCTTCGTGCTGCGATGTTTGTATTTTGGGAGAAAGGCTTCGACGGATCGTCGTTGGCCGATCTCACAAGGGCTATGGGTATCAATGCGCCAAGCCTATATGCCGCATTCGGAAGCAAGGACGAGCTCTATCTTCAAGCCCTCACCCTTTACGCCGGTGAAGTCGGTGTTGGAATCTGGTCAACACTGGACGAAACGCCGGATGTTCATAAGGCTTTCGAGCGTTTTCTGCATGCAACGATAGATGCCTATTGCGAGGAATCCGTGCCGCGAGGCTGCATGATTGCGCTGGACGCTCTGCATCGCACGCAGTCATGCGACAAGGTTTGCAACGTGCTGCGCAATCGCCGCCTGAGCAATATTGAAATCCTCAAAAAGCGGCTTGAGCGCGGCATTCGTGATGGAGATATTCCTGCGTCCGTCAATTGTGAAGCGGTTGCAACCTTCTACGCGACTGTCCAGAACGGCATGTCCATTCTCGCGCGCGATGGCGGAACACGAGAAGACCTCGCTGCAACGGCTTTGGGCGCCATGGCGGGGTGGGATAAACTGGTTTCCCCCAACGCACAATCAGGCGACCAGCCTTAACTTCGGGGCATCGTAGAGATAATCCGCCACGAGCGACGCCACTTCGGTGTTTGCGATGATGCGACGATGCCCTAGACCGTCCGCCCAGTGCACCTTGACGTGGGAGCCTGCCCTACCAGCCATTTCCGCGCAGATGGCGGGTACTTCCTTATCGTCATGCGCGTGGATGACGAGCGTCGGGATCCTCATGCGACGCAAATGAACATCAGTGTCGAAATCCGTGATCGGACGCGCCGCAATATAACGGACTTGTTCCTTCATCGCATTGCGCACGTCACGGTCAAGTCCGAGCACCTTGCCGAAACCGTCAAAGACGCCCGCCATGGAGTGAGGGGAAGCAATCGTCACAAGTTTTGTCGGGCGGTGTGACTGGTAGCACCCGAGAGAACCCGCAGCGGCATTGACGACGACCGCGCCGCCGAATGAATGACCGATCATCGAATTGAATGGACCATACTGCCGCCAGGCCACATCAACGGCCGCGATTGCCTGTATCATGTTGAGAGTACGGCCCGCCGAAGCGCCATGCCCTGGCAGGTCGATGGAAACAACCCGTTCGCCACGCGCAACAAGCTCGCGGATGATCGTCATCATATCCGCGCTGCGCGATCCCCATCCATGGACGACAAGCGACGTTCTTCCAACATAAACGTCAGGCTCGAACAGATAAGTTGCGATAAACCCGCGGTCTATAATCAGATCGAGCCGCTTTGCTTGTCTCAGTTCATTGCTCGCCTGCTGAAGCCGCGCAGCATAAGCCTTGTTCTTCGGCTTTCGGCTTGGCGTTCGACAGAAAATCCTGAATGCTGTGCGGCCTGCGGTGTTGGGATCGATGCGGCCGAGCAAACCTAGGCCGAATCGCGTAACCTTCAATGAAAACGATGTCATGACAGGGCCTCAATTATGTTCAATCCTGAACAAATAATTGTACAAGAATGAACAAAATGCAAGACGATACTCCAAAACTGCCTTGGGACAATCCGCGTTTTAAGAATTGGATTGCTGTTGCACGCGCTGGCAAGGCGGTGGAGCGCGCCCTCGCTCAGGGGCTGTCGGCCTTCGATCTCAAGATCGCAGACCTCGACGTACTGATGAATATTTATCGTCATCCCGGCGAATCCCAGCACGATCTTGCGCGCCGCATCCTTGTCGGGCGTTCGAACATCACGATGCTGCTGCCAAAGCTCGAAAAACGCGGCTTGCTGGTGCGCGAGGGAGACCCGGCGGACAAGCGCGTGATGCGACTGACGCTAACAGCCAAGGGCGAAAGGCTTCTGGGGCATGCGCTGACGGTTTACACTGACCTGATTGATCGTGTCATGGCGCAATCGACAAATGCGCAGTGCAACGCGATGGGTGATGTCATGCGCCGTATATCGGAAATGCTGGAAAAAGATTGATTGGCAGAGGCGATCAGCGATCTCGCTTCAGGCCTTTTTCGGCAAGCTCATCGAGATAGGTTTGCCATAACGTGTCCTTCTCGGTGCCAAGCTTGTGGAGATAAGTCCAAGAAAACAGACCTGTATCGTGCATATCGTCGAACGTTATGCGAACAGCGTAATTGCCGACCGGCTCCATCTTCATGATTTCGACATTGCGCTTGCCACCGACTGTTATACGCTGTTCCGGCGAATGCCCCTGCACTTCTGCCGAAGGTGACAGAACACGCAGCAACTCCGCGGTCAGCTCAAATCTCTGACCGTCCTCAAACGCTACAGTCAACAGTTTGCGATCTTGCGAAACACGCAACTCGGTTGGCCAGAACTCACTCATCACCGTTCTCCAGCTTGGATTTTCGCCAGCTTTTGATAGGCTCCGCGTTAAAATATCGCAATAGTCACGGTCATCATTGAAAGAGCTTCGCGCGCGTGAAACTGGACATTGACGCTCGCACATCCTATTTTTAGTGAGACGACGCGGATATTCCTCCGCATCCTGTGGAAACAACGGCTTAATGATGTACACAAACCGAGCCCAGCCACTTGTTTCCCCGACTGGACCCATGATTGATCCTTTCGGGCGCGCCATCACTTATCTTCGCGTTTCAGTGACGGATCGCTGCGATTTTCGCTGCACCTATTGCATGGCGGAACATATGACGTTCCTGCCCAAGAAGGATCTACTGACGCTTGAGGAACTGGATCGGCTGTGCACCGCCTTTATCGACAAGGGTGTGCGGAAACTGCGCCTGACCGGCGGCGAGCCTTTGGTGCGCAAGAATATCATGCACCTCATCCGGCAGCTTTCGCGTCATCTGAACTCGGGTGCGCTTGATGAATTGACTCTCACCACGAACGGATCGCAGCTTTCACGCTTTGCCGACGAACTGGCCCAATGTGGGATACGCCGTATCAACGTCTCGTTGGATACGCTTAACCCTGAAAAATTCCACCAGATCACCCGCTGGGGTGAGCTCGCCCGCGTTCTTGAAGGAATTGAGGCTGCACAACGCGCCGGCATCAGCGTCAAGATCAACGCAGTCGCTTTGAAGGATTTCAACGATCAGGAAATTCCTGAGTTGATCCGCTGGGCGCATGGCCGTGGCATGGATATGACGCTTATCGAAACAATGCCGATGGGCGAAATCGAGTTCGACCGTACCGATCAATATTTGCCGCTCTCGCAGGTGCGCGAAAACCTTTCGCAGCAATTTACGCTTTCCGATATTCCTTACCGCACAGGCGGCCCTGCCCGCTATGTAACGATTGCCGAAACAGGCGGTCGGGTCGGCTTCATAACGCCAATGACGCATAATTTCTGCGAAAGCTGCAATCGTGTCAGGCTTACCTGCACCGGCATGCTCTACATGTGCCTTGGTCAGAACGACGACGCCGACTTGCGCAAGGCGTTGCGGGAAAGCGAAAGCGACCTGCTGCTCAATCAGGCGATTGATGAAGCCATTTCGCGCAAGCCGAAAGGTCATGATTTCATCATTGACCGCGATCACAATCGCCCGGCGGTCGCTCGTCACATGAGTCTTACAGGCGGCTGAGCCATTTATACTTTAAAGTGCTAACGGCCTGAAATAATTGTCGCAAGATCGACTTTAAAACGGTATGCAGTTGCAAGGCTTAGAGCCTAAACTGGATTCTGTATCGTGCCGCAATCAGCAAACTTTCGTGCAAGTATTTTCATGCTTCTCGCCATGGGGACTTTTACCATCGGCGATACGATTACAAAATACCTGCTGACCGAGATGAACAGCGGTCAGTACATGTTGATCCGAGGCATATTCGCAACGGTTCTGATCGGTTTGTTGGCCTGGCGCCACGGCGCGCTGCGCGGTCTTTCACTGGAAAAGATGACCGTTTTGCGCGTTGCAGGAGAAGTCGCTGCCACCATCACCTATATTTATTCCCTCGGCCACCTGTCGCAGGCATTCTGTTCGGCTGTTTTTCAGGCAACGCCGCTGGTCGTGACGACGGGAGCCGCACTTTTTCTCAAGGAAAAAGTAGGCTGGCGTCGCTGGTCCTGTATTCTTGTCGGTCTTGTCGGGGTTCTCATCATAATCCGGCCAGGAACGGATGGTGCCGCAAGTCTTGTCGCTATTGCCGTCCTTCTTGCCAGCGTCGGGTTTGCAGCCACGCGGGATATTGCTACGCGCCGCGTGCCCGCCCACGTACCAACCCTTTACCTTTCCACGTTGACTGCCGGCGCTATCACGTTGACGGGCGGCGCGCTGACAGTGCCTATGGGCGGATGGCAGCCCGTTGAAGTAACAGCAATCGGCGCCATGGCCATTGCCGCCGTTCTCCTTCTGGTCGGTTATCATTTCATCATTTTGGCCATGCGCGAGGGTGAGGTGTCGTTTGTTTCACCGTTCCGCTATTCCAGCCTGCTTTGGGCAATCGGTCTCAGCACGCTGGTTTTTGGTGAAGCGCCCGACATATATACGATAGCTGGATCAATTCTGGTGGTCGGGAGCGGTGTTTACATGGTTTATCGCGAGAATGTCCTTAAAAAGCGGGAGCGCAATAAGAGCACGCTTGCGACGATTCCGACCGGCGTGGAACCATCATGATTGCAGGTGCCATTATCGCTGGTGGGCTTTCCAGCCGCATGCAGGAAGGTGGGGTCGCAGGAGACAAATTCCTTCAGCCGCTTGGCAGTAGCGGGACCATCATTTCTCATGTCGTCAAAAGGATCAAACCACAGGTTGACGCTCTGGTGATCAATGCGAATAGCAACGATTCGCGCCTGACTGATCTCGGTGTACCAGTGATGAAGGACCTGCCGGCGGAAAATGGTGGACCATTGGTCGGCATCCTGACCACGCTGAAGCAGGCAAAAGAGGCTTCGCTGTTGATTACGACGGCAGCGGATACGCCGTTTCTGCCCCGTGACCTCACCGCCCGCCTCCTTTCGCGCCGGCATGAAAGAGGAGCGCGGATCGTTCTCGCCAGTTCCCTTAACCGGGTTCATCCGATTTTCGGCCTGTGGGAAACCGCGCTTGCCGACGAACTTGCAACCTGGCTCGCCAATACCCGTAGGGCCAGCGTTTTTGCATTCGCAGAGCAGATCGGGTTTGAGACGGTCGATTTTCCGCTTGCCTTCATTGGCAGTAGCCAAGAAACATATGATCCGTTTTTTAACATCAACCGGCCAGACGACCTCGTCGCCGCCCGAAAACTGGCTGAGGTAATTGAATGAACCAGAAGCTGTTTGGTATCACTGGCTGGAAAAACTCCGGCAAGACGACGATGACCGAACGCCTGGTCACATGCCTCACCGCGCGTGGATACCGCATCGCCACGATCAAGCATGCCCATCATAATTTCGACATCGATCACGAAGGCACCGATTCCTGGCGACATCGAAAGGCAGGGGCAGCGGAAGTAGCTATAGTCTCATCGCAACGTTACGCAATCATGCACGAAGGTTTAGGTGAAGCAGAGCCTTCCCTATGGGAGATTGCGGCCAAGCTTGCACCTTGCGATTTGATTCTGGTTGAAGGTTACAAGCACGAGACACACAAGAAAATCGAACTGCGCCGCGCAGATGGCCATGCCGGACCATTCCTCTCAGCCGAGGATCCCGCCGTTGTTGCCATCGCCAGCGATAATCCCCAGCAAGGGGAAACAGTGCCAATCTTCGGTATCGACGATATCGAGCAAATAGCCGATTTCATCCAAGGCGAAATGCGTCTTTGAGGAAATCTCTATCATTGTCTCTTTCTACGACACAATTCCCCATACTATGGCAACGCTCTGCAGAAAACGCCGAGAAACTCCCCCTTGAGTCGCACAATTTAATTACACGGACCATCTTGCCAATCATCTCGAAATGGTGGGAATATTGTGGTCAGATTTGATGGTGGGGATGGAAGCGCGAAAAAATATTGCGCATGATCGGCTCAACCATCTATTGGTAGTGGCCTAGGGGAAGCCGCTACCAAACGTGTACTTTATGGTTTCACGGTCGTGACTACCCCTTAAGCGGCTGAACCAGAAGAAATAATCAGGGAACCAGCCAGAACAAAACGAGAGGACTGAAAATGCGCGTATTCAAGCGTATCGCCGCTGCTGCATCTGTTGCCGCGCTGGCAATCACAATCGGCAGCATGGCTGGCGGTGTTGCAAATGCAGAAGAGCCGCTCAAGCTCAAGATCGGCACCGAAGGCGCCTATCCTCCCTTCAACTTCATCAAGCCAGACGGCACCCTTTCGGGATTTGACGTCGATATAGCCAAGGCACTTTGCGATGAAATGAAGGCGGAGTGTGAATTCGTCACCCAGGAATGGGACGGTGCCATTCCAGCCCTTCAGGCTGGCAAGTTTGATGCCTTCATCGCCTCCATGTCCATCACGGATGAGCGCAAGAAGCAGGTCGACTTTTCCAACAAGTATTACAACACGCCTCCAGGCATTGCTGCTCCGAAAGACACCGACATCAAGGGTGTGACCAAAGAAGACCTTGCTGGCAAGACCATCGGCGTTCAAGTTTCCACTACCCACGCCAACTACTCGGAAAAGACCTTTACCGACAGCACGATCAAGGCCTATCCAACTGCTGAAGAATACCGTCTCGATCTCGCCAACGGTCGTCTCGACGCCGTTAACGATGATAGTGTAACCTTGGCGGAATGGCTGAAGACACCGGATGGTGCCTGCTGCAAGATGGTCGGCACCTTCCCGCCAGTTATCGAGATCCACGGCCCGGGCGCCGGCGTTGCCTTCAAGAAGGGGCGTCCAGAGCTGGTTGAAAAGTTCAACGCAGCCATCAAGGCCATTCGCGAGAACGGCAAGTATAAGGAAGTCAACGACAAATACTTTGACTTCGATGCTTACGGCGCCGAAAACTAATCAGAACTCACACCTATGCGCCGGTTTGCTTTCCCGCAAATCGGCGCAAAACATTTGCATGGGCTTGCCATACAAGTCTCGCTGGGCCAGTCCTCGCAGGCTATAAAAACACAGGCAAATGCCTTCAGAAAAAAGAACAGGCGCATGGAACATTACGCCACTTTGTTGAGTTTCGGTCCCAACGGTTGGGGCGCAAGTATTGCCTGGGGCCTTCTGGTTACCGTCTCGCTGGCGCTCGCGACACTTCCCATCGGTCTTGCCTTGGGGTTTCTGGTCGCGATCGGCAAACAATCCAGCGAACCATCGATCAGGCTTGCTTCAAACATATACACCACGATCTTCCGCGGTTTGCCCGAACTTCTAACCCTCTTTCTCGTCTATTTCGGTGCATCGCTTGGTCTCCAGCGGCTTTTGAGCTTGCTTGGCATTGAGGCCAACGTGGAAATCAATGCTTTCGGCGCAGGTATGGTCGCGCTGGGTTTTGTCTTCTCGTCATATTCGAGCGAAGTCTTTCTTTCGGCATTTCGTGCGATCCCTCGCGGTCAGTATGAAGGCGGATATGCAGTTGGCCTCTCGCACTGGCAGACCATGCGCAAGGTCATCCTGCCGCAGTTGATTCGCATCGCCCTTCCCGGCCTGGCCAATCTTTGGCTGGTGCTGCTGAAGGATACGTCGCTGGTTTCGGTCATCACTTTGTCGGATATTCTGCGGCAGACCTCCATCGCAGCTCGTGTGACCAAGGAACCGTTTCTGTTCTTTGGCCTAGCCTGCCTGCTCTATCTGGTCCTCGCAATCATCTCCTCTTACTTCATCGATCGTATTGCCCGCTGGGCCGATGCGGGCGCCAACCGTTCGCGAGGTGCATGATATGACCCAGACGGTTTCCAATATGACAATTCCTCCTATGGCTCCGCCGCCGGTAGTCAGGCAATGGACACGGACGCGCGTTGCTGGACATATCATCGTTGCTTTCTGGTTCCTTCTGTTCGCTGGCCTTGCAATCTATCTCTACAATGCATGGCGCATCGATCTGTTTGAAACCTATGGACCTCGCTATTGGTCAGGGCTTCTTATAACGCTGAAGCTGGTCTCGATATCGATTGTCATCGGCGCCCTGCTCTCGCTGCCGATCACGGCGGCGCGCATGTCCAAAAACCGATGGCTGCGCGGAATTGCTTTCGGCTACGTCTATTTCTTCCGCGGCACGCCGCTGCTGGCGCAAACATTCCTTATCTACTACGGCTTCGGAACTTTCCGTCCGTTTCTTGAAAGCATCGGACTCTGGGTATTCTTCCGCGATGCTTGGAATTGCGCTATCCTGGCGTTTTCTCTGAATACGGCTGCCTATCAGGCAGAAATTCTGCGCGGTGCTATCCAGAGCGTGGCACCGGGGCAATGGGAAGGCGCTGCGGCGCTTGGTATTTCCAAGCGCGTAACTTTCTGGAAGATCATTCTTCCTCAGGCTCTTATCGTAGCATTGCGTCCTTATGGCAATGAGATCATCCTGATGATCAAGGGCTCCGCGATTGTGGCCATCATTACGGTCCTCGATCTGATGGGAGAAACGCGCCGTGCATATTCACGGACATTCGATTTCCAGACCTATCTCTGGGCAGCGGTCATCTATTTGCTGATTGTCGAATGCTTGCGACACATCTGGGATTTCCTTGAGCGACGCCTGACCCGGCATCTCATTCGCTAAAAATTCCTAAACGAGCACAAAGCCAAAATATCGCCCTCGGCAGCCTTGCGGCTTCCGGGGGCGATCTGCTTAGAATGCACCCTCCAACATAACGTAACAGGTTGAGTCATGCTGAAAATCTGGGGCCGTATCAATTCCACGAATGTGAAGAAAGCGCTCTGGACAGCGCGTGAACTTAATCTCGACTATGAACAGATCGATGTCGGCGGCCAGTTTGGTGGATTGAATGACCCAGCCTACCTCGCCCGCAATCCGAATGGGCTGATTCCCTTGCTGGAAGATGGCAACACGGTGCTGTGGGAATCCAATACTATTACGCGTTATCTAGCAGCAGCTTACGGCAAGAATACGCTGTGGATCGAAGACCCGGCCAACCGTGCGCAAGCCGAAAAATGGATGGATTGGGCTTCCTCGTCCTTCTATACGAATTTCAGCAATGTCATGAAGCATTTGATCCGCTTGCCGGAAGCCGAGCGTGACCCGGCAATTCTGGAACACAGCCTTGAGGGTCTTGCTCATTCCATGCAGATTGCCAATGAGGGTTTGAAGGACGACCGATGGTTCTCTGGCGAGACGTTCGGTATCGGTGATATTCCCACGGGATGCTACGCTTATG
Source organism: Ochrobactrum sp. CGA5 (assembly GCF_006345815.1). Taxonomy (GTDB): domain Bacteria; phylum Pseudomonadota; class Alphaproteobacteria; order Rhizobiales; family Rhizobiaceae; genus Brucella. The sequence continues at coordinate 423,666 of NZ_VCIG01000038.1, read as the reverse complement.
CTTGGTTTGAGTTTCCAATTGAGCGCCCCTCTCTTCCGCACCTTGAAGACTGGTATGGCCGCCTCAAGCGGCGTCCGGCCTATCAGGCGGCCGTTATGACGCCTCTTACCTGATTTTAGAATTATCCAGAGGAATGAACGAATGACGACACCCGCTAAAGTTGCCTTTCTGGGCCTGGGTGTCATGGGATATCCCATGGCAGCTCACCTCAAGAACAAGGGCGGTCACGATGTCACGGTTTACAACCGCACGACGGCAAAGGCCGAAAAATGGGCAAAGGAATTCGGTGGCAGCTTTGCCGCAACACCTGCCGAAGCCGTGCGCGATGCAGACTTTGTTTTCGCCTGCGTTGGCAATGATGACGATCTTCGCGCCGTGACCGTCGGTCCGGAGGGAGCCTTTTCAACCATGAAAAAGGACGCGATTTTTATCGACAACACGACTGCATCCGCTGAGGTTGCTCGCGAACTGGATGCTGAAGCGCAAAAGCTCGGTTTCCATTTCATCGACGCCCCTGTCTCCGGTGGTCAGGCGGGCGCTGAGAACGGTGTGCTGACCGTCATGGTCGGCGCACCGGAAGCCGTATTTATGCGCGCCAAACCAGTGATCGACGCCTATGCACGCATGGTGGGCCTCATGGGACCGGTCGGCTCCGGGCAGCTCGCAAAGATGGTCAACCAGATCTGTATTGCCGGTCTTGTTCAGGGGCTGGCGGAAGGTATCCATTTCGGCAAGAAAGCGGGTCTCGATATCGAAAAACTGATCGCGGTGATCTCGAAAGGCGCGGCTGGGTCCTGGCAGATGGAAAACCGGTCTGGAACCATGAACCAAGGCAAGTATGATTTTGGTTTTGCCGTTGACTGGATGCGCAAGGATCTTGGCATTTGCCTTGAGGAAGCGGATCGCAATGGCGCGCTTTTGCCGGTTACGGCGCTGGTGGACCAGTTCTACAAGGAAGTGCAGAAGATTGGTGGCAATCGCTGGGATACGTCTTCTTTGCTCGCCCGGCTTGAACGGTCCTGAGATACGCAATCCCATCAAAAAAAGCCCGGCATTGCCGGGCTTTTTCATGTCTCATCCGTCAAGTTTAGAACTTGACCTTTGCCGTGAGCGACAGACCGCCGACAAAGTCGTTACCAAACTCGCCCTTGGAGCCGGTCAAACTAGGCTTGCCACCGACGACAGTATCGTCAAGTTCACCGGAGGATAGCCAGCCAGCAGCACCGGCCAAACGAACCTCGAAGTGTTCATTCGGCTTGTAGTTGGTGCCGAGACCAAACAGCCATACGTCAGTCTGCGACGTCAGGCCCGTACTGGTACCGCGATCCCAGGTTACAGTACCGGCCACCGACCACTGTTCGTTGAGCTTATGACCAACGCCACCGCTCACTGTCCAGCCATCCTGATAGTACAGGTTCAAACTGGTGATTGTCCTGCCCTTGGGAGCAACATTGCTGTCGGATGCGTTGAAATCCACGCGGGTAATGGATGACCAATCAGTCCACTTGACCGAGCCAAACGCAAGCCAATCTGGCGCGATACCGGTCTGGAACTTGAATTCAACCGACTGGGGTGTTGAGACGTCGCTTTCGACATTGATTGGAACCGCGCGTCCACCGATAATTGCCAGATTATCAATCGTGCCTTCAAGATTATATTTGACCTTGGATTGATAAACGAGCGTAGCGCGCATCGCATATTCTGGAATTTCATAGGCAGCGCCAAGACGCCAGCCTACAGCTTCGTCCTCTACGTCCAGAGACGCTATACGAAACTGCCCCGGGAATGGGAAATTCGTCGGATTGTTTCTTGGGTCTACGCCTGGAATCATACGGGTCTGCTCACCCCTAAGCTCCTGATAACTGACACCACCGAGAACGCGAAAATAACTTTTCTCGCCTGCCGCGAAGCGATATGAGCAGTTCACGCCGTAGTCCTGCGAAGATATTTTCTGATCGATGGCCGTATACATACGGACCGTATCCACACCAACGTCGGTGTGAATACCCCAAGGTTGGCGATATTGCGCCGCGCATGCAAGGTCATCGGTCAGATCGAACTTCGCGGATGCTTTCGGCACCCAGTAGCTCTTGGCCTCATCGACTTCGGTTTCGTATGGTTTCTTCGTGATCGGGTTCATTCCTCCCGACATCGCGCCAATACGGGAACCGTTGATATTCTTCAGTTTACGCTGAGGAGCAACATAGGTACCGGTCGTATCGACGACGTTGCCCTTCTCGAAGAGAATATCAAAATCTTGCGAGCTACGCTCGAATCCGCCCGCATTGGCCGCGACCGCGCTCCCAAGGAGAGCTGCAACCATTCCTGCCATTTTCGCGCGTTGTGCACTCATAAATGTCCTCCCACACAGCAACGATATTAACGTTGACGAAAACGTAAATCAGGAAGGATTCAGGCCGCAAGTCGCATTAATTTGGGTTGGTACACCGAACTTTCGATACATCTGTCAAAAATGGCTAAAACATCAATTATGTAGTCGTTTCATTGGAAAAAATCGGCCATGCACATGCCGAATTGGCGTAAATTGGCCAGTTTTATGCCTCTTTTTCGCCTTGTTGCGAAAGGGCAACATTGCTCAAAAACAATCGAAACCGCAGTTCGATTAACCGCTCTGGTGATTGAAACGCTCCCAAATCCGCAAAACCTGCAGCAAAACACCCGGCAGTGCAAAACACTGCCGGGTGGCTGATTCGGGCTTAAATCTCTTTCTTCAGTCAGGTCAACTCAGCCTGCATCACGGATGCGTGACTCGGCAGTCGCCACGCGCTGCGCGGCTTCCTTCAATTCAACCAGTCGCTCGCGCTCTGCCTCAACAACGTCTTCGCGCGCATTTGCGACGAATTTCTCGTTGGAGAGCTTTTTCTCGATACGGTCCATTTCGGCGGCAATCTTGCCAGCTTCCTTGGCGAGGCGCGCGGCTTCAGCCTTGAGGTCGATCAAATTGCCGAGCGGGATACAAATGGTCGCCTCCCCCAGCAACATCTGCGCCGAACCCTTGGGAGCTTGTGCTTCGAACGAAACACTCTCCACGCGCGCAAGGCGTTTGATCGCCGCGTCGTGACGAGCAAATCGATCGATGCTTGCGGCATTTGCATCCAGCACTACAACCGGAGCAATTGCTCCCGCCGGAACATTCATTTCGGAACGAACCGAACGAATTCCGGTAACGAGATCAACCAGCCAGTTGATGTCGGTTGCAGCTTCCTCGTCCTCGAACGACAATTCCGGCCAAGCTGCAAGTGCCAGCACCGTATCGCGCTTCTGCCCTTCGCCTGCGGTCAGGGTCCAGAGTTCTTCCGTCATGAAAGGCATGAAGGGATGAAGGAGCTTGTAAATCTGATCAAGGCAATAAGCTGCCGTAGCCTGAGCTTCAGCCTTCGCAGATTCATCGTCGCCCATGAAGATCGGTTTCAGCAATTCCAGATACCAATCGCAGAACTGGTTCCAAACGAAGCGATAGGCGGCGCCCGCCGCTTCGTTGAAGCGATAGGTGTCGATCCCTTCCGTCACGGCGCGGGTTGCCTTGGTCAGTTCGGTCAGAATCCATCGATTGACGGCAAGCTTGGCGTTTTCCGGCTTGAAACCGGTATCAAGCTTCACGCCATTCATCTGGGCAAAGCGCGTCGCATTCCAAAGCTTGGTACCGAAATTGCGATAGCCCGCAATACGTGCCGGATCGAGCTTAACGTCACGACCCTGAGCAGCCATGATTGCGAGGGTGAACCGCAGTGCGTCTGCGCCATATTCATCCATCAGCTCTAGTGGATCAATGACGTTACCTTTGGACTTCGACATCTTCGCGCCATGCTTGTCGCGAACCAGAGCATGCAGGTAAACCGTATGGAATGGAATCTCCTCCATGAAATGGAGGCCCATCATCATCATGCGGGCAACCCAGAAAAACAGAATATCGAACCCGGTGACCAAAACGCTGGTTGGATAATAGGTTGCGAGTTCTGGCGTCTTGTCGGGCCAACCGAGTGTCGAGAATGGCCACAGTGCCGATGAGAACCAGGTATCGAGAACGTCGGTATCACGCTCCAGTGCAACATCTTCCCCATAGTGAGCGCGCGCAGAAGCCTTCGCTTCCTCTTCGCTCTTCTCCACGAAACATTTGCCATCCGGGCCGTACCAAGCCGGAATCTGGTGTCCCCACCAAAGCTGGCGTGAAACGCACCACGGCTGAATGTTTTCCATCCAGTCGAAATAGGTCTTTTCCCAGTTCTTCGGGACGATCTGCGTGCTGCCATCGCGAACTGCCGCCATTGCAGGCTTGGCAAGTTCGGCTGCATTCACGTACCACTGGTCGGTCAGATAAGGCTCAATCGGAACACCCCCGCGATCGCCATGCGGAACTGCGTGGGTATGATCTTCGATCTTGTCCAGATAGCCGCGTTCGTCCATCAGCTCGACGATGCGCTTGCGAACAGCAAATCGATCCTGACCATCCAACTCCGCGATAAGTGCCTTCAACTCCGGCGTCAGCTGCAGGCCTTCAAGGAAATCATTATTGTCCTTGAGGGTTACCGCCGCCGCTGGCGTTAGAATATTGATGGCGCGCAGATCATTGCGTTTGCCCACTTCAAAATCGTTGAAGTCGTGTGCAGGTGTGATCTTGACTGCGCCGGAACCGGCTTCCGGATCAGCATAATCATCGGCAACAATTGGAATATGACGACCGACAAGCGGCAGCACAACATCGTTTCCAACCAGAGCGTGATAACGTTCGTCCTTCGGATTGACCGCAACACCAGTGTCGCCCAGCATGGTTTCCGGTCGGGTCGTCGCAACAACAATGTAAGTGTGTGGATTTTCCGGATCGAACGGGACATTCTCAAGCGGATAACGGAAGTGCCAGAGATGGCCTTTCGTTTCGCGCGACTCGACCTCAATGTCGGAAATAGCCGTCAACAGTTTCGGATCCCAGTTGACCAAGCGCTTGTCGCGATAGATGAGTCCCTGCTTGTAAAGCGAGACAAAAACTTCCCGAACCGCGCGCGATAACCCTTCATCCATGGTGAACCGCTCACGCGACCAGTCGCAAGAGGCGCCAAGACGGCGCAGCTGGTTGGAAATCATGCCACCGGATTCAGCCTTCCACTGCCAGATCCGCTCGATGAATTTCTCGCGGCCCATAGCATGACGGTTCGGCTCCTGCCGCTCCATCAACTGGCGCTCGACTACCATCTGCGTTGCAATGCCCGCATGGTCCATGCCGGGTTGCCACAACACGTTCTTGCCGCGCATGCGCTCGAAGCGAACCATAATGTCCTGAATCGTGTTGTTGAGCGCGTGGCCCATATGCAGCGATCCGGTAACATTCGGCGGCGGAATAACCACAGCGAACGGATCAGCTCCCGGCTTCGCGCCTGCACCCGCCTTGAATGCACCCGCTTCTTCCCAGCGTTCAGCAATTTTCGGCTCTATCGCCGCGGCGTCATAGGTCTTCTCAAGCATGGAAATATCCGGTCTTTATGCGCGATGAATGGATTGAAGGCTCAATAGCAACTAACAGCTGACAAATCACTTTAAAAGTGACTGTGCCCCTGACTGCCATCTTAAAATTGAAAACCCGCCTGTTGCACAGACGGGTAACATTTTAATAGATAAGCGAATGCCTGTTATCGTTCGCCGCGAACCACGCGTTCAATTTCTTCCCGAACGAGTCGCTCAACAAGCGTCGGCAGATTATTATCGAGCCAGTCTTGCAACATCGGGCGCAAAAGTTCCGCAGCTATATCGTCAAACGAACGGCGCGGTTCGGCCCGGACTGCATGGTTCAAGTCCTGAAATGCCGCAGCGACCTGACGTTCGGCGATCTGAGACAACATATGGGCAGCAGGCTGCATCTTTGCAACAGGCTCCACGACTGGTGCTGCGGCCTCGGGCTGAGCCACAGTCTCCGGCTCGGCGCCCGCAGGTTGAGTTGGTGCCTCAAGTTCGGGTTCGAGCAAATCATCGACAGCTTCTGCAATCCCGGATTCAACGGAAAGGTCGATTTCATTCAGCGATATGTCCACCTCGTCAGCCAGACCCAAGGGGGAGTTAGCCTGGGCGTGGGAATTATCGTCGTTCTCGGCGTTGAGGAAGACTTCATCCTCATCCTCGGCATCGATTTCCGATTCAGGCGTTACCTGTGACGGCTCACTGATCGGGCCTCGAAATGTCGGCTCATCCTGGAACACATTGCGCATCATTGCAGGCTTTTCAGGCTGTGCGATAGGCTGATCGGCAACTGGACGACGGAATTCCGCGACTTCACCACGAACAGGTGACGCCGCCACAACCGGCGCGGGCTGACGCGTGACATCGCTATCCTCAATGATCCTGCGGATGGACGCGAGTATCTCTTCCATCGACGGTTCACGTGCTGCGCTGGATGTCTGTGCCATGGCTACTATCCGCTTTCCTGTATTGCGACATTGTCTGCAAAAGACAGAGAATCAATGGATTAAGGGTAGCGAACGATCCACTGTTTGAGAATCCCCGGCCGAGGTGCAACAGTCCAAACTCACAGCTTTATGGATTTGTTAAGAATTGAAAGTGCCGACGAACACCGAATCAACGACAAAACAAAAAGGCACCCGAAGGTGCCTTTTGAATCTCATACAATAACGAACAATCAACGGCCGTCCGGCGTACGCAGACCGAACCACTTGTCCTTGACGGCATTGTAATGTTCTTCCGGCTTGTACTCGGCAACCTGCAAGCCCATCTGGCTGGCGGTCATGCGTCCGGTAGCATTCAGAAGAGCATAGCTGGCAACAACGACATTACGCTCGGATTCGACCAAAGCGATCTGTGCCGTGATGAGATCATTCTGCGCATTCAAAACGTCGAGCGTCGTGCGCTGTCCAACCTTACGCTCCTCAATAACGCCATCAAGAGCAAGCTGGGCGGCGGCAATACCGTCGCGATTTGCCTTGACCGACGCACGTGCAGCTTCGAGCTGCGACCATGCCGAGCCGATTGCCTGACGAACCTGATCGCGGACAACATCAACTTCGATGCGTGCCTGACCGAGCTGTTCCTTGGACTGACGAACCTGAGCCGAGTTGCGTCCACCAGTATAAATCGGGATGCTGACGCCGACGCCCACGGAGGCCGAGTTGCCGTCCGTTTGCGAGCCACCTTCTCCTGCATAGGTATCGAGTCGGCTGGCGCTTGCCGTTAGACCAACGGAAGGAAGCAACGCACCCTCCTTGGCCTTAACGTTATATCCAGCGGCATTAACGGCATATTGCGTAGCAAGAATGCCTGGATGCCCCGCCATTGCAACGTTGAATGCCTGGTTAGGCGAGCTAGGCAGGTTCTTGGCGGCAGATGCAGTCGCTAGTTTGTCAGGCTGAACGCCGATCACTTGTATATAGGTCGCTTCTGCCGACTTGACGTTTGCGCGCGCAGAATTCAAAGCCGCGACAGCAGTCGAACGACTGGCATCTGCCTGCGCAACGTCGGTGCGCGTACCTTCACCAACATCAAGGCGGGCGCGAGCAGCACGAACCTGTTCGTTCAGGGCTGCGAGGTTACGTTCACGCAAAGCCGCAATCTTTCGAGCCTGATATACATCCATATAGGCGGTTACGGCCTCGTAGAGTCGATTCTGCTCTTCGTTGCGGAGATTTTCGCGTTGGGCGAAGACCTGCGTTTCTGCGGCGGCAACGTTGTTTTTGGTTTGAAACCCATCAAACAACATCTGGTTCAGCTCGATGCCAAACGTACCAGTCGTACGATAACCCTGACTGGATGGTGTCTTGCCACGCCCTACATTATAGGAACCGGTGATCTGTGGACGATAGCCAGATTTGGCAATGGCCACGCCCTCATCCGTGACACGGACGCCTGCGCGGGAGTAGTTCAAGTTGGCATTGTTCTTGTAGGCTTTCACGAGAGCGCCGGTCAGCGTTTCCGAGAACGCCGCCTGCCCCGTCAAAATGGTGCCAGACAACAATGCTGCGGCCGCTACCAGTCCTTTGCACGTTTTGAACACCAGGTACCTCATTATAAGAACAAACGAATCCAATTATCGAACCGATCGGTTCGGACAAATCCTAATAACCTCTAAAATCGGTTATTTCCATCGTCCCCGCCAGAGCTTGCACAAAGAAATTCCACAGCGTTGCAGAATTGTATCATCCGCTAAAATTAAAACTCGAACTGCGCAACGCGCTCGAATCCTGGTAACGGACGAACCGCAGTGTTGAACACACCGCGTCCCGATGCAACACCATTTTCTTTAACGTAAATCCGCGCAACGCCGGCGTTCCCGCGGCCTTCAACTGCGACGAGGCGCCCGCCATCTTTCAACTGGGTGAGAAGTGCATCTGGAACGAAATCAACAGCACCTTCAATGACGATCACATCGTATGGGGCTTCGGATGGATAGCCTGCCGGCATGCCACCTGAAACGATCACAACATTGTCATAACCCAACTCAGCGAGACGGGCGGTAGCAGCAGCAGACAATACGGAATCACTTTCCAGACCGATCACCGAGCCAGCGAGCTTGGAGAGGATGGCTGCCGAGTACCCGGTTCCACAGCCGACATCGAGCACCACGTCGGTGTTCTTGATGCGCGCGAGCTGTACGAGCTTGGCGAAAGGAGACGGTTCCATGAGGTAGCGCGGCTGCGATCCTTCGCTTTCAAGGAGCTGATCTTCGTCGATATAGGCAAGAACCTGACGGGCAGCGGGAACGAAAGCCTCGCGCGGGACGGTCAGGAAAGCATCGATAACCGCCAGATCGGTTACGTCCGTCGTGCGGATCTGATTGTCGACCATCTTTGTGCGAAGATCCTGGAAATCGGCTGCCATAGCCCTGAACCCTTCCTTGTCGCGGAATGCGATGTTTTATGCCAATGGAGCCCGTGCGTCCTTTTGGAGCACAAGGGCCACCATAAACGAGATTTGCCGTTGATGTGGCAAAATTTGCGGGTCCAGTCAATGAAACACCGTGTTTGCGGCACTTATGCTCACGAATACCCACTTTTGTTACCAACATCAGGACATGAGAATGCCGGAAAGCTTGCGCCTCCCGACATCTCGGTGTCTGCTTTGACACACGGCCTGCCCGAAACGGTTTTTCACTTTGGGGCTCTACCGTTCGCAGCGCTTTGAAACAAGCACCCGTGAAATCACATTATTGAGCGTTCGATGCCGGATACCCGGCTGCAGCCAGTGCTGAGAGAACGGCCTCCGGCGAAACCTTGCTGTCGAATTCAATCTCTTTCTTGTCGAGATCGATTTCAATCGGTGCAGTCGCATCAAGCTTACGCAGCGCGACGGTAATGTTATCGGCACAACCGCCGCACTTCATCTTAGGAATGGAAAACTTCATCAACTCAGTCACTCCTCTTTAGGACCAACTATAAGATGGAGCTTCCCATCGTGGTAAGGTCAAGAGAGAATCCGCCAATTCTATCTATGGCGCCTCGCAAGTTTCCGGCACGCTCTTTTCCAGCTCAAGAGGCGATTTGGACAGCGACCCCGTCATGATCTGCATCGGCTTGAAAGGCGGTTCTTCCTGCATCGCGGGATTTGTGAGGCGAATGGTGTAGCAGCCCGTAAAGACTTGTTTTTTGCCATCCTTCATTTCGGCTTCGATGGCCAGCGGCTGACTCCAGTAAATCTGGCCTGCGCCCGGATCTGGATCAGTCTTGCGCAGCGCGACCTTTACGCTTTTGGTATTCTCATAGCCCTTTACGAAGGTCTCGAAGTCGGGCTCCCGCCCTTCCTCGGAGTAATAACCATAAGCTCGGGTATATTCCTTCCGATTGATCGCATTATAATAGGATTCGATCAGCGTCTGCGGTGTGGAGCGATCATCACGATAGTCCGGGACTGTTACGCCGCCAGCCGCATCCAGCGTCTGCTCGGAAGGTTTGGTTTCCTCAATCGGCTTCACGGCTTGATCGTGCTTTTCCTCAACGTTTCTTGGTGTTTCTTCGGGCGCGGCCTTCGGCGGATTTTGCGCCAGGGCCGTTCCTGTCGAAAGGCCTGCAAGTCCCGCACCCAGAAGGCCGAGCATGGCAGCCAGCATCAGAGGTTTCATCCCGCCATTCGACATTCGCTTCTCCTCTTCCTAGCAAACTTATTGTGGAACGCTTCGGCGGCGCTCCCGACTTGGTGTATTGCAGTAATGATGTTACAACACTAACTATAGTGAAAACGTGGCAGGCGCAGAGGAATCTCAGCCTGTTGCAACATGATTGGACGATTCTCCGTCCATATGCCAGCACGATACCGGAAGAGAGAAAATGGGCCGTTTCGCAGTCATGACCCTAACTGACAAGGCAGCTGATCGCGTTCGCGAGATCCTTGCATCGCGGGACGGCGCGCTTGGTATCCGCGTGGGTGTGAAAAAAGGTGGGTGCGCCGGGATGGAGTATACCATCGATCTCGTCACGGAAACCAAAGCAGGTGATGATGTGATCGAGAAAGATGGCGCAAAGGTTTTCATTGCGCCTGAAGCGGTTCTTTTCCTGCTCGGTACCCAGATGGATTTCGAAGTGACGACGCTTCGTACGGGATTTGTGTTCAACAATCCGAACCAGACATCAGCGTGCGGCTGTGGCGAATCCGTCGAGATCAAAGCTGCCTCTCCAGAAAGTCTGCGCCAGATGCAAGGCGCAGCTTAATTCAAGACAAGGTGTTCGCCGATGGATGACGAAGGCCTTCGCGATTTGTTGCAGGACTTCGGCCCCATCTGCATCCGCCGCATGTTCGGCGGCAAGGGCATTTATCATCAAGGCCTGATCTTCGCACTCGTCGTCCGCGACGAATTGCTCTTTAAGGCTGACGAGTTCACCATCCCGGAGTTCATTGACGCTGGCGCGACCCAATGGACCTATGAAGGTCGCAGAGGTGGCGATCCAATTGCGATGCCTTACTGGAGCGTACCAAGTGAAGCTTTTGATGACCCGGAAGTGATGACTCACTGGGCGCGCCTTGCCTATGACGCAGCCCTGCGGAGCGAGAAAAACAAGCCCAGAAAGAAATCGGCTGCGAAGCGCTAGCTTCGCAGCCGATCAATCCGCTTCCATTCTGCTGCAATCAGATTCCTGTCGGAATCAACATAAAGGCCGGAATGTCGTTGCCGAAACCAACAGGGGTCGGGCCGTCGTCGTCACGGTCACGACGACGCTTCTGTTCATGCTGCGGCTTGCCACGGCGCTCGTCATTGGAAGCGCGGATCGCATCGCGGCGATCACTGACTTCGAAGACTGGCTGCGGCTGCTCGGCAGGATCGAGAGCTTCGGCAGGCTTCGCCTTAACCTTGTCTTTCGGCTTGTCCTTGCTCTTGGCATCCTTACCTTTGCCGCGTGCATTCTTGCCCTTGCGTTGATCATCTGCCTCGTCAGAGGCTGGCAAGGTCGACAGATCACCGTCTAGCCATTCAATCTTTTCACCGATCATATTCTCGATGGCTGTCAGATACTTCGTATCGGAAGGCGTCACAATGGTGAATGCCTTTCCCGAACGCCCCGCGCGACCGGTACGGCCAATACGGTGAACGTAATCTTCCGAGTGGATTGGTACGTCAAAATTGAAAACGTGGCTTACATCAGGAATGTCGAGTCCGCGCGCAGCAACGTCGGAAGCCACCAGCAACTGCAACTTGCCTTCCTTGAAATTCGCCAACATGGTCATGCGAGCGCGCTGATCCATATCGCCATGCAAGGCACCGGCGTTGAACTCGTGTCGCGTCAGCGAGCGGAACAGTTCAGATACATCTTTCTTGCGGTTGCAGAAGATGATCGCATTCTTGAGTGTATCACCTTCGGCACGGATGAGATCGCGCAGGACCGCGCGCTTGTCCCAATCCTTCTTGCTGGACTTCACCAGACGCTGGGTTACGGTCTTGGCCGTAGACGAAGCTTTTGCAACTTCAATGCGCGTTGGCGAATGCAGGAACTGTTCGGTCAGTTTGGTGATTTCTGGCGGCATGGTGGCCGAGAAAAATAGGGTCTGACGTGTAAACGGGATCAGCTTGCAGATGCGCTCAATGTCAGGGATGAAACCCATGTCGAGCATACGATCCGCCTCGTCGATGACGAGAATTTCAACTCCAGTCAGGAGCAGCTTGCCGCGTTCGAAATGATCGAGCATGCGACCGGGAGTTGCAATAAGAACATCGGCGCCGCGCTCGAGCTTGCGTTCCTGTTCATCGAACGACACACCGCCAATCAGGAGGGAAACGTTCAACCGATGATTGACGCCGTATTTGGTGAAGTTTTCCTCCACCTGCGCCGCCAGTTCACGGGTCGGCTCCAGGATAAGCGTACGCGGCATACGCGCCCGCGCCCGGCCCTTTTCCAGAAGCGTGAGCATCGGAAGCACGAAAGATGCAGTCTTTCCCGTGCCCGTTTGCGCAATACCGAGAACGTCTCTGCGTTCAAGAGCTGGAGGAATGGCTCCTGCCTGAATAGGGGTGGGCGCAGAATACCCCGCCGCTTCTACAGCAGCGAGCACTTTCGGGGAAAGACCGAGTTCGGCAAATGTCGTCAATGGAGGCGCAGCTCTCTGGTTTGGAAATGATTTCCACCCATCCTGTCATTGCAGCCGCGTCATCGGGCGCAGGAACCAAGGCAGAATAAGGTGTCTGCAACGCAAAATGCGTTTTCTTGCAGCATCGCGTACGTCTACAGCGTGCAAAAGTCAACTAAAATACCATCGAAAGATATCAAATTGCTTCAATAGTGCTGCAACAATCGAAATCAATGCGAAACATGAACAAATTTATTCAAATTATCAAAAGCTAAAGAGCATTTGCGCGACTGAACCAGTCCAGCATTTATCTGCCGAAACTAGTGCCTGAACTGTTCTGTCAGGATGCGCTCATCCCAGGAATGATTTCGGTCGAAGAGGATGGCGACCTGGCTATTCGGTGCTTCTCGCACGGTTACAGACTTTACCGACTTGACCTCATTGTTGTCAGCGACCGCATTGACCGGGCGTTTTTCTGTCTCCAACAAATCCATACGAACAGTCACGTGCTTTGGCAGTAGTGCGCCGCCCCAACGGCGCGGACGAAATGGACTTACCGGCGTCAATGCCAGAAGCGGTGCTTCAAGCGGCAGAATGGGGCCTTGCGCCGAAAGATTATAGGCCGTGGACCCGGCAGGCGTCGCGACCATAACGCCATCACAAACGAGTTCGTTCAGCCGCACCTTGCCGTCAATCGTAATCCTGATCTTGGCGGCCTGATAAGACTGGCGGAAAAGAGAAACTTCGTTGATCGCCAAAGCCTCGAAAGAATGCCCCGATTCAGTTTCTGCGATCATCACAAGCGGGCGAATGGTTTCCATTTGGGCGGCCAGAATACGTTCCGGCAGATCGTCCACGCTGAACTCATTCATCAGAAAGCCGACAGAGCCCCGATTCATGCCATAGATCGGCTTACCGCTGTTCATGAAATCGCGGAGCGCCTGAAGCATGGTTCCATCGCCCCCAAGCGCGACGATAATATCGGCATCTTCTGCGGACACGTGGCCATAACGAGCAACAAGCTCTTTCTGGGCGACAAGTGATTCTTCGGTCCCCGATGACAGAAAATGAAGCGCGAGCGAACTATCTTCCATATTTAAAGTCCCGAATCTGGCCCAACTCTGACAAGTTTGCCACTGTTTCCCCAAGCTGCTATTGGCTATCACATGAAAAACTCGGTTGCCATGACCTGCATGCGATGAATTTTCGTTTTACACTCGCTGCATTTGTGCTAATCGGGCGCATGTGCCCTTATAGCTCAGTTGGTAGAGCACCTGATTTGTAATCAGGGGGTCGGGAGTTCGAGTCTCTCTGGGGGCACCACTAATCCTCTTCTTTTGAGGATAACTAGCGCGCTGAAACAACCGGTTATGGTTTGTTACCGCTTTTCAACCCACCTCGCCTACAGGCCCAGAATGGAATACGTATTCCGTTCAAGCGGTTGCGTGGGAAAATGCGCACTGCCACAAAACTGAAATGTACGTGCCTACCAGGAGGGCGATTTAGCGCGGCCGCAAGGCGCCACTGAAAGACTGTGGAGTCCCGTCACAGGTAATCGAACCTGCCAATTTTGGCTATGTCGATTGGGTTTTCTCCGGGCTGGGCGCTGAAAGGGCCTTTTAGAGCCCTTTTTTTCCACTACGAATCAAAATGCAGCCCAAAGAGCCGCATTTTGTGATCCCTGCAATATTTCAATACCAGCCGACGGCCACCTGCGCCTCTTCGGACATACGGTCCGGTGTCCACGGCGGATCGAATGTCATTGTGACTTCCACCATTGAGACGCCCTCGACTGCACTGACTGCGTTCTCGACCCATCCCGGCATTTCGCCTGCAACCGGGCAGCCTGGAGCCGTAAGTGTCATCTCGATCTTCACGGAGCGATCATCTTCGATGTCGATCTTGTAGACGAGGCCAAGCTCGTAAATATCAGCCGGAATTTCCGGGTCATAAACCGTCTTTAAGGCCGCGATGATGTCATCCGTCATGCGAAGGAGATCTTCCTGCGGGATAGCAGAAGCAGAAAATACCGAATTGCCTTCGGCCTTTACCCCGCCATCGACAGGCGGAATCTCGACTTTGTCCTGAACTTTCTGTTCCATATCGGTCATCCGAAAAACTTCCTTGCCTTTTCCAAGGCTTCCGCCAATGCATCCACTTCGGCGCGGGTGTTGTACAAGGCGAAGGATGCACGGCATGTAGAGGTGACGCCGAAACGTTTCAAGAGCGGCTGCGCGCAATGTGTTCCAGCACGAACAGCAACCCCTGCCCGGTCAATCACCATCGATACGTCATGCGCGTGAATTCCCTCAAGCGCAAACGAGATGATCGCTCCCTTGTCCGGTGCATTGCCAAAAATGCGCAATGAGTTGATCCGGCCGAGTTGTTCATGAGCATAATCGCGCAGATCTTCCTCATGCGCGAGGATCGCATGACGGCCGATTCTTTCCATATATTCGAGCGCGGCGCCAAGACCGATAGCCTGAACGATGGGCGGTGTTCCTGCTTCAAAACGATGGGGCGGATGGTTGTAGGTGACGTTGTCTTCCGTCACTTCCTCAATCATCTCGCCGCCGCCCTGGAAAGGACGCATCTTCTCAAGCATTTCCGAACGACCATAGAGCACGCCGATGCCGGATGGCCCGTAAACCTTGTGACCAGTGAAGACATACCAGTCGCAGCCGAGATCCTGCACGTCGACAGGCAAATGCACAGCGCCTTGGCTGCCATCCACCAGCACCGGAATGCCGCGTGCATGGGCAAGTTCTACGATCTTCTTGATCGGCGTAACGGTCCCGAGCGCATTCGACATGTGCGTGATCGCAACGAGCTTGGTGCGCTCTGTCAAACGCTTTTCAAACTCTTCAATGTGAAAGATGCCTTCATCATCCACCGGCGCGAAGACCAGCTTTGCACCCTGCCTTTCACGAATGAAATGCCACGGCACTATATTGGAGTGATGCTCCATGATCGACAAGAGGATTTCATCCCCCTCACCGATATTCGGCATGCCATAGCCATACGCGACAGTGTTGATCGCCTCTGTCGCATTTTTCGTGAAGACGATCTCGTCTACCGAACCGGCGTTTAGAAAGCGCCGTACCGTTTCACGCGACTTTTCATAAGCATCGGTCGCCGCATTCGACAAAAAATGCAGGCCGCGGTGAACATTGGCATATTCATTGGAATAAGCATGCGTCACAGCGTCGATAACGCTTTGGGGCTTTTGCGCCGATGCACCGTTGTCGAGATAGACGAGCGGCTTGCCATGCAGTTCTCGCGAAAGGATCGGAAAATCCTGGCGGATCGCTTCGACGTCATAAGCCGCAACAAGCGGATTTTTCTGGTCCATGATCGTTCCTCTTGCCGCTTCGGCAGGAAAAGGCAGAGCACGCACTTGCACAACTCTGCCTCAATCAATCAGGCGTGGGCGGCGAGCCAACTGGACAGCACTGCTTCCAGTGCCTCAACCAGCTTTTCGTCTTCCAGCTCCTCGATAATCTCAGCGATGAACGCCTTGATCAGCAGGCCACGCGCCTCGTTTTCCGGAATGCCACGGGCCATCAGATAGAATAGATAGTCCTTCGACAACTCAGTAACCGTCGCACCGTGACCGCAGGCCACGTCATCGGCGAAGATTTCGAGTTCGGGCTTGGCATCGAATTCGCCATCATCCGACAGCAAAAGCGTGTTGCATGCCATACGGGCATCCGTCTTCTGGGCGATCTGCGCAACGCGGATCATGCCCTGAAAAACCCCGCGCGCGCGATCCTTGACAACATTGCGGATGACCTCGGTCGAACGGGTGTTCTCTACCAGGTGACCGACCGTCATGGTCACATCTGTATGACTGTCATCAGCCAGCAGATTGAGACCGCGGAGTTCAAAGTCGGAGTCTTCTCCGGCAACGTTGACGTGCACTTCCTGACGCACGAGCTTGCCGCCCGCATTGACGATGTAGAGCGTGAGCTTGGAGTCCTTGCCCATCGTAGCATTGAACTGGGAAAGCTGTGTTGCCTGACCAAAATCACGCAAGATGATCCAGAGGATTTCGGCGCCATCGCCAACGGTCACGTGGTTGACAGAGGTTGAAAAGGCATCGCCCTCTCCACCATTCTGGCGTTCCACGATCGTGGCCTTGACATTGGCACCTATGCGAACCGGAAAACGTGTGTGTCCCTGTCCGGTCTTCTGGATGTTCTGAAGCTCCAATGGCGCTTCAAGTTCCGTGCCGTCGGCGATCGAAACCATCCAACCATCGCTGACATAGGCAGCATTGATCTGGCCGATCGTATCATCAAAGCCGCGTGGCCGAAGTTGAGTGACGAGCGAACCGTCAGCCAACGCCTCGCGAACCGGGGTCAGTGACACACCCTCAGGCGCTTTCGCAGCAAGAGCCACACCATTGCTCGCGGCAACGACGGACGAGCCGGAGATGAGCGCAGCCACTGCCTGTGTTCCAGCAGCAGCGTCGAAAGGCGCCACCCCCTTCAAAAGCGTACGGAAATCCGTGTAATGCCAGCTTTCGACACGGCGGGACGGAATGCCATTTTCCTTGAGCGTTTCAAGCGCTGCGTCACGTGCAACGACCACATCGCCATTCCCCGGCAAGTCGCCCATGCGGTCGGCAAAACTGTCGATCAGCGCGCTTTCAGCCGGCGTTCGCGGCTTGGCAGCCGGGGCGGTCTGGATATTCATGATCCATCCCCCCTCAGGCAGCTTCGCCGATTACATCGGCATAACCGTTTTCTTCAAGGTGCAGCGCAAGGTTCTTGTCACCGGACTTGATGACCTGCCCCTTGTAAAGCACGTGCACGCTGTCGGGAACGATGTGCTCAAGCAAACGCTGATAGTGCGTGATGACGATCACTGCACGATCCGGTGAACGTAGTGCATTAACGCCTTCGGACACAATCTTCAGCGCATCGATGTCGAGGCCGGAGTCGGTTTCGTCGAGAACGCAGAGGCTAGGTTCCAGAAGCTGCATCTGAAGAATTTCAGCACGCTTCTTTTCGCCACCCGAAAAACCGACATTGAGCGGACGTTTCAGCATGTCCATATTAATGCTGAGCTTGCCGGCAGCGTCTTTCACGCGCTTGATGAATTCCGGGATTTTCAGCTCCGGTTCGCCGCGCGCCTTGCGCTGGCTGTTCATCGCAACTTTCAGGAACTCCATCGTGGCAACGCCGGGAATTTCCATCGGATACTGGAATGCAAGGAAGATGCCCTTGGCGGCGCGTTCAGCCGGATCGAGTTCAAGGATCGACTCGCCGTTATAGAGAATGTCGCCCTCCGTCACTTCGTAGTCTTCGCGACCAGCGAGGATATAGGAAAGCGTGGACTTGCCCGAACCGTTCGGACCCATGATCGCAGCAACTTCACCCTTGTTCACGGTGAGGTTCAGGCCGCGGATGATCTCGGTATCCGTGTCAGCGATCTTTGCATGGAGGTTCTTGATCTCAAGCATGAATGTAAACCTTGTTCTAATGCCAGGAAAAGGCTGGCCAGAAAATCTGATGCGAGATGAAAGGAGCTCGTCGGTTAACCGACGCTGCCCTCTAGCGAAATACCGATAAGCTTCTGGGCTTCGACGGCGAATTCCATCGGCAGTTCCTGAATGACTTCCTTCACGAAGCCATTGACGATGAGGGCGATGGCCTCCTCTTCCGGAATGCCGCGCTGCATCACATAGAACAGCTGGTCCTCTGAAATCTTGGAGGTGGTTGCCTCGTGCTCGAACTGCGCCGTTGCATTCTTTGCCTCGATATAAGGCACCGTATGCGCGCCGCAATCATTGCCGATCAGGAGCGAGTCGCACTGGGTAAAGTTACGGGCATTTTCGGCCTTGCGGTGCGCAGAAACCTGCCCGCGATAGGTGTTATTCGACTTGCCAGCCGAAATACCTTTGGAAATGATGCGGCTCGACGTGTTCTTGCCGAGGTGCAGCATTTTAGTGCCCGAGTC
This sequence comes from Ochrobactrum sp. CGA5, assembly GCF_006345815.1. GTDB lineage: Bacteria > Pseudomonadota > Alphaproteobacteria > Rhizobiales > Rhizobiaceae > Brucella. The sequence continues at coordinate 405,195 of NZ_VCIG01000038.1, read as the reverse complement.
GATCTGCTGATGACCGTTCGAAACAGCGATCGAGTAGAACTCGCCGCGCGAATTATCGCCACGCAGAATGCAGGACGGGTATTTCCAGGTGATCGCAGAGCCGGTTTCAACCTGCGTCCACGAAATCTTGGAATTATCGCCGCGGCAGTCGCCACGCTTGGTAACGAAGTTGTAGATACCGCCCTTGCCGTCCTTGTCGCCGGGGAACCAGTTCTGGACCGTCGAATATTTGATTTCGGCGTTTTCGAGCGCAATCAGCTCAACGACAGCCGCGTGCAACTGATTTTCGTCGCGCTGCGGTGCGGTGCAACCTTCCAGATAGGAGACATATGCGCCTTCATCCGCGATGATGAGCGTACGTTCGAACTGGCCGGTATTCTTCTCGTTGATGCGGAAATAGGTCGAAAGCTCCATCGGGCAGCGAACACCCTTCGGAACATAGACAAACGAGCCATCCGTGAAGACCGCCGAATTCAGAGTCGCGTAATAGTTGTCCGAAACAGGAACCACAGAAGCCAAATACTTCTGCACCAGTTCAGGATGTTCGCGGATCGCTTCCGAAATCGAACAGAAGATCACTCCCGCTTTGGCGAGTTCCTCCTTGAAGGTCGTGACGACGGACACGCTGTCGAATACGGCATCAACGGCAACGCGACCGGACGCATAAACGTTGTCAGAAGGATTGCCATCGATTTCGCTCGGCTCGCCCTGCTTGCGAACGCCGGCAAGGATTTCTTGCTCGCGCAGCGGGATACCAAGCTTTTCGTAGGTCTTAAGGAGTTCTGGATCGACTTCATCAAGAGACTTCGGGCCGGACTGGTTTTTCGGCGCCGCATAATAATATGCGTCTTGGAAATCGATCGTGGGGTAGTCGACGCGAGCCCATGTTGGCTCTTCCATGGTGAGCCAACGCTCATAGGCTTTCAGACGCCATTCCAGCATCCATTCCGGCTCGTTTTTCTTGGCGGAAATGAAGCGAATGATATCTTCGTTCAGGCCCTTGGGAGCCCTCTCGGCTTCGATCATCGTCTCGAAGCCATACTTGTACTGGTCCACGTCAAGGCCGCGGACCTGATCAATGGTCTCCTGCACTGCAGGCATTGGCGTTCTCCATCCTCGTCGGGGTCAAGGCCCGACAGTTGCAAACGTCAAGGTGATATGTCTTGAACAATACCGCCTCAATATAGTGTGCGTGGCCCTTCTTTAAAACCTCTCTAAACTGAATTTCAAGCACCGGGTTCAAATTTGCCCCTAAAAATGCCGATTAAAATGATCAACTTAATAAAAAGTCCGATCAAACGGCAATAGCGGCTGATCCGCCCTTAGTTTCAGGCCTTGATTTCCTTTGAAGAATTGCGCTGGCAGGGTAGCAATTCAGAATCATGCCTGCCCTTGCCTTGTATATGTAGGAACATAGATAGCCAAAGGAAGAGAGACTATGATGAGCATCCAGAACCTGCAGGACTATGTAAAGTTTCTCGAGCAACAGATAAATGACGAGGGCCGCACCGTCGTGCAACTGAAAATCTTTCAGAATGCCCATCACAAGTTCAAAATCTAAAATTCCAACGCCTCGGAGGATATCGCTGCCGCAAAGCAAAAGATGGGCCTCGTTCTTTGAAGCGCGATCACGTCTTCTTGGCGCGGCGCTCTATAATTTTGCGGAGAACTTCGAGAAACGTATCGACATGATCCGGCGTTGCTGTTGGCTCCAGCGAAACCCGGATCGCTCCGAGGCTTTCTCCGTGCCCCATGGCGGACAGCACATGGCTGGGACCGACTTTACCCGACGAGCAGGCCGATCCCGCAGAAAGGGCAATTCCGCCAAGATCAAAGGCGATCTGAACTGTTTCCGCCTTTTGATCCACAAGAGAAAAGAACGTGGTGTTCGGCAATCTGTCGACCGATTTTCCGTATATCACCGCGTCCGGGGCAATAGCCTCAAGACCGGTTTCCAACCTGTCACGCATCGCCGGAGACCAGCCATCGGCGTCCAGTCGTGCCTTGGCAACATCAGCCGCAGCGCCGAAGCCTGCGATCTGTGGCAGAGCTTCCGTTCCGGCTCTATGCCCCTTCTCCTGACCGCCGCCGCGAACAAGCGCGCGCGGCATCATGAGATCAGAAATGGCGATAATTGCGCCTACGCCTTTCGGCCCGCCAATCTTGTGCGACGAGACTATAAGATAATCACCGCAATTATCTGAAATATCTAATCTAATACGCCCTGCGGCCTGAACCGCATCAACAATATAAATGCCACCCGCATCCTTTACGATGGCAGCGATTTCCGCGACCGGTTGGATAACGCCAGTTTCATTGTTAGCAGCCTGTATCGCCACAAGCGGAAGCCCCTGGCTTTTGTCGTGACTGGCGAGAGCTGCCTTGAGAGCATTGAGTTCTATGATGCCATTCGCATCAACCGGTAGAACGGTGACATCCTGCGGTGGGAACTGGCCGCCGGACAACATGCACGGGTGATCCGTATCGCTCACATAGAGATGTGACAGACGGACCGGTGAACGCCCCATCACATAGTTAGGCGTCAGCAGCGTCGATGCGGCTTCCGTTGCTCCTGATGTAAAGAAAACATGGTCTGGCTTGGCATTGACCAGCGCTGCCACGCTACGACGCGCGGCTTCAACAAGGGCGCGCGCGGCGCGACCTTCACGATGCACGGAGGACGGATTGCCAGTAATGCCTAGAGCATTGATAACTGCTTCTCGTGCCTCATCAAGCAACGGAGCACTGGCGTTATAATCCAGATAGAGCCTCTTGCCGCTCCCGTTCACCGTACCTATCTCCTAAACAAAATACTGGAAGCGCAATTTTCTTGAAATTTCAATCAAGAAAAGCCTATTAAGCCCACATAGGAACTGAAACTCGCTTTCAGTCTGTCGAAATTCCAAACCGGTTCTAGAAGCGGCGTCCAACGACGTCAAGTTTCGTCGCCCCAGGCCCGGTCTTCCCGTTACGAGCGGAGTACACATGCCAGAAGTCATTTTCAACGGTCCTGCCGGACGCCTCGAAGGCCGCTATCAGCCCTCCAAAGAAAAGAATGCTCCAATCGCGCTTATTCTTCATCCACACCCGCAGTTCGGCGGAACGATGAACAACAAGATCGTTTATGATCTGTTCTATATGTTCCAGCAGCGCGGCTTCACCACGTTGCGCTTCAACTTCCGCGGTATTGGACGCAGCCAGGGCGAATTCGACCATGGCGCAGGTGAACTGTCGGATGCAGCCAGCGCGCTCGACTGGGTGCAGGCGCTTCACCCCGATTCCAAGACGTGCTGGGTTGCCGGTTATTCGTTCGGTTCGTGGATCGGCATGCAGCTTCTGATGCGTCGCCCGGAAATTGAAGGATTCATTTCCGTCGCACCGCAACCGAACACCTATGATTTCTCCTTTTTGGCGCCTTGCCCTTCGTCCGGCCTCATCATCCATGGCGATCAGGACAAAGTTGCTCCGCCGAAGGACGTGCAGGCTCTGGTCGATAAACTGAAGACCCAGAAGGGTATCACGATCACCCAGAACACGATTGCAGGCGCGAACCACTTCTTTACTGGACAGGGTGACGAACTCATCGAGGATTGTGCGGAGTATCTTGATCGCCGTTTGGCTGGCGAACTGGTAGAAGCGCGCCCGAAGCGCCTGCGTTAAGTTTACACGAAATAAGCAAGTCGTTTTCGCGATTTGCGGCGTCTCATCCGGCGGGTCTCCCGCCGGATTTTTTTGCGATTCTAGATCGAAATCCAGTGATTCGTTCCCTCCAATCCGTTCCATGAGCGTGACATGCCGGTTTATGCCATACTTGCTATCGCCATCGTGTCCGAAGTTATCGGAACGCTCAGCCTCAAGGCATCGGAAGGTTTTACACGGCTTGGACCGTCTTTGATCGTGGTCGTCGCTTACGGTCTGGCCTTCTATTTTCTCTCCATGACCTTGAAGAGCATCCCTGTCGGTGTAGCCTATGCAGTCTGGTCCGGGATTGGTGTTACACTTGTGGCGCTTGTCGGCTGGCTGCTGTTCGACCAAAAGCTCGACTTGGCCGCAGTGATCGGCATGGGATTGATTATTGCCGGTGTCATTGTGCTCAATCTGTTTTCAAACACGGCGCAACACTGAGACTGATGCCGAGCTCTTCCAATCGATGAAGCGAAATTACTGGTTCGCAACGCGCCTATTCGGGAGTTTCCTTGTTATTGGCGGTTGATTGGTGCTAAAGGCGGGCTTATCACATCGATGTAAGCAGCCGCTTGCGACTAGTTTCAACGTCGCCTTATCAGTCAGGGAAAAGGAATGTCCGGTTTCAAATCCGATTTTCTTCGCACGCTTTCCGAGCGTGGCTTCATTCATCAGATTTCGGATGAAAGTGGCCTCGACGAATTGATGGCCAAGGAAACCGTGACGGCCTATATCGGCTTCGATCCTACGGCTCCAAGCCTTCACGCAGGCGGCCTGATCCAGATCATGATGCTACACTGGCTCCAGCAGACCGGACACAAGCCTGTCGCGCTGATGGGTGGCGGCACCGGCATGGTGGGTGACCCCTCCTTCAAGGATGAAGCCCGCAAGCTGATGACGGAAGATACGATTGCCGAGAACATTGCGGGAATTAAGCGTGTTTTCGCCAACTACCTCACCTTCGGTGATGGCCCGACCGATGCTCTGATCGTCAACAATGCCGACTGGCTGCGCAACATTAATTACCTGGAATTCCTGCGCGATGTAGGCCGTCATTTCTCGGTCAATCGCATGCTTTCTTTTGATTCGGTGAAGACACGCCTTGATCGTGAGCAGTCCCTGTCATTCCTCGAATTCAACTACATGATCCTTCAGGCCTACGATTTCGTGGAACTGAGCAAGCGTTACGATTTGCGCTTGCAGATGGGTGGCTCGGATCAGTGGGGCAACATCATCAACGGTATCGATCTCGGTCACCGTATGGGAACGCCGCAGCTTTACGCTCTCACCTCACCATTGCTGACGACGTCCTCAGGCCAGAAGATGGGCAAGTCACTTGGCGGCGCCATCTGGCTGAACGCAGATATGCTGAGCGCGTATGATTTCTGGCAGTACTGGCGCAATACCGAAGATGCCGACGTTGAGCGTTTCCTGAAGCTCTATACAACGCTTCCGCTGGACGAAATCGCAAAACTGGCCGCGCTTGAAGGCGTCGAAATCAACGAAGCGAAGAAAATCCTCGCGACGGAAGTGACCGCCATGCTTCATGGTCGCGACGCAGCAGACGAAGCCGCAGAAACCGCGCGCAAGACTTTCGAGGATGGCGAATTGTCGGAGAACCTTCCGACAGTCGGCGTTCACAAGGCTACGCTGAACAGCGGCATCGGCGTATTGGCTTTGATGGTTCTGGCCGAGCTTTGCACGACCAATGGCGAAGCCCGTCGCCATGTCGAAGGTGGCGCCGTGCGCATCAATGACGAACCTGTCAGCGATCCCCGTATGACCATCGATGCGAGTGCCTTGAATGATCAGGGCGTTATCAAGCTGTCACTCGGCAAGAAGCGGCACGTGCTGATCCGTCCGGCTTAAACAAGACGGCGACTGAACGAACAAAGCCGGGCCTTGCGCCCGGCTTTTTGTTAGAACGCTCGCACCAATTCGCTTCCCGGAATGCGTCCTAGTTTCTTTTTAAAGCATAATCTTATCGGCGCTCGTTTCGCCCCCGGTCACGTTATGCTCTAGAACTCAAAGATCGAGCGGAATATGCCCGGCGCGATGACGGAGATTGGATTGACGATCACCTGCGGCTGCTTGGCGCTGCCCGCAAGCTTATAGGTAATTCCGATCAGGCCGCGATCACGCCCATTACCAAGCAAAGCGCCAACGATAGGGAGTTCTCCAAACAGCCGGTTGACGCCATAGGCAGGCATGAACGTGCCGGTAATCGACATATTGCCCTGCTTGTCATAAAGCGTTCCTTGAAAGGTGGTGCCGACAGTCGGGCCGCGCACCACGCCCTTGGACAGGTTCAGATAGCCGTTGCCCTTTTCAATCAGCGAGAAGCCACGTTCTATGTCAACACGCGAAACATCGATTTCGCGTTTTACAGCCTGACTTAGACTTGTTCCGCCGTTCGATGGTGAACTTGAAACGATTTTCGCAAGACGCGGTTCATTGATAATCGCGAAGTTGCGCGCATCGATCTGGCCACGCAATGGGCCATTGCCCTGTGCCGCCAGCCCAACCGTGATTTTGCCGCCGCGCATCTTGTCGTAAAAATCAAAGAAACGAAGAACTGCTCCTGCGTCGTTGGACTGCAACGAGATGGAGCGCGCATCGCCTTGATCGTTATTCGTGGCCACAAAGGGCTCCCCGGAAGACGTGACGGCATTGACCGACAAGCCCGAAACTTTGCTCCCCGAGCTTTCATAAGAAACAGCAACGTTGCGCAGCGTTTCACTGTTAAAGCCACTGACTTCATCGATCTGGGCACTGACAACCACGCGCGGATTGTCGGATTTATCACTGGCGCCCCCCTTCTCGCCCAGATCGGAAAACTGTTTGATGAGCGCTCGTGCATCGAACTGCGAACCACGCACATTGACCCGATAACCACCTCCGCTTTTGGTCGCCTTGACTGCGAGATTATCGTTTCTGTTCAAGCGTATTTCGCTGAAATTCGCCGATTGAAAGTCACCTTTTGCAATAGAAAGATCGCCCTTCGCTCCAAAGGCGTCGCCGGAGAAGACGAGATTACTAATGTCCATCCTGCTTTTATCGTCGCCGTTTTGAACCAGATCGAACGTCGCCTTAGCCGGTATACCCGCGCCCTTGCGCCAGCCGAGCCAGGGGAGATCAATCTGTGTTTTGCCGAGGTCGGCTGAAACATGGCGTTTACCACCTTGCTCCATGCCGAGATCAACCGACATGGGACCAGAAAAGATGGAATTGAGACCAGGAAAGACAGCATTGCGGGTCTTGTCGTCGATAGCCAACTTGACCTTCTGTTCGCGCTTGACCGGCCCGGAACGATCTACGGGTTCAACCATGTTGATCTGTGCAGGAACACCATCAAGCTTCGCGTCGGCAGTAATAATAGCTGCCGACTGATCGACTTTGATACTGCCCGTCGCATCGCTTACCGACGAACCAGCTATCTGCTTTGAAATATCCAGGCCGGTGAAGCCGATATCCGCGCTCCAGAGAAGCGTACCGGGCGGAGGGTCCTTGGAAACCGCAAAGTTCACCTTTACGCGCGACTTTACGTTGCCGGTCACGTCGTCAGGCAGAAACGGCACATTCTTTAGAACGTCGATCGGCTTGTTTCCGGCAACTTCTGCAATTGCCGAAGCCTCGCCGGAGACCCCCAGATCCAGTTCTGCAATCACCGGACGTTGCGGCCCCCAGGGAATGATCAGCGTACCGTCGGAAACATCAACCTTGCGATTATTTGGCGTGTAGGCCACACCATCCAGAAGTTTGATCGTTGTATAGGCACCACGAACCGATATTTCGCCATCGGCATCGCGCACAGGCGGCAACTCACCGACGACGTCAAAGCGCGTATCAAAAACTTTGAAGTCGGCTTTGATTTCATCGCCCGTCAGCGGCGGAGGCAGGCCCGGACCGTTGAAGCGACCACCTGCAAGCGAAATATCGATACGGCTGTCCTTCAGGGTTCCTCCGAAAAGGTTCTTTAAAACCCATTCACGTGCACCATCTGCCACATCAATCGGCCAAAGATGTTTGGCATCGGCAACCGGCATTTTGGGAATACGTAGCAAGAAAATCATTTCCGGCGAACCTGCGCCAAATCCCATGCTTCCCTGGCCAAACAACTCCCCGGTTTCCGTCTGCACATCGAGGTTGGCAAACTGGATGCGTTGCTGGTCCGCCAGATAACGCCCAGCTATCCGTGTAGCGAAGGACAATGGCGGATCGGTCGATTCCGAGGGCATGCTCGTCGCCGACGTTGTCAAAACCTCGAAGCGATACGTCGGTCCACCGGTATTGTTTTCGGTTTCCGGTTCTGGACCGAACGCACCGTTGAACTGTGCCTGTATTCCGCCAAGTTGCAGCCGTGACGACTTGATTTCAATTTTACGGCTACCAACCGTATGTTCGAGATTGAGACGAATACCACCACGCACATCCTCGACTTTGCCGAGTTGCATATCTATGCCGTCGACCGACAGTTCAGTCGCAAGACGCTCCGGCTGATCACCATCGGCTGCCGATCCCGTCAAGGATAAATGTGCCGATGCTTCCAACTCAAAATGGGCTGGATTGACGCGATTGCCGTTTATAACAGGTGCAACTTCTGGCGGAGAGCCCAATGACACGGGGATATTGCGGATATTGAGTTCAAAGCCGGAAAGACTGTTATCATCTTCATGGCGGTCGATCCTGCCGTTAAGTGCAATTTTCTTGCCTTTCCAGATGACGCTACCGGTGATGCCGATCTTTCCTCCACTTTCGACAAGGCGTGCCCGTTCGATATTCAGAACCTGCTGCTCGTCGCCGACCTTGAAAGCAATAGTACTGTTGAAAATACTGATGCCATGTGTTTCCTGCGCGCGCAAAAGCTCCAAACTGCGGCGCATTGCAGCGAAAAGCTCACCCGAAACGGCGTCGAAATCCAGAATACCATTTTCGTCGTAGGGCAGCGATTTCAAGAATCCTGGCCCTTCCGTTTCCGGCACCTCAAAGGAAACGCCGTCCACCTCAAGCTGAGCCACGCGCACCTTGCCCGCCAGAAGTGGCAATGGCGCCAGCCCTAGACGCACAGATTTGATACCACTGATTTCGACGCCTTGTTTCGGATCGGCGATCGAAACATCACGGGCTTCCAGCGCCACGTGGCTGTCCTGATCCAGCGACAGCGCTGCACTGCCAATGGAGGTGGATGCACCTTCACCAAGAATATGTGTCAGGCTTTTCTGCGCTTCATCGCGCAAAATATCGCTGTCAACACCGTTACGGAGGATTACAAAACCGGCGCCGATGATGAGAACCAGAAGAATACAGATCGACAAAGCTGCATGGGAACAGCGCAATAGCAATGAACGGCTCGACCGTACCGGGCCGGGCAAAAAGCCGTCTTCGCCGTCGGCGGCGAGGCGTTCGATTCTTTTCATCTCCCGCCTGCTGAAGCGGATCTTCTGCGATTTCTCTGTCAACAACCCAGCCAGAAAAAGAGTATGTTTCAATACGATCTTTTATCATTTACTTCATAAAGTGATCGTACTTGTCTGTTTTTAAATTACTTTCCACCCGTATCATACACTTGAAACGGCAGTCATGCGCCTCTCGGCCAGCAATATAATGAAGCCAGCATCAATGGTTGCACAAGCCTTACCTGAATGCGATAGCTCAAACTGTAACAGGTGGTTTCCATCCTAATCCACAAAAGAAAGGCACAGATATGGCTCATCCCCAAGTTGGCGATCCGGCACCCGATTTCACTTTGCCTTCGGATAATGGCGAAATCTCCCTTTCGTCCTTCAAAGGCAAGCCAATAGTTGTCTATTTCTACCCGAAAGACGACACTTCCGGCTGCACTAAGGAAGCTATTGCTTTCTCGCAACTGAAACCGGAGTTCGACAAGATCGGCGTTCGTGTCATTGGTCTCTCTCCTGATAGCGCGACAAAGCATGCTAAATTCCGCAGGAAACACGACCTAACTGTCGATCTTGCTGCTGATGAAGATCGCGTGGCGCTCGAAGCCTATGGCGTGTGGGTAGAGAAAAGTATGTATGGCCGCAAGTATATGGGCGTGGAGCGCACAACATTCCTGATTGATGCGGAAGGGCGTATCGCGCAGGTTTGGAACAAGGTAAAAGTCGATGGCCATGCCGAAGCTGTTCTGGAAGCTGCCCGCGCGCTTTGAAAAATGACAAGCAAGCTTTCCTACGAGCAAACGCTGCGCGGTAATGCCATTCGCGCCATATCTGCTGACAACCTCGACGAAAAAGTCCGACTGACAAGAGAAACCGCTGCTCGCTGGTTCGGGCGCACGCTGTCGATTCGTAGCCCCCTCGACCCGCCTTTGCCTGAGCGTCCCGGACGCCCTGAAAAGCCGGAACTCGTACCTCCCCGTATGTTGAGAAAGCGATCGCTCAACACGGAACATGGGCGTATCGCGCTGATGCATGCGCTTGCTCATATCGAACTAAACGCTATCGACCTTGCGCTCGACATCGTCGCCCGTTTTGCCGCCAAACAGATACCGCGCAGTTTCTTCGATGGCTGGATGAGAGTCGCCGACGACGAAGCACGGCATTTCATGCTGCTGCGTGATCGTCTGAGGTCGCTTGGGGCAGACTACGGCGACTTGCCCGCACATGACGGGCTTTGGCAATCGGCACACCAGACCCGCAACGATCTGGAAGCCCGCCTCGCTGTCGTACCGCTTATACTTGAAGCACGTGGTCTTGATGTGACCCCCTCTTTGCTTGAGAAGATGAATGAGGCCGGCGATCATGATACGGCAGCAATTCTTGATGTCATCTACAACGACGAGAAAACCCATGTCGCCGTCGGCGCTAAATGGTTTCGTTTCTTCTGCGCCCAAAACAAAATCGATCCGGCTGCTAGATTCCGCGAACTGGTTCGCGCCAACTTCCGTGGCGAACTCAAACCGCCCTTCAACGAGCTGGCGCGCGCCGAAGCTGGATTAACGCCATCCTTCTACCGCTCTCTGTCGCCGGTTTCTATCTAACCCGCACATCAAGAGCTTCTCCGTAAAAGTAAAAACTGCTCGAATGGCCCGCGCAAGCCTCGAATGTAAAAGTCTGTTAACCCTAATAAGTTGTAATCAAATGAAGGAACTGGGAAGGGGCATGCAGCGGGTATGATTGGGAAGCAGGCGAAAACATCGACCAAAAAGGTGTTCGGAGAGCGCAAGGAACCGCCTGTTCTGATTATTGCGCGCGGAGAGAAGATCAGCCATTTTACGTTCCGTCCATGGATGGCCGCTCTTGGAGGCGTTGCTTTTCTGACGCTTTCGGTGGGCTATCTTGGAGCAACCGCCTATCTGGTGCTGCGCGACGATCTGATGAACGCCGGTATCGCGCGTCATGCCCGCAATCAGCAGCTTTACGAGGATCGCATTTCGGCTCTCCGTACCGAAGTTGACCGAATTACCAGCCGGCAGATGCTTGATCAGCAGGTGATGGAGCACAAGGTCACAGAACTGATGCAGCGCCAGCGAACGCTGAACGCGCGCGACGGAAAACTTGCCCCTCTTCTGGAACGAGCCGCGCAAATGCAGCCCATGCCGGAAATCCCGAATGAAAGCGCCCCGACTCTTGAACAGCATAGCCAGCTTATCCCCGACGAAGCGATGGCGGGTCGCGATTTTCCGGGTATTGATCCAATCATAACCGGTCCCGTCCCTGTGAAATCGCAAGCAGGAAAGCCCGACCGTCGTGCTGATGCAGGCTCCATCGGGCTGCGCCTATCGGGTGGACCTTCGGGTGAATCGACACTTGAGACTTCCGACAAGATACTAGCCACGATCACCCAAAACCTTCATCGCATCGAAAGCGAGCAGAATACCAAGCTGCGCGTTCTGGTTGACGCAGCCTACGACAAAGCCGACAGCATTATCGACACTTTGAATACTGCCGGACTGCGTATCGAAACGCCAGCAAGTGCCGCCATGGGAATGGGCGGGCCGCTTATCCCGGTTTCGTCACCGGGTATGGTGATCAATGATTTTGACATGCAATTGCGCAATCTCGATGGCGCGCTTGATCGGCTTGATGAGGTGCGCAAACAGGTAAGCGCCCTGCCCTTAGCCAACCCGGCACCAGGTAAACCCGTTACCAGCCTGTTCGGTGTTCGTCGCGACCCCTTTCTCGGAACCGCTGCCTTCCACTCCGGTATCGACTTTCGCGCAGCCTACGGCCAGACAGTTAGATCTACCGCGGTTGGCAAGGTTGTGAAAGCTGGTCGTTTCGGCGGATATGGCAACATGGTCGAAATTGATCATGGCAATGGATTCTCGACCCGATTCGCCCATCTGAGCCGTGTACTTGTACGCGATGGCCAACAGGTTGCGGTCGGAACCGTTGTCGGCGAGGCAGGGAGTTCTGGACGCTCGACTGGTAGTCACTTGCACTACGAAGTTCGCGAGAACGGACGAGCGATCAATCCGATCAATTTCCTCAAGGCGGGTAAACAGATAGAACCGTTGCTCTGAGTTGCTGAAACGAGAAAACCCGGCCTTTGGCCGGGTTTCTGTATTTGATAACACTTGGCCGCGACCAATCAGTCGATATCGTCGATCATTTCGCCACCACCCTGGATACGGTGCGCCAGTGCCGCTTCCATGAAAGGCGTAACGGCGCCGTCCAGAACTTCCTGCGGATTAGTGCTTTCAACGCCGGTGCGCAGATCCTTGACGAGCTGATAAGGCTGCAAGACGTAGGAGCGAATCTGGTGCCCCCAACCGATCTCCGTTTTTGTGGCATTCGCCGCATCCGTCGCCGCTTCGCGCTTTTTCAGCTCCTCTTCGTAGAGACGAGCACGCAGCATCGACCATGCCTTTTCGCGGTTCTTGTGCTGCGAGCGCTCCGCCTGGCACTGCACTACAATCCCGGTCGCAATATGCGTGATACGTACTGCTGAATCGGTTGTGTTGACGTGCTGTCCTCCCGCACCGGAAGCGCGGTAAGTATCAATACGAACATCTGCCTCCGTAACCTGCACATCAATATTGTCATCGATAACAGGATAGACCCAAATGCTGGCAAAGGACGTGTGGCGACGGGCGTTGGAATCATAAGGCGAAATTCGCACCAGACGATGAACACCCGATTCCGTTTTCATCATGCCGTAAGAGTTGTGTCCCTTGACGAGAATGGTCGCGGACTTGATGCCCGCTTCTTCGCCTTCATGCACTTCCATCACTTCGACCTTGCGGCCATTGCGCTCGGCCCAGCGCGTATACATGCGCAGAAGCATCGACGCCCAGTCCTGGCTTTCCGTGCCACCGGCACCAGCATGCACTTCGACATAAGTGTCGTTCGCATCGGCTTCACCAGACAGGAGCATATCGATCTGGCGACGATCGATCTCTTCTTTCAATTCACGGATGGTGGTTTCCGCATCCTGAATGATCGACTTGTCGTCCTCTTCTTCGCCCATGGCGATGAGTTCGACACTGTCATTCAGTGTCTGCGTCAGATGGTTTATGCCATTGATGCTGTCTTCCAATTGCTGGCGCTCGCGCATCAGCTTCTGGGCTTCCTGTGCATCATTCCAGAGTGTGGGATCTTCAGCTCTCTGGTTCAGATAGCCGAGACGTTTAATTGCCTGATCCCAGTCAAAGATGCCTCCTCAGCAGGCTTATGGCCTGCTGGATTTCGTCAACCAGCGTCTCGATTTCCGCTCGCATGGGCAAATCGTTCCTTCAATATCAGTCTATTTATTTTGAGAAGCTGAACCGATCGTTACGAGGCTCAGACTTTCCGGCATGGACGAACAGTCCAAGCGCCGCGGACCATAGTGAGCACGCAGCACGGTGTAAAGCATAAAGCCCTGCTTTCCCGATCAGTAAAGTCCGCCAGAACCCGAGTTGATTGCACGTGTTGCCTGTGGTGACTGCGGCGCAACAGGAGAACCTTCGCGGAAGGTGCCCATGCCGATAACCGAATAGCTGTCCGATGGACCGGTCCCTGGCTTGAAAGCTTCCATGATGACATTCGGACCACCTGGATTGGCACGCATGCCAGTTTTGCGGTTGATCGCGATGACCGTCATGCCTTCCGGCACGCGGAAGTCGACTTTCGCCGTGCCAACCAAAGCCTGCTCCATGAAGGATTTGAACACAGGCGCTGCCAAACCACCACCGGTATTGCCACGACCAAGCGGCGTCGGCGTATCGTAACCCATGAAGACGCCGACCACGAGATCGGGAGTGAAACCAACGAACCAGGCGTCCTTTTCATCGTTGGTCGTACCGGTCTTGCCAGCAATCGGCCGATCAAGACTCTTCAAAATCTGTGCCGTACCGCGCTGGACGACGCCCTCCATCATCGACGTGATCTGATAGGCAGTCATGGGGTCGAGCACCTGATCGCGATTATCGATCAGCGTCGGTTCATCTTGATTTGCCCATTCCGGCGCATTGCAACCTTCGCACTGACGGGCATCGTGCTTAAACACGGTCTTGCCGTAGCGGTCCTGAATGCGGTCGATCATCGACGGCGTTATACTCTGACCGCCATTCGCAATTATGGAATAGGCCGTCACCATGCGCAGCACCGTCGTTTCGCCCGCCCCCAGCGCCATTGAAAGAACCGGCAGCATCTTGTCGTAAATACCAAAGCGCTCGGCATACTCAGCCACAAGCTTCATGCCCATGTCCTGTGCAAGACGTACGGTCATAACGTTACGCGACTGTTCGATGCCATATCGCAGCGTAGACGGACCGGAGAACTTGCCCGAATAATTCTTCGGTGCCCAGACGCCTAACGAACCACCTTGATCAACTTCGAGTGGGCCATCCAGAACCACTGAGGCAGGCGTATATCCGTTGTCGAGCGCGGCAGCATAGACGAACGGTTTAAACGAGGAACCTGGCTGACGGTAGGCCTGAGTTGCGCGGTTGAACTCCGATTCTGAATAAGAGAAGCCGCCGACCATGGCCAGGACACGGCCTGTATGCGGGTCCATGGCAACCAATGCGCCTTCAAGCTTCGGTGGCTGCTGCAGACGGAAACGGGATTCACCAGTCTTGGAGACGTAAATAATGTCGCCGACTTTCAGTACGCCTTCCGGGGACTTCGCGCTGGTACGCTTGCCAGCGATATTTACGACGCGCATCGCCCACTTCATATCTTCGGCAGCAATGAATGCGCGCTTGCGCTCCTTGCTGCGCGCACCCGATGCCTCTAGCTGCGGCTGCAAACCAATGTCTGCACCAGCTGCAGAAACATTGAGCACAATAGCGAGCTGCCATTCCGGCACATCAGCATAGGACTGCATGTCACCGAATGCAGTTCCCCAGTCATTGCCAAGCCCGACATTTTTCATCGGACCACGCCAACCGCGCGCTTCGTCATAGCGAATCAATGCCGCCTGCAAGGACCGCCGAGCTTCAACCTGTAGCTTCGGATTCAGTGTGGTGCGAACCGAAAGACCGCCTTCGTAAAGCGCATCCACGCCATATTTCTGGATTATCTGGCGGCGCACTTCCTCGGTGAAATATTCCGATGCGAACACATAATGAGCGTCTGAACGTTCCTTCACACCGAGCGGCTGCTTCTTGGCTTCAGCCGCTTCTTCAGCCGTGATGTAACCGTTCTCGTTCATCCGGTCGATCACCCAGTTGCGGCGTTCAATAGCGCGCTCTGGCTGACGGAATGGATGATAATTGTTCGGGCCTTTAGGCAGGGCAGCAAGATATGCGCTCTCTGCGATGGAGAGTTCACCGACCGACTTATCGAAATAGGTCAAAGCCGCGCTGGCAATACCGTACGAACCGAGACCGAAGAAAATCTCGTTGAGGTAGAGTTCGAGGATGCGGTCCTTGGAATAGGCCTGCTCGATGCGCATCGCCAGAATGGCTTCCTTGATCTTGCGATCATAAGTCTGCTTCGATGTCAGAAGAAAATTCTTGGCAACCTGCTGTGTGATCGTCGATGCGCCAACCGGACGGCGACCGGAGCCCATATTCTTGACGTTTGTTATCATGGCTCGGGCAAGACCCGCGAAATCGAGACCATGATGTTCGTAGAAGGTTTTATCTTCAGCAGAAACGAAAGCCGCTTTAACGCGGTTTGGCACGGCCTGTATCGGCAGATACATGCGGCGTTCCCGTGCGAATTCCGCCATCAGGCTGCCATCCGCAGCATGAACGCGTGTCATCACGGGTGGCTCGTACTTTGCGAGCACCTCATAATCTGGCAAATCCTTCGTGAGACTTCCGACGTAAAGGGCAACGCCACCTGCCACGAGGAGCATCAGCACCGTTCCGATCCCGAAGAAATATCCGATAAGCCTTACCATAAATGCGGAATCCTGCCTTCAGATTTTTGTATGATAAGGGTTCAGCCATGAAAGCCAACCCTTTAGCCCAATATGCCCTATGGCAACCATCGGCTTAGTGACCAGCAAATGAGTCAAAGGCAAGATGGTTTAGGTGTTTTTACCAATTTAACACGGTCACTTTGATCTGCACGACGAAAAACCGCAAAACTGTTGCATGCATGCATCTTATAAGCGGGAGCAAATTAAAGAAATCTCCTTGGTTGCCCCTACCCTTTACTCATGTTGGCAGGATGTTTCAATGTTTCGAACGCCTTGACCGCAATCGCCAAGCGGTCCGCAAGCTTCTTGCGCCATTCGGGATTGCTGATGAGTTTCTCATCCTCGGCATTGGACAGATAACCAATTTCGATCAGAACGGACGGCACATCCGGCGCGCGCAGCACCTGGAAGCCTGCAAAGCGATGCGGGTTATTGATGAGATTCACCTGCCCTTGCAGGGAATGAATAACCTTTTCGGCAAAACTCAACGAGAATGTATGCGTTTCGCGCCTTGTGAGGTCGAGAAGAATGTCGGTGACCTCGGGTTGCTCCTCTGGCACCGCGCCTGCGAGAGCGTCAGACTTGTTTTCACGCTCTGCCATGGCGCGCGCGACAGAGTCCGAAGCCTTATCGGAGATTGTATAAACGGTCGCGCCACGAATATCGTGTTGGTTGATCGTATCAGCATGGATGGAGATGAACAAATCTGCTTCGTGCTGGCGGGCAATACGCACTCGTTCTGACAGACGCAAAAAAGTGTCATCGTCGCGAGTCATCAACACTTTAATGTTCTGGTCCTGCGCCAGACGATCCCTCAACTCTCGCCCGAAGGCGAGCGTCAAATCTTTTTCCTTTATGCCACTAAGGCTCTCGGCACCACTATCGATACCTCCGTGTCCGGGATCGATCATAACTGTGAAAGGTCGAGCCGCTCCATTCTTTGCAGATGCTTGAACGGGTTTTTCACTGCGATCCGTGGAACTTGTTATTTCGGTGCGCTCCTTCAACAGGTCCGCAAACTCACGATCCGAAGTCGCAACAATATCAGCCACAAGGCGATAGCCCGATGCGCTTTCATTCTTCAGAACGCGCAGCCCCTCGACCTTGAACGGGCCTCTCAGCGTAAGAATGAGGCGCGAACGCCCCTTGCCCACCAGCCCATAACGAACCCGAGTTACGAGCCCCCGTGCTTCCAAGCTCTTATCATCGAAACCGAACCGCGTTTCTGGCAGATCAACAACAAGTCGATGCGGATTGTCGAGAAACATGGTCGACAGCTTTGGCTCCCGATCAAACATGATGACAATGCGCGTTCGAAGATCATCGCCAGCCATACGGAACGTCAGAGCTGATAACGGAGATGTCAATCGATCGGCAGCGGAAGCGGACACCGCTTGCAAAAGCAAAATCGACGAGAGAACAAACAATGCCAGGAGGCATCGTAAGCCCGACAATCGTGTCGTTGCGTTATCAGCGCTTCGAAAATGCATCGGCTGCCACAATCAAGAATCTCATTGAATGACCGGTATCAGAAACTGCCATACCGGCACGCTCGCCCCAGCACCATCTCGCCCGAATATCCATAAAACACTCGTACAGAACTATAATTAATGAAGGATTTCCAGCCGTAATTCGACCCTGAACACGACCTATACTCAGCTTTCGGCAAAATTGAGATGCGAATGTCAGATGATATTCGTACTTGTCATCGTTCAAACGACGCCATAAAAGCTATGAAAGGTTTTGGGTGAACTATCAGAATCGTTTGCCGGTTCTCTAAACGAGCCGCAAGGAATAATAGTGAAAACAGCGGCATATTTATTCGCCGCCCCCGATAACCAGCACAGAATTCAGCGGAGATGTGGCTCCCCCGCCCTCCGTTTCTATCGGCCGACTGCGCATCTTTAAGCGCTGTCGCCAACGCTCGAAAAGAGCAATGAGGTCGGCCCGGCTTTTTCGGGTCATATATGAGGTCGTTTCGTTCGGAACAGCTATGGGTCAAGCAAGACTGACCACTGCAAGCCTGAAGACCGTGATCGCCACGAGGCCATCGCGCGCGGAGGCAGCAGCTTTTATTCCGGCGAACCCAGAACCATCCGGCAGACGCAGCGCAGTGAGTACGACAGCCCTAAGGGTTTCGTCCGGCGCACGCGTTTTGCGTCTTCTCGCCGGCAGGAAAGACAATAATGTCCAACAAAATGCTTATAGATGCCTCCCACCCGGAGGAGACCCGGGTTATCGTCACTCGGGGCAACAAGATTGAAGAATTCGACTTCGAGTCGGAACACAAGAAGCAGCTGAAAGGCAATATTTATCTCGCACGTGTTACCCGTGTCGAACCCTCGCTTCAGGCTGCGTTCGTGGAATATGGCGGTAATCGTCATGGTTTCCTCGCCTTCTCGGAAATCCATCCGGATTACTACCAGATCCCGGTAGCAGACCGGCTTGCGCTTCTTGAAGCGGAAGCAAACGCCGCGCGCGCGGAAGACGAGGAAGACGAACCTCGCACCAAAAGCGAGCGCAGCGACCGGAATGATCGTTCACGCCGCAACCGCCGTCGCGGTCGTCGTGATGGGCAGGCCAATGCTGCCGACAAAGCACTGCCCGCCGCTGAGCCTGTCGGCCCAGCTTTCGAGAACTATGTGCCCGGCACACCAGCCATTGCCCTTTCGCAGAAAAGCGATGTGATCTCCGAAGCCATCGACAATGGCGACGAGGATGACATCGAACATGAAGAGGACATGGTTGAATCCGTTGGTTCGGAAGATGCGCTTGAAGAGCTCCCATCCCCCGCCCGCACCAATCGTCGCCAGTACAATATTCAGGAAGTGATCAAGCGTCGCCAGATTCTGCTGGTGCAAGTTGTCAAGGAAGAGCGCGGCAACAAGGGAGCGGCTCTGACGACCTATCTTTCGCTTGCCGGACGCTATTCGGTACTGATGCCGAACACCGCGCGTGGCGGCGGCATTTCGCGCAAAATCACCCAACCCCAGGATCGCAAGCGCCTGAAAGAAATCGTCAAGGAGCTCGAAGTGCCGCAGGGCATGGGCGTGATCCTGCGTACGGCTGGCGCGAACCGCACCAAGGCCGAAGTCAAGCGTGACTACGAATATCTGATGCGTCTTTGGGAAAACGTGCGCACGCTGACGTTGCAATCCACGGCGCCCGCCCTCGTCTATGAAGAAGGCAGCTTGATCAAGCGGTCGATCCGCGACCTTTATAACAAGGATATCTCGGAAATCCTCGTTTCGGGCGAAAACGGCTACCGCGAGGCTAAGGATTTCATGCGCATGCTCATGCCGAGCCATGCAAAGGTCGTCCAACCTTATCGTGAACAGGTTCCCATCTTCACACGCAACGGCGTGGAGGCACAACTCGACCGTATGTTGCTACCACAGGTCACGCTCAAATCGGGTGGCTACCTGATCATCAATCAGACGGAAGCCCTTGTCGCCATAGACGTGAACTCTGGTCGATCGACGCGCGAACATTCAATCGAAGACACAGCGCTCCAGACCAACCTGGAAGCTGCGGAAGAGGTTGCACGCCAGCTCCGCCTGCGTGACCTTGCCGGTCTGATCGTCGTCGACTTCATCGACATGGAAGAAAAGCGCAACAACCGCGCTGTCGAAAAAAAGATGAAGGACTGCCTGAAGGATGATCGCGCGCGCATTCAGGTGGGCCGCATCTCACATTTCGGCCTTCTGGAAATGTCACGCCAGCGTATTCGTGCATCTGTTCTCGAAAGCACGATGCAAGTCTGCCCCCATTGCGGAGGAACCGGCCATGTTCGCTCGGATTCTTCCATGGCGCTGCATATTATTCGCGGCATTGAGGACTATCTGTTACGTCACTCCGGTTTCGACATTCATGTCCGCACCCCGGTTGCGTCAGCACTGTATGTTCTTAATCACAAGCGCCAGCTCCTTGCCGATCTGGAAGGGCGCTTTGGCGTAGCGATCAGCATTGACGCCGATGAGAGCGTCGGTCACCAACATTTTGTCATCGACAAGGGCGCGCCGTCAACACGGCCGATCACCCAGCCGCCGGTTCAACCGATGGCCTATATTGAAGATGACATCGAAGACCCGGAAATCCCGGTCGATGAGGACGAAGCCGAAGAAGAAACCACGACAAGCGCTCCGGCTCGCGAAGATCGGGGCGAAGAAGGTGACCGCAAGCGTCGTCGCCGTCGCCGTCGTCGCGGTGGCCGCGATCGCGAGAACCAGGAACAATCTGGCAAGACCGATTCCGTTTCAGAAGACGATTCCGATGAAGAAAGTGAAGCAGATGATGCACAGGAATCATCTGCGAATGTTTCGCTAAGCGAAGAAGACCGCCGCAAGAAGCGTCGCCGCGGTCGCCGGGGCGGACGCAAGAACCGTCGCGACGACGAACCGCGTACGCGCAAGGTTCCTGATCCGGAATTCGTCGGTTACACTCCGGTCTTGCCAGTCAAGGCGGAGGAAGCCGTTGCAGAGGTAGCGGTGGAACAAGCGGCTGAAGCCCCCGAAATTACGGCTCCAGTTGCTGAATCTGCAGGCGAAGAAAAGCCCGCCAAGGCGGTCCGTAAGCCACGCACTCGCAAGTCTGCGAAGACTGAAGAAGTGGCTGAGGATGTCGTCGCCGCTGAAACAGAGGAAAAGCCTGCCAAGCCTGCTCGCAAGTCCCGCAGCCGAAAGAAGGCACCCGAAGAGGCTCCGGAGGAACCTGTAGCGGTGGCCGATGCACCGGAAGCGGAAATGGAGAAGCCAAAGCGGCGCACCCGCAAGGCCGCTGAGAAGCCAACTGTTGAACTGGAAGAAGCTATCACGATTGAAGCCGAAACAACGACTATTGCCGAGCCGCAAAAAAGCGCTGATCCTGTCGTGACTTCAAGTGAGAGCGATGACCAGAAACCCAAGCGGGCAGGCTGGTGGCAGAAGAAGGGCTTCTTCTGAGACCGGTTTCACAACCACAATTAAAAGAAAACCGGCGGAAACGCCGGTTTTTCTTTATCTTGTGATATTGATGAAAGGTTGGAGAAAGCCTGAACCGGCTCAGGCTTTCTGTTCTGGCAGCCAGCCTTCAAGGCGCTGGACAGCCTCTTCCATTTCCTCAATCTTGCCAGCATAGGAAAAGCGCATCGTACGATGCCCGTCCAGTGGATCGAAATCGAGTCCCGGTGTTGCTGCAATATTGATCTCAGCAATCATCCGGCGGGCAAATTCCATGCTGTCATTGGTGAAGCGCGAGACGTCGCAATAGGCATAGAAAGCACCATCCATAGGTGCCGCCAAGCTGAGGCCAATGCGTGGAAGATGATCCAGCAGGATGCGCCGGTTCTGGCGATAGCGATCCTTTACCCGCTCGAGTTCCGTCGTTGCATGAAAGGCTTCGATGGCTGCGCGCTGTGAAAGCTCCGGTGCAGAGATATAAAGGCTCTGGCTCAGTCGCTCGATTGCGCGGATATCGCTTTCAGGCAGAACCATCCAGCCGATCCGCCAGCCAGTCATGCAGTAATATTTGGAGAACGAGTTGATGACCGTTACATCGTTGGACATCTCCAGAGCCGTCATATCATCCGTTTCATAAGAAAGCCTGTGATAGATTTCGTCGGAAATGACGCGGATATCCAGATCACGCGCCGTTTCGATGATGGCTTTCAATTCCGCCTTGTCGATGACAGCGCCGGTGGGGTTGGCCGGACTTGCAAACAATACGCCCTTCAGAGGCTTTTCAGCATGTGCGGCGGCAAGTGCCTCAGCAGTCAGAGACGCCGATTTTCCACTGCCGGTCGGTATTTCCACAACCTCAAGCCCCAGCGCCATCAATATGTTGCGGTAAGCGGGATAGCCTGGACGTGTAATGGCAACCCTGTCACCCGGATCAAAATAGGCCACGAAAGCCAGATTGAAAGCAGCCGACGAACCGGTCGTGACCGCTATGCGCTCCGGCAAAACTGAAACACCGTAATGATCGGCGTAATGCGTAGCAATCGCCTCTCTCAGTTCAGTCAGTCCCAAAGCGTCAGTGTAACCGATGCGCCCGTCCTTCAAAGCACGTTCTGCAGCTTGTCGAACAACTTGCGGTGCCGGGTCTGCAGGCTGGCCTACTGCCATCGAAATGATCGGATGCCCGGCCGCTCGACGACGATTAGCCTCTGCCAAAACGTCCATGGCATGGAAGGGTTCGACTGCGCTGCGGCTGGAAAGGGTGACCAACTTTTACCTCCAGAAAATTGCGACTTTCGCACTCTGCATTCGCCGTACAATTGCCGGATTGGTAAAGCAACAGCACGTTGTGAGAAAATACGCCAAACTCGATATGGAGATTATCTCTCGTTCGCCTATCGATGCCGCCTATCGATGATTGAATGCAAAGGCTATAAGATTCGGACCAGTTTGAAGAAGGAAGAACAACACGATGGGGACGATGACCACACCATTCCCACCCAGAAGATTTTCTTTCCATAATTTGGTTCGCCGTTCTGTAGCAGTCGTGGCCGCAATGTCCATAGCTGTTACCAGTGTCCTGCCCGCGTTCGCACAGTCGCGCGGCGGTGGCGTACCCATCGTGCGGGATGCCGAGATCGAGGCCCTTGTTGCCGATTATGCTGCGCCGATTCTAAAGGCTGCTGGGTTGGGCGGTCGGGGTGTTCGCGTTATTCTGGTCAACTCGCAGAGCTTTAATGCTTTCGTCGACGGACGGCGTATTTTCATCAATACGGGCGCCATCATGAAGGCCGAAACGCCCAATGAAATTATTGGCGTGATCGCGCACGAATCGGGACACTTGGCAGGCGGACATCAGGAACGTTTGCGTGAACAGTTGAGCCGAGCCCGCAATATGGCGATCATCGGTATGTTGCTTGGTGTTGGTGCCGGTGTCGCAGGTGCAGCAAGTGGCAGCGGCAATGCAGCGGGAGCAGGTGCGGGCATCGCCATGGGCTCAGGCGAAATAGCTATGCGCAGCGTGCTCAACTATCAGCGCACCGAAGAAATGACCGCCGATCGCCTCGCCGTGAACTATCTCAATGCCACAGGGCAATCGGCCAAGGGAATGCTCAATACGTTTGAACGCTTCGCGTCGGCTTTATCGCTTACCGGTACGCAGATCGACCAATACCGCATCAGCCACCCCCTCCCGCGTGAGCGAATTGCCAATCTGGAAGAGCTTGCGAAAAAAAGCCCATACTTCAACAAAACCGATTCTCCGGCCTTGCAGATGCGCCACGATATGGCGCGTGCAAAGATTGCGGCCTATTCGGGCAACATGGGCGCACTTCAGCGCATGTTTCGCGGTAATCCCGGCGGGCTCCCTGCCCGTTATGGCAACGCAATCACGACATTCCTGAACGGATCGGCTCGTTCTGCGCTGCCGAAGTTCGATGCCTTAATCAAGGAACAGCCTAAGAACCCGTATTTCCAGGAAATGCGCGGTGAAGTCTTACTGAAAGCCAATGATGCTGCGGGAGCGGCAAAAGCATTCCAGAAGGCCGTTTCGCTCGATTCACGCAAGTCGCCCTTGCTGCGCATGAGCTACGGGCGCGCCCTCATGCTCACCGGCGCGAAGGCAAATATGCCGACGGCGATCAAAGAGATCAAGGCGGGCATAGCTTCAGATCCCGAGTTCCCAGGGGGGTACGGTTATCTGGCACAGGCTTATGGCCAGCAAGGTGACATGGCGCTCGCGGACCTCGCCACGGCGGACATGAACTACTATTCTGGCAAGCTTCAGCAGGCCAAGATCTTCGCCATCCGCGCACAGAAGCAGATGAAGCCCCGTTCACCGGAATGGCTTCGCGCGCAGGACATTATCAATACCAACAAAAGCAAGTAAGGTAGCAGTTTGCGCCTGAAACCGGTATTCTAGACAGATTGGAATTTGGAATGAAGAACGCAGTTTCCATAACAGTTGCCAGCGGCATTGTGGGCATAGCAGCTCTGGCAGTGGGTTATTATGCTGGCACTGTCCGGCAGACTCCAACTACCGTGGAAAGCTCTGCCGCCCCTTTAGCCTCTATGGTGATGAACCAGCAGGCCATTGAAAACGTCGTGCGGAACTATCTCATCCAGAATCCTGAACTGATGCTGGAAGTGCAAAGCGCACTGGAAACCAAACAGGCACATGCGGCGCAGGAACAGATCAAGCAGGTGCTGACCGCCAATCGCGCTTCCCTTTACGATCCAAAACATGACGCAGTCTTCGGTAATCCAGACGGCGATGTGACAGTCTACGAGTTCTTCGACTACAATTGTGGTTATTGCAAGCGGGCGTTACCGGATATGAAAGCGATCCTGAAAACTGACAAGAATGTCCGATTTGTCATGAAAGAATTCCCGATTCTTGGTCCAGACTCGGCGAAGGCGCATATCGTGGCACAGGCATTCAGAGCGCTGATGCCGGAAAAATATGCCGAGTTCCACCAAACGCTACTCGGCGCCCAGGAGCGCGCAACGGAAGATTCCGCTATCGCCGATGCAGTAAAGCTGGGGGCCGATGAAGCACAGCTGCGCGAGAAGATGAAAGATCCGGCCATTACCGGCTCATTCCAGCAGACCTATCAACTGGCACAGCAGCTCAACATTACCGGCACACCATCCTATATCATCGGCGATGAACTGATTCCTGGTGCGATCGGCGTCGATGGTCTGGCTGAGAGAATCGCCACTGCGCGCGCTGCTGCAAAAAATTGAGCTAACCAGCAGTGGTTTGACTGATCACTTTTGTGAAACAATTTAGGCGGTAGCATCAACTGTCTATGTTGCGAGAAGGGAAATTACCGTATTGCCTGCTTATTTTGCAAAGAATGGCGGGAAAAACCGGTACGGCAAAACCTCTGCAATGATTTAGAGGGTTTCGACTTGCGTCCAAGCCCTCTATATGAAATGCGAAGTGTACCGAAATTTCGCGGAAGCGCGTTATCAGTCGCGGACGGATATGACAAAAACGGTTTTTGTTTTGAACGGCCCCAATCTCAACCTTCTCGGCAAACGAGAACCGGGGATATACGGTGTTGCGACGCTCGAGGATATCGAAGCGGACTGCAAGCGTGAGGCTGAACAAATTGGACTTGATGTCGACTTCCGTCAGTCGAATTACGAAGGCGATCTGGTGACCTGGATTCAGGAAGCGGGCGAGAAAGACGCTTATGTCCTTATCAATCCTGCTGCCTATAGTCACACTTCGGTTGCTATTCATGATGCGATCCGTTCGGCCAAGGTAACGGTCGTGGAGGTGCATCTTTCTAACATTCATGCGCGTGAGGCTTTCCGGCATCACTCTTATGTATCCGCAGTCGCCAAAGGTGTTATTTGCGGCTTTGGCGCGGAAGGATATCTGCTCGGTCTGCGCGCGCTTGCGGCAATTGCCAAAGAAGAAGAAAACAACGGGCAAAGCGTTAAAGGGGCCTGATATGTCCAACAAAAATTCCGTTATTGATAAGGAAACGATCCGCGACCTGGCGGACATTCTCAACGAAACCGACCTGACCGATATCGAAGTGGAGCACGGTGATCTTCGTATCCGCGTTTCGCGCAAGGTCACGGTTCAGGCCGCAGCTACCGTTATGCCAGCAGCAGCTCCTATCGCCGCTGCGCCGGTGGCGTCGGCTGCTGTAGCCGCCGAACCTACCAAGGCCGATCTTTCGAAGAACGCCGTTCCGTCGCCGATGGTTGGTACCGCCTATCTCGCTCCTGCTCCGGGCGCCCGCAACTTCATCGAGGTTGGTGCTCAGGTCAAGGAAGGTCAGACGCTTCTGATCATTGAAGCCATGAAGACAATGAACCAGATCCCGGCCCCGCGTGCTGGTACGGTCAAGGCCATCCTCATCGAAGACGCTCAGCCGGTGGAATTCGGTGAGCCGCTCGTTGTAATCGAATAAGATTACAGATTACGGCTTATTCAATGAACGGGCAGCAAAGCGCAATGTTTCAAAAGATACTCATAGCCAATCGTGGCGAAATCGCTCTTCGCGTGCTCAGGGCTTGTAAGGAACTGGGCATCAAGACAGTCGCCGTTCACTCCACGGCAGACGCCGACGCGATGCACGTGCGTCTGGCAGATGAAAGCGTCTGCATCGGACCGCCGCCGTCGCGCGACAGCTATCTGAACATCCATCAGATCGTTGCTGCATGCGAGATCACAGGCGCTGACGCAATCCATCCAGGTTACGGCTTCCTGTCTGAGAACGCCAAGTTCGCGGAAATCCTCGAAGCACACGACATAACCTTCATTGGCCCTACCGCCTCACATATCCGCATTATGGGCGACAAGATCGAAGCCAAGCGCACTGCAAAGCGCCTCGGTATTCCGGTTGTTCCCGGTTCGGATGGCGGCGTAACGGATGACGCTGAAGCCGCTCGCATCGCGAAGGAAATCGGTTATCCGGTCATCATAAAGGCTTCGGCCGGCGGTGGCGGACGAGGCATGAAAGTCGCGCGCAGCGAAGAAGATCTTTCGGTGGCGCTGGCAACTGCTCGTTCCGAAGCGGGCGCGGCATTCGGTGACGACGCAGTCTATATCGAGAAATATCTCGAAAAGCCGCGGCACATCGAAGTTCAGGTCATGGGCGACGGTGCAGGTAATGCCATCCATCTAGGCGAACGCGACTGCTCGCTGCAGCGCCGCCACCAAAAGGTTTGGGAAGAAGCCAATTCACCGGCGCTCAATGCCGAAGCACGCGAAAAGATCGGAATGGTCTGCGCCAATGCCTGTGCGGAATTGGGCTATCGCGGTGCCGGAACGATCGAATTCCTATATGAAGACGGCGAGTTTTATTTCATTGAAATGAATACGCGCCTTCAGGTGGAGCATCCAATTACGGAAGCAATCACAGGTATCGATCTCGTTCACGAGCAGATTCGCGTCGCGGCCGGTCTCGGCCTGTCGGTAAAGCAGAAGGATATTCGCTTCTCTGGCCACGCCATTGAATGCCGTATCAACGCTGAAGATCCGCTCACCTTTGCGCCTTCGCCGGGCCTGATCACGCATTATCATACGCCAGGTGGCCTTGGCATCCGCGTGGATTCAGGTGTTTATTCCGGCTATCGCATTCCGCCTTATTATGACAGCCTTATCGGTAAGCTCATCGTGCACGGTCGCAATCGCGTCGAATGCATGATGCGTCTGCGCCGCGCGCTGGACGAGTTCGTGGTCGACGGTGTGAAAACCACCCTGCCGCTTTTCCAAGACCTGATTGCCAATCAGGACATCGCCAATGGCGATTACGACATTCATTGGCTGGAGAAATATCTGGCCAAGAAAACCAAAAGCGAAAGCGCCTGACGAAAGTGACCGCAGGAGTGTCCCCGGACGACTATTCAATCGAACCGGAGTTACTCCTGCGGGCCTATGCCACGGGAGTATTTCCCATGGCTGAAGAAGCCGACGATCCCGAGGTCTTCTGGGTCCGTCCAGAGAGGCGTGGTGTTATCCCCCTTGACAGCTTTCACATGCCGAAAAGCCTTCAGAAGACAATCCGCCAGGGTATTTTTGATATAAAGCTCGATAGCGATTTCGAGGGTGTGATTGAGGGCTGCGCCAGCGGAACGGGCGAGCGAGCGCGTACCTGGATCAATGGACCGATCCGCGAAGCCTATAAGAAACTATTTGAAGTCGGACATTGCCACACAGTCGAAGCCTGGCATGACGGACAGCTCGTCGGTGGACTTTATGGCGTCACGCTCGGGCGCGCCTTTTTCGGCGAGAGCATGTTCACGCGTAAGCGGGATGCTTCAAAGGTCTGCCTCGCCTATCTGGTCCAGCATCTGATCAGTCGAGGCTTCGTGCTTCTTGATACACAGTTCACCACACCACATCTCGAAAGATTCGGCGCTGTGGAAGTTCCAAGAGAAAAATACGAGAAACTACTGGAAAGCGCGCTCGAAGGAAACGCTTGCTTCTAATGAGCTACTGTCAGTTACGCTGATCCGGTGGTGGAACTTCCGACTTCTGCTTGCAGTCCTTCAGCCAGACATCATAGATCGGATGCTCGACAGCGTTCAGACCTGGACTATCAGCGAACATCCAGCCGGTAAAGATACGTCGAATCTTACGATCCAGCGTAATTTCGTCGACTTCAACGAAAGCATCCGTACGAGGCGCTTCGTTCTCCGTGCGGGAATAGCACACTTTCGGCGTTACCTGTAGGGCGCCGAACTGAACAGTCTCATTGATATAAACGTCAAATGTAGTGATGCGTCCGGTGATTTTATCCAGACCTGAGAACTCAGCAACCGGGTTGGTGATGCGTTCAGCCATGGCTGTCTGGAAGCTGCTGGTGGTCGCAATTAATGAAATCAGGGCAAGCTGAACAACCCTTTTGATCAAGTTTTTCCCGTTGCCAGCCGCGCCGTGAGATTGCTTCGTCAAAACGGAGATCCGCATCCAAAGGGTTTAAATTGAGCCGGAATAATTCCTAAGCATGAAATGTGACGATTCGTTGCCATGCCGCAAGCCGCAATGCTTCCATCGGTAGGCAGCGAGCCAACTATCCTCAAACCTTTTCCGCAATAGCGTCAAAAGGCTGACATATAAGAAATCCGGCGCGAATTAATGCGCCGGACAAATAACAAGCCTGATTATCAGTTGCCCGGCGTCCAAGCATCATACTCGCCAGTCACACGGGGGCGTTCCGCAGGTTCTGTACCTGGACGGGCGATAGCACCCTTGGGACGATAAGCCAACGGAGAACCGGTCAGGTTCTGCAGGTGCGGCTTCTGCCAGTCACGCGGCTTGTAGTCTTCCTTGGTAGGCGGCGTGTCGACGCGATGATGCATCCAGCCATGCCAGCCGGGAGGAATAGCACTTGCTTCCGCATAGCCATTGAAGATTACCCAGCGACGCGTGCGACCTTCAGAGTCCTTGCCGCCCTGATAATAGATATTGCCGAACTCGTCCTCACCAACCCGCTCGCCCTTACGCCACGTATGAAACCGTGTGCCTAGAGTCTGGCCGTTCCACCAGGTGAACACTTGCGTAATAAATTTCTTCATGACCTATTCCAGATCCATTATTGCCACGGGTGACCGAAACCACCGGGTTTTCTTGCTTATGGCCCTATCGACCGGCCAAGGCAAGGGTCAAGTTGCCGCTGTCACAAGAGTATGATGAGCTGCAAGCGTGCCCTTTCAGGCTTTCGAGTTCTCGCATATCCTGAACCCTAAACCGGTCCCAGTTGCGGAAAACTTATTTTACATATTCCAGCTTTCGAGCGATTTTTCCATCACCAGCACCGGTTCCTTGCAATTGGGATCACCCCAATCTTCGTTTCGGCCGACTTTGGCATAACCTTTGCGCTCGTAAAAATTTACCGCTTTAGCGTTTCTCTCGATCACTTCGAGCTTCATCGTACGAACATCGGGAAAAGCCATTTCGATTTCAGCGAGAAGCATCGTCCCGATACCCTGAACCTGTGTGTCGGGACGAACATAAAGCTGATGCAGCGAAGCCTTGCCTTCTTCCGACTGGCTGGCAAAAGCCATGCCGTCAATGCCACCATTACCGTTATCGGCGACGATGAATTCCGAATAGGGCTTCTTCAGATTGGCCTTCAGAACAGCAATGCTGTGCCATTGGGCGGTAACGGCATCCACCATTTCCCGCCCAAGGATATCATCAAAGGTCGCGTGCCAGGTCGATACAAGCAGTTCATGCACTGCCTTGAGATCGGCTTCGGTCGCGCTCCTGACCCACATCACTCTTCAATCCCGAGCTTGGCCTTGACCAGTTCATTGACGGATTGCGGGTTGGCTTTACCGCCAGTTGCCTTCATGACCTGACCGACGAACCAACCAGCCAATGTCGGCTTGGCCTTCGCTTGCTCAACCTTGTCCGGGTTGGCGGCGATAACGTCGTCAACGGCTTTCTCGATGGCACCGGTGTCCGTGACCTGCTTCATGCCACGTTCTTCAACCAGCTTCCTCGGGTCCCCCCCCTCATTCCAGACGATCTCGAAAAGATCCTTGGCGATCTTACCGGAAATCGTGCCTTCCTTGATAAGATCGATGACCGCACCGAGCTGTTCGGGGCTGACGGGCGATTCCTCTATGTCCTTTCCGGCCTTGTTCAGCGCACCAAGAAGGTCGTTGATCACCCAGTTTGCCGCAGCCTTGCCGTCACGACCGGCAGCAACTGCTTCATAATAGTCAGCAATGGCCTTCTCGGTAACCAGAATCGATGCATCGTAGATTGAGATGCCCTGCTTCTCTACGAGGCGCTGCTTCTTGACATCCGGTAGTTCCGGCAGATCGGCTGCCAGCGCATCCACGAATGCCTGGTCGAACTCCAACGGGAGAAGGTCAGGATCGGGGAAATAACGATAATCATGCGCTTCTTCCTTGGAGCGCATAGACCGGGTTTCGCCCTTTACAGGATCGAACAAGCGAGTTTCCTGATCGATGGAGCCACCGTCCTCGAGAATGGCGATCTGACGACGCGCCTCATATTCAATTGCTTGACCGACGAAACGAATCGAATTGACGTTCTTGATCTCACAACGCGTGCCGAATTCACCACCCGGACGGCGTACGGAGACGTTTACGTCAGCGCGCATGGAGCCTTCATCCATATTTCCGTCGCAGGTGCCGAGATAACGGACAATCGTACGGAGCTTGGTCAGATATGCGCGTGCTTCATCCGACGAGCGCAGATCCGGCTTCGACACGATTTCCATCAAGGCGACGCCAGAACGGTTCAGGTCCACATAGGACATCGTCGGATGCTGGTCGTGCATGGACTTGCCCGCATCCTGTTCCAGATGCAGGCGCTCGATACCGATTTCCACGTCTTCAAACTGGCCCTTATTGTCCGGGCCGACCGAAATCATGATCTTGCCCTCGCCAACGATTGGCTGCTTGAACTGTGAAATCTGATAGCCCTGTGGCAAATCGGGATAGAAATAGTTCTTGCGGTCAAAAACCGACTTCAGATTGATCTGAGCGTTGAGCCCGATGCCCGTACGAACCGCCTGCTTGACGCACTCCAGATTGATGACGGGCAGCATGCCCGGCATGGCAGCATCAACCAGAGAAACATTCGAATTCGGCTCCGCACCGAACGAGGTTGAAGCGCCGGAAAACAGCTTCGATTCTGACGTGACCTGCGCATGGACTTCCATGCCGATGACGACTTCCCAGTCGCCGGTCGCGCCGGAGATAAAGCGTTTAGGTTCAGGTGTACGCGTATCGATTAGGGACATTACTGGCTCGATAATACTGTGATTGGGCTGAAACTGATTGTTGTATTGGCTAGAGCAAAGCCCCACCGGATGCAAGCTTTTCAGCCACCAATTCCATGAACGAAAAACGAAAAGGCCGCGCTATGCGCGGCCTTTCCAAATTCATACCATAAGCAAAGATCAAGCCTCTTCAGACTTACCTTCGTCAGCTTTCTTCTTAGGAGCAGCCTTCTTCTTGGCAGCAGCCTTCTTGGCTGGCTTTGCCTCCGAAGCAGCATCTTCGTCTTCAGCCGTCAGCTCTTCCTTCGACACCTTCTTGTCGGTGACGTTGATGTTTGCGAGCAGATGGTCAACGACCTTCTCTTCAAAGATCGGGGCACGCAGGTTGGCAACGGCATCCGGCGTCTTGCGCAGGAATTCGTAGATTTCCTTTTCCTGCCCCGGATAGCGACGAACCTGATCATATACAGCGCGCTGCAGTTCTTCTTCAGAAACTTCTACACCTGCCTTCTCACCGATCTCCGACAGAACAAGGCCGAGGCGTACGCGACGCTCAGCAAGCTTGCGATATTCTTCGCGAGCAGCTTCTTCGGTGGTTTCTTCGTCTTCGAAGGTGCGACCAGCCTGCTGCAGGTCAAAATTGATCTGCTGCCAGATGTTATTGAATTCGGCATCAACAAGCTTCTGCGGCGTTTCGAACTGGTAATCACCGTCCAGAGCGTCGAGAATCTGACGCTTGACCTTCTGGCGGGTAATCTGACCGTACTGGCTTTCGATCTGCTCGCGAACAACCTGACGCAGGCGCTCAAGCGATTCGATACCAAGCTTCTTCGCGGTTTCGTCATCGAGAACGAGTTCATTTGGCTTGGCAACTTCCTTGACCTTGATGTCGAAGGTCGCTTCCTTGCCAGCCAGATGAGCGGCGCCGTACTCAGCCGGGAAGGTCACGGTGATGACCTTCTCGTCGCCAGCCTTGACACCGACGAGCTGTTCTTCAAATCCCGGAATAAACTGGCCGGAACCGAGAACGAGCTGCGCATCATTGTCCGCACCACCTTCAAACGGCTCGCCATCGAGCTTACCGAGATAGTCGATCGTGACGCGGTCTTCGTTTTCAGCCTTACCCTTCTTGGTTTCAAAGGTGCGGGTCGAAGAAGCGATGCGCTTGACCTGATCGTCGACTTCTTCATCTGAAATATCGACGACTTCACGGGTAACCGCGATCTTCGAGAAGTCTTTGACTTCAATGGCCGGGAGAACTTCGTAGTTCAGCGAGAAAACGAAATCGGCCTTGCCGTCGAGAACCTGTTCGGCCTCTTTTTCATCTTCCGACATGATAACTTCAGGCTGGGTAGCTGACTTTTCGTTACGTTCAGCGAGAAGCGAACGCGACGAGTCGTTGAGGATTTCGTTGACGATCTCGGCCATGAAGGATTTGCCGTACATCTTGCGCAGATGACCTGCAGGCACCTTGCCCGGACGGAATCCGTTGATGCGTGCGCGACCACGCGCAGTTTCGAGCCGCTCCGAGAGCTTGGCTTCGAGGTCCTTGGCCGGAACCACGACTTTGATCTCGCGCTTCAGCCCTTCATTGAGCGTTTCGGTAACCTGCATGTTCAAACCTTCACTTCTTGTCATTATCCCGCCGTCACCGGCTTGTTTGCCTTGTCGCGGGAGAGAAATTCTTTTGCCTTATGGCAGTTGGTGCGGATGGAGGGACTCGAACCCCCACGGTCTCCCGCCAGAACCTAAATCTGGTGCGTCTACCAATTTCGCCACATCCGCTTCTGAACCGAAGAGCATTCCTCAGAACGCACTATAATTCGTCTCAGATATTGAACCGCCCCTCGAAAGCGCGCGTCTCTATATCATCCAATTTTCCCGGTTCAAAGGAAAAAAGCCGCTTTCCCAGTAGAGAATTACCAGGCTCGATCAGGCTGAGCTCTTCCTACCCTTTCCGTCTCTATATAGCGATCTTGTCGCGTCAGCCAACCCTTATGAAACGAGGCATCATCACAGGATCAGTAAAGTGGCTCCTGATAAAGCTGCCGTCCATCTTCCTGCAAGGCTTTAATGACCGGCATTCCGTTCGGATCGACAGCCACTACGGCAGTGATCCGCTGCTCCCTCTGTCTGTCTTCGATCGCACGCCCCTGTCCCTCGGGTATATAATATCGTTCAATGCCGAAATTGAGACGAACACTTGATTCTGGATCATCGGAGATGGAATAGGCGGCCTCGCCGCGAATCTGCACTTCGCCCGCGTCGAGCCGTAAAATCGGAACGAATGACGCGCGTGAGAAACGCGCTATCCCAGTCGCATCGGGCTTCACCGCCACATAGACGGTTCGCGAACCGGCAGGACGCTCGCCTTGTATGTCCTTTCGTGACAGAGCAGAAATAGCGTAACGCAGTACAACGTAATCACCACGCATCAGATCGCGTGGGTCGAAAGGTTCCGTCTGAAGCGTCAGTTCCGTACCCGAGCGCAAAACAGAAGCGCGTCTTTCTATACCTGCATAAAGAATGCCGGTTTGCAGCAACGCCGTGACGGTCGCTCCGACATAAAGCCATTTGAGTCGAATAGTCATGGGCGAGACTCCATGCTGCTTTTCCTTCCGAAGCGATTTTCCATGCGCCTCACAAAAGCAGCAAGCAGCAGCACGAGAATGCCCGCAGTCAAAAAGAAGCCGGATGTTCCGATCATGGTGCCAACCGTCTCGAAAGCCAAATAGAGAACCTGAAACGAAAACGCAGCATAGGCGATAGAGCGTAGGCCACCATTGTTTCGACCGGCTACAGCAATAGCTCCGATCGCAAGCGCCAGTGTAAAGATACTATATAGAGTGTCCTTATCCAGATTTGCTGTGTCGCCAGAATAGGAAAACACCTGGTTGACCTGAAGCGTGACAAGCGCCAGCAGCGCGAGAGCCAGGCCGTAAGCGGCGAGCGGACGAGCAAAGCGAGTCAATCGTTGCACTGTGTCATGGGCAAAGCCGTCAGCCAGTATCAGGCCGATTCCCACCATCAGCATAAGGAACAGCACCGTATTGCTTTCATGCTCCGCATAGATGAGCAAAGCCCAGCCGATGGAAAACATCGCCCATAGATGTGCGGCATGTCGCGAGCGCGTGAACAAGGCCGCCCCAGCACCAAACAACAAAAGCAGCGGACCGATCCACCGATAGCTCAAATCGTCATAGGACGACGTATCAAATACGTAGGTCGAAAGATAAAAGCAGGCAACGCCGGCACCGAAAGCCGCCAGTACCGGTGCGCGTAAAAGAAAGGCCGAAACCAGAACGCCGACAGACCAATAGATTGCGGCGGAATGAATATCGCCGGACAGATGATACATTTGCCCCACAAGTGCCAGCCCGGCCCCGAATGACGCTGCACCTACAATATAGAGTGCCGCCGGCAACATCTTGTCACCACGAGATTGCCGCCATGCTCCGCCGAGATAACTCACCCATATCAGAACGAATATGAGGCCGATCCGCATGAGGCGTGGCATTTCCTGCCAGTTCGCAGCAACCAGCATGATAACCGCTGCGCCGAGAAGCAGCCCGCCAAGCGTGGCCAGTACGGAACCAAGGCTAAAAACAGAAGCACGCTTCTCAAGGTCGGCATTGAGTTTCGATGCGGTTTCCACATCGATCAGACCGTCCCGTTGCCATCTCTCGATCAGGCGTTCAACAGAAATGGAAAATGACAAATTAGCTCCTGGTCATTCTGTCAGTTGTCGGTATCGCAACCGTAAGCGTTTGAGAACATATAGGAAACTATACCGACGGCAAAGAGTGGGATCAGATCGCTTTGCGGCAATTTTGTGCCCCGCCAGTCTAATCGATTTAACGTGTCGTGCAGGACCCGCACAGCAGCTATGCAAACTCGGGTCTGCAACCTGCGAAAACAATAGCTTATATCATGGACAACAAACGAGATGAATTGAACAGAACTCCAGTTCCTCAACGATGAAGGAATAGCAAGATGAACCTCCTCCGCTCTTACAACAACTGGCGCCGTTATCGCGACACCGTCAATGAACTCAGCCAGCTCTCTACCCGTGAGCTGAACGATCTTGGCATCTCCCGCGCGGACATTCCGTTCGTGGCTCGCCAGACCAAGGCTCGCTAATTTAACGAGTCCCGCAGTTTCTCCCGATACGGGTTTCACCGAGTCTGGCTCCTCCTCCCACCAGGCTTGGTTCATCGCAAAGCCACCCTCCTCCCAGGTTTTGCGATAACAAGACCGGTTCTCCTCCTCCCAACGCCGGTCTTATTATAATGGCATCCGTCGCTCCTCCTCCCGCGACGGATGCCATTTCTTTTTCCGGCACGATTCCCCTTAGTGATGAGCCTTCTCCATTGAAGGCATCCAGCAAAGGCGATAAGGGAATGGCCCATGTCAAACACATCCGATCTCTCTCCCGTTCACGTCGTCGGCGGCGGTCTTGCCGGTTCTGAGGCTGCATGGCAGCTCGCGCAGGCGGGTGTACCCGTCATCCTGCACGAAATGCGCCCGGTGCGTGGCACCGATGCCCATAAAACCGAGCAACTGGCTGAGCTTGTATGCTCCAACTCTTTCCGCTCGGATGATGCCGAAACCAATGCCGTCGGTGTTCTTCATGCCGAAATGCGCCTTGCCGGATCGCTCATCATGGCTTGCGCCGATGCGCATCAAGTTCCTGCTGGCGGCGCACTGGCTGTCGACCGCGAAGGCTTCTCACAAGCTGTCACAGCTCGGCTTGAAACCCATCCGCTGATTATAATCCTTCGGGAAGAGGTTACCGGCCTTCCGCCAGAGGAATGGGGAACAACCATCGTTGCCACTGGACCTCTGACCGCGCCTTCGCTGGCTGAAGCCATTCAGAAGCAGACCGGTGCGGATGCGTTGGCCTTCTTCGATGCCATCGCGCCAATCATTCATTTTGATTCGATCAATATGGATGTCTGCTGGTTCCAATCGCGCTATGACAAGGTTGGCCCCGGCGGCACCGGAAAAGATTATATCAACTGCCCCATGGATAAGGAGCAGTATGAAGCGTTTGTGGCCGCATTGGTTGAAGGCGACAAGACCGACTTCAAGGAATGGGAAGGTACGCCGTATTTCGATGGCTGCCTGCCCATAGAGGTGATGGCCGAACGCGGGCCAGAAACCCTGCGTCATGGTCCAATGAAGCCTATGGGTCTTACCAATGCCCATAACCCGACGGTAAAACCCTATGCCGTCGTGCAGCTCCGCCAGGATAATGCACTCGGCACGCTCTACAACATGGTCGGTTTCCAGACCAAGCTGAAATACGGCTCCCAGACTGGCATATTCAAGATGATTCCCGGCCTGGAAAATGCGGAATTCGCCCGACTCGGCGGCCTTCACCGCAACACCTATCTGAATTCTCCCGTACTGCTCGACGGCACGCTTCGCCTGAAATCACGCGAAACATTGCGGTTTGCCGGTCAGGTGACGGGTTGTGAAGGTTATGTCGAATCGTCAGCCATCGGTTTATTGGCAGGTCGTTTCACCGCCGCAGAAAAGCTGGGTCAGCCGCTGACGCCGCCGCCGGGCACAACCGCGTTCGGTGCTCTGCTCGGCCATATTACAGGTGGACATATTGTAGCCGATGACGAACCGGGCAAGCGCTCGTTCCAACCAATGAATGTGAATTTCGGCCTGTTCCCACCCGTCGACGTTCCGAAACCGGAAGGAACGCGCCTGCGCGGCAAGGAAAAGACGGTTGCCAAGAAACGCGCGCTTTCCGCACGTGCGCTGGCAGATTGCCGTCAATGGTTGGGACTTGCCGATTAAAATCAACATAGGCTTCAGTTTGAATCGACTGAAGCCTATCTGCTCCCGCCATTCAGAAGTTTGCCCTGAACATGAGCCATTGTTTTCTGACGGCTGAAATATCTGCCACCTTTTCCGCAGCCTGCGCGCCTAGATTCTCAATTGCCCGCAGATAGGCTGGAACAAGCGCCAAAGGCAAGAATGCCGGAGCTAGACTCTTCGGTAACTCTGACTTGTTCTTCTCGAAAATCGCCAGATGTTCACGCGCGAAAGCCAGAATGATGCTAATGACGCGCTCTATCGCTGCTTTGTCTTCGCCCGCTATAAAAGTTTCGCGTGTGACTCCGACTGCCTGCAACATATCAGCGGGAAAATAAAGTTGCCCGCGCCGCCGATGAATAGGCATAAGGCGAAGCAAGCCGGTCACGGCTTGTGTTACTCCAGCATGGCCGGTTATTTCGGTCTGCGCCTGTGCGGCGTCTCTGTCCAGCACAAAACCCGCTAATTGGATTATAGCCGATGCGGTTTCGCCGCAATACCCCTCCAGATCATTGCGGCTAGGCATCGGATCGTCATAAAGATCGAAGATGCGTGCTTCGCAATAATTGTCAAAAGCAGTTTTAGGCAGCTCATATTTTTCAATGGTGCTTGTCAGCGCTGCCGCAATGGGATGCGCTTGCGCACTGCCCCTCGCCTCGCCGTTGATAAGATCGCGCCACCATTGCAGCCGAACTTCGCCGGGCAATGGCTCGTGCACGAGATCACGGATACGCGCAACCTCGGCGTTAAAGGCGTATAATGCAGCCAGACCGCCACGCCGATCTTCCGGTGCATAGAGCACTGAAAGATAGCGATCCCGGTCAGCTTCGCGAAGCAATGCCAGGCAATGTGCCTCATTCTCGTTCATGATGTTAGTCTACAGCAATCAAAGCCGCCGCGACCGCACGATCTTCGGCAAGTAGCACATTATAGGTACGCACGGCGGCGCCCGTGCTCATGGGATCAGAAGAAATGCGGTGTTCGCGCAAGATGGCGCGCACCTCTTCGGGGATACGGCGCAGGTCCATGCCCGTGCCCACCAGCAGAATCTCAATATCTGATGCCTGCTCTAGGACCATCTCCAGGTCGGCTTTGGCTAATACCGGCGGCGTCGCAGGTTCCCAGCCGTGAATTCCCGAAGGCAGGCAAATGATAGACCCGCGATGCGACATTTCGGCGAAACGGAAGCCTCCATTGCCATAGGCATCAATGGGAGCACGGCCTGGATAATGGGCTTCGCGTATCTCTATCCCTTTGGCCATTTTCAGCTTTCCAAATTCAGTGATTGCGCCAGTTCATCGTCCATAGAATCGCCCTTTTCGGGACCGCGCGGCTTGAGCCCGAACTGCACGAGCAATGGGGCGGCGATGAAGATCGACGAATAGCTTGCAACAATAATACCGACGCTCAGCGCCAGCGCAAAACTGCGTATATCAGCGCCACCGAAGGCGTAGAGCGGGATATGAGCGAGAAATGTCACGAAGGACGTCAACAGGGTACGCGAAAGCGTCTGATTAATAGAGGCATCGATGATGGCAGGCAGTGGCGCACTTTTATAGACCCGCAGATTCTCGCGCACACGGTCGTAGATCACCACCGTATCGTTGAGCGAATACCCAATGATCGTCAAAATTGCGGCAACGCTCCAGAGATTGAATTCCATGCGGAACACTATGAACATGCCTGCAAGGATGATGACATCGTGCAAGGTTGACAGCACTGCGCCAAGAGCGAGTTGCCAGCGGAACCGAACCCACACGTAGATGAAGATGCCGATCAGCGACAGAATAACCGCCATAATACCGGCGCGGGAAAGCTGTTCCGAGACCGTCGGTCCGACGACTTCAACACGCTGGAACGAATAATCCTCCTCGAATTCTCCGCGTAGCTTCACCGCGACGGTTTGTTCGGCATCATCACCGACTTCCTGGCTGCCGATAATGACAAGGGCAGAGCGCGGGGATTTTGCTGGTAAAACACGGGCGCTGTCGATGTTGAGTTCGCTGAGACGCTCGTTGATGTCTTCAAGGTTGGCGTCGCCGCTCCGGGCCTGCAATTCGACCATCGAGCCGCCACGGAAATCAATACCGTAATTGAAGCCTATATTTATGAATAGGGCGACTACAATAGCGCACGCCAGAACAGAAATACCAAGTGTCACAAACTGCAAGCGCATGAACGGAATATGCGTTACGGTCGGAACCAGTTTCAGACGACGCT
Source organism: Ochrobactrum sp. CGA5 (assembly GCF_006345815.1). Classification (GTDB taxonomy): domain Bacteria; phylum Pseudomonadota; class Alphaproteobacteria; order Rhizobiales; family Rhizobiaceae; genus Brucella. The sequence continues at coordinate 365,984 of NZ_VCIG01000038.1, read as the reverse complement.
TAGGCACTTCCTTCGGTTTGGCTGTACGCACCCATTGCGCGATAAGCAGCCGCGTGAATGTGAGCGTGGTGAAAAGTGTTGTGCCGATACCGACCGCAACTGTCAGCGCGAAACCGTGAACTGTTCCCGATCCAAGCAGGAACAGAACAAGCGCTGCGATAAGTGTGGTGAGATTGGCATCAATGATCGTAGAAAGAGCGCGATAAAAACCGGATTCCATAGCTTGAACGACGGAATAACCTTTGCGACGGTCTTCGCGCACACGCTCGTATATCAGGATATGAGCATCAACAGCCAAACCGATGGTCAGTACCAAACCGGCGATGCTGGCGAGACTGATCGAAGCGCCGATCAGTGATAATATGGCAGTGAGGATGATGATGTTGACAGCCAGTGCGACCATGGCAATCACACCAAGGATCCCGTAGGACAGGACCATGAACAGGCCGACCAGCAATGCCGCAAGCAAGGCTGCCAATGCGGCGGCGCTGGCATAGTCTTCGCCGAGAGCCGATGCAATCGTGCGTTCTTCCAGCACAGTAACATTCTGCGGAAGCGCGCCCGACCGCAGCACGACCGCCATGTTATTTGCGGCCTGAAGATCGAAAGCGCCTGAAATCTGGAGCTCATTCGTATCAAGCTTCTCGTCGACGGCGGGCGCTGAAACGACCTGATTGTCAACGACGATGGCAAAATTACCGCCAACGAGATGCGATGTTGCCTCTGCAAGGCTTTTGCGGCCTGCGTCGTCCAATGTCAGCGTAATGACGGGTTCGCTATCATCGTCGGAAAGTGTCGCCTTGGCGTCGGTTACATTGGCACCTGTCAGGATCGGTTGCTTCTTGACGAGGTAGCCGACAGGCGGGTCATCGTAGGAGTAGATGACTTCACTATCACCTGGTGGCGTACCACGGATGGCATCGTCCGGCGACATGGTGCTGTCTACAACGCGGAAAGAGAAATTGCCGCGAACGCTAAGAATGTCTTTCAGAAGTTGCGCATCATAAACGCCGGGAACTTCGACTCGAATCTGGTTGCGATTCTCCTCCCCCACGAGAGGTTTGCCATACCCGAGTTCTTCCAGGCGCTGCCGCATAATATTCGCGGTACGCTTGAGGTCATCTCGTCCAGGACTTTGCACCTGTAGCACCAGACGAGAGCCCCCGGAAAGATCGAGTCCTAGGGCGATCTGCTGCTTCGGCAGGAAGTTTGGTAGCTTTGCTAGCGTTTCACGCGAGAAAAAGTTAGGGGATGCGATGACGAAACTCACGAGAACCGCGAGCCAGATCAGGGCAGATTTCCAGCGTGAAAAATAGAGCATAGAGCAGCTTCCGTATCAGCTTGGATAGAGCAAGCCGGAGTTCGCCGATTGCGAACCGCTTTCCGGCGTCGTGGTACGCGCATCAGCGCTTACCGGATAATGCGCAGGCCCCGGTTATGGAAATCTTACCAGGGCCAGCGCGCCGTAAAAGATTACTTGTTCTTGTTGTCGGCGACGGGCTCGCCCTTGACACGAACATCCATCAACGTGCTGCGCATGACGCGAATGCGAACGCCTTCAGCGATTTCGACTTCCAGTTCGTTGTCGTCAACGACCTTCTGAACCTTGCCGACAATGCCGCCGCCGGTCACGACAGTGTCGCCGCGACGAACTTGACCCAGCATTTCCTGACGCTTCTTCATCTGGGTCCGCTGAGGACGGATGATAAGGAAGTACATGATCACGAAGATCAGGATGAACGGCAGAATGCTCATGAGCATATCTGGTCCAGCAGCGCCGCCGGATGCTTGAGCGAAAGCCGGTGTTACGAACATTAGGAACTCCTCTGAAGTCTCGAAGACAAATTATTAACGGCATTACAATGGTTAGCGCGCCAAATGCAACCGGCGATGATCCCGCCTGCGCCAAGGTCGCACACTTTTCGCCTCCGCTGTGACATGTTAAGCCGTTAGCCCTATCATCAGGGGCATGAAATGACGACCGAAGACATCCTCAGCCAAAAGCTGGACCGTTTGATCGCCGCTCTGGAACGCATTGCGCCGCCGGAAGCCAAAACACCCGATCTTGATGCTGCAGACTGCTTTGTCTGGGCTCCCGAACGACTGGCACTGGATCCGGTAAAGCGCGTTAACCGAGTGGATATCGCACTGATCCGTGGCGTAGATTTGGTACGTGACCAGCTCGTGGACAATACCCGGCGTTTCGCAAAAGGCTTCCCGGCCAATAACGTGTTGCTCTGGGGTGCGCGCGGCATGGGTAAATCCTCCCTCGTCAAGGCTGCACAGGCAAGCGTGAACGCAGAAATGCCGGACCGCGCTCAGCTCAAGCTGATCGAGATTCACCGTGAGGATATTGATAGCCTTCCGATATTGATGAACCTAATCAAGGACACAGACTATCGGTTCATTTTGTTCTGTGATGACCTTTCATTCGATCATGACGATACGTCCTATAAATCACTCAAGGCCGCGCTTGAAGGTGGTGTGGAAGGTCGCCCCGATAATGTGATCTTCTATGCGACCTCGAACCGACGTCATCTGATGCCGCGTGACATGATCGACAACGAGCGATCGACGGCAATCAACCCTTCGGAAGCCATCGAGGAAAAAGTATCGCTTTCTGACCGTTTCGGTCTTTGGCTTGGCTTCCACAAATGCAGTCAGGATGATTATCTCGCCATGGTCGACGGCTATGCAACGCATTTCAAGCTGGCTTACGATCCAGCCAAAATGCAGGCCGAAGCGCTGGAATGGTCGACAACACGTGGAAACCGTTCGGGACGTGTTGCATGGCAATATATACAGGATCTGGCAGGTCGCCTCGGAATTGCTATTTGAAACGACGAACTAACCATAAAAAGAAAGGCGGGCTTCTTGCCCGCCTTTTTGTTTATTCTTAGTCACGTTTCCAAGTACTTGGAAGGATTGACGGGAGCCGAATTCTTGCGCACTTCAAAGTGCAGCTTCGGAGATTTCGCGTTGCCGCTCATACCCGATTTCGCGATTTCTTCACCACGGCGAACCTTCTGGCCGCGCTGGACCAGTATCTGGCTGTTATGACCATAGACAGTGACAAGGCCATTGTCATGACGGATCAAAACCGTCTGACCAAATTCCTTGAGACCATCACCGGCATAGATAACGACGCCATTTTCAGCGGCTTTAACAGACGTTCCTTCTGGAACCATGATATCGATGCCGTCGCTCACCGATGTGCCGTCGCGCTGGCCGAAGCTCGCGAGAATGCGGCCACGTACCGGCCAACGCATTTGGGAAATGCCGGTTGAGGAAGGCGCTGCCGCCTGATCCTTTTCCGCTTCTTCAATGACTTTGTTGCTTGCCTGTGGCGGCGTATAAGGTTTCACATCGGCTTTCGCGGCCGGTGCGGTAGCCGTTTTTGCCGGGTTTTCTGGCTGCTGCGAAACCGCTGCTACCTGCGTTGCATTGCCTACTGCGGCAGAAGGAATGACGAGTGACTGACCGACCCGAATAGCGCCATTCGACAGACCATTTGCCTTCTTCAACTGTTCGACAGGAACGTTATGCCTCTGCGCGATTGAGAAAAGCGAATCACCGCTCTTAACCGTGTAGGTACCGTTTGGCGCTGGTGGCGTCGTAGCATTTGCGCCCGCCGAAGCCATATCGCTTGCCGAAGGCTTCTTGCCGTTGACTGCAGGCGCCTGCGGGACAACCGCAATATTGTTATCCGCTGGCCTTGGCATCGTTGGATTCGCCGGAAGCTGACCAAGCACCTTTTCCTGCGCGCCATTTACTGTATTGCGCGTAGATGTTGCCGCGCTGGCCACCTTGGTGCCTGCAGCATTGACCGTATTGTTCATACGGCTTGCGGCCATGTCCTGCGCCTGCCCGACATGATTCTGGATACTATTGGATGCCGTTGCGACTGGAGCCTGAACTGACTGTCGTGCTGCTGCGACAGGTGCTGCCATCGGCGCCGAAGACACCGGCGGCAACGAATTGCGCTGAACAGAACCACTCGAAGCAGGAGCCACGGGAGCCGCAGATGCATAAAGATCGCCGGCCGGCTGCTGCGCGACACGCTGACTGGACGTAGAGCCCGTACTGATACCATCAGTGAAGCGCATCGTATCGGCACTGCACCCGGCACCAAAACCGGCAATCAGAACGATCGCGACATTCCGCAGAAGACGTTCAGACGTGTGCTGCAAAATTTTTAAACGCATGTTCAACTCGCCCATACTCGAAACTCAGTAAGGTGATTAAAACGCGTTAATGTTACTCTCTGGTTAAGAACCGCAATTCTTCGAGAAAAGATTCACCAATTAAATACCATAAGCCCAAAAGAGGCTCATTACTCTCCCCGGCGTTTCCGATGAGAGCCTGATAGCCATCAACATGACGAATCGATACGCGTCGGTCACAAGACAGACGAGACACCTTCTATGAAAGGCTGGTAGCGGACCGTCATCAAGTCTTCCTGCTCGAATCGGCTACCGACCTTGGCGATGCGTGTCATAACCTGGGGACCGTCTCCTGGGCCAATGGGCGCGATCAATACGCCATGCGTAGCCAATAGATCAACGAAGTGACGCGGCACTTCATCGCAGGCGAGCCAGATCAAGATGCGGTCGAACGGACCGCCCGGCATTCCATGGCGACCATCGGCATGCTTCACCATGATGTTCTCGCGCTTCAGCGACACAAATTGCTGTAAAGCGAGGTCGCAAAGCTTTCGGTAACGTTCAACGGTCGTCACGCGACCGGCTAACGAAGACATAACAGCCGCCGTGAAACCGGAGCCTGTTCCGATTTCCAGCACCCGATGACCGGGTTCCAGCCTGAGCGCAGCAATGGCGCGCACCTGTTCATCGATACCTTCCATATACTCACCGCAATCAAGCGGTGCAGTACGTGGACTATAGGCGAGATGAGACCATGAGGACGCGAGAAAACTCTGGCGCGGGGTGGCCTCAATGACCGAAAACAGACGCGGATCGTCAATACCGCATCCTCGCATCCGCATGACGAAGGACGCAAATCCTTCCCTGTCCGAAAGCCGTGGGCGCTCAGACGTCGCCTGCCTCATGCTTCAACCCCAAGTGCTGCGCTCAATTCTGCTCGAACCTTATGCGCGGTCAGGTCCAGGTGCAACGGAGTTACCGAAATGCAATCGGAACGGATGGCCGCGATATCGCTGTCATCTGCGACCGGCGCTTTGCCCCGACCGAAATGCAGCCAGAAGTACGGGAAACCGCGCCCGTCACGACGTTCATCAAGGCGGGCGTCGTGGCTAAGCTTACCTTGAGCCGTGACGCGCGTTCCCTTGACTTCGTCCGCGCCGCAGTTCGGGAAGTTAAGATTCAGAAGCACACCTTCCGGCCATCCGGCTGCCATCAGCTTACGGATAAGGTCTGGTGCGTGGGTTTCCGCCGTTTCCCAAGGTACGATGCGGCGGTCGCCTTCGTATTCGTATTCCTGGGACAGCGCGATGGAACGGACGCCGAGCAGCGTGCCTTCCATGGCACCGGCGACGGTGCCCGAATAGGTAACATCATCTGCAATATTAGCACCGGAGTTCACGCCCGAAAGAATAAGATCAGGCGCACCCGGCAGAACGCGGCGCACACCCATGATAACGCAATCCGTCGGCGTGCCACGCAGGGCGAAATGGCGTTCGTCTATCTGGCGCAGACGGAGCGGTTCCGACAGCGTCAGCGAATGCGCGAGGCCGCTCTGATCGGTTTCCGGCGCGACCACCCAGACATCGTCGGAGAGCTTGCGTGCGATCCGCTCCAGAACTGCGAGGCCTTCAGCGTGGATACCATCATCGTTCGTCAGCAGAATTCGCACGTCGTCACTCCTTCATTAAGGCTATCAATAATTGTGATTCACGCAGCTTTTTCTATGCGCGTGAGGCCGCCCATGTATGGCTGCAATGCTTCAGGAATATGAATGCTGCCATCTTCTTCCTGATAATTTTCCATAACAGCGATCAGAGCACGACCGACAGCGACGCCTGAACCGTTTAGCGTATGCACGAAACGGGTCGATTTCTCGCCTTCCGGACGATAACGGGCATTCATGCGACGGCCCTGGAAATCGCCACAGACAGAGCAACTGGAGATTTCGCGATAGGTGTTCTGGCCGGGAAGCCATACTTCGATGTCGTAGGTTTTCTGTGCACCGAAACCCATGTCGCCAGTGCAAAGCACCACAGTACGGAAGGGCAGACCAAGACGCTTCAGCACTTCTTCGGCACAGGCAGTCATGCGCTCATGCTCTTCAACCGAGCTATCCGCATCGGTGATCGACACCATTTCCACCTTCAGGAACTGGTGTTGGCGCAGCATACCGCGCGTGTCACGACCAGCAGAGCCCGCTTCCGAACGGAAGCAAGGAGTCAGCGCCGTGTAGCGCTGGGGAAGCGACTTTGTATCGACAATTTCATCCGCGACTAAATTGGTCAGTGGAACCTCAGCCGTTGGAATAAGCCAGCGGCCATCCGTGGTGCGAAAAAGGTCTTCCGAAAATTTCGGCAACTGACCAGTTCCGTACACCGCCTCATCGCGCACCATCAGCGGCGGCATGGTTTCGGTATAGCCATGCTCGATAGTGTGCAGGTCGAGCATGAACTGGCCGAGCGCACGTTCCAGACGCGCAAGCGGCCCCTTCAACACTGTAAAGCGCGAACCTGCAAGCTTGGCAGCGCGCTCGAAATCCATGTAGCCAAGCGCTTCGCCCAACTCGAAATGTTCCTTGGGCTGGAAGGAAAAGTTGCGCTGATTGCCGACGCGGCGGACTTCGACATTGTCGCTCTCATCCTTGCCGAGCGGCACATCTTCGAGCGGAATATTGGGGATGGCTGACAGCGCGTCGTTCAGTTCCTTGGTTAGCCGACGTTCTTCATCTTCGGCCTGAGCAAGAAAATCCTTCAACTCGGCAACTTCGGCCTTCAGCTTCTCAGCCGTTGCTGCATCCTTCGCAGCCATGGCCTTGCCGATTTCCTTCGAAGCGGCGTTGCGACGCTCCTGGGCAGCCTGAACCTTGCCCACATATTCGCGGCGTCTTTCGTCCAGCGCCATCAATTCGGACGACTGCGACTGAGCCCCACGCTTAGCGAGCGCTTTGTCGAGGGTTTCAGGGTTTTCGCGTATCCATTTGATGTCAAGCATGGGAAAAGCCGTTTCGTGAAATTGAACAGAAGCGAGGCCGCACACCCTGCGACCTCACAGAATCAACGTGACAAATCAGGACGATGAAGTGTTGTTTTCGGCGTCGGTCGATTCCTGAGCCTCATCCCGCTTCTTCTCGATCATGCGCGCCACGATGATTGAAATCTCGTAGAGAAGGATTGTCGGCAACGCAAGGCCGATCTGGCTTGCCGGATCGGGCGGTGTCAGCACAGCCGCGACGATGAAAGCGATGACGATTGCGTATTTGCGCTTGTCTTTGAGGCCCGCCGAAGTCACCAGCCCGACCCGCGCCATAAGGCTGGTCACGACCGGCAGCTGGAAGACCAGACCGAAAGCGAAGATGAGCGTCATGATGAGGCTCAGATATTCCGATACCTTCGGTAGCAAAGAAATCTGGACTTCGCCGCTGCCGCCGGTTTGCTGCATTGCAAGGAAGAACCACATCACCATCGGCGTGAAGAAGAAGTAGACGAGCGCGCCGCCAGCCAGAAAGAGGATCGGCGATGCGATCAAGAAAGGTAGGAACGCCATGCGTTCGTGCTTGTAGAGGCCGGGCGCCACGAACTTGTAAATCTGTGCGGCAATCACCGGAAATGCCAGCACAATACCCCCGAACATGGCCACCTTGACCTGCGTAAAGAAGAATTCCTGCGGTGCGGTATAGATCAACTCGGCTTTCGAACGATCCATACCCGCCCAGTCGAGCGCCCATTGATAAGGCACAACAAGCAGGTTGAAGAGCTGTTTGGCGAAAGCGAAACAGACAATAAATGCCACGAAAAATGCCAGAATTGCCCAGATCAGGCGGCGGCGCAGCTCGATCAGGTGCTCAAGCAGAGGTGCTGCACTCTGTTCGATTTCGTCCTCGTCGCGTGTCACGCTTTGGTTCCTGTCTTCTTCGTGGTCTTTTTGGCGGGTGCGGCAGCAGCCGTGGTCATTCCACCCCTTGCTGTTTCCGACTTCGCTGCTGCGGGCTTCTTGGAAGCAGGTTTCGCGACGGAAGCCTTCTGCGGAGCAACTTTCGTTTTGGCTTCGCCCTCTGCCTTCGGTGTAGTCTTGCGAATTGTCTTCCTAGGCGCAGCGGCTTTCTCCGCAACAGCCGGAACCGGGGCGCCACCAGCATCCACCGGCGTCGTTACTTCAGCGACTTTATCAGGCGTTGCCGCAGACATGGACGACGTGGACTGAAGGCCCGCGCGCAAATCCTCGCCGGCACTACGAATCGGATCGAACACTTGCGTGATTTTCGACCGCGGATCGAGCTTGCGGGTCTCATCAATGATGGTCTTGACGTCATCAAGCTCAGCTTCTTTCAAGGCTTCGTTGAATTGTTGCTTGAACTCGTTGGCGGTTGCACGCATGCGTGCGGTTGCTTTGCCGAATGCGCGCAGCATTTTCGGCAAATCCTTGGGACCGACCACCACGATCATCACGATCGCAATAATCAGAAGTTCAGACCAACCGATGTCGAGCATTTTCTTGATACCCCGCGCAATTCGCGCGCGCGTCCCGTCTTTCGGCGGAAAACCGCACTTGTAAATGGCAAAATATGCTGCGTGCGACTTCTACGCACGCAACATGCTTTATCCGTTAGATCAGGACTTGGTGGTTTTCTTGACGTCGTTGGCCGTTTCGTCAGCCTTGGCATCGATTGTACGACCCGAATCCTTGGCGTCTTCGTCGGACATGCCCTGCTTGAAGTTCTTGATGCCCTTGGCAACATCACCCATCAGCTCGGGAATCTTGCCGCGGCCAAACAGAAGAAGCACAACCGCCAGGACGATCAGCCAGTGCCAGATGGAAAAGCTACCCATTTTATTCCTCTCATTGCCGCGAACGCGCGGCATGTTCCTGCAATGCCAGTTATGATTTAAGCGCTTTCAACAAATCTTTCAAACAGAAGTGTGACAGTGAACGGCTCTCCGGCAAATAAAATTCACTTGAAAGGCGAGACTGGGACTATTCACCACGTGGTGCAAGCAAGCCGAGGCTTTCCAGATCTATGTCTTCAAGCGGCTCTTCGTCTTCAGTCAGCTCATCTGGATCGACATTCGGCACCGGAACGGCAAAACTCGATGGCATACGCGCAGAGAGCAGCCCTGCCCCACGTAGCTCTTCCAGTCCGGGCAAATCGCGGATTTCAGGCAGGCCGAAATGGTCAAGAAAAGCATCCGTTGTTCCGTAGGTAACCGGACGGCCGGGAGTCCGGCGCCGACCGCGCAACTTGATCCAGCCCGTTTCCATGAGGACATCCAAAGTCCCCTTCGAAGTCTCCACGCCGCGAATGTCTTCCAACTCGGCGCGCGTGACCGGCTGGTGATAGGCAATGATGGCCAGCACTTCGATCGCAGCACGAGACAGTTTGCGTTGCTGCACGGCTTCGCGGCTCATGAGAAAGGCTAGATCGGGCGCCGTGCGGAACGCCCAAGCGCTGCCGACCTGAACAAGATGCACGCCGCGCGTTTCATATACTTTCTGTAAATGCTGCAAAACAGGAGCAACGTCCACATTTGCAGGCAGGCGTTCAGCCAAAGCACGTTCGGAAACAGGCTCGGAGGAGGCAAAAACGATGGCCTCGACAATGCGTGCGAGATCGGCAAGTCCCTGTGTCGAGATATGAGCCTCTGCTTCTAGCTGATCGCCGTCATTATCGATTTCAGCCAGATTTCGACGTTCCGCTTCAGACATCTTCGTCCTCATCCAATTCGCTTACATCTCCTGTCGCCCTTATGTAGATCGGCTCGAAAGGAGCACTCTGTCTGACTTCCAGTTTGCCTTCACGCACAAGTTCAAGACTGGCAGCAAAGGAACTCGCAAGCGCCGAAGCTCTTTCGCGGGGTGAAAGGGCATAATCAATCAGGAAGCGATCAAGCGATATCCAGTCCCCGACTGCCCCCATCAAACGCACAAGCGCCACCCGCGCTTCTTTCAATGACCAGACCGCTCGCTTGGCGATCTGCACCTGCGAAACAGACTGGCGCTGCCGCTGCGAAGCATAGGCGGTGAGAAGGTCGTACAGTGTCGCGGAAAACTGACTGGTCCTATCTACCATAACCATTTCCGGCATACCACGCGCGAAGACATCCCGCCCGAGCCTATTGCGATTGACGAGTTTTGCCGCCGCATCGCGCATGGCTTCAAGCCTTTTCAAACGGTAATGCAACGAGGCGGCCAGCTCTTCGCCGGTTGCTCCATCGTCTCCTTGCTGTTTCGGGATAAGCAGTTTCGACTTGAGATAGGCAAGCCACGCCGCCATGACGAGATAGTCGGCGGCGAGTTCGAGACGTAGCGCCCTTGCCTGCTCTACAAACTGAAGATACTGCTCCGTAAGCGCCAGGACTGAAATACGGGCAAGATCGACTCGCTGGCTTCGCGCCAGATGAAGCAATAGATCAAGAGGTCCTTCAAACCCCTGCACATCGATGAGAAGCGAAGGTTCACTTTCGTTGCCGCCGGAATCACCTTGCCACAGCGCGTCCATCGGCACGAGTGTGCCGTCTTTGCCGTCTGTGTCTGCCCCCGATGCTGCCAAACCCGTTTCCCTACTGATAAGATTTCACCGGCGGACGGTCCGCCGACGATCTCAGTTTACCAAGTTTTGACGATTACGCTATCCGTTCAAACATGGCGTTGAATTCTGCACGTAGTTCGTCCTCATCAGAAAGATCGGGATCGCCAGCATAAACTTCCGCCAAGTCGGCGCGGTGCTTCGATTTGCCCTCAAGAACCGGCACACGCGCTGCGACTTCTTTGAGTTCTTCCATCACACCTGCGCAATAGAGAACCATATCACAACCGGCACCGATGATGCCGTCTGCAATATCACCAAGTCCGCCGGAGAGCGCTTTCATGGAAATATCATCGCTCATGACAAGGCCGTCGAACTGGATAACGTCACGAATAATCGTATTGATGACAGTCGGCGACAATGTCGACGGGCGCTGCGGATCAATGCAATCGAACACGACATGCGCCGTCATTGCCATCGGTAGATCATTGAGTGCCTTGAATGGCACAAAATCATGCGCAACCAATTCGTTCAGTGGAACGGTGACCCGCGCCAGTTCCTTGTGCGTGTCTGTAAACGCACGGCCATGTCCGGGCATATGCTTGACCACAGGCAGCAAACCACCTGCTAGCAAGCCTTCCGCAGCAGATCGCCCCATCTCAGCGACAGCATGCGGATTCTTTGAATAGGCACGCGCGCCAATGACATCATGTGCACCTACGACGGGCACGTCCAGAACCGGCAGGCAATCCACATTGACGCCAATTTTCAGCAAATCGAATGCATGCAGGCGAGAATGCAGCCAAGCGGCGCGCACACCGGCTTCGCGATCACGCGCATAGATCGCGCCAATTTCCGAGGCCGAGGGATAATTGGGAACGAGCGGCGGACGAAGACGCTGCACGCGCCCGCCTTCCTGATCGATGAAAACAGGCGTCTGGTCCCGGCCCGTCAGGTCGCGCATATGCGCGGTCAGCTCGGAAACCTGTTCCAGACTTTCGACATTGCGAGCAAAGAGAATAAAGCCCCAAGGCCTTTCATCGCGGAAAAACGCAACTTCGTCCTCGGTAAGTTTCGTTCCTGATACACCGGCAATCCATGCCTTGCACTCTTTCATGCGCTCTTCCCCAAAACTGTCTGGAAATGCTTTATTCAAACAACCCTGTCCCGGTTTAACCGAAAAAACCCGGGCTTGGTAGTGGACCATAAAAAAGGGCGACCAAAGTCGCCCTTTCGAGTTTTTTGTCCAAGAGATTACCGCGTTACCAGACAGCTGCCACCGGTAGACTTAAGGCGCGCGCAGAGCGCAGACGCTTCTTCCTTGGAACCGGCTTGAACGCGGACACGATAGTAAGTGCCCTTGCCTGGAATATCGGCTCGCTTGATGTCGACGCTGCGTCCGCCGATCACGCTGCCATACTTCTGAGCCATGTTCGCATAAGACTTCTGCGCCAGCTCAGCAGATGGCTGCGAAGCAATCTGGATGAAATAGCCACCTGCTCCCGCTGCCGAAGCCACTTGAGGTGCGGCGGAAGCCGAAGTGGCAGCAGACGGAATCTGCGTGCGCTGCGGAACATTGCCAACAATGTTGACAGGCTGTTCAGCAGGCCTTGATCGTACCACTGGAGGATGAGCAGGAAGACGCGGCGCTTCTGTCGCAGGCTCCGCCTGCTGCGTCGGTGTTGGCGCAGCAGGTTCCGTAGGTGCATTGCCAGCGGCCAGCGCGGCGATCTCATCACCGCCAGCAGGAGCTATTGGCTGCGCAGTGTTCGCCGGAGTCAGTTGGGAAGCGGTTTCTTCCGGTGCCGGAGATGGCTGAACGATAGAGCCATCAGGGCGAACGATCATGGTTTCTACTTCACGTGGCTGAACCAACGGCTCATTATGGTTATTCTGGTTCTCGAGCGGAGCCTGGTTCGCCACTGGTTGCTCGTCTGACGTATTGCCGTCATTCGTGCTGGAAATGTCCACCGGCTCTTCACCGGAAGTGATCAGTGATTTTTGTTCCGGATTGTTCGGCAAGGTACCCGCAACGCGGTCGTAAACTGCCTTATCCTGATTTGGCACTGTTACACCGCCCGGATTTTCCGGCTGCACCTTGATCGGCTGATTGTCGGCCCGGATCACGACCGGTTCGCCGGAACTGCTACCCCCGAGAAAATGATAGCCAATCCCCCCCAAAAGCACCACCACACCGGCCACGCTAGCCAAAATGAGGCCGCGACGGCCCCGAACCGGGCGATTACGATAGGCTTCAGCGGCACTCCCAAGATCGTGTTCCGCTGGCATCGCCGCCCGGTCACCATAGTCGCCACCCTCAAAGGTCTGTGCCCCCTGAGCGGCCCAATGGTTGTAGAAATCGTCTTGATTACCCAATGGGTTAGAGGCTTTTGGCTGTACTGATTCCTGTGCCGTTGCCTGTGAGCGGCCATATACCCCGGCAGCTGCGGCAGCACCGACACCGGCAGCAGCAGCGCCCACGGCTGCACCGAGGCCGGCCCCGGAGTTAGGCAGATAGCTTGAAGCGCTTTCGCGGAAGATGTCTTCAAAAGCCCTGTCAGCTTCGCTCTGCGCGTCAGTTTTAGACGAGTCATCGACGCCAACCGTATTGAAGACCTCGGCGAATTCCGCTTCGAGATCAGTCAAACCGGCGTTAGCTTCTTCTTCGCCATAATTGACTTCCGGCAAATCGAGCGAATGCGTTTGCTCAACCTTTTCTTCGGCCACGCTCAACGTCTCGACTTCGGGCGCCGGGGCGCTGGCTGTGGCTGTATGAGCATTTCCAAACGGCAAAAACGAAGCCTGGGAAGAGTAGTGACTATCGTCCGCACGCATCGCGTGGGCATAGGTGGGTATTTCTTCCTCAGACTCGTTGTTCAGATTGAGATCGTCTTCAGTGAAAAAATCATCCTCATTGAAAGCGTTCTCATCCTGAATGCCGGAAACATCACCCGAAGTTTCATAACCAAAGTCATCCTCCGAAAGGCCGATTTCACCCAGCTCTAAGAGGTCGTCCTCAGTTCCTTCTGCAGCAATTACAGCGGTTGTTTCCTCAACATCGAACGAAAAATCATCATCGAAAGAAAAATCGTCTTCATCATTAAGCGCAGGGGCTGCGACTGCAGCAGGCGCTTGATCGGCCTGCGGTGCGGTTGCTACCGTATCCTGTGAAGCAACGCCCGAGGAAAAATTGCTCCGTGTATAGTACGGATATCCTGCATACGTAAATTGCGACAGAGGCTGAGCCGCATAAGATTCAACAGGTGTGGCGGCTTGCAGCGCAGAATCATAAGCCGGCTCGTTAAGCTGCGGATTCTCAAGATGCAGCTCTTCCAGCTCCTGTTCATCCTGGTATCTGGTATTCTGAACCGCCGCAGCGTCCTGGTGGGTGTATGTTTCCTCTACAGGCGCAACATGGGAAAAGTGCGCTTCCTCGTGGGAGACTGATTGCGGCTCATCGCCGAAAAGAAGATTCTGTAGTTCGTCCTCAAGTGATACCGGCGCCGTGACGGCAGCATAGGACTGCTCTGTGGGCTCAACCGCCTGAGCGTTCCAGTCATCATCGCGCGCAAGCTGGTAAGCTTGTTCATTCGGTTCTATGGCTGGCTGATAGATCGTCGGATCGTAATCGGTCTGATCGATGTGAAGCGTCTCGACGGTTTCTCGGCGAACATAGACCGACGAGGATGCGGCATAATTTTCTGCACTCGATTCACGCGCAGCCGAATAATCATTGTAATCGAATTGCGGTACGGGCTCTGTGCGATCGATTTCTTCGAACTCAAGTGCCTCAAATGAGGGTGCTTTCAATTCTGACGTCAGCTCAACCTCATCCATCTGAAGATCGAGTTCATCTTCGAGAGCCGAAGCAAGTTCGTCCTCATGTATCAGCGGGGCATCATCCGACAGATGAGAATCATCTCTCGTGCGGAGCTCCGCGAACTGTGACTGATCCGTAGGCTGAGAATAATCATTGAAGTCACCAAGCAATTCGCGCTCCAGATCCAGCGATGGATCGAAACCCGGCTCTGTCCGGCTCTCTTCACGATAACCAGATCGACGCTCATTCCAAGCGACGTTGTCACCAGCAGGCGTGCCGAAATCCATGATCCGCGACAGTTCCATCAGTGGATCGTCTTCGTGCAACGGACGCTCGCCGTAATTACGGGGATTTGCACTGCTGTCCGTCATAGCGTGTTCCTAACTCAAACCCTGGACGTCGCAAGACGTCTCCATACATTGCTTTGTAGCGAGGCAATGTGGGCAAAAGTTGACGGAAGTTTCCTGCGCCAGAAGGAAGACCGATGACTTGCATTCATCATGGCCTTCCGCCTGTTCAACTTGCCAACTTTTGCCTTTCAATCAGTCTTTCGACCTTAAAAGGCTTTGTGACAACCGTCTGAGCTCCGCAGTCATCTCGAACCGCATGGCGCGACCCGCACACTTTGGAGACCATCCTTCAAGTATAGTCCGTCTCGAAAGATATTCACCTTCAAACTATACTCTAGCGCATTTCCGCTGGAGCATCCGCACCGATTATCGTCAATCCGGAAGTCAGCACATCAGAAACAACCTGTACCAGCCCTAGCCTGGCTAATGACAAGTTTGGATCGTTAACCTTAATAAAACGTAAGTCCGGGTTCTCTGTACCCCTATTCCATTGCGAATGGAACGCGCTGGCGAGATCATAGAGGTAGAAAGCAAGCCGATGCGGCTCTTGATGAACGGCCGCAGCCTCGATCAGGCGCGGATATTCGGCCAGCTTGCGAATGAGTGCAATCTCGCTTTCATCAGTCAGCTTGTCGAAATGCGCAGCCATGCCGACTCGGTCGAGATCGGCAAGACCAAGCTGGTCCGCCGCCTGACGGAAAACCGAATGGCAACGTGCAGAAGCGTATTGCACGTAGAACACTGGATTATCTTTCGACTGCTCCGTCACCTTTGCAAAATCGAAATCCAGGGGCGCATCGTTTTTCCGGTAAAGCATCATGAAACGAACCGGGTCGCGACCAACTTCGTCGACGACGTCGCGCAGCGTGATGAATTCGCCGGCCCGCTTCGACATACGCACCGGCTCGCCATCGCGGAACAGCTTCACCAGCTGGCAGAGCAATACCGTTAGCTTTGCCTTGCCGTCGGAAACGGCCCTTGCAACCGCTTCCAGGCGCTTGACGTAGCCGCCATGGTCGGCACCCAACACATAGATCATCTCGTTGAAGCCGCGGTCATATTTGTCCTTGAAGTATGCCACATCGCCTGCAAAATAGGTGAAAGCGCCGTCAGACTTCATCAGTGGACGGTCAATATCGTCGCCCACTTCCGTCGAACGAAACAATGTCTGCTCACGATCTTCCCAGTCTTCTGGAAGCTGGCCCTTCGGAGGTGGCAGCTTGCCTTTATAGACGTGCCCTTTGAGCGTCAGATCATTGATTGCGTTGCGAATCGCCCGTGCATGATCGACATGCAGCTTGCGCTCGGAGAAGAACACATCGTGGTGCACATTGAGCGCATCGAGATCGGCGCGGATCATCGCCATCATCGCGTCAATCGTGCGATCCTTCACCAGAGCAAGCGCTTCAGCTTCCGGCATTTCCAGAAGCTTGCGGCTAAACTCCTTCGCAAGTTCCTGTCCGACTGGAACGAGATAATCGCCCGGATAAAGACCAGCCGGGATTTCGCCAATATTTTCACCAAGTGCTTCGCGGTAGCGAAGCATAACGGACCGGGCCAGCACATCAATCTGCGCGCCCGCATCGTTAATGTAGTATTCCTTGACCACATCATAGCCTGCGAACTTGAGCAGATTGGCCAGAACATCGCCGACAACGGCACCACGACAATGGCCGACATGCATCGGGCCGGTAGGGTTTGCCGAAACATATTCCACATTGACTTTCGATCCTGCACCAAGCTTGGAGCGACCGAAATCCGTGCCTTCGTTCAGCATCGAAGAGAGTTCGCGCTGCCAGTAAGCTGCCTTCAAACGCAGATTGATGAAACCCGGACCGGCGACATCGACAGTCTCAACGTCTTCGTCCAAGGCAAGAGCCTCGGCAATACGACCGGCAAGCTCCCGCGGGTTCTGACCGACAGCCTTGGAGAGCACCATCGCAGCATTGGTCGCAATATCACCATGGGAAGCATCTCGCGGCGGCTCGACACCGATGCGCGAGAAATCGAGTTCGCCACCATCTTTCGATTTTAGATCAATATCTTGCAACGTCTTTTTGATACGTGCGTCGAAATCTGCAAAGATATTCATGGTCTATCCTGTCAGGCTTGCGCCGGGATTCAAATTTTCTGCGAACTCGGCGTGTTTGCCGACTATGTCGCTTCGTTTGGCCCCGATTAAGCTAAATCGGGAGTGCGGTCAAACAATCGTCGGTGTTCTCGCACGGCATAATTGTCAGTCATCCCCGCCAGATAGTCTGCAATCCGCCGCGCTCGTGCCGCCTCATCCAACGTCTCGCAGCCCGATTGCCATTCCGGCGGCATGTTTGTCAGATCGGCAAAGCAGGCATCAAAAAGGTCTTGCAATATCTTATCAGCCGCATGCCTGCGTACCACGACGCTGTCGTGGAAATAGAGGTTCTTGAACAGGAACCTCTTCAGTACTTTTTCATCAGTACGCATGGCATCGGAGAAAGCCACCAATGCGTGCGAGTGGCCGTGGACGTCTTCCACGCTCTGTGGCTTTGCCACTGCCAGACGACGCTGTGCTTCTTCGATCACATCTTCCACCATGATGGTGATCTGCCTGCGGACCAGCTCGTGTCCGGTTCGCACGGGATCGAGAT
Organism: Ochrobactrum sp. CGA5; assembly: GCF_006345815.1. Classification (GTDB taxonomy): domain Bacteria; phylum Pseudomonadota; class Alphaproteobacteria; order Rhizobiales; family Rhizobiaceae; genus Brucella. The sequence continues at coordinate 348,504 of NZ_VCIG01000038.1, read as the reverse complement.
CTGGGTAACGCGTCCGCACGACATCGAGCAGACGTTTCGTCAACGGCACTTCATCAAGAGCGTCAAGGCTCAAAAGTCCTGCGCGTAGACCATCATCGATATCATGAGCGTTATAGGCAATATCGTCGGCAATTGCTGCGCACTGCGCTTCGAGACTGGCAAACCGCGTGAGCTCCAGATCATAGCGTTCATTGAAATCGAGAATCGGTAATGGCACAGCGGCATTCGGATGTGTCGCGTTTGCGCCCAACAGAGGCCCGTTGTGCTTGACCAGTCCTTCCAACGTTTCCCACGATAGATTGAGCCCGTCGAAGTCGGCGTATCGGTGCTCGAGTTTGGTCACGATCCGCAGCGACTGCGCATTATGATCAAACCCACCAAAATCCTTCATGCGCTCATTGAGGGCTTCCTCACCTGTGTGTCCGAAAGGCGTATGTCCAAAATCATGGACGAGCGCCACGGCCTCAGCGAGATCTTCATCAAGCCGCAACGCACGCGCCAGCGCACGAGCAATCTGGGCTACTTCTATCGTATGCGTAAGCCGCGTTCGATAATGATCGCCTTCATGGGCGATGAAAACCTGTGTCTTGTGCTTCAGACGACGGAATGCTGTCGAATGGATGATACGGTCGCGATCACGTTGAAACGGGGTGCGCGTCGGGCTTTCTGGTTCTGGCACCAGACGGCCACGGCTTCGTGCAGGATCACAGGCATAGGGCGCGCGTTCGCGATAACCAAAGCCTATTCCTTCCAGCGACATTGCGATGCTTCCTTCACTGTAATATGATTACATAAAACTGGTGCGGCCCCGGTACAGACATTGACTTCCGCAGTTCGCGTTCATAGCTATCAGCTAATCATGAAGGCAAGTATGCGGCTATCGGAAATCTGGAAAATCGCCCGGTTCGATATTCGCAATTGCAAACGGAACAAGGCAGATGACAGGCATTACCGTTTCAGATTCCGCAGCAAAGCGGATCGCCAAGATTCTCGGATCGGAACCGGGAAAGACTGCCCTTCGCGTTTCGGTCGAAGGCGGTGGGTGTTCCGGTTTCTCCTATAAATACGATCTCGTCGATGAGCAGACCGACGACGACATTGTAATCGAAAAGCTGGGCGCCAAGGTGCTGATCGATTCGATTTCTGTTCCCTATATGGATGGTTCGGAAATCGATTTCGTGGATGATCTTATGGGGCAGTCGTTCCAGATTCGCAATCCGAACGCCACTTCGGCTTGCGGATGCGGAACAAGCTTCGCAATCTGACTGGCGCGTCAAACAGGACGTTCAAAACCGGCTGCCGAATGGCGGCCGGTTTTTTATCGGTGCCGGGAAACAACCAGCCTTAAACCTTTATCGAAGCGACGGTCGCTTCGATGTGGTCCACCAGAGCATCCGGCAGACCAAGCCGACCGGCCAGCATATCCAGATATCCCCGTTCAGCCCGGTTGTCCGGATCTATAGCGAGACGTGACGCTGTATAGAGCTCAACCTTCTGCTCTTCAGTCTGCGCGGCTGAAACCAGAGCCTCGATATCAATGGGATCAGCGAGTTCTTTCTCCAGGAAGGTTTCCGCCTCATTGTCCAGACCAGAAATCCTGACCTTCTCCATGATGCGAGCCCGCTCAGCGTCATCGATATGGCCATCTGCCTTTGCAGCCGCGATCATCGCCTGCACAAGCGTCAGCGCAAAACTGTTGCTCATTGCGGGAGATTGCGGATGAAATGGAGAATCGGCTGGAGGTGAAGGAAGAAGTTCCGGCTGCTTCGCCGCTGGCTGTTCTGCCGTCTGCGGTGCCTGACCTGACTTGTAGTTCTTGTAGGCAAGATACCCCAGCCCGGCGATCGCAGCGATGCCACCGACGGTCGCAACATTGCCTGCGAGCTTGCGACCGGTCTTCGTGCCAAGGATGGCGGCGGCTATGGCACCCGTTGCAAGCGGGTTCTTCTTTGCCAGGTCTGTTACCTGCCCGGCCTTGTCGCGGACACTTCCCGATGTGCCGGGTATTTGTGATCCCAGAAACTGTTCGAGAAGTTTCTTGGCGTCGAACATTCGAATATCTCCTGTTTGGCTCCTGTCCAGAGCAAATAGGAATGCAAAACCGCCAATACAAATGATCCTGCTCCAAAATATAAGCGGATATTGAAATTGTAGCCGATGAAAAGCTGTGACGCGCAATCACACCGGCTTGCCCTCACCTCCCCAAGCGCATAATCATAATATTATGAAAATCGCGACCTGGAACATCAACGGCGTCAAAGCCCGCATAGACAACCTCCAGCATTGGCTGAAGGAGTCCTCTCCCGACATTGTCTGCCTACAGGAAATCAAGTCGGTCGATGACCAGTTTCCGCGCCTGGAGATTGAAGCGCTCGGCTATCACGTGGAAACACATGGTCAGAAAGGCTTCAATGGCGTCGCGCTTCTATCCAGGAAATCGCCGGATGAGATCAATCGCGGCCTTCCCGGCGACGAGAGCGATGAGCAGGCGCGTTTCATCGAAGGTGTCTATTCAACGGACCAGGGCGTTGTTCGAGTCGTTTCGCTTTACCTACCGAACGGTAATCCCGTGGACACAGAAAAATTTCCCTACAAGCTTTCGTGGATGCAGCGGCTTGAGCTTTGGGCGAAAGAGCGCCTTGCTCTAGAAGAGCCCCTGGTACTTGCCGGCGACTACAATGTCATTCCAGAGCCAGTTGATGCCAAAAACCCGGAGCAATGGGCTGGTGACGCGCTCTTCAAGCCACAATCACGCCAAGCATTCCGTAGACTTGAAAATCTGGGCTTTACCGACGCGATCCGCGCATCAACCGACGAGAGCGGCATTTACTCTTTCTGGGATTATCAGGCTGGTGCCTGGCAGAAAAACAACGGCATCCGTATCGACCATCTGATGCTGTCGCCGGAGGCCGCCAACCGACTCATATCAAGTGATGTGGAAAAGCACGTCCGTGCTTGGGAAAAGCCATCTGACCACGTGCCAGTGACGGTCAGGCTTTCGAACTGAGAATTGCCGCTAGCTCGAAACGAAGATCAGAAATCGCCCTTGGCGACATAGTCACTGGAAAGGGCGATCGCGTTACGACGGTCCGCTTCACCGGCAATCGAAAACGCCTGTTCCTGCATATCACGTATCCAGGGGCAATCCTCCGTGGGGCAGCGTTCAAAGGCCGCTGTCATCATGGCCAAGCCGCGAACGGTCTTGCCTGCCTGAAACAGCATATTGCCGAGCATGGCCTGCGCACCAGCATTACCTTTCTTGGCTGCAAGCTGGAACCACCGGGCGGCTTGCACGGAATTGCGTTCTCCGCCGTCGCCATCAAGCAGCATCTTGCCAAGCTCGAACTGGGCCGCTGAATCACCGAAATTAGAGGCAGCCTGCACATAGAGGTTGCGCGCCATACCCGGATTGGCGTGAACAGGTGAACCCGGAATGCCACGCTTCACATAACCGGCGAGCGCAACGAGGGCGTCAGCCACGTAGGAGTCATTTTCCGATCCCGGCTCCGCCCCTTCTCGAACGATTTTTTCAAAAATCTTGTAGGCTTCGTAGTCATTTTCCGGCACACCATCGCCATCGGCATACATGCGGGCCAGTTTCCACTTGGCGCCCTGATGACCGCGATCCGCAGCATAGCGCAGCGCCTTGATTGCCTCGTCCTTGTGACCGCTCTTGTATGCGGAGAAGCCAAACTTGAAGAGTTCGAACGGACTTCTCGACTTTTCGGAATCGTCATTAAGGTCGAAAGCAAAGGCGCTGTTACAGGCAAGGGCCAAGCCGAAAACCATAGCAAGCGCTCTATATGAAAAACTGCGGATACGCATCACAACGCTGGTCTTTCACACTCAGTGGAGGAAACAATCATAGAGGACAGAATGCACGCTATTTTCGTCAAGACTGAGACCCGATCTTGGCCGAAAAAAGCCTTACCACCATTGGAAAGAATAAAGGGGGCGCAAACAGGAAACATCCTGTTCCCAATCTGTTTGTTGTACAACAACGCGCCCTTCGTCATTCCTGCCTATCCTGTTGGAGCTTATCTGCTCCCAATACGTTGGTGGCCTCTGCCTTTCCATGATCGGTGACGCCAGTTTGTGGCGGGAAATGGGCAAAATGTGCCTGAGCTCTTTCTAACCTAAAGCAACGGTAAAGACTGTTGCTAATTGACAACAAACTGACTGTTGTTCCGATCAGTGATCTGCTCTTGTTGACGCAAACAACACCAACTCACAGTCTGTCACGCGATCAAGGACGTGAAGGATTCGGGAAAACTCCATGAGAAGATACCGTCCCCCCTATCGGCCTGCCCGCAAAAGCAACGGCATAAGTTTTCGCGGCATCTTGTTGACTATATTGCTTTTTTCCGTTCTCGTTACACTCATTGCCTATCTACCGATACCGTCCGGACCCCTAAAAACTTTGAATGGGCCGGTCTATGTGATCGACGGTGACACCCTGGTCCTCGGCAAAAAGCGTATCCGTCTCAAGGGCATCGATGCACCGGAGATTCAACAGCAATGTGTCCGGGCAGGAAGCGGCTACGACTGCGGCCAGGAAGCTCGCAACATATTGCGAGGCAGAATCGGCCGTTCCCCGATTCGATGCGAAACGGAAGGGCGAGATCAGTACGGTCGTGATCTGGCGCACTGCTATCTCGGTCAAACCGACCTTAACGGCTGGATGGTTGAACAGGGTTGGGCCGCTTCCTATGGAGACTATCAGCGCGAAGAAAGAGAAGCTCGCCGCAACCGACGCGGCATATGGGCCGGACAGTTCGAGCAGCCATCCCAATGGCGCAAGGAACATCGCAACGAGGAAGCCGATGACAAACCACTGCCGGATGTAATCGGCGACGCCTATACCTATATCAGGAAGCGTATTCGGACCTTCATTGAAATGATCCTGCCCCGAAACTGATACTATTGATGGAAAAACTAGACGTACTCACTCGCTCAATCCGGGCCTGCCGCATCTGTCGCGACACACCAGAATTTCTACCCCCCCTGCCGCACGAGCCCAATCCGGTCTGCATCGGCTCTGACACAGCGAGGGTTGCCATTTGCGGTCAGGCGCCAGGAATTCGCGTGCACAACACCTCCCTGCCATTCAACGATCCGTCCGGCGATCGCCTGCGGCAATGGCTCGGTGTGTCACGCGAGGAGTTTTATGATCCATCACGCTTCGCGATTGTCCCGATGGGCTTTTGCTTTCCCGGCTATGACAAACATGGCGGCGATCTTCCCCCACGTCGCGAATGCCGCCAGACCTGGCATGACCGTATTTTTGCGGCAATGCCGCAACTGAAGTTCATGCTTGTCGTCGGACAATACGCTCTGGCCTATCATCTGCCTGATTATAGTGGTCGCAATCTCACTGAAACCGTCAGGAACTGGCAGCGTTTCATCGATACGCCCAATCCGGCAGGCAGAATCACCCTACCCTTGCCGCACCCATCCTGGCGCAATAGCGGCTGGCTCAAGCGAAATCCATGGTTTGACGCAGAAGTTGTGCCTGCGATTCAGGCAAAAGTGCGAGAGCTCATCCAAGACGATAAATAATTTTTACTCCTCTCGTTTTCATAAGAATATTTTTCCTGTAAATTCGGATCATTGCGAACCATAAGGTATGACGTTTCATCTATTCGCAAAGTTCGGGAAACGATTTCTAAAACCGGGAACGGGAACGCATGGACAGGCTCGACAGGAAGATACTGCGCTTATTGCAGGAAGACGCGACACTTGCGGTGGCTGATGTTGCCAAGAAAGTTGGCCTTTCCACGACGCCATGCTGGCGCCGCATCCAGAAACTCGAAGAAGATGGCGTCATCAAGCGCCGTGTCGCCATTCTCGATCCCGTCCGCGTCAATGCACGGGTGACGGTGTTCGTGTCGGTGCGTACAAGCTCCCACAGTCACGAATGGCTCAAGCGCTTTTCCGAAGTGGTTCAGGAGTTCCCTGAAGTCATCGAGTTCTACCGCATGAGCGGTGATGTGGATTACCTGCTTCGTGTGGCTGTACCGGATATCGCCGCCTACGATGCGTTCTACAAGCGCCTTATAAGCAAGATCGAAATTCGCGATGTGTCTTCGTCCTTCGCCATGGAGCAGATTAAGTATACCACCGAATTGCCACTTGATTACATGGTGCTAGACAAAGACAACAACTGAGACTTTCAAGTTGTTGATTTAAAAGAAAAGCCCGCCATAGAGCGGGCTTTTTTGATGATCCTGAAGGTCGTTATTTCGAGCTGGATATTCCAGCCTGTTCAAACGTGGCCATACCGCTATGGCACAGTGCCGCCGCCTTGACGATCCCGGCTGCAAGCGCCGCACCGGTTCCCTCGCCGAGGCGCATTCCCAGATCTAGAAGTGGTTGCTTGCCCATTTTCTCAAGAAGCTTGCGATGGCCCGGCTCTGCGGAAACATGACCGAACAGACAATGGTCTATGGCTTCTGGATTGGCGACATAGAGTATCGCCGCAGCAGCGCTTGCCACGAATCCATCGACGATCACCGGAATTTTCTCCATGCGCGCTGCCAGAATTGCACCAGCCATGGCTGCGATTTCACGCCCGCCGAGACGGCTCAGCACTTCCAGCGGGTCTTGCAGATGTGCCTGATGGAGAGCGACAGCCTGGCGAACGGCGGCAAGCTTGCGCTCCAGCAGTTCACCCGTTGAGCCGGTGCCGGGGCCAACCCAGTCTTCCGCCGCCCCACCGAAGAGTGCCAGCGCGATTGCCGCCGCAATCGTGGTATTACCTATACCCATTTCACCGATGCACAGGAGATCGGTTCCACCGGCAATCGCTTCCATGCCGAAAGCCATGGTCGCGGCACAGGTGCGCTCGTCCATGGCAGGCTCTTCGGTGATGTCTCCGGTCGGGTGTTCCAGCGCCAGATCGAAGACCTTCAGCCCAAGATCGTTGGCGATGCAAATCTGATTGATTGCTGCACCACCAGCGGCAAAATTCTCGACCATCTGCGCCGTGACGCTTGGCGGAAACGGGGTGATATTCTTGGCTGTAACGCCGTGATTGCCAGCAAACACCGCCACCAGCGGGCGACTGATCTGAGGTGTGCGCTTGCCGGTCCATGCGGCCAGCCACGCCACGATCTCTTCCATGCGTCCGAGCGAACCGGCTGGCTTGGTCAGTGTAGCCTCACGCTCACGTACGGCCCTTTCCGCTCCCAGGTCGGGGCCCGGAAGATTTCGGATCAATTCTCGGAAATCGTCAAAAGGTAGGCCGCTGGCGCTCATAAGTTCAGTCCAATCAATGATGGGAGGTGTAAATTCGTTGGGCTCGTCCTATAAGCACTGACGCGAATTTTCAAATCACCTCTTTGAGTTGAAGCAATATTGAGGCGAATTATCGCGGGAATCCGTTTCGGGAAACAAAGTGGAACAGTCACTTGCAGCGAAATAGTCTCATTGGCGACACGATCCGGAGTCTGGGTTTTCTGAGCCGCCTGCCGCTTCCGCAGCGCTGGTTTGGAAACGGTGATGATTCGTTGCCCCGCAATGCCCGCGCCTTTCCGCTCGCAGGAGCGGTGCTGGGCCTGCTGGCAGGCGCTGTGCTTTTCGTGGCCTATAAAATGAACCTCCCGTCCCTTGCCTGCGCGCTGCTCGCGATTGGCGCCCTGGCGGCGATGACCGGCGCGCTCCATGAAGACGGGCTGGGCGATACTGCCGATGGCTTCTTCGGCGCATCTTCCGTGGATCGCAGGCTGGACATCATGAAAGATTCCCGTATCGGGACTTTCGCCGCGCTGACGCTGATTGTCTTCGTCGGTTTGAAAGCGGTTTTCCTGATGGCGATCATCGACCGTGCGGGTGCAGGATATGCGGCGCTTGCGCTGATCGGCAGCGAAGCAGCGAGCCGTGCAGCCATGCTGGCATTCTGGCATGCCCTGCCCTCCGTGCGTCCCGGCGGGCTTTCCGACAGTCTCGGCCAACCGCAATGGGAGACGGTTGTTTGCGGGTTCGTGATCGGGCTGGTCTTTCTTGTCTTCACGCTCATACCTGCGGGTGGGTTTCTTTCGTCCATCAATGCGCTTGTGCTGGTAGCAGTTCTGCTTATCGGCTTTGCCCGACTTTGCATGGCTAAAATAGGCGGGCAAACAGGCGATACACTGGGCGCAGTACAGCAGATCGCATCGGTTGCCGTCCTCGCCGGGCTTGTTATGGCCCTTTAACGCAACCACATTCCAGTCATGGACACGACAACCATCGAATCCCCGTGCATACTGGTTTGCACGATAGATACGGAAACCGGCTTCTGCCTCGGCTGTGCCCGGACGCTGGATGAGATCGCACGCTGGTCCAGCATGAGTGCGGAAGAGCGATTGGCCGTATGGGCGCTTCTCGCCGACAGGCACGAGATTATTGTAGAAAAGAGAATTGGCTGATGGGGCGCTTTTTCTGGCTCATTATTGCGGCAGTTGCGATTGTTGTCCTGCTGCTGATGTCCAACAATGACAGCGGCTCAACGCTTGGCATGGAGAATGACGTGTTTGCCCGCGCTGCCTATCTCGGCATATGGGGTGTCGTGCTTGCTGCCGGTCTGCTCGGCTCCGGCATCAAACTGACCGACTTTGCGCGCAACATGGCGATGTGGGCTGTGATTATTCTTGGCCTCGTTGCAGGCTACCAGTATCGATATGAGCTACAGGACGTCGCGAGCCGCGTCACAGCCGGGCTAATTCCCGGAAGCCCTATTTCTGGGCGCAATGCCGATGGCACCCTGACCGTTACGCTTGCAAAGGCTGCGAACGGCCATTTCGAGGTCAACGGGCGCGTGAATGGTGAACGGGTTCACTTTCTGGTCGATACCGGTGCTTCATCTGTCGTCCTGTCCCAGCAGGATGCAGAGCGCGCAGGCATAGACACCGCCTCGCTAAACTATTCCGTCCCGATTATGACGGCCAATGGCACGGCAACTGCAGCAGTCGTCAACATTGCCACATTGCAGATTGGGGATATCGAACGCCAGAATGTGCGCGCCATGGTGACGAAGGAAGGTTTGATGACCGGCAGCCTGCTCGGCATGAACTTCCTGCAAACTCTCGGCGGATTCACGGTTCGCGGCGACCAGCTTATTCTGATTGATTAAGCAGATTCTGTCGCCGCTTCAGTCACGACGGAATAGGCCTGACGCAGAACGTCACTGGCTGCTCCCGGCTTGGTGGCGTCTGTCGAAAGGATCTGCCGCCAACGCCGCGCGCCCGGCTGCCCGGCAAAAAGCCCGACCATATGGCGGCTCACATGCGAAAGCCTGCCGCCTGCCGCGATATGGCGATCAGTATAGGCGCACATTTTATCAATGATATTTGCTATCGAAATGTCGGATTGTTCGTCACCGTAAAGACGTGCATCCACCTCTGCCAGAAGTTCTGGATTGTGGTAGGCAGCGCGACCGAGCATCACCGCGTCGACAATCTGCAAGTGCCGCTCTGCTTCATCCAGTGTATTGATTCCTCCATTGATGCCGACGAAAACGTCACCAAGCCGTGCCTTGAGACGATAGACGCGATCATAATCAAGCGGTGGAATCTCGCGGTTCTCCTTGGGCGACAATCCTTTCAGCCAGGCTTTGCGGGCGTGAACCCAAAGCGCATCGGCGCCAGCGTCAAGCGTCAGATCGGCCAAAGTATCGAGCGCAACCTCCACGTCCTGATCGTCAACGCCAATACGACATTTGACGGTAACTGGCACGGAAACGGCCTCCTTCATGGCTGAAACGCAATGCGCGACCACGTCCGGGGTCTGCATGAGACAGGCTCCGAAGGTACCGGACTGCACACGATCCGACGGACAGCCGACATTGAGGTTGATTTCATCATAGCCGTAATCGGCACCGATCTTCGCGGCCTCTGTCAGTTTTGCCGGATCGGAACCACCCAACTGTAGCGCCACGGGATGCTCGGCGGCGTCGAAACCAAGCAACCGGTCACGTGGGCCGTGAATGATGGCATCCGCCACGACCATTTCGGTATAGAGCAATGCGTGCCTTGAAAAGAGCCGGTGAAAGTACCGGCAATGTCTGTCCGACCAATCGATCATGGGGGCAACGGCAAAGCGCGCGTTCGGATAGTTGGTTTTTTTTGATTTTATTTCAGTCATTTATACAACAATCCTGAGAATGCGATTCAGTCGCAATCGGCGCTTTCGACATTAACTTGAAACCGGAAAGGTGCCAAAAGCCACAATTGATCGAAATGATCAAGTTACGCTGATATTGCAGTCACCACTCGATATAGTGAGCCGAAGCGAGTTTTCATACCCGGTGTGGGGAGACTGGCTGCTCCAAAGACTGTCTTCTCACCCAATAAACATTATGATCGCTTGTAGAAGTATTCTACCGATTCTCATCTGCGTAATTAAAGGAAATTCGGCGTGACCTCCTTTTCCCCCTTCGGCAAATCATTCGATGCGTTCCTGTTCGACATGGATGGCACGATATTGAGTTCTATCGAAGCGACCGAACGCGTGTGGAGCGAATGGGCAATAGGCCATGGCATCGATCCGGTCACATTCCTGCCGACCATCCACGGTGTTCGGGCGGTCGAAACCGTCCGCCGGCTCGCTTTGCCGGGTGTGGACCCGATCCGCGAGGCACAGAGATTGCTTCAGGCCGAAATGGCAGATCTGGAAGGTATCGCACCTATCGATGGCGCATATGACTTCCTCAGTTCATTACCAGAAAACCGTTGGGCAATCGTGACCTCGGCACCGCTTGAACTCGCTACCCGTCGCGTTGCAGCGGCAGGATTACCAATGCCGAAGACCATTGTGTCCGCTGAAGACGTGGAGCGCGGCAAGCCTAGCCCTGAATGCTTCCAGCTGGGCGCGAAACGGCTTGGCTTCGATCCGCACAATTGTCTTGTGTTCGAGGATGCGCCTGCCGGTATCGTTGCCGGAGAAACAGCCGGAGCAAGCGTCGTCGTGGTGACCGCAACCCATCCGCATTCACCCAAAACATCTCATCTGAGCATCGAAAGCTACCGCTTCTTGCAGCTCGATATTCTGGATGACGGCAAACTGGCTCTGGAACCGACCGCTCCCTTTCCTGTCGGCTAAATCACTCGCCGTCCTTCTCGCCAGACGGTGCGGATGATCGGAACGTGATCAGCAATCTGCACCCTGACCAGATCGGCCCGTTTTTCGGCAACAATCTCGCCGCGATCCTCCAACCCTACCGCTTTGGCAGGGTTGGCGGCAACCAGACGAATGGCTTGCGGCAGCGAAATATTCTCGACGACATCGGCGAGAAAGAACGCAGATTGCATCATGCTGGCCGGAATATAGTCCGATGATATAATGTCGAGATTTCCAGCTTCAACCAGTTCACGCGCGGATACATTGCCCGAATGCGAACCACCGCGCACGACGTTTGGCGCCCCCATAAGCACTGACATCCCGGAATCCTTCGAGGCCTTAGCCGCCGTGTGTGTCGTAGGAAATTCTGCAACCCTTATTCCCTGCGCCTGCGCCTCTGCGACATGCTCTATCGTCGCGTCATCATGGCTGGCTAGAATTACTCCGCGTTGATGGCACAATTCCGCAATCGCCTTCCGTGTCGGCGCGGAATATTGCTGGGACTGACCGATACGTCGCTCGCAATAGAGCCGGAACTCCTCTTCCGAGAATTTCAGCTTGCGGATGAAATAGGTCTTGTAGGTTTCGATATCAGTAAATTGACGCTGTCCCGGCGCGTGATCCATCAGCGATACCAGCCTGACCAGCGCCTGATTGCCGAACTGCTCGAAAGCCGGAAGACAATCAGGTGCAGAAACTTCGCAACGCAAATGCAGGAAATGGTCAGCGCGCAGACGGCCCGCATCGCGCCCCTCGGCAATCGCGGACGAAAGCTTGCGCATGTCATCGATACCTGTCTCGGCGTCGTCATCGAAACCTATGCGCAATGCGTCGAAAACAGTGGTGATCCCGGAGGCGGCAATCTGCGCGTCGTGCGCCTGCACGGCGGCGATGGGGTTCCAACGCACTTTCGGACGCGGAGCATAGTGTCCTTCGAGATGATCCGTGTGCAGTTCTACCAATCCTGGGGTCAGGAAGTCGCCTTCCATATCGTCGCCAATAATGGATGCGCCGGTGGAAATATCGGCGATCTTGCCGTCAACAATCTTGAGGGAACCGAGAACGACATCGTCAGAGAGCACGATGCGGGCATTGCGCAGAACCGTTTCACTTCCCATTGCCTACGGCCTCCCAACCGCTCGCGGAGCCCGAGCAGCCCCTATCTTGCCGCCGGTCAGAGGATGCAGCGAATGAATCTCGAAAGGAGCCCCTTTCTCAGGTTCCACGAACAGAGCAAGATTCGCAACCTCTACCACATCGTCCAGCAGCGGTGTGAAGAACTCGTCCAGCGTCCGCTCCACCCGAGCGCGGTCCTTCTCCTCCACCGGACCGGTCAGGGTCATATGAAAGCGGAACTCTTCAAATACATAGGGATAGCCCCAGCGTTCGATGTTGTGGCGTTGTGTTTCGCTGAGACGCTCCGGCCTCCGCTTCGCAATTTCTGCCTCGGTGAGAGGAGCGCGAAAACGATCGAAGGCCACGACAACATCATTGGCAAGCTGATTCAGCTCGGCAACCGGCTCTTCCGGCACGAGAGCGAAAAACGGGCCAATTGCGTGAAGCTTCAAACGAGGAATGACAACCGGTGATGCCGACGACGCGAAATGCATCAATGCGGAAAGCAGGTCGTTTTCAGTGTGTTCGCCACCCAGACGGAAGGGAGCCTTCATCGTCGCATGGAAGCCATAACGCCGCGGCTCTTCGGTCAGCTGGAAGATTTCGTCGGTCGCAAGCGAGCGAATCGCCGGCATCTTGACCGGCTCGCCGCTGAACGCATTTCGCCCGAGCCAGTTTGCGGCAACCTTCAGAAGCGCATCATTGGATGGCGGCGTGAAATAAATCGCATAACGCATGTCAAATCCTTAGGCGAGGTTCGCTACACGACGTCAGCGGAACTCTAAATCAGGTAATGCATCGCGCTTCTAAAAATCTATCGCGATTTTGAGGGCGATGCAGTCGGCGGATGCTTACACAATGAATGTGGCAAGTCGATAAAGGCTGTATGACTGCCGACAAACCAATTTTACATAGCCGCAAATTGGTATAGGCGTTAGCCCCATCAGAATTGAGGAGACTGACATGGGCGGATTTGCGGCTATCGGCGAATGCATGATCGAGCTTTCTGGTAATGAAGGCGACCAATGGCGCATGGGTTTTGCGGGCGATACGCTCAACACCGCCTGGTACATGCGGGCACTGACGGATAAGTCCTACCCCGTCGAATATGTAACCGCTTTCGGCACAGACAGCTTTTCACAGAAACAGCGTGTATTTCTGACGTCGAACGGTATCGGCATCGCGCACAGCCCCATTATCGACGGGCTTCATCCCGGCCTTTATGCAATCACCCTCGACGGTGCCGAGCGCTCCTTCACCTATTGGCGCAGTGATGCCGCCGCAAGACGCCTCGCAAGTGACCGCGATGCCCTGGAAAAGAGCCTGACAGGCTGCGATATCATCTATTTTTCGGGCATTTCAATCGCCGTGATCCTGCCGGAGCATCGCGCTACATTTTTCAACGTCTTGCGGAAATGTCGCGCAGACGGTTCACGAATCGCTTTCGACCCGAATTTCCGTCACCAGCTCTGGCCCGACCGGAAAGTTGCGCAGGAGATCATCAGCGAAGCGATGCGCATTGCTGATATTGCCTTGCCAACATTTCCAGATGAACAGGCGCTCTTTGGCGACAAGGACGCTGGCACCTGTGCAGATCGTCTATCCGCACTCGGCGTAAAAGAGATCGTCGTCAAGGATGGCACGGAGCCCGCTCTGGTCGTCTCAGACAATAATAGAGAAACCGTACCGTCCGTGGTGGCCCAAGCCGTGGACACCACTGGCGCTGGTGACAGCTTTAACGGTGCTTATCTTGCAGCACGATTGAAAGGACTTTCTCCGGTCCAAGCCGCCCACAAGGCGCACCGGGTTGCAGCCCGTGTCGTTGAGATACGCGGCGCGCTCGCTCCCATGGAAACCGCACGCGCCGCTTTTGCTGACTAGCCTTCCTCGCGCGTGAAACGGAAATGACTGGTCTGGGCGTAAATCTCGCCCGGGCGTAATATTGCCTGCGGGAAATAGGGATATTCCAGCGATCCCGGCCATATCTGCGGCTCCAGGCAGAAACCTGCATGTCTTCCGTAGGGCTTGCCCGTGAGGCCGATACAATCATTGGCCATGGTATTGCCCGCATAGAACTGAATGCCCGGCTCGGTCGTCGAAACATCGAGACGAATGCCGGAACGAGCGCCTTTGACCGACGCACAGCGGCGTAATGGTCCTCGCGCTGCGGCTAAACAAAAGTTGCTGTCGTATTCAACCTGACGGCCATTTTCCTCGCAGCGAATCGGACGGAACTCACGGAAGTCGTAAGGCGTCCCTCTGACCGGCAGAACGCGCCCATCGGGAATGAGAGCATCGTCAACCGGCATATAGGCATCTGCTTCGATCTTGAGCTGATGATCGAGAATATCGCCCTCACCGCCGTCATCCAGATTGAAATAGCTGTGATGCAGCAGATTACAGACAGTCGGCTTGTCAGTGACTGCCTCCAGCCGCACGATGAGCGTCCCCTCGTCCGTAAGCATATAGGTACAGCTCACATTCAAATTGCCGGGGAAACCCATCTCGCCGTCAGGCATCACAGTCGCGAGCGTCACGAAATCCGGGCCGTTTCCGGTGATCTTCCAGACGCGGTTGCCAAGTCCTTTGCTGCCGCCATGCAGATTATGACGCCCCTGAAAATTCGGCTCAACCACGTAAGTCATCCCATCCAGATCAAACCGCGCATTGCGAATACGATTGGCCGACCGACCCGCAATTGCGCCCAGATGTGGTGAATGGGCCGGATAATCGGGAAAATCGCGATAGCCGATCACAAGCGGAGCAGCATGGCCCTTCATGCGCAGATCCTGAATCGCTGCGCCCCAATTTATGATCCTGGCCGTCAGCGGGCCGTTGGAGATCGTGAGCCGGTGAACCGCCTGTCCGTCCGGTGCATATCCAAAGATTTCCGAATTCACTTTTGTCCGCCTGTACATGATGCAGCGATGAGATGCACATGAAGCCGTATCATTTTGCGGGACGCAAGACGCATCATGATCAAATAATGATTTTGAACCAACTTTGTGTAGCCGCATGAGCGCGTAGTTTTCACACTATTTTCACATAAAGGACCGGTGCTATTCTGAGGGTATAACTTACTGCTTATTATCAATATTTACTAAATAAGGACTATTTCAATGAAAACAAATTTTCAAAAATTAATGCCCTATATCTTTAGTGAAGAAGGCGGGTACGTGGATAATCCCGCTGATCCCGGTGGTGCAACAAATATGGGCGTCACCATCGCAACCCTGTCGGCGTGGGAGGGGCATCGGGCATCGCCTGAAGATATAAAAGAGATGACGCAGGCGACCGCGACCGAAATCTATCAGGCCCAATTCTGGAATAAGATCGACGGAGACAACTTGCCCTCGGGACTCGACTACGCCGTGTTCGACTTTTCGGTCAATTCAGGTCCTGCACGTGCGGCACGAATGCTTCAAAGCGTTCTGGGCCTGCCTGAAGATGG
Source organism: Ochrobactrum sp. CGA5 (assembly GCF_006345815.1). Taxonomy (GTDB): domain Bacteria; phylum Pseudomonadota; class Alphaproteobacteria; order Rhizobiales; family Rhizobiaceae; genus Brucella. Next base: position 332,843 of record NZ_VCIG01000038.1, on the reverse strand, counting down.
AATAATCGGCGCGCAGACGGTTGCCGCCACCAAGACGCGGCCCTTGGATGAGGTAATCAATGCTTTGTGCGATGCGCGTACATCATGGTTGCGAGGATTGTCTACGGCATCCACGTTCGGAAGAGGCTGGCTTGCCCGTGTAGAACGGGTGCGATCCCGTTCTCTGGCGCTCGCCGCAAAATCACCGGTCACCCAACCGGCGGAACCGGTTAAGGATATAGCACCCAAGGCACGTCAGGGCGACATGGCAGTCACATCCGTTCTGAAGCATCCTGAGGCCATCAGTACGATGGGCAGCGTTGCATCAGGCCTCGTAGCGATTGCATCAAGGAATGGTCCCGTACAATACGCGCTGGCAATTGTGATGATGGCTTGTGCTGTTGCTGGTCTTTGGTACTTTGTCAGGCGGGTCAGAAATGAACCCTGATCTTGCCGCGATAACTCAGTTTTGAGAATATTTCCAAAACTAGAGTTAGCCTTTATGTTGCGCATCGCATGTTGCGCGCCTTATATGCGCTTTTGAAAGCTCGGTGCTTATGAAAGTAATATGACTTTCCCTATCACCGGAAAAACGCTAGACACGCGCAAACAGTCAGCTGCGTGCCAACTGTGGCACAGCCATGAATAAAGGAATCGAAACTTGTCCTCTACTTTTGACAAAGTCGCCGACATCATCGCCGAAACCAGTGAAATCGACCGTGATACCATCACGCCAGATAGCCACACTATCGACGATCTGGGCATCGACAGCCTCGACTTCCTCGACATCGTCTTCGCTATCGACAAGGCTTTCGGCATCAAGATTCCGCTTGAGCAGTGGACCCAGGAAGTCAACGAAGGCAAGGTTCCAACTGAAGAATATTTCGTTCTCAAGAACCTCTGCGCGAAAATCGACGAGCTGGTTGCAGCCAAAAAAGGCTGACCTGGCACATAATATGGCGGTATTGAGGGGTGAACAGAAATGTTCGCCCTGATTCCGTTTCTGGCAATACGAAATCTTCGTGTGCCGGGGCAGTCTCAGCATCGATGGACGAACGGGACCCATGCAGAACAATAAAGTCGTCATCACAGGTATCGGCATCATATCATCGCTTGGCGAAGGCGTTGATGTCCACTGGAATGCTTTCTCGAACGCAGGCACTGAGCCGCGCCTCGAAAAGGAAGCCTTTGCGCCCTACACTGTTCACCCTCTCGGTGAAGTAGACTGGAGCTTGCAGATTCCAAAGCGTGGGGACCAGCGCCAGATGGAAACCTGGCAACGTCTCGGCACCTACGCCGCCGGACTGGCGTTGCAGGACGCAGGCATGAAGGACGACGAAGCGCTTTGCGCGACCATGGATATGGTCGTGGGTGCCGGTGGCGGCGAACGCGATATTACCGTCGACATGCAGATTCTAGAGGAAGGCCGCACCCGTAACGACCGTGGCGTCATGCTGAACGAGAAGCTGTCTACCGAACTGCGTCCGACGCTGTTTCTAGCGCAGCTTTCCAACCTGCTCGCGGGCAATATCTCGATCGTCCACAAGGTGACTGGTTCTTCGCGTACCTTTATGGGCGAAGAAGGTTCCGGCCTTTCGGCCATAGAAACGGCAGCCGCGCGCATCCGCACCGGTCAGAGCACTCATGCGCTCGTCGGCGGTTCTTACAATGCTGAACATTTCGACATGATTCTCGGTCACGAGCTTGGCGGACTGCTCAAACATGACGGCTGGGCTTCGCTCTGGCAGCGTGATGGCTCCGCAGGCGGCGGCATGGTTTCCGGTTCCGGTGGCGTATTCCTCGTTCTGGAAAGCGCCGACCACGCGGCCAAGCGAGGCGCGCGCGCCTATGCGGAAGTGACCGGCATCGAAAGCGCACAGATTCGACGCGACAGCGCCGATCTTGCAAGAGCGATCCGCGAGCTCATCCTTGCTGCCAATGACGGCAAGGCGCCCTCCTATGTTGTCTCAGGTGCGTCCGGAGCCCATGACGCGACCGGCGCCGAGAAAACCGCGCTGGATGCTCTTTCAGCGACCTATCGCGGCATTTCAGGCATGACCGGTCATATGCGCGAAGCGCAGTTCCCACTGGCATTGGCCCTTGCGGCCATATCAGTCTGGAAGGGCGAGGCTTTTGCACCGCTGGATGCATCCGAAAAGGACGCTGAAGGCCCAATCAGCGAAGCAATTGTCACCATAGTTGGCGCTACCCGTGCCGAAGGCGCAGCAAAACTGGTGAGAGTATAAGATGACGAAATATACAGACCATCTCGGCCGTCCCATTGTCGCCATCACCGGCGCTGGTGTGGTCTCCTCGCTCGGTCAGGGCAAGGACGATAACTGGGCTGCATTGACCGGCGGAAAATCGGGCATCCATACCATCACGCGCTTTCCGACCGACAATCTCAACACGCGCTTTTCCGGTACGGTTGATTTCCTGCCGGAAAGCGAGGTGGGAGCATCGGCGCTCTCCGAAGCTCTGGCGCGGCTCGCCGGTGAGGAAGCTATCGCACAGTCCGGTCTTTCCGCGACCGATTTCGGCGGCCCGCTTTTTCTTGCAGCACCCCCGGTCGAACTGGATTGGAAAAGCCGGTTTGCGCTTGATGCGACCGTAAAGAATGAAGGACCGGCAAGCTATCAGCTTCTGCTGGAAGCCTGCCGCCGTGCGCGTCAGGATGATCTCTTCAACACGACCCAGTTTGGCTATATCGCCGAACGCCTGTCGGAAACTTTCGGCACGCGTGGCCTGCCTATCACGCTGTCGACCGCATGTGCCTCAGGCGCGACTGCAATCCAGCTTGGCGTCGAAGCCATCCGTCGCGGTGAAAGCGATCGCGTTCTGTCCATAGGAACCGACGGTTCCGTCTCTGCCGAAGCCCTGATCCGCTTCTCGCTGCTATCGGCTCTCTCCACGCAGAATGACAAGCCGGAAAAGGCTTCCAAGCCCTTCTCCAAGGATCGCGACGGCTTTGCCATGTCTGAAGGCTCCGGTGCGCTAGTGATGGAATCGCTTGAAAGCGCTGTAGCGCGTGGTGCCGAGGTTCTGGGCATTCTCGCCGGTTGCGGCGAAAAGGCCGACGATTTCCATCGCACACGCTCTAAGCCGGATGCCTCACCTGCCATCGGCACGGTGCGCGCCGCATTGGCCGATGCAGGTCTGACCGAAGAGCAGATTTCATACGTCAACGCCCACGGCACCTCTACGCCGGAAAACGACAAGATGGAGTATCTGGCGCTTTCGACCGTATTCGGCGATAAGCTTGCCTCCATCCCGGTTTCTTCCAACAAGTCGATGATCGGCCATACGCTCACCGCTGCTGGCGCTATCGAGGCTGTATTCTCCCTTCTGACGATCCAGACCGGAACGCTGCCGCCGACCATCAACTATGACAACCCGGACCCGGCTATTCCGCTTGATGTTGTGCCGAATGTGAAGCGTCAGGCCGAGGTTTCTGCCGTGCTTTCCAACTCGTTCGGTTTCGGCGGGCAGAATACGAGCCTTGTTTTGGCGGCAAATCCGAATTAATCGGTCCGGCTAATACGAATTTTCCCATGATCCCGGACGGTTCACCGTTTCCGGGATTATGTCTTGAAGAGGATTACTTCATGCGCGCCTTGCAGCTTCTTGATGACCGCCGCCTCGAAATCACCGATATCGCGCCGCCGCCTGCCCCTGGCATTGGCGAGGTGACGGTGAAGATCAAGGCTGTAGCGCTCAACCACATTGACGTGTGGGGCTGGCGCGGTATGGCGTTTGCCAAGCGCAAGATGCCGCTGGTTATCGGCGCGGAAGCTTCTGGTGTGGTCGATGCCGTAGGTCCCGGCGTTTCCAATCTCCTACCCGGCCAGCTCGTCTCGATCTATGGCGCACGGACCTGTGGACTTTGCCGTGCCTGCCGCGAAGGCCGTGACAATCTGTGCGAGCATGTCGGCGGCGTGCATGGTTTCCATCTGGACGGCTTTGCTTGCGAAGCCGTAAACCTGCCTGCCCGCTTGCTCGTTCCAGCACCTCGCGGTGTGGACGCCATCGGCGCAGCCGTTGCGCCTGTAACCTTCGGTACGGTCGAGCATATGCTGTTCGACAATGCCAAGCTGGAACCCGGCGAAACAGTGCTCGTTCAAGCCGGCGGTTCTGGCATCGGGTCAGCCGCCATCCAGCTTGCCAAGAAAATGGGCTGTACCGTCATCACGACAGTCGGTTCCAATGACAAGATCGAGAAAGCCAAGGCGCTCGGTGCCGATCACGTCATCAATTATCGTGAAGACCGTTTCGAGGGCGTGGTGCGCAAGCTGACCAAGAAGAAGGGCGTGGACGTGGTGTTCGAGCATGTGGGCGCGGACACTTGGGCCGGTTCGATGCTGTGCATGAAACGCGGCGCGCGTCTTGTCACCTGTGGTTCGACCTCAGGCGTTTCCACGAGCATGAACCTGATGCAACTTTTCCAGCAGCAGCTCAAGATCCTCGGTTCGTTTGGTTGCCGCATGGAAAACATGGCTGACGCCATGCAGAAGATGGCACGCGGCATCGTACATCCGGTCATCGACACTGTCGTCGGCTTCAATGATATCGATACGGCTTTGAAGCGCATGGAAGGTCGCGACGTCTTCGGCAAGATCATTCTCGAGATCGACTGAGTTGCCCACGTCCATGATGTTCAAGCTGAAACTTCTGCTCTTCCGCTGGACCCGCAAGCTGAAGCAGTTCAACTACTGGCTCTGGGCACAGGCCGTGTTTCTGCTGCTTGGACTACTGCGCCTTTTCCCGGCGAAGGCAGCAATCAGCTTTTCGGCTAAGGTGGCCCGCCTGGTCGGGCCGCTGACGCCGCGCCACAAGGTCGCCACCGATAATCTGCGTCAGGCCTATCCAGAGAAAAGCGACGCGGAAATTGAAGGTATCGCCCGCGAAATGTGGGATTCGATGGCGCGCCTCTTCGCGGAATATATCTTCCTCGACGCCGTTTTCGATTTCGATCCCTATTCCACGACGCCAGGATTGGTCGAGGTAGAAGGTATTCCGATTTTTGAACGCCTGCGCGACGAGAAGAAACCGCATATATTCTTCACCGCCCATACCGGTAATTTTGAGCTTCTGCCGATCTGCGCCGCGACGTTCGGTCTGAACGTCACGGCTCTCTTCCGTCCGCCTAACAATCCCTATATCGCCGACAAGGTTCTGAAAGCTCGTCGCACCAATATGGGGCATCTGGTGCCGTCGAAAGCCGGTGCGGCCTGGTCGCTTGCGCATATTCTCGATGAAGGCGGCAATGTGGGAATGCTGGTGGATCAGAAATTCCGCCGCGGCGTGCCTTCCACCTTCTTCAATCGTCCGGTGAAGACCAACCCGTTGTTGGCCAAGCTTGCACGGCAATATGATTGCGACGTCTACCCGGCGCGCTGTATCCGCCTTCCCGGCGGGCGTTACCGCCTCGAACTCTATGAGCGCATGGAATTGCCACGTGACGACAAAGGCGAGATTGATGTTGCCGCAACAGCACAGCTTCTGAACGATACCGTCGAGGCATGGGTGCGCGAATATCCCGGCCAGTGGATGTGGTTCCATAAGCGCTGGGGATAGGATTCACCGCTTTCATGTGATACGGGCATCGAACTGCCAAGGAGACAACCATGCGCCCCATCGCCATCGCCCCGTCCATCCTTTCTGCCGACTTCGCCCGTCTTGGCGAAGAAGTCGACGCTGTGCTGGAAGCCGGTGCCGACTGGGTGCATATAGACGTCATGGATGGCCATTTTGTGCCGAATATCACTTTCGGCCCGCAGGTGGTGAAGGCAATCCGCCCGCGCACCAAGGCATTCTTCGATGCGCATCTGATGATTGCGCCTTGCGATCCCTATTTGGCACCGTTTGCTGACGCCGGTTGCGATCTCATTACAATCCACGCCGAAGCCGGTCCACACACGCACCGTTCGCTGCAATCGATCCGCGCTCTGGGCAAGAAGGCCGGTCTGGCGCTGAACCCGGCAACACCTGCCGAGGCGCTGACGAACGTTATCGAAGATGTCGATCTCGTTCTCGTCATGACCGTAAATCCCGGTTTTGGTGGCCAGAAATTCATTGAGCCAATGCTCGAAAAAATCAAGCGCGTCCGCGAAATGGTTGGCGACCGTCCTATCGACATTGAAGTTGACGGCGGCATCACGCCGGAAACCGCAGGCTCTGTTGTTGCTGCTGGGGCCAACATTCTCGTAGCCGGTTCGGCAGTTTACAAGGGTAATTCGGTCGAGAGCTACCGCGCCAATATCGACGCCATTCGTGCCGCGGCTGAAGCTGCCCGCAATCGTTAAACTCCCACTTTCTACAGGATGCACCCATGATCCCGCGCTATTCCCGGCCTGAAATGGTCGCCATCTGGTCGCCCGAAACGAAGTTTCGCATCTGGTTCGAGATCGAAGCCTATGCCTGTGAGGCACTCGCGCAACTCGGTGTCATCCCGAAGGAAGCAGCAAAGACCATTTGGGAAAAAGGTAGCGTGGCGAAATTCGACGTCGCCCGCATCGACGAAATCGAAGCCGTCACCAAGCACGACGTTATTGCCTTCCTGACGCATCTGGCCGAATTCATCGGCCCGGACAGCCGTTTTGTGCATCAGGGCATGACCTCCTCGGACGTGTTGGACACCACGCTCAATGTCCAGCTTGTACGCGCTGCCGATCTGCTGCTTGCTGACATGGATCGCGTTCTGGAAGCACTCAAGAAGCGCGCTTTTGAACACAAGGATACGGTCCGCATCGGTCGCAGCCATGGCATCCATGCCGAACCGACGACGATGGGCCTCACCTTTGCGCGCTTCTATGCCGAAATGGCGCGTGGTCGCGCCCGCCTCGTTGCCGCCCGTGCGGAAATCGCAACCGGCGCCATTTCCGGCGCTGTCGGCACGTTCGCCAATATTGACCCGCGTGTAGAAGAATATGTCTGCGCAAAACTCGGCCTTGAAGCAGAACCGGTGTCGACGCAGGTGATCCCGCGTGACCGCCATGCCATGTTCTTTGCGACACTCGGCGTCATTGCATCTTCGATGGAAAACATCGCCATCGAAATCCGCCACATGCAGCGCACGGAAGTTCTGGAAGCCGAAGAATTCTTTTCGCCGGGCCAGAAGGGCTCGTCTGCCATGCCGCACAAGCGCAATCCGGTTCTGACCGAAAACCTGACCGGCCTCGCCCGTCTGGTGCGCATGTCGGTAACGCCTGCGATGGAAAACGTGGCTCTCTGGCATGAACGCGATATTTCGCATTCCAGCGTCGAACGTGCGATCGGCCCGGACACCACCATCACGCTCGACTTCGCGCTCAACCGCTTGGCTGGCGTGATTGAAAAGCTGGTCATTTACCCGGACAACATGCTTAAAAACATGAATAAGTTCCGTGGTCTGGTGCACTCCCAGCGTGTGCTTCTGGCACTCACGCAAGCAGGCGTGTCGCGTGAAGACGCTTATCGTCTCGTGCAGCGGAATGCTATGAAGGTCTGGGAACAGGGTGCCGACTTCCTTGAGGAGTTGCTGGCTGACGCGGAAGTACGTGCGGCTCTTTCCGAAGAACAGATCCGCGAGAAGTTCGATCTCGGCTATCACACCAAGCATGTGGACACGATTTTCAAGCGCGTCTTCGGTTGAGATTTCGGCTCACCATAACCAAAATCTGCGCTGCACCCTTTAATTGGTTCATAATTTGAATCCGAAAAAAGCCCCATGTTTATGAAAACATGGGGCTTTTTTACATTCTGAAGATCGGCTGGTTACGCCTTGGTCTTGACCGTGTTGACCACGTTGCCCCATGGGTCCACGAAAGTGCTGTTATTGCCACCACGCGTGTCTTCCAGCTCAATCCAGCCGAGGCCGGTCCGATCCTCATCACGCTTGCCCGCACCGGCGCTCTGCCAGGCATTGGCAGCGATATGGTGATGGTAGCGCCCGGTGGACATGAACACTGCCCGATCACCATAGGTTTGCACGGTTTCGAGGCCGAGTTCGCTGTGCCAGAAGGTTTCTGCTTCCTGGGCATTACCGACGCGCAGATGTACATGACCAACCACGGTGTTCTGTGGCGCGCCGTCCCATTCTCCACCCTCGCGGTTGATGACATCGAGCAGATTTCCGACATCGAGCGGATCAGTGCTCATTGCAACGCGGTCGCCATTCCATTGCCACTCATCGTTGGGACGGTCTGAATAGATTTCGATGCCGTTGCCTTCCGGGTCGGTCAAATAGATTGCTTCGCTCACCTTGTGATCCGATGCACCGCTGACCGCCAACTGCTTGTCGATGGCGCGGCGCGACCAGCGCGCGAGATCGCCACGGGTCGGCAGCAGGAACGCGGTGTGATATAGGCCGGCGCTGCGGGGATCATCCGGTTTGGCGGCTGAAAACTGCTCAATCTCCATCAGTTCGCGGTCGCCAGCACCTAATACAATCGATGCGCCACGGCGTGTCATCTCGCGCAAGCCCACGACGTCACGATAATACTCAGCCAATGTTTCGGCGTCGCGTGCCCTCAGGCCAACACGTGCCACACGCATTGGGGTGGTCATTGCGAATGGAAGCGGAGCAACCGGACGTTCGGCGTCGATTTCGCCTGCTCTTAAATGCTGTGTCATGACGCCCTCCTTCGACGGCATTTCTGCACGAACAGGAAGAATGCTGGCCATTGCAGCAGTCCCGGCAGCGCCGAGGATCTTACGTCTGCTGATTGCCATGTCATTTCTCCGTCGCGTTTCAAATCTTGCCTAAACATCACCATTTGGGGCGCATTTCACAAGATAGCGATCAGCGAACAGGCTGTTCATCATTCGCATACCTTCCATGCTAAGCATACAACAAGCACGGCTTGAAGAAATTACCAAGCCTCTCTAAATGGGAAGCCATGAAAGTCAAAGACGCAGATATCCTCATCATCCCCGGCTATACCAATTCCGGCCCCGACCACTGGCAGACCCGTTGGGAAAGCAAACTCTCCACGGCGCGACGTGTCCAGCAGGCCGAGTGGACCAAGCCTGTTCGCGAAGACTGGATCGGCGAAGTGGTCAAGGCCGCCGATGCAGCAACCAAGCCAATTGTTTTGGTCGCGCATTCGCTGGGCGTTGCAACCGCAGTTCATGCGTTGCCGCATTTCCAGCACAAGGTAGCCGGGGCCTTTTTCGTCGCCCCACCGGATGTTTCAAACGACAAAATCCGCCCCAAACATCTAATGACGTTCGGTCCCTACCCGCGTGAACGCCTGCCGTTTCCGACGATCACCGTGGTTAGCCGCAATGACCCTTTTTCCAGCTTCGAAGCTGCGGAGGATGTGGTCAAGGATTGGGGTGCAATGCTGATTGATGCCGGTGAATCCGGGCATATCAATTCTGAATCCGGGCATGGACCTTGGCCGGAAGGCTCCATGGTATTCGCCGAGTTCATGACACAACTGCAGGCGCCCAAGCATCACTGATGTTTTCGCATTGCATGCAAAAAGGCGGGCCATGGATCCGCCTTTTTTCTCCTATTCCGCGATGAAACTAGCCGAGAACCGCTTTCGTCAGCGTTTCCGCTGCTAGCCGGATATAACCGCCATCATTGCTGAGCGTCAGAAAACGGAATCCGAGCGGAATATAACGACGCGCAAATTCCGGCGACGGTGAATAGATGCCCGCGATCTTCCCGACCGCAGCGGCCTTGCGGGCAATATTGCCAATCGGCTCCACAATCGCATCGGAATTCGGATTGGCCTCACGCCCATTGCTCCATGCGATGGAAAAATCCGCCGGTCCCACGAAAACACCGTCAATACCGCGAACATCCAGAATGGCATCCAGCGCATCGTAGGCATCGCGCGTTTCAATCATCGCGAAGGCAAGTGTGTCATGATTTGCGGTGGTCAGATAATCGTTGGAACCCGGCGCACCATAATCCGCATTGGCCCGGAACACGCCCCACGAACGTTCGCCCACCGGCGGATACTTCATTGCGGCCGCAAACCGACGGGCATCCTCGACCGAGTTGATCATCGGAGCAATGACCGCCTGCGCGCCAAAATCAAGCGCGCGGCTCGCCATGTCAAAGCGCCCGACAGGAACGCGCACGACTGGCGGCTTTCCAGCGCTCAGGATGAGACCGAGAGAACGAAGAACACTCGCCTCGTCGTGACCTCCATGCTGCATGTCGAGCGTTACGGCATCGAACGCGCTATGAGCGAGAATTTCGACCGTCAGCGGTTCTGGAAGGGAAGACCATGCGGAAAGCACAGTTTCCCCGGCGCGAAGGCGCGAAGACAACGACATTCGAACTTCCTTCATTTCATGGCGCCGGGGCAGAAGTGAGCGAGGATGGAATTTGAGGTTTGATGCGCGTCCGATATTAATCTCGCGTCAAACGTCAAATTCGACAAATCCCCTCGCACTTCTGCCCCGGAACGTTCATCAATCCTGCTTCACTTGACGGATTGCCTCTTCAAGGAAAGCTAACATCTTCTCGCGGATGACGTCATCTGCAACGCTTACGCCTGCAGCATCAAAATCGGCGCGAACTTTGCGGAAAACATCCTCGTCGCCAGCTTCCTCGAAATCAGCGGCAACGACTTCCTTGGCATAGGCTTCGGCATCCCCATCCTTCTTGCCAAGCTGGTCTGCGACCCAGAGCCCCAGAAGCTTGTTGCGGCGTGCCTCCGCCTTGAAGCGCAGTTCCGCATCAAGCGCGAATTTCTTTTCAAAAGCGTCGCGGCGATCATCCATGCCAGTGGTCATTCGTAAAGCTCCCAGACTTACAAGTTAGACGAGATCGTCATTCGTTCTCTTGCCTAAAGCTGGCAAGGGGCGCAAGATTATACAAGAGCTAAAGAGTACTTTCTTGCGACTCATCCATAAACTTGCATCAGAAACAGCGAAAACGGGGGAACGGGCACAAAGCAGGATTGTTAAAAGCCCACAATTGCTATAGGTAGCCCGCGAGAATAGCGGCTTAGAGCCGATCACCATAAATATGGAAATCCGAGAAAAGCCATGAACCGTCGCCGCCGTATTTACGAGGGCAAGGCCAAGATTCTTTACGAAGGCCCTGAACCCGGTACGCTCGTCCAATTTTTCAAAGATGATGCAACCGCTTTCAATGCGAAGAAGCATGAAGTCATCGACGGAAAAGGCGTGCTGAACAACCGCATTTCCGAGCATATTTTTACCCAGCTCAACCGTATCGGTATTCCAACACACTTTATCCGCCGCCTCAACATGCGTGAGCAGCTGATCAAGGAAGTGGAAATCATTCCGCTTGAAGTGGTTGTGCGCAATATCGCTGCCGGTTCGCTGGCCAAGCGTCTTGGTCTTGAAGAAGGCACCGTTCTGCCGCGCTCGATCATTGAGTTCTACTACAAAGCCGACGCACTCGATGACCCGATGGTCACCGAAGAGCATATCACGGCTTTTGGCTGGGCTAGCCCGCCGGAAATCGACGACATCATGGCGCTCGCCATCCGCGTCAACGATTTCCTGACTGGTCTGTTCCTTGGCATCGGCATCCAGCTTGTCGACTTCAAGATGGAATGCGGGCGTCTTTGGGAAGGCGACATGATGCGCATCGTCGTCGCCGACGAAATCTCTCCAGACTCCGCGCGTCTTTGGGATATCACAACCAATGACAAGCTCGACAAGGACCGTTTCCGCCGCGATATGGGCGGTTTGGTCGAGGCTTACCAGGAAGTGGCACGCCGTCTCGGTATCATGAACGAGAACGACACGCCGCGCCCGGCTGGCCCTACGCTTGTGAAGTAAAATGATCCGCCCAGCCCGGGAGGGCACGACACCGAAAAGCGGGAACCGGTTTTCGGGATCATGCCAGATACGCCTTCCGGGCTGTTTCATTCGTTCTAAAATTGCAGGAACCACAGAGTGATCAAGGCACGCGTCACCGTTACACTGAAAAACGGCGTTCTCGACCCGCAGGGCAAGGCCATCGTCGGCGCACTCGGCAGCCTCGGTTTCGACGGCGTCAACTCGGCACGTCAGGGCAAGGTTTTTGACCTCGAACTCAATGGCTCTGACAAGAGCAAAGCCGAAGCCGACCTCAAGGCCATGTGCGAAAAGCTGCTCGCCAACACAGTGATCGAAGATTATTCCATCACCATCGGCTGATCAGGTAAAGGACAGAGACGCTCATGAAATCCGCAGTCATTCTCCTTCCCGGTCTCAATCGCGATCGCGACATGATCGCTGCGCTCACCAAGATCACCGGTCAGGCTCCGGTGACCGTCTGGCAGACGGATACGAGCATACCCGACGATGTGGACCTGATTCTGATTCCAGGCGGCTTCTCATACGGTGACTATCTGCGTTGCGGAGCGATTGCAGCCCGCATGCCTGTGATGCAGGCCGTTCGCGAGAAGGCCGATAAAGGCGTCATGGTCATGGGCGTGTGCAACGGTTTCCAGATTCTCGTCGAAGCCGGGCTTTTGCCGGGCGCATTGATGCGCAATGCTTCGCTGAAATTCGTCTGCCGCGAAGTAAAGCTCGAAGTCACCAACGCCAACACGTCGTTTACGCGGGGCTATAAGCCAGGTCAGATCATCCGCTGCCCGGTCGCGCATCATGACGGTAATTATTTTGCCGATGCCGAGACACTGAAGCGTCTTGAAGGTGAAGGCCAGGTTGTGTTCCGCTATGCCGAAGGCACCAATCCGAACGGCTCGATCAACGATATTGCCGGTATCGTCAACGCGCGCGGCAATGTGCTCGGCATGATGCCGCATCCAGAGAACCTGATCGAAGCCGCGCATGGTGGCGATGACGGCCGGGCGCTCTTTGCAGGCGCATTGGGCGTTGCCGCTTAAACTGGCAAAAAGATAAATGGAAAAGGCGGCTGCCATCGAGCCGCCTTTTTTGTTGCGCTTGCCTCTGCTCAAAACTGCACTGGCAAAGCAGCTATTTTCGTGGCAGCTTGGCTCCGGGAGGGTTCAGACCGAGATAAACGTCGGGATCATCCCATATTTGTTTCATGCGCATCCAAGCAAAAGCGTTCACATTTTTGCTGGCAATGCCTCGCACATTTTAGCGATAACGAATCAGGGGAACTTCATTTATGCAGCTTTATTCCAGACCTCTTTCCCCTTACTCGGCCTTTGTCCGCGGGGTTCTTTATCTAAAGGACCTGCCTTTCAAGCCGGTGAGCATGCCGTACCCGTTTCCAGCCGATTTTGGCAATGTAACGCCGCTTCGCCGTGTGCCGGTGCTGATCACCAGTTCGGGTGAAACGCTGTTCGAGAGCGCGGTCATTGCCGAATATCTCGAAGATCACTTTCCAGAAACACCCGTTCTGCCTGGCACACCGAGGGAGCGTGCACTCATCCGCCTGCTGGCGCGCGTGACCGAGATCGATGTGCTTGGCCCTGCGATGAAGCTTTTCATCCTTCTGAGCAAACCCGAGCGCGATCATGCAACCATCGAACGCCTGTTCGATAAGATGTATACCGGCCTGAAAGTGGTCGAGAGCCGTCTTTCAGACAAAGCCTATGCCGCCGGAGACGAACCAACGCTTGCGGATTGCTGGCTCTTGCCTGTGCGTTTTCTGATGGACCCGTTGAAGAAACTCTCGGACAAAGCGGATTTGCTGGACGAATTCCCAAAATTTGATGCATATGCCGCCAAGGCAAAGCAGCATCCAGTTTTTGAGCGCATCTGGAACGAGATGAGCGACGGACTGAAGGCTTTCATGCCCCAACTAGCCTGAATTCTGCCTATTCTTTCCATCTCTCATGCGTGCCTTTTTAAAGGCACGCACTATTGGAGCTCCTCCTTGAAGACCAAGTCTTTCGCTATTCTGACCCTTCCGGCCATTGCTTTGCTTGCAGCCTGCACCTCCAGCAAGCCCACAGGGCCCATCGCCGTCGACGCCAGCAAGGCGGCGCTGCCTACCATGGAGCGTATCGCCCTGGCAGCCAATAGCTGCTGGTTCAAATCCAAGGACAAGGATTTCCGTGGTTACTCCCTCGCGCCGGAATTGAATTCCTTTACCGGACGTCCGCGCATTCTGGTCGTACCTGCGCGTAACCCCACATCGCGTCCGCTGCTCGTCGTGCAAGCGCAAGGCAATCCCGCGCGCGTCGAGGCTTTCGGCCCCATGATGGGAGAGAGCCATGGCGGACGTATAGCCGCGGATGTCAACCGCTGGGTTTCGGGCCAAAGCGGATGCCAGTAATATCAAGCTGCATCGCGGAAACGCAGAATTCAGGCTTCCGCGATGCGGTTCAGCGAAGATGAAAGCGCACCTTGCGCGCTTCGCGCTCAGCTTCGTCGCGCTGTAGTCCGATGTCGCGTAACTGATCGTCTGTCAGCTCACTTAGTGCGATCCGGGTGCGCCGAAGCATCATTCGATAAGAGAGCCAATCCAGCACCTGCCGCACGAATCCAACTTTCGGCTGGGACGCCTCCGTCAGGTTGAGCTGCAATGCTTTTGGCAAGTCTGTGACCCTATCTGCCACAGGCACCGGAAGAATTGTATCTATTGTCTCGGTCTGCGGTCTAAAGTAGAACATTGGCTCTGTCCATTCATTGCTAGTTGGCCAATTGGGAACTGGAAGGCAGCCGAGGCAAATGACAATTTTGCCCACAAATCCGCCCATGCAGATGATTGTCACCAGATAGCGACGAATTGACTCTATAATTGACTTAGAAATAGGTACAATTTATATGTTGTCACCATGACAAATTGGATTCCAGATCTTGCCGGCAAATCCGGCCCATTTTACCTGCAACTCGCTGACGCCATCGAAGAGGCTATCGGAAGCGGCGGTCTGCCGGCTGGTGCCAAGCTTCCACCGCAACGCAATCTGGCGTTTGATTTAAAGGTAACAATCGGCACAATCGGGCGCGCCTATGCGCTGGCCCATGAGCGTGGCCTCGTGACCGGCGAGGTCGGTCGGGGAACTTATGTTCTCGGCGAAGAACCTGCAAACAATGCGCTAGCCGTCTCCGGTATCGCCGGCACAAAGCCTGCCGACATCCCGTCCGGGAAAATACGTTTCGACACGACGGCGGCGCCGAATGTGGGTCAGCACGAAGTCCTGGCCAAAATCAACGCTGACGTTCACCGGGATTTTCCGCAAGATATTGCGAGCTATTCGCGCTACTTCCCGCAACACTGGCTCGAAGCCGGGCAGAAATGGCTTTCGCGAGCAGGTTGGCAGCCAGAACTGGACAATATTGTCGTTACCAATGGCGCGCAGGCTGCAAGCATCGCCATTATCACAGCCTTCACCAATCCGGGTGACCGGATCCTGTTTGAAAACCTGACTTACGCCCAGATCAGTCGCTCCGTTCGCCTTCTGGGTCGTCGTACTATTCAGGCAGGCCTGGACGAATATGGTCTAATCCCGGAAGAGTTTGAACGCGCCTGCCGCCAGCAGCATCCGACACTCGCCTTTCTGATGCCAACCCTGCACAACCCGACACTATCCGTCATGCCGGAAGAAAGGCGTCGCGCAATTGCCGACATCGCAAGGCGTTACAATGTCTGGCTTATCGAAGACGATATCTATGCCGTTATGTGCGACAGCCAGATACCGCCACTGGCAAGCTTTGCACCTGAACGCACCTTCGTCGTCTCTGGCTTGTCAAAAGCTGTTGCGGCAGGGATACGCAGCGGATGGGTCGCCTGCCCTACGCATTGCGCCCAACGTGTGAAGGTAACGCACAAAATGGTCACGGGCGGCGCGGCGTTCCTGCTTGCAGAAACCGGCGCTCAACTTGTCTTGTCTGGCGAGGCAGAAGTTATTCAGGGCAAATGCCGAGAAGAAACGGTCATTCGCGAGAGAATGGCGAGGGAGATCTTCGACGGTTTCGATTTTGTATCGCAACCGACGGTGCCATTCCTGTGGATGGGACTGCCCGAGCCATGGCTTTCGGGCACATTCAAAGCAGCCGCCTATGAAAGCGGAATCCTGATTGATGACGAGGACGAGTTCAAGGCCGGACGCGTCGATCAAATCTATCATCGGGTGCGCGTCGCCTTTTCTTCTCCGGCTGATCGCAGTATCGTCGAAAACTGTTTTCGGACCCTTCGTCGCCTGCTCGAAAATGAACAGGCGGGATATGAAGGGAGCGTCTGACCGGCCTGGCCTCTTTTTATAGTTATTGATATATGATTGAGGCCGGGAAAGCGGTATTTTCCTGTCGCACTTCATGAAAACTTAGGTTAAAGAGGCGCCTTGAAACCTTAGGTGACCGTCCCTTAGGCATAGGGCGTCGGACGCCGCAGCCTGCGACGGGGTTCCCCATTTCCATGACTATTTCCAATACGCGAGACATCACGCCGGAATTGATCGAAGCGCATGGTCTTAAGCCGGACGAGTATCAGCGCATTCTTGAACTGATCGGACGCGAGCCCACCTTCACAGAGCTTGGGATTTTCTCAGCCATGTGGAATGAACACTGCTCGTACAAGTCCTCCAAGAAATGGCTTCGCACGCTTCCGACTACCGGGCCGCGCGTTATTCAGGGGCCCGGTGAAAATGCTGGCGTGGTCGATATCGGTGACGGCGATTGCATCGTCTTCAAGATGGAGAGCCATAACCACCCATCCTACATCGAACCTTATCAGGGCGCGGCGACCGGTGTGGGAGGCATTCTCCGTGACGTCTTCACTATGGGCGCGCGCCCTGTCGCTGCAATGAACGCGCTGCGCTTCGGCGAACCCGATCATCCGAAAACCCGTCACCTCGTATCGGGCGTCGTGTCCGGCGTTGGTGGCTATGGCAATTCTTTCGGCGTGCCGACTGTCGGCGGCGAAGTGAATTTCGACAAGCGCTATAATGGAAATATTCTCGTAAATGCCTTCGCTGCCGGTCTCGCCAAGACCGATGGCATTTTCTATTCCAAGGCCGAAGGCGTTGGATTGCCGGTCGTTTATCTCGGCGCAAAGACAGGCCGCGACGGCGTCGGCGGCGCGACGATGGCTTCGGCTGAATTCGACGAGTCGATTGAGGAAAAACGCCCCACCGTCCAGGTTGGCGATCCCTTCACCGAAAAGTGCCTGCTTGAGGCCTGTCTTGAGCTGATGGCTTCCGGTGCAGTTATCGCAATTCAGGATATGGGTGCTGCCGGTCTTACCTGCTCCGCCGTCGAAATGGGCGCAAAGGGCGATCTCGGTATTGAACTCATTCTCGATCATGTTCCTGTCCGCGAAGAGAACATGACAGCCTACGAAATGATGCTTTCGGAAAGCCAGGAGCGCATGCTCATGGTTCTGAAGCCTGAGAAGGAAGCCGAAGCACAGGCTATTTTCCGCAAATGGGGCCTCGACTTCGCCATCGTCGGCAAGACGACCGACGATCTGCGCTTCCGCATCATCCATCAGGGGGAAGAAGTCGCCAACCTTCCGATCAAGGATTTGGGCGACGAAGCACCAGAATATGATCGCCCATGGATGGAGCCAGGCAAACATGCGCCGCTCCCTGCCAGCAATGTGCCGCAGGTAGAGGATTATTCGGCTGCCCTTCTCAAGTTGGTGGGTTCGCCCGATCTTTCATCCCGTCGCTGGGTCTATGAACAGTACGATACGCTCATTCAGGGCAATTCACTACAGGTCCCAGGCGGTGACGCAGGTGTGGTTCGCGTAGAAGGCCATGACACCAAGGCACTCGCTTTCTCTTCCGATGTGACCCCGCGTTATTGCGAAGCCGACCCATTTGAAGGCGGCAAGCAAGCCGTTGCCGAATGCTGGCGCAACATTACCGCGACCGGTGCAGAACCGCTGGCTTCGACCGACAATCTGAACTTCGGCAATCCTGAAAAACCCGAAATCATGGGACAGCTCGTCAAGGCTATCGAAGGTATCGGTGAAGCCTGCCGTGCACTCGACTTCCCGATCGTTTCGGGCAATGTCTCGCTTTACAACGAAACCAACGGCCAAGCCATTCTGCCAACACCGACCATTGCAGGCGTGGGTCTGATCCCGGATTGGTCGCAAATGGCAAAGATCGGCGGCATGCAGGATGGCGATGTGCTCGTTCTGCTTGGCGGCGATGGCACACATCTCGGCCAGTCGATTTACCTACGCGATTTGTTTGACCGCGCCGACGGCCCTGCTCCGGCAGTTGACCTCGCGCTTGAAAAGCGTAACGGCGAGTTCGTCCGTTCGGCCATCCGTAACGGTCAGGTTACAGCGTGCCATGACCTTTCCGATGGCGGTCTGGCGATTGCCGTCGCGGAAATGGCCATCAAGTCCGGCAAGGGGGCAGAACTCGATGCCGGTGACGGCCTGCCGCACGCGATTCTTTTCGGTGAAGATCAGGCGCGCTACGTCGTTGCAGCTACGGCGGAAATGGCAAAGCTCATTGCCCTTAATGCCGAAGGCGCAGGTGTGCCGTTCCGCGTGCTCGGCACGGTTGGCGGCGATCGCTTGAAAATTGGCGATCTGGTCGATGTGAGCGTGGCCGACCTGACCGATAGCTTTGAAGGCTGGTTCCCAACCTTCATGAGTGGCGAACCGGTCAGCGATAACTGATCTGGTTTCCATTGTTGATACCTTTTGCCGCCCGGATAGAAAGCCTCTCCGGGCGGTTTGCTTGTCGGCTATTTAAGCGTTAGACAGATGTTAGTTGACGTTCCACGATGGCGCGTTACGATTCGACAGAACGATAAGAAAAGGCCGGAAACGGCGGGAGATTTTGCATGGCTATGGACGCACATGAGATCGAAAAGCTGATACGCGAGGGGATTCCCGACGCAAAGGTGACGATCCGCGACCTTGCCGGAGACGGAGACCATTATGCCGCAGAGGTTGTTGCGGAAAGTTTCCGTGGCAAGTCCCGTGTGCAGCAGCACCAGATGGTCTATGATGCGCTGAAGGGTAATATGGGCGGCGTGCTTCACGCACTTGCTTTGCAGACAAGCGTACCCGAATAACGGAAGGCCGTCTTGGGAAGTAAAGCTTGCTGCGGCAAGATGCAGCTCCCTTGGATGCGGATTTTCTGCGCATTTGACTTGCATTCACCCAAACGGGGTGGTTACCAGCATTCAAATGACTATATTGGGGAAGACTTCCCAGTTCGCGTCGAAATTTGCCTCGACGTGTTTGTTTAGCGCATAATCCTTTCCGAAAAGTCAGGCAACTTTTCGGAGTTATGCTTGGAAAGGACCACAAATGACCGGCATCAACGATTTCATCGCGAATGAAGTGAAGACCAACGACGTCGTGCTTTTCATGAAGGGCACGCCGGGTTTCCCGCAGTGCGGTTTCTCCGGTCAGGTCGTCCAGATCCTCGACTATCTCGGCGTGGAATATAAGGGCGTCAACGTTCTGTCCTCGGACGAGCTGCGTCAGGGCATCAAGGAATATTCGAGCTGGCCAACTATTCCTCAGCTTTATGTAAAGGGTGAATTCGTCGGCGGCTGCGATATCGTGCGCGAAATGTTCCAATCGAGCGAATTGCAGGCACTTTTTACCGATAAGGGTATTGCCACCAAGGCTGCTTGAGGATTAATTGCCGGTTATACGGCTTCAGCCTCACCTTTTTCCAAAGGCGCCGTTCTACGGCGCCTTTTGCTTTTGCTAGATGCTGCAAAGACGGATTCCATCTGTCTGCTTCTGCTTTGTAAATTTTGTCTTTCGCATCGTGTCTTTCAGACGCGATGCGTCACTTTGCCAGGGAATGCCAGTCATGCCGCTCGACATCAAGAACGGTTCATCGGACCAGAAGACCTCCATGCGTGGACGCGGCGAATTTATCGCGCTCATCGCAGCGATCATGGCCATCAATGCGCTGGCTGTAGACATCATGTTGCCGGGCCTACCGCAGATCGGTGCAAGCCTCGGCGTTCAGTCGGAAAACCACGTCCAGTTCGTAATCACTGCCTATCTGCTTGGGTTTGGCGTTTCGCAGCTCTTCTACGGTCCATTGAGCGATCGCTTCGGTCGCAGGCTGCCGCTGTTCGGCGGGCTCGTCATTTACATTCTGGCGGCTTTGGGATCAGCCATCGTCACCGATTTCACGACACTTATCATCCTGCGCGTATTGCAGGGACTTGGCGCTGCGGGAACACGTGTCATTGCCGTCTCCGTTGTACGCGACAAGTTCGCCGGTCGCCAGATGGCGGAAGTCATGTCGCTCGTCATGATGGTATTCATGATCCTGCCGGTCGTTGCCCCTGCAACTGGCCAGCTCATCATGCTTTTCGGCGAGTGGCACTTGATCTTCCTGTCGATGGCCCTGATGGCGCTTATCATTGGCATATGGGCTTTCGTTCGCCTGCCCGAAACCCTACCCGCATCCAACCGGCGTCCGCTGACGTTCAAGAGCGTAATCGGCGGCTTCGGGATCGTTCTCTCGAATCGCGTCGCCCTGTTCTACATGCTCGGCACGTCGTTCATCCTCGGCGCGTTGTTCGGCTACATCAACTCGGCGCAGCAAATCTTCGTTGATATTTACAAGCTCGGCGCTCTGTTCCCGTTGGCTTTCGCTGCTGTCGCCATGACCCTGGCGCTTGCGTCATTTCTGAATTCGCGTCTGGTCGGTCGATACGGCATGCGGCGAATTTCCCAAACCATGTTGCTGGTCTTCACTGCTTTCAGCCTTGTGTGGATGATACTGTCGGTCACGCTGGAAAACCCTGTGCCCTTTCCGATCCTGATGGCGATTTACATGGTAATCATGTTCTCCTTCAGCCTTGTGACCGCCAATTTCAACGCGCTGGCTATGGAGCCACTCGGCGAGGTTGCCGGCACAGCTTCCTCTGTTCTGGGCTTTGCCCAAACGGTGATCGGCGCAGCGTTAGGCGCAATTATCGGTCAGGCATTCGACGGCACCACAGCGCCGGTTTCAATAGGCTATTGCGTGCTCGGATTCATCGCTATCGGCTGCGTTCTGATGGCCGAACGCGGTCGGTTGTTCAGGGTTCAAAACCCGCCTGCAGAACATGTGATCTAATCAATCTTGCCATGCAAAACAGGAAAGGCCCGCCAGTATGGCGGGCCTTTGCATATTGTCGTTAATCAGCTTTATTCTTCCCAGAGCGCGGCCTGAATGGACTGCCAACTGTCCCTGCTTGGTGCCACGAGCAGCCCCCCGCCGGTGTGAGACGGCCGATAATCGCTTCCGTCCCAGCGGGCGAGATAGCCGCCCGCTTCCTGATGGATCAGGGCGCCCGGCAGATGATCCCAAGGCATCAGCTTGTTGTAGACAGCGAAATGCGCCCCGCCGGTTGCAATGATGCGATATTCGTGCGCGGCACAACGATAGCCGATCTGCGACAGAAACTTCGTATGATTGCGCGCCAGACGCGATCGCATCGGCTCAGCGGTGTATTGCCAGGAAATCGAGCCGGTCATCTGGTTGATTGAAGCCGGTTCAGCAACGCTGACCTTGGTCACATCTCCACGGGCATGGCGAATATAGCTTCCACCACCCTTGGAAGCCATAATCCAGTCATTGCCGACGGGATCATGAATGATACCGGCCACGGTTTCGCCTTTCGACACCACCGCAAGCATGACGCCAAAGAGCGGCACGCCGGATGCAAAGTTGAAAGTGCCATCGACTGGATCAATGGTGAAGGCAAGGTCCGCATCGTCGAGACCGGCCAGCAATGCTGGATTGTCAGAGCAGGCTTCCTCGCCGACGATCACCGCATCGGCAAAGCGCTCCTTGAGTCTGGCGGCGATCAAACGTTCAGCGTTCACATCCGCCTCCGTCACCAGATCGGCGGGGGAAGTCTTCTGCCGGATATCACCGACTTCCAGCCTGCGGAAACGGGGCATGATTTCCTGACGCGCCGCATCGGCCAGCAAATCGGCCAGCCAGTCCATTTGCCCTTCATCAAACCGCATGGTCACCCTCTCCCTCGCCATTTGGCGTCAATCCTGCAAAATCGAACAACTTGCGATCGAGCAGATGGCTCGGACGAACATTGGTCATAGCGCGGATCATCGTGTCCTTACGCCCCGGCATACGCTTCTCAATGTCGGTCAGCATGGCTTTCATCGCATTGCGCTGAAGCCCTTCCTGGCTGCCACACAGGTCACATGGAATGATTGGGAACTGCATTGCAGTCGCAAATTTCTCCAGATCGTCCTCCGCCGCATAAGCCAGCGGGCGAAAAACCATCAGGTCTCCTTCATCGTTCAGCAGCTTCGGCGGCATTGCAGCCAGACGCCCGCCATGGAACAGATTCATGAAAAAGGTTTCGAGAATATCTTCCCGGTGATGACCAAGAACAATCGCCGAGCATCCCTCTTCACGCGCGATGCGATAAAGGTTTCCACGGCGCAACCGCGAGCAGAGCGAGCAGTAGGTGCTGGTTTCGGGCAGCTTGTCGGTGACGATCGAATAAGTGTCCTGATATTCGATGCGATGCTCGATTTCATACCGTTTCAGAAAGTCCGGCAGAATGTGCTTGGGAAAGTTCGGCTGCCCCTGATCCAGATTGACTGCCAGCAACTCGACCGGCAGCAAACCGCGCCATTTAAGATCGAGCAAGAGTGCAAGCAGACCGTAGGAATCCTTGCCGCCGGATAGGCAGACCATCCAGCGCTCGCCGGGCTTTACCATCGAGAAATCCTCGATAGCCTGCCGCGTCAGACGCAGAAGACGTTTGCGCAGCTTGTTGAACTCGACCGTGGTCGGCACATCGCGAAAAAGCGCGTGGCAGCCGTCGCTGCCTGCGCCTTCCGCGATATCTGGATCGAAAGCGTTCATGATGCTTCCCGAAAAACGATTGAAGATGTTGAAGGCTTAATAGCGAAAACTGGCGGCGGGGAAAACCGCGAAACAACATTTGTTGACGAAAGACGCAGGACTGCTTCGCATTTCTGCTTGAAATGCTCAAAGAAAAAGCCGCGCTGCATATACAGCGCGGCTTTTCGATTTCGGCATAGTTCCGGCGCGCCAGAGCGCGCCTGGAAATTAACGCGAATAGAATTCGACGACGAGGTTCGGTTCCATCTGAACAGCGTAAGGCACGTCGGTCAGGGTCGGAACGCGGGAGTAGGTCGCAACCATCTTGTTGTGATCAACTTCGATGTAGTCTGGAACATCACGTTCTGCGAGCTGAACAGCTTCGAGAACGATAACCAGCTGCTTCGACTTTTCGCGAACTTCAACAACGTCACCGACCTTCAGGCGGTAGGACTGGATGTTGACGCGGCGGCCGTTCACATTCACGTGGCCGTGGTTAATGAACTGACGCGCAGCGAAGATCGTCGGAACGAACTTGGCGCGGTACACAACAGCGTCAAGACGCGATTCCAGCAGACCGATCAGGTTTTCACCGGTGTCGCCCTTGCGACGAGCGGCTTCTTCGTACGTCTTGCGGAACTGCTTTTCGGAGATGTCGCCGTAGAAACCCTTGAGCTTCTGCTTTGCGCGAAGCTGCACACCGAAGTCCGACAGCTTGCCCTTGCGGCGCTGACCGTGCTGACCCGGGCCATATTCACGACGGTTTACAGGGGACTTCGGACGGCCCCAGATGTTTTCGCCAAGACGGCGATCAATTTTGTACTTAGCGGATTCGCGCTTGCTCATCGCATTTCCTTCAAAATGTTATAGCGCCCGGAGGCGCTGGAGGAAACGCGCCCTCCTCTGCCCTCCTTTCGGAAGACTGACAGGATGAAGCGCGCGAGCGCAATCTTCATCCACGGGACACGTCAAATGAAACGCCGGCACGAAACGCACCAGCGATGGGCGGCTTTTAGTCATGCAGCCGTTGTCTTGTCAAGCGCCAGCAGCCGAAAAAGCCTGAAATACTGGCCCGCAAGGTCTGTTCCCTACCATTTGCTACGACCTGCCATCAAGCGTGAAGGAACGCCATGGCGTGTCTCAACATTGGGCATGACGGAACTGCTATTCATGAGGCGTCAATGGCTTTGTCTTTTTTCCTGCCCGGCAAGGGTGCATTCACCACTCTGATTACGCTCAGCCTTGTCGCGACGCCGTGTTTTTCCGGCATCGATTCCGATGAGGCACAGGCGCAAACTTTCATCGAACACATTCTGAAGCAGGACGCCCAAAAGGCAAAAAAACATCGTAAACGCCCGGCGGCAAAGCGCAGCCAGAAGAAACCGGCTCCGAAACAGCAGACAACAAAACAGCGGGAACCTGTCCCGGCAAACGCCGAGAGTAAACCCGTTCCCGGCCTCACAATCCCCGTTCCGATGCCTGCTCCGCGCCCGGAGGATACCGAAAACAAGGCTCCGCAACCGGAAACTCCACCCGTTCCAACGGCAAAGCCGGAAGCAGAGCCCGAAAAGCAACCGCTGGCCAAGCCTGGCCCTTCCACTCCGACAGAGGCAGAACCGCCAAAGCCGGAAAAGGACGAGCGTGTCTATCAGGTATCCTGCCCGGCACTGATCTCCGGCGATGTTACGGGCAAGCTGCTACCTCCGATCGAGGATGGCGAGCAATGCGGCGCCCACTCTCCTTTGTCCCTATCCGCCATTGGCAAGGACAATCCTTTGAAATTCGCCAATGCCGTCACTACAAATTGCGCCATGGCTGTCACGCTGGCTGAATGGAGCAGCGAGGTAACCAAAGCCGCCAAGGATGTTTACGGTCCGGATTTGAATATCTCGGAAATCGGCACCGGCTCGGATTACCAGTGCCGGAAGGTCAACGGCGCTTCCACAGGACGGGTGTCCGAACATGCTTTTGCCAATGCGCTCGACATCATGTCGTTCAAGTTTTCGGACGGCAGCAAGACGGAACTTGAAAGCGGATGGAACGGCTCCGACAAGGAAAAGGCCTTCTGGCGCGCAGTACATAGCGCAAGCTGCAAGCTTTTTATGACGGTCATCGGCCCGGAAGGCGATGCAGCCCATCGCACCAACATGCACCTCGATCAGGGGTGTCACGGCAAATCCTGTCTTGCACGTATCTGCCAGTAGGATATCGTCGTAAGCGTTGGAAATTCATAAAAAAATCAGAATCACGTCAGTAGTCTCTATTTCATTATCGATTCAATCCCGTCTCTCGTTTGCGAGTGACGGTTTCCAGAAGGACATTGGGCATGAAATCGACCAAATTTATTGTTTCCGCAATTTTCGCGCTTGGCTTTTCCGCCGCAGCCCATGCCGATGCAGTTCCGAAAAGAACGAAGGATTTTACGGGCAATTACCAGACATTGGTGAAAGATCAGCAGGCGGCTCCGCAAGTCGCTGACTGCATTGCCAGCGCCTATGATTACGTGAAGAAAAGCAAGAAGTATGACCGTCTCGGCTTCACCAAGGATGATATTTCTTCGGCTGAAACCAATGATAAATCTTCAAAATTCAGCACAAATGACCCGCGCAAGGTTTCCGCTGTTATCTCGGTCCCCGGAGAAGCACGCGCCAAGGGTGCTTCCGCGAAGTGGGACAGTATCACGTTGCGCTGCGGTATCACCAGCGGCAAACTGAAAGCAATCGAGCTTAAGCCAAACAAAGCGAGCAAGTAATCGTTTTGTTATTTGCGGCGAGTGCCATCTGGCACTCGCCAATTCCGTTCAGTGTTTTTTCTTGTCGTCTACGTGTTCCGGCAAGCCTTTGCGCTTGGTTTCGGCAAACTCTTCCAGTTCCTTCTCGGTCATCGATTCAAACATTTCCTTCGACGCACCGAAGAGTTCGCTTTTCTTGATTTCACCGCGCTTGGCAGCAAGTGCAGCACCGGCGGCCTTCTGTTGAGCCTGGGATTTTGCGGGCATCAGACTTTCTCCTGTTTGAAAGCCAAACGCAAATGGAGTGACGCCGGTTCCTTTCTATTCGACGCCTCCATCAAAACGTGATCGCGCGTCGCGAAGCAAATCGCGATTCCTGACGGCCCATTGCCCCAGCACATCAATCGGCACCGCCAGAGAATGTCCAAGTTCGGTGAGAGAATATTCCACCTCCGGCGGAGATGTCGGGCGAACATGCCGAGACACGAGGCCATCCCGTTCCAGCGACCGCAGCGTAACGGTCAGCATACGTTGAGAAATACCCTCAATCGTTCGTCGTAACGCATTGAAACGCATGGAGCCTTCCTGAAGATTGAAAATAACAAGAATACTCCACGTGTCCCCCACTCGGTCCAGTACTTCGCGGATCGGACAGGCGCCGTCCTCATCGGTTTTGAAAGCAGGTGTCGAGGAAAGCAACGGCGTCTTGCCATCTGGACGTGTCGGTATTGTCATCTTTTTCTCCAGGACAAGCGTTTGCCGGGTAATGCCTGAAACAAGCAGCGAGAGCGATCCTACGGTACCGTATCCGCTGGAGCCGCTCTGAAGCTTGCTTTTATAGCGGTTACTTCCATGTATCCTGCTCATGTAAAAGTGCGTTCTTCACAAGCACGATGGCACCACATATGTAGTTATCAGAAATAACCTGATTATGAAACATACCTTAATTCGTTCGATACGAGAAGGTTGAATAGGAGAATGCCATGACTAAGATCGCACTGATCGGCGCAACAGGCTTTGTGGGCGCTGCAATCCTCAAGGAAGCCGCTGCCCGCGGCGACCGGATTACAGCGCTTGTTCGCCACCCGGAGAAAGTCGAAAAACTTCCTCATGTGACGCCGGTAAAGGCTGACGTGTTCGATACTGAAGCACTCGCAAGTCAGCTCGTGGGGCATGACATTGTAATCTCTGCCTACAATCCAGGCTGGGCCGACAAGAACATCCGCGAAAACCACATCAATGGCAGCCGCTCCATCACCGAAGCCACCAAAAAGGCAGGCGTAAAGCGTCTTATAGCAGTGGGCGGCGCCGGCAGCCTTTCGATCGACGGGAACCAGTTGGTCGACTCGCCTGAATTCCCTGCCGAATGGAAAGAAGGTGCGCTTGGTGCCCGCCAGGCGCTCGAAGACTTGCGCGGCGAGAAGGAATTGGAATGGTCGTTTGTGTCACCGGCGATCATTCTTCAGCCGGGCGAACGCACCGGAAAATACCGTCTTGGCGGCGACGAACCCGTTTTCGACGCCAAGGGTGAAAGCAAGATTTCAGTTGCCGATCTGGCTGTTGCAATTCTGGACGAGGCAGAAAAAGGCCAGCACATTCGCAAGCGTTTCACAGCCGCCTACTGATAACAATCACAAAAACGACCTATTTTTGACAGGTGCTCGACACAAAATTCGGCGGTGAAACAACCACATCGCCACCGATTTTCGAGCAAAAAGGAGGGCAAAATAGGCATGTCCCTGCTTTGCCTCAATTATCGTAGAGCGCATCCCGAACAGTGTGAAACGGTGTTCGGGATGCGCGTTAAAACCAATAGTGAGAGCGACGATCTGACCCAATCAGATCGGCGCTCTAAACCAGCTCTACGTCCACAACGCCCTGAATGGATTTCATGGCGCTGGCGATCTGCGGACTGACCCGATAGCGATGCGGCAGCTCAATCTCGACTTCCCGCTGACCGTTATCCTTGATGACGATGAGGCTGACCTGCCCGTCGCCGCGCGTGTTGAAATGCGGTGCGATATGCCGAACCGCATCGGCCGAGCGCAAGTAAAGTCGCATCGCCTTCTGCATGCGACAGGCCTCGTCTTCAAGCGACTGCACCGTCTGGATACGCAAACCTATACCTTCGGGGCGATCTTCGGCCTGAACAGTGATCACCACCGATTTGCCGCTTTCCAGAAGATCACGATACTGCGCGAGCCCTTCGGAAAACAGGACTGCTTCGAACTGGCCGCTGGCATCCGAGAGCTGCACAATGCCCATTTTATTACCGGTGCGGGTTTTGCGCTCCTGGCGAGCGGTCACGGTTCCAGCCAGACGACCGGCATTGGCACCGCGCTTCACGGCTGCGGAAAAATCCGCCCAGCTTTGAACACGCATGCGGTTCAGCACGTCACGATATTCATCGAGCGGATGCGCCGACAGATAGAAGCCGACCGCTTGAAACTCTCGATGCAGCATTTCCGATGGCAGCCACGGCGCCGCCTGCGGCAGGATAAGCTTTTCCTTTGGCGCACCTGACAGGCCGAAAATATCGGACTGACCACTTGCGGCATTCTCCTGGGTGCGCTGGGCAAAGCCCATGATACGGTCCATGCCCGCACTCATGGCCGGGCGCTCACGACCGAAACAATCCATTGCCCCGGCATTGATGAGGCTTTCCAGCACACGCCGGTTGACGATGCGCGGATCAACCCGCTCGCAAAAATCTTCAAGGCTTTCAAAAGGCTTTTCGGCCCTTACATCGACAATATGATCAACCGCTGCCTCGCCCACGCCCTTGATGGCGGCAAGCGAATAGAAAATCTTTTTCTCGCCGACTTCGAATGCGCGGAAGGAAGTCATCACCGAAGGCGGGACGACCTCAATACCAAGACGGTTCGCTTCGCGACGGAAATCATTGAGCTTGTCGGTGTTCGACATATCGTAGGTCATCGACGCGGCGATGAACTCGACTGGATAATGCGCCTTCATATAGGCCGTCTGGTAGGAGACGATAGCGTAGGCGGCGGCGTGCGACTTGTTGAAGCCGTAGTCAGCGAACTTGGCAAGCAGATCGAAGATCATGTTGGCCTGCGCCTTGTCGACGCCGCCTTCAATCGCACCCTCCACGAAACGGACGCGCTGCTTGTCCATTTCCTCGCGGATTTTCTTGCCCATGGCGCGGCGCAGAAGGTCGGCTTCGCCGAGCGAATAGCCGGAAAGGACCTGCGCGATCTGCATCACCTGTTCCTGATAAACGATAACGCCCTGCGTTTCCTTGATCAGGTGATCGATCTTCGGGTGAATGGAAGCGATCTCCTCCTCGCCATTCTTACGTGCATTATAGGTTGGGATATTCTCCATCGGGCCGGGACGATAGAGCGCCACAAGCGCAATAATGTCTTCGATCCGGTCCGGGCGCATGCCGAGCAGCGCCTTACGCATGCCCGCACTTTCAACCTGGAACACGCCGACGGTTTCGCCACGCGACAGCATTTCATAGGTCAGTTCATCGTCGAGCGGCACGTGGGACAGATCGATTTCAACGCCCTTGCGCGCCACAAGTTTGACCGCTGTTTCAAGAACGGTCAGCGTCTTGAGACCAAGAAAATCGAACTTGACCAGTCCCGCCTGCTCGACCCATTTCATGTTGAACTGGGTGACCGGCATGTCGGAACGCGGATCGCGATACATCGGAACCAATTCCGACAACGGACGGTCACCGATCACGATACCGGCGGCGTGGGTCGAGGCGTGACGATAAAGCCCTTCGAGCTTGAGCGCCATATCGAGAAGCCGCCCGACGACCGGCTCTTTCTCGCGTTCCTCATTGATCTTCGGCTCGGTTTCGATGGCCTGTGCCAGTGAAACCGGATTGGCCGGGTTCTGCGGCACCAGCTTGCAAAGACGGTCAACCTGCCCGTAAGGCATCTCCAGAACACGGCCCACATCGCGCAGCACGGCGCGCGCCTGAAGGGTTCCAAACGTTATGATCTGCGCAACCTGATCGCGCCCGTACTTGCCCTGCACATAGCGGATCACCTCTTCACGGCGGTCCTGGCAGAAGTCGATATCAAAGTCGGGCATCGAAACGCGATCAGGGTTCAGGAAGCGTTCAAAAAGCAGCGAGAAGCGCAAAGGATCGACGTCGGTAATTGTCAGCGCATATGCGACAAGCGAACCGGCGCCCGAGCCACGGCCCGGCCCCACCGGAATGCCATGGGCTTTGGCCCATTTGATAAAGTCCGCAACGATCAGGAAGTAGCCGGGAAACTTCATGCGCGTGATGATGCCGATCTCATATTCGAGGCGTTCAGCATATTGTTCTGCCGTGTAGCCTTCGGCGAGACCGATGGTCTCCAGGCGCATCTTCAGGCCTTCGCGCGCCTGCCGGGCAAGCTCATCGGCTTCTTCCTGAACGGCAGCCTCCGGATCATCGGATTCGCCGGTAAAGCGAG
This sequence comes from Ochrobactrum sp. CGA5, assembly GCF_006345815.1. Taxonomy (GTDB): domain Bacteria; phylum Pseudomonadota; class Alphaproteobacteria; order Rhizobiales; family Rhizobiaceae; genus Brucella. The sequence goes on along the minus strand of NZ_VCIG01000038.1, from coordinate 303,045 downwards.
GCAGGATCGGCTTGCGGGTCTGCGTGTACCAACTGCAACGCTCCGCAATTTCGACCGTATTATCGAGCGCTTCCGGCAGATCGGCAAAAAGCGCGGTCATTTCCGCCCGGCTTTTTAGATGATGGTCCGGCGTCAGACGGCGGCGGTCATCATTTGAGAGAATCTGACCTTCCGCAATGGCAAGAAGCGCATCGTGGGCTTCAAAATCTTCCGCCTTGAGAAAGAAGGCCTCATTGGTGGCCACGAGAGGCAAATCCATCTCATAGGCAAGCGCAACCGTTTTTGCTTCCAGCGCACGGTCGTAGCCTGCCTGACGCTGCAATTCGACATAAAGCCTGTCACCGAAAGCTTCCCGCAGGAAAGCGAGCCGCGCCTCTGCCCTGTCGGGGCGATCAGCGGCAAAGGCGCGACCGATTGGTCCCAGTGCGCCGCCGGAAAGAACAATGACGTCTTTCGACAATGGCGGCAGCCAGCCCGCTTCAACATGCACCGGATCACCTGCCGGTGTTTCCAGAAATGCGCGACTGACAAGCCGCACGATATTCGCATAGCCCTCTTCCGTTGCCGCGAGCAGCACGATTGGAGCAAGGTCAAGCGCGACCCGACGATTGGCGCTGCGGCCGTTATCGTTGTGATCGCCGAAGGCAACATCGACCTGACAACCGATGATGGGTTGCAACCCATCTTTCGATGCCTTCTGCGCAAACTCGAGAGCACCAAACAGATTGTTGGTGTCTGTGACAGCGATAGCCGGCGCATCGTCGGCAATCGCCTGCTTGATGATCTTGCCGAGCGGCAATGCGCCTTCCAGCAAGGAATAGGCCGAGTGTACCCGCAGATGCACAAAACCTGGCGTCAAAGCACCGCCATTTGCTGCATTGCCTGCTGCTGCGTCACTCATTCTCTATACCCCGATCAAACTGGATCAACGCGAGTGAAATACACCCGGTTGATGCGACCGCCAAATGAAATGGTTCCGGTCGCAAGCGACTCTGTCGCTTGAGGCTTTCAGTTTCGGGGAATGCTCCGGCGATGTCCAGTAAGACCGTCGCCGGTATTCCAAAGGTTCACAGAAGAACCCTCCCAGTCATTTCAGATCGCACTGACCCAGATGGCGAAAGTTGCAACAAACAGGCTGACGGAGACGAATGACAAAACGTCGTGGACGAGATCGGTCATGTGGAAAACTCCTCTTTGTTCACGTCTGTTTGTTTTTTGTTCTATTTTTGTTCCGAAGTCAACACCCTGTTTGAGCCGCCAGTTACTTTATGGTTTATGAATAATAAATATAGAGCCACAGGCGATGCGATCCGCCTGTGGCTTCAAAAGTTTGGAAAATGATTAGGCTGGCGTTTGGACCGATGGTCCTTAAAGGTCTACGACCTTGCCGTCCCTCAACGTCACGCGACGATCCATGCGGCGGGCGAGCTCGTGATTGTGGGTGGCAATCAAGGCTGCAAGCCCCGACTGACGCACAAGGGCTTCCAGAGCGCCGAAGACGTAAGACGATGTAGTCGGATCGAGATTGCCGGTCGGCTCGTCCGCCAGAAGAACGAGCGGCGCATTGGCAACCGCCCGCGCGATGGCCACACGCTGCTGCTCGCCGCCGGAAAGTTCAGACGGGCGATGCGAAGCGCGCTTGCCGATCTTCATATATTCAAGAAGCTGCTGCGCACGCTCCGCTGCGGCTTTCTTGGACAACCCGCGTATCATCTGCGGCATCATCACATTCTCCAGCGCGGAAAATTCCGGCAGGAGATGGTGAAACTGATAGACGAAACCGACGTCGTTGCGGCGCACTGCCGTGCGCTCATCGTCAGAAAGCTTGCTGCAAGAGCGCCCGTCTAGAAAAACATCCCCATGGTCGGGACGTTCAAGGAGACCTGCCGTGTGCAGCAAAGTCGACTTGCCTGCGCCCGATGGCGCAACGAGCGCAACCATTTCGCCGCGACGAAGCGTGAAATCGGCATCCTTCAGAATGACCAGTTCGCGGTCGACTTCTTTATAGGCGCGGCTGACACGCTCCAGCCGCATGATGATTTCTGCCGCCATTATTCGTACCTCAATGCTTCGACCGGATCGAGCTTGGCAGCGCGCCAGGCCGGGAAAATGGTGGCAATGAAAGACAGCACCAGAGCCATGACGATAACGGAAATCGTTTCGCCAGGGTCCATCTTCGCAGGCAACTGGCTCAGGAAATAAAGTTCCGGATTGAAGAGAGTTGTTCCCGACAACCACGAGAAGAACTCCCGTAGACGCTCGACATTGAGGCAGACGACAACACCAAGAATAACACCGGCTATAGTGCCAGTGACGCCGATGGCGGCGCCCGTCATCAGGAATATGCGCATCACTGCCCCACGGGTCGCGCCCATAGTTCGCAGGATCGCTATGTCATGTCCCTTGTCCTTCACCAGCATGATGAGGCCGGAAATGATGTTCAGCGCCGCCACGAGAACGATCAGAGTCAGGATCATGAACATTACATTGCGCTCGACTTCCAGCGCCGAGAAGAACGTCTGGTTACGCTGACGCCAATCAACAAGCGAGAGCTGGCGTCCAGCAGCCTCTTCCACAGGCGCGCGCATCGCGTCGACCTTGTCAGGATTATCGACGAAGATTTCAAGCGACTGCACCTTGCCTTCCTGATTGAAGAAAAGCTGTGCCTCGGAAAGCGGCATCATGACAATTGACGAGTCGTATTCCGACATGCCGATCTCGAAGATCGCGACAATCGGATAGGCCTTCACACGCGGATTGACGCCAAACGGGGTCACATCTCCATCCGGCGAAATCACCCGCAGCGTATCACCTATGGAAAGGCCTAGATTTTCCGCCATACGGGTTCCGATGGCGACACCGCCACTCTGGTCAAAACCTTTAAGCGTGCCCTGACGGATGTTCCCGGAGACGAGCTTGAGCTTGTCGAGATCCTCTTCACGCAGGCCACGCACCAATGCACCTGTGCCCGCGCCGATATTTCCTTGAACAAGCGCCTGCCCTTCCACCACGGGAATGGCGAACTTGATGCCGGAAATTCCGTCGATCCGCTTGATAAGATCGGCATAATCATCCAGCGGACGATCGATCGGCTGCATGATGAGATGGCCGTTGATGCCAAGAATCCGCGAAAGAAGCTCGGCGCGAAAACCATTCATCACCGCCATGACGATGATAAGGGTCGCCACGCCCAGCATGATGCCAGTGAAAGAAAACCCGGCAATCACCGAGATGAATGTCTCGCGGCGGCGCGCTCGCAGATACCGCCACGCGATCATCCGCTCATAAGCCGAGAATGGACCTGACTTCGGTGCCTTTTGAGCACCCTTTGCCTGATCCCCGGATTTTGCTGCCGCCGCGCTGCTCATGCGTCTGCCGTCAACAGATTGATTGCGGCTTCAACGCTCAGGTTCTGGCGCTCACCAGTCTTGCGATCCTTGATTTCGACTTCACCGGCGGCAACGCCGCGTGGTCCGACGATCACCTGCGTCGGCAGGCCGATCAGGTCCATCGTGGCAAATTTCGCGCCCGGACGATCATCCGTGTCGTCGAGCAGAGGATCGACACCTGCCTTGGTCAGCGCTTCATAGATCTTCTCGCTTACGCTGTCGCAGCCTTCGTCGCCCGGCTTCATGTTGACTATCCCGGCACCGAACGGCGCGATGGCCTTTGGCCAGATAATGCCCGCATCGTCGTGGAAGGCTTCGATGGCTGCCGCGACGAGGCGCGACGGACCGATGCCATAGGAACCCATGGAAACCAGATGTTCCTTGCCATCCGGGCCCTGCACTTTCGCGCCCATCGGTTCGGAATATTTCGTACCGAAATGGAAGATGTGACCGACTTCAATACCGCGTGCCGAAACCTGATCCTCCGGCTTGACCTTGGCCCAGTCGGCCTCATCGTGCATTTCGTCGGTCGCCGCATAAGGCGCCGTCCAGCGGTTAACGATATCGGTCAACTGTGCATCGTTGCGGAAATCGGTGTCCGCACCCGGCACGGCAAGATCCAGATAGGCCTTGTCGCAGAAAACCTGGCTCTCGCCGGTTTCGGCCAGAATAATGAATTCGTGGCTAAGATCACCACCAATCGGCCCCGTATCGGCGCGCATCGGGATAGCCTGCAGGCCAACACGCGCAAAGGTGCGCAGGTAAGACACGAACATGCGGTAGTAGGCCATTTTCGCGCCCTCATAGTCGAGGTCGAACGAATAAGCATCTTTCATCAGGAACTCGCGCGAACGCATAACGCCGAAACGTGGGCGCACCTCGTCGCGGAACTTCCACTGAATGTGGTAGAGGTTGAGCGGCAGATCCTTATAGGAGCGCACATACGAGCGGAAAATGTCTGTGACCATTTCCTCGTTGGTCGGACCGAAGAGCATATCGCGCTCCTGACGGTCCTGAATGCGCAGCATTTCCTTGCCATAGGCATCATAACGACCGCTTTCGCGCCAAAGATCGGCGGACTGGATGGTCGGCATCAGAATTTCATTGGCACCTGCGCGGTTCTGCTCTTCGCGAATGATATCGCAAACCTTGTTGAGAACCTTGAGACCGAGCGGCAGCCAGGCATAGATGCCCGCCGACTGTTGACGGATCATGCCCGAACGCAGCATCAGCCTGTGGGAGACGATTTCCGCTTCCTTGGGGTTTTCCTTCAGAATAGGCAAAAAATACCGCGACAGACGCATCATAACCACCAATCAAGAGGGACTGCCTGAGTGCTTCAAGAATCAGGCAAAAATTAAGCATATTCGTCGGTTTCTTACCGGGTTATACACCGGTTGGAAACCCGCCCCGAAAAGCTTTCGCGACAGCGGATTTCCCCATCCACAACCATAATAGCTTGCCGAAAGAACCAGAGACGGAGAATACGCTCTCCAGATTCACATTCAATTTCAATATATTACAGATATATCACGCTCACCGAGGAGAAATTACGAAAGAAATATGACGTTGCAGAAGATTTTTCGTGACAAAAGCTGTGCAGTTCGCTATTTTTTTCATCATAAGAGCAACAACGGAATAAAACCGTTGGTTACACGCGGTCAAAGTCTTGGGAGGATGGATCCAGGCGCGACTTTCGCAGCCGCCAGTCAAATGGAAACGGGTCGAACGCGTATTTGATTAGCAAGGCGAAAGCCTTGCTTTTTTTTTGGACTTGCACAATCTCCCCGCTTTCCGCAGCACTCCTATTTTGTACACCTCAATAACACATTGATTCTGTGGGATTTATCCCAATGCCCCTGCAGCCATCCAGATAGTGAGTTTCACTTAAGTATAAATCGATTTATTTGAAGAATAGTGCATACACGATCGGATCAGCGTCAGACATGATAACAGGTTGCGTGCGTCGAAAGTTCAATACGTCATGCGGAGTGGCTCAGTACCCAACACAACCCATGATAGTCGCGTCCACTTTTCTTTAAACAAATAAAGACCCGCCTATTTTTTAGGCAGGCCTTTCATTTCAAACCAGAATGCGCACCGGCTTTCAGGTCAGGTCCGGGAAGAAGTGCGGAATATTATCAAGGCCGAAACCTCTGATCTGCGTCATATAGTAATAGAGCAGGAAGATTAGTGTTGCGACGATGGTTGTCCGTAAAAAGGCCCGGCCGATGCGCGGCTTGGCCGGCGCGCTGGCCACGGTGCCCAAAGTCACTTCGTTTTCTTCTGCCTGCGTGCGCAAACCAACAGGCAGGAGAGCGAACAGCGTCGTCCACCAGATGATGAAATAAATCGCGATTCCCGAAACCAGAGACATGATTACACCTCTTCCAGTTCTATCAGCGTACCGTTGAAATCCTTGGGGTGCAGGAACAACACCGGCTTGCCATGAGCACCGGTCTTTGGCTCGCCATCCCCAAGGATACGCGCGCCTTCCGCCTTAAGCCGATCGCGAGCGGCAATAATATCCGTGACCTCGTAACACAGATGGTGCATCCCACCGGACGGGTTCTTTTCCAGAAAAGCCGAGATAGGAGACCCCTCGCCCAACGGTTCCAGTAATTCGATCTTGGTGTTGCCGACGTCGATGAAAACCACGGTTACGCCATGTTCAGGCAATGCCAGCGGCTCGGTGACCTTCGCGCCGAGTTTGCCGCGATAAAGCGCTGCCGCGGCATCAATATCCGGTACGGCAATCGCAACGTGGTTCAAGCGTTCGAGCATCAGCACCTCCCAGGCCGGTCATTTTGCAAGTTTGTGGAACTAACGTATCCTATTCACGAATACGGTCACCACCGGCTTTTTGCCCCATGCTTCATTTGCCGCAGCGCGAACAGCACGGCGAACGGATTCCCGAACGATCTCGATATCCTTGCGGCGAACGCGCGGAATGCTGTCGATGGCCTCGATGGCCGCATCCAGCAGAATGTCTTCCAACAGGTCACCCTGCGCGTTTTCTTCCGGCACACCGAAAGTCACGAGATCAGGCTCATCGATGATCTTGTGTTCGCGGTCCAGCAACACCGAAACAGCGACATGGCCGACATAGGCAAGCTTGCGGCGCTCGACCATGCCGATCTCTTCCTCGTCACCGATCAGTTTCCCATCCTTGTAGATGCGGCCAACCGGCGCCTCGTCGATGATCTCAGCTTTGCCGGGCGCCAGACGCAGCATGTCGCCATCACGCACCTGCGCGACCTGCTTGATGCCCTCCATCGCGCCAAGCGACCCTTGGGCCACCAGATGAGCGGCTTCACCATGCACCGGCACCAGAATCTGTGGCCGAACCCAGGAATACATGCGGCGCAATTCGCTGCGCCGCGGATGACCCGACACATGGACCAATGCATCCTCATCCCCGATAATCTTGATGCCGCGATCGATCAGGCGGTTCTTGATATCGAGAATGGATTTTTCATTGCCCGGAATGGCGCGCGATGAGTAGATCACCGTATCGCCCGGAGAAAGGGCAAGACTGCGCATCTCGTCACGTGCCAGCTTGGCGAGTGCCGCACGCGATTCACCCTGGCTACCGGTGAGGATCATCACCACGTTTTCGCGCGGAATATAGCCGTAATCCTCTTCGCTAAGATATTCCGGCAAGCCTTCCATATAGCCAAGTTCGGTTGCGACAGAGATCGCGCGTTTCATCGAACGCCCAACCACCAGTACCTGGCGGCCAGCGTCACGCGCTGCTTCTGTAATCGACCGGATACGACCGACATTAGAAGAAAAGGTTGTGATGGCCACGCGGCCACGCGCATTCTCAATCAACTCGCGCAGGCTTTCACCTACCTGGCGCTCCGAAGGAGATTCGCCCTCGCGCAAAGCATTGGTGGAGTCACAGATCAGTGCCAGAACACCCGCATCGCCGATGGCACGGAAACGCGCCTCATCAATAACCGGCCCCAGCGATGGTTCCGGGTCCATCTTCCAGTCGCCCGTGTGCACGACCGTGCCGAGCGGTGTCGTAATAGCCAGCGAAACCGGCTCGGGAATTGAGTGTGTTACCGCGACAGCCTCGACCTTGAAGGGGCCAATTTCAAACTTCTCGCCTGCCTTGTAAATCGTGATCGGAATTTCAGGTGCACCGTGCTCCGACTGCCGCTTGGTTTCGAGCAGGCCAGCAGTAAATGGCGTCGCATAGACTGGAACCTTCAAGCGCGGCCACAAATCGAGCAAGGCACCAAAATGATCTTCATGCGCGTGCGTGATAACGATGCCGCGCAGATTGTGCTTTTCAGCTTCGAGATAGCGAATATCCGGCAGGATGAGATCGGCGCCCGGCTGTTCCGGCCCCGCAAAGCTCACGCCCATATCTACAACCAGCCACTCACGGTTGTCCGCAGGACCGAAGCCGTACATAGCCAAATTCATGCCGATTTCGCCTACGCCGCCGAGCGGCAGAAAGACGAGTTCCGAAGTATTGGATCGGGCCATGAAATTTCCTCTGTGATTAATCCAGCCTTGCGGCATCAACTGGACCTAAACTTGTCCTGTTGCAACCCTATCAAGACAAACAAAGCAATTATTTGCGTATTGTAGCGGCAGTTCCGAAATAGACATCGCCAGCCGTTACTGCAACCCGCGGACCTTCATCTTCGCGAATAACAAAACGGCACATCTCGTCGATCGTCTCAAAACGACCTTCGATAATGCGGCCTTCCACTTGCATGGTAACGTGCTGGCCAAGACCGTGGGCGCGTTGTAGCCAGCGCTTGCGAATATCGTCAAGGCCGCGCCCCTCGTTCCAGACGCGATAGTTGATCGACCAGGCATCAGACAGGGCAGCGAACAACATCTCGGCATCGCATTTACTGCCGAGCGCCCGCAATGAGGTTGCCGGATAAGGCAGATCATCCGGGAAGGCGACCACATTGGTCCCGATACCAATAGCAATGGCGAACAAATCCTTCGCCAGAATGGAAGATTCAAGCAGGATGCCGGTGAGTTTGGCGCCGTTGAGCAGAACATCGTTCGGCCATTTAAGGCCTATTGTCGGCGGAGAAGCAGGACCGGCTGCAGCGAACACCGCGTCAAGGGCATCCGCAAGCGATAAACCTGCAACAAACCCAAGCGTTGCCGCCGTCTTCATTTCATAGGATTCAACGAGAAGAAGCGTGGAGGCGAGATTGCCCTCGGGCGTAGACCAAGCACGGCCTCGTCTTCCACGACCGCTTTCCTGTCTCTTCGTAACAAGCCAAAGCTTGCCCGGATCACCGCTAGCTGCCCGTTCCAGGGCAACTGCATTGGTGGAACCTACCGTCTCGAAAATTTCGAGACGGTAACCTTCATTTGCTGCCACAGGCGAAAGCGCAAAACTCATCCCAGCTTCCGCCTATAGCTTTGATTAGAAGAACGTCTTGGCCGCTGCTTCGGCGAATCCACCAATCGGACCGGCAAGGAAGACGTAGAAGAGTACGAAGGCACCCGTCACACCAAGCACAAGGCGAAGCTCGCCGGCGACAGGAACGAAACCACCCGTCGGCTCGTCGAACCACATGATCTTGATCATGCGCAGGTAGTAGAAGGCGCCCACGACCGAAGCCACGATGCCGATGATGGCAAGCGGATAGAGCCCCGCTTCAACGGCAGCCAGGAAGGTGTACCACTTGCCGAAGAAGCCAGCGAGCGGCGGGATTCCAGCGAGGGAGAACAGGAAGATGGTCATGATCGTTGCCAGCACCGGATTGGTGCGGGAAAGACCTGCCAGATCCTCAATGCTCTCAACATTGCCGTCCTTGGTGCGCATGGCGAGAATGAATGCAAAGGTGCCGAGCGTCATGGCAAGATAAATCGCCATGTAGATCATCACGCCCTTCACGCCGATCACCGTTCCGGCGGCCAGACCAACAAGCGCATAACCCATATGGCTTATCGAGGAATAAGCCATCAGACGCTTGATATTGCGCTGGCCGATAGCGGCAAAGGCACCGAGGATCATCGACGCCAGAGCGATGAAGATCACCACCTGCTGCCAGTCATGGGTGACCGGAGCAAAGGCTTCCGACACGACGCGGATGATAAGCGCCATGGCGGCCATCTTCGGAGCGGCAGCGAAGAATGCCGTTACTGGGGTCGGCGCGCCTTCATAGACGTCCGGCGTCCACATGTGGAATGGGACTGCAGAAATCTTGAATGCCAGACCGGCCAGAATGAAGACGAGACCGAACACCAGACCGAGTTCACGCTGACCACCGGAGATGGCCTGTGCGATTTCAGTGAAGCCGATATGGCCGGTGTAACCGTAGACGAGCGAGATGCCGTAAAGCAGCATGCCCGAAGAAAGCGAACCGAGAACAAAGTATTTCAAGCCAGCTTCCGTCGAACGGACGCTATCGCGGTTGAACGCCGCCAGAACATAGAGCGCCAGCGATTGCAGTTCGAGGCCGAGATAGAGCGACAGCATGTTGGAGGCCGAAACCATCAGCAGCATGCCGAGCGTGGAAATCACGATCAGGACCGGGAATTCGAACTTGTCGAACTTTTCCGCCTTGGCGAAACCGACCGACATGATCAGCGTCACGATGGAGCCGATCAGCGTCAGCACTTTCATGAAGCGGCTGAAACCGTCATTGACGATGGCTCCGCCGAATGCGGCGCCGTTCGTCGGGAAAAGGATGACCAGTGCCAGCGCCGCAATAAGCACCGCGACGGATAATCCGTTGACGAGCGTGGTCGCCCGTTCGCCGGAGAACACGCCAATCATGAGCAGTGCCAAGGCGCCGACAGCAAGGAGAACCTCCGGTGCTGCAAGGGTCAGATGAGCTATCAGATCAGTCTGCATGACCTACGCCTTTATTTCTTACTGTGCCGGCACGGCGCTCGCGGTGCCCGCGAGTGCTGCGTCGTAATGTTGGACCAGAGCGTTCACGGCACCGGCAGTCACATTGAAGACCGGGGTCGGATACACACCGAAGAAGATGGTGAGTGCCACAAGCGGGTAGAGAATGATCTTCTCACGCGGGCTCAAATCGAGGAGCGCCTTCAGGCTTTCCTTGGTCAGCGCGCCGAAGATCACCTGGCGGTAGAGCCACAGCGCATAAGCCGCCGAGAGGATGACGCCCGTGGTTGCGAACAGCGCCACCCAGGTATTGACCCGGAACACGCCGAACAGCGTCAGGAACTCGCCGATGAAGCCCGAAGTACCCGGCAGGCCGACATTCGCCATCGTGAAGATGAGGAAGGCCACCGCATATTTCGGCATATTGTTCACCAGACCGCCGAAAGCTGCGATCTCGCGGGTATGCATACGGTCATAGATTACGCCGACGCAGAGGAAGAGCGCGCCAGAAACGATACCGTGCGAGAGCATCTGGAAGATTGCGCCCTGGATACCCTGCTCATTGGCTGCGAAAATACCCATGGTCACATAAGCCATGTGCGCAACCGACGAATAGGCGATCAGCTTCTTCATGTCTTCCTGCACCATCGCGACAAGCGAGGTGTAGATGATGGCGATGACCGACAGCGCGAAGATGAAAGGTGCAAAGTCGGCAGAGGCAAGCGGGAACATCGGCAGCGAGAAGCGTATGAAGCCGTAGCCGCCCAGCTTCAGAAGAATACCGGCCAGAATGACCGAGCCCGCCGTCGGTGCTTCAACGTGCGCATCCGGCAACCAGGTATGGACCGGCCACATTGGCATCTTCACCGCAAAGGAAGCGAAGAAGGCGAGCCATAGCCATGTCTGCATACTTGCGGGGAAGTCATACTTCAGAAGCTCGACGATATTCATCGTGCCAGCCTGCCAATACATGGCCATGATGGCGATGAGCATCAGCACGGAGCCCAAGAGCGTATAGAGGAAGAACTTCAAGCTCGCATAGACGCGACGCTTGCCGCCCCACACGCCGATGATGATGAACATCGGAATAAGGCTTGCTTCGAAGAACACGTAGAACAGGAACAGGTCAAGCGCGCAGAACACGCCGATCATGAGCGTTTCCAGAATAAGGAAAGCGATCATGTATTCCTTGACGCGCTTTTCAACCGAAACCCAGCTTGCGAGAATGCAGAAGGGCATAAGGAAAGCGGAAAGCACCACGAACAGGACGGAGATACCGTCCACGCCCATGTGGTAGCTGATGCCGCTGCCCATCCAGTCGACTTGCTCGACCATCTGGAAGCCCGGGTTTGAATTGTCGAACCCTGCCCAGACAACAAGCGACAGGATGAAGACGAATATCGTCGTCAGCAAAGCGACATTGCGGATATTGCGGCGCGCCGCTTCGCTGTCGTCCTTGATCAGAAGGATCAGTAACGCGCCGACGAGCGGCAGAAACGTGACCGTTGAGAGAATTGGCCAGTCGGTCATCAGAAAGAGCTCCCGAGCATCATCCAAGTGACGAGCGCGGCGACGCCGATCAGCATCGCGAATGCGTAGTGATAAAGGTATCCGGACTGCATCTTGACGACGCGGTTGGTAACATCGAGCACACGAGCCGAGATGCCATCCGGGCCGAAGCCGTCAATCAGCCAACCGTCGCCCCCCTTCCAGAACACGCGGCCAAGCCAGCGAGCCGGACGTACGAAGAGGAAATCGTACAGCTCGTCGAAGTACCACTTGTTGAGAAGGAACTGGTAGAGGCCCCGATGACGGGCAGCCAGCGCCTTCGGCATTTCCGGCGAGCGGATGTAGAAAATCCAGGCGACGATGAAGCCGAGAACCATCGAGATGAACGGCGACAGCTTAACCCACAGAGGAACATGGTGGTATTCCTCAAGGATCTGGTTGGCAGCCGAGGTGAACAGCGCGCCCTTCCAGAACTCGGCGTATTCGTGACCGAAAAAGAATTCCTTGAACACGACACCGGCGAAAAGTGCGCCGACACCGAGGATCAGCAGCGGAACGAACATCACCGCCGGCGATTCATGGACGTGATGCATGACTTCGGCGGAAGCGCGGGGCTTGCCGTGGAAGGTCATGAAAATCAGACGCCATGAATAGAAGCTGGTGAAGAGTGCAGCAACGATGAGAAGCGTCGAAGCGTAGCCGCTGGCAGCGCTGTGCGAAGCGAAGACGGATTCGATGATCGCATCCTTGGAGAAGAAACCGGCGGTGCCGATAACCGTTCCCGGAATGCCGAGGCCGGTAATGGCAACCGTACCGATGACCATCATCCAGTAGGTGATCGGGATAAGCTTGCGCAGGCCACCCATACGGCGCATGTCCTGTTCTTCCGAAACGGCGTGGATGACCGAACCGGCGCAAAGGAACAGAAGCGCCTTGAAGAATGCATGGGTGAACAGGTGGAATACGGCGGCACCGTATGCACCCACACCAAGCGCTGCAAACATGTAGCCGAGCTGCGAACAGGTCGAATATGCGATCACGCGCTTGATGTCATTCTGCACGAGGGCAACCGTTGCCGCAAAGAAGGCAGTGGTGGCGCCGATGATTGTCACGACCAGAAGTGCGGTCTGCGACAATTCAAAGATCGGTGACATGCGTGCGACCATGAACACGCCTGCGGTAACCATGGTAGCGGCGTGAATGAGAGCCGAAACCGGAGTCGGGCCTTCCATGGCGTCCGGAAGCCAGGTGTGCAGCAGGAACTGCGCCGACTTACCCATCGCGCCCATGAAGAGCAGCAGGCAGGTGATTGTGATCGCGCTCTGCTTGTCGAGCTGATAGCCGAGGAAGTTCAGAACGACCTGATTGGCATCGGCAGCGCCTTCAGCCGGCAGATAATTGGCTGCGGCTGCGAAGATCGTGTTGTAGTCGACAGACTGGAACAGCGCGAACACACCGAAAATGCCGAGCAAGAAGCCGAAGTCACCAACACGGTTGACGACGAACGCCTTCATGGCGGCGGCATTGGCCGAAGGCTTCTGGAACCAGAACCCGATCAGGAGGTAGGAAGCCAGACCCACGCCTTCCCAACCGAAGAACATCTGGACCAGATTGTCCGACGTGACCAGCATGAGCATGGCGAAGGTGAAGAGCGACAGATAGGCGAAGAAGCGCGGACGGTGCGGATCGTGGTGCATATATCCAATGGAATAGATGTGCACCAGAGCCGACACCGAGTTCACCACCACCAGCATGACGCCGGTGAGCGTATCGATGCGCAATGCCCAGTCGAAGGAAAGCGTGCCCGACGTCACCCAGTGAAGAACCGGGATGCGGACGGTTTCCGCGTCGTGGCCGAGCGGAATCTGGAAGAACACGACCCAGGACAGGATCGCGACGATGACCATGAAACCGGAAGTGATGTATTCGCTCGCCTTGGCTCCGATCTGATTGCCGAAAAGACCGGCAATCAGGAAGCCGAGAAGCGGAAGGAAGACGATCGCGTAGTAGAGCATTTGCCCGTCAACCTTTCATAACATTGACGTCTTCCACCGCGATGGAACCGCGATTACGGAAGAAAACAACGAGAATTGCCAGACCAATCGCCGCTTCAGCAGCAGCAACAGTCAGAACGAAAAGGGCGAAGACCTGCCCGACCATGTCGCCGAGCTGGCTGGAGAACGCCACGAAATTGAGATTGACCGACAGAAGGATCAATTCGATCGACATCAGGATAACGATGACGTTCTTGCGGTTCAGGAAGATGCCGAATACGCCAAGCGTGAACAGGATGGCCGAAACGGTGAGATAATGGGAGATACCGATTTCCATATGCTTATCCTCAGATGCCTTTGCCCGTCTCGACCTTCTTGATCTCGATCGCCGTTTCCGGCGTGCGAGCTACCTGGGCCGGGATGGACTGGCGCTTGACATTCGGCTTGTGCCGTAGCGTCAGAACGATGGCGCCGATCATCGCAACCAGAAGGACAAGACCGGCAACCTGGAAGTAGAAGACGTAGTCGGTGTAGAGAATGTCACCGAGAGCAGCGGTATTGGTCCGCTCAGCGATATTCGGGATCGGCACAGCACCCTGCCCTAGCTTCGGCGCAAACATATTGCTTGCAAAGACGAAGATGAGCTCTCCGAGCAGGATAAGGCCGACAAGAGCGCCGACCGGCGCATATTGCAGCGCGCCGCGCTTCAGTTCGGCAAAGTCCACATCCAGCATCATGACGACGAAGAGGAAGAGAACCGCCACTGCGCCGACGTAAACAACGAGCAGGATCATGGCGAGGAACTCGGCCCCCGTCAGCAGGAATAGAGCTGCCGCATTGAAGAATGTGAGGATCAGAAACAGCACCGAATGCACGGGGTTGCGTGCCGCGATCACCATAAACGCGGATGCGATCATGATGAAGGCGAACAGATAGAAGAACGCTGCCGCAATACCTGTCAGCATGGGGATCCCCCAACACCTTTCCGTGAGCAAAGCCTTATTGCCTCGCTCGCTCTAGTCTTTGTTTGCCGCGAATAATCGCGAAACTTAAATTCCAGCAACAAGATGGGCCGCCCTTCATGTTGCCGCTTCTCAAACCGGATGCCGAAACGGGGTTTCAGCAAAACCAATCAGCGATATGGCGCATCCATCGCGATATTTCGCGCGATTTCGCGTTCCCAACGGTCGCCATTGGCAAGGAGCTTGTCCTTGTCATAATAAAGTTCTTCGCGGGTTTCAGTCGCGAACTCGAAATTCGGACCTTCCACGATGGCGTCCACCGGGCATGCTTCCTGGCAGAAACCGCAATAGATGCACTTCACCATATCGATGTCGTAACGCACCGTGCGGCGGGTTCCGTCATTGCGACGCGGTCCAGCCTCGATGGTGATGGCCTGCGCCGGGCAGATCGCCTCGCAAAGCTTGCAGGCGATGCAGCGTTCTTCGCCGTTGGGATAACGGCGCAGTGCATGCTCTCCGCGAAAGCGTGGAGAAACCGGACCCTTTTCATGCGGGTAGTTCAACGTCGCCTTCGGCGCGAAGAACTGACGCATGGAAAGAAAGAACGCGCCGACGAATTCCTTGAGCAGGAGCGATTTGGCTGCTTGAGCGAATGAAGCCATGTTTATTACTCCTTACGCCAGACCAAAGACTTTGAGGAACGTCGCTGTCGCGACAACCATGAAGAGCGAGATCGGCAGGAACACCTTCCAGCCAAGGCGCATCAGTTGGTCGTAGCGATAACGCGGAACGAAAGCCTTCACCATTGCGAAGAGGAAGAAGCAGAAGCAAAGCTTCAGCATGAACCAGATGATGCCCGGAACCCAGTTGAGGAACCACACGTCCACCGGAGGCAGCCAGCCGCCAAGGAACAACGTCGTCATCAGGGCGCACATCAGCGTGATCGCCACATATTCGCCGAGGAAGAACAGAAGGAACGGCGTGGACGAGTATTCGATCATGTGACCAGCCACGAGTTCCGATTCAGCTTCGACCAGGTCGAATGGCGGACGGTTCGTTTCAGCAAGCGCCGAAATGAAGAAGATCACGAACATCGGGAACAGGCAGAGCCAGTTCCAGTCGAGGAACGAAGCAGGCAAACCGAGCATGGTTCCAAGACCGGTGTTCTGCGAGAGCACAATGTCGGTGAGGTTGAGCGAGCCAACCGTCAGCAGAACCGTGACAATCACAAAGCCGATGGAGACTTCATAGGAAACCATCTGCGCAGCAGAACGAAGAGCGCCAAGGAACGGATACTTCGAGTTCGATGCCCAGCCGCCCATGATCACGCCGTAAACTTCAAGCGAAGAAATGGCGAAGATATAGAGAATGCCGACATTGATGTTGGCGATTGCCCAGCCTTCATTGACCGGAATGACCGCCCAGGTTGCCATTGCGAGAACAGCAGAAACGAAAGGCGCAAGGAGGAAGACCCCCTTGTTTGCGCCAGACGGAATGATCGGCTCCTTGAAGACGAACTTCAACAAGTCGGCAAAGGCCTGGAAAAGACCCCAGGGTCCGACAACGTTCGGACCGCGACGAAGCTGTACCGCTGCCCAGATCTTGCGATCTGCGTAAAGCAGGTATGCGACGACGATCAGCAATACAACGAGCAGAACGACCGACTTCAGCGCTATGATAAGCGCGGGCAAGACGTAAGCTGCAAAAATTCCTTCCATTGTTCCGTCTCTCTCTCGCTTACTCAGCTGCCTGTTGGAAGCCGCCGGCCGCGAGCGCCGAGCATTCGGCCATAACGGCGGAAGCGCGCGCGATTGGGTTCGTCAGATAGAAGTCCTTGACCGGGGAGACGAACGCAGCGCCGCCGCCCAGGTTGGATGCCTTAGCTGCCAGCGTGACGAGATCGTCGGCGGAAGCAGGGGTAATGGTGTCGATAGCCAGCATATGCGGGTAGTCTGCATAGAGCTTGGAGCGAAGCTGTTGCAACGAATCGAACGGCAAGCGCTTGCCGAGGGCGTCGGAAAGAGCACGCAGGATTGCCCAGTCTTCCTTTGCCTCGCCCGGTGCGAAACCGGCGCGACTGCCAAGCTGCACACGTCCTTCGGTGTTGAGCCAAGTGCCCGACTTTTCCGTGTAGGCTGCGCCCGGCAGGATCACGTCGGCAGCGTGTGCACCGGCATCGCCGTGCGTACCGATGTAAACGACGAAGCTCGAACCCTTTTTGGTCATGTCGAGTTCATCTGCACCAAGCAGGAACACAACATCCAATTGGCCAAGCATATCTCCAGCAGCCTTGCCGCCCTCACCCGGCACAAAGCCGAGGTCCAGAGCGCCAACGCGCGAAGCGGCGGTGTGCAGAACGGAGAAGCCGTTCCACTCGTCCTTGATCGCACCGACGTCCTGCGCAAGCTTGGCGGCAGTTGACAGAACTGCCCGACCGTTCTCACCGGTGAGTGCGCCCTGACCGATGATGATCAGTGGACGCTCAGCCTTGACGAGAACGTCGCGGAATGGGTTCTTGCCAGCAGCTACGGCAGCGAGCGTCTCAGCGCCAGCGCCCAGATAATCGTAATTGTAACGCAGTTCAGCCTGTTCACCGATCAGTGCGACCGGGAAATGCCCCATGCGCTGACGCTTACGGATGCGGGCGTTCAGAACAGCAGCCTCAATACGGGGATTGGAACCGATGATGAGCAAAGCATCAGCGTTTTCAATGCCTTCGATCGAGGCGTTAAAGAGATAACTTGCGCGTCCCAGAGCCGGATCGAGAGCAGCGCCGTCCTGGCGGCTGTCGATATTGGCAGAGCCGAGCGAGGTCATCAGGCCCTTTAGCGCATAGATTTCTTCAACCGAAGCCAGATCGCCAGCCACTGCGCCGATCTTTTCAGCCGACGTTGCAGAGACCCTGGCCGCAATCGCAGCAAAAGCTTCTGGCCAGGTTGCCGCAACCAGACGGCCATCCTTGCGGACATATGGGCGGTCGAGACGCTGTGTGCGCAGGCCATCCCAGATGAAGCGGGTCTTGTCGGAAATCCACTCCTCGTTCACCGCTTCGTTGACGCGCGGCATGACGCGCATCACTTCACGGCCACGGGTGTCGACGCGGATGTTGGAACCAACCGCATCCATCACGTCGATGGTTTCGGTCTTGTTCAGTTCCCACGGACGCGCCTGAAACGCATAAGGACGTGAGGTCAAAGCGCCAACCGGGCAAAGGTCAATGACATTGCCCTGCAATTCCGAGGTCATGGCGCGTTCGAGATAGGTCGTGATTTCAGCGTCTTCGCCACGGCCAATGAGGCCGAGTTCGGAAATGCCCGCAACTTCCGTCGTGAAGCGGACGCAGCGCGTGCAGTGAATGCAGCGCGTCATCACCGTCTTGACGAGCGGGCCGATATATTTGTTTTCAACGGCACGCTTGTTCTCGCGATAGCGCGAACCGTCAGTGCCGAAGGCCATAGCCTGATCCTGCAGATCGCACTCGCCGCCCTGATCGCAGATCGGGCAATCCAGCGGGTGGTTGATGAGCAGGAATTCCATCACGCCTTCGCGGGCCTTCTTGACCATCGGCGTGTTGGTGAAAATTTCAGGCGCTTCGCCATTCGGGCCGGGACGCAGATCGCGTACGCCCATAGCGCAGGATGCCGCTGGCTTCGGCGGCCCGCCCTTTACCTCAACCAGGCACATACGGCAATTTCCGGCGATGGAAAGCCGTTCGTGGAAACAGAAACGCGGCACTTCCGCGCCCGCGGCTTCGGCAGCCTGAAGGAGCGTATAGTGATCGGGTACTTCGATCTCTGTGCCGTCAACCTTGATCTTTGCCATCGCTTATCCAAACCTGCGGCTTAAGCCGCATCTTCCAGATCTCAAACTCTAGTTCCTGCCTTTGTATTGGCATGGCCTTTTCCGAAAACCGCCAGGCACTTTTCGGGGCCATGCCCTGCCGGGCAGGCTCACAAAACCTATTCAGCCGCTTCCAGACGGATATTGCGGCTCTGAACGGCGTTGCGGGTATAATCGTCAATGCGCTTTTCAATTTCCGGGCGGAAATTGCGGATCAGTCCCTGAATAGGCCATGCAGCAGCATCGCCAAGCGCGCAGATCGTGTGACCTTCAATCTGCTTGGTCACGTCGAACAGCATGTCGATCTCGCGCTTCTGCGCGTTACCCTTGACCATGCGTTCCATCACGCGCCACATCCAGCCGGTGCCTTCACGGCACGGCGTGCACTGGCCGCAGCTTTCATGCTTGAAGAACGCTGCCAGACGGGCGATTGCCTTGATGATGTCGGTAGACTTGTCCATCACGATCAGCCCGCCGGTGCCGAACGACGATTTCTTGTCGCGCATACCGTCAAAGTCCATGATGGCGTCCATCATGTCTTCGCCCTTGATAACCGGGCACGACGCGCCGCCGGGAATAACCGCCAGCAGATTGTCCCAGCCGCCGCGAATGCCGCCGCCATGCTTTTCGATCAGCTCACGGAACGGAATGCCGAGGCCTTCTTCGATGACGCAAGGCGTGTTCACGTGCCCCGAAATCTGGAACAGCTTGGTGCCGACATTGTTCGGGCGTCCGATGGATGAGAACCATGCTGCGCCACGACGCAGGATCGTCGGCGCCACGGCAATCGATTCCACGTTGTTCACAGTGGTCGGGCAGCCATAAAGGCCCATATTTGCCGGGAATGGAGGCTTCAGACGCGGCTGGCCTTTCTTGCCTTCAAGGCTTTCGAGCAGAGCCGTTTCTTCGCCGCAGATGTAAGCACCTGCGCCGTGGGATACGAGAACATCCATATCCCAGCCGCACTTGTTATTCTTGCCCAGAAGACCAGCTTCGTAGCACTCATCGATTGCGGCCTGAAGGGCTTCACGCTCACGCATGAACTCGCCGCGAATGTAGATATAGGCAGTATGTGCGCCCATGGCGCAACCGGCGATCACGCAGCCTTCGATCAGCGTATGCGGATCGTGGCGCAGAATTTCGCGGTCCTTGCAGGTGCCCGGCTCGGATTCGTCGGCATTGACGACCAGATAATGCGGGCGACCGTCGCTCTGCTTGGGCATGAACGACCACTTGAGGCCCGTCGGGAAGCCAGCGCCACCACGGCCACGCAGGCCCGAAGCCTTCATCTCGTCGATGATCCAGTCACGGCCCTTCTCGATCAATCCCTTAGTGTTGTCCCATTGGCCGCGTGCCATGGCACCCTTCAGGGACTGATCCTTGAAGCCGTAAATATTGGTGAATATGCGATCTTTATCAGCCAGCATGTCTCACCTGTTTCCGTTCGTGTTTGCCAATATCGAAGTCATCATACCGGCTTCTTTCCGAATACCTTGATGTATTCCTCGACGCCGCCCTTGGCCAAAGCCTTAGCCTGCTTTACCCAGTCTTCACGCTCGATACGACCGTGGAAGCTGAGATAGCCGTCGACCCATTCGCGCTCGGCCTTTTTCCAGGACGCGACCTGCTTGAAGGTGAAGATGCCCAGCTCATGCAGGGTTTCCTCGATCTTCGGGCCAACGCCCGAAATAAGCTTCAGGTCATCGACGGCCTCCGGACGCTCCATGGCAACCGGACGGTTCTTGTCGTCGAGCTTGAAATTCTGCTTGGTATCAACCGAAGCGGCCTTTTCGGCAGACTTCGACACCTTTACATCCGACGGCGTCTTGAGCGCTGGATCTGTTTCCGGTGCATTGGTCACGGGCTTTGCAGCATTGGACGGAGCGACGCTCTTCGCTTCCTCGGCAGCTTTTGCAGCGGCTTCCGCTTTTGCCTTCTCGTCAGCTTCGGCCTTCGCCTTGGCTGCGGCGGCATCGGATGCCTTGCGGGTTTCAAGACCGACCTTCTTGTAGTCTAGATCTTCGGTCAGGGCTGTCAGACCGCCGAGCGGCTCAGACGTCACGCGGTCGATCTGCGGACCCGGCTTGACGGTGTCGCCCTTGCCGGCTTCAAAAGCGTCGATGATTTCGGCAAGACGTTCCGGCGTCAGATCTTCATAGGCGTCCTTGAAGATCATCACCATCGGCGCATTAGCGCAGGCGCCTTGGCATTCAACTTCTTCCCACGAAAGCGTTCCCTCGGCATTCAGCTCGAACGGATCGTGGTTGATCTTGTGACGGCAGACATCCATCAGCGCTTCCGAACCACGCAGCATGCATGGCGTCGTCCCGCAAACCTGAATGTGAGCGCGCGTGCCCACAGGCTTAAGCTGGAACTGCGTATAGAAAGTCGCGACTTCCAGAACGCGGATCAACGGCATATCAAGCATGCCTGCGACATGTTCGATAGCTGCCTTCGTGACCCAGCCATCCTGCTCCTGCGCACGCATGAGCAACGGAATGACAGCCGACTGCTGACGGCCATCAGGGAATTTTGCAATCGTCTTGTGCGCCCAGTCCTGATTTTCCGCGTTGAACGCGAAAGCGGCTGGCTGGACGGCATCATCTGCGAGACGGCGAACGGACATCAGCGGTCAACCTCACCAAACACGATATCGAGCGAGCCAAGAATTGCCGACACGTCAGCCAGCATATGGCCGCGGCACAGGAAATCCATGGCCTGAAGATGGGCAAAGCCCGGAGCGCGCAGCTTGCAGCGATAAGGCTTATTGGTGCCGTCCGACACGAGGAAGACGCCAAATTCACCTTTCGGAGCTTCGACTGCTGCGTAAACTTCACCGGCAGGCACGTGATAGCCTTCCGTATAAAGCTTGAAGTGGTGGATGAGCGCTTCCATCGAGCGCTTCATCTCGCCGCGCTTCGGCGGCACGATCTTGTTGTCGGCATTGGAAACCGGACCGACGCGCTCCTTGCCGAGCAGAAGATCGACACACTGGCGCATGATACGCGCCGACTGGCGCATTTCTTCCATGCGGATCAGGTAGCGATCATAGCAATCGCCGTTCTTGCCGATCGGAATATCGAATTCCATCTCGTTGTAACACTCATAAGGCTGCGACTTGCGCAGATCCCATGCAGCGCCCGAACCACGAACCATGACGCCCGAGAAGCCCCATGCCCATGCATCTTCCAGCTTCACGACGCCGATATCGACGTTACGCTGCTTGAAAATACGGTTCGGCGTGATGAGGTCATCAAGATTGTTGAGCGTCTTGAAGAACGGATCGATCCATTTGCCGATGTCTTCAACGAGCTGATCCGGCAGGTCCTGATGGACGCCGCCCGGACGGAAATAGGCTGCGTGCATACGTGCGCCACAAGCGCGTTCGTAGAACACCATCAGCTTTTCGCGCTCTTCAAAGCCCCAGAGCGGCGGCGTCAGTGCGCCAACGTCCATGGCCTGCGTCGTCACGTTGAGAAGATGGTTCAGGATACGGCCGATTTCGGAATAGAGAACGCGGATAACCTGACCGCGCTTCGGCACATCGATGCCAAGCAGGCGCTCAACAGCAAGCGCGTAGGCGTGCTCCTGGTTCATCGGTGCAACATAATCGAGGCGGTCGAGATAAGGTACAGCCTGAAGGTAGGTCTTGGCTTCCATCAGCTTTTCGGTGCCGCGATGCAGCAGACCGATATGCGGATCGACGCGCTCGACGACTTCGCCGTCGAGTTCAAGCACCAGACGCAACACGCCGTGCGCGGCAGGGTGCTGCGGACCGAAGTTGATATTGAAATTGCGGACCTGAGTCTCAGCCATGTTCAGCTTCCTGTTTGGCTGCAAGAGCCGCCAAGAACTCCTCACCGGTCATCCGGTGGGTGTCGTTGGCAAAATCGTAATTCGCAGGCTTGTTATCGATGAAGATTTCTTCGGCGAAATGGAAGCGTTCCGGCTCGGCAAAAGCCTGCATCGAAACGACCGTCATCCCATCATGGATACCGCGCCAGAACAGCGACGAACCGCACTTCGAGCAGAAGCGACGCTCACCCCATTCCGAAGACGAAAAGGTGGACAGGGCGGCTTCATCTTCGATTTCAACTGAAGTGCCGCAGTTGACGGCCATGAAAGCACCACCCGACCAACGCCGACACATGCTGCAATGACAGACATCCATTTCCATCTTTGCTGGAACAGCGGTGAATTTCACCGCTCCGCAAAGACACTGACCATTCAATCTTTCGCCTGCGCCCATGAGTATGCCCTCAGTTCGCCTTAGCTTTCTCGTCGCCCGGCAGAACATAATCTGTCCCTTCCCATGGCGAGAGAAAATCGAAATTGCGGAATTCCTGGCGGAGCTGCACAGGCTCGTATACGACGCGCTTCAGCTCGTCGTTGTAACGAACCTCAACGAAGCCAGTGAGCGGGAAGTCCTTGCGCAGCGGATGGCCTTCAAAACCGTAGTCCGTCAGGATGCGGCGGAGATCCGGGTGGCCGGAGAACAGAACGCCGTACATGTCGTAGGTTTCGCGCTCAAACCATTCCGCGCCGACAAAGACAGGCACTGCGGAAGGCACCAGCGTATCTTCATCGGCCTGAACCTTGACGCGGATGCGCTGGTTCTGACGCGGAGACATCAGTTGGTAAACGACATCAAAGCGCTTTGCGCGCTGCGGATAGTCCACACCCGAAATATCCGTCAGGTTGACAAACTGGCACTGCACATCGTCACGCAGAAAAGTCAGAACGTTGATGATGCTTGCTACCGGAACCGACAGCGTCAACTCGCCATAGGCAAGCTTCGCCTCTTCGATCGCGTCGCCGAGACGTTCCTTGATGTAGCCGGAAAGTTCACCGAGAGCTTCTTCGCTCATAATCAAATGTCCTTGTCTTCGGCCTTAGCGTTCAATGGTGCCGGTGCGGCGAATCTTCTTCTGCAGGAGAAGAATGCCGTAGAGCAGCGCTTCAGCAGTCGGAGGGCAGCCCGGAACGTAAATATCGACCGGAACCACGCGATCGCAGCCGCGCACCACCGAATAGGAATAGTGGTAGTAGCCGCCGCCGTTGGCACAGGAACCCATCGAAATAACGTAACGCGGCTCAGGCATCTGGTCGTAGACCTTGCGCAGAGCGGGCGCCATCTTGTTGGTCAGCGTACCGGCGACGATCATAACGTCGGACTGACGCGGCGATGCGCGCGGCGCGATGCCGAAACGTTCGGCGTCGTAACGCGGCATGGAGATATGCATCATCTCCACGGCGCAACATGCCAGACCGAAGGTCATCCACATCAGCGAACCCGTACGCGCCCAGGTGATCAGAGCGTCAGCGGACGTGACGATGAAACCTTTATCGGAAAGCTCGCTGTTCAGATCGTTGAAGAATGCATCGTCGGAACCGACAGGCTTGCCCGTGCGCGGGTCAAGAATGCCCTTCGGCTGCGGAGCCACGAGCGTCGTGTTGGCTGAGGTCAATCCCATTCCAGCGCTCCCTTCTTCCATTCATAAATGAAGCCGATGGTCAGAACCCCAAGGAACACCATCATCGACGCAAAGCCGAACCAGCCGATTTCACCAAAGGACACAGCCCATGGGAAAAGGAAGGCGACTTCCAGATCGAAGATGATGAAGAGAATCGACACCAGATAGAAGCGGATGTCGAACTTCATACGGGCATCATCAAAGGCATTGAAGCCGCACTCGTAAGCAGAAAGCTTTTCGGGGTCAGGCTGTCTATAGGCGACAAGAAACGGCGCAACCAGAAGGGCTACACCAATTACCATCGCAATGCCGAGAAAAATGACGATCGGCAGGTAGGAACTTAAAAGCTCGTTCATGGTCCTTTATCCGGCTTGAATACGAGGCTGCGCCGCCTGTCATAAGCTTTTTGGAGCTGACGACCATGCGACACATTGCATCTGTTGCAACCCCGTCGCCCCAAGCAGCTTCAAAAGGCATGCCGTGCGAACTAAGCGCTTTTCGCCGGGACGGTTATCGCAGCGCGTGCGCAAGCGCAACCCCTCCGGCACGATCTATTGGGCAAAGACGAGCCAAGATGCTTAACAAGCCATGGCATCAAGCCCGCTTACCCCCTGAAAACCCGTATAACATGAAAAGATCATAATTTCGTGAGGAAAAGTCGCATGGACTCATCAGCTTGGCAATTGCCGGGAGAATCAATTGCCTGCAAGCCGGTAATGAAAGTTGGGGGTTTCAGCACTCGCTTTAAAATGAACTCATGGAGCAGCCGAAGCACCTGCCCCAACCAACCTGCCCGGCAGATAAAGCACAAGCGAAGCGGCGCCCTTGATTGCGGAAGCGCCGTCTGCCAGCACCGCCTGTCCCGTCGGCTGGTTCTCCCGTCCGTTCAAAGCACCCAGCGATAGAGTACCGTCATTGACCAAAGCCATCAGCGATGGCGAAGACGCAAAGACATTATGTGCGCCACCATCCACATCTGTCGCGTCTATCACAGCGATTCCGTATCTCTGAAGCGTGGGAATACTGGTGCCGTCCCCTACCCGTGCATGGCCGCCGGTGATGAAGGAGGAGACCCCAAGCGCGCGGTCGCTGCGCGACGTCATCACCGCCGTCGGATGCGGCATGGGATCAATATCCTTGACCTGCTTTTCAAACACGTCCAGATCGATGTCGGGCGCGGCCAGCAACAGTGCACTGATGCGGCGCAGCACATTCTTTTCGCCACGCAGGGATAGTGTTCTTAAAGCTTCCATGGTGACGAAGCTACCCATGGAATGCCCGACGAGAACGATGCGCTCCGCCTTGCTGCGGGCGACGAGCCGCAGCAATCGCGCCAGACCGTCGCGCGCGAAATCCGCGCTATCACGATCATAGACATAAAGCCCCAGATCGCCACCCGATGGCCATGCATATTCAACCGCCACCGACTTCATTTTGTAGTCATGGACAAATTGTGCAGTACGAAACGTACTGTCGGCAAAATTATTGTTGTAGCCATGCACGAAGATCAGGATTTCCTTATCTTTCGGTCCCTGCTTCGCGAGGGCGGCATTTAGCTGTGCGAGAAACTGTTCTGAATTGTCGTAAGGCTGGAACGATGTGGCCGCGAAATGCTTGGTGGGATCAGGCTTATAGCCGGTTGACTCAACCTGTCCTTTGACATGAGCGGCAGGAATACCAACGTCGACCTGCGCAAAATTCAGCGTGTCCGAGCGCTTTGAACTGTAAGGTTGCGAGAAATTATCCGAACGCTGGCGGCTCGTGGCAACGTAGATAGGGACCACCGCCGCCGGTTTCGCAGGCTTGACGATGGCGGCTTGAGCTGCCGCCACCGATTGCGGGCTTGAATTCGGTCCGTGCCACAACACAGCGCGGGGCGCGCCGCATCCGGCCAGAATCAAAAACATTGCAAGCAGAGCAAGATAGGCGTGCCTGGTCATCGTCACAGCGATCCATCCCTGTCATCCGATTCCAAGCGATTGAAAACAGGAAATTCGCCCTGTGGCAATGCATTGGCGCAGCCTCTGGGTTTTCATCATGCAAACCGCTCTAGAAGACAAAAGGTCCGCAGATGAAAATTCCGTCCCCGTTCGCGGGTAAAGTTGGAATGGAAACGTTGTCAATGCTGAAAGCTTTGCGAAGCCATGCCTTCAGATCGGATTCGCCCCAGTTATCATGAAACAAATTGCCGGCCAAAGCATCGCAAGGAGGTGACGCATGAGCCATTATCTGCTCGCCAGCGGCGATCTTCTCGTCATTGCAGCGATCATTCTTTCGGTCGCATATCTGTCCTGGAGACAATTTTCCAAATAGCAAACATGCGGTTCGGCGAAGTGACTGCGCCCCGGCAATTCTCATGAAATTTCTTGAAGAGAAGACGGCACCATAACACAGGCGGTGGGCGCCACTTTCGTGTCAACGTTCAATCTATCGATTTGTTGAGAGGAAAGTGGCGCGAGTGACGGGGCTCGAACCCGCGACCTCCGGCGTGACAGGCCGGCACTCTAACCAACTGAGCTACACCCGCGCATTTCTCGGCAACCTTGCGGCTGCGTCGCACCAGCGTTTCCGTCCGGTGTGAGCGGTCGTTTAAGGGGTTCTAGAACAAGTGTCAAGCGCGTGTTTCGTGAAGAAATGCGATATTGCAAAAATCATTCACAGGGCATTCAGTGCCTGCTCACGATCAGCAATTCCAACTTGATGAAGAAGCGAAAACGACGGTGGGCGCCACTTTCGTGTCAACGTTCAATCTATCGATTTGTTGAGAGGAAAGTGGCGCGAGTGACGGGGCTCGAACCCGCGACCTCCGGCGTGACAGGCCGGCACTCTAACCAACTGAGCTACACCCGCGCATTTCTCGGCAACCTTGCGGCTGCGTCGCACCAGCGTTTCCGTCCGGTGTGAGCGGTCGTTTAAGGGGTTCTAGAACAAGTGTCAAGCAAGGGTCATGAAGAAAGAATAAGAATTTTCGATTTTGCTGTCGAACGCCTGATTTCCGGGCTTTTTCATTGAAATCAAACTTATCCACAAACCCGGCCAACCCCTCGATATCGCTGCGGCTTTCAGAATCATCCACATCGCGCCTTCCAAAAGCCCCGCCTTACGGCAACGAGCAAACTCCGATTACTTGCTTGATTTAATACCAACCGGTTGGTATTGTTTAATCAGGAGCAAGATCATGGCACGCAAACAGAACCCGCAGACCCGTTCCAACCTGCTTGATGCAGCGTTGAGCGTTATTCGCACCAAAGGCTACGCTGCAACCACGGTGGATGACATCTGTACGAAGGCCTCACTGTCGAAGGGCGCTTTCTTTCATCATTTTTCGAGCAAGGAAGATCTGGCCGTCGCCGCAGCCAACTACTGGTCGGAAATGACCGGCGCGCTCTTTGCGGATGCTGACTATCATGCTCCCGAAGACCCGCTGGAGCGCGTGCTAGCCTATGTCGAGTTTCGCAAGCAACTGATTCAAGGCGAGCTGCCAAACTTCACCTGTCTCGTTGGTACCATGACGCAAGAAGTTTATGAGACCAATTCCGTAATCCGGGATGCCTGCTGGAACAGCATTTCGAGCCATGCGGACACGCTTGTCCCCGATATTGCGGCTGCCATGGAGCGTTATGCCGTTCCAGGAGATTTCACCGCTGAAAGCCTCGCGCTTCATACGCAGGCGGTGATTCAGGGTGCCTTTATCATCGCCAAGGCCAGTGGCGACCCGCTGCACGCGATCGAAAGCATCGACCATCTCAAGCGATATATCAGCCTGCTCTTCAAACCGTCTGCCAACACCCACTGAACTGAGAATCAACAAAGGGAGGAAACCATGCCCAACACCATTCGCCTGCACCGCGTCTTCGCCGCCAAGCCGGAGAAGGTTTATCGCGCATTCATCGAGCCGGACGCCGTGGCAAGCTGGCTACCGCCATATGGGTTCACCTGCACTGTCCACGAGCTGGACGCAAAGGT
Organism: Ochrobactrum sp. CGA5; assembly: GCF_006345815.1. Classification (GTDB taxonomy): domain Bacteria; phylum Pseudomonadota; class Alphaproteobacteria; order Rhizobiales; family Rhizobiaceae; genus Brucella. Next base: position 275,067 of record NZ_VCIG01000038.1, on the reverse strand, counting down.
CGGCGGCAAACACAAAATGTCGTTCCGGAATTTCACGACCGGCCACAGCCACTCTTTCGGCGGCACATATGTCGAACTCGTTCCGGGAGAACGGCTGGTTTATACGGACAGTTTCGACGATCCGAACCTGCCGGGCGAAATGAAAGCCACGATAACGCTGAAAGCCGTTTCAGTCGGAACGGAAATCAACATCGAACAGCAAGGCGTCCCCGACATTATTCCCGCTGAGGCCTGCTATCTCGGCTGGCAGGAAAGCCTGGAGAAATTGAAGAAGCTCGTTGAGCCGGAAATCAACCAATAATACTGTTCAGGCAGTAACGTGCAAGGAGTGGGTATTCGAGATCCCACGCGTCGAAACGCACATAGGTAGGGTCTCGATCTGATTGGATCAGATCGAGACCCTACCTAATTCAATTTCAAGCACAGTCTTGGTCATCCTCGTTCCGCTCAAGTCGGATTATGCTCTCAACAGGATATCTGACAGAAATTCCGATCTTCTTTGAGATACAACAAATCCGTTTTGCGCCTGTCACTCTAGAATGGCTCGAATGATGATACGGCTGTCATCATCATACTTCGAAGCCTGACAGCCATGGAACAATATGATGTCGGCAGAACCTGTCCCAATATCCCCCGTACTTGATGTGCGCACCATACCGCCCATTTCGCGGCATGCGACGATCTTCTCGATGATCGATTCGCTTGAACCCGGCGAAGCACTGGAAATCGTCAACGATCACGATCCCGTCCCGCTGCGCCACCAGCTTGAAACTCGCAATCCGGGTGCATTCTCGTGGGTCTACAAGGAAACTGGCCCGTTGTGGCGGGTCGAGATCGGTCGCCGGAAAGGCCATCATGGCGCTGACCATGAGTGCACCTGCGGCAATCACTGAAGTCTTATAGGCACAATGTCCGGGACGAACTGAGATGATCGGCGCGACGCTTTCCCGTTGGACCCTCTCCTACTTCGCCGCTTCGCTTGCTTTCCTCGTCTTTGGACTTGCGTTGATGGCAGGCGGTTTCGGCTATCCGAGTCACGGAATTCGCGCGGCTGAAACACTTATAATCGTGCACGCCATCTCCATTGGATGGCTTGCACTGCTCATGAGCGGCGCACTTCTACAATTCGTGCCCGTTCTGGTGAACCGAACCCTGTCGGGAAGCAGGGCAAGCCTCCCCGCCTTGCTTCTGCTGGTGGCCGGACTTTCCGGTCTGCTCGTTGGCTTTGCAGGCATGGCCGGACTTACGGAAAGCCCGGCATGGCTGCTACCGGTCTCCGGCATCCTGTTGACCTGCGGATTTTCCATCATTTTCGCAATACTGGGCATGACGCTCTGGCTCGCTCGCCCGATCGCCATGCCCGCACGGTTTGTTGCGGCAGGCATCTGCTGTCTTCTGATAACAGCACTGCTTGGCAGTATTTTCACCTTCGCGCTCTCTGGCTTCACGGAGCAAGCCGTTCTGCTCGATATTGCGGGTGCGGCATTGCCGGTTCACGCCGCACTTGGCCTTGGCGGCTGGATGACATTCACGGCTATGGGCGTGAGCTACAGATTGCTGACAATGTTCATGCTGTCCCCCGATGCAGCGCGGCAGACAAACAGAATTATCTGGTGGGAAGGCGCTGCGGCCCTGACCATCCTCGCAGTCGGAATTGTCGTTGTGGCCTTGGAAATGGGATCAATCGAGACAGCCGTGACAGCGGCCCTCATTCCCGGAATCGCCTGCATCACGCTCTATATCGTCGATATTCAGATGATCTATCGGCAGCGCAAACGCAAGACGATAGAATTGAACAGCGCCGCCAGCATTCCAGCCTTCATCGCGCTTGGGCTTTCGCTTCTTTTGGCAATTGCACTGTTCTGGACGGGCGCCACCGATGCGATGGTTGCCGGACTTGTCTATCTGTTCACCTTCGGTTGGCTGACCGGCCTCAGCCTTGCCCAGCTCTACAAGATCGTACCGTTTCTGACCTGGCTCGAATGTTACGGCCCCGTCATGGGGCGTGCACCGACCCCGCGTGTGCAGGATATGGTCAGCGAACGCCGCGCACGACAGTGGTTCGCTCTTTATTATACTGGCGTTGCAGTCGCTACGCTGGCTTTGATTGCCGAATATCCAACCGTATTTCGTTTGGCCATTATGCTGAACCTCATGGCGATCCTTGCATTGATCGTGCACTTCTTCCGCGCCCGGCGGCTTCTCGATGTACCGAACGGCCTGCGCCTGCCAAAAGGGGCAACCCTGCCGCATCTCATTTATGCCGGTGAACCAATTCTCAGGAGATCGAAATGACAATCTCAGTTCAGGACATCACGCACCATGTGCTGGACGTACGCCCGCTGATCAAGGGCGGCGTGGAGCCATTCAATGCCATCATGGAAGCAGTCGATGGTCTTTCGCCGGGACAAAGCCTCCTGCTGATCGCCCCGTTCAAACCGGCACCGCTTTTCAGCGTTATGGAGCGAAAAGGGTTTTCGGCAGAAGCGGAGCCTCTGGATAATGGTGAGTGGCAAGTCCTTTTCAGCCCAGTGATGAATGCCACGTCCGAGCTACAGTTCTCTGACAATGTCGTATCGCCGGATGTCTGGCCTGAACCATCGCGCTATCTTGATTGTTCGGACATGGAGCCGCCGGAACCGATGGTAAGCATTCTTGCAGAGATCGAAGAGATGCCTGCGGGGGCGGTTCTGTTCGCGCTGCTGCATCGCGAACCTCTGTTTCTCTTTCCCGAACTCGAAAACCGCGGTCATGAATGGGTCGGCAATTTCGATGAGACCGGAACAGCCTATCGTATAATGATCCGGGTTGGAAACGCGAGGTAGCGGTCATGTCACACGAAACACATGGCCAGATGGAGAAGCAGATCATCGAAAGCCTTCGCCTGGTGCTCGACCCCGAACTTGGTTTTAACCTCGTTGACCTTGGCATGATCTACAGCATCGACATTCGTGATGGCGGGAATGTCTGTATCAGCATGACAACCACAACACCCGGCTGCCCGGCTGCCGGTTACCTGACCGATGCCGTTCGTGCGAGCGCGGCATCGGTTGAAGGTGTTCATGCAGTGAATGTGGAACTGACCTACGAACCGGAGTGGATTCCAGAGATGGCGATGCCTGAAGTGCAGGCTCGATTTGGAGATTAGAGCGCCCTGAACTGCGAGAAACTGCTTAAAGAAGCCCCGTAATCGAAACCAGTGAACAGTGCCGATCTGTTCGCTGGTTTCTCTTTTGAACACTCCCTTTGTTCCAGCGCAAACATAGATCGAATACATTCACTATCTATTTGAAATTTAATAATAATTTCTATCAATCTTTCTGCGTCACCTTGATCGCAGTCAAGGAGCACTGAAGTATCTCTTTCTATAGTCGATGTGACAGAGCAGGAAATGCTCGGTCCTATCGTAAAGGAGAGTATCGATGGCCGACCAGATGCAAATCAGCCGCCGCAGCATATTGGCAGGAGCTGCCCTCGCAGGCGCGCTTGCGCCGATTCTGGCAACCACATCCGCCTGGGGACAAGGCGCAGTGAGGAAGGCTACCGCCGCAGAAATAGCGGCACTCCCGCGCCAGAAAGTCGAGTTAGTGGACCCTCCCTTCGTGCATGCCCACAGTCAGGTTGCGGAGGGCGGACCCAAGGTGATCGAATTCACCATGGTGATTGAGGAAAAGAAGATTATCATCGATGATGCGGGGACCGAAGTTCACGCAATGGCGTTCAACGGCACTGTTCCGGGACCGCTGATGGTCGTGCATCAGGACGATTATGTGGAGCTGACCCTCATCAACCCCGAAACCAACACGTTGATGCACAATATCGACTTCCATGCTGCGACCGGTGCATTGGGTGGCGGCGGACTGACCGAGATCAATCCGGGTGAGAAGACCATTCTACGTTTCAAGGCGACCAAGCCCGGTGTCTTCGTCTATCATTGTGCACCTCCCGGAATGGTTCCCTGGCACGTCGTATCGGGCATGAACGGCGCTATCATGGTGCTGCCGCGTGAGGGGCTACACGACGGCAAGGGAAAGGCACTGACCTATGACAAAATTTATTATGTCGGCGAGCAGGATTTCTATGTGCCGCGCGACGAGGACGGGAAGTACAGGAAATACGATGCGCCCGGCGACGCTTATGAAGATACGGTCAAGGTCATGCGCACCCTCACCCCGACCCACGTTGTTTTCAACGGCGCGGTCGGCGCCCTGACCGGGGATAAGGCCATGACGGCAGCGGTCGGCGAGAAAGTCCTGATTGTCCATTCGCAGGCCAATCGCGATACCAGACCGCATCTGATCGGGGGGCATGGAGATTATGTCTGGTCGACAGGCAAGTTCAACACGCCGCCCGACGTCGATCAGGAAACCTGGTTCATTCCCGGTGGCGCGGCGGGAGCGGCATTCTACACGTTCCAGCAGCCCGGCATCTATGCCTATGTGAACCACAACCTGATCGAGGCTTTTGAACTTGGCGCCGCAGCCCATTTCAAGGTTACGGGTGAATGGAACGATGACCTGATGACCTCGGTTCTCGCGCCATCCGGCACGTGAGGCAGATGCAAAGGCGCTTTGCCTCCCAGGGCGCCTTTGGCACACCCTCCCTCACTTATATGTTGCTTTGCAAAGAAAGGCTCGGGGCTGCGTCCGCCCACCTCCCGGAGGGACGCGCCCCGTGATTTCCGATGAACGAAGGCAAAGGAAAAAAGTGCCTGCGTGACCTTGCGGTGGCCGTTCCGGCGGTTGCGCTGGCAGTCGTCGCAGGATTGTTTATTGTCGATGCCGTCGGGCGTCCCGGTCATTCAATGCCGGTGGTGTCGGCTGTTGGCCCTGAAACAATTGTCATCACGCCACGAACCATGACTTATCGAGCGGATGGTGATTTTCAGAAGAACAATTATTCCGTCGATGCCCCATTGACGACCCGAAAGCTGCAACGGGCATTCGAGATCATGAAATATCAGGTCAGCACGGCAGATTATGAGCGCTGTGTCATTGATGGTGACTGCCAGCCTGCCGAGATATTGCCACACAATCACGATGCATCTGGTACAGACGGCCCGATTGTCGGCGTCAGCTATGACGACGCACAATCCTATGCCGACTGGCTTTCACGCAAGACCGGCGAAAACTGGCACCTGCCGACAGACGAGCAGTGGGCTTTTGCAGCCGGCTCGCGCTTTCCCGACGATGCGCTCGGTATTGGCGAAGATGCTGCGACCAATCCGGCCCTGCGCTGGTTGAGAGACTATGAAAAACAAAGTGCCCGCAAGCTCGACAGGAGCCCAGCCATCCGCCCTGCCGGTGCTTTCGGCGTCAATGAACTGGGTGTAGCCGACATTGCGGGCAATGTGTGGGAATGGACCCAGACCTGTCACCGTCGAGTCAACATTGATGCGTACGGCAAGCAGGTTGCCGAAATGCCGTCCTGCGGGGTCTATGTCGTCAACGGCAAGCACCGCGCGGCGATGAGTTCCTTTATTCGCAATCCGAAAACCGGCGGTTGCAGCGTCGGCGTACCACCCGACAATCTTGGTTTCCGGCTGGTTCGCGACAATCGCTGGTATGCCGTGATGTGGAAACGCATCCAGAACATCGGCGCATGAGGGATTAACTGTGAATGCACGGTCCCCGGCCCCGAAAACAATTCCAAGCCTGCTTTGCTGTGCTAAAGTACCCGCAGGATTTTGGAGTGTGAGAAACGCAATGTCCATGATAGATCGCGGACTTGTCAGGAAACTGTCCTTGTTCGCCAAAATGAGTGATGGCGAACTCGATAAACTCGTTTCATATGCAACTACAAAACGTGTTCTTTCGGGAGAGGCGATTTTCGAACAGGGCGACGATGCCGTTCTTTTTTACCTCCTCCTGCACGGGCGATTGAAGGTCAATCAGGTGACGCCGGACGGACAACAGATCATCGTCCGAATGGTGCATCCGGGCGATCTTTTCGGATTTGCCAAAGCCTTGCAAAGGAGCGACTATCCCGGCACGGCGATCGCAGTCGCGGAAAGTATTGTCCTCGCCTGGCCCACAGAGCTTTGGGACTATTTTGTCGAGCAGAATCCCGGTCTGGCGATGAACGCAATCCAAACGATCGGCAAAAGGCTGGAGGAAGCACACACGCGCATCCGTGAAATGTCGACGGAAGAAGTGGAACGGCGTGTCGCGCATACGGTTCTGCGCCTTGCGCGTCAGGCCGGACGGAAAGAAGAAGACGGCATCCGGATCGATTTTCCGATCACGAAACAGGATATTGCCGAAATGACCGGAACGACGCTGCATACAGTGTCACGCATTCTCACCGGCTGGGAAGCACAAGGGTTTGTTCGCGGCGGTCGCCAGAAACTGACCGTTCTCAATATGTCTGGTGTGAGGCGACTTGCCGACGGCGAGCAATAAAGTCAGTAGAAAAGCCGGAATTTACAAGCGGAAAACGCTCTGCAGCGCACCACCAAAATAAAATAAAAACAATTAGATAATCTGACTTTCTTCCAAAGAGATTCGGATGGTGTATTTGCGTTATCCGAAAACTTCCCGTTCTTCGGATTTCGCTGCCAGCAGTGCCTCTATCATCAGCTTTTCCGACAGAATATGACGACGCACGCTCTCCATAAAGCCGCGCACCATGTATGAGATCGTGTCGCGAGCGAGGCTGCAACGATCTTCTGCAATTGCTATCAGTGTTTGTGACAGTTCCTCGGCGGCCAGCCGGTCACAGCGGTGTTCCGCCTTCAACCGCTCGATAGTGGCAGTGGCAAAATGGGAATGAGCCTGACGGCTGTAATCGGGGAAAAGCACCCCTTCTTCAAGCGCGTGGGTTTGGCCGACAAGACGCACCATGCCCATGGCGGTTCGCCGATACTCCACCATTGTTCCACCGGTTTCGAGGTCCTCTGCGATCTCCTCCAACCGCAGACACAGCTCCAACAGATCATGGTGGTGGGCTTCAAGACGGCTGATGTCGGTCGCGCGCAGGACTGGCGATTCGTTCACGGCCCTTTCCCTCCCTATCTACTGACCCAAGAAAAGCACGGCTGCGATCACAATGGATGCCGCAACGGCAGATAGCGTGCCAGCGCCCTGCAACGCCCCCATGCGATAGAGAGCCAGTGAGAATCCGATAATCGCCGGTGTCGCGACCATAAGCCCGATTTGTGCATCCGTCATTGAAACTTCCTCTGGTTTGGCGGGGATAGAATGTCGCCGCCAGTGCATTTCTTCTTTGCCAAAACGCAAAGAAGGTCCGAATAGCGAGCGCTAGGCATGTCTCATGTCTGAAACCGAAAATTTGTCCGTAGTTGCAACGAATTCAGAGGATCGTGCTGAAGGCGATCTTCTGCTCTGGATTCTCGTTTGGAGCGAACTCGCCGCCTTCGCGATCCTTCTGATCGCATTTATCGTAATGTCGGTCATCAATGTGGAAGGTGTTGCGCAAATGCGCGCGCATCTGAGCCCCGGATTTGCCGCAACGAACACTGTTGTGCTGCTGATGAGCGGTTGGCAGGCAGCGATAGCGGTGCGGATGCGCCACAATGTGAATCGGGCTCGCCGACCGCTTTTATATGCCACCTTTTTCGGCCTCGTATTTGTTGCGATCAAGCTCATCGAATATTCGCATGAAATCCAGTTTGCGAGCGATGAAAGCGCTGGATCGTTCTTCGAGCTTTATTTTCTTCTGACAGGGTTTCACCTAATGCATGTGGCGTTCGGCTCTGTCGTGCTGGCGCTCGTCGCCTGGCGACCGTCACCCGCCAACATTCTGCTGATTACGACGCTCTGGCACGCCATCGACCTTGTATGGCTGGTGATGTTCCCTGTTCTTTATCTCGCTTGAGGCCCGCAGTGTCCGGTCGCAATCACTCTTCCCTGATCCGCACATTCGTCGTTCTGATTATTATCGCTGTAAGCAGCGCATTCGTCGCAGGCACCAGCGCCGGACTGCTTGCAGGCATTGTCGTCGTATTGATTCTCGCTTTTGCGAAAGGCTGGCTCGTCATTCTCGATTTCATGGAAATGCGCGAAACCAGCGGCCCATTGAAGTTCGCCTTGATTGCCTGGCCTGCCCTTCTGCTGGCGCTGGCTCTGGCGCGTTCGGTCCTCGTGCGTGTTCTCTTTTGAACAACTGTGGCGGTGTTTGCCAAATCGCAAAGAAGCCCTTCGCCCAACCGATAGAACGGTCCAGTCCCGTGATGCTGGCGAGGGGATTGACCAGCCGCATTGTCGACGGGGGGATTTGTTGCCGGGCCTTGTCCCCGGCAGATGAAAGGACGAAGGGATGGCAGAACGCCTAACCAAGACCGGCGCACGAAACGTCTTCTACGGCGGGTCTATTTTCTTTTTCGCGATCTTTGTGGGGCTGACGGCGCACAGCCACTACTACATGAAAACGACTTCCACGGATGAATCCACGCTGACGGCCTCGGTCGCCCGCGGCAAGCACATCTGGGAGAAAAACTCCTGCATCAACTGCCACACGCTGCTTGGCGAAGGCGCTTATTTTGCGCCCGAACTCGGGAATGTCTGGAAGCGCTGGGGCGGAGAAGAAGACCCCGATGGCGCACGCGAGACAATGAAAGCCTGGATGCAGGCTCAACCCACCGGGATCGAAGGGCGTCGCCAGATGCCCCAGTTCAACCTGAGCGAACAGGAACTCAACGATCTGGCTGATTTCCTCGAGTGGACCAGTCGCATCAAGACGCAGGACTGGCCGCCCAACGAGGCAGGCTGAGCGCGGGATGAACGGAGTTACACAATATGAAATATGAAAGCCAAAAGGTCGCGATGCTCTATTTCTATGGAGCGCTCGTGCTGTTCATCGCACAGGTTGCATTCGGCGTTCTCGCCGGTACGATCTACGTTCTGCCTAATACGCTCTCGGAGCTTTTGCCCTTCAACATCGTTCGTATGATCCATACCAATGCGCTGGTCGTCTGGCTGCTGATGGGATTCATGGGTTCGACCTACTATCTGCTGCCGGAAGAAACCGAAACCGAACTGTACAGCACCAAACTCGCCGTTATCCAGTTCTGGCTGTTCTTCGTGGCGGCCGGTGTCGCCGTTATCGGATATCTGTTCCATATTCACGAAGGGCGTGAATTTCTCGAACAGCCGTTCATCATCAAGGTCGGCATCGTTGTCGTCTGCCTGATCTTCCTGTTCAACATCACGCTGACGGCGCTCAAGGGCCGCAAGACCACTGTAACCAACATCCTTCTGTTCGGTCTGTGGGGTCTTGCCCTGTTCTTCCTGTTCGCCTTCTACAATCCGATCAATCTCGCGCTCGACAAGCTCTACTGGTGGTATGTCATCCATCTGTGGGTTGAAGGCGTGTGGGAACTTATCATGGCGTCGATCCTCGCATTCCTGATGATCAAGCTCAACGGCATAGACCGTGAAGTCGTCGAGAAATGGCTTTATGTCATTGTCGGCCTGGCGCTGTTTTCCGGCATTCTCGGAACGGGCCACCACTACTACTGGATCGGCGCACCGGGCTACTGGCAGTGGATCGGTTCGCTGTTCTCGACGCTGGAAGTTGCTCCTTTCTTCACCATGGTCATCTTTACCTTCGTGATGACATGGAAAGCGGGACGCAAACATCCAAACCGTGCGGCTCTCCTCTGGTCCATCGGTTGTTCGGTCATGGCCTTCTTCGGGGCGGGCGTATGGGGCTTCCTGCATACGCTTTCGTCGGTCAACTACTACACACACGGCACGCAGCTTACCGCCGCCCACGGACACCTCGCCTTCTTCGGCGCCTATGTCATGCTCAATCTCGCGGTCATGGCCTATGCGATCCCCGAACTGCGCGGACGGGCGCCATATAACCAGATGCTCTCCATGGTGAGCTTCTGGGCCATGTGCACGGCCATGTCCGTGATGACTTTCGCACTCACCTTCGCAGGTGTTGTCCAGACCCATCTGCAGCGTGTTCTGGGAGAGAGCTTCATGGTCGTGCAGGACCAGTTGGCGCTGTTCTACTGGATACGCCTCGGCTCCGGCGTCGTGGTGGTGATTTCGGCCTTCATGTTCATCTGGGCCGTCTTGGTTCCAGGCAAGGAACGCCGCGAAAACACCTCCAGCTTGGTGCAACCTGCTGAATAGTCAATGCGAGAGCCCCGCCATTCGGTGGGGCTTTTCCCTTAACTCAAAGGAAGACGGCCATGAGCTCCATTCTCAGAAATGTAGGAAACGCCAATGTCTCGATCCCACCATACAGCCCGTCCGGTAATGAATGCACGCTCTTTGAAATGGCCTGGACGCGTAAACTGCCATTGCTTCTCAAAGGACCGACCGGTTGCGGCAAGACGCGGTTTGTAAGCTATATGGCCGCAAAACTCGGCCTGCCGCTCTCGACGGTTTCCTGCCATGACGATCTGGCTGCTGCCGACCTGACCGGGCGTTATCTGCTGAAAGGCGGAGATACGATATGGGTCGACGGCCCGCTGACGCGCGCTGTGCGTGAAGGTGGTATCTGCTATCTCGACGAGATCGTCGAGGCCCGTAAGGACGTGGCCGTAGTTCTGCATCCGCTGACTGACGACCGCCGCCTTCTGCCATTGGAACGCACCGGCGAACTGCTCGAAGCACCCGACCGCTTCATGCTCGTCGTGTCGTACAATCCAGGTTACCAGAACTTGCTGAAATCACTAAAGCCCAGCACACGCCAGCGCTTCGTTGCCATCGAGTTCGATTTCCTGCCAAAGGAACAGGAAATCGGAGTAGTGAGCGAAGAAAGCGGCCTTGCCGCCCATAAGGTTGCACCATTGGTGGCGCTGGCTCACCGATTGCGTGGGCTGAAAGGCCATGATCTGGAGGAAGGCGTCTCAACCCGTCTGCTAGTCTACTGCGCCACGCTGATCGATGCCGGTATGTCGGAACGCGAAGCTGCACGCGCCGCGATGATCGAGCCACTGACTGATGAGCCGGATGTCAAAGCCGCTTTGATTGAAGTTGCCGATGCAATGCTGAAATAGGCCGATACACCATGCTGGATTTTCTGGAACTGGAGGAAACGGTTGGCCGCGCCTGGCACCGTCTGATCGGCAAAACCGGCTCGTGGCCGCACTATCCCCAGCACGCCGTAAAGCTTAGCGACATTCGACAGAAGCTTGCAATCTGCTTTCGTGGTTTTGGTGGCGATGTCGCCGTGCAGATTGCCCCTGCCCGTGCTCGAACGTCCGGGCACAGACTGGGATTGCGGCAGCGCATGGCTCTGGGCGAAGAGAAACTGAACCAGCCCCTGCGGGATGAATCGACATTGATGCTGCCGCCGGAGATTGCGCTTTTTCCCGATCAGATGCTCAATTACGATCTCTATGTCTGGCTTGCCGGTTACATGGCGGTCATGCCCAGCGAAGCGGAAGAGCTTTCTCTTGACCCATTACGGCGTAATCTGGCTGCCCTCGCAGCCGCATCGGATACGGTTGCGAAGACGTGCCAGGTATTTCCCGGCCTGCAGAAACGTTATGCGCGACTGTGCGAAGCGGTACTCGCTGTCCGTCCCGAGCGTCCGCTCTATGGTCTTGAACAGCAGGTGGAAGACCGCATTCTGGCCCTGCTGAAACAGGGTGCAGGGCTGCCGGATGAGGGTCTTTCCTCCATCTTTCCACACTGTGCGCCCGCAGGCTATCTGCCCGCCCTTCCCGTTCCGCTTTGGCCAGAATTGGTAAGACGCGAGGAAACCGCACCACGCAACAGCGATGACCAGCCGGTGCTCAACAGCAAGGCGGAAGGTGTCGAGACCGGACGGCAGATCGCAAACCGAGAGAAGCAGGATCCAAGGCTGGCTGACAGGAGCCCGTTCATTCTCAATCGCTTTGAAAAAATTCTCGCTATGGCAGAGATGGTGAGCATTGACCGACCAACGGACGATAGTGACGAACAGAACGCAAAATCCGCCGATGAGCTTGATGATCTGACATTGGGCGAGCGGAAAGGCAGACCCGCTGCTCGCTTTCGTTTCGATCTCGATTTGCCGCCGGAAGCTGTGAACCGAACGGCGCTTACCGCCATAGTGACCTATCCAGAATGGGATTATCGCAAGGCAGTCTATCTTCAGGATCATTGCAGTGTTCTGGCAACATCGGCGCAAGGCAGCGATGTGCGAATGGAACTCGATGACGAAGCAACGAGCCTCGTACGCAGGGTGCGCCGACAGTTCGAAATTCTGCGTCCCGGTCGTGAATTGATGCGAGCGCAGCTTGATGGCAACGATCTCGATCTTGATGCTGTGGTTCGTTCAAGGTGTGACTTTGCCGCCGGTGGTCAGGGTAGCGATCATGTGCATCTGATGAGCCGACCCAAGGCAAACGACCTTGCTGTCACCATCCTGGTCGATGTCTCGCTATCCACCGATGCGTGGATCGACAATCGGCGTGTGCTGGATGTGGAAAAGGAAGCGCTTCTGGTTCTGGCCAATGGCATTGCCGCATGTGGCGACCGTTGTTCCATCCTGACTTTCACCTCGCGCCGCCGCTCGTGGGTGCGGATCGAAACCGTGAAAGATTTTGACGAACCTTTTGGTCCTGGGGTCGAACATCGGATTGCGGCGCTGAAACCCGGCTTCTATACTCGTATGGGGGCCGCCATCCGCCATTCAACGGCAAAGCTCGCCGAACAGCCCAACCGAAAGAAGCTTCTGCTGGTTCTAACGGACGGCAAGCCGAACGATGTCGACCATTATGAAGGCCGGTTCGCACTTGAGGACAGTCGCAGAGCGGTCAGTGAGGCGCGCACCGCAGGGGTCAGCGTCTTTGCCGTGACGGTTGATCGTGAGGCAAGTGCCTATCTCCCCGCACTTTTTGGTCGGAACAATTATTCTCTGGTCGCCAAGCTATCGAAGCTGCCCGTCGCTCTACCGGCGATCTATCGAATGATGACTGGATGAACCGGACAGGTGCAATAGACTGTCCGGCCAAATTGCGAAGCGCACGGCAGCGTCTGTTACTTCACGCGCATCCCGGAAACCGTTTCGCACTTTTCGGGATGCGATCAAGCCGGTTGAGGCGATCGCACTGATAAGAGATGCCGGACCACCACAGGTACCAGCAACGCCAGTCCCATAAGCGAAGAGTAAATCTCCGGGACAACCAGCAAGATCGCGGCGACGATCATCAGGATGTTTTCCCAGATTTTCGTGCGCACCAGGAAAAAGCCCGACAGAGCGGCACCGATCGCGGTAATGCCGATCGCACAACCGAGGAAGGCGACGAAGAAATCCGGCCAGTTGAAATTGGACGTCACCAACAGCAGCGATGGAGAAAATACAAAGACGAATGGCACGAGCACCTTGCCGAGACCGAGCCGGAAGGCCGTATTGCCGGTCTTGAACGGATCAGCTCCTGCCATACCCGCCGCCGCATAAGCCGCGAGCGCCACAGGTGGCGTAATATCTGCCAGCACCCCGTAATAGAAGACAAAGAAGTGGGCAACGATCGGCTCGACGCCCAGAAGCCCCAGCGCAGGTGCGGCAATTGTCGCCATGATGATATAGTTGGCGGTCGTTGGAATACCGCAGCCCATCAGAATGCAGACAATCCCCGTCATGATGAGTGTGAATAACAGCGTCAGTGTCTGCGGTCCAAACCATGCAGCAGGCAAAATGGTGCCGAAATAGGTCGCAAGCTGCCCTGCAGTCGACGTCACGATATAGGAAATCTTGAAACCTACACCCGTGAGCGTCACCACGCCGACAATGATGCCAACGGTCGCCGCCGCCGCACCCACAGCGAGCGCGTATTTGGCGCCGTCGCGCAATCCGTCGAGAATCTCGCCTATCGACATGCGCTTGCGCGGATTGAGCAATCCTACGGCGATACAAAGTGTAATGCCCCAGAATGCGGCCAGATAAGGCGTATAACCGGACAGTAGAATGCCGATCAACACGATCAACGGAATGACGGTTGGCCAGTCACGCTTGAATGCTTCCTTCAGATCAGGCAGCTCTTCCTTCGTCATACCGCGCAAACCATTGCGCTTGGCTTCAAAATGGACCTGCATCAGAACACCAAAGAAGTGCATGAAAGCAGGCACGATAGCCGCGAGGATGATAGTTGTATAAGGCAAATTGAGAAATTCGATCATCAGGAATGCGGCTGCACCCATGATCGGCGGCGTTATCTGTCCGCCTGTCGATGACGCGGACTCAACAGCGGCTGCAAAGTGGCGCTTGTAACCGAGCCGGATCATTGCCGGAATCGTCAGTGAACCGACTGTCACCGTATTGGCGACAGACGACCCGGAAATCATGCCGAACAATGCGGATCCGAAAATCGAAACCTTTGCCGGACCACCTGCGAAACGGCCCGCTATCCACGCCGCACAATCTAGAAAAAGCTGACCGAGACCAATACGGGTGGCAAAAACCCCGAACAGAACGAAATGGAAAACGTAAGTTGCCACCACGCCAAGTGCGATGCCGTAGATACCCTGTGTCGTCAGATAAAGATGATTGACGAGCTGGCTGAACGTCGCACCAGGATGGACCAGGATACCCGGCATATGTTGCCCGTAAATGGCATAGAGCATGAACAGAACGGATATGATCGGCAGTGGCCAGCCGACTGACCGTCGTGTTGCTTCCAACAGAACCAGAATGAGAAGACCGCCCAGCACAACGTCCGTCGTCGTCGGATTGCCGACGCGAAAAGCCAGATCGTCAAGCGGTATCAACGGAACATGGACAACGGACACAACCGCGATGATCGCCAGCGCCCAATCGATGATCGAAATACCGAGAGGTCTCAACCAAGACGATGTGCTGGGTTGGTCGTACCCCTTGCGAGAGAACGGGAAAACAAGGAAGACCAGGCCGAGCACAAAGGAAAGGTGAATACCGCGATGCACCATTTCCGAGAGAAGGCCAAAGCCGGCCGTATAGTAGTGGAAAATGGAAAGTGCGATCAGCAGAGCACCGACGATGCGCGCTGCGAAGGGCCCCAGCGGGCGAAAGCGAATCTCGGAATCGAACTTCTCTTCGAGCTCGCGCGCCTTGGCTTCGTCCAGTTCCATGGGCGACAGTTTCGCCTCTTGCTCGCTCACCATACGGCCTCTCTATTCAGAGCGTGGCTGATCCAGTTAAATAAAAAACGCTCTGACCACTTATCTAAACACATTATACATCTGAAGAATGCCTTGTATCGACCGGAAGAAAATGCACGGAGTTCTGTTGAAACTCCGTGCATTTTCAACCAAACAGGCAGGCAATCTACTTCAGAACGCCAGCTTCCTTGTAAAAGCGCTCGGCACCCGGATGCAGCGGAATGCCAAGACTGGTCGTCGCTGTATCAAGCTTGATAAGCTTACCCTTTGCGTGCCCGGCATCGAGCGCTTTTCTGCTGTCCTCGTTAAACAGGGTCTTGGTTATGTTGTAAACGAGTTCGTCCGGCTGCTTGGCGCTCGTCACCCACTGTGCTGCAACCGCCAGTGTTTCCGTTGCGCCGACATCCTTATAGGTATCGGCTGGCACGGCATCCTTCGAGAAGAACGAATACTTTTCGAGAATCTTCTGTGCTTCAGGCCCGGAAATCGGGACCAGCGAAATGCCGTTCGATGTGGCCAGCTCCGAGATCGCGCCCGTTGGATATCCGCCAACGAAGAAATAGGCATCGAGTGCACCATCCTTCAGACGCTCACCCGCCGGCCCCGGCTTTAGATGCTCGGCCTTGATGTCGTCTTCGCTCAATCCATAAGCCTCCAAGACGATGCGAGCGTCAACGATCGTCCCCGACCCCGGCTCATCGATGGAAACGCGCTTTCCCTTGAGATCCGCAACGGACTTGATTCCCGCATCTTTGCGGGCGACGAGATGGATGGTTTCGGGATAAAGTGTAGCGATCAGGCGCAGATCCTCTACCTTGCCCTTACCATCATAAAGACCCGTACCGGTATGCGCCCAGTAAGCTACATCCGACTGGGTGAAACCCGATTCCAGCGATCCCGACTGTATAGCGTTGATATTAGCCACCGAACCATTCGATGAAACA
Organism: Ochrobactrum sp. CGA5; assembly: GCF_006345815.1. Classification (GTDB taxonomy): domain Bacteria; phylum Pseudomonadota; class Alphaproteobacteria; order Rhizobiales; family Rhizobiaceae; genus Brucella. The sequence continues at coordinate 259,082 of NZ_VCIG01000038.1, read as the reverse complement.
GCCGTAGCCACCAGACCCGGAACCCCTTTATCCCCCGCGCCGGAAATCGCGTTGGCGATCAATCCGCCAATAGGGTAATAGGTGCCTGCAGTCCCTCCGGTACCGATGCGAAAGAAAGCTGGAGCCTGCGCAAAGGCAATGCTGGCCCCTACGGCAACGATTCCCGCAAATGCAGCAACCACACCGCGACGGGTGAACTTTCCCATTGTCATAACTGCTCTCCGTTCCCTGGATGATTTTGTTCAAATTGTGTCACCGAACATGGAAAGCCAAGCGCAGCTTGTCAAGCACCCCCTACAACGCGGTGTATATGTGCCAGTATCCGACCCTTATATTAAATCCAGAATATTTATTATATAAAATCATGATATCTATGATAATATTAATATGTTCAATATTTAAACATAATAATACTTGATATAAAATCGTAATAATAAATATTATATTTTATTTATTCGAATAGATTGACTTCTTATTCAACAAAGAATTCAAAGGCACATAAAATGACTTGAAACCGCTGAATTTGTCGCTATTTTGGCCTTATGGCGTGTGCTGCGTGCGCCCAGGGAATACCCTGAATACGGAGACTGTTTTTAACCGTTTCTTTCAGGGAGCTGCCATGGCTGGTCGCATTCAAAATACTATACGCAATTTTCTTGATAGCGAATCTTCGGGTGGCTTGCTGCTGATAGCATCAGCTATAGCGGCATTGCTGGTAGCTAACTCACAGCTTTCCGACGCCTATTTCAGCGCTCTTCATGCATATCTCGGTCCGCTTTCTGTTCAGCACTGGGTGAATGACGCTCTAATGGCGGTATTCTTTCTTATGGTCGGACTTGAGATCAAACGCGAGATGGTCGATGGTCATTTATCGTCCTGGCCGCGCCGCATCCTGCCCGGCGTTGCCGCCGCCGCAGGCATGGCGGTACCCGCCCTGGTCTATCTATCCTTCAACCTGAATAGCGGAGCTTCGCACGGCTGGGCAATTCCGGCTGCGACCGATATCGCATTTGCGCTTGGTGTCATCTCCTTGCTGGGGCCAAGGGTTCCCACCTCGCTGAAAGTGTTTCTCGCCGCCCTAGCGATCATTGACGACCTCGGCGCGGTAATTGTTATAGGGTTGTTTTATACGACCGGCGTTTCACTGATGGATCTTGGGTTGGCAGCGGCTGTCGTCGCCGCCCTGATTGCCTTGAACCTCGTCGGCGTGAAGCGCCTCACACCTTATCTTCTCCTGGGCCTTGTGCTCTGGTTCTTTACCTATCGCTCTGGCGTTCACGCGACCATTGCAGGCGTCCTGTTGGCACTGACCATTCCGATCAAGCGTACCCCCGCGAAACCAGAAGCGACCGTCTCCGAAAGCCCACTGCACCTGCTCGAACACAGCCTGATCAAGCCGGTTTCGTTCATTATCGTACCCATTTTCGGCTTCGCCAACGCTGGCGTCAGCTTCTCCGGCCTCGGCGTGGAAGCTCTGGTCGCGCCGGTTACCTTGGGTGTAGCCACCGGCCTGGCCGTCGGCAAGCTCGTCGGTATTTTCGGCGCCGTGCTGCTTTTGGTGAAAAGCGGAATCGTCGATTTGCCAGCCGGTGCAAGCTGGCCGCAGATGCTTGGAACCACGCTTCTTTGTGGGATCGGCTTCACTATGAGCCTGTTCATTTCGCTTCTGGCTTTCAACGAAGTCCTGCTACAGAACGAAGCGAAGATCGGCATATTGATTGGCTCGCTCATTGCCGGGCTTGCCGGTTTCATCGTTCTGCGTTTTGCAAAACGCGCAGATGGGCGAAACTTTAGCCAGTAATACAGGGATAGGAAACATGCCCGAATTCCTCGCATTCGGGCTTTACTCCTTCAATCAATTCGCTATCCGCGTTGCGCTGTATGCAGTTCGTTGAACGGCTTCAGACCCCATCACCGATTCCGTAGCCATCTTCCGCTTAGATGGCGATCGGACACCGAATGTTGTATTGGAGCATGAAGTCATCTCTCAAGCGGCACGATATCGGTCCGCTTACTATACTCTGGATGGCCATTATCAGTGCAACCGAGCGAAAGCATTGTGCTCTTTCCTGCTTTATGGTTATGCGAGATGTGCGCCTTTTCCTCGGCCTGTCTGCTCGAGCACTCGTTGAGACGCTGGATGGCAAAGGTAGAGGGAATCAAGAAGCAGTCGGAGCGTGGCTGCTGCCAGTCTCGCGCTGTTTCTTGGGCGCACTCCATAATGAGAATTGCGTCCTTTGCCAATAAACCGATAAGCAGCCTCCACAATCGGAAAACATCCCTATCTTGGTGGCATTGTAAGCATCTCGCTTTAACCACACCTGGCAGAGAGAACAGCCCTCAATTCATAAGGGTTCCATATCCGTGCATCTTTGTGAAAACGAACGGTGCTTTATATTCTAAATGTATATGAAGAGAGAGAAATGGTGGGCGATGAGAGACTCGAACTCCCGACATCTTCGGTGTAAACGAAGCGCTCTACCAACTGAGCTAATCGCCCGACTGCTTCGCCAAGTTTCTGGCCAGTCGCTGTGAGAGCCGTTTAGGCAATTCGCGCGACAAGCGCAAGTGCAAAAATCAGCATTCAGCGTCTTTCTTGTGATTTTTTACAACCCCTTCCATGCTTCCACCACGAATACGCCGACGATAGGAGAGCCAACCAAAGAACGCCGCAAAAAGGTTCAGCGAAATCATCAATCTGACAGCAACGATGCCGTTGGAAAGCGTGTAAGCGAATTGTCTGGGCGGCGGGTATTCTGCCGCCGCCCTGACCGGTTATCCAGCCAGCCGATCGGGCGAACGCAGAATGGATGCGCCCCCCGGGGCCTGTACAGCGAGGCTTCCATATTCGATACCTGCTGCTAGTGCCCGACGGGCATCGTGACCTTCCAGCCATGCATCGATGAAACCGGCATTGAAGGCGTCGCCTGCACCAGTCGTATCAATGACGGTCACATCCTTTGCCGCCATCTGAAGGTCTACCTCAGCCGTACGCAACCAAGCCCCTTCTCCACCGCCCTTGAGAGCGACGACCGGGAAGTGACGGGCAAGCGCGTCAAGCGCGTTTGCCGGATCGTCGTGGCCGGTGATGGCCTGCGCTTCCTCGCGATTGGGAAGGAATATATCCACGCCCTCGCAGGCCGCGAGCAGTCCGGGATCGTAGATAAGCATTTCATCCCAGCTTGGATCAAGCGAAACGGACAGGCCTGCAGCCTTTGCCTGTTGTACGAGGTCAGGGATTTCATGTAGCGTGGCGAATTCGGCGATATGCAGATGCCCCGCATCCCTCCATTGCAACGCAGCTTTGAGCGTCGATGGAAGTGCAGAACCGGCGCGACGCGACAGGAATGCCCGGTCATTGCCGATCACGCTCGCCACCGTCACCTGCGGCCCGGCATCGTCGGCCCGCTCCAGAAAACGCAGATCAACGCCATCGATCTTCAGGTCCGGCTCCAGCCCGCGCGAAAGGCCGTCAAAGCCGAGCCGCGCAACCAGCGCGACCGCCCTGCCCGCATGAGCAAGATGTGCCGCGGAAATGAAGGCTCCACCTCCTGCCGCCATCTTCATGCTTTCGGCAAAAACCTCGCGCCCGGGCTGCGGCAATGACTGCAGCCCAGTAAAGATGAGGTCACAGTAAATCCGCCCGATACTGAGAACAGCCGGAGACTTGAATTGCCGTTTGAATTGTTGCGGCATCATAGGCGGCCCAGACTTTTCTCAGTCTTGGCGTCGAAGAGATACAGGCTGCCAGCAGGTGCAGACACGACAAGCGTGGCACCCGTTTCGGGAATAACCTTGCCCGGTGCGGTTGCGATCACCGAAACGCCGTTAACGTCCAGATGGACCAGCGTTTCCGCACCGAGCGGTTCTACCGCCGTCACAACACCCGTGAGCGAAAGGCCACCGGCTTTGCCTTCTCCGACTTTCAGATCATGTGGGCGCACGCCGACCAAAATGTCGCTATCGGACGAAAGTTCAACGCCTGATCCATTGCGGCGCCCCGCAATCAGATTCATCGACGGGCTGCCGATGAAGCGCGCCGTGAACACGTCTGTCGGACTTTCATAAAGTTCGGTTGGCGTTCCAGTCTGGAGAATACGACCATCACGCATAACCACGATGCGGTCGGCCATAGTCATAGCTTCGACCTGGTCATGTGTAACGTAAACGGTCGTCGTCTTGAGACGCTGATGCAGACGCTTGATTTCGATGCGCATCTGCGCGCGAAGCTGGGCATCGAGGTTCGACAGCGGCTCGTCGAAAAGGAAGGCTGATGGGTTGCGCACCATAGCGCGACCGATTGCAACGCGCTGGCGCTGACCACCAGACAATGCGGCCGGGCGGCGGTCGAGATAGGGTTCCAGCCCGAGCGCCTTGCCGGTTTCTTCAATGCGCTTGTCCTTCTCGGCCTTCGATAGGTTCGACGTGTAAAGCCCAAAGCCGATATTCTGGCGCACGGTCATATGCGGATAGATCGCATAATTCTGGAACACCATGGCGATGTTGCGCTGCTTCGGATCGCGTTCGTTGACAACTTCGCCACCGATCTTCAGATGTCCGCCGGAAATGTCCTCAAGCCCGGCGATCATACGCAAGGTCGTGGACTTACCGCAGCCTGAGGGGCCGACAAAAACGACGAATTCGCCGTCCTTGATCTGGAGATCAATTGCCCGGACGGCCTCGACCTTGCCATAGCGCTTGACCAGCTTTTCAAGTTCGATGGTTGCCATCAGCGTGCCTCCACAAGTGCACTGAATTTTTCATTGAGTTCGCGGACAGCCTTTGCTTCGTCGGCTGCATGCTCAAAAGCGACTGCCTTGAAGTGATCGGCTGCTGCCTTGTGCCGCGCAAGCGCTCCGTTCATCGCGGTCGGTGCAGGGCCACCGAGACGGTCGCGTACCGCCACGAAATGCTGCGGCGAGACCAGTTCTTCAAACTTCTCACGCCCGAAGGATGGTTCCCGTCCGGCGGATTCGCGGAAGGCTTCAAGGAAAGGTTCAAAACCATCCTTTTCCAGACCGCCGCCCATCGACACGACAGCACGCGCAACCTTGGCCGCGATTTCATGCGCCTGTCGGAACGAAAGACCTTCGATGCGTACCAGAGAGTCGGCGAGTTCGGTGATCGTGATGCATGAGCGGCGGATATTTTCCGCCACACGGGCCGGATCGATACGGATCGCGCCGATGAATGCAGCCAGCAGATCGAGTACGCGACCAGCGGAGGCGAATGCCTCATAGCCCATCTGTTGAGTCTCGCCCTCACTGTCATTCATGTCCGTAAAAGGCGTATTGTGCATGACGTCAAGAACGGTGCGGGCGCGGCCCATGGTCTGGCTTGCCAGATGGCGCATATGTTCAACTGGCACCGGATTGCGCTTCTGCGGCATGATCGATGAAATCTGAACGAAGGCATTTGGCACGTAAATCTGGCCAACCTCGAAACTGGTCCAGAACTGGAAATCCTGGATGAGGCGTCCCAGATGCAAGAACATCAGCTCCAACGCCGAATAGGTCGAGGTGATGTAATCCACCGCAGCGATGCAGCTATAGGAATTGGATAAGGGGGCGGCAAAGCCCAACAGGTTCGCCACTCGTGCGCGATCAATCGGGAAACCTGAGGTGGTGATGGCCGCCGCCCCCATGGGTGACAGGTTGACGATGGCACGGGCGGCTTCCATCCGTTCCATGTCCCGGATAAGAACCTCCACTGCCGCCGAAAGATAATGACCGAAAGTCGATGGCTGCGCAGGCTGGCCATGGGTATAGGCGACAATCAGCGTCTCTTTTTCACGCTCAGCTGCCACGATCATCGCATCTAGCAGATTGCGGGCCTGCGTCATCAGCGCATCGATACGATCCTTCAGGCCAAGCTTGAACAGTGTGTGGTCAATATCGTTGCGCGAGCGAGCCGTGTGAAGGCGACCGGCAATATCCGCACCGATACGCGCTTTCAGCTCCTTCTCGATGAGGAAGAAAAAGTCCTCCACCTCGCCGGTATAGGTGAGCTTCTCAGGATCGATTTCCTTGTCGATGGCTTCCAGCGCGCCCGCTATGGCAGTGGCCTGCTCTCGATCGAGAATGCCGGTTTCAACAAGCATGACAAGATGCGCGCGATCGATGCGGCGAAAGCCGTCGACATGATGGGTCTTGGCGCCGTCAAAAAGCGGGCGAAGCACGGTTTCCTTGTAAACCGGATCGGGGAAGACGCTTTTATCGGACAGCCGTGGATCGAGATTGGACATGGTTCAACCCTTGAGGCCAGCCAGCATGACACCACGCACGATGTAACGCTGGAGAAGAAGAAAGACGATGAGCGTGGGAAGCGTGGCGATTGCCGCGCCGGTCATGATCATTTCCCACTGGATGGACTGCTCGACGGCGAAACTGGAAAGCCCGACCGGCAGCGTATAAAGCTCGGGGCTGGTGGCGACGATCAGCGGCCAAAAGAATGCGGTCCAATTGCCAAGGAAGGTGAAGATCGCAAGCGCCGAGAGCGCAGGCGTCACCAATGGCATGGCAACTTTCCACCAGATCTGGAACTCGTTGAGGCCATCGACGCGGGCTGCTTCCAGAAAGTCGTTGGGAACGCCTTCAAAGAACTGCTTCATCAGGAACGTGCCGAACGCCGTCATCATTCCGGGAAACATGATACCCCAGTAGCTGTCCAGCCAGCCAAGCTTGCTCGACATCAGATACCACGGGATCACCAGCATTTCGGTGGGGATCATCAGCGTGGACAGGATGGCGAGGAAGATGAAATAGCGACCGCGGAACTGGAATTTCGCCAGCGTGTAGCCGACGAGACTGTCGAAGAAGACGTTCGACAGCGTGACCACGACCGCAACGATCATGGAATTCAGGAACCAGCGGATAAAGCGGCCATCGGCAAGGATGGTGACATAGTTCTGCAATGTCGGCTCTGCAGGGATCAGGCGAAGGTCATAGACCTGTCCTGCCGTCTTGAGCGAGGTGGAGAACATGAAGGCCAGCGGCGTGACCATGATGAGACCGCCGATGAGCAGCAGCGTCCATGTCAGGATACGACCGGGCCGTAGATTCTGGAAGGGGAGCGGTTTCGTTTGAGCGGACACTGTCATTTCTTTTCCCTCAGAATCCAGAGCTGCAACAGCGAGACGCAAAGCAGGATGGTGAAGAGGACGACGGTTTGCGCTGCCGCATAACCCATCGCATAGGAGGAGAAGGCCGTCTGATAGATCATCAGCACCAGCGGCTTGGTGGAACCGAGCGGTCCGCCGGGATCGTTCGTGGTCATGTTGTAGACCTGATCGAAAATGCGCAGGAAACCAATAGAGGAGAAGACGACCAGAAACACCGTGGTGGGTTTCAGAAGCGGGATCGTGATCTTGCGAAGGATCGCCCATTCGCCGAGGCCATCAATGCGCGCGGCTTCATAGAAGGTGTTGGGGATAGCGCGCAGGCCCGCCATGAAGATGATGATCTGGAAGCCGAGGCCAGCCCAGATGGATGTCGCCATGATGGCATAAAGCCCCTGATCGACCGACCGCAGAAAACCTTGCTGCGGAAGCCCCACCGCACTCAATATATTATTGATGAAGCCGATGGGTGCAGGTTGGTAAAACCAGCGCCAGACCCATGCCATGGCCGCTGCCGTAGTAAGATAAGGCAGGAAATAGAGTGCACGGATGAAGCCATGCATAATGCGCACGCGATCCAGAAAATAGGCGATTGTGAACGCCACCACGAGGCTGATTGGTGTACCGACCAGCAAATAGGTGAAAGTGTTCTTGAACACTTTCCAGAATTCTGGATCGGCAAAGAGCTTTTGGTAGTTGGCGAGGCCGATGAACTTCGGTGGGTTCATCAGGTCCCAGTCCGTGAGAGAGAGCCAGAAGGCCTCTATCGTCGGGTAAAAGCGGATGACCGAATAAAACAGTATCGGAAGGGCCAGAAAGCTCCATACCCAGATCAACCGTCTTGTGCGCATGGAAAGGCGATCCATCAGGCGGTTACCAAAAGGCCCCTTTCCTGTGCCGCCTGTTTCAGCCGTTCCGGCCTCTACAGTGATTGTCATGTTCAAGATCCTTCGGCTACGGATGAGCCGCGCCGCGAGAAGAGCGGCGAGGTCTGCCCCGCCGCATTTCAAGCCTGTTACTTGGCAGCGTCGAGTACGTCCTGCTCGGCCTTGGCTGCCTGATCGAGAGATTCCTTGACCGGCTGTTTTTCGAGAATAACGCGGTTGGCCATATCGACCGCGACCTGGCGCTGTTTCAGCTCGTCCACGAACATGGTCGTGTGCGCATATTCCAGACCTTTAAGGAACGGGCCGTAGATCGGATCAGCAAGGTTCGTTTCCGTCAAGGCTGCCGAACGGCGCGCAGGCAGTTCGCCCACATCCTTCAGCCAGATTTCCATGGCTTCAGGCGATGAGATATAATTCAGGAATTTCTTGGCAGCTTCGAGTTTCTCGCCGCTTGCCTTGGCGCTGATGCCATTGGCGAAGTAACTCGCGTAGTTGGAGCGCACGCCTTCGGCATTGGCCGGCAGCTCGGTCACACCCCACTCGAAGTCCTTGATGGTGCGGAACGAACCGAGACGGAAGGTGCCGTCTATGGTCATGGCTGCCATGCCAGCGCGGAAAGCCGCCTGACCTTCATCCATAAACTTGACTTCACCCACCTTATGTTCGGTCTGGAGGCCGGTATAGAAGGCCAGCGCCTTTTCACCAGCGGCGTCGTTATAGGCGACCTTGCGATCATTATCCGTATATGGCTGACCGCCGAACTGGCGCACCAGAACTTCACGCCACCAATGCTGGTCCTGACCCGGCATATCGAGCGTGATGCCTTCGGCAAGAAGATTGCCGGAAGCGTCGCGCTTCGTCGTCTTCTTGGCCACTTCGACCATTTCATCCAGCGTTTTGGGCGGATTGCTCGGGTCGAGGCCCGCGTCAGCGAACAGCTTCTTGTTGTAGAACAGCGCCAGAGAACGCACAGCGGTTGGCAGACCGTAATATTCATCGCCGCGCTTCATCGCCGAAACGATCGGGAAGAATTCGCTTTCGATCTTGTCGTGCGGGAACGTGTCCTGCGGCAATGGCTGTAAGATGCCGCCAGCCACAAACTTGTCCAACCAACCATAGAAGAGCTGCATCACGTCAGGGCTCTTGCCAGCCATCTTCGCTGCGATCACGCGCGTCTGATAGTCGTCGTAAGGGAAAGTAACCTGCTTGACCTTGATGTCGGGGTTGGCCTTCTCGAAATTCTCGATCAGCTTGTCCATCGCCTTGACGCGCGTTTCGAAGACATACTGCCAATATTCGATTTCAACGGCCTGAGCCGCATTGATCGCAAAGGTGCTGAGCCCCGCAACCAGACCTGCCAATAACAGCTTACGCATTTAAACCTCCCTAATGCCCCGCTCACCGGTATTCGAATGCGGTCGCCAGGCACGGCTGCGGCAGCGCCTTGCACCATCCGCATATTCCACCACATGCCGCGCATATCCATGCACAGCGCCCATTGTTCCCATGCAGGAACCCACTTCCTGCCATGAGCCAGGGCGGTCTTCGCCACCCTGCCCTTACGGTTCAATGTTGCGAGCATTTTGTCAATAAGATAATTTAGTTGAATTAATATATTGCTGTTAAAAGCGGCTGGCGTTATCTCTTTTGATAGAGACAGGAGGGACTATGACATCGAAATCAGATGTGCCGTCCGAGAATGAACGAAGCATTGCATCTGCGGCTGCACAGGGTGGGTCGCTTGCCGTTACCCTCGGCAAGAATCCTGAACGAATTCGTGATCATAACCGGCGCGTCGTGCTGGATGTCGTTCGTCGTCACGGTCCCCTTGGCCGGATGCATATCGCCCGCCTTACCCATCTGACTGCGCAGGCCATAGCCAATATCGTCGATGAGCTGGTGGCGGAGAACCTGCTCATGCAGCTCGGCCGACTGAAAACAGGGCGTGGCCAGCCGCCAATCCAGTTTGCCGTCAATCCAGAAGGCGCGATGACCATCGGCGTCGAAATGGGTTCGACGCATATGGTGACGACGGTGCTTGATCTATCGGGTGAGCCGCGCATGCAGCATGTGCGCCCCATTCAGGATGTCAGTCCCGACAGGCTTTCTGCCCAGTTGCGAACAGAAGTCGAAGCCGTGAAAGCTTCGTTCCCCGCGCGTCTGCTCGGCATAGGCGTCGTGATGCCGGGCCCGTTCGACATTGAAGGCATGAGTTCGGTTGGTCCAACGACCCTGCCCGGCTGGTCCGGGATTGATGCGGCAGCGGTTCTGAGCAAAGCCTGCGGCGAATCCGTTCTGGTCGAGAACGATGCCAATGCTGCTGCCGTCGGGGAACGACTTTTCGGTGCAGGCCATGCGATTTCCAATTTTGCGATGATCTATTTCGGCGCCGGTATCGGGCTTGGCATGATTCAGGACGGCGCACCATTTCGCGGCGCTTTTGGCAATGCCGGAGAAATCGGCCATATCGTCATCACGCCCCACGGACGCAGTTGCGCCTGCGGTCAGAAAGGCTGCCTGGAAACCTATGCCTCTCTTCATGCCTTGCGAGAGAAGCTTCACGCTGCGGGTATCGAAGACAGCGATTTCGACACTCTTGAGAAGCTGCACCAAGTCCGCAACCCGATATTGATGGGTTGGGTGCAGGAAGCCGCTGACCATCTGGCACCAATGATTGCCATGATCGAAAATATTCTCGATCCCGAGACGATCATCTTGGGTGGCATGTTGCCGGATGCGATCATTGACGACCTGATCTGGCATATGGGTGGACTGCCGATTTCAGTTGCAAGCCGCCGTGCCCGCGCATTGCCCCGCGTCATCCGCGGACAGACTGGCCAATTCACGGCCGCCTTGGGTGCGGCATCGCTACCCATGTTCGAGGCCATGACGCCGAAGCTCGATACAAGTTCGGAAACCTGACCATGCTCACCGCCCGCCGGCGCATCGAGCGCCAGAAGTTGTCCCCTGCTCTTGTCCGCCTGCACCGTGCGCTCAGCAGGCTGCGTTCGACCGTTACGCTGATGCATACGGGCGCACATCCTGACGATGAGCAGAGCGGAATGATCGCCTACTTGCGGTTTGGACTTGGTATTCGCGTGGTGATTGCCTGTTCGACACGCGGCGAAGGCGGGCAGAATGCGCTTGGCCCCGAACGTGGTGGTGCGCTCGGCGTGATCCGCAGCCGCGAGATGGAGGAAGCAGCCCGCATTCTCGATTGCGACGTGCATTGGCTCGGCCACGGTCCCGATGATGCCGTCCACGATTTCGGCTTCTCCAAGGATGGTGATGGAACCTTCGCCCATTGGGGAGAGGAGAAAACTGTCGAGCGGCTGGTCCGCGCCTATCGCACCGAACGTCCAGACATAGTGCTGCCGACTTTTCTCGATGTATCCGGTCAGCACGGTCACCACCGCGCCATGACACGGGCGGCAGAAACGGCGATACAGCTCGCAGCTGATCCCAATGCCTTTCCAGAGCATTTCGCTGAGGGACTGATGCCGTGGCAGGTGGCGAAGTTCTATCTTCCCGCCTGGTCCGGCAGTGGCGACACTTACGACGACGAACTTCCTCCACCCGATACGACATTGATGATTCATGCTGTTGGTCGCGATACGGCAACCGGTGCCGATTACGACCGTATCGGTGAATGGTCGCGTGCCTGCCACGCCACACAAGGAATGGGGCACTGGCCGGAAACACCCAAGAGCAAATGGCCGCTGCATCTGAAATTGCCAGAAAGCCGTTATGAAGCGGCAATCTATGAAGGGATTCCAGAATCTCTGATGGCGCTTGCTGAGATTAAGGGGCTGGAACTTGAAAGCCGTAAACAGCTTCTTGATGCTCATTTGTCTGTTGAGGGCGCTATCGCTGCCTTCCCTGATCGCGAAGCCATTATCAGCAATCTGGTCGGGGCTGCAAAACGTCTGAAAGCCGTTCTGGCCAGCACCTCCGAAGTTTTCCTTTTGCAGCACGGGCACAGGCTGAAACGCAAGCTGGATGAAATCGACGCTGCTCTGATGGAAACGGCCTCGCTTTTCGAGCGGTGCTATCTGGAAGAGCCTATGATGCAGACAGGTGGGCAAACCCGTCTTGTTATCGAATACGGCCCCGGAGCGGCAGAAGTCGCGATAACAGCCCAGCCAATGTTGCCGAAAGGCTGTTCTATCGCCTGCGAGCAGCAGACGCCTGAGCGGGAAATTCTTACAGTTTCGCTGGCAAAAGACGCAGCGCTCTCCCCGCTTTTTGAACCCGCATGGCGATCTCTTGGCGGCAATGGGCAGGCCTATATCAGGCTAAAGGCACAGTTTGACGGGCATCTGGCAGCCTGTAGCTTCGACCTTGAAGAGCCGCTCGTCATCGTGCCGCCTGTTTCATTGACGGTCGATCCGCCCACTATCATCATAGCGGGCCAAAAGAAACCATTGCCGATCCAACTTCAGGCCAAGGGTCCGGCAAAAGAGATTACCTTCACGTCACTGAATGGCTGGGAAGCCAAGCTGAGCGGAAGAAGTGCGGTTTTGCATGGGCCGTCCGATCCTGCACCCGGTCTGACGCGCCTACAGGCATTGGTTGACGGAACTTCGGCGTGGAAAATACACGTGGCCAGCTATCCGCATATCGGTGCAACTGTCTGGCGTCAGCCTACAGTGCTGCCCATCTTGGCGCTCGACTTGAAATTACCAGATGCACGTATCGGCTATGTCGGCGGCGGTGCCGACAATGTCAGCCCTTGGCTGAAACGCATGGGACTTGATGTCACCGACATCGAACCGCATCATCTTACCGACGATCTGTCAGAATTCACGACCATCGTCGTCGGCATACTCGCCTTTGGCTTGCGCGATGATCTTGCTGCGGCAACGGAAAAGCTGCGCCGCTTTGTTGAGGATGGTGGACATCTGGTGACGCTCTATCATCGCCCATCCGACAATTGGCACTCAGACCGGACACCACCGAGAAAACTCACTATCGGCTCTCCGTCATTGCGTTGGCGCGTAACAGATCCGCACGCCCCCGTCACCATGCTGGCGCCTGACCATCCCCTGCTCGTCAGCCCCAACCCAATTAGCAAGCACGATTGGGAGGGTTGGCACAAGGAACGGGGCCTTTATTTCGCCTCCACCTGGGACGACACCTATCAGCCACTGCTTTCGATGCATGATGATGGAGAACAACCGCTTTTTGGTTCGCTCGTTTCGGCCCAGATCGGTAAGGGGCGCCATACCCATACGGGCCTCGCGCTGCATCACCAGCTCGACAATCTCGTGCCGGGCGCCTTCCGCATTATGGCCAATCTAGTGCAGCCCGGGAAAAACAGCTGAGGTACGCTGCATAAATAACAGATGCTACTTAAATAAGGCGGAAGCCCCAATTCGCTATTCTTGTTTTACATTCAGCACTTTATTAATCATATACGATACTCATACTCCGTTTACCATGCAACTTAAGAGGGTGAACATAATTGTTGCGTAATTTGCTCCCAGGTCACAGCGACCAACAAATAAGAAAGAACGATCTCAGGAGCACAACACATGACCAAGCTTTTCGCACGTTTCCGCAAAAGCGAATCCGGCGCGACCGCCATTGAATATGGCCTCATCGCGGCTCTGATAGCTGTCATCATCATCGGCGCGACGACTTCTCTTGGCAACAATATCCGCGACAAGTTCCAAGAAGTTGCCGATGCCATCAGCGGCGCCGGTGATGGTAGCTAATAATCCGGTCGACACAGGAGACGAAAAATTCAACCGCCCTTTCGGGCGGTTTTGCTTTTGGCGTCCTGTTATTGCTTTCCCCTGAAACTTTTGAAATCCAAAGGCGTTTAGTGAGCGTGGGGGAGCATATTTAACTGCCTGACGCGGAGTTTTGATCGGAGCAGACCGTGCTAACGCTCTGCAACCTTTGTTGATTATGGGATTCAGGGAGAAGCGCGCATAATCCCTCTAAATAGTGGTTCGCCGCGTGGTTGTTGCGTATTCCAGCGCTGACCCCGGCCTTTCGGGAGTAGCGGACATGTCATTGAAATCCATATTACTGGCGCTTGGTATCGGCGTTGCCGGAGTGACACTCAGCGGCTGTGTTTCCGAGAGCTATTATGGCTCTGGCTATTACGATCCGTATTATGTTCGCGGCGGATATGTCGGTACGGGTGTCGTCTATAATAGCGGTGGCTATTATCGAAACTATCCACGTCATTACCGAAGCTCGCGCTACTATCGTGACCGCGATCACTACCGTTATCGCGACCGGGATCGTCCAAACCGCCCGCCTCACAGCAAGCCTGATCGCCCACGGCCATCACGACCGGATCGTCCGCCATCAGGCAATGACGGGGCAAGTCGTCCAAATCCCGGCAACCCCTCGATTATCCAGCAAATCAAGCGTGGACCGAACAACTAAAACAAAAACACCCGCCGGTTGGCGGGTGTTTTGTATTGAAGGAACCTTCATCAGAACTTGACGACATATTCCTTGCGGGTGGTCTCGATGACTTCCCAGCTTCCCTTGAAACCAGCCCGGATAACAAAACTGTCTCCGGCTTTGACTTCGCGGGCTTCGCCGTCCTGTTCAGTTATGACAGACCGGCCTGACAAGATGTGACAGAACTCCCATTCGTCATACTCGATACGCCATTTTCCGGGCGTGCTTTCCCATATGCCTGCAAAGAGGGTGCCTTCGGCATTCTCCTCCAGATTCCATGTGCGGAATTTCGGGGTCCCGGAAAGAATGCGCTCCGGTAACGGCGCGCCTTCCTCCGGCTCGATGCCAGTCAGGTCAAAATCGAGAAACCGGCTCATGAATCAGACCTTTGCCAGCGCCTGCTCGATATCAGCAATAATGTCGTCCGCGTCCTCGATGCCGATAGACAGACGCACCACCTCTGGTCCGGCACCGGCCGCCACCTTCTGCTCGTCGCTCAACTGTCGGTGGGTGGTGGATGCCGGATGGATGACCAATGAGCGCGTATCACCAATATTCGCAAGCAGCGAGAACAGGTCGAGGCTATCGACAAACTTCACGCCCGCTTCGTAGCCGCCTTTGAGGCCGAAGGTGAACACCGAACCGGCACCTTTCGGTGCATATTTTTGCTGGAGCGCATGGAACTTATCATGCGGCAGTCCGGCATAATTCACCCACGATACTTTCTCATGACCACGCAGCCATGTTGCAACCTTCAGAGCGTTATCGCTGTGGCGCTGCATGCGTAGCGGCAAGGTTTCCACGCCGGTGAGAATCTGGAAGGCGTTGAACGGCGAAATTGCGGGGCCAAAGTCCCGCAGCCCCAGCACGCGCGCAGCGATGGCGAAGGAAATATTGCCAAAAGTCTTGTGCAGTTCCAGACCTGCATAATCCGGGCGCGGTTCTGTCAGAAGAGGGTAATTGCCGGACTTGGCCCAGTCGAACGTGCCGCCATCGACCAGAATGCCCCCCATGGAATTGCCGTGACCGCCGATGAACTTTGTGAGCGAGTGGACGACGATATCCGCACCATGTTCGATCGGGCGCACCAGATAAGGCGATGCAAGCGTGTTGTCCACGATCAGCGGCAAGCCGTTTCTGTGCGCGATTTCGGCGATAGCCTCGATATCCACCACGATGCCGCCGGGATTGGCAAAGCTCTCGATGAAGATGGCGCGCGTTTTGCTGTCGATCTGCTTGACAAAATCGGTCGGGTTGGTGGCATCGGCCCAACGAACCTGCCAGCCGAAGGACTTGAACGACTGACCGAACTGATTGATCGAACCACCGTAAAGCTGGCGCGCGGCGATGAAATTGTCACCCGGCTGTAGCAAGGTATGGAACACGAGCAATTGTGCAGCGTGACCGGACGCAGTTGCGACTGCTGCCGTCCCGCCTTCGAGTGCGGCAATGCGCTCTTCCAGAACAGCAGTCGTCGGATTTGTGATGCGCGTATAAATATTGCCAAATGCCTGCAAACCGAACAGCGAAGCGGCGTGATCTGCGTCGTCAAAGACAAAAGAAGTGGTCTGATAGATCGGTGTTGCACGGGCACCGGTCGTCGGATCTGGCTTTGCCCCTGCGTGAACAGCAAGCGTTTCAATTCCGGGAGAGCGTTTCGACATTATTTCCTCCTGTGTCCCAAACCCCAATTCAGGTCCGGACGTTAGGCGTTGCCGTCAGGAAAGCAAAGGAAGATTTTTTGCCAAATAAAGGATTTGCAGAAATTAAATCCGAAAGTTCTCACTTGCCAATCAGGCGGGGATATTCGATGGCCGGACAGCGATCCATGACGACAGTAACACCTGCTCCTCTGGCCCGGTTTCCGGCCCCTTCGTGCACCACGCCGAGTTGTGTCCACAAAACTTTCGGGCGAAACTTCATTTCAAGAACTTCGTCCACGATGCCCGGCAACGAATAAGGTTCGCGGAAGACGTCTACCATATCCACCGGTTCTTCGATATCAGCCAAACGAGCCACGACACGCTGACCGTGTATATCCTTTCCTGCCTGCCCCGGATTGACCGGAATCACATGATATCCCTTAGAAAGCAGGAATTCCATCACACCGTTGCTTGGGCGCTCCGGTTTCGGCGATGCACCGAGAAGCGCAATCGTTTTCACGGAAAGCAGGATTTCGCGGATCTGGTCGTCAGAAGGGTTTTGCATCTTGTCCTCTTCGGTCGGTGGGGCAAGCGCTTGCATCACGCCTGCCGGTTCCTCTATTGATGAACAGATTTGGGAGGAAAGCATGAATATCAATACTATTCAGGAGCTCAATGTCGATGTAGCGACGCCTCATTCCTTAAGCCCTGTTATGAAAGTTGAAGAGCTTCGCGGATTTATGCAAAGCGAGTTTCCGCAACTGGGAGACGCTTTTGAGATCACGGCAATTAATGACGGCTCCGCATCCATGCGGCTTTACGCCGATGAACAACATCTGCGTCCCGGCGGCACCATTTCCGGCCCATCGCTTTTCGCGCTCGCCGATGTGACAGCCTATGTCGCTATACTGGCTCATATCGGCCCAGTGGCGCTGGCGGTCACGACGAACCTTAGCATCAACTTTTTGCGCAAACCCTCACCCGGCACCGTCGATGCCGTTGCCCGCCTTCTGAAACTTGGCAAGCGGCTTGCGGTGCTCGATATCAGCCTGACCGATGGTGCCAACGGCGAGCTTGTGGCTCATGCAACTGCCACCTATTCGATCCCGCCGCGATAAAAGCGTAAAAAAGATACGGTATTATAATACCAAGCCTTTAATGCATTGATTTTACTAAGTTTTTAAAACAATGCTCTGAATATAGAGCTTGACGATCACTCGGACATTGTGTATCGACCCGCCAGCAGCGAGTGAAACTATCTTTTGCCCGCTCGTTCGGGTTGGACGCGATCCAACACAAGCAACAAAAAAAGCCCTGATTCTCAAGATCAGGGATTAAGTCAAGGAAGACTTCAATGGCAACTTTCTCCCAGAAGCCGGCTGAAGTGGTGAAGAAGTGGGTGCTGATCGACGCCGAAGGCCTCGTGCTCGGCCGTCTCGCCACCATCGTCGCCAATCGCCTGCGCGGCAAGCACAAAGCAACCTTTACCCCGCACGTTGACGATGGCGACAATGTCGTAATCATCAATGCCGACAAGGTTGTTCTGACCGGCAAGAAGTACACAGACAAGAAGTATTACTGGCACACCGGTCATCCGGGCGGCATCAAGGAGCGCACCGCTCGTCAGATTCTCGAAGGCCGTTTCCCGGAACGCGTCGTCGAAAAGGCCATTGAGCGCATGATCCCGCGCGGTCCGCTCGGTCGTCGCCAGATGAAGAACCTGCGCGTCTATGCAGGCCCGAACCATCAGCAGGAAGCTCAGCAGCCGGAAGTCCTCGACGTCGCCGCGCTGAACCGCAAGAACAAAGGGAATGCATAATCATGGCTGAGCAGCTCAACTCGCTCGAAGAACTCGGCACTGTTGCCAAGACCGAAGCTGCCGCTCCGGTTCACGTCCAGAAGCTGGACGCACAGGGCCGCGCTTATGCCACCGGCAAGCGTAAGGATGCCGTTGCGCGCGTATGGGTCAAGCCGGGCACCGGCAAGATCACCGTCAACGACAAGGAATTCGAAAAGTATTTTGCACGTCCGGTCCTGCAGATGATCCTGCAACAGCCGATCGTTGCTTCGAATCGCGCTGGTCAGTTCGACATTGTTGCCACCGTTGCCGGTGGTGGCCTCTCCGGTCAGGCCGGTGCTGTTCGTCACGGCATCTCCAAGGCCCTCACCTACTATGAACCAGGCCTGCGCACGGTTCTCAAGAAGGGTGGCTTCCTGACCCGCGATAGCCGCGTCGTTGAACGTAAGAAGTACGGTAAGGCCAAGGCTCGTCGTTCGTTCCAGTTCTCCAAGCGCTAATGCGCTTAGGGCAAGTTCTCGAAGCGTTAATATTCTTATCGCTTTGGACTTACAAAAAAGCGGGCCTTCGGGTCCGCTTTTTTGTTATGTAGTAGGAGACTCAGCCAGCATGGAGCCAGCCGAATGTCGTCCAGTCGTTTTGCAGTCACACCGGAGCCTCCTTATCTGATTGTCACCTTTGCATCGCAGCGTGTCAGCGGTGATGACAACGGCTATGGCGACATGGCTGTGCGGATGGGCGAACTCGCAGCGAAGCAACCTGGTTATCTTGGCATCGAAAGCGCTCGCGACGCAGAAGGCTTCGGCATCACCAATTCTTTCTGGACCGACGAGGAAAGCATTCGCGCGTGGAAGCGCGACGTAGATCACCTGGCGGCACAGAAGCTTGGGCGCCAGCAGTGGTATGAAGTTTATCGTGTGCGCATCGGTCGTGTAGAACGTGCTTACGGATTTGATGCCAAAAGCGAATGAAAGCGCTATAGAAGCCAAACTATCATCCGGGAAGCGCCATGCCTTCAAAAACGATCGACCACGCTATCACTGCCCGCAGTCTGACAAGTGCCGCAACGGACCCAACGCATGCTGGTCTGCTTTCGTTCATGCGGCGCGTGTACACAAAGTCGCTGAAGGGTGCAGAAGCGGTGGTCTGGGGCATTCCTTTCGATGCAGCGGTATCCAACCGGCCCGGCGCACGCTTCGGACCGCAGGCGATCCGGCGCGCCTCGGCGATTTTCGACAATGATCCGCAATACCCGTTTCAACGCGACCTTTTCGAGAATCTCGCCGTCATCGACTATGGCGACTGCCTGCTCGACTATGGCAATCACCATAAGACTCCCGCCACCATCGAGCGCGAAGCGGCGAAAATCCTGAAATCGGGTGCCTTCCTGCTGACACTCGGCGGCGATCATTTCATCACATGGCCGCTACTGAAGGCTCATGCCGCGAAATATGGTCCGCTGGCACTCGTGCATTTCGACGCACATCAGGATACGTGGTTCGACGATGGCAAGCGAATCGATCACGGTTCGTTCGTGGCCCGTGCGGTACGCGACGGCATTATCGATCCTGCTCACTCGATCCAGATTGGCATCCGCACACATGCCCCAGAAGATTGCGGCATCCAGATCATTTATGGTCATGAGGTCGAGGACATGCCGGCAGTGGCAATTGCCGATGCAATCCTGAAACGCACCAATGGTCGGAAGACCTACCTGACTTTCGATATCGATTGCCTGGACCCGGCCTTTGCGCCAGGAACCGGTACGCCGGTTTCAGGAGGCCCATCGTCGGCAAAGATGCTGTCTGTGCTGCGCAAGCTGACGGCCCTTGACTTTGTTGGCGCCGATGTGGTGGAGGTTGCACCGGCCTATGACCATGCCGATATAACAGCAATCGCGGGAGCGACGATCGCAATGTATTATTTGGGCCTTCTGGCCGAACGGAAAGAACGACGATGAAGCACGCGGTGCTTGTTCAAAGATCGATTCAAGCAGCTCGAAAACTGATTCCGAATATTGTCGTAACTTTCTGAATTCCAAGGCAAAAGCATGAAACCGAAAATCTTTATCGATGGCGAACACGGCACCACTGGCTTGCAAATCCGCACCCGACTGGCCGAGCGCGACGATATTGAAGTGATTTCCATTCCGGAAGCCGAGCGGCGCAACAGGGACTTGCGTGCCGACTATCTGCGCGCGGCCGATATCGCGATCCTGTGCCTGCCGGACGATGCCTCCAAGGAAGCGGTTTCCCTGCTCGAAGGTCATAACTCGACACGCATCATCGACACTTCCACCGCCCATCGTGTGCATCCCGACTGGGCCTATGGCTTTGCAGAACTAACTAAGGGACAGCGTAAACGCATTGCAGAGGCCCGCTTCGTCGCCAATCCGGGCTGCTATCCGACAGGTGCGATTGCGCTTGTTCGCCCGCTGCGTGATGCAGGCCTGCTGCCTGCCTACTACCCGGTGAGCGTCAATGCCGTTTCCGGCTATACAGGCGGTGGCAAGCAGATGATTGCGCAGATGGAAGACAAAAGCCATCCCGAGCATCTTGCTACAAATAATTTCCTCTATGGCTTGCCGCTCAGGCACAAGCACGTGCCGGAACTGCAATTGCATGGCCGCCTGGATCGGCGCCCGATCTTCTCCCCCAGCGTCGGACGCTTTCCGCAGGGCATGATCGTACAGGTTCCGCTGTTCCTGACTGAACTTGAGGGAACGCCATCGCTCGCAAAAATTCATGCCGCGCTGACAGAACATTACGCCGGCCAGGATATCGTCGAGGTCGTACCACTTGAAGTAAGCACCAGTCTGGCGCGTGTCGATGCGGAGGACCTGGCCGGGAAGGACGGCATGAAACTCTTTGTATTCGGCACCGAGGGCGATGGAGAGGTCAATCTGGTGGCGTTGCTCGACAATCTCGGCAAGGGGGCATCGGGCGCAGCCGTCCAGAATATGAACCTTATGCTCGGCAAGGCTTGATGGCGAAGGAGCCGATCTTTCCTGGCGAATGGAATATCGGCTCATTCGAGCCTCTTGCAGATACGCATTCAAGCCTCGTCTGGAAGGTCGAACGCAACGATCGTCCGGGCGAGGTTTTTGTCGTCAAACAGTTGAAACCAGCCGGAATGGAAGAGCTGCGCGGAGCGCATTATCTCGACTGGCAGGATGGCCATGGTGCCGCACGACTGTACGGCGTCAAAGGCACGTCGATGCTGCTCGAATATGCGGGTGACTATCACCTTGATGAGCACCTGAAATGCGGCAAGGACGCCGAATGTCTGCAGATATTCGGCGAGGTTCTGACGGCGCTGCATACACCCTCGCCCGCCCCGATCCCGGTTGACTTACAACCACTGGAAAAGCACTTTTCCAGTCTTCTTGCGTTAGCGCATGAGATCCCGGGCTACGCAGAAGGCGCGGCAGCCGCCAAGTGCCTGTTGGCGACACCGCACAAGGCCATTCCGCTACACGGTGACATTCACCACGAAAACATCATCAGGGGGCCGCGCGGTTGGCTCGCGATCGACCCGCACGGGCTCGTCGGTGATGCTGCCTTCGATGCAGCCAACATATTCTACAATCCGCTCGATCGGGACGATCTCTGTCTCGACCTCGAACGCGCAAAGGGCATGGCCGAACATTTAGCCCCGGTCATCCAGTGCGAACCGGCCTACATTCTGGATTATGCCTTTGCCTATGGCTGTCTTTCTGCCGCATGGCATCGTGAAGACGGCAATGACGCGTACGAGGTGCGGGAACTGAAGATCGCGTCCGCGCTACGTCAGTTACGCCTGAAAGTTTACCCTTCATAAGCACCCTTGGTTGCACGCCAGTGCGCAACCGCAAAAGCCAACACGACCAGCGCAAAGAACTGATGCGTCAGGCCCAAATGCAGCGGCACGCTCATCAGAAGCGTCATAATTCCAATCACAGCCTGCACCACGACCAGTCCGATCAGCACAATCGTACGGCGCGCATGGGTGGTACCGGGCGCGTACTTCCATACCTGTAGGGAATGCAGGACGGCCAGAACCAGAACCGTATAGGCGAACATGCGGTGCACAAACTGCACAGTCTTCGGGTTTTCAAACAGGTTGCGCCACCATGGCGACTGGATGAACAAATCGGACGGGATGACAGCTCCATCCATCAGCGGCCATGTATTGTAGGTCAGACCGGCATGAAGCCCGGCCACGAGACCACCCAGATAAATCTGGACAAGGACGGCAAACACCATCCATCCGGCAAAGCGCTGGATCGACCTCTCGGCCGGTCGTTCACTGTAGGTGACGAGCCCGCGCGCAATATAGAAAACCGCCGTTATGATGATACATGCCGTCGTCAAATGGATCGCCAGACGGTACTGGCTGACACTTGTCAGATTACTCAGACCGGATGCTACCATCCACCAGCCGATAGCTCCCTGGAGACCGCCGAGCGCAAGCAGACCCAGCATACGGTATTTGAGGCCACCCTTAAGCCGCCCGGTTACCCAGAAGAAGGCCAGCGGAACAGCAACCAGAAACCCGACAAAGCGCGCCAGCAGGCGGTGCGCCCATTCCCACCAGAAAATATACTGGAATTCTTCAAGAGACATGCCCTTGTTGATCTGCTGGTATTGCGGAATCTGGCGATACTTATTGAACTCTTCAACCCATTCGGCGTGGTTGAGCGGCGGAATGACACCGTGAATGGGCTTCCATTCGGTGATGGAGAGGCCTGAACCCGTCATGCGGGTAGCACCGCCGACCATGACGATGGTAATCAGCACCGCGAACACCGCATAAAGCCAGTAGCGCACAAAGCGACGGTCGCGATCCTCTTTCGATGACCCGGAACCCTGCCCTATACGTCGCGCCGTTGCTGCCGTCATGCCATTCACCCTTCGATAAAAAGATGAAGGATACATGCCGCATAGGCGAACCGGTTACAAGTTCGCCTCACGCGACATGCCGCCGCGTTTTTGCCCTTTCACTACCTCTTCTCACGCGGTAGTGATGAGCTGGGAAAAGGAGAGCTGCGCTATGCCCGTTCGGCTGAAAAAACTGATCGGCACTTTCTTGCTGGTTTCACTGGTCATTATCTACGCGGTGTTCGCGACCATTATCGCAGTCGCGCACCTCGCTGAATCGAGCGCTTGGGTGCATCTCCTGTATTTCTTCGTGACCGGCATTCTGTGGGTGCTACCAGCCATGGGTATCATCTGGTGGATGGCCCAGCCACCACGCAAGAAACAACATTAATCCCTTCTGAGGATGCCGCAGACGATGGCGAGCGTAGTTGCAGCGCGCATTCTGACGGATTTCAGCGAGATCGGCCAAATTTGGAACGATACTGGTGCCATTCACGGTGCGCCGCAATCGCTTGCGTGGATCGACAACTGGCATGCAATCGTGAATGCCGACAGTTTTGTCGTGGGGCTTTTTGACGCCGATAGCCCAATGCTGCTCCTGCCGCTGGAAGTCGTCAGCCAGAACCGCGCGAAAATTGCACGCTATCCCGGTGGGAGTCATGCCAATTGCAATTTTCCGTGGCTGCGAAAAGAATGTGGTGACGCCCTCGATGAGGACGCGGTCGTGCAATTGACCAAGTTCATCCGCAAAGCGCGGCCTGACATTGACGCACTGTCATTGACGCGACAGCTTTCTGAACTGCAAGGCGTGACCAATCCGCTGTTGGCTCTAGGAAAAAAGCCCAATCCAAATCCAGTTCTCGCCGCTTCGCTTCGTGGTGGCTTCGATGTGGTACTTGATCGCGCCAACCGCAAGCGAAAACTGAAGAAGCATCGCCAGCACAGTCGCCGGTATGAAGAAAGCGGTGGCTGGAGAGTTTCCCGGCCTCAAAACCAGGCGGAAACGGACAATATTCTCGATCTCTATTTTGCAATGAAGGCACTGCGCTTTCGGAAGATGGGGATCCGAAATCCTTTTGCCGATGAAAATGTTCGCGTATTTTTCAAAGCTTTCTTCGGTGAAGGATTGGCGAGCGGACAGGAACTGAATGAACTGCGCTTTCTCGAAGTTGGCGGAACAGTGCGTTCGATCATCGGAAAACTGTTCGGCCAAACCGGCCCCACTGTCGAGTTTGCCGCGATCGCAGAAGACGAGCTGATGACAGCAAGTCCCGGCGAATTTCTCTTCTTCGAGGATATAAGCCGCAGTTGCGATGAAGGTCGTTCGATCTACAGCTTCGGCATTGGTGATGAGCCATACAAGCGCGAATGGTGCGATATCGAGCTCATGATCTATGACACACTGATACCGCTTTCCACCGAAGGGAAGCTCTTTACAGCGCTGCAAGCAACCCGTAATGCGATTGCCCGAAGTCTCAAGCGCAATCCACATCTCTGGCGCTTGGCCAAGGCGTTGCGCAGCAGGTTCGCAAAAAGGTAGAGGGCGTTAGCAATCTGATTCAGGAGCGTGGCCTAAGCCACTGTTTCGGAGTCACATTTAGCAATCAGGTAGCGTCGTCCATCAGAATGACGACGTCTTCGTAACCACCCTGATCGAGATCGAGAGCGGACAGCGCTACGCCTTTATCATCCGGATCGACAATACTCATGACGACGGTTGTTGGGCCATCGGCGATGCGTCTTATCTGTTGCGAAGATGACGGACCGCATTCCACCAATACAAAATCGTAGACTGTTTCCAGCGCATCCAGAATGAGCGGGAGACGATCAGCAGAACGCATGGCGGTTTCTGGATCGGCCTCTCCCAGCGGAACGACGTGAGCCTGCGAGAACCGGTCACTGTGGATAACTTCGTTGAAGCGGCGCTCGCCGGACAGAAGTTCGGTAATGCCAGGCAGATGAGCACCGTCCAGCATCGCGAGGCCAACAGTTCCCTGTGCGGTCATGTCCACGAGAATCGCACGCTTGCCACGGTCCGCGAATTCACGGAGCAGACGTACCGTGCCCGCCGAGGCTCTATCACCTTCTGGAGATACGACTACGATACGTTTCAACTTTCCGCCGGACAACAGATCGGCAACCGCCTCCACACCGTTTGGATTACGCGGTTTCGTATCAGGCTGCTTAGTCTCGCGCTGCTTGACCATGGGAAACTCCTCTATGGATTTCCTTGTTCCGGGAACCGGCGGCTTCGCCGCAAACGGCATAGTCCAAGTACGGCGCGGCACCGCAATTGTCTCCTCGGCAGCCGTATCGCGGCGTTCGGCTCTGGACGGCGGCACGGCAGCAGCCTCAGCGGCGGCAGCGATGACCGGCATCTCAATTTCATCAACGGCTTTAATTCTCCGGCCATCGACCGTCTCGAAAGCACGTCCGCTGAACAACTCTCGCAGGAGAACGAAAATCGACAGCAGGAGCAATCCAGCCGCAAACGTCGCGCCGACAATCGGCAATATCATTGGATAATAGGGCACTGCGGGCGCTTCGGCGGTTGAGAAAACCCGGGCATCAACCGGCACATAATTGCGGTCGGTGCGCGACGCGGCTTCGCGATAGCGCGTCAAATAGGTTTCCAAAAGCTGACGCTGGGCCGCCGCCTCGCGCTCCAATGCCCGTAATTCAACTTCCTGATCGCCCGCTTGCGCCGCCTGTGCCTTCACGCGGTTAAGCTCGCGATTGAGTTCGTCCTCGCGAAGCTTTGCTGCGGAGACTTCATTATCGAGACTGACAACCAGCTTGCGGCCTTCGATCCTGATCTGCTGGTCGAGATCGGCAAGCTGAGAGCGCAGTGCCTTGATGCGAGGATGACCGTCCAGAAGTGTCGTGGAAAGGTCGGCAATCTGGGCATTGAGCTGGATGCGCCTTTCAGCGAGACGCTGCATCATACTGGAAGCGACAACATCCGGCAGCGTATCGATGGGCGCACCCGAGGCAAGCACCTTGCGAATGCTTTCAGCCTTTGCCTCCGCCGAAGCGCGGCTGGTGCGAACGCGTGTAAGTTCGGTCGAAACTTCCGATAGCTGTTGCGTCGCAATTGTGCTGTTGCTCTGCCCTGTCAAAAGTCCCCGTGAAGCGCGATAATCCGCCACCTTCTTTTCCGCATCGCGCACACGGTTGCGCAAGTCGTCAATTTCGGGTGCGAGCCAGCTAGTGGCATCGTCGTTCGATTCCAGCTTCGCGGCCTGTTGAAACAGAATGTACTGATTGGCCAACGCATTGGCGACTTTCTTGGCCGTTTCAGGGTTTGCCGAATTGTATTGTACAACGATCACGCGCGAAGCGGAGACAGCGAAGACCTCCATGTTCTTGCGCAGCTTCCGCAAGACCCGTTCTTCCGGGGTCAGTCGTGCGGGATCGGTCCGCATACCAAGCATGATGAAGGCGCGGGTCCACGGCTTCACATCCGTCGCCGTAAAGGCTTCATCGCTGGTCAGCTTGAGTTCGTCGGAAACTTTCTTGAGAAGGTCGCCGGAAGAGAACACCTCGACCTGGCTTTTTACACCTTCGGCGTCGAAGACGGGTCGCTCGGCTGCTGTTTCGCCATTGGGGCGGGTATAGATGGATTCGCGAGCCTCGATCATGATACGCGCTTCAGCGCGATAATCCGGCGTGAGAAGAAGGCAGATGGCCCATGCAAGCGCCGCCATGAGAAGCGCGCCAACGACAATGAACAGCCAATGACGGCGCAAGCTGAAGAACAGCGCGCCGATATCAATATCTGCATCCCTTGATAACGGATCGACTTCTGCCATTCCCCATTCTCCATGGACTTCGCGAGTGCGCCTGCGCGCATGATCGCTCTCGCCCGCATGGGGTAATGCACCCCCGAACCTGGCCGGAAGGTAAAGGAACAAGGTAACCAGAGGGTTAAACAGGATAAGCCCCCGGTGACAGGTGAGACATAAAGATTTTGTGCCAACCTCTGTCTTCTTTACCAGCCATTAACCCTAATCAATCGATAACGCTTGCAACCGATATTCGTAATCGCGCTGTCAATACTGCGTCGATTGCGTTCGTAAGACATATTGCTTTTCGGAAGAACCGAGGCGGAAGATGACGGCGAAGACAACTCATAACAAGCGCAAAGGCCATGTTCTGCTTGTGGCGCTAGGCCTTGCCGCCATGACGCTTTCCGCCTGTTCCAGCTATCGCCCTGCCCCGCCTGCTTTCCACGAAGCGCTGAACCAGCCTTACATGCTGGACGCCGGTGATCGCGTGCGCATCACGGTTTTCGAACAACCAAGCCTTACAAACACCTATAGTGTCGATCAGGCTGGCTATATCGCCTTCCCGCTCGTCGGCAGCATTCCGGCACGTGGCAAGACATCCAAACAGCTCGAAGGCATGATCGCATCAAAGCTGCGCGGCGGATATCTGCGTGATCCAGATGTCAGTGTTGAAATCGACCGCTATCGCCCGATCTTCGTGATGGGCGAAGTCGGCGCCGCTGGCCAGTATTCCTATGTTCCTGGCATGACCGCGCAAAAGGCAATCGCCGCCGCGGGTGGTTTCAGCCCTCGCGCCAATCAGGAGAACATAGATATTACGCGTCAGTTCAACGGCAAGGTTCTTACCGGGCGTGTGCTGATTTCCGATCCTATCCTGCCGGGCGACACGATATATGTGCGCGAACGTCTGTTCTGATGGCGATTGATGGCTGATGACACCAATGCCTCCCCACTGCGTATCGTCCACTGTTTTCGCGAGCCGACCGGCGGGCTCTTCCGTCACGTTCGCGATCTCGTGGGCCTGCAAGCGGAAAATGGCCACGCAGTCGGCATCGTGTGCGACGCAACGACAGGTGGTCCGCGCGAAGACGCACTCTTGGAAAAGTTACGGCCCAAGCTCGCGCTCGGCCTTCATCGCATTGCCATGCAGCGCCACGTCGGACTTGGCGACGCAGCGGCAGCGTTTAAAACATATCGTATCATCAAGAAATTGCGGCCGGACATATTGCACGGACACGGCGCCAAAGGCGGTGTCTATGCGCGATTGTTCGGCTCAGCCTTACGGGTTTTCAGGTCTCGCGTAGCCCGTATCTATTCGCCGCATGGCGGTAGCCTGCATTTCGATCGCAAGACGCGCCGCGGCGGCGCCGTCTTTCTGGTCGAGAGAATGCTGGCTCCGATCACCGATGCGGTGATGTTCGTTTCCAACTTTGAAAAGCGTATATACGAAGAAAAGGTAGGACGGCCCTACGGCCTCTATGCCGTCGTTTATAACGGCTTAGGCGAGGACGAATTCATACCTGTCGCAGACGCGCCCGATGCCAGCGATTTTCTCTTTGTCGGCACCATGCGCGAACTGAAGGGGCCGGACCTTCTGATTCGTGCCCTTGCGCGGCTGCAAGACCAGCATCAGCGCAATTTCACCGCAACAATGGTGGGAGACGGGACGGAAAAGCCCGATTTCGTCAATCTTGCCGCCAAGCTGGGAGTTTCCGGGCAAATACGCTTTCTGCCCGGAATGGCTGCGCGAGACGCGTTTGCTTTGGGGCGGATAATGGTAATTCCATCGCGCGCCGAAGCGTTCCCCTATATCGTTCTCGAGGCACTGGCCGCCGCGAAGCCCGTCATCGCCAGCAATGTCGGCGGCATTCCCGAAGTCTTCGGACCACAGTCGGCGGCACTGGTGGAGCCTGAGGAAGATACACTCGCGAACAAGATGCAGGATGTTGCAGAAGATATGGCAACATTTCGCGCTGCGATGCCCGATATGACACGGCTGCATGAGCGTTTCAGCCTGCAATCCATGGCGCACTCGATCGAGACGATATACTACGAAGCCCATCCAGACCGAACAGCACCGGAAGATTGAAGGGGCTTCCCTCAGTCCGCCATTGCAGCGAAAGGTTCTGATGCAGAGAGCGACCGTTCAAACTGGGATCGAAATCCACCCCGCGCGGCAAAGTAGATATGGTGGAAGGCATCCGCACGCCCGCCAATGAGCGAGATGTCCTCCCGCTGCCATTCCCAAGGCAGCGTATCGAGCTTGTCTTCAAACGGGTCTGATATGGTTGCCGACCAAAATGCGGCGATGCCGTTTGGTTTCAGCGCCCTTTTCACCAGTCTCAGACCATCATCCTGGTAGATTGCTCCATTAGCCGACCGAACAGTAAAGTCCGGCCCGTTATCCGTATCCATCAATATGGCATCGTATTTGTCTGGTTCCGTGCGAAGAACATCCATAACGTCGGCAACCCGGACCTCGACGCGAGGATCGTTCAATGGATGATCAGCGAGATGCCCAATATAGGTCCGGTTCCAGTCCACGATCTCCGGGACGAGTTCGCAAACAGTGACCCTGGAATCCGGGCACAGCAAATCGAGTGCAGCCCGAAGCGTGAAGCCCATTCCAAGTCCACCGATGAGCATATGCGACACTGGCCGTCCGTGCAGACGAAGCGATCTTTCGGCCAGCACCGTCTCTGACTGAAAATTGACATTAGACATCAATTCCAGGCCGTTATAACGGATTTCGTAGATGTAACCGCGTTTTCGCAACAAAATTTCATCGCCGGCATGATTGCCCGCTCTAGCCAGTTCGGCCCAGATAGTCATGATCAACCCTTGAGCGCCGTCCGAAGCCCCAGAACCGGGATGGATAAAGCGCATTAAAACAAACAGTTAATGCGACCTTGCAAGATCGCAGCGTGAATTGCTCTCGTCAGGATTTTTTGGGTCGCTGTGCGGTCAGGCGCGCAGCAACCCCATGACATCGTCCGATCTGGTGCCGATCAGGAGTGGAAACAAAGCAGGCCTGTTGACGGCAACATGTGCCGAACAGTTCGACGGCAAAATGCCGCTTGCAACTTTATCGTCCAACGGTTTCATATCACCGTCCTAGGCAATATAGTTATACAAGGCAAGTCTTGCGTTGGCTTGGATTGCGACAACCGCCGTAGCCTCGTCTCGTCGCCAATGCTATGGCGGTATGGGCATCACGCATGTTATTTTAGTAATTGCTAACAATAATGGCTTTCAATTGAGTATTTAATTGAGTGTTTACCTAAGCAAAAAGCTTGACATGCGATGTTTATATTCTGCTTAGGACTCTCGGTCTAATTAACAGGCTATCAGTTCACGATCAGGGGCAATGTTGTGCGAGACAATGATGCGCTTTCTCCTTTTGGCCGCAAAGCCATAGAAGCCAGCAGCAAGCCAACTTCTGGGCAAGATTCCAAACCGAAGGATCCAGTAGAACTCAGCCCACTGGCACGCCAGATGGCTGAGCAATATCAGCGCGATACGTTTTCGCCACTGATGTTGAGCGGCGTCATGCGTATGGTGGAGTTCGGGATTGTCTTTTTCTGCGGCATTCTCAGTTTCCTGCTCTATGTCGGTATCCGCACGCATCTGATCCTCTATTACCCGCTGATCATGCTGGCCGGGGGCGCGCTTTTCGTCTTGCTGATGGAATTCAATGATGGCTATCAGATAAACGTGTTACGCAGCCCCGGTCGCTATCTGCGACGGCTTTTCATTAGTTGGGCAGCCGTGCTTGGCACCCTTGCCATTGCCGGCTTCCTGATGAAAGCTTCGTCCGATTTCTCACGCGGCTGGTTTGTCTACTGGGCGATCAGTGCCTGTGTAGTGCTGTTGATTTCCCGTGTTTTCATCGCATGGAAGATCAAGCGCTGGGCACGTAACGGCACTATGGAGCGCCGCGCCGTTATCGTGGGCGGTGGTCCCAATGCGGAAGCACTCATTCGCTCGCTCGAACAGCAGCCCGACAATGATATCCGCATCTGCGGCATCTTCGATGACCGCGACGACAAGCGCTCTCCACCTATCGTTGCGGGCTATCCGAAGCTTGGCAATATCAACGAGCTGATCGAGTTCGCCCGTATCGCTCACATCGATATGCTGATCGTGTCGCTCCCGATCAGCGCCGAAGCCCGTGTGCTCGCCCTGCTCAAAAAGCTTTGGGTTCTTCCGGTCGACATCCGGCTGTCCGCGCTCAATAACCACCTGCGGTTCCGTCCGCGTTCATATTCCTATGTCGGCGCGGTGCCGATGTTGGACATTTTCGACAAACCCATCAATGATTGGGATTCCGTCGCCAAACGAGTCTTCGACGTTGTCTTCAGCATTTTTGGTATCATTCTTCTGTCGCCGATCATGGTCGGCACCGCAATCGCCATCAAACTGGACAGCAACGGCCCTGTGATCTTCAAACAGAAGCGGCATGGCTTCAATAATGAAGTCATCAATGTCTGGAAGTTCCGGTCTATGTACACCGAGATGTGCGACCCGACCGCCAAGCAGGCTGTTACGAAGGATGACCCTCGCGTGACCCGCGTCGGGCGTTTCATCCGCAAAGCTTCCATTGATGAACTGCCACAGTTCTTCAATGTTCTCGCCGGTTCTCTATCGCTGGTCGGTCCGCGCCCGCACGCGGTCGCAGCCCATTCACATAATGTGCTCTATAACGAGGTTGTCGACGGCTATTTCGCGCGTCACCGCGTGAAGCCAGGTGTTACCGGCTGGGCGCAGATCAATGGCTGGCGCGGCGAAATCGACAATGAAAACAAGATCCGCATGCGCACGGAATTCGATCTTTATTATATCGAGAACTGGTCGCTCTGGCTCGATCTCAAGATTCTGTTCCTGACGCCGATACGTCTTCTCAACACGGAAAATGCCTATTGACCAGCGCGGCACAACGGTTTGACGGCAATTCACGTCCAGCCGTGATGCTGCTGGCGGATGTATCGCGCAAACGCGCGCTCAATCGTCTTGTCGCCAATATTGCAATAGGCTTGGGCGTTTTTCTGCTCGGTTTCGTGATGAGCGAACCGGCTCCCTATGAACTCTACATGGTTTGCCTGATTGCGCTGGCATTGCTGTGCGGATTGCGATTGACGCGCACCAGTCTCGTGCTTCTCGCTCTGTTTGTCGTGTTCAATTTCGGCGGCATGATATCCGTCATGCAGATGGCTGACGTCAAGAAAGCGCCGCTCTACATCGCCGTTTCGCTTTTTCTGGCTATCACGTCCGTGTTCTTTGCCGCCGCCATCGAGGGGGACTACCGGCGTTTGAAAACCATCTTCAATGCCTATCTCCTTGTCGGCGTGCTTTCTTCCATCCTCGGTATTGCTGGCTATCTGGGTCTTTTTCCGGGCGCCGAAATCTTCACTCGCTACGGACGTGCGCAGGGCGCATTTCAGGACCCCAACGTTTACGGACCTTTCCTGATTTTGCCTCTGACTTGGACGCTTTACCGCATCATGCGCGGCGGCGTACGTGATGTCATGGTTTATCTGCCGTTCTGCTGTCTGCTCACGCTCGGCGTTCTGGTATCCTTCTCCCGTGCGGCATGGGCGATGGTTCCCCTTTCCTTCGCGATCCTGTTCGGCGTCCTGTTCCTACAAAGCAACAGCGACCGCTTTCGGCTGCGCCTGATACTGATCGCTCTGCTCGCAATCGTGACAATCATTCTCGCGATCCTTATTATTCTGCAAATTCCCGGCATGGGCGATTTCTTCCGCGAGCGCGCGCGTCTCGAACAAAGCTATGACAGCGCAAGACTTGGTCGCTTCGCCCGGCACTGGCTTGGAATGATCCTCGCCACACAACATCCGCTCGGCATAGGCCCGCTCGAGTTCGGGCCGATGTTCGGTGAGGATACACACAACATATGGCTTAAGGCAGTGCTCGACTATGGCTGGATCGGCTTCATCGCTTTTCTGACGCTGACATTCCTTACGCTCGGGATAGGTCTCAAGCTCCTGTTCCGCAATCGTCCGTGGCAGCCTTTTCTGCTGGTCGCATACGCAACCTATCTCGGGCATGTTCTGATCGGCAATGTCATCGATACCGATCACTGGCGCCATTTTTATCTACTTTTCGGGATCATATGGGGGTGTGCAGGGCTGGAACATAAATATCACCTTTCACTCAAGCTCAGAGAACGATCAGGAGAGCAGCAATTTGCAACTCGCGGTATGCGCCACGACAGCCCTCATTGATGTTGCCGGATGCTTCGCCTTTTGAGGGCGGCTAAAACTTGATAGATCACTAATCTGGCTAGCACCTGCTATGGTCTAGCCTGCTTAGGGCGCCAGCGCTGATCGTGGATTTGTTGGCTATCTCGTTAAGAGCCTTAAGCTCTTTCTTGGAGGGCTTGAGCATGGATGCTCTCTCCAATGGAAAAGCCGCCACCACAAGGCGACGGCTGGCCGATCTTGCTGATCGGAGAGGAATGTTAAATTCTCTAACTTTGCTCGGAACCGTTCAGAAGTGTTTTGCTTCGCGTCTTCGCATCCCGAATTTCGCGGTCGCTACACTAAGCTAACAACTGCCATCAAGGCTATTTCTTACGTCCCATGCAAAATCTATCCACTTCACTCAAAAGTAGACAAACGTTCGCCGTAATCTAAGAGAGAATAGAACTATTCTAAACTGGAGAAGCCAAATGCCACGCCCCGCATACACTCTTGTTCAAAAGTTTCTGCACTGGTCAGTCTTTTTACTAGTGATCTGTGCGTATCTCGTAACTTTTGGTGAAGACTTTTATCCTCATGGGTCTCCTGAACGCAGCACTGTATGGTGGCTGCATATTTCGATAGGGCTTCTGCTACTGGTCTTCGTAGCCTACAGAATTATGGTCCGGGCTTTCGTCGGCACGCCTGCGATGCCTGATACGATGTCGCCACTAGAGAAAACAGCGGCAAAATCTGCGCATCATCTTCTCTACATTCTTCTAGTTCTTATTCCTATTCTCGGAGTTTGGCTTGCCCAGCTTCGAGGAAATGAACTTTCGTTCTTTGGAATATTCACCATTCCCCAATTCTTGGCTCCTAATAGGGAACTTTCTGGAACAGTGAAAGAAGTCCACGGATTTCTTGCGAATTTCATTCTTATCGTTGCAGGTATACATGCTCTTGCTGCTCTTTGGCATCATTTCTACAAGAAGGATAACGTTCTAAAAGGAATGCTCCCATGACGGGGCTACTATGGGAGGATTCACACCTCCCACAATTAGGCGAATTATCGCCATCTGCCACTGGCGCCTGCTTAGCACTACAGTTGCATTCTTCGTGATGCCGGCCTGACGAATTTGCAACTGTAGTGTTAGCGCTCGTGGACAAAGGGTATCCATAGTTTGACTGCAGCGATTGCGACGAAGCCGAGGTACGATATCCGATCTGCCATGGATGCAATGAAACCGGCTGGTGACGAATCGTCAATCAAGCCGAAAAAACGGAAAGCAGAATGACGCTGAGGGCCGGAACAGAACGCGAAGCTCCGTGGGGATTCGCGTGGGCCTTTTAGTGCCGAACTGTTCCACGCCGCGCACCTGTGTGCATTTTGTTCTTTTTTGAGGCTTTTAGAGCTTGCGGGAAAATCCTTTATATTCTAAGGCTTTCCCCGGTTCGGAGCGTAGCGCAGCCCGGTAGCGCACTTGACTGGGGGTCAAGGGGTCGTGGGTTCGAATCCCGCCGCTCCGACCATTTTTCTTCCCTATACATTTATTTTCATATGATCTTTCCTTTGCACACAACGTGCAAATCGGATTAGCTCTGCCATGCATTGCATGGAGGAGAGCATGAAGAATGCCCTGATCACTGGTGGCAGCCGCGGCATCGGTCGCGCAACCGTTCTGCGCAGTGCGGCGCAAGGTTGGTCTGTTGCTCTCAACTACGCAAGAAACGAAGATGCAGCCCACCAAACGGTGGCCGAAGCAACAAAGCTCGGCGCGATGGCGATTGCGATCCGGGGCGACATATCCAGCGAACAAGACGTGCTCGCCATGTTCGACAAGGCAGAGGCCGATCTTGGTACGTTAGATGGCGTCGTCCTTAACGCTGGTATCGTGGCTCAAACCATGCCTCTTGCGGATATGAGCGCCGATCGTCTGAAAAGCATCTTCGACGTGAACATTTACGGCACCTATCTATGCGCCCGCGAAGCCGCCAGGCGCTTGCAGCCTGGCAGCGCCATCGTCATCGTTTCGTCCATGGCCTCGCGGCTTGGATCACCGTATGAATACGTGGACTATGCCGGCGCGAAAGGCGCTGCGGACACGCTGACTACTGGTCTGTCCAAAGAGCTTGCGCCAAAAGGCATTCGCGTCAATGCAGTTCGTCCCGGCCTGATCGATACCGACATTCATGCCAGTGGCGGTAATCCACATCGCGCGGCGCGGCTGGGCGCCGGTACACCGGTTGGAAGAGCTGGAAAGGCGGAAGAAGTCGCGGAAGCCATTTTCTGGCTGCTGAACGACGCCCCCGCCTATGTGACCGGAACATTCATCGACGTTGCCGGGGGGCGTTAAAAGAACGCAACGCTCTACTTCTCGCGCAGTTGATAGGTTTCAGCAACGTAGCGATAGCCTTCGCCCTCTCGCTTGAGATAGGCGAGCGCCGGAAACGGCATATGATAGCCGATAAACGGTAGCCTGTCCGTTGCGATCATATCAAACATGCGCTTGCGGGTCTGTACAGCGGCTTCCTTGTCAATATCAAAGGAAACATGCCATTCGGGTCGCTGTAATGTGATGACAAAATGATTCGCTGTATCCGAAACCAACATCAACGATTTGCCCTCCGTCTCGACTCTGAAAGCCAGATGGCCCGGCGTATGGCCATAAGCTGCCACAGAACGAATCCCGGAAATGATTTCGCTGTCGTCACCCAGAAACGTCATTTTCTCGGCCAGTGGCTTCACGTTTTGGGCAACCATTTCAGCAACCGTCTTGGCGGGACTGTCGAGCCTTGCGGGATCGGTCCAGAAGTCGAATTCCTTTTGTCCTGCGGCGTAGCGCGCATTGGCGA
The DNA here is from genome assembly GCF_006345815.1 of Ochrobactrum sp. CGA5. Taxonomy (GTDB): domain Bacteria; phylum Pseudomonadota; class Alphaproteobacteria; order Rhizobiales; family Rhizobiaceae; genus Brucella. The sequence continues at coordinate 223,517 of NZ_VCIG01000038.1, read as the reverse complement.
AGGTTGGCTTGCCGTCCTCCATTAATCCACCGATATGATCGGGATGAAAATGGCTGAGCACCACCAGAGACACATCGTCCGTCTTGTAGCCCGAAGCCTCGAGCGCACTGGTCAGTTTGCCTAATCCCGCTTTGCGGGCACCTTCTCCCATGCCGGTGTCAAACAGGACAAGCTCGTTACCCGTATTGATCAACACCGGCGTGAAACTGTTGACGAAACGGTCGGCTGGCAGAAGATTTTCCTCAAGAAGTGCAGCAACCGCTTTCGGGTCCTGATTAATCGCATACGTCTTTTCGGGCGCTTCGCCTGCCCGGCGTCCATCAGAAAGAGTAGTGATCTCGAAATTGCCAAACTGAAAACGATAAAAGCCCGGATTTCCGACCTCTGAAGGATGTTGCACTTTGGAACTGCCTGTTTCTGCTTCGGCCTTTGTGAGCTCCAGAGGCGACAAGGCCAATCCGGCGCTGGCAGCAGATGCTGTTACAATGAAATTACGTCTTGAGATGGTCATTGATCGATCTCCCGGCATAATCTTTGGTGAGAACGACAGAATACCCGAAAAAGCTCCTTGATACATGGGATGTTCGATCAAGTTTTTGTTGGCTCTATAGGACCGGCACCGCTCTTGCCTCTCCGCCGAAGAATCACTATTTACAGTTTCGTGCGGGACGACCCGTGCCAGTGTTCGCATCGGGGACGGCCCCATAGGAAAATGTCCTATGTCAGGGTCGATCGAACAATTCGCAATCAAACCTATCGGTAAACTTGGTGAAATCGGTGATCAACCGGTTACCATTCCGATTTTGCATTTTTCAGACTGCTCAAGAGCGCATTGATCCTGTTGCGGGCATCGAGAGTCCAGCGGGAAGGACGGCCTTCCCGCTTCCTCTACCAACGGGACGGCCCGTTTAGAAACCCTGTGAGGGAGCATTGAAATGGCATGGCTTTATCTGATCGTGGCCGGCATTCTTGAAGTCGTCTGGGCCTACTTTATGAAAAAATCGGAAGGCTTTTCCCTTCTGACACCGAGCGCTATCACCATCGTGACGATGATCGGAAGTTTCATTCTGCTGTCTATCGCCATGCGCAGCCTGCCCCTCGGAACGGCCTATGCAATCTGGACGGGTATCGGTGCGGTCGGTGCGTTTGTGGTCGGCATCTTCATTCTTGGCGAGGCAGCAACCTTCTTCCGCGTCGCCAGCGTAACATTGATCCTCGCTGGAATTATCGGATTGAAGCTCTCGTCCACCTGATCTGGTCGGCTAAAATAACAAGGGAGGCAAAAGCCTCCCTTTTATGTGGTCCGACGTAGATCAACGAACTTGGTCGAGAAGACGTTTGCACTCCAGAAGGTCGAACAAGGCCTCCTGAAGGAGCGAGCGGTTATCTTTTGAAGGGCGCTTCCCGTCGGCTCCGATGGGACCGTCTTCTTCACCTTTCAGCAAGCCAAAGAGCTTGCGGGCCGGTTGCGGCGCTTTGATACCGCTTGGCAGAGCCATGTCATTATCGGCCGCCTCTTCCGCTGCGCGCTTATCGGAGACAGCCTGCTTCTGGCGTGTGATCGCCTCAATGGCTTGAACATCGCCATTGCCGAGCGCGATTATGAACTGCGCATTGTTTTCACGGAGCAGACGTTGCACGCCCTTGATCGTGTATCCCTGATCGTAGAGAAGATGGCGAATTCCCTTGAGCAGTTCGACATCAAGCGGTCGGTAATACCGCCGACCGCCGCCGCGCTTCATGGGCTTGATCTGGGTAAAGCGCGTTTCCCAGAAACGTAACACATGCTGCGGAAGATCGAGCTCGTCCGCCACTTCGCTGATCGTCCTGAATGCATCAGGGCTCTTGTCCATTCCACTTGCCCTTTCCAGTGGTTCAGGTTTCGCCGTTGCGGCGCAACCTCGCCGATCCAGATAGTTCAACTCGCTGCCAACGCGGACGCGTCTGTAACACGAAAAGCGCTTGTTACCATCGGATTTTAAAAGACGGGAGTTAACAAACTCCAGCGTGTGGAAAGACACGGCGCAAACGTCATTCAAAACCGGACGGCATGCAACACGAACTCCCTCTGAAAAGCCAGTCGCTTTCCAGATTTGAACATCAGCGAAACGATTCGCTTCACTGCATGTATTATATAATATCAGAGCTTTATAAGCATCCCTTCAGGCATGGCGGAAGGGAACGTAGCAAAATTATAGTCGACAAATGCAATTAGCGACCGCCCGCCCGAAGAGCCTGACGATCAAAACAAAAGAACTTCTCCGCGCATAATCGTCAACCGGACGCAGAAAACCGTCATAGGTTTGCGCTGATCACTGCCAAAATAAAATGCTGCCCGATGGGCAGCACTCTAGCAATTATTTCTGGCCTTTGGTTTCGCGCTTCTGATGTTCTTGCAGAATACGCTGCTTGAGAACATTGGAAGCTTTGAAGGTCATTACGCGACGAGGAAGAATTGGAACCTCCTCGCCTGTTTTCGGATTACGGCCAATGCGCTCGTTCTTGTCGCGAACCTGAAATGTCGCAAAAGACGACAACTTCACGGTTTCGCCGTTGACGATAGCGTCACAGACTTCGTCGAGGATCATCTCGACAAGAGCCGCCGACTCCGTTCTGGAAAGGCCTACCTTTCGGTAAACAGCCTCTGCCAGATCAGCTCGCGTGACCGTTTTACCTCCCATGACCGAACCTGCCTGGTTAGCGTTTGAATAAATAATATCCTTGCGTGACAGGACGTTACACAAATAAAAGCGCAACGGTCAAGCCGCGAGTTCCCTCACGGTCGATCATTTTTGCGTCTACCAGCGCAACAGAACCGCTCCCCAAGTGAATCCACCGCCCATAGCCTCAAGAAGAACGAGGTCGCCCCTCTTGATACGGCCGTCCGCGACCGCGGTCGCGAGCGCCAGCGGAACCGACGCCGCAGAGGTGTTGCCATGGCGATCGACGGTGATAACCACCTTGCTGTCAGCTATATTCAGCTTCTTGGCGGAAGCATCAATAATGCGTTTGTTGGCCTGATGCGGGACAAACCAGTCGATATCCTCAGCGGTAAGGCCGGTTTCCGCGAAAGAAGCCTCGATAACGTCCGTAATCATGCCGACGGCATGCTTGAAGACTTCGCGGCCTTCCATGCGCAGATGACCGACCGTCTGGGTCGTGGACGGGCCGCCATCCACAAAAAGTTTTTCCTTGTGATTGCCATCCGAGCGCAGATTGGCGGCGAGAACGCCGCGATCCGAGGTCAGCCCGTTGCCTTCAGCAGCTTCCAGAACCAGTGCACCCGCACCGTCGCCGAAAAGAACGCAGGTCGTGCGGTCATTCCAGTCGAGGATGCGCGAGAAAGTTTCGGCACCGATGACCAGGACACGCTTCGCCATGCCGCCGCGGATATAAAGGTCAGCCGTCGTGATAGCGTATATGAATCCGCTGCAGACAGCCTGCATATCGAACGCAAAGCCCTTGGTGATTCCAAGTTCACGCTGAATTTCCACGGCACTTGCAGGAAAAGTGTGGTTGGGAGTCGAGGTCGCCAGAAGGACGAGGTCGATATCGGTCGGCTGCAAACCCGCATTCTCGATTGCGGCGCGCGCTGCATCCGCACCGAGCGAAACCGTCGTTTCGCCCTCGCCAGCGATGTGACGCTCACGAATACCCGTGCGCTGCACGATCCACTCGTCCGAGGTTTCGATAATACCTTCGAAATCGGTATTCTTCATGACCCGCTTCGGCAACGCCGAACCGATACCCCGTACGACAGATCTTATCATCTCTTATTTCCTGTCCTCACATGCGACCGGCGCGACAAGCATTTGCGCGCACAGTCGTGAATTCTGACCCTACACATATTCGGTAAAAGTTACTTCACCGCTTCGGCACCGAAGAACAATCGGCGAACCGTAGATTTTATCCAATTCCACCTTCCGGCTGGCATAGCCGGAATTAAGCCTTTGCAGCCTCGCCACCTTCATTCGAAACATGCGGATGACTGTGGTGGAAATGCGCCAGATCGGCTTCGATCTTTTCCAGAAGGCGATTTCTCACCATGTCATAGCCGACTTCTACTGCCGAGCAGAACCCTTCTGCATTCGCGCTGCCGTGACTCTTGATGACAATTCCGCTGAGACCGAGGAAAACGCCGCCATTGACCTTGTTCGGGTCCATCTTCTCGCGCAATCGGTCGAACGCACCCTTGGCAAAAACATAGCCGATCTTGGCAAGCAACGTGCGGCTCATGGCCTGACGCAGGAGTTCAGCCATCTGTCGGGCCGTACCTTCCGCCGCCTTGAGCGCGATATTGCCGGTGAACCCCTCGGTTACGACCACATCCACCGTACCCTTGCCAATGTCGTTGCCTTCAACGAAACCGGAATAGGCAAGACCATCCAGTGGCGTGTCGCGCAAAATCTGGCCGGCTTCCTTGATCTCGTCGAGACCCTTCACCTCTTCCGTACCGACATTGAGGAGCCCGACCGTCGGCTTGCGCACCTCAAACAAAGCGCGCGCCATACCAGCCCCCATAACGGCATAATCGACGAGCTGACGGGCGTCAGCACCAATCGTGGCACCAATATCAAGCACGATGCTTTCACCGCGCAGCGTCGGCCAGATACCCGCAATCGCCGGGCGTTCGACGTCCGACATCATGCGCAGGCAAAATTTGGACATGGCCATCAGCGCGCCGGTGTTGCCGGCAGAAATACACGCCTGTGCGTCGCCGGTCTTCACCGCTTCGATCGCCTGCCACATGGATGATTTGCCGCGACCGGCGCGCAGCGCCTGACTCGGCTTGTCGTCCATGCTGATGGCAACCTGGCTCGCGCGGAACTCGGATGCGGCCTTCAGCTTCGGATAACGTGCCAGCACGGGCTCCACCTGTGCGGGGAGACCGAAAAAAATGAAGCGAATGTCAGGATGACGCTCAAGCGCCTTCGCTGCGCCGGGGATAACGACTTCAGGGCCGAAATCACCGCCCATCGCGTCGATCGAAATTTTGATCACTCTTGATTATTCCTGTGCGATCCCTGTCCCTGCCCTGGTTTTGGAGCAGACAGGTTTTCGGCGAAAATAGTGTTTTTGCGTTTCCGCACAACCAAATTCTATCAAACTCATCGTGAATTACGGCTTCTTTTGCCATTCCGAAAGCTTCGCAAACGGCGAAACAGGCTTCTCAGCACTATCGTCATCCCCAAATACCTTAGGCTCACTCTCGTCGGTCAGCCCCGGTTTTCGGGGATATGGATCAATAGCGAGATCAAAGAATTCTTCAGCAATCGCGCCGACATCGATCTTATCGCCGACGAAAACTTCCGGACTGTCAGCGCCTTCCGCATCGAGCAGCATTTCACCGCTTTCATCAAGCTGAATCCGGGCAAGCCGCGAGTTTTCCGGCACGAAGATCGTGTCGACCTCTTCGGCAACACTGTTAGTCAGCGGTTCGAGTGTCACGACGCAGGACTGCACAATTTCCGCGTCGATCCGACCGCGCACCCGGATACCGTCCTTTTTCCAAGGCGTAATCAAGAATTCCGCAGCAAAGGAATTCACGGCTTCAAGCCCGTGGTCTGTCGCGAGCGCTGTGCGTTCCCTTTCATCCGTGCCTATTTTCACCATCACCCCTTTTTGCGGCAGGTGAAGAACCGGAACAGGATAGGTGAGTGCCGGTTTGTCAGTCATTCTCATTGGCCTTTTCAGCATTGTTTATGGCGCAAATGATGCGCATCTTGTCCGAAAATCGTTTCATACTTTTCAGGATACGCTCTTATCTGCATCCATATAGGAAATGTTGCCTGCCGCCAAAGCATCGTCTGCAATTTTTTGCAGCCGGTCACGGCATCCCAGAACATATTCACTTAAATGGTGGGCATGCGGCCAGAATTCGAGGTCCGGGCGGATATTCCTGGTCAATGCTGCTGCCAGCGCGTCTGAATCATTCGCGTCCAATGCTTCACTATAAGCCGCAACGCGACCATAAAACATGCGCGCGAGCTTCTTCATACGCTTCGGCACACCCTGATCGCCAATACCGAGCTCGCGCAGTGAATGGTCGACATCCTTGAAAAACTCGTCCGCAATTTCCTGTGCAAGATCGGCAAGGGCCTTGTTTTCTCCCCTCATGCGGTGAAGGGCGAGAAAAATATGCAGTGAAAGCATTTCATAGCGACCAAGCGGCGTATCGGGCACCTGAAATTGTGCATAAAATGGTTTTTGCCGCGCCGCCGCCACGATCACCTCGTAAACGCGAAGCATAATTGCCTCGTTTGCTTTCGATTTGCGGCGGAATAGTTGGAGAATCATGTCCGTACGACCGTTCCAGTTGCATAAATTAGCAAGGTGGTTTACCGAAGTTCTCCCGACGGCGAAAGTGCCGCGCTGATTTAGAATGTATGGAGAGGTCTTTGTTGCAGCGAATTTTTCCAAGTGCATCCTCTGGCGTACGCAAGCAAGGTGCCCTTCTCGCAGGCACGGCAATTCTCGTCGCAGTGGCTCTTGCAGGGTGCAACACTGCATCCACGCTTAACCCGTCCGAAACGCTGACGGAGGGTTACGTACTCGATCAGAGTGCCCTTGATTCGGTTCCTGTTGGTTCCAGCCGCGAGCAGGTGCTTTTGGCGCTCGGTACGCCATCCACAACCGCGACCTTCGACAACGAAGTGTTCTATTACATTTCGCAGAAGCGTTATCGCGCCGCGCAATTCATGAAGCCCAAGATCATAGACCGGCAGATACTTGCCATCTATTTCGACAAGGACGGCAAGGTCGAGCATATTGCCAAGTATGCACTGAAGGATGGAAAGCTGTTTGACTTCGTGTCACGCACCACCCCGACAGGCGGCAAGGATCAGACCTTCCTGGGCCAGATCATCCAGGGCGTTTCCAAGGCTCCTACATCGTTGCCGGGCGCTGCAGGCGGCCCGAACAACTGATCTGATCCGGTCTACACCTTCAAAAGAAAAAACCCGCCGTAAAGGCGGGTTTTTTTGAGTGTTCATTCTATCAAGACATATGCGCCAACACGGCCAACAGAAGAAGGGCTACGATGTTGGTGATCTTGATCGCTGGATTGACAGCCGGACCGGCTGTATCCTTGTAGGGGTCGCCAACCGTATCACCCGTCACCGATGCCTTGTGCGCTTCCGAACCTTTCAGGTGTTTCACGCCATCAGCATCGGTAAATCCATCCTCGAAGCTTTTCTTGGCGTTGTCCCATGCGCCACCACCGGACGTCATGGAAATCGCCACAAACAGACCGTTGATGATGACGCCAAGAAGCGATGCTCCCAGTGCCGCAAAGGCCGCAGCTTTGGAACCGGAGATGAGTAACACGCCGAAATAAACGACAATAGGCGCCAGCACGGGCAGGAGCGACGGAATAATCATTTCACGGATGGCCGCCTTAGTCAGCAGATCGACCGCGCGCGCGTAGTCCGGGCGTTCCTTACCGGTCATGATCCCCGGCTTCTCGCGAAACTGACGGCGTACTTCCTGCACGACCGCGCCCCCAGCCCGGCCCACGGCCGTCATCGCCATGCCACCGAACAGATAAGGGATCAGGCCGCCGAAGATCAGGCCCGCCACCACATACGGGTTGGAGAGATCGAAAGAGACAGGTCCCATATCCGCAAAATAGGGATAGGTTTGCCCATTGGCCGCAAAATAGGCCAGATCGTTGGAGTAAGCCGCGAACAGCACCAAGGCACCAAGGCCCGCCGAACCGATGGCATAGCCCTTGGTGACCGCCTTGGTGGTATTGCCGACAGCGTCGAGCGCATCGGTGGCTTTGCGGACCTCTGGATCGAGACCGGCCATTTCGGCAATGCCGCCCGCATTGTCCGTCACCGGACCGAAGGCATCTAGCGCCACGATCATGCCCGCAATACCGAGCATGGCGGTGACGGCAATGGCTGTGCCGAACAGGCCCGCAAGCTGGTAGGTCGAGATGATGCCGCCGACGATCACGATTGCAGGCAGGGCGGTCGATTCAAGCGAAACCGCCAGTCCCTGAATGACGTTCGTACCATGGCCCGTGACTGAAGCCTGCGCAATGGAGTTGACGGGGCGCTTATTGGTCCCGGTATAATATTCCGTGATCACGACGATCAAACCGGTCACGATCAGGCCAATCAATCCGCAGATGAAAAGATTGGTGCCGGTAATGCTTCTTCCGGCGACGGTCCCGATCTCCCCCCAGCCAACGGTCAACGTGTTGGCGACGGCAAGACCGACAATGGAAAGCAGGCCCGTCGCAATCAGCCCTTTGTAGAGGGCCCCCATAATAGAGCCGTCGACGCTGAGCTTAACGAAGAAAGTGCCTATGATCGACGTAATCACGCAGGCGCCGCAGATCATCAACGGATAGAGCATGACACTCGGCAGAATGTCCGACCCGCTGAAAAAAATCGCCCCAAGAACCATGGTAGCGACGACCGTCACTGCATAGGTTTCAAACAAGTCAGCGGCCATACCCGCGCAGTCACCAACATTGTCGCCGACATTATCCGCAATGGTCGCCGGATTGCGCGGATCATCCTCGGGAATACCGGCCTCCACCTTGCCGACAAGATCGCCGCCCACGTCAGCACCCTTGGTGAAGATGCCGCCACCAAGACGCGCGAAGATCGAGATCAGCGAAGCGCCGAAACCGAGCGACACCAGCGCATCGATAACCGTGCGGTCAGAAGGCGTGTAACCAAGCCAGACAGTGAGAATGAAGTAGTAAACGGAGACGCCAAGCAGCGCGAGCCCTGCCACCAGAAGCCCGGTAATTGCCCCGGACTTGAATGCCAGCTCAAGCCCACCAGCGAGACTGAGCGAAGCGGCCTGCGCGGTACGCACATTGGCGCGGACCGAAACGTGCATTCCGATGAAGCCCGTGACGCCCGACAGAACCGCGCCGATCAGGAAGCCGATTGCGGCGCTGATCGACAACAGATACCAAGCGGCCAGAAAGACCACGACGCCGACGATCGCAATCGTTGAATATTGTCTTGTGAGATAGGCTGAGGCACCCTCGCGGATAGCTTCAGCAATTTCCTGCATGCGCTGCGTCCCCTGATCGGCTGCAAGAACCGAACGGATCGCCCATATGGCGTAAAGAACGGAAACCACGCCGCAGGCAATGACGAGAACTAAAACTGCCACTCCCATTTGCATAAAGGCCAACTCCCATTGTGCGCATCCCGAAAAGTGTGAAATCGTTCTCGGGAAATATGCGCGGCCAATCAGACAATTGGAGCGCCCGCCTGTTGCAAACAGACCGAAACACGCTCCACAGCTCGCGCCAGCTACCATCAGACCGCAAGCCGCGATTGTCGGCAGCAAATGCGCAGGATAGGCCCGAAAACCCCTCCCCGGACCCGATTGAGCGGCATGGAAGTGCCTGAAGCCAAAACAAGATACCGGGCTTCTTCGGTATATTCACGTCTCAAAGTTACGCCTTGGAATCAACTCATTGGCGCGATTCTTTGCATTTCAGCATTCTCAATGCCGCCCGCCCAACATGCGAAACGGTTTAACGAACGTCAAGTCGTTCTTTGCCAACATACAATCAAAGAAGGGCTGCGATTTCTCACAGCCCTTCTTTAATCAATATTGTAGGGGAACAGGATCAGCGTGGCTTCACGCCGCGGCTCTCGCCACGAATAACAAACGCCAAGCGATCAAGTACGGCATTAACCAACTTCGGCTCATCTTCCGTGTAGAAGGCCTTGGCGATATCGACATACTCCGACACGATAACGGCAGTCGGTACGTCTTTGCGTGTCTGCAATTCCCAGGCACCTGCACGGAGAATAGCGCGCAGCGTTGAATCGAGGCGCGACAATGGCCAATCTTCCGTCAGCGCCTGATGGATCATCGGATCGAGCTTAAGCTGTTCATCGACGACACCGGCCACGATTGCCCGGAACCATTGTGGATCAGCATCCAGATACTGCGTGCCGTCCACCTCCTTGCCAAGACGAAAAGCTTCGTACTCAGCCACCACTTCCAGAACACCCGTGCCAGCAACATCCATTTGATAGAGTGCCTGAACCGCAGCGAGACGGGCAACGCCGCGCTTGTTCGCCGTGCGTGGAAGATTGGGGGTCGGGCGGCCTTCGGTAGAAGAAGTCATGATGATCAGACTCCAAACTTCTTGCGCAGGTCGATCATGGTCAGCGCGGCACGAGCGGCAAAACCGCCCTTGTCCTTGTCTTCACGCCGAGCGCGAACCCATGCCTGCTCTTCGTTTTCGACTGTCAGAATGCCGTTGCCGATGGCGATGCTTTCCTCGACCGCAAGATCGGTAAGCGCACGGCAGGATTCATTGGCCACGATATCGAAGTGATAGGTTTCGCCACGGATAACGGTTCCAAGCGCGACAAAGCCATCATATTCCTTGCCCCCATTGTCTTCGCCGTCGAGTGCGAAAGAAATGACCGCCGGAACTTCCAGTGCACCTGGGACAGTCACGACATCGTAGGTCGCCCCAGCCTCGTCCAAGGCTGCCTTTGCGCCATCCAGGAGCGCGTCGGCGAGATCATCGTAAAAACGCGCTTCGACAATAAGCAAATGCGGCGCATGCGCCTCGTGCTTGGACATGAGAGACTCCATGACAAATTTTGCGGACCGCAAAACTGCGGTCAACGCTCAAAATCGGGAAATGCTGTTACAGCTTTAGAGTTCTAGGCTCTAAGCCTATTTCTGATATTGCGCAAGCCTTGCTGCGTATCGAGCAAGCTGGTCGATCTCGATATTCACCTTGTCGCCCGCTTTCCGTTCGCCCCATGTCGTGACTTCAAGCGAGTGCCGGATCAGAAGCACATCGAACTCGTTTCCGTTAACACCATTGACCGTTAGCGACGTTCCGTCCAGGGCGACCGACCCCTTCTGAGCAATAAAAGGAGCCAGTTCTTCCGGTGCACGCAAGGTGAATCGCACCGCGTCGCCTTCTTCCTTGCGCGCGACAATTTCAGCCTGCCCATCGACATGGCCAGAAACGAGGTGCCCCCCCATTTCGTCACCAAGTTTCAGCGAGCGTTCCAGGTTGATATTCTGTCCGCTCTGCCATTTGGCGATCGTGGTCAGACGCAGCGCTTCTTCCCACGCCTCAACCTCGAACCAGCGGGCATTCGTTCCCTTTTCAGGCAGTGCTACGACGGTAAGGCAAACACCAGAACAGGCAATTGATGCGCCAAGCTCGATCGTTTCGGGATCATAGGCGGTTTCGATACGCAGAAGAACGCCTTCATTCAGGGGCTTGATCCGATCAACCTTACCGATATCCGTGATTATGCCTGTAAACATCAAGTTTTCCTTACATATTCCGCATAGGCATCATCAACATAGCGAGCCTGCCTCAGAATTTTGAATTCGTCTGCGATATGGGTTTCGAGCCCGTCCACGGCAACCCCGTATTGGCCACCGATTTCCGCCGGCGACCGGAATATGGCAAGCCGATCAACAAGTCCCTCTTCGAGGAAGCTCTTCGCCACGCCCGCTCCGCCTTCAACGAGAACCGAGGAGATGCCCTGCGCAGCGAGATCGTCCATCAGTTCGGGCAAAGCGATGCGGCAGTCATAAACTTCGGTCGCGACGATGCGGCAACCTGCTGCCTGCAATTCGTAGCGCCGTTCCGGAGATGCCTCCTCACTGCAAGCAACCCACAAGGGTTGGGCATGAGCTGTCTGCACGAGTTTCGATGAAAGCGGAAGGCGCAATCCGCTGTCGAGCACGATGCGTACAGGCGAACGCTGTTCCAGCCCAGGCAAACGGCAGTTCAAAACCGGATCATCGGCGAGCGCGGTTTCGATACCAATCAGGATCACATCAGTCTGGGCGCGCAGAATATGTGACTGGGCGCGTGCAATCGCTCCCGTTATCGCAACCTGCCCCTCACCCCGACGGCCGATCATGCTGTCGGAGGAAAGCGCAAGTTTCAGAATCACTTCCGGGCGCTTTTTCGTAGATCGATTCAGATAGCCTGCAAGATCATCAGCGGCCTGTTCGGCGAGAATCCCCGGCACAACCTCAACCCCTGCTTCGCGCAGAATGGCGAAACCTTTTCCGCTGACCCGTTCATCCGGGTCGGTCGTGGCAACCACGACACGTGCTACGCCTGCCCGCACCAGCGCTTCCGCACAAGGCGGCGTGCGTCCGTGATGCGCGCATGGTTCCAACGTTACATAAGCAGTTGCTCCTCTGGCAGCGTCTCCAGCATCGGCCAACGCCTGTGGCTCGGCGTGGGGTCTGCCGCCCAATGCAGTCACACCGCGCCCGACTATGACGCCATCCTTGACAAGGATCGTACCCACGGAAGGGTTGGTGGCGGTCAGCCCCTTATGAAGCCGCGCATAGCGGATCGCTGCTTCCATGAAGCGAACGTCATCCGAAGTTGCGCCAGAATGCGAAAATTTGCGTCCATTCATGCTAGGCGTCCAGATCGTCCTCGGTTTCAGCAACTGTCAACTCGTCGATGACGTTGTGAAAATCGACGGCCTTGCTGAAATTACGATACACCGACGCAAAGCGGATATAGGCAATATCGTCGATGCCTTTCAGCGCATCCATTGCCAAACGCCCGATTTCATCGGATGTCACCTCCGCCTCGCCCGAACTTTCAAGCTGGCGAACAATGCCGGAAATGGCACGTTCAACACGGTCATTGTCGACGTCACGCTTGCGCAGCGCTACCTCAATGGATCGCGTCAGCTTGTCACGATCAAAAGGAACACGGCGCCCGCTTTTCTTTACGACCATCAGGTCACGCAACTGCACGCGCTCAAAGGTCGTGAAACGGCCTCCGCATACAGAACAGACCCGGCGCCGACGAATAACCGCACCGTCTTCCGCCGGACGGGAATCCTTCACTTGCGTATCTTCAGACTGGCAATAGGGACAACGCATAGGACACTTTCAATTTCAATATCGGCAGCTTCAATACTGGCAACGTTGACACTGGCGACGGACAGCGCGAATGTGGGGATACCCCGTCAAAAACCCAAGAGCTGTGCCGCCCACCGCCGATTCCCGGCGATCATAGCTCATAAGCGTTAAGCTACCTACCAGATGTGAGAGCGAAAAAGCCCCGCCCAACAGAGTTGAACGGGGCTTCGTCTTAATCATGGAAACAGGTTAGCCCTGATAGCCATACATGGGGAAACGGTTGGTCAGCGCGATGACCTTTTCCTTCACGGCCTGTTCCACTGTGGCGTTGCCTTCATCGGAATTGGCGATTTTGAGGCCATCCAGAACTTCGGCAATCAGCGAACCAATTTCCTTGAATTCCGTAACGCCAAAACCACGGGTCGTTCCGGCAGGCGTACCGAGACGGACACCGGAGGTCACAAACGGCTTTTCAGGGTCGAACGGAATGCCATTCTTGTTGCAGGTGATGTTGGCACGACCAAGAGCAGCTTCCGCACGCTTGCCGGTTGCATTCTTCGGACGCAGATCGACCAGCATCAGGTGGTTATCAGTGCCACCCGAAACAATGTCGAGACCATGCGACTTCAGCTCTTCGGCCAGAGCGCGGGCATTGTCCACGACGTTCTTGGCGTAGAGCTTGAACTCCGGCTTCAACGCTTCGGCGAAAGCGACAGCCTTACCGGCAATAACGTGCATCAGCGGACCGCCCTGAAGCCCCGGGAACACGGCCGAATTGATCTTTTTGGCAATGTCGGCGTCGTTGGTGAGGATCATTCCGCCGCGTGGACCGCGAAGCGACTTGTGCGTCGTCGTGGTGCAGACATGCGCATGCGGAACCGGCGAAGGATGAACGCCGCCGGCAACGAGACCGGCAATATGTGCCATATCGACCATGAGGTAGGCACCGACTTCATCCGCAATCTCGCGGAAGCGCTTCCAGTCCCAGACGCGCGAGTAAGCAGTACCGCCGGCAAGAATGAGCTTCGGCTTGTTTTCACGTGCCAGACGCGCAACTTCGTCCATGTCGAGCAGATGGTCGTCCTTGCGGACGCCATAGGACACCACATTGAACCACTTGCCGGACATGTTGACCGGTGAACCGTGTGTAAGGTGACCGCCCGAATTGAGGTCGAGGCCCATGAACGTGTCGCCCGGCTGAAGCAAAGCGAGGAATACGGCCTGGTTCATCTGGCTGCCAGAGTTCGGCTGAACGTTGGCGAACTCGGCGCCAAAGAGTTTCTTGGCGCGTTCGATGGCCAGCTCTTCAACGACATCGACATACTGACAGCCGCCGTAATAGCGTTTGCCCGGATAGCCTTCGGCATATTTGTTGGTGAGGATGGATCCCTGCGCTTCAAGAACAGCGCGCGAAACGATGTTTTCCGAGGCAATCAGCTCAATTTCATGGCGCTGACGACCGAGTTCGTTGCGGATTGCTCCGAAAATCTCGGAATCGATGTCCTCGAGGCTTGCATTGAAGAAAACGTCGGACGACGCATTCTTGGCGGCGGCGTTGGCTTGAGACATGTTTCACACCCTCCGGGTTAGCCGGTAAAAGCTATATGGATGAGGCGCATTATCACACTTGAACGCACAAGGCCAATGGCCGCAAAGCGAAAAGCTTGTTCCAAAATGCGGCAAACCGATTTGATAAATGTATCACAACTAAAAAGCCGCCTGGAGCAGGTCCAGGCGGCTTCGAAAACCCGGGGTCGAGATAAGAATCAGGTGTCGGTGCCAAGTGCAAGTTCAGTCGCGCCATCCATCTTGTAGATGTCATCGCGGAACTGCACTACGCCGTCGCCAGTAGACCAGGCGGTGATATAGACGAAGTGAAGTGGAACGGGATCAGCAAGCTGGATGGGTGTGTTGATGCCCGACTTGATTGTGCTTTCGATGTTCTGGCGATCCCAGCCAGCTGTGTTCTTCAACAACCATACGTCGAGATCACGCACGTTCTGGACGCGGACGCAGCCGGAGGAGTCGAAGCGCATGAGCTTGTTGAAATAGCTCTTCTGCGGCGTGTCGTGCATATAGACGGCATACTGGTTGTGGAAGTTGATCTTTGTCGAGGACATGGCGTTGATCTTGCCCGGATCCTGACGAAACATCAGCTTCACCGCATCGTCCGTATTCCAGTCCACACTTTCCGGCGCAACTTCCTGACCAGACTGGTCGTAAAGGCGAATTTTGTTCTTCGTTAGATATT
The DNA here is from genome assembly GCF_006345815.1 of Ochrobactrum sp. CGA5. GTDB lineage: Bacteria > Pseudomonadota > Alphaproteobacteria > Rhizobiales > Rhizobiaceae > Brucella. The sequence goes on along the minus strand of NZ_VCIG01000038.1, from coordinate 208,402 downwards.
GCGGGTCCTTCCGCATCAGCGGAATGATGTCTTTCTGGATGATCGACTTCGGCGCGGTCCAGTAAGGGTTAAGAATGACCTCGTGGATTTTCGAATTGAGGATCGGCGTCTGACGGTCGATCTTGCCGACAACTGCCGTATGACGCTGAACGACGCTCCCGCCTTCAACTGCCTCAATACGAGCGGCCGGGATGTTGACCATCACGAAACGCTGTTCCTGCATGCCCTGATTGGCCAAAGGAGAAAGGCGTTGCAGATTGGTTTGAAGCTGTCCGAGGCGTGTGTTGGCATCCACATTGATGGCCGCATAGGTAAACTGCCCCATGACGCCGTCGGCAGGCAGACCATGACGGGACTGGAAGCGCTTCACGGCGGCATCGACATAAGTGTCGAAAGAGCTGGAAAGCCCCGCTTCCTGCGGCAGGTCACCAGAGATCATGAGGCGCTTGCGCAGTGCCTGCACGGACGGATCGGTAACCCCGATCTGGAGCTTTGCATTACCGGGAACCTTCGGCCAGCCGCCGCGACCGGCAATGTCGGTATATTGCGCGATAGCTGTCTGGAGATAGCCGACCGTCTGCGCGCTCAAAACCGGCTGGTTGGTCGCGATCCGCTGGCCACCCGTCGCGCGGGCATCGAACTGATCAGCCCAGTTGCCGCGCCGCGACGACGCGATAACGTCAGTCAGAGCTTGTTGAGCGTAAGCAGAAGAAACCATGGCGGAGGCAGCCACGGAAAGGCCGGCGGTCGCCGCACCGCGCAGAAAACTGCGGCGATCTACTTTGAAAGCATCGGCTGGTCTGTCGGTCTTGGTCATTTTGCTTAGTCCCAAAAGGCTAACCGCTTGCGCGGGATATTCCCAGAGAATATCAGCAATAGGCCAATAACGCGACATGCGGATTGCAAGCAATGCAAAGCTGCTCGCTTATCCGAAATTCGATTTCGAGCCTATTCCTGAGTGAAGGTGGCACAGTATAGCCCACGCCACTCCAAAACGCTTATGTCGTTTTTTATGGCTTAATCATGTCGCATGGCCGGAATTTCAAGCCATGCGCCTTACGATTGGGAGTTCCGCCGCACCTTATTCTTTCCAATGGCACTCCGTTGTGACAGTTCTGCAACAAAGCATTCAGTCAGCAGCACTCAATTTATTTAGAGCCGATATGCGATGCTGTCATTCCAGAAGCGATCAAGACGCTGCAGCGACTTGTTCATCGCAGTGAATTCTTCAACCTGAATGCCGCCGACCTGTTCGATCGATGAGATATGACGCTCGTAAAGCGAAGCCACCTGATCGGCAATCGCATTACCCTTGTCCGTCAGGCTGACACGTACCGAACGACGATCGACGCGCGAACGCTGATGATGGATAAAGCCCATTTCGACCAGCTTCTTCAGATTGTAAGAAACGTTGGAGCCGAGATAGTAACCGCGCGAGCGCAACTCACCGGCAGTAAGTTCAGAATTGCCAATGTTGAAGAGCAAAAGCGCCTGCGTCGCATTAATGTCGGTCTGGCCGTTGCGGTCGAACTCATCCTTCACGACGTCGAGCAGGCGGCGATGCAGGCGTTCGACCAACTGGAGAGCTTCCAGATAAAGCGAACGAAGTGCGGTTTCCGGTGTCGTGAGCGGAGTGGATATTTCCGTCTTGCGCTGTGCGTTGATCATTTCTTTTGCCTCTCTGTCGGAGTCGCATTCCATGAATGCCGTGATGCAACTCTCTGTCCTGTTATATGCGGTGCTTGTTTCTCACCGTGTCTTGAGAGGAATTTACGGGAGATGCATAAAATTCGACTTAAAAGTCAGCCTTAACAGTAACTTACCGGAGAGATTGATTATTCAGGCTTAATGTTTGCTTACTCTGCGCCATTTGCCGAGCTTAACGCGGAAACGCCATTCCAGCCTCAAAGTGCCGGTTTTCCGGGCGCTCGCAAAGTCGCCACATTAAACTTTCGTCATTTGAGAAGAGCCTCGATAGCGGCTAGATAAGACTCATCAACAATCCATTGGAGGGACCATGGCGCTTCGTCTTGCACAGTATCTTGTGGTCGGCGGGCTGTTAAGCTTTACCGGTTTCACAAGTTTTGCTCACGCGGAACCAGCGACCGCGGCTCCGCGGATGACGATGTATAAAGATCCCTATTGCGGCTGCTGCGAGGGCTGGGCTGAACACATGAAAGCCGCTGGCTTTGATGTGACGGTGAAGGTCGAGCAAGCGGTGGACACCGTAAAGGCAAAATATGGCGTCGACGGCAATCTGGCCTCTTGCCACACGGCAGTCGTAGATGGCTATGTCATTGAGGGGCATGTACCCGCCAGTGCAGTGAAGCGACTACTGGCGGAGCGTCCACAGGCAACGGGACTGACCGCGCCCGGCATGCCGATGGGGTCGCCAGGTATGGAAATGCCAGGCAGCAAGGCTGATACCTATGATGTCCTGCTTTTCAACGGCCAGATGACGAAGCCCTTTGCCCGCTATGAAGGGACACAAGCGCTCTAGAAGCCAAGGGCAGAACCTATACCGACAGGCTCGCACGGGCCTGCCGTCTCTTCTCGAAGAAGAGTACAATACGAAAAGCGATAAAAATAACGATGCAAACCGCGTTGAAGCCCACGGTCAGCGGCTTGTACTCGAAATGTCGCGAAAAAACAGAATAGATAGCGATTTCGCCGAGTGCTGCCACAAACCAGAGCACGGGCCCCCATGGTGCACGCATCCACAGCCCCGACGCGGCAACGGGCATCAGCACCGCCAGAGCCACAACTGCCGTCTGCCATGGCCAAGGCATGAGATCGAAACGCCAAAGAAGTCCTGGATGAATGCCTATCAGCCTGATCCAATAGAAAACACCACTGGCCAGCGCCACAAGAGCCAGTATCCGAACGAACCATGTGAAGGTCCACTCGGTTCCGCTCGGCTGAGAGTGCTGGCGCAACTCGTTCATATGCATCAGCCAATCCTCATCACAAGGCCAGTTCCTTGCCGCCCAGATTTGCAAAATAGGCATTAACCTGTTCAGGCTGCACTTCATCGAGCGTTGCAGGTTTCCATGCTGGCGCACCGTCCTTGTCTATAAGCAATGCGCGAACGCCCTCATAGAAATCGTGCGCTTCCAACATGCGGTTGGCGATACGATACTCCATGCGCATGCAACCATCGAGATCGAGCGGGCGGCCATCGGCAATCTGACGGAAAGCCACCGCGACACTGGTCGGCGAGCGGGTAGCGATAACCTTCAGGATGTCCATCGCAGCCTTGCTACCCGATTCGGCTTCTTTTTCGAGCACCGCCATGCAATCGCCAAGCGTTGCGCCTGAAAAGCATTCAGCGATGAGCTTGCGCATTTCGATTGACGTCTCAAAATCCGGATACTGGCTGCGGGTCATCAGTGTCGCGTCAATATCAGCGGTTGCGATAATATCTTCCCGCAAATCATGCAGATCGCTTGCGGCTACGGCATGTGTTGCAATTCCACTCTGCAGGCAGTCGCCCCAGCGGATGCGGTTGCCGGTCAGCGCCAGATAATAACCGAAATTGTCATGCAGATGTGGCAGGAAAGCGCTACCGCCCACATCCGGGAAGAAGCCGATTCCTGTTTCCGGCATGGCAAACATGGTGTTTTCCGTCACGATGCGGTGCGAACCATGAACAGATATTCCGGCACCGCCGCCCATGATGATCCCGTTGATCAGCGAGACATAGGGTTTTGGAAAACGGCCAATACGTGCATTGAGCCGATATTCGTCACGGAAGAACTCGTAGGCAGGCGTTCCGGCCTGACCGGCTTTATAGGCGGCAACCACATCGCCGCCTGCACAAAATGCGCGGCCATCGCCCTCCAGAATCACGCAGGCCACTTCGGGGTCGTCTTCCCAGGTCTGCAACGCGCGGTCGAGCGCCAGAATCATCTTATGCGTGAGGGCGTTGAGCGCTTCCGTCCGCGTAAGCTTCACAAGCCCCGCTTTTCCCTTGCGTTCAAAGCTGATTTCGCTGCCACCGCCGAAGTCAATCTGCATGTCGTGTCTCCCGTTCCATCAATGGGTAGAAAGTGAGACGCCCCGCGTCAATCCTGCACAGGTCAATGTCCTTGGTTTCATCACTTTTCCCATGATAAACGGTGCGCATCCGATATCAGCCTTGAGATTTCACATTCCAAGGCATCAATTCTCGGGAAGAGCTCCATGACCGACCGTCAGTCCAAATATCTGCCCGCCAATATCAGCCAGCATGTCAATGATGTCACCGGCAGCAGACGACTGCGCCGTATGCGCAAGGCCGGCTGGTCACGCAGGCTGGTGCAGGAGACCCGTCTGACGGTTGACGATCTCATCTTGCCGTTCTTCCTCACCTATGGGACGGGTGTGGCAGAACCTGTAGAAGCAATGCCTGGTGTCGAACGCTATTCGGTCGATATGGCTGTTCGCATCGCGGAAAAAGCCGCCAAACTTGGCATTCCTGCCATTGCTCCATTTCCCCGCGAAAAGCTGGAAGTGAAGACCGAGGACGGTGCTTTTGTTGCAAGCCCAGACAATCTGATCAACCGCGCGGTACGCGCAATCAAAAAGGAAGTACCGGAAATCGGCATCATCACCGATGCGGCGCTCGATCCTTTCACCACACACGGTCATGACGGCATCCTGAGGAATGGCGAGATCGTCAATGACGAATCGGTCGCCATGGTAGTGCGTGGTGCACTTTCGCAGGCTGAAGCCGGAGCGGATATCATAGCGCCCTCCGATATGATGGACGGTCGCGTCGGAGCTGTGCGTCAGGCACTAGACGAACATGGGTTCTGCCACCTGCCGATCATGTCCTACGCCACCAAGTTCGCCTCGGCCTTCTATGGCCCTTACCGTGATGCCATTGGCACGCAGGGCCTGCTAAAAGGCGACAAGAAGACCTATTATCTCGATCCGGCCAATCTAGAGGAAGCCGTTCGCGAGGCAGAACAGGATATTGCCGAAGGAGCGGACATGCTGATGGTCAAACCGGGACTGCCCTATCTCGATATCGTCCATCGCCTGAAGAGCGAGTTCCGCCTGCCCACCTATGCCTATCAGGTGTCGGGCGAGTATGCGATGATCAAGGCCGCGGGCATCAACGGCTGGATCGACGAAGAAAAGGTGATGATGGAAAGCCTTCTGGCGTTCAAGCGCGCTGGTTGTGACGGAATTCTGACTTATTTCGCAATCGAAGTGGCTGAAAAGCTCAGACAGCAGGGTTAAAAGGCAATTCTGGCTCATAGGAAATCTTCAAGTTTCCTTGAAACCGCCGGTTTTGGTTCCCATGTTGATGACTGTTCCGCCAAGGTGGCGGGGCAGCGCCCGTTGTCACAAGCCCCCGGACGCTTCCTTGGAAACGACTGGAAGGAAAAATGTCCGACCAAATTCTGCAAGGCGAAGTCATGGGTCCGCGTTATGAAAGCCGCGCATTCTTTGAAGGCGTTCGCACGCGCCGCATTCTAGCTTTTCTTATTGATTACCTCATTGTCTTTCTGCTGTGCATCCCGGCAGCAATCGTCATTGCAATCCTCGGCATCATTACGCTGAGTCTTGGCTGGATGCTCTATGGCATCATGTTTCCGATGGTTGCGCTGTTTTACATCGCGCGAACACTAGGCGGCCCGCAGCAGGCCACCAAGGGCATGCAGTTGATGAACATCAAGCTCGTCCGGCTTGAAGGCGGCACAGTCGATTCCATGCTCGCAGTCGTTCATACGGTGCTGTTCTGGGGTCTCAATGTGGTGCTGACGCCTTTGATCCTGCTTGCCTCACTTGTCCTTGACCGCAAGCGCACGGTGCACGACCTTCTGCTTGGGACGGCTGTGATCCGTTCGGATCGATAACCTCATAGGTCAAAAAAATTCAGAGCCGGCAGCACAAAATGCCTATTGACGTTTTGTGCTGCCGGCTCAATCCTTAGAGACAGTATCGTGATGGTTTCGGTATTGCCATTTCGTGGATATTGAATGACCCATCAACCGCAACAGTCTCCGCAGTTCTTTCTGACAGCACCGTCGCCCTGTCCGTATCTTGAGGGCCAGATGGAGCGCAAAGTATTTACGCATCTGGTCGGAGACAAAGCGAACGAGATCAATGATCTTCTGACCCAAGGCGGTTTCCGCCGTTCCCAGAATATTGCCTATCGCCCGGCCTGCGAATTGTGCAGGGCTTGCATATCCGTTCGCATCCTTGCCGGGGAGTTCAAGATGACGCGCAACATGCGCCGCGTCTGGACACAGAACAATGACTTGATCGGACGTGTGCACAGCGCACAGCCCAGCACCGAGCAATATGCGCTTTTCCGCGACTATCTTGATGCACGCCACCGCTCCGGCGGCATGTCGGACATGACCGTCCTCGACTATGCGATGATGATCGAGGATACGCATGTGAACACGCAGATCATCGAATATCGCAAGCGCGGCCCGGAAAGTTTCATCGATCCGAAAGGTGATGGCGAGCTTATTGCTGTGGCTCTGACCGACGTGATGGCCGACGGTCTCTCAATGGTCTATTCGTTCTTCTCACCGCACATGCACGAGCGCTCACTTGGCACCTATATGATCCTCGATCACATCAAGCGTGCGCACGCCGCCGGTCTGCCCCATGTCTATCTCGGATATTGGGTCGAGGGATCACGCAAGATGCAGTACAAAATCCGCTTTACCCCGCAGGAGCATCTCGGCCCCCGCGGCTGGAAGCGATTTGAGGGCTAGACACGAAAAGGCGGCAAAACCGCCTCTATAATGTGCAAGCCAATCTAGAATTTACCCGAACGCGGAAAACCCTTCGGCACCAGACGGCCCGCAGAGGCGCGGGCGCCGACCCATTCGACCAGCTCTTCCTTGCTGCGATTGAAGGTGCGATCCGCCGAATCCTGCCAGGAAAGCCCCTCGGCAATTGCAAAGGTGCGGACGTCGGACACACCACCGTCCTTATATTTTTGCAGGCGCACGCCTTTACCGCGGTTCATTTCTGGAATGTCCGAAAGCGGGAAAACCACCATTTTGCGATTCTCGCCGACGACGGCGATGTGATCGCCGGAAACACGCTGGCAGAGCTTTGCCTCATCCGGTGCCTTGACGTTCATCACCTGCTTGCCTTTGCGGGTGTTGGCGACCGCCTCGTTCTCGGGAACGATAAAGCCATTACCTTCGTGGCTGACGAGCAGCAGTTTCGCAGATGGGTCGTGCACAAAGGCCGTCAGAATATCCTGATCGTTCTCCATATCAACAAGGATGCGGATCGGTTCGCCATGGCCGCGGCCTCCTGGAAGCGTGTTTGCGCCAATGGTGAAGAACTTGCCGCCCGTCGTGAAGAACAGAAGCTTGTCGGTCGTCTCGGCATGGAAAGCGAGCTTGAGCTTGTCACCCTCCTTGAAGGCGAGCGTGGAGAAGTCGGCCAAATGCCCCTTCATCGCGCGCAGCCAGCCCTTTTCCGACACCACGATGGTGACGGGTTCACGCTCGATCATCGCCTGATGAATATCTTCCAGGTCATGGGTCGGTGCATCAGCAAAGGTCGTACGACGTGCGCCAAGCTTGGTCTTCGGACCAAACTTTTCCCGCACCGCCTTGATTTCGGCGCTGATCTTCTTCCATTGGCGTGTACCTGAAGCGAGCAGGCCTTCGAGGTCTGTCTTCTCGACGGTAAGGTCATCAAATTCCTTGCGTATCTCGAATTCTTCGAGCTTGCGCAACGAACGCAGGCGCATATTAAGGATCGACTCGGCCTGAACGTCGGTCAGCTCGAACGTACGCATCAAGTCCTGTTTTGGCTCATCCTCTTCGCGGATGATGCGGATCACTTCATCCAGATTGAGATAGGCGATCAGGAAGCCGCCAAGAATTTCCAGGCGTCTTTCGATTTCCGCAAGACGGAATTGCGAACGGCGCACAAGCACTTCCTTGCGATGGTCCAGCCATTCGCGCAGAACACTGCCAAGCGACAGTACGTTCGGCACTTTGCCATGCGAAAGCACGTTCATGTTCAGCGAAACACGGCTTTCCAGCTCGGTCAGCTTGAAAAGCGATTCCATCAGCAGTTCAGGATCAACCGTCCTGTTCTTCGGCTCCAGAACGATACGTATGTCTTCCGCCGACTCGTCGCGAACGTCGTCAAGCAATGGCAGCTTCTTTGCCAGCAACAGTTCTGCGATCTTTTCAATGAGGCGCGATTTCTGGACCTGATACGGAATTTCGGTGACGACGATCACCCAGGTGCCGCGATTGCCCTCTTCCTTCTCCCAGCGGGCTCGAACGCGAAATGCGCCACGGCCCGTGCGATAGGCTTCAAGGATATTGCCATGCTCTTCGACAAGGATGCCACCGGTTGGAAAATCCGGGCCACGCACCTTGCACTTCAGAAGAGCAGACGGATCTGTCTCGGCTTCGCGCTTCAGTTCTTCCCATTGTTCCGGCGAGGTAACAAGTTCCTCCACCGGCGCGTCGGGATGATTGATGAGATAGAGCGCCGACGAGCAAAGCTCCGCCACATTATGCGGCGGAATATTGGTCGCCATGCCAACCGCGATGCCCGCCGAACCGTTAGCCAGCAGGTTCGGGAAAGCGCCTGGAAGAACGATTGGTTCCTCGTCCTCCTCATTATAGGTCGGACGGAAATCGATGGCGTTTTCGTTGATGCCTTCCAGCAGCAGCGTCGCCACCTCTGTCATGCGCGCTTCGGTGTAACGCATGGCAGCCGCATTGTCGCCATCGATATTGCCGAAATTGCCCTGCCCGTCGACGAGCGGATAACGCACCGCAAAATCCTGCGCCAGACGCACCAGCGCATCGTAGATGGACGCATCGCCGTGCGGGTGGAATTTACCCATCACGTCACCGACGATCCGGGCGCATTTTGCATAAGCCTGATCAGGATTGAGACGCAGCAGACGCATGGCGTGCATGATGCGGCGATGCACCGGCTTCAAGCCGTCACGTACGTCCGGCAGCGCACGATGCATGATCGTCGACAGCGCATATGCGAGGTAACGTTCTTCGAGAGCCGACTTGAGGTCGACCCGCTCGATGTGTTCTTCGCCGTCATCCGGCGGAATCAGACTTTTTCCCATGCCTCTCAGTACCAACTGCGCGATTCGCCAGCAAGACTTCAGGAGAACCAATCCAGTACATTAGTGTGCAATAGTCGCAATCCTGCCGCCATTTGTGTTCTATAGAGCTATCGGGAGCACATTTCCCCGGCTGCAATCGCAGGCTGAGGAAATCATGTTGTTATTGCGGGTGATTTCCGCCTATGAATGCCGCGCTATATTAGAGATTAGGCAGGAGCTTCGAATGCAGGTTTTCGTCAACATCAAGCCAGCGGTGCGTGTTTTGGCTGCCGGTACAGCGCTTTCGCTGATTTTGGGCAGCGCCGCTATGGCAGCAGACGCCAATGCAGTCGCCGAGCGAATCAAGACACTTTATGCGAAACAGGGCGGCGAGCTGAACTTCGCCAATGTTCAGGCGAATGGCTCCGACATCGTGCTTCAGGGCACCACGATCAAGCTTCCAACGGTCGGTGAAAAAGAGACTGCCCTTGGCGATGTGACGCTTCAGAACGTTCAGGATGAACCGGATGGCGGCTACAACATCGAACAGATCACCGTTCCCGATCTCGCCTTCGCCGGTCAAAGTGACAAGAACGACAAGGCCGAAATCAAGGGTCTTGCCATGCAGAACGTGCGTATTCCGTCGGCAACCGCCAAAGGCCCGCTCGACAGCATGGTCATGTATGACAAGCTGAAGATTGATGAAATCCAGTTTGGCACGCCCGGTACGGACGGCGCTACGGTGAAGGGTTTCGATCTGTCGCTCGATACCTCGAACAAGGCCGAGAAGATCGGCTACGTCTGGACTATTGCCGATATTGACGCGACTTTTGAAAAGGGTGGCAAAAACCCGCTTGCGCCGCTCGACATGAATACACTCAACGGTTCGCTGAATTCCAAGGGCAGCTGGTCGCCATCGTCCGGCGATACTTCTTTGGACCAGCTTGAACTTCAGGCAAAAGAACTCGGCAAGATCAACATCACCGGCAGCCTCGGCGGCTATGATCTGGCTTTCCTCGAAGCGGTCCAGAAGACACAGGAAAACATGAGCAAGGCTGACGCCGACAAGGACGCTGCCGGTCTTGCAATTCTCGGGCTTGCAGAACAGCTAAACCTCAAGAGCCTGTCAATCCGTTTCGACAACGAAACCCTGACCCAGAAGCTTCTCGACTATTACGGCAAGCAGCAGGGCGCCGATGGCAAGCAGCTTGGCGAGCAGATGAAGATGATGGTTCCGCTGATGGCGACCCAACTCAAAAACCCTGAGTTCGTCCAGCAGCTCAAAGCCGCGTCCGACAAGTTCTTCGACGATCCGAAATCGCTGACCATCAGCGCATCCCCGGACCAGCCGGTGACCTTCGCATCTATCGTCGCAACCGCATCTCTGGACCCAACGAAGATCATTCAGCTTCTGAAGGTCAGCGTCGACGCCAATAACTAAAATGAAGAAGCCCGGCGACTTCCTCGCCGGGCTTTTCTTCGCCTAGTAAAAACCCGGCTCAAGGCCGGGTTTTTGCTTTTCATAAAGATCGCTTAGCTCTTTTGTACGGGAGCCAGACGAATATGCAGATCGCGCAATTGCGCGGGCGACACCTCCGAAGGGGCATTCATCAGAAGATCGAGCGCCTGCTGGTTCATCGGGAAAAGCGAGATTTCGCGCAGATTCTTCGCACCGACCAGCAGCATGATGACGCGGTCGATACCGGCAGCCATCCCGCCATGCGGAGGCGCGCCATATTGGAACGCACGATAGAGACCACCGAAACGCTCTTCCACGTCCTGCTGGCTGAGACCAACCTTTTCAAAAGCCTTGACCATGACGTCCGGCAACTGGTTACGGATCGAACCGGAAGCAATTTCAAAGCCGTTGCAGACGAGATCGTACTGGTAAGCCTTGATCGCAAGCGGATCCTGGTTTTCCAGCGCGTCCATACCGCCCTGCGGCATGGAGAACGGGTTGTGTGCGAAGTCGAGCTTCTTGTTGTCTTCATCCCATTCGTAGAACGGGAAATCGATGATCCAGGCCAGTTCAAAACGGTCACGATCAACGAGGTTCAGTTCTTCACCAGCGCGGGTGCGGGCATCGCCTGCAAACTTGTAGAACTTGGACGGCAGACCAGCCACGAAGAAACAGGCATCGCCATCACCGAGACCAAGCTGCTCGCGCAGCGCTTCTGTGCGTTCTTCACCGATGTTCTTGGCAATCGGGCCAGCGCCTTCAAGCTTGTCGCCTTCCTTGCGCCAGAAGATATAGCCGAGACCCGGCTGGCCTTCGCTCTGCGCCCAGGAATTCATACGGTCGCAGAATGCGCGCGAACCACCGGTCTTGGCCGGAATTGCCCAGACCTCGACCTTTGGATCGTTGGCGATCATGTTTGCGAAGACCTTGAAGCCCGAACCGGCGAAATGATCGGTCACGGCCTGCATTTCAATCGGGTTGCGCAAATCCGGCTTGTCGGAACCGTAAGTGCGGATCGCATCGTCATAGGCGATGCGGCGGAACTTCTGCGTCACCGGCTTGCCTTCGGCAAATTCTTCAAAGATGCCGCGCATGACTGGTTCCATCGTTTCCCAGACTTCTTCCTGGGTCACAAAACTCATTTCAAGGTCGAGCTGGTAGAACTCGCCCGGCAGACGATCTGCACGCGGATCTTCGTCGCGGAAGCAAGGCGCGATTTGGAAATAGCGATCGAAACCAGCAACCATCAGAAGCTGCTTGTACTGCTGCGGTGCCTGCGGTAGCGCGTAGAACTTGCCCTCATGAATACGGCTCGGCACGAGGAAGTCGCGCGCGCCTTCCGGCGAGGAAGCCGTCAGGATCGGTGTGGTAAACTCATTGAAACCGATCTCGGTCATGCGGCGACGCATCGCGGCAATGATCTTGGTGCGGCTCATGATATTCTTGTGCAGAGTTTCACGGCGCAGGTCGAGGAAGCGATACTTCAGGCGGATATCTTCTGGATAATCCGGTTCGCCGAAAACCGGCAGCGGCAATTCCTTGGCGGCTGCAAGCACTTCGATTTCGGTTGCGAAGATTTCGACTTCGCCGGTCGGCAGGTTGGCGTTGACCGCATCGTCTGCGCGGGCTTTCACTTCACCGTCGACACGAATAACCCACTCACCGCGAACGGTTTCGGCAACCTTGAAGGCGGGCGAATCGGGGTCGGCCACGATCTGGGTAATGCCGTAATGATCGCGGAGATCGATGAAGAGAATGCCGCCATGGTCACGGACGCGGTGAACCCAGCCGGACAGACGGACGTTCGAACCGACGTCCGTTTTGCGAAGGGCTGCGCAGGTATGGCTGCGGTAACGGTGCATGATTTCTGCCTTTTGGAATAGGATAAGTCAGTGCAGGCAAAGCGCTGCAAATTCTGGCGGAAAAGCGCATTTTGACCGGGTTTTGTCAAGTCTGCACTGTATGCAAGCGTCAAGGTTCGGGCAGCTTGACGCAACGTATCGACAAAAAACACGATTTGCACTTGTTATGCAGCGGGTTTTGCGCATTCTTCGCGACAATCCCCATTGCTTTGTCTAAAAGAAAATTATGCAACTCATCACGACCACCGAGGCCCTTGAAGAGGCCGTATCCGCCCTGTCCAAGTCCGATTTCGTTACGGTCGATACGGAATTCATCCGCGAAACGACCTTCTGGCCGGAATTGTGCCTTATCCAGATGGCCTCGCCAGATCACACGGCGCTGGTGGACGCCCTTGCGCCCGGCCTGGATCTCGCGCCGTTCTTCCGTCTGATGGCCGACGAGAAGGTCGTGAAGGTTTTCCACGCCGCACGGCAGGACATCGAAATTGTATTCCACCTCGGCAACCTCATCCCTTCACCTGTTTTTGACAGTCAGGTTGCGGCAATGGTTTGCGGGTTCGGTGATGCCATTTCCTATGACCAGCTTGTACAGAAGGTAACCGGGAAGCACATCGACAAGTCATCCCGGTTCACCGACTGGCGCCGTCGTCCGCTTTCCGACAAGCAGCTGGACTATGCGCTGGCAGATGTCACCTATCTGCGCGACATTTACCTCTATTTGAAGGAAGAACTTCAGAAGGAAGGCCGCAGCGAATGGGTGAATGAGGAAATAGCAGTGCTGACTTCCCGCGAAACCTACGACCTGCATCCAGACGATGCATGGCGGCGGGTCAAGGCGCGTGTGCGCAAGCCGCTGGAACTGGCAATCGTGCAGGCCGTTGCCGCCTGGCGCGAACGCGAAGCACGCGAGCGCAATGTGCCGCGCGGGCGTATCATCAAGGACGACACCATCGCAGAAATCGCTCAGCAGCAGCCACGCGATGCCGAAGCGCTGGGTCGCCTACGCTCGATCCCGAAAGGATGGGAGCGTTCGGCGCAGGCTGCGGGGCTTGTCGCAGCGATCCAGTCCGCGCTTGAAATCCCCAAGGAAGATTTGCCAAAATTGCCCAAGCCCTCGCATTCGCCCGAAGGCAGCGCCGCCGCCGCGGATATTCTCAAGGTGCTTCTGAAGCTCGTGACGGAAGAGTATGGCGTCGCAGCGAAGATTGTTGCCAACTCGGACGACATCGACAAAATCGCGGCAGAAGGCGACAAGGCCAATGTGCCTGCTCTGCATGGTTGGCGTCGCGAGGTTTTCGGTCAGAAAGCCCTTGACCTCATCGACGGCAAGATGGTCATCAAGTTCGAGAACCGGCGGATCAAGGCGGTTGAGTTAGAACAATAAGGCAGTATGCTTAGCGCGAGCGTGAACATATAGCCTTAACAGTCCGCCCACCGACTGCCCTATTCCCGCGTCCCCTCAATCGCCGCATCTCCAATCGCGAAATAGATATTCTTGCCGGTCAGCTTGGAAAGCTGCTGCAAGCGGCCTTCGGGGCGATCCGAAATGAGATCGGCAAGGTCTCCCGGCACCACAAGCGCAATGCCGTTTTCCTCCCCGCGCCAGACAAGGCGCGGGATGACGCCGGGCATCGAAGCCGACAGAAGGTAAACCACGCGCAGCAAAGCGCCGAGCAGCTTCGCCCTTTCACGCAGGCGCGGCGTGGCGAGCTGCATGATCTCCGGTGCAATCTCGTCTTCGATCAGCCCTTCGTGGCGATAATAATTGGCCAGCGCCATGAAAGAACGCCCGGCATGGTCAATGCCGCCGAACGAGCTGTGAGCGATGATGTTCAGCGCCTGCGATCCGCGATAGTCAGGATGCGCACGCCAGCTTATATCGGCCACGAGGCAGGCCGCCTGCCTGTAGCGCGCTTCGTCTTCGGTTTCATCGAAACCCAGTACCGGCAAAGACAATGTGGTCCAAGCCGCCAGTTCGCGGGCGTGACGCGGAGACCGTGAGCGCAAAATGGATAGTTCGTCTGCCGAGGCCAACAGTGGATCGAGCCGCTGTTCGTTTTTGGGCAGAAGCGAATAAAGGTAGCCCTCGCGGACACCGAGCGCCGAGAAAACGATCTTAGAAGGCTTCATCAGACGGATCGTCTCGAGCAGCACCGTGGCACCGTACGACAAAAGCTGGCGACGGTTTTTCGAAACCGCTTCAATGCCGCGCATTGTGTCAAGATTCCCCTTGGCAACACGCTTGAGGAAGCTTTGCGCCTCCGCCGGGTCCATCTCGTAGCCGTGCATGACGTGCAGCGGATAGTTCTTCGCCGTCATATGCAGCTTGGCAAGGTTACGCCACGTACCGCCGACCGCATAGAACACCTGGCCCTGGTGCGCTTCCAGAAGCGTCGCCTTTGCCAGCTCAGTGCGTGCAATCTTGGTTGCCTCTGGTAGCCGTCCATCGGACATATCTTGCAAGCGCAGACCACCGAGCGGCAAAGTGATCCCCTCGCCGACCTCGTGATCGTCCACAGCGATCAGCTCAAGGCTGCCGCCACCAAGATCGCCTGTCACGCCCTTGGGCTGATAGAAGCCGGAAATGATGCCGAGCGCCGAATAATGGGCTTCTTCCTTGCCAGACAAAACTTCGATGTGACGACCGAGAATGGCCTCTGCCTGAGCGATAAAGTCCGGGCCATTTTTCGCTTCACGCGCAGCCGCAGTCGCCAGCGCGTGGATGGAAACCGCGCCAGCCTGTTCCGCCAATGCGCGGAAACGCTTCAGCGCACGAAGCGCCGCCTCAACAGATTTTTCGTTGAGCTTACCCGTTTTCGCGAGGCCCTTTCCGAGGCCGCAGAGAATCTTTTCGTTGAAAAGCACCGTCGGAGAACGGACGATACCTTCATAGATGACAACACGGATCGAGTTCGAGCCAATGTCAATGACCGCGACGGGCTTGAGCCCCTTGAGACGGCCCTGTGCTAGAGCTGCGCTCATGCAGTGGTTTTTCTTTCCGCCTGCACACGCTTGCGATGTGCGATAAGGCGGGGGGCCGAAGACTTCAGCGACTTTCCGCGACCCGACAGGCTAGGATTGGTCATGAAATATTCCTGCGCGTTGAAAGCTTCCTCTCCT
The DNA here is from genome assembly GCF_006345815.1 of Ochrobactrum sp. CGA5. Classification (GTDB taxonomy): domain Bacteria; phylum Pseudomonadota; class Alphaproteobacteria; order Rhizobiales; family Rhizobiaceae; genus Brucella. Next base: position 192,906 of record NZ_VCIG01000038.1, on the reverse strand, counting down.
GCTTCTTTTTCTATCCGGCGAGAGGTGCCGTCCGCAAGTAGCTGATAGCTCTGTTGGTTATCAATTATGTTGGCAAACATGATTTGTGACAGGATTTGCTGGTGAACTGTGGCATTTGTGATCGGAACGAGGGTCTCCACGCGCCTGTCAAGATTGCGCGGCATCATGTCGGCGGACCCAATATAAACGATCGCCTTGTCGGAAGGCAGATCATTACCATTTCCGAAGCAGAATATGCGGCTGTGCTCCAGGAAGCGCCCAACAATCGACTTTGCGCGAATATTGTCGGAAAGCCCCGGCACACCGGGACGCAGGCAGCAGATGCCACGCACGACCAAGTCAATCTGCACCCCCGCCTGGCTCGCTGTGTAGAGCGCGTCTATTATCTGCGGATCAACCAGCGAATTCATCTTCATCCAGATCGCAGCCGGACGCCCCGCCCTCGCATGCGCAACCTCGTCCTCTATGTGCTTGAGGATACGCGCCCGGAGCGTAAAAGGTGAGATCGCAATCTTCATCTCTTCAGCGGGCTGGGCATAACCAGTGATGAAATTGAAGATGTGCGCCACGTCGCGCGCAATATCCGCATCCGACGTGAAGAACGACAAATCCGTATAGATGCGCGCTGTGATCGGATGATAATTGCCCGTACCCAGATGCACGTAGGAACGCAGTTTTTGGTCTTCACGGCGCACCACGAGCGACATTTTCGCGTGGGTTTTCAATTCGATGAATCCGAACACCACCTGAACGCCTGCGCGCTCCAGATCGCGAGCCCAACGAATATTCGCTTCCTCGTCGAAACGCGCTTTGAGTTCGACCAGCGCCGTCACAGACTTCCCGGCTTCGGCAGCATCCACCAACGCGCGCACGATCGGGCTGTCATTGGAGGTGCGATACAGCGTCTGCTTGATCGCCAGCACATCCGGGTCGGCTGCTGCCTGTCGCAGGAACTGCACCACCACATCAAAGGATTCATAGGGATGATGGACCACAATGTCCTTTTCACGAATTGCTGCGAAGCAGTCGCCCCCGTGCTCGCGAATACGTTCCGGGAAACGCGGATTGTAAGAAACGAATTTGAGGTCCTCACGCGGGATCGAAACGATCTCGGAAATCATGTTGAGCGCCAGAAGGCCCTCATGCACACTGATGCGGTTTTCCGAAACACCAAGTTCCGTCGCCACGAAGCCGCGCAGCGCTTCCGGCATTTCCCCGTCGAATTCGATGCGTATCACCTGGCCGCGCCGGCGTCGTTTCAGCGCCGTCTCAAAGAGACGGACGAGATCTTCCGCCTCTTCTTCCACTTCGATATCGCTGTCGCGAATGATGCGGAATGTACCGGCACCGCGCACTTCATAACCGGGGAACAGACGCCCTATAAACAGGCTCACGGCATCCTCGATGGTGATAAAGCGGTAGACATTGGCCTGATCTGTCGGCAACTGGATAAAGCGCTTCAGCGCAACCGGAATGCGCAGGAGCGCCGTCATCGGATGATTATCAGCGCGGCGCGCAAGCTGTAGGGCGATGGAGAAGCCAAGGTTCGGAATGAACGGGAACGGATGCGCCGGGTCGATGGAGAGCGGCGTCAGGACCGGGAAGATCGTTTCAAGGAAATGGTTTTCAAGCCATTCCTTCTCCAGCTCCGAAAGCGCGGACGGGCGAACGATCTCGATGCTTTCCTGTTCCAATTCCTCGCGCAGTGCGCGCAGGCGTTCCTGCTGTTCTCCCTGCAGGCGCCCGACTTCGTCGAGAACGAAGTCGAGCTGCTCCTGCGGTGTGCGTCCATCGGCGCTGCGCAGCGCCACACCGGCGCGCACCTGTGCGGCGAGGCCGGCAATGCGGACCATAAAGAACTCATCCAAATTGGCGGCGGAAATGGACAGAAAGCGCAGACGTTCAAGCAAAGGCTGCCGCATATTCGCAGCTTCCTCCAGAACGCGCCTATTGAATTGCAGCCAAGAAAACTCGCGATTGACGAAGCGGTCGGCGCTTTGCATCAGCTCCCCGTTCAAAGCTTTGTGAACGTCGGGGGCTGCAGCCATATCCGGCACGACGGTTCGGTTGGGGACCAGTCCGGCTGTCATCTCGTGTGTTCCACCTTGGGATGTGGAGGCTTCGCTCGCCATAACGCTGTTTTCGCTCATTTTTCCTGTCCCGACTTCCACCGGAATGTTCCGGTTCTGCCTTAAGCCTATGGCTGTCATATGACAGTTTGATAGCAATTAGCTGGAAATGTCCTCAGAATTGATGAAAACGCTTCCGAAAACAAGACTTTCGCGGTACACGCATGCCAATGTCTAAGCATGATCCTGTCCCGCAAACGGTTTAGGACCATGCTCATACCGCCATCGACCAGCACCGGAGCATATTATGTCCGATCACATCATTCCTCATTTTCAGAACGACGCGGGCCATGCTGCCATCGAAATCGGCGTGAAGGAATTCATGTGCGTCGGTGCAAATCCGCCTTTCGATCACCCGCACGTGTTTCTCGACATGGGTGATGAAAGCGAAGTGGTTTGCCCGTATTGCTCAACCCTCTATCGCTACAACGCCAAGCTCCATGCCGACGAAACCGTTCCTGCTGGCTGCGTTTACGAAGCGCCTGCTGACAAAGCCGCTTAATCTGCGCCGCTTAATCGGAGCAGCCTCACGAGGGGCTGAAGGCCGGAAGACCTCACAGACATGAGCAAAGGGCGTGTATTGATTGCCGGGGCCGGAATTGCCGGTCTGTCGGCAGCGCTGGAACTGGCAGCACGCGGCTGGAATGTCCGGCTTGTCGAAAAGGCAGAAACCCTTTCGGAAGTCGGCGCTGGCCTGCAACTTGCCCCCAATGCAATGCGCCATCTGGAACGGCTCGCCGTTGCTGACCGTCTTTCTACCCAGGCCGTAACGCCGGAAGCGCTCTATCTCATGGATGGACGCAAAGCCCGCCCGCTGATGGAAATGACGCTCGGCGACAAGGCTTGCCAGCGCTGGCACCATCCCTATGTCGTTTGTCATCGCGCCGATCTGCAATCCGCTTTGCTTGCCGCCTGCCGCGAAGCGCCCGGTATCGAGATAAGCCTTGGTGCTGAAATCACAAATCACCGCGTCGAGAACGGGGTCGTTACTGCCACTATCCGCCATAACAAGTCCGAAGAACCTGTCGACGCCGCATATTTGATAGCCTGCGACGGCGTCTGGTCGGCAGAGCGCTCGAAGGCAGGTTTCGACAAGGCACGGTTCAGCGGCCATATTGCCTGGCGCACAACACTTGCCGCCAGCACCCTCCCTGCTTCGTTCACATCTGCCATGGGGACGAAGAATGCCGTTTCGGCATGGCTGGGCAAGCAGGCGCATTTCATCGCCTATCCGGTCAAAGGCGGCAGTTTCTTCAATTTCGTCGCCATCACAACAGGTGAGAATCCAGGAGAAGTTTGGTCCAGAACCGGCGAGCCGGCGCGCTTGCGCTCCATCTACGCGGATTGGAGCGCTCCCGTTCGCGATGTTCTGGCCACGGCTGATGAGTGGACCTACTGGCCGCTGTTTGAAATGGCAGACGCCCAATTTGTCGGACCGGACCGGACGATTTTTCTGGGCGACGCATCGCATGCGGTCACGCCGTTTGCGGCGCAAGGTGCAGCGATGGCAATCGAGGATGCGGCGGCCCTTGCCCAGGCGTTGGACGCTAGCGACCACGATACAGGATTGAAGCGCTTCGATACCGTCCGCAAGCAGCGGATCGCAGCCGTTGCCAAGCGCGGTCAATTGAACAGGTTCGCCTATCACGCCACTGGCGTTTTTGCGCTTGGCCGTAACACGCTCTTCGCCATACGCAGCCCGGAAAGTTTCCTGAAGGATCTGGACTGGCTTTATGGGTATGATGCCATTGCGGCCGTACAGAATTAAGCCGCGTCACGCGCTGCTTCAAGCGTCGCAACGTCGAGCTTGACCATCTTCATCACGGCATCAGCCACCCGCTGACGCTGTTCAGCAGTACCCTTTTGCAGGACCTCCAACAACATCTGCGGCACAACCTGCCACGAAAAGCCATACTTGTCCGTCAGCCAGCCGCATTCCATCGGCGCACCGCCCTCCAGCAGCCTTTCCCAGAACATATCCAGTTCCGCCTGATCCTTGCATTGGACGAAGAGCGAGACCGCCGGGGAAAACTTGAAGTTCGGCCCGCCGTTAAGACCGGATATAGCCTGCCCATCGAGGGTAAAGTTTGCAACCACCACATCGGTGCCTTCGGGGCGATGGGCATGCTCAAACCGAATGAACCCATCGATGGAAGCCGCTCTTCCACAGGCTCGGAAGATCGAGACATAATGGTTCGCCGCTTCTTCTGCTTGTCTATCGAACCAGAGACAGATCGTCAGACCTGACATTTTTCCCTCCCTGCCGCATCGCTCCGAAAATCGAAATCGATTTTCGGAGTGCAAAATGCGTTATTCTAGTAAGTTAGAAGAGTGGAGTGTTCTTTCTGCATCCGCAGGGATGCTGGGCGATCCAGTAATTTTTATCGCACTATCCTGCGAAAAACGCTCCGTACTTTTCTGTAATTGCACTAACCCATGACCTTCTTGGCTTCTTCCATGTCCATCCACATGATCTCCCAGATATGGCCATCGAGATCTTCGAAGCTGCGCCCATACATGAAGCCGTAATCCTGTTTCGGACCCGGATCGGCCTTTCCACCCGCGTTCACCGCCTTTTCGACGATGGCATCGACTTCAGCCTTGCTTTCCGCAGACAGACAGATCAGCACCTCGCTGACCGTATTGGCATCGGCGATCTTCTTCGGCGTAAACTGGCTAAACTTTTCATGATCAAGGATCATTACATGGATTGTATCCGAAATGACCATGCCGGAAGCAGTCTCGTCCGAAAACATCGGGTTCTTGGTTGCTCCTATGGCTTCATAGAAGCTGGTCGACTGCGCAACGTTCTTCACCGGCAGGTTCACGAATATCATTTTAGGCATAAAATTTCCTCCGTTGGACGGTCCGATATGCAACCAAATGCTTAAGCCTTCCCGGCGTAATGTTCGCGCAATTGGCATCGGAAGAACTCAAAGTTCGCTTGTACATAATGGCACATAAGTTATAATTGGCAACCATGGAGTTAGAAAAAATAACTATCACAGAGAAATCCGTAACCAAGCGCAGTTATGACGATGCCTGCGCTGCTGCCCATGCCCTTGATTTGATTGGGGAGCGCTGGTCTCTTCTGGTGATGCGCGAACTGATGTTCGGCCCCAAACGCTTCAGCGATCTTCGGGCCGATCTGCCGGGCGTCAGTGCAAATGTCCTCACGCAGAGGCTCGCTGGGCTGGAAGAAGCCGGCATTCTCCGCAAGACGAAACTTCCTCCTCCCGCATCGGTGCAGGTCTATGAATTGACCGACTGGGGCCATGAAAGCGAACCTATTCTTCAAACGCTGGGCCGATGGGCCGCACGTTCGCCAAAGCATGACCCCAATCTACCGATTTCTACTGCTTCTTTCCTGCTGTCGCTCCGAACCATGATGGACCATGACAGGTCTCTCGGTATGCGCGCGGTGATCGGTCTTCGTCTGGATGGAGAGGATTTTACTGCCCGACTGGACGATGACGGAATTCTGATCGAGCGCGGCACAGCACCGGAATATGACCTCCATTTCGAAGGTTCGCCGCGCATGCTGGCCGCAGCCATCTATGGTGGACAGCCCATATCAGCCCTGGAAAGAGCCAATGTTCTCAAGGTTCTAGGCAACCGCACCCTGGCGGAGAAGTTCGTTACATTGTTCCCGCTTCCCGACAAAGCTCCGCTGCCCGAGTAAAATATGCAACTTTTTAGTTGCATATTTTTGCAACCATCCTATATTCGCAACCATTAAGTTGCCAATTACGGAGGATGCATATCGTGACCGTTTCAAGCAATACTGACCGCATCGTGAAGACCATCGACATTCATGCGGGCATCGACCGCGTATGGCGCGCCCTCACCGATCATGAAGAGTTTGGAAGCTGGTTTCAGGTCAAGATCGACGGACCATTCATCGTCGGCACCCGTTCGACCGGCCATATCACCTATCCCGGTTTCGAGCACGAGCCGTGGGAATCCTTCATCAAGGAAATGACGGCGCCCACTTATTTTGCCTTCACATGGCATCCCTATGCCGTTGACCGAAGCATAGACTACTCCGAGGAACCGCCGACTCTGGTGGAATTCAAACTGCAAACGGTCGAGGCCGGAACGCGGCTGACGGTGATTGAAAGCGGTTTCGATGCCCTGCCTGCCGAGCGCCGCCCGCTGGCGTTGCGAATGAACGACGGTGGATGGGAAGAACAGGTCGGTAACATCAAGAGACATGTCGAAAATGAACGATAGCCCAGCGGTGAGCGGTACGAATATGTCCGCAGTTTTCGCAGCGCTCGCTGATCCGACCCGGCTGGCGCTCATAGAAACCTTGAGCGATGGTGAAAGCCGCTCGATTGTGGCCCTGTCGCAAAATGGCAGCATCACACGCCAAGCCGTCACCAAGCACCTGATGGTGCTGGAAGAGGCAAAACTGGTCGAGCGAGAAAAGGTCGGACGCGAGAGCAGGTTTCGCCTGCATCCAGCGCCGTTGGTCGATGCCCGTGCCTATCTCGCGACCGTTTCCGCCCAGTGGGATGATGCCCTGCAACGCCTGCGCCAATACGTTGAGGATTAGAGCATTTCCAGAATTAGGGCGAAATCGCTTTGCGCAGGACGATGCAACAAAGCAAATACTAAGAGCGTCGACCGGATTGACGCTCTAAAGCTGATTGAAAAGCAGCGAAGAGGTCCTCTTCACGAAGCCAAGCTTCTCATAAAAAGGCACAAGCCTTTCCGGGCAATAAAGCTCGAAGCTTTTCACACGCTTCAGCTTTTCATGGAGGAGGATACGCTCGACCAGGGCCTGCCCTAGCCCCCGACCTCGATGTTTCTCCGACACAATCACGTCGAAAATCAGCGCCTTGAAGATGAAGTCGCTGAGAACCCGAGCGAAGCCAGCTATTTTGCCTTCCGCGTCAAGGCAGAACAGAAGCAGATCGCAATGGGCCAGCATCTGCATGACGTCATCAAATGTCCGTTCGCGCGTCCACCATTCATTACAATAGAATGCATGGAACTCTTGGTGCTGTTCGACCGGAAGCTCTTCCGCCCACCGGAAACTTGTCACAATGCCCCTCCAGTTGCTGTAAAAACACCCGCCAGATCGTCTGACGGGTGTTTTCAAGTTACAGCATTGAAATGACGGATCAGTGCAGAATCTGGCTCAGGAACAGCTTGGTGCGTTCATGTTGCGGATTGTCGAAGAATTGGTCCGGCGAGTTCTGCTCGACGATCTGACCCTGATCCATGAAGATCACGCGATTGGCCACCTGACGGGCAAAGCCCATTTCGTGCGTCACGCAGATCATGGTCATACCTTCGGCGGCAAGGCTCACCATCGTATCCAGCACTTCCTTCACCATTTCCGGGTCGAGCGCAGAGGTCGGCTCATCGAACAGCATGACCTTCGGGTTCATGCACAGCGCGCGGGCAATCGCCACACGCTGCTGTTGGCCACCTGAAAGCTGACCCGGATATTTGTTGGCCTGCTCCGGAATCTTCACGCGGGCCAGATAGTGCATGGCGATTTCTTCCGCCTGCTTCTTCGGCATCTTGCGAACCCAAATAGGCGCAAGCGTGCAGTTTTCCAGAATGGTCAGATGCGGGAAGAGATTGAAGTGCTGGAAAACCATGCCCACTTCACGGCGTACTTCATCGATCTTCTTGAGGTCGTTGGTCAGTTCGATGCCATCGACGACAATCTTCCCCTTCTGATGTTCTTCCAGACGGTTGATGCAGCGGATCATGGTCGACTTTCCCGAACCAGACGGCCCGGCAACAACGATACGCTCGCCGCGCATGACCTTCAGATTGATGTCGCGCAGCACGTGGAACTCGCCATACCACTTATGCATATTGGTGATTTCGATGGCGACATCGGTTGTGGAAACCTGCATCTTTGAGCGGTCGACATCGCCACCGAACTCGGATTGCGGGAGGGCGCTTTGTGCACTCATTTCCATTATTCCCTTTATTCTTATCGTTTATGACCCGTGTCGAGCCGTCGTTCCATGAATATAGAGTATCGCGACATTGCGAAACAAAAAATCCAGAAAACAAAGCCCGCAAAGATCAGACCGGTGGCAGGCGTCTGTGGAGAAGCCCAATTGGCATCGGAGAAGTTCTGACGGACGATGCCCAGCAGATCGAACATGCCGATGATGTAGACAAGGCTCGTATCCTTGAAGAGACCGATGAAGGTGTTGACGATTCCCGGAATGACCAGCTTCAGCGCCTGCGGGAGGATGATCAGTCCGGTTTTCTGCCAATAGCTGAGACCCAGTGCATCCGCGCCTTCATACTGCCCGCGCGGGATAGCCTGAAGACCGCCACGCACGACTTCCGCCATATAGGCCGAGGCGAACAGCGCCACGCCGATAAGCGCACGCAGCAACTTGTCAAAAGTCACGCCGGGCGGCAGGAACAGCGGCAACATGACACTGGCCATGAACAGCACAGTGACCAGCGGAACTCCACGCACCATTTCGATAAAGATGATCGAGAAGGTCTTTATGACAGGCAGGTTCGAACGACGTCCGAGCGCAAGTACGATACCAAGCGGCAACGACACAGAGATGCCGACAAAGGACAGTACAAGCGTAACCAGAAGCCCGCCCCAAAGCGGCGTTTCGACATAGGGCAGACCAAACCAGCCGCCAACCAGAAGGAAAAACGCCACAATCGGGAACAGAAAGAAGAACAGGATCGCATTGAGAGCCTTCTTCGGAGCCTTCGGAATCAGTAGCGGCACCAGCAGCACGAAGAAGATCAGCGCCGTCAGGTTGACGCGCCAGCGCTCGGAAATCGGATAGCGGCCATAGAGGAACTGCTCGTATTTCGCGTTCACGAATGCCCAGCAGGCACCCGACCAGCCTTCCGGTTGCGTGCCGCCTTGTGCGACAGTGAGGCAGGCTGTGCGGTCCGCTCCGGTCCAAACTGCCTTAAGGAACAGCCACTCGATGATTGACGGAAGAAACCAGGCTACGGCCAGCAAGCCAAGAATGGTCAGCGCTGCATCGACAGGCGTTGCAAACAGGTTGACGCGTAGCCAGTGTGAAACACCCTGAACGGAGCGCGGAGGCGCTTCGCTGTCGACCATCTGCGCGCGGACATATTGGAGATCTGCGTTTTCCATAGTCACCTCTCCACCAGCGCCATCTTGGCATTGAACCAGTTCATCAGACCGGACGTAATCAGACTGATGCCCAGGTAGATCACCATCCAGATTGCGACGACTTCCACCGATTGGCCGGTCTGGTTGAGGATAGTACCGCCCACAGCGACAAGATCGGGATAGCCGATGGCAATGGCCAGCGACGAGTTCTTGATAAGGTTGAGATATTGGCTCGAGAGCGGCGGAATGATGATCCGAAGCGCCTGCGGCACAATGATAAGCCGCATCGTCTGGCCGGGGCGTAGACCAACCGCATAAGCTGCTTCGGTCTGCCCCTTACTGACGCCCAGAACGCCGGCGCGGACCGTTTCTGCAATGAAGGACGCCGTATAGAAGGAAAGCGCCAGAAACAGAGCTAGAAATTCCGGTTTGACCTGTGCACCGCCCGTCAGATTGAAAGTTCCGAGCTTCGGCAAATCGAATGAAACCGGAAAGCCGGTCGCAATCAGCGCCAGTATCGGCAGGCCGATAATCAAGGCAGCGGACACACGTATGATGTGAAAGGGCTGGCCGGTTGCCATCTGGCGGCGTTTTGCCCATCCTGCAATTACCACCGAAGCCACAATGCCGACGAGAAGCGCCACCGGCAGAAGCCATGCTCCCTCACCCCAGACAGGCGACGGCATGAAGAAGCCGCGATTGTTCAGGTAGGTACCCAGCGGGAGTGCGAAGCTGTCGCGTGCCTGTGGCAGAACCGACAAAACGCCGAAATACCAGAAGAATATCACGAGCAACGGCGGAATGTTGCGGAAGATTTCCACATAGACCGTGCAAATCTTGCGGATAAGCCAGTTGCGCGAAAGGCGCCCGATACCAACCAGAAAGCCGATAATCGATGCGGTGACGACACCAAGAGCCGCAACATAAAGCGTATTTACAAGGCCAACCAGAAAGGCCCGGCCATAATTCGAATCGCTGTTGTACTGAATAAGCGTCTGACTGATATCAAACCCGGCGCGCCCATTAAGAAAACCAAAGCCGGACGCAATGTTTGCGCGCTGCAGATTGGTGATCGTATTGCCAACGATCCAGTAGATTGCGCCAATGACTGCGCCAAAGACGATGACCTGATAGAAGATGCCGCGAATCCGCGGATCATACAGGAACGAAGTTCCGCCGCTGTCCTGGCGACGTTCAGTTGCAGAATAGGAAGCCATATGTTTCCTGTGCCTCTCGGCTGGTTGCATCGACGTCGATCAGGAAAGGCAGGCCGTATCTGGGGGCAGTTTCCTGAGATCGCGGCATCGAATGCCGAACCATTCGGTCTTCCGTCCCTTGTTCAAGCCCATATCGAGCTTGCGGGCGCGCAAGACGCGGTTGAATTCAAAGCAGCTTGTCAGCATTCAAAGACCTGCGTGATGCAGGGGCATTCGCAAACGGACAAACTACAGAGCTGACAAATCAGGCGGGCGCTGCTGCACCCGCCGATGATCAGTCTGGACAGCAAGGCCCATTAGCGCACGGGGACGCCATACTGTAGGCCGCCCTTGTTCCACTGGGCGTTCAGGCCACGTGAAATCTTGAGCGGGCTGCTGGTGCCGATATTGCGCTCGAATATTTCGCCGTAATTGCCGACGCCCTTTACGATCTTCACCACCCAGTCATTGTCGAGACCAAGATCGGTACCGATCTTCGTGTCAGCTTCAACGCCAAGAAGACGCTTGATGTCCGGGTTGTCGGACTTTTTCATCTCTTCGACATTGGCTTGCGTAATGCCGTATTCCTCGGCGTTGAGCAGCGCGTTATGAGTCCAGCGAACGACATCCGCCCACTTGGAATCGCCCTGGCGAACGGTCAGACCGAAGGGTTCCTTGGAGATGATTTCTGGCAGAATGACGTGATCGTCGGGATTGGCAAGCGCCAGACGAACGCCATAGAGGCTGGACTGATCGGTCGTATAGGCGTCGCAACGACCGGAATCGTAAGCAGCGTTGGCTTCCTCAATCTTCTCGAAGACAACCGGATTGTATTCCATCTTGTTGGCGCGGAAATAGTCGGCCATGTTCAGCTCGGTTGTCGTACCAGCCTGAACGCAGATGGAAGCGCCGGAAAGCTGCAACGCGGAATTGATGCCCGACAGCTTCTTCGAATTGATCATGAAGCCCTGGCCGTCATAGTAGTTGATGCCGGCAAAATCGAGACCGAGCGCAGTATCGCGGCTGATGGTCCAGGTCGTGTTGCGGATCAGGACGTCCACTTCACCCGACTGCAGAGCGGTAAAACGCTCTTTTGCGTTCAGCGGTGTGAACTTTACCTTGGTTGGATCGCCGAAAATCGCGGAAGCCACAGCGCGGCAATAGTCCACATCGAAGCCGGACCACTCGCCCTTGTCGTTAGGCGAAGCAAAGCCAAGCAGACCCGTATTAACGCCGCATTGCAGAAAACCTTTCGCCTTCACATCGGAAAGCGTGTCAGCGGATGCTCCCGAAGCGACGCTAAACAGCGCTGCCGCACCCAATACACCCGTCATAAGAGTTTTTTTCATCTGGTCTGCAACCTTTTTGTTCCCTGTAGAGCACCGAGCCGTTGGCTTAAGGCGTCTCTTGTTGCTTTATTTTTGCATAAACCGGTGGAAAAGCCGCGTGACCTCCCCAAGCCCATGCCCTACGACAGATTGCCCTCGCCCGAGACCGCTTTCGGTCTTCCATTATTATTTTTGAGCGCAGTGACAAACCTGTCGCCTTCACAAGTCTTATCGAAGGCGAAATTTTGCCTTTGGTCAAGGCATTAACGCAGTCTGGTGGACAGGCTTACAAAAAAGATGACGGAGAAACATTTGAAAATTTACAGGGTTTCCCGATTTCTGGGTAGGCGATTTCACGATTGAAACCGATACCGCGCCACATCAAAGAACTGCAATAGAGTTTAATTATTACAAACCTTTAGATGGAACCGCCATCCTAGGGATGCACACCATACGGCAACTTATGCGAGAAATCACATGCGGGGCATTGCACTATCGTCATCCAAAGAAAAAATAATATTTCGCGTCGCCATATAGCGGGCGACCCACCATGTCGTAACGAATCCGATTGTCAGACCGGCGACCACGTCCGTTGGGTAATGCGCACCGGCGGCAAGCCTGCTGATGACGAAAAGAATGCAGATCGGGAGTGTCAGTATGCGCCAGCGTGGCAGGAATATCCAAAGCGACACCATCATGATGCCAGCCATCATGGAGTGGCCGGACGGAAAGCTTTCATAGAGAAACTGGCCCTTGAAAGGCGAAAAATATGCAGCTCCCACCTCATCCAGAAGAAATGGGCGCGCACGGCCGATGGCGAGTTTACCGATTTCCACCGGCACGCTTGCGACAACGATCGAGATCAGCATGAGTGTTGCCCAGCCATGAAGCTTCACGAGCCACGATCTGGCGTTGGCGCGCAGTTTCGGTGAAAGCAGTATCGCGGTTACAAGCCATAAGACGATGCCTATTGCTAGCCAGACGACAGTGCGAATCGCATCCGTAACAGCACGCAGGAATTCCATAATGAGATTGGTGCTTTGCGCCGTGACGCGGATGATGTCAGCATCCCATAGGTGCAACACGAGAATAATGAACGGCAGGAGAACGACAATGGCCGTCATTTCAAGCGTCCAGGAGGACGGCGCGCCCTTGTAAGCCGGACGTATGAGAGCTTGAAGGAGTTCCAGTGCGGCGCGAAAGGGATAAAGAAAAATGCTGCCCGTGCCTAACTCCATCATAACAGAAATATCCTTTCAAATGCATCTTACGCAATTAATGGCACGTGAGGTTGCATCCAGAACGCGCGCATCCTATCCAAGTATTCAAAGTTTCCGCCGCAAGCGGAATCGCAGATCTTCTTGCCGCAGCCGATTTTGATGTGACTAGGCAGAATTCTCTCTTTCGAGAATCAGTGGGCGAGAATCAGTGGGATAGCATGCAACATGGTCTGGAGGCATTTTCGTGACTAAGCAGCAGGGCAAGGTAGAGAAGCTGGGTATAAACACACGGCTGGCTCACGACGGGTATCAGCCGCGCGATTATCATGGTTTCGTCAACCCACCGGTTGTCCGCGCCTCGACCGTGCTTTTTCCTGATGCGGAAACAATGGCAACCGGCAATCAGAAATATACCTACGGAACGCGCGGCACGCCGACCAGCGATGCACTATGTGCAGCCATCGACGCACTGGAAGGTTCGGCGGGTACGGTCTGTGTGCCCTCCGGGCTTGCGGCTGTAACAATTCCGCTTCTCGCCTTCCTGTCGCCGGGTGATCACGCGCTGTTCGTCGATTCAATCTACAATCCAACCCGGCATTTTGCCGATACAATCCTGAAGCGCATGGGCGTGGACGTCGAATATTACGACCCGGAGATCGGTTCCGGCATTGCGAAGCTGATGCGGCCGAACACCAGGGTCGTGTTCACGGAATCGCCAGCGTCGAACACATTTGAAATGCAGGACATTCCAGCCATCGTTGAAGAAGCGCACAAGGGCGATGCCGTTGTCATGATGGATAATACCTGGGCCACTCCGCTTTACTTCAAGGCGCTTGATTTCGGCGTGGATATCAGCATCCACGCCTCGACCAAATATCCGTCCGGTCATTCGGATATTCTGTTCGGCACAGTTTCGGCCAACGAAAAATGCTGGCCGCAGCTTCTGGAAACGCATGGAACACTCGGACTGTGCACATCAGCAGATGATACCTACCAGATTCTGCGCGGCATGCGCACGATGGGCGTTCGACTGGAACATCACCGAAAGAGCGCACTGGAAATCGCTCGCTGGCTTGAAGGCCATCCGGCAGTCGATCGTGTTTTGCATCCGGCACTGGAAAGCCATCCGGGCCACGCTATCTGGAAGCGCGATTTCTCCGGCTCCTCCGGCATTTTCTCCATCGTGCTTGCAAGTGGCGGGCAGAAGAAAGCCCATGCCTTCCTCGATGCGCTGGAAATTTTCGGTCTGGGCTATTCCTGGGGCGGCTACGAAAGCCTCGCGGTTCATGTCCGCCTCAATGACAGGACTGTAGCCAAGGGGGACTATCCGGGACCGGTGATCCGCCTCCAGATTGGTCTGGAAGACGTGCCGGACCTTATTGCGGACCTCGAAAAAGGGTTTGCGGCGATCTAGAACAGCCTGGCGAAAGCTGCTTCACACTTTTGATAGCGCCCGATCTAAGTTTGTTTTGCAGCGGTCACTTTGCGTGATCGCGCGCGAACCGTCTTCGAGGATACAGATTCTATTTCGGAGAGCCCTTCCACAACGGCCTCAATCATCGTGCAGGCGACAAAATCCGCCTGCATTTCTTCCTGTAACGCCGCCCGATCAACCGACCGTATTTCGCTTGGGTCGTGCCAGAGCACCACACCGATGCGCAGAGAAGGACGCAGCCGTCGCAAACGGCGAACTGCAAACCGGGCATGACGTGCCGCCCGACGATCCAGAAAGCAGATCATCACCGTATCTCTTTCTGAAAGCTCCAGCGCTCTTAGACTGGCGGGCTTCAACACATCGTGCGCGGCGGCTTCTGCTGAAGCGCCCTGTACCGCAAGCACCTGCGCCAACATGATCGCCGCCGTGTCATCAAGCCCTTTTCGCCCTCCGAATGTCAGAAGCGACCGCCCTTCGCCAGAAGGAAGCTCCAGATCGGATGCACTGCCATCGCCATCGGGATTTTCAATCGCGATCTCTTCATCATCCCCCTCCTCTTCATTCGCAATCTGCTCCAGATTGGCCACCAGCGTTTTTGTGCTTTCGGCAACGATCTGCAACTGCGGCTCGGTCAAAACCCCGCGAAGGCGATCCCGCTCTGCCATCAAGAGTGCCGGAATCGCGACTGAACCGTAAAACTCGACGAGATATTTGCGTTCCAGCATCTCTTCGGCATTGTCCGTTGCTTCATCCGGGTCGCCCGCCAGAAGACGCTGATAGAGCCGTTCCTTCGGGTCGAGGACTGGCTCGTTACCGAACAGGATTTCGAGAAACTCAAATTGCGGCACATGACGCCCTAGTACCACGAGACAAACTGTTAGAGGTGTCGACAGAACGAGCCCGACCGGCCCCCAGAGCCATGTCCAAAAGATAGCCGATATGATGATCGCAAGCGGTGAAAGGCCAGTGCGGGAACCATATAGCCATGGCTCGACTACATTGTTTATGAGAAGTTCGATGACGACGAAAAGCCCGATTGTCCATAGTAGCAAGTCCCAGCCAGGCGCGACCGCGAAAGCGAGAAACAATGGCAGGATCGCCGCGATGACCGGGCCGATATAGGGAACGAAGCGCAAAACAATAGCCAGTATTCCCCACAGCACAGCGTTGGGAATACCCAGAATCCACAATCCGAAGGCGAGAGGCACGCCATAGGTGACATTCACCAAAAGCTGGGTCAGCAGATATTGGCCGACCCGCTTTCCGGCATCTTGCAAGGCCTCGGTCGTGCGGTGAAGGTCACCATAGCCGACTAGCCTTATGAAGCGGTCTCGCAACTCTTCTCGTTCCAGCAGCATGAAGATAACAACGACCACGACAAGACCCGTCGTCGCTAGCGGGCCTATGAGCGGTTCGATTATGCTCCTGAGCGTTTCTACCGGATGGCGCGGCGCGAATATCTGGACGAGGAGCGGCTTCTCTTCGGGTTGATCCGATGGCAAGGCCTGCGTTTTCTGCTCCGGCCTATTGATTTCCGCACCGACACGCTCCGCAAAACTATTGAGCCTTTCGAAGAAACTGTTGTCGGCCCCAGCTTCTTTGAGCGTCCTGATCTTCTCGATGATGTTGTATTGATAGATTGAGATATTCTGTGCAACTTCTGAGACTTGAAAGGCAACCACAGCGCTGAAGACAGCCACAATCAGGAAGCCACCCGCCACACTTGTAATCACCGCGAACAAACGCGGAAGACCGGCCCGGCGCAGAAAGGCAACGATCGGCGCCAGCGCGAATGTCAGCAGCACTGCTATCGCGAGCGGAAGGAAGACATCTTTTGCAAAATAGAGAATTGCAACAGCCACAGCCATTGCCGCCAAGGTTGGCAGACGTGGCGGTGCTGACGTGATGGGACGCATCGCGGAATCCAGATTGTCGATGCTCTCCATGACCCCTCTTTTGCCCTGTTATGATCTTCGGCTTGTTAGCCGAAATAACTGAGCAACATGGCGTTCGGTTCCATGCACAGGGGATGAGATTTTAAACTAAATTAGTATTCACTAATTATAGTATCTCCGATTATAAAATCACTTCTTTGGTAGTAAATATTAATTTAAATGAAATATCGACACAATCAAAATTACGTTACGTACTCACTATATGTGGAGAGCTGCTTTGTCGCCAACGCCGCTGAAGAACTTCAACAATCACAGCTTATATAAGTTTTTTCTAACTCTACTATTGGTGGCGGTTTCGACAATCTCACAGGCCCAACAAGCAACGACGCCTGTGCAGGTGGGCGTGTATGTCAGCGAACCATTTGTCAACAAACAAGGCAATTCTTATTCCGGCATGGCCATAGATATCTGGCAGGATATTGCCGCACGTTTGAACCTTGCTTCAAAGTATGTCGAATTTTCCAACTATGCTGAACTGGTAAAAGCTGTTTCTGAAGGCAAAGTCGAAGCTGCGGTCACCAATCTGACCATTACGGAGAGCCGTGCTGAAATCGTCGATTTCACTCATCCATGGTTCGATGCAGGACTGCGCATCATGGTCCACACCCAGGCCGGAAGCGGCTGGGACGATCTAATCAATCGCCTCAACGATGCCGGACATCTCGTAACCTATGCTTGGATACTGGGCATCCTCATTGCCGCCACGGTCTTGCTCACTATCTTCGATAGACGTTTCGATAAGGGGTTTCCGAAGCGCTGGCGCGAGGGGCTTGCCGAGAGTTTCTATCACGTGGTTTCCATCGCAACCTCGGGAAAAACCTCGCGTAAAAACCTTTTCGGCTGGGCAGGACGCATCTGGCAGACATTCTGGATGGTGTTCGGCATAGCGATCATCGCCTACCTGACCTCATCGATCACAAGCGTTATGACCGTCGCCCATATCGACAACACTATTTCCAGCCTATCCGACCTGCAGGGAAAGTCCGTTGGTGTGCGAGCGGGCAGCGTTGCAGAACAATTCCTGAAATCGCGCTCAATTGCGACGGTAGCTTTCGATCACTTGCCGGAAGCGGTAAACGCGCTGGTCAATGATGAAATTGCAGCCGTCGTCGGCGACGGCCCTGTGCTGAAGCATTACGTCCACCGGCATGCAGACCAACCTCTCGAGGTTGTCGGCAATGTGTTCAGCCCCGACAAATATGGCTTTGCCTTTCCGCGCCAAAGCGAGCTTGTCAAACCCGCCTCGGTGGCGATCATCAGTGCGCATGAAAATGAAGAGATCGCCAAGTTGAAAGCCAAATATTTTGGCCCTGAGAATTAACAATCGATTTCAAAAGGCGGCCATGGGCCGCCTTTTGATTCATCCCACAGATGGTTCACCGACCCGCCACAATAGATGATATGATCCCGGTCGTGATACCTATCAACATATAGTCATTATTGACCTTGACCCATTGATAGCCGCGCGGCGGCTTGCGCAGCTCATAGCTCGCATAATTGTTCACGACATAGCCGCGATAGTTTGCCGGCAGACGGCTGCCCCTCTTCCAGCTCTGATGACGGCTGTTGTCATGCTTGCGCGCATCGTATTTTGGACCGACTTTATGCATCTGACTGTGAGACGGCTTGTCGCCTTGTAACGGATAAGGTTGCGCGATCGCAGCAGGCGCAGCAAGAAAGGAAAAGACAGTAAGAGCAATGATGATTGGCTTCATATTCGGCTTCCTTTGTTCAACTCTGTAAAAGTAAAATGTACCCGCCAATGTGAACGCCGAATGAATGCCACCATTAAATAAATTTAATGATTTCATTGGCTTAGATTAAATACACTCTCATGCGTTTCCCATCCGGTTAAAATGCGCTAGGTAGAAGCCAAATTCGTACGCGCCTCTCAACGGGGTAAGCAGAGGATTGCATCATGATGAACTGGGTTTTCATTCTGCAAGGTATTATCGCGGTTGGACTGGCTGGACTGGCCATTGCAGTTATCTTGCGTCATCGCCGCCATTGACGCTGTCTCTTGTGCGATATTTTTCGCACGGAGTTGCCGGTTCCAAAGCAACCGAACACGAGATCAATCGTTTAAGCTTAGTCCGATTGTTCTCAGGAGGAGATAGGGATGCGGAAAACTGCGCTTGGATTGGTTGCCTTGCTTGTGATAGCAGGCTGCACGACCACGGAAAAGGACGTCTCCATCGGCACCGGTGCAGGTGCAGTCATCGGTGGGATCGCCGGCGGCGGACGCGGTGCACTTATTGGCGCCGGTGCGGGTGCGCTGGGTGGGTTGCTGGTACGCGAACTGCGCAATGGCAATTGCGAGTATCGTGACCGTCATGGCCGCATATATGTGGCTCGCTGCAAACGTTAGTCCCCGCAATGTGCGATGTTCAACGAAAGCGCCGGTTTTCCGGCGCTTTTATTTTGTGCCGTTTCGGCCTGTCTGGCCGAGCTGCTCACTTGACTTGATGGGAACCTTCACCCGCCGATCTCGTTTTGCAAACAATAAAGACAATTCAGGGAGAACTCTGATGAAGCTTGTTCTCAAAGCCGTCCTTGTTGCCTTCGGCGTGTTTGCGGCGGGCGCAGCGCAGGCGGCAAACGCCATATCCACCGCCAACCTCAATATTCGCACAGGTCCCGGCACACGCTACGCCACTTTGGGCTCCATCCCTAACGGCGCGCCCGTAAACGTGCGGGGCTGCACATCAAGTTATGGTTGGTGTCAGGTTAGCTATGGCCCGACCTATGGATGGGCATCATCGCGCTATCTGGCATTCCGTGAGGGAACATCTGGCAGGTATTCCAATGATTTCGGTCGAACCGCTGCACTGATCGGCATTCCGCTCATTGCTGGCCTTGCTATAGGCTCCGCCCTCAATGATCGTGACGACCACTGGCACGGTGATCGTCGCTACTATCGCGACAGACATTGGAAACACCGTGGATGGCACGACCGCCGAGGCTGGCATGGGCGCCCTGGCGATCACGGCCCGCGCGTCTATATGAGACACCGCGTTCCAGATGGCCCGCACGGACAGTAACGGAAATCCGAATAGTACTGGAAAACGCCGCGAAGTGTTCGCTTCGCGGCGGCATTCATGAGGAACTGAAGGCGACTTTCGGCTGGACGACTGACGCCGTTGCGGCGCAAACAATCGAAGAAGAACATGCCATCCCCTCACCTAGAAACCAAAGCCCCACACCTCAAAAAAGCATAAGGTTTTTCAGAGGTTTATAAGAGGCGAAAAGTGAGATGGCGATCCCGACAGGATTCGAACCTGTGACATTCAGCTTAGAAGGCTGACGCTCTATCCAACTGAGCTACGGGACCTCGCCTTCCGAAAAAGATCGAAGATATTTCAATGAATGCAGGGCTTTGCCAGTAAAGCCCTGCCGATTTATCGCATCACCTGGCCTGAAACAAGTGCGAGGCGAAACAGACAATCAATGCGTCCAGGGCATTGTCCGGTCGAAGCGGAAATTATCCGAATAGGAAACCTTTCGGCGCTTCGGCTCATTCGGTTCGATAATGCGGTAGGCGATACCATTGCGCTTTGCATAATCGACTGCTTCTGCCTGTGTGTTGAAGAACAGACGAATCTGGCTCTTCATATCGCCGGAGGAAGTGTAGCCCATCAAAGGCTCAACCATACGCGGGCTTTCCGGCTCATACTCCAGAAGCCACTGGTCTGTCTTGGCCTGACCGGACTGCATCGCGGTCTTAGCTGGACGGTAAATACGTGCAACCATTTGAAGAACCCTGAACTACTCTCTTGCCCCGCCGGGAGCTAAAAATCCATCAAGCCAATAGTTTACACGGGAATGTATGTCAACGCGATAAAGACACACGCCACAGCAGAGGCGTCCATATACAACAAATTCAAATATTGGGGAAAATGGTCGGAGCGGCAGGATTCGAACCTGCGACCCCCTGATCCCAAATCAGGTGCGCTACCAGACTGCGCTACGCTCCGTCGCTTTCAAGCGGTGCGGCTTCACTAAATAATCCAAGGAGATAAAGCAAGAGGCAAATTCGTCAGTTTGTATTTTTTCCCTTCGATAAAAAAGGGAGGACGTATTTTTTGTGACCATCACCTTCTGCGGAACCAAATCACATGCGCGAACGTTCCCGCTTCATCACTAACAACCTGGAGACTGAGTGTGAACAGAAACGGGCTTTATCTGATTATTGGCGCGCTGATTGTCGTTGCCGCAGGTCTCGCGGTTTATGTCTATCGTGAAGAGACCAAACCCGCAGGGATTGAGATGAAAATCGGAGAAGGTGGTGTTTCCATTCAGGAAAATTGAAAGCTAAGCGAAGTTATAAACATATAAACCGATTAAGATTTCAAACGCTTACGCTTTGTGATGCAACATTTTCGTCTTCGCTATGTTATTTGGGGCACCAGGTAAAACGGAGGACCAAAATGGGTATCCAGACTGTTTCCGACGAGCTTTATCGTCGTCATGAACGCGAGTGGGCAGAGCTTCGCAACGCAGTTGAAGCAAGCGAAGCCAATCAACAGCAGCAGGATAAGGCTTCAGGCCAAACCTCATGCGATGACAAGACGTCTGGACACCAGTAAGTCTTCACCGGCCCAACAAAAAACGCCGCGAAAGCGGCGTTTTTTGTTTCCGTTTCATCGCCCCAATCGTTCGCTCCACACGCTGCGGTAACCAAATGCGAAGGAACAATTGGTAGCGTCTCCCCATCGCGATTCGAACAGGAGACAGACGATGGCTGCACGCAAACGCACCACACGCTCGCCCAAGCGCTCCACAAAGCGTCCAAGCAAGTCGTCGGGCAAGTCGTCGGGCAAGTCTTCCGGTTCGTCCACCCCAGTGCTCGCGCTTGCTGCAATTTTGGGCCTCGGTGCGTTCAGCCTGTGGGCAACCTCCCAACACAAGAGTCCGCAAGCCGCGCTAACAGCCCTGTTCCAGCGCCCTGCTTCCAAGCCTGTTTCGCAGCCCGCGGCGAGAACGGAACCGAAGGCGGCCGTCACCAGCAAAGCGTCTGAAAGCAAAGCGCCGTCGAAGGATTATGGCACCGCCGTCGGCCCGGTGCCGCGCCCCCAGGCGCCAGTTATGGCCGTCAAACCGCAAAATCCGGTGCAACAGGCAGCAATCCAGACTGCCGCCCCACCCCGGACCACAAATCAGATTGTCGCATCGCCGCCCGCCGCTGCGCTACGCTCAATGCCTCCGCGTGGCGTCAATACCCCGGCAAGCTCTCCATCGGTAATTTATGCAAAGACGCGGCTCACCATCCATAAGAATGCCTGGGACAAATCACCTTCCATGGGCGTCGTGGAAAAAGGTCGCGAGATGCGCTCCTACGGAAAGACCGGACGCTGGCATCGCGTGATCGTCCCGAAGACCAACATGATCGGCTGGGTGCATGAAGATCATCTTATCGGCGGGCGCAACAAGCCGGACAGCGCAAGCTTGATCACCGGTTCTATCGCCAAGCCGCAAACTGCAACGGCAGCAGTGCCGAGACAGGCTCCTAATCCAGCGCTCTCGCGCATGGAACCACCTAAGGCCGTCGGCTCCAAAAATTAGTCGAGACCAAACGCCATGGCTTCTAGCTGCCGGTCGCCCGGCAGATAATCGAAGCCTGCTTCAATCAACGATGAACTGTCCGCGACCAGATCACCATAAAGCTGATCGTAAAGTCCGCTTTTGCCCACTGCCGCAAGCAACACATTCATGAGGATCGGCGGAACGGGAACGAGACGCAAAGGCTTTCCCAAGGCCGTACGCAGCTTCGTCACGAGCTCTTTGGTAGAACGGGGTTGTGGCTCGGCAAGATGAAACACGCGCCCAGCAACCTTTTCCGTGGGCGCAAGACTCAAGAACGTCAGCGCACGTGCGACATTTTCAAGCGACACGAAACTGCGCCTGTTGTCTGCCAGACCGAATGGCAACGGCAATCCGCTGTTACACAGCTTTATCAGAGCTTTCAGGTTAGCCCGAGCGCCGGGACCATAAACCAGAACCGGGCGTGCGATGACGATCTCAATCCCGCTGATTTCGCGCAGATCAGCTTCCGCTTTTGCCTTGGCGCGCCCATAATCATCGCGCGGGTTCAGCGGCATATCCGGCTTCAGCGGCAACGGATTTCCGGCAATCGTGTAAATGGTGGATACGAAAACGAAACGTCTGACACCGGCTGCCTTCGCCTTGATGGCAAGTTCGATCGCAAGTCGGTGATTAATGGCATGGAACGTGGCGGCATCCGGTCGTTCCGCGCCAGTACGGTGAGCGAGTGCGGCACAATGGACGACTGTTTGAACGCCCGAAAAATCGGGATCAGAAAGTTCATTCCGTGAAAGAGGCTGGACCTTATGCCCCTCCCCGAGCAGCATTTTTGTGAGAGCGTTTCCTATAAAACCACCCGCTCCGGTAACTGCTATCTTCATCCTCAGCGTTCCGGCTGTTCGTTGCCCGCCAGAACCTGCGCGGCCAGCGTCCGCGTGATGCGGCTTTTCTGCTCAAGCGCCGCCCGGTCAAGCTTGTCAACGATCAGGATTGCTGAAAGAAGCGAGCGTTCGATCCGGCTTACCAGATAGGCGACGACATGCGGCTCGACGCTCACCTGCCGGTCCGCGAAGAGCTTGTGAATGACACCGGAAAGCAACAGATCGTCCGGCTCCGAAATTTCCACGACGGTTGCGGCCTTGAGACGCGAGGCAAGATCGGGAAGCTTTACGTTCCAATTGGCTGGCCACAGACGAGAGGTCATGAGCAGGGAAGGCCCAAGCCCCTGAGCCGCATTCTGCCGAACGCTGTTGATGAGATGGAAAAGTCCGGTTTCATCGAAAGGCGCAGCACCAATATCATCTATCAGCGCCGGATATTCGGCAGCACCGTTTACGACTTCCTCGGTAATGTTCGTCGGATCGACCAGAATCGCACCCGTGCCGGCGCGCCAGATTTCCGACAGATGCGTCTTGCCCGATCCTGTCGGTCCGGCAAGAATTGTGACAGGCGACAGCCAGTTCGGCCAGCGATCGATAAGATCGACAGCGGCACGGTTGGAATCCGTGATGATCAGATCGTCCCGATGATAACCGGGTTGATGCTCAAGATTCAACGGAATCTGGCGCGGTGCCTCACGCATCGCGGCCTCCCGCAAATTCCGTTCCAAATCCTGCCCGGTTGCGACCCAATCTCATTTCCCTTTGCCCGCATTCTCGCCTGCTTCGATCAACGGCCCAGCGTCGGGGTTCGGCTGATGGTAGGCAGGATCATACATCGGTGAGTGGAGATAGCTATTCAATGCAAACCGCACAAGCACCCCGACAGCAGCCGCTGCGGGTACTGCTACCAGCATTCCGGTGAAGCCGAACAGTGAGCCGAAGGCAAAAAGCGCGAACATGAGCCAGACCGGATGAAGCCCTACCGACGACCCAACGAGCTTCGGCTGGAGGATGTTGCCTTCCACGAACTGACCAAGGAAGAACACGCCCGCGACGGCGCAGATCATGATCCAGTCGGGCCAGAACTGAACCAGCGCCACGCCGATGGCCAGCGCCAGTCCGACAAAAGAACCGATATAGGGAATAAAACTGATGAGACCGGCGAAAAAGCCAATCAGCAAGCCGAAATTCAGTCCTGTCAGCGTCAGGCCGATAGCGTAGTATGTTCCGAGAATAAGGCAGAGCGTCCCCTGCCCGCGAATGAAGCCTGCGACCGCCGCGTTCATCTCACGTGCGATGCGGCGAACGGTATGGAGCTGGCGGCGCGGCACCCATGAATCGATGCTGTCAACCATGCGATCCCAGTCCAGAAGCATGTAGAATGCGACCACCGGCGTGACGACGAAAAGACCCGCAATATCGATCAGCGATTTCCCCGAATTCCACAGGGACTGGAGCAAGGTCGAGAGGAAACCGGCACCCTGCTGGAGCAGCGAACTCAGATTCTGCTGAATGACGGAACTGTCAATGCCGATATATTTCTTCAGCCATTGCGAATCCTCATTCGCCAGAAGCGATTGCAGCTGGGTGATGTATTCGGGGATCTTGGAAATGAAATCCGCGAGCTGAGTTGCGAGAATCGGTACGACGATCATTAGACCAAGGATCAGCGCCATCAGGAAGATAAGGAGGATGACGATCGTAGCCGCAAGCCGCGACAGGCCGAAGCGTTCCAGCCGGTCTGCAACGGGATCAAGGAAGTAGGCCAGCGCCATCCCGGCCACGAAAGGCAGCAGGACGGAACTGAATACAATAAGGAACAGAATGAAGACCGCGACAGTCCCAACCCAGAACATTGCCTGACGGCGCACCGAAGAGCCTGTCAGCGCACCGACTTCCACATTGACGTGAATGTCGCCATCGCGAACCGTCGCTTCCGATTGACGGATCGTTCGGCTGGCGCTCGTGCGCGTGGGTGTCGGCTTCTTTACCATGGGCTTCCATTTTCCAGGGAATGAGCTGATAGGCCTGTCCTGATAGCAGAACGGCGTTACGGATATCTTATTGCGGCCGGGGACAAGTTAGAACGGTTCGCGTGAATTGCAATGTCTGTGCGAAAAGCAAGCTGGAACACAACCTCTTATCGCAACAAGAATGATGCAGCGGGATTCTGGGTAGAATTCTGCTCTGTTTCGCTCTTTTCACGCTTTGTGGCCTTGCAGGGAGCGCCGTCTCGTGCCATTGCGCGCACATTCTCTGTTTATCGCATTTTTCTTGAGCAAAACCGTTATAACGCTTTTGCCGAAAATGCATTAAACAACTGCGTGGATAAGCACAGGAGCAGGCCATGACTATGGAAAACAAGCCCGCCGGCCAAAATGGCCTGACCTATGCGCAGGCGGGTGTCGACATTGATGCCGGCAACCTGATGGTTGAGAAGATCAAGCCGCTCGTGCGGTCCACGCGCCGCCCCGGTGCGGACGGAGAGATCGGCGGGTTTGGCGGCCTGTTCGACCTCAAGGCCGCAGGCTTCAAGGACCCGGTGCTCGTTGCCGCCAATGACGGCGTCGGCACCAAGCTGAAGATCGCCATTGACGCCGACAAGCATGACACTGTGGGCATCGATCTTGTTGCGATGTGCGTCAACGATCTCGTCGTTCAAGGTGCTGAACCGCTTTTCTTCCTCGACTATTTTGCGACTGGCAAGCTTTCACCAGACCAAGGGGTCGATATCGTTGCGGGCATTGCCGAAGGATGCCGTCAGGCCGGTTGCGCGCTGATCGGCGGCGAAACCGCTGAAATGCCGGGCATGTACCGCGACGGCGATTACGATCTAGCCGGCTTCGCAGTTGGTGCGGCTGAACGCGACCGTCTGCTGCCGCGCGGCGACATTGCCGAAGGCGATGTCATACTCGGCCTTGCTTCGTCCGGCGTTCATTCCAACGGATTTTCGCTCGTGCGCCGCATTGTCGAGCTTTCCGGTCTTGGCTGGAAGTCCGATGCGCCATTCCAACCCGGCGCGACGCTTGGTGAAGCGCTGCTCACCCCGACACGTATTTATGTGAAGCCTCTTCTCGCCGCGATCCGCGCTTCGGACGGCATCAAGGCGCTGGCGCACATCACTGGCGGTGGTTTTCCCGACAATATTCCGCGCGTGCTGCCGGAAGGTCTTGCCGCCGAAATCGATCTCACGTCCATTTCTGTTCCGCCGGTTTTCTCTTGGTTGGCCAAAACGGGCGGCGTCGAGCCAACCGAAATGCTGCGTACATTCAATTGCGGCATCGGCATGATCACTGTCGTGAAGCCTGAAAAGGTCGATGAAGTCGTGGCAGCGCTTGCCGCCGAAGGTGAAAAGGTCGTCACGCTCGGCCAGATGGTCAAGCGCGAGAAGGATGGCGTCGTCTACAAGGGCCAGCTTGCGCTATGAGCCGTAAGCGGGTCGTCATCTTCATCTCGGGCGGCGGCTCCAATATGGAGGCGCTGATACGCGCCACCCAAGCCACTGATTTTCCAGCCGAAATAGTGGCTGTATTCTCCGACAGGGCAGAAGCTGGCGGTCTTGCCAAGGCGCAAGGCGCAGGCATTGCCACGCAAGTCTTCAAGCGCAAGGATTACGCCTCGAAGGATGAGCATGAAAATGCAATTCTGGAGGCGCTCGCCGCGTTGAAACCGGATATCATTTGCCTTGCCGGCTACATGCGACTCCTGTCAGGCCGGTTTATTACCCCCTATGAGGGACGCATTCTCAACATTCACCCTTCCCTGCTCCCGCTTTTTCCCGGACTGCATACCCATCAACGCGCATTGGATGCGGGCATGAAAGTCGCAGGCTGCACTGTTCATCTGGTAACAGAAGGGATGGATGAAGGTCCGATTCTCGCACAAGCGGCAGTGCCGGTGCGTGCTGGTGATGATGCCGAAGAGCTTGCGGCTCGTGTTCTGAAAGCCGAACATCAGCTTTATGCAGCCGCCCTTCGCAAATTTGCGGGCGGGCAAGCAGACGCGGCAGAAACGGCCAGCGGTATGATCGTCAGTGCCTGACCGCGGTAATTTCATCACACCCCAATTTTTTTATTAACAAAACTTTAAATTCCCCCAAAAAGCTCTAATTCCCATTCGTAACGGAACTTGCTTCGGCAAATCTCGTTAAGAGACGTATAGGCGTCTCTTTCAATATGTGTTTTAGAAGAGGACAAGGACATGTCTCTCCGTTTTTCGACTTCCTTCCTTTCGGCAATGGCCGTGGTTTCGGGCATCGCTGTTACAGCTCCAGCCATTGCTGCCGACTACGTAGCTCCTCCCGCTTCGGGTCGCACCCAGCCGCGTTCGGAAGTCGGTATGCTGTCCTGCGATATTTCTCCTGCCATCGGCGTCATCATCGGCAGCCAGCAGGATGTGGATTGCGTATTCCGGCCTGCCCGCGGTCGCGGTCCGGTTGAGCGTTATACCGGCACGATCACCAAGCTCGGCGTCGATGTCGGCTTCATCAATGGTGGCCGCGTTGCCTGGGCCGTGTGGGCTCCGAGCGTTCGTCCGGAAGGCGCGCTGCAGGGCCGTTATGTCGGTGCTTCCGCCAATGCAGCCATCGGCGTCGGTTTCGGCACCAATATCCTGACGGGCGGTTCGTGGAAGACGATTTCGCTTCAGCCGGTTTCGCTTCAGGGGCAGCGCGGACTAAATGCTGCTGTGGGCGTTTCCAAGCTGAAACTGCGTTACGCAGGCTAACAGGCAGTACGAACAAACAACGCCGGGGCGGATATATTCTATACCCGCCCCGGCGTTGTTTGATAAATATTTATGCGTTTATTTTGCGAATCCAGATTTTGGTATCGTGCACCGCCAGCCCGCCATAGGGAGCCGCAGGTTCGGCCCCAACCAAAATGTTAATCCCCTCGCCGCGCTCGAATGTCGAGTTCGGGAAAATGCCTTCCGACACGACAACACCGCGTTTTTGGCCTGCACGTAGAACGGCATGGAGCACCAGTTCGCCACGATGATTGCCAATCTCGATCCGCTCACCATTCTCAATGCCAAGCTCTGCCGCATCTTCGGGATGGATAAGCAGTTCAGGCCGGATTTCCTTGGCAAGCGACGTAGGCGTCTCGGCAAAGGTCGAGTTCAGGAAATTATGCGCTGGTGAGGTCGTCATACGGAAGGGATGCTCGACATCCGCCGTTTCGATCACTTCCCAATGGTCCGGAAATTCAGGTATCGAGTGAAACGGTCCCTGAAGCCCCATGACTTCCGGTGGTTTGTTAGGCGACGGGCTTCCGGTCCAGTCCGGGCGAAAGCGGAATTTGCCATCCGGCCATTTGAAGCCATTGATATAATGAGCTTCTTCAAACGGCGGTTGCAGATCGACAAACCGCTTTTCCTTCAACTCGCCAAACTGCGGAAGATCGCTGTTGGTGTTCATGTTGTCGATCAGCGTGCGTTCATCCAGATCGAAACCCGGCAGATGCCCAACGCCCAGGCGCTTTGCCAGTTCGTTGATAACGAAGATATTCGGACGCGCATCGGCAAGAGGCTCGATCAGCTTCGGCCCCAAAACCACATGTTGCTGTCCGCCGCCGCGATAGATGTCGTCGTGCTCGAGAAATGTGGTGGCTGGCAGGACAACATCGGCCATCTTCGCCGTATCAGTCATAAACTGCTCGTGTACGGCGACGAAAAGATCCTCGCGCGCGAAGCCTTTGCGAACCAGCCGCTGTTCCGGCGTCACATTCATCGGATTGGTGTTCTGGATCAACATCGCCATGACAGGCGGACCGCCATAAAGCGCCTCACTGTCACCAGTAAGAATGCGACCAATCTTCGACTGATCAAGAAAACGAAGACCAATATCCTGCATTGCGCGGCCTTCGATCTCGCGCTTGTCCATCTTGAAGATGCCGGAATTCGAGTGAAATGCGCCGCCGCCCTCATAAAGGAAAGCACCTGTTACACAGGCAATCGAGGCGGCTGCATGCATGTTCACAGCCCCGTTGCGCTGACGGGTGAAACCATAGCCAAGACGGAAATAGCTGCGCTTGGTTTTGCCGACGAGATGGGCGAATGCCTCGATCTCTTCAACGGACAGGCCGGTGATCGCGGCGGCCCATTCCGGGGTCCGGCTTTGAAGGTGCGCTTCCAGCCCCTTCGGATCGTCGGTGTAGCGCTCCAGATAATCCCAGTCGGCAAGGCCGTCACGAAACAGCACATGCATGACCGCGCAGGCAAAGGCGCCGTCGGTTCCAGGTTTCAGCACGATGCCCATGTCCGCCTGACGGACAGTCGCATTGGAGTAAACATCAATGACGACGATCTTGGCGCCGCGTTCCTTACGCGCCCGGACCGCATGTGTCATCACATTGACCTGTGTGGCAGCGGCATTGGTGCCCCAGATCACCACCACATCCGCTTTCGCCATTTCACGCGGATCGGGGCCAGTCAGGCTTCCTGTTCCGGCAAAATAGCCGGTCCAGGCCATGTTGGTGCAGAAACTATCGAACTGATTGGAGTAGCGTTTGGCAAAGCGCAAGCGGTTGATCGAGTCGCGCTGCACCAGCCCCATTGTCCCCGCGTAGTAATATGGCCAGATGCTCTCACTGCCATATTCCCGCTCGGCTTTCAGGAAGCGTTCGGCAATGAGATCAAGTGCGGTTTCCCATGAAGCTTCCTTCCACTGACCCGCGCCCTTCGCACCGGCGCGAACCAACGGATGCTTGAGGCGGTCGGGATGATGAACCCGCTCCGCATAGCGCGCCACCTTGGCGCAGATGACACCAGCCGTGTAGCTATTGTCCTTCGCGCCACGCACACGCCCGATGGTGCGCTCGTCGAGAATTTCGACGTCGAGTGCGCAGGTTGACGGACAGTCGTGCGGGCAAGCCGAATGACCTGTTTTGGTGTTCGAGATGGGAGCCTGCTGGTTCATACTGTCTTATTATCTCAACCCAGTTCTGGCAGAAACGAATTTCTGCAAGATGATTGTCACCGTGACGAAATATATTTTCAAGACAGGCGCAGTGCGATCGCACCGAGAACAATAAAGCCGGCAGCCACGAAACGTGGTAGCCCGACTTTCTCTTTCAACACGAGAGCCGAGATGAGGACACCGAAAAGTATTGCCGTTTCGCGGAGTGCCGCCACGACGGCAATCGGAGCCATGGTCATAGCCCAGAGCGCCAAACCATAGGAACCGAGCGTACCGACCCCACCAATCATGGCCGGCCGCCAATGGTTGCGCAGATACTGGATGAAACGGTCCGGTTCACGGTAAAGGGCCCAACCCGCCAGCGGTATGGCGTTCATCAGGAATAGCCATAGTGTATAGGCGATCGGGTCACCCGAGACACGAACGCCGAGCCCGTCAATAATTGTGTAGCTCGCTATGAACCCGGCATTCGTCAACGCAAGCAAGGCAGTACGGCTGGAAGCCCCGCGATTTCTACGCCGCGCTTCCAGTGCCATCGCCAGAACACCGGAACAGATCAGCACGATGCCTAGCCAGCTCTGCCAGCCCATGACCTCTCCGACCAGCGGTGCACTGACCAAGGCCACAAGTAAAGGCGGCGTGCCACGCATGATTGGATAGGCTTCGCTCATGTCGCCTGATTTATAGGCTGCCGCAACGAGCGACATATAGAAGGTCTGGGTGACTGTCGAGAGAAGCATGTAAACCCAGCTTGCCGGGTTTGGCAGTGGCAGAAAAGGTAGCGTGCAAAGAGCGATCAAACCCGCCGCGCCAGTCACACTGGCCGCGCTGAAGAATTTATCTCCACTTCCCTTTACGATGGCATTCCAGCTCGCGTGAAGGAACGCACCAAAGAGGACGATCAGAAGGACGCCACCAGACATTTCAGACTCGACTCAAAGGGTAAGAAGCGGATGATGAAAGTTGTATGTCACATTTGTGACGGTAGAGATATTGCAGGAACGACGCAGACCGGGGTCTTTTCAGAGGTCACAGCCTCTTGCCGAAAACTGGCTGACATGAAACAAGCGCAACCATGAATTATCGTCACGCCTATCACGCCGGAAATTTTGCGGATGTCGTCAAGCATGTCATCCTGACGCGGCTCGTTGAGTATCTGAAACGCAAGGATCAGGCCTTTCGCGTTATAGATACCCACGCTGGCATCGGCCTCTATGATCTGAAGGGGATCGAAGCCGGCAAAACCGGCGAGTGGACAGGCGGCATCGAACGCATCATGGACGCGGTGAAAAAAGGGCAAATCGAGCAACCCGCGCTGGATTTGCTGGAGCCTTATCTAGCTGCCGTCCGCGCGGTCAATGAAGGCGAAAAGCTACGCCATTATCCAGGGTCTCCACTTCTCGTGCGACATTTGCTGCGCAAGCAGGATCGCCTGTCCGCGCTGGAACTGCATCCGCAGGACTCAACTAAACTGGCGAAACTTTTCGATGGTGATTATCAGGTTCGCGTGACCGAGCTCGACGGATGGCTGGCACTGGGCGCTCATCTTCCGCCGAAGGAAAAACGCGGCATGGTGCTGGTCGACCCGCCTTTTGAAAAGGAAGGCGAGTTCGATCGTCTGGTGGCTGGGCTGGCCAAGGCATACAAGCGTTTCGGTGGCGGCATCTATGCTCTGTGGTATCCGGTCAAGGATCGCAAGGAAACGGAGCGTTTCACCCGACACCTACGCGAAACTGGCATCCCGAAGATCATGCAGATCGAGCTTGCGATTCGTGCACCCTCCGCCGAACCACGCCTCGATGGCACCGGTATGATTGTCGTCAACCCGCCCTATACACTTGAAAGTGAGATGCAAACGCTTCTTCCCTGCCTTACCAAGCTTCTGGCTGAGGAAAAAGGGAGCAATTTCAGCATCAAGTGGGTGAGAAGCGAGACGGATCGCACTTGACCCGCGTGAATTGCTGACGGAAACTGCGCCTCAATGCTTCGGCTATCATAGACTTGAACGGGTGCCAGCCCGCAATTTGGGACAGGACAGAGATATGCAACGAACCCTGGAACGTATCGGACAGTATTCACGCGCGGCACTGTTTGCAGCGTCTGTCCTCCCCCTGACGCTTGTGTCTTTGCCGGCCAGCGCCGCAGACTATCTCACGCCCGCTCCGGCAGGCGTTGTAGATGCAGGCGCTTGCAGCCAGCAGAGCGTTTTGCGTTCGGTGGTTTCCGATTTCGGCTATCAGGTGCGCCATGTCCCGAACCTGCCGCAGGTTGGAATTTCAGCAATGAGCGATGTTCAACTTACGCGCTATGAG
Organism: Ochrobactrum sp. CGA5; assembly: GCF_006345815.1. GTDB lineage: Bacteria > Pseudomonadota > Alphaproteobacteria > Rhizobiales > Rhizobiaceae > Brucella. The sequence goes on along the minus strand of NZ_VCIG01000038.1, from coordinate 160,897 downwards.
CCGAAGACCAATCCGGCCCAGATTGAACGCACTTATTGCAAAGCAACCGCCGTTCTCACCGATGGTCAGTATCGCTCGGTCTGGTATATGATTGAAGAAGGTCAGGGCTTTGCCTCGATGGGACGGAACGTTGAATTCTGCGTCGACGGCTTCGACCGCTGGTATGTGTATGACGCAAGCTGCCGCGTTCTTCGCTAAAAATTGAGGGCTTGATACGGTCAGCCGTTGATTGAGTGGAGGGCACATGCTGCAGAAGTTTGGTGCGGCTGCGGTTACGTTGCTCGCAGCGGCAGTTGCGAGTGTTTTAACAATTGCGCCCAGCCGGGCTGACGATGTTCCGGGCCAGTTCGATTTTTACGTCCTCGCCCTCTCCTGGTCGCCCAGCTATTGTGCATCGGAAGGCCCCCGCGCCAATAAGCAGCAATGTGGCACCAACCGTCCCTTCGGCTTCGTGGTGCATGGCCTGTGGCCTCAGAATGAATGGGGTTACCCAGCAAACTGCCAGCTCGATAATGCCCGCAGCCGGGGCAGCTATGTACCTCGTCCGATCATCTCTCTCCTGTCCGACATCATGCCTTCTGCCGGTCTTGTCGCTTATCAATGGCGCAAGCACGGCAGTTGTTCGGGCCTGTCGCAGGACGAGTATTTTTCCACACTGCGCAACGCTTACGATCAGGTTCGCATTCCGCCCAGCCTGCGCAATCTGGCGAACAGTCGGCGTGTTGATCCTCTCCTTGTTGAAAAAGCCTTCATCGCAGCCAATCCAGGCATGAAGCCGGACGGAATTTCGATCAGCTGCAAGCGGAACTATCTTCAGGAAGTTCGCATTTGCATGACCAAGGATCTGCAATACCGCGCATGCGGTCAGGTAGATGCCAACGCCTGCCGAAGCCGCTCGGTCACGATGCCCGCCACGCGATAATGTATCAGGCACTAATCAGGAATTTATGATGACACAGATTCTCTATTCGCCCGCTTCGCCCTATAGCGCGAAAGTCCGTATGGCCGCTCACTATGCTGGCGTTCCGTTTGAAAGCATCGTGGTCAATACCTCGGCGGAACCGGATAATCTGATCCACGCCAATCCGCTCGGAAAAATCCCGACGCTTGTGGCGGATGACGGCAAATCGGTTTTCGACAGTCGTGCGATCATCCAGTATCTGAACCGGGTTTCGGGTAACAAGCTGTTCCCGCGCAACGCCGAAAAGCGCACAGATGCAGAGCGTTATGAAGCCATCGCCGATGGACTTTGCGACGTGCTTCTGGCGCATGTCTACGAACGTCGCATGCGCCCGGAAGAGAAGGTCCATCAGCCGTGGCTCGACCTGCAATGGCGCAAAGCCGAACGTGCGCTCGATCTTCTGAACGAAGCGCCGCCGCGCCTGGCAGGCAAGCTTCATGGCGGCCATATCGCCGTTGCTGCCGCACTTGGCTATCTGGCACTGCGCTTTGAAGGCAAGTGGGAGCGCAATCGCCCCAAACTCAAGCGCTGGATGAAGCGTTTTCAGGAAGTACACCCGGAGCTGACGGAACTGCTACCACGTGGCTGATCAGTCTGGAACAAATGAAGCCCCGGATTTCCCGGGGTCTCATTTTACGTATTATTGCTTGTTGTCGAGCGCCTGCAGTATCCGATAGGCGGTCTTTATGCGTTCACTGATCGGATAGTTCCGATTGGCAAGCAGAACAATTCCAGTCTTCTTCGTGGGAATAAAGGCCACATAGGCGCCAAAACCGTTGGTCGAACCTGTCTTGTTGATCAGGACATCCCCGGATGGCTGCAAGGGCTGACTGAATGTCTCAATCTTGTGCGATTTCAGCGCCATATCCGACGAATTACCTGCAAGAAGCGTCTTAAGCGTGGTCGGATAGCTGTAGAATTCCCAGCCAAGCCCCTGATTGTTCGCACCGACATGATAGTAACCCGTATGCGTTGCGGAGACAGCCTTCTGGAAATCAGGCTCCAAAGATGAGCTGTCGATATTCAGTTCGACAAAGCGGGCAAGATCTAGCGCTGTGGTTTTGATGCCATAGGCCTGCGCATCCAGTGCGCCCCGCGATACCCGGATCGGCTTGTTGGCTTTGGAATATCCGTAAGCGTAGTTTTTCATCTGGCTTTCCGGCACATTCACAAAGGTATTCTTCAGACCGAAAGCGGGCAGAAGCTTCTGCTCAATCAGGACATCGAACGGCTTGTCCATGCTTCGCGCCGCCAGATAGCCAAACAGGCCAATGCTGGGGTTTGAATAGCGGCGCTGCGTGCCTGTCGGATAGTCCGGCTTCCATTTTTTGAAATATGCCAGCATCGAACTGTCGTCGGTCACAGCATCGGGAAATTGCAAGGGTAATCCTCCCGGTGTGTATGTCCCGAGATCGAGCATAGTGATTTTGTCGAAGCTGCTGCCGGCCAGTTCGGGAGCCCATTTGGTCGCAGGATCAGACAAGGAAAATGCACCGGTCGCCAATCCATAACCACCGAGCATAGCGGTAAATGTCTTACTGACCGAACCGATCTCGAAAATCGTGTTTTCGTCGATTTTCTGTCCGCTTTCCGTCGATGCCACGCCATAGCCGAAGAAGCGGCTCTTGCCGTCAATGGTTAAGGCAACGGCCATACCAGGGATTTTCTGCTCGGCCATGAGTGGGCGCACGGCTTCTTCGACAATACGGTGCAGATCGTCGTCGTTCAACTTGCTCGCAGCCAGCGCATCGCTGTTCGAGATAATAGTGGCGGTGGTGAGGAGACCGATCAAAAGTGTCGTAAATTTTCTCATGACAGATAAATAAACCTCATGGCTATGCATTCCGCTGCATCTTATTCAAGATATAGTCGGCATTGCGCGATCCATTATATTGAAGCCCGCTTGCAGCATTTTCATCGCTTTTGCAGGATATAAGCCTTTCAGACCCTGCTGATATACGATGCTTGCGCCGAGAGAACAAACGACGTTATCTAGCATTTGGCATTAGAAAAATTTGGGGCAACATGGTTCGTCCGCATCTCCCGCTCAATTCCCTGCGCGCCTTCGAAGCTTCGGCACGTCACTTGAGTTTTACGAAGGCCGCGATTGAACTCTGTGTCACACAGGCGGCTGTCAGCCATCAGGTCAAGAGCCTCGAAACCCGCCTGAATGCGACTTTGTTCGAGCGCTTGCCCCGCGGCCTTATGCTGACCAGCGAAGGAGAAACGCTGCTCCCCACGTTGAAGGAGGCATTTGACCGGATTGCCGGAACGCTTGAGCGTTTTGAGGCGGGGCATTATCGAGAAATCCTGCGTGTGGGTGCGGTCGGGACCTTGGCGGTCGGCTGGCTTCTGCCACGTTTGCGCGACTTCCAGAATCGCTACCCGTTCATCGATCTACGGCTTTCGACCAACAACAACCGGGTGGACATCGCAGCAGAGGGCCTCGATTACGCCATCCGTTTCGGCAGCGGCGCCTGGCACGGCATCGACGCAACACAATTGCTTGAAGCACCCTTGTCACCGCTTTGTATTCCCGATCTGGCGCGCGAATTACAAACACCGGCCGATCTCGCGCGGCATACTTTATTGCGCTCCTATCGTGCCGATGAATGGTCGCAATGGTTTCTGGCGGCCGGCGTCACGGGCGACATGCCCCTGCCCCGAAGCATTATGTTCGATTCGTCCCTCGCGATGATGGAAGCAGCCATGCAGGGGGCAGGCATTGCACTTGCCCCGCCCCTGATGTTTTCCCGGCAATTGCTCTCGGAAACGATCGTCCAGCCGTTCGACGCGACGGTGACGATGGGCGGCTACTGGCTGACAAGGCTGCAGTCGCGAACGGAAACCGAGGCGATGGCGGCTTTTCGTGGCTGGCTGATAGACGTCGCGAACAACTGAAAAAACGCAACAAAAAACCGGGCAGTTGCCTGCCCGGTTTTCCGTGTTCAATTATCAGATAATTAGAACTTGTAGCCAACGCCAACGCGGATGTCCTGCGTGTCGAGCTTGTTGCGAACCGAACCGCCATCCAGATCATAGGTCTTGTTGCCGTACTGAGTGTAACGGTATTCAACGCGACCCAGGATATTGTCCGTGAGCTTGGCTTCCAGACCTGCACCAGCAGTCCAGCCAACGCGGAACTTGCTTTCGTCGTCAACGCCGTTGCTGACCTTGATCTGCGAACCGGCAACACCGGCCGTGATGTACGGCATAACCGGGTTCAGGTCATAGCCAAGACGGCCACGCAGCGAGCCTTCAAAGCCCTGCTTGACTTCTACACCGTCCTTGGATTTGTTGGCCCAAGAATAGCCGGCGTCACCTTCAAGACCATATACAAACTGGTCCTGCTGGAAGTTCCAACCAGCGTAGGCGCCAGTCTTCCAGTCGTTAGGCTTGATGGTGCCAACGGCGTCGGTCTTGGCCTTGTTCCAGCCGTAGCCGAGGTACAGACCGGTGTAGCCACCAGCCCAGCTGTACTGCGGAGCCATTTCAACCGGAGCCGGAACAGGAGGCTGTTCCTGGATAGCATCAGCAGCGAAAGCAGTCGCAGAGAACGGCAGCAGCGCAGCCGAGGCGATTACGAGAGACTTAAGAGTGCGCATAGCATTCTCCTTACACAAATTACCTTTTGCGCGGTCCCTTATCGGGTGGACGATGTTGGGAGTAAATCGTCCATGCCGCGCTGACAGGACTGACATATCGGCGGTAATTGCGGCACGAAATGCCCGCTTCTGTGGAGAGAAGCTGACGACAACATGGCAAAAATGCGATGTTGCATTATCGCAACGCCGGATTCGCCGTCCTATATAGTGGGGGGAGTTTCGATTGGAGCGACCACAACGCCCGGCGGAACGGGCCGAAGTCGCTGAAATATCTACCAATTTGTCAGTTATGAATATTGCGGGTCTTGTTTTTAGCTGAAATCTTCCGGCCAAAATGGCATGAAAAAGATCGAAGAATCTCAATAAGAAAGTATTTACCGTGTTGAACGATCACGAGCCCCGCCTGTTTGCTGAATGTCCGGTATTGGTCACCGGCGGCGCACGGCGTATTGGCAAGGCAATTGTCGAGGACCTTGCCGCCCACGGCTTTCCAGTCGCAATACACTACAATCATTCCAATGATGAAGCAGCGGCGCTTGCCACTTTCATAAACGAACAAGGCGGGAAAGCCTGCCTCGTGCGTGGAGACCTTTCATCCGAATCAGATGTACGCAATCTTGTGGAAGATGCGTCGCGGCAGATCGGGCCGATCCGGCTTCTGGTCAACAATGCATCGCTGTTTGAAGACGACAGCATTGGCCAACTGGACATGACGCTGTGGGACAAACATTTTGCAATCCACCTCAAGGCGCCAATCCTGCTTGCTGAAGAAATGGCAAAAGCCCTGCCCGGCGGCGCGGATGCACTTGTCGTCAATGTCATCGACCAGCGTGTCTGGAAGCTCAACCCGAACTTCTTTTCCTATACGCTTTCAAAGACCGCCCTGTGGAATGCGACCCGAACCATGGCGCAGGCGCTTGCACCGCAAGTCCGGGTCAACGCAATCGCCCCCGGCCCGACATTGCCGAGCGAACGGCAGAAGCAGGGTGATTTCGAGCGGCAAGTTGAGAAACTTCTTTTGCGGCGTGCACCGGAATTGTCGGAATTTGGGCGTACTATTCGTTATTTCTGGGAAAGCCGTTCCGTCACCGGCCAGATGATCGCGCTCGATGGCGGGCAGCACCTAGCCTGGGAAACCCCTGATATTGCAGGAATTACGGAATGACTGGAAACCGCAAGAACAATGAGAATGCCGTCGCGGACCTGCCCTCCGATGAAGAGCAGGATGTGGCCGGTATTATCATTGGTGACGCGGAAACCGAAGATGATGACGAGATCGACGATATAGTCGACGTTCCGGCCTCGCTGTCCGCTGCCGGTTCCATTCAATGGGATTCCTCGGATGGCCTACCGGACATTGCCGGCCTAAGCGGTCAGGACATAATCAACGCTTTCGTGAAGCGCCTGCCGAACAATCCGGGTGTCTATCGCATGTTCAACAGCGATGGCGATGTGCTCTATGTGGGCAAGGCACGCAATCTCAAGAAACGCGTCTCAAACTACGCGCGCGGTATCGGCCATTCGAACCGCATCACCCGGATGATCCGCGAAACGGTGACAATGGAATTTGTCGTCACCCGGACGGAAACCGAAGCCTTGTTGCTCGAAGCCAATCTCATCAAGAGATTGCGTCCACGTTTCAACGTGCTGATGCGTGATGACAAATCGTTTCCCTATATTCTCCTGACCGGTGACCATCGAGCACCCGGCATCTTCAAGCACCGTGGCGCACGGTCCCGCAAGGGAGACTATTTCGGTCCCTTCGCCTCTGCCGGTGCTGTCGGTCGCACGATCAACGCGCTTCAACGCGCCTTCTTGCTTCGGACCTGCACGGATTCAGTTTTTGAAACCCGTACGCGCCCGTGTCTTCTCTTTCAGATCAAGCGTTGTTCGGGCCCTTGTACTCATGAAATCAGCGACGAGGACTATGCCGAACTTGTTAACGAGGCCAAGGCGTTTCTTTCCGGCAAGAGCCAGTCGGTGAAAGACCATCTTGCAACGGCGATGCAGGCCGCATCGGCTGACCTCGATTTCGAGCACGCCGCTGTTTACCGGGATCGTCTGGCTGCGCTTTCTCACGTGCAATCCCATCAGGGCATCAATCCGCAGACAGTGGAAGAAGCCGACGTGTTCGCCATTCATCAGGAAGGCGGCATGACCTGCATTCAGGTCTTCTTCTTCCGCACGGGTCAGAACTGGGGCAATCGCGCCTATTTCCCCAAAGCCGACAGCTCGCTTGGCCCGGCGGAAGTTCTGGGGGCATTTCTGTCCCAGTTCTACGACGACAAGCCATGTCCGCGTCTCGTTCTATTGTCCGAGGCTGTTGAGGAACAATCGCTTATCGCCGAAGCACTCTCGACACGCGCAGGGCACAAGGTACAGGTCAATGTGCCCCAACGCGGAGAGAAGAAGGACCTTGTCGATCACGCGCTCACCAATGCGCGGGAAGCGCTTGGACGGCGGCTTGCCGAAACCTCGTCGCAAGCGCGACTGTTGCAAGGAATGGCCGAAACCTTTGGCCTGTCCCAGCCACCGCGCCGGATTGAGGTCTACGATAACTCGCATATCATGGGTACGAATGCTGTCGGCGGCATGATCGTCGCCGGGCCGGAGGGCTTCGTCAAAAATCAATATCGCAAGTTCAATATCCGCTCGATCGATATTACGCCGGGTGACGATTTTGGCATGATGCGCGAGGTGATAGAGCGGCGTTTCTCACGGCTGGTAAAGGAACATGGAACACCAGAAGAACCTGTCGACGCAGAAACAACCGACACCTTTCCTGCATGGCCGGATGTCATTCTGATCGATGGCGGACAAGGTCAGGTCGGCGCGGTCAGACAAATTCTCGGCGAGTTGGGGATCAGCCATCTTGTCAATGCAATCGGTATCGCCAAAGGCGTTGACCGTGAAGCGGGACGCGAGCGCTTCTTCGTGGAAGGCAAGAACCCATTCACGTTGCCGCCACGCGACCCCGTGCTCTATTTCATCCAGCGCCTGCGCGACGAAGCGCACCGCTTCGCCATCGGCACACACCGCGCTCGGCGCAAGAAGGAGATGGTCAAGAATCCGCTCGATGAGATCGCGGGAATCGGTCCATCGCGAAAGCGTGCGCTTCTGCACCATTTCGGGACCGCCAAAGCGGTCTCCCGGGCTGCTGTCGCCGATTTGATGCAAATTGAAGGCATTTCGGAGGCCATGGCCAAGACGATTCACGACCATTTTCGTGACAGATGACGTAATTTTGTCCTGAATTTAGGCGCAAGCGTCATTACGTCCCGGTAGAATATATGCGCAGGTGTTGATTTTATCGGTCATCCCTGTTGATGTGCACGGATGCGTCTCCGACGAACTGTGAAGTCGTTTTGGCGGAGACACGTAAAAACAAATAGTTAGGGCGGGCCTGGCATTTTCCTTGCAACAGGGATGGCTCTGACAGCGACGCGGCGGAACAATGCAGAACAAACATACCCTCTCCTTGCCCAATATCCTCACTTACGGTCGGATAATCGCCGTCCCCCTTGTGGTATTGTGCTTCTTTGTCGAGGGTAAACTGGAATCGAGTGACTTCGCCCGATGGACCGCTCTGGGTTTGTTTGCCGTGGCGAGCATCACGGACTTCTTCGATGGCTATCTCGCCCGTATCTGGAAGCAGACATCGACCATCGGTCGCATGCTTGACCCGATTGCTGACAAGCTTCTCGTATCCGCCATTCTGCTGCTCCTGGCTGCTGACGGCACCATTGCCGGGTGGACGCTTTGGGCTGCAATCATCATCCTTTGCCGTGAAATCCTGGTTTCGGGCCTGCGCGAATATCTTGCCGAACTGAAGGTCAGCGTTCCCGTTTCCCGTCTTGCCAAATGGAAGACCACCGCGCAGATGATCGCACTGGCATTTCTGCTTGCAGGCCCTGCCGGTGACAAAGTTATGCCCTATGTAACGGAAATTGGCATTACCCTGCTTTGGGTCTCGGCACTTCTTACGCTTTATACGGGCTGGGATTACTTCAAGGCGGGCCTGAAACACGTAATGGATTGATCAAGTGACGGTAAAGCTCGTCTATTTCGCATGGGTGCGTGAGAAAATCGGTAAGGGTGAAGAGATGATCGAACTCCCCTCACCCAAAACTACTGTGGGTGATCTGATCAGCCACCTGAAATCGCGCGGCGAGGAATATGAAGCGGCCTTCGAGCACGAGCTCGTCATTCGCGCTGCGATCAATCAAGAACATGCCGAGCATATTGAGCTCGTGAATGATGGCGATGAAGTTGCGCTCTTTCCACCTATGACGGGAGGATGAAATGGGCGGATCAGAGCATTTCCAGAAAAAGTATGGAGCGGTTTTCCATAGGATAATGCGTACAGACAAAACATAGGGCATCTTTTATGATTCAAGCAACACTGGAAATGCCCAAATGACATGCCCAGTTTTCGTCGGAATAAGAAGCGATGACTTCGATACGGCTGCAGAATTGCGCAAGCTTGCGCATGGACGCGCGGATATCGGCGCCATCGTCACCTTTACCGGCCTCTGTCGCAATGAAAGCGGCACGCTTTCTGCTCTGGAACTGGAGCATTATCCGGGCATGGCCGAAGCGGAAATCACCCGCATCGCCCGACAGGCCATCGAGCGCTGGCCGATAACAGCCCTTACGATCATTCACCGTTATGGGCTTATCAAACCGGGCGAAAACATCGTTCTGGTCGCAGCAGCGTCATCACATCGACATGCGGCTTTCGAAGCCGCCTCTTTCCTGATGGATTACATGAAAACTGATGCTCCATTCTGGAAAAGGGAGCATCTTGCAGATGGCTCGGTCGGCGGCTGGGTGGCATCCAAAGAGGAAGACGAAAGGTTGCGCGAGCGCTGGGAACAGCCATAATCTTTCGATTACTGGCTATTCTATTGATCGCACTTCTCATTTTAATTGCGAATTAACTATTCAAATCCCTAAAATAAAGGGTAATTTTGTCAGTGCATGCTTGCGCTGCCACAATTTTCACATGAAGATTTCGCTAATGTCGGCTTTCTGAATCAGATGCTGACAAGCAATGATGACAGACAGATTGGAATCCGCATCAGCGCCATCTGTCTTGCAACAAACAACGCGTGCGGGAACGAAAGTTTCGGGCTATAACGATGCGAAATGGACTGGCGAAAACCCTTTCAATTGCTGCGGCACTTGTGGTCGGCATTGGCGCGCTCGGTGGCGCTGCCTTGTTCCTGACCACCTCCATGCCGACAAGCAGTATGGCAGCGGAAAAAATAATCAGCGGCAAGGTCATGTACCGCGAGCGTATCGCGCTGCCACCGGAAGCAAACCTGACGGTTCAGCTTTCTGACGTTTCGCTGGCGGATGCTCCATCCAAAGTCATTGGCGAAACACGCATCGAATCCGTTCAAGGGTCGCCTATCCCGTTTGCCATCAATTTTGATACGGACCAGATTCAGCCTGGCCATACTTATGCCCTGCAGGCACGTATCTCGGCAGGTGATACGCTGTGGTTTGTCAATGACGAACGCTACACCATCAATCCCCAGACCCCCGACGAAGCTGCCGAAATCAAAGTCGTGATGGTTCGCAAGAGCGGTGATGAAGGCGCGGCCATCGGTATTGAGGGCAAGGACTGGCTCGCGGAGGACATTCAGGGCGGCGGGGTGATCGACAACGCGCAAACGACCCTGACGGTTTCGACCGACGGTGCCGTCAGCGGTTCAGGCGGCTGCAACCGTTATTTCAGCAAGGCGACCGTGGCCGGGGAGAATATTTCCTTCGCCGATATCGGATCGACCTATGTTCAATGCCCGCCTGCCCTCATGAATCAGGAGCGTAAGTTCCTCGACGTGCTCGGTAAGACTAAGTCCTACAAGATCGATATGGGCAAGCTTGTTCTCTTCGATGACGAAGGGAAAGAAATGGCAAGGCTCGCGCAAAGTCTCTAAAGCAAAAAAGCCCGGCAATGCCGGGCTTTTTCTTTGAATTCCGGACGGGATCAGCCGACGATCTCGGTGCCCGAGAACCAGTATGCGATTTCTTCTGCGGCGGTTTCAGGAGCGTCCGAACCGTGCACGGAGTTTTCGCCGATCGACAGGGCGAATTCCTTGCGGATGGTGCCTTCGTCAGCGTTGGCCGGGTTGGTCGCACCCATGACTTCGCGGTTCTTGGCGATAGCGTTTTCGCCTTCCAGAACCTGAACGACCGTCGGACCGGACGACATGAATTCGGTCAGTTCGCCGAAGAACGGGCGATCCTTGTGAACAGCATAGAAGCCTTCAGCTTCACGCAGGCTCATCCAGACGCGCTTCGAAGCGACGACGCGCAGTCCCGCTGCTTCGAGCTTGGCAGTGATTGCACCGGTCAGGTTGCGGCGGGTCGCATCGGGCTTGATCATGGAGAAGGTACGTTCGATTGCCATTATGACACCTTGTTCGCTGGGAAATTTCGGAAAAGTGAGGCTCTATACCGTCGATATGCCGAATTGCCAAGAGGCCGTTCAATTTAGAACACATCGCAGATCGCCTAGCAGCTTGAGACGACGGAAATTTGAAGGCATAGATAATGCCACTCTGATTCAGGCTATCGGATAGCGAGGGACTGCTATGGAACAGCATTTTCAAATGTTCTCGTGTTACAATCGCTGGGCCAACGAACTGCTATATGCCGCTGCCGCCAATCTGAGCGACGAGGAATATCGTCTCGATCTCGGGCTGTTTTTCGGTTCGATCCATCGCACGCTCAACCATCTTCTGGTCACCGACCGAATCTGGATGAAGCGGTTTACCGGTGAAGGCGACCATCCAAAGCAACTCGACGCCATCATCACCGATAATTTCATCACGCTGCGAGATCTGCGTAATGCCGAAGATGAACGTATCTGCCGATATACCGAATCCCTCAACGCCGACCAACTCGCTGGCCGCTTTACCTATACAACCATTTCGGACATGCGCACGATGAGTCAAAGGCTTGCACCTTCGCTGGCGCATCTGTTCAATCATCAAACCCATCACCGCGGACAGATTCACGCGGCTTTGACGCGGCTCGGCACCGACGCTCCGTCGCTCGACCTTTCGCAGTTTCAGCGATCCGAAGGCGGGCGCCGTTTCGCTTGATACTTGCAGAAACAGTTCAAGCCGTGCAAAAGCGCTTTCACCATGCTTATCCTTGACGATATTTCCGTACGAATTGCCGGGCGCCTCCTAATCGATCATGCCAGCGTAACGCTGCCCGCCGGATCGAAGACGGGCTTCGTCGGCCGCAACGGCACCGGCAAATCTACACTGTTTCGTGTGATAACGGGCGATCTTGCATCGGAAACAGGCAGCATCTCGCTTCCCAAAAACACCCGTATCGGCCAAGTGGCGCAGGAAGCGCCCGGCACTGAAGAACCGCTGATCGAAATCGTCATGAAGGCCGACAGGGAGCGCACGGCCCTGCTTGAAGAGGCTGATACGGCGACCGACCCGCACCGTATTGCCGAAATTCACACCCGCCTTGCCGACATAGACGCTCACTCCGCGGAAGCGCGCGCAGGGGCTATTTTGTCTGGCCTCGGTTTCAATGCCGAAGCACAATTGCAGCCTGCATCCGCCTTTTCAGGCGGCTGGCGCATGCGCGTGGCTCTGGCCGCAGTCCTCTTCGCGGAGCCGGACCTGCTGCTGCTTGACGAGCCGACCAACTATCTTGACCTTGAAGGCGTGCTGTGGCTGGTCGACTATGTAAAGCGCTATCCGCACACAGTTATCATCATCAGCCACGACCGTGATCTGCTGAACTCGGCGACCAGCTCGATCATGCATCTCGACCAGAAGAAGATCAGCTTCTGGCGTGGCAATTACGATCAGTTCGAGCGCCAGCGTCATGAAATGCTGGAATTGCAGCAGAAGGCCCACGCAAAGCAGGAAGCCCATCGCAAGCATATGGAAGCCTTCGTGGAACGGTTCCGTGCCAAGGCAACGAAGGCCCGTCAGGCGCAATCGCGCATGAAGGCTTTGGAAAAGCTCAAGCCAATCGAGCTTTATGTTGAAAGCAATGTGCAGCCGTTTCGTTTTCCAGATGCTGACAAAAAGACGGCATCGCCTGTCATCGCACTTGATAATGCCGACGTCGGTTATGTGCCGGGCAGGCCCGTCCTTCGTAATGTGACCCTGCGTATCGACAATGACGATCGCATTGCGTTGCTCGGCTCGAATGGCAACGGCAAGTCGACGCTGGCCAAGCTGATTGCCGGACGATTGCAACCGGAAAAAGGCACGCTCACGCTTTCGCCGAGCCTGAAAGTCGCGTTCTTCGCACAGCATCAGATGGATGATCTGATCCCCGAAGACAATGCCATCGAGCATGTGCGCAAGCTCATGCCGACGGAACCGGAGGCGAAGGTGCGCGCGCGTGTTGCGCAGATGGGCCTTTCGACCGAGAAGATGCTGACACCGGCCAAAGACCTGTCCGGTGGCGAGAAAGCGCGTCTCCTGATGGGACTTGCGACCTTTCATGGCCCCAACCTGTTGATCCTCGACGAACCGACCAACCATCTCGACATCGACAGCCGCGAGGAGCTTGTGCATGCGCTCAACGCCTTCAACGGCGCGGTTATCTTGATTGCCCACGACCGCCATCTTATCGAAGCCACGATGGAACGGCTCTGGCTAGTCCGCGAAGGCGGCGTAAAGGCGTTTGAAGGCGATCTTGATGAATACCGGCAGATCGTTCTGGCCGATGCCAAGGGTGAATCGGTCGCCGACCGCGACGATAACGCCAAGGTCAATAAGGCCGAACAGCGAAAACTCGCCGCCCAGAAACGCGAAACCATGGCGCCGTTGCAGAAAAAGATCAAGGAAACCGAAGGCTTGATCCAGAAACTACAGAAACAGATTCAGGTACTCTCGTCACAACTGGAAGATCCGGCGCTATACGAAAAGGAACCTCAGAAGGCGATCCGCATCAACAAGGATATGAGCGATGCCCGTTCTGCACTTGCGGATGCTGAAGACAAGTGGCTGGAACTTTCCACCGAATACGAAGAAGCCATGGCTGATTAAAGCAGCCACGGCTTCGAGCAATATTCTAGACGAGCCCTAGGACGATAGCGATCCCGAGTACACCCCAGCCAATGACGCGCACGACAACCGGCAAAGGACGGGGCATGAGCCGCACCGCCAGAAGCGCGAAAACAACTGTCAAAACGGGAAACCCAAAGTAAAAGGCAGCGTAACCGCTTTCACCTTCAAAGGAAGAGCCAAAAAGGCCCAACTTTTCGAGCGGTATCAGCGCAACCAGCGCTGCGAGAGCCGAAAGTAGCAACAGCAGCAATCTGTCGGAAATTTTGCAGAGCATCGTCATCAATCAGCTCTGGGGACGCAGGCGCGTGCGCATTAAAGCATAAAGACCGAATGCGCCAAGGATAAGACCTATGGTCGTATAAATCTCGTCAGGCGTTTCGGCTCCCCGACGCAACACCAGATCGGCTTTTGAAAGCTGAAGCCCGTCCGTGTTTCCCTGAACCAGACGAAATGCATAAAGCCCCGGAATGACTGGGTCGATGTCCCCAGCGCTCTGACGCAGAACACTGCCATCCTGCGGGCTGTCCCTATTCATGGAACCGCTAGCGGAGACAAAATCGAGTCCCTGGGAGAGAACCGGCTGGCCGTCACGGCTGACTGCAAGCGTCACCGCCGAACGCCGTTCCGCTGGCACGTAACCCGGCAGAGGGGTTGCATCAATGAAGACGCGAACAGGACCATCATTCGCCGACAGCCTGACTTCCTGTATCTTGAAGCCGCTTTGGCGGCTTTCAAGCATGGTCCAGCGACCGATTTCGCTACCGGTGAAATGGCGCATATACCATGGATAACCGATGCCAAGGCCAAAACCGGCGGCGATCATTAAAATGAATAGCGCGCGCATTACGCTTTGCGCTCCCAGCGGCGATCCGGCGTTTGCTGCCAATAGGTCAAGTCGTGATTTCCTGCCTTGAAATTCTTCCATTGCCCTCGGGCAATATCGAGCTGATCCTGATCATGCCCGTCGAACATGACGACAAGACGCTCATAAGCATCCGCCTGTTCCAGCCCGGCGCCTTCAACGAGAAAGCGTACCGTTGCTCCATTCGGATTGGCTTCACTGGTGGTCAACAATACCGGCTGGTGTTCGGGATGAGGCTCTTTATCGGTGCCATGCGCCACGAAGGATGTATCGGAGAAGGTCCAGAGCAAACTGTCTAACGCATCGCGTCTTTCTTCGCTGACAGTCTGTATCGTGACGCGCCAGCCGCGCCCGAGCGACCGCTCGACCAGACCGGGCAAAGCCTCATCGAGTGTCGATTCAGTCAGATGGTAGAAGAGAATTTCCGCCATGCATTATCCGTTTCGGGAACAGGTGAAGAAACTGATTCCGCTTCTTCACCTATCCTGTTGTTCAGAAAGAGTTTTAACTTTCAAAATGATCACGGACAAGACGGTCAAGCAGGCGCACGCCATAACCGGAGGCCCATGTCTGGCTATACTCGTTTGCGGGCGATCCCATGGCTGTCCCGGCCACGTCGAGATGCGCCCAAGGAGTCTCGCCGACAAAGCGCTTCAGGAACTGGGCCGCTGTAATCGATCCGCCATAGCGGCCGGCGCTGTTTTTCATGTCGGCAAACTTCGAATCGATCATCTTGTCGTATTCGGTGCCCAGCGGCAGACGCCACAGCTTTTCACCGGTCGACTGACCCGCATCATAGAGCTGGTCTGCAAGCTCGTCGTCATTGGAGAAGAGGCCAGCGTGATACTGGCCGAGGGCGACCATGACGGCTCCCGTAAGAGTGGCCAGATTGATGATGAAGCGCGGCTTGAAACGATCATTCGTATAGTGCAGCGCATCCGCGAGGACGAGACGGCCTTCAGCATCAGTATTGATGACTTCAATCGTCTGCCCCGACATGGACGTAACAATGTCGCCCGGGCGCTGCGCATTGCCGTCCGGCATGTTTTCGACAAGGCCGATAATGCCGATGGCGTTGACCTTTGCCTTGCGACCGGCCAGAGCGCGCATCAGGCCCGTGACGGCTGCCGCGCCACCCATGTCGCCTTTCATGTCTTCCATGCCCGCGGCAGGCTTGATGGAGATACCGCCTGTATCGAACACCACACCCTTGCCGACGAATGCAACCGGCTTATCCTTGCTCTTCGCCCCCCGCCATTCCATGATAACCAGTCGCGGCGGGCGAACGGAACCCTGTGCGACGCCCAGAAGCGCGCCCATGCCGAGCTTCTTCATTTCCTTCTCACCAAGGACTTCAACCTTTACGCCAAGCTTTTCGAGCTTTTCGGCTTCCTGTGCGAACTCGACCGGACCGAGAATGTTCGCAGGTTCATTGACGAGATTGCGCGCCTGAATAACGCCGTCCGCGACGGCTTCGGCAACTTCAAAACCACGCTTTGCCGTATGCGGATCGGCAACGCAAATGCTGATCTTGGCAGCGTGTTTCGGCTCGCCATTTTCCTCATTGTTCTTGCGCGTCTTGTAACGTTCGAACTTATAGGAACGCAGAATCATGCCGAGCGCGAGATCAGCCGCTTCGTCACCGGCGATGGTGGTTTCAGGCAATGCAAGCGTCACGGTTACGCGCTCGGCTTTACCGATTCGTGAGAACGCCGCGCCGCCGATCTTGAGCCAATCGTCATTGCCAAGCTTTCCGGTTTCGCCGACGCCGACCAGAACGATCTTGTCGATACCGCTGGAAGTCGTCTCGATCGCTTCCGCCGTCTTACCCAGAGCACCCGTGAACCCGGAAATTTCTGCAATACGCTTGATCTTTTCCGCACCACCCACGGCCAGCGCCGCTTCGTCTGCAAAACCGCCGCCCTTCGCGACGAGGACAATGGACACGCCTCTTGCCGGTGCTGCAAAATCGCTGAAAGAGATCGAAGGACGTTTAGACATGATAACTCCAAACTTGGTGTCGATTTGAGAATGACACGATTGTGTCGCGACTTTTCCCCACTCATGTGAGACGAATATGGCGAAACAGCAAGAGCAGATCCCAGATTGCCCAGTTTTAGATCGAGGAAAACGCTGCAGGATACAATTGCAACTCCGTCATACATGCTTTCCGCAAAAACTGGTTGCCTTGGCCCCACGCATCAACCATTAAGGAAATGGCAGAGCTGGCCTCTTCATGATGGTGTTAGTAATCTGTTAACTGCGTTTATTGGGCTAATCTTAGCCAAGCGTCATTAAGTTTGATGATTATCACGAGTGCCGCAGCCATTTTTCAGGTGCGCACTCTTCAACGGAACCGGGATGTAGACTCCACCTATGCGATTGATTGAGTTATACATCTTGCGCCGGGTGGCGATCATGTTCCTCGCAGTGCTTGGGGCGGCAGTCGGCATTACCTGGACCGTGCAGGTGCTTCAGCGCATCGACTTTCTGACCACAAGCGGCCAGACATTCCAGACCATCATCCAGTTCAGTTCACTGTTGATTCCGTCAGCCATCCCGCTTGTGATGCCGTTTGCGCTGATCATTGCGATTACGCAGACGCTGTCCACTATGAACCAGGATTCCGAGCTGGTCGTCATCAATGCATCCGGTGCCCCGCGAAGCGCGGTGATGCGCCCCATTCTGATTCTCGCCGCCGTTATTTCCGTCGTGTCGTTTCTCGTCGCCAATTATGTTGATCCTTATGCACGCATGAACATGCGTGCGATGATCGCCAATGCCAGCGCCGACCTGATGAATGTCATCGTTCAGGAAGGCAATTTCCGCAAGCTTGCGGACAATCTCTACATTCAAGTCGCGGAACGACGGGCCGACGGCAGCATTGGTGGGCTCTTCATCGCCGATTCCCGTGATCCATCGCTTGACCTCATCTATTATGCTGCAGATGGCGCGATTGCTTCAACGCCAAGCGGCGACATGCTCTTGATGCAAAATGGCGAAGTACAGCGGCGTGACGTATCGGATGGCACGGTTTCGATCATCAAGTTTGATTCCTATGCATTCGATCTCAGCCAGTTCGCCTCGGCTGGCGACGATTTTGTTATCTACGCGAAAGACCGCCCTCTTTCCTATCTGTTGAACCCTGACCCGAACGACCCGATCCTCCAGACCCGTCCGTTGCGCTACAAGGCGGAATTGCACCGGCGTCTGACGCAATGGCTCTATCCGGTTGTCTTTGCGATGATTGCACTGGCATTTGCGGGTGATTCCCGTTCGCATCGCGAAGCTCGCGTCTCTGCATCGTTCTCGGCAATAAGCACCGCACTTCTTGTCTATTGGGCAGGTTATTTCGCATCTGACCGGGCGGACAAGGACGCAGGGTACATGGTTGTTATGTATCTGGTTCCCGCCGCTGTTATTCTTGTCACAGGCTTTGCGCTCGCCACCGGGCGACGGATCGGCTTGCCGGACAAATGGAACGACCGCATTCTCGATAATTTCGACCGGGTGAGAAACCGCGTTTCGGAACTCTATGCCCGTCTCACCAGACGTTCCCGCAATAATGCTGGAGGTCAGGCATGATCGGCTGGACACTCGGACGCTATTTCTTCATCCGCTATGTGCAGATTACATTCTATTTTCTGCTGGGCATCTTCGCATTGTCGTTACTTCTCGACTTCACTGAGAACGCGAGCAAGCTTTCAAATCTGCCAGACTATTCGGTGTTGGCGGCGCTTGGCCTTTCCGCCATGCGTGTGCCATTCATCATGCAGCAGATGATCCCGTTCGTTGCCCTGTTCTCTGCAATGGCGACGCTCATTTCGCTGAACAGAAAATACGAACTGGTCATAGCGCGCTCGGTTGGGGTATCGGCCTGGCAGTTCCTCTTGCCTGCCTGCTTCGGCGCTTTCCTGTTTGGCCTGGCGACGATCTTCATCCTCAATCCGTTCGCCGCTTACGGATTTGCCAAGGCCGACGAAATTGCATCAACGTGGAAGACGGGCAAGGTTACCGACGTTTCTGCCTTGCGCGATCCATGGCTGCGCCAGAAAACCGACGAAGGCGAAACTATTATCGGCGCAAAGAGCATTCTGGATCAGGGCGCGACACTTGCTGACGCGACATTCATTCAGTTCGATGAAAAAAAGAATATCAAGGTACGCTACGACGCGCGAACCGCACAGCTGAAGAACGGTTACTGGGAGCTTACCGACGTGACGCGATTCGCGCGCGGCGAAGAACCCCAAAAAATATCGAGTTTTCAGATTGAGACGCAGCTTCGTCCAGAATATGTGGAAGAGAAGCTGGCAGCTCCCGACACAATTCCCTTCACGCAGTTGCGCCACAAGATCGAGGTCGCACGTTCCTTCGGTTACTCTGCAAACGCATTTGACATGCAATACCAGTCACTTCTGGCATTGCCGGCGTTGCTGATGGCGATGACTCTCATTGCTGCAACAGTGTCGTTGAAATTTGTGCGATTTGGTCAGTCGGGAGCTATGATTCTGGGTGGCGTTATCGCAGGCTTCATGCTTTATGTCGTTTCGGTGCTAGTAAAGGCATTCGGGAATGCGGGATTCGTTCCGCCATTCGTGGCTGCCTGGGTTCCGGTTATTATCGCGACATTCTTTGGTGTCTCCTTTTTGTTGCATAAGGAGGATGGTTAGTGGGTTCGAGTAACGCCCGCATGGTATTGCCCCATTCGCTCTCGCGCCTGACGCGCGGGACGGCCTTGGCGTGCGTCCTTGCTTTGCCTTTCATTTCTGTCGCAGCCCTGCCCTCGCCCGCATCGGCACAGGAAGCTCTTGCTGCCAATTACACGAGCGATCCAAACGCACGCATGCTTCTGCAAGCTGACGAGCTTGTCTACGATCGCGACGTCAATACCGTCACGGCTCAGGGCAAGGTACGCATCGAATATGACGGCAATCGTCTCGTTGCGGATAAGGTAACCTATAACCAGCAGACGCGGCGCATGACCGCTTCGGGTAACGTTGAGGTCGTCGAACGTGACGGCAACAAGATCTACTCCGACCATATGGACGTCACCGATAGTTTCCGCGACGGCTTCGTGAACGGCCTTCGCGTCGAGACAACGGACAACACCCGCTTTGCGGCTGAAAGCGCTGAACGCAGCAACGGTGAAATCACGACGTTCAACAACGGCGTTTATACGGCTTGCGAACCCTGCGCAAAGAACCCGGACAAGCCTGTTCTCTGGCAGATCAAAGCCCGCAAGATAATCTGGAACAGCACGACGAAAACGGTCCGTTTCGAACATGGCCGCTTCGAGCTCTTCGGCATGCCGCTTGCCTATTTCCCGGCGTTCGAGATGGCTGACCCAACGGTGAAGCGCAAGAGCGGCTTCCTGTTTCCGGGTTTTTCCTACAAGGATGACCTGGGTGTAGGCATCAAGAACTCATATTTCTGGGCACTTGCCCCTAATTATGATCTCACGCTTTCCACGACAGCCTATACGAAGCAGGGTTTCCTGACTGAAGCTGAATGGCGTCATCGTCTGGAGAACGGTACCTACAATCTTCGCATCGCTGGCATTCACCAAAACAAGCCGGGTGAATTCGATCCCAACACCGTTGATCGCGAAGAAGACAATCGCGGTATGATTGCCTCGAAAGGCGATTTTGACCTCAATTCGCGCTGGCGTTTTGGCTGGGATGTGATGGCGCAGACCGACCGCAATTTCAGCCGCACCTATGGCCTTGAAGGCTATAATGCTGAAACTCAGGTGTCGAAGATATATCTTACAGGCATCAACAACCGTAATTATTTCGATCTGAATTTCTATCGCTTCAATGTGCAGGAATCGCTGCTGGCGAATGATCCTAACGAGATGCACTCGAAGCAGCCTTGGGTTTTCCCGAGCCTTGATTATTCATACACGATGCCGGAACCCGTCTATGGCGGTGAACTGAATTTCACCACCAATCTGCAGGTTCTCTATCGTCAGAATGCGAATTATACGCCTGCGATTAGGGATGCCGACAACAATCTTATCGGCCCTCGTTATCCTCGCATTCCCGGTTTTGATGGAACCAACGCACGCCTGACCACGGAAGCAGAATGGAAGCGCACCTTCATCACGCCTGCCGGTCTGGTCATCACGCCTTTGCTGGCATTGCGCGGTGATGCAATCGGCGCCAATACCAATTTCGATCCGGCGGCCGCCGGCTATACGGACGCATTGGTACGCTCGGAAGCGCTTCGCGCCATGGCAACCGCAGGACTTGAACTGCGCTGGCCAATCCTATTCTCGACCACCAGCTCGACCCATATCATCGAGCCGATCGCACAGCTTTATGTTCGCAACAACGAGCGCTATGCGGGCGAGTTGCCCAATGAAGATGCCCAGAGCTTCGTATTCGATGCGACCAACCTGTTCTCGCGCGATAAATTCTCGGGTTATGATCGTGTTGAAGGCGGAACTCGCGCCAATCTCGGCCTGCGTTATTCGGGCAACTTCAACAACAGCGACTGGGCCCTGTATGCCCTCGGCGGTCAGTCGTTCCAGTTGGGTGGCGTAAACTCCTACGGCACGAGCGATTTCGTCAATGTCGGCGCAGAATCCGGCCTGCAGGATGCGCGCTCTGACTATGTGGCCATGATCGGAACGTCCAATTCGACCGGCCTTGCTCTGGCCGCTCGTGGACGCTTCGACAAGGACAGTTTCGCAGTGCAGCGTGGCGAACTTGAAGCCCAGAAGAGCTGGCAGAAGCTGACCGTTTCAGCACAATACGCTTACATCGCCCCGCAGCCTGCCTATGGTTATAGCGACCTCCGTCAGGAAATTACAGGGTCGGCAACGGCCCGTATCAACACAAACTGGCGTGTCTTTGGCTCAGGCACATATGATATGGTTTCCGAAACGCTGGTCCGTGCGTCGTCCGGCCTCGCCTATGATGATGAGTGCTTTACGTACTCCATGGCTTATGTTCAAACCCGTAATCCGGGCGATGATAAGCCATCCCATAGCGTCGGCTTCAACATTTCGCTGCGCACTCTGGGCGACATAGGCAGCGGTAGTCAGACTTTCTAAACTTGACGGACCGGAAGCGTTGGAAATGCTTCCGGTCTTTTCATTTTATTCGTCAAAGAAATTTGCACTTTAGAACCTGATTTGGCTTTCTTTCTGTAGTATTGAGACGATACAAGCTTCGCAAAATAGCTTTTGGGTCATTGTTTCGCCGCACTGGGTCATCTATACAAGCAGTTTATGATCAGCCTCTGATATGATGAATTGTCTGGCTGACCAACGATAATGACCATAAAGGGATACGTCCGATAAGGATTGTCGTTCATCGACCGGAAGGAATCGGGAAAGAAAAATGATGATTGCAAGACCTCTCTTCGCCTCCATGCTGAGCGCCGCAGTCTGTCTGACGTCGCTTGGAACCGTTGTGGTTCCTGCATTCGCGGCAGGTGCAGCGTCCGAGGTCAAGATCATCGTTTCTGGTAACGCCATTACCAACGGCGACATTGGGCACCGCGTGGCCTTTTTGAAGTTGCAGCGCAAGGGCGGCAATCTCAACGAGATTGCCAAGCAGGAGCTGACGGACGAAATGCTGAAACGCATCGAAATGAAATCGCGCGGCATCAACATTTCCGACCGGCAGGTTGATGAGGCCTATGCGGGATTTGCCAGCCGCAACAAGATGAGCCTTACTCAACTCAACCAACTAATGAACCAGTCGGGCGTTACACCGGATCATTTCAAGAAATACATCATGGTCCAGATGGGCTGGGGCCGCCTCGTCAGCGCCCGGTTCCGCGCCACCGGTATGATAAGCGAACAGGAAGCCGTTCAGCGCATGCTGAAGGATGGTGGCAAAAAGCCAGTGGCAACCGAGTATCGCCTGCAGCAGGTTATCTTCGTGGTACCGTCCTCCAAGCGTTCTCCGGCCCTACTCGCCAAGCGGAAACAGGAAGCCAATGCGCTTCGCTCGCGCTTCCAGAATTGCGATGCAACCCGTCAGCAAGCCAAGGGCATTCTTGACGTGACCGTTCGCGATCTCGGTCGTATCATCGAGCAGCAGTTGCCGAACGAATGGTCGAAAGCGGTCAAGGCCACGTCGGTTGGCCGCACCACTCCGCCTCAAGAAACTGAAAAGGGCGTTGAATTCCTGGCCGTGTGTTCAACCCGGCAGGTGTCGGATGACCGCGTCGCCCAGCTCGTCTTCTCTATGGAAGATACGGGTTCCGCTGCTGGTCAGGAAAAGAAGGCCGAACAGCTCAGCGAGAAATACCTCAAGGAACTGCGCGAAAGGGCGAAAATCGTCAATCGCTAAACTTACCTGACGGATTCGTCCGTATTTATTGGACTATTGACGCGATGTCCGCAGTGCCCGTTCCTCCTCTCGCCGTCAGCATTGGCGATCCATCTGGCATAGGCCCCGATGTAGCGCTTGTTGCCTGGTTGCAGCGCGACGAGCTTTCGTTGCCGCCCTTCGCGCTGCTGGCCGATCCGGTGCAGCTTGCCGCGCGTGCTCGGCATCTCGGACTTGACGTCGACATTGAGGCCATCACCACCATTACTGAGGCAAACCGCGTGTTTTATCGAGCATTGCCGGTGCTTCCCCTCTCAAACAAGCTGGCGGATAGCGCCGGCAAACCCTTGCCGGAAAACGCCGCAGGCATCATCGAAGCCATTGAGCGCGCAGTCGAACTTACATTGAACGGGGATGCTTCTGCAGTTGTCACCTGTCCAATTTCAAAGAAGCCGCTTTATGAAGTTGGGTTCCCGTATCCGGGTCACACGGAATTCTTGGCAGAGCTCGCCAGCAAGTATCTGGGCAGGCCTGTTACGCCAGTCATGATGCTGGCTGGTCCGCAGCTTCGCGCCGTTCCGGTCACCATACACATTCCGCTTTCTGAAGTGCCTGTTCGGTTAAGCACTACCGATATCATCGAAGTTTCGCGGATCACCGCCATCGCACTGCGAGAACGTTTCGGAATTCTCGCGCCGCGTCTTGCCATATCTGGACTTAACCCGCATGCGGGTGAAGGCGGGGCAATGGGCAAGGAGGATGATGCCATTATCCTGCCTGCAATTGAGACACTACGCAGCGAGGGAATAGACGTTCGAGGACCCCTGCCCGCCGATACGATGTTTCACGCGTCGGCCCGTGCAACCTATGACGCTGCGGTCTGCATGTACCACGATCAGGCTCTTATCCCGGCCAAGGCACTAGCTTTCGATGAAACTGTGAATGTGACCTTGGGCCTTCCCTTCGTTCGCACCTCGCCGGATCATGGCACGGCTTTCGACATTGCAGGCAAAGGCATTGCCCGCCCGGACAGCCTTGTCGCAGCCATTCGTCTTGCACAGGAACTGGCTGAAAACACCGCCAACGCACATTAACGAGTACAAATGGCATGAGTATTGATGGCCTTCCCCCGCTTCGCGAGGTAATCGAACGGCATGATCTGATGCCGAAGAAATCACTCGGCCAGAACTTCCTTTTCGACCTCAATCTGACATCGAAGATCGCCCGTCAGGCGGGCGACTTGCAGGATCAGCCTGTTATCGAGGTTGGCCCAGGCCCTGGCGGACTGACCCGCGCGCTTCTGGCACAAGGCGCCTATGTCACTGCAATCGAGCGGGATGAACGATGCCTGGATGCGCTCGCAGAGATCGAAGCGCATTACCCGGGGCGTCTACGCATCATTTCTGGCGACGCTCTTGAGCAGGATTTTTCAGCGTTGTTTCCAGACGGACCGAAGCCGCGCATCGTTGCCAATCTGCCTTACAATGTCGGCACGCAACTTCTTCTCAACTGGCTGCTGGTCGAGCCATGGCCGCCCTTCTATTCATCCATGACATTGATGTTCCAGCGGGAAGTCGCCGAGCGTATCGTCGCGACGCCGGACAGCGATCATTATGGACGTCTTGGGGTGCTTGCCGGATGGAGAACCGTTTCCAAGATCAGTTTTGATGTACCGCCGCAAGCATTTACACCACCACCGAAAGTCATGTCGTCGGTCGTCCATATCATTCCACGTGAAGACCCGCTGCCTTGCAATGCCAACGCGCTCGGCCAGATAACGCAAGCAGCGTTTGGGCAGCGCCGCAAGATGCTGCGCCAGAGCCTGAAACCGGTTGGCGGGGCCGAACTTCTCGAGAAGACCGGTATCGACGGAACGCGCCGCGCGGAAACGCTCAGCGTCGAGGAGTTTGTCGCGCTGGCAAACGCCTATCGCCCAACGAAGTAACTATTGATGGCGCTCGTCCTTTCCCGAATCTGACTTCGTGGTTTCGGGTGCAACAGTCATGACTGGCAACTTCATTTCCTTGACGATCTGATCCACATGGTGGATTTCTTCGCGGAAGCTGCTCAGTGATGAGCCGGTCAGTTTTTCACCAGCGTTGAGCCGTGCCTTCAATGGATCGACATATTGATCGCCAACCTTCAGCTCATAATAGAGATGCGGGCCAGTGGAGTAGCCCGTCGAGCCGACATAGGCGATAACCTCGCCCTGCGTGACGTGCTCACCAACCTTCAAGCCTTTTCTGGCCGCTGAAAGATGCGCGTAGGTTGTGCTGTAGCCGCCCTGATGGCGAATACGGACATATTTGCCATATCCCTTTTGATAGGAAATCAGTTCCACGACGCCGTCACCGGCTGCAACGATCGGTGAGCCTATGGGGGCATCGTAATCGACGCCATTGTGGTGTTTGCGAACATGCAGAACGGGATGAATCCGCCAACCGAAACCGTCATTGAGACGGCCATTCGGCAAAGGCTTCGGCATGAGATACTTGGTCATGGATGAGCCGTCTTCGTTAAAATAATCGGCGCCGCCGTTGCCTTCATGCCGATAAAGGCGGCGGCTTTTTCCGTCCACCATAAACTCGACAAAGACCAGTTCCGGTTTCGTGTCGGCACTCTTGCGGAAAAGAAGGTCAATAAAGTCGGGAGTTTTCAGACCTTTCAGCGCAATATTGTTTTGAGAAGCCAACTTCTCAACCTCTCCGACGATCACGTCGGGCGCTCCCGCCTGCTTCAGCCGCGATGGAATGGAGCCACTGTGAGCCACGATATTCTGCGG
Organism: Ochrobactrum sp. CGA5; assembly: GCF_006345815.1. Taxonomy (GTDB): domain Bacteria; phylum Pseudomonadota; class Alphaproteobacteria; order Rhizobiales; family Rhizobiaceae; genus Brucella. Next base: position 135,340 of record NZ_VCIG01000038.1, on the reverse strand, counting down.
ATGATAGGCCGTCAGCATCGCATCGCGGGAAAGGCGCGCAAAAAGGCGCTCATTTCCCGTTGCCCGAAAAACACCATCGTCAGCACGACCATAGACGGCTTTGCCTACGTCGCCATGTTCAAAACGCGCGAGCGTGACGTGCTGCTGTCCATCCGAACCGGCGACCATCTCCGACTTCGCGACGAGCAGCTCCAGCCGATCACCTGCATTCAGCTCAGTCTTGCCTAATGCAGCTTCCAGACGCTGGCTATCCTCAACGGCAATGCCGGCAGCATGGAGCAGCGCATCCAGTTTCTCCCGGGACTGCGGAGCGACAACAATCTCATGTACTCTCGCCGAATTACTGACATCGGGCCTCGCCAGACTGACGTTGATCGGCACGCCGCGTTCCAGTTCGTCCTTGGATGGGCTAGCCTGTACTTCCGTCGAGGAATCCTCTTCGTGGAGGACATTATCAACTGCATCACGTCTCGTACCCCTTAGGTCGAGAACGACATGCTGATAGGTGTAGAGCCGCGCTGCGCCATCCTCAAGACCCTCAGCTATATCGATGCGCCGCGACACATGGATAGCCTGATCCCCACTGCCAGCCGGCACCAAGCGCGCTTCTTTTGCAGCCGCCTTTGTTCTAACCAGTCTGGTCGGATTTGCCATCACGGGTTGCGCGGGGCGACTATGCCGCATCAGCCGGCCAGTAGTGAATAGAAACCCGCCCCCAGCAATGACGATTGCAACGGTCAGCGCCAGACAGAACCTCAGATGTGTATGCAGTGAGAACCGAACCTGCCGGAATGGTTTCAAACTGTGGGCCGAGAGCGGTGCACCCCGCGGAGTCGTCACGAAGGCCGCAAAATCTGGCTCCGCAGTCCCAGCAACTTTCCTTCCGTTTGCTGGCGCTGACCAGAAGACCATATTAAACAATTCTCCGCTTTAGGATTACTGGCGGGAGACTGGCAAAGACAGCGGCCAAAATAAGGCTTTCGGTGCAATATCCACCGGAAGGGGATCGTATTCAGCAAATCGTGAACATCAGCCCTTTGCCCGCCCCCGGCGGTGTTCAACCAAAATTGACCAAGTATAGAGCGCAAGCCCTGCCCAGATCAGCGCGAATGCCCCCAGCTGTGCACTTGAAAACGGTTCGTGGAAGATGAAGATCGCAAAGAAAAACAGCATCGTCGGTGTCATGTACTGCATGAGGCCTAGCGTCGTGTAGCGCAAAAGCTTCGCGCCACCGGCATAAAGGATCAGCGGAATGGCCGTGAAAGGCCCAGCCAGAAGCAACATTGACACATTAAACGTCGAGCCGGTGGAGAAATGGTCCTGGCCGGTTGCCGCCAGCCACAACACATAGCCCAGTGCCGGAATGCATAGAAGGAGAACCTCAAGCGTGAAGCCCTGCAGAGGCGGCATTGGCAAGGATTTACGGAAGAAACCGTAGAGACCGAAGGTCAGCGGCAACGCCAGCGATACCCATGGCAGACCGCCTGCATTGACGGTCAGTAGCAGCACGGCAGCGAAGGCAAAACCGACGGCGACATACTGAACCCTAGTCAATCTTTCACCGAGGAAGAGGCCCCCGAGAACCACATTGAACAAGGGATTGATATAATAACCCAAGGCAGCCCCCATCACCTGATTGTTAGCAACGGCCCAGACATAGATCGACCAGTTGATAGTTATGAGCGCGGCGGTCATAGCAGCCATCGCCAACAGGCGCGGCTGGCGAACAGCATGAAGAATATTCTTGAACTGCCCCAGAACCAGCAAAAGCATCAAAGCGACAGGAACCGACCAGATCACGCGATGCGACACGACTTCCATTGCCGGAATGTGACCGAGTGCCTTGAGATAGAATGGCAGGGCGCCCCAGAGCCCATAGGCTCCGATAGCCATCAAAAATCCGCGCGACCCGTCAGAAAGGCGCGTATCGGTGATGGTCTGATCGGACATGCGTCCCTCCCCTAGTCGAAACTGAAGGCGTCGCAAGCCACTTACAGCATGCGAAGCATCGAACTTCACCTGCTATGCGCTCAACAATCCATAAAATCCATTCAATTAAACTGATTGAAGCATCAATCGCCGTGAACAGACGGCTTTACTCCGCAGCAGCCAGTCCGGCCATCGAACGGTTCTTCATCAGCTTGTAGTTGACCGAATCCATCAGTGCCTGGAAGGATGCGTCAATGATATTGTCCGACACGCCGACCGTGCGCCAGCGGGCGCCAGTCGCATCCCCGGACTCGATCAGGACGCGCGTAATGGCCGCCGTACCGCCATTAAGGATACGCACCTTGAAATCGACCAGTTCAAGATCCTCTATCTCGACCTGAAAACGACCAAGATCCTTGCGCAACGCGATATCCAGCGCGTTGACCGGACCGTGCCCTTCGGCGACCGACATGCGAACCTCGCCGTCCACCTCCACCTTGACTACGGCTTCGGAAACAGTCTTCAACATACCGTTGGCGTCGAAGCGCCGCTCGACGAGACAGCGGAAGGATTCGACCTTGAAGAATTCCGGCTGCGGCGTCAGCATGTTGCGCGCCAGAAGCTCAAAACTCGCATCCGCGCCTTCATAGGCATAGCCTTCGGCTTCGCGTTCCTTGACCACGGCAATCAATGTATCCAGACGGACATCGTCCTTCGCAACCCGAATACCACGGCGTTCCAGCTCCGCGATGAAATTGGACTTCCCGCCCTGATCCGACACCATGACGCGCCGACTGTTGCCAACTGCTTCCGGTGGCACATGCTCATAGGTCTGCGGTTCCTTGAGCAAAGCGGAAGCATGGATTCCGGCCTTGGTCGCAAATGCGGAAGTACCGGTATAAGGTGCCTGCTCCATAGGCGGTCGGTTTAGAATATCCTCGAAGGCGCGCGAGATCCGCGTGATCCCTTTCAGCGCGGCCGGCTTGATCCCGAGCTCAAAACGCTGTGCCCAATAGGGTTTCAGCGCCAGTGTCGGGATCAGCGAAACGAGATTAGCATTGCCGCAACGCTCTCCAATCCCGTTGAGGGTCCCTTGCACATGGCGCACACCCGCATCGATGGCCGCGAGCGAGACGGCTACCGCCTGCTCGGTGTCATTATGAGCGTGGATGCCAAGGCTCTCGCCCGGAACTACAGCCGTCACGGCGGCAACAATTTCGGCAATTTCCGATGGCTGCGTACCGCCATTCGTATCACAGAGCACAACCCAACGTGCGCCTGCAGAATAGGCAGCCTTTGCACAGGCAAGCGCATATTCGGGGTTGGCCTTGTATCCGTCGAAGAAATGCTCGCAATCGACCAGCGCTTCCCGTCCCGCCATGCGAGCAGCCGTGACAGAAGCCGTGATCGACTCCAAATTTTCCTCGTTGGTACAGCCTAGTGCAAGACGGACGTGATAGTCCCAGCTCTTCGCAACGAAACAGACGGCATCGGCAGAGGCTTGAAGTAAGCTGGAAAGACCCGGATCGTTGGATGCCGAAACGCCTGCGCGCTTCGTCATCCCAAAGGCCGCGAACTTGGCGCGTGCTGTCTGGCGACGCTTGAAAAAGGCCGTGTCGGTCGGGTTGGCGCCCGGATAACCGCCTTCCACATAATCGACGCCAAGTTCTTCCAGCAGCGCGACAATCGACTTCTTGTCCTCCACTGAAAAATCAATCCCAGGGGTCTGCTGTCCATCCCGCAGAGTGGTGTCGTAGATATAGATACGTTCGCGTGCCATTGTGCCTGCCTGTCGGTGGGTATGCGGTCCGGTCAATCTTGCTGTTGCGGCCAGCTTTCAGTTTCGTAATCAGGATGCTGATAGGAGATCATCGTTCTTACAAATTCGATGCTTTCCGGGTCGCGTTCCGTTGTATAGCCAGGGAGACTCGTAAGTTGCGGTACATAGGGCAGTTGCTTTTCGATACCCCATTGAATGGTCGGCTCGATTTCCTCCGGCGCATCAAACGCGCCGATAGCAAGCGCTATCCCGTCGGGTGCTTCGTAGGTAAGCGGCGTGCCGCACTCAGGACAGAAGCCCCGCTGAACGTGATTGGACGAGCGGAAACGCTTCGGCTCTCTGCGTGTCCATTCCAGCTTCGCATCGTTTACCGAGACCAGCGGTGCGTAGAAATTGCCAAACGCTTTCTGGCACATGCGACAGTGACAGATCGATGCGGCCCCCATAGCGCCGTCCACACGAAAGCGCACCGCACCGCACTGGCATCCGCCGGTATAGATCGGTTTGTTATCAAGCGTCATACCGTCCTCCCTACTCCACAAGCTTGCTAGCCTACCACATCCCAGTTGGTTATGCGTTCGCCGGTTACCGGGTCCTTGCTATCCTTGAGCTGAACCCCTTCCTGAAGCAGTTCATCGCGAATGCGATCGGCCTCGGCCCAGTTCTTCTCATTGATAAAGCGCAGACGCTCGGCGATGCGTGTTTCGATCACTTCGCTGTCCACCACTGCCTTTGCAAAAACGGGGATGTCTTCAGCAGAGACGAAATGCGAATCGAACAGGCCCAGCAGGGCCATTCCCTCGCCCAAACCGGCGGCATCTTGTGCCTTGAAAGCCTTGCGCAAAGCCGTGATCGCCGTCCAGCTGTTCAGATCGTCAGACAGGGCCTCCACCACCTCGCCAACAGCCGTCAGCGCTTGCGGCAATTCAAAACTCCTGTCACGCAGCAAGCCATACCACCGGTGCAGTTCATCGGCAGATTCTGCCAGACGCTGCGCCGTCCAATTGATTGGTTCACGATAATGCGTCTGCAGCATCGACAGGCGTGCCGACAGTCCGACCCAACGATCACGCGCATCAGGGTCGTCCCACCCACCCAGTTGCGGGAGTCCATCGTTCAACACATCGCGAATGGTGATGAAATTGCCGAGCGATTTAGACATCTTCTGCCCTTCGACCTGCAAGAAGCCGTTATGCATCCAGATGCTTGCCATCCGCTCGGTGCCGAATGCGCAGCATGATTGCGCAATCTCGTTCTCATGATGGGGAAAGACGAGATCGATACCGCCACCGTGAATGTCGAACTGGTTCTTCAGAGGATCGTCGCATTTCAGGCCACCGCCAAATGGCTCGAGCAGTTTTGCCATCGACATGGCCGAGCATTCGATATGCCAGCCCGGACGTCCCAATACCGCGATCCCCGCGGGAGAGGACCAGCCAGGCTCACCCTCCTTCGACGGCTTCCATAAGACAAAGTCCATTTCGTCCCGTTTGTAGGATGCCACGTCGACGCGAGCCCCCGCCAGCATCTCGTCCAGCGAGCGACGAGCAAGCGCGCCATAGCGCGGCCCCTTGCGCTCGTTCATGGCGGACGGCGAAAAGAGGACATGATCCTCGGCCACATAGGCCACTCCGAGCTTCACCAGGCGATCGATCATGGCACGCATCTCGGCCATATGTTCTGTCGCACGCGGCTGAACGCTGGGCGCCAGGTTTCCAAGTGCCGTCACATCGGCCTGAAACTGCGCATTTGTGCTCTCCGTCACCCGGCGAATTGCTTCGTTGAACGGCAGGTCGGGGTAATCCCGGGTAGCACGGGCATTGATCTTGTCGTCGACGTCAGTGATGTTGCGCGCGTAGGTGACATGATCCTCGCCATAGACATGACGCAGCAAGCGGAACAACACGTCGAAAACGATTACCGGACGCGCATTGCCTATATGCGCGAAGTCATAAACCGTCGGTCCGCAGACATACATGCGCACATTGTCGGCATCGAGAGGGGAAAACTCCTCTTTCGTGCGGGTCAGCGTGTTGTACAGACGCAGTTGCGGCGCATAAGCCATTGTAAATATTCCCCCAAAGGATCGTTGAAATCAGTGCGCAACTGACCTCAGCCGACTGACCGGGGCGTTATCATCCAATTTTTATGAAAGGGAGACGAAAACGGCCGGGCCAGCAGGCTGCTAGCCAATAATAATCGCACAAATACAAATGATCGTGGTCGGCGTTTTCATGATTGCACTTATCATCAGCAAGAGTGCTTCCGTCAAGAACTTTCGCGGACCCGCTTATAGTTTAGTGAGATCGCCGCGCTTGTTGTATTTTTGCAACCTGCGAACCCCCTCTCCAGCGTTAACCGGAAAACCGCAAAACCGGCTCCAAACAGCCTTCATTCGGTCTCAATCAATCACAAAATGGTGATCAGGCATTATCGAAAGGAAGGACCAATGTCTAAAAGTGAACTGCAACCCCGCCAAGACCGACTGGTTGATAAATACCGCGAAATCGGGCCTGCCGTGCTTGTTGCAGCATTGCTGAATGCAACGCGGTGCAGCAGCGACGGTCGCAACGACAATCGCCGGCGCTCCATTCTCGCTGTCAAGAAGACAGGCTGAAGGCGCTGATGTTGTTCAGTGCCAAGCCGCACAGGCTCGGCGATCAAAATCGGTAAATGCGTAACAAATAGCGCCAGTCGAGCAAGACTGGCGATCGCTGTCAGAACATCGAAAGCTGGCCGCCATTTCCGTCACCGGGCCCACGATCGGGTTTAGGTTTACCCTTTCGGTTGAGCGCCGCGCGCTCCGAAAGAGGTTGTTCTTCCACACGATCCTGCAAGTCGGGCGTTGTATTGGCGACCTTGTTTACTTTGTCCGATATTGGAATAGCTTCAAACAAATCGTCTTGGGCCGGACGCATGATATCCGCCACTTCGCGAGGCAGGAAACGCTTGCAGTCCAGCCAGCGGGCAAAGTCTTCCGGCTGCACGACAACCGGCATCCGTTCATGGATCGGCCGCAACAGGTCATTGGCGCTCGTCGTCAGTATGCCTCCCGTGTCGATCTGTGATCCGTCCGCACTGCTCCATGTCTCGATTAGCCCGCCAAAAGCGACGATGCCGCCCGTACGCGGACGCACCCAATAGGCTTGTGCCTTGTTCTTTCCCTCGCGACGCCACTCATAAAAACCCGATGCCGGAATCAAGGCGCGCCGGTGGTTCAGCGCTGCGCGGAACGAATTCTTCTCCGCAGCCGTCTCGGAGCGGATGTTGAACATCAGCGGCCAGTCATTCGGGTCTTTCACCCATGACGGGACAAATCCCCAGCGCACCAGCAATCCGACCCGATCCGGCCTGTTGCTTCCCGGCGGCGGCGTTTCCCCGCCGATGATGGTCAATATTGGTTGGGTCGGCGCGATGTTATATCGTGGAGGAAAATCCTCTGCGATCAATGCGGCCACGAAAGCTTCCAGTTCTTCCCGGCTTGCAGTCAATGAAAAACGTCCACACATGGCACGCATGTTTAGTGTTTTCCGACGCCGGTCAAGGGGTGCTTTTCCATTGCCAACCGGTGTCTGCACGATCATAGCTAGAGCATGATGAAAACAGTTCCCGTACTTCCGATTCCTGCGAAGGTTCATGGTGTATCGCTGATCTGCCGACGCGAAGGGCGCTTTCTTCTGGTCGAGCGTGGAAAAGAGCCATGGAAAGGCTGGCTTGCTTTTCCAGGCGGCAGTATCGAAGCGGGCGAAACGCCGGAACAAGCCGCGATCCGCGAACTCAAGGAAGAAACTGCACTTTATGCAAAGTCGCTGGCGCACGTCATAACCGTAGATCTGGCGCTTGAAGGAAATGCCTATGACAGAAGCTATTATCTGTCGGTCTTTAGGGCCTGGCAGGTTTCTGGTCAGGAAGCCCCCGGAGATGACGCTGCATCCATTCACTGGCTGACGGTCGAAGAAATGGCCTTGGCAAAGGTGACGGACAGCACACTCGATGTCGCCCGTGCGGTGGCGGAGAATGAAGACGAACGTTCGGTTATTAATCCTGTTTAGCAATCTGCCTTGAAGCGGCCCCGATTTTTGGCAATAGCTCATTTTCAGGTGAGAGGTTTTCGATTGAAAAACATTCCGTTTTTTCGACCGGCTATCTGCTTCTCGATCGCTCTCTGGGTCGGGACGGCGTCTCCGGCTTTCGCTCAAGACGCGCCCTATGAAGGGAAGATGTTGCGGCTCGCCGAAATTCTCGGCTCGCTGCATTATTTGCGCAACCTGTGTGGTGAAGCTGGGAGCGAATGGCGTGATCAGATGAACGCGATTGTGTCAGCAGAAAAGCCTTCCGAAGCCGAACGGGTGCGGCTCATTTCAAGCTTCAATCACGGATATCGCGTGTTCAGCGACAATTATACCCGCTGCACCCCTTCGGCGCTTGCGGCGATTGATCGCTACATGAAGGAAGGTGAGAACTTGTCGAGCGAGATCATCTCACGCTATGGAAATTAACCAATCATACACTCTTGTGCGGATTGACGGGATTAGTTCGTTCAAATCCGTGATAATCTGTTAACACTGTTTTAAGAAGGCAGTCACGTTGCCACTTGGTTGAGCTCCCGCGAAACGGTGAGACACCAACAGTGCAACAGAAAGGCGAAAGCCAGGATGAAGTCTATGGAACATGCACCGGCCGATTTGGACGAAATGATCGCGCGCGAGAAGAAGCTCGTCGCCATCGAATATCATAACGAGGCCTGGGCTGACGGTATATCCGAAGGTATCGAACCGGAGATCCTTGCCGAGGCAGCCTTCACGACAGCGCTTACCGAACTGATCCGCGAAGCCGGGGACGACTGTGCACTGGAACTGATCGAAAAAATGCGCGAACAGATCATAGCCGGAAACTTTCTGCCGCAACGCATTCTTCAATAGCATCGACAGAACGCCGGTCGCGGGACCCGACCGGCGCAGCGGTTTCCTCCCGGCGTCCCTTCCCTCTTGCGCCCAATGTCATTTCCCATCAGGATTTCCACCTCGCTCCGAATTTTATTGGCAGTGATGTTTCTTGCCTGTGGCATCGCCTTGCCCGCCAAAGCTGCGACTTCCCTCGAAATCGCACTGGCAGATCAGACGGATTTCCTGCAACGGCCAAGTGCCCGTACGGATGCCGATGAAGGCGACAACTTTTCTCCCATTCCCCTGCCCGGTGCCCCCCTCGGCGCGGTGCCTAAGCTCTCACCCGACAGCGCGCCTGTTCCGGCTTTTGCCTCGAAACCTCTTCCAGAAATCCATCGCGATTTCGACAAGCTGCCAGAGCCTGTGAAATTGACACGCGAGCGCATGTTGGATGCCGCCCGCTCCGGGGACATTGAGCGGCTGAGACCGCTTCTCGGCGTCGAGGACAAAGCCACGCAGCTCTCGCTGGAAGATCACGAGGAAGACGTTATCGACTTTCTGAAGTCGCTCTCCGGCGATGAAGCCGGTCGGGAAGTTCTCGCAATCATCGCAGATCTTCTGGAGACAGGTTATGTGCACCTAAATGCAGGCACGGAGAACGAGGTCTATGTCTGGCCCTATTTCTACGCCATGCCGCTCGACAAGCTGACGCCGCCACAGATCGTGGAACTCTTCCAGGTCGTCACTGCCGGTGATTTTGAGGATATGAAGAAGGCAGGCGGCTATATCTTCTATAGTATCGGTATCGGGCCAGACGGCAGCTGGCGCTTTTTCACGGCGGGGGAGTAATCACCACCCAAGGCGAAGCCGGCTCGGTGGTTCCTTGTAGATGCGCTGCCAGACCCGGCGGAACTGCCGCGCAGAAGCAAAACCTGCCTGCGTCGCAACATTCTCGATATCAAGCTCTGAATTTAGAAGCATCTCTCGCGCCAGGCTGATCTTGAGCCGATTCACATAATCCGTCACCGTCATTCCGGCATATTCATTGAACAGGCGCGAGAAGTTGCGCGGGCTCGCCCCGCCAATACTGGCCAGTCTTTCCACCGACCAATCCGCTGCCGGATCGTGTGCTATGGCATCCTGTGCACGATGTACGACCGGGTTCATATGATTTCGCCCTTCAAGCCAGGGCGATAGTTGCGGGTCATTGCCACTGCGCCTCAAATAGACAACCAGATAGCGCGCGACGGCCAGCGCCGTGGCGTGATCGGTCAGCCCCGCAACGATGTGCAGCATTAAATCGATGCCTGCGGTGATGCCCGCACTCGTCAACCGCTCACCATCTTCGACGAAGAGCCTGTTTTGATGGACACGCGCTGTGGGGGCCAACTGTTCGAGTTCACCGAGCGCCAGATGGTGAGTGGTACAGGAATAGCCATCGAGAAGCCCGGCACGCGCTGCGAGCAGCGCACCGGAACAGATCGTCACGAGCCGCACGCCAGGGCAGACTATCCGGCGAAGCCATACGACGATTTCTTTTTCCAGGATGGCATCGGCGCACCGGTCGGTTTCCGCATTTCCAAGCGGAACGTCAGCCGAACCCGAAACAATGACCAGCGCCTCATCGGGCAACACTTCGGGCAAAGGCTCCACCCCCGCCACTGGCAAGCCTATGGAACTGAGCACAGTTTGGCTGGGCCCTATATAGCGAACGTCGAAACGCACCTTATGCTGTTCAAGATTTGCCTTGCGCAAGACCTCAAGCGGCCCCGCCACGTCGAGCAAAAGCACGCGTGGCGGAATAACGACATAAACCGGAACTAACCGGACAATGTCCGCCTGGTCGTTCATGCTGCCTTCCGTTCTCCAGACGTTGCGAGCGCCTGTTCCACGGTTACAATACGGGCAAAGCGATTGGCCAGAACAAGCTCGGTGCGCGCCTTGATATCGGCAGCGCTCCACTCGTGGCCGCTTGCGTCGGTCATAGGAAAGGTCAATGTCGCTTCACTGACGAAATCAACAAGATATCCAAAATCGGATGCCTGCCGTGTTGTGGTCTCGCAGCATTGCTCAGTGCGGATACCGGAAACCAGCACGCGACGGATGCCATTCGCAACCAACCAGACATTAAGTCCGCTTCCGACCAGAGCACTATGGCGATGCTTGCGGAACACTGCATCTGGTTCAATCAAGAGTGGCGAAATTGCCTTCACCAAACCTGACGATTCTGAGAACGGCCCCTCATTCTCGACATGAAAAATCTGCACCACCGGAATACCGGCGCGCTTGGCACCATCGATCAGCGCCTGCTGGCGTTCCATATAGGCGCCAACCTCCTCGTCCCGGTAGTAAGGCCTGTGGCGGAAGGATTCCTGAGCATCGATAACCAGCAATGCTGTAGCTTGATCGGACATTTTTGATCTCCCTATAAAAAGACTATAGGGGGAAATTACACTTTGCAATTGGCGCCGAAAGCCCGCTTACGGACAATCAGCGGACAAATCACGCCAATACGTAACCAGTTCTTCGCCCTAGAGAAAACCATCGAGAGAAGGCACAGACTTCACTGGGGTAAACTCAATGACGTCATAAGTTGCCAGTCCGTGTTGCCTGAAAGGATCAAACCTCAGTATTGCGTCCAGCTCGCTCTTGCTGACTTTACCGCTTGCGAGAATCACACCGCCGTCTCTTGGGTTTTTCGGCCCGGATGCCAGAAAAACGCAATCGGCATATTGCCTGTCCAGAAACTCTCGATGCGCCTGAAGATGCCTCTCGATCTCTTCAAGAGGCTTGAGGTAGATCAAGGTGACGACGAACATGTAGCGGCCTTCACCGATGCGGCAGAGCCTCGAGAAACTCAACCGGCTCGCCCTTGTTAGCGTTCACGATTTCCGCTTCCCACATTACCTTGATGCCGCGCACGAAAGTGCCAATTGGCCATCCAGTAACGGTCTTGCCATTATAAGGGGTCCAGCCAGCTTTTGAACCGGCCTGCTCATGCGTAATCGTTTCGCGCCGCTTCATATCCACGATGGTCAGATCGGCATCATAACCGACTGCGATACGCCCCTTGCGGGCCATGCCAAAAATGCGGTTCGGGCCATGGCTTGAAAGATCAACGAAGCGCTCCAGCGTGAGCCTGCCCGCATTGACATGATCGAGCATGATCGGCACCAGCGTCTGCACACCGGTCATGCCAGAGGGGGAAGCCGGATAAGGCTTCTGCTTTTCTTCCAGCGTATGCGGCGCATGGTCAGAGCCGAGCACATCGACAATACCTTGATCGATACCCTTCCAAACCCCATCTCGGTGGCGCTTGTCACGGACGGGCGGGTTCATTTGGATAAGATTGCCGAGCGTCTTGTAGTCATCTGCTGACAAAGTGAGATGATGCGGCGTTGCTTCACACGTCGCGACATCCTTGTGATCCTTCAGAAAGTCGATTTCTTCGGCAGTAGAGATATGCAACACATGAATGCGGGCGCCGGTATCTCGCGCAATGCGAACAAGCCGTTCCGTGCACTGAAGCGCCGCAGTTTCATCACGCCAGACCGGATGGCTGGACGGATCGCCCTGAACGCGCAGACCTTCACGTTCCTTCAGCCGGAACTCGTCTTCGGAGTGGAAGGCCGCGCGGCGACGGGTGTTCTTCAGGATTGAGCGGACACCGTCATCGTCTTCAACAAGCAGATCGCCGGTGGACGATCCCATGAAAACCTTGATACCCGCCGCACCGGGCAAGCGCTCCAACTCAGCAACATCCTTCGCATTGTCGCGCGTGCCGCCAACCCAGAAAGCAAAGTCGCAGTGCATGCGATGACGGCCGCGACGAATCTTGTCTTCGAGCGCATCAGCGGAAGTGGTAAGGGGCTTGGTATTCGGCATCTCGAAAACTGACGTGACCCCACCCAGAACGGCTGCACGTGAGCCGGTTTCGAGATCTTCCTTGTGTTCAAGGCCTGGCTCGCGGAAATGGACCTGACTATCCACCACGCCGGGCAGAATATGCAGGCCCGTGCAGTCAATCACCTCACCTGCCATATGTGTGGAAAGAGAGCCTATGGCAGCGATGCGGCCATTACGAATACCGATGTCGCGTTGGCCTATACCGTCGTGATTGACGATGGTTGCACCCTTCAAAATCGTATCGAATGTTTCGGCCATAGTTGTCTCCTGCCAGATTGATAGGACTTGCGAGCCTTCCCATTGGGGCTTACGTAACGAGGGCGCGAAAGGCAAGGACGAAGCGATGACGACGGCAGTGGAAACGGTAAATCTTTCAAACAGGGCTTTGGTTCACATCACGGGCGACGACGCGGAAAAATTTCTGCAGGCCGTGATAACAACCGATCTCGACAAGCTCGGACCGGACGATCTGAAACCGGGAGCATTGCTCGCTCCACAAGGAAAAATCCTGTTCGATTTTCTCGTTTCACGCATTGATGGCGGTTTGCGTTTCGATCTCCCGGCAGGCATCGCCGCCGATTTCGTCAAGCGCATCACCCTCTACAAGCTGCGCGCGAAGGCCGAAATAGCACAATTGCCAGAATCGCTTGTCAGTGTCTCCTGGCAAACTGAATCACATTCTTCACACAATGATTCAATCAAGCGGGACAGTCGCTTTCCAACCGAACTGAACGTTTACCGGATTTATGGTCAGGCAGACGGCACAACCGACGAAAGCGCTTGGACGAAGCTGCGCGCGGAGTATGGCATAGCGGAAGGCGAAGCGGATTTCGGTTACAATGACGTCTTCCCGCATGACGTCAATTTCGACCAGTCCGGCGGCGTGTCTTTTCCGAAAGGCTGTTTCATCGGTCAGGAAGTCGTGTCACGCATGCAGCATCGTGGTACGGCGCGGCGGCGCGTCCTGGTGGCTCGTTCCGGGGGAACTCTCCCGCCAATGGGTACGCCTCTCACCGTCGATGGGCGCGAGGTCGGAACGATGGGTAGTTCCGCTGACATGATCGGCATCGCACTTGTGCGCATTGATCGAGTCAAGGATGCGATGGATGCAGGTGGTATCATACTGGCGGGAGGGACACCTGTAACGCTCACCTTACCGCCTCACGTGCGGTTTGGATTCCCGGAAGCGGAAGCAGGTAACGCCTAATGGCCAGCGCCGACCGATCTTCCGGCAAGACGCGTGCCTGGCAACGCATGTTGTCGGGACGGCGTCTCGACCTGCTCGACCCGTCACCGCTCGATATTGAAATCGAAGATATTGCTCATGGCCTCGCCCGTGTTGCGCGGTGGAACGGACAGACAGTCGGCGAACACGCATTTTCGGTCGCGCAGCATTCGCTGCTTGTTGACCAGATATTCAACCGGCTGGTGCAGGATGCAAGTATTGAATGGCAGCTATTGTCACTCCTGCACGATGCACCGGAATATGTGATCGGTGACATGATCTCACCTTTTAAGGCGGTGATGGGCGGCAACTACAAGATCATCGAAACGCGGCTGGAGAACGCTATTCATCTGCGTTTTTCGCTGCCGATAACCGTTCCCGCCCAAGTCAAGACGCTAATCAAGCGTGCCGATCAGGTTGCCGCGTTCTTTGAAGCCACGCGACTTGCCGGTTTTACAGAGACTGAGGCCGTCAAATATTTCGGGCGTCCGCGCGGTTTCGATCCGACAGGACTTGATATAACACCGCGACCCACGCAGGACGTGCAGAAGGATTTCCTTGCACGGTTTGCGATACTGGAAAAAACACGGCACGGCTGATGAGTCGGATTGTTGTCACGCCCTTGTCCCAACTTGCGACGCAACTCGCGTTGCACCAGCCCAGCCATGTCGTGACGCTTGGAAGCGAAGAACCGGCGGCTCTGCCCGACGGCTTTGATGCCGTCCGTCTGTCACTCACATTCAATGATATTGTTGAACCGCGCGCCGGATTGGTTGCACCCGATGAAAGTCACGTGCAGGCGCTTCTGGACTTCGCGAAGGGCTGGTCCATGGATACGCCTTTGCTCATCCACTGTTATGCCGGTATTTCCCGTTCCACGGCTACGGCTTATATCATGGCATCTGCTGTGAACCCTGCATTCGATGAAAGCGAACTTGCCGGGCTTGTTCGCAGCCTCTCGCCATCCGCGACGCCAAATTTACGACTCATATCGCTCGCTGACGAAGTTCTGGGACGTCAAGGGCGGATGGTTGCGGCTATACGCGCGATTGGGCGTGGAGCGGATGCGTTTGAAGGCGAGGTTTTCAGCTTGCCGGTTGGATGTTGATTGCCCGCCCGAGGGCATTCAAAAACCCGCCGCGTGCGTCAGGCGGCGTCACAGCGCGCGGCTCCCATACATGCCGCATCAGGAAATAACCCGTCATCGTGAAGGCATGATCGATGTCGTCATAAGACGTTGCACGAACGGCCGTGTTGTTGACAAAACCCGGCAGAACCAGAAGCTTGTCGGCCCAGGGCGCGCCCGCATCACGACAGACGGCACGCCCGGATTTCGGCGACACATAGATCAGGTCTTCCTTGAGCCCTGTTGCTGCGCATTCCTTGAGATCGAGGCCGAAGCCCAGCTCTTCAAGCATCATGACTTCAAAACGCAACAGCAATTCGCCAGAGGCCAGCGGATCGTCAAAATGTTCAATGATGAGCCGTAACGTCTCATAAAGACCGCGATGCGGATCGCGTTCCGGCAACAGGCGCAAATGGGAAGCCACCAATTGAATGCCGTATAATGCCACCGGTGTTTCGATGAGGCGCGCGGCAGCGAATTCCAGCGGTTCGATGGTAAAGCTGCCCATATGCTCATCCAGCCGCGCCCACCATGTGACATCCACATGATTGCCCGGCTGCAACAAAGGCTGCATGCGACGGGATCGCCCGCCGCGCACCATACCCATATGGCGGCCATGCTCACGGGTCATCACTTCCACGATGGCGCTTGTCTCGCCATGGCGTCGTGTCCCGAGAATTATGCCTTCATCGCGCCATTCCATGGCCGCCAGCTTTATGAATTAGGTCGGAAAATCAAGACCCATTTCGCGATAACGTTCCGGGTCATTGCCCCAGTTCTCACGCACTTTCACGAAAAGGAAGAGATGAACCGTTTGTTCCAGTATCTCGGCGATTTCCTTACGTGCGGATTGCCCGATTGCCTTGATCGTCTCGCCCTTGTGACCGAGCACGATCTTCTTCTGGCTTTCGCGCTCGACATAGATCACCTGCTCTATGCGGACCGATCCATCCTTGCGCTCTTCCCAGCGCTCGGTTTCCACCGTCGACGAGTAAGGCAGTTCCTCGTGCAGGCGCAGATAGAGTTTTTCGCGCGTGATTTCGGCTGCAAGCTGCCGCATCGGCATGTCGGAAATCTGGTCTTCTGGATAATACCGAGGGCCATTCGGTACGCTTTCGGCCAGGTACTTTGCAAGGTCCTTGCAGCCAGATCCGTTCAGCGCTGAGATCATGAAAGTCTGGTCGAATGCAACCCGCTCATTGGCCTTGCGCGCAAGATCCAGCAGGACTGGCGGATCGACACGGTCGACCTTGTTGAGCACCAGAACCTTTTTCTGGCGCACATCCTTCATACTGGCAAGCAGCGCTTCGGCGTTCTCGTTCAGGCCACCTTGCGAATCGAGAAGAACAAGAATGATGTCGGCGTCCTTCGCACCGCCCCAGGCCGTTGTGACCATGGCGCGGTCGAGCCTGCGCTTCGGCCTAAAAATGCCGGGCGTGTCGACCAGAACGATCTGCGCCTGCCCCTCAATAAATATGCCGCGCACAAGGGCGCGTGTCGTCTGCACCTTATGCGTGACGATAGAAACTTTCGTTCCCACAAGCTGGTTAACCAGCGTGGATTTCCCCGCGTTTGGCGCCCCGATCAACGCCACGAAGCCGGACCGGGTCTGGCCGGCTTCGTTTTCGCCGTCAGCCGGCGTCGTCCGATTGTTCATTGTTTATCCTTCCAGACGATATTTCACTTCAGAACACCGCCGTCCCCTGCGCACGGCATTCCAGATACGACACAATCGCGGATGAAAGCGACATATCATATTGGACTAACTATAACCGATCTCGATTTAAAAAACGCCAACTCTTGCATCAACCGGAATTGTCGCGCTTCCAGACGCCTTCACGATAAAGCATCGCTTCCGCCGCGTTCTGCTCGGCTATTCTTTTCGAACGCCCCTCGCCCGTTTCCGTGGCAAAGCCCTTCACCGTAACCTCCACCGTAAACAGCGGATCATGGTCTGGACCGGTACGGCCGACGATGGAGTAGGAAGGATGGACATTGCCCTGCTGATGCGCCCATTCCTGCAACTCGGTCTTCGCGTCACGGCGAGCGGCACCCGTTTGCAGGGACCTCTTTTCCCAGTAGCGCTTGACGAAAGGCCGTACTGCCTCCAGTCCGCCATCGAGATAGATCGTGGCAATCAGCGCCTCTACGACATCGGCCCGCACGTTCAAAAGGCGTTTGTCATTCAGCGACTTGATATCGGAGCCGGTGTGAATGAGATCGGCAAGGCCGATCTCATCGGCGATCGCCGCACAGGTTTCTGCATTCACCAGCGCATTAAGACGAACAGACAGTTCACCTTCGGAGGCTTCGGGAAATTCGTCGAACAGCATCTCCGCGACGGTCAGTCCGAGGACGCGGTCGCCAAGAAATTCGAGACGCTCATAATTTGCGCGCGATGGCGCCTGCACACTTGAGTGGGTGAGCGCACGATCCAGCCGTTTCAGATTGAGAAAACGGTGTCCGGTGCGCTCCTCCAGAATTGCTGCTGCCTGATTTGCCGAAGCCATTTCAGTTTCCGGTTACGGCCGTATGCGGCGCAGCATTCACTGAACTCAACAGTCGGCCAAAGCGTACATCCGTCGGCCATTTCCAGATTTCAAGCGGGCTTGCCTTATCAGCAATGGAGAAGAAGATGATGTTCGCGCGACCGACCAAATTTTCAAACGGAACATAGCCGACACCGAACCGGCTATCGGCCGAGTTATCACGATTGTCGCCCATCATAAAGTAATGACCGGCAGGAACCTCGAAGACGCGCGTGTCGTCACCGATAGAGTTAGGCGCAAGATCGAGCGTGTCATAGGTCACACCGTCCGGCAATGTTTCGCGATAGACCTCGACGGGTCGGTTCACTTCGGTCACATCGGGATTGTCAATCGTGCCGATCCGTTCACGCTTGACTGCCTTATCGTTGATATAGAGCACACCGCCACGCATCTGCACGCGGTCCCCCGGCAGGCCGATCACGCGCTTGATATAATCGATGGAAGGGTCACTCGGCAGTTTGAAAACCACCACATCGCCACGCTTCGGCTCTGCACTCCAGATTCGACCTGAAAACAGATCCAATCCAAACGGCAGCGAATAGCGCGAATAGCCATAGGCATATTTCGAAACAAACAGATAATCGCCTTCCAGAAGCGTGGGACGCATGGAGCCCGACGGTATGCTGAAAGGTTGGAAAAGCAGGGTGCGAATGACCAGTGCCAGCAGCAGCGCCTGCACGATAACGCTGATGGTTTCGCCGAGGCCGCCGGATTTCTTTGTCTCACTCTTGCTGGACACGCTCATTGTATCTCCGCTTCCGATAACGCGATCTAATAACGACTATGAAAGCATGACGCAATCAGGCCGCCGGCAGAACGCCGGTTTATCGCACGATTATGAGCAGGAGTTTACCTCTCACAATCACAATTATTTCGTCTCAGGCAGGGCTTCGATGATGACGAAGGCCTGCGCGAGAGGAAAATCATCGGTAATTGTCAGATGTATGGCAGCGCGTGTTCCGGCGGGCAACAGTTTCTGCAACTGTTTCGCCGCACCGCCGGTCAAATGCATTGTGGGCTTTCCGGAAGGAGCGTTGACCACCCCCATATCCCGCCAGAAAACACCTTGCGCGATACCGGTTCCGAGCGCCTTCGCACAGGCTTCCTTTGCAGCGAAGCGCTTTGCATAAGACGCCGCACGTTGCTTGCGTCCTTCCGACTTTTTCTGCTCGATCTCTGTGAAGACGCGATTGCGGAAACGGTCACCATGTCGCTCGAGAGTACTTTCGACACGGCGAATATCGATAAGGTCGCTGCCTATGCCGACAATCATATTTTCTGAAGCTCCTGCTCGCGGTGCAGGCGATGCTTTTCCGCAAGCCGTTCGATACGGCGGCGACGGAAAGCCGAAATGGCAAACCGGGTAACGAAATAAACCACGACAGCGAACACAGCGCCCAGAATCGTAGAGCCGAACAGCATTGGCTTCAGAAGCGGGGTCCAGATTTCATCGAAGTGCATGGTTTCGAGCGCCCGCCCGAAATGAACCGGCGGAGCATTATCGATACTGCCATTCATGATGAAGCGACCAAGCTCGAACGTGCTACCCCAGATAAATGGCAAGGTCAAAGGATTGGCAAGTGTCGTTCCAAGCGCTGCAGCAGCAATGTTGCCGGCAAGGAAATAAGCCAGCACGATTGCGATGATGAGATGGAAGCCGAAGAAAGGCGTAAACGCCGAAAACACGCCAACGGCCAGACCAGCTGCGACAGCATGAGGCGAGGCCGTGATGCGTAGAATCCGCTTTCCACCGTACCGGAAGGAACGGGAGAAGGAGCGGCGCGGCCAGACCAGAAGCCTTAAACGCTCTTTTCTGGTCGGAGGATGACGGCGTTGAAACAGCATGCGCTTCTATTAATGCTCTCTCATCGTGGACACAATTGTTATTATTCGGCCAAAGCTGCCGCGCTATCGCTGCGCTCAAACGGAGCAGTGTCCAGCCTCGGTAAATAAAACCGCGGCGAAACGCCAAGCATCCTGCGGAACATCGTCGTGAAAGCGGAAACGCTGTCATAACCCAAATCCAGTGCCACGCTCGTTACCGGCTCCCCTTCGCTGAGACGGGGCACCGCGGCGAACAGACATGCCTGCTGGCGCCAGACTGAAAGGCTTACTCCGGTTTCCCGCTGGAAATGTCGGGTGAATGAGCGTCTGCTCATCGCCATCCTGCTCGCCCATTCATCAATAGTGGCGCGCGAAGAAGGCTTTTTCACGAATTCACGACATAGTTTCTGCAAACGCGGATCAGATGGAAAAGGCAACCCGAGAGAGCGTTGCGGCAATGTGTGGAGATCCCGCAGAATAAGCTCGATCACCAATGCATCGCGGCTATCCGGCTCCGGCGTGCTGTCTTGCGCAGTTGCGTCGGAGATCAGGCATCGCATGAGATCGGTAAGCCCAACCACATGAAGATAATCCGGCACACCCGACACGACGTCGACGCAGATATAGATCGACCGCATATAGACTTCACCGAGAATCTCAACCGAATGCTCCACACCTGCCGGTATCCACATGGCGTGGTCACTTGGAATCATCCAGCGTCCCGCATCCGTCGTCACCAGAACCACACCTTGCGAGGCGCAGAGAAGCTGTGCGCGGGTGTGACGATGGCGCGGCACAAAATAGCCGTCCGGGTAGCGCGTCGGCAGGGCGATCACCGGACCGCTCATGCCTTCCAGCATCGCGATACGCTGTTCGTGGAACTTCTGCAGTTCCTCGCTCCCCGGCAATAAAAGCCCTCGCGGAGACTTTGGTTTCATCGCTTCCCTGCCCTATAATTGGCCCACTCTCGAAACTATTGGACCAAAACACGAAAGCGGGCGCGAGGCAATAGTCCTATTAATGACTTGCTGAGAATGGGTCGCGACATTCGCTGGCGGAACGAGTTTGATGTTTGAAGAGGTAAGCAGCCTGTCCAAACGCCGAATTCGCAAATTTTCGCCGGCTTCTCATCAACACACCGTAATTTCCCTGAGTGCCTTATTTCCTGTGCTTGGATAATATCTGCAGGAAATACGCCTGAAGACCGGCTTTCATCTTCGGAGTATTAGTATGAGCATGAGCGCTGCACAGCAGCCATCAAACAGCGGCGCGGACAATACTGTCCTCGCCATTATTCTGGCCACCAGCATGGGCCACTTTCTGAACGACATGATGCAGTCGCTCCTTCCGGCCATCTATCCGATGCTGAAGGACAATTACAGCCTGTCATTCTGGCAGATCGGTCTTTTGACATTCACCTTCCAGATGACGGCATCAATCCTCCAGCCGCTTGTCGGCATTTATACCGACCGCAAGCCAATGCCCTATTCCCTGCCTTTTGGCATGGGGTGCACACTTGTCGGGCTCGTCTTTCTGGCGACAGCGCATCATTATTCGATCCTGCTTCTCGGTGCGGCCTTTGTTGGCTTCGGCTCGTCCGTATTTCACCCGGAAGCGGCCCGTGTGGCACGTCTTGCTTCCGGCGGGCGTCATGGCTTTGCGCAATCCCTGTTTCAGGTGGGCGGCAATTTCGGCTCGTCGATCGGTCCTCTACTGGCAGCATTCATCGTTCTGCCTTTCGGCCAGATCAGCGTGTCTTGGTTCTCCGTTGCAGCACTGATCGGCATGATGCTGCTCTGGTATGTCAGCAACTGGTATAACCGCTACCGGATTGCCAATGCCAGCAAAGCAAAGCCGGACAAGACCCTTCCGCTTCCACGCAACAAGGTTCTGGTGTCCGTCGGTGTTCTGGCGATGCTCGTTTTCACCAAGTACATCTACATGGCCAGCCTGACGAGCTACTATACCTTCTACACCATCAGCCATTTCGGCGTGACGGTGCAGGCATCGCAACTGCTTCTGTTCCTGTTCCTCGGTGCAGTCGCTGCGGGCACGATCATCGGAGGTCCGATTGGTGACAGGATCGGTGCGCGCAAGGTGATCTGGGCATCAATCCTCGGTGTCCTGCCGTTCACACTTGCCCTACCCTATGCGAACCTGGAAATGACAGCGATCCTGACGGTTATCATTGGCCTGATTCTCGCCTCAGCCTTCCCGGCAATCGTAGTGTTCGCGCAGGAACTGCTGCCGGGACGTGTCGGCATGGTGTCGGGCCTGTTCTTCGGCTTTGCTTTTGGCATGGCTGGCATCGCAGCCGCCGTTCTCGGTGTTGTCGCCGATCACAAGGGAATCGAGTATGTTTACAATATCTGCTCGTATTTGCCGCTGCTCGGGCTACTGACGATTTTCCTGCCTAAGCTGGAAAAGAACCGCAAGTTCTGACGCATTTAAAGAACGCACAGCCCGAAAGCATTTCAAGTTTCCGGGCTGTGCTTAAAATAGTGGAGCACCGCACGTCCCCCAACGGCGGTGCTCCCATGCCACTGACCTTTTGACGGCCCGGTGCAGCAGCATTCTCTTGATAGAGTATTTTTCGCTCTATCTCTTTGTTCCAACGCAAGCTCAGACGGCGAAACTGAAGCCGTGCATCGTTTCCCTGCGAAATTCATCGAAAGCAGCCGCGACCAGACGGATAAGCGGCTTACCGTCGTTTGTTGCGCTGATAACACCGCTGCGAACTTCCACCAGCCCGTCAGCCACCAGAGGGCGCAACAAGGCCAGTTCATCAGAAAACTCCACGCCGGGTGCTGTGGCGTTCAGATCGACCCGGAAGTTGCACATCAGAGCTGTGATAATACCAGCACGGATACGGTCGCTCTCGCGCATCGCATAGCCGCGAACAGTTGCCAGTTCACCCGCCTCAACACGTTTGGAATATTGCTTCACATCCGAGATATTCTGAGCATAGCCGCTGGGAAACTGCGAAATCGATGACGGTCCGAGACCAATCAATGTCTGGCAACGATCATCCGTATAGCCTTGGAAATTACGATGAAGCGTTCCGTTGCGCGCAGCGATAGCCAGATTGTCATCCGGCAATGCATAGTGATCGATCCCCACCGGCTCATAGCCGAAACCGATGAAGCTGTCCGCAACCACACGCGCCTGTGCAAAGCGTTCGTCAGCATCTGGCAAAAGGCTTGCATCGATCAAGCGCTGATTGGCGCGCCGTTGTGGAAGATGGGCATAGCCATAGCAGGCGACGCGGTCCGGCTTGAGGACTGCAACTTTTTCGCAAGTCTCGCGCAGCGTCTCGACAGTTTGCAACGGCAAGCCGTAGATAAGATCGAAGTTGAGACGATTAATGCCGACTTCGCGCAGAAGGCTGGCTGCCTTGGCAACTGTTTCTATTGGCTGTATTCGGCCGATAGCTTTTTGGACTTCAGCATCAACATCCTGTACGCCTAGGCTAGCGCGATTAACCCCCATAAGAGCAAGCGTTTGGGCCAGTTGCGGCGTGACTGTGCGCGGGTCAAGCTCAATAGCGTGCTCCATATCAGGCGCAAAATCAAACGCGATGCGCAGAGCGGCCAGAATACTGGTAAACTGGCGCGGGTTCAAAATGGAAGGTGTCCCGCCGCCCCAATGAAGATGGACCACACTGGGTCGCGTGGTCAGACTCTTGCTCACCGTTTCGATTTCGTTCAGCAGCGAGGTGCAGAAATTTTCGACCACGTCATTGCGCACGGCCATTTTTGCGTGGCAGCCGCAATAATGGCAGAGCTGCCGACAATAAGGGACGTGAATGTAAAGGGAGACACTTTCTTCCGGTCCGATTTGGCGCAACCAACGATGCGTCGTCTCAGCTCCGATCGGTACAAAGTCTGCAGCAGTCGGAAAAGACGTATATCTGGGTACGGCCAACGCTGCGTAGCGTCTTATCGCTTCTTCATGCATAGCGCGTCCACCTTAAGCGTTGGTCGCTCCGGCGAGGCCCTTCCGGATATACGCGCACCCGAACCAGGGCGACATTCCGCAGGGCAAGACGGCATGATGCGGCAAGGAAGCCCGCATGCATGACAGCCGATATTGCAATTCCCAGCCACAACAGCACCTGTTTTCCCCATTTTGAACGGCGCGATCCCAGCATCGGCCCGAAAATCAAGTACAATTTTCGGAAAGCTCGATGTCTGAACTGATCGGCTCAGAGCGTCCTTTGTGCGTTCACAGACGCACGGCGCTCTGATGCAGATCGCATCAATCTCGATGATTAAAAATAGGCTGCCCTACCGGCCGCTGCATTGATTTGAATCAACGGAAATACACCCGGCTTTTAGGGGTGACGGCTTGAATTCAGAGGCTTTCCGGGTCCATCCCGGCAACGGCAGACAGCGAGCGACGCGACAGGATTTCCACCGTATTGGCGTCAAGCAACTGGATCAGCCCCTGGGTCTTCAGCTTGGTGAAGCTGCGGCTGACGGTTTCAATCGTCAAACCGAGATAGTCAGCAATATCGGTGCGATTCATTGATAGATGAACCGGATTGGGCTTCTCTCCGCGCTTCTCGGCCCGAGCCGACAAAACCAGAAGAAAGCTCGCAAGCTTTTCCACCGGTGCGAGGCGCCCAAGCACGAGCTGATTGTCGCGTGCCGTACGAAGGGCTGCCCGGGTCATCTGATGCAGGCGTTCCTTCAACTTCGGAAAACGCTCCATCAGATCATCCATCTCCTTGGTGGAGAAAGCGCACAAAACCGATGGCACTACGGCCTCGGCTGACTGGGAATAGGTCTCGTCATCAGCCAGACCGAGATAGTCGCCGGGAAACAGGAAACCCGCGATCTGCCGACGCCCATCTGGAAGCGATGTGTAGATGCGCAGCATGCCCGAGGTCAGGCTGAAGACGCGGCGCTTCGGCTCGCCTTCTTCCACAAGCAGCTCATTGGCATCAAGACGCTTGGAGGTCATGATCGCCTCAAGAGCGCCAAGGTCGCCATCATCCAGCGCAGCACAAACCGCCGTGCGCCGGACATCGCAATCCACACACACTCCACATGGCGCACGATAAGGCGATCTGGGATCGAATATGATAGGCGCTAAACTCACGATGGGATCCTGTTTGTGGAAGCCGAAAGAACCTCCTTGCGGCCATCCTAAAATAGGCAACTAAAACGCATCCCGCAAAGCGGAATTTCGCCGCAGGGGTGCATGCCTCCCCCACTGCGTGTTGAAAGCCTCAGTCCTGCTTGGTCAAATGTTGCGGCTACCCGGCTTTACAGCCGGAATTGCAGCAAGCTCCGGCGGCAATTTATCTACAGAGTAGGCTGGAACTTCATATTCTGCGAGCGAAATCAGCTTCGTGCCGACATCAGCCTTGCCCGCTGAACGGTCAACAATGCAGGCGGCAGCCACGACTTCGATGCCGAGGTCCTTCATGCAGTCGATTGTTTCACGAATGGAAAGTCCCGTCGTGACGATATCTTCCACGATAACGACCCGCGCGCCCTTCGGAACGTCGAATCGGCGCAAACGGAACACACCATTTTCACGCTCCACCCAGACGGAAGGGACATGCAAATGACGCGAGGTTTCATAGGAAGGAATCAGACCGCCAATCGCCGGTCCGACCACGTAATCGATGGTGCCCAGATTTGCCACCTTGATTTTCTCAGCGAGCGCTTTGCAGAGCTTTTCCGTCTTGTCGGCATGCATGAAAACCCGGGCCTTTTGGAGGAAGACAGGGCTGCGCAAGCCTGAGGTCAGAATAAAGTGTCCTTCAAGGATAGCTCCCGCTTCGCGGAAGACGGCAAGCACATCTTCGGTATTCATCTTAGTCCTATCCGTTCACGCGTTTTGCGCCACTGACGCTTGCGCTTTCTTTCAATTGGGAAATGATACGGTTGAGATGCTTGAGGTCCCAAACCTCGACATCGATAATCATCTCGGTGAAATCCGGGGCAGTTCGCACCATGGAAAGATTGTGAATATTGGCATCGTTGGCCGCCACAATCTGCGCTATCTCCGCCAGCGAACCGGGCGAATTGATAGCCGATACGCTGATGCGTGCCGGGAAACGCTCGCTCATCTGCTCGTCAATGTCCCAACGCACGTCAATCCAGCGTTCCGGTTGATCGTCATAGGCCGTCAGCGCAGGCGACTGGATCGGATAGATCGTGATACCCGCGCCCGGTTGGAGGATACCGACGATACGATCTCCAGGCACGGCCCCTTCCGGGGCAAAGCGCACAGGCAGGTCTGAATTGGTGCCGCGAATCGGCAGGGCCTTTTTCCCGGGCTTCGGCACAGCCCCGGCTTCACCGTTCGTAGCATCCTCGCTACCTTCAGGCACCTTGAAGATCATGCCGGCGGCATTCTGAATGTTAAACCAGCCCTTTTCGCCAGTCTTGGCGGGACTGTTCTGCGAGGTGACGCGGGTATCCTGATAGTCTGGATAGACTGCCTTGACCACGTCGGTTGATGGCAGCTCACCCCTCCCGACTGCCGCCAGCACGTCCTCCACATCCTTACGCGCCAGACGCGGAAGTCCCGGCTTGAGAATATCCTTACTGAACGGCTTCCCGGCACGTTCAAAAGCGCGTTCCAGAATACGCATGCCAAGCCCGGAATATTGTTTGCGGACGGCCGAACGTGTTGCACGTCTGATGGCAGCGCGGGCCTTGCCGGTCGCGACAAGTGACTCCCAGGCTGCGGGCGGAACCTGCGCCTTGGAACGGATGATGTCCACTTCATCGCCGTTCTTCAGTTCGGTCATCAGCGGCATGATACGCCCGTTGACCTTCGCGCCCACGCAGCTATCGCCGATATCGGTGTGAACCGCATAGGCGAAATCGATCGGCGTCGCGCCACGAGGCAAGGCGATGAGACGCCCCTTCGGCGTGAAGCAGAAGACCTGATCCTGAAAGAGCTCAAGCTTGGTGTGTTCGAGAAACTCTTCTGGATTATCGCCTTCGGAAAGCTGCTCTATCGTCTGGCGCAACCAGGCATAAGCATTGGTTTCGGTGGAAATCTTGTGCGGATTGTTGGCGCTGCCACGATCCTTGTAGATCGAGTGCGCGGCAACGCCGAACTCCGCTATCTCGTCCATTTCTCGCGTACGGATCTGCAGCTCGATACGCTGCCGCGACGGACCAATGATCGTGGTATGGATTGACCGGTAATCGTTCTGCTTGGGCGTGGAAATATAATCCTTGAACCGTCCCGGAACCATCGACCATGTCGTATGAATAAGACCGAGTGCCCGATAGCAGTCCTGTAACGTATCGACCATCACGCGGAAGCCGAAAATATCGGAAAGCTGCTCGAATGACAGGCCCTTAGTTTCCATCTTACGGAAAACCGACCACGCCTTCTTCTGACGGCTCTTCACACTGGCCTTGATGCCGTGTTTCTCGAAAATTTCGGACAAGTCCTTTTCGATTTTCTGCAACAGGCCCCGGTTTTTCTCCAGAAGCTCGGCCAGGCGATCCGTCACGGCCCGCCATGCATCTGGATTGATATAACGGAAGGCCAGTTCTTCCAGCTCTTCGCGCATATCCTGCATACCCATGCGGCCCGCGAGCGGCGCATAGATATCCATGGTTTCCTCTGCGATGCGCAGACGTTTGTCTTCCCGCATCACGCCCAGCGTACGCATATTGTGCAAACGGTCAGCAAGCTTGACCAGAAGAACGCGCACGTCTTCGGAGATGGCTAGCAGCAGCTTGCGAAGGTTTTCAGCCTGCACCGCCTTCTTAGAAACAAGGTCGAGCTTCTTGAGCTTTGTCAGTCCTTCGACGAGCTTGCCGATTTCAGGACCGAAGAGCTGATCGATTTCCTGCCGGGTGGCCGTCGTGTCTTCGATCGTGTCGTGCAGGAGCGCGATGGCAATCGTCGCTTCGTCGAGATGCATATCGGTGAGGATCGCCGCGACCTCGAGTGGATGGGAAAAATAAGGGTCGCCCGAAGCGCGCTTCTGGCTGCCATGCTTTTGCATGGCATAAACATATGCCTTGTTGAGAAGCGCCTCGTTCACGTCAGGCTTGTATCGCTGTACACGCTCCACAAGCTCATATTGGCGCATCATCTACAAGAACTCCCATTCAAACCGATACTTGGAACCATACCGGGCATTGTGACCCAAAATCGCTGAAAATCGAATAGTTCTCGACGTTTAGGCTCGATTTTCTGCTGACAATATTAATTTCCTGCAGAAATCGCCCGTCATCGATGCCTTCTACACGACGTTTACGAGCATATAAAAACCTACGCGACAGGGCGGCCTGCACGGTTGATCAGCCAATAAAAACATGCGCCGCGACCGGGCAGTCGCAGCGCATGCAAAAGAGAATTGGTTCAAACGACGATCAGAAGTCGTCGTTTTTCTCCGGTGCAACGAGTCCTTCGATACCCGCAAGCAGCTCTTCTTCCGACATACGGTCGAAAGCAACTACGTCTTCTTCGGCAGCATCTGCAATGCCTTCGGCAACTTCTTCCGAAGAAGACGTAATCTGTGCCGGTGCAGCGGCTTCCGGCTCGTCGACTTCCACGTGCTTCTGCAGCGAATGGATGAGATCTTCCTTCAGATCGTCCGGCGAGAGGGTTTCGTCGGCGATTTCGCGCAGAGCAACAACAGGATTCTTGTCATTGTCGCGGTCGATGGTGATCTGTGCACCCTGGGAAATTTGGCGAGCACGGTGACCAGCCAGCAGAACCAGTTCAAACCGGTTCTCGACCTTATCTACGCAGTCCTCAACAGTGACGCGGGCCATGCGCGGTCCCTTTCATTTCTCGAACTTTAATGGATTTTTCTCCACATAACGCTTGTGGAGCCAAATTACAAGCAAAAGCGGAATTGCTCGTGCCTCGCTTCGTCAAATCTGCCAAAAGAACGTCAAGTTCATGGATTCGCCGCATAAAACACGGCGGCGTGTCGAAATGGCACAATATTTTGTAATTCGGCCACCGATTATAGAGGCGGGAATCCCGTATGAGTAATTTAGTTCGGCCAAATAACAACCAATGGTTGCTTGTTTTTCTGTAATATGTCCTTAGAAGGCAATAAACGCACTGGTAAAATTTGTTACCACCCGCCGTTAAGAAAACAAACTGAATAAGCGGTCGTCGGTCCACTCCCGCCCGGCCGTAGAGTGGATATATTGCACGATGTTCGATTCTCGTGAAAAGATTGCCCTTTTTATTGACGGCGCCAATTTATACGCCGCCTCCAAAACGCTGGGGTTCGATATTGATTATCGGAAGCTCTTAAAGGCGTTTCAGAAGCGTGGCTATCTGCTCCGTGCATATTATTATACTGCTCTCGTTGAAGATCAGGAATATTCCTCAATACGCCCTTTGATCGACTGGCTGGATTATAACGGCTATAAGGTCGTCACCAAGGCTGCCAAGGAATTCACGGATTCTACCGGACGCCGCAAGGTGAAGGGCAATATGGATATCGAGCTGACAGTCGATGCGATGCAGCTCACCGATACAGTCGACCATTTTGTTATTTTCTCTGGTGACGGGGATTTCCGTTCGCTTGCCGAAGCTCTTCAGCGCAAGGGCCGCAAGGTTTCGGTCGTCTCGACTCTCACTACCCAGCCTGCCATGATCTCTGATGAACTGCGCCGCCAGGCAGACCATTTCATCGATCTGGTCTCACTCAAGGCTGAGATTGGTCGCGACCCGTCTGAACGCGCACCGCGCCGCCAGGATGATGATCTCGACGACAGCTATTGACGCCGTCGTCGTCCCGGTTCATGCAGAGGCATGATTTCCGAACCATCTCCCAATTGCGATATCTGTCCGAGGCTGCACGCATTCCTACAGGAATGGCGTCGCAAGGAACCATTGTGGCATAATTCACCGGTTCCACCGTTTCTGCCCGTACATGATGACGATGTCCGGCTCCTGATTGTGGGGCTGGCGCCGGGTTTACGTGGCGCCAACAGGACCGGGCGACCGTTTACCGGCGATTATGCTGGCGACCTTCTCTACAGCACGCTGTGTGAGTTTGGATTTGCTACCGGTAAGTTTGAAGCGCGTCCCGACGATAGTTTGCGCCTGGTGGATGCCTGTATCGTCAATGCGGTGCGCTGCGTACCACCGGAAAACAAACCCATCGGCTCTGAGGTCAACAATTGCCGGCAGTTCCTGTCGCCGATGCTGACCCGGTTTCAGAATCTGCAGGCAATTGTCACGCTGGGAACGATTGCGCACCAATCCACGGTGCGCGCCCTTGGCGCGCCGGTTGCGCGACATCCGTTCGGTCACGACCGGGCGAGTGACATCGGCAGCCTGCGCATTTTTTCCAGCTATCACTGCTCACGCTATAACACGAATACCGGGCGACTGACGGATGCGATGTTCCGCACCGTATTCCGAAATGTACGCGATTATCTGAATCAAAAGAGCGCCTAAGGCGCTCTTTTCTTTGCAGATATTCATCCCTTATCCCGCATCAAGCGAGCCTTTTCGCGATTCCAGTCGCGTTTCTTTTCCGTCTCGCGCTTGTCATGAGTCTTTTTGCCTCGCGCCAATGCCAATTCCAGCTTGGCCCGTCCTCTGTCATTGAAGTAGAGCTTCAACGGCACCACGGTCATCCCATCGCGGGATACAGAGTTGAACAGGCGCGACATTTCACGCTTGCTGATGAGCAGTTTGCGCAAGCGCCGCGGCTCATGATTGAAACGATTGCCCTGCGTATATTCTGGGATATAGGAATTGATGAGCCAAAATTCGCCATTCTCAAAGCTCGCATAGCTTTCCGCTATGTTGGATTGATTGGCGCGCAGCGACTTGACCTCGGTGCCTGTCAGGACGAGACCGGCTTCGAGTGTATCAAGAATTTCAAAGTTGAAGCGCGCCTTGCGGTTTTCCGCGATGATCTTGCGCACGGGAGAATTCTTCGGCTTGTTCATGATGGCACCATATAATGTGCAATGCCTGAAATGAAAACGCTCCCGAAGCTACGGGAGCGTAAAAATTGGCGAAAGCACTAAAATTGACAGGTCAGTTGACCAGGCCCGCATGTTTCATGGCCTGATCAATTTTCTCTGCTGTGGCTGCTTCTACGGTCACCATAGGCGAACGCAGCACGTTTTCCACGCGACCAAGCCGCGACAGCGCATACTTCGGACCCGACGGATTCGGTTCGATGAAGAGCGCCTTATGCAGCGGCATGAGACGATCCTGAAGCTCGAGCGCCCTGGCAAAATCGCCAGCCTGACATGCATCCTGGAATTCGGCACATAGACGTGGCGCGATGTTGGACGTCACCGAAATGCACCCTACCCCGCCATGGGCGTTGAAACCCAAGGCAGTGGCATCTTCGCCGGAAAGTTGGATAAATTCCTTTCCACACGTTGCTCGTTGTTCCGATACGCGCTCGATCTTGCCGGTCGCATCCTTGACGCCCACAATATTCTTGTGGTCGCGAACGAGAGCGCCCATCGTTTCCGGTGTCATGTCGATGACCGAACGGCCGGGAATATTGTAGATGATGAGCGGAATTGAGATGGAACGTGCCACGCGCGAGAAATGCTCGTAAAGGCCGCGTTGGTTCGGCTTGTTGTAATAAGGCGTGACGACGAGAACAGCATCAGCACCAGCCTTTTCGGCATGCTGTGCCAGTTCGATCGCTTCGACCGTATTGTTGGAGCCCGCACCGGCAATCACAGGAACACGGCCTGCCGCAACCTCGATACAAACCTCAATAACGCGCTTGTGCTCGTCATGCGACAGGGTCGGCGTTTCGCCAGTCGTGCCGACCGGAACCAGACCTTTGGTGCCTTCTTCGATCTGCCAGTTTACAAATGCGCGAAAGGCTTTCTCGTCGAACGCTCCTTCGGAATCGAATGGCGTGACAAGCGCGGTAATTGAGCCCTTCAGCATTAGTGAACTCCTGAAAAAAGAAAGACTGGACCTCATTCCACGGATCAGCTTGGGTTACCCTTGCTTCTGATCGGGTTGAGGCGTTGCACAATAGTCTTGCAGCACGAGTGGAGCAAGCGGGGTACGCTGGCAAAACAAGCGGAATACGGCAGTTTTGCGGCAAAAAATGCAGCATCGTCCATGCTTCACCGGCTATTCGTCGAATTGCCTTCGGAAACATTGGAGATCTGCCCCGCCAAACTCCATACAGCGACACACGATAAGGCTTTATTAAGGATGATTTCACTCCTTGAGCTTATCCTCATTGTCGAATACCGCCGCTCTAATGCCGGGCTAAGAAAAGCCGGATTTAAACAACATATTGCGTATCAACCAAGTCTTTGTTCTAGTTAGCCAATGTCAAAACAAACCGCAGCGATATCCTTGAAAAGAAAAGCCCTCCTCACGAGCTGCATTGTTGCGGTTGCCTTGCAGCCAATGATTTCTCTCGCCCAGTCTTCGCTGCCAACTGATGTGCCAACGCCACTTGCACGTCCCTTTGCGCCGACAACGACACACCAGTCGCCAATGAACCTGGTGACGCCGAAACCTCGCCCCGCCGCGCCCGACCCGATCATGACGTCGGCGGTCAGCCGCATGGAAAATCCGGCAGCAATTGGCGGAACACTGAAAAGCGGGCTTGATGCCCTTTCCGCTCGTGACGCGGCAAGTGCGATCGCATTTCGCAACGCTATGCCCCACGGCTCGCTCGACCGTCAGATTTTGACCTGGGCAATAGCCACGTCCGGTCTCGCTGGTGTCTCAAGCACAGAGATTGCTAAAGCGGCATCGGATTTGCGTGGTTGGCCTGGAATGTCGGTTCTGCGTCGCAACTCAGAACGCGCCCTCTTCAAGGAAAACCCCGCGGCGGCAACCGTAATCGCTACATTCGGCAAAACGCGTCCGCAGACCACTGAGGGTATGATCCTGCTCGCCCGTGCCTATGTCAGCACCGGCAACGCAAGCAGAGCACACGGATTGCTCTCGCCTTGGTGGGCCAAACAGCGGCTTTCCGCCGATGATGAGCGAACAATTCTGAAGGAGTTTTCGGGCGTTCTGACTCGCGAGGACCATCAACGCCGTATTCTGAACTCTCTCTACAATGACCGCATGCAGTCCGCAAAGCTGCTCGCAGGGCCTGCGCAGGCCCAATCGCTCTACAATGCCTTTGCGGCCGTCGCACAAAAATCTCCGAACGCAGCGAGAGCGATAGCGGACGTCGACCGCACATGGCAAGGCAATGCAGCCTATCAGTTCCTGAAAATTCGCTATCTGCGTCGCGCCGAACGCTATAACGAGGCGGCGAACCTTATGCTCAATGCGCCCCGTCAGGCATCAGCACTTATCGATCCAGACGCCTGGTGGGTCGAGCGCCGTATCCTGTCACGGGAACTGCTCGACCTTGGCAAACCGCAACTCGCCTACAAGCTGGTTTCGGCTCATGCAGCCGAATCACCTACAATGGCCGCAGAAGCGGAATTCCATGCTGGATGGTATGCGCTTCGTGCTCTGAACCAGCCGAAGGCGGCCGCACCGCATTTTGCGAAAATCGCAGAAATCTCCTCACGTCCGATTTCCGCTTCTCGCGCCTTCTACTGGCTGGGACGGTCGGCTGAAGCCGGTGCAGGCGGCAATGCGCGTGACTATTATCGTCGCTCCGCTCATTTCGGCACGACATTTTACGGACAGCTTTCAGCGGCCAAGCTGAGCGAAAAGGCACCAGAGCTTATCTATCCACGACCTACTGAAGCGGATCGTGCTCGGTTTGCGGGGCGCCCCGCCGTACAGGCCATCAAGCGATTGGAACAAGTCGGATACAGCAGTCGCGCGACGACGCTCTACAACCAACTATCACAGGAACTGGACAGCGTCGGTGAACTGGCCCTGCTTGCGGTCATGGCCGAGCGCAACGAGAATCACTATCTGGCGCTGCGCGTCGGCAAGAATGCTGCGCTGCGCGGCCTCGATGTGGGTGCTCTGTCGCATCCGCTCGGCGCGATTCCCGCCACTGCCAATATAAGCGGCTCGGGCAAAGCCCTTGCCTATGCTATTGCGCGGCAGGAAAGTGAATTCAACGTCGGTGCGGTTTCAAAAGCTGGCGCGCGTGGTCTGCTGCAGCTTATGCCCGCAACGGCCAAAAGCGTCGCTAGCCGCAACGGTATGAGCTTCTCCGCACCGCGCCTCACGAGTGACGCAGGCTATAACGCAACGCTTGGCGCGCATTTTCTCGGTGAGCAGCTTGACCGTTTCAACGGGTCTTACGTACTTACCTTCGCTGGTTACAATGCGGGACCCCGCCGGGCATCGGAATGGGTCGAGAAATATGGTGATCCACGTGGCAAGCCCATCGATCAGGTTGTGGATTGGATCGAACGCATCCCATATTCAGAAACACGGAACTATGTTCAGCGCGTAATGGAAAACTACGAGGTCTACAAAGCCCGCTTAACTGGTAGCGCCGATATTCAGACCGATCTGATTTACGGTCGGCGCTAGAGCGGTCCCCATTTTGGGAAGACCGCTCTAAAATGAAAAAAGCAGGCTATTCGCCTGCTTTTCTTGTCCGTCGCGATTTTGGTTTAGTGGCTGCTTTTCGGGTTTTTGCCGCTTTCTTTACGCTGGTCCTGTTCGCTGCATCAATCAGCATGATGGATTGCCCAATCCAACCTTCACGCTCCACACGGCGCGGGAATCCTATGTTTCGCTCGATCCATCGCGATTCGTCTTCGTTCCAACCGGCAATCTGGTCGTAGTGAAACACGCCGATTTCATTGAGCAACCGCTGAACCGCCCTACCGATACCATTTATAACCGTCAGGTCATCTGGCTTTCCAAAGCGTGCAGCTTCCAGAAGCTCTGGACGGCCCGGATCGCAAACCGGTTCTATCTTGGCATCCGGCTTTTCAGCCTGCGAAGGCCAGGTTCCGACCACTTCCGCCTCTGGCACAGCCTTCACCTCAGTTTTTTGCCGCTCGCTTGGCTGGAATGAAGCCCTGGGTTCCTCTGCTTTAGCCTGTGCTTCGGCCTCTTTGGCGGCTTCCGGCTTCGCATCGGCAGGCAACGTAGCGTGTGCTGCGGCTATGATTGTGCGTTCATGGTCCGAAACCACCGCGCTTCTACGTCTTGCGAAGCGGCCTAAAAGACAGCCGACAACAAAAGCGATGGCGACAAGAACAGCCAGTTGAACAATCAGCAACGGCATATAGTTTCCTCGTACTCCAAATTACTCAAGCCCGACGACCGCATCCGCCGTCAACTTTCCCTGCCCTCAATGTGCTGCCACTACTTCAAAGCGGTCAGCCAACCCACGCCAGCGCCGATCAGAACCGCCGCGACCAGAACAGGCCAAAACGATATGGCTAAATAGAGCATTGCCAGGTCCGCTTTCTGTTACGGGAACGGAACATATGATCCGCTATGCCTACTCATAAAGGGAAAGGAAAGACCCGAACAGGCAGGCTGTCAATTCCGAACAGAAAACTGACTGGGGGCAGAACTCCAAATCCGGTCAACCTTCCTTGCTGTCGAAGCTAGGGGGTGCCGATCGCCACCCGCCCTTTCTTCAGAGCGAACGGAAGCGGGGCGTTCAACTGGGATTCTATCTTTTGATAGCTGTTATCGTCTTCTGGCGTGCCTTTGACAGAGATGTTGAGATCTGAAATCTCAATTTCCCCTTCCCGCAGACCCGATAGAAGCTGCAACGCAAACACCACCGAATCCACAAAGCTCACCGGACTGCCACGGCTTACGGCCATCTCGTCATCTAGCGGAATGCCGGGAGAAGCACTTTCAGCCGCCGCCATGATACGGTCTCTGGCATCATTATCTGGAACGGAACCAGACAAAATGATTCCGTCTGCGCTCTTTTTGATCTTTAGAGCGTAGGGCGACACGAGCGGGAGGACACTCGTCAGATCGATGATTTCCCGAATCCCTCTCACCTGATCCAGTGCTGCTTTTGCGGCGGACCGAGCCTCAGGATTGGGCGCTATGCCCTTAAGCGTCACATCACGACCGTCCACATCGAAGCCCGTCCAGATATATGGAGCCAGTGCTTCGCCGGCGCGCGTCGCGATATCCGTCTCCACCCGATCGGCACCGAACCAGAGCGCAAGCGCCGTCAGCGCTGCGGTCCAGGTCACTCCGGGCCAAAACCATTTGAACATGTCGTAGCATCCCCAGGCTGGTAATCATCGAATATGAAACGGCAAAATACATGCTGTTCTCTATTCGTACAAAGACCGAGTTTCCGGCGAAAGCAAGATCGCAGCTATGAAAATCCGCAAACAAAAAACCCGGCAGCGACGCTGCCGGGTTCTCTTTGAACAATCCCAAAAGGATTAGAACGAGCGCTGGAAGCGAACCATGCCCTGGAAAGCATCCTTGCCGTCGAGGCTGGTGTTCTTGTCGTTCCACTGTACGTAGGTAACTTCCGGCGTAATGGTGAAACCAGGAACCAACTGGTAAGCAACGTTTGCAGTTGCTTCGAAGGTTTCGGAGTCATCGTAAGCGAGCTGCAAGTTGAAGGTAGCCTTTTCGGTTGCCTTGAACGCAGCGCCACCCCAGACAGCCCAGTCGCCGCCCCAGGTGCCGTAGAAC
This sequence comes from Ochrobactrum sp. CGA5, assembly GCF_006345815.1. Taxonomy (GTDB): domain Bacteria; phylum Pseudomonadota; class Alphaproteobacteria; order Rhizobiales; family Rhizobiaceae; genus Brucella. The sequence goes on along the minus strand of NZ_VCIG01000038.1, from coordinate 99,588 downwards.
GAGTCGATTACGCGGTAGGATTCACCGTTGGCGATAGCGTAATGGTCGTCATTGGACTTGTAACCACCCATTACCCAGACCGAGAAACGATCCGTGATGTTTACGTCGCCGCGAACCTTGCCGGCCCACTCTTCGTTACGGGCGTCATAAGCCGCAACTGCAGCGATCGAGCCCCAGCCGCCAGCGTACTTCAGGCCGCCAACAACATGCGGCATGTAGTCCTTGAGCGTAACGTCAACGTCAGCGTCGCCATTGCCGCCTTCTTCGAACGACAGGATGGCCGAGAAGCCGTTGCCGCCGGTGAAGGTGTAGCTGATGAGGTTGGTGCGATAGCCGCCGGCGAGGATCACGTCGTCATTGATGACGTTGCCGAGGTAACCAGGGAAGGTCACGAAGGCCGATTCATCAAGACCAACGCGCAGACCGCCGAGTTGGATGTAAGCGTAACGCAGCGAGCTGTTTTCGCTCGAACCGTATGCGTCTTCTTCGCCGTCGCCACCGCCGTTCCAGTTGTAACGCAGTTCGGTGTAGGTCTTCAGAGTGCCGAGTTCGGTTTCCGAAGCGGTCGAGAAACGGAGCGTCGCACGGGCGTTCTTGCCCCAGGTGTCACGATCAATGTCGCTAGCCGTACGGGCATAAACGCGATCGCCACCCTTGGCGTCGTAACGAACATAGCCATGGATACGCAGGCAGGTTTCGGTGCCCGGGATGTAGAAGTAGCCAGCGCCGTAAGCATCGCAGACGCGGACATATTCAACGGCTTCTGGCTCTGGCGCGACGATTGCGTCGGCAGCCTGAGCGCCGGAAGCTGCAACCAGAGCTGCAGCGGAGCCAAGGAGAAGGCTCTTGATGTTCATTTCTGACCTCCAGTCAAAGTTAAAAATGGGTCTGGGCATTCTGATTTGGCTGAAGGACAACCTGTCCCCATCCCCTTTTGAAAAAGTCGCCCCGAAGCGCTCCTTCTTCTGGATGTGAAGATACTCGCCCGCTTTCTCGTTTCAACATCGAATGCACTCTCCCAACCTTTCTCGTGCTTCTATGAGGGAGGGTTGTTGCAGAAAAGACACGAAATTGCCCGTTTCCAGGTAACTCATTTACAGCTTATTAACATGAGTAAAGGCGAATTAACGGGTCTTAACGCTTGAAAATACGCGATATTTGACATCGACACTGCTTCCGGCATGCGAATCTGTAAATTGACCTGCTCCGGACTCAGAATATGTCAAAGTACCATCGCGAACCGCCACATTGGTTGAATTCAAGGCGAATCTCCGGCCTTATATATCTGCGAAATGGTCTCCGCGGCTTTCCGTGAAAGCCTCTGATTCCTGCTATATTTCAGATCGCGTATATATAAAGTGCGATAATTCGCAGGAAAAATTACCAGTTGGCGCGCAATTCGCTTGAAATGACAAAGCGTACCGGCTATCTCGCCCTTACCGGAGAGGTGGCCGAGTGGTCGAAGGCGCTCCCCTGCTAAGGGAGTAGACCTCATAAGGGTCTCGTGGGTTCGAATCCCATCCTCTCCGCCATTTCTTCCAAGCAAATCCGTTCAAGAAATACAGTTCCAGTTTGGCTAGCCAACTGCGATTCGTTGCGTTGTCGCACCCTGTCCGACATGTATCGGACTGACTTCCAGTTTCCTGACTTTTCTGATGCTGCGTTGGTCGTCCATCCAAGTATTTGAAAATATTCACTTATCTCTAGAACCTCCGACTCTTGACTGGAGGTCAGAAATGAACATCAAGAGCCTTCTCCTTGGCTCCGCTGCAGCTCTGGTTGCAGCTTCCGGCGCTCAGGCTGCCGACGCAATCGTCGCGCCAGAGCCAGAAGCCGTTGAATATGTCCGCGTCTGCGATGCTTACGGCGCTGGCTACTTCTACATCCCGGGCACCGAAACCTGCCTGCGTATCCATGGCTATGTTCGTTACGACGTAAAGGGCGGTGACGACGCCTACACTGGCGCTGAACGCGGTGGCTGGGATAAGTCTGCTCGTTTTGCTCTGCGTTTTAGCACGGGCTCTGAAACTGAACTTGGTACCCTGAAGACCTACACCGAGCTTCGTTTCAACTATCTCGGTCTCTCCAATGACGATGAAGAGTTCGAGACCTATGGCGCGGCAAGCGATAGCAGCTATGTTCAGTTCGCCTACATTCAGCTTGGCGGTCTGCGGGTTGGCATCGATGAGTCTGAGTTCCAGACCTTCACCGGTTACCTTGGCGACGTCATTAACGATGACGTGGTGGACGTTGGCGCATACCGCACGGGCAAGATTTCGTACACCTTTACCGGTGGTAATGGCTTCTCGGCTGTGATCGCTCTCGAACAGGGCGGCAACGATCACCTGATCACCGACTATGTTCCGCACATCGTTGGCGGTCTGAAGTATGCTGGTGGCTGGGGCTCGATCGCAGCAGTTGCAGCCTATGACTCTGTTATCGAAGAGTGGGCAGCCAAGGTTCGCGGTGACGTCAACATCACTGATCAGTTCTCCATCTGGGTTCAGGGCGGTTACGCTTCCGCTGAAACGACCGATCAGAACTACGGTTCTTGGGGTGGTGATTGGGCTGTTTGGGGTGGCCTGAAGTACAAGGCTACCGAAAAGGCAACTTTCAACCTGCAGGCAGCTTACGAAGACTGGGGCAAGACCGCAGTTACCGCAAACGTGGCTTACCAGCTGGTTCCTGGCTTCACGATCACGCCAGAAGTTTCCTACACCAAGTGGGATGACGATCATCCGGTACGTGAAGCTGGCTTGGTCGGCAAAGATGCTTTCCAGGGCATGATCCGCTTCCAGCGTTCGTTCTAATAAGATCGACGCTCAAGCAAAAGGCGCCAACGGGAAACCGTTGGCGCACATCTATTTGAGAAACAGCTCACAGATGCGTGAATTTTGATCTTTGTAGAATGGGGAATTCGAAAGGATCAGAAACCGAGGGGAGTAACGGGGACGACAGAAGATGGGGGCAAACATGGTCTTTTAGAAAGGTCCAATCATGTCTCCGCATAAAGTTAGCTCACTTATCTTGTGTTCCGAGAACTATTCCATTAGTTGTGCGTCTCATATATCAAAGGGGGGCGTGCAATGATCGTCGTTGGGGAAACGAAGATCGACATGGGCGACAAGTTCGCACCTATAGTCGACTACAACTTAAAGTACACATCCAACAAGAGTCCAAACCACCGGCTTGTCGAACAATTTTCGGTGGCGGAACTGACGGGGAAGTATATCAACATCCTGTGGGATGACGGGTCACACAAGTATAACGTGAAGTCGTTTCTCGGCGAAATAGACGAGATTTTGAAAGGTGAACGCTTTTCAGGTTTCGATCAGGAAATGCTCGACTCCGTCATCGGTTCGCTCCGTGAGCGCGGCAACAGCAATGCAACCATCAATAGAAAGATGGCTGCACTGAGCAAGCTGCTGCGAAAGGCGCACAAGATGGGAGATATCTTCAATCTACCGGAATTCGTCCGGCAGAAGGAGCGTGTAGGACGCATTCGATTCCTTGAGTATGAGGAAGAAAAGCGTCTGTTCGCGGCGATCAAGTCGCGCTGTGAAGATAGTTACCGGCTTTCCCTGTTTCTCGTCGACACAGGCTGTCGCCTCGGCGAGGCAATCGGGGTAACCTGGAACGACATTCAGGATCAGCGAGTTACGTTCTGGCTTACCAAGTCAAATCGCAGCCGTACGGTCCCTCTTACCCGCCGTGCCCGCAAGGCAGCTCATGTTCCACATGAAAAGCTTAAAGGCCCCTTCTCGATGCTCAACCAGGTCCGGTTTCGCCAGATCTGGAACGAAGCAAAGATGGAAGTTGGCCTTGGCACAGACGACCAGGTTGTTCCGCACATTCTCCGTCATACCTGTGCATCTCGTCTGGTTCGCGGCGGAATCGATATTCGTCGTGTTCAAATGTGGCTGGGACATCAGACCCTGCAAATGACCATGCGCTATGCTCACCTTGCGACACACGATCTCGACTCATGCGTGAAGGTGCTCGAGGTCCACTGAAACCGGTTCGGGGGAAGTTGAACCGATTTTGGAATAGAGACATGCGTAGAATCTAGGATGATAGAGCATTTCCAATCATTCAATCAAAGCAGGAAATGCTCTAGCACTCTCGTCTGGTTATTCAGATTAAATGCGACTGCGGTAGGTTCACGCACGGGACTTCAAAGCTAGCATCATCAAAGCATGGCTGCGGTTATAATGTTCGTCGACATTCGAGCGCAGGCCCGGAAATTATATTCCGCATAGCCCAACGTCTGGATCGCTTAACGGCGGTATGTCAGAATATTCGTTCGCCTTACTCAACTGACGCGGAATCATTGTGATAGCAAGGGTGCATACAAGTTGCTATGCCTTTCCATGCAGGACAGGCATAGGTGACTGACGGCGTTATTCACCCCTTCGATTTGTCCTCATCATATTGTGCTGGACTGAGAAACGACTGGAAATCGCCATGGGATCGCCGCGCCTTACACCGCTCGTCGCAAGCTTGCCATCTACCGTCCCCTTCACCGGACCCGAAACATTAGAGTTGCAGCGCGGTAGGCTTTTCAAAGCACGAATCGGTGCCAATGAGAGCAGTTTTGGTCCGGCGCCATCAGTTCTTGAAGCCATTCGGACGGAAGCGACTGATATCTGGAAGTATGGCGACCCTGAAAACTACGAGTTGCGTCAGACCATTGCAGCACACCATGGCGTGAAACCTGAAAACATCATGCCGGGGGCCGGTGTCGATGCATTGCTCGGGCTGGTAGTCCGGCAGTATGTCCAGAAAGGTGATAGTGTCATCAACTCGCTGGGTGGCTACCCGACCTTTAATTATCACGTTGCAGGTTATGGCGGGAAACTTGCTACTGTTCCTTATATCAACGACAGATCAGACCTCGACGGCTTGCTCGACGCAGCACGCAAGCACAAGGCTGCAATCCTATATCTAGCAAATCCGGATAATCCGATGGGAAGCTGGCATGAGGGGACGGATATCCAGTCTTTCATTGAAGAGGTCCCTGAAACTACGATGCTCGTTCTGGATGAGGCCTATTGCGAAACGGGGCCCGCCTCTGCCTTTCCGCGATTCGAAACCGCCCGACCGAATATTTTACGGATGCGTACTTTCTCCAAAGCCTACGGCCTAGCGGGAATCCGGTGCGGTTACGTGGTTGGCAGCCCCGAAGCCATCAAGTCGTTTGATAAGATTCGCGATCATTTTGCGGTGAACCGACTGGCGCAGGCGGCAGCGATAGCCGCCCTCAAGGATCAGGCTTACCTGCACGACGTTGTAGCCAAAATTATAGCCGGGCGAGACCGCATTGCGGCAATCGCTACAGCAAATGGCCTTGCAGCCATCCCCTCTGCAACCAATTTTGTGGCTATTGATTGCGGTGAAGACGGAGCATTCGCCACGGCAGTTCTTAACGGCTTGATAGCGCGTGACGTCTTCGTGCGTAAGCCCGGCGCCCCCGTTCTTGACCGCTGTATTCGTGTGAGCGTCGGTATTGATGAACAGCTCGATCTTTTTGAAGCAGCCCTACCTGCAGCTTTAGAGGATGCCCGTAAGCAAGCAACGATTCGTGAAACTGCCTGAGCGGTGGAGCCATAGAGGTAGATGCAATCATATCGCCGATCTCAAAACATTCTATTCAGTACACTTGCCGGGCTGTGCGGCGCGCTGGCGATCGCAGCTTATGCGGGCGCCGCCCATGGCGGACAGAATCATCTGGGCAGCATTGCCCCGCTGCTTCTCGGCCATGCACCCGCATTTTTGGTACTTTCGCTCATCGTACCGAGTAGCCGCACTGCCTATCTCGCCGGCACATTGCTTGTCGTCGGCCTAGCCTTGTTTTGCGGCGATCTCTTCATGCGCGACTTGACCGGCGACCGACTGTTTCCCTTGGCTGCACCAACTGGTGGATCGTTGATGATTCTCGGTTGGCTTGCGGTTGCTGTCACCGGTTGGTTTTCAGGAGCCAAATAAAAAGGGGCCAAGAGGCCCCTTCTCTTAAAGGTCACCCTGATCGGATCAGGAGTTGCCCTTCAGGCGTGCATTGCAGAGGCTGTAATAACCACCGCCCTTCTGCACCCACTTCAGTCCGCCCAGCGCATTGGCATCCTTCAGGGCATGGTACTGCTCAAGGCAGGTGTGCATACGAGCCTTACCGGCGGATTCGTTGGAATACTTTGCCGAAACGGCGGTCGGGAACTTCACACCCTTCGGCGCAGCAACTGTCGGTGCCGCAGGTTCGGAGTTGCCGTCTGTACTAAGCGCCACCGGGTCAGCGCCCGGACCACACTCGGCCTTGCGGAAATCATTCCACTTCGCGCCATTGTCTGTGCCAGCGTCCTTCGCCGCCTGATACTTAGCACTGCACTGCTTCATCGTCAGGCCCTTGGCGCTTTCATCCGCTGCGGGAGCGGCAGCACTCTTGGCTTCCTTTTTGGCTGGAGCTGCGGGTGCCGGGGCTGCGGCGGCATCTGCATCGTCTCCGCATTGCGCCTTGCGGAAATCATTCCACTTCATGTTGCCGAGCGTACCAGCGTCTTTGGCCGACTGATACTTTGCGCTACATTCCTTCATCGTCAGCGCGCTGGCAGGCGATGAAAATGCTAACGCTGCCGCACTCATGATGATAGCTGTGCCGGTTATTGCTGTGATGGATCGAATGGACATCTTGTTGCTCCCTGTCAAATGCAGCCGTTTCGATCGCTTGGTATGTCTTGCACCTTGCGATCTTGCTAATATAGAAGAACGGTAGATGTCATCGTTGCTCTGGTCCGTTCTGCTTATACGTCGACCTTGCGCTTCACAAAGTTGACTGTCAATCATTTGGTCAATATTACCTCAGGCCCCAATACAAATTTTCTAACGGGCTTTCTTTGCTCGTTATGGTCATGCAGGTGCCATGAAGTAACGTTATAGTACTTCTCCCCTCATGTCCGCTTTTTATTCGAAAAGAGTTAAAATCCGGAGCGATGCATATGACAAGGCGGATCATGATCATTGGCGGCGCCGGTTCGGGGAAGTCAAGCCTCGCGCGTGCGCTCAGCGATATCACCGGTCTACCGGTCATTCATATCGATATGCTCTACTGGCAGCCTGGTTGGAAGATGCGCTCGCGCGACGAAATCGGGCGTCTCGCCAGTGAGGTCGCAAATCAGGACAGATGGATATTCGAGGGAAATCATAGCGAAACTATGGATTACCGAGCCTCGCGGGCAGATATGCTTGTTTTTCTCGATATATCGACCATACGTCGTCTATGGCGCGTGATCAAAAGAACAGCAATCCATTACGGACGCTCGCGCCCAGACATGGCTGAAGGATGCGTAGAACGTTTCGACTGGGATTTCCTGAAATGGGTGGCAGGTTATCACAAGGACGGCCGTATTCGCGCACTGGCATTTCTGGAAAAGGCACCTCAGCATCTAGCGAAGCACCACTTGCGTCGTCCAAAGGACGTAAAGCGTTTCCTCGCGCAAATGGCGCGCGAAATAAAGTAAAACAATCAGCCTTTCCAATTTCGATAAATCTCCAAAGACGACCACAAAATAACAATATTTCGAGCCGTGCGCACCAACGAAATGGCTGTTATATTCAATCGTCTCCCAAGACGTTACGCTGCGCGCTATGCTCAACCGCCTGCGCAACACGAATGCATATCACGTCGGAACTCATTCCGGCGCCGTAAACTTTTATGCCGGTCTATCGGCTTCCCGCTGTTCTGGAGCTTCCAAGTGGCCGATATCACTGATAACGCCGCCCCGCTGATTGACACACCGAAACCTACCGCATTCGACCGCCACCGCCTTTATGAAGATGCGTTGGCGATGCTGATCGGAACATCCTTCATTGCGCTCGGGATTACGCTTTACAGCCAAGCCATGCTGATGACTGGCAGCACTGCCGGCATCGCGCTTCTCATCCAGTATGCAACAAGCACGGAATTCGGCTTGCTGTATTTCCTGATTAATCTGCCATTCTATTATTTCGCCGTGCGCAGAATGGGCTGGGCTTTTACGATCAGAACCTTCGTCGCAGTTGCCATGATGTCGGGTTTCGCGCGACTAATGCCTTTGAGCGTCGATTTTTCAAGCGTTAATCCGCTTTTCGCCGCGCTCATGGGCGGCACTTTGATGGGCATGGGCGTACTTGCACTCTTCCGACATCGCTCCGGTGTCGGCGGCGTCAACATATTGGCACTCTATTTGCAGGATGCTTATGGGGTAAGGGCTGGCTGGTTTCAGCTTGGCCTTGATATCGTGATCATGATGCTCTCTCTGTTCTTTATCCCTTGGGCGAATATGGTGCTATCTTTGGCCGGCGCGGTTGCCATGAATCTCATCATTGCAATCAATCACAAACCGGGTCGGTATCTCGGTATAAGCTGAGAAAAAAAGCCGCCTTATAGGCGGCTTTTTTCACAACGACTGTTTGTCGCTCAGTGGGCGGTCATCCACTCGCGTGCGCCGCGCAGCGCCGCTGCCAATTCGCCCTTGCTCATCGTGGCAGCCACTTGATTACGCATACGGGCGGCCTTCTCGTTGCCGCGTATAGCGGCGATATTCAGCCATTTGTGGGCTTGCACCACATCGATCTCGCAATCGCGACCGATGGCAAATTTCATGCCCATTTCCAGAAGAATGCGATCCTGTGCGCTTGCGTTGTTCTTATTCGTAAAGCTCTGAAACTGCGCCATATTCTTTTGTCCCTGTTAAATCCCGAGAACCGTCCGGTCTTTATTTCAAAGCTTGATTTGGTTGCTATGAAACTGCCGTCTCTGTCGTTCCGTTCATGTTTTCAAATCTACGGGAAAGGATTGAAATGCGCGTTAAACCAGATGCTTAACAGGCAACCAACAAAATCCAAACAAGGGGTAAACTTGGGATTTTGTTAAACATGCAAGTGCCGCTGATTGCTGAACTTTCGCAAAAATTCGATTCAAATCCGCATGATTGAACGAAACCAGTTGCTAACTATAGACAACGTTCGAATGCGAACCTGCGTGAAAAAAGGGCAGCTTTCAGGGCGCTCGACGAGACACAAATACCCTCTTCCGCTTCTTCGAGAACTGGTTTACGCTTACGTTTGCGTAAGTTTGATGAGTGGTCTAGGAGGCCCCACCTCAAACTTGAGAGCGCATCACAGCGGTTTCATCGTTGCGACCGGCAATGCCGGGGCCGACGGCGATTTGGGAGAAAAGAATGATCCGCACACTTATTCTTGGAATGACGCTTACAGCCACTTTTGCCGCCCCCGCCCTCGCCGAAGAAGGGATCGTCGGCAAATGGAAGCGCCCGAACGGCACCATCATCAGCTATGCGGCCTGTAGCGAGGATACTTTCTGCGGCACAGTGCAGACTGGCGAATATAAGGGCAAATCGATTGGCAAGATGTCAGGTGCTGGCGGCAACTATGAAGGTGAAGTTAAAAAGCTAGACGAGGGTAAAACCTATTTGGGCAAAGCAACTGTCCAAGGCAACACGCTCAAGCTGTCAGGCTGCGTGATGGGAGGCTTGATCTGCAAGAGTGAAAGCCTGACGCGGCAGTAATATCCGGCGTTTTGAAATCAAAAAGGGCGACCCGAGGCTCGCCCTTTCGTTCATCACTTGTTCAGCGTGCCTTCTGGCCGAAAAGTATCTTGCGTTCCTCTTCCTTGTTTACGGACGCATTTGCCTGTTCACGCTCTTCTTTACCGACCACGAGACCGCGCTGTACCGCCGGGCGCGCATTCATCGTCTCATGCCAGCGCTTCAAGTTCGGGAAGTCATCAAGATTCTGATCATAGTTCTTGTAGGCATTGATCCAGCCAATGGAGGCCATGTCAGCAATTGAATATTCGCCTGCAATATACTCTTTGCCCTCCAACTGCCTATTCAGGACACCGTAGAGACGGTTGACTTCGTTGGTATAGCGGTCGATGCCGTACTGAATTTTCTCCTGAGCATAGATACGGAAATGCCCAGCCTGTCCTGACATTGGGCCGAGCCCCCCCATCTGCCACATCAGCCATTCGTCCACAGCGACGCGCTTGCGCTCGTCGGTTGGGTAAAATTTCCCGAACTTCCGCCCGAGATATTGCAAGATAGCGCCAGACTCGAACACCGAAATTGGTTCGCCGCCCGGCCCTTCTGGATCGATGATCGCGGGCATACGGTTATTTGGAGCAATCTTCAGAAAATCCGGCTGGAACTGATCGCCTTTGCCGATATTGATATACTTGACCTCGTAAGGAACGCCCAGTTCTTCCAGCATGATGCTGATCTTGAAGCCATTTGGTGTGGGCCAATAGTACAGTTCGATGGGTTTGGTCTGTTCGGCCATGGGCTCTCTCCCGCTGATCCTGAAGTTGCGCGGGACGTGTTCCCGCATTCCAATGATGGGAAACATAAGACCCTTTCAGGCAGGCACAAGGGCCATGCGCCGCAATAAACCAAACATCAATATTTTTGAACGCCGCATGAACGACACCCTCAGAGACGGTTCAGGAGGCATCGCTAAATTGGCAAGGGAGAACAGAAATGAGAACGGCTTTGGGGATCAAGCGGTATGCTTCGTCGTTTCACAATTGTTTGTCTAATGATCGCCGGCTTTGCCGCAGTCGCCAGCATTTTCGTTGACCAGAGGTACAACGTCTACCGGGACCAACCAGTGATCGGCCCTGTCGCGGAAATCACTCAAAAGCACGCTGGAGAACTGCCATGAAAAGAAACAGAATCCTTGCCGTGATGGCATTTCGGGTGTTCGTCTTCACTGCCATCTTCACCGGTCCGGCAGCGACCTTTGCCTATACGCAGATTGGTCAGCATTCCCAGATGAGCGGCATTGGCCTCGTACTTTACGTGAGCTTGCAGCGCGCCGCATAAACTGGGTCATGTCACAGTCATAGACTTTGCTATACTAGGCCATGACACAGCGAATCGAACATCCATTTCTGACCGAGATCAAAACACCTCCGACTGTTGACCCTGAGGTTTTCAACGACGCCGGTGCGGCGGTTGCCGCCCTGCAAAAGCTCTATGATCGCAATACGGCCTTCCTGCGCGACGCATTCGAGAAGGTTGCGCGCGGCGAAGTACCTCCGCAGCGCTATCGCGCTTATTATCCCGAAATCTGTTTGTCCACGTCCAGCTTCGCGCATGTGGATTCACGATTGGCTTATGGCCATGTCTCGACGCCCGGTGATTATTCCGCAAACATCACGCGGCCCGACCTGTTCGACCATTATCTGAACGAGCAGATTCGCCTCCTGATGCGCAATCATGGTGTGAGCGTGACAGTGAAAGAATCCTCGACACCGATCCCCATCCATTTTGCCTTCAAGGAAGGCACGTATGTCGAGGCATCCGTCGCCAATGCCTTCACCCATCCGCTGCGTGACCTCTTCGACGTGCCCGATCTGGCCGCAACGGACGACAAGATCGTCAATGCTGATTTTGAGCCTGCTCCTGGGGAACCGATGCCGCTTGCACCTTTCACAGCGCAGCGCGTTGATTACTCGCTACACCGATTGGCACACTACACGGCGACAAGCCCGGCCCATTTCCAAAACTTTGTGCTATTCACCAATTACCAGTTCTATATGGACGAATTCTGCGCTTATGCCCGCGAATTGATGGCAGAAGGCGGCGGCGGTTATGAACAGTTCGTGGAACCGGGCAACCTGATCACCCGTGCCGGCGAGACCGAGCCAAGCAGCGGCAACCCTCTGCCCCGCCTGCCGCAAATGCCGGCCTACCACCTGCAACGGGCCGACCACTCGGGGATCACGATGGTCAATATTGGCGTGGGACCGTCCAACGCCAAGACCATAACCGACCATATTGCAGTGCTTCGCCCTCACGCATGGTTGATGCTCGGTCACTGTGCTGGCTTGCGCAACAGCCAGCAGCTCGGCGATTATGTCCTGGCACACGCCTATATGCGTGAAGACCACGTCCTTGATGACGATTTGCCGGTCTGGGTGCCGTTGCCAGCGCTTGCCGAAATTCAGGTGGCACTGGAAGAAGCGGTTGAAGAAATCACCGGTCTTGAAGGGTATGATCTGAAACAGATCATGCGTACCGGTACAGTCGCAACAATCGACAATCGCAACTGGGAACTGCGTGACCAGCGCGGCCCGGTGCAGCGCCTTTCGCAGGCGCGCGCTGTCGCGCTTGATATGGAATCAGCGACAATTGCGGCCAATGGTTTCCGTTTCCGCGTACCTTACGGCACTTTGCTCTGTGTTTCCGACAAGCCGCTGCATGGCGAACTGAAACTGCCCGGCATGGCGACAGAGTTCTACAAGCGACAGGTGGCGCAACATCTGCGCATCGGTATTCGCGCAATGGAAAAGATTGCGGCCATGCCGGATGAGCGGCTGCATTCGCGCAAGCTCCGCAGCTTCTATGAGACGGCGTTCCAGTGAAGTCAGCTCGGTAGGGAATTAAGTGAGCAAAGCAGAATGTTGGGCTGTCCTGGAAACAGCGGCTCAATCAATGTGTGTTGCTAGAAACCTATTCCCCTACCTTCCAGCCTCTTCATCATCGCGCCGCAATCGATACCTATGGGAAATTTCATGTCGAAAAGCCGTGAAAACCTTTCATTCCTGTTGTTGCTGGTTGCTGTCGCGCTGTCAGTCCCGCTCGTGCTCGGATTTCTCGGAGCTGTGCATCCGGCCTTGGATTCCTTTTCACATTTTCGAGCCCACCTCGCCGTGTTGCTGACGGTGATGACGATCCCCTTGCTGTTCACCAAAATGCGGCGCGAGGCAGCGATGCTTCTGCTTTTTGCCGTCATGGCTCTTAGTACGACTGTTGGTGCAGCACGTGATTTCCTGAGCGGTTCGGTCGGTGCACAGGCACGGGAACCGGACGGCGCACGCTACAGTCTTATCCAGATCAATTTGCGCGAAGACAATCCCGAGCCGAAACGTATTCTTCAGATGATCGCGCGGGAGAAGCCCGACATCATCACCTATGAAGAAGCGAGTAATCAATGGACCAAATGGCTCAATATTCTTCAGGGCTCCTACCCCTATCGGCTTAACTGCGCTGACGATCCCCAAACTTGGGGTGTGGGCATACTTTCAAAAAGACCTTTCAGCGAAAATGCACAGACAGTCTGCGTCGGAGATGGTTTGCTCGCAATTGCGCCGATCAATTTCGGCGGAACGACTGTGCATGTCGCAGCCCTACACTTTTCATGGCCATGGCCGCGCTGGCAACCGTATCAACTCCGCTACATCGAGCCGGAACTACAGAAGCTGAAAGGTCCGCTGGTCGTCGCCGGTGATTTCAATGCAGCGCCGTGGAGCAATGCCGTGCGTCGTGTCGAGCATGCCTCTGGCACCCGTCATATGACCGGTATCGGCGGCACGTGGATGACGCACCTGCTGCCTGTTATGCTCGCGCCTTATGTCGGCCTGCCGATTGATCAAATACTCGTGAGCCCCGAAATCGAGGGGGCGAGGGTTTCGGCACGTGAAGATGCTGGCTCCGATCATCTGCCGGTGCGGCTCGATTTTTCTGTTCCGCCGACCATTCGACCAGATGAAGAAGAACCGGAAACCCGGTCCGTCATGCTTCAATAAAAAAGGCGGTCCCATACCGCCTTTTTCTTTTACATGTTCACGTAAACAGGTCCTTCGCCGACTCTCTTTTAGCCGCATTTCCGGAACACAAAACCGGTGCCCGCTTTTGCTGGAAATGCTCGCACGGCGGCCGAGACGGACACTGTTTTCCGCAAACACTACATGTTTACGTAAACAGGTCCCTCGCCGCCTTGTGGCGGCACCCAGTTGATATTCTGGTTTGGGTCCTTGATATCGCAAGTCTTGCAGTGCACACAGTTCTGCGCGTTGATGACGAACCGTACATCCTTTGCCTGCGGATCGGCAGCGGAGTTGCCGTCGGCATCCACCCATTCATAGACGCCAGCGGGGCAGTAACGCGTCGATGGACCAGCGAAAACGTCATGTTCCGAAGTCTTCTGCAGTTCCATGTCGCGGACCTGTAGATGCACCGGTTCGTTCTCATCGTGGTTCGTGTTCGAGAGAAACACCGACGACAGACGGTCGAACGTCAAAACACCGTCCGGCTTCGGATAATCAATCTTTGCGTATTTCGCGGCTGGCTCCAGCGACTGCGCGTCAGTCTTGCCATGCTTGAGCGTTCCAAAAACGGAGAAGCCGAAAAGTTGGTTGGTCCACATATCAAGGCCGCCGAGCGCCACGCCAACAACTGTGCCAAACTTCGACCACAGCGGCTTAACGTTGCGAACGCGCTTGAGATCCTTGCCAATCAGGCTCGAACGCCAGTTGTTCTCGATCTCGACCGGCTCGTCATTGGCACGTCCTGCGGCAATTGCCTCGGCGATCTTGTCGGCGGCGAGAATGCCGGACAGAACCGCATTATGACTGCCTTTGATGCGTGGCACGTTGACCAGACCAGCCGAGCAGCCAATGAGCGCACCACCCGGGAACGAAAGCTTCGGCACCGACTGGAAACCACCTTCGGTAATCGCACGTGCGCCATAGGAAAGACGCTTGCCGCCCTCGAAAACGTCACGAATGGCCGGATGTGTCTTGAAACGCTGAAACTCTTCAAACGGCGACAGATACGGGTTCTTGTAGTTGAGGTGCAGCACGAAGCCAACCGCGACCATATTGTCTTCCAGATGATACAGGAACGATCCACCGCCGGTCTTCATGTCGAGCGGCCAGCCGAAGGAGTGCTGAACCAGACCGGGCTTGTGCTTGGAAGGATCGACCTGCCACAGTTCCTTGAGCCCGATACCGTATTTCGCGGGTTCACGACCCTCGTCCAGCTTGAACTTTGAGATCAGTTGCTTGGCAAGCGAACCACGTGCACCTTCGCCGACCAGCGTGTACTTACCAAGCAGCGCCATGCCGCGCGTATAATTTGGGCCATGTGTTCCGTCGCGCTCAACTCCCATATCGCCAGTGGCAACACCGATGACCGCGCCTTCGTCATTATAAAGCACTTCAGTTGCCGCAAAACCCGGATAGATTTCAACGCCGAGCTCTTCGGCCTTGGTGCCGAGCCAGCGGCAGACATTGCCCAGGGACACGATGTAATTGCCATGATTGTTCATCAAAGGCGGCATTGCGAAATTCGGCAAACGCACCGAGCCTGCAGGCCCCAGCACGAGGAAATGATCGGCAGTAACCGGCGTCTTGAAGGGATGCCCCTCCTCCTCGCGCCAGCCCGGAAGAAGCTGGTCGATCCCCACCGGGTCGACAACAGCGCCAGAAAGAATATGCGCGCCGACTTCCCCGCCCTTTTCAAGGACAACGACAGAAAGCTCGGGATTCGCCTGCTTCAGGCGGATCGCCGCAGCAAGGCCAGCCGGACCCGCGCCGACGATCACAACGTCGAATTCCATGCTCTCGCGTTCGGGAAGCTCCTGGTTTGCATATTCTGGGGCTTCAGACATTCATCCCTCCGTCCGGTGTAACATCGTCTTCTCACTAAGATAGCCCAGACGACGCATCCAATTGTTTTTGCGCATGATCTAATCGCGAATACCCATGAACCAACGGCCCGTCAGCACTCATGGCACTCGAAAAGACATGCCGTTTCCCCGTAGTCCGCCTTACCCTGTCGCAGAGTTATAGACTGTCGCAAATGCGTCCAATTGTCCAAAACAGGCGTTCCACGTCCTGATATTTATTTACCTTAACGTAAACGTCAAACCTAATCTATTCAAGAAGCCGCGATGAGGATTTGTTTGTGAGTGTGGAAGAAGCAACGCTCCCCAACACATCAAGGGCAGAAGAGAGCCATAGCTGGGCCTGACTTGGGTAGGGTGGCGTTAAATCGGGCAGGAACTGTCACTTACCATTGAAACAAGTTCGAAATCCAAACCTGGCTCTTGCATTCACCTACAAAATTCGTCACCTCAGAGGTGAGGTACAAAATGGCTGACAATCGCGAAACGCTGGATATTGAAGGTTTGCTCCGCTTCTATGCGGAAGCAGGCGTTGACATGCCGCTTTCGGAAACGCCGATAGACCGCTTTGCAGAGCCTCAGCGTCCCGCCGCTTCGCAGCCAACTGCGCAAGTGTCAGGTGTGCCTGAGCGGACCCGGCAGCAACAACCGCGCCCTGCCCCGACACCCGCCCCCACCAGCAGGCCCGTGCAAGCCGCAGCCGACCTTCCCGATACGGCACAGATTGCGCTCGCACGCGAAGCGGCAGCGCAGGCTTCAACGCTGGAAGAATTGCGTGAGAAACTTGCTGCGTTTGACGGCTGTAACCTGAAATTTACGGCGAAGAACCTTTGTTTCGCTGACGGCGATCCGGCCTCCGACATCATGTTCATCGGCGAAGCGCCGGGACGGGACGAGGATATGGAAGGATTGCCATTTGTCGGAAAATCTGGACAGCTTCTTAACCGCATGATCGAATCTATCGGCCTAAAGCGAGAAAACGTCTATATTGCCAACACCATCCCTTGGCGTCCGCCCGGTAACCGCACGCCGACGCCACTGGAAACCGAGCTCTGTCGGCCATTCATCGAACGACAGATCGAACTTGCCGCGCCGAAAGTCCTGGTTGCGCTCGGCGGGCCGGCGGGCAAGGCACTCACTGGTGCGACGGAAGGCATCCTTCGGCTGCGCGGTAATTGGAAAATTCATCGGTCACCCTCCGGCCTCGAAATTCCCGTTATGCCGACCCTGCATCCGGCCTATCTTCTGCGGACCCCGGCGCAAAAGCGTTTTGCATGGCGCGATTTTCTGGCTGTGAAGTTGAAATTGACCGAACTGATTAGTTGAAATATCCGTAATTCAGTGGCATCGGCACGCGGCATTGTCACCAACATGCCGCAAACTTGTTCTATTTCGCCGCTTGCCAAAACGTCTCGCGGCGACAAGTAGCTCTAAATTCAGTTTCCTGGAGCGGAAAGCGCTCTATCTGTTTGCCTTTTACGCATTATCCGACGCAAAACCGCTTCGCACTTTGCTGGAAATGCTCTAGTGGAGTTTTTCATGGCTGGCCAGCTGCTGCCCATAGCCGCGTTGCTCGCAAGCACCTTTCTGATGCTGCTTGCCGGTGGTCTTGCCGGTATTCTTCTACCCCTGCGCGGCGGCATGGAGGGGTGGTCTACCACGACCATCGGCTGGATGGGTACAAGCTACTCCCTCGCCTTCACGATCGGTTGCATTGTGGTGCCTCATCTGGTGCGGCGAGTGGGTCATGTGCGCGTGTTCTCTTCGCTTGCGACGCTGCTTTCGATGGCGCTTCTTTTCCACGCATTGGTAGTCAATCCCGTCGCATGGATGATCTTCCGTGGCGTCGCAGGTTTTTCGCTCGCAGGCAGCTATATGATTATCGAAAGCTGGCTGAACGAGCGTGTGACCAATGAATCGCGTGGCCGCATCTTCTCGATCTATATGATCATCACCATGCTCGGCCTGCTGTGTGGTCAATATATTCTGCCGTTCGGCGATGCGGGAACGCAGACGCTCTTCATCATTTGCGCCATCATCTATGCAAGCGCACTGCTTCCAACCGCCCTTTCAAGCGCGCAGTCACCCAATCCGTTGACGCAGGTATCGCTTGATCTGAAGGGCCTGTATCGACGTTCGCCTGCGGCCGCTGTCGGCTCGCTGATCGCAGGTATTGTTGCAGGCACCTGGAACTTCCTGGCTGCCATTTACGGTGAGATGAACGGTCTTTCGACTTTCGGCATCGCCACGATGCTGGCTTGCGCTATGGTCGGTGGGGCTATCTTCCAGTATCCGCTCGGACGGGGATCGGATTTTGTTGATCGTCGCTATGTCATGCTGATCGCCGGTGTCATCGGCTTTGCCCTGTCGATGGTGATGGTGCTTTTCCACCCGACATCACCCTATGCACTTTATATCATGATGTTTCTGTTCGGCTCGGTGATTTATCCGATCTACAGCCTCAACGTCGCCCATGCCAATGACTATGCAGATGCCAGCGAATTCGTGAAAGTTTCTGGCGGATTGCTAATTATATACGGTGTGGGCAGCGTCATCGGACCTGCCCTTTCCGGCCCGCTGATGGACCTGATCGGTGCATCTGGATTCTTCGTCACCATGGCCGTCGCTTACGGCATATATGGCTTACATGCTTTCTGGCGCATCCGTCGCTTCGAGCGTCCGGCCATCAGTGAGCAGAAGACCGAGTACAAGTTCCACACGCCGGACGGACAGTCCACGCCGGAAACAATGCAGCTCGATCCCCGTGCGGAGGGCGCGCCCGGTCAAAGCTAGGTTTACTGTGTCTGTGGAGCGTTGACCTTGTGGGGCGCGATGGAAAGCTTGTGCTCGCGATAGATGATGAAGCCGCCAGCCGCCATGACGATGGCACTGCCCGCCAGCATTTCAAAGGTTGGAATGTCGCCGAACAGCAAAAATCCGATCGCAAGCCCAAGCAGCATTGATGTGTATTCAAAGGGCGCAATCGTAGACATTGGCGCATGGCGATAGCACTCGGTTAAAAGAATCTGGCCGACACCGCCTGCAAAGCCAGCACCAACCAGCATGGCAAGCTGTGACCAGTTCGGTACGATCCAGCCGAATGGAAAGCTTACCAAAGAGATGACGCTCGCGGATATGGAAAAATAAATCACGATGGTCGAGGTGCGTTCCGTCTGCACGAGGCGACGTACAAGCATCATGGCGACGGCGGATAAAATAGCCGCACCAAGAGCGGCAAATGCACCCAGGGCCTCGTCATGGCCCAAGCCACCGCCGGAAAACACCGTCAATCGTGGCCAGATAATAACCATCACGCCGCCAAGCCCGATGAAAACTGCGCTCCAGCGATAAAACCGTACAACCTCATGCAGGATGACCGCACCGAGAATGACGGCAATCAGCGGCGAAGCATAGTTAATGGCGATTGCTTCCGGTAGCGGCAGCTTGGTCAGAGCGAAAAAGCTCATCGACATGGAACAGACGCCCACCAGCCCGCGCCAAAAATGGCTGAAACCGTTCTGTGTGTGGAATACGCCCGAAAGTTGCCCGCGCCATCCCAGATAGAGCAGTATCGCGAAGATTGCGAAGAAAGACCGGAAGAAGATCAGTTGCCCCACCGGCACACCCTCAGCCGCCTTCAGCAATGTGGACATGGCAACAAAAACGGCAACGGAAGCGATTTTGAGACCGATGCCAAGCATCGGGTTCGTTTCAAGATGGGCAGCCTCGACAGGCCTGCTCGTGCGAGCGTTCACGACGCAATTCCTTAAAACATCAAGCGCAGATTCACCCAAAGTATTGGGTGTTCTTTTTCTTATTCCTGTTTGTGACACAGCACCAGTAGCACAAAGGGCCCGCTGAAAATTATTTGGCAAAGAGCTCACTGCACCAAAAAGGCTGATTGGCTGTTCTGGAATTGAGTTTCCCTTGGCGGCAATTCCGGGTACGAATCCCGCATCGTGAGTTCAGAGAGAGAGTTTCGCTATGCGTACTGAAACCGGCCAGACATTCCGTCTCGAAGATTACCATCCAACCCCATACGCTATACCCGAGACGAAACTGGACTTCTCACTGGAACCGGAAAAAACCATCGCCCGCGCGACGCTGACGATTGAACGCCGGGATGGCATCGCGGCTGATATGCCATTGGTCCTCGATGGGGACGAACTGAAGCTCGTCACCATCGCCATTGACGGCAAACCACTTGCCGCCAACAGCTACGTCGCAACGCCCGACCAGCTCGCAATCAGCGACCTGCCGGAAAGCAAGCGCTTCACACTTGAAATTGTGACGGAAATCAATCCGACGACCAACCGTCAGCTATCTGGTCTCTATCGTTCAAGCGGCGTTTATTGCACACAATGTGAGGCGGAAGGCTTCCGACGTATAACCTATTATTATGATCGCCCGGATGTTTTGTCCGTTTACACGGTGCGTATTGAAGCCGACAAGCAAGCCGCTCCCATTCTTCTCTCCAATGGCAATCCCGTTGACAGTGGATCGGTCGAAGGCAAGCTGGGCTGGCATTTTTCCGTCTGGCACGATCCGCATCCAAAGCCCTCCTATCTCTTCGCGCTTGTTGCAGGATCTCTTGGCGTCGTGAAGGATCAGTTCACCACGCAGTCGGGGAAACCGGTCGATCTGGCGATCTATGTGGAACACGGCAAGGAAAGCCGCGCATTCTACGCGATGGACGCATTGAAACGCTCCATGCGCTGGGACGAGGAGACTTTTGGGCGGGAATATGATCTCGACGTCTTCAACATAGTTGCCGTTTCCGATTTCAACATGGGCGCGATGGAGAACAAGGGACTTAACGTCTTCAACGACAAATATGTGTTGGCTGACCCGGAAACAGCTACTGACGTCGATTATGCGGGCATCGAGGCAGTGATCGCGCATGAATATTTCCACAACTGGACCGGAAACCGCATCACCTGTCGCGACTGGTTCCAGCTCTGCCTCAAGGAAGGCTTGACGGTCTATCGCGACCACGAATTTTCCGCCGATCAGCGCTCGCGCCCGGTGAAGCGGATCGCCGAGGTGAAGATTCTCAAGGCGCAGCAATTCCCGGAAGATGCCGGGCCGCTCGCCCATCCCGTGCGCCCGCGCGAATATCGCGAGATCAACAATTTCTATACGGCGACCGTCTATGAAAAAGGTTCGGAAGTGGTGCGTATGATCCGCACGATCATCGGGCCTGATCTGTTCCGCAAGGGGATGGACCTCTATTTCGAACGCCATGACGGTGAAGCCGCAACCATCGAGGATTTCGTCAAGGTCTTTGCCGATGTTTCGGGCCAGGACTTTTCGCAATTCGCGCTCTGGTACGATCAGGCCGGAACACCGAAAGTGGAAGCTGCCTTCACTTATGACGCAGCGAAAGAAGCCTACACAATTGAACTGGTACAGTCGCTGGGAGCGACGCCAGGACAAACAGTCAAGAAGCCGATGCATATCCCGATTGCTTTCGGCCTTCTGGGTCGTGACGGCAAGGATATGGTTCCAACCTCAATCGAAGGTGGGGATGTGCGCGACGACGTTATCCACCTGCATCGCTCCTCCGAGAAGATCATTCTTAACGGCATCAAGGAACGCCCAGTGCCGTCTCTGTTGCGCGGGTTCTCGGCTCCCATAAACCTCTCAGCGCCTTTATCGGACGATGATCGGGTTTTCCTCGCACTGAACGACAGCGATCCGGTCGCGCGCTGGCAGGCATTAACCGGAATTTTCAACAAGGCTCTGCTCGAGGGCGCCAAGCGTGTTCGCGGCGGTCACGCTCCGGCGGTTGAAGACAAGATCATTGAACTTGCCGGAAAAGTGGCATCCGACGAAACGCTAGATCCGGCCTTCCGTGCGCTCTGCCTCACGCTGCCGAGCGAAAGCGATATTGCACGCGAGATGGGTAATAATGTCGACCCCGATGCGATCCTCGCCAGCCGAAACCATCTGGTGGAGGCCATTGCCGCCCGTTACGCCGGCGACTTCGCCAGTCTCTACGATGCCCTGAAACAGGATGGCGCTTTCTCGCCAGATGCGGGCGCAGCAGGCAAACGTGCCTTGCGGAATGCGCTGCTCGATTATCTGAGCCGCCACGAGAACAGTCAGGAACGCGCCACTAGGCAATTTGCCAATGCGGACAACATGACCGACCGCTTCGCGGCATTGGCCATTCTGGTACACCGCTTTGGTGACACGAACGAGGCGAAGGATGCACTCGCAGGTTTCGAACGCCAGTTCGGCAAAGACGGTCTTGTGATGGACAAGTGGTTCAGCGTGCAGGCGAGCCGCCCTGGTGACGAAGCCTTGCAGGTCGTGCGCGATCTTACGAAACACGCCCTTTTCTCACTCGACAACCCGAACCGCGTCCGCTCAGTGATCGGTTCGTTCTCTGCATCCAATCCAACCGGATTCAACCGCAAGGATGGCGCGGCTTACGAGTTTTTTGCAGATACGATCCTGGCCATAGATCCAGAAAATCCGCAGCTCGCAGCGCGGCTTCTGACGGCGCTTCGTTCCTGGCGTTCGCTTGAGGATACCCGCCGCGAGCATGCAAGGGCAGCGCTCGCGCGTATTTCAGGCGCAGGCAAACTGTCGACCGACCTGCGCGATATTGTGGACCGCACTCTCGCCTGATTCGCAATCTATTCTTATTGTCGTGATAATTCGCTCGTTACAGCTGCTTAACCAGCAGTCGGAACGAGGCTTTTTATGCTGATGATCGGAATGACTGCAAACAGTCGGCTTTCATGAGTCTTTTCATGCCTTTAGCCGAATCGGGTGCCATGCCGATTTCGCTTAAGAGCTTGAGATTCATGAACAAATTGGCTGATAAAACTCCCGATTTTTACGTCTCATTAACGAATTCGCTGGACAGCGCGAATCACTTTTGATTCATTGATGACATTCGGAGGTGGCGTATTCCGAATCACTTCACTCGCAGGGAATTCACGAGGGACCATTATATGGCGAGCACCGACGCGTATGGCGCGCCGGCGGGGACGCATTGCGAATCCGGTCGGAAAAGAAAGAAGGGCAAGCTTTCGGGCCACGTCAGTCTTCTTGCTGGCCCGGCCTATGGCAAGTTCATCTCAATCGAGCCCATACTTAGACGTCTCGTTCCTGCACTTATCATCATTTTCCTGATTATTCTCGGCATTGCCCGCGTCTTTTCGATGCTGGCATGGCGCGAGGATATCGAGCAGCAGCATAGGGCTTTTCTGTCGGCCGCGACCGCCAATCTTGCACAGATGATCGAGCGAGTTGCCAACGGCACCGACACTGGCGCCCAGATCGCCACGAAAGATATTCAGGAGACTATGGCGGAGTTCCGTTCGCGAGGGCTGTCTTCGTCCGGTATGACGCTTGCAGTCATCGACACGCAACAGTCCTCCGTCGTAGCGGCTTCTGGTCCGATATCCGATCTATCCGGCAAGCCGGTCGAGACGTTCCTTTCGGAAGCGCAACCGCTGTTCCTGTTTGCGGAACGTGCAGGCGTACTGAAAGTCATGCTGCAAGGTGAGCCCGCTTTCGGGGCCCTGTCAAAACCGATGACCCTGCCCTACTCCGTTATCGCCGTCGAACCGGAAAGCACGATCTTTGCGGAATGGCGCCGGGCCGTGTCGCTCAATGTGACGCTTTTTGCCGGAACGACCGGGGTTATGTTCGCCATTCTCTATGCCTATTTCAGCCAGGCAGCGCGGGCCCGCGAGGCCGATGATCTTTCCGGCCAGATTCAGCGTCGCATTGATCTGGCGCTTGGGCGTGGTCGCTGCGGACTGTGGGATTGGGATATGGCCCGCGGCCGTATCTATTGGTCACGCTCCATGTATGAGATGCTGGGATACGAAGCGCAGGATGCGGTGCTGCCATTCGGGGATGTGGCGGCCATCATCAATACGGAGGATGGCGACCTTTACTCCATCGCCGAGCAGGCAGCCGCGGGCGATATTTCTCACGTGGACCGTGTCTTTCGTATGCGCCATGCTGATGGTTCATGGGTATGGATGCGTGTCCGTGCGGAAATTGCCAGCGAAGGCGATCTTCATCTTGTCGGAATCGCCTTCGACGTCAGCGAACAGCACCGTTTTGCGCAGCAGACGGCGGAAGCTGATATGCGTATCCGCGAAGCCATTGAGAACATTTCGGAAGCCTTTATCCTGTGGGATTCCAACAATCGCCTCGTCATGGCGAACTCCAAGTTCAGCGAATATGCCGGTCTTCCGGTCTGGACACTGAAACCCGGCGTACCGCGCAACGAAGTCGATGCCCATACACGCCCGTTCACCTTCGAACGTCGCATGGCCAATGAACACAACCGCGCCGGTGGTCAGACCTTCGAACGTCAGCTCAGCGACGGACGCTGGCTCCAGGTCAACGAACGCCGTACGCAGGATGGGGGGCTGGTCTCCATTGGTACTGACATTACCCAGCTCAAGCTCCATCAGGAACGTCTGGTCGACAGTGAACGCCGCCTGATGGCGACAATTCACGATCTGTCCATTGCACGCAAGGGCGAGCGGGACCGTGTACGGGAGCTGTCCGAGCTTGCGCGCAAATACGGTCAGGAAAAGGAGCGCGCCGAGGCTGCGAACCGTGCAAAATCCGAATTCCTCGCCAATATGTCCCATGAGTTGCGCACGCCGCTCAATGCGATCATTGGTTTCTCAGAAATGATTCAGGCGGGCACGTTCGGCCCACTCGGCTCCGACCGTTACGAAGAATACATCAATGACATCCATACGAGCGGCAACTTCCTGCTCAACGTCATCAACGACATCCTCGACATGTCGAAGATCGAGGCTGGTCATTTCTCGCTTGATCGTGAACAGATTGATCTCTGCCCGCTCATCAACGAAACGGTACGCATGATCTCGCTTCAGGCGGATGAAAAGAATATTGCGGTCAATACGCGCATTGAAGAGGCGATGCAGCTTTATGCTGATCGGCGCGCAATCAAGCAAGTATTGATTAACCTTCTGTCCAATGCGGTGAAATTCACTTCCTATGGCGGGCAGATCACGGTGCGCGCGCGCAAGACCAGCTCGGCCCTGTTCATGACGATTCAGGATACCGGTGTCGGCATCCCGAAATCAGCCATCAAGAAAATCGGACAGCCCTTCGAGCAGGTTGAGAACCAGTTCACCAAAACTCACACGGGCTCCGGCCTGGGACTCGCCATTACCCGTTCACTGGCTGAGCTTCACGGCGGCTGGCTTCGCATTCGCTCGACCGAGGGCGTTGGCACAGTGGTTTCGGTCTGCATTCCTGATCGTAAATTGAGTCATGCTGGCAATCACAGCGCGGAAATCCATGCCGCCTGATCAGAGCGGCTCCAGTTAAAACAGAGCTGCTGGAACCGCTCTAAGTCTTTGTTTCATCGCATTATCCCACGCAAAACCGCTTCGCACTTTTGCTGGAAATACTCTAGATATTCAAAAGCTTCTCGAAACTTGTCCGCACGTCAACGGCGACTTCTGCCAGATGATGTTCTACGCGTTTTATGTCTGGCATGTCCGCTGCGCGGCATAGCAGATCGATCATTCCGGGTATGAATTCTTCGCGTTTGGCGTCGCCGCCAAGACACAGACGAATCGTCTGGCTCAGATTGGTATAAAGGCGATGGGCACCGACAAGATTATCGGCAAGCGCCGGATCGGCAAAGGATGGGTCGAGGGCTGAAAGGATTTCTTCCGTACCCAAGGGGCGAGACTTCCGGTCAAGCTTGTTTGCCAATACGGCAAACTGTGCGATGAATTCCAGATCGACAATGCCGCCGGGCTTCAGCTTGAAATCCCAATCATCGGCGGGTGGCTTTTCCTGATAGATAAGGTCACGCATCTCGCGTACGTCTTTCGCGATTTTCTTTACATCACGCGGCGCAGACAGTACCTCGTCAATCTCGCGCCTGATCTGATCCATAAAGGCATCGTCGCCATGGATCGGACGCGCGCGGGTCAAGGCCATATGCTCCCATGTCCATGCTTCGCTGCGCTGATACTTGCCGAAGGATTCGATATGGGTCGCGACCGGTCCCTTGTTGCCTGAAGGACGCAGCCGCATATCGACTTCGTAAAGCACACCTTCCGCCGTTGGCGCGGAAAGTGCCGCAATAAGTCGTTGTGTCAGGCGGATATAATATTGCGACGGAGCTAACGGCTTTTCGCCGTCGGATTCATCAGTCACCTTGTCATGATCGTAAAGCAGGATGAGATCGACATCGGAACCAGCTGTGAGTTCGCGACTGCCAAGCTTGCCCATAGCCAAGAGAGCAACCCTAGCGCCCTTCACCTTGCCGTGGCGTCGCTCCAATTCGGTCGCTACAACCTCAAACGCTTTGCCGATCATCAACTCGGCCAGATCGGAGAAGGCCCGGCCAGCGCGCACGCCGTCAATGGCGCTTGTCAGTAGTCGGATACCGATCAAAAAGCGATGCTCGGCAGCAAAAATGCGCAGCCGGTCCAGCACTTCCTCATAGTCGGTCGCAGGTCCCAGAAATACACGAAGGCGCTCTTCCAGATAGGCGCGTGTCGGCATTTCGGAGAAAATCGCAGGATCAAGCAAACCGTCGAAAACATGTGGGTTGCGGGTAATGATTTCGGCAAGTCGGGGGGCGGCGCTCATAATCATTACGAGGAGATTGAGGAGACGCGGATTGGACTGCAAGAGGCTGAAAAGCTGGATGCCCGCAGGCAGACCTTTCAAAAACCCATCGAAACGCAAAAGCGCCTCGTCCGCGCGCTTGGTTTCGGCAAATGCCTTGAGCAAAGCAGGCGTCAGTTCGGTCAGACGCTCGCGTGCCTCTGCAGATTGTGTGGCACGATAACGCCCGAAGTGCCATGTACGGATCACTCGGCATATATCGCTCGGACGCTCATAGCCCATCGCGGCAAGCGTCTCCAGCGTACCGGGATCGTCAACATCGCCGGTAAAAACCAGATTTCCAGAAGAACTTCCAAGTTCGGGGGCCTGCTCGAACAGGGCCGCATAGTGCTTTTCGACGACCTTGAGCGCATCAAAAAAGACGTCTGAGAAGGCCGCCGGATCGGTATAACCCATCATATGTGCAACACGCACAAAGCCTTCATCGTCTTCTGGCAGAATATGCGTCTGCTCGTCAGCAATCATCTGGATGCGATGCTCGACATCGCGGAGGAAATAATATTCCTTGGCCAAAGCATCGCGGGCCGTCTCAGTGATCCAGCCCCGCTCTGCGAGCCGTGCAAGCATCGGTACCGTCTGGTTACCGCGCAATTCGGGAAAGCGTCCGCCAGCGATGAGCTGCTGCGTCTGAACGAAGAATTCGATTTCACGAATGCCGCCGCGTCCCAGCTTCACATTATGGCCGCGCACCGCAATATCGCCGTGCCCCTTGTGGGCGTGAATCTGGCGCTTGATCGAATGCACATCGGCAATGGCCGCATAGTCGAGATACTTGCGCCAGACATAAGGTGAAAGCTCCGCTAGCACCAGTTTTCCGGATTCAAGGTCCCCCGCTACGGGCCGCGCCTTTATCATGGCTGCGCGTTCCCAATTCTGGCCGCGCCCCTCGTAATAGTGAAGCGCCGCGCCAACAGGAATGGCCAGCGGCGTGGAGCCGGGGTCCGGGCGCAAGCGAAGATCGACGCGGAAGACATAACCATCGCCGGTCCGGTCTTGCAGAATGCGGACAAGGCGGCGCGTCAGCCGCGAAAAAGTCTCGACACATTCATAGGGATCACCGATGGCCGGTCGGGTTTCATCGATGAATACGATGAGATCGATATCGGAAGAGTAGTTGAGTTCACGCGCACCGAACTTACCCATGCCCAGAACGATCCAACCACTATCTATGTTCGGGTGGTTTCGGTCGGGCAGTTTGATCTTGCCCGTGCTATCCGCGTCAAGCAGCAAAAACCTGACCGCAGCACCTGTGCAGGTTTCGGCCAGATCGGTAAGCCAGCCGGTCGTTGCTTGCGTGTCGAAGGTACCAGCGAGATCGCAAAGCGCAATCAGCACATGCGCCTCGCGTTTCAGAACACGCAAGCTGGTCATCAGGGAGGCTTCCGTCACGTCTGCACTTGAAGCACTGACCGAGATTTCCGCCAGAATATCCTCTAGTGCAGCCTCCGGCGCTTTGGCGACGATGCGGTCAAGAATACCCGGATGACGGATCAGCGCTTCGCGAATGAACGGAGAAAGATCGAGAACGGCGGAAAAAAAAATTGCTGCCGGTGCCTTTCGCAACAAGGCTACGACATCTGTAAGTTCCTCCTCTCCGGCGCGTGCCGCAAGATCGGCCAGGAAGGTCTCCGCCCTTGCGGGATCAAGCGGCGTCAAAGCACGAATCTCTCTCTCGAAGAATAGTGCCGTTGCGTTTTCTGCCGCCATGATCCCCTCTTATGTCACGTCCTTATTCGACCTTGTCCGACGGCAACGGGAACTCAAGCACAGCGCGCAGGCCCGGATCATTGCCTTCAAGACGAAGTGCGCCACCGTGCAATTTCATCACAGCCTTGGCAAGACTTAAACCGAGTCCCGAGCCGGGCTGTGTGCGACTTTCCTCAAGGCGAACAAACCGTTCTGTCGCCTGTTCGCGCTTGTCTTCGGGAATGCCAGGACCATTATCGGCAACAATGATGCGGACCCAGTTCGGATCGCGTTCCATAGAAAGGCTCACGGTCGCGTTCCGCTCATCGCCGCCAGCATATTTGATTGCATTGTCGACGAGATTGGAAATTGTCTGCCCGACCAGTTCGCGATTGATATGAAGCGCAACTTCATCCAAATCGCCAAGTGTGAGGCTCACGCCAACATCCTCGGCAACAGGCTCGTACATTTCGGCCACGTCGCGAAGTATTGGCGCCACCGGCATGTTTTCCAGATTTTCGGACGAGTAGCCTGCTTCCAGACGCGAGATCATCAGAATCGCGTTGAAGGTTCGGATCAACTGATCCGACTCGCCAATGATATCTTCAAGCGCCGCACGATATTCCGGTCCTGCTTTCTTGCCGGAAAGAGCTTCTTCCGCGCGATTGCGCAGGCGCGTCAGCGGCGTCTTAAGATCATGCGCAATGTTGTCGGAGACCTGCTTCAGCCCTTCGTTCAGTTCGAGAATTCTACCGAGCATGACATTGAGATTGCCTGACAGGCGGTCGAATTCATCGCCTGAGCCATTCACCGGAAGTCTGCCCGTCAGATCCCCATCCATGATGCGCTGTGACGCGCGCGAAACCTCATCAATACGCTTCAATGCACGCCGTCCAACGAACAGCCAGATCAAGAGCGCACCGACGCCCATGATACCGAGCGCAAGCATTAGCGACCGACGAACGACATAACGGAACCGCTCAGGTTCACCCAGATCGCGACCGACCAGAAGCCGCATACCGTTCGGCAATGCGATCACGACCGCAATGGCGCGGTGCTCCGTCTCCGTGCCCTGTTCGCCATAGCGCCTGTAATTAAAGGCTCGTTCGATAACGCCGTCGGTATCAAGGACTCCCGGCTCGACACTTTCAACATTACCCGCAAGAATACGCCCTGCCGGGTCAGCGACCAGATAGAGGTAGGCGCCCGGCTGACGTGAGCGATAATCGATTGTCCGCACGAGTTGCGGAATACCGCCCCGCGCATAGCTTTTGCCGATACTGGCAACTTCCTCGCCAAGCGCTTCCTGTGTCTGCCCGGCAAGCATGGATGCCGACAGATTGGTCATATAGAAGACCAACGCAACCGCGCCCACAATGAAGAGCAGCAGATAAAGCGTTGATAGTCGAACGGCGGTTGTGCGCATGAGCGCTGAAAAGCGGCTCATCAGTCCACCTTGGCGGCTGCAGATTGTTTTGCTCGTCCAGCCTTTAACATGTAGCCGGCGCCACGCACCGTATGAAGTAACGGAACGTCGAAGCCCTTCTCGATCTTGGAACGTAAACGCGAAATATGTACGTCAATCACATTGGTCTGTGGATCGAAGTGGTAATCCCAGACGTTTTCAAGCAGCATCGTGCGCGTGACAACCTGTCCCGCATGACGCATCAAATATTCGAGAAGTCGGAATTCGCGAGGCTGGAGCGTAATATCCACGTCCTGTCGGCGGGCCGTATGCGCAAGCCGATCAAGCTCCAGATCGCCAACACGATAAATCGTATCGGCCTCGCGGGGGCTGGAACGACGCTGGAGAACCTCCACGCGAGCCAATAGCTCCGAAAATGCATAGGGTTTGGTCAAATAGTCGTCACCACCAGCCCGCAAGCCCGTAACACGGTCGTCCACCTCGCCGAGAGCAGAAAGGATCAGAACCGGTGTTTCCATACCCTTGGCGCGTAACCCGGCCACGACTGATAAGCCATCGCGTTTCGGCAACATGCGGTCTACGACGAGGACATCGTAGCTTCCATTCTCGGCCAGCGCATAACCGGTCTCGCCGTCACCGGCAATATCGGCAGAATGTCCGGCCTCGGTGAAGGCCTTCTCCAGATAGCGGGCCGCTTCGCGGTCATCTTCAATAACGAGAATCTTCATGGCGCTACTATATACTGTTTGTTGATAAGGCGATGCCAGGCGGAGAACCGCCTGGCATCGAGTTGCTCAGAGCCTTCCAGGGCTGCCGGTCATCATCCCTGATCAATCGGCAATGCCACGAAGCGGCTCTGATCGTTGCTCTGCAACTGCAGCAGCACGGCCTTGCGACCCGACTTGGCGGCTTCGCGGATGGCGCTGTTGATATCCTTGGCGCTTTTCACAGTCTGGTTGTTGACACTTACAATGATGTCGCCGGAACGGATACCGCGATCGGAAGCATCGCTGTCGGGGTCGACATCGGTTACCACCACACCATTACCGTCTTCAGACGGCGTAACGGTCAGGCCATAGGAGTCGAGAGTCTCGTTCTGGCCACCGCCATTGTCGCCAGACGGGCTGGCCGACTTACCAAGATCGCCAGGCATAGCCTCAATGGTGACCTTGATTTCCTCAGCCTTGTTCTTGCGCCAGACGGTGAGTGCCGCCTTTTCGCCTGGAACGATGCCAGCAACCTTGCGAGCGAGATCGCGCGGGTCCTGAACAGTCTCGCCGTTCACGGCCGTGATCACATCGCCGGACTGAATGCCGGCCTTGGCGGCGGGGCCATCCTTCTGCGGCGACGCAACGATTGCGCCCTTCTCTTCGGCAAGGCCAAGTGAAGCAGCAATATCCTTCGTCACTGGCTGAATCTGGACACCGATCCAGCCACGCTCAACCGAGCCCTTCTTGATGAGCTGGTCAACAACCTGCTTTGCAGTCGAGGCCGGAATTGCAAAGGCAATACCCACGCTGCCACCCGAAGGCGAGAAGATGGCGGTGTTGATACCAATGACCTGACCGGAAAGATTGAAAGCCGGACCACCGGAATTACCCTTGTTCACAGCCGCGTCGATCTGGATAAAGTCATCGTAAGGACCCGCGCCGATATCGCGGCCACGAGCCGACACGATACCGGACGTAACCGTGCCGCCGAGACCAAACGGATTGCCAACAGCCACGACCCAGTCGCCGACACGAATCTTGTTATCGTCGCCGAATGCAACATATGTGAACTTCTTCTTGGGATCGTTGACCTTCAGCACGGCCAGATCGGTGCGCGGATCGGTACCGATCAGCTTCGCGTCAAGTTCTGTACCGTCATCCATGACAACGCTATATGCATCGCCGTCGGAAACCACATGATTGTTGGTTACGACATAGCCGTCTTCAGAAATGAAGAAGCCGGAACCCTGAGCGACCGGACGTTCATGACCGGGGCGTGGGCCTCGCTTGCCGGGGCCACGACGGTCCGGGCGGGCATCGGGACGTGCGTCGCCACGCGGATCCACGCCGAAATCGCGGAAAAAGCGCTTTAACGGATGATCGTCGGGAAGCTGGTCGAAGCCGGGAGGGCCGAAAAACTGGCCGCCGCCGCCGCGGTCGGCAGTTTGCTGCACGTCTTTCTTTACACGGACACTGACGACAGCAGGACGAACCTTCTCAACCAGATCGGCAAAACCCGCCGCCTGCGGCGGCGGCGTTATCTGCACAGCTTCCGCGCGGGCATCGTTGAGTGCGCCGAGCGGACCGGTTGCGACAAAACCACCGGCTAGAGCAGCCGACAATGCAATCGCGGCAACGCCCTTGCGATAGTTGGAAATCCTGGCTCTGGACATGTATTTCTCCTTACGAGCAGTAATCCGGTCGTCGCCCTGATTATCCAGGAAACGTGGACCTGTGAAACCTTTATAGAGCGTAAGATAGTCGGGGCTACCTTACCGCTCCGTTTCCACAACATGAAAGTTTCGTAAGGTTGCGAATAGGATCCGCAAGCACATGACGATTATTTGCCGTCAAGCAGCCGTGAAAGCTCCGCCTTTTCGCTATCGGTAAGTGGCTTCGGCGCCTCGCCCGCCTGTTTGCGTCCACGAAAAGCAAAAACCAGCGCTACTGCACCGATCAGAAGGATGACAACCGGAAAGCCCCACAGGAGCACCGTGCGCGCATTGAGACGCGGCTTCAAAAGCACGAACTCACCATAACGGTCTACGATGAAGTCCATCACCTGTTCGTCACTATCGCCTTCTTTTAGCCGGTCACGCACAAGGATACGAAGATCACGAGCAAGCTCGGCATTGGAATCGTCTATAGATTCGTTCTGGCACACCATACAGCGCAGTTCGCTGGAGATCGTACGGGCGCGCTTTTCAAGCGCCGGATCGGATAAGACCTCATCCGGATTGACCGCAAGTGCCGCTGTTCCATGAATTGCCAAAGCAGCGCCGAGCAGGAGTGCCGCCAATGCCGAGCGCGTCCTCATGCTGCGGCCTCCGCTTCTTTTGAAGTGGATTTGCGACTGCGCGAAGGCGCCCCCACCCGCAGACGACGGTCAGCCAGAGAAAACAACGCACCCACCATCATGATAAGCGCGCCATACCAGATAAGCGTCACGTCAGGCTTCCACCATATGCGCACCACGACCGAACCGTCGCCCGGTTCATCGCCAAGCGCGACATAGACCTGGCTGAACCACAGCGTTTTGATGCCTGATTCTGTCGTCGGCATCTGGCGTGCCGGGAAGAATCGCTTGGACGGTTCGATCTGCCCAAGGCTGCGCGAGCTGGAATCCAGCAGCGTGAACGTGCCGCGATTTTCGGTAAAGTTCGAGCCGGTCAGCGGGCGAAGTCCTTCAAAGCGCAGCGTGTAGTTCTGCACCTTGGCGGTATCGCCCGGACGCATGATCAGCACATTCTCCGTGCCGAAGGTGGTCACGCTTACAATGCCAAGCAGCGTCACGCCAAGCCCGATATGGGCAAGTGCGGTACCGAAGACCGAGCGCGGCAAACCCTTGAACCGCGAAAATGCTTTACCAACGGAAACCTTGCTGATGCCAGACTTGAAAAAGAGGTCTGTCAGACTCCCGAAAATCAGCCACGCGGCAAGCCCGATCCCACAGGCGGCGAGAACCGATTTCGCCGAGGTGCTCCACAGAACGATTGCCGCAGCCACAAGTGAGAGCGCGAAAGCCGTCATCAGCCGCTGCGACACGCCGTAAAGATCGCCGCGTTTCCAGGCGAGCAGCGGCCCGAAGGGAACCGCAAAAAGAAGCGGTATCATCAGCGGGCCGAAGGTCATGTTGAAGAAGGGGGCACCCACCGAAATCTTGTCGCCGGTCATCACTTCAAGCAGCAGTGGATAAAGCGTACCGATCAGCACAGTCGCGGCAGCCGTCGTCAGGAACAGATTATTGAAGACGAGCGCGCCTTCGCGGGAAATCGGGTGGAATATACCGCCCGCCGTCAGGCTTTGAACGCGAAGTGCGAAAAGCGACAACGACCCGCCAATGAAGATTGCAAGGATCGCCAGAATGAAAAGGCCACGTCCCGGATCGGTAGCGAAGCTGTGAACCGAAGTCAGAACGCCGGAGCGGACAAGGAAGGTGCCAAGCAGCGACAGCGAAAAGGTGAGAATCGCCAGCAGTACGGTCCAGATTTTCAGTGCCGAACGCTTTTCCATCACGAGAGCGGAATGGAGCAAGGCCGTACCAACCAGCCACGGCATGAACGATGCATTTTCAACAGGGTCCCAGAACCACCAGCCGCCCCAACCAAGCTCATAATAGGCCCAGTAGGAGCCCATGGCGATGCCACCGGTCAGGAACATCCAGGCCACGAGCGCCCAAGGACGCACCCAGCGCGCCCAAGCAGCATCGAGACGTCCTTCGATCAACGCCGCCACGGCAAAGGAAAAACATACCGAAAAGCCGACGTAACCGAGATAAAGCAGAGGCGGATGGATCGCGAGACCAATATCCTGAAGAATCGGATTGAGGTCTCCCCCTTCCATCGGAGCCGGGAAAATACGGGTAAACGGGTTCGAGGTGAACACGATGAACGCCAGAAATGCGGCTCCGATCCAGCCCTGCACAGCAAGAACGTTGGCGCGAAGCGTTTCGGGTAGATTACCGGAAAATGCAGCGACCAGCGCACTGAAGAAGGTGAGAATGAATACCCACAGCAGCA
Source organism: Ochrobactrum sp. CGA5 (assembly GCF_006345815.1). Classification (GTDB taxonomy): domain Bacteria; phylum Pseudomonadota; class Alphaproteobacteria; order Rhizobiales; family Rhizobiaceae; genus Brucella. Next base: position 65,626 of record NZ_VCIG01000038.1, on the reverse strand, counting down.
TAGAGCCTTCATGATTACCCCAGACGCCTGTGATCTTGTAGAGGAGCGGCTTTTGCGAGTGCGAGTTCTCGACCACGTTCAGGACCGAGAAATCTGACACGACATAGGCGTGAACAAGCACGGCCGATGCAAGGCAGATCAGTGCGAAGACGGCAATAGCAGTCGGTACCGCGACAGCCATGAGCTGCATATCCCGGCGATGCGCGCCGACCACCGGCACGATCGATTGGACAATCGAAAGAGCCAGTGCCAGAATCAGAGCAAAATGGCCAATTTCGACACTCATCTGCAATCTCCATCAAGCATCCTGCCGGACCGCAGGTCCGATACGGAATGCTCTAACCTCTACTTGCCTTCCCAGACGCCCTTTTCCTTCAAGCTGTCGGCAAGGTCCTTGGGAACGTAGTTCTCGTCATGCTTCGCCAGAACATTGTCGGCACGGAACACACCGTCGTCTCCGAAACGTCCTTCGGCTACGACGCCTTGCCCTTCGCGAAAAAGATCGGGCGGAATGCCTTCGAACACGACTTTCACGGTCTTGATCGTATCTGTCACCGTGAAACGCAGTTCGCTGCCGTCGCGGCTGACAGAGCCTTCCTCGACGAGGCCACCGAGACGGAACCGCGAGCCGGAGGCCATATCCTGCTCCGTTAGATCGGCGGGTGTGCGGAAGAAACGGATGTCCTGACTGAAAGCCATCAGCATCAGCCCCACCGCTACGGCCAAAACTGCCAGTGCGCCGCCGATAAGGAACAGGCGCTTGCGCTTTCTCCGGCTGACGGTCCGGGCAAAATTACCCGCCGGTTTGCCACCCCTTGCATTGTCGTCTGCGGTCGCGCTCATTTTTGTGCGTTCCCTGTTTCCAGTCCAAGACCGGCTGCGAAGCTCTGCAGGTTCGTCCGGCTTTCGCCCTGAAGGGCTGTCATGCCGCGATTTAGCGCGTCCAGCGCTGCATCGCGACGGTTGAGGATGATATAGGAGCGCACGAGACGCTTCCAGCCTTCGACATCCCCACTATTCTGGCGAAGACTTTCATCAAGACGTTGAACCATGCCTTCGATCATCGCTTGCCGGTCTTCCGGGCTTAGTGATGAAGCGGCATCAACATCGTCCGCCGTCGGCCCTTTCGGTTGCTGTACGCCACCGGAAATAGGGTTACGAAGCCGGGCGATAGCCTGTTCGATCTGGCCGCGCCATGGGGCATCAGCCGGCGCCTTGTCGAGAAACGCCTGTAGCCGATTGGCAGCCATATCCATGCGACCGTCCTGCATCTCTCCCTGTGCAAGATAAAACTGCGGACGCACATCATTTGGTTCGAGATCGGCAGCTTTATTGAAGAAGCTTTCTGCCTCCGCGGTCACGGTACCACCCGAAGCGGTTGCCAGTGCTTCACCCAAGCCCAGAACACGCGGGAAGTTCTCTCCAGCAATGCGAATGGAAGTGCGATATGCATTGACGGCATCTGTAGCACGACCAAGCCGCAGATAGATCGGCGCCAGCACATCCCATCCACGCACATCGCCTGGGTTTTGTGCCAGATGCGCTTCGGCACGCGCCACAAGCTCATCGACAGAACCGCGATCCGCAGCGGCCGAAAGCCGTTCGGCCAGCGGCATGGATGGCATGTCCGGTTTACCGAGAAGCGGATAGATGCCCCAGGCGATCAGCGGCACGGCAAGGACCGCGATAAAAGCCAGCAATCGGCCCGGTGCGGCTCTGCCCGCGGCTTCTGCAGCTTCCTTAGCTGACTTTTCAGCATTCAAAATGCGACGTGATATTTCAATGCGTGCCTGTTCGGCGCTCTGAGGGTCGATCATACCGCGTGCAGCGTCGGCTTCGACCTCACGCAACTGGTCCCGATAGACCTCGAGATCATTCTTTTCAGCGGGCAAGAATGCCTGCTTGCGCCACGTGAGAGGCAACAAAACAGCCAAAGTAGCTGCCAATGTCAGTAATGCTGCAACAAGCCAGAATCCCATGGCTACGACTTAAGCGCAGCCAAGGGAAAAACCAACTACTACCTGCAGTAAGTTGCTACCTAGGGCAATTCGCCGCAAAGGCCTGATGTTAGGTCAACGGCGTCCAGCTACCGTCCGGATTGCGACATGCCGTTCCGCGGGTAGTCTGCAGCGATCCGCCAATGGTAAAGCTGTGTGAATACTGGCGGCAATTCTGAGAGCCAACCTGGTAGGGTTGCGCCGCCGTCACATCGCCGGAATTCGACCCACTTCCACTCCAGGATACGGTCTTGCCCGCCGGTGAATATTCGAGCGCACGATATTCAGCTTCGAGCGCTTTCTTGCGATCACCTGCATTCAACTGATTTGCAGCGTTGCCGAGAAGACCGTTCCCAAGAGACGTCAACAGGCTGACTTCCGGTTTCTGTGCTGTAGAACCGCCGCCCAGCGCACCGAGACGTGTCCCCTTGTTAGTCGCGCCGCAAGCCGACAATGCAAGCGCTACAACAAGCATCGTCGAAGCAACTGAAACAGGGTGAGAAAACCTGGATACAATCATCATAACAACCGGCCTTCATAAACAATTAGCATGCTTACCATCGCATCATACGACTTTTATACTTAGTATTCTTCTAGTTCGCTTTCGATCAAACACAACCGTCAATCTTCCGTCAGCGGCAACACGGCCCGGACGCCCAATCCACCTAACGAGCTCTTGCCCAGATGCAAGTCACCGCCATATTCGCGAACTGTATCCTGCACGATTGCGAGTCCGAGCCCAGTTCCCGGTTTTGTTTCATCGACACGGCTACCGCGCTTGAGCGCCGCTTCGATCTTGTCCGATGCCAGCCCCGGCCCGTCATCTTCTATCAGGACTTCAAACCGTCGTTGCTCCCCAGAAACACGGGCAAGCTTGATATTGATGCGTTTACGTCCCCATTTGCCCGCATTCTCCAGCAGATTGCCGACGATTTCTTCCAGATCTTCCCTCTCGCCAGCAAAGACGGCACTGGACAGATCATTCCTGAAGGTAACATTCACAGTCGGGTTGAGTTTGGCGGTCACGCGCTGCATACGTTCGAGAACCGGCGTCACCGGCGTACGGAACACGACACTGTCGCGTTGTGCCGCAATACGCGCACGCTGTAGATAATGTTGTATCTGTATCTGCATCGCTTCGCTCTGTTCCTGCACAATGCGTCCATGTTCTCCCCCCATACTTCGTGCTTCATTGACCAGCACAGAAAGCGGGGTTTTGAGAGAATGTGCGAGATTGCCGACCTGTGTTCGTGAACGCTCGACAATGCGGCGATTGTTCTCGATGAGGGCATTCATTTCGGTGGCGAGCGGCGCAATCTCGACGGGCAGCGAAGCGTCGAGCTTTGACGAGCGCCCCTCGCGAATATCAGCCAGCGCCTGCCGCACCTTGTCGAGCGGACGCAGACCGAACAGGATAGCGGCGGCATTGATGAGAATACTGCCAATACCAAAGATCGCAAGATAGGTCGCGAGGCTGGTTCTGAAATCGGAAATCTCTTTCAGAACCTCGCTGAGATTGCCCATGACGCGAAAACGCGCAACGCGGTTGGCATTATCGAGAACCACTTCCGTTTCAACGATGAAAAGCTCCTCGCCGTTGAGGCCGGGCAAGGTGTAGCTGCGCATGAAGGAGCTGTCGAACGGTGCCTGCGCCACCGGCATTTCCGGCACGATACGGCCGGTCAGTGATGGCGATTGCAGCTTTCCCGTCAGGTTCGGAGTGACGGGATCAACAGACCAGTACCAGCCCGAGAGCGGGCTGGAATAGCGCAACTCGCCCAGTTCTGGACGCCCCTGCAGCACACCTTCGCCCGACGTGCTGACCGCACCTACCAGACTGAACAAGTGAGCGGTCAGCAGGCGTTCAAAATTGCTGCGTGCCGCATCGCCATAAAGTGACCCGATGAAAGTGGCCACCACCACAAGTGCCACGATGACCCAGATCGTCGAAAGCGTGACGACGCGGACCGCGAGCGAACGCAAAGGGGGAAACACGCGAAGAAGCTTCAGCTGTCGTTGCCTTTCGTTTCGCTTTCGATCTCCCCTTCGGAGCGGATGCGATAGCCCATGCCGCGCACTGTTTCGATCAGGTCCACACCCATCTTTTTGCGCAGGCGGCCGACAAAGACTTCAATCGTGTTGGAATCGCGGTCGAAATCCTGATCATAGAGATGCTCGACAAGTTCCGTACGCGAGACCACCTCATCCATGTGGTGCATCAGATAGGATAGAAGCCGATATTCGTGCGAGGTAAGCTTGAGCGCAACGCCGTTGACGCTCGCCTTAGACGTTTTCGTATCGAGATAGAGCGGCCCACAGACCAGTTCCGACGAAGCATGTCCGGCAGCACGGCGGATCAGGGCGCGCAACCTCGCCAGCACTTCCTCAATATGGAAGGGCTTGGCCACATAGTCATCGGCACCGGCGTCGATACCGGCAACCTTGTCGCTCCAACGGTCGCGGGCGGTCAGCATGAGAACGGGCATGGTGCGTCCGCTGCGCCGCCAGCGCTCCACAACGCTGATGCCATCCATGCGCGGCAGACCAATATCGAGCACCACAGCGTCGTAGGGCTCGGTATCGCCGAGATAGTGCCCTTCTTCGCCGTCATAGGCGCGGTCGACCACATAACCGGCAGCAGCCATCGCCTCGGAAAGCTGTCGGTTCAGGTCCTTGTCGTCTTCAACGATCAGGATTCGCAAGCGGACATTCTCCCTCAATCTACACAGAACAGCGGCACAAGCCGTTGTTATTGAGCGGGAACGGCCACTTCAACACGGCGCGGACGCTCGCCATCGCGGCCTGGCACAAGCACCACGACTACACACATCGGACGACCGTTCTGAGTCGTGGCGGTTGCCTTGGCAAGTTGGCCGCCCTGCTGGGCAGCCACTTGTTCGCCGATCGCCGCACAATCTCCGGCGGCAGCGACGACGAGACTGGACTTCTGCGGCGCAGTCATCGGCAGGGCACCGGCATCGACCGGCAGCAAGCCAATACTAACCGCGAGAAGCGCGAAAACTTTGAGTGCAGAATATTGTTTCATCATGCCGCCTTTTATAGCGCCCCACAGCTGAACGATGCATGAACAACCATTCCTCTTCCGGGCCCAAAGGAAAAATCTGCCTCTGACTATCACGCTTTGTGAAATTATGAAATGCGTGAAGTTGCCCCGATACGCCCGATTATCGTAACAATTCCGGCAATTGCAGTCGCCAGTTGCAGCAGAACATCCGTTAAGGCACCCTGATCGATCAGGTCGGTTGCCACACCGAACATGCCTGCAAGGGAGAGCAAAAGTGCGACAAGACCCGCCCAAACCGTGCGTGAAAGATACCATGGTTTATCAATGTTCATAATTTTTCCTTTCAGTTGATGATGGCCGAGATGTCGAGACGCGCGTAATCGCCAGGCCCGCTCTTTGCACCGATCATTGCGACGTGAAACTGGAATGCAGCATCGCCGAGATCAGCCTGTCTTTCGGATAATCCATATGTCCATGACGGCGCCGAAGTCTGGATACTTCTTACCACGTCTCCATCCAGCCGGATTTCGATGCGATAGGCTTCGCGCTCCTCGCCAAGTGGAATATCTTCACCAAGCCAATCGTCCGCATCGATCCGCCCACGCCTGATCCAACTGAATAAGAGATCGCCATTTGCGAGCCGCGCCATCTTTGGATGAACGGGGCTGAGTGGACGCAGGCTGCGCATACCGCCACTCGACCGAACCGTATCGAAGTAGTCATCCGAAAAAGTCTTGCCTGCCGTTCCCACGCGCCAATTGAGTTCAAGTCCGGCTTCCGAAGCTTGAAGGCCAGCGGGAACAATCGAGCTATCCAGCAATATGAAGGATGTCTCGATTTCCTTCCTGACCGATGCGGCCCGCTCTGTTCCCAATTGACCGCGCAAAAGGCGGCTAAGCTTCCAGCGGTTAGAACCTATTTCCTCTGCGTCCAGAAACTGGAAGACTTCCCATTCGCCATCGGGTGCGCGCAACAGGGCCGTGTTGGCTCCGTTCAATATCTGCGCCATTGGCCGCGATTGCAGTTCGCCCGAATAAAGAGCAACCTCCATCGACTGCCCTTCGATCACGCGTCCGCTTGGAGCACCTTCAAGTGCAGCGGTCAGCTCACCTATGATTGCCCTGTCCTGAACAATAACCCGCTCCGCAAAGCCGTCCTCTGAAGGCGAGACGAACACTGCCGCCCCGCGCCATGGTTTTGCATGACAGGCGATGCGGAATTGTCCGACGGCATCCTCCGAGCCGGGCCAGAGCGGCAGATCTACGAGGTGAAAGATCGGCTTCATATCGAGAGCCGGACCACCGCCGGGACTGGTCGGCGTTTTACCATGATCTGCAAAGGCGATGTTCGGAGCCAGCGCGATTGCGCGGACGGTGCGGATTTCTCCGTCTTCCAGCCCCGTAACAATATAATTGCGTTCACCGCCGCCCAGAATGCCAAGGCGCATACGGTCCCCGACATGGAGTGCGGCCACCGACCATGGCAGAGCAAAATCCACCGAACGCCGTTCCGCATAGCGCCGCGCCATCCATGCTTCGGCCAGCGCCGTTGCCTGTCCCTGTTCCATGACCCCGGAAAGACTGAGTGTTTGTATACCCTGCCCCTCCTCGCGGCGGACCGATGCGCCAGCGATCTGGAAATCCCGCAGCGGATCGTTGCAATAAAGCTCGGCTATGGACGGCAGATCGTCCTGATCCTCAACGGTAATCGTGAGCGCTTCCCGATCATCCAGTTGAACGAATTCAGACAGCTCAAGCACTGGCCCCGCACGCGCAATACTTTTGAACACGAAGTGCCCGGCTTGTTCATAAGCATGAATGCCAAAGACGTTCAGAAGTGGTTCCAAAACGCCCCGCGCACTTGATGGTTCACTGATGAGAAAGCCTGAAAGATAGCCATCAGCACCGGCGCAATCAGCTTCCGGCAGACCGAAGTCACTCAGAATGCCAGCAATCAGCTCATCCAACGACACGCCGCTGACACGCCCGTTCAACCAATGACCGAGACGCCAGTTTTCCGTATCGCCCCAGGTATTGGCCGCCAGTGGGAACTCTGGAAACGGCCTCGTGTCCCAAGACCAGAGATAAATGCGGTCCACATCCAGCATCGGCCCGCCATAGTGTGGGGAAACGGGATTATTGTTCTGCCAGTGGCGATAATGCGCACGCAGAAAGCGATCCATACCGATATCCGCACGGGACCCGTTTGAAAAATAGGGCGTTGCATCTTCCGACGATTTTGGATCGGGAAAGACATTGGGCTGGTTTGGCCCCTTGTCGACGGCGGGACAACCAAGCTCCGTAAACCATAACGGCTTGGAATGAGGCACCCAAGCGGTCGGTTGCGTAGCTTCGGCTCCTGCGAGGCGGTTATAATGCCGGTTGCTCCACCAGCTTTCGAGGTCCTTGTAGCGATAGACCCACGGCTTGCCTGCCAGACCATCCGCAATAGGCGAACGCCTGCGGGTTTCGCGGTCTTCGACACTCGCATAATACCAATCATAGCCCTCGCCTGAAACCACCTGGCGGGTGAGACCATCCAGATCATAAGCCGTCTCGAAACCATCTGGATTGCCTTCGTCGAGATCACTGTCACGCCAGTCGGCAAGCGGCATGTAATTGTCGATTCCGATGGCATCGATGGCCGGATGCGACCATAGCGGGTCGAGATTGAAGAACAGGTCGCCACTGCCATCCTGCGCCTGATAGCCAAAATATTCCGACCAGTCGGCCCCATACGTAATCTGGCAACCGCTACCGAGTATTGCCCGCATCTCAGCGGCAAGTGCGCAGAGATGCGTGACGAATGGAAAGCTATCCTGTCCGTCGCGTATGCCGGTCAGCCCGCGCAACTCCGATCCAAGGAGAAAGGCGTCCACGCCCCCCGCCTGCTGAGCCAGATCGGCGCAATGGTTGAGAAAGCGGCGATAGCCCCACGGTCCATCGACAAAGGCTTGCACCTGTTCGCCAGCAACAGCCGTCTTGTCCGGTGAACCGGCGACACCGGCGGCAGGGTGACAGGTGATGCGTCCCCGCCATGGATAGGCAGGCTGACCAATGCCGCCATAAGGTGACGGTAACTGATTGTCAGGCGGCACGTCCATCATGATGAAAGGATATAAAGTTACCTTGAGGCCCCGCGCTTTCAGGTCGCGAATGGCAGCAATTACGCTTTGATCGGACGGCGTTCCTCCATAGGCCGCCCCATCGCCGCTTCTGGAGATGAGATGCGCGTCGGCTCGCGTTACATTTTCTGCCTTCCAGGCTTGGCTCGGCTTGCGGGCCGAAAGCGCGGTGACACCGGGCCTGATCCGGCAGGAACCGGCGCGCAGATCATCACCGAACCATGGCAGCACAATCGCAACATGATGGAGGTCAGGGCAAAGGGCCTGCAACTCGTCCAATGAAGCTGTCCAGTCGCTGCGGGCGCGCAGAATATTGCGGTTGATCCAGCGTTTCTGACCGGCAATCGGTTCGTCGCTCACCGGATCGGGCGATAGTCCGAACTCCGTCGAACCTGGGATCAGTGCCACCGCCCGGACGGATTGCGCAACCTTGCCGACGGGGCGCATCACTTCGAACTGGAACTGCGGCAGGCGATTGCCGAACCGGTCGAGCGGAATGCGCTCGAACACCACATAGGCCGTGCCGCGATAGGCGGGCGCATTTCCTGCTCCCTGCTTGGCTTCAATCAGCGGATCGGGAGCCTGCGTATCCGTGCCGCGATAGACACGCATTTCAATCTCGGTCAGATCAAGTTCCTGCCCATCGGCCCATATGCGACGAATACCGGCTATCGAGCCTTCCGAGACAGCATAGGCGGCATTGCCGTAATAGCTGTAGCTCGTGACTTTCGGCCCGCCCTTGCCGCCCTGACGTTCCGTGGTCTTCTGTTCCTCGAACCGCGTCGCCCAGATGAGCGTGCCGGAAACCCGGACCGTGCCATAGACAAAGGGCAGAGCGGCCCCTTCTTCTGCGGTAGCGACACGCCCGCCGTTCAGGCGCGCACCCTCGACATGACGTGTGGAATTGATGAGTGCGTTGTCGATGGCATAGCCGCCCATCGCGCCAAGACCAGCGCCGATTGCAGCGCCGACAGGTCCGAAGATGCCGCCCACCGCGGCGCCCACCGCCTGCAAAACGATTGTGGCCATGAATCAGATTTTCCGTTCGGGAAAGATGAAAATTCCAGCGATGCGATTTCGCCATTGCGGCACCAGAGCCGACGCCATCACGCTGTGTCCCTCATAGGCATGGATAAAACGGTTGTCATGGGCCATGATCCCTAGATGTTTGGCCGCAAGACCTACTCGCCAGCGAAACACAAGAAGGTCACCGGGCATTGGCTCGGAAGAACCCCGCCGGATCATGTGGCGGGACGCAGCCTCCAGCATGGGATCGCCGGGCGAAACTTCGGCCCAGTCGGGCGCATAGATGCCGGGGGCTTCCGGCTCGCAGCCGTAAAGTGAGCGCCAGACACCCCGCACCAGACCGAGGCAATCGCAACTGACGCCCCGCGTGGAAGCGCCGTGGCGATAGGGCGTTCCGATCCACCGTTCCGCCTCGAACAAAACATCCCCGGCGGTTGTCATGGAACCAGCACGCTCCCGTCATACTCACTGCCGCCATTGACGTAGGCATAGGCCGCATCATTGCCCGGCAGGTGCGGGAAACCACGAAAATTCGGTCCATTCACGAACTTGCCCTTGCAGGTCGCAAAGCTCTTGTCGCAACCAGCAATGATACGAAACGCATCGCCTTGCACGACAGGCAGCACCGGCTGCTCGACAAGTCTGAGGACTGGCCCGGCATGAACCGTCACGCGGACGGTCCGACCGAAATTCGCACCGCCAATCCAGCTGAGCATACCTAAGGCAAACCAGCCCGGAGCAAAGCGATCGAGACCTGTCACTGTCAGGTTTGGACCGTCCGCCGCCAGTACGGTACATTCAGCAAAGTAACGCGGATCGTGGACATCGACGCCGCAACGGCTGTCACCCAGACCGGCATCGCAATGGCGCAGCACGCGGCGTCCGCGCACTGCGTCAAACGCTGCCGCCGCCCCTTTCAGTTCCATCACGAACCGGCTGCCGGACCGGCTGATCTTGCCAGACGTCCAGCGACGCAGGAGCATATTCTGTGCCGGCGCTGTCCAGTTGACCAGATAAGCCTCGATGGAGGCGCCGTCATAGCGGCCCTGTTCAATATCTGTATCGCTGATCTTTGATGAAGACAGAACACCCTCGACCTCCCCACCTGCCACGGACAGGCCGAGCATGGTTGAAGCTTCGCTGCTGTTGAGACCGGTCAAAGGTTCGCAGGCAATTCCGTCTACGGGCACAGTGCAATCATGATCGGTGAAGCCAAGAACAACGCCATCGCTTCTTCTGATAAGCCAGGCGAAGCAATGACTTGTCACCTCGCGCTGCAAATGTGATTCAAGTTCTGCCGGAACCGGGATCATATCTTAACCTCTATGATCGGTATCGAAGGAATTTCGCCTGCCTGAAACGAGGCGATGCTTGCCGTCAGGCGATCTGTGTCGAAACGCACCGGTACATCGAACAGGAATCCTGCGGTGATGATTGCGCCCGAAGCGGGCACGTAATCCGATGAAAAGCTCACCGTTCCTGCAGTGTGATCCACGCTGAATGCCTCGCCTTCCGGGAGGGGTACGCCGTCTGCTGCAACCAGAACGGAACCGGCTATAGGATGCGTGATCGGGCGGTCGTAACTCTCATAATGCTTGATGAGCTGAAAGCTGACCTTCGCCCCATCGCCAACCCCAATCCGCTGATCGGTCGCCTTGGGCGGCACACTGCCCGCAGCAGACGAAAAATCGAACGGATCGCGAAACCGGAACGCGTGAAGCGAACCGCGCCGCGCCTCAAAGAAGGCCAGCACCTGCCGCAAATCATCCAGCGAACGCAAACCGGTTCCGGCATCGAAATGCCTGCGGGAATGCGCCCATCGGGCATTGCGTTTTTCCATACCGGAAGTGAGCGTTACGATTTCGTTGCGCCATTCCGGCCCGCCCGTCGCTCCGAAAGAAACGCCGAGCGGAAAGCGCACATCATGAAAGGCTTCGATCATGTTCTTATTTCCTCACGCATGATCAGTCCCTGAAACCGGTTCCCACTTTTCGGGATCATGTTCAAAGCCTCCTTGCGCCGCGGCGCACCGCGCCTGCCAGCATCGTCGAAAGTTGCGCTTCCGACTTGCGGAAGGACGAGGCGTCTGGCGAGGTCATGTTGAACACGACCTGTACCGGCTTGCCGCCGCCGCCCGTCGCAACGCCCAAACGGCCATCCGCACCGCGTGCAAGTGGCAGGATGGCTTCGGCGCCCGCCTCGCCCGTCAGGCCAAGCGAGCCATTGCCCATACCGAAATAGGTGGGGCTCGACACCACCCCGCCCTTGGCAAAAGGCATGATGCCGCGAATGCCGCTGAAAAGCCCGCCCATCATAGACGAAGTCAGGCTTTGCAATGGCTGCATGCCTGCCGAAAGCGCAGTCCCGGCCAGATTGGTCGCGAGGCCGCGCAGCACGTCTTCCAATCCCTTGCCGGATGTAATCGCGCCTTTTAGAGCCGAAGTCAGGCTATTGCCGAAGCTCGACGAACGCTTTTCAAGATCGGTCAGAGCGCGGTCAAAGGCGCTCGTATCCGCATTGACGGATACGGTAACGGTTTCATCTGTCATCATTCACCTGTCAGGAAAGGCGCGCATCAGCGTCTCGAGCGACTGGCGCGAAGGCGCATCGAAAACCGGTGCGGTTGGGCCAAGCGCAGCGTTCAGTTCACGCGGCGTCATCGACCAGAATGCCTGTGGGGAAAGCCGCAGCAGACCGAATCCCGCTCGCATTGCCTCATCCCAGGGAAATGGCCAAGGAAGCGGCTTTTGCGGTGCAGGTTTCGATTCAACTGCGGCCCTCAAGGGTTTGGCGTGGAATCCTTTTCAGGCGATCCGAAAGTAACTGTCAGCAGCGATGCGACGATGCGGGCAAAGCCCGCAGCCCCACCTTCCGCACGCATCTCGGCCACATCATCCTCGCTGACCATATGACCGCCACCGCGAAGCCCCGCGCAGAGAATACGCTGCATGTCGCGCGCAGAAAGTCGTCCCGTCGAAAAGCGTGCGGTCAGGTCTGAAAGATTATCGACTTCAAAAGCCGTTTCGAGTTCTGCCAGAGCACCAAGCGTCAGGCAGAGTGTCCAGTCACGGCCATCCAGTCGGGCCGCGACCTCGCCGCGATGGCGATTAACCATCACAGGGCCTCGCTGAAGGCAATGAGGCTTGCCGATTCCAATGCGATCTCGAAAGTCACTTCCGCATCGTGATTGCCGCCATATTCCAGTGCCGTTATCTGGAATGGCCCGCTGACCGTGCCGAAGTCCGGCAGGACAATCTGCCAGTCGCGTATCTCGCCCTCGAAGAAAATCCGGCGGACCAGCGCATCAGACGCCGCGTCCTTGAAAATGCCCGATCCGCTGACAGACGCGCGCTGAACCCCGCTGCCTGCCAGCAATTGCCGCCAGCGCCCCGCAGAATCGGCGTCCGTCACATCCACGGTTTCGGTGTTGAACGCGATACGTTTGGTGCGCAAGCCCGCGCAGGTTTCAAACGCGCCGTCGTCCCGCACCGTCTTGAGCAAGATGTCCTTGCCTCTCTGTGCTGCCATTCAAATCTCCCAGATTTTAGTTTGCAGGCTCTGTCACGGCGCGATAGCGCATGGTGCCGAGATAGCTACCCATTCCGTCGGTGTTGCGTGCCAGAACTTCTGTCAGCATAAGGTTCACGAGGCGATGACCGTTCACCTCGACGGGCTTTTCGTCGAGTGTCGTTGCAATCCTGGCGGCAATGTCCAGCACGCGTTTGCGCCCACTTTCCTTCGCCCATATCTGAATATTAAGAAAATGCTCGCCGCCCTTTTCCGTCGACGTATCCCAGTTGCGGCTGGCGGTCTCGCCGAGCGTCACATAGGGAAAAGGTGCTTTTGGGGGAACATGATCGTAGATGCGTTCTCCGCCAATCGATTCAATGAGTTCATCATCATTCTTCAAAGCCTCAAATAGAGCCTTCTGCAATGCTGCCGCGCCATTCCTCATGCTTGCCCCCGCCTGCACTGTTGGCTGTACGAATGCCGGTATCAACCGATGCCAACACCTGTTGAACTGCGATGGTTTCCCGGGCCGACAACGCTTTCCAGCGCAGCGCACGGACAAGACCATCGAATGTAAGTTGCATTGAAATATTCATCGCCCCTGCTCGCTCGCCAGACAGACGAGATAGCGTTCGCTTTCATCGGGATCGTGGATGGAACGCAGCGAAAATATCCGCCCAGCCTTGCGCAGCCGCATGGCGGTCGAAACATCGGAACGGAACCGCAGCAGGATGCGATGCGTCACTTCCGGTTGCGGGCGCGTGCCGAAATCCTTCTGCGATGTTGAAAGCGGTTCGATCCGCCCCCAAACCATGCCGACCTCGGACCAGTTCTCGGCGTAACCGCCCATGCCATCCGCTATCGGCTGCATGGCTTCCAGCACCAGCTCGGAGGTAAGCTGGCCCGGATCTATGAAAAGCACGTTGTTCATAGAGACACTCTCTTCCAGCTATCTATCATCTGGCTGATGACCGGTGGAAAGGAGCGCGATGCGGCATCGGCATCGACCCCTGCGCGTGACTCGTAAAGATGCGCCACGAGCGTCAGGATCGCATGTTTGAGAGCGTCTGGAACTTCCACGCCAGTTTCTCCGAAACCGGCCACGAAATCGACCTCGAGACCAACGAATTCCGCCGCATCTGGATATTGCGCCATATAAAGACGCTGCGGCCTGCTGCCATGGTTGAGGACGAATTCTTCCGGTGAAAAACTGATTGCGGTTCCATCCTGCCTGTATGCCACCACAGCCGCCACGGACTTGACGGGATATTTGAACAGGGCAAGTCGACCCGAGCGTGGCCAGCGATCCACACGCAAACGCCAAGTCTGGTCGATCAGCGACAACCCGGTTTCGGCTTCAATGATTTCACGGGCGGTCGCGATGAGACGATGCAGAATTTCGTCCTCGCTCTCAGTGGAAATTCGTAAAAATGCGCGTGTGTCTGCGATCGTCACCGGCTCCAGCGCCGGTGGCGTGACAAGAAACATTGTCATGGGCTTTCCTCTAAATGATAACTTTCAAATCAGACAGTTAAACACGAACTCCGAACGGAGATTCACTTGCTTTGGAGCAGGAAACTACCTGCCAAAACCGGCAGGATAGCTCCAAAACCCCCAGAGAAAATTGACAGGTACGACGTGATCGAAGATGTCAGGCAGAAAATTTCAGCAGTTTGATTGCCTCGAAATCCTGTACGCCGCCGCCGACACGCTTCGTGGTGTAGAAGAGCACGTAAGGCTTGGCCGAATAAGGATCGCGCAATACACGCACGCCAATGCGATCCACCACCAGATAGCCCCGTCCGAAATCACCGAAAGCAATTGCCGGGCTGTCGGCTGCGATGTCCGGCATGTGCTCGGCTTCGACCAGTCCAAAGCCCATCAGCGAGGCCTTTTCGCCAACGGAGGACGGCGGCTGCCAGAGATAGTTGCCGTCCTTGTCCTTGAGCTTGCGCAATACGCTTTGCGTTTTGCGGTTCATGACGAAGTTGGCATTCTGTCGATAGCCGGCCCGCAGACCGTAGATAAGCTCGATCAGCTTGTCCGATGGATCTTCCACCGGCAGCGCGCCTGCAACGCCGGTCGCGATATGGCCGATCTTGCCCCATGCCCAGGCATCATCCGTGACGCTTTCATAATTCAGGAAACCGCGCGGCTTGTTGACGCCATCGCCATTGACGAATGCTGCCCCTTCTTGCTCGGCGAAGGCTGCTTCCACTTCCTCGGCGATCCACTGTTCGACATTGATCGCCGCATCGTCGAGGAGCGAGGAAGTCGCTGCTGGCATGGCGTAGATTTCCATGGTCGGGAACTGCAGCTCGGCCAGCTTCGCCGATGCAGTTTGCGGGCGCGCATCGGTTTCACCGACCCAACCCGTGGCCGGGCCACTGACCGAGAACGGCTTTTTCAGAACCGCACCTGAAACCTGCCTTACGCTGGAAATGCCACGGATCGGCGACAGGATAGCCAGCCTGCGTCCAATCTCTGTTTCCAGTTCGGCTGGCACCAGATAGCCGCCATCTGGACCGGATGCATAGGAATGCGCCTTCTGCTCCAGGCCGCGCAGCGTCTGCTCGTCGCCACGGCGAACATAACCATCGAAAGCCTGCTTGTGCTCGACATTGTTGGCGAGCGGTGCGACACCAACCAACGGCGGACGCACCTGTTTGAGAACATATTGGTCGAGCGCCGCCTTCTGTTCGTCAAGCGCACGGTTGATGCGATCAACCTTGTCGCGCAGCAGCACATCGGCATCCACACCCTTTTCGACCTTTTTCAACCGTTCGTCATTGGCCTCGCGGAAAGCCGAAAATGCCGTCATAAACTCGTCGAAAGCCTCGGAGACATCGCCATCATTGTGGCCAAGCGCCTTCGTTTCCACGCTCTTGGTTTCGAGCGGGATGGTCTGGTTTTCTTCCATATCGGTCCTGTGGTTTCGTTGTTTCAGATCATTCCAGAGCATTTCCTGTTTGGCTGAAACATTGGAGATGCTCTATCTATTTGTTTTTACGCACGTCTTACGCCGAAGCCGGTTCCCGTTTGCGGGAGACATGCTCTAGCGGCATCGCGCATACGTTGCGCGAGGCTTCTATCATCGGATGACAGGCCAGCGTCCCGCCCCTGCCCTTGGCCGGCAAGCGCCGCATAGCCTTTGGCTATGACAGTTTTCGCGGCAGTTCGGCTCAGCCCCGCATCCCGCGTGAGCCAGCGTTCGAATTCACGGATCGTCGGCAGTGTCGCCTTGACGCTGCTGACCCGCGCCTGCGGCAGCATCGGAAAGGTGACAACCGAGATTTCCCAAAGATCGGCTTCGATGATGTGACGCAGGCCGGTGCGCGCGTCCTTACGCGCCTTGACAGTGCGGAAACCGATGGACAAACCATCCAGCCCACCGCCGCGCATCAGTTCCAGCGCATCGCGAGCCCGCGCGACGCCCTTGGCCAGCCTGCCCTCGACATATAGGCCTCGCGCATCCTCGCGGATCGCGGTCCATACACCGATCGGCTCACTCGCATCGTGCTGCCAGAGCATACGCACGCCCGACACACCGGCCTTTGCGAGCGAGCGGGCGAAAGCGCCCCGTTCGATCACGTCGTTGCCGAGATCGGGAAGTCCGAAGACGCTCGCATAACCGGAAAAGCTGCCATCAAGTTCCACATCCTTGATGGCAAGTGCGGCCTGTTTCGTTTCCAGCCGCATATCATGCATCGCCATTGCGCCCCCTTTCCTCTGGAAGAATTCCCGGGATGGGCGCATGCTTCAGCCGCTCGGAAAAGCGCTTGAAGATGCCAAGCGCAGACCAGGCGGCAAGGCTTGCCGCTGCCGATCCCATCAGCATCAGTTCCGCCCGACCGAGCACCCCCCCCAGGGCAAGCGTTTCCGAAATCTTGACGCCAGCGGCACCACCGAAGACCATGCCGCAAATGATGCCGACCGCGAAACGGATCGCTGCTTCGCGCTTTCCGTGCGGCAGCATATAGGCAAGCGACACAGCCGACCCTGCCACTGCACCGGCCATCTTGGCGAACCATATCCATGTCGCCTCAGAGGTGAATACTGCATCGTTGAAGTTCGTCATGACGACCTCCTTCCTTGTTGCAGGGCTGAATGCGGCTGATAGCCGACCGCATCACGTTTTTCTTCATCGGTTAGGAAAGGCGCATCGGAAATGCGCCGCCACAGCGATTCCCGCTCGGACGACAGCCCGTCTATCCGGTCGATATCGTGATCGAGCCGAAGCTCGTCGCCAAAATGCGGACCGAGCCATCCAGACAACGCCTTGGCGGCACGGCCTATCAGCGGCAGCACCGTCAGCCTGTAGAGGGCACGATTGGCCTCCGCATAATTGGCATAGGTATTGTCGCCCGGGATACCGAGCAGCATCGGCGGCACGCCAAAGGCAAGCGCAATATCGCGGGCGGCGCCGTTCTTGGCTTCGATAAAATCCATGTCCTGCGGACTGTAGCCCATCGCCTTCCAGTCCAGACCGCCTTCCAGAAGTAGCGGACGCCCGGCACCGGAAGCGCCGGTATAGCCCTCCTCCAGCTCTTCCTTGAGACGCTCGAACTGCTCCTCGGTCAGGTTGCCGCCGTCCTTCGGCGCATAGACCAGCGCACCGGAAGGCCGGGCCGAATTGTCGAGCAGGGCCTTGTTCCAGGCACCTGCCGCATTGTGAATGTCGAGCGCCATGAGTGCTGCTTCCAGCGGCGGAAACCCGTAATGGTCATCCAGCGGATGAAACAGCTTGAGTTGCAAGGCAGCCGCACCGTCACTTCCCAGAGAAAGTCGTCTGGCCGCATTTCCCGATCGATAGACCAGCGCCTGCGGCCAACCGTCAATATCGGTCTCGACGCTGACCCGCTCCGGGCGCAAGAGATGCATTTCCATACGACCGCTCGGCAGATCGACGCGTTCGACATAGGCATTGCCGGAAATCAGCAAATGCCCATAAAGCCGCTCGAAGAATGTCGCCCCGTCCAGCCCGCTCTGAGGGCGGGTAAGCAGATCGAGCAGCGGATGCGTTTCATGTTCAGTTGTACCTTCGTACAGCAGCCACGGCACGCTGCTTGCTGCTTCAGCAATCATGCGCACGCAGCGATGGGCGACCGGATTGCGCATGAACCCTTCGCGCGCCAGCGATGTATAATCCCGCGCAATCCATGATGCGCCATGATCCATATGCAGGGCGACAAAACCGTTCGCCATTTTGGTCTGACGCGGCGCGTCAGACTTTATGGCAGATATGGGCGTGCTTCGTCGCCCCGGCCATTTTCGGACCCAGTTCCATGCCATTCGATGGCTTCTCCAAAATTAAGATTGTTCAGCCAAACCGGCGGATACGCGGTTTGCGATCGGTGCCAAGCATCAGTTCACCCAGCGCCCAGACCAGCGCGTCGAGCCGGTCCGGCGACCGACCGTTGGAAAGACCGCCCGGCGCAAAATCGCACATTTCGTCCTCCAGCGCCGGAAATCGTCCAGCATGACGAATGCGCCCCTGTTCATAGAGTGCGGCCACCGGCTCTGCCCGCAGAAATTTGCCTCTGGACGCATGGCGCTTGAGAACAGGCACGCTCGCGTCCTCCGCAGCCAGCACGGCTGCCACCATCTCGCCGCCCTGATTGACCTCCGCGACAATAGCATCCGCCTGATGCGCGTGGAAAAGCGCAATGGCTTTTCGCGCCCATTGATGCGGCTTCGCGGCACCCATGCTGGCATCGACCAATACGTGGCCAATTCCTTCATCGTCGATACCGGCAACAACGATACCGCAGGCATCCGATGCCTTACCCGACGAGGCAGGCGGATCGACGGCCACGACAATTCGCACCAGTTCCGGGGCTCGGGCCTCGAAACACCGCTCGATAAGATCACGTGACCATAAGGCATCCGCACGTTCCTCGATCAGTTCACCGTCGAGTTCCTGCCGTCCAAGACGTGTGCCCGCGTAGCGATGGTTGATCGTCTGCATAAAGCCTTGCGCCAGATTGGCCGCGTTTTCGTCCGTCCGCATATGCGTCATCGAAACCGTGGCATCCCCAACCAAGGCTTTCAGGAGCGGAACCGCGCGCGGCGTCGTGGTCACGACCTGGCGGGGAAATGTTCCCAAACGCAGGCCGAATTGCAGCATGTCCCAGGTCTCCTGCGGGTTTTTCCATTTCGCAAGCTCGTCACACCATGCTGCGTCGAATTGTGGACCGCGCAGACTATCGGGGTCCTCGGAGGAGTAAAGCGACGCTACCGCGCCGTTCTCCCATAACAGCCTGCGGCGCGTCGCTTCATAACGGGGGCGCGCCAGCCGCGACACCGCCAGAATACCGGACGGTCCGTCCACCATCACTTCGCGCGCATCACCGAAGGTTTCGCCAACCAACGCAATATGTCCGCATGCCGCCTTGGCGAAGGGCGGCAGTCCCAGCGCCATACCGGATGCCCATTCAGCCCCGGCCCGCGTTTTGCCCGAGCCGCGGCCACCCACGATGAGCCAGGTTCGCCAGTCACCATAAGGCGGCAATTGTGCATCACGGGCCTGAAACAGCCACTCCGCCTCCGCCGCCTCCACTTGTTGCGGCGTCAGGCCTGCCGTCCAGAATCTCCCGCGCCCGCCTTTCTGCAAGTTCGTTTATCCTTCTGCTGATCCGCGTCAGCGCCTTGCGAGTCTCGCCCAATGAAGCGACCGCAGCACCGGAGGACGACCGGCCGACCGGTTTTTCCTCGGCAGTCAGTTCGCCCACGGACTTCACAGCACGGGCAAGCGCCATCAGCGCTTCCGACTTGCTCTTGTCCGGCAGATTCTCGCCGTCAAGCAACCGCTTCAGCTCTATCTGCATACGCTCCAGAATTGCATCGCGTGTATTCTTCTCCGAATCAGGCGCTGCGGATGAACTGACCAGATTCAGGCGATTGAGACGGTTAAGATATTGGCTTACCGAGATAGACAGCAATTCCGCTATATCAGCAGGGTCGATGCCGTATGCAACCTGTAGCTGGTGCGCCAAGCGAATGCGCGCTTCACCACGCGCCGGGGTTTTCACAATTTTAGGATGTATCTTCACAATCTTCACAATTGCATTTAAAGACATAATCCCAGAAAGCCGCTATAGCCTTCTGGGATTATGCACACCGGTATCGGCTGGGGGTATATAGCCTAACCAGCAACAGTCACAATTTCTTGACTGTAAATGAAACCTAGCAAAGCACCGTTACGCAGTCAAGGACTATTTTCCTATTATTTGATTTTTTTCCTAGAACCAAAAAGCGGTCTGCCGTTTAACCATTTCACATGAGCTGTGGCTTATTTATCTGCTATGATGAATGGACAAGTTCCAGCAGTCTCCGAAACCGAACGTGCCGAAGTTAGTGTTTATGCGTAAAACGGCAGAAAAAGATTCCGGGAGCGAAGAGCGCAAACCTTTCAGGGTTTCGCGCCTTATCGGCCTTGATGCGTGGATTGATTCCACGCTCTATAGGTCGTGCTACAATTTCGGTGAGTGGTGGGAAAACATCACCATTGCCTCACGGCGGCTTGGCGTGCGCGGCTTCCGGCGTTTCGTGGTCGAGGTTCTCGATGAAGGATTTACGCTCGGCGTTGGCGGTGCGGTGCTGATGCTGGCTCTGGCCTTGCCTGCCTTCGAGGAAACCAAGAAGGACTGGCGCGCGCAGGACGACTATGCCGTTACCTTCCTCGACCGCTACGGCAACGAAATCGGCCAGCGCGGCATTCTCCACCGTCAGGCCGTACCTATCGATGAGTTGCCGGATCACGTCATCAAGGCCGTGCTCGGCACCGAGGACCGACGCTTTTTCGACCATTATGGCATCGACTTATGGGGGCTAACCCGTGCGCTCAGCCAGAATATGCGCGCGAATGGCGTCGTTCAGGGCGGCTCGACTATCACGCAGCAGCTAGCCAAAAACCTCTTCCTTTCCAACGAGCGCACGATCGAACGCAAGATCAAGGAAGCCTTCCTTGCACTCTGGCTGGAAAGCAATCTCAGCAAGAAGGAAATCCTGCAGCTTTATCTCGACCGCGCCTATATGGGCGGCGGAACATTCGGCATCGCTGCCGCTTCGGAATTCTATTTTGGAAAGAACGTAAAGGACGTCTCGCTGGCGGAGGCCGCGATGCTGGCAGGCCTGTTCAAGGCACCGGCGAAATTCGCGCCGCATGTCAATCTGCCCGCAGCCCGTGCGCGCGCCAATGTCGTGCTTTCCAACATGGTTGAGAGCGGCTTTCTGAGTGAGGGACAGGTGGCCGTTGCGCGTCGTCATCCGGCAAGCGTTATCGACCGCGCCAAGAATGAAAGTCCCGACTATTTCCTCGACTGGGCCTTCGAGGAGGTAAAAAAGGTCGCAGCCACTATTCCCCAGCACACATTGATCGTGCGCACCACACTCGACCGCAACCTGCAGAAGGCAGCGGAGGAGTCGCTCGAATATCACCTGCGCCAGTTTGGCAAGGATTATAATGTTTCGGAAGCAGCGACGGTCGTGCTCGCTAATGATGGGTCCGTTCGCGCACTGGTCGGCGGACGAGACTATGGCGAAAGCCAGTTCAACCGCGCCACCAGGGCACTGCGGCAGGCTGGTTCATCCTTCAAGCCCTATGTCTATGCGGCAGCGATGGAAAAGGGCCTGACGCCCAGCACCATAGTGTCGGATGCCCCTATCAGCTGGGGCAACTGGTCGCCGCGCAACTATGGCCGCAGCTTTGCGGGCCGTGTGGATCTGACGACGGCACTTGTTCGTTCTTTGAACAGTGTGCCAGTGCGGCTGGCACGCGACTATCTGACCACAGCTCCCATTGTTGCCCTGACAAAGGCGATGGGCGTGGAATCGCAAATCTCCTCGCACAAGACCATGGTGCTTGGTACATCGGAGATGACGGTGATGGATCAGGCTACCGGCTTCAACGTTTTTCCGAATGCGGGCATGGCCGGGAATCGTCACGCTTTCACTCAGATCGTTTCGTCGGAAGGCAAGGTATTGTGGGATTTCAGCCGTGATGCACCGAAACCGCACCGGGCGCTGTCGGAGAAAGCTGCACTCGAAATGAACTCCATGCTGGTGCAGGTGCCCGAACGCGGCACCGCACGCCGGGCTGCACTGCCGATGACCCGAGTGGGTGGCAAGACCGGTACGACGCAGAATTATCGCGATGCCTGGTTCGTGGGCTTTACCGGCAATTTCACGGCGGCGGTCTGGTTCGGCAATGACAATTTCACGCCGATGAAAGACCTGACCGGCGGTATTCTGCCTGCGATGGCCTGGCAGCGCATGATGGCCTATGCGCATCAGAACATCGAACTGAAACCGATACCGGGCGTGACCCCACCATTCCCCGCGCAGCCCAAGAAGAGCCAGCCGCAAGTGGCGAATGCTAAGCCGGAAGAAACAATGGCTGCTCCACCGCGGGTTCTGTCCCCATTATCGACAAAAATTATCAAGGAGCTGCACGACCGCTTCCTTGCGGCCCCGCCTCTGCCTAAGATCGCCGAGCGCACAAAAGTATCGGCACTCTGAGGGGCGATGTTCAAGACAATATTCAACACGGCGATTGTGCTTGTGCTGGCGCTGGGCGGCGGCATCTGGAGCGTCGACAAGGTTCTCGACCGTTTTGAGGGTTTCGGTGAACTCCAGGTCGGGGTCTGGAGCGCCTATCCAGCGGCAGGAACGCCCGATGCCGACCCCTATTCCAAGGCCCGCGCGGCCCGCAAAGCCTATCTGGCGCTTGGAACGGCAGAGGGCCTTCCCTTCTATGCACGCACCGACAGCAGCGGTCGCATGCTTCGGCGCGGCTGCACTTACCGCCTTAGAGGCATGACACCGCCTGCCCGCTTCTGGACCATCTATCCCTCCACACCTGATCTGGACCCGATCAAACCGCGTGAAGGATTGCAGGAAGCTCTGCATTCCCGTGAAGTGCTTTACGACGACAACGGCAGTGTTACGATCACAATCGGCCCCGATGCCGCGCCGGGTAACTGGCTGCCCGTCCAAGGCAACGGCGATTTCGTTCTGGTCATGACGCTTTACGACACCCCTGCTGCATCATCCGCAGGGCTTTCCGATCTGGTGATGCCAAGTGTCACCCTTGTCACGAGTGCGGACAAGGGGGCCTGCCGTGGCTAGAGTTTTCCACCTCGTTCTCCTCGGCATTGTGGGCGCTGCGATCGTTCATATCGCGGTTCTTTTCCTCGTGCCTTTTTATTCGGACAAGAACGCATGGTCGCGGATCGAAGCTGCAAGCGAGCCGTATCGTTTCCACAGGCTGGACGAGCATACCGGCCCGGTCAGCGACAGTGACCCGCTGGTGCAGGAGGCCACCTGTCGCTTCGATCTTGCCGATGGGCCTGTACACATCACCACCGGTTCCAATGTGCCTTATTGGTCGCTCTCGATCTATGCGCCC
Organism: Ochrobactrum sp. CGA5; assembly: GCF_006345815.1. Taxonomy (GTDB): domain Bacteria; phylum Pseudomonadota; class Alphaproteobacteria; order Rhizobiales; family Rhizobiaceae; genus Brucella. Next base: position 42,536 of record NZ_VCIG01000038.1, on the reverse strand, counting down.
AACGGAGACAATCTCTATAGCCTCAACGACAGCGTTTCCAACGAGCGCAAGCTCAATCTGATCATTACCGATCCGATCGGCATGGCAAGTCTACGCTCGGATGGTTCGCAGGCCGATGCCCGGTCGATCCTGATTGAGCAGAATATCGGCGAAGGCGCTGCTGTGCTGCGGGCTTTCGTGCCCGATGCGACTTGGAACAGGGAGGTGCGGCGCTTCTTTGCCGAGGCGCAGTGCACGCCGTTTGAAGGGCCCTAATTGCCTGACCCGAAAGTTGCCTTTCCCGCTACGGCTGACGACTTTTGGATTCAGGCATTACCGAAATCGATGCTGTTTCTGTATGGCACGGTTAATGAGTTGCTAAGGCTTCAACGCTATTATCCAGAATACCGACCCATGCGGGGTGCATTTCCGCATCACCGGCGTTGCCGGATGCGTGATCTGCAATTTGGGGCGGGTGAGTTGTGTGCCTACCGGAGTATTCTGCGTGACAAATGATCAGTTCCGCGCCCTGGAGGATATTTCAGGCCACCGGAGCCCATCGAATTCAAAAGCGGGGAGCAGCAAGGCGGACGACCTTTTGGCGGCCGCGATTTCGGCGTTTGCAGGTATCACGCGCCCCGGACGGCAGGATATGCAGCAGCTTGAAGATCTTGCCATGCCGCTTCTGCAATGCGCTTCCACCCGTGGCAAACGTCATGCGGCCAATGCACTGGCGCAATTGGAGGACGCACCGCGTCGTCTTATTCTGACTCTGGCCAACGAACCCGTCGAAATCTCCGCACCTATCTTGCTGCGTTCTCATCTTCTGCGCCCTTCCGACCTCATCGAGATCATCGGCAAGAACGGCCTTGCCCATGCGCGCGCCATTGCGCGGCGTCAGTCCGGCGATGTTCTTCTGCAAGGCGTGCTGCGCAGTTTCGCCGATCCGGTCATCGACCGCACGCTGACGCTTCAGGAAAACCTAGCCAATATCGAGGCTGAACCGCTCGAGAGACCGAAGGTACCTGATCTTTCTGCGGCAAAGGCGCCGCTTATGAAAGAAGACAGTTCCGAACGACTGGCACGCGCGCTGCAACAGCCTTTCTTCGAGGCCGGAGCTACCACCGGCTCACAGCATCTGATCGATACTGCGCTTCTGATTGACAGCCAGTTTTTTCGCAATGCGCTTGCCGATGCGCTCGACCTGTCATTCGAACGATCCGACGCGATCATCGGGCGATGGCCGGATTCGCACCTGCCGATTGCGCTCAAGGCGCTCGGATTGTCGCCGTCGGAATGTTATCTGGTCATGACCGCTATTCTGGGCCCTATCGACGCCAACCGCGACAGCTTGCGGGAGTTTGTGCATATCTATCGCTCCATCGACCGCGAGAAAGCGATGGCACTTGTACGGCGCTGGAAGGCGGAAGACATGTCCGCGATGCTGCGCGGAAAACTGCGAGAAATGGCCGAGTCCGAAGACGACACCCCGCTCGTGGATGCTGCCAACTCCGACCATCCGTCGTTTCAACGATCGGCCAAATAGAGTTGATCAGAAAAAAGTTTCAGAACGCTTCGCCATCCTGCGAAATCGAGAACAGCGTCGACGTATCGGCTATGTCCTCCAGCTCGACCAGCCACAGATCGGGGTCGAAGCGGGTTTCCCGCGCCATACGGTCGCTTGCCGCCATCTCATCGGCGTCGTGAAGAATGCGCAGAAACATGCGCTCCCCGTCGTTATCCTCTTCATAGGAGGTCTGCGGTGCAGGCGAATATAGGTCGCATGTACCAAAGCGCGAACTTACCTTGATGAAGATCGCTCCCGCCTCAGGCGAACCGCGACGAGCGAGATAGGCAAAGCCGCCCTCGCCCTGCACCTTGCGTATCAAGGCGGAAACCCAAAAATCAGACGTCAGGCGCATCGGATGCCCATCAGCTAATCAGGCCGATCTCACGCATCTTGGCGATCAGCGTTGCATCTATTTCACCGGTTACCGGCATGCTGAACAGTTTCTGGAATTCACGCACCGCTTCCTGTGTCGTCTTGCCCGGTTGTCCGTTCACGGGCACAGTATCATTGCCGAACGCCTTCAATCCCGCCTGCACGCGGATAATATCCTGTGAACTGACTTTGCCCGACTGTACAGCGGGCGTGGCTGCCATATGCTTTCTAGATACCGGTCTTTCATACGATACGAGGGCAGGTTTCGGCTTGGAATCCGTTTCCGGCTTCAAAACAGCGGGCTGCGGGCGCGGCGTCGGAACGGCCACCTCGATAGCTTTGGCAACCTCGTCCTGAACCGTGGCGCCCGAGTTACTGTTTTGGGTATTAGCCAGCAATTGTGCGGGAATGTTTACCTCCTGCACGCCGAGCTTCTGCTGTAGAGCGCGCCAGCGTTCCACCGCTTCGCGGGTCTGCGGTCCAGTGAAACCGTCCACCGGCCCCTTGTAGATTCCGAGCGTCGAAAGACGTTGTTGCAGCCGCGCGATTTCCAGATCGGCGTTGGGTGCCAGCGCAGGCAGCATGTCGTCAACCGATGCATTCATGTTGATCCGGTTCACCGACAGGCTGGCGGCTTCCAGCGGCCGGGCGGGCTCGTTGCTTGCAGGTTCGGCAGCGGCAGTCGCGGTCGGTTTCGGGGCGCTGTCGCTTGCCTTCGCCGTACCCGGCAGAACTGCACGCGGCGTCGGCTTGAACACGAAATCCGGTCTGGTGCGAAAAAACACGGCGTTGTGCGCTTCCGGCTGGTACCAGAGCGCATTGGCCGAGACGAAACTCATCACAACCAGAAAAGCAGTCGCCCCGCCGGTCAGGACAGGGTTGCGCACAATGAAATCTCCGGCGGCAATCGCCAGCTTGGAAGCCGACGTGAAGAAGAAATGCAGGAGCCGCGAGCCGAGACTACGCCGTTTTGCGGGTTTGCGCATCTTTCTGCTCCCGGTTTTCGTCCCAGACCTGTCCATCGGCTTCGTCGTTCTGCCAGTCATTACGCCTTTCTCCCTGGTGACGGTGCATGTCGATCACCGTGCCAAGTTCCTGATACTCATCTTCTCCCGTAACAAACTGCGGACCTGCCACCGGAAGGCGGATAGTGACAATCGTGCCTTCGCCGGGGCAACTTTTCAGCTGCATTGTTCCTTGGTGCAGTTCCACCAGCCCCTTGACCACCGAAAGGCCGAGGCCGCTTCCCTCCTGCGCGCGCGTATAGTTATTGTCGGCGCGCACAAATGGTGTGCCGATGCGCTGCATATCTTCCGGCTCAATGCCAATGCCCGTATCCGATACGCTGATTTCAAGCATCGGGCGGCCTTCGGCCATCACGCGGGTTGCATCGATGGTGACGCAGCCGCCGCTTTGCGTGAACTTCACCGCATTACCAGCCAGATTAAGCAGAATTTGCTGGATGGCGCGCCGGTCCGCGACCAGTTCACCAATGCCCGTCCCGACGCGATGGCAGAAGGCAATGCCTTTCTTCTCAGCCTGCGGCAGCATAACCGCGGTGCACATTTCAGCCGCTTCACGGAAAGCAAAGCTTTGCGGCTCGATGCTGTAATTGCCGGTTTCCAAACGCGAATTGTCTAGCACGGCGTTCACGAGTTCCAGCAGATAATGGCCGGACTGATGAATGAGACCTGCATATTCGCGCTGTTTTTCATTGGCCAGCTTCCCACCCATTTCATGCGACAGCATGTCCGAAAAGCCGATGATCGAATTGAGCGGCGTACGCAGTTCATGGCTTACAGCTGCAAGCAAACGGCCTTTGCCGATGCGCTCCGATTCCAGTTCCGCTTTCAAGGTTGCTATTTCGTCGAGAAGCTTCTGTTCGCCTTCGAGCGAACGCCCGATCAGTGTGATGGCGTTAGCGATTGCTACACCTTCCAGGCGATAGGCGCGGAAGATCGTATCGCCGTTTTCGACAGAACGCAGTCGCACGTCGATCTTGCGCGAAGCGGAACCGGCGCGAAGATCGGCCAGAAGTGAAAGATACTGCACACGGTCGGCCACATGAACGCGGTCAATGAGCGCCGTACCTTCCAGCATTTTGGGCTGTACGCCCAAAAGCTTTGCCGAACTCGGATCGACCGATGACACCACGCCGTCCGAATCGAGACTGAACTGCACGTCGCCTCCGGCAACAGCGACTTGCGGCGCGCTGACCCTGATCTGCGTGGACCTGGAGGCACTCGCAAAACCGCGCGCGACAAGGCTTGCCGCGTAAAGCACGAGAACAGCGACAGACACATAGCTTCCGCCGGAAACGGCGCCATCGCTTGCCGTCGCAAAATAGCCGAGAATTATGGCCGCCGATGCAGCGCCCGCTGCTGCGGCCTTAGGCTTGCGGGTCGCGAACCAGACTTCAAGCGGCAGACCGGCTGCCATCAGCCACAGGACCGCATTGCCATGAGAAAAAGTACCAATGGCAGCAAGACCCGCACCATAGGCAGCGAAGTTCAGAGCAGCCAGAACAGATGCGCCAACACCCATCAGCGAGAGCGCACACAGGATCATGGCGACGCCGGCAAAACTTGCTGCAAGAATCGCAAACTCCGTAAAGCCCGGCGTTACGCCGGACGCGAGCACGGCAGCGCAAAGCAGGACCGGTACAGTGATGACCGAACCGATAACACGTATGGAGGCCGCATCAGGATTGGATACCCAGCGGCGGCAGAAGCGTTCGTAAAAACTGCCGATCGCCTGCACATTCACGCGGACGGTTTCGGCTGTTTTCAAAAGAATGGCGTTCAACGTGCCGTACTCACTCAATACTCTTGCATAAACAAAACCGGAAAACCGACGGGGCTCTTCCAGTCAGCAACAGATTGCAGCCGAGGCTTTAAAGAAACGATAAAACGAGGCCGCCCAAAGCGGATAAGTGACATGCCGGGTCTCCTTTTCCGCCTATGGTAAACAGAGAGTAGCGATCAGGAGGGTGAAACATAGCGACAGCACAATTTTGACGTTCAAATGCTTTATCATGACGCGCATCCTGTCCGAAAACCGTTTCACAATTTTCGGGATCCGCTTCCTTAAACCGAACAGTTACGGAATCTTTTCCAATTCATCGGACATTGACGCAAACTGAGAGCACGCAAACGCAAGAAGGCAATGATCCGTTTTCTCATCAAATCCGTATTCTGGCTGTCGTTGGCATTCATCGTGATGCCGCGCTTCTTCCCTGCGGATGAGCAAAGCAAGCCGCAGGAGAAGCCCATCACTGCCGAGACGAAGCGGGAGCCGGATTCGATCGACCAGCTTCTCGCCAATGGCAAAACCGCCGTGGAACTGGGCAAGCTGTGCATCGACAACCCGTCCTTCTGCCAGAAGGGCACATCGCTTGTTTCCAGCGCCGGAAGCGGCCTTCTGGAAGGGAGCCGCGCGGCCCTCGAATATCTGAATGACCGTTTCGGCTCCAAGTCACAACCGTTGGCAAAAGTGGAACCGACAACCGCCACACCGGCACAGATCACAATCGGCATTCCCATCCCGACATCGCGGGACGCGGCCCTGCGCGCACTTGACCGTCGCCCGACTGGCGCGATTGCCCCCTAGAGCGCCTTTTTTTTCGCGCATCTTATCCGACAACCGCTTCACACTTTTCGGAATGCGCTTGAGTTTTCCGTGACCTTGCGGCGTTTCGTGACTATATAAGCGGCAAGAAACTTCTTTCAGGCGAGTATTATGACCACGACCATCGATAGCATAATGTCCGATTTCGAATTTCTCGATGATTGGGAAGACCGCTATCGCTATGTCATCGATCTCGGCAAGGAATTGCCGCCCTATCCTGACGATGCACGCGATTCTGTGCACAAAGTTCAGGGTTGTGTCAGCCAGGTATGGCTGAAGACGCTGCCGCAAGATGGCAACGATCCGATTATTGAGTTTCTCGGCGATTCCGACGCGCATATCGTGCGCGGTCTGGTGGCTATCGTGCTTGCGCTCTATTCAGGCCGCAAGGCTTCGGAAATTCTGACGATAGACCCCGAAGCTATTCTCAAAAAGCTGGGCCTTGATGAACACCTCACGCCACAGCGCGCCAATGGCCTGCGTTCTATGGTGGCGCGCATCCGCCGTGAAGCAGAGCTGGCGAAAGAATCAGCCTAACAATTCTTCGACCGACAGGGCTGCCGCCAGCAGCCTCTTGTCTGTACCGCCCCGCGCGCTGAGCATGAAACCGGTCGGCAGTGTCATACCCGGCATCGGCACGGTAATACTGCACAGGTCGAACTGGTTTCCGATCTGCGTATCGCGCAGCAACAACCCTTCCACACGGTCATATTCAGCCTCGTCATTGCTGACTGAAGTGATCGTTGGCGCAACAATCGGCGTCGCAGGCGTTGCAAACATATCGAAGCCGCTCAGGCGCTCGTCCATTTCCCGAACAAGCGTTGCGCGCGTTTCCATAATCCCGCGATAGATTTCCATTGGAACCTTGACGCGGATGGACAGCGGGCGCTTCACACGGATATCGACATTGGCATCAGGATCGCCAAGCCAGGTCGCTGCGTGGACATGGCTTGCCTCGATCCCGGCGATGGAGCCGACGCGCGTTGCCTCGCGCAGGCGCTGGATCAGATCATCCACTTCCAGATCCGCAATGATTGCTCCTGCTTTTTCGAGAAGCGCGACCGTTGCCTCAAAGTGTTTTGCGACATCCGGCTCCATTTCGGCCAGAAGATAACCCTTTGGCAATGCGATGCGCAGCCCCTTGAGCGGCAAGGCATTAGGCAGGATCGGCGCTTCGCCTGCCATAATCGCATCGGTTATAATGGCATCGGCCACGGTCCTGGTCAGCGGCCCGATGGAATCGAGCGATGGCGCCAGCGGAAAGGCACCGTCGAGAGGAATACGCCGGGCCGTCGGTTTGAAACCGACAATGCCGTTCAATGCCGCCGGGATGCGCACAGAACCGCCGGTGTCCGAACCGATGGCAATTTCGCTGGTACCTTCCGCAACCGAGACTGCCGCACCCGACGACGACCCGCCCGGAACGCGCGCAGGATCAATCGCATTGCCCGGCTCGCCATAATGCGGATTGAGACCGACCGGCGTGAACGCGAACTCCGTCATGTGGGTCTTGCCGACAATAACCGCACCCGCCTCGCGCAGACGCCGGACGATCGTGGCATCCTGCATTGCCGGAGCCGCATCGCGCCGGATGACCGAACCGGCGAGTGTCGGCTCTCCGGCAACATCGAAGAGATCCTTGATTGAAACGATGCGCCCGTCGAGCGGTCCAACAGTACGCCCGTCACGCAGACGTGCATCGGCGGCATCCGCCTCCACCCGCGCCTTTTGTGCATAAATCTTGCTGAAAACATGTTCGCTCGCTGCCCGCGCTTGCAAACGCGACAGGATGTTTTCCACTCGATCCCGTACCGAAGCCATACGATTTCTCCCCCACTTCCCCAATGGTTACAAAGCCCTTGAGAAAGAGGCGATAGACCCGCCTCCTGTACCTGTCAATGCGGGAGAGATTTTACATGTTCTGCGGTCGCATCTGGGGCCGATAGTCGTCGGTTCCCCAATGCAGAACGACGCTGGCGCCCCGCTCCTTTTCAAGGTGAGGATTGTAGTGCCGGTGCAGTGCGGCCAAACCGACCTTGAGCAGCATCTTGGCCGAACGAACCGGCCATCTTCGCTCACGCTCCACGGTTTCCAGACCTTTCAGGAAACAGCAGACATCAACAAGAACGCCATTCAGCTCTGGCCCGACCGCCTCGAGCGCCCGCTCAACACGAATACGGCTGGCCAGCGCAATATCCGTCAGCTCTGCCATGCCACCCGGCCCGCTACGCCCTCCTCCGACCCCCGTGTCCCAGCGCATTGTGACTGATGGCATCAGCGATCCGCGTGTGTAGTCGGCACGCAGCCTTTCACCGGCCAGAAACTCACTTTCCGAAATGAAGGAAGAGCCATTCGCATTCTTGCGCCTGTAGAGCATGGCAAGCGGCGACTCTTCGAGATTGATCTCAACCTTTTCGCCCTGCTCATATTCGATGAATTCCAGAGCCCTCGTCGGACGGGGCAACGGCTTGCCGCCATTTTTGGACCCCTGGGCGGCGGGCTGCGATGAAACAAGCCGCTCCTCCTCCCAATGCAGCAACCCCTTTTTCTGCATGGCCTCCAGTTCGGCACGGGAGGCAGCGATTGTCCCCTGTTCCGTCGCAAGCAAAACATGCGAAGCGCGAACGGAATCCTGAACCTCGCAGCCTCCATTCTTCAAGAAGCGCATGATCCTCGCTTCAGAGGCTGATAATTGCATGGTCATGCCGCCATCCTCCAGGCCCAGAAGGCACTTTGTGCAATCCGTTCAAACTTAGAGACGATTGCATCGAACTCCGTATCATCCCGCATGTCTTCCACCAGATGGCAGGCATGCATGACCGTTGTCCGGTCCCGCGCAAATCCGGCGGCCACTTCACGCATGGCCAACCCGAAGGCCGTATGCGCGACATACATGCCAATCTGCCGCACGCGCGCGACCTCCCGCCGACACCGCAACGGCGACCGCAATTCAGTGCCGGATACCCCAAACATGGCCACCAACAGATCGATAAGGGCATCACACAGCTCTATATTCTGCTGCTCTCGCGAACGGTCGGTGACACCCTCCACCCTTTCGAGGTTAAGGCTTCGCCCATGCCGCGCAGCAAGCACTTTCAACGCTTCGAAAGCTTCCGCCCGCGTATGAATGACATCCCACAGTTCCAAAGACATTCATCTTCCCTCACCAGAATAGGAATATCTTCTTATACAGAGGAAAATGCAAGTGTGGATAAGTTTCGTGGAAAAGTTTACCGTCTTTGATTGTCTTAGGCGCCTCTAATATAGGCCAAGACCTTGTCATCGCGGCACTAATTTGCATTTGTCGATCGCGATGAATTGATATCTTACATAAAAATCCGGCAGAATCTAGGAATATTATCCAACACGCGTGTGCGTGGCTCATGCTCTTTCGCATCAGGAAAAGAGGATTGCCGCCATGGAAGCCGATCTGAAAAGCGCCCGCACATTTTTTTTTGCCCGGCAAAAACAGAATCAACTGACCGCGATGCAGCGTATTGCCTTGCAGATCATCGCCGGTATCGATCTCGATGAAGTTCTCAGAGCGCCGCAGGAAGAAAAAGACCGCACCAAACGACGACTGACGCGCCTTATGGAAAGGGAGCGGTTGAAGGGAATGCGCGGTCACTGGAGTTATGACCTGAACCGGCATATAGCATTGAAGCAGGCTTTCGACCGGATCGGTTGAGAAAGTATCCTGTTCTGGAAAAGAACAATCCAAAACAAAATGGCCAGTATCAACGAGCGTCAGCTCACAATACTGGCCATTTCCATAAAGTTCTCAGAACAAACGCGGCAAAGCGCAGTCTGCCCGAAAGTCGGAGTGATTAAGCGTCCTTAGGCTTGCGACCTAGGCCCATCTTTTTCGCCAGACGCGAACGAGCAGCAGCGTAGTTCGGAGCGACCATCGGATAGTTCGGGTCGAGATCCCACTTTTCGCGGTACTGTTCCGGTGTCATGTTGTAGTGGGTCATCAGGTGACGCTTCAGCGACTTGAACTTCTTGCCGTCTTCCAGGCAGATGATGTAGTCGTCATGAACCGACTTCTTAGGATTGACGGCAGGCTTCGGCTTTTCGACGACAACCGGCGCTTCTTCGCGTTCGACGTGACGCTTGAAAGCGGCATGTACTTCAGCGATCAGCAGCGGCAGTTCACCAGCGCGAATCGAGTTATTGCCGACATATGCAGCTACTACATCCGCAGTAAGGCTCAGAAGCAGTTCTGCGCTCTCGTCGTGCGTGTCCAGATTTTCCATTAGATTTCCTTTTTTACTTCTTATTGTTGCGTAATCAACGACTGGAGATCCCCGCCTGCCATCGTTGTTACGTATTCCAGAACTCTGCCCAAACCGTTCTCGGTTGCGAATATCAGTTGATAATGTCATTTGCAATAGAATTGTCAAACCACATTACATTACCGACAAGACTTTCTTCTTGAAACCGTAAATAGAAAAACTCGATCTTAACCTTACAAAGATAGGGAAACTTTGAAACGCGATGTGTTCGCGTCGCTGCCCCTGTCATTTATTGAAGGATATGGATGAAGCCGAAGTTCACTGCCGCGCTTCCTTTAATTTGCCCGGGCAGCCTTAGCAATAGTTTTCTCCCTCAAGTTTTCTTGTACGTAGCGCAAGAGTAACATGTTTCCGTTACGTAGCTTTTGGCCGCAGAATCGGGCCTCAAAAAGGCACTGTTCAAATATATTTCAATGAAATCAACTCGCTTTCGCCTTTTCGGCCAACTATATAAATATCACTATCGCTCACCAGAAGGCATGGCTTACAGGCCTTGCAGCAAATCGAAACTGTTTTCATCGGAATTGTGGATGTCTCAAAACTCCTCCCAACCTCAACAACCGCGTGCAGCCAAACATCCGGTCAGTGAAACCCGCCACGGGATCGTGCGCACCGACGATTATGCTTGGTTGCGCGCAGATAACTGGCAGGAAGTATTCAAGGACCCGTCTGTTCTGTCCCCTGAAATCCGCGCACATCTGGAAGCGGAGAATACTTATCAGGCAGCGCTGATGCGGGACACCGAAGCATTGCAAAAAAGCCTGTTTGCTGAAATGCGCGGACGGATCAAGGAAGACGACTCTTCCGTTCCCGCCAAGGATGGTCCTTTCGCCTACGGTGTCTCCTATCGCACTGGTGGCGAGCAGCCCTATTTCATTCGCACGCCGCGTGATGGCGGCGCGGAAGCCATCCTTCTCGACGGCGATGTCGAAGGTAAGGACAAGGCCTATTTCCGCCTTGCATCAGCCGATCATGCGCCGGATCATAAGCTTTTGATCTGGGGCTATGACGATAAGGGGTCAGAGTTCTACAAGTTGAAAGTCCGTGACCTGTCTTCGATGAAGGACCTTGAAGACATAGTCACCGATACGAACGGCGGTGGCGCCTGGGATGCCGAGAGCAAAGGCTTTTTCTATACCCGTCTTGATGAGAACCACCGCCCCTCCAAGGTTTTCTATCATAAGGTCGGCACTGACCAGTCAGAGGACCGGCTGATCTATGAAGAAAAAGACCCCGGCTTTTTCCTTGGCGTCGGCGGATCGTCGCTCGACGACTACATCTTCATCGACATACATGACCATGAAACGTCGGAATGCTGGCTCCTTCCCGCCAATGACCCGGCGGCAAAACCGCAACTCGTCATGGAGCGCAAGAAGGGCACGGAGTATGACATCGCGCCGGGCGGCGATGTGTTTTACATCCTCACCAACGCGGACGATGCCAAGGATTTCAAGATATGTCAGGCGCCTGCAAGCGCACCGCAGCAGGAAAACTGGGTGGAGGTCGTGCCGGAAAAGCCGGGACGGCTCATCCTCTCACACTCAGCCTATAAACATCATCTTGTCTGGATGGAACGCGATAACGGCCTGCCGCGCATCGTGATCCGTGATCGCGAGACTGGTGAAGAACACGCCATCGCCTTCGACGAAGAGGCTTATTCGCTCGGTCTGCATGGCAGCGCCGAATATGATACGGATGTGATCCGCTTTTCCTATTCGTCCATGACAACGCCGGAACAGCTCTTCGACTACAATATGCGGACGCGCGAGCGGAAGCTATTGAAGACGCAGGAGGTGCCTTCGGGTCATAATGTGCAGGATTATGTCACGCGCCGGGTCTTCGCCAAAGCCTCGGACGGCGAGCTGGTGCCAGTGTCCCTGCTCTATCACAAGGACACGAAGCTCAACGGCTCGGCGCCCTGCCTCCTTTATGGCTACGGCTCCTATGGCATCAGCATTCCCGCAAGCTTCAGCACGTCACGCCTGTCGCTCGTGGATCGCGGCTTCGTCTATGCGATTGCCCATATTCGCGGCGGCAAGGACAAGGGTTTCGCCTGGTACGAAAACGGCAAGCGCAACAAGAAGGTAAACACCTTCACCGACTTCATCGCCGCCGCGAAACACCTCGTCGCGGAGGGCTTCACCAGCCATGACCGCATCGTTGCCCACGGCGGCTCCGCCGGCGGCATGTTGATGGGCGCAATTGCAAATATGGCTCCCGGTGCATTCGGCGGCATCATTGCCGAAGTGCCGTTCGTGGACGTGCTGAACACGATGCTGGACGACACTCTGCCGCTGACACCACCGGAATGGCCGGAATGGGGCAATCCGATCACCTCGGAAGCGGATTACCGGACCATCGCAGGCTATTCGCCCTACGACAATATCAGCCGTCAGGCCTATCCGGCCATTTTGGCGGTGGCCGGGCTTACCGATCCGCGCGTCACTTACTGGGAACCTGCAAAATGGGTCGCCAGATTGCGCGAACTCAAAACCGACGACCATCCTGTCCTGTTCCGTATCAATATGGATGCGGGCCATGCAGGGGCATCGGGCCGCTTCTCGCGGCTGGAGGAAGTTGCCTATACCTATGCCTTCGCGCTCAAAGTGACAGGCAAGGCGGGCGACACTCTCTAATCGCCTGAAACCGGCATCGCATCCATGTTTTACGGGTGCGATGCTTTCCGCTGGGAGAAATCGCACTATTTCGTTTATAGTATTGTTTTACATCTATTCTTTTTAAGGAGAGACCAATGCTGCGTCAGGTCATTGCTGTTTGCCTCACTTCCGCATCGCTTGCGGTTTCCGGCCTGTTGGCGCTGCCGATGTCGGCGGAAGCGCAGGTGCGTAAGGATGTCAGCGAGTATGCGGGCCAGCGCTGCAGCGTGCCTCCAAGAGGCAGCGGCATCATCGTCGGTCAGTTCAGCGGCGTGGATGACTCGCCCTTTATCACGGGCGGCGATGGATTGGTCCCGATAGACCGTGTCCGGTGCTTCAGCAGCATGTCTGAATGCAAGGGCTGGCTCTATACGATGCAAAGCAAATACACCAATGCCGGTGCCGCGACTCTGGTGCGTTGCACCAAACGCTGAAACTGAGCGAGAGATTTCCGGTTTTCAGGAAGCCTCACCAATCCCGCTTCGTGGAACGATATCTGATGATCGTAACCGGCAAGGTTCAGTCATGCGTCGATTATGATCAACGCCCCGGAATTGGAGGAAACTCGGGCAGCATATGTCTTGTCGTCATATAGCCCGGCCATAGGTCATATTCTCCTAATATTTTCACTCGTGGCGGCTTGCAAAGCACGGTCGAGAATGCATATTACGTAAACGTAAGTTTTTTGGGAGAATTTCTATGGAAGAACTGATCGCACGCATCACCTCCAAAGTTGGCATTGATGCTGCAACGGCAGAAAAGGCAGTTGGCATGATCCTCGCCTTCCTGCAAAAGGAAGGTCCGGCGGCAGAAGTCCAGAAGCTTCTTGCGGCATTTCCCGGCGCTGAAGAAGCAATCGCGCAGGTCAAGGGCGGTGGCTTCCTTTCCGGTCTGATGGGCGGCGTGATGGGTCTCGGCTCCCAGCTCATGGGCGCAGGCCTCGGAATGGGTGAAATTTCTGGCGTTGCCAAGGAAACCATCCGCTTCGCCAAGGAAAAGGCCGGCGACGAACCAGTTGATGCGGTCATCGGCGCAATTCCGGGCCTCGGCCAGTTCATCTGATCAGATTTCGATACTCGTAGAAAGCCCAGGAAATGTGGGCTTAGGGCGGTACTAAGCCGCTGATGCTCCAGAGTATCTTTTTTCAAACGATGTAGAGACGCCAGTCCATTGAACTGATGTCTCTGCAGCGCCGTTTTTTCGGAATAGACATCCAAAGCAGGCTTTCCAGAAGCGGAAAACGATTTCAGTCGGAATAGTATCTTACTTCCGTTAGAACGAGGAAGATAGACCGCAGGGCGGCTTGAAAGAATAAATCTATTTCGTATCTTAACATAATATTTAATCATAGTCATCAAGAAATTCCACATTATCGGCAAAATAATTAACGCTTAATATCTACGCCATACCCTTCAATTGCAATAAAGATAACCTTAAATGAGATTTCCACTATTGCATAAGTTTATAGATTTTCTTGTATTCTTATAGTATTGATAGTATTGGATTGTACTTATGATCAATTTATCATCCCCATATACCCATGAATACCGCTCCGTAAACTGGTGGCGCCTTATCGCGGGCATGGGTGTCACACTCGTTCTTGGTCTCAGTGTTCATGCTGTAATTCTGCAAATACTCCATGTCGCTGTACCATCACAGGGAATCAAATCCTGGCTACCGTTCCGACTTGTGAGCGATATAACGATGGCCGGCGGATTGATCGTTTTCTTTAAACTGGTGTCAAACAGCGCACTTCACATTAAGCGGCCACGTATTACTCTGATTGCTTTTCTTGCAGTCTGCGGTCTAAACGAAACGCTTCGTGGCTGGGCAATGAACACTTATTGCACCGGACCGCTTGCCTCTTCAGCATTTTTCCTGGGCCTAATGACAGTAGCAAATTCTCTTTACTACGGTCTCGCTTTCCTGATAGTCGTTATTGCATCTCCGAAGGTTCGAACATTTGCACATTATGTCTTGGCGAGTGTGATAACCGGCATAGTCTTGGCATTTCTTGCACCGTTGCTAACGGGGAAGATCCAGTCATTTTTCGGTTCTGTATTTGAAACCCTGGCTCCCCAGCGGGGATGGTGTACTTTGCCCTACGGAGCCAATGTACTAATTCCCGCTTATCTAAGCTTTATAGAGCCAGTGATTTCTACAGTCGTCTGCGCGGCTCTCACTTGGCGTTTTTTGAAGGGAAGCACGATACTAAAGCTGATGCAGTTTACATTGCTCATTCTCGCACTGAAGAAGCAGTTATTCGCCGCTTTTCTTTACGTGGTATATGCAAGGACAGACTTTTGGCTTGCATTTGCCAGCATGGGTCAATTTACTCTGGAAGCCGCGGCGCTTGGCATACTATCTGCTTTGACGTGGGTATGGTCCACGGGAGCGATCCCGACACAACCTCTTAATGACCATTAGAAATGGTCCTATTAAAATAGAGTGGCTCAGAACACTCTGTTTATTGCGTGCGTCGTTCTCCAACAAAACAGAACTCGAAATCAGCTTAAAGATCACCTCCACAAAATGATAACTGTCCTGGGAGGACAACTCGAAACAACGAAAAAGAGCATTTTTGGCGCTTCAATCAAAGCAGAAAATGCTCGAGCATAAACAATAGTACTCAAGTCATATTTTTCACGATAACGTGATATGAGTGTAATAGTCCCTATAAATTCGGGATGATACTTGCTGCATTGGGGATTTACTCGATGCGATGATTGCAATGTTCCTGATTGTATCGGATAGTTGAACCAAGGGACAAAATCTGTTCGATTTTTAAATGCGGAGGATCGCATGCGTTTGTTTTTCCTGACTGTCAGCTCTGCGGCGGCATTGGTTGCGGGTGTCGCACATGCCGATGTCATTGCCGATCGCCAGGCAATCATGAAGGACCTTGGGCGTTCAGTCGGGTCGATTGCTCCCATGGTCAAGGGCGAGAAGCCATTCGACGCCGCCACAGCGCTCGCAGCACTGGAAAAAATCGATGCCGATGCCAAGAAGCTGGACGTGGATACGCTCTTCCCGGCAGGTTCTGATCAGGGCGACACCGAAGCCTCACCGAAAATCTGGGAAAACAAGGAAGACTTCGTCAAACACGTCGAAAAATTCCGGTCCGATGCCGCAGCAGCACTGGCTGCCAAGCCGCAAGATCTGGATGGTCTGAAGCCAGCCTTCCAGCAGGTCGCAGCCAATTGCGGCGCTTGCCATCAGGTCTATCGCGTCAAGAAGAACTGATCTCCACTGTTGACACTGAGCACACCAGACGAAAACATCTGGTGTGAAAGGCATTTCCAGCAAAGCGCGGTGCTGTTCCAGCGCCTGCGCTTCTCGAAACTGCCCCGTTGAATGACAGCCATAAGAGCGGTCCGCAATTGTCGGAACCGCCACACGGGAACGGATGGAATGGTCCGAAAACTGGCTTATGCCGCAGGTGCCGTGGTCGTACTTGGAGCCGCAGCTTTCTGGATTCTGACTGCGCCACAGAAGGTGGACACCACCGTTCTGGACGCAATGAAGCCCGGCGATCCCGTCAAGGGCGAACAGGTTTTTTGGGCTGGCGGCTGCGCTTCCTGCCATGCCGCGCCTGGAGCCTCGGGTGATGCGCGCAAGGTTCTTACCGGCGGGCATGAACTGGTCTCGGACTTCGGGACCTTCATTGCGCCGAATATTTCTCCGTCCCCACAGGGTATCGGTACCTGGACCATCCAGGATTTTGCCAATGCGATGCTGAAAGGCATCGGAAAGCGGGATGAGCACCTCTATCCGTCCTTCCCCTACACATCCTACACAAGGATGCAGCCGCAGGATGTGGCCGATCTCTTTGCCTTTATGAAGACATTGCCACCGTCCGACAATGTCGCAGCGCCGCATCAGCTCTCCTTCCCATTCAACATTCGACGGGGGCTCGGCCTTTGGAAGCAGCTTTATCTGACCGATCGGCCTGCGGTGGAAATCGCAAGTGCATCCGATCAGCTGAAGCGCGGCCAATATCTGACCGAAGCACTTGGCCATTGCGGCGAATGCCACACGCCGCGCAATGCGATTGGCGGGCTGGATACCGGCCAATGGCTTGCCGGTGCATTGTCACCTGAAACCGGCACTGACGGCAAACGGGGCATTGTTCCCAACATTACGCCTGATAAAGCGGGCATCGGCGGCTGGAGTGAGAAAGACATCTCCTACGCATTGCAAAGCGGTTTTACCCCGGATTTTGATTCGCTTGGCGGATCGATGGCCGACGTGGTTACGAATATGGCCCATCTCACCGAAGCTGATCGCAATGCGATTGCCGCCTATCTGAAAGCCATTCCGGCGCACCCGAACGGCTATCCTGCTCGCTGAAGTCCAGTTACAGGCTTCGTCAGCGACCTCGTACATGGTTTTTCCCAAAGGCTTTTTCTTGTCGTGACGACGAGCGATGTTTATATCGTTAGGTATAGTTGAACAGAGGGAGCAAGCTGCCTGATGACCGCCGAAGACGCTATTTTTCTAGGCGCGAGCCGCAAACCTGACGACTCATACCAGCAGCCGGAATATTTAGCGCTGAAATATGGCAACCGGCACGGCCTCGTGACCGGCGCAACCGGCACGGGTAAGACGGTCACACTGCAGGTTCTGGCCGAAAGCTTTTCGGCGGCTGGCGTTCCGGTTTTCTGCGCCGACATCAAAGGTGACCTCTCCGGTATCGGCGCGATCGGAGTTCAGAATGACGGTCTTCTCAAACGTGCGGCGGAAGTGAAGCTCGCCCCGTATGAAATGCGTGCAGCGCCTGTAATCTTCTGGGATATATTCGGCGAACAGGGCCATCCCGTCCGCGCAACCATTTCCGAAATGGGGCCGCTGCTCTTGTCACGTCTGATGAATCTCACCGATGCGCAGGAAGGTGTGCTGAATATCGCCTTCCGCTTGGCGGATGAAGAGGGTTTGCTGCTTCTGGACCTCAAGGATTTGCAGGCCATCCTCGCCGAAATGGCGGAGCGCTCGGCGGAACTGTCCGGCAAGTATGGCAATGTGAACAAGGCTTCAGTGGGCGCGATCCAGCGTTCGCTTCTGGTTCTCGACCAGCAGGGCGGATCGAAATTCTTCGGGGAGCCGGCGCTCAAGATTTCAGACCTGATGCGCACCACGACCGACGGGCGTGGGGTCGTGAGCGTGCTCGCCGCCGATAAGTTGATGATGAGCCCGCGGCTCTACTCTACCTTCCTGCTCTGGCTGATGTCGGAACTGTTCGAGGAACTGCCGGAAGTCGGCGATCCCGATAAGCCAAGGCTCGTCTTCTTTTTCGACGAAGCCCATCTACTGTTTGATGAAGCGCCGAAGGCGTTGGTTGACCGTGTCGAACAGGTGGTGCGCCTGATCCGATCGAAGGGCGTCGGCGTCTACTTCGTGACCCAGAACCCGCTCGACGTGCCGGAAACAGTTCTGGCGCAGCTCGGCAATCGCGTGCAACACGCCTTGCGCGCCTATACGCCGCGCGAAACCAATGCCGTGAAAACGGCCGCCGATACGTTCCGCCCCAACCCGGACTTCAACACGTTTCAGGCGATTACCAATCTCGCCACCGGCGAAGCGCTGGTTTCCACGCTCCAGGCAAAAGGCGTGCCTTCCATCGTGCAGCGCACGCTCATGCGTCCGCCTGCTTCGCGCATCGGCCCGCTGACACCGGAAGAACGCGCGAAGATCATCGCCGCAAGCCCCGTCGCAGGCCAGTATGATCAGGTTGTAGACCGCGATTCCGCTTTTGAGATGCTGGCCCGCAAGGCGCAGAATGCAGCGGCAGCCCAACAAAAGACCAAGGAAGAGGAAGAAAGCGGCGGAAGTATCCTCGGAGACCTCGTCGGGACCGCCCTGGGAACTGGCCGCCGTTCCGGTCGTCAGACGGTCGCGGAAGCCGCGATGAAATCCGTTGTCCGCTCGGTCGGCAATTCGCTCGGCCGCGCACTCGTGCGCGGCATTCTCGGCAGTTTTAAACGATAGCGCAACCAACAGGGACAAACTCAATGAGCGAGTTGACTGTCGTTGACTACGCAACTCTATGGACGGCATTTTTAGCGACAGTCGGCTCCATCGCTGGAGTTTGGGTCTATTTTAGAAAGGGTCCCGTGTTGGTGGTAAAAATTATACCGCCAACACGAAACAGGAAAAATAAATCTTCATCAGATCGAATTATAACAATCGAAATCACGAATAAGGGTGAAATTCCTGCAACGATAAGCCGGATTGACGTGCAAACCACCGTAAGGAAAGCGTTTTTTCGAAGAGGTGTTTTACAAGAAGCTATTTTCGATGATTCCACCCCGTGGCGCCCAGACTATTTTTTGGAACCTGCAGCCAGCAAAGTTTACGATCTGAAATTCTTCAACGACTGGGATCCAGATACACAGCGCATTGACGTCCTTGTTTATTTGCGTGGACGAAATGCTCCCATTTCCACCCACGCTCGCGGCTAATGTTCGCGCCGATGCATGGTGTTAGCTAGTCGCCGATTTGGCGAGGGCGTAGGCCACAAGGGTATTGGCGTGGCCGTGCCCCATCTCGAATTCCGATTTCAGCCAATTGACGATTTCCATATGCTTGTCGCCCTTTCGCTGCTCGATCAGCGAAAGCCAATGCTGGACGGGCTGTCCGTACTTTTTCTCGATGGACGGAAAATAGGATGCCGGGCCCTTCACGACTTCCTTGGCAGCTTTTTCTTCGGACACGACTTCCCTCCCTTTGTTCCGATGATTTTCATGCGGAAACTGACTGATTTTCAAGGCGGCGGCAAGCCACAGAATGGTGCAATAGAAAAGCCCTGGATAGCTCGCTATCCAGGGCTTTTGCACTCTGTCATTCAAGCAATCGCTATTACATCACGAGAATTGGCGACTTTGCAGGCACGCGATCATAGAGATCGATGATGTCCTGATTCAGGAAGCGCACGCAGCCTGAAGAGACCGCCTTGCCGATGGACCACCACTCTGGATTGCCGTGCAGGCGGTACAGCGTGTCCTTGCCGTCCTGGAAAATATAGAGCGCGCGGGCGCCGAGCGGATTCTTGAGGCCCGGAGCCATGCCGCCGTTCTTGGCGCTATAAGGCGTGAGTTCCGGCTGGCGGGCGATCATTTCGTCCGGCGGAGTCCAGCGCGGCCACTGGCGCTTGTACTGGATCACAGCACGGCCCGACCATGCGAAGCCTTCGCGGCCGATGCCGACGCCGTAGCGCATCGCCTGTCCGTTCTCGAGGACGAGATAGCAGAACCGGTTGGCCGTATCGATGACCAGCGTACCGGGCATTTCTCCGGTCGGGTCCTGCACCACCTGCCGCAGATAGCGCTTGTCCATCTTCTGGATCGGGATTGCAGGAAGCTGGAAGCCGCCATCTTCGACGGCAGCATACATTTGCGCCCAGCCGCCATAGGAAGAATCGACATTGGCCTGCGGAGTGCGGTTAATCGGATTGCCCGACTGATCCACATCAATGATTGGAACACTCTGCCCCAACTGAGCGCAACCGGCCAGACCGGCGGCCGCTGTTGCTGTCATTGCCGTCAGAAAGGAACGGCGGGTAAGGGTCGTTTGCATATGAAAACCAGTTTAGTGACGGGAGGAGTTACAGATACACATTCAGGGTTAACGAATTGCGACCCGGCCAATTGTGGCAGATGCGCGGTGAGCAGCCGAAACCGCCTCAGACGGCTTTTTCCGGTGTTTTGTTGCGTGGAAAACGCCCGAAAAATGTGGCGTGCACCCGTTCGCAATGCGGCCTAAAAGTGGCGAAAGCCCACCAGCATGGCTCGTGTTGCAGCCACGACACAATTTTGGGTAAGGAACCCCGCCCACACTAAAACAGCAGCGTTCAAATTTTAGTGAGAACTCAATCAAGCAGTTGGAGGCTTGGCAAAATGAGCGCCGGTGCGAACTGCTTGTACTCGTCGGGCTGGTTGGTCCGATTGATCCAAACCCCACGCATACCGAAGCGTACCGCGCCCGCCACATCCCAGCGATTCGAGGACTGGAACGAGATTGCGGACGGATAAAGCCGCCATTGCATGGTGATGAGTTCGTAGACAGCCGGGGCGGTCTTGTATTTCCTGACTTCATCGACCGAGATCACATCATCCAGCAGGACGTCGAGCGCCGCCGAACGGACAGCAGATTCCAGCATTGCGGGCGAACCGTTGGAAAGAATTGCAAGCCGTGCGCCCTTCTCTTTCAAGCTTTTAAGGGCGGCAGGTACCTCCGGGTAGCAATCGAGCTTCCAGTAGGCGTCAAGCAGGTCATTGCGCAGTGCCGGATCGACGGAAGGGTAGCGCGCGAATGCGAAATCCAGCGAATCCTCGGTCAACTTCCAGAAATCGCTGTAGGCGCCCATGAGACTGAGGACCCAGGAATATTCGAGCTGTTTTGCACGCCACAGTTCGGAGAATGCCCGCCCGTCCGGCCCGGCTTTGTCCGCATGTCGCCGCACCGCCGAATGGACATCAAACAATGTGCCATAGGCATCGAAGACATAAGAACTGTAGGACACCATTGCCTCCCTTTAAGTGCGACACATGCCGCAGTGTGGAAAAATCGTCTTTGCGCATCCTACTGTGATTTCAATAATAATTCATTGTCTCGAAGCTGATTTGCTCATTCGCGCCATTGCCGCCCGCACAGATGCGGCCTATGTAGATTGCGCACGCAAGTTTTAAGGCAGCATTTGCTCGGCCCGCCGCAAGCTGCCCATATAAGCTGAAAGAAAAGAGGAGAGTTTCCAATGGCTTTCGAACTGCCCGCCCTGCCGTATGACTATGACGCCCTTGCGCCGTTCATGTCGCGCGAGACGCTTGAGCTTCATCACGACAAGCACCATCAGGCCTATGTCACCAACGGCAACAAGCTGCTCGAAGGCTCCGGCCTCGAAGGCAAAAGCCTGGAAGAAATCGTCAAGGAAAGCTACGGCAAAAACCAGGGCCTCTTCAACAATGCCGGCCAGCACTACAACCACATCCTGTTCTGGAAGTGGATGAAGAAGGGCGGCGGCGGCAAGAAGCTGCCGGGCAAGCTTGAAAAGGCAATCGAGTCCGATCTTGGCGGCTACGACAAATTCCGCGAAGATTTCATTGCTGCCGGTGTCGGCCAGTTCGGTTCGGGCTGGGCCTGGCTGTCGGTCAAGGACGGCAAGCTTGAAATTTCCAAGACCCCGAACGGCGAAAATCCACTGGTTCATGGCGCAACGCCGATCCTCGGCGTCGATGTGTGGGAACACTCCTACTATGTCGATTATCGCAATCTGCGTCCGAAGTATCTTGAAGCCTTCGTCGACAATCTCATCAATTGGGAATTCGTCGAAGAGCTGTACGAAAAGGCTTGATGCCTTTCATATCGCTATGAAGAAAAACCCGGCTTTGCCGGGTTTTTTGTTGCCTTCATTGTTGTATCACCTGCACGCCCACATGCTGCGCGCGCCCTGCTCCCCATCCGGCGGTAGCGGCCCCCACCCCCAGCGCGGCGAAGAAAAGGCCACAGGCGGTGAAGCTGCCCGTTGCACTGTGGATCAGTCCTACGATGAGGGGACCGATCGCAGCCAGCGTATAACCGACGCATTGCGCCATGCCGGACAGATGCGCTGCCGTGTGTGAATCCGGCGCGCGCAGCACGATCACCATCATCGCGGCGGCAATAAGACCGCCCTGCCCGATGCCCTGAACGATCGCCAGACCCCAATAGGTCCATAGCGGCAGATACAGAAAGCCAATCAATGGTAAGGCCGCACAGGCACAGAGAACGACATTGAGTAGGCTCTGGTTTTTCTGGCGGGTGGCAATGGAAGGCACCGCGAGACAGGTGATGACCTGTGCCAAGATTGAGAAGGAAACCAGACCACCTGCCGCCGCCGGGCTCAGGCCCTGTTCGCGCAGGATCGGCGCCAGCCATCCGAAAACGATATAGGCGGTGGAAGACTGCAGCCCCATGAACAGTGTTACCTGCCAGGCCAGCTTGTCTTTCCACAGACCGATCACCTTGAAACCCGAATGCGCCACATTGTGTTTGGCACGCATGGCCTGCGGCAGCCACAACAAAAGAACGACTGCCGCGGGGACAGCCCAGAATGCCAGAGCGAGATTCCAGGAACCGCCGAGCACCCCTTTGATCGGGATGGTGAAACCGGCTGCGGACGCAGCGCCGCCACATAGGGCCATCGTATAAAGACCGGTCATGATGGCGGCTGTTTTTGGAAAGTCGCGCTTGACGACGCCCGGAAGCAGCACATTACCCGTAGCAATGGCGGCACCGGCCAATGCTGCGCCAATATAGAGCGAATAGAACGAACCGAAGCCGCGCATGGCAGTGCCGACAGTCAGCACCGCCAGCACGAAAAGCAGGACACGTTCCGCGCCAAAGCGCTGCGCCAGCCGTGGCGCGAATGGCGCGAAGACGCCAAGACAGACAACCGGCAATGTGGTCAGAATACCGGCCGCAACGGAAGACATGCCGGTAGCATCGATAATTTCCGGCAGAAGCACGGAAACGCTGGAAAATACAGGTCGCAGATTGGCGGCGATGAGCACGAGACTCAATCCCAGCAAAATGCGCATCGCCTTGCTTGGCAATTGCTGGACAGGCGGCGGCGGAATGCTGTCAGCCTCCGCATCGACCAGCGCCTCAGCCTGCAATATCGCCTCGCTTTCTGCCGCGTTCGGCAGAGCTGTATTCGTGTGGCTCATGATGCCAGCAACCTTTCAAGTTCTTCAATCAGTGGCGCCATGAAATACCGAACCGTTGCGCTGGCCTTGTCGGGATCACCCGTGGCGATGGCTTCGACGATCTGGCGGTGTGCTTCATGACTTGGCTCAGGCAGTTCACCGTCGAGCGTGGCTTCTATGGATTCGCGGATGGAAGCAGAGAAAAAGGCATAGACCTCGATCAATGCGCTGTTGCCCGAGGCCGCAACGATGGCCTCGTGAAAAGCAAAGTCTCGAGCGACAAAAGTTGCCCGGTCGATTTCATCACGATTGCACCGCTGTGCCAGCATCTTCTCCAGATGCACAATCCCCTTGGACGTGATGCGCAACGCGGCAAGCCGTGCCGCTTCCGTTTCCAGAACTGCCCGGGTTTCAAAGCGGTCGCGCAGACTGGTATGGCGAATACGGTCAAGGCTGCGCGCCGTGTCGGCAGTGGAGCGCACGTAAGTCCCTGAACCCTGCCGGGTTTCCAGCATTCCTTGCGCCACCAGCGCCCGCACGGCTTCGCGCACCGTGCCGCGGCTGACATCCAGCGTTGCAGAAAGCGCCGCCTCATTCGGCAACTGGTCGCCTATCGCCCAGCGGCCCGAAGTGATTTCCACACGCAATGCCTGCGTGGCCGAATCCGTCAATGTCTTGCGGGATATTGCCTTCATAGCGCTACCAAATTCATCTGATGACTTGATGAATTAGACTTGCGTAATGGAGCTGTCAACAGTCATGAACGAAGCTGACCGTTGGCCGTTAAGACTGGTAACCATTGCCGCATTCCGTTAACAATTTTCGCGCAAAGTGCCCCATAATCCAGCCGCCCGAAATCCGGGCTAGACTTCAGGTGCCAGTATGATCACACTTTACAGCCTTTCCGGAGATCATCTCGAACAAGTGGAAGTCGAGCCCGGCACTCCGTTGCCCGAGCATGTGATCTGGATCGATCTGTTCGCTCCCGGCGTCAATGAAGACAGTATTGTCGAGGCATGGATGGGTATCTCAATCCCGACACGCGAAGACATGACGGAGATCGAGGAATCGAGCCGCTTCTATACGGAAACTGGCGCGCAATATCTCACAGTCCCAATCCTGCACGCGGTCGATCTCGACCATCGGGAGCTTGCTCCGGTCACCTTCATCTTGCACGGCTCGCGGCTGATAACGGTGCGTTATGCCAATCCGAAATCGTTCAGCACCTATATCCTTCGCTCGACCAAGCCCGGCAACGGGTTGATATCGCCCAAATGTTCGGGCCTGTCGATCATGCTCGGTATCACCGAAGCGACGACAAACCGGCTTGCGGATATTCTGGAAGGTGTAGCAGGCAAGATCGATGCGGCCTCGCACTCCATCTATCGCCGCCAGCCGAAAGCCCGCCCGATGACGACGGAGGATTTTCGGCACATACTGACCCAGATTGGCGGGCAGGGAACTTTCCTCTCGCGCATGCGAGAAAGTCTGGCCGGTATCAGCCGTATGCTGGTCTATCTGTCGGCCACCAGCAATCCCGCAGCTGGCAAGAAGGAAACGCGCAGCTGGATCAAGTCGCTGGAGCGCGACACGCAATCCCTGACCGCCTATGTGGATTTCCTGTCCAACAAGGTCACGTTTCTGCTCGATACGATCGTCGGGCTGATTTCGGTTGAACAGAACGCCATTATCAAGATTTTCTCTGTAGCGGCAGTTGGTTTCATGCCGCCAACGCTCGTGGCTTCCATCTATGGCATGAACTTTTCCTTCATGCCGGAGCTGCATTCACCCTGGGGCTATCCGATGGCGCTTGGCCTGATGATCGCTTCTGCCCTGCTGCCGCTCTATTATTTCCGCCGCAAAGGCTGGCTGTAGCTTGTGGTGACAACACAGGTGCTCCACGTGATATCACGCGTATAACTAGGAGAACAGCCATGGATGTCCACCTTGCGCAAGATCGGCAATTCCGAAGGCGTGATCATCCCAAAGGAAGCGCTGGAACGATAAAACTTGCAGACCGGAGCCAAACTGCAGCTCATTGAGACACAAAAGAGCTTCTTGCTGGAGCCAGTGGACGACAGCTTCGAGCAGCAGATGGAAGCCGCAACGGCCATGCACTGACCGCAGACGATGGATTGCTTTACAGTTTCACGATGGGCATTGCTTCCGGCGAAATCGATGAAACCGGCGCCGCAGCGCTTTTCCGTGACCATACGGTGGTGACAGAAGATTAGACAATCTTCAGCGACACGATTTCCCATTCGACATTATTGATTTTCACGACATCGCCAACCGGCTTGCCGAATAACAGAATGGCAACGGGCGCTACATGGGAAATCTTGCCGTGTGATGGGTCGGCCTCGTCCTCGCCCACGATGGTCCAGCGGCGAACCTTGCCGTCATCCAGATTTTCCAGTTCCACCGTCATGCCGAAACGCACGACATCACTGTCGGGGGCCGGAACCGAAAGCTCGGCATTTTCGCGCCGCGCCGTCCAGTAGCGCAGATCACGCGAGATACGCGCAATCGCCGAACGCTCACCCGCGACATTGGCATCTGCCAGCTCGCGCTGAAGCCGGGCGATTTCGTCCTCTATCCTCTTCAGACCTGCCGGCGTGACGAGATTGCGATGTGGACTAACCGGACGCTCACCGAGATCGGTCGGCGCGTCGTCCTGTTCTTTGGTGAAGGCTCTGCTCATCGTCTGAATGTAAGCAGTTGGCACCTTCCCGACAAGCCTCCGTGTCATAGCCGCCTTCCCCTCTGACGATGGCAAATGCAAGATTTGCATGCCCGGTTTTTATTGATTGATGAGTCAATCAACGTTAGACTAACCAGTAAATAAGCTAAGAACGGACCACAATCATGCCCAAGATCGGGATGGAGCCTTTGCGGCGACGCGAGCTGATCGACGCCGCCATTCGCACTATCGGCCAGCGCGGTTCGCTGGACGTGACCGTCGCGCAGATTGCGCATGAGGCGGGCGTTTCGCCTGCGCTGGCGCATCACTATTTCGGCGGCAAGGATAAGCTCATTCTCGCCACCATGCGGCATCTACTGCGTGAACTGGGACAGGATCTCAACGCCGCCATCGGTAAGGCTGAGACGCCGAGGGAACGTATCGCGGCCATCATCGCGGTCAATTTTTCCGCATCGCAGTTCGCACCGGAAACCGTTGCCGCCTGGCTAACCTTCTATGTGCATGCACAGCAATCGGAGGACACGCGTCGGCTTCTGCGCATCTATGCGCGCCGCTTGCATTCGAATCTCGTTTTTGCGCTTGAACATCTGACCACGCGCGAACGGGCCAGCCGCATCGCCGAGGGCGCGGGTGCCATGATTGACGGTCTTTATATACGTCACGCGCTCGGTGCGGATGCACCGGATGCAGCCTCGGCAATTGCACTGGTGGAGGATTACATCGCAGTTCAGCTTTCAAGACAGGCTTCGGGGGAAAAATGAGTATGGAAGCGGACTTCATCATCATCGGCTCTGGCTCCGCCGGATCGGCCATGGCCTATCGCCTGTCGGAAGACGGTCGCTATTCGGTGATCGTCATTGAATATGGCGTTCCAGACGTTGGCCCTTTGATCCAGATGCCAGCCGCCCTCTCCTTCCCCATGAATATGGAAACCTATGACTGGGGCTTTTCTACTGAACCGGAACCGCATATTGGCGGGCGTAGCCTTGTGACGCCCCGCGGCAAGGTGCTGGGCGGATCGTCCTCCATCAACGGCATGGTCTATGTGCGCGGCCATGCCCGCGACTACGACCATTGGTCGGAAAGCGGCGCCCGGGGCTGGGCTTATGCCGATGTGCTGCCCTACTTCAAGCGCATGGAAAATTCGCGCGGCGGCCAGGAAGGCTGGCGCGGCACCAGCGGCCCGCTTTATGTCCGGCGCGGCAAGCGCGACAATCCGCTGTTCCATGCCTTTGTCGACGCAGGCCGCGAAGCCGGCTTTGAAGTGACCGAAGACTATAATGGCGAGAAACAGGAAGGCTTCGGCCCGATGGAGCAGACGATCCATAATGGGCGTCGCTGGTCTGCGGCCAACGCCTATCTCAAGCCGGCGCTCAAGCGCCCGAACGTCAAACTGGTCAAAGGCCTGGCACGCAAGATCGTGCTTGAAGGAAAACGTGCCGTCGGCGTGGAAATCGAGGCAGGGCGCACCTTCTCGACCATCCGCGCACGGCGCGAGGTCATCATCGCCGCTTCTTCAATCAATTCTCCGAAGCTGCTGATGCTTTCGGGTATAGGACCGGCAGCACAGCTCAAGGAACATGGAATTGAAGTGGTCGCCGACCGCCCCGGGGTCGGCCAGAACCTGCAGGACCATCTGGAAGTTTATATCCAGCAGGAATGCACACAACCGATCACGCTCTACTCCAAGCTGAACCTGTTCTCCAAGGCGATGATCGGGGCGGAATGGTTGTTCTTCAAGTCCGGCCACGGCGCGACCAACCATTTTGAATCCGCCGCCTTCGTGCGATCCAAGGCCGGTGTGGAATATCCCGATATACAGTATCACTTTCTGCCCGTAGCCATCCGCTATGACGGAAAGGCAGCGGCACAATCGCACGGCTTTCAGGCCCATGTCGGGCCGATGCGGTCGAAATCGCGCGGCAGCGTGACACTTCGCTCGGCCAACCCGCGTGAAAAGCCTGTCATCAAGTTCAACTACATGTCGCATGAAGACGACTGGGCTGACTTCCGGCATTGTGTACGCCTGACCCGTGAAATCTTCGGACAGGCGGCATTCGATCCCTATCGGGGAGCGGAAATCCAGCCTGGCGCGCACGTTCAGAGCGACGATGAAATCGACAATTTCATCAAAGAACATGTCGAAAGCGCCTTCCATCCGTGCGGCACGTGCAAAATGGGTGCGGTTGACGATCCAATGGCGGTGGTGGATGCTGAATGTCGGGTTATCGGTGTTGAAGCGTTGCGCGTTGCGGATTCGTCCATCTTCCCGCGCATTACCAACGGCAATCTCAATGGCCCATCGATCATGGTTGGCGAAAAGGCATCCGATCATATTCTCGGCCGCACGCCACTCGCGCGCTCCAATCAGGAGCCGTGGATCAATCCGCGGTGGCAAGTATCAGACCGCTGAGGCGGTCAGGGCTACAGCGCGTTAAGGCAGTAGGGCAATATGTGTTCCCCGCGCATAGAAGCATGCCGCCTTATTACCTGACACAAGGAACACACAATGAAAGCACAACCCAAAGCCTCGCATTTCATCGGCGGCGCATTCTTGGAGGACAAGGCAGGTAAGCCTTTACCGGTCATCTATCCCGCAACCGGAGAGGAAATTGCCCGGCTCTATTCGGCCACGCCGGATGTGATCGAAGCGGCTTATGCGGCCGCGCTGAAAGCGCAAGGCGACTGGGCTGCGCTGAAACCTGTTGAACGCGGGCGCATCCTGCGCCGCACAGCGGAAATCCTGCGCGAGAAGAACAAGAAGCTGTCGAAGCTTGAAACACTCGACACCGGCAAGGCGCTTCAGGAAACGCTGGTGGCAGATGCCGCTTCGGCAGCAGATGCTCTGGAGTTTTTTGGCGGCATCATTTCCGGCTTCAACGGCGAGTTCGTGGAACTCGGCGGCTCGTTCGCCTACACGCGCCGCGAAGCGCTTGGCATCTGTATTGGAATCGGCGCTTGGAATTATCCAATCCAGATCGCTGCGTGGAAGTCCGCTCCTGCGCTCGCCATGGGTAATGCCTTCATTTTCAAGCCCTCCGAAAACACGCCGCTTTCGGCATTGGCTTTAGCCGAGGCCTATAAAGAAGCGGGACTCCCCGACGGCTTGTTCAACGTCGTGCAGGGTTTCGGCGACGTCGGTGCCGCGCTCGTCAATCATCGTCTGACGGCCAAGGTGTCCCTTACTGGCTCGGTCCCGACCGGCAAGCGCATCATGGCGCAGGCCGGTGAGCACCTGAAGCATGTCACTATGGAGCTTGGCGGTAAATCCCCGATTATTGTGTTCGATGATGCCGATCTTGAAAGCGCCATTGGGGGCGCAATGCTCGGCAACTTCTATTCGACCGGGCAGGTCTGCTCGAACGGAACCCGCGTCTTTGTTCATAAGAACGTGCACAAGCGCTTTGTAGAACGGCTGCTCGAACGCACGCGGAAAATCCGTATTGGCGACCCGCTGGATGAAGCGACCCAGATGGGTCCGCTCGTTAACAGCGCCCAGCGCGACAAGGTGCTGTCCTATATCGAAAAGGGAAAAGCTGAAGGTGCGACACTCGCCTATGGCGGTCGAGTTCCGAAACTACAAGGCTTCGATAAAGGCTTCTTTATCGAGCCGACCATCTTCACGGATGTAAACGACGACATGACCATCGCCCGCGAGGAAATCTTCGGGCCAGTAATGAGCGTTCTGGAATTTTCCGATGAAGATGAAGTGATTGCGCGCGCCAACAATACAGAATTCGGCCTGGCGGCGGGCGTGTTTACGGCAGACATCGCACGTGGCCATCGTGTGATTGGCCAAATCAAAGCCGGCACATGCTGGATCAATGCTTACAACCTGACGCCGGTAGAAGTGCCTTTCGGTGGTTACAAGCAATCCGGCATCGGGCGCGAAAACGGCATTGCCGCACTCGCTCATTACAGCCAGATCAAGACCGTCTACGTGGAGATGGGCAAGGTCGACAGTCCTTACTGACCGCTGAAATCGGCCCGCGGAACCGTATTCGGTTCTGCGGGCATTGGCGTGCAGTCGTAACGATAAAGCTGCGGCGACGGCACTGCCTGCGGATAGATAATGGCGCGCTGCGACCTTTGGCTGGCGGGAACTGACGGTGAATTTCTCAAGGGCATAGCCCAAGACGGCCTCACCGCTGTGTCGGAAGACCCCGTCCCCTGAATTGCAATGCGTCGACACTCGGTCCCAAGGGTACCGTTCAATCCGGCGGCTGTCGCAACACTTGTGTAGCTGATCAGGGCAAATGCCAAAGCGGCAAAAAACAGTCTCATATCAAAACACTTTTTCACATAACGTAGATATCAGTTGGAACCTCGTCGGGCGCGTTCGTCCTGTCATAGGGTAAAACGCACCGCATAGACAGGACGAGCCGACGCGTTGATACCGTCGCCGCAGTTGAGGCTTTGAGCCCGTCAATCGCAGCTACAGTATAGATATAAGTCACTCATGTTTATATAAGTAAATCCTTGCGCGAATGGAACATACTCCCAACGCCTAAGACCGTATCGACAAATCGAATTACAGACCATAAGAGTGCAACCGAAATTTATTGGCGAAAGAAAAATTAGCTAACATATTATTGATTTTTCATGCATAATCATTCTGGTATCAACCGCCATGACCATCGGCTAAACGGTTAGAAATGAATAAAGAGACTACAATTTCGACCGACATGATAGAGGACAAGCTGCGCAATGAATTCTGGCGTGCTGTTCTCAAACCCATGTATGAGATCACAGACGAAGACAATGATTACCAGTTCTCAGGATCAATTGTCGCACGTTCCATCGGTTCTATCCAGATTGGCACCACCTCGTTCAATTCACAAACCTATTCACGTGCCCCGAAGCTCATCGCCCAAGGTGGGCTAAACCAGTATATCCTGCAGCTTATCACTGGCGGTGATCTGCGCGGAGATTTCAACGGTGTCAATGTCGAAGCAAAAAAGGGCGACATCGTCATCATTGATCTGACACAAACCGTTGAAAGCCACGCATCCGGCGGCTCGCGCATCACCGTGATTATCCCCCGCGACGAACTGGAAAAGATCGTGGGTTGGCGCAATCTGCATGGTCTGGTGATGCGTGCAAGCAGTCCCATCACGCGCCTTCTCTTCGATTATCTCCGAGGGCTCCAGTCGGTCAGCGGAGAATTGAACGCGACCGAGACCCATTCCGCGCAAGAAGCGATGATGTCCCTGCTTGGCGCCAGCATCGCGGGTGGAGAAGGCGGCATGGTGGAAAGCCTTCCGATCAACCTACCGATGCGCAAGCGCATCCTTGCCTATATTGACGAGAATCTGGCCAATCCGCTGCTCGGGCCACATTCGATCATACAGAATTTCCGCGTTTCCCGCTCGCATCTCTACCGCGCATTTGAAACGGACGGTGGCGTCGCCAAGGTTATCCGCGACAAGCGACTGGATAACGCCTATCGTATTCTCGTAAGCCAGCGCGGCAAACCCGTGTCATTCAAGGAAATCGCCTATCGGTGCGGCTTTCATGACGGCACACAATTCACCAAAGCGTTCAAGGCCCGCTTTGGTATCTCGCCCAAAGATGCCAGGCTGATTGGTGCGCCTCTGCTTGCGACCTCTCCCGCCGCTTTTTCCTACACAATCCATCTCGCGGAAGAGGCCGCCAAAGCTGGCATCCTTAAGTTTTAGCCGTACCATCAGGCGGGAAGAGACGGTTCAGGAAATCGTCGCACCAGCGATGGACATCGTGTGTGTTCAGAAAACCCATCATGTTTTCAAATCGTTCCTTGCGTTCCACCAGCGGCATGGCGAGCGCGCGAGCCATGGCATGGGCCATCGCCTCAGTATCATAGGGATTGACCAGAAGTGCGCCATTGAGTTCCTGCGCGGCGCCCGCAAAACGGGACAGCACCAGAACGCCGGGATTTTCGGGGTTCTGTGCAGCAACATATTCCTTGGCGACCAGGTTCATCCCGTCACGCAGCGGCGTGACCAGCCCAACAGCCGCCAGCCGATAAAGCCCTGCCAGCACCTCACGGTTCAACGAACGGTTGATGTAGCGTATCGGCGTCCAGTCGACTGTAGCGTTTGCGCCGTTCACCCGACCGGCCAATTCTGCCACCGCGCGCTGCATGTCCTTGTACTCCGGTACTTCGGAGCGGGATTTCGGTGTGACCTGCAGAAAGGTGACCTTGCCGCGATTGCCAGGATCGACCCTCAGAAAGTGCTCGAAAGACTCCATGCGATTGGTAATACCCTTGGAGTAATCGAGCCGGTCCACGCCGATGATAAGATCACGATCCAGCATGCTTTCACGCATGCGCTTTACGGTTGAATGACGCTGCGCCTTCTCAGCTATCTCCGCGAAGGAAGCCGTCTCAATACCAATGCCGAAGCGCTCGGCACGAAACTGATGTCCGAACGCTTCAAACAAGCCGGCATCATCGAGCGGCTTGCCGATCTTTTCACGCCGCAGGCAGCCAATGAAGTTATCGACATCGTTCTCTGTCTGAAAGCCCACCACATCGTACGATGCCAGGCCGCGCATGATCGTCTCATGCACCGGCAGGGTGAACAGAATGTCGGCGGGCGGCCAGGGAATGTGCAGAAAAAAGCCGATGCGGTTCGTGACACCAAGATTTCGCAGTTCGGCTGCCAGAGGAATAAGATGATAGTCGTGAATCCAAAGCACATCATCCGGCTCGATCATCGGCAGAAGATGCTTTGCGAACAAACGATTAACCCGGAAGTATCCCGCCATGTCCTTGCGGGTGTAATCGATCAGGTCAAGGCGATAATGACAGAGCGGCCATAGCATGCGATTAGCAAAGCCTGCATAATACTCATCGATATCCTTCTTGTGGAGATCGAGCAGCGCATAGCGAATAGGCCCCACATCGCGGATCGCCAGTTCCT
Organism: Ochrobactrum sp. CGA5; assembly: GCF_006345815.1. GTDB lineage: Bacteria > Pseudomonadota > Alphaproteobacteria > Rhizobiales > Rhizobiaceae > Brucella. The sequence continues at coordinate 9,751 of NZ_VCIG01000038.1, read as the reverse complement.
GCGCCTGACGATTTGGAAGGGTCTTGCCGGACCAACCAAGCCATATGCCACCGCGTTCGCTGAGTGCTGCCTGCAATGCTACTGCCAATCCGCCCGCGGGGGCCTTGCCTTGTTCGTCGGGCAACGGAACACGATTGGAGACCACGATCAGCCGACCCATGCATCAAATCCTTTCATTGCGTTACCTGTTCATCATCGGAGATGCGGGATAGCCAGAGGCGAAGTTCTTCCGGGTTGGCCAGCTGTGTAACCCCCGGACGGTCGATTGCACGACCGACCACGACAGCCGTGCCACCAAGTTCGTCCGCGGCTTCGAGCATCGATAAATCCGTCAGATCGTCACCGAACGCCAACGGCGTCCTGCCCGCGAACGGTACGTCCTTCATGAAACGGCGCAACGCCGCGCCCTTGTCGCTGATCGCCGGGCGCAGCTCGAAAACCATCTTGCCCGACTGCACGACCCATTCCGGTCCGGCAAGCTTCAATGCCTTGCTGACGAGGTCATGGGCCAGATCGGCTTTTTCAGGTGCAGCACGATAGTGAAGTGCAACAGCGCTTCCCTTATCTTCGGCAAGAAAACCGCTGACCCCCAGCGCAGTCTGGTGCAGAAAATCCTTTGCAGTCAGAAATTGCTCATCTGGTTCGATCAGTTCAACCAACCCGGATGCGTGCCGGAACTCGGCACCGTGCAGCGCGGCTATCGGGCCATGATAATCGGGAAAGCGCTCCTCTATGAACGCAATTGCCCGCCCTGTAACCAGCGCCATCGCGCCGGACAGCCGCGCAGAAATGGACGAAAGTGATTTTTGCAACCCGTCGGGAACGATAACGCGATCTGGATTGGTGGCGATATCAAGGAGGGTTCCGTCCACGTCGAAGAAAAGAGCAAATCTTTGAAAGTCGATTAGCGGCATACCGAACCGATCGGTAGCCGGGTCTTGTTCCTTACTGGCCATGTTAAGGCAAACATCCGAGACGACGAATGGTTCCCGATTAAGTTCGGCCAGCTCCGACTCGCTACATAGTCTCGCCAGTCGCCAGGCTGCCTTATGCCAAAACTCGTTGAGCCAAACTCATCGAGTTTTGGTTAAGTCTGTGCGGCGATTGAGCATTTTCAGGGCGCGTGCGTTAGCGTCTGAACGCCCTATTATTATGTGCGGCCATAGACGTCATCGAAACGCACGATGTCGTCTTCACCCAGATATTCGCCGCTTTGCACCTCGATGAGTACGAGCGGCAGGATGCCCGGATTCTCCAAGCGGTGACGGAAGCCACAGGGAATGTAGGTGGACTGGTTGGTCGTCAGTAGAATCTCGCGATCACCATTGGTGACTTTCGCGGTACCGGAAACAACAATCCAGTGTTCGGAACGGTGGTGATGCGCCTGCAAGCTCAGGCGACGCCCCGGTTTCACTTCGATCCGCTTGATCTTGAAGCCGTCCCCTTCCTCAAGCACCGTATAAGTGCCCCAAGGACGATGGGCGGTACGGTGGAGCTTGGCTGCTTCATGGCCGTTCGCGCGCAGCTTATTGAAGACCTTGCGCACCTCCTGCGCCTTGTCGCGATGGGCTACGAGCAGCGCATCAGGCGTGTCCACGACAAGAAGATCGCGGACGCCGACCAGGCTGACCAACCGGGTTTCGGACAAGACGAAGCTGTCGGTCGTGTCTTCGATCACCGTTTCGCCGCGCAGACGATTACCGTTGTCATCCGGTGTGATGAGATCCGCCATCGCGGCCCAGGAACCAATATCGGACCAGCCACAGGAAACTGGAATACAGGCAATGTTCTCGGCCTTTTCCATAATCGCGTAATCGATGGAAATTGCAGGAGCAGCCGCAAAATCGTCCTTTGCGATTTCGATGGTCTTGGTTTCACCGTTTACGCCGCGCCGGGCATGTTCAAGCGACGCCCGCACTGCACTGAATATTTCCGGCGCAAAATGCTGCATCGCCGCAAGCATGGTTCCCGCCGTGAAACAGAACATGCCGGAATTCCAGAAATACCGACCACTTTCGACGTAGGTCTGCGCCGTCTCGACATCGGGCTTTTCGACAAAGCGCAACACATCCCTGCCGTCGGTTTCAATATAACCAAAACCGGTTTCCGGGTGATCGGGCACAATGCCGAAAGTGACGATGCGACCGGTCTCAGCTATCTCGCGGGCCTTTGAAACAGCTTCGGCAAAAGCGGCTTCATCCTCGATCAGGTGGTCGGCTGGCATGACAAGCAATGTCGCATCCGGGCCGTAAGTCGCCGCGGCATGCAAAGCCGCAACAGCAACCGCAGGCGCCGTATCGCGTCCGATTGGCTCCAGCAAAAATGCGTTGTCGACCTTGGGGGCCTTTGCATCGGCATAGGCATCAAGTGTCAGGAAAAGGAAGTCGCGATTGGTCACGGTGAGGATATGGTTCACACCGTCGAGCTGCGCCGCGCGCTTGTAGGTCTTGCCGATCAGCGTGCTGCCGTCGGGCAGTTCGATGAATGGTTTCGGGTGTGCATCGCGCGAAAGCGGCCACAATCTGGAGCCGGAACCGCCGCTGATAATGACAGGAATAAAGCTCATTGCTCAGTTGTCCTTCGTTGCGTTGCGGGCGACAGCAAGTCCCGTTTCCAGAAGCGTCTCGGCCTGGCTCTCCTCTGAAGCTTCCACATAGCATCGCAGTTCCGGTGCATTGCCAGAAGCGCGATAGTGAATCGCATTACCGGAATGGAAGAAGAGTTTCACGCCGTCAATCGTTTCAAGCCGGATAACGCTATCGCTTACAGGGAAAAGCTGAGTGCGCGCATCTTCCTGCGTAATGACAGAAAGAAAAGCTGCGCTCTTTTCCTGCGACACTTCTGTCAGGCGATCACTCAGGGCCACGCGGAAACCATAGCTTTTCGCGATTTCCGAAAAAGGTTTCTGCATTTCTTGAATCGTGCAGAGGCAGGCCAGAATAGGCAGAAGCGCATCGCGTGTTGGAAGCGCTGAAAGCGTATGGCCTGATTTTTCAACCGTGCTGCCAAGAAGCACGCCACCATTGGCCTCAAACCCCACAACCACCGACCTGCCCTCAGTGATGGCCTGCGCCATGCCTTCAATGACATAAGGCGAGCCGACGCGTGTTCTGATGACACGCTCAAAATTTTCCTCAAGAGCGGAATTGGACGTCACCGGCGTCACGATCGTTTTGATGCCAAGCCAGGTGGCAGTGATCGCCCCAACAAGATCACCCCGCACGAAGTGTCCTTTTTCATCCGCGATCAAGGGGCGGTCTGCATCCCCATCCGTGGAAACAATGGCGTCGAAGCGGCTTTCCTGCGCCCACTGGCGGAGAAGTTCGATATCCTCGGAGCGCAGCGCCTCCGTGTCGACAGGCACGAACACATCGGATCGACCGAGCGGTACGGCTTCGGCGCCCAACTCAGCGAGAATACGGACGATGAGATCACGCGCCACAGACGAATGCTGATAGACCCCAACACGCAGGCCTCGAAGGTATTCACGCCCGACAAACTCAACATAACGCTTCACATAGATGTCGACGGCATCGCTATTGAGGGGCGCGTCGTGCAGATGACGAAAGGCGAGATTTTCAGGCAGGGCGGCGTAAACCCTGCTGATGGCGCTCTCATCGTCCTTGTCGATTTCGCCGTTCTGGCGATAGAATTTAAGCCCATTACGATCATCTGGAATATGGCTGCCAGTGATCATTATGCTCGGACCATGCTGCGAAATCGCATAATAGCTCAACGCCGGAGTTGGCAAAACACCGCAATCGACCGGCTGAAATCCCGCATCCTCAATTGCCGCCATACAAAGTGCTGCAATGGCAGGGCTCGACAGGCGAAGGTCGCGACCGACGAAGACCTTGCCGCCCCTCTGTAGCTTTCCGGCTTCCAACAGCATTTCAACGAAAGCAAGAGAATAGGCATAAGCGGGTAAACCATTCAATTCATCCGCTAGTCCCCTAAGACCGCTTGTGCCAAATTTTAGGGATGTACCGCTCATGCTTTCCGCCAGTTCTTTTCCAATGTCGAAGAAACAACGCCCGCAAGCGCCTCCCAGCTTAAAAGTTTTGTCATCTTATAACGTGAACCTGAGAACCATGATCCCTACAATAGTGCAATCACATGCACCTTATTGTGGGTCATAATCCTTATAGGCAGGCAATTTCAAATCCTTAAGGCCGTCTGCGTTAATAATTGCTGTTCTGCACGCAACAGTGCGAATTATTGTCGCCAGAAACGAAAAACGCGACACCGATCACTGAACGATGCCGCGTTGGAAAAATCGTCACTCACAATACTATACAAGCCGGACCACAACGTCCCGTAGCGACGACTGCCAATGCGGCGCAGACCAGTTGAACATCTTCTGGAATTTGACTGTCGACAGGCGAGAATTGGCAGGGCGGGCAGCCTTAGTCGGATAATCGGCTGTCGCAATATCGGTGACAGTCGCGGTTGGTCCACCGAGCTTGGCGCTTTCACTGAATATGGTGCGCGCGAAGCCGCTCCAGTTCGTGTCACCCGTACCGACCAGATGATAAACACCATAAGCGGAAAAGCCCGGCGTCGCCGCCAAATGATCCGCTACCTGGATAATTGCGTCAGCGATATTGAGCGCACTCGTTGGATTGCCCCACTGGTCGGAAACCACGGAAAGAGCATCACGCGTCTCAGCAAGCTTCAACATCGTCTTGACGAAATTTTTGCCAAAGGGGCTATAGACCCACGCAGTTCGCAAAATTATGTGTTGCGGATTGGCTTGCGCAACCAGACGCTCACCTTCAAGCTTGGAGCTTCCATAGACGCTGCAAGGTCCGGTGACATCCGTTTCAACATATGGTTCGTCAGCGTCGCCCGCAAAAACATAATCCGTCGACAGGTGGATGATGGGAACACCGCGGGCCTTTGCTGCTTCGGCTACTGCTTCAGCGCCAATAGCATTCACCATAAAGGCAAGTTCCTGCTCATCCTCGGCTAAGTCCACCGCCGTGTAGGCGGCGGCGGAGACAACGAGGTCGGGCTTGATTGCCTCCATGGCGCGACGCACTGTATCCGGCTTTGTCAGATCAAGTTCCGGGCGACCCAGCGCTATCACCTCGAGATCGGGGCGTTGAGATGCCTTCTCAAGAAGGCTTTGGACAACCTGCCCTTCCCGTCCGGTGATGAGAATTTTCATGCGTTAGCCTCTTTTGCTGACGTGCTGCCCAGACGCTCGCCAGCATAGGTACCGCTGCGGATCGGCTCCCACCACCATGCATTATCGAGATACCATTGAATGGTCTTTTCCAATCCCGTCTCGAAGGTCTCCTGCGGCTTCCAGCCCAGTTCACGCTCGATCTTCGAAGCGTCAATCGCATAACGGCGGTCGTGGCCGGGGCGATCAGTCACGAAGGTGATCAAATCGGCGTAGCTCTTGCCGTTTGCGCGAGGCCGCTTCTTGTCGAGGATAGCACAGATCGTTTCAACGACACTCAGGTTGGTACGTTCTGCACGTCCGCCGATATTGTAACTTTCGCCCAGCTTGCCGGTGGTAGCAACCAGTGCCAGAGCACGCGCATGATCCTCGACATAGAGCCAATCGCGCACATTCGCCCCTGCCCCATAAACCGGCAATGGCTTTTCATCGAGCGCATTGAGAATGACTAGCGGGATCAGCTTTTCCGGGAAATGGAACGGTCCATAATTGTTCGAGCAGTTAGTAAGCACCACAGGCAGGCCATAGGTTTCATGCCAGGCACGCACCAGATGATCCGAAGAAGCCTTTGACGCCGAATAAGGAGACGATGGCTTATAGGGTGTCTCTTCCGTGAAAATACCGCTGTCGAAAGGCAGGTCGCCGAACACTTCATCTGTAGAAATGTGATGAAAGCGGAAGTTCGACTTACGTGGTTCCGCCAGTTCGCGCCAATAAGCGAGTGCAGCATTGAGCAAGCGGAACGTGCCTATGATATTGGTTTCAATGAAAGCCGCAGGCCCGTCGATGGAACGGTCAACGTGGCTTTCCGCCGCCAGATGCATAACCACATCGATTTCGTTGGCGCGCAAAGCTTCCAGAACACCAGTGTCATCACAAATATCGGCTTGCAGAAAGCTGTAATTCGGATGGTTTTCGATCTGGCGGAGAGATGCCAGGTTGCCTGCATAGGTCAGCTTGTCGAGATTGACGACATTGATCTTGGGATCAGAAGCCAGATGGCGACAGACAGCCGAACCAATGAACCCTGCTCCACCCGTGACAAGAATATTCATATAATTTCCTCAAGCAAAAACTTCAGCATCAGCAAAAAGCGGGGCCTTCTGATCCTTATCGGAAAGCTGGACGCCTGAAGATGCTGTTGGCCAATCGATACCAATGGCCGGATCATCAAACCGGATCGAACGGTCATGCTCAGGAGAATAATAATTCGTGACCTTGTAGATGACCTCGGTGTTCTCAATGAGTGTCATGAAACCGTGTGCGAAGCCCTTGGGCACCAGAATCTGGTTCCATTTTTCAGCCGAGACTTCCAACGCAACCCACTTTCCGAAAGTTGGCGAGCTTTTGCGGATATCAACAGCAACATCCAGAATTGCGCCGCGCGTAACGCGAACCAGCTTGTCCTGCGCAAATGGTGGCAACTGATAATGAAGCCCACGAACAACGCCCTTGGCAGCCGAAAAAGAATGGTTGTCCTGAACGAAATTCAGGTCAATACCGGCTTCGGTGAATGCCTTTGCATTATAAATCTCGGAGAAAAACCCACGGTCATCACCGAATTTACGGGGGCAGATTTCAAAAACACCGTTTAAACCTAAAGGACGAATTTGCATTAATCTTTTCCTAACTCGGCAACACGGCGACGAAGATATGCAGCATATTCGGTTTTACCAAGCTTGGCTGCGCGCTCAAGCACCGCTTCACTGCTCAACCAACCTTTATCAAGGCCTATTTCCTCTGGGCAGGCGATCTTTATACCCTGACGCTTTTCAATGGTCTGAACAAAAGACGACGCTTCGTGAAGACTATCGTGTGTACCCGTATCCAGCCAAGCATAGCCTCGTCCAAAACGCTGAACATTCAGTTCTCCGCGCTCAAGATAAACGTTATTCACCGTAGTAATCTCCAGTTCACCACGCGCGGATGGCTTGATCGAACGCGCAATATCGACGACCTGATTATCGTAGAAATAGAGACCGGTAACAGCCCAATGAGATTTCGGCTTTTCGGGCTTTTCCTCAATGGAGATTGCCTGACCTGTCTCGCTATCGAATTCCACAACGCCATAGCGCTGCGGATCATCCACACGATACGCAAAAACAGTTCCGCCTTTCATTGGCTGAGAGGATAGTTGCGACAAGTTCGACAGACCGTCACCAAAATAAATGTTGTCGCCAAGGATCATGGCCACGCTGTCGTTACCAATGAACTCTCTACCGATGATGAAAGCTTCGGCCAGACCGTTCGGATGAGCCTGTTCGGCATATGAAAAATTCACACCGAATTCGCGGCCATGGCCGAGCAATTTCTGGAAGAGAGGCAGGTCGTGTGGCGTCGAAATGATTAAGATATCCTGAATCCCTGCGAGCATGAGCACGCTCAGTGGATAATAAATCATTGGCTTATCGTAAATCGGGAGAATCTGCTTAGAAACCGCGATTGTGAGAGGGTACAGCCTTGTACCACTGCCGCCCGCGAGAATAATTCCCTTCATATCATTTTCCTTGAATGGTATCAACTAACGTTTCTGCTGACGATCAGATAGCTGTACCGTATAAAGAATATTAGGTCGCTCTTTTCATGATTTTTATAGCACCAGCTGAAACTTCTCTCTAACGTAAAAATGCCTTCAACTTTTAGATTATCCGCAACCAAACACACAATGTGATGCAAACGAAATAATGACCCAACTTAATTACGTAAGCGGCCACAATCAAAGCGATTCTTCCTTACTTATGACTGTTTCGATTGTAACTTTCAAACCAGACATCGCTGAACTCAGTGCAACCTTAGAAAGCCTTGTTCAAGCCCTCTCTAGGTTTGACCCTGGCTCATTCGCCATAACAATTGTTGACAACTCACCAGAGGATACGGTCTCCAAACTGCTGGAATTCAAGCTAAGCAGCTTAAATTACACCCTCTTCCAAGGGCATGGCAATGTAGGTTTTGGCTGCGGACATAATCGCGCAATCCAACGAACCGGGCGATATCATCTTATATTGAACCCTGACATCAAAATGGAAGCCGATTCGTTGAAGTTAGCTGTCAATTTCATGGAAGAAAATCCTTCTTGCGCACTACTATCGCCATATGCAACTTGGCCTGATGGACGCCGTCAGTATTTATGTAAGAGATTTCCAACAGTGGTTGATCTCTTACTACGCGGCTTTGCCCCGGCACTAATCCGCAATTTATTCCAGAAACGTCTTAGTAACTACGAAATGCGCGCCGAAACCCAAAATTCTGTATTCTGGGGGCCTCCGATAGTGAGCGGCTGTTTCATGTTTTTCCGTAGTAAAACTCTCCACAATCTGGGCGGATTCGATCCAAACTATTTTTTGTATTTTGAGGATTTTGACTTATCGATCCGGTGTGGGAAGGTTGCCCCGATTGCGTTTGTCCCCACTGTCAAGGTGATACATACCGGCGGGCACGCTTCGCGCAAAGGCATTTGGCACATTCGCAGATTTATCGAAAGCGCTATTCGCTTCTATTCAACACATGGACTGAAATTTTTATAATGTCGGCCAGCCAAAGGTAAAGTGCACTGGTAATCCCCCGGCAAATAGCAGGCTTCAAAAGTAGAATTTTCTCGGGCTATATGATCGAGGAGATTTTGATGAAGACGAGCAGATTCAGCGAACCGCAAATCCTTGTCATCCTTCGCGAGGCGGAAGGCGGCGTTCCTGTACCCGAGTTATGCCGGGAACATGGAATGAGCACTGCGTCATTCTACAAATGGCGATCCAATACGGCGGCATGGATGCCTCGATGATCAGCCAGATGAAGGCTCTGGAAGATCGAAGCCGGAAAAGCAATTGATCCAGTGAATCAATTGCCCGGCGGAGCAACCGTCGCCTGAAGAAGATGTATGCGGAGATGAGCATGCAGGCGGAACTGCTCAAAGAGGCTCTTGGAAAAAAGTGGCGCGGCCATCTCAACGCCGAGAAATGGCCGGGAAAGCATTGGCGTTGCGAGGGGTGAGCGTTGCGGTTGCCTGCCGCACCTTCGAGGTCAGTGAGACATGTTATCGTTACAGCGCCAGGCTGAATGACGAGAACGAGCAGATTGCCGATCTCCTGATCGGACTGACGCAGGCAAAGAAGACCTGGGGCTTCGGTCTGTGTTTCCTTTATCTGCGCAATGTCCGGAGGCATTACTGGAACCATAAACGCGTTTACCGCATTTATCGTGAGCTTGAATTGAACGTCAGGATCAAGCCGGCGCAAGCGGTTGAAGCGGGACAAGCCCGATGCTCTGACCGTGCCAGATGCGCCGAATATGGTCTGCTCCATGGTTTCCATGGCCGACCGGCTGGAGGATGGAAGGCAATACCGGCTGCTGAACGCGTCATCCGCAGCCTCAACCAGATCATCGAATAGCGCGGCAAACCATTCGCAATTCGGTAATCCCCCCGTTTTTAACGGGGCTCGTCAGTAGAATTCACGCGGCCCTTTTCAGCTTCTGTGCGGGCGTTACGCCGCCGGGGCCCATATTGGGACGTTCGTTGTTGTAGGCCCAGAGCCACTGCGTGGCAAATTCCTGCGCCTCCTCAATGCT
>NZ_VCIG01000003.1 GCF_006345815.1 Ochrobactrum sp. CGA5 | reverse complement strand
CCTGCCCCCGCAACCAAAATCAACAAAATACCATTCAAACCCCGTAGAAAATCTACGGGGTTTTTTGACGTCTATAGCCAAAAATACAAATCAAGCCAGATCCCTACCCGGAAAAGCAATTCCGCGCGGATCCTCCGCGTCGATATTGACCTGCCACTGAGAATTTCCTCCAGAATGGATTAGAGTCCGGCCCAATAAAGGACGGAAGAATGAAGAAGCAGCGATTTACGGATTGGAGGCGAGACACGCGGCTCGCCGGAACCGGATTATTGCGCTGCTGAAGGAGCAGGAGGCAGGCATGGCTGCGAACCAATTCGCGATCTTCAGCTTATCCTGGCCTTGACGAACACGTCGTAGCGCGTGCTTTTGCCGAGTATCTGGTGGGAGGGGTTGGGCAATCCGGCCATTGGGTCTGCACGCAAGGGCCATTTCAGCACAACGCGGTTCTGTGCGGCCTCCAGCGCCACCCGCATTAATTGTTCCGCGTCCGGATCAGTGCCGACGATCTCGCGGATTTGCCGCATTTCCTTCTTGACGAGCGCGCTGTTGCCGCGCGGTGGGTGCATGGGATCAACCAGCACGACCTGCGGCTTGAGTTCGGGCAAGAGCAGGCAGGAATCGCCCAGCAGAAGTGTCATACGTGCGATGGTCTCGGCATAGCGACCGCCTTCTGCGGCCGCACGTTCTAATCCTTCGGAGAGAAGGCCGTGCATCTTTTCGGAGCGCTCGATCAACGTTACTTTGGCCCCCAGCGATGCCAGCAGGAAGGCATCGCGCCCCAGCCCTGCCGTCGCATCGACGATTTGCGGCGTCACATCTCGCGTCAGCCCAGCGGCCTTGGCGAGAGGCTGTCCGCGTCCTTCACCGGAGCGAAACCGGTGACCGACAGCGCCTCCGACGAAATCAACAACCAGTTCCGTCTTATCGATTTTCTGCGACATGGATGCTCTCAGAAGGGGCAGGGTGCAGTAAAGCTCACCGAGCGACCGTCGGGATGCTGGAAAGCCAGTTCTTCCGCGTGCAGCAGCAGGCGCTTTGCGGCAGTAAGGGCTTCGCCTTCGGCGTAGAATTCGTCGCCGAGAATGGCATGGCCGAGCGCTTTCATGTGCACCCGTAGCTGGTGCGTGCGACCTGTGAGAGGAAAAAGCTTTAGCCGGGTTTTGTGTTCGCCCCTATCCATAACCTGCCAGCGTGTCTGCGCGCGCTTGCCGTGATCGTGGTCGACACGATGGCGTGGCTTGTTGTCGGGATCTATCGCCAGAGGCAGATCGATGAGCCCTTCGTCATCTTCGACGCAACCCCAGACTACGGCGACGTATGACTTCGTCACCGTCCGCCTTTCGAACTGCGAGGCGATGGCGGCATGTGCCTGGCGGTTGAGCGACATAAGGACGAGGCCGGATGTCTCCTTGTCGAGACGATTAATCATCTGGGCCTTTGGAAACTGCTCCTGAACGCGCGTTGCGAGACTGTCCGACAAGGCGGGGTGACGTCCGGGCACAGACAGCAGGCCGCTTGGCTTGTCCAGCACGAGAAAGCCAGCATCGCGATGCAGGATCGAGACATAGGGTTCGAGCGGCGGACGATATATGGGCGCAACGTCGGATAACATGGTCATGATAGGCTTCTAGCATGGTTTGAGCGATGCGGAGAAGCGTGCGCTCAATTCTTCTGCGGTGAAGGATATTCGTGCGTCATATGGAGAGGCTTACTGTCGGCGCTACAACCGGTTATGCCGTCAGTATAGTTCCAGCTTGGCAAGGCGAAGCTCTGGCTGATTTTGGGGGCGCCAGTAATCATTCGGCCAGTTTGGTGGCAATTGGCAGTCCCTTCTTTGGCTTCCGTCCGTCCATCAGCTTTCACATTCTTATCTCTTCAGCCGCAGCAGCCCTTTATCTGGAAATTACAGAAATTCGTCTATCAGCATATAATAATATATATGTGTCATAGATCTAAATTATACTCCAATGTTTACTTTGAGTCTGGATTTTTAACCTATAATTAAGCTTGATATACAATTAATCACGCTCACTGAGATTTTATTTTACTTTTCTTTTATGTCACGGGAAGACTGTCCATGACGGCGATTGAGTTGGGAGATGAAGCGACGGATTTTATCCGCCTTCTGTCAAGCCTGCTGTCGCACTGCTTGTTTGCCTTGATAGCTAACTGCCTGTCTCGACGGGCTGTTGATCTTATTTGTACGCTAAAAATCCAATCGGTTCCGCAAACCTGTCGGGCTGGGAGGCCGAAACATGTTTAATTTCATAGATCATCATCGCTGCCGCTTCTCGATGCGTATGATATTGTTGTCTGGTGTCGCCGCGAGCGCAGTGCTTTGCTCTGCCCCTTCATTTGCCGATCCATCGATCACCTACACGGGCGCGGTGAACCCGCCACCGCCGCAGGGAGTGACCAACTGGGATCGGCCGGATGGGGGGCTGCAAGTCGGGGATTCCGACTCAGGTACATTGAACATTATGGGTGGTGCCTCTGTAACCAGTCAAAATTTGCTGATCGGCTACTGGAATCTTTCCGATCCGGCATCTGTTACTGTCGATGGCAAGGGTTCCACTCTTTCTGTGACCACCGGGGGGATCACTATTGGAGATGAGTTCAGTGATAGTGCAACTCTCACTGTCAGTAATGGTGGCCGTGTAGATTCACTGACAGCTGTTGGTAATAACATCGTTGTTGGGGCCGAAGCGGGAAGCACGGGGCACTTGATTATCACGGGTCAGGGGTCGGTGTTTAATGCTCACGACAATGTCATCGCCGTTGGCTATCAAGGGGATGGTGACCTTACGGTTGCCGATGGCGGGCAGGTGACCGGTTACCAACTCTATCTGGGTAATACACAAACCGGCGTAGGCACTGCCACCATTTCCGGTAATGGCTCGGCCTGGAACGGTCAGCACGGCATCTGGGTCGGCCAGTTTGGAACTGGAACACTCAATCTGTCTGACGGCGGCAGCATCAACGACAATTCGTTGCAGATTGCCTATGATACGGGCACGCACGGAACGGTGAATGTCGGTGGTGCAGCCGGAGAAGCCGCTAAGGCTTCCGGTAACCTCAACGTGAACACCATTGTCTTTAACCGAAACGGCGGCGGCAGCACCGGTGTTTTGAACTTCAATACGACGGATGGCACAACTGTTCATGCGGCGATCAGCGGGGTGGGAACCATCAACCAGATCGCCGGTACCACGGTGTTCACCGGCGACAATTCCGCTTTTGCCGGAACGATGAACATAACCGGCGGCGCCTTGCAGCTTGGAAACGGAGGCACGACCGGAAATCTGGCGGTTGATGTCAGTACGGGAACGGATGCAACGCACAAGGGGACACTCGCCTTTGACCGTTCCGATGCTGTGACATTTTCGAATGTAGTCAGTGGGACGGGTTCGCTCGTACAGATGGGAACCGGAACGACCACTCTTACAAAGGACAATTCCTATTCGGGTGGGACGACGATTTCAGGTGGGACTCTGTCGGTTGCGTCTGATGCCAAACTTGGCGATGCGGCTGGCGGCCTGACGCTCAATGGCGGCACCTTGCAGGTGACAGGTACACAGTTTACGTCGACAGCCCGTTCGATGACGCTTGGCGATCAGGGTGGTGGCTTTGACATAGCCGATGCGGGCAATACCTTCACTGTTACGCAACAGTTGACGGGGCAGGGCGCTGTTTGGAAGCGAGGCGACGGTACTCTGGTCCTGTCCGGGGACAACAGCTTTGCCGGTGGTTTGACCGTGGAGGGGGCACTGCAAGGGCTGGTATTGCCGGTCACGCATTGGGTACCGGCCTGTTGACGGTGAAGGATGGCGCGAAAGCCGATCTGGCAAACTTCAACACGGTGACGGGCGGTCTTGCGGGAGCGGGCAACGTTGCCATGGGCAGCGGCAATCTCACCCTCGATCAAGGGTTTGATACGCTGTTCTCCGGTGTGATTGACGGTTCCGGTGCTTTAACCAAAACGGGAACCGGCACCCTGACGCTTGCTGGCGTGAACAGTTACACAGGACAAACCACTGTATCCGGCGGAACCTTGAAACAGGGCGCACAGGGCGCTTTCAATGCGGCCTCCTCGGGCTATGAAGTCACGTCGAACGGTACGCTCGATCTGGGTGGTTATGCTACGTCGCTTGCCAGCCTTGGTAATGCGGGCAATGTCAATTTTGGCGGTTCAGGCGGTGCTGTTCTTAACGTTGCCGGCAACTACACCGGCAATGGCGGCATGATGACAATCAACACCGTTCTGGGTGATGACAGTTCCAAGACCGATATGCTGAAGGTTGGTGGCGATACGTCGGGGGCTACCAAGCTGTATGTGAACAATGTCGGTGGTTCTGGTGCGCAGACCGTCAATGGCATCAAGGTCGTCGATGTGCAGGGCAACTCGAAGGGCACCTTCTCGCTGGCGAACAGCTATACCACCAAGGATGGCCAGCAGGCCGTTGTGGGTGGTGCTTATGCCTATACCTTGCAGCAAGGGGGCACGAATACACCGGCGGATGGGGACTGGTATCTGACCAGCCATGTATCGGGTCCGAATCCTGATCCTGATTGTCAAAACGATAACAGCTGTCCCGCTCCGAAGCCTGAGCCGCGCTATAGCGCCGGTGTTCCGGTCTATGAGGGTTATGTTCAGAATATGCTGGCGCTCAACAAGTTGCCTACACTCCAGCAGCGTGTCGGCAATCGTTACTGGACCGGTGAGAACGGCAACGGTTCCAACAACGGCGGAACGGTGAATGATGTTGGCGTCTGGGCGCGTGTTGAAGGCGCGCACAATCGGCTTGAACCCGACACGTCCACCTCGCGCATGAAGCAGGACATCAACACCTTCATCATGCAGGCCGGTGTTGATGGCCAGTTCTATGAAGGCAAGAATGGCAAGTTGATTGCGGGTATCACTGGGCAATACGGCCATGCGAAGGGCGACGTCTCTTCATTCCATGGCGACGGCGACATCGCCACCGACGCATGGAGCCTTGGTGCAACCACGACATGGTATGGCAATAACGGTTTCTATGTGGATGGTCAGGGACAGGTAACCTGGTTTGATAACGACCTCAATTCGTGGACTGCCAATACCGGTCTCGCCGACGGTCGCAAGGCAACAGGCTATGCGCTCAGTATTGAAGCAGGGCAGCGCCTTGCCATCGACCAGAACTGGTCGCTGACGCCACAGGCACAGCTCATGTACTCGTCAATCGATGCGAATGCGTTCAACGACACATGGGGTAGCCGTGTTAACTTGCACGACGGCGACAGTCTGGTGGGACGTTTGGGCCTTGCAGCGGACTACCGCTCGAACTGGAAGGGCAGCGATGGGCTAATGGTCAATACCAATGTCTATGGTATTGCCAACCTCTATCAGGAATTCCTCGGCGGAACGACGGTCAATGTGTCCGGTGTTGACTTCGAAACGGACAATGACCGAACCTGGGCCGGGATGGGCGCTGGCGGCACCTACGCATGGGCCGACAACAGATACGCTGTCTATGGTGAAGGTTCCATCAACACTTCACTCAACCACTTTGCCGACAGCTATGCTTTCAAGGGCAATATCGGTTTCAAGGCAAGGTGGTAATCATATACCAAGCACGACTTCCCAAAGACAGGCCCCTGGTTCCTGCCGGGGGCGCTTTCGGGAACCAGAGCGAACGGACCTGCATACAATAGGAAACATCTGACCTTCTGGATTATCTGTGCGCTGACCGTGAAGAGTATCGGTGGTCGAAGTCAGCACCTATGCGATCGATGGAGACGAGATCAAACAGACGTAGAGGCGATACATGCGCGGAATGGATAAAGCCTGAAAAGGCGCGCGCAAAAGTAATAGTACAGAAAAAGCGGCCTACGGGCCGCTTTTTTATATGGCTTGCCCTAAACGGCAACCTTGGCATTTGGATTTATCCTTCCGGGCGCGTGGCCTTGCCTTTCAAGCCAAACAGCTTGGCTCCGAACCTGGAGCAAACGAGATAGGCAGATATGCCAAGAGCGATGAACGGGCTGGTCAAGTATAACGTGTTGGCCAATCCGGGATAGGTTGGCTGGATGTTTTGTGCGATTGTCCAAAACAACACAGTCAAAAACAATGTCCAGAAAAAGCCGATTATAATTCTTTTCAAAATAGCCTCCGTCAAAATGGAGGCAAAGTAATTGAGGCGGGCTCTAAAAGGTACCCTCAAAAATTAGACGACTATTATGCCGTCACTTTGCGCAATATGGGGAGTGATGGAAATAACCCCGTAAAAAAACGCATTAGATGAAGCAATGGCGGAGAGGGAGGGATTCGAACCCCCGATGGAGTTGCCCCCATGCCGCATTTCGAGTGCGGTGCTTTCAACCACTCAGCCACCTCTCCGCGTTGTGCAGGACTGTAAAACGACCCTTGAAGAATCGCACAGTAACGAGCATCAATAGCGAATGCCGAGCGTGCAGCGGCTCAATAACGGGCCAGCGCCGATTAGACAAGAGCTAATTTGCATTCCCTTGTGAAAATTCTTGACTTTTCTGGCGCTTCGCACCTATAAGCACCTGACCTTAGGCGTGGGGTGATCCGCGCCTATTGTTTTGATTGCAGATTTCGGGCTTTTCCGGGCTGTTATCTGGGCCAAAAGCCCGCTCATCAACCGACTGATAAAAAGACGGCCCATCACTTCGACGCCAATGTCGTGGCAATGAGAGCCGGACCGAACAACCGAAAGGACAACAAATGTTCGCAGTCATCAAGACCGGTGGCAAGCAGTATCGCGTTGCCGCAAACGACCTCATCAAGGTCGAAAAAGTTGCTGGCGAGGCCGGTGACATCGTAGAATTCGCAGAAGTCCTGATGGTCGGCTCGACCATTGGCGCCCCGACTGTCGCTGGTGCACTCGTCACCGCTGAAGTTGTTGAACAGGGCCGTGCCCGCAAGGTCATCGCGTTCAAGAAGCGTCGCCGTCAGAACTCGAAGCGCACCCGCGGTCATCGTCAGGAACTGACGACTATCCGCATCTCGGAGATCCTCACGGACGGTGCGAAGCCTTCCAAGAAGGCTGCCGAAAAGAAGGCTCCGAAGGCAGGCGCCGCTGAAGGTGAAGCCGCAAAGCCGAAGAAGGCAGCGCCTAAGAAGGCCGCAGCCAAGGCCGAATCGGCTGAGTAAGTAGAGAGATTAAAGGAGAACACCAATGGCACACAAAAAAGCTGGCGGTTCCTCGCGTAACGGTCGCGATTCAGAATCCAAACGCCTTGGCGTGAAGAAGTTCGGCGGCGAAGCTGTGCTCGCCGGCAACATCATCGTGCGCCAACGCGGCACGAAGTGGCATCCGGGCGCCAATGTCGGCCTCGGCAAGGACCACACGATTTTTGCAACCACGAACGGTTCGGTGTCTTTCCGCACGAAAGCCAACGGCCGCACGTACGTGTCGGTTAACCCGATCGCGGAAGCAGCAGAGTAAGCCGGGCACTCTTTAAAGCACCGGCGTCCCATCGGACCCGGTGTAAATGGCAGCCTAGCCAAAAGATCGAAGGGAAGATGGGATCACCATCTTCCCTTTTTGCATTTGAGCGCATCCAGAAAGTGCGAAGCGGTTTTCGGACAAGATGCGCGAAAGAATGAAACGCTCTGGAGGAACGAAAAATGGTTGTCGAAGTTCTGGAAGAAGATTGTTGCGGCGCAAGCAGTAGTGAAAGAAGAGACCGTTATGCCGATCTGTCGCCCGGTGCGGCTCCCGATCTGGCTTATGAACTGGACTGTCCCGTCCTCGTCACTGAAAGGCTGGTCCTGCGCCCGCCGCATGTCGAAGACGTGGATGCGATTTCCTATCTTGCCAATAACGCCCGCGTCTCCAGTATGCTTGCCCGTATGCCGCATCCATACACACGTGAAAACGCCGTCGACTTTGTCGAGCGCGTGCGAAAAGGCGAGATGGGCAATTGCATCTACGCCATCACGCAAGCGGAAACGGGTATCTTCATGGGCTGCTGCGGTATCCATGCGCATAAGCATGGCGAGGGGCTGGAAATCGGCTACTGGCTGGGTGAACCCTACTGGGGGCACGGTTTTGCCACCGAGGCAGCGCACGCCCTGATCGATCTGGCTTTTCGCGCAACCCCCATTGAGCGGCTGCATGTCTCGTGCCGCGCGAGCAATGACAGCTCTCGCCGGGTGATCCACAAGTGCGGGTTCCAGTTCAGCAACATGGGCATGGCGGACTCGCTTGCCGCGGGCAATGTGCCGGTCGAGCGCTATGTCCTGGACAGGCGCACTTGGATCGGGCTGAGAAGCTGGCAGTCGTAATAGAAATAATGGTCCTGCGTGAAACCTTAAGGGATGGCGCAGGACCGATAATCATTCGGGGAATGAAATGATGGATACTCACGCAAGCGCTCGCGACAGGATCGTGGTGCGCGCACTCGAAAAGGGCGATCTGCATCGCTATAGGGCCATAAGATTGAGCGCCTTGCAGCGTGTACCTATGGCTTTCGGTTCGAGTTTTGAAGAAGAAAACGCCTATTCCGACAGTGTGTTCGCGCGCCGTCTGGAACAGGTGGACGGCAATGTGGTTTTCGGTGCCTTCGACGGTGAAAACCTGCTGGGAACGGCAGGCATGTTCCGCCATGATCGCAGGTCCGAGCGTCATCGCGGCACGCTCTGGGGGGTCTATGTCGCTCCCGAAGCGCGCGGATTGGAACTTGGCAAGGCGCTTGTCGGCAAAGTTCTCGACCATGCGGCAACGCAGGTCGTCGTTCTGGATGCCAAGGTGGTGGCCACGAACGAAGCCGCGAAGCGGGTCTATTATGCGCTCGGTTTCAAGACTTACGGTGTCGAACCAAAGTCGCTTTACGTTCAGGGGCAGTATCTGGATCAGGAATTGATCTATATCGATTTCACAGAACCTGCCTGGAGCCGGAATTAAGCTAAAAGCTGCCTCCTCGACTGTTTGCAGGAGGCCGCTTTTGCTGTAATTGCAACACACCACATGCGGGCGCGCGCCCGCATGTAACGATATTCAGGGCTTCTGCCGCCCAAAAGCCCACCAGAGTGCGGGCATCCAAGAAGGTTACGTTCAGATGAAATTTCTCGATCAGGCAAAGATCTACATCCGCTCCGGCAACGGCGGGGCGGGGGCGGTTTCGTTCCGCCGCGAGAAGTTTCTCGAATTCGGCGGTCCAGACGGCGGCGATGGCGGACGCGGCGGCGATGTCTGGGTGGAGGCTGTAAACGGCCTCAACACTTTGATCGACTACCGCTATCAGCAGCATTTTCGGGCCAAGACCGGCATGCACGGCATGGGCCGTAACATGACCGGCGGCAAGGGCGACGACGTTATTCTCAAGGTACCGGTCGGCACGCAGATCTTCGAGGAAGACGACGAAACGCTGATCTGCGACATTACCGAAATCGGCCAGCGCTACCGGCTGGCCAAGGGCGGAAATGGCGGCTTCGGCAATCTGCATTTTACGACTTCGACCAACCGTGCGCCGCGCCGCGCCAATCCTGGACAGGAGGGCATTGAGCGCACCATCTGGCTACGTCTGAAGCTGATCGCCGATGCCGGTCTGGTTGGTCTGCCCAACGCAGGAAAGTCCACTTTCCTCGCAAGCGTTACGGCGGCCAAGCCGAAGATCGCCGATTATCCTTTCACCACGCTGCATCCCAATCTGGGCGTTGCGCGTGTGGATGGCCGCGAATTCGTAATCGCAGATATTCCGGGCCTGATCGAAGGGGCAAGCGAGGGCGTCGGCCTCGGTGACCGGTTCCTTGGCCATGTCGAGCGCACGCGCGTTCTGCTGCATCTGGTTTCAGCGCAGGAAGAAGATGTCGCCAAGGCTTATCAGGTCATTCGCGGCGAGCTGGAAGCCTACGAGCACGGGCTTGCCGAAAAGCCGGAAATCGTTGCGCTATCGCAGATCGATACGCTCGATCCTGAAGCGCGCAAGGCCAAGGTCAAGGCGCTGAAGAAAGCCTGCGGGCGCGAGCCGCTGCTGCTTTCGGCGGTTAGCCATGAAGGTCTGAACGATGCGTTGCGCCAGCTCGCTGCCGTTATTGACCAGAGCCGCGCCGCAGAGGCCGGTACGGCAGAAGCCGAAGAATAAAATTGTGTGCGGCGAGGGGAATGAAGCATGCTGAAAAAACTGAAAGACTATCGCCGCATCGTCGTCAAAATCGGGTCCGCCCTTCTGGTGGATCGCGCAACCGGTCTGAAGCGCGACTGGCTGGAAAGCCTCGGACACGATATTGCAGCGCTGCATCACGCAGGCGTCGAGGTGCTGGTGGTCTCGTCCGGTGCTATTGCACTTGGCCGCACGGTTCTGGGGCTGCCAAAGAAGGCGCTGAAGCTTGAGGAAAGTCAGGCCGCTGCCGCTGCTGGCCAGATCGCGCTCGCCAAGGCCTATGCCGATGTGCTTGGCGGTCATTCCATCCGTTCCGGCCAGATCCTCGTCACGCTTTCCGATACCGAGGAGCGCCGCCGCTATCTCAATGCGCGCGCGACCATCGAGACGCTTCTGAAGCTGAAGGCCGTGCCGGTCATCAACGAGAATGACACGGTGGCGACCACCGAAATCCGCTATGGCGACAATGACCGTTTGGCCGCGCGCGTGGCGACGATGATGGGTGCGGACCTTCTGGTCCTGCTGTCGGATATTGACGGGCTTTATACGGCTCCGCCGCACAAGAACCCGGATGCGCAGTTTCTGCCATTGGTCGAAACAATCACGCCGCAGATCGAGGCCATGGCAGGTGCTGCGGCGTCGGAATTGTCGCGCGGTGGCATGAAGACCAAGCTCGACGCAGGCAAGATCGCCAATGCCGCCGGGACCGCGATGATTATCACCTCGGGCACGCGTTTCGGCCCGCTTTCGGCCATTGATCGCGGAGAACGTGCGACACTGTTTGAACCGGCGCGTGCGCCGGTCAATGCGTGGAAAACCTGGATTTCGGGCAATCTTGAGCCGGCTGGCCGTTTGATGGTGGATGCCGGTGCGGCCAAGGCGCTGAAATCCGGCAAGTCGCTCCTGCCTGCGGGCGTGAAGGAAATCGACGGTCAGTTCGAGCGGGGCGATACGGTTGCGGTGATGAACGAGGACGGGCGCGAGATCGCCCGTGGACTGATCGCCTACGATGCCGAGGATGCGCGCAAGATCGCAGGCCATAAAAGCGATGAGATCAGTGACATTCTTGGCTATGATGCGCGCGCGGCGATGATCCATCGCAACGATCTGGTTGTGCGTGCGGCCAGCAATGCGGAAGCGGTGTAGGGGGAGAGGATATGCTGACCAAGGCAGATACGGCGAACGACATTGCTGCCGTGATGGCGGAAGTAGGGCGCAAGGCGCGCGCTGCCGCAGCGCCCCTTGCAATCGCAACGACCGAACAGAAAAATAAGGCGCTGATTGCCGCTGCCGATGCAATGCTGGAAGCGCGGGCCGATATTCTGGAAGCCAATAGGCTTGATCTGGCCAATGCGGAAAAGAGCGGCATGGCAGCGTCCTTCGTTGACCGTCTGACACTGGATGACAGCCGGATCAAGGCCATCGCCGATGGTATCCGCGCTATTGCTGCCCTGCCTGATCCGGTTGGCGAAGTGATTGCCGAATGGGATCGCCCGAATGGCCTCCATATTGAGCGCGTGCGCACGCCGCTCGGTGTGATTGGCGTCATTTATGAAAGCCGCCCCAATGTAACCGCCGATGCCGGGGCGTTGTGCCTCAAGGCGGGCAATGCTGTCATTCTGCGTGGCGGTTCGGATTCCGCGTATTCGTCGACGGCTATTCACAAGGCGCTGGTCAGGGGGCTTGAAGCCGCTGGCCTGCCTGCCGATGCGATCCAGATCGTGCCGGTGACGGATCGCGCTGCTGTCGGCGAAATGCTGAAAGGCCTTGGCGGCGCGATTGACGTGATCGTGCCACGTGGTGGAAAAAGCCTCGTCGCGCGCGTTCAGTCGGAAGCGCGGGTGCCGGTCTTCGCGCATCTGGAAGGCATCTGCCATCTTTATATCGACAAGTCCGCCGATCTCGACATGGCGCGCAAGATTGCACTCGACGCCAAGATGCGGCGCACCGGCATTTGCGGCGCGGCGGAAACGCTGTTGGTGGATCGCGCTGCGGCTTCGACGCATCTAGTGCCGATCCTTGACGATTTGGCTGCCAAGGGTTGTGAAATTCGCGCGAGCGCGGATGTGCTGGCACTCTATCCGGCGGCGAAACCTGCAACTGAGGAAGACTGGTCGACCGAATATCTCGACGCGATCATTTCCGTTACGCTGGTTGACGGTATTTCGGGTGCGATTAAACACGTCAACCGTTATTCCTCTCATCACACCGAAGCCATCGTGGCGCAGGATGCGGCAGCGGTTGCGCGGTTCTTCAACGAGATCGACTCGGCCATTCTCCTGCACAATGCTTCCACGCAATTTGCGGATGGCGGCGAGTTTGGCATGGGGGCGGAAATCGGCATCGCCACCGGCAAGATGCATGCACGGGGACCGGTCGGCGTAGAGCAGTTGACCTCGTTCAAGTACCGCGTTCGTGGCGACGGGCAGATTCGTGGTTAGATTTGGCATGATCTTATCCGAAAGCCGGTTCCCACTTTTCGGGATCATTCCCTGATGAAATTCGGCTTCGGGCTTTCCGCATTGAAGGAACAATATCCCGGTGTCGCTGCGCATTATCTGCGCATGCCTCATGTTGAGAAAGGCATGGCGGTCGGGCTGTTCGGAGGCTCTTTCAATCCGCCGCATGGCGGGCATGCGTTGGTGGCGGAAATCGCAATCCGGCGGCTGAAGCTTGACCAGCTCTGGTGGATGGTGACACCCGGCAACCCGCTGAAGGATAGTCGCGAACTGGCGCCGCTCGCCGACCGGCTGAAACTGAGTGAGGAAATCGCATCCGATCCGCGCATCAAGGTGACAGCTCTCGAAGCGGCCTTCAATGTACGCTATACAGCGGATACGCTGGCGCTCATTCGCGATGCCAATCCCGGCGTCCATTTTGTCTGGGTAATGGGGGCGGACAATCTCGCATCCTTCCACCGCTGGCAGCGATGGCGCGAGATCGCGCAGAACTTTCCGATTGCGGTTATCGACCGGCCGGGGTCGACACTGGCCTATCTGTCATCACGCATGGCACAGACGTTTTCCGACAGCCGCATTGATGAACAATATGCGCCGATGCTGGCGCGGCGCACACCTCCGGCCTGGACCTTCATCCATGGGCCGCGTTCGTCGCTCTCCTCCAGCGCAATCCGCAAATCCCGCACAGTATCTTGATAGTCTCATGATGATTTCGACAAGATATATGCAAAATGGTCGAATAAACTGAAAAAGTGAACGGGTTGGAAAAGCCGATACACTTGAAACAAAACGGGGACTCTGCCTATTTTAGGGAGTGTGGTGCTTATAACTGCCACACTGCGTTGTTCTGCCGAGAAAGGGAATACACTGAGAACAGCAATTGAGAAGAAGGCTCATCACGCGCCTTCAACGGTCAGGATGGACGAGTCCAATCTCGTGTCCCAGACCTTCGACGCGGCCTTGGCCAGTCTCGAAAACTCCAAGGCGGAATCCATCATCCCCATCGACATTCGCGGAAGATCAACGATCGGCGATTTTATGATCGTCGCGTCGGGCCGTTCGCATCGTCATGTGACGGCGGTTGCCGACCATCTCCTGCAGGCCCTGCGTGAAGCAGGCTGCAAGGATATACGGGTCGAAGGTCTCGAGAGTGGCGACTGGGTTCTCATCGATACCGGCGATATCATCGTCCATATCTTCCGACCGGAAGTCCGTGACTTCTACAATATCGAGAAGATCTGGCTCGATGAAGGTTTCGACGACGAAAGAGCGCTGGAAACGGTGCATTGAACAGGCCGTAAGAGAGCGTCATGCGTGTGAGTGTTTTTGCCGTGGGCCGGATGAAAGCCGGCCCCGAACGGGAATTGGTCGACCGCTATTTCGACCGGTTTTCAAAAGCTGGACCGCCATTGGGACTTGAATTTGCCGGTGTGAGCGAAATTCCCGAAAGCCGGGGCCAGACGGCAGAGTTGCGCAAGGCTGAAGAAGCCCAGCGCATTCACGAAGCGCTTGATAATGGTGCGGCGCTAATCCTGCTTGACGAGCGCGGCAAGGCGCTCGGCTCGGAGGCTTTTGCGTCCAAGATTGGGCGAATGCGGGACGATGGCAAGCGTCAGCTCATCGTCGCCATCGGCGGGCCGGACGGCCACGATCCGGCATTGCGGTCACGCGCCGATCTCGTTCTGGCGCTGGGCGAACTGACGTGGCCGCACCAGATCGCCCGCATCCTGATTGCCGAACAGCTTTACCGCGCCGCCACCATTCTGGCAGGCCATCCCTATCATCGGTCCTGAAATGCGTAATGCAGGCGCACGCAGCCGCGGTCAAGCGTCTTCGCGCTGAGAAGAACGGGGCTTACCTTGAAGCCGACAGCCGGAAATAGCGGTATGCCGCCGCCGATGACCTCCGGCATGAGGTAGATTTCGATCTCATCAAGTGCGCCGCGTTCCAGAAATGCCATTTGCAATCGCCCGCCGCCGAGCATCCAGACATCGCCATCGTCGAGTGCCCGCAATTCTGCGATCAGCGCATCGATGTCGTGGCGGATTTCAAGCGGCCCCTTCGGATTCTCGATGGGTCGCGACGTGACGACTATGGTTCTCTGGTCGCCATAGGCCCAGGGCGTATCGCTTTCGGCGATGAAGTCATAGGTTCCCCTGCCCATGACAACGGTACGAATTGCCTTGATGAAGGTACGGTAATCATGCTCTCCCATATCTCCGCCGTCATATTTAAACAGCCAGTCAAGATTTCCGTCTTCGGCGGCAATAAACCCGTCGAGACTGGCGGCGATGTAGCCGACAATCCGTGCCATGATGATGAACTCTCCTATTGATTTATAAATGAATATATGTTTATATATTAAGCATGGCAAGAACCAAATCCGTACCCGATGAGGCAGTGCTCGACCGGTTGATGGCTGTTGTGGCGGAGGTAGGACCCGAGGGACTGACCTTCGCGCGGGCGGCAAAGGCGGCCGGGCTTTCGGCTGCAACGCTTGTCCAGCGTTACGGCAACAGCCAATCCATGCTTGAAGCTGTGCTGCTGCGGGCGTGGGATCAGCTTGATGCGGCAACGCGTACTGCAGATGAAAACACAGCTCTGACGCCGCGAGGTGCGATAGATCTGCTGATGGCGCTCATGTCTTCTGATACTGCTGAATATAACGCCACAGATGGATTGCTTCTTCTGCGTGAAGACATTCGTAACCCGGTCTTGCGGGCTCGGGGTGCGGCATGGGGACTATATCTGGCGGGGGCGCTCGGACGGCGGCTCTGCTGCGACGCGACAAAGGCCAATCGTCTCGGCTGGCAGATGGCAAGCATCTGGCAGGGGGCGCATATCTGGTGGGCTTTCACGCGCACCGAGCCACCGGAAATTGCGATCCGGCGGGCGCTGGTAGAGTGGCTGGAGGCGACTGGAC
This sequence comes from Ochrobactrum sp. CGA5, assembly GCF_006345815.1. Lineage (GTDB taxonomy): Bacteria > Pseudomonadota > Alphaproteobacteria > Rhizobiales > Rhizobiaceae > Brucella. The sequence continues at coordinate 204,276 of NZ_VCIG01000003.1, read as the reverse complement.
ACGCCCGTTCGCTCGATCACCGGTCTTAACGCTGTTCATTATCTTGACAATAGGCTGAAATCTTAGGATTGCTCCCGGCAGGAAATGCATTTCATTGGGCATAATGCATTATTTTATAAGAACTAACTGAAGTGCTTGGGGCCGGAATTGAGCAGACCTACCATTATAACGCTGTCGACCATTCCGCCGCGTTTTAGTCTTTTGAAGCCAACGCTTTTGTCGCTTCTGTCGCAAAAGCTGAAAGCCGAGGAAATCCGCCTTTATATTCCCCACAAGTACAGGCGGTTTCCTGATTGGGATGGACGCTTGCCCGAAGTACCAGATGGCATAACAATCGTCCGCTGCATGGAAGATCTCGGACCTGCCACCAAGGTTCTGCCAGCCGCCCGTGATCTCAAGGGGCGGGACGTGGATATTCTGTTCTGCGACGACGACAAGATTTATGACGCCAACTGGCATCAGCGGTTCAAGGCTGAAGCTGCGCGCAAGCCGGGCCATTGCATCATAGAGGTTGGAGAAACATTTCCTGATATTGCCGATGCGGGCCGTCCCGCCGACCGGCTTCCGCGCAGCCGCTGGAAGCCCAAGGACTATAAATACAGAATGAAGCGTATTGCTTCCCTGTTTCTGTACAAGCCGGACCGAAGCATGCCCGGCTATGCTGACCAGATTTCCGGCTTTGCCGGTGTCCTCGTTCGTCCGGAGTGGTTCGATGAGCTGTTCTACGATATTCCCGACATTATGTGGACCGTTGATGACCCCTGGATTTCCGGCCATCTTGAAAGATGCGGCGTTCCGATCTGGGTGATCGGCCAGAATTGCCGCCGCGCCGAAGGTAAGGGAAGCGGGGTGAGTGCACTTCTGAACCATGTTGAGGACGGGCAGGATCGCGTGCACGCCGACCTGTTGGTGATTGACTATTTCCGACAGAACCACGGCATCTGGAGAAAGACCGAAACGATCGATGAAAAAGCAGTGCTTCGCACCACATCGATGCGTGAAATGATGCGGCGTAGAAAAGCCGAGCTCGGTTTGATCGAATCCTAAGAAGGGGCCGCAGGGGCTTATTGGCTGCACTTTCTAATTTGGTGTGCATTCATCGAGAGGGAAGCACCGGGTTCGGCATTGCAGTTGGCGGGTTTATGGTTGATGCTTCGTTAACGGGTTCGGGCTAGTTTCGGCTCTGAATTTGGCCTTGTTTCGTCCTGATAGAACACGCATGTACCCTGTATGCCTTTTTAAAAGATCACGACTGCCTGCATGCGTGCAGGCTGGCCCTCTTTTGGCAGGGCTTGCCCTTGTTGGCGCGCTTTGTTGTGTGCAGCCGGTCTTCGCGCAGGATGCCCTCCAGCAGCAGCGCGATCAGGCGGCAAGCGAGTATGAAAAGCTTAGCAGCGAGCTAACCGTCACCGGCGACACGCTGAAGCAGCTTGAGGACGAGGTGGCCGCGCTCAAGAAAGATCAGACCACCATCACCGCAGCACTGATCCAGTCGGCCAAGACCGACAAGAAGTTGCAGCAGGATATTGCAGACATTGCCGACAAACTGATTGCGCTGCGCGAGCAGGAAGACGGCATTCGCTCGTCGCTTCGCGCACGACGTGGTGTTTTGGCGGAAGTGCTGGCCGCCTTGCAGCGCATGGGGCTGAACCCGCCGCCTGCCATACTGGTGCGGCCCGACGATGCACTTGCTTCGGTGCGCAGCGCAGTTCTTCTGGGGGCTGTCGTGCCCGAAATGCGCGAGCAGGTGGAAGAGCTGACCGGTGATCTGAAAGATATGCAGCGGGTGACGGCCTCCATCCGGCAAGAGCAGGAAAAGCTGAAGACAGCGCGCACGGTTCAGGCCGAAGAACAGAAACGGCAATCACTTCTTCTTGAGGAGAAGAAGAAATTGCAGGCGCAATCGGAACAGGAAATCGAGGCGCAGCGCAAGCGTTCGGAGGAACTGGCAGCCAAGGCGGGTAGCCTGAAAGACCTTATCGACGGGCTCGACAAGCAGATGACGGGTGTACGCGACGCCGCCGAAGCGGCCCGCAAGGCAGAGGCGGAGCGACTTGCTGCCGCGAGGGAAAGGGCCGGAGAAGCGATGCCCGGCGACAATCATCTGCGGGCCCAGATCGATTTTGCATCCTTGCGGGGCAAGCTCGTGCTGCCTGCGGCTGGCAAGACGGTGCGCCGCTTTGGCGAGAAGGACGGCGTTGGTGGCTCCATGATGGGGCAGGTGGTCGAAACCTTGCCTTCTGCCACGATTACGTCACCTTCCGATGGCGTGATACTTTATGCGGGCACATTCCGCTCCTACGGTCAGCTCTTGATACTCGATGCGGGCAATGGATATCATGTCGTCATGGCTGGCATGGGTCGAATCGACGTATCACAAGGCCAGTTTGTACTTGCAGGAGAGCCGGTCGGTGCAATGGGAGAAAAACTTCTGGCAAGTGTTGCACCGATAGAGGTGGGCAATGGTGCGCCATTGCTTTACATTGAATTTCGAAAGGATGGAAAACCCGTCGATCCCGCCCCTTGGTGGGCCGAACGGCTTTCTGGAAGGACGTGAAAATGATACGTAAACTATCGCTGCTGTTCGCCGGGGCCCTTCTGGGGGCGTCAGCCATGGTGATGGTCCAGGGTGCGCCGGCTTCCACCGCTTTTGCGGCAGGGAAAGATAGCGATGTCTACAAGGAACTGGCCCTTTTCGGTGATATTTTTGAACGGGTGCGCGCGCAATATGTGACGCCGCCGGACGACAAGAAGCTCGTCGAAAGCGCGATCAACGGCATGTTGACCTCGCTCGATCCCCATTCTTCCTATCTCAACCCGGAAGCCGCACAGGACATGCGCGTGCAGACCAAGGGTGAGTTCGGCGGTCTCGGCATTGAAGTGACGATGGACAACGATCTGGTGAAGGTAATTGCGCCGATTGACGATACGCCCGCTTCCAAGGCCGGCGTGCTGGCAGGCGATCTCATCACCAAGATTGACGGGCAGGAAGTCCGCGGGCTTTCGCTGACCGATGCGGTTGACAAGATGCGCGGTGAAATCGGTTCGTCGATCGAGCTGACCATCCAGCGTCAGGGTGTCGACAAGCCGATCACGCTTAAGATCGCTCGCGCCGTCATCAAGGTGAAGGCCGTTCGCTATCGCGCCGAGAACGATGTCGGTTATCTGCGCGTCATCTCCTTCACCGAACAGACGTCGGAAGACTTGAAGAAGGCGATCAAGGATATTCAGGACAAGATTCCCGCCGATAAACTCAAGGGCTATGTGCTGGATCTCCGCCTCAATCCGGGCGGTCTGCTCGATCAGGCTGTGGCCGTTTCCGACGCCTTCCTCGACAAGGGTGAAGTTGTCTCGACCCGTGGCCGCGATCCGCAGGATGTGACCCGCTTCGATGCGCGCAAGGGCGATCTGACAAACGGTAAGCCGGTTATCGTTCTTATCAACGGCGGCTCGGCCAGCGCCTCGGAAATCGTTGCCGGTGCGCTTCAGGATCATCGCCGCGCCACCGTGCTCGGTACACAGTCCTTCGGCAAGGGCTCGGTACAGACGATCATTCCGCTTGGCGAAAACGGCTCTCTGCGCCTGACGACGGCGCTTTATTACACGCCGTCCGGCAAGTCGATCCAGGGCAAGGGTATCACGCCTGACATCAAGGTTGATCAGCCTTTGCCGCCGGACCTGAAGGGTGAAGACGTCGTTCGTGGCGAATCTGAACTCAAGGGTCACATCAAGGGCACTGCCGAAGATGACAACGGCTCCGGTTCGTCGGCTTATGTCCCGGCTGATCCGAAGGAGGATATCCAGCTCAACGAAGCCTTCAAGCTCCTGCGTGGCGAAGTGGCGAATGCCGCATTCCCGCCGGATCCGAAGAAGGGCGTATTGAACTGATCGCTCAATGCTGGATCTGAACAGCCCGCTAGGACTGGACAAGAAACCGCAAAAGCGCGGGAGCGTAAGCTCCCGCGCTTTTCGTTCTTCCATGGTTGGCCTTGCCATTCTTGGCGGGCTTTGCCTTGCCGGGGGCGCGGTGTTTGCCATCTGGCAGAGCAACTTGGCGGCTTTTCGCAAAACGGAAACCGCCGCTATGCAACCGGCGCAAGCCGATGCGCCAGCCGCCGGGACCGAAGTGAAACCCACCACCGGTAACACGCCGCCGCCCGGCAGCGCACTGCGCGGGACAAGCACTCGCTCGGGACCTGCCATCATCAAGGTCACGCCGGACATGCCACATGTCTCTGCCGGTATGGCGGAAGGCAATGTGGTGGTGATACAGAACACGCATCAACCCGGACAGGATAAGCGCGTTGCCCATCTGCCGGAACAGGCGCTGGTCGAGCAAAGCCCCGCCGGTCCGCTTCCGGTGCGTGGGACGGACGGCCTGCGTCCGATGGATGCTTACGCGGCCGGATGGTCTGGCGCGCGCGGCGCACGGGTGGCCCTGGTCATTGGCGGTCTCGGACTGTCACAGACCGGCAGCATGGAGGCGGTCGAGAAGCTGCCGCCGGAAATCACACTCGGATTTGCACCACAGGGCAACAGTTTGCAGCGCTGGATGCAGGCAGCCCGGCAAAACGGTCATGAACTTGTGCTGCAATTGCCGATGGAGCCTTTTGACTATCCGCGCGTCAACCCCGGTCGCAATACGCTGACGGTGGATGATGGGCCTAAGAAAAATCAGGCTTCCTTGCTGTGGGCCCTGTCGCGGATGACCAATTATGCCGGTGTGATGAATTACATGGGCGCGCGTTTTACATCCGAAACGGAAGTCTTTTCGCCGGTTCTTGGCGAGATCGGAAAGCGCGGCCTCTATTATCTTGACGACGGAACTTCGGCGCGCAGCCAGGCCGACAGGATCGCCGGAAGTGAAGCGGTGCCTTTTGCGGCAGCGGATATTCTGATCGATGCGGAGCAGGAGCGCGGCGCGATCCTCAATCGCCTTGACGAGCTGGAACGAACCGCGCGCGCCAATGGTAGCGCCATCGGCACCGGCTCGGCCTTCGCGGTGACTGTCGATGCAGTTGCGGAATGGTCAAATGAGGTCAAGAAGCGCGGCATCGAAATAGTGCCGGTGTCGGCGCTGGTCCGCGATCCTGAACGGCAATAACATATCATGGAGAATGTCATGTCGAAACATAAAGGCCCTGTCGATCCTGAAAGCCTGCCTTATCGTCCCTGCGTCGGGCTGATGGTGCTGAACGGGGCCGGTCTGGTCTGGGCTGGCCGCCGTATTGTCATCCCCGGCGACGAGATGGACGGCGCGACCCAGCTCTGGCAGATGCCGCAGGGCGGTATCGACAAGGGCGAGGAGCCGGTCGAGGCCGCGATCCGCGAACTTTACGAGGAAACCGGCATGAAGTCGGTATCGCTGCTCGAAGAAGCGTCAGACTGGATCAATTACGACCTGCCGCCGCATCTGGTCGGCCAGGCGCTCAAGGGTAAGTATCGCGGCCAGACGCAGAAGTGGTTTGCCTATCGCTTCGAGGGTGATGAGAGCGAAATCGCCATCAACCCGCCCCCCGGCGGCCATACAGCCGAATTCGACCGCTGGGAATGGAAGCCGATGGCCGATCTGCCCGGGCTGATCGTGCCGTTCAAGCGCAAGGTCTACGAGGAAGTCGTTGCGGTTTTCCGGCATCTAGCGGCCTGATTTAACAGGGGGATGCGTCCGCGCCCCCTTGTGCCGCCGCCCAACATATAGTCAACTCGCTGCAGGCGCACCAACCGGTTGCGTTGTGAGAGGGAGAAAAACGCATGGATGTTGGAAGTCTTCTCGTATTTCTTTTTGTGGGTCTTATCGCCGGCTGGCTGGCGGGCAAGGTTGTGCAGGGCGGCGGTTTCGGCCTGATCGGCAACATCATCGTTGGCGTGATTGGCGCATTCTTTGCAGGGTGGCTGCTGCCGCGTCTTGGATTCTCCGTCGGCGGAGGCATTGTCGCCTCGATCGTCAATGCCTTCATCGGCGCGGCCATCCTCCTGATAATCCTGCGCATCGTTAAACGCGCCTGACTTGTAAATATTCTTCTGAACAGGCCCGGCTTCCCGAAAGCCGGGTTTCTTGATTTTGAAGTTCAATCCCATGACACCGAATTCCAAACTTTCGCTCGGTCTGGTTCTCACGGCATCGGCTGGTTTCGTTGATGCGATTGCTTTCCTGCAACTGGGCGGTTTTTTCGCATCATTCATGAGCGGCAACACCACGCAGCTCGGTGTGGCGCTGGCGGGGCAGCCCGGTGTGCAGGGCGAGGTGCTGGTCTGGTTTCCCGCTGTCCTGATCGTGCTGTTCTTCTCTGGCGCCTTCTTCGGCACGCTGGTGGTGCGTGCTTACGGGCGCTGGGGCAGCCTCTATGTAATGGCGAGTGTGGTGGCGATCCTGTTGCTGGTCGGTGTGCTGCGGCGCGAGGGTGCATTGCTGGTCCAGCCGGTATTGCTGCTTGCCGCAGCCATGGGCGCGCAGAACGCAGCGGTGCAGCCCATAGGCGCGGCGCGTCTCGGCGTGACCTATGTGACCGGTACGCTCTTCAACGCCGCCGCCGATCTCGCCTGTTCACTGCGCGGTGAAACGCCGAAATGGCGATGGCTGCAGCATGTGGCGGTCTGGCTGTCCCTGATGCTGGGCGCGGTCGGTGGCGGTCTTGGTCACTATTTCATCGGGCTCGACGCCTTGTTCGTTCCGGCTGCGATGATCGTCGGCGTTATGATCGCCTATATGCGGCTCAATTGATTTAGCTGAACAGCGACTTTTCGCTTTCCACCAGTTCGGAAATCAGGGCCGATATGGCGGTGACGCGCCGCAGTGTGCGGGCGGATTCGTGATAGGCAAGCCAGTAGGCGCGACGGATCACCCGGTCCGGCAGAATGGGCACGAGATCGGGATCAGCCCGGGCGATGAAGGCGTGAAGAATGCCGATGCCCGCACCAGCTCGTACGGCCTCGACCTGCCCAAGCGCGCTGGACACTTCAAAAGCCGGCTTCCAGTCGCGGCTGATTTCCGGCGCATAGGCCAGCGATGGATTGATGACGAGATCTTCCACATAGCCGATGAGCCGGTGCCGGACGAGATCCTCGGCATTTTCCGGCGTGCCGTTTGCCTCCAGATAGCTGCGATGCGCATAGAGACCGAGCGTGTAATCGACGAGCCTTCGCGCGATCAGCCTGCCTTGTTCCGGGCGTTCGACCGTAATGGCGATGTCGGCCTCGCGTCGTGACAGCGAAAAGGAGCGTGGCACGGGCACAAGCTGAATTGTCAGGTCCGGGTATTTCTGTGTCAGCCGCGCCAGACGGGGCGCCAGGAAATTGACCCCGAACCCGTCTGGCGCGCCGATGCGTACCGTGCCGGAAACGGCAATATCGGCATTGCCCACATGCGAGCGGGCGGAAAGCATTTCGGCTTCCATGCGTTCGGCGGCAAGCAGAAATTCCTCGCCTGCCTGCGTCAGAGTCGAGCCGTTGGTGCGGCGCGTCAAAAGTGTGGTGGAGAGCGCGGTTTCAAGCGCGGTCAGCCGCCGTGCGACGGTGGTGTGGTTAAGGCCAAGCCTCTTGGCTGCGCCCAGAATCTGGCCGGAACGAGCAACAGCCAGAAAAATGCGAATATCATCCCAGTTCATGGTTTCATCCGTACTACAAAAAACGCACAACGGATACGCTTTTCCATGTCTTGCAATCACGAATTTGCAGAGTCAAGATGGCGTCAACGATGGGAGTCGTGTGGCTCCTCAAAGCGACCATCAGGGAGGTTCTTCGATGCGCAATATCGGACATTTCATCGGCGGCAAGCATGTGGCAGGCAAGAGCGGCCGCACGGCGGACGTCTTCCAGCCGCTCGACGGTTCGGTGCAGGGCAAGGTGGCGCTTGCCACCAAGGAAGAAGTGCGCGCGGCGGTCGAAAACGCCAAGGCGGCACAGCCAGCTTGGGCGGCGACCAATCCGCAGCGCCGCGTTCGCATCCTGCGTAAGTTCATCGAACTGGTCGAAGCCGAATATGACAGCCTGGCCGAGTTGCTGGCCCGCGAACACGGCAAGACCATTGCCGACGCCAAGGGCGACATCCAGCGCGGTCTTGAAGTGGTGGAAGTCTGCCTCGGTGCGGCGCATATGCTGAAAGGTGAGTTCACCGACAATGCCGGTACGGGCATCGATACCTATTCCATGCGCCAGCCGCTCGGCGTCGTTGCTGGCATCACGCCATTCAACTTCCCGGCCATGATCCCACTCTGGAAGGCTGGCCCCGCGATTGCATGCGGCAACGCCTTCGTGCTGAAGCCATCCGAACGCGATCCGGGTGTGCCGATGCGCCTTGCCGAACTGTTCATGGAAGCCGGTCTTCCGGCAGGCATCTTCAACGTCGTCAACGGCGACAAGGAATCGGTCGATGCATTGCTCGACGATCCAGACGTCCAGGCCATCGGCTTTGTCGGCTCCACGCCGATTGCGCAGTACATTTATGGCCGCGGCTGCTCGAACGGCAAGCGCGTGCAGTGCTTCGGCGGTGCGAAGAACCATCTTCTCATCATGCCGGATGCCGACATGGACCAGACCGTCGATGCGCTGATCGGCGCGGGCTATGGTTCGGCTGGCGAACGCTGCATGGCGATTTCGGTTGCCGTCCCGGTCGGTGAAGACACCGCCAACCGCCTGATGGAAAAGCTCATTCCGCGCGTCGAAGCGCTGAAGATCGGCACCTCCACCGACAATTCCGCTGATTACGGTCCGCTGGTCACCAAGGCAGCGCTCGACCGCGTGCGTGGCTATGTTGATCTGGGTGTCGAAGAAGGCGCGAAGCTGGTCGTCGATGGCCGTAACTTCAAGATGCAGGGCTACGAAGACGGTTTCTATATGGGCGGCTGCCTGTTCGACCATGTGACGCCTGACATGCGGATCTATAAGGAAGAAATCTTCGGTCCGGTTCTCTCGGTCGTGCGTGCCAAGAACTACGAGGAAGCGCTGGCTCTGCCGAACGATCATGAATATGGCAACGGCGTTGCGATCTTCACCCGCGACGGCGATGCGGCCCGCGATTTCGCCAGCCGCGTACAGGTCGGCATGGTCGGCATCAACGTGCCGATCCCGGTTCCGATCGCCTATTACACCTTCGGCGGCTGGAAGGCTTCCGGCTTCGGCGATCTCAACCAGCATGGCCCGGATGCATTCCGCTTCTATACCAAGACCAAGACCGTCACTTCGCGCTGGCCGTCTGGCGTCAAGGATGGCGCGGAATTCGTTATCCCGACGATGAAGTAAACATGGCGCTTATCACCTAGTCCATCGAGACGGCGCCCTTCGACATGCTCAGGGCGTCTCCCCGGGATGAGGTGACAGGCACCCATACGGCCCCCCAAGCAAAGCCCCGCCCTTGTGGCGGGGTTTTTGTGTTATGGATGTGGCTGCGGAAATCTGTGTCGCTCTGCAAGGGCGGCCAATATCTTGTGCGGGTCGTCGATCAGCGAACGACCGTCATGCATGCCCGTCTCGAAGGGGGAGCGGTCGCCGTCCTTCAAAATCAGCAAGGGCAGGTTCTGGTTGTCTTCACCTGCCAGCTCTATGACGGTCTTGCGCGGGCGCGGCCAGTCGATGCGCTCTATATCAAGCCTGTCTCCCAGTGCCGGAAAAGAAGCCAGAACACCCTCAATGAGAGCGCAATGCCAGCAATAGAAAAGCTGGCCTGGATAAGCCGGATCTTGAAAACCCGGTTTCAATAGAAATAGTTTGTCCTGATTCATGCCGATTTTCTCAAGGCTGGAACGAATTGCAAAAAGGGTTGTGCGTTGCGCAAAATCACCGGCTTTGGAACAGCGTTTCACGCCAGGTGCCTGCTGTCGATATATAACTTGATCCCGATTGCAAAAGCTCAACTTTTCCGGTCCTCGCCCTAAATAAACAAAGCTCGAAGTCCGATCATACTGTCAGGAGTTCCGTTCATGAGCGAAAAGATCAACCGCCGCATCGTGCTGGCATCGCGACCGGAAGGTCGGCCCACCGCAGAAAACTTCCGGCTGGAGGAAACAGCAATCCCGAGCCCCGGTGACGGCGAGGTTCTGCTGAGAGTGCGCTATCTGTCGCTCGATCCCTATATGCGCGGCCGGATGAGTGCGGCCAAATCCTATGCCGCGCCGGTGGCCATCGGCGATGTGATGGAGGGCGGCACGGTCGGCGAAGTCGTTGAGAGCAGGAGTGCGGGCTTTGCTCCGGGCGATTTCGTGCTTTCCCATTCGGGCTGGCAGGATTATGCGGTCGCCGATGCTTCGTCCTTGCGCAAGCTCGACCCGAAGGAAGCCCCTGTAACGACAGCGCTTGGCGTTCTCGGCATGCCGGGCTTTACCGCCTATTCCGGCCTGCTGACCATCGGCCAGCCGAAACCGGGCGAGACTGTCGTGGTTGCCGCCGCAACCGGCCCGGTCGGTTCTGCTGTCGGGCAGATTGCCCGGATGAAGGGCGCCCGCGCCGTTGGTATTGCTGGCGGACCGGATAAATGCAGGGCGCTGATTGATGATTTCGGCTTTGACGCGGCGATTGATCATCGCAGCCACAATTTCGCGCAGGAACTGGCTGACGCTTGCCCGAAGGGCATTGACGTTTACTTTGAAAATGTTGGCGGCAAGGTCTTCGATGCGGTGTTTCCGCTGCTGAACCAATTTGCGCGCATGCCAGTCTGCGGCCTGATCGCGCAATATAATCAGAGTGGGGCATTCGATGGACCAGATCGCCTGCCGCTGGTGATGCGGGATATTTTGTCAAAAAGCCTGACCATTCGCGGCTTTATCCAGCGCGATTTCGCTGATCAGAGGCCAGCCTTTTACCATGACATGGTGAAGTGGATTGCCGATGGTCAAGTGCGTTATCGCGAAGATATTGTCGATGGGCTGGAGAATGCGCCGAAAGCATTCATTTCCTTGTTGGAAGGCGGCAATTTCGGAAAACTCATCATAAAGCTCGCCTGAACCCGCAATATTCTGCTTGCAGAATGCCCCTTTGGACGTGATGCTGTGCCTGGAAATTCAGATAAGGGCAGGCAGAGCATGGGCGAGCGCCAGCAGGCGGGGATAGGGGAAGGCGGCGGGCCGGGACGCGAACGTCAGGAAGAGGCCCGGCGTATTCTCGACCGGCTCGAACGCGAGCAGACTGGTGCCGAAGGCATCGTGCGGCGTGGGTTTTCCCGCACCGCGCGCCATCTGGCGGCAACCGACGCGCCCGAACATGATCCCATTGAGCTTTGGGCCACGCGTGTCGGGCGCGGGCTCGGCTTCCTCATCACGCTGGCGATCATCGTCTGGCTCATTTTCTATCTCATGCAAAGCTAGGTACCCAATGACGCCTTCTGCGCCTTCGGATGCGACAACCGTTATTGTCATCTCAAGCCATGTCGTGCGTGGATCGGTTGGCAATAGAGCCGCCGTTTTCGCATTGGAAACGCTGGGTTTCCCCGTCTGGGCCGTGCCGACCGTGGTGCTGCCATGGCATCCAGGCCATGGGCCTGCTGGACGCATCGTGCCGCCGGCGGAAGAGTTTGCACGCCTGATGCAGGATCTTCAGCGCGCACCCTGGCTTGGTGAAGTGGGGGCTGTCCTGACCGGCTATCTCGGCCATCCAGAGCAGGCAGCAGCCGTTGCCGAGCTGGTCAAAGCCGTGAAGGCGAAAAACCCGGAGGCCGTCTACCTGTGCGATCCGGTCATCGGTGATGAGAAGGGGCTCTATGTGCCTGAAGCGACTGCCATGGGTATTCGTGACAAGCTTCTGCCGCTCGCCGATATAGCGACGCCAAATCGTTTCGAGCTTTCATGGCTGACCGGCGTTCCGCTGGAAGACAATACCGCCCTGATGGAAGCGGCGTTGGATGCCGGTCCGGCAACCATGTTGGTCACTTCAGCCTTTCCTCTGATGAGTGGCAGCATTGGCAATATTCTGCTCACGCCAACCATGGCGCTGATGGCCGAACATCGCCGTGTCGATGGGCCGACCAATGGTCTCGGCGATCTAACCTCCGCCGTGTTTCTGGCGCGACGCCTGTCCGGTATGGCGGAGGAAAAGATGCTGCAAAGCACAACTGCGGCAGTGTTCGAGATCATGGCGCGTTCGGCAAAGCGCGGAGCGGACGAGCTGATGCTCGAGGCCGATGCTTCAAGCCTCGCCACGCCGATGGCCATGGTGCAGACGCGGCGCCTGATGCATCCAACCAAGGGATTGCGCGCTTGACAAATTTGGCTTGTGCCTCTGTTTTGAATTTCAGCACCAACGCAGCAGCGACGTCTTCGTTCATCTCATTGCGATATGGGCTTGAGAAGCTTGCAAGAAAGCGAAAGGGATCGTGCGTCCAATTGGACGCAGCTCCTTTGATGCATTTTGATTGATCTCGGTTTTCGATAGGGATATTGGGAAAATATGGTTGATCTTCCAGACACACTTCTCGCCGGTTATCGGACCTTCATGCGCGAGCATTTTGCCCACGAAACCTCACGTTATCGCCATTTGGCGGATAAAGGGCAATCGCCGGAAACCCTGGTTGTCGCTTGTTGTGATTCGCGAGCGGCTCCCGAAACCATCTTCAATACGGCACCTGGCGAAATCTTCGTCCTGCGCAACGTCGCCAACCTCATTCCACCCTATGAGCCCGACGGCGAATATCATGCGGCTTCGGCCGCACTGGAGTTTGCGGTCCAAAGCCTCAAGGTGAAGAACATCGTCGTTATGGGCCATGGCCGTTGTGGCGGCATCAAGGCCGCACTCGACACCGAAAGCGCACCGCTTTCGCCGGGGGATTTCATCGGTAAGTGGATGAGCCTGATCGCCCCTGCTGCTGAATCCATCAGCGGCAACCAGCTCATGACCCAAAGCGAGCGTCAAACTGCGCTCGAGCGTATCTCGATCCGCTACTCCCTCAACAATCTGCGCACTTTTCCCTGCGTCGATATTCTGGAGAAGAAGGGCAAGCTCACCCTGCATGGCGCTTGGTTCGATATTTCGACCGGCGAGCTGTGGGTGATGGATCAACAGACGGGCGATTTCAAGCGGCCAGACCCGGCCTGATCCAGCTCTCAGAAAAAGGTTACCTGAAACGGCTCCTCTCAGATCGAGAGGGGCCGTTTTGTCATATTCTGGGCGGCTGAATTTGACGTTTTTGGTTCCAAAACGCCAAAATTCGCGACAAAACATACAAAAATAGCCCCAAATTTTGGGGCTATTCTATGAATCCTGAGGCTTTTCCGTGACAATTTCAAAGCGAAATTACGGTTTCAGCCTTGATTCCTACTTACCGTCGATGGCTTTGCCCATCACGGCAATGGCGCGCTGGTAGACCTGTGCAGCATTCCAGCCCTGGATCGCGCCGTAGTTCGGTTCGCCCGGCTGATAGCCTGCGCCGCGCTTCCAACCATGGCCGACGAGGAAGTTCGCGGTCGAATAGAGCGCGTCCGCCTTGTTGCGCAGGTCGAAATGGGCGCCGCCCGAACCGCTGACACCATACTTCAGGACGTTTGCCGGCATGAACTGGGTTTGGCCGACTTCACCGTGCATCGCGCCGACAGCCTGCGGGCTGAGATCACCCTGATCGACAAGCTTGAGGGCCGCATAAAGCTGGCCGGTGAAGTACTCGGAACGGCGGCAGTCATAAGCCAGCGTTGCAACAGCCGACAGCGTGTGCTGCTTGCCAAGATGGGACCCAAATCCGGTTTCCATGCCCCAGATCGCGATCAGTGGGCCGGCTGGAACGCCGTAGCGCTTTTCGATCGCCGCAAAAAGAGCAGCGTTCTGCTGTTTATGTGCGCGACCGCGCTTGATGATCGTTTCCGCTCCGCGCTTCTTCATGAAATCTTCGAAGGAGAGCTTGAAACTCTTCTGATTGCGGTCGGCATTGATGGTAGCCTGCGCATATTTGGTGTTGGCAAGCGCATTGATGCCTGCTCTGCCAACGCCGCGCGATGGCGCTTCCTTCAGGGTCTGCTGGAGCCAGGCATTATAACCGGCGGCATTATTGCCGCACTGGGCTGCCTCGGCAATGCCTGTTCCCGTCATCATGCCCATTGCAAGAACTGCTGCTGCCGTCCAAGACCGGCCCTTGGCAACCAATGCCATTCGTTTCTCCTTTGGAGTTGATTCGACCTCAACGCGAATTTGCCATTCCTTATGCCAAATGTCATGCGGCAACGGCAAAGCGTGCAGAGGCAGGTGCAAAATGCCGAGTCTACAAGCATTTCTATACAGAAACAGCAAGCTTTTGTTGGCATCAACGGCGATGCGAATGGCATTTTTTCGCTTGGAAGCGGTGGCTTTCATACCTATTGCTTATAGCCGAGCTGGTAAAATATATTTACCACCTGCCGCATAGTTGAATCTGAAAGTTCGTGACATTGACGGGGAGGACGCCACATGTCGAACGGGTTTCTTGCGCTATTTGCATTTCTGCCAATTCTCGTAGCCGGCGTCATGCTGGTTGGATTTCGCATTCAGGCTCGCATTGCGATGCCGGTGACCTACGTGCTGACCGTGGTGATCGCCATGGCGATCTGGGGCATGAGCGGAAACCGCGTCATTGCCTCGACCATTCAGGGGCTGATCCAGACGGCGGGTCTGCTCTGGATTATTTTCGGGGCGATTCTGCTTCTCAACACGCTGAAATATTCGGGCGGCATTTCTGCGATCCGCTCCGGCTTTGCCCAGATCAGCCCGGACCGCCGCATTCAGGTGTTTCTGATTGCCTGGCTGTTCGGTTCGTTCATCGAAGGCGCATCGGGTTTCGGCACGCCTGCCGCCGTCGTTGCGCCGCTGATGGTGGCTGTCGGATTTCCGGCCCTTGCCGCTGTTACTTTCGGACTGATCATCCAGTCCACGCCGGTATCGTTCGGTGCTGTCGGTACGCCGCTTATCGTCGGCGTCCAGTCGGGTCTCAATCGCGAAGTGCTGACGGCGCAATTGCAGGGTGTCGGGTCGAGCTGGGAACAGTTCTTCCATATCATCACATCGGAAGTGGCTATCCTGCACGGGCTCTGTGGCACGTTCATGCCTTTGTTCCTGGTCGTCATCATGACCCGTTTCTTCGGGCGCAATCGCTCCTGGACCGAAGGTCTTGCCATTTTTCCCTTTGCGCTGTTTGCGGCCTTCTCGTTCACTATTCCCTATGTGCTGAGCGCGGTTTTCCTCGGCGCCGAATTTCCGTCCATGATTGGCGGCCTCGTTGGGCTTACGTTGGCGACATTTGCGGCGCGCGCCGGTTTTCTGATGCCGAAGGAAAAATGGGATTTTGCTCCTGCCTCAGAATGGCCAGCGGGATGGGTCGGCAGCGTTCAGATCAAGCTTGATGAACTGACGTCGAAGAAAATCCCGCTCGCACTGGCGTGGACGCCGTACATTCTTCTGGCAATATTCCTGGTCGTCAGCCGTACAGTCCCGTCCGTGGGTAGTGCGCTGAAATCGGTCACTTTTGTTGCCAAGGACATCATGGGCGAAACCGGGATTGGTGGCGATTTCACGCCGCTTTTCCTGCCGGGCGGTCTCCTGGTCATCGTCTGCCTGATTACTTTCTTCATGCATCGCATGAATGGCGGGCAATTCGGCAAGGCTTTCGGCGAAAGCACCAAGACGCTGGCGGGTGCGGGCTTCGTGCTTCTGTTCACCGTGCCAATGGTGCGCGTCATGATCAATTCCGGCGTCAATGGTAAGGATCTGGTCAGCATGCCGCTGATGGTTGCCGATTGGGTGGCTGTGGAAGTTGGAAATGTCTATCCGTTCTTTGCGCCGTCTGTTGGTGCGCTGGGGGCGTTTCTCGCCGGGTCCAACACCGTGTCGAACCTCATGCTCAGCCAGTTCCAGTATGGCGTGGCGGAAGGGCTTGGCGTTTCCGGTGCGTTGATGGTTGCCGGTCAGTCGGTGGGTGCTGCGGCAGGCAACATGATCGCGATCCACAACGTGGTTGCTGCCTCGGCTACAGTCGGCTTGCTGGGACGTGAAGGCACAACCCTTCGCATGACCGTCATTCCCACGATCTATTATGTGGTGCTGGCGGGAACCCTGCTGATGATTGGTCTTTATGTGCTCGGCATCGGTGATCCGTTAGCCGGTGTGGCGGCACAGTAAAACGGCAACAATTGCGAAACCGGCCCTGCGCATGAACCGGGCCGGTTTCGGTGATTTTCAGGCCTTTTGCTTGACATTGCGGGCCGACCGCCTTAAAGCGAAGCCCAATCTATCCGCGATCTTCAGAACGCGAGCCACCGACCGGGACCCATAATGGTATAAAGCGATCCCGGAGGTCCACATCCGACAGCGCGATGCGCCCTCGGGTGCTGTATCGCTTTGGTTGCTTCTTGAACTGGCAGATAAGCGGGACGATCTATCCCGGATGAAGCCTCCCGCCTATTCCCGGATATAAGGATAACTCGATGTTTGAATCACTTCAGGAGCGTCTTGGCTCCATCCTGAACGGCCTCACCGGACGCGGCGCTCTTTCCGAAGCCGACGTGACCGCGGCGCTGCGCGAAGTGCGCCGCGCGCTGATCGAAGCCGACGTCTCGCTGGAAGTGGTTCGCTCCTTCACCGACAAGGTGCGTGAAAAAGCGGTCGGTGCAGAAATCCTGAAAAGCATCAAGCCCGGTCAGATGGTCGTCAAGATCGTCCATGACGAGCTTGTCGAGATGCTCGGCACTGAAGGCGTTGCGATTGACCTGAACGCGCCGGCACCTGTCGTCGTCATGATGGTTGGTTTGCAGGGGTCGGGTAAGACGACGACCACCGGCAAGATTGCCAAGCGCCTGACCGAGCGTCAGCGCAAGAAGGTGCTGATGGCGTCGCTTGATACGCGCCGTCCTGCCGCACAGGAACAGCTCCGCCAGCTTGGCATCCAGACCGGCGTCGATACCCTGCCGATCATTGCCGGTCAGTCGCCGGTGGAAATCGCCAAGCGCGCTGTACAGGCTGCAAAGCTTGGTGCGCACGATGTCGTCATTCTCGATACAGCAGGCCGTACGCATATTGACGAGCCGCTGATGGTGGAGATGGCGGATATCCGCAAGGCTGCCAATCCGCATGAAATCCTGCTCGTGGCTGACAGCCTGACCGGTCAGGATGCTGTCAATCTGGCGCGCAATTTCGATGATCGTGTCGGCATCACCGGTATTGTCCTGACCCGTATGGATGGCGATGGCCGCGGCGGCGCAGCGCTTTCGATGCGCGCCATCACCGGCAAGCCGATCAAGCTGATCGCGACCGGCGAAAAGATGGATGCGCTCGAGGAATTCTATCCGAAGCGCATTGCGGACCGTATTCTTGGTATGGGCGACATTGTTTCGCTCGTGGAAAAAGCCGCTGAAAATATCGATGCGGAAAAAGCCGCGGCGATGGCCAAAAAGATGCAATCGGGCAAGTTCGATCTCAATGATCTTGCCGATCAGTTGGGCCAAATGAAAAAGCTTGGCGGCATGGGCAGCATCATGGGTATGATGCCCGGCATGGGTGGAATGAAGGACAAGGCAGCAGCAGCTGGTCTTGATGACAAGGTGTTCGACCGCCAGCTTGCAATCATTGGCTCGATGACCAAGGCCGAGCGTGCCAATCCCGATATTCTCAAGCACAGCCGCAAGCAGCGCATTGCCAAAGGTTCCGGTACGACTGCTGCTGACATCAACAAGCTTCTCAAGATGCATCGCCAGATGGCCGACATGATGAAAGTCATGGGCAAGGGCAAAGGCGGCATGATGAAGCAGATGATGGGCGGACTTGCCAACAAGATGGGGCTGGGTGGCCTTGGGGGCGGTATGGGTGGCATGCCCGATCTCTCCAAGATGGACCCCAAGCAACTTGAAGCGCTGGCCAAGCAGGCGGAAGCTGCGGGCCTCACCAAGGGCCTTCCCGGCGGCGGCTTGCCGGGCCTTCCCGGAGGAGGTCTTCCGGGCTTGGGTGGCCCCAAGCTTCCGGGTCTTGGTGGCGGCCTTCCCGGTCTTCCGAAGAAGAAGTGAACATCATGAGCGACGAACAGAACACTGTACCGGCTGAACTTCTGGCACTGCGCGCCTCCATCGACAATATCGATGCAGCGCTGATCCATATGCTGGCAGAACGTTTTCGCTGCACCAAGGCTGTCGGTGTGCTGAAGGCCGAGCGCGGTCTGGCGCCTGCCGACCCGGCTCGCGAAAAGCGTCAGGTGGAACGTCTGCGCGCCCTTGCAGTCGATTCCCATCTCGATCCCGATTTCGCCGAAAAATTCCTGAACTTCATCGTGAAGGAAGTCATTCGGCATCATGAGCATGCCGCCGCAAACCACGGCGGAAACTAACAACCGTATCGACGGTCTAACCCGTTTTGCCCCGGCCATCCCTCGGGCGAAGCAATTGTCTAAAGGAAAGAAAAAATGTCTCTGAAGATTCGTCTGGCCCGCGCTGGCTCCAAGAAGCGTCCTTACTACCACATCGTTGTTGCCGACGTTCGCAGCCCACGTGACGGCCGCTTCATCGAAACCGTTGGCGCATGGAACCCGATGCTGGCCAAGGACGCTGAACGCGTGAAGCTCGACGCCGATCGCATCCAGCATTGGATTGCACAGGGCGCACAGCCGACCGATCGCGTTCTGCGCTTCCTCGATCAGGCTGGCCTTGCAAAGCGTCCGGCCCGCAGCAACCCGACGAAGGGTGAGCCGGGCAAGAAGGCTCAGGAACGTCTGGCCATGGCCAAGCAGGCTGAAGAAGAAGCCGCTGCAAAGGCCGCTGAAGCTGCTGCAGCCGCTGCTGCTCCGGCTGAAGAAGCTGCAAGCGAATAATCTTTTGCAATTCTGCATTTTGAGAAAGCGGCGGAGCAATTCGCCGCTTTTTCTTTTTAACCAGTCATTTTGAATGGGCTGGACGCGCCGCCAAAATCGCTTATCTTGTTGATTTGTCGACTCGCAATTGCGTAAACATGCATATGCGGGTGACGAATTTGTTTCCCCGGCGCTTGGCAAAGCGCTCTTTTCAGGAGAAGTCCATGTCGGCTGCGACTGTCGCCACTTCTTTCTCTCTCGCTGCCTCTGGCCGCCGAATTCTCATCGCCCTTGGTCTGGCTGTTTTGGTTCCGCTGCTGTCGGCATGCGGTTTCAACACGATCCCGACCAATGAGGAAAAGGCGAAAGCCGCTTGGGGCGAGGTGCAGAACCAGTACCAGCGCCGCGCCGACCTCGTACCCAATCTGGTTGAGACCGTGAAGGGTTACGCTGCCCACGAACAGGAAACCCTGCAGGCTGTGATTGAGGCGCGCGCCAAGGCGACACAAGTGCAGATCACGCCGGAAACGCTTAACAATCCAGAGCTCTTCAAGCAATTTCAGGATAACCAGGCCAATTTGACGAGCGCTCTGTCGCGCCTGATGGTGGTTGTCGAGCGTTATCCGGACCTGAAGGCCAACCAGAACTTCCTTGCATTGCAGTCACAGCTTGAAGGCACTGAAAACCGCATCGCTGTCGCCCGCCGCGACTATATCGAGGCGGTTCGCGTCTACAATACGTCGTTGCGGACCATGCCGACAATGATCTGGACGTGGATCTGGTATCGCGATGCGCAGCCTATGCAAAGCTTCAGCGCCGATGCAGCCAGTCAGTCCGCGCCAAAAGTAAACTTTAACTGACGGCGCGTTTCATGAAGCGTTTTGGGGCGAACGCAGCACTCCCGCGTGATTTTAGCGGCTTTCGATGGCCGCTTTATCGGCTTGCGCTCGCTCTCCTGCTGGTTGCTGCGGCACTGACACTGCACACGGCCGCCCTTGCACAGGATGCGTCGAAACCCGCACAGGTCTTGACTGGCCGCGTGGTGGATGCGGCGGGGATCATCGATCCGGCTCAGCGCCAGCAACTGACCCAGAAGCTCGCCGATTTCGAAGCGAGGTCGTCGGATCAGGTGGTCGTGGTGACAGTCCCGAGCCTTAATGGTGAAGACATCGAAACCTATTCCAACCGTTTGTTCCGTGCCTGGGCGCTGGGACAGAAACAGGAAAACAACGGGATATTGCTGGTTGTTGCACCCAATGACCGCAAGGTGCGGATCGAGGTCGGCTATGGTCTCGAAGGCGTCATGACCGATGCGCTTTCAAGCGTCATCATCAATGGCACCATCATTCCCGAATTTCGCAACGGCAATTACTCGAACGGTATCGTGCAGGGCGTGGACGGCATTCTGTCTGTGCTCTCCGGCGATGCGGCCGAGCTTGAAGCGCGGGCCAAGCGCAATGTGCAGTCAAGCTCGGATGATATTGATTGGGTCTTTGTCGTCTTCATCACCTTCTGGTGCCTGATCTTCTTCGGTGGTTTCGGCATGGCGATCCTGACGCCGGTTTTCGGGCGCAAGATCGGGCCGGGCAAATATCAGTGGCTCGGCATGGTCGTGGATTACAACAATCGCGGCGGCAGCTCTGGCGGCAGGAGTGGTGGAAGCTGGGGCGGCGGTGGCTGGTCGTCCGGTGGCGGAGGCGGTGGTTTCTCCGGCGGAGGCGGCTCATCGGGTGGCGGTGGCGCTTCGGGTAGCTGGTAGGGAGACGCAACGATGAAGCACCACACACTGATTGGCGCCGAGGACCATGCCCGCATAGCCGAGGCTATCCGCAAGGCGGAAGCCGAAACCAGCGGCGAAATATATGCCGTTCTTGCGCGCTCGAGCGACGACTATTTCTTTGCGGCGGGCTTTGTTGCGACCTGCGGTATCCTGATCGCTTCGGTTGTCGCAGCCTTTCTCGCCCATTGGTACTGGTTTGATATCCGCCTGCCCATGTTCGGACTTGCTGTGCTGGCAGCGTTCCTGACCGCAATGCTGGTGTTGTGGTTTTTTCCTGCAATCCGCATGTTGCTGGTGCCGCGCCGCATCCGTTACAAGCGTGCGCATCTCAACGCGCTACAGCAGTTTCTGGCGCGCAATGTGCATATCACCGAACATCGCACCGGCATTCTGCTCTTCGTTTCAATGGCGGAACATTACGCTGAGGTGATCGCCGATGCGGGCATCCATGCGCGTGTCGAACAGGACGAATGGAATGCAATCGTCGCGACGCTCATCCATCACGCCTCCCGCGCGCAAGTGGCGGAAGGGTTCGTGCTGGCCATCGGCCAGGCCAGGCTTCTGCTGGAGAAACATTTTCCGGCGGGACCGGAGAATGCCAACGAGCTTGATGACCATCTGATCGAACTGTGACCGGTTGGAATTTTTATCAGAATCATCTGCAACTTTAGTCTGAAATGTGGCGGAGCCTGCTTGTGGCTTGGCCCGTTTGCGTAGGTTTTGGCACTCAGGCGCGGAAATCGCCGACATTTTCCGAAAATTTGCGGGAAGTTTCCGAAGTTTTGTTCCAAATTAAATGGATTTAATACGCTTTCTGGGACTTTTCGGGAAATTTTTGGTTGTCTCCAACTATTTGCCATCGAATCTGAGGCCTAATCTGCTAGTTTGGCGCGCATTGCCATCATGACAGGAGTATCCGACGTGACTGCAAAGCAGGATCGGTCGAGCAAGGTTAAAGGTTCCAAGGCAAGCAAGGAGGAAAAGAAGGGAGGAAAGTCGAAGGCGCTTACAGCCTTCTCGCAGCTTCTCTTCGAATGGGCGCCGCCAGAAGATCTGGCCGCTTACGATGCTGCCGCTCTCGACAGTTCAGCCCGTCACGGCTATGCCGCCCTCGAATCCTATCGCAAGGGCAAGAGCATCATCAGCGTCGATAACGGTATCGAACGCCATGGCCGCCCGGTGAGCGTCATCACCATCGTCAACGACAATATGCCGTTCCTGCTCGATTCCATCATGGGTGAGCTTAACGATCATGCCAACCAGATTTTCATGGTCGTGCATCCAGTTTTGGATATTACCCAGGAGAAGGACGAACTCGTCATTCTTGGCGAAGCAACGCAGCTCGCGCCCGCCAAGGGCGTTGAGCGTGTCAGCTTGGTACAGATTCATCTTCCAGTTCTCGACAAGCAGGCCAGGGCCGATCTGACGGCTGCGATCAAGCGTGTACTCGGACAGGTTCGCTCCGCCGTCAGCGACTGGAAGCCAATGCTGAAGCGTCTTGATGGCGCTATCGCCGACTATAAGCGCGTTTGTGAAATGACAGGCGACCCGGCCATGCCGGAGGCCATCGCATTCCTCGAATGGTTGCGCGACGACCGTTTTATCTTCCTCGGACTTCGCGAGCTGACCTTCAAGGGCAAGGGCGACAAGCGTGAACTGGTCCCGGTGAAGGAAACGCTTGGTATTCTCAACGACAATGAAGTCCGCGTCCTGCGCAAGGATGACGATGACACGGTGACGCCGCGTGAGGTAACAGAGTTTCTCGACAGCAACGAGCCGCTGATCGTGACGAAGGCGAATTCGCTTTCGCTGGTGCATCGCCGCTCTTATCTCGATTACGTCGGCGTGAAGATATTCGGTGAGAAAGGCGAGGCCATAGGCGAACTGCGCCTGGTCGGTCTCTTCACCTCGGTTGCCTATACGAGTTCGGTGGCAGGCATTCCGTTCATCCGCTCCAAGGCGGAAACGGTCATCAAGCATCTGGGCTTTAACCCCGAAGACCATTCGGGCAAGGCGCTCATCAATGTGCTGGAAGAATATCCGCGTGATGAGCTTTTCCAGATCGATGTGGAAAGCCTGACAGCCAATGCCGAACTGATCCTGGCGCTTGGTGAACGTCCCCGTGTGCGTGCCGTTCCGCGTCTTGACCGCTTTGGCCGTTTTGCCACAGTGCTGGTCTATATCCCGCGTGATCGCTACGACTCGGTCGTGCGCGAGAAGATCGGTCATTACCTGGTCGACGTCTATGGCGGCGACAGTTTTGAATTCCACCCGGTCTTCCTGCAGAACGGGCTGACGCGCGTTCAGTTCGTGATCCGACGTCATGAGCGCTCCACGCCACATGTGGATCGCGAAGCGCTGGAAGCCGAAGTGCGTGCCATCGTCCGCACATGGGATGATGCCGTGCGGGAGAGCTCTGACAGCGGCGACGCAAAGATTGTGGCGCTTGCTGCAAGCTTCCCGCCATCCTATCGCGAAATCTTCACGGCGCCGGAAGCGCTGGTCGACGCGGAACGCATTGCCGACCTCAGCGCAGAAGCGCCGCTTTTCGTGGACTTCTATCGTTATCGAACGGATGGTCCTGATGCGGTTTCGCTGAAAATCTATCATCATGGCGCGCCGGTTGTGCTGTCGCAGCGCGTGCCGCTTCTGGAAAACATGGGCTTCCGTGTCGTCAGCGAGCAGACCATCGATCTGCTAAACGCGGGCAAGGACGGCGCGACCGTCTATCTGCACGACATGCAGCTCGTGAATGCCTATGGCGCTGCCGTTGATCTTTCTGACGATGGCGAGATGCTGGAAGATGTATTCCGCAATGTCTGGAACGGTCTGGCCGACAATGACGGTTATAACGCGCTGGTGCAGACTGCGCGTCTGACTGCCCGTCAGATCATGATTCTGCGTTCCTATGGTCGTTATCTGCAGCAGGCAGGTATCGCCTATTCGCAGGGCTTCATCGCTGCAGCGCTGAACCGTTATCCGGAAATCGCCAGCGATCTCTATTCGCTGTTCGATCTGCGCTTCAACCCTTCGGCCAAGCGGCGCGACGCGGCTGAAAAGAAACTGGTCGACGGTATTGAAACCGCTTTGCTCGGCGTGCCAAGCATTGACGATGACCAGATTTTGCGCCGCTTCCGCAATCTGATCGAAGCGACGCTGCGCACCAATGCGTACCAGCCGGACGCCGACGGCAAGCCACGTGTCACCTTCGCTTTCAAGCTTAATCCGCGTCTGGTAGAAGGTCTGCCGGATCCGCGCCCCTATCGCGAGATCTTCGTCTATGGACCGGAAGTGGAAGGCGTGCATCTGCGCTTTGGCGCTGTCGCCCGTGGTGGTCTGCGCTGGTCGGACCGCGCACAGGACTATCGCACCGAAGTACTGGGTCTTGTGAAGGCACAGCAGGTCAAAAATGCGGTGATCGTGCCGGTCGGCGCCAAGGGCGGTTTTTATCCAAAGCGTCTGCCGGTCGGCGGTGATCGCAATGCAGTGTTTGAAGCTGGACGCGATGCCTACAAGGTATTCATCTCCACGCTCCTGTCGGTTACCGACAATATTGAGGACGGTCATGTCGTGCCGCCGGCGGAAGTCGTGCGCCATGACAATGACGATCCTTATTTCGTCGTTGCTGCCGACAAGGGAACGGCCACTTTCTCGGATACGGCCAATGCTATCAGCCAAGCGCATGATTTCTGGCTGGACGATGCCTTCGCATCCGGCGGTTCCGCCGGTTACGATCACAAGGGCATGGGCATCACAGCGCGCGGCGCATGGGAAGCCGTGAAGCGGCACTTCCGTGAATTCGACATGGATATCCAGACCGAGCCCTTCACGGTCGCCGGTGTGGGCGACATGTCGGGAGACGTGTTCGGCAACGGCATGTTGCTTTCTGAACAGATCAAGCTGGTGGCGGCGTTCGACCATCGCGATATTTTCATCGACCCGAACCCGGTTCCAGCCGACGGCTTTGCCGAGCGCAAGCGTCTGTTCGAGCTGCCACGCTCGAGCTGGCAGGATTATGACCGTTCCAAGCTTTCGGCTGGCGGCGGCATCTATAGCCGCAGCCAGAAGACGATCACCCTGTCGCCGGAAGCGGCCGCAGCCATTGGCCTTGAAAAGACCTCCGGCACGCCGCAGGAAATCATGACCGCGATTCTGAAATCGAAGGTCGATCTCCTTTGGTTCGGCGGTATCGGCACCTACATCCGCTCTTCCGCTGAAACGGATGCGCAGGTAGGCGACCGCGCCAATGATGCGATCCGTATCACAGGTTCGGAAGTTGGTGCGCGTGTGATTGGTGAAGGTGCAAACCTCGGTGTGACGCAGCGCGGGCGCATCGAATATGCGCTGGCTGGTGGTCGCAGCAATACCGATGCCATCGATAATTCTGCGGGCGTCAACTGCTCGGACGTCGAGGTCAACATCAAGATCGCTCTTGCCGCTGCCATGCGTTCGGGCAAGCTCAAGCGTCCGGCACGTAACAAACTTCTGGTCAGTATGACCGACGATGTGTCCGAACTGGTTCTGCGCAACAATTACTTGCAGCCGCTGGCGCTTTCGCTCAGCGAAAGGCAGGGGTTGGCTGAACTGCCTTATCAGGCACGGTTCATGGCGGAGCTGGAAAACCGCAAGCTTCTCGATCGCAAGGTCGAGTATCTGCCGTCCGATGCGCTGCTGGCTGAACGCCAGAAGGCAGGCCAGCCGCTGACGCGACCGGAACTGGCGGTTCTGCTTGCTTATGCCAAGTTGTCCCTGTCGGATGATCTGGTTGCAAGCCAGCTTCCAGACGAGCCTTACTTCCAGTCGCTTCTGTTCGGCTATTTCCCGAAACGTATGACCAAGACCTACGCCGAGGAAATTTCCGGCCATCGTCTGCGTCGTGAAATCGTCGCTACTTTGCTGGCAAACGATGTCATCAATCGTGGCGGTATCACGTTTGTAAGCCGTCTGGCTGATACGACCGGCAAGTCGTCTGCCGATATCGTGCGCGCCTATGTGGCGGTGCGTGACGGTTTCGACATCGACACGATCTATGATGCCATCGATGCGCTCGACAACAAGGTGCCGGGTGATGTGCAGAACCAGTTTTACCATCTCGTCGGCGAGATGTTGCAGGCGACAACGGCCTGGGTACTTCGCAACGATACGACACGCGCCAACCTGACGGAACTGGTGGATACGATCACCAGGGCACGTGCCGAACTGGAACCGCGTTTTGACGGTCTGATGCCGGAATATCTGAAGAGCACGCTTGAGGCCGACAAGGCAGCTTTCGTGAAGAAAGGCGCATCGGAAAAACTGGCTCAGCGTCTTGCGAATCTACAGCTCGCGGGCATCATGCCGGACATCGCGTTGATTGCGCATCTGGCAGGTGCCGACCGGGTGGTGACCGCCAAAACCTATTTCGGGGTTTCGGAAGCCTTTCGCATCGGCCGCATCGAGGAAGCCGCGCGCTCTATCCCGGTCACTGACTACTATGACGGGCTGGCGCTGTCGCGTGCGAGCGATACGATCACGCAGGCCGCACGCGGTATTACCATTGCGGCGCTCAAGCGGTTCGCCAAGGACAAGGATCCGGCCACGGCCTGGTTTGCAGCCGATGGCGCACGTATCGAGCAGGTGAAGAGTCGCATGGTGGCGCTGACGGAGGGCGGTGACCTGACAGTCTCACGACTGGCGGTTGCAGCCGGCCTGATGTCCGACCTCGCACAGTAGAAAACAACGACATAAACTTGCAAAAGGGCGGCTTCGGTCGCCCTTTTTGTTTCTTTCAAGCGCCTCTTTCAGGCTATATGCTTCCGATAATAGAAGAAAAGCATCCAATCGACTGGCGGTCTTTAGTCGGGAAACAGCTTTCGGTTTCGGGGGAAGGAAAAAGCAATTGAGCGATCAGTTTGCGAGCATTCGCAGTCATGCCTCGCGGCGTGGCATCTGGGGGTGGATATTTTTTGACTGGGCCGCACAGCCCTTTTTCACCGTTGTGGCCACGTTTATCTTCGGGCCTTATTTCATTTCGCGCATGGCTGAAAATCCTGAAGCGGGGCAGGTGGCCTGGGGCTATGGGTTTGCCGCTGCCGGTATCCTTATCGCTGTGCTTTCGCCGATTCTTGGTGCTGTGGCGGATCGGACAGGCGCGCGCAAACCGTGGATCGCTTTCTTCGCCGTTCTAAAGATCACCGGCCTCTGCCTGCTGTGGTTCGCGATACCGGGGGCCAGCCTGTTCTGGGTGCTGTGTGCATTTTCGATAGCTATGGTGGCCGCCGAGTTTTCGATCGTCTTCAATGATTCCATGATGCCACGTCTGGTGCCGAGCAAGGATATCGGCCGTGTCTCCAACATCGCGTGGGGGCTCGGCTATCTAGGCGGGATGATCGTACTCATCTTTGTGGTGCTGTGCCTGGCGGCCTCGCCTGAAACCGGTACTACCATAATCGGCATGAAGCCGCTGTTCGGTCTCGATCCCGTACAAGGGGAGGATGCGCGCATTACGGGACCGCTGGCTGCCCTGTGGTATTTTGTCTTTATCCTGCCAATGTTTTTGTTCACGCCGGACGCGGAGCGCGGCGAGCCTTTGCACAAGGCGTTGCATTCGGGTTTTGGGGAACTGAAGGTTACCCTGACCGAGGCGCGCAAACGGTCGGGACTTGTCCGTTTCCTTTTGGCGCGCATGGTTTATCAGGATGGCGTCACCGCCACGCTGGCGCTCGGTGCTGGCTATGCTGCGGCATTGTTCCACTGGACGATCACGGAGACCGGGCTTTTCGGAATGATCCTCAATGTCATGGCCATTTTCAGTTGTCTGGTCGCAAGCCGGGTTGACACGTGGATCGGTTCCAAAGCTGTCGTGATCGCTTCGCTGGTGCTCTTGCTGCTTGCTTCTATCGGCATTGTCTCGACTGGACGTGACTACACCTTGTTCGGCTTGATGTCTTTTGGGCCCACTCCAGAAGGAGGGGTGTTCTCCAGCCCTGCGGAGCATGCCTATCTCATCTATGGCCTGATGATTGGTGCAGCCTTTGGCCCGGTTCAGGCGTCGTCGCGGTCATGGTTCGCACGCAGCATCAAGCCAGAGGAATCGGGGCGCTATTTCGGCATCTACGCACTGGCCGGGCGTGCGACCAGCTTTCTGGGGCCGTTTCTTGTTGCAACGATTACCGCGTTCAGCGGATCTGCGGCCCTCGGCATGTCGGTACTTGTCATATTCTTTGCACTTGGCCTGGCGCTTATTGCGACAACACCTTATCCAGCCGACAAACTGCCTGTGACCGGCCCGCTGTGACGGGCCGGGTGGGGTTGGTTATTTATCATTCGACCCAGCCGAGCGAACGTTGCACGGCTTTTTCCCATGAGTGAAACAGGCGAGCCCTCTCTTCCGATGACATTCGCGGATGCCATCGATGGCCCACCTGCCAGTTCTCCACGATGTCCCGCGTGGACTTCCAGTAACCGACGGCGAGCCCTGCCGCATAGGCCGCGCCCAGTGCCGTCGTTTCGATGATTTTTGGGCGCACGACCGGCACATCCAGGATGTCGGACTGGAACTGCATAAGCAGTTCGTTGATGGTCATGCCGCCGTCCGCGCGCAGTTCCGTGATCTCGACACCGGAATCCTTCACCATTGCGTCCAGCACTTCGCGCACCTGATAGGCGCTCGCTTCCAGAGCCGCACGGGCAATATGTCCCTTGTTGGCGAAGCGGGTAAGACCGGCAACGATGCCGCGCGCGGAATCTTGCCAGTGCGGCGCAAAGAGGCCGGAAAAGGCAGGAACGAAATAGACGTCGCCATTGTCTTCGACGGTGCGCGCCAGGGTTTCGATGTCGCTGCTGTTCCTGATGATGCCGAGATTGTCGCGAAGCCACTGCACCAGCGCGCCGGTGATGGCGATAGAACCTTCAAGCGCATAGACCGCCTCTGCACCGTCAAGTTTGTAGGCAACCGTGGTCAGGAGGCCATAATTGGATGGGACCAGTTTTTGGCCGGTATTCATCAGCATGAAGCAGCCGGTGCCGTAGGTGTTCTTGGCCTCACCCGGTTCCAGGCATGCCTGACCAAACAGGGCGGCCTGCTGGTCGCCCAGAATGCCCGCGAGTTTGACGCCGGAAAGAGACGGCAGGGTGATCTCGCCATAGACTTCGCTGGAAGAGCGGATTTCCGGCAGGCAGGCCGGTGGAATATCGAACAGGCCAAGAATCTCTCCATCCCATTTCAATGTCGAAAGATCCATAAGCTGGGTACGGGACGCATTGGTCACATCGGTTATGTGGATGCCGCCATCTATGCCGCCTGTCAGGTTCCAGACCAGCCAGGTGTCGATGGTGCCGAAAAGTGCGTCGCCGGATTCGGCTTTTTCGCGCGCACCGGGAACATTGTCGAGTATCCAGCGTAGCTTGAGCCCGGAGAAATAAGTCGAGATTGGCAAGCCTGTCTTGGCGCGCAAGCTGTCCGTGTCGGCCTCTTTCGTGTAGTGGGCGACGAGCTCGTCGGTACGCGTATCCATCCAGACAATTGCATTATGGAGTGGTGCGCCGGTCGTTCTGTCCCAAAGCAGCGTCGTTTCGCGCTGGTTGGTGATGCCGACTGAGGCAATGTCGCTTGCCTTCAATTTCGCCTTTTTGAGTGCGGCGGCAATGACATGCTGGGTGTTGCGCCAGATTTCTATCGGATTATGTTCGACACAGCCTGCCTTCGGATAAATCTGTTCATGTTCGCGCTGGTCGCTGGCGACGATATCACCCTGCCTGTCGAAAATGATGAAACGCGAACTCGTGGTTCCCTGGTCGATGGAACCGATAAACTGCGTCATGGGGCAGGCTCCTCCCGTTTATTTTGATACGCATCTCATCCGAAAACCGCCTCGCACTTTTCGGGGTGCGCTCCAACTCTCTCAATTCAAAACGAATGTAAACGAAACAATACGAAACTCAACGTAAACGGAAGCCCCGGAATGGTTGGTTCCGGGGCTTTTGATAAATGGGTATTTTAAAGGGGTCAGTGGCGGAAGTGGCGCATTCCCGTCATGACCATGGCAATGCCATGTTCGTCGGCGGCGGCGATCACTTCGTCGTCACGCATCGAGCCGCCTGGCTGGATGACCGCTGTTGCGCCAGCCTGAACAGCGGAAAGCAAACCGTCTGCAAACGGAAAGAACGCATCGGAAGCGACCACGCAACCCTTCGTGAGCGGTTCTGCAAGACCGGCGGCTTCGGCAGCATCTTCAGCTTTGCGGGCTGCAATACGGGCCGAATCGACGCGACTCATTTGTCCCGCACCGATGCCGACGGTTGCGCCGTCCTTCACATAGACAATGGCATTCGACTTCACGTGCTTGCCGACCCGGAAGGCGAATTTCAGATCGTTGAGCTCGGTTTCGGTCGGCGCACGTTTGGTGACAACCTTGAGGTCGAGATCGTCGACGACACCGTTGTCGCGTGACTGGACCAGCAGACCACCGGCAACCGTCTTCGCGGCAATGCCCTTGGCGCGCGGGTCGGGCAGACCGCCGGTTACCAGCAGCCGCAGGTTTTTCTTGGCCGCGACGATGGCCTGTGCGCCTTCGGTCGCATCCGGTGCGATGATGACTTCGGTGAAGATTTTCACGATCTCTTCAGCGGCTTCCTCGTCAAGCGTCTTGTTGAGCGCAACGATGCCGCCAAAGGCTGAAACAGGATCGCAGGCAAGCGCTTTGAGATAGGCTTCCTTGATGGTGGAAGCTTCCGCCACGCCGCATGGGTTGGCGTGCTTGATGATGGCGACGGCTGCAGTGCGAACCGGATCGAACTCGGCCACCAGCTCGAAAGCCGCATCGGTGTCGTTGATGTTGTTGTAGGAAAGCTGCTTGCCCTGAAGCTGGGTCGCAGTGGCGACGCCGGGACGCTTCTCGCCAGTGAGATAAAAGCCTGCTGTCTGGTGCGGATTTTCACCATAGCGCATGACGGAATGCAGCTTGCCGGCAACTGAGCGATATACCGGTGTTTCCTCGTTGATTGCCTCGGCAAACCAGTTGGAAATGGCGGCGTCATAGGCTGCCGTGCGCGAGAAGGCTTTGGCCGCGAGCTTTTTGCGGAAGGCGAGCGGCAGGGAGCCTGCATGTTTTTCCAGCTCAGTGACGACGTCGGCATAATCGGCAGGATCAACAACCGTTGCGACATAGGCATGGTTCTTGGCGGAAGCGCGGATCATCGCCGGGCCGCCAATATCGATATTCTCGACGGTCGTGTCGTAGTCGCCGCCCTTGAAGCGGACTTCCTCGAAAGGATAGAGATTGATGACGGCGAGGTCGATGCCGCCAATGCCATGTTCTTCCATGGCCGCAACATGTTCAGGGTCGTTACGCACGGCGAGCAGACCGCCATGGACTGCCGGATGCAGCGTCTTGACGCGCCCGTCCATGATCTCCGGGAAGCCGGTCACTTCGGATACATCCTTCACCGGAATGCCTTCGGCGGCAATCGACTTGGCGGTGCCGCCGGTCGAAAGGATTTCGACGCCATGGGCATGGAGTGCGCGGGCGAAATCGATCAGGCCGGTTTTGTCGGAAACGGAAAGGAGGGCGCGGCGCACCCGATGAAGATCGGGAGCGGGAATATGCTTGGAGCTGACAGCCATAGGGAGTTGGTCTCTTCGTTGCTGAAACGGATGCGTTCAGGAAAGTGGACGGCTCGCCCTAACACAGGCGCGCCGAGAATCCTACCGCAAAAGACCGATTTGAACTTTATACCAAATATCGATGAGCTTGACCCACCGATACTTGGCTAAGCGCGTGCGGCGCTTGAGTATACTCAGGGCTTGGATGGCGTTAGCATCGTAGCGCTCTGCTATTATGCGTAACTGCCGAGTGCGACACGGCTGAATTGCCAGTTCACTTCGGGCAATTCGGAGGCGGGAAAAGAGAGCACGATCTGCTTCGATGTCACGGGGCCACGGAAACCCGCAAAGAAGATTGAATCTTCCAGTTGCGGCGCAACTTCAAAGCAGGAGAAGACCCACGTGTCGTCGCGATCTGCCGACAGAACGATCAATCCGTTCTCATCGAACGAAATATCGACCGATGGATGCAGGTGGAAACGCACCGCGATATTGTCCCGCCCGCTTGCTTTCAACGGACGGCCATCGCCGCGATAGAAGCGGTCTGCACCCTGGATCACGCTGCCATTGTGCGAAAGCACGAGGCGGCGCTCATGATAGATGCCGAACAGGCGCGCATAGCCGTCATGGCTGGCGACAAACCCCTGTCGTCCCATTTCCTCGATCCGGTCGCGCTGCACGCGTGTCGGACCTGCAATGATCGGCGTACCGATCATATTGGAGAGACCTGCCTTGAAACTGAAGCGGCACGAGGATGTGTCGTTGATCGTGGCAGTGGAGTGCGCTGCTGTCGAGCGGCCCAATGGACGAAATTCCGGCGGACCGAAACGATCAATGCCGGAATTGACAATATAGCGCTGGCGCCCGGAGGACATTTCAAAAGCGAGACAACCGGCATGGGCATCGCGCGATGCGGTGACGGGCGGGGGCAGACCGGTATCAGCGATTATTGTAGTTGCACCCATCGATAGCCGCTCATAACCGGAATAGGGCGCGTGAGTTAGCGGCGATCCGGCGGTCTCATCATGCCGAAGAACCGAGATGATCCGTTCCGGCATGGTGGGGCCGACGCCGTTGAAAAGCGCCAGGCTGCCATCCTGATGGCGGAAGAAACGCAGGGCCGGCAACATCCGCTCGACGGCTTCGATCAGCGCCTTGGGCGGGGATTCCGTGCCATTGGCATAGGTCTGGCGCAGCGGCAGAAGATCGGCCAGCAGTTCCAGAACCGTGACTGGATTACGCGAGATATGTCCGCCATCGGGCAGGATCTGGCGTTTCAGCTCATATTCCAGATTGCGTCGCGCGGCGCGTGCTGTGGGTGGCGAAACCGGCAGCGCCAGAGCCGCGAAGGCAAGAGCGATGCGGGCGCGCAAGCGTTCCTCGCCATCATCCATGGCCGCTGCTACCGTACGCAGGTAACGCACCTGCATGGCCAGAGAACGCATGAAGCGACGATAGGCGGGGAGTTCGGCGCCGGACAGGATGAGGTTCGAGTGCTGAAGCCAGGCGATGATACGCTGGGCCGTTACTTCGGGCGACCAGGCGATGCCGCCGATCCGCTTGCCGAACATGCGCATCCAGTCATCGACAAGCGCGCGCGCATTGGCAGTCGCCAGTTCGCTATGGGCGCTTTTCAGATGGCGCAGCCAGCCGAAACTCTGAAGCGCTGCTTCCCATTCCGGCGTCGGCGGTTCGACAGCGAAGGGCGACAGTCCGCCGGTTTCAACCAGACGCCCGGCCAGCGCAAAGCGACCGTGATAGAATTCCTGTGCCAGTTGCGGGTCGGCCACCCGCAGGTCGGGCGGAGCGATCAGGATACGATCCGGGGTAAAGCCGGTGAACCGCCAGCGATAGAGCGGCCCCATACGCAGACGGCGGCTGAACTTGCGCCACGCCTGTGCTACGGCCAGTCCCCAAAGATGTGGGGTTTCGCTGAGGGCGACTGCCACCCGGTTTTTCTCCGTATCGTTTGTCATTGTCTTGTGGCCAGATCGAGCAGCCGGTTTCCTTTGATACAATTGTACAGAAATGGTGAATCGAGCGTTAACCATACCGGACGGAAATGCACCCGGTATGTGAAAACGTTTGTTTAGCGGTTTTATACGCGCTTGAAGCGGGCCGCGAAGAAGCCGTCCATGCCGGCCATGTGTGGATTACCTTCAAAACGATCCGGTGGCAGATCTGCCGGAGTGGACCGCAGAAAACCTTCTGCTGTCACCAGCCCATCCAGACCGGGACAATCGTTCTCAGTGATCGGGAAAGGCTCCAGTAATGGATTCTCCGCCGCCTTGCGGGCCATTTCCTCGCCTTCGAGCGGATGCAGGGAACAATTGGAAAAGACGATTACGCCGCCGGGTTTGACCAGAGTGGCCGCGTGCGCCAAAAGCTTGCCCTGAAGTTCTGCGAGTTTTGCGATGTCCTGCGGCGTCTTGGTCCACGGTACATCCGGGTGACGGCGCACCGTACCGGTGGATGAGCAGGGAGCATCCAGAAGCACGGCATCGAACAAATCGTCCGGCTTGAAGTCCATCAGATTGGCGGCGATCGTCGTCGCTTCAAAGCCGAGGCGTTCCAGATTGCCTCGCAGGCGTTTCAGCCGGTTTTCGGAAAGGTCGAGCGCGGTCACGTCTGCGCCCTGAAGCACAAGCTGCGCGGTCTTGCCGCCGGGCGCGGCACACAGATCGGCAACGCGTTTGCCTTTGATATCGCCCATCAGACGGGCAGGCAGACTTGCCGCCACGTCCTGCACCCACCAGTCGCCCTCTGCAAAGCCGGGCAGATCGGTGAGATTGCCCTCGACCGTTTGCAGGCGTACCGAACCGTTGGGCAGTGCGACACCGCCGAGCTTTTCGGCCCATCCCTTTGCATCGCCCTTGACCGTGAAATCAATGGGCGGCTCATAGGCGTGCATGGCGAGAATGGTTGCGGCTTTTTCCGCGCCATAAGCCTCCGCTATGCTTTTGGCAAACCATTCCGGCACGTTGGTTTCGGGCTCAAGCGTATGGGCGAGCGCGCGTTCCTTGTTGCGTGAAAGACGGCGCAGCAGTGCGTTGACGAGGCCGGCATATTTGCGGTTGCGCGGATCGTTGTTCGCTGCTTCTACCGCCAGATCGACCGCCGAGTGGTCGGGCAGGTCGAGATAGAAAATCTGGGCGACGGCGACATGCAGAAGATGTTTGAGAGCCACTGCATTTTCGGGCAATGGCCGGTCGAGCCGCTTGTTGATGGCGCGTTCGATGCTGCCGCGATTGCGCAGCGCAGAACCCAGAATGGCGCGAACCAGCGCGCGGTCGCGCGGCTCCAGCGCCAGATATTGCGGATGGCCGTGGGTGTTGTCGGTCAGGCCGTCAAGTGAGGTATTTTTTTCGATCACTGCGCCGAGAAGGCGGGCTGCACACAAACGCGCCGCCAGACCAGGGCGATCAGTTGCGGCGCTTTTGCTCGTTTGCAGCTTTTTGTTTCCGCGCTTCGGCGCAGGTTTTTTATCGTTCACACTATTCTACTTTATTACGACCACGGTCCCCGGTAACCGGAACCACCATTGCTGTTACCGCCTGCATTACCCCATGGACCACTGCTTTGGGAAGAGGCTGCGGCACGCGGCATCATTCCAGCCGAGCGGATGCCCAATTCAGCGGCCATCTGTTCTAGCGCCGCGATGCGATTGTCAGTGTCCGGGTGGGTCGAGAAAAGGTTGTCGGCACCCCGTCCACTCAGCGGATTGATGATAAACATATGCGCGGTTGCCGGGTTGTGTTCGGCATTCTCATTGATGGTCGCCTTGGCGCCACGCGCAATCTTGTCGAGCGCCGAAGACAGCCATAGCGGGTTGCCGCAGATTTCTGCGCCCCGTTTGTCGGCGGCATATTCGCGGGTACGGCTCACGGCCATCTGCACGATCATCGCGGCAAAAGGGGCGACGATCATGGCAAGAATGGTGCCGACCACGCCCATAATGCCGTTGCCGTTTTCGCGATTGCCGCCCAGGAAGAAGGCAAAATTGCCGAGCATGGATATGGCACCGGCAAGCGTTGCCACGATGGTCATGGTCAGCGTGTCACGGTTCTGAACGTGCGCCAGTTCATGCGCCATCACGCCTGCGACCTCTTCCGGCGTCAGGCGGTTGAGGAGCCCGGTCGTCGCCGCAACGGCGGCATTTTCGGGGTTGCGGCCCGTGGCAAAAGCGTTCGGCTGGTCTTCATGGATAATGTAGACCTTCGGCATGGGAAGGCCCGCATTGGCGGCAAGGCCGCTTACCATGCGGTAATAGTCCGGCGCGCTGCGCTCATCCACTTCCTGCGCATTGTACATGCGCAACACCATCTTGTCGGAGTTCCAGTAGCCGAACAGGTTCATGGCGACAGCGATCACAAGCGCGATCATCATGCCTCCGCCGCCGCCCAGCAAATAGCCGATGCTCATGAACATGACCGTCATGAGGGCGATCAGCATGGCAGTTTTCGTCATATTCATCTGTGGCGGTCTCCAAATTTCAGGATGCTTGACCAGCAAGGGTTTTGCACGGCAAGCCTTTCTGCCTATATGATGGGTATGAAAAGCTCTGGCTTCAATAATCAAAGCTTTTGCAGCAACTGGAATGTGACAATGAACGAAAAAACCGAAGCACCCCAAAGCCCGGAAAACGTAGACAAGCGCACGTTCGAGGATCTGCCGCCTGCCGCCCAGCGCGCCTTGAAGGAAGCCGAAGCGCGCCGCGCCGCCGAAAGGGAAGCGCAAGCACCTCGCGAAATCGGCGGACGCGGCGGAAAAGATCCCGCTCGCTATGGTGACTGGGAGATCAAGGGTAGGTCGATCGACTTCTAAAAAGTTTGGGAATTTCCGCTCCCGCAGCCTGCAAATCGCGTTCTTCTGCGCTTCCGGTGTTCAGGTACTGAAGTACACTCCGCTCCGGTTCTCAAAGGTCGCGATTTCGTCTCAGCAGGACGACAATCTCACCAAGCTTGGGCGCTGTCTCAGACCGCGTTGTTAAAAAAGCCCCGGTTTCCCGGGGCTTTTTATTATTTCTTGTTCTGGCGATTTTCGATCAGATCGTCCACGACGCCCGGATCGGCCAGCGTCGAGGTATCGCCCAGTGCACCGAACTCGTCTTCGGCGATCTTGCGCAGGATGCGGCGCATGATCTTGCCCGAGCGGGTCTTCGGCAGGCCCGGCGAGAACTGGATCTTGTCCGGTGTGGCGATTGGGCCAATTTCCTTGCGCACGTGCTGGGTCAGCTCTTTGCGGAGGGCATCTTCATCCTGAATTGCCTCGCCCGTCATCAGCGTGACATAGCAGTAGATGCCCTGTCCCTTGATCGGATGCGGGTAGCCCACGACGGCGGCTTCCGAAACCGAGTGATGCGAGACGAGCGCCGATTCGATTTCCGCGGTGCCGAGGCGATGGCCGGAAATGTTGAGCACGTCATCGACGCGGCCCGTGATCCAGTAATAGCCGTCTTCGTCGCGACGGCAGCCGTCGCCGGTAAAGTACTTGCCCTTGTAGGTCGAGAAGTAAGCCTCGATGAAACGCTTGTGATCGCCATAAAGCGTGCGCATCTGGCCTGGCCACGAGTCGATGATGCACAGATTGCCATCGGCTGCGCCTTCAATCACGCTACCTTCGCCGTCAACCAGTTGTGGCTTCACACCGAAGAAAGGACGAGTTGCCGAACCAGGCTTGAGGTCGGTTGCGCCCGGTAGCGGCGTAATCAGAATGCCGCCGGTTTCTGTCTGCCACCACGTGTCGACAATGGGTGAGTGCTGATCGCCCACGACATTGTAATACCATTCCCAGGCTTCCGGGTTGATCGGCTCTCCGACCGAACCGAGCAGGCGCAGCGATGAACGCGACGACCGGGTGACGAATTCGTCACCTGCACCCATCAGCGCGCGGATGGCCGTAGGCGCAGTATAGAAGATGTTGACGTGGTGCTTGTCGACAACTTCCCAGAAACGTCCCTGATCGGGGAAGTTGGGCACGCCTTCGAACATCAGTGTCGTTGCGCCGTTGGCGAGCGGACCGTAGACGATATAGGAGTGGCCTGTCACCCAGCCCACATCCGCCGTGCACCAGTAGATGTCGCCATCGTGATAGTCGAAGACATATTGATGCGTCATCGATGCATAGACGAGATAGCCGCCGGTGGTGTGCAGCACGCCTTTCGGCTTGCCGGTGGAGCCGGAAGTGTAGAGAATGAAGAGCGGGTCTTCCGCGTTCATCGGTTCCGGGTCACAGGTCGGCTCGACGCTTGCGACTTCCTGATGATACCAGAGATCGCGACCCGGTCCCCAGCTTACCTTGCCGCCGGTGCGGCGCACGGTGAGAACCTTGTTGACTATGACATATTGCTTGGCAGCTATGTCTATAGCGGTATCGGTATTTTCCTTCAGCGGAACCGGCTTGCCGCCGCGCACGCCCTCATCGGCTGTAATCACGAAAGTGGATTCGCAGTCAACGATACGACCGGCCAGCGCCTCCGGCGAAAAGCCCGCGAAGACGACCGAATGCACAGCGCCGATACGCGCGCAGGCCAGCATCGCATAGGCCGCCTCGGGGATCATCGGCAGATAGATCGTGACGCGGTCGCCCTTCTTCACGCCGTGCTTCTTCAGCACATTCGCCAGACGGCAAACATTCTCGTAAAGCTCACGATAAGTGATCTTCTTGTCGATATAGGGATTGTCGCCTTCCCAGATGATGGCGACCTTGTCGCCGCGACTCTTCAGGTGGCGGTCGATACAGTTGTAGGAAACATTGGTAACGCCGTCTTCATACCATTTGATGGACACGTCGCCGTTGAAATCGGTGTTCTTGACCTTGGTGAAGGGCTTGAACCAGTCGATGCGCCGTCCGTGCTTTGCCCAGAAGCCGTCCGGATCGCTCACGCTCTCCTCGTACCATTCAAGATAGGTTGCGTTGTCGATGAGCGTGTTTCTCTTTGCCTCGGCAAGAACCGGGTAAAGCTTTTCCGACATGATTTCCTCCTTCAGCATTCCCCGAGTCGGACACTATCCCACTCGTATAAATGCACTCAAAAACTGACCGGCACCTCCCGCCGGATGGGACGGTTTGCCGTGAAAGGCGTGACCATCGTGTGCCCTGTCTACCTTCCATTGCGGGCAAGGTAAATTAGACAATCGGCGCGTCCATGATCCACAATGACGCATCGTTATGAAATATGCTTGGCAGCACTCGCTACTATATGATGCTAACATATTGTTTTTACAGTTTAAAAACTATTCTTAGCGATTATCTCTTATACAAGAGCCTGGCAATACGGCTCTTCACAAAAAGGGGAAATCGCCATGACGACGTCCGCTTTGAACGCAAAGTCGGTCTTTGAACTGCAACTCGCCGGTTACGGTCTGACGACGGCGAAAGTTTTCTACCATTTGCCCGATCATCCGCATCTGCTACAGCTTTTCGTCTGGCAGGATTATGATCTGGCGCCCGATTTTCCAGTGCTCAATCATTTCATCGAATTCTGGAATCGGGAGATCGAGGGGCCATTGCATTCAGTCAGCTATACACATTTTCGGCTGCTTGGTCCTTCGGACTGGAGCAATGTGCAGGGCGAGATCATCTTGCATTAGGTCCAGGCCCCAAGAGCGTTTCCAGTAAAAGTGCGAAGCGCTCAGGCGGCAAATCAGGCGGGGTTGGCATAGCTCCGCCCGCCGAAGATGGCTGAGCCGACACGCACCGATGTCGCGCCGAAACCGATAGCGGTTTCATAATCACCCGACATGCCCATGGAGAGTTTTTCAACGCCTGCGGCGCGGGCAAGCTTTTCAAGCAGTGCAAAATGCGGGCCGGGATTTTCATCCGCAGGCGGAATGCACATTAGCCCTTCAATGGCGAGGCCATGTTCCTCGCGGCAACGCTCGACAAAAGCGACGGCTTCCTTCGGCGCAATACCGGCCTTCTGTTCTTCGAGTCCGGTATTCACCTGAACGTAGAGCTTCGGGGACTTGTTTTGCTTCTTGATTTCACTGGCCAGGGCGACTGCGATCTTTTCGCGGTCGACTGTTTCGATAACATCAAAAAGAGCAACGGCATCGGCGGCCTTGTTGGACTGCAGCGGGCCGATCAGATGCAGTTCGATGCCGGAATAATCCTCGCGCAGTCCTGGCCATTTGGCTTGTGCTTCCTGCACGCGGTTTTCACCGAAGACGCGCTGGCCTGCGTCGAGAGCCGGGCGGATTTCCTCCGCATCGAAGGTTTTTGATACGGCGACAAGCGTAACAGAACCCTTGTCGCGCTGCGCTTCCTCTTCGGCATTGGCGATTGCGGCCTTGACCGTGTTCAGGTTCGCTACGATATCTGACATGAAACTCTCGCTTTCAGGCTTTTCATCCGCAAAAGGTTGACGCTTTCGCCAATACGTGGTGAAGGTCGCCATTAAACATCGACTCTCCTTATTGCATCACCTTCGTACGAGTAAATACGGTCATGGCAGCCGAACGTTATAATCCGCGCGTGGCGGAAGCTCATTGGCAGAAAGTCTGGGAAGAAGACCGGACTTTTGAAACCGATAACAGCGATAGCCGCGAGAAATATTATGTGCTCGAGATGTTCCCATATCCATCGGGGCGCATCCATATGGGCCATGTGCGCAACTATGCGATGGGTGACGTTGTCGCCCGTTACAAGCGCGCCAAGGGTTTCAACGTGCTTCATCCGATGGGATGGGATGCGTTCGGCATGCCGGCAGAAAATGCCGCGATGCAGAACAAGGTTCATCCGAAAGAATGGACCTACCAGAATATCGCCACGATGCGCAGCCAGCTCAAGTCGATGGGGCTTTCACTCGACTGGGCGCGTGAATTCGCGACCTGTGACGTGGAGTATTATCATCGCCAGCAGATGCTGTTCATCGACCTTTTCGAAAAGGGCCTGGTGACACGCAAGACCTCCAAGGTTAACTGGGACCCGGTCGACAACACTGTGCTCGCCAACGAGCAGGTGGTGGACGGTCGCGGCTGGCGTTCGGGCGCGCTGGTCGAACAGCGCGAACTGACGCAGTGGTTCTTCAAAATCACCGATTTCAGCGAGGAATTGCTGGCCGGTCTCGACACGCTTGACCAGTGGCCGGAAAAAGTCCGCCTGATGCAGCGTAACTGGATCGGCAAATCGGAAGGCTTGCAGGTCCGTTTCGCGCTGGACGACAAGTCCGCGCCTGCTGGTTTCTCGGAAATCGAAGTCTATACGACCCGCCCGGACACGCTGTTCGGTGCGGCTTTCGTGGCGATTTCCGCCGATCATCCGCTGGCGAAGAAGCTGGCCGAAGACAATTCTACGCTTTCCGGCTTCATCGAGGAATGCCATCAGCATGGCACGTCGCTGGCTGCGCTGGAAACGGCAGAGAAGAAGGGGTTTGATACTGGCGTCAAGGTCAGGCACCCGTTCGACGAGAACTGGGAGCTCCCGGTCTATGTCGCCAATTTCGTTCTGATGGAATATGGCACGGGCGCGGTTTTCGGCTGCCCCGCGCACGATCAGCGCGACCTGGATTTCGCCAACAAATACAAGCTGAAGGTTACACCTGTCGTTCTGCCGAAGGGTGAGGATGCTGCAAGTTTCAGCATCGGCGACACGGCCTATACCGACGATGGCGTGATGATCAATTCGCGCTTCCTTGATGGTATGACGCCGGAAGCAGCCTTCAACGAAGTGGCGAAACGTCTGGAATCGACCAGTCTCGGCAACAAGCCGCAAGCGGTCCGCAAAGTCCAGTTCCGTCTGCGTGACTGGGGCATTTCGCGTCAGCGCTACTGGGGTTGCCCAATCCCGATGATCCATTGCGAAAGCTGCGGCGTCAATCCGGTGCCGCGTGCAGACCTGCCGGTCAAGTTGCCGGACGATGTGGAGTTCGACCGTCCGGGCAATCCGCTCGACCGTCATGCCACATGGCGTCATGTGAAGTGCCCGAAATGCGGTGCCGATGCGCGC
Organism: Ochrobactrum sp. CGA5; assembly: GCF_006345815.1. Classification (GTDB taxonomy): domain Bacteria; phylum Pseudomonadota; class Alphaproteobacteria; order Rhizobiales; family Rhizobiaceae; genus Brucella. Next base: position 163,254 of record NZ_VCIG01000003.1, on the reverse strand, counting down.
CGTGAAACCGATACGATGGACACGTTCGTCGATTCGTCCTGGTACTATGCCCGCTTCACCGCCCCCTGGGAAAATGAGCCAACGGATCGTAAGGTCGTCGATCAATGGCTGCCGGTTGATCAGTATATTGGCGGTATTGAACATGCGATCCTGCATCTTCTTTATTCGCGTTTCTTCACCCGCGCGATGAAGGTCGCCGGTCATGTCGGCATAGACGAGCCGTTCAAGGGCCTGTTTACGCAGGGCATGGTCGTGCATGAAACCTATAAGGCCAATGGCCAGTGGGTGGCGCCTGCCGACATTCGCATTGAGGAAACCGACGGCAAGCGCAGTGCAACCCTGCTCTCGACAGGCGAGCCCGTGGAAATCGGTTCCATCGAAAAGATGTCGAAGTCGAAGAAGAATGTTGTCGATCCAGACGATATTATCGCGTCCTACGGCGCTGATACGGCACGCTGGTTCATGCTGTCTGATTCGCCGCCCGAACGTGACGTGATCTGGACGGAAGCCGGTGCCGAAGGTGCTCATCGTTTTGTGCAGCGCGTCTGGCGGTTGATCTCGGAAGCTGCGGAACAGTTGAAGGAAGTTGCTCCGAAGGCAGGCGTTGAGGGCGACGCACTCGTTGTTTCCAAGGCTGCGCACAAGACGGTCAAGGCCGTCGGCGACGATATCGAGAAGCTCGCCTTCAACCGTGGTGTCGCCCGCCTCTACGAGCTGGTCAACACGGTTGCAGCGCCTCTGCAACAGTTGGCTTCTGGCAATGCGGATGACGCATTGAAGGGCGCTGTCCGCGACGCCACCGAAAAGCTCATCCTTATGCTGGCGCCGATGATGCCGCATCTGGCCGAACAGTGCCTTGCAGCGTTGGGCGGGAAGATTGCCGGTCGTGAAACGCTGGTTGCCCGCAGCGCCTGGCCGGAATTTGATCCGGCATTGGTGGTGGAAAACGAGATCGTTATGCCGGTGCAGATCAATGGCAAGAAGCGTGGGGATTTGACAATCGCCCGCGACGCTGATCAAGCTAGCATCCAGAAGGCGGTGCTCGAACTTGACTTCGTCAAGGCTGCGCTCAACGGGGGCTCGCCGAAGAAGGTTATCGTGGTGCCGCAAAGGATCGTCAATGTCGTTGCCTGACCGCTTTTTCTCCGCAATCAAAGCCTTCCGTGTCGCATTTTTCGCGCTCGGGGCTGCGGTTCTGATGGCTGGATGCACCGTGCAGCCGCTCTACTCCTCCGGCGCTGGCGCCGGCGGAACCATAGGCGGCAGCGTGACACCGGACATGCGCACCAAGCTTGCTTCGGTGGCGATCGATCCGGCGGGCGATGTGTTTCAGCAGCAGGTCCGCAATCGCCTGATCTTCCTCCTCAGTGGCGGCGCCGGTGAACCGGCCAACCCGACCTATCGGCTTGGTCTAGGTTTGAGCAGCAACACGATTTCCGCCGTGAGCGTGGATATTGGCGATGAGACTGACCGTACGGGTCGTCCATCGGCAGGTATTGTAAAGGCAACGTCGAACTTCGTGCTGCGTGACAAGGATGGCAAGCCGCTTGCCGCCGGTACCCGCACGGTTGGCGCTTCCTTCGACCGTCCGCGTCAGGAATTCGCGAACCTCCGCGCCGAACGCGACGCGCGCAAGCGTGCTGCGGAGGAATTGGCCGAACAGGTGTTCCTCGCTCTGGCACAGAAGCTGTCGAAACTCTGATTTTGGCGTTGGTATGATATGACCCAAGGCGGTACTTTCGGTGCCGCCTTTCGTCTTTTAGAGCGGTTCCAATTCTGACGGAATCGTCGGAACCGCTCTATCTATTTGTTTTTACGCATTTCTGGACGCGAAACCGTTTCACAAGATTGCGGGAAACGGAAGGGTTCTGCGGCTTAGTTCATTTTTCGCCAAAGGCTACCGCCCGCTGCGTAACGTCCGCTTCGATGTCGGGCAGATGGTGGTTTTGCCCGTGAAAAGGAGACTGGAAAGGCCTACCTCTATCGCGCCCTGCAACGGGTGGATGCTGCTGCAAGCACGAACCCAGTGAGCAAGCAGAATGAGGAAACACTGTTGGAATAAAAAAGGCGAGCCGATGGCCCGCCTTTTACACCTTGCTGGAAACCGCCGATCAGGCGATCTTCTGGCCGGTCTTCGCCCAATCGGCGAGGAAGGTTTCGAGGCCCTTGTCGGTCAGCGGATGCTTTACCAGCGCCTTGAGCGTTGCCGGAGGTGCGGTCACAACATCAGCGCCGATGAGCGCTGCTTCCTTGACATGATTGACGGTACGAACCGAAGCAGCAAGAATTTCGGTGCGGAAATCGTAATTGTCATAAATCGTGCGGATTTCGGCAATCAGTTCCATACCGTTGATGCCGGTATCGTCGAGGCGGCCAATGAACGGCGAAATGAAGGTGGCGCCAGCCTTGGCTGCCAGAAGCGCCTGATTGGCCGAGAAGCAAAGCGTCATGTTGACCTTGTGGCCTTCGGACGTGAGAGCCTTACAGGCTTTCAGGCCGTCGAGGGTTACTGGCAGCTTGATGCAGATATTGTCAGCGATCTTGGCGATGACGGCTGCTTCTTTCATCATCTGCTCATACTCGGTCGCGGCGACTTCGGCAGAAACCGGGCCCTTGACGATGTTGCAGATTTCTTTGGTCACTTCGATAATGTCACGACCCGATTTCAGGATGAGGGACGGGTTGGTGGTCACCCCATCGACCAGCCCAAGGTCGTTGAGCTCGCGGATTTCCTTGACGTCCGCAGTGTCCACGAAAAACTTCATAACAGCGTTCCTCCATAATGAGCGCGGGTGGTTTTTGGGAGATTAAATCCAGAGGCCCAGAACCTGATAATTGGGTGAAAATGGTGTGAGGCCATCCTTTGGACACCGAAATGACTGGCGATCTGCAGCGTCGAGCCGCTTGACCGGGGGGCTGCCCCGTTTTTCGCATCTCTCCTTGCATATCTTGTCATTTCAGGTGCCATTTTCCACCAAATTACCAGCTTCTGGGCCTAAGTCCCGGAAGGTGGCTTTTCTTTAGCGCAAAGCCGCGCCAAGGTCACGCGATCATGTCGAAAGATTCGCACGATATTTCCAGTCTGTTTCCGGAACTCGCACCACGGGTCGTTCCCGTGCTTGTGCCGATGCCCGCAGAGCGGCCTTATTCTTATATGGTTCCGGAGGGGATGAACGTCCAGCCCGGATCGATCGTGCGCGTGCCGCTTGGACCTCGTGAGGTGGCGGGGATCGTCTGCGAGGGTGAGACAGATGCCATTGACGCCAGAAAATTACGGGAAATCTCCGAAGTTTTCGACTGTCCGCCGGTGGGGGGCGACATGCTGCGCTTCATGCGCTGGGCAGCAGACTATACCCTATCACCGCCTGGCATGGTGGCACGCATGGTTCTGCGCGTACCTGCTGCATTCGATCCAGAGCCATCGGTGCCGGGACTTCGCTACTCCGGTGGTGAGCCGGAACGCATGACCGATGCCCGGGCGCGGGTGATGGAGCTTGCCCGTGATGGACTTGCCTGGACCAGGTCCGGGCTTGCCCATGCGGCGGGTGTCTCGATGACGGTTGTGGACGGCCTTAAGACTCAAGGCATTTTCGAGGAAGTCTTGCTGCCGCCACCAGCCGTGGTGGCAAAGCCGGACATCGATTATGCGCGAGCCACGCTTTCGGAGGACCAGCAGGCGGCGGCTGAAATGCTGTCGGAAGCCGTGGAAGCCGATTGTTTTTCAGTTTCGCTGCTCGATGGCGTGACCGGATCGGGCAAGACCGAGGTATATTTTGAAGCCGTTGCCAAGGCGATAGAGCAAGGAAAGCAGGTGCTGATTCTGCTGCCTGAGATCGCGCTGACACAACAGTTTCTCGATCGGTTCCATGATCGTTTCGGGGCGAAGCCCGCCGAATGGCATTCCGACCTTGCCCCCCGTACCCGCGAACGTGTCTGGCGACAGATTGCCGAAGGCACGGTGCGGGTTGTAGCGGGTGCACGTTCGGCGCTTTTTCTGCCCTTCAAGGAACTGGGGCTGATCGTTGTCGATGAAGAACATGAGCCGGCTTACAAACAGGAAGACCGCGTTTTTTATAATGCCCGCGATATGGCCGTAGTGCGCGGGCATATCAGCGGCTTCCCGGTGGTGTTGGCGTCTGCCACGCCGTCCATTGAAAGCCAGGTCAATGCGGAGCAGGGGCGCTACAAACGGATCAAGCTCTACGGCCGTTATGCGGAAGCGGCACTGCCGGATTTGAAGACCATAGACATGCGGCGTTCCCCACCGCCGCCGGGCCGGTTTCTGTCGCCTGCCCTGACCGAAGCTGTCGGCAAGACCGTGGAGCGCGGTGAGCAGGCACTTCTGTTTCTCAATCGTCGTGGTTACGCGCCGTTGACGCTTTGCCGCGTCTGCGGCCATCGCTTCCAATGTCCGCAATGTTCGAGCTGGCTCGTGGAACATCGTTTTCGCGGGCAGCTCATGTGTCACCAATGCGGCTATCATGAGCCGACGCCGCAGGCCTGTCCTGAGTGCGGCACGCTGGATCATCTGGTTGCGTGCGGCCCCGGTGTGGAGCGTATCGCGGAAGAAGTGGCGGCAACCTTTCCAGAGGCCCGAATCATTGTGCTTTCGTCGGATATGGCAGGTGGTGTGAAGCGACTGCGGCTTGAGCTCGACGCTATCGCAAAAGGAGAGGCGGATATCGTTATCGGCACCCAGCTTGTTGCCAAGGGCCACAACTTTCCCAACATGACATTGGTGGGCGTGGTTGATGCTGATCTGGGGCTTGCCAATGGCGATCCGCGTGCCGCCGAACGCACCTTCCAGCTTCTCAATCAGGTGACGGGACGTGCCGGGCGAACCGGTCGCAAGAGCCTCGGCCTTATCCAGACCTATCAGCCGGATCATCCGGTGATGCGGGCAATCGTCAGCGGCGATGCGGATGCATTCTATGCCCGCGAGATTGAGGAGCGTGAACGCAGTGCCTTGCCGCCTTTCGGGCGGCTTGCCGCGCTGATTATCTCTGCCGACAACCGAGCCGATGCCGAAAATCACGCGCGCGCGCTCCGACGTGCTGCCCCTTCAGCCTCAGAAGTTTCCGTGCTCGGGCCTGCTGAGGCGCCGCTTGCTCTTGTGCGGGGACGCCACCGTTTCCGCATTCTGGTGCACGGAACAAAGCGCGCCGATATTCAAGGGTTTATCCGCGCCTTGCTCGCCTGCGGTCCGAAGGAAAAGGGTTCCATCAGGGTGCAGGTGGACATTGATCCGCAAAGCTTCCTGTAAGTTGTTGTATCCCGGTTCTGCAAGGCCGCTATCCTGGGTATGTCATAATAGGAAGCCGAACAGCCTGCGCAGGATGGAACGCGGTGCCAAATTCCGCTATAGGGCAAGAAAACGACAAGGGTAATTGCGATGGAATTCTATCTTCCTGCCACAACCGGAGAGTGGCTTGCCTGGGGCTCTGCCGCCATGACGGCGCTGGCCGGTTTGGTAATGCTGTTTGCACCCGGCATAACGATGAAGCTGTTGCGACTCCAGCCGATCAATGGCCGTCCCGAAGGTTATGGTTCCATCCGCGCGACGCTCGCCGGACCTTATCTCGGCGTGGGGCTTGGCTGCCTTATCTTCGCACAGCCGTTTCTCTGGGTCGTGCTAGGTGCTGTGTGGGGATTTGCGCTGTTCGGACGCTTCATTTCGATGATGTCGGATACAGCTGGCCGCAAGGGCGGACCGACTGGCGGACGCTTTTATGGCAGTCTGGCAGCAATGGCGGAATTCCTGCTTGCAGCAGGTCCCCTGCTTTACGCTTTCGGCTTCATTTCCTGACCGGAAAGGGAGCCCTCCTGCACGTCAGACGTGCAGGTTGTGTAAGGTAAGGTCGCCTCAAGATCGCCCCGCCGGGGCAGATGCGACTTTTTTGACCGCAAAAGGCGGCAAATCTTACACAAAAGTGCCGGATTCGCGTGTTGCGAGTCCTGTTCGTCTATGCTAGACGGCAATCACATTTCGGTGTTGATGTGCTCGCATGTCAGTGGTTTTCCGGAAACATTCAATAAAATCATCGGTTTGGCGTCCTCCGCAAGATTGGATCCCAAAAGGATGGTTTCAACGTAGAGAGCAGGTTGTTCGTGGCTGAAACGTCTTCGCTCATTTCAGGTGTCGCACAGCGTTACGCTGGATCTCTTTTCGAGCTCGCCCTCGACGCGAAATCCGTTGCAGCTGTGGAAAAAGATCTTGACCGTTTCGAGGCGCTTCTGAGCGGAAGCGAAGACCTCAAGCGACTGATTTCCAGTCCGGTATTTTCTTCGGAAGATCAGCTTCATGCGATCGGCGCTATCGCCGACAAGGCGGGCATCAAGGGGTTGGTCGGAAATTTCCTGCGCGTTGTTGCGCGGAACCGTCGTCTCTTCGCTCTGCCGGGCATCATTGCCGCTTTCCGCAAAATCGCTGCCGAACATCGGGGTGAAATCTCCGCCGATGTCATCTCCGCGCACGAACTGAGTGCTGCGCAGCAGAACGAATTGAAGGCAACGCTGAAAGGCGTGGCCGGCAAGGACGTGACGATCAATGTCACCGTCGATCCGTCGATCCTCGGCGGTCTTATCGTCAAGATGGGTTCGCGTCAGATCGACACGTCCCTTCGCACTAAACTTTCTTCTCTCAAGCTTGCACTGAAAGAGGTCGGCTGATGGACATCCGCGCCGCGGAAATTTCCGCTATCCTGAAAGAGCAAATCAAGAACTTCGGCAAGGAGGCTGAGGTCTCCGAGGTCGGTCAGGTTCTTTCCGTTGGCGACGGTATCGCCCGCGTCTATGGTCTGGACAACGTCCAGGCCGGTGAAATGGTCGAATTCCCTGGTGGCATTCGCGGCATGGCGCTGAACCTTGAAAGCGACAATGTCGGCGTCGTTATCTTCGGTGCCGACCGTGACATCAAGGAAGGCGACATCGTCAAGCGTACCGGCGCAATCGTCGACGTTCCGGTCGGTCCGGAACTGCTCGGCCGCGTTGTCGACGCTCTCGGCAATCCGATCGACGGCAAGGGTCCGATCAAGGCCAAGGAACGTCGCCGCGTTGACGTCAAGGCGCCTGGCATCATCCCGCGCAAGTCGGTTCATGAGCCGATGTCGACGGGTCTCAAGGCCATCGATGCCCTGATCCCGGTTGGCCGTGGCCAGCGCGAGCTGGTCATCGGTGACCGTCAGACCGGTAAGACCGCTATCATTCTCGACACCTTCCTGAACCAGAAGCCGATCCACGACAACGGCCCGGACAAGGACAAGCTGTACTGCGTCTATGTCGCCGTCGGCCAGAAGCGTTCGACCGTCGCTCAGTTCGTCAAGGTTCTTGAAGAACGCGGCGCTCTGGAATACTCGATCGTTATCGCGGCTACCGCTTCCGATCCGGCGCCGATGCAGTATCTCGCACCGTTTGCGGGCTGCGCCATGGGCGAATATTTCCGTGACAACTCGATGCATGCGCTGATCGGCTATGACGATCTGTCCAAGCAGGCTGTTGCTTACCGTCAGATGTCGCTTCTTCTCCGTCGTCCTCCGGGCCGCGAAGCTTATCCGGGCGACGTTTTCTACCTGCACTCCCGTCTTCTCGAGCGCGCTGCAAAGCTCAACGACGAAAACGGTGCTGGTTCGCTGACGGCTCTGCCGGTCATCGAAACGCAGGGCAACGACGTTTCGGCCTTTATCCCGACCAACGTGATCTCGATCACCGACGGCCAGATCTTCCTCGAAACCAACCTGTTCTATCAGGGTATCCGTCCGGCTGTTAACGTCGGTCTGTCGGTTTCGCGCGTTGGTTCGTCCGCTCAGATCAAGGCCATGAAGCAGGTTGCCGGCTCGATCAAGGGTGAACTCGCCCAGTATCGTGAAATGGCAGCATTCGCCCAGTTCGGTTCTGACCTTGACGCTGCGACACAGCGCCTTCTGAACCGCGGTGCGCGCCTGACCGAACTCCTGAAACAACCGCAGTTCTCGCCGCTGAAGACGGAAGAGCAGGTTGCCGTGATCTACGCCGGTGTTAACGGCTATCTCGACAAGCTTGCCGTCAGTCAGGTCGGCAAGTTCGAAGAAGGTCTTCTCGCTTCGCTGCGCACCGAGCACAAGGATGTGCTTGATGGCATTCGCAACGAGAAAGCCATCACCGATGACCTCAAGGCCAAGCTCAAGGCAGCGATCGACGCGTTCGCCAAGTCTTTCGCTTGAATTTTGTGACGGGATGAACGGATGCCTTCACTAAAGGATCTGAGAAACCGTATCGCCTCGGTCAAGGCGACGCAGAAAATCACCAAAGCGATGCAGATGGTCGCCGCGGCGAAGCTGCGCCGTGCCCAGGAAGCTGCGGAAGCCGCAAGGCCTTATTCGCAGCGCATGGGCGCCGTTCTCGCAAACATTGCGCAGAACGTAACCGGTGAAGATGCGCCGGCCTTGATGGCTGGTACGGGCAAGGACGACGTGCATCTGCTCGTCGTCTGCACTGCAGAACGTGGCCTTTGCGGCGGTTTCAACTCGCAAATTGCGCGTCTGGCGCGTGATCATGCCCGCAAGCTCCTTGCTGAAGGCAAGACGGTCAAGATCATCACGGTCGGCAAAAAGGGCGCAGACATCCTGCGTCGCGAATTCGCCAGCCTTCTGATCGACCATGTCGATCTGCGCGAAGTCAAGCAGCTCGCTTTTGTGCATGCCGATCAGATCGGCAACAAAATCATCAAGCTGTTTGAAGAAGGCGCGTTCGACGTCTGCACGCTGTTCTACTCCGAATTCAAGTCGGTGATCTCTCAGGTTCCGACCGCACAGCAGCTTATTCCTGCTTCGGCTGGCGACAGCGCTGTTGCGGAGAACGCAGGCGATGCGATCTACGAATACGAACCTGATCCTGCGGCGATCCTGTCGACACTGATCCCGCGCAATATTTCGGTCCAGATTTTCCGCGCTCTGCTGGAAAATGTCGCGGGCGAGATGGGCGCGAAGATGAGTGCCATGGACAATGCGACGCGTAATGCGGGTGACATGATCAACAAGTTGTCGATCACGTATAACCGTCAGCGTCAGGCGCAGATCACCAAGGAACTGATCGAAATCATTTCGGGCGCGGAAGCGCTCTAGAGTTTGGTTTACCGCATGATTTCCCGGAAAGTCTGCAACTTTTCGGGATCATGCTAACGGAAGGTAAGGATCGATGGCAAAAGCAGCGACCCCGAAAACTACCGCCGCGGCCGAAGCAAAGCCAGCGGCGAAGGCGCCTGCCAAAAAGGCGGCGCCCAAGACCACCGCAGCAGCCAAGTCTGCCGCTCCTAAGGCAGCAGCAGCCGGCGCAATCGGCCATGTTACGCAGGTCATCGGCGCTGTTGTCGACGTCAAGTTCCCGGAAGGCCAGCTGCCGCTGATCCTGAACGCGCTTGAAGTCGACAACCAGGGCAATCGCCTGGTTCTTGAAGTTGCCCAGCACCTCGGGGAAGACACCGTGCGCACCATCGCCATGGACGCGACCGAAGGTCTCGTTCGCGGTCAGGAAGCGCGCGACACCGGTGAACCGATCATGGTTCCGGTCGGCGTCGAAACGCTCGGTCGCATCATGAACGTCATCGGCGAGCCGGTTGACGAAGCTGGTCCCATCAAGACCACGGCAACCCGCGCCATCCACCAGAACGCTCCAGAATATATCGAACAGTCGACAGAAGCCGAAATTCTCGTAACGGGCATCAAGGTCGTCGACCTTCTCGCTCCTTACGCCAAGGGTGGCAAGATCGGCCTCTTCGGTGGTGCAGGCGTTGGCAAGACCGTTCTGATCATGGAACTCATCAACAACGTCGCCAAGGCGCACGGCGGTTACTCCGTCTTCGCTGGCGTCGGTGAACGCACCCGTGAAGGTAACGACCTTTACCACGAAATGATCGAGTCGGGCGTTAATAAGCTCGGCGGTGGCGAAGGCTCCAAGGCCGCCCTCGTTTACGGCCAGATGAATGAACCCCCGGGTGCGCGCGCCCGTGTTGCACTGTCGGGTCTGACGGTTGCCGAAAACTTCCGTGACCAGGGACAGGACGTTCTGTTCTTCGTAGACAACATCTTCCGTTTCACGCAGGCAGGTTCGGAAGTGTCGGCTCTTCTGGGCCGTATTCCTTCCGCTGTGGGTTATCAGCCGACGCTGGCAACCGACATGGGTGCCATGCAGGAGCGCATCACCACGACGACCAAGGGCTCGATTACCTCGGTTCAGGCGATCTACGTCCCTGCCGACGATTTGACCGACCCGGCACCGGCAACCTCGTTCGCCCACTTGGACGCTACGACCGTTCTGTCGCGCTCGATCGCTGAAAAGGGTATCTACCCGGCTGTTGACCCGCTCGACTCCACGTCGCGCATGCTTGACCCGAAGGTCGTTGGTGAAGAACACTACGCCGTCGCCCGTCAGGTTCAGTCGGTTCTGCAGCGCTACAAGTCACTTCAGGACATCATCGCGATCCTGGGCATGGACGAATTGTCTGAAGAAGACAAGCTCACCGTTGCACGCGCCCGTAAGATCGAGCGCTTCCTGTCGCAGCCGTTCTTCGTCGCTGAAGTCTTTACGGGTGCACCGGGCAAGCTGGTTGACCTCGCCGACACCATTAAGGGCTTTAAAGGCCTTTGCGCTGGCGATTACGACCATCTTCCAGAAGCAGCCTTCTACATGGTCGGCAGCATCGAGGAAGCTCTCGAAAAGGCCAAGAAACTGGCAGCGGAAGCTGCTTGATGAGTTGAGTTTCCCGGTGGGCCGCAAGACCCGCCGGGAAAGCCAATCATTTTGTTCAGCATGATTATTCCGGGAGCCGTTTTCGGGGTCATGCTTTTTGAATTCAAGTGAGAACCATGGCTCAAGCTTTCCAATTCGAACTCGTGTCGCCTGAACGGCTCCTGCTTTCCGCGCAGGTGACGGAAGTCGTCATTCCGGGTAGCGAAGGCTATCTGACGGCTCTCGCCGGCCATTCGCCGTTGATGACGACGATCATGCCGGGTGTCGTTTCGGTGAAGCTTGCCGACGGCAAGTCCGACTCCTATGTCGTTTTCGGCGGTTTCGCCGATATCACTCCGCAGGGCTGCACTGTTCTGGCCGAATCGGCGACCCATGTGGACGATATCGACCCGGCAGATATTCAGCGCCGCATCGATCAGGCCCGCAAGGCTCTGGAGGATGCTTCGTCGAATGAGCATCGCACCAAGGCGGAAATATTCCTGCATCAGCTGATGACGCTGCAGGGAACGATAATGCCAGCCTGATCGGCAGAGTACTCTATCGTTTTTCGGAGAAGCGGGCTTTGCCCGCTTTTTCTTTTTCAGATTGCCTGATCGACCGTGAAACTTTTCGCAGAACTGTCGATTTGGCGGCAAATCGCATCACGCTTGCGTGAGTTCAGGAAGTTCGCTTGAAAATAGTTCGCCAGCGATTTATCCAAATCTGCAATCATTAGTTTACTAATATATAAGGCGGTTGGCATGGATACGGCAGATCTCAGAGCTGAAATGATTGATGCCATGGCGAAAGTTAATCGCAGGATTCGGACAGTCTTCGACGCGCGTGTGAAGGAGCGTGGCCTGACACTGGCCCGGGCGCGAACCCTGCTTGCTCTGATCGAACAGGAAGGCCTTTACCAGAAAGAGCTGGCGGAGGCTCTGGAGATCGAGAATGCCACCATGGTGCGCCTGCTCGATGGTTTGGAGCGGCAGTCGTTCATCGAGCGCCAGGCAGTGCAGGGTGATCGACGTGCGAAGCGGGTGGTAATGACCGCAGAAGGCAAGATTCTGGCTGAGCAGGTCGTGAAGCTTGCCGGTGACGTTCGTCAGGACCTTTTGGAAGGCGTGAGCGATGAGGAACTGAGCATTGCGCTCAATGTGCTTCGCAAAATGTCAGATTCGATGAACAAGACTCACTGACGGGGTTCGCCGGTTCGCGATATCCAGAAGCCGAAGTTCATGCTTCGGCTTTTTGTTTTTGGAGAACACGGGTTCGTGAACTGGTATCCCGAAATTGGACCTACTGCACCATCTTTCTGTCGCGGCAGGATAGTGCATTGCGCTCGGAATTAATTGTAGAAACCCGGACGGGAGTGGTTGAGATGCGATATTCATCTCAGGCCGTGATTGGCTTCTGCGCCATTCTTTCAATTGTTTCGATACAGGTGAAGTATATGGAGCATGGGACACGTCACGCCTATGCGCGCGCCTTGAATGGTGTGAATACCGATGACGGCCAAATTTTCGAAACCGATCCGACTGTCGCGACGGAGGTTCGGACCGGGGAACGCTCGCGGCGGTCGTTGCGGGCGCGATGATGGCCCGTGACTGCCCGCGTTGCGAATCAAGGTGCAAGGGTGCGCAGATAGGCCATTAATTTGCTGGCGGTGTCGCTGGCCCGCTCGGGCTGGCGTGAGATGATCGCCTCGATCAGTGTCGCGTGTGCATTGGCTGAGCCGGCTATGCCGGTCGACGGGCGAAGGCGAAACCAGAAGCGTCGACTGTGGGTTTGCAGGGGGGCCGCAATACGTGCGGCATAGGGATTGCTCGCTGCCGCACCCAGAACAATATCGAATGCCTTGTCGGCATCGAGAAACAACGCCACATCCTCGTTCGGGATCGCCTGCCTCATGGCGGCGGCAGCGGCCTCAAGCCGTTCATAATCACGGGGGCTACCGAAACGTGCGGCATCGCGCGCCAGAACGCGCTCAACACCTTCGCGGGCGTCGAGCACTTTGATGAAATCCTTTGGATCAATGGCCGCGATGGCGATGCCCGAGCGTGGTCGCACTTCTACAAGGCCTTCCCAGGCAAGTCGTTGAATGGCCTCGCGCATCGGCGTTCGGCCCATGCCGGTGAGTTCGATCAGTGCGCGCTCGTTGACAATAGCGCCGGGTTCGAGTTCCAGTGTGACGATGGAGCGCTCCAGAATGCGATAGGCCTGCTCGGCCAGACTTTCGCTGCCCCAACTGTCCATGGTGGCCTGCGGCATGTTTGCCGGACTGCGCGTCAGCCTGTCTCGAACGTTCGTCTCTTCCATGCCTGTCCATGCCTCGTGGTTACGACGATTGACATAATTCAACCTTACAGATATATCTCTGATATATCAATATGGTATGATCTAAGCTGATGTTCCCTAAATCTGCCTTTGTGGCTTTTTCAAGCGATGGCGAGTTTTCAGCACAGTGTCATTCCAAAAAAGCGATGGACAGAGCCGGATTGCTGGCTTTGAACATACTGAATGCTGATTGCCCGAAGCGCCGACAACATCCGTTTTTTTGGCAAGGCTACAGGCAAAAGTGAAACCGGTGGGGAGCTGCACAAGATGAAATCTGATCCGCGGGGGCAGCAGGACATTCTGATAATCGGTGGCGGCATTGTCGGCGTCGCTGCTGCCGCCTTGCTTGCCGAAGCAGGGCGCCAGGTTCTGGTCATCGACAGAACCGGCGTTTGCGAGGAAACCAGCTCGGGCAATGCGGCGGCGCTCGCATTCTCCGAGATTCTTCCGCTGGCCTCGAAGGGCATCATGCGCAAGGTCCCGGGCTGGTTGATGGACCCGCTCGGGCCGTTTACGATCCGTCCGTCCTATCTGCCGAAGATGGTGCCGTGGCTCTACCGTTTCTGGCGGGCAAGCAGCGCGGATGCGCTGGCGAAAACCGCTATCGCTCAGGCCGATATCATGCGTCTTGCCAGCAGCGAGATGATGGGGCTGATCGACAGGGCAGGGTTGCATCACAGGCTGCACGAGAACGGTAATCTGGAACTTTATGAAAGCGAAGCCGAGCTGGCTGCCTCGCAGCCGGGCTGGAATATCCGCGAACAGGCTGGAATTGCCTATGAGCACGTGCGTGGCAACCGGCTTGTCGAATTGCAGCCGGGCCTGAGTCCACGTTTCGTTGCCGGAACTTTCGTACCCGGCTGGAAGAATGTCAGCGACCCGAAACTGTTCGGTAAGGCGATATGGGCCTACGCCGAAAGCAAGGGCGCGCGCTTCCTTCAGGCCAGGGTCACGAATGCAAAACCCGGGAACGGCGGTGCTAGCGTTCGTCTGGAAGACGGGACCGAAATCAAGACGGCGCATCTTGTCCTGATGGCCGGTGCCTGGTCGGGCGATCTTGCAAAGGGGTTCGGCGATGCACTGCCGCTCGACACCGAGCGCGGTTACAACACGACGTTGCCGGTTGGAAGTTTCGATGTGAAGCGTCAGCTTACTTTTCCCGGCCATGGTTTTGTCGTCACGCCGATGGAAACCGGCTTGCGTGTTGGTGGCGCCGTTGAGTTCGGCGGGCTTGATCTGCCGCCCAATTTCGCGCGATCCGAAGCCATGTTAAAGAAAGCCTCCATGTTCCTGCCGGGCCTTCGCACTGAGGGCGGGCGGCAATGGATGGGCTATCGGCCATCCATGCCGGATTCCGTGCCGGTTATCGGCAGGGCTTCGGCAGGGGGCAATATTTACTATGGGTTCGGGCACGGTCATCTTGGACTTACACAGTCGGCTGCGACCGGACGGCTTATCCGCGATCTCATCACAGGGGCCGCGCCTGCAATCGACATTGAACCTTTCAAGCCACAACGTTTTCGGAACTGACTATCATGGCAAGACACTCCTTCTTCTGCGTCGACGGACATACATGCGGCAATCCCGTGCGTCTGGTGGCCGGCGGCGGGCCGAACCTTGAAGGTTCGACCATGATGGAAAAGCGGGCGCATTTTCTGCGCGAATATGACTGGATCCGCACCGGGTTGATGTTCGAACCGCGCGGTCACGACATGATGTCGGGTTCGATCCTCTACCCACCGACACGCCCTGATTGCGATGTCGCTGTGCTGTTCATAGAAACATCCGGCTGCCTGCCGATGTGCGGTCACGGCACCATCGGAACAGTGACAATGGCGATAGAGCAGGGGCTGGTGACGCCGAAGACGCCAGGCAAGCTGAATCTTGATACACCTGCCGGTCTGGTGGCCATTGAGTATGAACAGAACGGCCAATATGTCGAGCGCGTTCGCCTTACCAATGTTCCGGCTTTCCTTTATGCGGAAGGGCTTGAAGTCGAATGCCCGAACCTGGGCAACATCAAGGTCGATGTGGCCTATGGCGGCAATTTCTATGCTATTGTCGAGCCGCAAGAAAATTACGCGGATATGGAAGATTATTCCGCTCTGCAACTGATTGCATGGAGCCCGATCCTGCGTCAGCGGCTGAACGAGAAGTACAAGTTCCAGCATCCGCTGCTGCCTGATATCAACCGACTGAGCCATATTCTCTGGACTGGCAAGGCGAAGCATCCAGAAGCGCATGCTCGCAATGCTGTCTTCTACGGTGACAAGGCAATCGACCGCTCGCCCTGCGGAACCGGTACGTCTGCGCGCATGGCGCAACTGGCAGCCAAGGGAAAATTGAAGCCTGGTGATGAGTTCGTGCATGAATCCATTATCGGGTCACTTTTCCACGGCCGCGTAGAGCGTGCTACGGAAGTGGTAGGCCAGGACCGCACATTGCCGGCAATTATCCCTTCAATTGCGGGCTGGGCACGTATGACGGGATATAATACGATCTTTATCGACGACCGCGACCCCTTTGCACACGGGTTTACGGTCGCGTAAATTGGGTACGGTCGGTAATTTTCATACCGGTCCCCAATTTTTGGGCTTTCGTGCGGTGCAGAAAATATGGAATAAGGCGTCCGGGGTAGGAGAAAAAAACATATACAGGACGTTTAGTAGGGGACATAACTAGTTTGTGGAAGGATGATGCCCTTAGTCTTTTGTCGGAGACAAAAGGGGGTTGCATTCCTCTATACAGCCGTTAGGTGTAAATAGCCGGGACTAAAATGAAGGCGCACGAAATAAAGATGCGTCAAAAAATCCTGGGCGGTAAAATGGGTGGCTTCTCGATGGAATATTTCTTCCAGCAGGTGATCAACGGGCTCGCGCTCGGCTCGATCTATGGCCTGATCGCCATCGGCTACACGATGGTCTATGGCATTATCGGCATGATCAACTTTGCTCATGGCGATGTCTTCATGCTCGGCGCCTTTATGGCGCTGATTGTTTTTCTCATCATCACAACCTTCATTGGAGCATTGCCTATTGCGCTGATGCTTCTTCTGATGATGATCGTCGCCATGTTGCTGACGGGGTTGTGGAGTTGGACGATCGAGCGCGTGGCCTATCGGCCGCTGCGTGGTTCGTTCCGCCTCGCTCCGTTGATCACGGCTATCGGCATGTCGATTGCCTTGTCGAACTTCGTACAGGTGACGCAAGGGCCGCGTAACAAGCCGGTGCCTCAGCTTCTGAACGGTTCCTACAATATCTTCGGCACCGATGTGACGATTTCGCTGAAGCAGATTGTGGTCATCGTGGTGACGGCGGTGCTGCTGACGATCTTCTGGTATATCGTCAATCGCACCTCGCTTGGTCGCGCACAGCGTGCCTGTGAGCAGGATCGCAAGATGGCAGCGCTTCTCGGCATCAATGTCGACCGTGTTATTTCGCTCACCTTCGTGATGGGTGCGATGCTCGCGGCGGTTGCCGGTACGCTCTACCTTTCCTTCTATGGCGTGATTTCCTTTGCCGACGGCTTCATCCCCGGCGTGAAGGCGTTCACGGCGGCTGTTCTGGGCGGTATTGGTTCGCTTCCGGGTGCCGTGGTTGGTGGCTTGCTCATCGGTCTCATCGAGGCATTGTGGTCCGCGTATTTCTCGATCGACTACAAGGACGTTGCCGCGTTTTCGATCCTCGCTATCGTGCTGATCTTCATGCCGTCCGGCATTCTTGGCCGACCTGAAGTCGAGAAGGTATAATCATGGCTGCACAGTCAAGTTCACGCCCGGATTCCCTTTTTGGCCGGGCCATTCGTGAAGGGTTCTTCGCCGGTCTTCTGGCTCTGGGTCTCTTCTGTCTCATCATCGGTTTCAAGACCGATCAGAACATCAGCAATGAACTGGTGCTCGTTCAGCGCTGGGGTATGCTGGCCGTCATGGTCGCACTGGCAGCGGTTGGCCGTTTCCTGTTCGTTGCCTTCGCCCAGCCCTGGCTGGAGGCGCGCAAGCTTTCCAAGAGCAAGCAGCCTACCGCTGCGGTCGAAAGCCCGTCTTTCGTACGTCGCAACTTCTCGCGCCTTGGCGTGGCTTTCCTCTTCGTTTACCCAATCCTGATTGTCGCCTTTCTTGGCTGGCAGGGCTCGCTCAAATGGGTCGACAATTTCGGCGTTCAGATTCTGATCTATGTCATGCTGGCATGGGGCCTCAACATCGTGGTGGGATTGGCCGGCCTTCT
The DNA here is from genome assembly GCF_006345815.1 of Ochrobactrum sp. CGA5. Taxonomy (GTDB): domain Bacteria; phylum Pseudomonadota; class Alphaproteobacteria; order Rhizobiales; family Rhizobiaceae; genus Brucella. Next base: position 145,993 of record NZ_VCIG01000003.1, on the reverse strand, counting down.
CGATCTGGGCTACGTCGCCTTTTATGCTGTGGGCGCTTATTCCTATGCGCTGCTGTCAGCTTATTTCGGCCTGTCCTTCTGGATGCTGTTGCCGATCGCCGGTCTTCTGGCTGCAACATGGGGCGTCATCCTGGGTTTCCCTGTTCTGCGTCTGCGCGGGGATTATCTGGCTATCGTGACGCTGGCTTTCGGTGAAATCATCCGTCTGGTGCTTATCAACTGGACAGATGTCACCCGCGGCACCTTCGGCGTTTCTGGTATCGCCAAGGCGACCTTTTTCGGACTGCCTTTCAATGCCAGCAAGGATGGTTTCGCCGCTTACTTTGGTCTCTCTTTCTCGGCGGCGCATTACAAGTTCTTCCTCTATTACGTCATCCTTCTGCTGGCGCTCCTCACGGCCTGGGTCACCATCCGTCTGCGCCGCATGCCGGTTGGCCGTGCATGGGAAGCGCTGCGCGAGGACGAAATCGCCTGCCGTTCGCTCGGCATCAACACCACCACGACCAAGCTCACGGCCTTTGCCACGGGTGCCATGTTCGGTGGTTTTGCCGGCTCTTTCTTTGCTGCACGTCAGGGCTTTGTCAGCCCTGAATCCTTCGTGTTCCTCGAATCTGCTGTCATTCTGGCCATCGTCGTTCTGGGCGGGATGGGATCACTGGTCGGCATCGCGATTGCTGCGGTCGTTATGATCGGCGGCACGGAAATCCTGCGCGAGATGAGCTTCCTGAAAGCGATTTTCGGTCCGGATTTCACGCCGGAACTCTACCGTATGCTGATCTTTGGCCTCGCCATGGTCGTGGTCATGGTCTGGAAGCCACGCGGTTTCGTCGGAAGTCGAGAACCGAGTGCGTTCCTGCATGAGAAGAAGATGGTATCGGGTGCCTTTACCAAGGAAGGGCATGGCTGATGGCGGAGATAAGCACTATGTCTGGCATTGCGTCCGGCAACACTGAAAAAGACACGATCCTTCAGGTCGAGCATCTATCAATGCGCTTTGGCGGTCTCATCGCCATCAACGATCTGAGTTTCAATGTGAAGCGTGGAGATATCACGGCGATCATCGGCCCGAACGGTGCTGGCAAGACCACGGTCTTCAATTGCATCACCGGTTTCTACAAGCCGACTGGCGGCATGCTGACGATGAACCGGAAAACGGGTGAAAAGTTCCTGCTGGAACGTCTTCCTGATTTCCAGATCACCAAGCAGGCCAAGGTGGCGCGTACGTTTCAGAATATCCGCCTGTTCTCAGGCCTCACCGTTCTGGAAAACCTGCTGGTCGCGCAGCACAACACGCTGATGCGCTCGTCGGGCTTTACGATCCTCGGTCTTCTCGGTCTGCCCGGCTACAAGTCAGCGGCGAAGGACGCGATGGAGAAAGCGCGTTACTGGCTGGAGAAAATCAATCTGATCGGTCGCGCAGACGATCCGGCCGGTGATCTGCCCTACGGTGATCAGCGTCGTCTGGAAATCGCCCGCGCGATGTGCACCGAGCCGGAAATCCTCTGCCTTGATGAACCGGCGGCTGGCCTTAATCCGCGCGAATCGGCGGAGCTCAACAAGCTCCTGCTCGACATTCGCAAGGAAACCGGCACGTCGATCCTGCTGATCGAACACGACATGTCGGTGGTTATGGAAATTTCCGACCATGTGATCGTGCTGGAATACGGCACCAAGATTTCTGACGGCGCGCCGGAAGCGGTGAAGAACGATCCACGCGTTATTGCGGCCTATCTCGGCGTCGATGACGAAGAGATTGCAGAGCTTATTGAAGAGGCGGACAAGCCGGGTGTTGCCGATCCGGCGCACCTGGTCGCTGCCCAGCTTGCCGAGGAAGTCATCAAGGATGAAAACGCCGAAGAGACCGGTGAAGCGCCATCACAACGTGCTCTCGCTGGTGGTCTGGCTGCGGCACGTGGTGGCAAGGCCGATAATCTGACCCTTATCAAGGGCATCGGCGAGGTCAACGAGAAGAAGCTGCACGAACATGGCATCTATCATTTCGATCAGATTGCTGCGTGGACTGAAGCGGACATTGTTGAAGCTGAAACCTATCTGGAATTCGACGGGCGTATCGCACGCGAAGACTGGGTCGGGCAGGCTAGACAACTCGCCGCCGGTCAGGCAACCGAGTTCTCTGAGCGCGTTGAATCCGGCGATGTTCCGACGAGTCACAAGACTACTCCCGCGAAGGCCAAGGGGGGAGCTGCCAAAGGTGGCGCGAAAAGCGCCAAAGCTCCGTCAAAGCCCAAGAAGGGAGGCGAATGATGCAGGCTGAAACCATGCAGAAAAAGCAACCGCTTCTGGCCGTCGAGAAGGTCGAGACCTATTACGGCAATATTTGTGCCCTGAAGGGCATTGATCTGACCGTGGACGAGGGCGAGATCGTCGCGCTGATCGGCGCCAATGGCGCCGGCAAGTCGACACTCATGATGACGATCTTCGGTTCGCCGAAGGCGCGTAACGGCCGCATTCTGTTCAACGGCAAGGATATTACGTCCATGCCGCCACACGAGATTGCCAAGTTGCGCATTGCACAGTCCCCGGAAGGCCGTCGCATCTTTCCGCGCATGACGGTTCTTGAGAATCTCCAGATGGGCGCAAGCCTCGACGATCAGCAGTATTTCGAGGAAGATGTAAAGCTGATGTTCGACCTGTTCCCGCGCCTGAAAGAGCGCATCAACCAGCGTGGCGGCACGCTTTCGGGAGGCGAGCAGCAGATGTTGGCAATAGCCCGCGCGCTGATGGCACGCCCTAAGCTTCTGCTTCTGGATGAACCGTCGCTCGGTCTGGCACCTTTGATCGTGAAGCAGATTTTCGAGGCGATCAAGGAACTGAACCGCACGCAGGGCCTCACCGTGTTTTTGGTCGAGCAGAACGCATTCGGTGCGCTGAAACTCGCAGACCGTGGTTATGTGATGGTCAATGGTTCGATCACGATGAGCGGCGCTGGCCGCGAATTGCTGGCCGATCCAGAAGTCCGCGCTGCCTATCTCGAAGGCGGAAGGCACTAGGAGGATAAGATGCAGGGTATTCTCTACGAAGAACCATCATTCTGGTTGTTTTTCCTCATCACCTGTCTGCTCGGCGGCTGGGCTGCCTGGATGACGGGGCGTGCCTGTGCTTCGACGTGGCGCACCTATCCGCAGCTTCTGCTCTATCTGATCCCGCTGGGAGCTGCGGTGCGTTTCATCCACTTCGCGCTGTTCGAGGGAACGCTTCTTTCGCTCCATTACTATCTGGTTGATGTAATCGTTCTGATGATCATCGGCACGGTTGGCTTTCGCTACACGCGCACCAAACAAATGGTGCGGCAATATAGCTGGCTTTATGAAAAAGCATCTCCTCTCAGCTGGAAGGCGAAATAATTTTAAAGCTTCGCCGTTACGCGGCGAAGCTTTTTTGTAAGATCACGTTGACAGTAATAAGATTCAACGTAGATATTGCTGAGTAATCAGCAAGAAATAAGGCGGTGTAGAACATCGTTTCGGGGTAAATACAATGATGGGAGTTCCAAAAATGAAAAAGTCACTTTTCTCAGGCGTTGCTCTTGCAGCAGTTATGGCTTTCGGGGGCTCGGCTTGGGCTGATGTTCTGGTCGGTATTGGTGCGCCGCTGACGGGTCCAAATGCAGTTTACGGCGCGCAGATTCAGAAGGGCGCGGAAGCGGCCATCAAGGAAATCAACGATGCGGGCGGCATCAACGGCGAAAAAATCGCGATTACTCTGGGCGATGACGTCTCGGATCCGAAGCAGGGTATCTCGGTAGCCAACAAGTTTGCCGCAGATGGCGTGAAATACGTTATCGGTCACTTCAATTCGGGTGTTACGATCCCTGCTTCCGACGTCTACGCTGAAAATGGCATGCTTGTAATTTCGCCTGCCGCAACCAACCCGGTCTATACCGAGCGCCAGCTCTGGAATACGTTCCGTACCTGCGGTCGCGACGACCAGCAGGGTATCGTGGCCGGTCAGTATATTTTCGACAACTTCAAAGACGGAAAAATTGCTGTCATTCACGACAAGACCCCTTACGGTCAGGGCCTTGCCGATGAAACCAAGAAGAAGCTCAACGAGCTTGGCGTCAAGGAAGCCGTCTACGAAGGCGTGAATGTTGGCGAGAAGGATTTCTCGGCTCTGATCGCCAAGTTGAAGCAGCAGGGTGTTACGGTCCTCTATTGGGGTGGCCTGCACGCTGAAGCCGGTCTGATTATCCGTCAGCTCGCCGATCAGGGGCTGAAGGTCCAGTTCATTTCTGGCGATGGTATCGTTTCCAACGAATTGGCATCCATCGCTGGCGATGCGGTTGCCGGTACGCTGAATACGTTCGGTCCAGACCCGCGCAATAATCCGAACAATGCCGATCTGGTTAAGAAGTTCCGCGATTCTGGCTTCGAACCGGAGGCTTATACGCTTTACTCTTACGCTGCCGTTCAGTCCCTGGCCGGTGCCGCGAAGGCTGCTGGCAGCAACGATCCGCAGGAAGTTGCCAAGGCGCTCAAGGAAAAAGGCCCCTTCAAGACCGTGCTCGGCGATCTGTCCTTTGACGAGAAGGGCGATCCGAAGCTTCCGGGCTATGTCATGTACAAGTGGGAAAAGGGCGCTGACGGAAAATATACTTACATTCAGCAGTAAGTTTTCCTTATATTCTTTTCCAACGAATGGAGATGCCCGGCTTTGCGCCGGGCATTTTCGCTTTCAGGCTTCCGCTCAGCATAAAGTCATGCGTAAAAGGCAGAAAGCAGACAGAATCGTTGCTTTACTTTCATAATGAAAGCGAATCTATCTAACATTGCTGTCAGTTATAGGGTGATTCCCTATGTCTGATTGCTCAATCTGGTGGGAGGACCAGTTTCAAGCTCGAATGGCATTTCTGGGGCTGATGCAATCTCCCATTTATAGATCAGGTTAGGAGCGCGGCCGTGCTGTCGCTGCTCTGGAACCTGCGAAATTGCGGCCGTCTGATCAGGTCTGATTGCCGCTACGAATGAGTGTATTGATGCGTATTCCGAAACCATTTCAGATTTCGGGCTACGTTTAGTGGGAGCAACTGAAATGAAGAAATCCTTATTCTGCGGCGTTTGCCTTTCGGCACTGGTTGCAATGAGCGGCGTATCTTTTGCCGACATTCAGCTTGGCGTCGGCGCGCCGTTGACCGGCAGCCAGGCGGCTTTCGGCGAACAGATCAAGCGCGGTGTTGAAGCGGCCGTCGCCGAAGCCAATGCCAAGGGTGGCATGAATGGCGAGCAGATCACGATCGTTTATGGCGACGATGCAGCCGATCCGAAGCAGGGCATTTCTGTTGCAAACAAGTTCATAGGTGATGGCGTCCAGTTCGTCATTGGCCACTTCAATTCCGGCGTCAGCATCCCGACTTCGGACATCTATGCTGAAAACGGCGTGCTTATGATCGCGCCGGGCACCACGAACCCGACCTTTACCGAGCGCGGACTGTGGAATACTTTCCGCACCTGCCGTCGTGATGACCAGCAGGGTATCGTTGCAGGTAAATATATCGCCGACAATTACAAGGACGGTAAAGTCGCGATCCTTCACGACAAGACGCCTTATGGTCAGGGTCTTGCCGATGAAACCAAGAAATCTCTGAACGACAACGGCATGAAGGAAACGCTCTATGAGGGCGTGAACCAGGGCGACAAGGATTTTTCCGCGCTTATCTCCAAGATGAAGGCTGCAGGCATCACCGCTGTTTACTGGGGTGGCATGCACCCGGAAGCCGGTCTTCTGATCCGTCAGATGGCTGATCAGGGCCTCAAGGCTCAGTTCATCTCGGGCGATGGCATCGTGTCCAACGAACTCGCATCGATCGCCGGCGACGCTGTGGCGGGCGTCATGAACACTTTCGGCCCAGATCCGCGTGACGACAAGTCGAATGCGGATTTGATCAAGGCTTTCCGCGAGAAGGGCTTCGAGCCCGAAGCCTATACTTTCTACGCCTATGCCGGTGTGCAGTCGCTCGTAAATGCTGCCAATGCCGCTGGCAGCAACGATCCGCAGGAAGTGGCTACCGCAATGAAAGAAAAGGGGCCGTTCAAGACCGTGCTTGGTGAGATTTCCTTCGATGCGAAGGGCGATCCGAGCCTTTCCCCTTACGTCATGTTTGAATGGCGCAAGGGCGAAGACGGCAAATATAACTACTTCCAGAAGTAAAACTGCCTCATATATTAGCAAAAAATGCTACAAAATTCATCAATCTGCCCGGCATTTAGTCGGGCATTTTGTTTTTATCTCCCGACTGCACAGTTTGTTTGCGCTTGTGTCTGTTGCAGGTTAAGCAATGGCGCCTTTGTCATTGCAGTTAGGGAGATCTGCCTTGTCTTTCGCCCCAAAGCCTATACGGAAAATTCTGGTCGCCAACCGATCCGAGATCGCTATCCGCGTGTTCCGCGCCGCCAATGAGCTGGGACTCAAAACGGTGGCCATATGGGCTGAGGAAGACAAACTTTCCCTGCATCGCTTCAAGGCCGATGAAAGCTATCAGGTTGGTCGTGGTCCCCATCTGGAACGCGATCTAGGTCCGATCGAAAGCTATCTCTCCATCGATGAGGTCATCCGCGTCGCCAAGCTTTCGGGTGCCGACGCGATTCATCCTGGCTACGGCCTTTTATCCGAAAGCCCGGAGTTTGCCGAAGCCTGTGCGGAAAACGACATCATTTTCATCGGCCCGAAGCCAGAAACCATGCGCCGCCTCGGTAACAAGGTTGCGGCACGCAATCTCGCCATTGAGATCGGTGTACCGGTCGTCCCGGCCACTGATCCGCTTCCTGACGATATGGAGGAAGTGAAGAAGCTTGCGGCGGAAATCGGCTATCCGCTGATGCTCAAGGCGAGCTGGGGCGGCGGCGGTCGTGGCATGCGCGCCATCCGCGCCGAGGCTGACCTCTCCCGTGAAGTGACGGAAGCCAAGCGTGAGGCCAAGGCCGCATTTGGCAAGGATGAAGTCTATCTCGAAAAACTGATTGAACGTGCGCGCCATGTCGAAGTGCAGATACTGGGTGATACGCATGGTAATGCGGTTCATCTTTTCGAGCGTGACTGCTCGATTCAGCGTCGTAACCAGAAGGTCGTGGAGAGGGCACCCGCCCCTTATCTTGATGACGCGCAGCGTCGGGAACTGGCAAGCTATGGCCTGAAGATTGCCCATGCCACCGATTATGTAGGTGCCGGTACTGTCGAGTTCCTGATGGATGCCGATAGCGGAAAGTTCTATTTCATTGAGGTCAATCCGCGTATCCAGGTCGAGCATACGGTTACCGAGCAGGTGACCGGCATCGATATCGTCAAGGCGCAAATCCATATTCTGGAAGGCTTTGCCATCGGCACGCCGGAATCGGGTGTTCCGAAGCAGGAAGATATCCGCCTCAACGGTCACGCGCTGCAGTGCCGTATCACTACGGAAGACCCTGAACAGAACTTCATTCCTGATTATGGGCGCATTCAGGCCTATCGCTCGGCATCAGGCTTCGGCATCCGCCTGGATGGCGGCACGGCCTATTCAGGTGCGTTCATCACCCGTTACTACGACCCGCTGCTGGTCAAAGTGACCGCTTCAGGCGCAACGCCTCTGGAAGCTATCCGACGTATGGACCGCGCCTTGCGCGAATTCCGCATCCGCGGTGTGGCGACAAATCTCACCTTTCTCGAAGCGATCATCAATCATCCGAAGTTTCAGGCCAACGACTACACGACACGCTTCATCGACACGACGCCGGAGCTGTTCGAGCAGGTGAAGCGGCAGGATCGTGCCACCAAGCTTCTGACCTATATCGCCGATGTGACGGTCAACGGTCATCCTGAAACCAAGGGACGTGCAAAGCCGGCTAAGGATGCGGCCAAGCCGCGCGTGCCGTGGTTTGGTGATAAGGAGGTCGTCGATGGCACCAAGCAGCGTCTGGATCAGCTTGGGCCGAAGAAGTTTGCCGAATGGGTGCGCAACGAAAAGCGGGCGTTGATCACTGACACAACCATGCGTGACGGCCATCAGTCCCTTCTGGCGACACGTATGCGCACTTACGACATTGCCCGCATTGCCAATTCCTACGCTCAGGCACTGCCAAACCTGTTCTCACTGGAATGCTGGGGCGGGGCGACCTTCGATGTCTCGATGCGCTTCCTCACCGAGGATCCGTGGGAGCGTCTGGCATTGGTGCGGGAGGGTGCCCCAAATCTTCTACTACAGATGCTTTTGCGCGGTGCAAACGGTGTCGGTTATAAGTCCTATCCCGACAATGTCGTGAAGTATTTCGTGCGCGAGGCAGCGCGCGGCGGCATCGATTTGTTCCGCGTTTTCGACAGTCTCAACTGGGTTGAGAACATGCGCGTCTCGATGGACGCTGTGCTGGAAGAAGACAAGCTCTGTGAAGCGGCGATCTGCTACACGGGCGATATTCTTAACCCGGAACGCGCCAAATATGACCTCAAATATTACGTCGATCTGGCGAAGGAAGTTGAGAAGGCTGGTGCGCATATCATTGCAGTGAAGGATATGGCGGGGCTTTTGAAGCCTGCTGCGGCGCGGGTCCTGTTCAAGACACTGCGCGATGAGACCGATCTGCCGATCCATTTCCATACCCATGATACATCGGGCATTTCAGCGGCGACTGTACTTGCCGCGATCGATGCGGGCGTGGATGTGGTCGATGCGGCGATGGATGCGCTGTCCGGCAATACGTCGCAGCCTTGCCTCGGTTCCATCGTGGAAGCTTTGCACGGGTCCGAACGCGATCCGGGTCTCGATCCTGATTCGATCCGCCGCATCTCCTTCTATTGGGAAGCTGTGCGTAACCAGTATGCGGCCTTTGAAAGCGATCTCAAGGGCCCGGCTTCCGAAGTTTACCTGCATGAAATGCCGGGCGGACAGTTTACCAATCTGAAAGAGCAAGCCCGTTCTCTGGGACTTGAAACCCGCTGGCATGAAGTTGCGCAGGCCTATGCCGATGTGAACCGCATGTTTGGCGATATCGTCAAGGTCACGCCATCCTCCAAAGTTGTGGGCGACATGGCGCTGATGATGGTCAGTCAGGACTTGACGGTTGCCGATGTCGAGAACCCGGCAAAGGATATTGCTTTCCCGGATTCGGTTGTGTCGATGATGCGCGGCGATCTTGGCCAGCCGCCATCCGGATGGCCGAAGGCGCTGCAAAAGAAAATTTTGAAGGGCGAAGAGCCGTTCACCGTGCGTCCCGGCGCTCTGCTGGAACCTGCCGATCTGAATGCCGAGCGTGAAAGGTTCGAGGAGACGGTTGATCGCAAGATTTCCGATCAGGAATTCGCTTCGGCGCTGATGTATCCAAAAGTCTTCACCGATTATGCCGCCGCACAGGAAACATATGGCCCAACGAGCGTGCTGCCGACGCCGGTCTATTTCTATGGCCTCAAGCCGGAAGAAGAAGTCTTCGTTGATCTGGAGCGCGGCAAGACGCTGGTGATCGTCAATCAGGCGATGAGCGAAACCGATGAAAAGGGTATGGTGACGGTGTTCTTCGAGCTGAACGGACAGCCGCGCCGCATCAAGGTGCCAAACCGCGCCAAAGGCGCTTCCGGTGGCGTCCGTCGCAAGGTGGAAGCGGGGAACGACAAGCAGGTCGGCGCACCGATGCCGGGTGTGGTCTCCACCGTTGCCGTTGCCGCCGGCCAGATGGTTACTCAGGGTGACGTGCTGCTTTCCATTGAAGCGATGAAGATGGAAACCGCCATCCATGCCGAGCGCGATGGCACTATCGGGGAAGTGCTGGTGCGTCCCGGCGAGCAGATCGACGCCAAGGATTTGCTTGTCGTCTACGCGGAGTAATTTCAGAAAGCCTCTTCCCGGCTCAAAGTTTAGTGCCGCGCCCGTATAACGGCGCGGCTTTTGTTTGCGCTTGCAGTGCTCCCAAAATCTGATATGCATGTTTGTGCCGATTTATGCATGTTTTTGCACAGTGGAAGGATAATAGTGATAGAGCTTCTGCTTCCTGAAAGACAGGCGCGCATTCAGGAACTGCTACAGCAGTCGGGTCGCGTGCTGGCGGCTGAACTGGCTGAAAGCTTCGGGGTGTCAGAGGATACGATCCGGCGCGATCTGCGCGAGATGGCGGCGGCAGGGCTTTGCAGGCGTGTCTATGGTGGCGCGTTACGCGCAGTGCCTGAGCCGTCCCCGCTTGCTGAACGGGATTTAGAGCGTACACAGGCGAAGACCGCACTGGCTGCAGCCTTGATGGGACTGGTCGAGCCCGGCATGATGGTGTTTCTCGATGCGTCTTCGGTGAACACAGCCTTGGCACGACTTTTGGTCGAGCGCGGTGAAACCATCACGGTTGTCACCAACACGCCGTCCATAGCCGCAATTCTCATAAGCTCACCGGAGATTGAGCTGATCATGATCGGCGGTCCTATCGACCGGCGGGTCAGTGCGGCCGTTGGTGCACGTGCTTTGCGCGATGCGGAGCTGTTGCGCCCTGATCTCTGTATTTTGGGTGCATGCGGTGTTGCTGCCGAAATCGGCCTAACCGCGCTGCATCTGGATGATGCGGAATTCAAACGGGTGATTGCCGGACGCAGCCGGATAGTGGCTCTTGCCATTACGAGCGACAAGCTCGGTACTGTTGCCGCGCATGATGTTGTTCCTCTGGACGATGTCGGGGTCATGGCGGTCGAATATGATGCAGATGAAGCGGCGCTTCTGCCCTATGCGGCATCAGGTATGAAAATTCTACGTGCGGCAGTGGACCGCAACTGAGGGATAGATGGAACAGGTTTCTGGACGCGAAGATGCAGCGCCTGTGCGTGCTCCGATTATAACCAGAGAGCGAGTTGCAGTTGCCCTCCTCTTTCTGATGAACGGCTATATTTTCGGCGGCTGGGCTCCTAAAATCCCGGAATTTGCGGCGCGGCTAGGGCTTGATAGCGCTGGAATGGGACTGATGATTCTGGTCTTCGGTCTCGGTTCTCTTGCCATGATGCCGGTTGCGGGCGCATTGTCCGCGCATCGCGGTTCGGGCGTTGTGGTGCGCATCTTTGCGCTTGCCTTCATCCCGGCTTTGCTCATCATCGCATTGGTGCCGAATGTGGTCACGGCAGTGATTGTGATGTTCTATTTCGGCGGGACCATGGCTGCGATGGATGTGTCGATGAATGCCAATGCGGTCGCCGTCGAGAAAAAGATGCGCCGTGCGATCATGTCATCCTGTCATGCGTTCTGGAGCCTCGGCGGACTGATTGGTGCTGCAACAGGGGGCTTTCTCATTGCGCAATTCGGATCGACGGTCCATGCGCTCGTCACGGCAATTGCTGCCGCCATCATGATCGCTATCGCCTGGCCATCGATTATCCCGGACACGGAACACCATAATCCAAGCGGCGAAAAGCAGAAGCTCACCCTGCCGCGCAATCCTCTGCCCTGGCTTGTCGGTGTTATGGCGCTGTTTTCCATGGTGCCGGAAGGGGCGATACTCGATTGGGGCGCCTATCATATGCGCCAGGATTTGGGCGCTTCCGTCACGGTGGCGGGCTTCGGCTTTGCAGCGTTTTCAGGTTCGATGGCCATTATGCGTTTTGCGGGCGATTTGGTTCGCGACCGGTTCGGCGCTGTCAAAACCCTGCGCGCCTGCACGATCATTGCCATCATCGGCATGTTGATCGTCGGTTTCGGAAACAGTTCGGCAACTGCGATTATTGGTTTCGCGATCTGCGGGATCGGTATTTCCAACATGGTACCGATAGCATTCTCCATGGCTGGCAACATGCCGGGCGTGAACCCGAGTGTCGGCCTGTCCATCGCCACGACGCTGGGCTATTCCGGCATGCTGGTAGCGCCATCGCTGATCGGGTTTGTCGCCAAGCACAGCGGCTTTGGGGTGGTGTTTCTGGCGCTTCCGGCCTTGTTGCTGGTTGTGCTGGCCTTTTCCGGTCTGGCTCGATACGCTGACCATAAGCACTGAATTCGCTTATGACCCGCATCTTGCCTGAAAATCCGTTCCCATTTTTCGGGATGCGCTACTCTGCCGTCCAGCCCCCATCGACAGGAATAGCAGCGCCGTTTATCTGCGCCGCCGCATCGCTTGCAAGGAAAGCGGCGACGGCGCCAATTTGTGCGGTGGTGACAAATTCCTTTGTCGGCTGCTTGTCGAGCATCACTTCGCGGATCACGGTTTCGCGGTCCATATGATAGGCCTTCATCTGGTCTGGTATCTGTGCCTCGACAAGCGGAGTCAGAACATAGCCGGGACAGATGGAATTGGCGGTGATCTTTGCGGTCGCAAGTTCCAGCGCCAGTGTTTTTGTGAAGCCAACAATGCCGTGTTTAGCAGCCACATATGCCGACTTAAACGGCGATGCCACAAGGCCGTGTGCCGACGCTATACTGATAATGCGGCCCCATCCCGTCTTGCGCATGTGCGGGATCGCGGCAGCCGATGTGTGAAAGGCCGATGTCAGGTTGATCGCGATGATGCGGTCCCATTGCTCGGTCGGAAATTCTTCTACGGGAGACACGTGCTGGATACCGGCATTGTTGACGAGGATATCCACACTGCCGAATTGCTTTACAGCTTCTGCTACCATCTCGCGGCATTGGTCGGCTTTCGACATGTCAGCCGCGATATAGACCACGCTGGCGTTATGCTCTTCACCCAGCTTACGTGCAAGGGCGTGATCCTCGTCACGGTCGGTGAAAGAGTTGATCACGACGTTGTGTCCTGCTGCCGCCAGCGCATGGGCTATGCCTAGGCCGATCCCGGAATTCGATCCCGTTATGATTGCGGTTTTTCGGACAGATGCTTCGGTCATTGGCAGGCTCCTCCCTATTGATATCGCCATAATGAGAGGGCGACATTGCGTGGGCAAGCGATTATATAAAGCGAACACCGGATATACGCAGCCGTTGACAATCGCGTCGCACTGCGCCACCTGAAAGCAGGTACAGTTAAGAACAGAGCAAAATGTCTTCCGAGACCGTCAGCTATTTTTCGTATCCATTTCCTCGCCGCCAATCGGTTGGTGTAAGTGTCGGCGGTGTTCTCGTCGGCGGCAGTGCGCCCGTCGTCGTGCAGTCGATGACCAATACGGACACTGCGGATGTGGATTCCACGGTTGCGCAGGTGGCGGCACTTCATCGTGCCGGTTCGGAAATCGTGCGCATCACGGTGGATCGTGATGAATCGGCTGCCGCCGTGCCGAAAATCCGCGAACGGCTGGAGCGTCTGGGCCATAACGTGCCGCTGGTCGGCGATTTTCATTATATTGGTCACAAGTTGCTGGCCGACCATCCGGCCTGCGCGGAAGCGCTTGCAAAATATCGCATCAATCCGGGCAATGTCGGTTTCAAGGACAAGAAGGACAAACAGTTCGCTGATATCGTCGAAATGGCTATCCGTTATGACAAGCCGGTGCGCATCGGCGTCAATTGGGGGTCGCTCGATCAGGAGCTCCTGACTACGCTGATGGATCGCAATCAGGATGCGGGCGCGCCATTGAGCGCACAGGAAGTCATGCGCGAGGCCATCGTGCAGTCGGCGCTGATCTCTGCCAATCTTGCCGAAGAAATCGGCCTTGGTCGCGACAAGATCATTCTGTCGGCCAAGGTCAGTCAGGTACAGGATCTGATCGCCGTCTACACCATGCTGGCGCAGCGTTCCGATCATGCGTTGCATCTGGGCCTTACCGAGGCTGGCATGGGCACCAAGGGCATCGTCGCTTCGTCGGCTGCCATGGGCATTTTGCTACAGCAGGGCATTGGCGACACGATTCGCATTTCGCTGACCCCGGAACCGGGCGGCGACCGCACCCGCGAAGTGCAGGTATCGCAGGAGCTTCTGCAGACCATGGGTTTCCGTCAGTTCATTCCCATCGTTGCCGCGTGCCCGGGTTGCGGACGTACGACGTCGACTGTGTTCCAGGAACTGGCGCAGACCATTCAGGATGACATCCGTCGCAACATGCCAGTCTGGCGTGAGAAATATCCCGGTGTTGAAGCGCTGTCGGTGGCTGTGATGGGCTGCATCGTGAATGGTCCGGGCGAATCGAAACATGCCGATATTGGCATTTCTCTGCCTGGCACGGGCGAAACGCCGTCCGCACCGGTCTTTGTCGATGGCAAGAAGGTCACGACACTACGCGGTCCTGCCATTGCCGAAGAGTTTCAGAAGATGGTCGCCGATTACATCGAGAGCCGCTTCGGGCTTGAGCAGAAGGTGGCATCTGGCCAGAACTAAGCCGAGCAAGCCACGGCGCGTGTCGCGGCCTCAGGTGTCGTTTTTACCGTCGCCGCCCAGAAGCCGAGCGTTACGATGCTGATTCCTGCGCCAAGCAGGCAGACACCGTTCCAGCCTGCATGAGCATAGATCCAGGTTGACGTCGCCGAACCGCTTGCGCTGCCGATGGAATAGAAAACCATATAGGCGGCGGTGAGCCTGTTCTGCGCATCCGGGCGCACGCGGTAGATCATCGCCTGATTGGTTACGTGCACGGCCTGAAGGCCGAAGTCGATTACAAGCACGCCCGCGATCAGCCAGAGCAGCGAGTGTCCAAGCAGGGCTATCAATCCCCACGAGACGAACATCAGCATCAGGGCGAAGCCCGTCATGCGCTGGGCATGGCCGCGATCGGCGGCGCTTCCGGCGCGGGAGGCGGCGAGTGCTCCTGCTGCACCCGCAAGACCGAACAGCCCGATCTGGGCATGGTTCAGTTCAAACGGCGGGGCGCTGAGCGGCATGACCAGTGGTGCGAGCAAAGTGGTGATATTGGCGAAGACCAGCATGGCGATGATGGCTCGAATGCGTAGCACTGGTTCGGAACGAAATAGCGTCACGAGTGACAGAATGAGTGCCGGATAGCTGACGCTGGTCTGCTGGCGTTTCTGCTCGGGGAGGCTACGCCAGAGCAGGAGTGCGATCGTAAGCGTGAGAGTGGCGGAAACGAAATAGACGCTGCGCCAGCCGCCAATGTCGGCGAGGGCGCCTGCTATGGCGCGGGCCAGCAATATGCCGAGTACAATGCCGCTGGTTACGATGCCGACCACGTGCCCACGGCGCGCCGGTGCCGAGAGGCTGGCCGCATAGGCAACGAGTGCTTGTGTAACGACGGCGAGCAGGCCCATGATGGCCATGGCAACCAGAAGCACCGTAGCATCGTCCGCAAAGCCGATTGCGATCAGCGACAGGACCGAGAGCAGGAAATGGGCGAGGATAAGCTTGCGCCGGTTGAACAGGTCGCCGAGCGGAACCAGGAAGATCAGGCCAAGCGCATAACCGATCTGGCTGGCGGCGACGATAAGGCCCGCTGTCGATCGCTTGAGGCCGAGATCGTCTGCCATCACATCGAGAAGCGGGTGAGCGAAATAGACATTGGCCACCGCCAGCCCGCTTGCAGCGGCGAACAAAAGAAGGGTAGCCGAGGAAAGCGGGCGTGCATCAGGGTTCGCGGACAGCGCTGCTGCCGCGTCGGTTGAGGGGTGCATGGTTGTACTCCTGCAAATTGGTTTTAAAATGAAACCATTTTGTTTGTAGCGAAAAAGGTTTTATATTGCAACCAGATTGCAATTCGTGGAGTGAACATGGTTCGAAAGAAAAGCCTGAAAGGCGACTATTGCCCCAGTGCCCGGGCGCTTGACGTCATCGGCGATTGGTGGTCGTTGCTGATCGTCCGTGAAGCCTTCGACGGTGTGACGCGTTTCAGCACATTTCAGAAAAATCTGGGAATCGCCCGCAACATTCTATCGGATCGCCTGCGTAAGCTGACGGGGGAAGGAATTATGGATTCCGTGCCGGACCCCAACGGCGGGGCGCATCAGGAATATCGGCTGACGGCCAAGGGGCGCGATCTGCTGCCTGTGATCGTGTCGCTCAGGCAATGGGGCGAAAAGCACCTCTTTGCGCCGGGTGAGACACATTCCCGTCTTGTCGACAGCATTTCAGGTGAGGATGTGGCTCTTCTAAACGTCCGTGCCCAGGATGGGCGCATGCTTTCCGCGGACGATGTCGTGATCGTGAAAGTGCGTGAGGACGATCTCTAAGCAGTTTTGCGCATGTCTTTATCCCAAAACCGGTTCGTACTTTTGGGGCATGCTCTAGCTCTGGCGTTCGGCGATGAAGCGGGCTGCCTGCTTCAGGACATCCGCATCCTTGCCGAACGGCGCCAGCAGGCTTTCCGCTTGGGCAACCAGCCCAGACAGTTGTTTGCGCGTCCAGTCGATGCCGTGGAGTGAAACCAGCGTCGCTTTTCCGGCTGCTGCATCCTTGCCGGTTGCCTTGCCCATCGCCTCAGCATCGGCGGTCACGTCAAGCAGATCGTCTGCCAGCTGGAAGGCAAGGCCGATGGCCGAGCCGAATTCGGCCATACGTTCGCGATCTTCGCTGGATGCATTGGCGATGATGGCACCGGCCTCGCAAGCGAAACGGATCAGAGCTCCGGTTTTCATAGCTTGAAGCGTAATGATACCGGCTTCGCCGGGTTTGCTGGTTTCAGCCATCAGATCGAGAGCCTGCCCGCCTACCATGCCGCCGAGACCCGATGCGCGGGCAAGTGCTGAAACCAGTTGCAAGCGAATTGCTGCATCGAGATCGGTTTCATCCGACGAGATGATGTCGAAAGCGTAGGTCAAAAGACCGTCACCGGCCAGAATGGCGGCTGCTTCATCAAATGCCTTGTGCACGGTGGGCTGACCGCGCCGCAGATCATCGTCGTCCATAGCTGGCAGATCGTCGTGGACAAGTGAATAGCAGTGAATGCATTCGAGCGCGGCGGCGATACGCAGGACGGCATCACCACCTTTGCCGAACAAAGCGGCACTTTCGACAACGAGAAAAGGCCGTAGACGCTTGCCGCCGTTCAGCACACCGTGGCGCATGGCGGCGAGCAGTCGTTCCGGACGAACGATTTCTCCCGCCCTGATACGCTGGTCCAGAAGGCCCGTCAGTGCCATTTCCACTTCCATGGCACGCTGGTTGAGAACGGCGGTGAAATCGATCGACAGCTTTTCCATGGGAAAGGGGATGGACGAAAGCGCTGAATTGGTCAACTGGCCACAACGATCAGCACAGGCTTTTTCATTTGAACGTCACGAAACGGCGCGTTTCGACTTGTTTCCCCGGTTGGATTATGGAATCCGGTTCAAACTTATTAAGGAATGGTTTATGTCGCTTGGGGGAAGGTAGTAGGCGGTGGCAGTGGCAAAAATCACCATCAAGAGCAAAGATGGACGCAATTACTTGGCAGATCCCATATGGGGCGCCCGGATTGCTCTCGCGCTTAAGATTCTGGTGATTCTGGCTGTGTTGCCGATTTTCCTGCTTCTCGTCTATTCCGTACCCTTCGTCCGCCCGATCTCGACTCTGATGGTTAAAGACTATGTTCTGTTGCAGGATGTGGACCGTAGATGGGTCAGTATCGACGATGTCGCGCCGGTTCTCGTTAATTCGGTGATGATGGCTGAGGACGGCCAATTCTGCAACCACGGGGGGGTTGACTGGCATCAGCTTGGTTTGGTTCTGGACGATGCGGGCGAAGGTGGCCCAAGCCGCGGCGCTTCCACGATCACAATGCAGACCGTGAAGAACCTCTTCCTCTGGAATGGGCGCTCCTATGTCCGAAAGGGGCTGGAATTTCCGCTGGCGCTGACGGCTGACGGCATTCTTTCCAAAAAGCGTACTATGGAAATTTATCTCAATATCGCTGAGTGGGGACCGGGCATTTACGGAATCGAGGCCGCAGCTCAGCATTATTTCAAGCGCCCGGCAGCAAAACTCAATGCGCAGCAATCCGCACTGCTTGCCGTCACCCTGCCGAACCCTGCATTGCGTAACCCAGCAAAGCCGACGCGCAATATGCAGCGCATCGCTCGGATTGTTGCCGGACGTGCTGCACGGTCGGGATCCTACGTCGTATGCGTGCAATAAACACGCGGTACGAAAAAAAGATCAGACTCCCGCTGGTCAAACGCCGTTAGAGCGTGTATAGGCACGTGACTTTCCGGAATTTTGTCCGATGTGACAGGCTCTTCGGGGCCGTGCCGGACGTTTATTGACCGATCAGTGGAGCTGGATCCATGGCAGTACCAAAACGAAAAACGTCTCCGTCGAAGCGCGGCATGCGCCGTTCGGCTGACGCTCTCAAGGCCCCGACCTATGTCGAGGACAAGAACTCGGGCGAACTTCGTCGTCCGCATCATATCGATCTGAAGAGCGGTATGTATCGCGGCCGTCAGGTCCTCGAAGCCAAGGAATAAGTCTGACGCTGCTTTGCAGCCGAAAGATGGTTTTCAAAACGCCGTTTCCAGTTTCTGGAAGCGGCGTTTTCTTTTGCGCGGGTTTTCGCTGTACGCCGCATGAAAAAAAGGCCGCATGAAGCGGCCTTGATCGCGAGCTTTTTTGGAAATTCAGCCAGCGTCAGACGTAAAGCCTGTGCTTTCGATGCCGGCAATGGCTGCGATTTCGTCATTGTCCGACGTGTCGCCGGAAATGCCAACTGCACCGAGGATCTCACCGTCCGCATCTTTGATTAGAACGCCACCTGGCACCGGCACGACCTTGCCGCCTGACACGCCCGACAGGCCTTCCAGGAAATGTGGACGATCCTTTGCCTGGTTGTGCAGCCAACGCGATCCCGTACCGACGGCCAGCGCTCCGAACGCCTTGCCTGAAGCGATCTCGAACCGAAGGATCGAGGTTCCGTCCTGTCGCTGAAACGCCTTCAGATTTCCGCCTGCGTCAAATACCGAGACAGCGAGCGGCTTCAGTTTCAGCTCCGCCGCCTTGGTAAAGGCACCGGCAATAATCCCATTGGCTTGTTCGAGCGTCAGTGAAGGCATGGATATCTCCTAATTGATAGCTAAGTTTAATTTAGCGATCATGACTGACAATGCACACTCCAATGCTGCTCGTGAGGGGAAAAACACTTTATCGATTTTTATGAAGACGGTTGCAGGCGCACGGCAACGCTTGCAAAGGCTGGAATTTTGGTCTTTGTGTTGCTCAACATTTCAAGGAGGAAAGAATGTCCGACCAGAAAGCCATCGTCATTGCCAGCGCGGCGCGTACCGCAGTGGGCGCTTTCAACGGTGCGTTTGCCAACATCCCCGCACATGAATTGGGCGCGACGGTTATCAAAGGCGCGTTGGAACGCGCCGGTGTGGCGGCGACGGATGTGGACGAGGTTATCCTCGGACAGGTGCTGACGGCAGGTGAAGGGCAGAACCCGGCGCGGCAGGCCGCAATGGATGCCGGTTGCCCGAAGGAGACGACGGCCTTCTCAATCAACCAGCTATGCGGTTCCGGTTTGCGGGCGGTCGCGCTTGGCATGCAGCAGATTCTTTCCGGCGATGCCAAGATTATCGTGGCGGGCGGTCAGGAATCCATGTCCATGGCACCGCACTGCGCGCATTTGCGTTCAGGCGTGAAGATGGGCGATTTCAAGATGGTCGACACCATGCTGAAGGACGGCCTGATCGATGCCTTCAATGGATATCACATGGGGATCACGGCAGAAAACATCGCCCGCCAATGGCAATTGACCCGCGCCGATCAGGATGAGTTCGCGATGGCCTCTCAGCAGAAGGCAGAGGCGGCACAGACCGCTGGCAGGTTCGAGGATGAGATTGTTCCCTTCACCGTAAAGGGACGCAAGGGCGATGTGATTGTTTCGACGGATGAATATATCCGTCCCGGTACGACGATGGAGGCTTTGACCAAACTGAGGCCAGCTTTCGACAAGGAAGGAACGGTCACAGCAGGCAACGCATCCGGGATTAACGATGGCGCTGCGGCTGTCGTTCTGATGGAAGCGAATGAAGCAGCCAAACGCGGTGTGAAGCCGCTGGCGCGCATCGTTTCCTGGGCAACGGCTGGCGTCGATCCGTCAATCATGGGGACAGGGCCAATTCCGGCGACGAGGAAGGCTCTGGACAAGGCAGGCTGGAGCGTCGCCGATCTCGATCTGATCGAAGCCAATGAAGCCTTCGCAGCACAATCCTGCGCGGTTGTGCGCGATCTGGGCCTCAACCCGGATATCGTCAATGTCAATGGCGGAGCGATCGCGATCGGTCATCCAATTGGCGCATCCGGCGCACGCGTGCTGACGACGCTGCTTTACGAAATGCGGCGCCGTGATGCCAAGCGCGGTCTTGCGACACTTTGCATCGGCGGCGGCATGGGCGTTGCCTTGTGCGTCGAGCGCGACTGATCTTCTCCATTATCGAAAAAGGCGGGTGGAGAAATAGCGTCGTTCGCCTTTTTGTTTCCGCAACGAGACTCCTGAAATTGACGGCGCCGGCGTGACGGAATTGCTGGAAAAGTTAACGCGAAAGCGAAGAATTGCCCTTCCGCTTCCGTTCGGTTTCGATTTTCTATGGCGTGACGGACACATTGGGTACCATATGCGGTAGGAACAAATGGAGAAACTTTGCAGATCAGCGATTCGTCGCCGATTCGTTCCGGCTTTGGCCTGAAGGTTAACGGAGACTGCACTTGCAACCGTTCCCGCTGTTAACGAACTATCAGTAATCATTAAGATTTTCTGACGAATCACATTGCTATCGGAGTAGCTTGTTGACAGGTTCTGCGAAAAGTTAACGGCGAAGTCGTTTTACGTCAGGAGAACACAGAAAAGCGGAACGTCTGATTCATCATATTGTGGAGTTTTCTGACAGACTTACTATATGTTGCCGTGAACAAAAGGCGAAGCTATCCGAGTCAGCGATTCGTCGCCGATTCGTTCCAGAGTCGTTCCAATCGTTAATCGACAAGTTGTTGACCGGCTCCGTATTGGCGGCCAGAACGTTGGCAACGCATCCATACTGAAACTTAACAGGAGCGCTTTCGGTGCAGGTCGTATAGTGCTATCGCAGAACCAGCATCCTGCCCTTTACGGGCGCTTGTACCCGGAATCCGATTATTGGCATGAACCAACTCCCTGCCCATGATTTGCCGCTGACCTTGAGCGGCCGCGATGTGACCGCTGTGCTTGGGCCGACCAACACTGGCAAAACGCATCTGGCCATCGAACGCATGCTGTCGCATGGAAGCGGGATGATCGGCCTGCCGCTGCGCCTTCTGGCGCGTGAGGTCTATAATCGCGTCGTGGAAAGGGTCGGAGCGGCCAACGTCGCGCTGGTGACAGGCGAGGAAAAGATCGTACCGCCCGGCGCGCGCTATTCTGTGTGCACGGTCGAGGCCATGCCGCGTCGCACCGATGTGGCTTTCGTTGCAATCGACGAAGTGCAGCTTGCCGGTGATCTGGAACGCGGACATATATTTACTGACCGTATCCTGCATCTGCGCGGGCGGCAGGAGACGCTCCTGCTTGGTGCGGGGACGATGCGCGGGATTCTGGAAAAGCTTTTACGCGGTATCAATGTGGTGACGCGTCCGCGCCTGTCGCATCTGGCCTATGCCGGTTCCAAGAAGATCACGCGTCTGCCAAACCGCTCCGCTATTGTCGCCTTTTCTGCTGACGAGGTTTATGCGATTGCGGAATTGATCCGCCGCCAGCGCGGTGGCGCTGCTGTGGTTATGGGCGCACTCAGCCCGCGCACGCGCAATGCGCAAGTTGAACTTTACCAGTCGGGTGATGTCGATTTTCTGGTAGCAACCGATGCTATCGGGATGGGACTTAATCTGGATGTTGACCATGTCGCCTTTGCGCAAAACCGCAAATTCGATGGTTATCAATTCCGCGATCTGACGCCCGCCGAAGTGGGGCAGATCGCCGGGCGCGCGGGCCGACATCTGCGTGATGGAACCTTCGGCGTAACCGGGCAGGTGCTTCCGTTTGACGAAGAACTTGTCGAGCGCGTGGAAGCGCATAATTTCGATCCGGTGAAGGTCCTACAATGGCGCACGGGCCGCTTTGACTTTTCATCGCTTGATTCTCTGCGGTATTCTCTTGAAACGCCCGCACCGATTGAAGGACTGGCCAAGGCATTGCCTGCCGTCGACCAACAAGCGCTTGAAAATTTGTCAAAAGACGAAGAGATTGTGCGGCTTGCCAAGACACCGGCACGCATCGAGCTTTTGTGGGACGCCTGCGCGCTGCCCGATTATCGCAAGATCGCGCCGGCGCAGCATGCCGATATCATTGCAACCATCTATCAGGATCTTGTCCGCCGAGGGAGCGTCGATGAAGATTATATGAGCGAACAGGTGCGCCGCGCCGATAGTACAGAGGGGGAAATTGACACCCTGTCGCATCGCGTGGCGCAAATCCGCACCTGGACTTTCGTGTCGCATAGGCCGGGATGGCTTGCCGATCCGACACACTGGCAGGAAAAGACGCGCGAAATTGAGGACAGATTGTCCGACGCGCTGCATGAAAGGTTGACGAAACGCTTTGTAGACCGCAGGACAAGCGTGCTTATGAGGCGCCTGAGAGAGAATGCCATGCTTGAAGCAGAAATCAGCCCGGCCGGAGACGTGATTGTCGAGGGCCACAATGTCGGGCAACTGGAAGGATTCCGTTTTACCGCTGACGTTCAGGCCGAGGGGCCGGACGCCAAGGCGGTGAAGTCGGCTGCACAAAAGGCGCTGGCCGCCGAGTTCGAACGCCGCGCGGAGCGCTTTGCTGCTGCGCCGAATGGCGATTTCGCGCTTGGTTCGGATGGTGTTATGCGCTGGGTTGGTGCAACGGTCGCAACGCTGGTTGCGGGCGACGACCTGCTGAAACCTCGTGCGGTGATCCTGGCCGACGAACAACTTACCGGAGCGGCGCGTGACAAGGTTGCCGCCCGTATCGAACGCTTCGTCGCTCATCATATCGAGACCGTCCTAAAGCCGCTTACCGATCTGGCTGCCGCCGATGCCCTTACTGGTATGACACGCGGTCTGGCTTTCCAGATTGTTGAGAATCTTGGCATTCTTCCGCGCCGAGATGTGGCAGAAGAAGTGCGCGGCCTCGATCAGGATTCGCGCGCGGCGCTTCGCCGTCTCGGCGTGCGTTTCGGTGCTTATCATGTCTTCATGCCCATGCTGCTGAAGCCCGCTCCGGCCGGTCTCATCACGCTGCTTTGGGCGCTCAAGAACGATGGTCGTGAACGCGCGGGTTATGGCGATGTGGTCAATGTTCTGGCCGCTGGTCGTACTTCGGTTGTGGTCGATCCAGCCTTCGATCCGATGTTCTACCGTCTGGCAGGCTATCGCGTGCTGGGCCGCCGCGCTGTGCGCATTGATATTCTGGAACGTCTTGCCGATCTCATTCGTCCAGCACTTGCCTGGCGTCCGGGTTCCGGTGCGCGTCCGGATGGTGCCTATGACGGTGGACGTTTCATCGTCACGCCTGCCATGATGTCCATTCTTGGTGCGACAACCGATGATATGGAAGAAATCCTCAAGAGCCTTGGCTATCGTCATGAGGCCATGGAAGCTGCGGCCGTCACGGCGAAGCTTTCCGAACTTGATGCCTTTGCGGCCGAAGCTGCTGCCAAGGAAGCTGGGGTCTCTCCGGTCGCAGAAACCGAGAAGCCCGCTGTGCCAGCGGCTGAACCTGTTCCAGCCCCGCTTGTTGTTGCCGAGGTAAAAACCGAAGCCAAAGCGGAAGAAGCTGTTCCTGCAGATACAGAAACGGTGGTTGAAGAACCGAAGCCCGTTCTTCTGTGGCGTCAAGGTCGTTTCGAGGGCCGCAACCGCAATCAGGACCAGAACAGTCAGCGTAACAATCGCGGCAACCAGAATCGCGGTCATCAAAACCGTGATAAGGGCGGCGAAGCGCGTAAGTCTGAGGGCGGGGCAGAGCAACCGAATCGTAATGATCGCGGTGGAAAGCGCTTCGACAAGCAAAAGCGTCATGACGGCGAAGGCAAGCGGGAAGGCTTCCGCGGCGGCAATCAGCGCCCGCAGAAGCGTGATCACGGCCATCAGGCTGGCAAGCGCGTCGAGCAGGAACGCCCTGCGCGCATCGATCCCGATTCGCCTTTCGCCAAGCTTCTCGCCTTGAAAGAGCAGATGAAGAAGTAAAATGGCTGGCGAGACGGGTGCGAGACAGCGAATCGATAAGTGGCTGTTCTTCGCGCGCGTCGTCAAATCAAGATCGCTGGCGGCGAAACTCGTCGTCGGCGGTAAAGTCCGGGTCAATCGTGACAAGATCGAGCAGTCCGCTTATCAGATAAAGGTCGGCGATGTACTGACCATCACACTCGACCGGCGTATACTCGTTTATAAAATATTGGCTCCGGGTGAGCGTCGCGGTCCGGCACCCGAAGCTCAGCTTCTTTATGAAGATCTTTCGCCCCCACCGGCTTCCGCTACCGCGATAGCGCCGGAGGCTGCAACGCCGCAGCGTGAGAGTGGGGCAGGGCGCCCGACCAAGAAAGAACGTCGCGAGACGGACCGTTTACGCGGAAACTAGAGCACTCCTTTTAATTGAATTGTTGGACTGCTCTATCTGTTGGTTTTACGCGCGTCTCCCATTGCCGGGGATGGCTTCCACCGCGACATTCACGGCATGGCAGTTCGGGTTATTGCTGCGATTCCACCCTTTGGAGGGAGTTCCAGCTCGGACGTGTTGCCGCAGGCCACTTATGGTGGTGATGGAAATTGCGCATTTAAATGCCTCAGTGAAAGCCTTTTCCGCGCAAGACCTATTAGAGGAAATGCTGTTTCAGATGTGCGTGACTTCGTGACATTGCGGCGTTTGTACCCTTGTCATGGCGGGATAAAATCGTTACCTCACGCAATGTCATAAAAGGGCATGGGCTGAGACCCGCAACCATTTCCGTGCACAGTGACTTCATGGCCAGATATTCCCAAGCCCCAAGCCGTTCGTTGGCTTGCCGGAATGTCCGCGCAAAGCTGTAGGATAGATAAGCTGCTTGATCTGGAATTCGGGCAGTAACAGGAGTTCGACGATGACATATGTCGTGACCGATAATTGCATTCGCTGCAAATATACGGACTGCGTCGAGGTCTGTCCGGTCGATTGCTTCTACGAAGGCGAAAACATGCTCGTCATCAATCCCGACGAGTGCATCGACTGTGGCGTATGTGAACCGGAATGCCCTGCCGAGGCGATTAGCCCCGACACTGAACCGGGCCTCGACAAGTGGCTGGAACTCAATACAGAATATGCGGCAAAATGGCCCAATATTACGGCAAAGAAAGACGCTCTTCCTGAAGCCAAGGAAATGGACGGAGTGGCCGGAAAGTTGGAGAAGTATTTCTCTGCCGAGCCGGGTAGCGGCGACTAATACCGGCGAAGCGCTGGTCGCTCAGCCTGCAAGCCACTGCGAGCCGGATGTATTGTAAAAGTATCTATTTGTTTCGGAAGACTTTGCTCTTTCGGAATGCGTGCGTTCAGCCTGGCAAGACTAGCAGTTTGTTCGACATTGCGGGAACGGGAGATTTATCACTTGCATTTTCTGCAATGCACCGGCTAAAGACGAACAAAATCACTGGAAATCGCCGATCTTTTAGGCGTGTTGCATTGCCAGATAGGACATATTTGGCAATTTGTTGATTCTTTCGCGAAATTGTGTTAGGTTGATCCAATAATTTCGGTGACTGGACGTCAATTCGTGGCGCTATGCGTTAATCTCTGAAAGGGCTGATCTTTAGTACTGGGCTGAATGGCACCGGGGAAGATGATTGCGATCTGGCGTCGTCCCCCTCACCGTACACCCGGTCGGTTAGATTTGCCGTCAGATACGTTTTCAGTTCCAAACCGACAAACAACTTCCGTGCTTCATTTCTCCGGAGCGCGGTCGAACATCATGTGTCAACCGGCGGGTCGCGCCGGGCACTACAGGGAGTAATGAAGCGTATGTCATCCCAGCAGAAAAAGTCTCCAGTGGCGCGTGGCGGGTTCAAGGCCGGTGAGGCCATCGTATATCCAGCTCATGGCGTCGGCCAGATCGTCACCATCGAAGAGCAGGAAGTGGCAGGCCACAAGCTCGAGCTTTTCGTGATCGATTTCGAAAAAGATAAGATGCGCCTGAAGGTGCCGGTTGCCAAAGCCGCTTCCATCGGCATGCGCAAGTTGTCGGAGACGGACTATGTTGAACGCGCACTCAAGGTCGTACAAGGCCGCGCACGTGTGAAGCGTACCATGTGGTCGCGTCGCGCCCAGGAATACGACGCGAAGATCAATTCCGGCGATCTGATCTCTATCTCGGAAGTCGTTCGTGATCTTTTCCGCGCTGAAAACCAGCCGGAACAGTCTTATTCGGAACGCCAGCTTTATGAAGCTGCCCTTGATCGTATGGCGCGCGAAATTGCTGCCGTGAACAAGCTTTCGGAAACCGAAGCTGTTCGTCTGATCGAAGCAAATCTCGCCAAGGGACCGAAGCGCGGCAAGGCCGACGCTGAGGCAGACCTCGATGACGATGAAGTCGAAGCGGCATAAGCTTACTTTTCTTCTTCCAAAAAGGCCCGGCTTTAGCCGGGTTTTTTTGTTTCCGCCCCTTACAGGAGTTGGCCAGCGGCTCTTCTTGCGAAAAGGGCAATACTATCTGGTTAAAGTTCTATTGAATTTCGCAGTCATTCATTAATCCTCTCCTTCATCTTCCTGCATTGTGAGAGATTTATCCTTAGTTCGTGGGAACCTGATCGCATTTGATGCGTTCCTCCAGACACCAGTTCGTAAACGGGTTTGTTTTGCGGCGTAATCATATTGGCCAAAGAATGGGCCTGGCGGGGAGTTATGGGCGAAGTCGCTAATTCGTCCAATGAGTCTTTGTGGGACTGGCATATCCTTCCACTGAACGCCCGGCGGGCGTGAGTTCAGAACAGGAGAACCAGATGAAGCAGTCATCCATGAGCAGTTCTTCCGCAGTTCCAGCCAATCGCATGCCTATGGTTGCGCGCAGCCTCCCAGCGACTGCAGCCTCTTCCCAGTCAATGATCCGCAGCGCAATGTCGGCTCCCTATCTGGAGCGCGAAGAGGAGCGGGACCTCGCCATTCGCTGGAAGGAACTGAAAGATCAGGAAGCACTACATCGTATCACATCGGCCCATATGAGACTGGTCATTTCCATGGCCGGGCGATTCCGCAAGTTCAAACTGCCGATGAGCGATCTAATTCAGGAAGGATATGTCGGCCTTCTTGAAGCTGCCGCGCGTTTTGATCCCGAACGGGAGGTGCGTTTCTCGACCTATGCATCTTGGTGGATTCGCGCATCTATGCAGGATTACATTCTGCGCAACTGGTCCATCGTACGCGGCGGTACGAGTTCCGCACAAAAGGCTCTGTTCTTCAACTTGCGGCGGCTTCGCTCGAAACTGGCCCAGTCCTATGATAATATGACCAAGGCTGAGATGTATCGCGAAATTTCCGATCAACTTGGTGTTTCGACAAGCGATGTGGAAATCATGGACAGCCGACTGTCGGGGCCGGATAGTTCCCTATCTGCACCTTTGAACAACGAGGAGTCGGGTGCGTCGCGTCGCATGGATTTTCTGGTTGATGATCATCCCTTGCAGGATGAGATCGCCGAAAGCTCCATTGATATGGAGCGCCGCAATCAGTGGCTCAATGTGGCGCTAAACACGTTGAATGAGCGCGAGTTGCACATCATCCGCGAGCGCCGTCTCGATGATGACGGCGTAACGCTTGAAGCATTGGGTGAAAAGCTTGGCATCTCCAAGGAAAGGGTGCGGCAGATTGAAAGCCGTGCAATGGAGAAGCTGAAGATCGCCCTGTTGAGCCAGCATGAACTGGCGGCCTATCAGGCATAAGATTTTCTAGGGCCAGGGCAACATAAGGAGAGGGGCCGGCGGCTCCTCCTTACTTTTGTGGTTCCGAAGACTTGCCTTCAAGGCGCGATGACCAATCCTCGACCTTGCGGTTCTCCAAGCGGCGCACCGCATAGCGTTTCCAACCGTCGGCAAGATGCGAAAGTTTCGCCATAACAGACAGCTCGTCATAGTTCAGTGTGTCGACATAAAGCAGATGCCAGACGCGGTGCAGTGTCCAGTCCGGCGACAAGCGGTCGACAAGAACCATCATATCGCCGGCTTCCACGTCGCCTTCTTCCAGAACACGATAATACCAGCCGGTACGCCCCGTCTTCTGGACGCGCATGGCCATGTCGGCTGTTGCAAAGCGTTCGTTCAGTTTCCAGCAAGGCTGGCGACCCTGTGAAACTTCGACAAGCGCGGTACCGAGCCGGAACCTGTCGCCCACGGCAACATTGCGCTCGTTCAGACCCAACGTAGAAATGTTTTCGCCGAAAGCACCACGCGCGCTCAGGCGCGGATTGTCGCCAATCTCTTCGCGCCAGACCGGATAATGATCACGCGGATAATGATGGAGCGCCTTTTCCGGTCCGCCATGCACTTTCCGGTCGCCCTGTGCATCGCAGTCCAGCCCTTCGAAGGTCACGCGGACCTTGCCAGAAACCGGCTGCTTGTCGATGCCGCTTGGAACCCCGCGGGCGCCGAGAGGAGTGACTTTTCCCGCAAGGACAGAGTGGATAAGTGTTTCGGTCATCGTGACTTACTCGCTGATCAGCTTCACGCGGTCACCGACTGAAACCGTCGCTCCCGCCGACATGGCATTGAGAAGTCGGAACAGTTCCAGTTTGCGGGTGGTGCCCTGCATGCGTGCTGACAGGCTGGGCAGCGTGTCGCCCGGCTTAACCGTCACAACGCGAATGCGAAGCGGCTTGATAGCGTTCTGTTCGGCAGGCGAAAGCAGGCGGAAGGACTGTGTAACCGTCTGAGAAGCAGGCAGAAGGGCGTTGCTGCCTTTCGGGGCCGCTGTCAGGAAGCGATACACCTTGTTGTTTGCGCCAATGACCACAATGTCGAACTGCCACCGGTCGGCGCTGGCGCGCGCGGTCGCGGCAGGCAGGCCGTTAATGGTGGTGGTCTGGATCGAACTGTTGTCGAGACCCGTCACCCAACCTGAGCGGATATAGTCGGCAAGGTTTGATCCGGCGGCGAGAGATGCGCCATCGAAACGGATAGCGACTTCGCCGGGGCCGCTTGCCATGACTGCGTTGGCTGAATTGTCTATGCTGAAGCCATCCGGTGCGCGGAAGGTGACGCCGAGCTTCGGATGTATGAAGGTCTGCTCACGGACATAACCTTCATTGGGTGAGTCGCCATAAAGAAGGCCATCAATCCCATTGAGGAAGGAATCCCGATCAGTTGTGCCAACACCGGGCGCGCCGATGCGTCGCGCGTGACCAAGCGCAAGCTGAATGCGCTGCGGTGTTGCCGGGTGACTTGCGAGGAAGTCAAGGCTCGCATCGGTTGCGCCTGAAATCGAACGGAAGCTCTGATAGGCTTCCATTGATTGCAGGAAGCGCGCCGAAGCAAAAGGGTCATAGCCGGCCTCGCCGATCATCTTGATGCCGATGGCGTCGGCCTGCAATTCCTGGTTACGCGAGAACTGGGCAAGCCGCAGCTTGCCGCGCAGCGCTTCTTCGCGGCTGGCGGATTCATTATGGAGCACTTCGCTGGCGACGCGCCCGGCTATGGCCGTCTCAGCTTCTTTCTCTTGCCGCAGAATACCGTGATTGGCGATGACATGGCCCATTTCGTGAGCGATCACGGCTGCCACTTCGGAAGAGTCGTTGGCAAGCGCGAGCAGGCCGCGCGTAACGTAGAGATAGCCGCCTGGCAACGCGAAGGCATTGATGTTGGGACTATCGAGAATTGTGATGCGATAGGTCTGGTCCGGCTTATCGGTAACGGTCGTCAGCTTGCCTACGATCTTCGCCACCATGCGTTCAAGCTTTTGGTCTTTGTATTCGCCGCCATAGGTCGCGAGGATGCGTGGGTGCTGCTGGGCACCGAGCTGCGCCAGCCGATCATTACGCGTCACATTGTCGACCGTCACGGGATTGTCGGAAGGTTGCAGCCCGAGGTCCTTGCTGGAATTGATCGACTGGCAACCTGAAATCAGGGCGACCATAAGCAAGCCAAGACTGATGGCTGATTTCCGCCAATTTTGCTGCGTCCATTCTGGCAGAGAGATGGGGAGACGCAGGAAGGCCCGGGAACGGGTCGATTGACGGAACAGTATTTTATCCTCGCTTCTGAATCAGATTGTTCGATCCGGAGCCAAATCTAGCCACAGACCGGAAAGCCTACAAGCAGTACGTGGGCACTACAAGAAAGCTGTAGCCGGTTCTTCCGGCGGATTGCGAACAAAATATGTCCGCTACCGTAACTCTATTTGAGGTCCAGCCCTGATTTGCGCTTTTCGCCGATATAGTGCCGTAATGCTTCTGGTCCAGTCGGTGAGAGCAGTTCAGCAGCAGGGCCTATAGCGGAAATCCGGCCACTGTCGAGAAAAAGTAACACTGCATCGAGATAGAGCGCATCTTCAGGCGTGTGGGTCACCATCACTACCGTCATGCCAGTTTCAAGTTGAAGCTCCATGACCAGATCCAGCATCTGGTGTCGTAGCGCCGGGCCGAGCGAGGCAAAGGCCTCGTCGAGGAGTAAAACCGGGCGCTGGCGTACGAGCACGCGGGCAATCGCCACGCGCTGGCGTTCGCCGCCGGACAGAGCCTCAGGCTTGCGCTGTTCTTTGCCAGCAAGCCCGACACGTGACAAGGCTTTTGCAATATCGGCGCGGTCTTCTGCGGTTAGCTTCAGTTTCGGCGAGCGTCCGAGGCCGACATTCTGTTCGACGGTCAGGTGGGCAAACAGGTTGTTTTCCTGAAAAACCATCGAAACAGGCCGGTCAGCCGGGGAAAGTTCACTGACCTCTTCATCGCCGATGAAGATATGGCCGGATTGCGGAAATTCGAAACCGGCGATCAGGTTGAGAAGTGTTGACTTGCCCGAACCACTCGGCCCGACAACCGCGGCAATGGCACCGCCCTTTATTGTCGCATCGAATTGCATGGCAGTTTCGCCATAGCTGAAACGAACGCTATCGAGGCGAATTTCGGCAAGAGCATTCATTCGGGCGTTCATGAAGAAGGCGTTTCCTTTCGGGATGCGCGATCTGCGATCATCATTAATACGAGGCAAAGCAGCCCGAGAATGAGGGCCAGACCGGCTGCGTCAAATGTGCGATAGCTGCCCATACGCTGCAAGAGGAGATAGGGCAGTGTCAAAAGCGCGTCGCTACCGAACAGGGCAATCGTGCCAAGATCGCCAAGCGAAAGCGCCATGGCAAAGGCAAAGGCCATGCCGAAAGGCTTGCGGATCGAAGGCCAGTCGATGAGCTGGAAACGGGTGATGCCGCGAATGCCCAGTTGCGCGCAAAGCCGGTTGTGGCGGCTTGCCGCCGTATCCCATGCGGGCCGCAGAAGGCGCACAGCAAAGGGCATGGCCATGGCGGCATTGACGGTGACAACCATGAAGGGTGCCATAGCAAACGGGTCGGTGAAATGGCGAAGTAGGATGAACCAGCCGGCGCCGATTACGATCGGCGGCATAACGAGGATCAGGCTGGCACCCGTATCGAAGATATTGGCCAGTTTACGTTTTTTCACGGCTTCACGTGCTGACACCAGCGCGAAGGATAAAATGACCGACAACAGAGCCGCGGAAAAGCCGAGCACGAGACTGGTGCCAATGGCACGCCAGACTATTCTCTCCGTCAGTAGCCGCACAAGATCGGCGGCGAGGCCGGAGATTACCACACCGGCAATCGGCAATGCGACATAGAGGAAACCTAACCCGATGACGACGATGTTTGAAATACGTTCAATCACTGAAGACTTGCCATAGCGTCGTAGTGCGGCCATATGGGTGAAACCTTCTTCGGATGCGCTGCCGGTCAGGCGTAGAGCCAGAAGGACAAGCAATGTCAACGCAAGCTGCGTGAAGGTCAGGGCGACGGCTCTGCCCGGCTCGAAGTCGAAATGCAGGCTCTGGTAGATTGCGACTTCAAGCGTGGTGGCGCGCGGTCCGCCGCCGAGCGTCAGCACAGTCGTGAAACTCGTCACGCAGAGCATGAAGATCAGACTGATCATGCCGGGCAGATTACGTTGGATCACGGGCCATTCGATAAGCCGGAAACGCGCTCCATTGCCCATGTCGAGTTGCGCCGCGAGCTTCCAGTAATCGGTCGGTATGGATTCGTAACCTGCCAGAATGAGACGGACCGCGAGTGGCATATTGAAGAAGATATGAGCAATCAGGATGCCGGTGATACCGTAAATATCCGGTTGGACTGGATGTCCTGCAGCCTCTGACAGATGGGCAATGAAACCGTTGCGGCCATAGATGCTGGTGACGCCAAGCACAGCGACGAGTGCGGGCAAAGCAAGCGGCAGGGCAAACAGGCGTAGAATAAGCCCGCGCCCCGGAAAGCTGGCTTCGGCATAGAGTGCGCGGGCGACCGGAACTGCGAACAGCACGGACAGCAGGCTGGAAGCGATTGCTTGCAGGATCGTGAAACGGGCAACCCGCCATAGATAAGTATCGAAATTTGCAGCGGCGTCGAAACTGCCGCTGCCAGCTTCATATGCCAGTGCAATGAGCGCACCACCGGCAAGCACGATCAAAAAGACAAGCGCCAAGGCACCCGCAACCGGTTTCGCGGCGGATGTTTCTTTCGAGCGATGCTGTGCCGGAAGTGTCGTCATTTGCTGGTCGCGGCCAGCCATTCATCGACCCACGACTTCCGGTTTTTGGCCACTTCGTCGGAAGGCAGGAGGAGTGTTTTGTCCGGCTTCGCCAGTGTGTCGAAAGCGGCTGAAAGCGGCGTGGATGTCTTGCCCGCTGGGTACATCCAATTGGTTTCAGGAATGACATCCTGGAAACCGGCCCCGGTCATGAAAGCCAGAAATTCTTGCGCTAGAGGATTTTTCGCGCCGGTCGTTGTTTGGGCGGCCAGCTCGATCTGGAGATAATTGCCTTCCGGATAAGCCAAAGCCTTATAGCGCTCCGTCTTTTCCGCAATCATGTGATAAGCTGGCGAGGTTGTATAGGACAGCACCATTGGGGCCTCGCCCTTGGTAAAGAGACCATAGGCTTCCGACCAGCCGGGTGTGACAGTGAGAATGCGCCTCTGAAGTTTCTGCCAGGCCGCTTCCGCCTCATCGCCATAGACCGATTTCATCCAGAGCAGCATACCCAGCCCCGGTGTCGAAGTGCGCGGGTCTTGCAGCACGATCTTCTGGGAAGGATCGCCTTCGACCAGTTCCTTCAAGCTCTTCGGTGGATTGGGCAATTTTTCTGAATCGTAGACTACGGCGAAATAGCCGTAATCATAGGGAACGAAAATATCGTCCTTAAAGCCGCCCGGAACACTTACATTGCTCTGGTCGATGCCACTTGGCGCAAAAAAGCCGGTAGCGCGTGCTTCGGTGGTCAGATTTGTATCAAGGCCGAGGACAATATCGGCTTTGGTATTGCCGCCTTCAAGCTTGAGACGGTTTAGCAAGGCAACACCGTCGGCGGACGCAATCCACTCAACTTCGCAGTCGCATTCCTTCTCGAAGTTTTCCTTGACCTTCGGCCCAGGTCCCCATTCGGATACGAAACTGTCATAGGTATAGACGGTGAGCTTGTTTTTCGCCTGCGCCGAAGGGGTGAAAGCAATGGCAGTGGAAAGCGAAAAAGCCAGCAAAGATAAAAGCCGCATCACGGCACTTCCTTTCTTTTACTACAAGAGGATTGAGCGCCGTTTTATGGAGCGTCTAATCCCTCCGCCGGTGCAAACCGGATCAGGTTCAGCGGGTTAGCCGTTTTCATGCATTTCCGGGCGCAAAACTGCTAGTCGCTTTTGCTGGAAACACTTTGGGCCTCTCAGCCATCCGCAAAAGCAGACGGCACCCCGTTAGAGCGGTTGCGACAATAATCTTTCGCAACGGGAAGGGCAATAATCTTTCGGGGCGTAGCAACAGCAGTGAATGCAGACTTCCAGCGCGGATTTGCCCGTGTTATGAGCGGCTTATGAGCACATTCGTCATTCTCCTCGGCGGCGATCTGGTCGTCACCGATCGCCTGAAGCACCAGATTAGAGGCGCTCGTATCCTGGCTGCCGATAGCGGGATCAGGCATGCTGCCGCTCTTGGCGTCGAACCGGAATTATGGCTCGGCGATTTCGATTCAACCTCCGCACAGCTTCGCGCGCAATATGCAAACGTGCCGCAAAAGACGTTCCCTTCCGCCAAGGACATGACGGACGGAGAGCTGGCCTTTGAGGAGGCCTATATGCGGGGTGCGGATCGGGTGATCCTCTGCGGAGCTTTCGGGGGGCAGCGTACCGATCACACGCTTATGCATCTGACCATGGCGACGGCGCAGGCCGCAAAAGGGCGGAACGTGCTTCTGTCCAGCGGTTCCGAGGAGGCGTGGCCTCTGCCGCCGGGAGATTACGTCTATGATTTTCCTGGCGGGACACCGTTCAGTGTGATTAATTTCAACACTGTTGAAGGGCTTTCGATCACAAATGCAGAGTGGCCGTTAGATAATGTGACACTGCCCTTTGGCTCTTCATGGACGGTTTCCAATGTAGTTCGTGGAACACTTCGTGTTACTGTGCATTCTGGACTAGCGATACTTATAGCCAACTTGGCGATGGAGGAAACGCCGCGCTCATTTCGCTAACCTTATCAATCGAAAGAACTTGACGCTGGCAAGCGAAACGTATTGTAAATGGATCAAGCGGGTGTCATCTGCTTTACGCCGAAATTGGGGACGCAAAGTCGGTGATTAGTTCAACTCTTGTAGGAGATGTTTCAATGAAGTCACGTCTTACGATGATTGCTGTTGCTGGCGTGCTCGCGTTCTCGACGGCTGCATGCACGACCAACGAACAGCGCACGGCCGGTTACGGTGTTGGTGGCGCAGCACTCGGCGCTCTCGCCGGTGGTGCCATCGGCGGTAATGGTCGTGGCGCTCTTGCCGGCGCTGCTATCGGCGGTGTTGCCGGTACGCTGCTTGGTGCAGCTCAGACGCGCAATGGCACGCAGTACTGCCGCTATCGCGACCCATATGGCCGCATCTACGAAGCGCCTTGCCAGTAATCGATGGGCCAGCAATAGCTGTTTGAATAAGTTTGCGGGCAGGTCGGGGAAACCCGACCTGTTTGTTTTTGACGGGTCTTTTCATGCCGTACCATTTGACATAAAGGCTTTTGTCGCGGACAAGCAGGGCGGAATTCCAAACCCTGTTTATCGAAGAGAACCATGGCACCACCACTCCTTCGCCTCGACCAGATCAAGCTAACTTTTGGAGGCACGCCGCTTCTGGAGGATGCCAGCCTTTCGGTGAGCGAAGGCGACCGCATCGCACTGGTCGGACGCAACGGCTCGGGTAAATCCACCTTGCTCAAGATTGCAGCCGGTATGGTGGAGGCGACATCAGGCGAGGTTTTCAAACATCCGGGGGCAACCGTCCGTTATCTGCCGCAGGTGCCGGATATGGAAGGCTTTGCCAATGTCCGCGCTTATGTTGAAGCCGGGTTGGGGCCAACCGACGATCCGCATCGCGTTACCTATCTTCTCGAGCATCTTGGTCTGACGGGTGAGGAAAAGCCTGATCACCTGTCCGGCGGCGAGGCGCGACGTGCCGCTCTGGCACGGGTGATTGCACCGCAGCCTGATGTTCTGCTGCTGGACGAGCCGACAAATCATCTGGATCTGACCACCATCGAATGGCTGGAAGGCGAGCTGCGCCAGATTCGCTCCGCCATTGTTTTGATCTCGCATGACCGCCGCTTTCTGGAGAATGTCAGTCGGGCGACGGTCTGGCTGGATCGTGGCATCACGCGTCGTCTTGAACAGGGCTTCAGTCATTTCGAGGAATGGCGCGACAAGGTGTTGGAGGAGGAAGAGCGCGATCATCACAAGCTTGGGCGCCAGATCGCGCGCGAGGAGCACTGGCTGCGTTATGGCGTTACCGCCCGGCGTAAGCGCAATATGCGCCGTCTCGGAGAATTGCATTCGATGCGTGCCGATTTTCGCAATCATCGCAAGGCGCAGGGAACTGCGGTACTAGCGGCAAGCGACGCCAAGGAATCTGGCAAGTTGGTGATCGAAGCCAAGGGGCTGAGCAAGGCCTATGGCGAGCGCACTCTGGTCAAGGATTTTTCGATTCGTGTGCAGCGCGGCGATCGTATAGGTCTCGTTGGACCTAACGGTGCTGGAAAGACGACACTTCTGTCGCTTTTGACCGGCAAGCTTGAGCCGGATTCGGGAACCTTACGGCTTGGCGTCAATCTCGAAATGGCCGAACTTGACCAGAAACGCGAAAGCCTCAATCTGGATGAGACATTGGCGCATTATTTGACCGATGGACGAGGTGAAAGCCTCGTCGTCAACGGCGAGCAGCGGCATGTCGTGTCCTATATGAAGGACTTTTTGTTCCAGCCCGAACAGGCTCGCACGCCCATTCGCGAACTTTCGGGAGGCGAACGTGCCCGTCTGATGCTGGCCCGCGTTCTGGCGCGGCCCGCCAACCTTCTTATCCTCGATGAGCCAACCAATGACCTTGATATGGAGACGCTTGATCTCCTACAGGAGCTGGTCGCAGGTTTCCCCGGTACAGTCATTCTGGTCAGCCACGACCGTGACTTTCTGGATCGCACAGTTACATCGGTGATTGCGCCGGAAGGTGATGGACGCTGGCTCGAATATGCGGGTGGCTATGCCGATATGATGGCACAGCGCAAGGAGCAGGCTTTGAACCGGCGCTCGGTCAAGGTGTCAGGCGGCCGAAGTGACGAGAAGTCAGACGAAGAGGCGCCGCAGCCCAAGCGTGAGGAAAAGCGCAAGCTCTCCTACAAACAGAAATTTGCCCTGGAAACGCTGCCCGGCAAAATGGATGCGATTGCGAAGGAAATTGCCGTGCTCGAAGGCAAGCTCGCTGATCCGCAGCTTTATGCCAAGGACCCGACGCTTTTTGCCAAGACTGCCGATCTTCTTGAGAAGAAGCGCTCCGAAAATGCGGCCATGGAAGAGGAATGGCTGGAACTGGAAATGCTGCGAGAGGAAATCGAAGGATAAAGCTACCCTTCGATGCCGTTCCGCTATCCGCTCGCCTTGTTCAGCAAGGCGATTTCATCGTCGCTGAGTTTCAGTTCGGCTGCCGCAATCAGCTCGCCAAGCTGGGCCGAGCGTGTGGCGCTGACGATAGGGGTTGTGACCGATGGTTGCGCGATGAGCCATGCAATGGCGACTTGTGCAGACGTGACATCGAGATTGCGTGCCACTTCATCGAGTGCTGCAATGATCCGCGAGCCACGATCCGTCAGATATTTTTCGACCGATTTGCCCCGCGCGCTTTGTCCTAAATCCCCGGTAGAACGATACTTCCCGGTCAGGAAACCTGCTGCGAGCGAATAATAGGAAATAACGCCGATCTCGTTCTCACGGCAAATTTTCTCCAGTGACCCTTCAAAATCAGAGCGATCGTAGAGATTATAAAGCGGTTGCAGGCTTTCATAGCGCGGCAGATTATTGACCTGGGCGACGTCAAGTGCCTCGGTCAGCCGCTCAGGCGTCAGATTGGATGCACCGATGGCGCGTACCTTGCCTGCATCAATCAGCTCCTTATAGGTGCCAAGCACGTCTTCGAACGGCGTTTCAGGGTCGTCCCAGTGCGATTGATAAAGATCGATATAGTCTGTTTGCAGTCGTTTGAGGGAGGCGTCGACTGCTTTACGGATGTAGGTCGGGGAAAGACCCTTCTCGTCAGGCCCCATCTCGGACCCAACCTTGGTGGCAATGATGACTTTATCGCGCAGACCACGGGATTTCAGCCAATTGCCGATAATTGTTTCGGATTCGCCGCCCACATTTCCGGGTGCCCAGGCGGAATAGGCATCCGCTGTATCGATAAAATTAAAGCCGGCATCAATGAAACGGTCGAGAAGCGAGAATGATGTCGCTTCATCGACTGTCCATCCAAATACATTTCCACCGAAGCAAAGCGGCGAAACATTGAGTTCGGTACGTCCGAGCTTCTTGAATTCCATAGACCCTGTCCCCTTCCTCTGATTACGAACCGCTGGCGATCCGTTGGATTTCGATTTCAGGAAGAGGCAAGGCTCCGGGAAGAGCCGGAATCAGCTCATGCCAAGCGCATCCATATAAAGCTGCAACATGGCTTCTTCTTCCTGACGTTCATGGTCTTCTTTTTTACGCAGCCGAATAATGGTTCTCACGACCTTGCTGTCAAACCCCGAACCCTTCAATTCCGCG
The DNA here is from genome assembly GCF_006345815.1 of Ochrobactrum sp. CGA5. Taxonomy (GTDB): domain Bacteria; phylum Pseudomonadota; class Alphaproteobacteria; order Rhizobiales; family Rhizobiaceae; genus Brucella. The sequence continues at coordinate 107,961 of NZ_VCIG01000003.1, read as the reverse complement.
TAAACTTCCTTGATATCGTCGCCGATGGTCTTTTTTTCTTCTTCCAGGCGCTCAATGCGCTCAATGAAAGCGCGCAACTGTCCGACAGCAATGGTTTGGGCTTCGCTGGTAATGTCGTCGCTCACGAGGAGTTCTCCAATTCAAAGTCTGTGATGATGCGGAGACGCATTGCGCCGAAACCGCTTATCGAAAGTCTGGACTGTTTTTCCCGCGAGTCGCAGGCAAAATTAAGAGCCTTTTTCGATGCACGACCCGACTTGGTGGGTCAAGCCCTGTGGATAGCGGGTAAAGTCTCTCCTGACAGGCCTGTTACGTTTTCTTATCGGCACGCGAGCCGAATTGCTGTACCGTATGGATGCCGGGTAAGGTGTTGATGTGCTCAATCATCGGCGCCAGCCTGTCAGCCCATTCACCTGCACCTTTGTCATCGGCGATCAGGTCCTGCCGCACCTCAATCAGGACATGGGCGAAACCCTTGGCCGTTGCATGGCGGTACATGGCATCGTTTTTGAGTGCGCCGTCATAAGGTTCATTATCGCCAACCATCAGGTCGACGTTTTCACGCAGCAATGATAAAAGCGGCTTTACGACACGATCGTCCTTGTCCCAGAGAAGGCCGATCTGCCAGGGGCGGATCTTTTCCTTCCAGCGCGGCGTGAAGGAATGGATCGAAACGATGAAAGGCGCCGCCCCGCTTTCAGTCGCCACACGATTGCTCGCTCGCACGACTGCTTCGTGATAGGGGCGATAGAAGCGCTCAAGGCGTTCCTCGCGTTCACCGGCCGACAATGGATAATTGCCGGAAATGACCGCACCATCCGACAATTGCATGATAAGTGTCGGGTCGTCTTCGCCGCGATTGGGATCGATCAAGAGTCGCGAGAACCCGCCGAGAACTGCTGGTGCGTTGAGACGGCTTGCAAGCCTGCGGGTCAAATTCTCGACCCCGATATCATAGGCGATATGACGGTCGAATTCACTTGTCCGCAAACCAAGCGTGCCATATTCGGCGGGAACGTCGCGCCGTGCGTGGTCGGCAGTCAGGAGCAAACCGAGACTGAAATCACCGTCAATATTATGCGCTGGTGAGAACGGTGACGAAGCAGTTGATCCGGATTGAGGCGGCATGGAGCGGAACCCGAGGCTAAATAAGGGGATTATTTCGGTCTTGTGCGGGAAGCTGTTTCAGGTCTGTCATGAGAAAGCCCGGATTGCAACGATCATTCTTTGGTCAAGAGTACCTGTTCTCAATGGGATTGCGTTGACATCAAAGGCGAAACTGCCGAAAAGAGAGCAACCCGAGATGGGATTTGCCTGAGATGGGATTTCCCTGTGCACTACAAATTGTTCGATAAAACCGATAGCGGGCTGAAGGGGTTCTGCGTATGCGACTTCCACTATCTCTAATTTTGTTTGCCGGTGTACTGATGACTGCGCTGGGCATGACATCGATAGAGGCTCGTGCGGATTTCCGTGTATGCAACGCCACTCAGAATCTCGTCGGTGTGGCGATCGGCTACAGAGCCAAGACCGGCTGGGTCACCGAAGGCTGGTGGCACATCGACGGATCGAGCTGTAAAACCCTGATCGAAGGGCCGCTGACCTCTCGCTATTATTACCTCTATGCGGAAGACGCCCAGGGCGGCGGGCGATGGGAGGGCAAGGTCAATATGTGCGTGGCCGAGAAAGAATTCCGTATCACTGGCGTCCAGGATTGCTTTGCGCGGGGGTTCCAGCGCAATGGCTTCCAGGAATACGACACCGGGGAACAATCGAGCTGGATGGTTCAGCTCACCGATGAAACGCCGACAGAAAACCCCACTGTTACAGGAACGAATAGTCAATGAAGCGCAACCGCAAGGTCAAGATTCTCGCCACGCTAGGTCCGGCGTCGGGTGAGGAAGCCGTCATCCGTAAGCTGTTTGAGGCCGGCGCGGATGTGTTCCGCATCAATATGAGTCATGCTGACCATGACCTGATGCGCACCCTCGTGAAGCGCATCCGCAATGTGGAAAAGGAACTGGGTCGCCCGATCGGCATTCTGGCCGATTTGCAGGGCCCGAAGCTGCGCGTTGGCAAGTTCAAGGACGGTAAGGTCGATCTCGTTCCCGGCCAGACCTTCACGTTAGACAACAACGATGCGCCTGGCGATGAACATCGCGTCTATCTTCCCCATCCCGAAATTCTTGAAGCTGTCGAACCGGGGCATCGCCTGCTGATCGACGATGGCAAGCTGCATCTGGTCGCCGAGGCGAGCGACGGCAAGTCTATCCGCTGCAAGGTTGTTTCCGGGACACGTATTTCGGACCGCAAAGGCGTTAGCCTGCCGGATACGACGCTTGGCGTTGGCGCTCTGACGGAGAAGGACCGCAAGGATCTCGAGGCTGTCCTGAAGGAAGAAATCGATTGGGTTGCGCTTTCCTTTATCCAGCGCCCGGAAGATCTGGCCGAAGTGCGCAAGATTTCGCGCGGCAAGGTTGGCCTGATGTCGAAGATCGAGAAACCGCAAGCTGTGACGCGTCTCGACGAGATCATCGAATTGTCCGACGCATTGATGGTTGCGCGCGGCGATCTTGGCGTTGAAGTGCCACTTGAAAGCGTTCCGGGCATTCAGAAGCAGATTACCCGGAAGGCGCGCCGTGCTGGCAAACCGGTCGTTGTCGCGACGCAGATGCTGGAATCGATGATTACGGCTCCGGTTCCGACCCGCGCCGAAGTGTCTGACGTTGCAACCGCTGTGTTCGAGGGCGCCGATGCGATCATGCTTTCGGCAGAATCGGCCTCAGGCCAGTATCCGGTCGAAGCTGTTGCTACGATGAACCGCATCGCGGAGCAGGTGGAAAAAGAACCGACCTATTCGACCATCATAGATGCGCAGCGTGCTGCACCAGAACCAACAGGCGCGGACGCAATTTCGCTTGCTGCCCGTCAGATCGCAGAAACGCTGAAGCTTTCGGCAATCGTCACCTACACCGCGTCCGGCACGACCGGCCTGCGCGCTGCCCGCGAGCGTCCGCGTACGCCGATCATTGCCCTGTCGCCGGTTGTCGATACAGCACGCAGGCTGTCGCTTGTCTGGGGTTTGCATTGTGTGGTGACCGCCGATGCTCACGATCTGGAAGACATGGTCAACCATGCCTGCGAAATCGTGTTCCACGAGGAGTTCGGTAAGGCAGGTGATCGCGTCATCATTACCGCTGGCGTTCCATTCGGCACACCTGGCGCGACGAACATGCTGCGCATTGCTTATATTGGTCCCGATGGAAAGTCGGGCATTTAAAGCATTTCCAGCAAAAGTGCGAAGCGCCTTCGCTGAGAAGTCAGTCCACTGGACCGATTTCATATACCGCTTCGATGTTTCGGATAATGCGTAAGAGAAGGCATAACCCGACCTGATGAAATCAGGTCGGGTATTTTGTGTATTCCGGTCGTGACGGCCTGCAAATAGCGTTGTTTTTCGCTTCCGGTGCTCATGTATCCAAAATACATCCCGCTCCGATTCACCATTTTTGGACTCGCCACCGTAATCTCATCCAATCACAGCGGACGACATACAAAACGCGCTCCTTCATGGGCGCGTTTTGTTTTGGTCTGGATGATTTTGAGAATGTGTCACACACGTAGGGCGACTTTTGGGATAAAGACATGCTTAAAAACAGATAGTTAGAGCGGTTCCGACGGCTCCGTTTTGACCGGAACAGCTCTACGTCCGCGTATCCGTCAGTTCGTCGGCCAGATCATTGAAGTTCTTCTGCGCGTCTCGCATCATCGGATAGACGATGAGAGCTTGCTCATAGGCTTTCAGTGCCTGTTCCTTGAGGCCGCGCAAGCGCAAGATGGCCGCCATGCCGGTCAGGGCGCCATAATGGCGAGGTTCCAGCTCCAGCGTACGATTGATGTCGTACATGGCGTGGGCATAGTCTTTTTGAAGGAAATAGACCGTGGCCCGGCGGTTCCAAGCCTCTGCATATTCCGGGTTGAGCGCGATCACCTCGTTCAGGAAGTCAATAGCCGAGGGATAGCGTCGCTCGAGCATTGCGGTATTGGCCCATTGCATCATGAGATCGACGGTGGCGCTGCCTGACTGCGACCACAGTGTATTGATCTGGGAAGCAATGCGTCGTGCCTTGGCTTCATCTGTTGTGCGGCGCAGATCGGCAAAGAGCTTGTCGAGACGCTCTTCAGGTGTCAGAGCTGCGTCCGATGCAGGCTTGTCAGGGGCAGGCTTCTGTTCGCTATCGGGGCCGGTCTGAACGGGTGTCAGAGGTGCAGTGAGCGGTACCTTGCCGGGTGCCACTTCGGCATAAGCCAATGGCATCGCCATACCAAGCGACGCGAGTAGCGAGAAAGATAACAGACATGCAAAAACGTTCCGCATGCGCATAGATTTTATCAAGCGCAGCGAAACGTCAAATGCAAAATCAGAAATAAGATTAGCCCTGACGAGCCTTGTAGCGCGGGGCAGTCTTATTGATGATGTAAACGCGGCCCTTACGGCGGACCAGCTGGCAGTCGCGATGACGGGCCTTAAGCGCTTTAAGCGAGTTCTTGATCTTCATGTCAATCACCGGTCTTGTTGGCCCGTTGACGTGCAGATGCCGCGGGGCTTCATAAAAACAGGCGCCCGAGGCGCCAATTGATTACAGGCACTGTTAGATGCCCGAAGGGTTGGCCGAAATACACAAGGTTTCGGTCAAATGTCAACTCCTGAGCCGCAGATTCAGGATGCCGGAGCTGAAATTCTTGGCAGGTGGCAAAGGATTCATCGGGAATCGACGGGATTCCCGATGAACATTATTCTCCGCGGGGGTGAATGCGCGTCACATGACCCATCTTGCGACCCGGACGCGCTTCTTTTTTACCGTAAAGATGCAGCACTGCGTTCTTTTCGGAGAGAATCGCCGGTACCTTGTCGATGTCGCCGCCGATCAGGTTTTCCATCACACAATCCGAATGGCGGTCGGTGTTACCCAAAGGCAATCCGGCGACAGCGCGGATATGCTGCTCGAACTGAGAAATGGCGCAGGCCGCTTCGGTCCAGTGGCCCGAATTATGGACGCGCGGGGCGAATTCATTTGCCAGCAGTCTGCCGTCCTTCAGCACGAAGAACTCAAGCCCAAGCACGCCGACGTAATCAAGCGCGTGCAGAAGCTTCGTAGCGGCACTGCGGGCAGCATCCGCCGTGTTCTCGGAAATGGCGGCCGGTACCGTTGAGGTTGCCAGGATACCATCCTTGTGCACGTTTTCGGCAATATCGAAGATGGCGACGTTGCCACTGCGATCACGCGCCGCGATGACCGAGACTTCGCGCTCGAACTCGACGAAGCCTTCAAGGATCGCCGGGGCACGGTTGATAGCAAGGATTGCCTTGTGGGCTTCGCTCTCGTCCAGCGATGTCAGGCGAACCTGTCCCTTGCCGTCATAACCGAGACGCCTCGTCTTGAGAATGCCGCGCTCGCCAAGCGCGCCCAGAGCGGCGATCAACGTCTCTTCGTCGTCCACAAGGCGCCAGGGCGCCGTCTCGATATCGCTGGAGTTGAGAAATTGCTTCTCCGTAAAGCGATCCTGAGAGACTTCGAGCGCTGCCGGTGGCGGCAGGACCAAAGCCGTTTCGGCCAGCCTGTCGGCGGCGCTGACCGGCACGTTCTCGAATTCGTAGGTAATGACGTCGGACGCTGCTGCAAGTTCTGCAAGCGCTGACGGGTCGTCATAGGCTGCCACGATCTGGCGATTAGCAACCTGTGCTGCCGGACAGTCGGCCTGCGGTTCGAGGATTACGGTTTCAAAGCCGAGGCGTGCTGCAGCCATGGCAAGCATTCTGCCAAGTTGGCCGCCGCCGATGATGCCGATGGTTGCACCGGGCCCAAGTGCAGAATTGAGTTCAGAGTTTTCCATATCAGGCCTCGTTAGAAGGATGTTCGGCCACGCTTTCCGTCTGTGCCGTGCGCCACTCATCAAGGCGTGCTGCGAGCGCATCATCGTAAAGTGCCAGAACGGCTGCGGCGAGAAGGGCGGCATTGACAGCGCCAGCGCGACCGATGGCCAGCGTGCCGACAGGAATGCCTGCGGGCATCTGCACGATGGAGAGGAGCGAATCCTGCCCGGAAAGCGCTTTCGACTGAACCGGAACGCCGAAGACAGGCAGCGGCGTCATCGCTGCTGCCATGCCAGGCAGATGCGCTGCGCCGCCTGCGCCCGCGATAACGACTTTGAATCCTTCCGCCTTGGCGCCTTTGGCAAAAGCAACGAGCCGATCAGGGGTGCGATGCGCGGAAACGATGCGGGCATCGAAGGAAATACCGAGTGCTTCCAGTGTGTCCGCTGCATGGCGCATGGTTTCCCAGTCGGACTGGCTTCCCATGATGATGGCGACATCGGCACTAACGCTCATTGATCTTCCTGCTCCGCTTTTTCGTGCATGTTTGGGGTGATGTTAAAATGACAGAGCCGGGCAAATCCCGGCTCTGTCATGAATCCTTATGGACATTCAGGCGATGATGTCGGGAATCACCCGATCTTCCATTTCCTGCAACTTGTCCTTGATTGCGAGTTTTTTCTTTTTCATGCGCTGGACGCGCAACTGGTCGCAGCCAACCGCAATCATGGCGTTTATTGCAGCATCAAAATCCGCGTGTTCCTGTTTCAGTCGTGCGACGGCCAATCTGATTTCGGCCTGTTCCTGATCGGACATGCGGTGCCCCGTTCTGTTGAATGTTTTACGGGCCGCGCCAAACCGAAAAAAAAGGTGCGGCGTCAGCCCGTTTCCGGCGAAGCCCTTATCATATTTTTCGCGTCAGGAAAATGCTACCACGACAAAATCGACTTTGCACCAAACTCATGTCAAACTGTCATGGTTCTGTCATGGATGGCGGCTGTCTAAGGCGACAAAAAATACCGCATCCTTGGCAGCCGGGACTGCGTGTTTGACCCGGAATACAGGAGGTGTGCCGGGCGTTCATGCAGGTTGAATGGCGGGATAGCGGGAAAAGAGGTTCGCGCTGTTCCGTAGATCAGGGAAATCAACCAAAGGAGATCTGATGATGGCTATTGAGTCCCATCTTGCCACGCTCGAAAAAAAGCACGGCGCTCTGGAGCAGGAAATTTCCGAAGCTATAGCGTCACCGGCAATGGACGACCTGCACGTTGCATCTCTCAAGCGCAAGAAGCTCATGCTTAAGGAACAGATCGAAAAACTAAGATCTCAGGTAACACGTCATTAACAGGGAAACCGCGCTTTGATCGCGTTTCTATAAGGCGTCTCAAACCAAGGACATCGGCAACTGAAAGGCTTTCGTAGGCCTGAATTTCCGTGCCAAAGGCATGACTTTTCCGTGTCGTGCTTATGACGCTGAATTGAAGCATTGGCGGCTGTGCAACAGCCGCCGAGCATATTGTTGAGATTTTTAACTCGCTCTATTTACCGACGGCCATACTCAGGGCCGTCACCCCCCGTCTCAGCTCTTGGATCGAGATTCAGCGCTTCTGGTGTTGCGCCACGTTCCGAAGGCATGCTCTTGAACTGATCTTTCTCTTCTTTCGGAACGGATGCGCGCTTGCGAGAGCGGAACAATGCATAGCCGGTGATGGAAATATGCGCGAGCATGGTGATGGCGAAGAGGCCGGAAGGCCAGAAAATGTCCATCGCCGCTGCCGCCAGCAGCGGTCCAAGCATCGTACCGAAACCGTAAAGCAACAGGAGCCCGCTCGATACTTTCACGAAATTTTCCGACGTTGCGTGATCGTTTGCGTGGGCGACAGCGACGGGATAGAGCGCATAGGCTAGCGCGCCATAGCAACCGGTCATCGTAATTATGACAGGTCCGCTGGACGGCGCGACGAGGAACGCAACGAGGCCAACCAGAGCCGCCAGCGCGGCAACGCTTGCCAGCACGAAGCGTCGGTCAACCAGGTCGGAAATGCGCCCGATCGGAATCTGCATCAATGCGCCCGCTGCGATGGTGACACTGACCATCAGAGCAATTTCCGTGGTCGAAATGCCGGATTTCGCGCCGAACACGGCCCCGAGTGTCCCCCAGGCGCCATTGGCGATGCCGATCAGGATGCAACCCACAAAGGCTGCTGGCGAGTTGTTATAGAGCGCCTTGAGATCAAGCTGAACTTCGGTCAGCGGCTTGGGGCTGACGGCAGTTGAGATCGCGGTCGGAATCAGAGCCAGACAGAAAAAGATGCCGCTGATCATAAACAAATGATCAGAGCGCACGTCTCCCGCCGCCACCAACATCTGGCCGGACATTGTGGCCCCGTAATTGACCATCATATACATGCCGAAAATCTTGCCGCGCGATTCGTTGGTCGCGCGTTCATTCAGCCAGCTTTCAATGACCATGAAGGCGCCAGCCATGGAAAAGCCGGTGAAGGCGCGCAGGATCACCCAGATTGTTGCATCCACGAAGATGCCGGACAAAAGCGCGATGATCGCAGCCGACGCGGCAAAGCAGCCGAATGCCCGCACATGGCCGACGCGACGTACGAGTCGCGGCGCAAATAGACAGCCGGCAACGAAACCGCCGGCCCAGGTTGTGCCAAGCATACCGAGCGATGCCACCGAAAACCCCTCCGCACCACCGCGTAGCGGCAGCAGAAGACCGTGAAGCCCCGAAGCGATGAGAAGGAAGGCTGTGCCGCAGAGAAGGGCCAGAACCTGAATGTAAATGCGCAAAATTCTATTCCCGAAATCTGAAGCCGGATTTTCAGTGCTGAGGCCGATGAATGATCATTGCGATCAATGACTGTTGTTTATAAAGCGTGTGGCCCGGAAATGGTTCCGGCTGCTTTGCTCCGGCGTCCATTTCCATCTGCGACCTCATTGCTATCGAAACAATGCTTCTGCCGCAGCACGACTGTCGCCCTTCTTGAGGCGTTCTGTCTTCAATCGCTCTATCTCGGATTGCAACAAGGCTATGCGCTGGTCAATTTCGGTAACCGAAAGCAGCGATAGCTCTTCTTCGCTTAGCACCACGCTTTTGCGGGGCTTTACCACATCCTCATCGAAACCGCTCATAGCCGTCCTCCGTGGTCAATGAAGGCTCAGAAAAGATTTAACACCTTGAATCGTCGCATATATATTTGGGAAAATCGATGACGATTTCCCTAACGTGACGTCTTGCATCTGCCGTGCGGCATTTCTGCGACGATGCGTAGGGCCAGAAATCCGAACGGAGTTTTGAATATGATGGCCGACTTGCCTTCCCAGATGACCGCTATCGAAATCTCTGAGCCGGGGGGAGCGCATATGCTCCGGCCCGTTCAGCGCTCTCTGCCTGAACCCCAGGAAGGCGAAGTTCTGGTGCGGGTGCGCGCTGCCGGGGTTAACCGGCCGGACGTCTTGCAGCGGCAGGGGCAATATGCACCGCCACCCGGTGCGTCGGATATTCCGGGGCTGGAGATTGCCGGTGACATTGTTGCCGTCGGCAGCGGCGTCAATCGGTACAAGGTCGGAGACCAGGTGGTCGCATTACTGGCTGGTGGCGGATACGCCGAATATGCCGTCGTGCATGAAACCAATGCACTGCCCTTGCCTTCCGGCTACGGCTATATCGAAGCAGCAGCGATCCCTGAAACTTTCTTCACCGTCTGGCACAATGTGTTTGAGCGCGGCGGGCTGAAAAAGGACGAAATTTTTCTGGTTCACGGTGGCTCGTCTGGAATCGGAACGACGGCTATCCAGCTCGCAAAGGCATTCGGTGCCACCGTCATTGCAACCGCGGGCTCGAAGGAAAAATGCGATGCCTGCCTGAAACTCGGAGCGGATCGCGCAGTCAATTACGGGCAAGAGGATTTCGTCGACGTTGTGAAGGATATGACCAAGGGTAAAGGCGTCGATGTGATTCTCGATATGGTCGGTGGTGATTATGTCGACCGCAACTACAAAGCCGCGGCTGAGGATGGTCGCATTGTGCAGATCGCATTTCTCAATGGCGCAAAAGCCACGGCCAATTTCGCAATATTGATGACCAAGCGTTTAACCCATACTGGCTCTACGCTACGTCCGCGACCGGTAGACTTCAAGGCTGGCATCGCGCGGGAACTTGAAGCAAAGGTCTGGCCGCTTCTGGCACAACGCCGCGTTGCGCCGGTGATGGACATGATCTTTTCGCTGAAAGATGCCTGGCGTGCGCATGAACGTATGGAGGAGGGAAGGCATATTGGCAAGATCGTGCTCGATATTGCTTAAGCTGAAGAGCCATTCTTGCTCTGGCGACAAAAAAACGATATATAGGCCGTGATTTCCCGGAAATTGTGGTTTTGCCCACGTCCCGCGCCACCGGAGCGGACGAACAGAAGGATTATATCTAATGGCCACCCAGCTTCTTATGCCGAAGGCAACGGCCGTTTGGCTTGTCGATAACACGGCTCTGTCTTTTGACCAGATTGCCGCTTTCTGCAAGCTGCACCCGCTGGAAGTGAAGGCTATTGCCGACGGTGAAGCCTCTCAGGGCATCAAGGGTCTGGACCCGGTCATCACGGGTCAGATTTCGCGTGAAGAGATCGCGAAGGGCGAAAAGGACCCATACTATCGCCTGAAGCTTTCCGAACCGAAGGTTCGCGTTCCGGAGACCAAGCGTAAGGGCCCGCGCTATACGCCGCTTTCCAAGCGTCAGGATAGACCGAATGCGATTCTCTGGCTGGTGCGCAATCATCCCGAACTGAAAGATGCGCAGATTTCACGTCTGATCGGTACGACCAAGTCGACCATCGAGCAGATTCGCAATCGCTCGCACTGGAACTCTGCAAATCTGACGGCGATGGACCCTGTGACACTCGGCCTTTGCTCGCAGATTGATCTCGACATCGAAGTCGAACGCGCCTCGCGCAACCGTCCGGCAACGCCGGAATCGGACAGCACCTTGCTGCCAGCCTCTGCGACTGAGAATTTCGATTATCGTGACGAGCAGCCAGCAGAAGAAGAACTTGATGCGGACAAGGTCTTCGCCAAGCTCTCTTCGCTCAAGAGCTCGACACCGGACGAAGACGAAGAAGAATAATCGGGACGAGAGATCGTTTTGCCGAAATGCCAAAAGCCCGGCTTTTTCAGCCGGGCTTTTGTTTTGTCCCGGGAGGAACTTAGTCTTTGAAGGCGTTATATTCGCTCAATTCCATGAGGCGGTAGAAATCGGCCAGGGTCTTGCCGCGTTCAGCCCGGAAGAGGCGGCCCGCATCGCTGGCCTCAACAATGCGATCGGTCCGAAATGTGCGGAAAGCATTGCGCAATTCGCACCAGCCGATAACAGTCCAGACTTTGCCCCAGAACCAGAGGCCGAGCGGGCGGATACTCCGTTCGCTTTCACGCGATTCCAGATCGCGATAGCGAATATTCAGCACATTTCCCTGATCGACAGCGCGTTCCACCGCGTCGATAATACGGCGCTCGTCCATGCTGATGCGGGCCGTGGGGGCATGAATCTGGGTACTGGTGATGCGGGCGCGTTCTTCCTTGGGCAGGACGGCTTCGATCTTGACCAGAGCCTCTTCCGCGCCGCGTGCCATGGAAACACCGCCCCAAGCGCGAATGAGGCGGGCTCCGGCGACAAGAGCGACGATCTCATCACGCGTGAACATAAGTGGCGGAAGTTCGAACCCTTGCCGCAGAATATAGCCGACACCGGCTTCGCCATCGATGGGAACGCCTGTCGACTGCAGGTCTGAAATGTCACGATAGATAGTACGTTCGGAGACTTCTAGCCGTTCGGCAAGCTGACGCGCGGTGACAAGCCTGCCGCCGCGCAGGTGCTGAACAATCTGGAAAAGGCGGTCCGCACGACGCATCCCGTTTTACTCTCCGTTGCAGTACTTGGTGTTGCGCTGTTCCAGATAGCGGTCTGGCCAACCCAAATCCTTGCGCAAATCGTTCGACAGCCGGCCGATCACACGCTCTGTGCGAACAAAACGGCGGCGTTCATCATATCTGTGCCTGTATTTTTTCAAAGCTGCGATCAATGGTGCGATTGCGAGTGCCATGGTGAAATCTCCCTCATCCTTGGATACGCAGTATCGCACACCCCTCCTGACAGCTTTCTGTCAGGAACAAAGTCCGGTTCATTATCTTCCGCATGTCATGGGATCGCAACGTTACGCCTTGTAGCGTGTCGCCGCCGTATAGCTGAGAGGCAGGCGTCCACCGTCTGCATAGATCGTCTGGCCTGTTACATAGCTTGCATCCCGCGATGCCAGGAACGACGCTATTGAAGCAATTTCAGAGGCTTGGCCTATACGACCGAGTGGCGTTCTGGAAAGTATCTTGTTACGGGCATCGGCGTCTGCGTTCACAGTGGAAAGCATCTCGGTCTCTATGGAGCCGGGACCGATGGCGTTGACGCGAATCCCCCAACGTGCAAGCGCCACTGCCATGGTGCGTGTCAGTTGGTTCAATCCGCCTTTGGAAACGGAATAGGCCAGTTGTTCCGGCAAGCCAAAGATCGCATTGACTGACGACATGTTGATGATCGTGCCTGGATCTCCGCCCGATTCGACCCGCTCGACCATGCGCCTGGCTACAGCTTGTCCGCACAGAAAAGCACCTTTGAGATTGACCCGCATGACGCGATCAAAATCCTCTTCCGTGAGGTCAAGGAAATCCGCCTGATGGACCACACCGGCATTATTGACGAGAATATCGATCTCGCCCAGATTGGTGGCGGTAAAAGTCAGGAGGTTGTGGACATCGAGCTTGTCGCCCACATCCGCCGCAATATGGCGGACCGGGCCGAATTGCTCCAGGTCCTTGGCTGCGCGCACTGCTGCGGCGTTGTCGATGTCTGATAGCACGACGCTCGCACCATCCATCAGGAAGCGCTTTGCTATGGCATAGCCAATACCGCGTGCAGCGCCGGTGACGATTGCCACCTTGCCTTCTAGTTGCATGATCAATCTCCAATTTGCATGGAGAGTGGACCGGCGCAAACCGCCGGTCAATAGCTGTGGGGCCGTTAGAATCAGGCGAAGGCGAGACCGGTGTGACGTTCCCGCAGGACGGTGCTGATTTCGTCCAGAATAGCCGGATCATCGATTGTGGCCGGCATCTTCCATTCTTCGCCGTCGGCAATTTTCTGGATGGTTGAGCGCAAAATTTTGCCCGATCGCGTCTTGGGCAGACGCTTGACGGTCAGCGCCAGCCGGAAGGCTGCAACCGGTCCTATGACGTCACGCACCATGCTGACGCACTCCTTCTCGACCTCTTGCGGATCGCGTTCGATGTTGGACTTCAGCACGAGGAAACCACATGGTACCTGACCTTTAACCGGGTCCGAAATACCAAGTACGGCACATTCGGCAACATCAGGATGGCTGGAGAGCACCTCCTCCATCGCACCGGTCGACAGGCGATGGCCAGCGACATTGATGATGTCGTCGGTGCGACTCATTATGTAGAGATAGCCATCCCCATCCATATAGCCTGCATCGGCGGTTTTGTAGTAGCCGGGAAACTCTTCTAGATAGGCCTTGCGGAAGCGCTCGTCGGCATTCCAGAGCGTTGGCAGGCAGCCGGGAGGCAAGGGCAGCTTGATAAGAACATTTCCGAGCTGGCCGCGCTCGACTTCGTGGCCTTCATCGTCCAGCACGCGGATATCATAACCTGGAAGACAGACAGTGGGCGAGCCGTATTTGGTTTCCAGAAGACCGAGGCCAAGCGGATTGGCGACCATCGGCCATCCGCTTTCCGTTTGCCACCAGTGGTCGATCACCGGGCAGCCCAGCAGATTCTCGGCCCAGTGGATCGTGTCTGGATCAGCACGTTCGCCAGCCAGATAAAGAGCGCGAAATTTTGAAAGATCGTAACGACGTACGAAATGACCGTCCGCGTCATCTTTCTTTATCGCCCGCAGTGCCGTCGGTGCGGTGAACATCACTTCCACGCCATGCTCGGCGATGATGCGCCAATAAGTGCCCGCATCGGGGGTACCAATCGGCTTCCCCTCGAACAGGATGCTGGTCGCTCCATGTATCAGCGGGCCGTAGACAATGTAGGAATGACCTACCACCCAACCTACATCGGATGCGGCCCACCATACTTGCCCCGGTTCCACCCCAAAGACGTTCTTCATCGACCAGACAAGCGCCACCATGTGCCCGCCGTTGTCACGGACGACCCCTTTCGGTTCACCAGTCGTCCCGGAAGTGTAGAGGACATAGAGCGGGTCTGTGGCATCAACCGGGGTGCAAGGCACATGACGACCGCGTGCAGCGTCGACAGCCTCGCGATAGTCGATGTCACGTCCTGCCACCGGTTCGTGCCGATGCTGCTCGCGCTGCAAGATGATGCAGTGATCGACTTTGTGATGCGCAAGTGAAATCGCCTTATCGAGCATGGCCTGATAGGGCACTATGCGGGTGGGCTCAATACCGCAGGAACCGGCGATGATCATCACAGGTTTGGCGTCGTCTATGCGGGTTGCGAGCTCATTGGCGGCAAATCCGCCGAAGACGACGGAATGGACAGCACCGATACGGGCCGATGCGAGCATGGCGACTGCTGCTTCGGGTACCATCGGCATATAGATGAGGACGCGGTCGCCTTTCGACACACCGTTGTCGATCATGACGGCGGAAAGCGCTTCCACTTCTTCCAGCAGTTCGCGGTAAGTGAATTTGCGCACCTTGCCGGTGACAGGGCTTTCATAGATGAGCGCAACCTGTTCAGCGCGCCCATTGGCGACATGCCGGTCGAGCGCATTATAGCAAGTGTTGCATTCGGCCCCTTTGAACCAACGTCCGTAGACACCTTCGTCGCCAGCATAAACCTTGTCCCATGGCGTAAACCAGTCGATTGCTTGAGCTGCTTCAGCCCAGAAGCGTTCGGGGTCGGCCTGCCATGCGGCATAGATTTCGGCATATTTCGAAGTCATGCTTTTCCTCCCAGAAGCACAAGCAACGCCACCCGGTCAGGTGGTTGTCGCATCCTGTTTAGTCTGTTGATGAAAGCGCAAGATCGACCTTTTGGGGTCCATCTCCTCCGTGCGCTTTCCACACCTCCTCATACAGTTTACGCCGCCCGGCGGCGGCTCGTCCATGAAACTTAAGATGAAGAACGAAGCGTACAAGGCATCTTGCAGCGACAGGCTGTCTGCGCCACAAGAGACAGAGAGGTGATCTGTGACAAAAATCCTGCCTGTGCTGCTTGTTCTTCTGATGGGACTGCACATTATCAAACCGCTCGGCTTGCCGGGCCTGAAGCAGCGCGGTGATTTCTGGAAGATCGCAGTCATAGCCTTATTCGTCATGGCACTGGCAGTTGGGGCCCACCTCCGCGAAGGCTGAAAATAGCCCGGCTGAAACGGCCGGGCTATTTCTCAATACGAATCAGGCTGCTTTTTCGAGCTCGCTTTTCCAGCCGCCGGTCGCGGCAAGACCGTTCATCTTTGCCCGATGTGCGAAAGCCCGCTGACCGGCAGCGATGTTTGCTTGCATGCCTCCCCAGGCATCCAGTGCTGCCGCCTGCAAGGCACGGCCATAGGAGAAAGTCATTTTCCAGGGCATGTCGTAAGCGGCATTCATGGCCGAGAGATGGGCCGTGGCTTCTTCTCCGGTCTGGCCACCGGACAGGAAAGCGATGCCGGGCACTGCTGCCGGAACTGTGTTGCGGAAACAGCGTACAGTTTTCTCCGCGACTTCCTCAATAGAAGCCTCGCGTGCCTTCTTACCATCGATGATCATGTTCGGTTTCAGGATCATGCCTTCCAGCTTCACGCGTGCATCATAGAGTTCGGCGAATACGGTTTTCAGAACCCATTCCGTCACTTCGTAACAACGGTCGATGGTATGGTCGCCCGGTTGGCCGTCCATCAACACTTCCGGCTCGACGATGGGGACAATGTTTCCCTCCTGGCAAAGCGCTGCATAGCGGGCCAAGGCCTGCGCATTCTGTTTCACCGCGCCCCATGTGGGGAGGCCATCGGAAATCGAGATCACAGCGCGCCATTTTGCGAAACGGGCGCCCAGTGCGTGATATTCGTTGAGCCGCTCGCGGAGACCGTCCAGCCCTTCCGTAATTGTTTCACCGTCAAAACCAGCGAGCGGCTTCGCGCCCGCATCGACTTTGATACCCGGAATTGCTCCTGTCTTTTGGATGATTTCAACAAGCGGCGTGCCATCCTTGGCTTTCTGCCTTATGGTTTCATCATAAAGGATGACGCCTGAGATATAGTTTTTCATCGCCTCTTCCGAACGGAACAGCATCTCGCGATAATCGCGACGCGTTTCGTCCGTCGAAGCGAGATGGATCGCGTCAAAGCGCTTCTTTATGGTGCCCGAGCTTTCATCGGCGGCGAGAATGCCTTTTCCTGCCGCCACCAGTGCAATCGCAATATCTTCAAGACGTTCAGTCATATGCAATGCTCCTTCTATCAAGGCGATGAGGGAGTGTTGGTTAAATCTGTGGTGAGCGCAAGCTATTGAAACGTTTGAAGTAATTTCAAACGGTTTAAGCCGCTGGATTGACGGTCGAAGGCTTTCGCTGAAACTCGTTTTGATATCGGCATCTCAAACCCCATGTAAGAAAGCGGTGAGGAAACCCGCCTGATTTCCATTGTTCAGATGTGAGGAGGAGTTATGGGACGCGCCCTATTGAGCCTGCCGTTTGTTCTGGCAACATCAATTTTTGCCCTGTCGACGCTGGATGCTTCGGCTGTAAGCGTTAATGCCGGAGGCAGGCGAGCCGAGGCAAAAGCTCCATTCACCGCAACATCCGTTGCCGAATTTGATACACCGTGGGCGATTGCCTTTCTGCCCGACGGTAGGCTTTTATTGACGGAGAAAGGCGGCAAGATCTTCATCGTCACGCAATTGGGTGAAAAAACTCCCGTCGATGGTGTGCCAGAAGTGGCATTCAGTGGCCAGAACGGCCTGCTCGATGTTGCGCCTGCGCCAGATTTCGAAAAGAATAAAGCAGTCTATTTCTCCTTTAACGAACCGGCGAAGAATGGCAGCAGCGGAGTACTGGCTCGTGCTGTGCTGGATGAAGGAGATGGCAGGGCAGAGCTGAAGAAAAAGACCACGATCTGGAAACAGGATGCGGCGGCTCGCGGCGGACAGCCGGGCGGTATTATTGCATTCGCGCCGGACGGCAAGCATCTGTTCTTTTCCGTTGGTGATCGCATGTTGCCTGCAACCGCACAGGATAATGACGCTCCGATGGGGAAGATTCTCCGCATGAATCTCGATGGTTCCGTGCCAAAGGACAATCCGCACGCGGGCGCGGAAGGTGTGCGGGCGCTGACCTGGTCTACCGGACATCGCAACCCTTACGGGCTGGCTTTCAGTTCCGATGGAGAACTCTGGGAACATGAGATGGGGCCGCGTGGCGGTGACGAGTTCAATCTCATCAAGCCCGGTCTTAATTATGGCTGGCCTGTTGTTTCCAATGGTGACAACTATAGCGGCAGGCCGATTCCACGCCATAGTGCACGCCCTGAATTTGAACCGCCATTGGTGTACTGGACGCCGGTTATCGCCCCGGCTGGGTTGGCCTTTTACGAGAGAGATATGTTCCCTGAGTGGCGAGGCTCGGCTTTGATGGGAGGGCTTTCAGTCATGTCGCTGGTGCGCGTCGTGATTGATAAGGATGGCAAGGCGGACGAGGTTGAGCGCTTTGAAATGGAGAACCGTATCCGCGATGTGGCTGTTGGCCCCGACGGGGCCATCTGGCTGATTGAGGATGACAATCCGGGACGTCTCCTGAAGCTGACACCCAAAGCATGACGGACAAAGCCCCGGAACTCCGGGGCTTTGTTAGCTAGTACGCACTATCCTGCGCAAAACGGCTTCGTACTTTTTGCTGGAAATGCTCTATTTCTTCAGCACATCGACGCCGGGCAGGGGCTTGCCTTCCATCCACTCGAGGAAGGCGCCA
This sequence comes from Ochrobactrum sp. CGA5, assembly GCF_006345815.1. GTDB lineage: Bacteria > Pseudomonadota > Alphaproteobacteria > Rhizobiales > Rhizobiaceae > Brucella. The sequence goes on along the minus strand of NZ_VCIG01000003.1, from coordinate 90,095 downwards.
CCAGCAGTCGAGATATAAGTGAAGTCGTCTGCCACGCCAGCATGATTGAGGGCTGCGACAGTATCGCCGCCTCCACCGACCGAAACCAGCTTTCCTGCCTTGGTGCGGGCTGCCACATGCTTTGCGGTCTTGACCGTGGCGGCGTCGAACGGACGCAGTTCGAACGCACCGAGCGGGCCGTTCCAGACAAGCGTAGCCGCATCGTCGATGGCCGAAGCGATCAAATCGGTCGATAGTGCGCCTGCATCGAGGATCATGCCGTCGCTTGGCACGGCATCGACGCCATAGGTCTTGTTTGGCGTGTCGGCGGCAAAGTGCCAACCCACAACCGCATCGACCGGCAGGATGATGGCGCATTTGGTGGTTTCGGCCTTGGCCATGATTTCACGCGCTGTATGGGCGAGCTCGTGTTCGCAGAGCGATTTGCCGACATCGTGCCCCTGCGCGGCGAGGAAGGTATTGGCCATGCCGCCACCGATGACGAGCGCATCGACCTTTTCGATCAGGTTGGACAGAAGGTCGAGCTTGGTCGAGACTTTTGCACCGCCGACGATGGCGACAACCGGGCGAGCCGGATTGCCGAGACCCTTTTCGAGCGCTTCAAGTTCGGCCTGCATGGCGCGGCCCGCGTAGGCAGGCAGAACGTGTGCGAGACCTTCCGTGGAGGCGTGGGCGCGGTGGGCAGCGGAGAAGGCGTCGTTCACATAAAGATCGCCATTGACTGCCAGAGCCGCAACGAATTCTGGATCATTCTTCTCCTCACCCTTGTGGAAACGGGTGTTTTCCAGAAGCAGAACATCGCCGTCCTTGAGCGCATCGACAGCGGCTTTGGCCTTGTCGCCAATGCAGTCCTCAGCAAAATGAACGCCGTGACCCAGAACCTTGGAGAGCGGCTTCACGACATGCTTCAATGAGTTTTCGTCCGAAACAACGCCTTTCGGGCGACCGAAATGGGCGAGCAGAATGACCTTCGCGCCCTTTTTAGACAATTCGGCAATCGTTGGAACGATGCGTTCGATACGGGTCAGGTCGGTGACTTCGCCATTCGCCATCGGCACGTTGAGGTCTACACGGACCAGTACGCGCTTGGACTTGACGTCGGCATCATCGAGAGTGCGGAAACTCATGATCTTTCTCCCAGTACTGTCTTTCGGGTGCCGTGAAGCAGGGGTCGCTCAAACAGGCAGGCGCCGGAAAAGGGTTGGATAGTCGGTGACAAGCCCGTCCTCGTCGACGGGCAATTCGGCGGTGAAGGTGCGGTCAGCTGCCTCGTAACGATAGCGCCGTCCTTCCTCGATACAGGTATAGCGCTGCTGGTCGCGCAGCGGGCGGAAACTGTCAAACGGCACGTAGAGCATGTCGAGCTGAACGGTGCCGCTTTCCGGTGTGAGGCCAAGGCGACGGATGGGCAGCGTGTTGGTGAAGGGCGTTCCTGCCAGATCGATATCGATGCAACCGTCGAACTCGGGCAAAGCATCGCCAGCCATCGTGTTCCAGCGACCGTCGCCGTCGGAAACAAGCTCCAGCCTGTGGCCGGATGTTGTTTCGATCAGGAAATGGAGGACGTGCCAGGCGCTGTTGCAGTCGATGCTATAGCGTACGCCGTAAGGATTGCCCCCTCGGTCGCCGATCACCACGCTTTCAGCATGGATCACGCGGCCAGTGGGGCCGAGATTGAGATGTTCGAGCCCTTCCCCTTCCAGCGGACGCCAGCGCGCAACGGTGGGGAGAAGGGCGCGAAACATAGACAGAAGCTTAGATCAGCTTGCCGAAGGCGACAGCGGTATCGCCCATGCGGCTGGAGAAGCCCCACTCATTGTCGTACCACGACAGGATGCGCACCATGGTGCCTTCCATGACCTTGGTCTGATCCGTGTGGAAGACCGAGGAATGGGAGTCATGATTGAAGTCGTGCGAGACGAGCGGCTCGTCCGTGTAGCCGAGAATGCCCTTCAGGCGGCCATTGGCGGCGGCACGGATCGCATTGTTGACTTCATCGACAGTCGTTTCGCGCTTGGCGATGAAGGTCAGGTCCACGACGGAGACGTTCGGGGTCGGAACGCGGATGGCAACGCCGTCGAGCTTGCCCTTCAGTTCCGGCAGAACGAGGCCGACAGCCTTGGCAGCACCCGTCGAGGTCGGGATCATGGAAAGAGCTGCCGCACGGGCGCGGTAGAGATCCTTATGCATGGTGTCCAGCGTTGGCTGGTCGCCCGTATAGGAGTGGATCGTGGTCATGAAGCCCTTTTCGATGCCGATAGCATCGTTGAGAACCTGAGCCACCGGTGCAAGGCAGTTGGTTGTGCACGAAGCGTTGGAAATGACCAGATGGTCCTTGGTCAGCTTGTCGTGGTTGACGCCATAGACGACAGTCAGGTCAGCACCATCGGCAGGAGCCGAAACGATGACGCGCTTTGCGCCAGCTTCGAGATGAAGTGCTGCTTTTTCACGCGAAGTGAAGATGCCGGTGCATTCCAGAGCGATGTCGACGCCCTCTTCCTTCCACGGCAGTTCAGCCGGGTTGCGGACTGCATGCACCTTGATCGGACCGTAGCCGACGTCGATGGTGTCGCCTGCAACCTTTACTTCTTTGGGGAAACGGCCATGAACGCTGTCATAACGCAGAAGATGCGCATTGGTTTCGACCGGCCCGAGGTCATTGATGGCGACGACCTGAATATCGGTGCGGCCCGACTCGACGATGGCGCGAAGGATGTTGCGGCCGATGCGGCCAAAGCCGTTGATTGCGACGCGAACTGCCATTTTCTTTCATTCTCCCGATGTGCATAATTGCGGGTCAAAATAAAACGCCGACGCTTTGTTGCGCCGGCGTTCTTATAAATCATGCGGCGTTGAGCTTCTTCTCCGCAGCTTCGGCGGCATGTTCTGCCGTGATGCCGAAATGCTTGTAGAGATCGTTGATCTCGCCTGAAGCGCCGAAGCCCTTCATGCCGATGAATATTCCGTTTTCGCCAATGAAGCGTTCCCAGCCGAGCGAGATTGCCGCTTCGATGGCCATCTTGACCGGCGCGTCGCCGATAGTCGCCGTCTTGTAGGCGTCGCTCTGCTGCTCGAAAAGCTCGAAGCACGGAACGGAAACGACACGGGTGGCAATGCCTTTGCCTTCCAGCAGATCACGGGCCTTGAGCGCGATTTCCACTTCTGATCCGGTCGCGAAGATCGTCACCTTGGCATCCTTGCTTGCCGAGGCAAGCTCATAGGCGCCGAAAGCCGAAAGGTTTTCATCGCGATGCTCTGTGCGAACCGTCGGCAGATTCTGGCGGGTAAGCGCCAGCGTGGACGGGGTCTTCTTCGATTGCAGGGCAATCTGCCAGCATTCAGCGGTTTCGACTGCGTCGGCTGGACGGAACACATTGTGGTTCGGAATAGCGCGCAGCGCAGCCAGATGCTCGACCGGCTGATGGGTCGGACCGTCTTCACCGAGACCGATGGAGTCATGCGTCATGACGTAGACGACGCGAATGCCCATTAACGAGGAGAGGCGCATCGCCGGACGGCAATAATCCGAGAAGCACATGAAAGTGCCGCCGTAGGGAATGAGGCCGCCATGCAGCGTCATGCCATTCATGGCCGCAGCCATTCCGTGTTCGCGAATGCCGTAATGAACATAGCGCTGGCCGTAGTCTTCCGGCGTCACGGCCTTGGTCTGGCTTGTCTTGGTGTTGTTGGAACCGGTGAGGTCGGCAGAGCCGCCAATGGTTTCCGGCACGACACCGTTGATGACTTCCAGAGCCATCTCCGAAGACTTGCGAGTTGCGACCTTCGGCTTGTCTGCTGAAAGCTTCTTCTTGTATTCGACGATGGCTGCATCGAAGTTTGAAGGCAAGTCGCCACGCATCCGGCGCTCGAATTCAGCGCGCGTTTCAGCGTCAGCGGCGGCAAAACGCTTTTCCCATTCCTGACGCTTCTTGGCAGCATTCAGACCGGCAACGCGCCAGCCATCCAGCACTTCTGCGGGAACGACGAAAGGTTCAGCGCTCCAGCCGAGCGCCTTTCGGGTTGCTGCGATTTCTTCGGCACCAAGTGGTGAGCCGTGCACCTTGTTGGTGCCGGCCTTGTTCGGCGCGCCGAAGCCGATGGTCGTCTTGCAGGCGATCAGCGTCGGCTTTTCAGAAACCTTAGCCAGTTCAATGGCCTTGGCAATCGCATCCTGGTCATGACCGTCGACAGCCATCGTGTTCCAGCCGGAAGCGGCGAAACGGGCAGGCTGATCGGTATTGTCGGAAAGCGTGACCGGACCGTCGATTGAGATATTGTTGTCATCCCAGAACACGATCAGCTTGTTCAGCTTCAAGTGACCGGCAAGCGCAATGGCTTCCTGGCTGATGCCTTCCATGAGGCAGCCGTCACCGGCAATCACATAGGTGTAGTGGTTGACGAGGCTGTCGCCGAACTGTGCATTGAGGATGCGTTCGGAAAGCGCCATGCCGACGGCATTGGCAATGCCCTGTCCAAGCGGGCCGGTCGTCGTTTCGATACCGGCGGCATGACCATATTCGGGATGGCCTGCCGTACGCGAACCGAGCTGACGGAAATTCTTGATCTCGTCGATTGTGATGTCTTCGTAGCCCGAAAGATAAAGCAGCGAATAGAGCAGCATCGAGCCGTGGCCTGCCGAGAGCACGAAACGGTCGCGATCGGGCCAATGCGGGTTCTGCGGGTCGTGCGAGAGAAAACGGGTATAAAGCGTCGTCGCTATATCGGCTGCACCCATCGGCAGGCCAGGATGGCCCGAATTGGCTTTCTCTACCGCGTCCATCGAGAGGAAGCGGATCGCGTTCGCCATCTGGTTTTGTTTGTCGGAATTGGTCATGGTCTCAGCCGTCTTTCCTTGGGAGGGGTTAACGGGGTTGCGGCGATGCCTTTGCCTGAGCACAATCCGTATCCAAAACGGCTTCATGCGTTTCGGGATTACGCTCCAGAAGGCATCGGGACACATAGCACCTGCGTATAAGGAGTCAATAAACCGATGGCTTTTGGGCAACAAACTGTCCGCGACTAATCGATTGAGTTGTGTGGAAAGCTGTAAAACAAACACTGAAAAGCCGCTTTTGCACCGATAACAGTGCATGAACGTTCAGATATGCCCCTCATTTGTTGCTTATCGGACGGGCGATTATTACAATCTTTTCAAAGATGCCCGTCCCGCAGGCGCGATTCGATGCCCAGAGTTGGCCTGCGAATTGGCGCGAGAAGCGGTATTGGAAAGGATATGGATGGCACCCGAAACGACCCTCAGGCAAGTCTTGGAACGGCTCGAAAAGGCACTCAACACGCTTGAACAAGCGGTCGACCTGCGGCTGGACAAGGAAGGCGACTTCGCCGAGGCCGAGGAGGAGGTGCAGCGTATGAATGCGGATCGCAGCCGTCTCGCCCAGGAACTTGACCAGTCGGAAGCGCGGGCCGAGCGGCTGGAAGCTGCAAATCGTGAGGTTTCACGCCGCCTTGTGACCGCGATGGAGACAATCCGCGCTGTTCTGGATCGATAGGAGGCTACCATAGCGACTGTAACCGTTACCATCGATGGCAAAGCCTACCGCATGGCCTGCGACGAAGGGCAGGAAGAACACCTGTCCGGGCTTGCTGACCGTTTCGATCAATATGTCACGCATCTCAAAACCTCCTTTGGAGAGATCGGCGATCTGCGTCTGACCGTGATGGCCGGAATCATGGTGATGGACGAGATGGCCGAGATGCAAAAGCGCATCAACGGTCTGGAGAGCGAAGTCGAAACCCTGCGCCGTGCACGTGATGAAGCGCTTAGTCGGGCCGACAGCAACGATGCCGCTCTGACCGGCATGCTTTCGGATGTAGCGTCGCGCATCGAACAGGTGGCGACGCGGATCGCGCCACGAAACAGCTAGGGGCTTGCCCCCCGATCCTCGTCCAGATTTTCTGAAAAGTTTTCCTGTTAAGCTGGCGCAAGCCACTGGCGTTCCTATCAGGCAGGCACTATATTGGTCCTTGGCGAACTGCGCTTCCCGACAGGTGTAACAGCATCCCCGGGGCCTTATTGATCTCTAAGGGAGCTGTCCCTGTGAAGGCTTGCGGGCTTTCGCATATGGCGCCCACCTACTTTGTAGGTTCCCGGGATCAATCACTACCATCGGTCGTCGTGGTCGCCGCTTTCTTTTTTCTAGCTGTCGCAGAATAGCTATGAGCTTGCTCTCAAGAACAATTTGTTCGTAAACATGCGCAAAACTCCAACGATTTGCGCATCTTGATGGAACCTCCTGAAACAGCATCACCCGATTCGTCTGAAAGACTGGCCGTGGCGATACCTATCGCTTTTGTTTACGGTCTTCTGCTTTATGTCATGATCTGGTCAGGGCAATATGTGGACGCGATGCCCGTCATTGCGGGGCTGATGCTGTTACCGATGGCCGTCGCCAGCCTTGCATCCAGCCTTTCCGACCCGCGTGCGCAAAAAAGCCTGTGGCGGCATGTCCGTATGGGATGGGCCATCATCGCCGGACTGGTCGTCACCAGCATGATATTTTTCCATGAAGCCGGAATTTGCGTGGCCATGGCCGCTCCGTTCTTCATGGTGTTCTCAGCGCTCGGTTCGACGGTGACCCTATGGATCATCCGGCAGTTTCGTTCGCGCAGCACCACGACGCTGGTGATTGCGCTGCCGCTGCTCGTGTTGCCAGCCGAACTACAGATGTCCTACACCCCGCATAATGGTGCTGTGACCACAGTGATCGAGATTGCGGCGCCGCCGGAAGTGGTCTGGCAGCAGACGGTTGAAATCCGCAATGTGCGCCCAGACGAGCTGTCCTGGACATTCAGCCATGGCATGCTTGGCGTGCCGCAGCCCGTGGATGCAAGGCTGAACGGTACTGGCGTTGGAGCGGTGCGCGACTTGCAGTGGACGCATGGCGTCAATTTTCAGGAAATTGTCACGCAATGGGAAGAGGACCGGCTTCTGGCGTGGAATTTCCGCTTCGGTCCTGGCTCCATACCGCCTGCGGTGGAGGCGCATATCAAGGTCGACAGCAGCTATCTGAAGCTTGCGCAGGGTGAATATCGTCTTGAACCGCTTGCAAATGGTCATCCGCGCCTGACGTTGACGACCAATTATCAGATTGCCACGCCGATTGATTTCTATTGCGACCTGTGGGGCAAGCTGTTCCTGAATGACTTCCACGGCGTAGTTCTGAAGGTCATCCGCGACCGTTCAGAGAAGATCGCACAAGGGGCAGGCGGGATCACTTGACGGATCAGTTCTTTACGGTTCCACTGTACAATGTGATGCGGCATCAGGGAGTGGTTTGGATGACAACGACGGAGCCTAGACCTGGACTTGAAAAGCAGGAACTTAGACGCAAGGTTCTGGCGGTCCGCGATGCTCTTGACCCGCGTTTTCATTACGAGGCTTCTCTGGCCGCCGCAAACAAGGGAGAGGCGGCCATCAATGTTCCCAAGGGTACGTTGATCGCTGGCTATTGGCCGATACGTTCTGAAATCGACCCACGCCCATTATTGTCGGCACTTCGCGCCAAGGGCGCGCGGCTCTGCCTCCCTGTTGTTTTGGATAAAGAAACCATTGCCTTTCGCGAGTATCTGCCTGACGCCAGATTGCGTCAGACGGGTTTCGGCACAATGGGACCGGGAGAAGATGCGCCAGTTGTCGACCCGGCAATCATGCTGATGCCGCTTGCTGGCTTCGACCAGCGCGGGCATCGGCTTGGCTACGGTGCGGGCCATTACGACCGCGCGCTGGCCCGTTTCACGGAGCGCGGATTGCAGCCACTTCTGATTGGCATGGCCTTTGATTGCCAGGAAGTCGAGCGTGTGCCTGATGAGCCGCACGATATTGCGCTTGACCAGATCCTGACCGAGAGCGGCTTGCGCCCGGTTGGAACCGGACGAACGCTCTAGTTTTTTCTCCTGCATTTATGCGATGTCAGGCAATGCTGCCTGGTTGCAAAATGGCCAGATCGGCTTGCGTTCGCTTGGCGCAGGTTTATAAGGCATTTTCATGAGATTGCTTTTTCTTGGTGATATGGTGGGCCGGTCGGGCCGCACCGCAGTGTATGAAAAACTGCCGGGGCTGATTTCCGATCTGAAGCTGGACTTCGTGATCGTCAACGGCGAAAACGCCGCGGGCGGTTTTGGCATTACGGAAGAAATTTTCCACGATACCATCCGTGCCGGCGCCGACGTTGTGACGACCGGCAACCATGTCTGGGATCAGCGCGAGGCGTTGGACTTCTCCAAGCGTGAGGATCGCTTTCTGCGTCCTGCAAACTTTCCAAAAGGCACTGCTGGAAAGGGCGAGGGACTTTACATTGCCAGAAATGGCGCTCGGGTTCTGGTGTCGAACGTGATGGGCCGTGTGTTCATGCATCCCGATCTCGACGATCCGTTTATCGCAGCTGAAAAAATTCTGGAAGCTTGCCCGCTTGGCGAACAGGCCGATGCCGTTTTCTTCGATTTCCACGCCGAAGCGACGAGCGAAAAGCAGTGTTTCGGTCATTTTGTCGATGGCCGCGCCAGTGCTGTCGTCGGAACGCACACGCATGTTCCGACCGCTGATTGCCAGATATTGCGTAACGGCACGGCCTACATGTCCGATGCAGGCATGTGCGGTGATTACGACTCATCGCTCGGTATGGACAAGGAAGAGCCGCTGAATCGTTTCCTGTCGAAAGTGCCGAAAGGGCGTTTCGAGGCGGCGAATGGCCCGGCTACCGTTTGTGGCGTGGGTATAGAGATTTCGGATCGCACGGGGCTGGCAGAAAAGGCCGCTCCCTTGCGCATCGGCGCGCATTTGGAAGAAACCATCCCCGCATTCTGGCGATAACGTCTTATTTTAGTTTGAAGTATGATGTTATCTATAATCGAGTAGCTATTTTAACCTGACAGCTTTCTGCAGGTTGAATGAATTTTTCAGGCTACTATCTCCTTGCAACGGGTTTTTCGCAAGGGGACTTAATTGAATGGATTTTTTTGCCGAGTATCTGGGTTTTCTTTCGACCCCAGCCGGCTGGGCCGCGCTGGTTACGCTGGTGACTATGGAAGTCGTTCTCGGTATCGACAATCTGATCTTCATCTCGATCCTAACCAACAAGCTTCCCGCCTCGCAGCAGGCACGCGCGCGTCGCATCGGTATCGGCGCTGCGCTCATTCTGCGTCTGGCGCTTCTTTTCACCATCTCGATCATCGTTCAGCTCAAGGATCCGATTTTTGAGGCTTTCGGCCATGGCTTCTCCTGGCGTGACATCATCCTGATAGCCGGTGGTCTGTTTCTTGTCTGGAAAGCGACTAAGGAAATTCATCACACGGTCGATCCCGATGATGGCAAGGAAAATATCGGCGGCAAGGTGGCTCAACTTACCATGGGCGCTGCCATCGTGCAGATTTTGGTTCTCGATCTGGTCTTCTCGGTCGATTCGATCATCACCGCCGTTGGGATGACCGACGAGATTGCTATCATGGTCATTGCCGTTGTCGCAGCCGTTACTGTCATGCTGCTCGCAGCCGACCCGCTGTCGCGGTTTATCGCGGCGAACCCGACGATCGTCATGCTGGCGCTTGGCTTCCTGCTGATGATCGGCATGACGCTGATTGCCGATGGCTTCGGCTTCCATGTGCCAAAGGGCTATATCTACGCTGCGATGGGCTTTTCGGCACTGGTCGAAGCGCTCAACATGCTCGCGCGGCGAAAACGCAAGAGCCAGCAGTAAAAATCTGCATACAAAAAGGCCACCCATCTCATGCCGAGTTGGGTGGCCTTGTTATTTTAACGCCGTGAAACTGATCTCTTGTTGCAATCCTCGTGCAGAGGTCCGACCATTCGCAATGCTGACAGGCTTTGCGTAATGTACCTTTTGCAAAAGCGCTACGCATTGCGGCAAGCCGCTCCGCATCGAGCTCGAAAGGGTTCTGCGTGAATAGGGTCTGGCCGATCAGTTCGCCCACGGCCTCCAGTGCCAGCCGGTCGCGCTCGCGAACGCTCGCTTCGTAACAATGGCAATCGCCCCCACAGAGCAGGGGCGTGCAAATGTCGTCCGGGCCATCGACGAGCAGAATAACTTCCCCTTCGCTCAGCCGCCCGGCAATCCGGTCGTAGTTTTTGACGAAAGCCGGGCTGTAGCCTTTGCCGACATAAGTCAGCATGCAAAGGAGGTGATGGCCGCGCAGGCGTATTGTCACCTGTCGATCAGGCTTTGCCGCCGCGGGCGATGGCCTTGAGGATCGCAGCGCCAAGGGCCGACTTGATGAGGGCGCCAATGAGGAATGGCGTCACACCGAAGGCAACGGCTTTTTCAGCACCGATAATGCTCGACAGCCAGGCCGCACCAAGGGCAAGGCAGACCATGTTGGCGAGAAGGAAAGAAAAGAAGGCAAGGCCGACGCGGCTGCCGTTCCAGCCGCGTTCGGCCAGATAGCCCGTCATCGCGGCGATGATCGGGAAGGAAACGAGATAGCCTGCGGTCGGGCCAGCAAAATGCGGAAGGCCACCGGCGCCGCCGGCCAGAACCGGGAGGCCAAGCATGGCTTCGCCGAGCCAGGCCAGAACCGTGGCCATACCAAGACGCCAACCATAGAGCGCACCGATTAGCGGAACGATCAGGGTCTGCAGCGTAATCGGAACCGGAATCATCGGAACTGCGATCTGTGACGAGACAGCGAGAAGCAGTGTGCCAAGTGCAACGGCCGCAAGGCGCATTGCAGGAGTACGGGATTCAAGATTGAGCGGGCTGAAGGATAGGCGCGTCTGGGCTATAGTTTTCATGGCGTCCTCAGATTATAGATAAAATCAAGATTCGATCTATATCTTATTAAAGCTCCTGACGATAAACGCAAGAGGCGGAGCAGACAGCGCGGCGCGTTGCTGAGGGAGTTGCGCGCAAAAGCCCAAGCGCAGGGAAATCTGCGCGAGTAATCAGATTGGGACGTCAAAGATAAGGTGCTTGTCTGTGCGGACGTCTGGTCAGCCAACAATTGCAAACGAATCACGCGTTTTGCCCGATGCGGTTGTAACCGGACGGTGTCCGATCCATTGCACATGCCGGGCGAGGATAGTCACCGCGCTATCGACATCGTTTTGGCGCAGCGCTCTCAGTATGGCGCGATGGTCGTGATCGGTGCGGGTCTCCCATTCCGACCGCCAGGTGGCGAAGAGGAATCGGGCACTCGCAGCATGGAGATCATCGATGGCAGCCAGCAGGCGCGGCATCTTGCACGGTTCGAGTATGAGCCGATGGAAGCGGCGGTTGGCGTCTTCCCAGCTTCTGACATCGCGTGACTTGTCGCCTTCCAGCGTGGCCTGCTCTGCGGCGTCGAGGGTTGCCTGGGTGATGTGGGGCGCAGCATGGCGTAGTGCCAGAACCTCCAATGCGGCCCGCATTTCGGCCACTTCCCTGATCTCACGGATGTCGAACGACGCGACCCGGACGCCACGCCGGGGCTCGGAAACAGCAAGCCCTTGCGCCTCCAGCCGCCGAAATGCTTCGCGTACCGGCACGTGGCTGGTCTCGAATTCTTCCGCAATGTGGTCCTGTCGCAGTTTCGTGCCAGGCTCTATCTCGCCCGCAATGATGCGGTCGGCGAGAATGCGGCTGATACGGGCTGCGATGGTTTCGCTGGGGGTGTTCCGGGCGGGCTGAATCATGAATTTATAGATAATCTGCTTTGCCCGACAGGTCGAGCACTATTGCTTTTATTGACAGAGAATCAGGGGTGGCGGCGCTTTTGCTGGACGAATGGGCCTGAATTCCTTATAACGCCGCCATTCTGCACGGAAAGCACTGTGGTCCAACTTGTGGCCCTTCTCTGCTTGATCTCTGTTTCATGCGTGACGCTTTCTCCGTGCACAGCATTTTAAACAGAACAGGGGTGCCATGGCCGGCCATTCACAGTTTAAGAATATCATGCACCGCAAGGGCCGTCAGGATGCGGTGCGGTCGAAAATGTTTTCCAAGCTCGGACGCGAAATTACCGTCGCTGCCAAGCAGGGTCTGCCTGATCCGGCAATGAACCCGCGTTTGCGTCTGGCGATCCAGAATGCCAAGGCGCAGTCCATGCCGAAAGACAATATTGAGCGCGCCATCAAGAAAGCTGCCGGCAATGACGGCGAAAATTATGATGAAGTGCGCTACGAGGGTCGCGGCCCCGGCGGTGTGTCGGTCATCGTGGAAGCGTTGACGGATAATCGCAACCGTACGGCATCGAATGTACGCGCGGCCTTTACGAAGTCGGGTGGTGCGCTGGGCGAAACCGGCTCGGTTTCCTTCATGTTCGACCGCGTGGGCGAAATCGTCTACAAGTCCTCCGTCGGCGATGCCGACAAGGTCATGGAAGCCGCAATCGAAGCGGGCGCTGACGATGTGCAGTCCGGTGAGGAAGAGCACGTCATCATCTGTGCGTTTGAAGATATCGGCGAAGTGTCGAAGGCTCTGGAGGCTGCTCTCGGTGAAGCCGAATCGATCAAGACCATCTGGAAGCCGCAGACCAATACCGAGCTGGACGAGGAAAAGGCGCGTTCGGTTCTCAAGCTTCTCAACGTGCTCGAAGACGATGACGACGTGCAGAACGTCTATACGAACTTTGAAGTCAGCGACGAAGTGATGGAAAAGCTGAGTGCCTGATAGGGCTCTCTGAGCTGATTTATAGAATCCCGGCTTTGTCCGGGATTTTTTTATGCCCTGATGAATGGCAAACCGCGGCAATAAAAAACCCCGCCGAGGCGGGGTTTTTCAATCAGGTGCAAGATCGGATTAGATGCCGAGATTGCCGAAACGGTTCTTGAACTTCGTAACGCGACCGCCGCGATCGAGCAGGGTCTGCGAGCCGCCCGTCCAAGCTGGATGGGTGGTCGGGTCGATATCGAGGTTCATCGTATCGCCTTCCTTACCCCAGGTCGAGCGGGTCATGTATTCGGTGCCATCGGTCATCACGACCTTGATGGTGTGGTAGTCGGGATGGATATTGGCTTTCATCTTCTCAATCCTGAAAGTCTGGGGTGAAAAGCGCGGCCTTGATTATCAAAACTGCGGCACTTTCGCCCAATGGCAGATATGAAGACCCATTACCTATAGGCAACGGCTTCCAAAAGGGTTGGCGAGCCTATACATCAGGCGCACGGCAATAACAAGGGCGCAAACACAAGAATGGCCGACCGGGATACTGAAATTGATATGAATCACGAATTGACTGCAGAAGAAAGTCGCAAACGCCGCTCGTTGAAGCCGCTGAAGAGAATGGTGCCGTTTCTGGCGCCTTATAAGGTTCTGGTGGCAGGCGCGCTCTTTTCGCTGGTACTGGCTGCCGTAACGACTCTTGCTGTGCCCGTCGCGCTGCGACGTATGATCGACCATGGCTTTACCGGATCGAATGCGATCTTTGTCAATAACTACTTCGGCATGCTCGTGTTGCTGGCGCTCATTCTCGCGCTGGCGTCGGGCCTGCGCTACTTCTTCGTGATCTCGCTTGGCGAGCGGGTCGTGGCGGATTTACGCAACGCGGTCTTTTCACATGTCACCGCGCTTTCGCCGGAATTCTTCGACCGGTCGCAGTCCGGCGAAATCGTTTCGCGCCTGTCGTCCGATACGACGCAGATCAAGTCTGTGGTGGGCGCAACGGCCTCCGTCGCGCTGCGCAACATGATTCTGGGTGTCGGGGCACTGGCGATGATGGTTGTCACGAGCCCGAAACTTTCCGCTCTGGTCATTGCTGCTATCCCGATCATCGTTGTGCCGTTGATCGCCTTCGGACGCTCGGTGCGTCGTCGCTCCCGTATGACGCAGGATATGCTTGCCCGCGCCAATGCCTATGCGAGCGAACAGATTGGTGCGATGCGTACGCTTCAGGCATTCACCAATGAAAACATGGTGATCGGGCGTTTTGGCAGTGCGGTTGAAAAGGCCTTTCAGGCGGCCCGATCCTCCATTCAGGCGCGTGCAATTCTGACGGCTTTCGCTATTTTCCTGATCTTCTCCAGCATTGTCGCTGTGCTCTGGTTCGGTTCGCGTGATGTGCTGGCGGGAACAATGTCTGCTGGTACGCTTGGCCAGTTTGTACTTTATGCGGTGTTTGCAGGCAGTTCCTTCGGCGCCTTGTCGGAAGTCGGTGGGGAACTGGCACAGGCGGCCGGGGCTACAGAGCGACTTGTCGAAATTCTGGACGAACAGCCGGGTATTGCCGCACCTTTGAAACCTGTTGCCATGCCGGTGCCGCCGCGCGGCGAAATCGTGTTCGATTCCGTGCATTTCTCCTATCCGACACGACCGGACGCGCCGTCGCTCAACGGTGTCAGCTTCACTGTAAAGCCGGGGGAGACGGTTGCGATTGTCGGCCCATCTGGTGCCGGTAAAAGCACGATCTTCTCGCTGGTGATGCGTTATTACGATCCGCAGGCGGGCAAGATCCTGATCGATGGCGTGGCGCTACCCGATGCCGACCCGCAGGCCGTCCGCGCACGCATATCAACGGTGCCACAGGATGTGGCGATTTTTGCTACCAGCGTGCGCGAAAACATTGCCTTCGGTAGACCGGGAGCCAGCGACGAGGAGATCGTGGCAGCGGCGAAAGCCGCCCTCGCGCATGACTTCATCATGGCGCTCGACAACGGCTATGATACGGAAGTGGGCGAACGCGGTGTGACGCTTTCAGGCGGTCAGCGCCAGCGCATCGCCATTGCGAGGGCAATCCTACGCGCCGCCCCCATCCTGCTGCTGGATGAAGCTACATCGGCGCTGGATGCCGAAAGCGAAATGCTCGTTCAAAAGGCTCTGGACAGCCTGATGGCTGATCGCACGACGCTTGTTGTCGCGCACCGGCTTGCGACCGTGCTCAAGGCCGACCGTATACTCGTGCTCGACCATGGCCATATTGTCGAGGAAGGTACACACCAAAGCCTTGTCGAAAGGGGCGGCATCTATGCCCGTCTCGCCAAGTTGCAATTCGAGGCTGGCGCTGGAGCTTTCGCCGGGAGGTAATGTTGGGGCGGGTCCTATTTAACAGAGACGTCGGAACCGCTCTAACTATTTGTTTTATCGCATTATCCTATGCAAAGCCGCTTCACACTTTTGCTGGAGATGCTCTATCTCTCGGTTAGCTTCAGCTCGATACGCCGGTTCTTGGCGCGGGCATCGGCGGTGTCGGCGGCATCAAGCGGCTGATACTCCCCGAAGCCTGCCGCAACCAACCGGTTGGCTGGGACGCCATTTGCGATAAGGAACTTGACCACTGCGGTCGCACGAGCTGACGAAAGCTCCCAATTGTCGCGAAAGCGCCCCGTCCCAGCCAGCGGCACATTGTCCGTGTGGCCGTCGACGCGCAGTACCCAGTTGATGTCGCCTGGGATTTCCTGATTAAGCTGGATCACCGCGTTGGCGAGCTTCTTCATCTCCTCTTGACCTGCTGGATTGATATCCGCCGACCCTGTCGGGAAGAGAACTTCCGACTGGAAGACGAAGCGGTCACCGACAATACGGATATTCTCCTTATCCGACAGGATTTCGCGCAGACGCCCGAAAAAGTCGGAACGATAGCGATTCAGCTCCTGCACACGCTGCGCCAGCGCGACATTCAGGCGGCGGCCAAGATCGGCAATCTTGGCGTTCGATTCACGGTCGCGGCTTTCGGAAGCATTGAGCGCGTCTTCAAGTGCGGCGATCTGGCGGCGAAGCGCTGAAATCTGCTGGTTCAGCAGTTCCACCTGACTGAGCGCGCGGGCGCTGACCTGCTTTTCGGCGTCAAGACTTTCGGATAGTTCCCCGGCGCGCTTTTCGGCGGCGGCACCCGCACCACTGCCCTCGTTCAAAAGGCTTTGCAGGCGCGAACGTTCGCTTTCCGCGCTGGACAGCGAAGCTTGCAGATTGGCGATGGTGTCCTGCATGTCCTGCGAATTGCTGCGCTCAAGGGACAGAAGCTGCGTCAATTCCTGTATCTGGCTGTTGAGGCGTGCGAGCACGCTGTCTTTGTTGTTGACCTCGCGGCTGAGCAGGAATTGCGCCAGCACGAAGACGGTGAGCAGGAACATGATTGCGAGCAGCAGCGTCGTCAGGGCATCGACGAAGCCGGGCCAGTAATCGACATGTCTTTGGGAGCGGCGGTTTCGGGCAAGAGACATGGCGGCTTACTCCGCCTTGTCCGTGCGATCGGATCTGCGGTCGTGCGTGCGCTCACCGATGGCTTTGGCAAGACGGTCGAGAGTCTGGCGGATAGCCTTTTGTTCGTCGGCCTGCTTTTCCACCCAATCACGCATGATCTGCTGTTCGCTGCGCATGTTCTTGACGAGGCCTTGTATACCTTCGGCAAGATTGGCCAGCGCTGCCGTGGTGCGCTGCGTGGAAGCATCGCTACCGTGCAGGTTTTGCAACCGGTCAGCCAGAACGCGGATTTCTTCGGTGCCTCCATTCTGGTCGGCGCCGATATCGGAACCAAGATCGGTTACGGAGGAAAGCCAGTTTTCCAGTTCCGTATAGAAGCGATTTTGCGCGCGCCCCGCCTGAAGGTCGAGAAAACCGAGAATGAGCGAGCCGGAAAGGCCGAACAGCGAAGATGAGAATGCCGTGCCCATGCCGGAAAGCGGTGCCTGCAAGCCCGCTTTCAATGCATCGAGAACGTCGCCGGTGCTGCCGGAATTTGGATCCAGTGTCTGAATAGTGCGCCCGATGGAGCCAACCGTTTCCAAGAGGCCCCAGAAGGTGCCGAGAAGGCCGAGAAAAACCAGAAGGCCGATCAGATAGCGCGATATATCCCGGCTTTCATCAAGACGTGTCGCGATGGAATCGAGGATCGAGCGCATGGAGGCCGTGGAAAGCGCCATCGACTGGCGGCGGCCGATCAGGGCGCGCATGGGTGCGAGCAGAACCGGTGGGCGTGTGGCGCCTTCGCGCTCGCCATCGCGAAATGAGTTTACCCAGCGGATTTCGGGGAGCAGACGCAGTACCTGTCCAAAAGCCAGCAGGATGCCAACCAGCAGGACACCGAGAATGAGCCCGTTAAGGCCGGGATTGGTGACGAAGAACGTATGAATCTGCCGCATCAGGATCGCGGCCAGAAACGCTACAATGATAAGAAAGATCGCCATGGTGAGAATGACAATGCGCGGGCTCGACAGGCGGTAGGGGTCATAGTCACGTCCCTCGTCCAGACGGTCCCGGGAAACTCTCAAATCGCTCATGCGTTGCGCTCCATGGTCGCGTGTTTGAACAGGAGCCTACTTCATTAATTCGTGAAGCGGAATCGTCTGGATACGAAAAAATGAAGGTAAAAATGCTTCAGCGCGTCGCATTCTTGTGACGCGCTGAAATGAAAAGTCAAGAATGCAGGAGAGCGATCAGATTGGCTTATTGATCGTCTTCAGCAAAGCCTTCTGGATAATTTCATTGCCTGCAACGATAGTTTTCGTCCCGAAAATATCCTGCCCGCCATTCTTGTCCGAAACAAAACCGCCGGCTTCGCGGATCATCAGCATCCCTGCGCCGAGATCCCAGGGATGCATGCCGTCTTCCCAGAAACCATCCAGACGACCGCCTGCAACATAAGCGAGATCGAGCGCAACGGCACCCATGCGGCGAATGCCTGCGGTTTCGGCCATGACATTGCGCAGTTCAACCAGATAATGGCCGTGATGGCCGCGACCCAGATGGGGGATACCGGTGCCGATGACAGAATCGACCAGCTTGTTGCGCGAAGCGACGCGCAGGCGACGGTCATTGAGGAATGCGCCACCGCCGCGTTCTGCGGTGTAGAGCTCATCCATGGCCGGATTGTAGATAACGCCGGCAACGATCTGTCCTTGCCGCTCCAGAGCGATGGAGACCGCGAAGACCGGAATGCCGTGCAGGAAATTGGTGGTGCCGTCGAGAGGATCGACCAGCCAGCGGTGCTGTCCGTCCTTGGATTCAATCTCACCGGATTCTTCCATCAGGAAGCCGTAATCCGGGCGGGCGCGGCTCAATTCCGTGTAGACGACCTTTTCGGCCCGGCGATCTGCCTGGCTGACATAGTCGCCGGGGCCTTTGAGGGAAACCTGAAGATTCTGGACTTCGCCAAAATCGCGGGCGAGGCTGCGGCCGGCCTTCATTGCGGCCTGTACCATAACGTTGAGAAGGGCTGAGCGGGCCATTTCATTGTCCTTGTAAGCATGACCCCGAAGCGTGGATCTTGAAGGGGATCATGCAGTTAATCATAAACAGAAGGTCGAATATCCAGCCAGAACACGTTTGGCGGACAGTCGGAGAATTGAGCGATCTGAGAAAGAACGGTCGCAATCTTTGCGACATGGATTGCGCAGCGCCCGATACGGGGCGCCGCAGATATCTTTTCGTATTAAGCGCGGCTGACGTAGGTCAGTTCGTTGGTATCAACGATCACACGTTCACCGGATGCAATGAACGGTGGTACGAGAATGCGGATACCGTTTTCAAGCACAGCCGGCTTGTAGGACGATGCAGCGGTCTGCCCTTTGACGACCGGATCAGCTTCGGTGATGGCAAGCGTGACCTGATCCGGCAGGCGGATGCCGATCGGCTTTTCCTCGTAAAGTTCGACGGTGACCATCATGCCGTCCTGTAGGAAAGCAGCGCGGTCGCCGACGAAATCCTTGGCCAACTCAAGCTGTTCGTAGGATTCGGTGTCCATAAAGATCAAGGCTTCACCCTGTTCGTAGAGGAACGAGAAGTCCTTCTGTTCCAGACGAACGCGCTCGACGGTTTCGGCAGCGCGGAAACGTTCGTTGAGCTTGGTGCCGTTGATGAGGTTCTTCAGTTCGACCTGATTATAAGCGCCGCCCTTGCCAGGCTTGACGGCGTTGGTCTTGACCGCAACCCAGAGGCCGCCATCATGTTCGATGACATTGCCGGGGCGGATTTCGTTACCATTGATCTTCATGAGCTTGATCCGGAATGAAAATGTGAAACCATGTGCGGTTCGGTGCATGACGACGAAAAGGCAACCGTCCGGCTTTGTTCCGGAGATTGCGCACCTGCCTTATACTCGAACCGCGATAATCGGGTTTCCAAGACCATAAAACGGCGCGTCGCGCAAGCCTGAGCACGAAAAGAGAGCCGATCCAGTCAGAAAATTCGTCCAAAAATCAGCGAACGCGCAGACTATTGGCCGTTTCAAATGCTTGCTTTATCTGGTCGTCCGCAAGACCGTCCATCATATCGTTGAGGTCAGGGGCGCGGAAACCGGCACGCTGGGCGACAATATACCAAGCCGCCGCCTTGACCAGATCACCCTCTGTACCGATGCCGTCGCGATAAAGGCGGGCCAGCCAAGCTTGCGCCATGACCGTGCCGCGTTGGGCGGCAAGCTGCATCCAGCCGAAGCCCTGTTCATAGTTGCGATCACCGCCGCGACCTTCGATAAGCCACCGTCCCAGATCGAACTGCGCCGTATCGTAACCTTGCGCGGCTGCAAGCAGCAGATAGACCCGTGCCTTCTTGTCGTCACGCGGAATGGTCGGCGTACCGTTGGCATAAATCTGGCTGACTGCATATTGTCCGTCGGCCAGCTTGGCCTCGGCAGCCCTCTGGAACCACGGAAAAGCGAGGTCGATGCCCGGCTTGCCCGGTGTATTTACCATAAGCATCTGGGCGTAATTGAACTGGGCCATGGCATTGCCGCCTTCGGCGGCCTTTTTCATCAGCTCCTCTGCCCTGGCGGGGTCTTTCTTGACGTAGGCGCCCTGTAACAGAAGGGCTGCATAGCGGAATTGCGCCTCGACAACGCCGTTGTTGGCCGCTTTCTCATACCATTTCGCTGCCAGTTTCTGATTGGCGGGGATACCGAGACCCCGGGCATAAATCTCTGCGATGAGCGTCTGCGATGCCGGGTCGCCCTTTTCGGCCTGCGGTTTGGCCAGATTGAAAGCGGTCAGATAGAGGCCGCGTTGAAAGGCTCCGAAAGCTTCGTCTGCCGGTTTGTCGCCGAAGCGGCTCGGATCGATGTGTGGCATCGGTTCCGTGGTTGCCGGTTGCGGCAGCATGACCGGCTTGGCCGACTTGTCGGCTTTCTTGTCCTTGTGAACGCCCTGCGCGCTGTTCTTCTGAACGTGCACGGACTCGCCCGCTGCCATAGCAGGCAAGGTAGGCAGCGCGAATGTCAGAACGGCAGCGAGAAGAAGTTTGTTCTTCATGGGCATCAGCAAGACCTTGATGAAAGGATCAATTTTCAAAGCGGGGCGCGTTCTCATCCAAGAGCCGGTTGGCTTCCGCAACAGCTTTTGCAGGGTCTTCGGCCTCGAAGACCGCGCGACCGAGCGCAACGAAATCCGCGCCCGTTTTCGCTGCTGGAATGATGCTTTCCAGTGCACTTCCAGCCTGCGCAATGCTGGGAATCTCCACCATCTGCGCCCACCATTCGGCCAATGACAGATTGCGTGGATGCGCGTCCGGCTTGTTGTCTGCGCCGATCTTGCCGAAAAAGACATAGTCGGGCTGCAGTTCGCCAATTTCCATTGCCCCATGGCGATCACGCAGATTGCCCGTTCCCACAATCATTTTCGGCGTATGTTTTTCTATGGCATCTGCCAGATCGGCAGCCTTGCCCTCGATGTGGATGCCATCTGCTCCGACACGGCCTGCGATGCGCGTATCATTCAAGATGAGCGCGGCAACGCCTTTATCCTGTATGATGGGGATGACCTTTTCGGCCGCAGCCTGGAAAGTGGCTTCGTCGAGATCGCCGGTGTCGAGAATGACGCTTGCGACGTCACCGCCTGAGAGCGCAGCCGTCATAAGCTTGGCGAGAGCCACGCCATCGGCAAGCGGGGGCGCTACCAGCACGATGCGGCAGCGATCTGTTTCAGTCTGGTGAGCGGGCGTGTTCATGAACGAAGCCTAACGGGAAAAACGTGATGGAATTCGGGCAATAGAGGCGTTCTGTTTACCGGAAACGGAGACGGCGCTCTATCTATTTGTTTTATCGCATTTATGCGACCCACCCGCGCTTCGGCAAGTATTCATTGGCGAAACACTCTCCAGTTTGGACATGTCCAGGCTATCACAATGTTATCCACTGGAACGAAAGTTGATCGGAACCAACCCGGTTCTGCCGGGATTAACCAGTATATATGCGACACCAAGATCGCGGCCCTGAACGCCCCGACAGAATGTGTTCCGGTCCCGATCTGGAACCGTGCGAAGAAGATAGGAACGTCTTGCAATCCCAAGTGCAGGTGATTTCCTTCAAAGATAGGCAGGCTGGTAAATGAGTATTGCGACCGTTAGAGAAGCGTTGCCCGCACAACCGGTGAAAATGCGTGACACGCGCATTGATGTATTCCGTGCACTTGCGCTGCTGACGATCTTCATCAACCATGTGCCTGGCACGATCTACGAGCATATCACGCACAAGAATTTGGGCTTCTCCGATTCGGCCGAAGCTTTCGTGCTCATTTCCGGCATGGCGGTAGCGCTTGCCTATGGATCGAAATTCGCTCCCGGCAATCGCCTGCTCCTCTCATTGAAGATGTGGCGTCGTGCTGGCGTGCTGTATACCACGCATATCATGACGACCATGGCGACGATCGCCATTTTCGCCACTGCGGCCATCTTCCTGAAACGCTCGGAGCTGTTGACGCAGATCAACATCGCACCGCTGGTCAAGCATCCGGTAGAGGCGCTGTTCGGCATTGTCACATTGGGCCATCAGCTCGGCTATAACAACATTCTGTCGATGTATGCCGTGATGCTGGTTCTGACCCCGATCCTGCTTCTGCTGGCGCGCATCAGCTTGCCGCTGATGCTTGGCGTTTCCGGTACAGTCTGGTTCCTGTCTGGTCTCTACCGCATTGCGCCGGTCAACTATCCGACCGAAGGCGTCTGGTTCCTGAACCCGCTGTCGTGGCAGTTCCTGTTTGCGATCGGTATCGCCGGCGTGATGCATGTGCGCCGCGGTGGTGAGTTGCCGAAGCATCCGCTGTTGATCGGCCTTGCTGTCGGCTATCTGGTGCTGGCGCTGGCTTGGGTCCGCATCCCGCTATGGGGTATCGATGCATCTATGGGAATGCCGATGGTCATTACCGGCTTCGACAAGACCTTCCTATCGGGTCCACGTTTGCTGCATGTTCTGGCGATTGCCTATCTCATTGCCGTTGTGCCGACGCTGAACAACATTGCCCGGACCACACCAGTTAATCCCCTGGCGATTCTCGGCAAGCATTCGTTGCCGGTCTTTATTGCCGGTACGCTGTTGGCAATGGTCGCGCAGGTGATGAAGCTCGTGAACCCCGGCGGACTGCCTTATGACACGCTGCTGATTGCCACCGGCATCGTGATGCAGTTCGCTCTGGCCTACTATCTAGAATGGTTGCCGACCATCGGTTGGAACAAAAAGGGCTCCACCGCTTCGGCAAAGCCGGCTGTCCCTGCCGCCGAACCCGTCAAGAATCAGCTGGTTCCAGCCTCCAAGCCCGCGATGCAGCGCTATTGACAATCATCATCGATCAGCCGCCGTTTCGGGCGGCTTTTCTTTGGGTAGAAGCGGCTGGATTGTATGAGATTATCCACAGCACCGCGCGGACATTAACCATTCATTAATCTTAAGAATGTTAAATGGTTTACATCCAGTTCGGCTGGATTCTTACCGAGTGGTTTAGCCACTCTGTTTGACGCCTCCCTGTTAAACTCCTGAGAGCCGCCATTGCGGCTCTTTTTTTGTGCAAATTTTTCTACGCACTAGGGAAATATCGATTTCCACATAATGGGACGCGGAACGGAACGACTGCCCAATCCGTTCTATCTTCAGGCTTCCATCAAAAGCCTTTGAAAATATTAACCGAATGTTAAACATAAACTTGCGCGACGGTGCATGAAGGTGCAGTTTATCGTGGACTTGTTTAGCACAGCTGTTCCGTCTCAGCCTCCCTCATGGTCGAACAGCGGTTCAATGGTTTCATTCGTGTCCGTCCCGGCATATCCCTCTGGACGAATACGGCAACGGAATGGGCCGCCGATGAAGGCGGTCATGCAAGGTGGCAGAGCAGTGATTAGCGAACAGGGTCAGATGCCGAGCAACATGATCAGCCTCGCGGAGCGTATGGTCTTTTCGGATTCGTTCAAGCCGATCTATGCCGAAGGTATGGATATGGTCGAGGAAGCGGCAAGCTATCTCGACGGCGAAGGCCGTGAGGACGCACGCAATCTGTCGCGCGTGGCTGCAACGCTCTATGCCGCCGAATCGATGCGCCTGACGACGCGCCTGATGCAGATTGCTTCCTGGCTGCTGCTCCAGCGTGCGGCACGCAGTGGTGAGATGACACGCCAGCAGGTTGCAGTTGAAAAGGCCAAGGTGCGTCTCGACACGCCATCGGCGGGCGAAGCTGCACAAGGGTGGTCCGAGCTGCCGGTCGCATTCATGGAACTGGTTGAACGATCGATGCGTCTTCAGGCGCGTGTGCGCCGCATGGATCGAGAAGTTTATGGTGAAGTGGTTTCGTTGCAGGGTGTTCCGCGCGGCAATCCGGTTTCTGAACAGATCGTGTTACTCAAGACCGCTTTTGGTGCTTCTTAACAATTACTCATATGCGTCGTTCAGGGCGCATGTTTCTCTTTTGTTCACTTTTCTGCTGTCAAGTGAACCCGTCTGAGGATAGGGTTCACTTATGAAAGAAACGATTCGCATCATTGGTATCGATCCGGGCCTGCGCCGTACCGGCTGGGGCATTGTCGAATCGCTGGGCAACTCGCTGCATTTCATCGGTTCGGGAACCGTCACCTCTAATGCGGAGATGGATCTCGCGTCGCGCTTGTGCCAATTGCATGAAGGGCTGTCCAAAATCCTGCATGAGTATATGCCGCATGAGGCAGCGGTTGAACACACCTTCGTCAACAAGGATGCAACCGCAACGTTGAAACTCGGGCAGGCGCGCGGCATTGCGCTGCTGGCTCCGGCGCAGGCGGGGCTACCTGTTGCTGAATATGCGCCGAATGCCGTGAAAAAGGCTGTTATAGGTGTTGGGCACGGCGAAAAGCAGCAGATTCATATGATGGTAAAAGTGCTAATGCCCCGGGCATCGTTCGATACGAGCGACGCCGCCGACGCTCTGGCCATCGCCATTTGTCATGCGCATCACCGGCAAAGCATCGCAAGCGCGCGCCGGTTGCAACAACTTATCGCGTAGGTGGCCATGATCGGTAAGCTCAAGGGTGTAATCGATGAAATCGCCGAGGATCATGCCATCATCGACGTGCATGGTGTCGGTTATGTTGCGTTCTGTTCGGCGCGGACATTGGGCAATCTCGGGGGGGCAGGCGAGGCTGCAATCCTGTTCATCGAAACCTATGTCCGTGAGGACATGATCCGCCTTTATGGATTTGCCAATCAGCTCGAACGCGAATGGTTCCGCCTGCTGCAGAATGTACAGGGCGTTGGTGCCAAGGTAGCTCTTGCTGTGCTCGGCACGTTGTCGCCGTCAGAACTGGCCAATGCCATTGCGCTGCGTGACATCGCCATGGTCTCTCGTGCACCGGGGGTCGGCAAGAAAGTGGCTGAGCGTATCGTTACGGAATTGAAGAACAAGGCCCCGGCTTTCGCTGGTGAGGCGAGCGGCACAATCGGGCTCAAGCAGGAGCTTGGCGCGGGTGCAGCACCCGCTCCTGTTGCCGACGCGGTGTCGGCCCTTTCCAATCTCGGTTACTCGCGCGATCAGGCCGCCAATGCCGTCGCGGCTGCCCTGAAGGAAGCGGGAGAGGGGGCCGATTCGGCCAAACTTATCCGTCTTGGCTTGAAGGAATTGTCGCGGTGAATTACTTGTTTCGGCGATATGTTCGTGCGAGGAGGGAGGCATGAGCGACCGCAACCCCCTCATCGATGCCGATAGACGCGTAGACGAAGACAATACGCTACGTCCGCAGACGCTTGACGACTTTGTCGGACAGGCGGCAGCGCGCGCCAATCTGAAAATTTTCATCGAAGCTGCCAAAGTACGTGGCGAGGCGCTGGACCATGTCCTGTTCGTTGGACCGCCCGGACTGGGCAAGACGACGCTCGCGCAGATCATGGCGAAAGAGCTCGGAGTCAATTTTCGCTCCACGTCCGGTCCCGTCATTGCGAAGGCGGGTGATCTTGCTGCTCTCCTGACCAATCTTGAGGAGCGCGACGTCCTTTTCATCGACGAAATCCATCGTTTAAGTCCGGCTGTGGAAGAAATCCTCTATCCGGCCATGGAGGATTTCCAGCTTGATCTCATCATCGGCGAGGGGCCTGCTGCACGCTCGGTGAAGATCGACCTTGCCAAGTTCACGCTGGTTGCGGCGACGACCCGTCTCGGGCTTTTGACTACGCCGTTGCGGGATCGCTTCGGCATTCCAACACGGCTCAATTTCTATACGGTCGAGGAACTGGAATATATCGTGCGGCGTGGCGCGCGCATTATGCAAATGGGCATTTCGCCGGATGGCGCACTGGAAGTCGCCCGCCGTTCGCGCGGCACACCGCGTATTGCGGGAAGGCTATTGCGTCGTGTGCGTGATTTCGCGCTGGTCGCTGGCGCAGATGTCATTGACCGCAAGATCGCCGATGAGGCGCTGTCGCGGCTTGAGGTGGACAATCGTGGGCTGGATCAGCTCGATCGGCGCTATCTGGATATCATCGCGCGCAATTTTGGCGGCGGCCCGGTCGGGATCGAAACAATCGCTGCAGGTCTTTCCGAACCGCGTGACGCAATTGAAGACATTATCGAACCCTACCTGATCCAGCAGGGCTTCCTGCAACGCACGCCGCGCGGTCGTGTTTTGACGGCTGTTGCCTGGCAGCATCTTGGACTTCCTGCGCCTGCCGAAATCATCCAGCAGTCACAATATGGCCTCTTCATGGAAGACGAATGACCGACAAGCAGCAACAGGCCGTGTCCGGCGAACTGAAAGACGGCGCGCATCTGCTCTATGCGCGTATCTACTATGCCGATACGGATTTTTCCGGCTTCGTCTATCACGGTCGCTATCTGGAATTCTATGAGCGCGGACGGACGGACTTCCTGCGCTTGCAGGACGTTCACCATATCGAATTGGCCGAGGGCGCGCTTGGCGAAGAAATGGTCTGGGTCGTTCGCCGCATGGAGATCGACTACAAATCGCCGGCGAAGATGGACGATCTCATTCTGATTGAAACCCGCGTCAGCGAAATTCGTGGTGCACGGGTCATCATGGCGCAGAAAATTAGCTGCGGTGAGCGTCTGCTTTCGGAGGCGAAGGTAGAGGCAGTGATGATAACCAAAGAAGGTCACCCGCGCCGCATTCCCGATGAGTGGCGGGAAGCCTTTACCAACAGCCGCAAGAGCTGAACCCGACGTTCGCTCAATAAAGGTCTCCACCGGTGTATCTTATGCGAAGATGGATGCGCTACCGGCAAATATACTTATTTGGGCAAATGCTAACGCATCTTTAACCATAATATTCCATTAATCACCCTGACGGAATCGGTTGAGAGGTCGTGTTACAGCGCAGCGCCTTCCTTTCACCAAAATTAACCGTGACAAGCGCGTGATGGATTTAAAGTTGAAATCCGGGAATGGCGGTTGCGGTGCGAAGTGTCGGCCGCCCGTCGGGCAGGTACGGCTTCAAATGAAGAGCTGCGCGGGTTTGGAGCGTCTGTTTTCAGACGTTGATTAACGGATTTGCGATACCGCCCGGTCAAGTGGCCGGGCGTTTGGATTCGAGGACGGTAGATCGATGGAAAATGTTGCGTTAGCGGCCCCCGCCGCCGATGTTACCCTCTGGGGCCTGTTCATGCAGGCGAACTGGGTCGTCAAGCTGGTTATGCTTGGCCTGCTGTTCGCCTCGATCTGGACCTGGGCTATCATCGTGGATAAGACGATTGCTTACGGAAGGGCGCGGCGCGCGATTGATCGTTTCGAGCAGACGTTCTGGTCCGGCCAGTCGCTGGAGGAACTTTATCGTAACCTCGGTGAGCGCCGTACCACCGGAATGGCGTCCATCTTCATGGCTGCGATGCGCGAGTGGAAGAAATCATTCGAAAAGGGCGCTCGCTCGCCCATCGGCCTCCAGATGCGTATCGACAAGGCTATGGATGTCGCACTGGCGCGTGAAAGTGAAAAGCTCGACTCGCGTCTTGGCTTTCTGGCAACCATCGGTTCTGCCGCTCCCTTCATCGGCCTGTTCGGTACGGTCGTCGGCATCATGACCTCGTTTCAGGCAATTGCCGCCTCCAAGAACACAAGCCTTGCCGTTGTGGCGCCGGGCATCGCCGAAGCGCTTCTGGCAACGGCAATTGGTCTCCTCGCGGCTATTCCCGCTGTTATCGCCTACAACAAGCTTTCCAGTGATGCGGGCAAGATCGGTGGACGGCTGGAAGGCTTTGCGGATGAATTCTCCGCCATACTGTCGCGCCAAATTGATGAGAAGTTGACGCCGCGCGCTTAAGCGGCTTCACGCATCGAGTGTAGTTTCAGCCTTCAGGAATCTTGCAATGGGCATGTCGGTCGGAAATCAGGGAATGCAGTCGGGCGGACGCCGCAGGCGCGGCCGCAAGAAGGCGCTGATGAGCGAAATCAATGTGACGCCGTTCGTCGACGTGATGCTCGTTCTCCTCATCATTTTCATGGTCTCCGCACCATTGCTGACAGTGGGTGTGCCGATTGACCTGCCCGATACGCAGGCAAAAGCCATGAACGCCGATACGCAGCCGATCACCGTTTCGGTCAATAGCGAAGGCAAGATTTTCTTGCAGGAAACCGAAATCCCGATCGAAGAAGTGGTGCCGAAACTCCAGGCCATCGCCAAGACAGGCTATGAAGAGCGCATTTTCGTGCGTGGTGACAAGGCTGCCGACTATGGCACTGTCATGAAAGTCATGGCCCGCATTTCCGCCGCCGGTTTCAAGAATATCGGCCTTGTGACCCTCCAGGAGCAGGATAGCTGACGCCATCATGAAGGCTGGCCTGACATCTTCTGTTGCCTTGCATGCCGTTGCGGTTGCGCTGGCAGTGGTTTCGTTTTCCTCGCCGAAGGCTTTCGACGTTCAGGATGCGGAATCATTCCCGGTCGATATCGTACCGATCGAATCGATGACGCAAATCCAACAGGGCGAAAAGACCGCACCCATGAAGGAAAAGTCGGCTCCTGTGCCGACAACCAAACCGCAGACTGTTCCCAATGCCGAGAATTTTGGCGATCAGGACATCGATACCACAACGCCGCCGAAGCCTGACGCGAAGGCGAAGCCGATTGAGGCGGCGGAAGAACCAAAGGCGCAACCGGAACCGGTGAAGAAACCGGAACCGAAGCCCGATCCGAAACCGGAACCGAAGCCGGAGACCAAGCCAACGCCGGTTCCAGCGACGGAAGTGCAGGCAAAACCGGAAGAAAAGCAGGAAGTAAAGCCTGATCCGGTGGCGGAAGCTATCGACAAGCAGGCTGAATCGCCCGATGCGCAAGCGCCAAAGTTGCCGGACAAGGTTCCGGCACCGGAAGCTAAGCCGAAGCCGCCGCAGGCTCAGACAGCAAAGACGCCGGATCGCAAGCCAACGGAAGAGAAGAAGCCGACGCAGAGCGCCTCGCAGACTTCGCAGTCGAAGAATGATGCGATTGCCGATGAGGTCGCAGCCCTTCTCAACAAGCAGAAGGCGGCGGGCGGTGGCGCCAAGCGCTCCACCGATCAGGCGTCGCTGGGCGGCAAGAAGAATACTGGCGGCTCCAAACTCAGCCAGAGTGAAATGGATGCCCTGCGCGGTGCGATTTCAAAGTGCTGGAATGTGCCCGCCGGTGTGGCAGACGCGCCGGGGCTGGTCGTGACCGTCAAGATGAAGCTCAACCAGGATGGCTCCATTCAGGGCGTTCCTGAAGTGACATCGGGCGGCGGCGGTGATGGTGTGGCCCGTGCTGCGGCTGAGAGCGCCAAGCGCGCTGTCGCCCGCTGCGCACCGTACAATCTGCCAGTCGACAAATATGATTCATGGTCGGAAGTGATCGTCAATTTCGACCCGAGCGAAATGTTCTGACCGGGGTTCCGGTCGCCAACCACTGCAAGGACAAAGAGGTCCCAGAAGACATGAAAATCGGCATCATCAATACAAAGATCCGGACGGTCTTTTCGGCTTTCGCGTGTATGATTGCCGCAAGCCTTGTCTGCACCATGCCGGCGCGCGCTGTCGTGGAAATCAACATCAACAAGGGTGTGATCGAGCCGCTGCCGATCGCCATCACTGATTTCCTTTCGGCCGACCAGCTCGGGCCGAACATCACGTCGGTCATTGCGGCCGACCTTGAGCGGTCGGGTCTTTTTGCACCGATCGACAAGGGTGCCTTCATCGAGAAGATTTCCAATCCGGACGCGGCGCCGCGTTTCGAGGACTGGAAGGTCATCAATGCGCAGGCGCTTGTTACGGGTCGCATCACCAAACAGCCGGATGGCCGCCTCAAAGCCGAGTTCCGCCTGTGGGATACGTTCGGCGGCCAGCAGATGATCGGCCAGCAGTTCTTCACCACCCCGGACAACTGGCGCCGTGTGGCACATATCATCGCTGACGCCATCTATGAGCGCCTGACCGGTGAAAAGGGCTATTTCGATACGCGTGTCGTTTTCGTTGATGAATCCGGCCCGGCACAGAAGCGCGTTAAGCGTCTGGCCATCATGGATCAGGACGGTGCCAATGTACGCTACATTTCCGACGGACGCGCTATTTCGCTGACGCCGCGCTTCTCGCCGAACCGTCAGGAAGTCACATATATGTCGTTCGAAGGCGGTTCGCCGAAGGTGTATCTGTTGCAGCTCGAAACCGGCCAGCGCGAGCTTGTCGGTAACTTTCCGGGCATGACTATTGCGCCGCGCTTCTCGCCCGATGGTCAGAAGGTCGTGATGAGCCTGCTTCAGGATGATGGTAGCGCCAATATCTATACCATGGACCTGCGCAACCGTTCGACCACCCGCCTTACCAAAAGCCAGGCTATCGATACGAGCGCGTCATATTCACCGGACGGGTCACAGATTGTTTTCTCTTCCGACCGTGGTGGACGTCCGCAGCTCTACGTCATGGGTGCGGATGGTTCCAACCCGCGCCGCATCTCTATGGGCGACGGCAGCTACTCCACGCCGGTCTGGTCTCCACGCGGCGATCTCATCGCTTTCACCAAGCAGTCGCAGGGCCAGTTCTCTATTGGTGTGATGAAGACGGACGGCTCGGGCGAACGCCTGCTGACTTCGGGTTTCCATAATGAAGGGCCGACCTGGGCCCCGAACGGTCGCGTTCTGATGTTCTTCCGCAAGGCGGCGGGTGCAGGCGGTCCGAAGCTCTTCACCATTGATCTGACCGGCCGCAATGAGCGCCAGATTCAGACGCCGAACTACGCCTCCGATCCGGCTTGGTCACCGCTGCTCGAATAGTGCGTTCGCACATAGTGATGGAAAAGGCGCGAAGCTCAGTTTCGCGCCTTTTTTTGGATAGAGCGGCCCCTATAAAACTGAAATCGGGCGAAACGCTCTAACTCTTTGTTTTATCGCATTATCCTCAGATACAACTGCCGCGCCCTTTTGGTAGGGATGTCCAAATTGCCACAATCATTACCGGGAAGCCGTGTTTCTGCCGTATTTTACCCGCAAGGGCTAGAACCAGAATTGCTGCCGGAAATCGCCGGCTGCACTTGGCCGCAAGAAAAAATTAACCATACTTCTTGAGCCTGTCTTAACCTCAATATGATTATTGGATGGTTACGCAGGAACATCAAATCTTAAGGAGCTCCGGCCCATGCGCCGTATCCAGTCGATTGCACGTAGCCCGATCGCTATCGCCCTTTTCATGTCGCTCGCCGTTGCCGGTTGTGCGTCCAAGAAGAACCTTCCGAACAATGCCGGTGATCTGGGTCTCGGTGCAGGCGCTGCAACGCCGGGTTCCTCGCAGGACTTCACGGTCAATGTCGGCGATCGCATCTTCTTCGATCTCGATTCTTCATTGATCCGCGCCGATGCACAGCAGACGCTTTCCAAGCAGGCCCAGTGGCTGCTGCGTTATCCGCAGTACTCGATCACCGTCGAAGGCCATGCTGACGAACGCGGTACACGTGAGTACAACCTCGCTCTCGGTCAGCGCCGTGCTGCTGCCACTCGTGACTTCCTCGCTTCGCGTGGCGTTCCGACCAACCGTATGCGCACCATCTCCTACGGTAACGAACGTCCAGTCGCGGTTTGCGATGCCGACTCGTGCTGGTCGCAGAACCGCCGCGCCGTCACCGTTCTCAACGGTGCAGGCAGCTAACCGGCGGCAACTGACAGTGTTAAGGGAAAAGCGGCTTTCGGGCCGCTTTTTTCGTATTTGCAGTATCAGATATACTCTTTCGACAAACTTTGGCCGAAGTCGCACTTGTCATAGTGAGTGTCACAAGGCCTTCGCTTTTTGTATTTCCCGCAAAACCGCTTCGCACTTTTGCGGGAAATACTCTAAAAGCGGAGCAAGAGCATGTCTCTCGAACGTGGGAACCGGTTTCGGGATAAAGATGTGCTTAAGAGCAAATGGATAGAGCGGTTCCAACGGGCCTGTTCCAACAGGGGCGGTTCTCGTTATGCGGCAACCTATTCAGCGCCTGTTTAGGCGCAGCACTTGATCATCCGGTTCTGTCCGAATTGGATGTTAATCGGATGGATGAATTAGCAGGGGCAAAAGGGAATGAGGAAACCAATGAGGAAAGTGACACTGGCAATTGCCATGCTGCCGCTTTTGGCAAGTGTTCCGGCTCTGGCGGCGTCTGTTTCATCGCAGGGGGAAATTCAGCTCGCGCAGGCAAGCACTCCCGGCGGGGATCAGTTTTCGCAACAGGTCTGCAATCTGGCGCATCAAAACGCCCAATCCTACGCCCGGATATTGCAGCTTCGCGACAAGATGCTGAAAATCCAGCGCGACAATGAAGCGCGTTTTCAGGCATTGGAGAAGGGGCGCGGTGCCACAGGCAACCAGATCAGCATCGGATCGACGGCGATTCTTGATGATGCCATGCGGGATAGCGGTGCCGGTGCCGGTGCCGGGCAGGGCGGCTATCAGAGCCCCGGCCTGCAGCAGGAACTGGTACGCAATCTGACCGGCAAGGTCGAGGATGTTGACGCCCAGATTTCGTTCACCGACAATCAGTTGCAGAAGATGCAGGAAGATAACGAATTCCGGTTTGAAGAACTGGAAAAGAAGAATGGTGTAAACTCTGCTTCTACCAGAAGAGATGAACCTGCTGTTGCCGCAGCATCGCTTGGAACCGACCTTTGTGCACAGGGCATGGGAAACCCCGCCGCGATTGCAGAGTCACTAAGCGCGCGTGCGGAAGCCATGAATTTCCAGATCCTCGAAATGCAGGATCAGATGCAGAAAATGCAGGAAGCAAACGAAAGCCGCTTCCAGTTTCTGGAAACCGGAAAGCGTGCCGATGTGGATGTTCGGCAGGCTGGCGGCGACACATCGCTTGCCGATGCCGGGTCCAGCCAGAGCAATAGCGGAAACCTTGATAGCGGGGTTTCCGGGAATGCCGCGCAAAGCGTGGCCGGCCAGACTCCTAGCGCCAATTCCATGGCTATTGGTTCGAGTGTGCCCGCACAGGGCGGGCCGGCACGTGGCGAGCCGCCGCAAACGCTCGGCTCTATCCGCTTCGACACCAATGGGAATGTAATTGGCGAAACGCTTGATGCTACACCGCGCGCGGTGCAGCCGGACGCCGCGGCGGGCGGAACCATAGCCGACGATACGCTCGCATCCCTTCCGGCCGACGACAATCCGAATTCTCTTTATCGGGCATCCTATCAATACCTTATGTCGGGTGACTACAAGGCAGCCGAAGCCGGTTTTCGCGAGCATGTGAAGCGCTATCCGGCGGATCCCAACACGGCGGAAGCACGTTTCTGGCTCGGAGAATCGCTGTATGGCCAGGGGCGCTATCCAGAAGCGGCGACAGTATTCATCGATACGCAGCGGGATTATCCCGATTCGAAGCGTGCGCCGGAAAACATGTTCAAGCTTGGCATGACGCTTGAAAAGATGGACAATCGCGATGTCGCCTGCGCGACTTTCGCACAGATTCCAGAACGTTACCCCAAGGCAGCGCCTGCCATTTTAAAGCGCGTTGCCGATGAGCGCAGCCGCGCAAAGTGCTGATTGCGGAGTTATTTCGTGGGGCTTAGCCCAAGCAATATTTCCA
This sequence comes from Ochrobactrum sp. CGA5, assembly GCF_006345815.1. Taxonomy (GTDB): domain Bacteria; phylum Pseudomonadota; class Alphaproteobacteria; order Rhizobiales; family Rhizobiaceae; genus Brucella. The sequence goes on along the minus strand of NZ_VCIG01000003.1, from coordinate 56,979 downwards.
AATTATTCGAGCCATTCGGATTTGAGCGGACCAAGGCCGTCATCGCTGCGGTTTCGGGCGGCAGCGATTCTCTCGCTCTGCTTTTTCTCCTCCGGGATTATATGGCCATGCTCGAGGAGCCGCCACGGCTGATCGCCGTGACGGTGGATCATCAATTGCGTGTTGAATCGAAGGCCGAGGCCGAGAATGTCGGTCTGCTTTGCCAACAATACGGGATCGAGCACCGCATTCTTGTCTGGGATGAAGCCAAGCCGGCAAGCGGACTTGCCGCTGCTGCGCGCACGGCGCGTTATCGCCTGCTGGTACAGGCGGCGCGGGAGGCGGATGGTGCATTGATCATGACAGGCCACACGCAGGACGACCAGATCGAAACCTTTCTGATGCGCAAGGAGCGCAGCGCTCATGCCGAGGCGCGGGGGCTTGCAGCGATGTCCTCACGCTCTCGGCTGGACGGCGCGGTCGAACTTGACCGCCCGTTGCTTTCCGTTTCCCGGCAGGCCTTGCGGGATGAATTGCGGAGCAGGGGTATCAACTGGATAGATGATCCCAGCAATGCCAACACGGAATATGAACGGCCGAGAGTTCGTCAGGGCATTGCCGCCGAGGCTGACAGGCAGGCCGTTCTCGACCAGATTGCTGAGGCTGGCGCGTCACGCACGCGGGACAATGCTGCTCTGGTTGCAGCACTGGGCGAGCCGGAGAGCCTGCGCGTTGATGCGACTGGTGCCTTGCTCGTCGATCCGCAGCTTTACGCCGTGCTTCCTGTCAATGTGAGACGGCTCTTCGCCGGATTGCTGGCAGCCATTGCGGGCGGACGGCGCTTCCTGCCGGGGGATAGCGAACGCTCACGCATTGAACGGGTTCTGTCTGGGGACGATGTCGATCATCGCCTAACCGTATTCGGCGCCCTGATCGAGCGCGGCGACAGCAGATCACCACATCGGTTTCGCCGTGAAAAACGCAACCTGCCGAAGCTACGCCTGGGGCAGGGCAGGCCGATTGTCTGGGACGGCCGATTCCGTTTCTTGAGCGAAGGCGGTGCGGATTTTGAGATCGCGGCACCGGGGCGGCAGGAACTTGCTGACTTCCTGAAGTCGGAGAATCTCGAAATCGAAGCTCGAAAGCGTGAGGCCTTGCTGGTTTCGCCGGCCCTTTATCGGGATGGCGGGCTTTTCGCTTTGCCTTTTCTGCCCGGTGGACGTTTCCCGCATGACATTCATATCGAACGGCATTTTGCGATCTTCGACCACGTGTTGCCGGGGCATGATTTCGATCTCGCAGGGGCCGTGGAAGCCCGCATCGGACGTATCTGCGCGGAAATGTCCTAGAGCGGTTCCGGGGCAACAGAATCGTTGAAACGCTCTATATTTTTGTTTCGACACATTATCCGATGCATCGAAGCGGGATAAGAAATCAGTCCAGTGAACTGATTTTCCCGCGTAAACGCCTCGCACTTTTGCTGGAAATGCTCTTTTTATAAACCAGAGTGAGAAGAATCGAGGATGCGGGGTCGAACGCGCCTTGGCAAGGCCATCCTTCGATCCTATGTTAGACCGAAACATCGTTCCGTGCCCGCGGAATGGCCGTGGTATCGATTGGACCCGATATGAATCCGAACTATCGCAACTTCGCCCTTTGGGCGATCATTGCTCTTCTTTTGATCGCGCTGTTTAACCTGTTCCAAAGTCCAGGTCAGCGCTCCAATTCCCGTGAAGTTTCCTATTCGCAGTTTATTGACGACGTATCCAACGGTCGCGTGAAATCGGTTACGATCACCGGCCAGCGGATCACCGGCACTTTTGCTGACAACGGTTCGACTTTCCAAACCTATTCGCCAGGCGATACAGGTCTTGTCTCGCGCCTTGAAAGCAAGGACGTCGCGATCACTGCGCGCCCTGAAACTGACGGTTCCAGCTCGCTGGTCGGCATTCTCCTGTCGTGGCTGCCAATGATCCTGATCCTGGGCGTGTGGATTTTCTTCATGCGCCAGATGCAGGGCGGTTCGCGTGGTGCGATGGGCTTTGGCAAATCCAAGGCCAAGCTTCTCACCGAAGCGCATGGCCGCGTGACTTTCCAGGATGTGGCCGGTGTGGATGAAGCCAAGCAGGATCTGGAGGAAATCGTCGAGTTCCTGCGCGACCCGCAGAAGTTTCAGCGTCTGGGCGGCAAGATTCCACGCGGCGTCCTGCTTGTTGGCCCCCCCGGTACCGGTAAGACACTGCTGGCGCGCTCGGTTGCGGGTGAAGCCAACGTGCCATTCTTCACCATCTCCGGTTCGGACTTCGTTGAAATGTTTGTCGGCGTCGGTGCAAGCCGTGTCCGTGACATGTTTGAACAGGCCAAGAAGAATGCGCCTTGCATTATCTTCATCGACGAAATCGACGCTGTTGGCCGTCATCGCGGTGCCGGTCTCGGCGGCGGGAATGATGAACGTGAACAGACGCTCAACCAGCTTCTGGTCGAGATGGATGGCTTTGAGGCCAATGAATCGATCATCCTGATTGCGGCGACCAACCGTCCCGACGTTCTCGACCCCGCACTGCTGCGTCCGGGCCGTTTCGACCGTCAGGTCGTGGTTCCGAATCCGGATATCGTTGGTCGCGAACAGATCCTCAAAGTGCATGTGCGCAATGTGCCGCTTGCACCCAATGTCGATCTCAAGATTGTCGCACGCGGAACGCCGGGCTTCTCTGGCGCCGATCTCGCCAACCTGGTCAACGAAGCCGCCCTCATGGCCGCACGCCGTAACAAGCGCCTTGTGACCATGCAGGAATTCGAGGACGCCAAGGACAAGATCATGATGGGCGCGGAACGCCGCTCCGCCATGACGCAGGAAGAAAAAGCCAACACGGCCTATCACGAGGCAGGTCACGCCATCGTTGCGCTCAACGTGCCGAAGGCCGATCCGGTCCACAAGGCGACGATCATTCCGCGCGGCCGTGCGCTCGGCATGGTGATGCAGCTTCCCGAAGGCGACCGTTATTCGGCGACCTATACGTGGATGGTTTCTCGTCTTGCCATCATGATGGGCGGCCGTGTGGCTGAAGAGCTGAAATTCGGCAAGGAAAACATCACTTCCGGTGCTTCCTCCGACATTCAACAGGCCACCAAGCTCGCCCGTTCGATGGTGACGCAGTGGGGCTATTCCGACAAGCTTGGCCGTGTGGCCTATGGTGATAATCAGGAAGAAGTCTTCCTTGGCCATTCGGTATCCCGCACGCAGAATATTTCGGAAGAAACCGCGCAGATCATCGATGCCGAAGTGCGTCGCCTGATCGACGAGGCTTACGCCGAGGCAACCCGCATCCTGACCAAGAAGAAGAAGGACTGGATTGCGCTTGCCGAAGGCTTGCTCGAATACGAAACGCTTTCGGGCGACGAGATCAAGGAACTGATTGCGGGTAACAAGCCATCGCGCGATCAGGGCAACGATACGCCTTCGCGTGGTTCGGGTGTGCCGAAGGCCGGAAGCCCACGCAAGCGCAAGGGTAGTGAGCCGGGCAGCGAACCCGGTATGGAGCCGCAGCCGCAATAAGGTGCTCTAAGTTGAATAAAGAAAGCCGGGCTTGTCCCGGCTTTCTTGCTATCCGGCTTTTTATGGGCTTGCCGCAAAGGCTCGTTAAGGATTTCGGCGCATCATGCTGCGCCAGATTACGACTTTGGACGTGGGACGGTTGAACCTGCAGCCAAAGGCGAAATTGCATTTGTGAGGGTTTTCGCGTTAAGAACAGCGAAAATCTGCTGTCCGCCAACCGGCGGCTATTGTTCGCCGATTATTTTGGGCGGCATATATTTGAAGACATAGAGAGCGGTTCATGGCTCAACGCAAGGCGAAACTGATGACACGGAAATATTTCGGAACCGATGGCATTCGCGGACAGGCAAACAGCTTTCCGATGACACCGGAAATTGCCATGAAAGTTGGCATGGCGGTCGGTCACATTTTTCGCCGCAAGGGGCACGCCTCGCGCGTAGTGATCGGCAAGGATACGCGCCGTTCCGGCTATATGCTGGAAAACGCATTGGTGGCCGGTTTCACGGCTGCCGGGATGGATGTGTTCCTGCTCGGCCCGATCCCGACGCCTGCCGTCGCTATGCTCTGTCGCTCGTTACGGGCCGATATTGGCGTCATGATCTCCGCTTCGCATAATCCGTTCTATGACAATGGCATCAAGCTTTTCGGTCCTGATGGATATAAGCTTTCCGATGACATCGAGCTCAAGATCGAAGCGATGATCGAGAGCGATCTGACTCCTTATTTGGCCAGTCATGGTGACGTCGGTCGTGCGAAACGCGTCGACGGTGATATCTACCGTTATATCGAGTTCGCCAAGCGGACGCTGCCGCGCAATATCGACCTGAACGGCTTGCGCGTTGTCGTCGATTGCGCCAATGGCGCGGGCTACAAGGTTGCCCCTGCCGCTCTATGGGAGCTGGGTGCGGAAGTCATCACCATCAATAACGAGCCGAATGGCATCAATATCAACGAGGATTGCGGTTCGACGCATCCTATCGGCCTGATGAAGAAGGTTCACGAAGTGCGCGCCGATGTCGGCATCGCGCTCGATGGGGATGCTGACCGTGTCTTGCTCGTTGATGAAAATGGTACGGTCATTGATGGCGATCAGTTGATGGCCGTTATTGCTGAAAGTTGGGCTGCAACCGACCGCCTCGAAGGCGGTGGAATTGTCGCTACAGTAATGTCCAACCTTGGACTTGAGCGCTTCCTTGCCGACCGTCACCTGACGCTGGCCCGCACCAAGGTGGGTGACCGTTATGTGGTCGAGCACATGCGCGAGCATGGTTTCAATGTTGGCGGAGAGCAGTCCGGCCATATCGTACTTTCCGATTTCGCAACCACGGGCGACGGCTTGATTTCGGCGCTGCAAATCCTTGCGGTTGCCCAGGAGCAGGGCAAGCCGATCAGCGAAGTCTGCCGCAAGTTCGATCCGGTGCCACAGCTTCTCAAAAACGTGCGCACCGCTGGCGGCAAGCCACTGGAGAACAAGCGCGTGAAGAGCGCAATTGACGAGGCAACCGAGCGCCTTGGCGTTCAGGGGCGTCTGGTTATCCGTCCGTCCGGTACGGAACCGCTCATCCGCGTTATGGCGGAAGGTGATGATCGTGGTCTGGTGGAAAAGGTTGTCAACGACATTATCGATGTGATCTCGTCTGAAGGCAGCGCTGCCGCCTGATCACTGCGAAAAATATCAGCAAAAGCGCGGGCTTGGACCCGCGCTTTTGTGTTTGGAGTGCGTCCTGAAAGTGGAAACAGTTTTCGCGATGCACATTGAGACAGTGGGCCAGATCGCTCGTCATAAATTAGCAAATATTAATTTGGTTGGTTAAAAAACAAGGTTAAGTTGTATTTAACTTTTGCCGAATAGTCTCCCCCTCAAACATCAGTACCGTCGCTTTCGGCGGCGCGATTCTCCGATGGGGCAGACATATGAAAAGTCGTACGAAAACTCTTTTTGCCGGTGTGATGGCATCGGTTGCCCTGATGGCTGCTGCGCCAGTCGCGCTTGCAGCCGATATCATTGAATCCGTTCCAGAGGTTCCCGAAGTCGTCGTCGCTCCGCCGGCAGTCGGTGGCTGGTATCTGCGCGGCGATATCGGCTATTCCAAGGCCAAGTTCAAGGACGCCGACTACGCGACTATCGATAATTGCGCGACCTGTGGCGGCTCTCCGACCTTTGGCAGCAACACGCTCTATGGCGATCTGAAGGGATCGTTCCTTGTGGGCGGCGGTGTCGGTTATCAGGTGACGGATTATTTCCGTACCGATCTGACAGTCGATTACATGACACGCGCCAAGTTCAACGGTCATACCTACGGCTCGGCCTGTAACGGTGACATCAACTGCGCTTCCGATGAGCGCGGACGGTTCTCCGCTCTCTCCATTCTGGCGAATGCCTATGTCGACCTCGGCAATTTTGCTGGCTTTACGCCCTATGTCGGCGCCGGTATCGGCGGTACTCGCGTTAAGTGGGGCGATCTTGATGACGTACGTTATGGCGGCACACAGGAAGGCGCAGCCAACTGGCGCTTTACCTACGCACTCATGGCCGGTGCGTCTGTGGATCTCACACAGAACCTTAAACTTGATGCAGGCTATCGCTACCGCCACATCAATGGTGGCAAGATGTTTGAAGGCAATCAGTGGATCGGTGATGGTCGCGACAATGGCATGAACGTTCACGATGTGCGCGTCGGCTTGCGCTACATGTTCGGAGGTACAGGTCCGGTTTACGCCCCGCAGCAGGTTTCGACCATCGTAGACGGTCCTGTCTACAAGTAAAAACAATAACCGAGACAAAAAGAGGCCCGGTCATCCGGGCCTCTTTTTTATTTAGAAGCACTGTAAATATCCCCTTATATTTATGCGATCTTAACCATGTTCATTCATACATGATGAAATATTCATAAGCGGGGATTTTATCATGTCTATGCAATGGCGTGCTTTCTGTCCGACGGCAGCTCTGCTGGCCGGATTATGTATCGCGTCGCAGTCTCTTGCTGCAGATCTCGATATGGTCAGCTTTGAACCGGGTGCGCCGGTACAGCAGCCGGTCGAGGTCGGGTCCGGTTGGTATCTGCGCGGCGATATCGGCTACAATCTCTCATCCAAGGTCAAGGTTCAGACGGAGACGTCTTTCTGGAGCGCGTCGCAAAGCTATGATCTGGACAAGAATGTCATGCCGTCCATCGGTGTGGGTTATCAGTTCACGGATAATCTGCGCGGCGACGTGACACTTGGCTATTCCAAGCAGAGTTTCGACGATCTGGACGTCGATGTCCGTAGCTGGGACATGATGGCCAATGCTTATGTCGATATCGGCCATTATTACGGCTTTACGCCTTATCTTGGTGCAGGTCTTGGTGTTGCCAATGTGCGTTATTCCATTGATACGGCCTATGGCGATTACAAGACGGACGATGATTATCGTCTCGCTTGGGCGCTGATGGCGGGTGTGGGTATCGACGTGGCATCCAACATCAAGCTCGATATCGGCTATCGTTATGGGGTCATCGAAGGCGCGGACATTGCAAGTGCGGCAGGCCTTACGCTCAGCGACAAGGACATTCAGTCCCATCAGTTGCGTGCAGGCGTGCGCTTTACGACCTGGTAATCTCGGCGGGCCTTGCGGCCCGCTTCGCTGCTCATTATTTTAGCAGTATCGAAATTTCCGTTTTCATATGCAGCCCAAGTCCTTACAGGTGAGAGAATGCGTTGAACGCATTTCCTGAAGAGGAGAGGGTAATGAAAGCAATCGCAGCATTTTCAGATTTCGTAGGACGGACATTCGCTGTCTGGGTCATTGTCTTTGCCATTCTCGGCTTTGTTCTTCCATCCACCTTCAGTGTTTTTGCGCCTTGGATTGTCGTTCTGCTCGGCATCATCATGTTCGGGATGGGGCTGACGATTTCCGGCAAGGATTTCGCGGAAGTCGCCAAACGACCGTTCGAGGTCGCCATCGGTGTGTTCGCACAGTTCATCATCATGCCGCTGCTCGCAGTATTGCTGACGCGCATCATTCCCATGTCGCCGGAAGTCGCGGCGGGCGTGATTCTGGTTGGCTGCTGTCCTGGCGGAACGGCCAGTAATGTCATGACCTATCTGTCGAAGGGCGACGTTGCGCTAAGCGTTGCCTGCACAAGTGTCACCACCCTACTGGCACCCCTGGTGACGCCGTTTCTGGTCTGGTTCTTCGCCAGCCAGTATCTGCCGGTCGATGCGATGAGCATGTTCATCAGCATCGTGAAGGTGATCCTTGTGCCCCTTGCGCTCGGTTTCATTCTCCAAAAGCTTGTTCCGGGTCTCGTCAAGGCTGCGGTACCCATGCTGCCACTCATGTCGGTGGCCGGTATCGTGCTGATCGTGGCAGCTGTCGTTGCGGTCAACAAGGCGAACATCGCACAGTCCGGCCTGCTGATCTTCGCAGTCGTGGTGCTGCATAATTGCTGTGGTCTGCTTCTTGGCTATTTCGCGGCGCGCTTCGCAGGCCTGTCGCTTGCCAAGCGTAAGGCGATCAGCATGGAAGTCGGTATGCAGAACAGCGGGCTCGGCGCTGCTCTCGCCAACGCGCATTTCTCCCCACTTGCTGCTGTGCCGAGCGCCGTCTTCAGTGTCTGGCACAATATCTCCGGCGCGCTCATCGCAAGCTACTATGCGCGTATGGAAGAAGCGCCATCAGAGACGCAAACTGTCACGCGATAATTAAATTCCACTCGCCCGGACTGTTCCGGGCGAGTTTCGTGAAAATATTCTCTCAAAGCCATATTGAGGAAAAATGCGCTTTCGGCTATCCCAGTAAGTGGGCCACGTCTCCCCAACGAGACGCGTGCTATCTGAGAGGATAGAAATAACATGACGACGATTGCGAAGCCGGCAGTTCGCCCGGCTAATCCTAATTTTTCATCTGGTCCCTGTGCAAAACGTCCCGGCTGGTCGCTCAATGCGCTGGTCGATGCGGCGCTTGGTCGTTCGCACCGTGCGAAGATCGGCAAAACCAAGCTCAAGGAAGCCATCGACCTTACCCGCGAAGTTCTTCAAGTGCCTGCCGATTACCGTATCGGTATAGTGCCGGCTTCCGACACTGGCGCTGTCGAGATGGCGCTTTGGTCTATGCTCGGCGCACGCGGCGTCGATATGGTCGCGTGGGAAAGCTTCGGTTCGGGCTGGATCACGGATGTAACCAAGCAACTCAAGCTCGAAGATGTCCGCATTTTTGAAGCACCCTATGGTGAAATTGTCGATTTTTCGCAGGTCGATTTCGACCGCGATGTCGTTTTCACCTGGAACGGCACCACCTCCGGCGCGCGTGTCCCGAACGGCGATTTCATTCCGGCAGATCGCAAGGGCCTGACCTTCTGCGATGCAACGTCTGCCGCTTTCGCGCAGCGCCTTGATTTCCCGAAGCTCGACGTCGTCACCTTCTCCTGGCAGAAGGTGCTGGGCGGCGAGGGTGCACATGGCATCCTGATCCTCAGCCCGCGTGCTGTCGAGCGCCTGGAAAGTTACAAGCCTGCATGGCCGATGCCGAAGATTTTCCGCATGACCAAGGGCGGCAAGCTGATCGAAGGCATCTTCGTGGGCGAAACCATCAACACGCCGTCCATGCTTTGCGTGGAAGACTATCTCGATGCGCTGAAATGGGCAAAATCGCTCGGCGGTCTCGATGCGCTGGTTGCGCGCGCCGATGCGAATTTTGCGGTTCTTGACGCCTTTGTCGCAAACACGCCGTGGATCGCCAATCTGGCGGTCAAGCCGGAAACACGCTCCAACACCTCAGTCTGCCTTACAATTGTCGACCCGGAAGTGACTGCCTTGTCTGCCGACCAGCAGGCCGCTTTCGCCAAGGGCATCGTCACGGCGCTCGACAAAGAGGGCGTTGCCTATGACATCGGCGCCTATCGCGATGCACCTTCTGGTCTGCGCATCTGGGCCGGTGCAACGGTGGAAGCTTCCGATCTGGAGGCTCTGACGCATTGGCTGGATTGGGCTTTTGCAACGCAGAAGGCTGCACTGAAAGCTGCCGCCTGAACATGTCATGCATGACGCCGTGGCCGTGTTGGGACGGTCGCGGTCCGCATTCCCCTTTACAGCGCGTTTCCTGAAGCAGAATGGTCTGCATCATTGCAGGAAATGCATGGTTTGAAGATGTTTGAAGGAGGCCTCCATGGCACCTCGCGTTCTCGTATCCGATAAGCTTTCGCCCACTGCCGTCCAGATTTTCAAGGATCGCGGCGTGGAAGTCGATTACCTGCCCGATCTCGGTAAGGACAAGGAAAAGCTTCTCGAAGTCATCGGCGATTATGACGGTCTGGCGATCCGTTCGGCCACCAAGGTCACGGAAAAGCTGATCGCGGCCGCCAAGAAACTCAAGGTCGTTGGTCGCGCCGGCATCGGCGTCGACAATGTCGATATTCCGGCGGCGTCACGCCGCGGTATCATCGTCATGAACACGCCGTTCGGCAATTCGATCACCACTGCCGAACACGCTATCGCGCTGATGTTCGCTGTCGCCCGGCAATTGCCGGAGGCCGACACGTCCACCCGCGCCGGCAAGTGGGAAAAGAACCGCTTCATGGGCGTGGAAATCACCGGCAAGACGCTCGGCGTCGTCGGCTGCGGCAATATCGGTTCGATCGTTGCCACACGTGCGATCGGTCTGAAAATGCACGTGGTGGCTTTCGATCCGTTCCTGTCCGAAGCCCGTGCGCAGGAACTGGGCGTTGAAAAGGTCGAGCTGGACGAACTTCTCGCCCGCGCCGATTTCATCACGCTGCACACGCCATTGACCGACAAGACCCGCAATATCATCAACGCGGAAAACCTCGCCAAGACCAAGCCGGGTGTGCGCATCGTCAATTGCGCGCGCGGCGGGCTGATCGTGGAAAAGGATCTGGTCGCGGCGTTGAAATCCGGTCATGTCGCAGGCGCCGGTATTGACGTCTACGAAACGGAACCGGCGACGGAAAACGAACTCTTTTCACTACCGAATGTCGTCTGCACGCCGCATCTCGGTGCGTCGACGGCGGAAGCGCAGGAAAATGTCGCGCTTCAGGTAGCCGAACAGATGTCGGACTATCTCGTGAAGGGCGCTGTTTCCAACGCGATCAATATGCCATCAATCACGGCGGAAGAAGCGCCGCGCCTGAAGCCGTTCGTCAAGCTTGCCGATGTGCTTGGCGCTTTTGTCGGTCAGGTGACCGACGAGCCGATCCAGGAAGTGGAAGTGCTTTTCGATGGCGTTACCGCCACGATGAACACCCGCGCATTGTTGAGTGCGGCTTTGGCTGGCCTCATCCGTCCGCAGGTTGCCGATGTGAATATGGTTTCGGCACCGATCATGGTGAAGGAACGCGGCATCATTGTTTCGGAGGTCAAGCGCGACAAGTCCGGCATCTTCGATGGCTATATCAAGCTGACGGTGAAGACGACGCTGCGCGAACGGTCCATCGCCGGAACCTGCTTCTCGGATGGCAAGCCGCGTTTCATCCAGATCAAGGGAATCAATCTTGATGCCGAGGTCGGTCCCCACATGCTTTACGTCACCAACAAGGACGTTCCGGGCATGATCGGCCTGCTTGGCACGATCTGCGGCAAGCACAATATCAACATCGCAAACTTCTCGCTCGGACGCGACCATCCGGGTGGCGACGCGATCGCGATGCTCTATGTGGATGAACAGATTCCACAGGCGGCACTTGACGAACTGACGGCTCAAGAGGCAATCAAGGCGGCAACACCGCTTGAGTTCAACGTCGGAGAAGTTTGAGAAAATGGTTGAAGCGATGGTACAGCCGGAGTGGCGGCGCATGCACGAGCAGGATATTGCGAGCGTGACCGCTGTTGCTAATGTTGTCCATCCAGACTTCTTTGAAGATGAGGCGGTCTTCCGGGACCGCTTCAAACTTTATCCGGCGGGCTGTTACGTGCTTGCCCGTGATGCGGAAATCTTCGGCTATGGCATCAGCCACCCTTGGAAGTTGGATACAGTCCCGGCTCTCAATTCCGTTCTGGGCGAATTGCCCGAGGATACCAATACTTATTATATCCACGATATTGCGCTTCTGCCCGAAGCCCGCTCCAGCGGTGCTGCCACGCGCGTCGTCGAGCTGATGGCCTTGCAGGCCGAACGCGATGGTTTTGTCACCATGTCGCTCGTTGCCGTCAATGCTTCGCAGGGCTTTTGGGAAAAAAAGGGCTTTGTCGTGCGAGAACTTCCGGCGCTTGAGGAAAAGCTCAAGAGCTATTCGGAAGACGCTCTTTACATGGTCCGCGCCGGTTAGGTCGCAGATATTCCGATTCTGGCTGGCTAGTACGAGAATCCCAAGCAACCTCAGCGTCTTGCTTTTCCACGTTTCGCACTAAAAATCGCGAATTTCTTGCACGAAAGAGTCGCGTAATCCGGTTTCAATCTGTATAGAGACGAGGGATCAGCACCCTGTAGCCTCCGCTGGCGATGACCGGGCCGCTTTGATCCTTGGATTTTCAAATAGAAGCCAAGGAGTTTCTTCAATGGCAAATGTGGTTGTCGTCGGATCGCAATGGGGCGATGAGGGCAAGGGTAAGATCGTTGACTGGCTGTCCGAACGCGCCGATGTCATCGTGCGCTACCAGGGTGGTCATAACGCAGGTCATACGCTTGTTATCGACGGCGTCAGCTACAAGCTTTCGCTGCTGCCATCGGGGCTTGTGCGCGGCAAGCTCAGCGTCATTGGCAACGGCGTCGTTGTCGATCCGCATCATTTCGTTTCCGAAGTGGAGAAGCTGCGCGCGCAGGGCATCGACATCAATCCAAACGTGTTGCGCATTGCTGAAAACGCCCCGCTCATCCTTTCCATCCATCGCGATCTCGATGCCATGCGCGAAGGCTCCAATTCGGGCCTCAAGATCGGCACGACCAAGCGCGGTATCGGCCCAGCCTACGAGGACAAGGTCGGCCGTCGTGCCATCCGCGTTATCGATCTGGCCGAGCCCGAAACGCTGCAGCCGAAGGTCGAACGCCTGCTCGCACATCACAATCTGCTGCGTCGCGGCATGGGCCTTGAGGAAATCGCGGTCGAAACCATTTTGACTGAACTGACCTCGGTTGCCGACCAGATTCTGCCTTACATTGATCAGGTCTGGCGTGTTCTCGACGAACGCCGCAAGGCGGGCGACCGCATCCTGTTCGAAGGCGCACAGGGCGCATTGCTCGACAATGACCACGGCACCTATCCTTTCGTGACGTCCTCAAACACGGTTGCCGGTCAGGCTGCTGCCGGTTCGGGCCTTGGCCCAACGTCAATCGGCTATGTGCTCGGCATCACCAAGGCCTACACAACCCGCGTTGGCGAAGGTCCGTTCCCGACCGAACTGAACGACGAGATCGGCGAATTCCTTGGCACCAAGGGCCATGAATTTGGCGTGGTGACGGGTCGCAAGCGCCGCTGTGGCTGGTTCGATGCCGTGATCGTGCGCCAGACGGTTCGCACCTCCGGTATCACCGGCATCGCGCTGACCAAGCTCGATGTTCTCGACGGTCTGGATGAAATCAAGATCTGCGTTGCCTATGAACTTGACGGTAAGCGCATTGACTATCTGCCGTCCTCCATGGGTGCGCAGGCGCGCGTGAAGCCGATCTACGAGACACTGCCGGGCTGGTCGGAAACGACCGCAGGCGCGCGTTCTTGGAACGATCTTCCCGCACAGGCTGTCAAATACGTTCGTCACATCGAAGAACTGATCGGTGCGCCGGTGGCGATGCTATCCACCAGCCCGGAACGCGAGGACACGATCCTTGTCACCGATCCGTTTCACGACTGATTGTTTGCAGTTAATGAACGACATGTTCGGGGCAGCTTTTTCCGAAGCTGCTCCGTTTTTGTTTTGACCGTTGTACAATGAACGCAATCAGCCGCACAGAGCTTCGCAACAGGGTGAATTTTGCCACTATTTCACCGCATCATTTTGAAAGTCTTCGCCAAATCATAGCCGGAGACTTTGCTTTCCCTTGATTATTGTGATTATTGGGACATTTATTGCATCCTGTGCTTATTGTTCATCTGGATGGGCGGAAACCGGGTAAGACGGAATGGCGGATTTTGTAGCGGTACTGAAAAAGACGATCGATGCGCAGGCGGACAAGTCGCCTGAATTGCGCCAGCGCGTTTACGCAAAAGCGCGCGCAACGATCGAGCAAAAGCTTGTCACGGCGAATGCCTCGCAGGCTGTGGCTGTCCGCCAGCGCAATATTCTCGAAGATGCCATTGCCGAGGTCGAAGCTTTTTATGCGCCGCCCGCCGTCGTGCCCGAAGAGCCGGTCGAGGATGCGCTGGACGATTTTTTCCAAGAGGCGAATCAGGCCGCGACAGAGCGCACCCCGTCTCATGGAGGTGAGCAGGAGCCTGCGTTTGTCAATACGCCGCGCGACGAGCGTCGCGGCAGCCTCGCCCGCGAAGATGATGATGTCCCGGCCTTTGCAGCCCAGCGCAGCGACGATTGGAAACTGGACCGCGCCAAGGAAAAGGCGCAGGCCCGGCGCAGTGAGTATATCGAACGCACTTCCAAGAAAGAGCAGCGCTCCTATAAGGGGCTGATAGCAGCTCTCGTCGCGGTGCTGGTTCTTGGTGGGGCTGGCTATGCGGTCTGGGCCAACAAGGACAAGATTCAGGAACTGGCATCGAGCCTTGGACGCAGCGACGCGCCTGCGACCGGTTCCGATAACGAAACGCATCCCGAAGGTTCGACGCCTTCAACCGACACCAACACGGCGACCACGGGTGGCGAGCAGCCGCAGCAGCCTGCAAGTGAGCCAAAGTTTACCCAGCGGCTGATGCCTGACGGGAGCGAAACCGATAGCGGACCTGCCGCAGGTGCGAATGGGATCGGCGAAGGTAAGTCCACGGCCGCCTCCACGCCCGCACCTGCCGAAACGAATACGCAGAACGGTGGACAGTCTGGTCAGGATCAGACGGTCGCTGTCGGACAGCAGGCGCTTCTCTATGAGGAACGCGGTGGCCCCGGCTCGGACTCGGTTGAACGCGGCAATGTGGTCTGGTCGACGATTGAGGAAAGCCCCGAAGATGGCCAGCCTGCCCAGCCGGCGATTCGAGGCACGGTTACGATGCCCAACAGCAAGGTTGAGCTGAAAATGACTATCCGAAAGAACATGGATCAGTCTATTCCGGCGAGCCACCTGATCGAGCTGGTCTTTACCGTGCCGGAAGGATTCCCCGGCGGCGTTGTGGATAATGTGCAGCGTATTACCTTCAAGGATACGGAACAGGCGGCAGGCAATCCGCTGATCGCCGTGCCTTCTAAAATTGGCGATAACTTCTTCATCGTGTGGCTGAACGACGCCCGCACTGCGCAGGATACCAATCTTTCACTGATGCGCCGTCTACAGTGGATCGACATTCCGATCTCCTACCGCAACGGTCGCCGCGCGCTGATCAGTCTGGAAAAGGGCGTGCCGGGTGAGAAGGCGTTCAACGACGTTCTCGGTACAAATTAGTCTTACGCATCGAAACAGAAAAAGGCCGCTTCGAGCGGCCTTTTTGTTTTGAAGCGATCAGGATCGCGCTGATTATTTCTTGTCGACAAAAGCCTTGATGGCTTTGGCGACTTCGCTCTGTGCAGCTTCAGCGCTGTCGAAACCGCCCAGTTCAACGACCTTACGGCCTTCCGGCAATTGCTTGTAGATGCGGAAGAAGGCTTCGAGACGCTGCTGTTCGATCTTCGGCAGATCGGTGATTTCCTTGATGTTGTCATAGGTCGGATCGATATCCGTGGTCGGAACAGCGACGATCTTGTCGTCCTGGTCGCCGCCATCGATCATCTTCAGGACGCCGATGGGACGAACCTTGATGATCGCGCCCGGAACAATCGGCTCGCGCGTGTAGACGATTGCGTCGAGCGGGTCACCGTCGCCGGCAAGCGTGCTGGTGATCGAGCCATAGTTGGCCGGGTAGATCACAGGCATGGACTGGTAGCGATCCACGACGATATGACCGGTCTTGTCGTCAATTTCGTATTTGGTGAAGCTGCCTTGCGGAATTTCGATGGCGGTGAAGAACTCCTTCCCGTCCTGTTCCTTCTGCGGATAATCCAGGAAGGAAACATATTCGGAAGCAGATGCGGCGGTGGCAGCGGTAAAAGCAAGGGCTGCGGCGAGCAGGAGCTTTTTCATGGGACGACCTTCAGGGCTTGGGTGAAACACACCACGTCCCTAAAGCCAATCCATTACAGAGATTTGACAATTTTATATCGGCTGGATGACGGTTTCTGCGAGGAACCGCTTGCGATATTCCGCCGGGCTGATACCAATTTTCTGACGGAAATGATGGCGAAGCGTGTGGGCGCTTCCAAAGCCGACTGCAGCGGCAATATCGTCAATGCCTGCTAGTCCCTGGGAAAGCAGTTCCTTGGCCGCGGCGATCCGCTCCATGGTGAGCCAGTCGCCAGGCGTGGTGCCAGTTGCCTCGGTAAAGCGCCGCAGGAACGTGCGGGGGCTCATTCTGCATTCAGCCGCCATCCGCCCGATTGTCCATTCTGTTGCCAGACCGCCCCGCATCTGGTCCAGAACAGGTCCGATTGCCGTACCTTCGCGTTTTGTGACCGGACGTTCAAGGAACTGGGCCTGCCCGCCAGTGCGGTGAGCGGACATGACCAGCCGTCGGGCAACGGAATTTGCGGCGGCAGCTCCGAAGTCCTGCCGGACGATTTCAATCAGGAGATCGATGCCCGCTGCACTTCCCGCGGATGTGAAGATGCGATCATGCTCGCGGTAGAGCGATGCATCATCGACATCGATTTCTGGGTGTTTATTGCGCAGTGCATCCGCATAGCGCCAGTGCGTGGTGGCGGTGCCGCCATCCAGCAGTCCCGTTGCAGCCAGCACGAACGCACCCGAACAGATGGAGGCGAGGCGCGCTCCGCGCCGGTGCGCGCGCCGCAGCCTCTCGCTGGTGGCTTCCGGTACCGGAACGTCCGCACCCTTCCAGCCGGGAACTATGATGATGTCGGCATCGTCGATGAGATCGGGGCCGCCATCGGGCATGATGACAAAGCCGCCATGTGCCCGCAGCGGACCAGCCTCTATCGGACAACTTGCAAAGCGATACCAATCCGTTCCCATCTCGGGACGGGGCAAACCAAAAATTTCAGCAACGATGCCGAATTCAAAAGTGCAAAGCCGGTCATAGAGCAGCGCTACGACGAGCGGGCCTTTGAGGTCTGGTGCCTGGTTTGTCATTATCTTTACGTATATTGTCAATCACGCCAATTGCAAGCTGTTTGGCTAGTGGCGAAAATCTCCGGGAACATAAACAGGAGATTGTCCATGGATAGCGGAACCAAGACTGACAAGAAATCAGCCGTGACAGCCATCCCGCCAGCGCCAAGCGCTGTGGCGCGGGATCATTTTGCAGCCGAGTTCACGTTCGAGACGGATTGCTGGGACGTGCATGATGCCTTGTTGCGAGGGGCCGACTTCGTGCTTCTCGACGTGCGCAGTCCGGCGCTGTTTGCAGAAGCGCATATTCCGGGTGCGATCAATCTGCCGCACGGCAAGATCATTGGGTCCAAGATGTCGGAATGGCCGGAGGAAACGATTTTCGTCACCTATTGCGCAGGACCGCATTGCAATGGCGCGGCCCGTGGCGCCTTGCGGCTTGCCAATCTGGATCGGCCCGTCAAAATCATGGCCGGCGGGCTGACAGGTTGGATAGACGAGGGGTTTGAGCTCGCCAAAGGCGAGGGGACTCACTAACGCTTAAATAGGTCTGCCGCAAAATGGCATCCCACTTTGCGGCAGTAAAAGAACAGCGGATTATCAGTTTCAGACGTGCGCTTCCTCGACATGGTTCAGCGCCGTCTGCTGCTTGTGGGCAGCAGCCTTCACCGCCGCCTGCACCTTCTCAAACGCACGTACTTCGATCTGGCGCACACGTTCGCGGCTGATGCCAAATTCGCTGGAAAGGTCTTCCAGCGTCATCGGATCATCCGAAAGACGGCGGGCCTCGAAAATACGACGCTCACGGTCGTTCAGCGTGTCCATCGCCTGTTCAAGCATGGAGCGGCGGTTTTCCAGCTCATCCTGCTCGATCAGCACCTGCTCCTGGCTGTTGCTGTCATCGACCAGCCAGTCCTGCCATTCACCGGATTCACCTTCCGAAGCGCGCAGGGGCGCATTCAGCGAAGCGTCGCCGGAAAGACGGCGATTCATGGAAACCACTTCGTCTTCGCTGACATTGAGCTTGGTTGCGATCTGTTTGACCTGATCCGGGTTTAGATCGCCATCGTCGAGCGCCTGAATCTTGCTCTTCATCTTGCGCAGATTGAAGAACAGGCGCTTCTGATTGGCGGTTGTGCCCATCTTCACCAGGCTCCACGAACGCAGGATATATTCCTGGATCGAAGCCTTGATCCACCACATGGCGTAAGTGGCAAGACGGAAGCCGCGTTCGGGTTCAAAACGCTTGACGGCCTGCATGAGGCCGACATTGCCTTCCGAGATCACTTCACCGATCGGCAGGCCATAGCCGCGATAGCCCATGGCAATCTTAGCCACAAGACGCAGGTGGCTCGTCACCAGCTTGTGGGCGGCCTTGGGGTCGGTATGTTCGTGGTAGCGCTTGGCCAGCATGTATTCTTCCTGCGGCTCAAGCATGGGAAAGCGACGAATTTCTTCCAGATAACGGGTAAGACCGCCGTCACCGGATGTGATGCTTGGGAGATTCATCTGGGCCATAGCGCACCCTCCTTTATAATTTCAGGTTCCCATTTGGCGAACCTGTCGCGGGGGCTGCCTCCTGCACTTCCCTCTCGCGAGCCCTCATATATAGGCATGATTTTGGCGAAAACACGATCCTTTAACTCATGAAACAATCTGTCACTATAATGTGAACGCCGCTCAAGGCCAAAGGTTGCATGGCTGGAGCATCTTCTGCATTTCCTGAAGCAGAGAAAAGTCCCTGTCTTTTATTTTATGCGCATCTTGTTCCGAAAATCGATCCCCACTTTTCGGGGTGCGCTCTAGTCTGAAATGAATTGTTGTTTGTGATAAGAGAGCGGCTTCGACCGCGCCCTCGATTTTGATGTCGGATCAGCTTCTTGTTTATATGCCGTCCACCATTCCGGCGAACCGTCAGGATTGCCAGTATTATATAGAATGCTTCCGGAAATTTTCCAGAAGGTGCTCCATATCTTCAGGCATCGGCGCTTCAAAACGCATCAGTTCCTCGGTCGCTGGATGAGTGAAGGCGAGCAGCCAGGCATGGAGCGCTTGCCGGTGGAAGCCGCGCACAGCCTCCTTCAATGGTTCCGGCAGTTTGTTGGCCTTGGTCTTGTAGGCGCTGCCATAGTCCATGTCGCCGACAAGCGGATGGCCAATATGCGCCATGTGCACACGGATCTGGTGCGTTCGTCCAGTCTCGAGACGGCATTCAACAAGCGAGGCCAGCGCGGTGGCATCCTCACGCGGGCCGAATTTTTCAACGGTTGTATAGTGGGTGACAGCGTGGCGGGCGTCCTCGCGTTCTTCATTGACTACGGCTTGCTTGGTGCGGTCGCGATGCGAGCGTCCTAGATGCGCATCGATGAAGCCTTGCGGGCGCTCTGTCATACCCCAGACGAGCGCGAGATAGGCCCGCTCCAGATCGCCGGTGCGGCCATGGTCGGCAAATTGTTCGCTCAAATGCCGGTGCGAGCGGTCATTCTTGGCGACGACCATCACGCCGCTTGTATCCTTGTCGAGGCGGTGAACGATGCCAGGGCGGCGAATTCCACCGATGCCCGACAAGCTATCGCCACAATGATATATAAGGGCATTCACAAGTGTTCCCGTCCAGTTGCCGTTGCCTGGGTGAACGACGAGCCCGGCGGGCTTGTTGATCACGATCAGATCATCATCCTCGTAAAGAATATCGAGCGGTATGTTCTCGGCGATCGGTTCGGCCGCTGCCGGCTCAGGCAGCACGATGGCGATTGTCATGCCTTCGCGCAGCTTCTGCTTGGCTTCACGGGCGGGTACGCTGTCGATGGTCACATGGCCCTCGGCAATCAGGGATTGAACGCGGTTGCGCGAGAGTTCCGGCCCCAATGCTGCGGCCAGCCATTGGTCGAGGCGCTTGCCTGTGGCATCGGAGTCGGTCGTAAGCTCTTTCACTCGTGTCTTTCCCTTAAAAGAATGGGCCTCTATGAGAGCGAGCCTGTTTGACGAAATCGTCAGAACGGCTCCTTCTCTTGTTTTACCGCATTTGTGCGGCGTCAAATGTTTCCATTTGGCTGCAAAATGCTCTATCACGCGGCACACGCCATAGTATGGCGAAGTTCGAACCGGAGTCGTTGAATGCAGGATCCACACTATCCGAGATACCAGAATCATCAGGATTCAGGCTATCAGGACTATCAGCAGGGCTATTACCCGGAAGAACAGGCTGAGCCCCCGCTTGATCCAGCCATGGAACGTGTGCGCCGCAAAATGATCAGGCTCCTGGCCGTCTCCATTGGTGTTATGCTGATAGGTCTTATGGCGGTGCTTGTCGCCGTTGTCTACAAGATCAATCGCGCGCCGGAAACCCCGCCAGTTGAAGAAGCCCGTTCCGATATCCCCGGACAGGCGGCGCCTGCTCCGGTAAAGCCGGAACCGCCGAAGCTGATCGAATCGCAGATTGATCTGACGCCAGGCACCCGTCTTCTCTCGCAAAGCCTTTCCGGCAACGAACTTTCGCTGGAAACCCTGCTGCCAGACGGCGGTACAGAACTCATCATTTATGACTATCGCGAGTCGCGCATTATAGGCCGCATCAGGCTCGGCAACGTCGAGTAAAGCGGACAGCGTTTGAGCAGGGCGGCAACTTTGCCGCCTTGTTTGTTTCGCTTTCGAGGATTGCGCTTTTTCTCTTTGGCGATTATATCAGCGACATGGCTTGGAGCGCGGCTCGCTTTGATTGCACCAATTGGCGCGCTCAACCTTTCATGCCCTAAGCGCCCATCGTCTAGCGGTCAGGACGGCGCCCTCTCACGGCGCAAACAGGGGTTCGATTCCCCTTGGGCGTACCAGCAACTTCTCTCCCACCCAGTATTTTACACTTTCCCGGCTGCACGTTAGGTTAAGTGCCCTATGAGGGACCAACCAAGCGTGGAGGAATAATGAGCGTTTCAATCAAGACCGGATCGGCGAACCTCATTTGCGATGGCATCGATAAAGGCGCGGTGGAATTCAGCCTTGCTATTCCCGATGATGGTGCAGACCTGACAAAGCGCGGCAAGTTCTGGGGCAGCAAGGATGCGATATCCGACGCGATGAATGCGTCTGCAGTTGGTCTCAAATCGCAAGAAGGCGACACTTATGCGGTGGCAGTCGAAGAACTCGATCGCGACGGAGCAGCGCTCTTTACCGTCTTCGCTCCAGCGGATTGATCATCGCTGGCTTCTGCCACTGTGACGGCACGCATATTCTTCTATATCGTTGTGTTCGGCCTCTTTCACCGCCCGTTTCGGCTTAATTATCTTAGCCTCTTTGATCAAAAATCTGCAATTATCCCGTGTTCGCGGGGTATGAATGCCGCGTATGGTGGTGATAAAATCGCTGCATGTGGAAAATTGGATCGAATATTTATCCTCAAATCCATAATGCTGTCAGGGTGGAAGGTATTCTTACTGAACCTTTCTCGCCGAGAGATGTGCGACGGATTGCTCCCGGCTGGCCTTATTCCCGATATTTCTCGTTTCTTGCCGAAAACTGCACGGACAACCGACCGGAAGACCACGCGCTTTTTGTGCGGGTGGGCAGGGGACAGTACAATTTGAACGACAAGGCCGTCGTGCCCGATTTCAAACGCTTACTGGATATTAGTCACTGAGGTGCGTCGACAATAATGGGTTGGGGAGATCGGGCAGGTTCCAGTTGCAAAAATTTGCAACTGGCCGTGCGACGGTGCATAATCCGCCCATGAGAGAATCGTACAAGAAGCCCGATTATGAACAGGAACTGCGCCAGGCAGGCGTTCGCATCACGCGGCCGCGCCGGATCATCCTGAACATTTTAACCGAGACGGAAGATCATCCTGACGCGCTGGAAATTTTTCGCCGCGCGGTTGAGATCGACAGCAGTATTTCGCTTTCGACCGTTTATCGCACGATGAAGCTTCTCGAAGAACGCGGTGCCATCCACCGGCACGCCTTTGCCGGAGGGCCTTCGCGGTTCGAACAGGCAAGCGGCGCGCACCACGACCACATCATCGATATGGATTCGGGAGATGTAGTGGAGTTCCGTTCCGACAAGATCGAAAAACTGCAAGAAGAGATCGCCAGGTCGCTCGGTTACGAGATCGTGCATCACCGGCTCGAACTTTACTGCAAAAAAATCAGAAACTGACGGAACCAAGTCTCGTCTGTTGCGTTAAGCGCGCATGAAGGTCGTTACCCCGCCCCCACACACGGCCTTCAGAGTTCGCCTCAACCTCCCCGCACGAGGCGAGCGGCGAGAATGCCGCGCTGACCGTCAAACGTTAGAAAGCTGGCGTTCCGCAAATTCAGAGCAAGCCGCTGTGGTTCAGGCCGAGCCTGACCATGGCGGCTTTTTTGTAGCTAGGGATTGCCGCCTGATCAGGCGTCGAACTGTTCCGTGGGGATGAAAAGAGAATAGACGGCCCCAGTTCCATCGATGCGATAGTCAGCGTGACCATTGACGGCGGACGGAACGATGCGTTGTAGCACGGCGCTGCCGAAGCGCGGATCGTGCTCGAAAACCTCGGGCATTGCCGGATTGGTTTCTTCCCAGTGAAACTCCAGCCTGTCATCACCGCTGGCGACATGAATGACCTGGGCTGAAATCTTCACACGGCCATAGGGGATCGAAAGACCGCCGAAGGAGGTCGCATTGACCACCAGTTCATGCAATGCGAGGCCGACATGCAGTGCGGCACCGGGAAAAAGATAGGGATTATCGCCCTCGATAGTCAGGCGCTCGTCGTTGACATCGATATATTTCTCGACCTGCGAATGGACGAGATCGCGAAACAGCGCACCACGCCAGTTTGAATCGGTTACCAGATCCTGCGAATAGGAAAGTGACTGGATCCGCCCGCGAAACTTCAGCAGAAAGTCGTCGATGGAATCAGTAAAGCGTGCCGTCTGGCTGGCGATGCTTTGCACGATGGCCAGAAGGTTCTTGGAGCGATGGCTGACCTCGCGCAACAAGGTTTTCAGCACCTGTTCGCGCCGTTTCAGCTCGCTAATTTCGATGGCGGTGGTCACGAGTCCCAGAATATTGCCGCTGTCGTCGCGGTCGCAGTCGATATGGAATTCGATCCAGCGCAGCTTGTCACCATCATTGATGGCGATCTCTACATTCTGCGCTTCGCCGCTTTCAAGCGCCGCGCGCTTCGCGCTGTCAAGCTTGTGCAAGGTAGCGGAGAAAATGAAATCGCAATCGCTGCCGCCGACTTTCCACTTTTCCTGCCAGTAGAACGGGATGTTTTCTCCCCATGAATAAACCAGGTCGGGTGTCTGGTAGAGCACGCAGACATTGCTGTTGCGCACTGCTCTCAGCAATGCGCGCAGGCGGGCGGCATCGGGCTCGGTTTCCTGCAGTGTGAATTTTGTGCCAGCGGTCATGTTTGCCCCGATTATCCAACAACCGAACTGAAATCGCCTATTGTCAAAGCGGCAAAAGTTCGGGGAGAACTGAGCGGAAATTTCCGTGCCATGGCGTCCATTTCATCGACCGGTTGGCGGGTCTGGATCGAAAGATCATCTTCTGATCCTTGAACTGCCCCGGATTTTGGAACCAGTAAACCGCCGCATAGTCGTATGCGGCGGACGATCTCATCAAACTGCAATATAGGCTGGTGTATCGTCAGGTCAAAAATAACCTTTGATTTTCTATCTGTTACGCCTTGCGGATCGCCGAGGCGATGAGCGAAACGACGAGCAGAGCAAGGAATACGAAGAACAGAATCTGCGCTATACCGGCTGACGCACCAGCGATGCCGCCAAAGCCGAGCGCACCTGCCACGAGTGCCACCACAAGGAATACGAGCGCATAATAAAGCATGTCTGATCTCCTCTTTATTGTGTGAAGAAGAAACGACATTGAAGCCGTATTGGTTCCGTGGTTTCGGGAAAAATAAGGCGCTCACAACTCTAAATACTCATAACAGAATGTAAGGCGGCGCGATATCGGGACGCGCAGGCACCAACAGCACAACTCCCGGAAGCCGTCTGCCTTTCGGGAGTTTGTGATCGTTGGTTTTAGGCGGCGACTTGCGAGGCCTCTTCAAAGAAGAGAGCCTGGCTGATCAGCGCTTTCACCATATCTGGATTAAACGGCTTGGTGACGAGGAAGGTCGGTTCCGGGCGTTCACCCGTCAGAAGACGTTCCGGGAAGGCAGTGATGAAAATGACCGGGATGGTGTCGTTCTGCAGGATTTCATTCACTGCATCGATGCCGGAGCTGCCATCGGCAAGCTGAATATCGGCCAATACCATGCGCGGCTTTTCCTGCTTGTAGAGCGCCAGCGCCTCGTCCTTGGTGCGTGCGATGCCAACCACTTCATGGCCGAGGCTTTCAACCATCTGCTCAATATCCATCGCGATCAGTGGTTCGTCCTCGATGATCATGATGCGTGTCGCGACCTGACGCGAGATGTCAGTCGATGCAGACGAAAGCGCACGGCTCAACTCAGCATCGTCCAGTTCAAGAATTTCGGCGGCTTCCTTGTCGGAGAAACCTTCCACCGCCACAAGCAGGAATGCCTGACGCGGCAGGGGCGCGATATGCGAAAGATTTCTTGCCGCCTGCTGTTCCCACGCAAACTCAGATGCCGATTCCGGCACTCGAACGGAAGCCGTCTTATAAAGATGGCAGAAAAGGCGATAGAGGCCGATCCGGTCGGAAGACGCGTCCGGAAAAATGCTCACATCTGCAATCAGGGCTTCGAGGGCAGCCGCTACGTAAGCGTCACCGGAAGCCTGGGAACCGGTAAGAGCACGAGAAAAACGACGGAGATAGGGAAGGTGCGGCGCGATACGCGTCGATAACGTCATGGTATTGGAACTCCTCAACTGCCGCTTTCGTTCATTCAATGTACATGTGTGGACAAGGTTCTTGTCCTCTCCCACCCATGCTTTGAGCGCAGCATTATGCTACTCTAAACGGGGCGCCTCGAAAAAAGTTCCGACATTGGGAGATATATTAGGGAACTTTTTGATAGTCCGTGCATTTCCCGGACAAGCAGGGGCTTAGATTAATAGGGTAGGGCAATCAGCCCGGAACGATCAAGATATGGCAGAAAAAGAAAACCTTCAAATGAATGGAGCTGGGGTTCGGTCGTCCCGGCGCGTTCAGAAGGATATATTAGGACCAAATTGCGAAGTCGGATTGAAACTAAAGGCACTGTACACCTCGATACAGGATGAGACGATCCCGGATCGGTTCCTCGATCTTCTCCAAAAACTCGATCAGGCTGAACAGGAGAGTATGCGTGAACACAGCACCCGGTCAGTCGGTTGAAAGCAATGCGCAGTTCAAGCGGGAGCTTCTGTCATCGCTGCCGAGTCTTCGCGCCTTTGCGGTGTCGCTGATCGGCCAGCACGACAAGGCTGATGATCTCGTACAGGATACGATTATGAAGGCGTGGGCCAAGCAGGAGTCCTTTGAAATGGGGACGAATATGAAGGCTTGGCTCTTCACCATTTTGCGCAACGAGTTCTACACACAGATGCGCAAGCGCGGTCGCGAGGTGCAGGACACGGATGGCGTTTTCAGCGAGCAGCTCGCCGTGCATCCTTCGCAATATGGCACGCTCGATCTGCAGGATTTCCGTGCAGCATTGGAGCAATTGCCCGACGATCAGCGCGAAGCGATCATTCTGATCGGCGCTTCGGGCTTCGCCTATGAAGAAGCTGCAGAAATCTGCGGTTGTGCCGTTGGCACGATCAAGAGCCGTGTCAGCCGCGCTCGGACGCGTCTGCAGGAAATTCTCAAGATCGAAGGCGAAAGCGATTATGGCCCGGATGCCGATTCATCGCGGGCAACTCTGAGAAGCTTCGCGTAACACAAGAGTTCTTGCCCCCCCTCTTTCCGACGGAAAAGGGGGGAACTCTTTAGAGCGCGTTTCGATCTGATTGAATCGGGTCCGCGTTCCGGCTGTTTGTCCATTGGACAGATTTCCCTACATGGCGTGTCATATGTCTTTACCTCAAAATCGGTTTCCGCTTTTGAACGACATGCTCCACAATCTTAAACAGTCACCTGTTTTCGCCCACAGCGATTGCATTTTCTCCAGCCAATTGTAGGTTAGCTTCTGCTGATATTCTTATCAGCAGAGTGATCGTTTATTTGTGGGTTGCGTCCTTGCCATCAGCCTTGTTGCAAAAACTGCTTCAATCGTCGTCGAAGCCGGTTGCGGTTATCGTCTCGCTTGGCCTTGTGCTGCTGTCGGCGATCATGACGCTTTTTCTGTCGTCCGGGGTCAGTCATCAAGTCGTCGATATTTCCCGCAATTACGCTTTGCGTCAGCAGGTCGACAAGGTTGCCCGTCTTGCAAGCAATATCGAGATGAGCCGCCGCGGTTATCTTCTGACGCTGGATGAGTCCTATCTCGATCTTTATCGAAATACGATCCTGAGTGTGGAAAAGACGCTGACTGATCTCGAAGCCCTGACGGACGAGAATCCGTTGCAGGAGGCGCGGGTCAAGCAGATTCGCGCGCTGGTCGAGCGCGAACAGGAAGATGTTCGCGAGACGGTCAATCTTGCCCAGTCGGGCGACGTTGCGGCGGCGGTTGAGAAAGTGCGTGGTGATGAAGGCAAGGTGCTGATGGATCAGCTAGCCAACACCGTTACGCAATTTATCGATGCGGAAGAACAACAGCTTTTGGAACGCAACAAGCGGATCGGAGTCATGCGCTACTGGATGACGGCGACGTCCATGGTAGCGCTTGCTTCGGCCGCCATGCTGGCGCTTCTGCTGTTCAGCCGTGTTCAGCGTTATGCACGATCGATGTTCGAGGGACAGACGGCGCTACTGTCCGAAAAGCAATTGCTGGAACAGCGCGTGAAGGAACGGACCGCCGAGCTTGAGCAGGAACGCCGCATTGCAGAGCGCGAGCGCGAGCGGGTCGAGCTTTTGTTGCAGGACACCAATCATCGTATCGGCAATTCTCTGGCAACGGTTTCATCCCTGCTTGGCCTTCAGATGCGTCAGACGCGGAGCGAGGACGCACGTGCCGCTCTGGCCGCCGCTCGTGATCGTGTCCAGACCGTGTCGACGGCGCACCGGCGCCTGCGTCTGGGCGAGGACATGGAATCCGCCCGCGTCGACGACTTTCTGGAAACCGTCATCAACGATATTCGCAACGCAATCGGGCAGGACCGCAAGATCGGGTTCACGACCGATTTCGCACCACTGGATCTCAAAGCGCGTGATGTAACGACGATCGGTATTATTCTGGGCGAGCTGGTTACCAATGCGATCAAGCATGCATTCAAGGGACGTTCGGAAGGGCACATTTGGATCAGCATGAAGCCGGGAGATGACTCAGTTCCTGTTCTGGTCGTGGAAGATGACGGTGTGGGCTTCGACAAGGACCATCAGAAAACAGGCGAAAAGAACGGTCTTGGTACACTGGTTGTCGAGCAGCTTTGCATGCAGTTCGGCGAAAAGCCGGTTTACTGCAAGACAGATGACGGTGTCGGAACCAGGGTTGTTGTCCGCCTGTCGTCGCTGGCGCATGAATGTGATGTTTGATACTTTCCGACAATTGCTCAGCGCACACATCCGACGGATGACAATGTCGGAAACAGATCACGGTAGGAAATGAAAACGCCGACAAAATAATGTCGGCGTTTGCCTCATGGGCGTGATGCGGTCAGCTTTGCGGAGGGCGCTTTTTCTTGTCTGAAAGAAGTGAGACCAGAGCAATGCCCGCAAGCGGCAGGGCGGCGGCGAGTATTGGCCGCTTGAGGATAGCAGGCACCGTTGCGATTGCTGCCGTCGCCACCATTGCCGATTTGTCGGCTTCCATTTTCTGCTTGCGTTTTTTGGCTTCGGACGCGGCCCTAATTTTCAGCACTGCGAGAATGAGCAGCGCCACGATAAGCGACAATGCAGCAAGGATGAGAGCCGCCAGCGGCCCGCCATAGCTCTGCGCCAGCGCGAGAAAGGCGGCGACGCAGAGAAAGGTGATCGCGATGATCACGAAAATGGCGATGGCCGCACAGAAAAGCGCCGCGCGTTTTGTTTGGCCGACGACGAACTTGACTTCCTCGCCTGCCATTGCAGCCAACAGGGGCATGAGAGCTTTCAACATGATCCGCCTCAGCGGCGCGAGAGGAGGGCCAGCAGATAGCCGACACCGAGTGCAGTTGCGAGGGATGCAATCGGGCGTTCGCGCACCGTTGCCGTTAGCTGGGCTTCCACATCCTGCGCCTTGTTGCGTAGATCGTCGATGGCGTCCTCACCTTGAACATAGGCACTCTTATAGGTTTCCTTCGCGCTACGTTTCGCATCGCGGACCGTCTGCGAACCGAGATTGGCAAGTGTTGCCGCAATGGCAGCAATGTCTTCTTTCAGTTGCTCAACCTGAGCCTGAAGATCTTGCGTGCTGGCATCGGTCAGTGCTTCTTCAATCTTTTCTTCGATTTTGTTTGTCTTCGCGGATGCTCGCGCCATATCGGCTCTCCTGTTCATTCTCTGCCTATCGTTTGGATAACGTGCAGACGACTTAATGGTTGCATGCAATCCCGTCACCGGCAACCATACCGGCCGGTCGTCGCAAGTCATGGTAAATACCGGGGTAAACACAGGCGTGATTGCCGGTAAGACGCGGAAGCATCGTGTGCAATGCTTCCGTAACCGTCACGGAATCTACTCCGCTTCGCCGTGAAGGATCGTACCTTCCGGGTCCTTCTTGTAGGCTTCATCCGAATAGGCAGGCTGCGCTTCGAGCTGTTCCTTGGTGAATTGTGTGAAGACATTCAACTTGTCGTCCTTGCCGGTCGCCACATCCAGATTTGCAATGGAAACGGCTACCGGCTTGGAGTTGATGCCGAGGAAACCGCCCACATCGACCACAAAGGCCTCTGTTTGACCGTCAGCGGACATCAGTACATCGCCCACTGTGCCGATTTTTGTCTCATCCGCGCCGAAAACTGTAGCGCCGATCAGCTTGTCGGCGCTTAGTCCTTCGGAGGGCACCGGCTTCATGCCCTCGGCGGCCTCCCTGTCGGCCTTCTGCATCGTGATCGTCTTTTGGGCGACGGGCGGCTCCGTACGTGGCGCTCCATCCGCTTCAAAGGCCGCGCTGCGGTCAAATGCCGGCGCTTTCTCAAGCTGCTCCTTGGTGGCATCCACAATCAGCCAGCGCTTGCCGTTATCGCGAACCACCCAAGACAGATGGTCGAAGCCGATTGCGACATTCTTTTCCCCCACACCGAGAAAGCCACCCACTCCGATGACAACGGCCTGGGGGCTGCCGTCGGCGCCGAGGATCATGTCATTCACTGTACCGATATTCGCGGCATCGTTGGAAGGGCCATTATAGACCGCCTGTCCGATGAAGCCCGACACCAGAAGCTGGCCGGGCGATGCCACGAAGTAACCGTTCTCGCTGGCAATCGGCTTTTCCTGTTTCTCATCGGAGAAGATCGGTGAACCATCCTGCGCGAAGGCGGGCAGGGCGATCAGCGCGGCAAGAGCCGTGGAGGCGAGAAGTCTTTTCATGGAAACTCCTGTCGGTAATTAAGGCAAACCGAAGGCGAGAGGGTATCTCGCCGTCAACAGGAGAAAAAACGAGTGGAAAGTGTTTCAGTTCCGCTCAAAATCTGTGTTATTCGCACGTCGAAATTATGAAGCGCATGTCTTCTCTGTGACTGAAATGGGGCAGGTGCTCCCTTGAGTTGAAGTGCTGCGTTTCAGGCCAGCAGCAGATAAGCTGCTCCTGCCAGCATGATGAATGCCACTCCGATATGGGTTGGCTTCAGTGAACGCTGCTGTACCGGAAGTGGATCGTCATTTCCCGCCATGGCGGTGCGTGCCGCATGTTCAAGTGTCTGAATATCCTTGAGCATCATTGGCATGTCCTCCAGAATGCCGGCCTGGCCGGAACTATACTCCTCCCGCGCCTGGAATTCTCTTTTAAATCCAATCCTCAGGCGGTTGTTTCACCCTATCAGGTCTGATTTGTCACGAATGTGCAACTGGCAAAAAGGCAAGCGCCGAAAATTGTTTGCCTGTCCTTGGATTGCAGGACGAAAATGCCTTTGAAACTAAAACATGACTTGCGTCATCATATTATTGGGCGTTAAGAAGAAGCCCAACAGGCGGCGCGACGGCCTGCATGAAGTTTGGTCATGTGCGCGCAGATTTGAACAATCAAAAGGCGATCAAAATGACTGGTTTCTGGCGAAAAGGTTTCATGGCTGCGGCGATGAGCATCGGCTTGCTGGGTGCAGCTTCTGCATTGGCCCAAGATGGGGGCCAGAATGCAACCCCGTCGACGAATGTCCCTACTGCCCCTTCTATAGAGGCGTCTTCCAGTCCCGCACCAGCCAATACAGTGCCTGCTGCAGCTCCCGCCGCCGCGCCGGTTGAAAGCGAGAACGGTTTGATTCTTCCGCATGACCTTTCGCCATGGGGCATGTTCATGGCTGCGGATTGGGTTGTGAAGGCCGTGATGATCGGTCTGGCACTGGCTTCGCTCGCCACATGGACGGTCTGGGTTGCCAAGACGCTCGAGCTGGCCGGTGCACGCCGCCGTGCCACCAAGGCATTGAAAGTTATCGGTCATTCGGCAACGCTCGCCGAAGCTGTCCGCGCGCTCGACGGCGCCAAGGGGCCGGGCGCAATTCTGGTCCGCGCTGCGGAAGACGAAGTGCGCCTTTCGGTGCCAGCGCTGGCTCGTGCCGGTGGCGAAGGTCTCAAGGAGCGTGTTTCGTCGCGCCTGTCGCGTATCGAAGCCAAGGCCGGGCGTCGTCTTTCCAAGGGCACCGGCATACTTGCGACCATCGGTTCGGTCGCGCCGTTTGTCGGCCTGTTCGGCACGGTCTGGGGCATCATGAACTCGTTCATCAATATCAGTCAGGCGCAGACCACGAACCTCGCCGTGGTGGCGCCAGGTATTGCCGAAGCGCTGCTTGCGACGGCCATCGGTCTCGTCGCCGCTATTCCTGCCGTGGTTATCTATAACGTGTTCGCCCGTTCCATCACCGGATACCGGTCTCTCCTGGCCGATGCTTCGGCAGGGGTAGAACGACTTGTCAGCCGCGACCTCGATTTCAGAACGGCCGGTGTGCGTGAAGGCACGCTGCACGCAGCGGAGTAAACACCATGGCTGGTAAAGTTCGCGAAGGCAGCGGTGACGATCTCGAGCTGAATCACGAGATCAACGTGACGCCCTTCATCGATGTCATGCTGGTTCTGCTCATCATTTTCATGGTGGCAGCACCTCTGGCGACTGTGGACGTGAAGGTGGATTTGCCTGCCTCGACGGCAGCGCCAGCCCCGCGCCCCGACAAGCCGCTCTATGTGACCTTGAAGGACGATCTCAGCATCAGTGTCGGCAATGATGTAGTGGCCCGCGAGCGCCTTGGTGTGGTACTGGATGGCCAGTCCGAGAAAAACAAGGAAGCGCGGATATTTTTGCGTGCCGACAAGAATGTCGGCTATGGCGAGCTGATGCGGGTGATGAATCTTCTGCGTGAGGCAGGTTATCTGAAGATCGCACTGGTAGGGCTCGAAACAGTGGGCGCGAATCCTACCGGGGCCGATCCGGCGTCGTCTTCCGCACCGACATCGCAGGGAGTTGCGCAATGAATGCACTCCCGCCCGACCATCCCCCGGTAAAGGTGGCTTCGGCTGACACTCATCATCATTCCTTCTGGCATGATGCGGGGCGCTGGCTTGGCGCGGGCATTATTGTTCTGACAGTTCACGCCGCTGGCGCCTATGCCGTCCATATGGCACAGGAAGAAGACCAACCCGACGGCGCCCAGGTTGCCGCAATGGTGGTGGAGTTTGCGCCGGAGCCGGAAGCGCCGATGGAAGAACAGATTGCGGAGGAAGCCCAGCCAGAAACGGCTGAAGTGCCGCAGGAACAGATCGAGCCTGAACCGACCCCGCAGCCAGAACCGGAAGAGGTGACACCACCCGAACCTGAGCCTGAACCACAGGCCATTCAGGAGCCGAAAGAAGTGGTTCCTGATGTGGTTGAGGCTGAGAAGCCTGAAATCGCAGTTCCGCTGCCGGTCGAAAAGCCGGAAGTGAAACCGGAACCGAAAAAGGTCGAAAAGCGGAAACCGGCCAAGGTAGAAAAGCCACAGCCAAAGAAGGCCGAGAAAGCGCGAGAAACCCGCCTGGCCGCTGCACCGCGCGTGGATGCAGATGCGGGTGTGAAGGCTGCAGCAAACCGTCAAGGTGAAAACTCGGCTTCGGCTGGGGTCAGCTCAGCAAAATGGACTTCAAAGCTCCAGTCCCATATGGCACGCAATGTGCGCTTCCTGCAGCGCAGATCACGTAATGCCAAGGGGCTCGTTCAGGTTACCTTCGTGATTGATCCTTCGGGTAATGTGCTCTCGGCTCGTCTGGCCGGTTCGTCCGGAAATCCGGACGCAGACAGGCTCGCGTTGGAAGCTGCACGTCGCGCCTCTCCGGTGCCTGCGCCGCCGGCAGCCATTGCCAAAGCGCGCATGCCTATCACCTTGCCGCTGCTGTTCAAATAGACGGTCAAGCGGGAATTATCTGAAAGGCCGTTCTGTAAATCAGGCCGACCTCTTCCATTTCTGCAGGTTCTGCATCACTCCATAAGCCCGAACATCGGACCATAGCCGCCGTGCCAGGATATGTCGTTCCGCTCCAGCGTTGGAACATAGATGCCAGCACCGCCGCCGCCGTCGAGAAACAAGGCATTGGGGCATTTGAGATGGTCTCGGAACAGTCTTGCGAAGTCGTGGAAATTGACCGCGTCCTCGCTGACTGCCAAGCGGATCGCGCCGCCATCGCAAACTCCGACACCGCTGCGCCGGGTCTTGTCGGTTGAGCCGATGATGAAAATCGGATTGATCCTGTTGCGGATGACCAGCATCGGCCCCGATTGGGTGGCCATTAGCGGCTTGATCTTTTGTTTCAGGAAACGGTCTGTTGGCAGAATGTCCGCACCCTTTGCGCCGAGATAGAAGATGCCGTTCGGCTTTTTGTAGAAATTAGGCACAGGAGCGGACCCGCGAACAGGCGTTGTCTTGCTTGCCGGACGAAGCTCGCGGCCATCTTCGACGTAGAGGCCCATCGGTGAAAAATCAGGCTGGTACATTCCGGCATTGAGCGCGAAAAGCAGTGTCTTGCCCTGGCTTGCGGCGGCATCGGCCAGTTTTGAAAAATTGCGATAGGGCTCGCCATCCGCATTTTTCCAGAACAGGTGCAAGCCTGCACCATCGGCCTTGGCATCGCAGATGATGTAATCCGCATTCTCAAAGCTCTCGCGGTTGCAGCTTTCGGTGCGGCCAGGCTGCGTCAGGGCAGCAACGGCGACAGACATTATTGCGACTGCGAACAGGCTTTGCTTGAAGGGAATCATCGCTGTGCTGCCTCCCAAACGGCGTTTCACTATTCCGATGACAGTGCCACAGCCGGGAGCAGGCGAGAAGCCTTGCGTGCAGGCAGGAAGCCGAAGATCAGACCGGTGGCGAAAGCACAGGCGAAGGCCAGCAGGACGGGCCCCATGCTGTAGCCGACCGAAAGACCGGCCCAGTCAGCGATCGCCGCAGCGCCCAGCCCAATCACGACGCCAAACGCGCCACCAATGGCTGATACGGTCAATGCCTCGGTGATGAATTGCAGCAGGATATCGCGTCGGCGTGCGCCGGTTGCCATCCGCACGCCGATCTCACGCGTGCGCTCGGTCACGCTCACCAGCATGATGTTCATGACGCCGATGCCGCCGACCAGAAGCGAGATTGCGGCGACGGACCCCAGAAACAGTGTCATCGTATTGCCCATCGCCGTCGCGTCCTCGCGGATGGAGGACATGTTGGTTATCATCGTGTCGCGTTTCTTGTGGCGCTGGTCGAGCAGGTTCTGAATCTGTTCCTGCGTCGTGTTGATGAGGTCCGAATCCTTTACCTGCACTGTGATGGTGCGCACATATTTTTGTCCGAACAGCCGCAAATTGCCGGTTGAAAGCGGCACGACGACCACATCGTCCTGATCCGAACCGCCAAAGCCTGCGCCCTTCGGCTCCAGTGTTCCGATCACCTGAAACGGAATTTTCTGGATCAGGATATATTGGCCGATGGGATTGCTGCCGTCAGGGAACAGCGTGTTGACGACAGTTTTGCCCAGAACCGCGACGGGCGCATAATTGTCCATATCGCTCTGGCTGATGAAATCGCCTGTGGCAACCTTCCACGATTTGGCCTCGGAAAAGGCGGGAACAGTCCCGTTTGCCTGCGACTGGTAGTCGACGTTGCCACGGCGCAGCGTCACCGTGCCGGTGACTTCGGGAACGGCGGTTCTGATGTTCGGCAGTTCCAGGATGGCGGTGGCGTCTTCGGGAACCAAAGTCGCTATTGAGCCGGTCGCTCGGAAACCCGCCATGGAGGGACGCACCAGAATAAGATCGGTGCCCATTGCATTGATGCGGTCGAGAATCGAGTTCTGTGCGCCTGTGCCGATGGCGAGCATTGTCACCACGGAACTGACGCCGATAATAATGCCGAGCAGAGTGAGGATCGTCCGGAAGATATTGGCCCGCAATGCGCGCATTGCCATCTTCACCGCTTCCGAAACATCAGCGATACGGGCGGAACTTCCTTCAATGCTCTTCTCCAACCGGAATGGCGCCTGAGTATCGGGAATGGCGCGCTTTACAGTATCGGAGAGTATCTGGCCGTCGCGGATTTCGATCAGCCGGTCGGCGCGTTCGGCCACTTCGCGGGCATGGGTGATGACAATGACCGTATGTCCCTGCCGATGCATGGAGCGCAGCAGTTCCATCACATCCTCCCCGCTCTGGCTGTCGAGCGCTCCGGTCGGTTCGTCGGCAAGGATGATACGTCCGCCATTCATGAGCGCGCGGGCAATGGAGACGCGCTGCTGCTGGCCGCCGGAAAGCTGGTTCGGACGATGATCAAGGCGATCACCGAGCTTAAGCGAGTTGAGCAGTTCGGCGGCACGCGCTTGTCGATCCGATGCGGGCAGGCCCGCGTAGATCGCAGGCACTTCGACGTTTTCCTGTGCAGTCGAGGTCGAGATGAGGTTGTAGCTCTGGAAGACGAAACCGAATGTGCGGCGGCGCAATGCCGCCAGTGCATCGGCATCCAGTGTCGAGACGTCCTCGCCATCGAGGAGATATTGCCCGCCGCTCGGGCTGTCGAGACAGCCTAGAATGTTCATCAGCGTTGATTTGCCGGAGCCAGACGCGCCCATGATCGCGACGAACTCTCCAGCCTGGATATCGAGCGTTATGCCGTGCAGTACCTCAACGGTAAGATCGCCATTGTGATAGGTCTTGCGGATATCATCCAGTCTGATGAGGGGCGATTTGGATACGGGATTGTCGGGCATGGGGTGGCTCATCAGAACAGACGCATGCCCGGCCTGCGGCCACGCTGTCCCGCGGCGGCTTCGGCACCGCTGGAAGCGCTGGTGACGACGACCTTGTCGCCTTCCTCAAGGCCGCTTTTGACTTCGGCCTGTACGCGATTGCGTACGCCGATCTGGACCTGACGTTCGATGACCGAGCCGTTGTCGCTGACGACGTTGACCGAAATTTGCGGCTTGCCTTTCTGGTTCTGGCCTTCGCGCTTGTAGTTCAGCGCCGAAGAGGGAACGATCAACACGTCCTTCGCCTCATCAAGAATGAAATAGACCTGTGTGCTCATATCGATCATCAGTTCGCCAGTCGGGTTCGGAACGTCGAACAGAGCATAATAGAGTACGACATTGTTTTCGGTCGCGGGCGTCGGCTTGATCTGGCGCAGCGTGCCGGTGAAGCGCTTTTCAGGCTGGCCGAGCAGAGTGAAATAGACCGGCATTCCGGGTTTCAGCCTGCCGATGTCGGCTTCCGACACCTGCGCTTCCACCGTCATGACTTTGAGGTCGGCCACGGTCACGATGGTCGGCGCGCTTTGCACGGCATTCAGGGTTTCCCCTTCCTTGGCCGCCTGATCGACGACCGTGCCTTCCATGGGGCTGTAGATCTTGGTGTAGCCGAGATCGACCTTGTCGCTGGCAAGCTGGGCCTCTTGCTGGCGGATTTGCGCGCCGAGCGCCTTCACATCCGCATCGGCCATGGCAAGGTCGGCATCGGCCTGATCGACGGTGGACTGCGATACGCCGCGCGTGGCCAGAAGCGAGCGCTGGCGTGCGGCATTGGCTTTCTTCAGGGTTAGCTGGGCTTCCTTGCTCAAAAGCTGTGCCTTGAGATTGTCGAGCTGCGCGCTTGCGATTTCCACTTTCTTCTCGAAAGGCGAGGGGTCGATTTCAGCAATAAGCTGACCCTGCTTGACCTGATCACCTACCTCGACCTTCACACTTTTAAGCTGACCGGATACCTGGGCGCCGACATTGATGCTGCGCAGCGCGCTGAGTGTGCCGACAGCGGTGATGGCGTTTTCGATGTCTCCGCGCTTGACCGTTTCGGCAAGATAGCTCGTCTTCTGCCCGCCGGCCTGTCCCGACCCGTAAAAATACCAGCTCGCGCCAGCGACGATTGCGGCAATGGCAAGCCAGAGCCACCAGCGGCTTGCGCGTTTCTGCGAAGGTGCCTTTCGCCGCTCGGTTTTGGAAGAATCGGAAGTTGTAAGCACCGTCAAACCCTCAAGCTTTCAGAATCTCCGACCTCTGGAGATGTATCTATGTCCCGCAAACTGTCTGTCGCATACAACCAAGGCGGGACAATGCTTGCCCACTATGGATATCTAGCGGAATATCTATGCTTCTCCGCTCAGGATTTCATCTTAATTATTTGTCATGCAATAATTGTCGGTGACACAAGGGCCGAATGACGGCCAGCCCATTATCGTCATCGCCCGCCAGGAAGCGATCAGACCCACCAAGTTGCTGTCAATGTACAACCTGCGGTTATTGTTTTGGAATTTTCCAATAATAACAAAATGATTGCAGTAATTAAGTGTTCTTAAATTATCTCCTGATTAAATTCAGTCGTGAATCTACATCCGAAAGTAGACAAAAGAATTTAAAACGTGACTTGTCCGCAATGGTGGATGGTCGGCGCATGTATGATGCATGTTGCTTTGGACTGAAATGGGAATAAGGTTTCAATGCTCTTTGACGGGAGGGCAAATGGCTTACCTTATTATGGGGCAAAAATGGTATTCATTCGTATCGAACAGGTTTTCTGACCTGCGTCGGCGAATACATTTACTGTTATTTTTCAAGCAAAATAAAAGCGGCACCGCAGCGGTCGAGTTCGCAATATT
The DNA here is from genome assembly GCF_006345815.1 of Ochrobactrum sp. CGA5. Lineage (GTDB taxonomy): Bacteria > Pseudomonadota > Alphaproteobacteria > Rhizobiales > Rhizobiaceae > Brucella. The sequence continues at coordinate 20,042 of NZ_VCIG01000003.1, read as the reverse complement.
GGCGCCGGTTTTTCTTTTGATCCTTATGGGAATGATCGCCTTCGGCCTTTATCTGGGCGTGGCGAATGCCGTACAGCAACTTGCGGCCGATGCCACGCGGACGGCGCTGGCGGGTATCGATCCGTCGGAGCGGCAGGCGCTGGCGACAGCCTATATCCAGAACAACGCGGCAAAATATTCGTTGATCGACCCGGTGAAGATGCAGGTGAGTGTCGACAATGCCCAGTCAGACCCGAACCAGTTCACGGTCACGATCCGCTACGATGCGCAAAACCTGCCTATCTGGAACCTGATGACGGGGCTGCCGCTTCCGGACACGATCATTACAAGGGCATCGACAATAAGACTTGGCGGAATCTGACACGGGCGGGGGATTCTATATGCGGGGGTTGGTATCACGTTTTTTGCATGCACGGGGTGGCAATCTGGCAACGATGGCGGCGCTGGTGTCTCCGCTGTTCCTTGCGGTAGCGGCATTTTGCGTGGACACGAGTTCGCTGTTTCTGGAGCGGCGCCAGTTGCAGAGCATGGCGGATTTCGCCGCTGTCGCGGGTGCAGCCTCAATTTCGCAGGCCGATGATGCGGTGTTGCAGCAATTGCGGGCGAACGGCCTTGATCCAGTGTTGATGACAGGCGCTTACGATCCGTCCGTGGTCGATGGAAAGACCGACAACAAGACACGCGTCTGGGTGGAGAAGGGCAATTACTTTCCCGACAAGAACCGCGCTGTCGAGAACCGTTTCGTGGTGGGCGGCGCTAGCCCCGACGCGGTTCGCGTCCGTCTGGCGCGCCCTGGCAATCTCTATTTCGGCCAGTCCTTCATCGACCGGCCTGCGCTCGGCGCAACCGGCATGGCCGCGACGAAGGCGGAAGCGGCATTTTCGATCGGTTCGCGGCTGTTGAGCCTGAATACGACAAATAGCGCATTAAACGCTCTCGTTGGTGGGCTCCTGGGAACTACCATTGATTTGAAGCTGGCAGATTATAACGCACTTGCGGCGACTGATATTAATCTGCTCGGCTTTCTCGATAGGCTGGCCTTGTCGCCCACGGTGAATTTGACGGCAGGCACTTACCAGGATCTGCTTGATACAAATGTATCTGTGGGTGCGCTCGCAAGCGTTATGGCGGAGGTTATAACGAATAATCCAGCGGCAAAGGCTGCCCTTACCGTTCTCGGCAAAAATGCCGGTGCGCTCAGCACAAAGCTGCCGGTCGGGAAGCTATTGGGTCTTGGATCAATAGCCGATGCAACGCTCGGGTCATCCAATAACTACAATATTACCGCCAACGTCCTGCAGATGATATCTGCAGCCGCAATGTTGGGAGGCCAGCATCAACTCCAGCTTGGCAGCGGAATAAAACTGCCGGGACTATTGGGGCTAAAGTTGGATATCGCGATTGGCGAGCCCGCACAGAACACACCGTTCTTTGCCGTTGGTGGAGCAGGCACCTTGGTGCGTACCGCACAGATACGCCTGCTTCTGACACTCGACGTCGGCAATGACGGTATTGTTTCCTATCTTGCGAATGTTCATGTGCCTATCTTTATTGACATTGCGAGCGGTGAAGCAGAATTGAAAAGTATAAGCTGTCCGCAGGGGCCCGGCAGTGCCACAGTGAAACTCGGTGTCAAGCCCGGTGTGGCTGGCGTGTATCTCGGTGATACCGATATCGACTTGATGAAGAATTTCAGTAAGACACCGGTCGTCATGAAGACGACTATTGCTGAAGTAAAAGTGGTTTTTCTGAAAGTCGCGGAGCTTCGCGGGCGCGTTGAACTCCCCCTTGGCAACCCAACGCAGGAAATCATAACCTTCACTCCTGCCGATATCGCAGCTAAACGGGTGCAGACGGCTGATACCAACAAACTTGTTGGGTCTCTATTCGGCGGTTTGATAACCGGTCTTGATCTTGAAGTCGTGTTGATTGGCGTTCTGCCGCTACCTTTGGGAGGCCTTACCCAACTTCTGGGAACATTGCTCACGCCATTGGGCCCGACGGTAGATGGCTTGCTTTTCGGGGTTTTGGATATGCTCGGGGTCAAGATTGGACAAGCTGATGTGCAGGTCACCGGTGTTCTTTGTCAGCGCGCCGTTCTCACGCAGTAAAATAGGCAATAAAAAGCCCGGCTCAGCCGGGCTTTTCGGACGCTTATGCTGTGCCGGTCGAACCGAAGCCACCAGCACCGCGCACCGTATCGGTTACTTCCATGCGCTCTTCGATCTTGGGCTGGATGACCGGCGCAAAAATGGCCTGCGCAATACGCATGCCGCGTTCGATGCGAAAATCGTCATCCCCGAGATTGATAAGAAGAACCTTCACCTCGCCGCGGTAGTCGGAATCGATGGTGCCGGGCGTGTTGAGACAGGTGATGCCATTCTTGAAGGCAAGGCCCGAGCGGGGACGAATCTGTACTTCAAAGCCTGCGGGAATCTCAAAGATCAGCCCTGTCGGCACAAGCGTGCGGCGTCCCGGCAGGAGAACGATCTGGCGGTCTTCGGCAACGGCTGCCCGCAGGTCCATGCCAGCCGAACCCGACGTTTCATAGGCCGGAAGTTCAAGGCCTTTCGCATGTTCGAGGCGGATGATGCCGAGCGTTGGCGCTTGAGCGGATGCTACGGTCATGAGGGGGCCTTTCTTGCGAGAAGTTAAGTTGGCGACGCTCATACGTGAAAACCAATAAAAGGTGTACCGTCTATTTGGCGTTTTGCAATGATAGTACCGCACAGGATCATGCAAATTACACCGGCATAGCCTGTCTGGCGTGCAAAAGCCGGTTCGTAGGCCCTTCTGGAACAAATCGCTCATTCGCCTGTTGGACTTTCTGGATCAAGAATGAGGATTAGAAAAATGCCAAGCCCTGAAATGAATAAATGTATCGACGCCTGCCTGGATTGCTATCGCGTTTGCCTCGAAACTGCCTCCAATCACTGCCTTGAAGAAGGCGGTGCGCATGTCGAGCCGAAACATTATCGCATCATGCTGGCTTGTGTTGAAAGCTGTCGGACGGCAGCGCATCTGATGTTGCTTAACACGTCCCTTCACCGAGAAACCTGCGATGCCTGCGCGAAGATTTGTAACGCTTGTGCAGATTCATGCCGCGAGGTTGGCGGTATGGAAAATTGCGTGGAAGTCTGTGAGCGTTGTGCCGCGCTCTGTCGTGAAATGGCCAGCCATTAGAGCATAACCCGACGGGAATGAAACGAGGGTCGACACGACTGCGCCCGAAGTCGAATGAGTTAGAGCGCCGATCCGATTCAACGGAGGGAAACGCGCTCTGAAATACCTTGTTCATTTGTTTGTACGCGGGTTTTTATCCCGAAACGGATTCCCGCTTTCGGGATAAATGCTCCAGTGCCCCGCGCCATTATTCTTTCAGCGGCACCGCAGTCGTTTCCTTGATCTCTTCCATGACGAATGAAGCCGAGACATCCGACAGCGGAACGCTGGCTATCAGCCGCTGATAGAGACGGTCATAGGCTTTGACGTCGGAAACGCGCGCTTTCAGCACATAATCCAGGTCGCCGGTCATGCGATAAACCCCGACGATTTCTGGAAAACGTCCCATAGCACCACGAAACTTCGACAGCCAATCGGGATCATGGCTTGATGTGCGCACGAGAATGAAGACGGACAGGCCGCAACCGGCCATCTCGGCATCAACCAGGGCGACGCGCGCTTTGATGACCCCTTCATCTTCCATACGCTTGACGCGTCGCCAGCAGGCATTGCGGGAAAGATGAACGCGTTCGGACAGAGAATCAACGGATAGGGTGCCGTCAATCTGTAGCTCATCCAAGATTTTTCGATCAATTTCATCTAGAACTGGTTTCATAATGGGATATTTGTCCCACAAAGTCGTAACTATCAAGGATATTTTGAGATTTCATCTCAGGCGTATTTGCTAGAATGATTTTCCAGAAAGGCGCGAAATGCGCCGCATAAGCGGGAACAACTTACTCATTGACGGGAGTATTTCCAATGACCACGCGCATCACACGCCTCTTTACCGAGCACCCTCAGTCGGTTGACGAGACCTATTTCCAGCATATGGCCTTTGCGGGTCGTTTTTCATTCAAGCTTTTTTGTGCGGCATTCGCAGCACTGATCCATGCAATTTTGCCATTTTTGTTCGAGAAGACGGCAAGCACAATCGTTCGCCAGCTTTATGAGCGGACGCATAACCGGGGCCGGTAAGTACCGGATCGCAAATGTGTCGTTGGGCCGCCTATCTCGGACCTGAAACCTATCTGGAAGACATCATATCGTCTCCCTGTCATTCGCTCGTGGCGCAGAGCCACGATGCGCAAGAAGCGAAAACACGTACCAATGGCGACGGTTTCGGTGTCGCCTGGTATGGAGACCGTGACGAGCCAGGGCTTTATCGGGATATTCTTCCTGCATGGTCCGATCAGAATCTACAGAGTCTGGCACGACAGATACGGTCACGCCTTTTTCTCGCGCATGTGCGCGCTTCAACTGGCGGACTGACCAGTCGGTCCAATTGCCATCCCTTTGTTTCGGGGCGCTGGAGCTTTATGCATAATGGTCAGATCGGTCATTTCGACCGGCTGCGCCGCAGGCTGGAAAGCCATTTGAGCGATGAAGTCTATGCGCAAAAGCATGGCGCAACCGATTCTGAGCTGATCTTTCTTCTGATGCTGGAGTTTGGTCTCGACAATGATCCTGTGCTTGCCATGAAACGCATGGTTGAAACCGTCGTTGAGGAGGCGGTGCGTGGCGGCGTGCCGCCATTTCTTCGGCTGACTGCGGCCTTTTCAGATGGCAGCCGACTTTATGCCATCCGCTATGCGACCGACGCATTTGCGCCGACGCTTTATACGGCCACAATGGGCGGAGCGGCCGGTATATGTGTGGTATCTGAGCCACTGGACGGCGAGGCTGCCAATTGGATGGCGGTGCCGGCAAACAGTTTTGTCACTGTTTCCCGGCAAGGACGCATTGTGATTGAAACCTTCGAGGAACCGATCTCTCGACCGCAGGATGCCGCGACAGTTTAGAGCGCTTCTTACTTTATGAGAAAGCCGGTTCCTGCTTTATAGAGGCCTGTTCTAGGCGTTTCCGATCAATATGCCTGCCGCCAGCACAAGGCCGCCGCCTAGAACCACTTGAAGCACAGAGCGGAGGAATGGTGTTTCCATGTAGCGATTCTGGATAAAGGCGATCGCCCAGAGCTCGAAGAACACCAGAATTGCTGCGATGCTTGTCGCGGTCCAGAAATCCTTGATCAGGTAGGGCAAGGTGTGGCCCAGGCCGCCCAGCGTCGTCATGATACCGCAGGACAGGCCGCGCTTGATCGGCGAGCCGCGACCTGACAGCTTGCCATCATCGTGGATCGCTTCGGTGAAGCCCATCGAGATACCGGCACCGACAGAGGCGGACAGGCCAACCAGAAAAGTCTGCCATGTATCTTGCGTGGCAAAGGCGGCTGCGAAGATCGGGGCGAGCGTTGAGACGGAGCCGTCCATCAGGCCAGCAAGTCCCGGCTGGACATAGGTGAGGATGAACTGCTTGCGTTCGGCGGCACGCTCCTCATCCTGCACATCCTCCGGTGTCAGCGTGTGTTCCAGCGATTCGGCCTTGGCGCCATGCTGCTTTTCCTGTTGGGCAAGGTCGCCCAGCAATTTGCGGGTGTCTGCGTCGCTGACCCGCTTTGCAGCCTCGACATAAAACCGGTAGGCCTGTTCCTCCATTTCCGAGGCGGCTTCGCGCACCTTGTCGATGCCAAGCGGACGCACCAGCCAATCCGGCTTGCGATCGTAATAGCCGCTGACATGTTCGCGGCGGATCAGTGGAATCCGGTCGCCAAAGCGGGCCTTGTGGCGTTCGATCAACGCATCGCGGTGCCCGTGTTCTTCCGCTGCCATCTGTTCGAAGATTTTCGCTGATTGCGGAAACTCATCCCGCAGGCCATCGGCATAGGCCAGATAGATGCGTGCATCGTCCTCTTCAGAGGATATGGCGAGGGCAAGGATTTCCTGTTCGGAAAGCGAATCGAAGGGGCGTCGGTCGTTGCGAAAGAATCTGCTCAGCATGTGGGGAATCCAAGATTTAGAATAGTTCTAAAATATGCCTTGGCATCGGTAAGTCAAGTCTTGCAGTGTGGGCACAATTGGCGCATTAAAACGCGGCCCTGAAATGAGGGGGCCATGTCAGCTACCAGATCAAAAGAGAGCTAATCGATGGCATCGACGAATCTCCATGCAAGCAATAGTCCGCGTCCGCTTGACCGGCAGGATTTCCGCACGCTCGGCCTTTCGGCCCTTGGCGGCGCGTTGGAGTTTTACGATTTCATCATTTTCGTATTTTTTGCGAGCGTCATCGGACATCTGTTTTTTCCGCCCGATATGCCGGACTGGCTGGTGCTGATCCAGACTTTCGGTATCTTTGCGGCAGGTTATCTGGTGCGCCCGGTTGGGGGCATCGTGCTGGCGCATTTCGGCGACAAATTTGGCCGCAAGCGCGTCTTTGCCTTCTCGGTATTCCTGATGTCGATTTCCACGCTGGCCATGGCCTGCCTGCCGACCTATGCAACGCTTGGTGTTGGCGCGCCAATCCTGCTGATCGTCTTCCGCATGTTGCAGGGGGCCGCCATTGGCGGCGAAGTGCCGGGCGCCTGGACCTTCGTGGCCGAGCACGTGCCCGCCAATCGCGTTGGCATGGCGTGCGGCTTCCTTTGCTCCGGCCTGACGCTTGGCATCATGATCGGCTCGTTGATCGCGACTGCCATCAACTGGATTTTCACGCCGGAGGAATTGTCCGCCTATGCATGGCGCATTCCGTTCTTCATCGGCGGGATATTCGGCCTGCTGGCCGTTTATCTGCGCCGCTGGCTGGCGGAAACGCCGATCTTTACCGAGATGAAGAACAGCCATTTGCTGAAAGACAAGCTGCCGCTCGGCACCGTTCTGCGCAACCATATGCATGGCGTCATCATTTCCATGTTGCTCACGTGGATACTATCGGCAGGCATCGTTGTCACTACGCTCATGACTGCTACCTTCCTGCAGAAGCTCTATGGTTACACGCCGTTGCAATCGCTTGCCGCAACAAGCTTCGGCACGCTGTTTCTGATGTTCGGCACGGTTGCCGCAGGTGCGATCGTCGATCGTATCGGCAGTGGACGCTTCTTTGCCGTGGCTGGCCTTTTCTTTGGTATCGCGACTTTTGTCTTCTACACCTATGCGGCGGTTTCGCTTCCGGTGCTGTTCGCGCTTTATGCGGTGATGGGGCTTTCTGTCGGCATGGTGGGCGCAGTTCCCTATGTGATGGTGCGCGCCTTTCCCGCTCCTGTTCGCTTCTCAGGCCTGTCGTTTTCCTACAATGTTGCCTATGCGATATTCGGCGGCCTGACGCCAGTGATCGTTACCTCGCTTCTGGCGGTCAACCCGATGGCGCATGCCTGGTATCTGGTGTTCATCGCCGCTTTGACCTGTGGCCTCGGTCTTTATCTGATGGCCCGCAGCGATCAGGTTGAAGGCGAGATCGGCCTGACCGAGCTATCGACCGGCAGCGCTGTTCTGCAGGCGAAGTGAAAAAGGGCCGCGAAAGCGGCCCTTTTTAAAATTCAGTGTGCTGCGAGGCTCGCGACGCTGTGTTCCTTATCGTGGATTGCGAAGCGGTCGATCATATCGGCGCTGGCTTTATTGAAGCCGATAACCGAAACCTCCGTGCCGCTGGAACGATATTTCAGCACCACCTTGTCGAGCGCGCCGACAGAAGTGATGTCCCAAAGATGGGCATGGCTGACATCGATAGTCACCTTCTTCGCAGGTGTCGAAAAATCGAAAGCTGCGATGAAGCTTTGCGCCGAGGCAAAGAAGATCTGGCCCTGAACGGTATAGGTGCGCTCGGTTTCATCCTCATTTATGATTTCGTTTACGCGGAACATCTTTGCGACCTTGCCAGCGAAGAACACACCCGAGAGCAGAACGCCGACCAGAACGCCCTTGGCCAGATCATGGGTGGAAACAACCGTTATAACGGTTGCCAGCATGACGATGGAGGATGACGGCGGATTGCGGCGCAGGTCGAGGATCGAACGCCATGAAAATGTGCCGATTGAGACCATGATCATGACGGCCACAAGGGCTGCCATTGGAATGATCCGTACCAGATCATCAAGAACCAGAATCAGAAACAGCAGAAAAGCGCCTGCAACGAAGGTTGACAGTCTTCCACGACCGCCGGATGAAACATTGATGACCGACTGCCCGATCATGGCGCAACCGCCCATGCCGCCAATCAGCGCCGAGGCGATGTTGCTGGTACCCTGACCGATGCATTCCTGACTTTTGTTGCTGCTGGTATCCGTCATGTCATCGACAATCTGGGCGGTCAACAGCGATTCGAGCAGGCCTACCGCTGCAAGCGTGATCGAGTAGGGCAGGATGATCTGAAGCGTTTCGAGCGTCAGCGGCACTTGCGGTAATGCGAAGACCGGCAATGCAGAGGGCAGTTCGCCGAGATCGCCGACGGTACGCAAATCCATGCCAGTCGTCCATGCAAGCGTGGTGAGTACGGCAATGGCGACGAGCGGCGAGGGGATCACCTTGGTCACGCGCGGAAAGAGGTAGATAATGGCGAGGCCGCCCGCGATCATCCAGTATGTCTCGACCGGAACATGGATGAGTTCCGGTAGCTGAGCCATGAAGATCAGGATCGCCAGCGCATTGACGAAACCCGTGATGACGGAGCGCGAAACGAAGCGCATCAGGCGTCCGAGTTTGAGGAGGCCCGCAAGGATTTGCAGGATGCCCATCAGGATCGTCGCTGCAAAGAGATATTGCAACCCGTGTTCCTTGACGAGTGAGACCATCACCACGGCAGTTGCCGCCGTGGCGGCAGAGATCATGCCGGGACGTCCGCCTGTGAAGGCGGAAACACAGGCAATGGCGAAAGAGGCATAGAGGCCGACCTTGGGGTCAACACCTGCAATAACCGAAAAGCCGATGGCTTCGGGGATAAGGGCAAGCGCTACGACGATGCCGGATAGAATATCGCCGCGAATATTGGAGAACCACTCGCGGCGGTAGGCAGCAAGACGTGTCATTGAATTTTCCGCAAATAGAAGACGGATAGAAATATCCGACTCAACATGGCCGATTGTAAAAATTGGGGATGTTGTTGCGTTGTCTGGCGGATAGGCGGCCAGAAGAGCCACCCGGGCTTTCACCGGGTCCTTGCGAATGGCTCTGTATAAACAAAAACTGTGCAGCAGCGCAATAACCCGCTGCGTTTTGTATTGAGGAGTAACCTTTAGAGTATCTTCTGCATGAAAGTCAGATCGAGCCAGCGTCCGAATTTCTGGCCGACTTGTTTCAATGTGCCGCAATCCTCAAAGCCCTGCGACTTGTGCAGCGCGATGGATGCCGCATTGCCAGCTTCAATGCCCGCCACGAGCACATGGACGTTGCGCTCGCGTGCTTCTTCCACAAGCTCGGCCAGAAGGGAGCGGCCGATGCCGCCGCCGCGTGCATCGCTTGCCACATAGACAGAGAGTTCGGATGAGTGGCGGAAACCTTCAAACGGGCGGAAAGGGCCATAACTCGCATAGCCGACGACCTGTCCCTCACGTTCGGCAACAAGAACCGGAAAACCGTCACGATTGCGGTTTTTGAGCCATTCACGACGGTTTTCCAGATCGACAAGTGTGTCATTCCAGATAGCGAGTGTGTTCTCGACCGCATCATTATAGATCGCAAGCAGGACGGGGAGGTCAGCTTCACATGCGTGGCGTATAGTGAGGGTCATTTCAAAGGCCTTTATAGAAGAGTGTGGTCGCGCAGGGGCTACCATCCGGATAAAGCGCGTAGTTTGGAATGACGCCAACCCGTTCCCAGCCGAGATGTGTATAGATTGCCTCCGCCGGACTTCCCGTAGCCGTGTCAAGGCAGATAAGTGTTTTTTGATGGCGTCGTGCTTCTTCCTCAGCGGTTTGCATCAGTTGGCGCGCAAGGCCAAGACCTCGCGCCTTGCGGTGGATCAGCAGTTTTTTCAGATCTGTGCGGTGCGGCTGATTGGGCATTTGTGACAGGCCGAGCTGCACCGTGCCGACGATTTCGCCATCATGTTCGGCAACTATCAATAACGTATCGGCGCTTTCGACTTCCTGCGCCACACGTGTCCAATAAGGCACGAAATTTAGTGGCTCGCATGGTGCCATGAAACCGACCGATGCGCCGCCTTTAACACAGTCGGCGATGATTTCGGCAAGTGCGGGGATGGCAGCTTTGGCTTCTTCGAAATTGAGAACGCGAATCATGCTTATTGCTTTCAAAGATTATTGCGGCGTTCGAGTACGATTGCATAGCGAGCTGCCACCGTACCGGGATTATGGAATGTGATGCCTTCAACGAGCGGCATGTAAAGACAGTCGCCGGTGTGCAACTGGTAAGCGGTTTCTCCAACCGTGATTTCCATTTGGCCATTCAGGAGCCATAAATGCTGCGTGATGCCTGCATTGGCTGCTTGTGGCGCGAAGGCTACTTTTGCGCCTGCGGGAAATTCGACCTCGATTATATCGATGTTCGATCCGGTTCCCGGTGGTGAAACCGATCGCCGGATATAACCTGTATCCGGATCGCGCCAGACCGGCTGGCGGTCAAGTGTCAGCAGGGGAGAGAGCGGCGCTTCCGTATCGGCAAAAAAGGCTGAAAGCGATGTGCCGAGGGCTGCACAAATGCGGGCGAGCAACTGCGCTGTCGGACTGGTTTCGCCACGCTCGATACGCGAGATCATTGCACGGCTGACACCTGACGCATCGCCAAGCATTTCCAGTGTCATACCTTGCGCAATACGCAGGCGGCGCAGGTTTTCGCCAATAGCGGTGTCGAGATGCCCGATTAAATTTTCCATTATATTAGAATTAATATCTATTATAATGGAGTCAAGCGCTATCTTGGATAGAAGGCAAAAGAATACGGCGGGATTTCTCCCGCCGCAATTAAACTTATTTGCGCCTATTTATGTCAGCCTTGCGCCTTTAATTCGAGGCGACGGCGATGCAGGACCGGCTCGGTGTAGCCGTTTGGCTGTTCGCGACCCTTGAAGACCAGATCGCAGGCAGCCTGGAAAGCAATCGATTTGTCGAAGTCGGCGGCCATCGGGCGATAAAGTGGATCACCTTCGTTCTGCTTGTCTACGACGGCGGCCATGCGCTTCATGGTTTCCATGACCTGCGCTTCCGAAACAACGCCGTGATAGAGCCAGTTTGCGATATGCTGTGCAGAAATACGCAGCGTTGCGCGGTCTTCCATCAAGCCGACATTGTTGATGTCCGGCACTTTCGAGCAGCCAACACCCTGATCGACCCAGCGCACGACATAGCCGAGAATACCTTGCGCGTTGTTGTCGATTTCGTGCTGGATGTCTTCCGGTGTCCAGTTTGGGCGCGTTGCGACCGGTACCGACATAATATCGTCGAGTTTGGCGCGCGGGCGGCTTTTGAGTTTCTCCTGAACCGCTGCCACATCAACCTGATGATAGTGGGTGGCGTGCAAGGTTGCAGCGGTTGGTGATGGAACCCATGCAGTGTTCGCACCGGCTTTTGGATGGGCGATCTTCTGTTCCAGCATTGCAGCCATCAGGTCTGGCATGGCCCACATGCCCTTGCCGATCTGCGCATGGCCGGAAAGGCCACATTCAAGGCCGATATCGACATTCCACTGTTCGTAGGCGCCGATCCATGCGGCCTGCTTCATGTCGCCCTTGCGAATCATCGGACCAGCTTCCATCGAGGTGTGGATCTCATCACCCGTGCGGTCGAGGAAGCCGGTATTGATGAAGACGACACGTTCCTTCGCAGCGCGAATCGCTTCCTTGAGGTTGACCGTGGTGCGGCGCTCTTCATCCATGATGCCGATTTTAAGGGTGTTCGGCTTCATGCCGAGCAGTTCTTCGGTACGGGTAAAGATTTCGTTGGCGAATGCCACTTCTTCCGGCCCGTGCATCTTCGGCTTGACGATATAGACCGAACCTTCGCGCGAATTCATGTGACGGCCATTCGGGCCGATATCGTGCAGCGCAATCAGGCTGGTGAAGGCTGCGTCCATGATGCCTTCCGGCACTTCATTGCCTTCGCCATCGAGAATAGCCGGGTTGGTCATCAGGTGGCCGACGTTGCGGACCAGCATCAGGGAGCGGCCCTTGAGCGTCAGCGTGGAACCATCGGCAGCCTTGTAGGTGCGGTCACCGTTGAGGCGGCGGGTCATCTGCCTGCCGTTCTTCTCGAACGTGTCTTCCAGCTTGCCGTTCATCAGGCCAAGCCAGTTGCGATAGACGGCAATCTTGTCTTCGGCATCGACGGCTGCAATCGAATCTTCGCAATCCTGGATCGTGCTGACGGCCGATTCCAGAATCATATCGGCAATATGGGCCGGATCGGTCTTGCCGATCGGATGGTCCGCATTGACGACGATGTCGACATGCATGTTGTTCTTGGCCAGCAGCACGTTGGTCGGTGCGTCGGCATCGCCGTTATAACCCTTGAACTGGCTTTCATCCTTCAGCGTCGTTGCAGAACCGCCTGTGAGCTTGATTTCAAGCTTGCCATCCTGCACGGCAAGACCGGCAACATCGGCCCATTTGCCGACGCTAAGCGGTGCGCTTTCGTCGAGAAAATTCTTCGCCCAGGCGATAACTTTTTCGCCACGTTTCGGATTGTAGCCTTTGCCCTTTTCCGCGCCATCGGCATCGGAAATCGCATCGGTGCCGTAAAGCGCATCATAGAGCGAGCCCCAGCGCGCATTGGCAGCATTGAGGGCATAGCGTGCATTCATGACCGGAACGACAAGCTGCGGGCCAGCGATATGCATGATTTCCGGGTCGACATTGGCGGTCGAAACCTTGAACTCGCCGCCTTCCGGCAGGAGATAGCCAATGTCCTTCAAAAACTGCTGATAATCAGCCTGCGAATAGCCTTTGTCGCGATTGTCTTTATACCAGGCGTCGATCTTGGCCTGAAGCTCGTCACGCTTGGCGAGAAGAGCGCGGTTCTTCGGCGCGAGATCGCGAACGATGGCCGCAAAGCCTTTCCAGAACTTTTCCGGCTCTATACCGGTTCCGGGGGCTGCTTCCGTAGCAAGGAACTCCACCAATTCAGGGGCAACGCGCAAGCCTTCAATCTCAACGTAATTACCGGCTTTCTGAGAAACCATGGCTTCGCCTCCTTCAAAATAAAAAAATACCGCCAGTGTCTTTCAACACCAGCCATTAAGATGCCTTTGAACCGCTTTAGCGCCCTTTCGTCAATCGGTGTGCGGGCACATCATCTGTGACGTTGTGGCGAAAATCGCTTTCATAGCTTTAGACTCAGGACCCATTAATTTGATGAAAATGGTACCTGAAATGACAGGAGCTGCAAGGAAGATGCGAAGAACGGGGTGTTTCCCCTACTCGAGCAGCTTGACGCAGCAGATCGCCAGTTCATTTCGGTGTCCAAAGGATGTGGCCCATCCATCAGGCTGTTTTGTCGAAAAAACTCGAAAATAAACCATATTTCCTTCGCCTTTTCTCCTCGTATCCCAATGGATGGCCTCACACCATTTCCGTCAAATTAATGGGTCCTGAGCCTAACTTGGCGCGAATATCGTTAGGCGTAAAGCCCTGTTCGCGCAGGCTTGCGAGTGCGGTATCCTTGCGGCTTTTGGAGAGTTTTAGGCCATCATCACCCAACACCAGATCGTGATGGTGATAAAGCGGCTCGGGCAGGCCGAGAAGTTTTTGCAGCAGCCGGTGCACGGAGGTTGCATGAAACAGATCGCGCCCACGTACGATATGCGTAATTCCTTGCAGCGCATCATCCACCACTACGGAAAGGTGATAGCTGGTCGGCGTATCCTTGCGTGCAATGACTACGTCGCCCCAGCGGGATGGATCGGCGGCAATGCGTCCGGTTTCGCCATCTGGACCCGCGCCGCTTTCGTTCCAGAAGAGCGGTTCGCCTGCGGCGGCGATTGCTCCAAGCGCTTTGTCTATATTGAGCCGCCACGCATAGGACATGCCCGACGCGATGCGTTCCATCTGTTCCTTTTCAGTCAGATCGCGCTCGTCCCGCGGATAAAGTGGCGTTCCATCCGGGTCGGCAGGCCAGTCCGTGCCCTTGGCGTGAGCTTCGCCGATTCGCTCGCGAACTTCGCCTCGGCTGAGGAAGGCTGGATAGACAAGGCCCTTATCGGCAAGTCTGGTAAGGGCGTTGCGATATTCGCTGAAATGCTCCGACTGGCGGCGCACAGGAGTTTCCCATGTCAGGCCAAGCCAGTGGAGATCGTCGTAAATGCCTTGTTCCAGGGCTGGTGTGCACCGTGCTGTGTCGATATCTTCCATACGCAGCAGGAAGCGTCCGTTGCTCTTTCGCGCCATGTCTGCGTTCAGAAGAGCTGAATAGGCATGGCCCAGGTGAAGCTGGCCATTGGGGCTCGGGGCAAAGCGGAACACAGGTACGGTCATGGTGTTTGAGTTTCAATCTCAGTTGCCGGTGTCAGTTGAATGTCATCTGATTCGATTGGTACGTTGTGCATCCAGAGAATGAAAGGCCAGACGATGCGGCGGATCGATACATTGAGTGATCTTGAGGCAGGCCTGGAGGCTTTGGTTCTCGCCGATATTCGGCTGGCGGATATTCGCAGCCGTTCCCACCAGATACCGCTTCGCAGGTCTCAGCCGGGGTTTGAAAGTCTCGCCTCTATTATCGTTGCGCAACAGGTTTCAACGGCGAGTGCGAGCGCCATATGGGCGCGGTTCAGGCAGGTGATCGATCCGATGACACCGCAAGCCTATATTGCAGGCGGGGAAGAGGCATGGCGTTTCGCCGGGCTTTCCCGTCCCAAGCAGAGAACGCTGTTTGCCTTGAGTGAAGCTTTGACACAAGGGGCAATCGATTTGCATGGGCTTTGCGATTTGCCCGCCGAGGAAGCAATCAAGGCTTTGACTGCCATCAAGGGCATTGGTCCGTGGACGGCCGAAGTCTATCTTCTGTTTGCGGCTGGGCATCCTGATGTGTTTCCGGCGGGCGATGTTGCGCTGCAAACGGCTGTCGGCCACGCCTTCGCCCATGAGACCCGACCTGATGCGGTTACACTTCGCAAGCTCGCGGAAGATTGGGCACCATGGCGCGGTGTGGCGGCGCGTTTGTTCTGGGCTTACTATGCGGCGATCAAGGGACGCGAAGCTGCGCCGCTTCTGTAAAACTTGCGTGTTTCCCGGGGCATAAATGCGTTTCCGCTTCACAATCCTGTCACGTCGGGCTTACATTATCCACATCGGCTGATGATGGAATTTCGATTCGCAGAAGCTTGATTTTCTGCTGATTGCAGTCCCGTCCTCACGAGGTTGGAGCGTCGTTGTTGCGCCCAAAACGGACGCGCGGCGCTTTGATGAAAGCGCAATTCCGCATGGAGAGCCATTTCGCCCTTTTTCGGAGTTGCTCTGAAGGAGGTGCGCCCTTGACTGTTGCCGTCTCACCCAGAACCGTTTCGACCAGTGGTTTGCCCGCGCTGGTTCTGAATGCGGATTACCGTCCGCTCAGCTATTATCCACTGTCGCTCTGGTCTTGGCAGGATGCGATCAAGGCTGTGTTTCTGGAACGCGTGAACATCGTCGCGGAATACGATCACATCGTTTCCTCACCGTCGTTTTCCATGCGCGTTCCGAGCGTGATTTGCCTGAAGGATTATGTGAAGCCTCCACGCTATCCCGCATTTACGCGCTTCAACGTTTTCTTGCGTGATCGTTTCGAGTGTCAGTATTGCGGCTCGCCGCATGACCTGACCTTTGATCACGTTACCCCGCGTTGCCATGGCGGCGAGACGACGTGGGAAAATGTGGTCGCCGCCTGTTCACCATGCAATCTGCGCAAGGGCGGCATGATGCCTGCCGTCGCGCATATGTGGCCGCGTCAGAAGCCCGTCCAGCCCACGGTGCAGGATCTGCATAAGAACGGGCGTCTTTTCCCACCCAACCACCTTCATGAAAGCTGGCTCGATTTTCTGTACTGGGATGTCGAACTGGAGCCTTAACCCCTCAGAATTCGCTCTTACTTCCCACCTTTTGCAAAAGCGCCGTAGTAGCCGATAGCTGCAAAAAGCAAGCTTGCGACGACATTCCATCCGGCAAAGGACAGGCCGAGGAAGAAGCCGGGCGCACTGTCGCATGCTGGTGGACGGGTCGCGTTGAGATCACCGAGCAGATTGCCTGCATCGAGTGTGATTTTCATCGTGGCTGCACTGCAATCCGCCGGGCCAGGCCAGTATTTCAGTTCTACGCCGGTATGGTAGATAGCGAGCGCCAGTCCGAACGTCATCAGCAGCGCGCCAATCAGAATAAGGCCGCGTATCAGGATCGGCGGCCATTTCAAGGCGTAAGATACCCAGGCCGCGGCCAGAACCGGAACGCCGAGATAATAGGGCGTGCGCTGCTCCAGGCAGAGCTTGCAGGGCATAAAGCCGGCCAGATGTTCGAAGCCCAGCGCAGTGCCGACAGTTGCGGCAAGGCCGATGGTCATGACGCCTGCGGTCCACACCTGTGTTTTGCCGACCGGATTATTGAGTGCAAAGGCCATATGGGATTCCCTGAAGCGGCTGTTTAGATAAACCTAAGCGAAAAAACTGGCCTGTCTCCAAGCAATTTATTTTGACCGAGTTTGGGCGATCTGCTCAGGCATGAAGATATTTCACAGCAAAGAAGAGCGCGATCAAGACAACGGCCACGAGACTTGCGATCAGCCCAAGACGCTTTTCGATGAACGCACGGATCGGTTCGCCATAACGGCGCAGCAGCCAAGCCAGGAAATAGAAGCGGGCACCGCGCGCGACGATGGCCGATGCTATGAACAGCCAGATATTGATGCCGGCTGCGCCGGACAGGATCGTCACCACCTTGATCGGCGGCAGATGCGCGAGGCCGGAGGTTATCAGCATCAATAGTATTGCATCGGCGCTGGTCGTGCCTCGCAATTGCTCGAATGTGTCCAGTTTGCCGTACATTTCGAGCACCGGTTTGGCGATTTGTTCATAGGCATGGTAGCCGAGATACCAGCCTGCAATGCCGCCGAGGACGGACGAAACCGTCGCGATGAAGGCGTAACGCCAGGCGCGTTCGGGCCGGGCAAGCGCCATAGGCAGAAACAGAACGTCGGCGGGCACCAGAAAAACAGAGCTTTCTACAAAAGCGATAATAGCAAGCCACCATTCGGCGGATTTTCTTGCGGCAAGCGAAATCGTCCAGTCGTAAAGGCGGCGTAGCATATATTTTCCGGATTATTGGCGGGCAAACACCCACGGATTGTTTGCACCGTCTATAAATAAAAAAAATGGCGCAAACAATGCGCGCCATCTTCTTTGATGCTGATCACCGTGGAACGGTATTGCGACAGCAATTTCTAGCGCTTGAAAGCGCTGCAGATATACTTGGTCTCGAGATATTCCTCGATGCCGTATTTAGAACCCTCGCGACCGAGACCAGACTGCTTCACGCCGCCAAACGGCGCGACTTCGTTGGAGATCAGGCCGGTATTGTGGCCAACCATGCCGTATTCAAGCCCTTCGCTCACGCGGATCGCACGGCTGAAATTCTCCGTATAGAAGTAGGCCGCCAAACCGAAAATTGTGTCATTCGCCATGGCGATGACTTCTTCTTCCGTGTCGAAGGCGAAAAGGGGCGCAAGAGGGCCGAAGGTTTCTTCCCTGGCGACCAACATGTCCGAGGTGACGCCGGTCAAAATGCCCGGTTCAAAAAACAGGCCACCCAGTTCTTTACCGCCTGCGATGAGCTTTGCACCCTTTGATACGGCATCTTCAATATGCGCCTTGACCTTGGCGATGGCTTTATCTTCGATCATCGGGCCGATAACGACGCCCGGTTCTGTGCCGTTGCCGACCTTGAGTTCCTTGACCTTGGCCGCGAGCTTTTCGGCAAATTTGTCGTAAACCCCGCGCTGCACATAGATGCGGTTGGCGCAAACACAGGTCTGGCCTGCATTGCGATACTTGGAAATCATGGCGCCGTCGACGGCCGCGTCCAGATCGGCATCATCGAAGACGATGAACGGCGCATTGCCGCCAAGTTCCAGCGAGATGCGCTTGATGGTCGGCGCGCATTGCGCCATCAACAGGCGGCCAACTTCGGTTGAGCCTGTGAAGGAGAGCTTGCGCACAATGTCATTGCTGGTGAGCTCGGCACCGATTTCACGGGCCTTGCCGGTAACAATCTGGAGAACACCTGCCGGAATACCTGCCCTTTCCGCGAGGACACCGAGGGCCAATGCCGTCAGCGGGGTCAGGTCGGCAGG
The DNA here is from genome assembly GCF_006345815.1 of Ochrobactrum sp. CGA5. Taxonomy (GTDB): domain Bacteria; phylum Pseudomonadota; class Alphaproteobacteria; order Rhizobiales; family Rhizobiaceae; genus Brucella. Next base: position 1,732 of record NZ_VCIG01000003.1, on the reverse strand, counting down.
ACGCACGATCATGGTGCAGCCTGCGGCAAGGGCAGGCGCGGCCTTGCGGGTAATCATAGCCGCGGGAAAATTCCATGGGGTAATTGCGGCGGTGACGCCGACCGGCTGACGGATGACAGTCAGCCGTTGTCCGGGCTGCGGGGCAGGGATGGTGTCACCATAAACACGCTTTGCTTCTTCAGCGAACCATTCGATAAACGATGCCGCATAGAGAACTTCACCACGCGCCTCTGTAAGCGGCTTGCCCTGTTCCGATGTCATGATAAGAGCAATATCGTCAGCATTGGCAACGATGAGATCGAACCATTTGCGCAGGATCGCGGCGCGCTCCTTGGCCGTCTTGGAGGCCCATGCCGGAAAAGCCTTCGCTGAAGCGTCGATGACGTCCTTGATGGTCGCGACAGAAAGGGAGGGAACCGTGCCGATGACAGAACCGTCCGCCGGATTGGTCACCTCAATCGTCGTGCCATCCGTGGCGTCTATCCAGCGCCCATCAACAAGGCATTGCGATTTGAGCAGTGAGGGGTCTTTCAAAGCGAGCATATCGATGTTCCATCCCAGTCTTGCAGAGAAAGCTTGTTCAGTATATTGAACAGCTTACGATATTTTGAATTAAACAGACCGTAGCACCCAAAGTCAAACGGTTAATCGGGCGGTCGAACAGGTGAACGGCAGAAGCTATGACGAAAACGGTGAGCAACGAAGAGAGTTCCCAGAAGCTGGTTCCGGCGGTAATGCGTGCCGCTCAAATCCTAGATCAGGTTGCGCAATCCGTTCACGAAAGCGGCAAAGGATCTGCGGACGGGCTCAAGCTTTCCGATCTGGCCCGTCGGACCGGCTTGCCGAAAAGCAGTGTGCACGGGCTTTGCCAGACACTGGTGCATCTCAAACTGCTGAAGCTCAACGGTGACGGAAGTTTCACGATGGGCGCGCAATCGGTGCGCTGGGCCAACGTGTTCATGGCGGGCAGCGACATAGTCGATGCATTTCACGAAGCTGTTGCGGAGGCGGATGGGCTGGGAGCGCATACATTGACGCTCTCGCATCTCGAAGGGCCGGATGTCATTTATCTTTCGTGCCGCAACTCGACCGCGCCTCTGGGAATCACATTTCGCATCGGCATGCGCGTACCCGCTGTCTTTACCGCGACTGGCAAAGCCATGCTGGCCGCCATGTCGCCGCAGGAACTGGCGCGTCATCTGCCATCCGCATGGCCGGAGCTGATCACACCGGCCAGCGCCCCTTCGCTCAAGGTGTTGGAAACGGAGATGGCCGAGGCGAAAACAAGGGGCTATTCGCTGGATAATGGCCAGTTGCGCGAAGGCATGTTCTGTATTGGCGCTGCGATCTGCGATCGGCCTTTCCATCCAACTGCCGGTATTGCTCTGTCCATGATGGCAGCAGAGGCCCGTCCTGAGATTATTGAGGATATGGGCAAGCGAGTGCGCGCACTCGCAGATGATGTGGCCAACCGTATGGGATGGCTCTCAGCCTGAAGCGGATGGCCGCTATATATAAAGATTAGGGGCGGACATTATTGTATAGCTGGTCTGTGGAAAGAATTTTTGGGAAAAGTATGGATTATCCGTTGACAGTTTTGTTTAGTGGGGTCTATATGGCGCCACAACGATGGCGGCGACGCTGCTAGCGGCAGGTTGATGCGTCCATGTTGTTGGTTGAAAGGGTTGGGTTTATACTTGGCTTGAGTAGATTTTGCGCATTGACGGGGCTT
>NZ_VCIG01000037.1 GCF_006345815.1 Ochrobactrum sp. CGA5 | reverse complement strand
CCGAGATGGCGGCCTTCGGGCGCGCAAAGGAAAGCGTTTTCAGGGGTTTCCTCAAGCTCAAGCACGCGGTTCCGTCGCATGACACCTTCTCGGCCGTGTTCCGGATGATCGATCCCAAGGCGCTCGATGCGGCTTTCGGGCGCGTGCTGGCCGATGTCGCGGCCCTCCTTCGTGATGGCGACGTGATCGCCGTTGACGGCAAGGCCCTGCGCGGGGCCCGCGATGCGGGAGAGAGCGGCCGGACGCGGATGATGGTCTCGGCCTATGCGGCGCGGCTGCGCCTGACGCTGGCCAGCGTGCCGGCCGATCGGGGTACGGAACTGGAGGCCGCCATCGAAGCGCTTGGCCTGATCGCGCTCAAGGGGAAGGTGGTGACCGCCGATGCCCTGCACTGCAATCGCCGTACGGTTGCTGCGATTAACGCGGGTGGTGGCGACTGGTGCCTGGCGCTCAAGGCCAACCAGGACTCGCTCCTGTCCGATGCCCGGGCCAGCTTCGGGGCCGAGCCAGACGCGCACCCAAGCGCGCTTTCCGAGGATATCGG
>NZ_VCIG01000036.1 GCF_006345815.1 Ochrobactrum sp. CGA5 | reverse complement strand
CGCCGTACGGTTGCTGCGATTAACGCGGGTGGTGGCGACTGGTGCCTGGCGCTCAAGGCCAACCAGGACTCGCTCCTGTCCGATGCCCGGGCCAGCTTCGGGGCCGAGCCAGACGCGCACCCAAGCGCGCTTTCCGAGGATATCGGTCACGGCCGGACGGAAACCCGAAAGGCGACCGTCGTTTCGAGCAAGGCTCTGGCAGAGCATCATGAATTCCCGGGCCTGAAGGCTTTTGGACGGGTCGAGGCCACCCGAAAAACAGCCGAGGGCACAACCTCGGAAACGAGGTACTT
>NZ_VCIG01000035.1 GCF_006345815.1 Ochrobactrum sp. CGA5 | reverse complement strand
GTTGGCCTGACCCCATAGGGTGGTCCGGTTTCAATCTTAGTTCATGTTCGGCCTTGGGGCTATTGCCTGGGCAGATGACGGTGCTGCTCCGCTTGCTGGCGCAGGCCAGATGATGGCCTCGGGTGCCGGTGGCTTGTATCCAAGCGACGAGTGTGGCCTCTCGGTGTTGTAGTACCGCCGCCAGGCTTCGATGATGATCTTGGCCTCGGCGAGGCTGTAGAAGATCTCACCGTCGAGCAGTTCGTCGCGGAGCTTCGAGTTGAAGCTCTCGCAGTAGCCGTTCTCCCAAGGGCTTCCAGGTTCGATGAACGCTGTCTTTGCGCCGACGGCTACGATCCACTCCCGTACAGCCTTGGCGATGAACTCCGGGCCGTTGTCGGAACGGACATGGCCGGGCACACCACGCAGGATGAACAGGTCCGACAGGGCGTCGATGACGTCGGTCGAGTTGAGCTTGCGATCGATGCGGATTGCAAGGCATTCCCTGGTGAACTCGTCGATGATGTTGAGCATGCGGAATCTCCTGCCATCGTGGGTCCGACCCTCGACGAAGTCATAGGACCAGACATGGTTTGGATGCTCGGGTCGAAGCCGGATGCACGATCCGTCATTCAACCAGAGCCGCCCCTTCTTCGGTTGCTTCTGGGGAACCTTCAGCCCCTCCCGCCGCCAGATCCGTTCGACACGCTTGGCGTTCACCGTCCAGCCTTCAGACCGCAGCATCGCCGTGATCCTGCGATAGCCATAGCGGCCATACCGGGAAGCGAGCCGGATAATGTCGGCGGTCAATGCCTCTTCATCGGGTCGGCCGTGCGGCTTCTTGCGCTGGGTCGAACGATGCTGGCCGAGAACCTTGCAGGCAAACCGCTCCGAGACGGAGAACTTCGCCACGACATGGTCGACGCAGTGACGACGACGGGCGGGGCTCAATAGTTTCCCGAGGCAGCCTCTTTCAGGATCAGCTTCTCGAGCGTCAGGTCCGACACAGCCTTGCGCAGACGGTCGTTCTCTTTCTCAAGCTCCTTCAGCCGCTTCACCTGGTCACCCTTCAGGCCGCCGAACTCCTTGCGCCAGCGGTAATACGTGAACTGCGTCACGCCGATCGTGCGAACCGCCTCGCCAACCGATTTTCCTTGCGACAGCAGAACATCGACCTGGCGCAGCTTCGCGACGATCTCTTCGGGTTTGTGCTTCTTCTGGGGCATTCCAACGTCCTCCTACGGCTCAATAGCCTACTTCAGGGAGGACCACTTTTCAGGGGGCAGACCAA
>NZ_VCIG01000034.1 GCF_006345815.1 Ochrobactrum sp. CGA5 | reverse complement strand
TTCGTTTGCAGCCTTCAAAACGCGTGATCGCAAATCACTGCTTAATGCTCGTCCCATCAAAAGCCTCCATAACTGGAAACCTTGAATCAGACAGATCGCCGATTGTCACTTCAAAATCGATTCAGTGTTCAAAGGATATGCTCTAGGTTTCATCGACGTTCCATTTTCGAGAAACTTGGCGTTTCTTGCGGTTGAAGCGATCAAGCAACTTTGGACTGAAATATTGCGTCCAACGGTGGACTGTCGAATGGTCGAGATCAATACCGCGTTCAGCCATCATTTCCTTCAAATCGCGCAAGCTCAGATTGTAGGAAAGGTACCACCCACCGCACACAAAGTAAGATTACTGACTTATCGAAATGACGGCCCTTGAACATCACATAATCCCGGCTTGCTTGAAAACCGGATCATACATCAGCGATCGTTGACGAAAAGTTTGCAACAGATGGGGTATTCGGCTTGAGCCCATCCCCGGAGGTTGGATGCAGGGGTGCTGCGCTTCGAGCTGATGATAAAACGTGGTCTGTTTGGAACAGCCACAAGCATCAGGAAAGGAAGCGCAGCATGAAACATTATGCCGGA
>NZ_VCIG01000033.1 GCF_006345815.1 Ochrobactrum sp. CGA5 | reverse complement strand
GCCGCTGTGTCGCAAAATTTTCATCACATTAAAGGCGGCCGTATCTCCGGACGCACTTATGCTGCGAGCTCCGCAAAGAGCTGGAATGGCGAGCGATTATTGTTGGCGAACTGCTTCTTGCGGATCATATGCGCCACTTCGATGCCAGCAATTGTTGCTGAAGCGCTGTGAAACGCCTTGAAGCCCAATGTGTGTTTTGTAATCCGCTTGATGAAGCGATGGTCCTGTTCAAGAATATTGTTGAGATATTTGACCTGAAGAATTTCGATCATTTTACCTGTACCGGTGATTTTCAGGATGTTGTTTACAGCCTGCGCACCAGCCAGATTGGCTCCGCTTTTATCAATGAC
>NZ_VCIG01000032.1 GCF_006345815.1 Ochrobactrum sp. CGA5 | reverse complement strand
CTTCTCTATTCGGCGTGTTGAGGTCAAGCGCTTTCGAGCTTTCCGCTCGGCTGGTGATTAACGTCTTTCGCGGGCCCTTGCTTCTCTTCGGGATCGGCTCTTTGGCCCTCCCATTATGGGATCAGTAGAATGAGGCGGCCCAATCTGTTGCGCGTCCTGACCGCGATGATGCGATCGATACAAGAACCCAAGCGAACTCACCTCATCCATCGTCCCGCGAAGGACGTCTTTCCACCGGCAGGCGGAACTTTATCATCTCCTTCCCGTCAGTCTGTTCAGACAGCTGCGGACATGCTTTCCCTTGTCCAGCGAAATTCGGTGCCATCGCTCCACATGCGATGCATGATCACCGCCAGCCGGCGTGCGAGTGCAACGATGGCCTTTTGCCGTCCGCGCCGTTTGGCGACGTTCATCGCCCAGGCTTTCAGCCATGACCATTTCTTCACCCGGCTCAACATGACCTGGGCCGCTTCGTAGAGCAGGGCCCGCATCATGCCATCACCGCACAGGGAAACGCGACCAACGCGATGGCTCTCGCCAGATTGGTTGAGCACCGGCGTCAATCCCAGTGCCGGGCCGACGGCACGGGAGTTGCTGAAGCGCGCCGGGACATCGATAGTGCTGGTGAACGCAAGCGAGGTAACCGGACCGATACCGGGAATCGTCATCAAACGTCGGCAGGTCTCGTCTTCCCGGACGATCGACAGCAGCTTGCGGTGAAGAGCCGTGAATGTTTCTCGCAGCTTTTGCCGTGCCGCCAGCAAAGGCTCCATGATCTCGCCGAGGTCCGGTGTATCGTCAACAAGCTCATGGATACGATCGTCGAACCCTACCGTTCCAACGATGCCAACCTTGAGCCCAAAGTTGCGCAGCAAGCCACGGATGTCGTTCTCGATGGCGATGGCTTTTTCCTGCAGCAATTTGCGGGCTGTCAGCAGCGCCCGGCGATGCTGGCTCGCCAACGTCTTGACATGCACGGGCCGGAACAGGCTGACCCGCATCATCTGCGCGATGCCGCGCGCATCGTTACGATCGGTTTTGTTCACCTGCGCTTTCAGGAATGCCTTCGCATGTCGGGTCTCAATGCAAGTCGCCGGCAAGCCCGCCGCCGCCAATCCGCTGAATAGCCATTGCGACAACGGCCCGGCTTCAAGTCCGATCCGAACGAATTGCCACGCGGGATTCTTCAAGGTTTGAACGAGGTCATCCGGGTGGCTGGGGACTTTGATCTCGCGGCAGATCGTACCCGCTTCGTCCAGGACGCATATCGAGATCTCTTTTAACGAGACGTCCAATCCGGCATAATGTTTCATGCTGCGCTTCCTTTCCTGATGCTTGTGGCTGTTCCAAACAGACCACGTTTTATCATCAGCTCGAAGCGCAGCACCCCTGCATCCAACCTCCGGGGATGGGCTCAAGCCGAATACCCCATCTGTTGCAA
>NZ_VCIG01000031.1 GCF_006345815.1 Ochrobactrum sp. CGA5 | reverse complement strand
TCCGGCATAATGTTTCATGCTGCGCTTCCTTTCCTGATGCTTGTGGCTGTTCCAAACAGACCACGTTTTATCATCAGCTCGAAGCGCAGCACCCCTGCATCCAACCTCCGGGGATGGGCTCAAGCCGAATACCCCATCTGTTGCAACCCTCTATCGTCATATCGGCAAGAAGGGTGGCTCTCCCAAAACAGTGGAATCCGAGGACGTCCATGGCTGAGCGGAGAAAGCGGCCGCCCGGAGAGGCTCTTGTCGATCTTCGACGCCGATTGTCGCTGCTTTCTCCCCGTGATCCAGGCCGTACCGAGATTGTTGCTCGTGCCGCCGATGCCTACGGCATCTCGATCTGGACCCTGTATCGGGCGCTGCGGGAGTTGAACCGCCCGAAATCCGTACGGCGCGCCGATCACGGAACCTCCCGGATCGCCCCGCAGCCGGAGATGGAAACCTATGCCGAAATCATCGCGGCCCTGAAGATCAGAACGGCGAACCGGAAGGGGCGGCATATCTCCACGGCGCGCGCCATCAAGCTGCTTGAGGAAGACGGCGTGGTGACGCCCGATGGCCTGGTCCGTGCACCGCCCGGCATCTTGAAACGCGCAACGGTCGATCGGCTGCTGCGTGTTTCCGGCCTGGATTATGCGCGCGTCACCCGCCCGGTGGCTGCCGTCCGATTCCAGGCGCGGCGTTCCAACGAACTCTGGCACTTCGACATGAGCCCGTCCGACCTGAAGCAGGTGGAAGCGCCGCTTTGGGTCGAGGAAGGGCGCGGCCGGCCGACGCTGATGCTGTTCTCCGTGGTCGATGATCGCTCCGGCGCGAGCTATCAGGAATACCGCTCCGTCTACGGCGAGGACGCGGAGTCCGCCTTGCGCTTTCTCTACAATGCCTTCGCCGCCAAGCCTGAACCGGAACTGCCGCTTCAGGGGATTCCAACGACCATCCATATGGATAACGGGCCGGTGAGCCGCTCGCGCGTTTTCCAGTCCGTCATGGGTAGCCTTGGTGTCCGGGTTCTCACGCATATGCCCCCGTCGGACAGCGAGCGGCGCACGCCGGCGCGAGCGAAAGGCAAGGTCGAGCGGCCGTTTCGCACGATCAAGGAAGTGCACGATCATCCGCGAGGTGTGTGCGGCCGTCCAGACCGGTCGGCTTGTCGTGGTCTCCGGCCTGGTCGGTTCGGGGAAAACCCACCTTTTGCGCCGCATCGAGGCCGAACTCACCAAAGCCGGCAAGGTCGCACTCGCCAAATCGCTGGCGGTCGACAAGCGGCGCACTTCGCTGCCATCGCTCATTGAAGCCCTGTTCTACGACTTGTCTCCCGGCGATCGTGCGCAGGTCAAGATCCCCAAGCAGGCCGAGCGCCGGGAGCGCGACCTGCGCGACATCATGAAAAAAGGCAAACGGCCGATCGTCCTCGTGGTCGACGAGGCCCATGACCTGCACCACAAGACCTTAACCGGCCTGAAGCGACTGATGGAGGTGGTCGCCGACGCCGGCGTGCTCCTTTCCGTACTTCTTGTCGGGCATCCCCGGTTGCGCAATGATCTGCGCCGGCCGCAAATGGAGGAGATTGGCTACCGCACGACCATTTTTGACTACGAGGGGATCGGCTCCGCGCGCCGCGACTATGTTGCCTGGCTGCTTGGCGCCTGTGCGGCCGAAGGCGTAAAGGTTGGCGAACTCCTCGAGGAAGAAGCCATCGACCTCATCGCCGAACGTTTGCGCACGCCGCTTCAGATCGAGATGCATCTCACCCTCGCATTCGAGCAGGGCTTTCGCCTCGGCGCCAAGCCGGTTACCGCCGAAATCGTCGAGCAGGTCCTGTCCCGCGCCATCGACGATCTCGAACCGACGTTGACCCGAAATGGTTACGATGCGATGGCTCTGGTCACGCACCTCAATGCTCGGCCGTCGGATATCCGCGCCTTCCTGGCGGGCACCCTTGATCCCGAATATTCCCGTCAGCTGACCGAGCAACTACGACAGGCAGGCGTCCCGGTTTGACCATGCCGTCGCTGGCAATTAATCTGAGCACGTGGGGGATGTTTGCAAGCAGACCCGGATGTTTGCGAGCACATTGGCAAAGAGCGTGAGCACGACGCCCGCTCCATTGTCAGATAATTCGAGCAGAAAATGCCGATGTTTGCGAGCAGAGGCGCTTATGTTGGCAAGCCGCTACAGCTACCAGGCGCCAGACTTCAAAGTGACGATCGCCGGCATCATCGATTTGCCCAACGCCGATGCGATGTTTCAGGCGATCGGCGTCGCCCCAGGCGTTGCACCACAAGCCCCGCCTGACAACGTCCTGCTGTTTCCGATGTCCCAGTGGCAGCAAGTATTCGCACAGCAGGGCGCAAGCCGGCCCGATACCGTCAAGACTGAGTTCCACGTCAAGCTCGATCACCGCGGTCTACCCACCGATCCGGTCGCTGCGAGCATCCGGGCGACCGAGCAAGGTCACAATTTCGAGGCCCGCGTCGCTGGAACCGCGCTGCTCGCCAACAATCTGGCGGCTCGACTGGGAGCGGCGCGCGAGGATGCCCTCTACGCCCGACTGGTTTTTCTGTTCCTCGGCGCCCCAGGAACGATCCTGGCCATTCTGCTGACGCTTGCCGTTGCAGGAGCTGGGCGGGACAAACGCCGTCGCGAGCAGGCGTTGCTGCGTTTGCGGGGAACAACAGTCGATGCCGTCCTTCGTCTGGCCGCGGCTGAAGCGATCGTCGCGGGGGTCGGCGGTGCGATCCTTGGTATTCTCCTCGGTGCTCTCGCGGTACATTTCGTCCTCGGGGCGGCACTCTTGCGCAGCACGGCGGTTCCTTTGCTCAGTACTGTGGCTGGGCTCGCGCTGTCGCTCGCAGCGATCCTGCTTCCCGCCTGGCGTGACGCTCGCAGCTCTACCATTGCGGCGGGCCGGCGACCGATCGGCGAGCATCGGACACCCTTGTGGGCTCGCGGTTATCTGGACCTTGTGCTGCTTGCGCTCGCTGCGGCGTTCTACTGGCGTTCGGCAGCGAGCGGATATCAGGTCGTTCTCGCGCCGGAGGGTGTGACGGCCGCGGCGGTCGACTACACCGCCTTCCTTGCGCCTATGATGCTATGGACCGGTCTGGCACTGTTGGCCATGCGGCTCGTCGGGGCCGGGCTGCGGCAAGGCCGACCGCTGATTGCCAAGGGCTTGCGACCTGTCGCCGGGCGTCTGGCGGATGTTGTGGCGGCAACATTTGAGCGCCAAGGCCGCCGACTGACTGCTGGCATCGGCCTGGCTGCGCTTGCTTTCGCCTTTGCATCGTCTACCGCGATTTTCAACGCAACCTATGAGGCCCAGGCGCGGGTCGACGCTGAACTCACCAACGGCGCCGACGTCACCGTCACGGGCACATCCGCCGCACCTGCGTCTCAGGCGCTCGACACACTTTCCAGGCTACCGGGCGTCGCGGCGGCCCAGCCGATGCAACACCGATACGCGTATGTCGGAACAGACCTTCAGGATCTCTACGGCATCGATCCGACACGCATCGGGACAGCCACGGCCATGTCCGACGCTTATTTTGCCAATGGCGATGCGAGGGCGACACTCGTCGACCTCGCGCAAACGCCCGATGGTGTACTGGTCTCTCAGGAAACCGTGAACGACTATCAGCTCCGCCGCGGCGACAGCATCAACCTTCGCCTGCAAAACGCGGCCGATCACCAATATCATGTCGTGCCCTTTCACATCGTAGGTGTGGTGCGCGAATTCCCGACCGCCCCCAAGGATTCGTTCTTGGTCGCCAACGCGGCTTACATCGCCCGGCAAACCGGTTCCGCGGCAAACGAGATTGTTCTCATTCGATCGAACGGTGATCCCGCCCGCGTCGCTTTGTCCGCCCGAAATGCGACTGCGGGCCTCCCCGGAGTCAAGGTCAGCCAGATCGGCGATACCGTAGCCCTGATAGGGTCGAGCCTCACCGCAGTTGATCTCGCCGGTCTAACGCGGCTGGAACTCATCTTCGCGCTTGTCATGCTTGCTGCGTCGGGCGGACTGGTCCTTGGCCTTGGCTTTGCCGACCGCGAGCGCTCCTTCGCGGTTCTCGTGGCTCTGGGAGCCCGACCACGACAGCTCGGCGCCTTCGTCTGGAGCGAAGCGGCATTGGTTACCGGCAGCGGCATGGTCCTGGGTCTCGGGGCAGGCACGCTGATTGCCTATGTGCTCGTCAAGCTGCTGACCGGAGTGTTCGACCCGCCACCTGCGGTGCTTTCGGTGCCGTGGCTCTACCTCGTTGCTCTCATCGTCACGGCAGCGGGCGCCGCTCTGGTAGCCGCGACAGGTGAAGCAATGCGCAGCCGGAAACACGTCACGGAGAAGCTCAGAGGCGAGTGAGAACCTGTTTTCTCGCAACCCAGGCCGCCATTGCGGGAAAGGATAGAGATCGGCGGCCGAGACCTTGAAAGGATAAAGCAAATGAAACCGCAAATGATCATGGCCGCGATGCTGGTGCTGGCGCCGATCAGCGCCGCATTCGCTGCCCAAACATCCGGCACGATCACCGCAATCAGCAAGAATGCCGATACGATCACGCTGTCGGACGGCAAGACTTACGCCCTGCCCGAAGGGATCGAAGACACCAAACTCCGTGTCGGCGAAAAGGTCCAGCTAACCTATGCGGACAAGGGCGGTAAGGCGGTTGTCTCCCATCTGGTTCCGCAGAAATGAAAATTGCAGCGGCCGGCTTCATTGCCGGCCGCTGATTTCGCGCGCGATTGACAGCCGTCGAGCGTGTTCGGCATCAGGCCGACACCCGCTCTAATTCTCAGCTAATTGAACCTGCGTAGTCACAGTCAGGGCAATCGCATATGGCTCACGCGAGTAAGCCATTGAGAACGTTTCGGAGAAAGTCGTCATCCCAGCCTGCCCTCTTGAGCTTGATGGAGAGCGAGCCCTTCGACGTGTCCCTGCGCATGACGTCGAGAGCACGGCGACGCAGG
>NZ_VCIG01000030.1 GCF_006345815.1 Ochrobactrum sp. CGA5 | reverse complement strand
CGTTGACAGTTTTGTTTAGTGGGGTCTATATGGCGCCACAACGATGGCGGCGACGCTGCTAGCGGCAGGTTGATGCGTCCATGTTGTTGGTTGAAAGGGTTGGGTTTATACTTGGCTTGAGTAGATTTTGCGCATTGACGGGGCTTTGGTTCTGTTGATGTGTGGAGAAAAGAACGGCGATTAAGTTTGTGATTTTCTTCAAAAAAACGGGTTGACACGCTGAACGGTGTGGACTAGATACCCGGCACCGCTGAGACGGAGCGCAGACGAGATTGAGACTTGAGGGCCGGATGG
>NZ_VCIG01000029.1 GCF_006345815.1 Ochrobactrum sp. CGA5 | reverse complement strand
TGAATAGCCCCGAGTTTTGTAGACACCCTCGGGTTAGGTTCTCTGCTGCTTCTCGAACTCGACGGGCGACAGCATCCCGTTTCTGACGTGCTTGCGTTTCGGGTTGTAGAACATTTCGATGTAGTCGAACACGTCCTGGCGAGCTTCAGCGCGTGAACGGTAGACCTTTCGACGTATCCGCTCCCGCTTCAGCAGGTTGAAGAAGCTTTCGGCGACTGCGTTATCATGGCAGTTGCCACGTCGGCTCATCGAGTGAACCAGATTGTGGTGGTTGAGGAACGAGGCCCAATCCATGCTGGTGAACTGCGAGCCCTGATCCGAGTGGATCAGCACCTCGCCCTTCGGCTTGCGCCGCCAGACCGCCATGAGCAGCGCCTGCAGCACGACGTCCGTGGTTTGACGGCTCTGCATTGCCCAACCGATAACCCGGCGGGAATAGAGATCGATGACGACCGCGAGATAGGCGAAGCCCTCGGCGGTCCGGATATAGGTGATGTCCGTGACCCATGCCCTGTCCGCAGCCTCGACGTCGAATTGCCGGTCGAGCGTATTATCGACAATGACGGAGGGGCGGCCGCCATATTTGCCAGGACGACGTTTGTAACCGATCTCAGCCTTGATCCCGGCAAGCCTTGTCAGACGTGCGACGCGGTTCGGGCAGCACATCTCGCCTTGGTCGAGAAGGTCGTCATGAAGCTTCCGATAGCCATAGACCTTGCCGCTCTCTTCCCAAGCTTGAAACAGGAGATCGGTCTGTCGTTTGTCCTCGCTGGCCCGTTTGCTCAACGGGTTCTTCAGCCAGGCATAGAACCCGCTCGGGTGCACATGGAGAAGCCGGCACATCGTCCGCACCGAGAACCGCAGGCGATACAGGGCAATGAACGCGTACTTCACTTTGCATCCCTGGCGAAGTACGCGGCCGCTTTTTTTAGGATGTCGCGCTCCTCGGTAACGCGAGCCAGTTCCTTCTTCAGCCGCCTGATCTCGTCGGCCTCGTCGCTGGTCTTGCCGTTCGATATGCCGAACTTCTTCTTCCACTCGTAGAGCGAATGCTGGCTGACCCCCAGCCGCTGCGAGACCTCCGCTACCGGATAGCCACGCTCGGTGATCTGACGCACCGCGTCGCGCTTGAACTCTTCCGTGAAATTGCCTTTGCCCATGTAGGCCTCCTGCCTCAGATTTAGGGGAGAAGGCGTCTACAAATCTAGGGGCTATTCA
>NZ_VCIG01000002.1 GCF_006345815.1 Ochrobactrum sp. CGA5 | reverse complement strand
GCTCGCCAGGACGTGTTCGACTACATCGAAATGTTCTACAACCCGAAACGCAAGCACGTCAGAAACGGGATGCTGTCGCCCGTCGAGTTCGAGAAGCAGCAGAGAACCTAACCCGAGGGTGTCTACAAAACTCGGGGCTATTCAAGGATTGTTGCAGTGCCATCCCGAAACCGTAGGCAAATAAGCAAGGCATTCCTGCCTTGAGCCTGCCGACGCGCGACAGGTTAGTAACTGGTTGCAGTGGCGGGAATTGAACCCGCTTCCTTCTGGGTATGAACCAGATGAGCTACCGGTGCTCCACACTGCTGAAAAGGAAAAAGCGGCTCAAGGCCGCTGAACTATGGACATGAAAATCCATACTGCACCGATGCGCTTATGGCTCGGCTGGGTTTGACCGGCGAGTATTCCCTCTAGCGAGGTCCGCATCTGAACATCAAATCATCCGATTGCGTGTATACCTGATTTCGTGGTAAAGCGCAAAGCGCTTTTTTACGCTGCTGGGGATATGTCATCAAATCCTACTTCGATAGGTACAAAGCTGTTCAGGGCGTTCAGCAGTACCTTGATTTTGCCGGAACTGGTGACTTCTTCCACGACGCCGGTTATGTCGATAAAAGGCCCGCGCACCATTGAAACGCTCTGCCCTTTGCTGAACTTCAGCTTTGCTGTCGCCTTCTTTGTTCTGGCTTCTTCTTCCCGATAGATGCGAGCCGCTTTCGTATCATCGAATTGCATATCGCGTTCAGCCAAAAACAAGGCTTCAACGGCGTCGGCAGATACGCGGACATATGAACCGCCGCATTCAAGAACCCGCTCCACGCCCTCACAGCGGCGCAACCTGAACCAATCTGGGTTATTCCTTTCTTGGGCAACGAATAGGTAGCGCTGCATAAGTGGACGCTCCTTCTCCACCCTCGCCCGCGTTCTTTTATGGATGAACTCGACGCGCTGGCGCGGCAGATAAGCTTCATATCCCGCGAGGCGAAGATTGGTCGCAGCCTTTTCCTCGCACTTGATGTTTGTGCGGATCACGTACCAATCTTTGTGTTTGCTGATCGATGTTGCTGCCATGTCTTTTACCTCATCGCGCCGTGGTCATCGCTTCCGAATACCTGTGCTGGCGTACCGAACAAATTGACCTCTACCCAGTCCGAGAAACGCTGCAAAAACGCCAAATCGTTGCCGGTGGCTTTATCGATGCTTGCTTCAATCGCATTCTTGGGCGGTTGGAACTGGTCGCCAGTTTCCTCGCGATATGAAGCGATGATTTCTGGGTTCCCAAGCGCCCAACTCACACAGCCAACAAACGCGCCGTACATGATTGGGTTATCGTCGTAGGACGTTTTTAAGTATTGCTGTTCACTCATAGCGCTGTCCTTTTCTCCAGCCACACACGATGAGCGCGGCCCGGTGCCTTCTTGGACTTGGCGATGTGGCGCTTGATCCGATAAAGCCACCACCAACCACGGATGCGCGAAAAAACATTCATCGGCGGAAGCCTCGCAAGGCTTCGGACACTCGGCCTTGATTGACGTTGAACGTCTTACCGATCTGGGTTTGCGCCAATTCAGGGTTTTCGCGAGCATATGCTCGAATTTCTTCGCGAAGTTCTGGCGTTATCGGTCGGCTCACTTTCTCTGCGACCTTGCGCGGGCGACGACGCGATAACTGGCCTGCTAGCCGCTCAATTTCAGCGTTGCCCGTTTCGACGGCGATTTGCTTGAGACGAGTCTGGATTTCAGGAATGCGCATCTTCATCCCCTTGTTTCGGTTGCAAATAGATATTTCGATTGATGTTGATGTTGATCGGGCCGAACCCATCAGCTACCGAGCGGAGCCATTGACCAAGCCTTCTGGGACTCCACCACCACACCACGGCAACGCCGAACAGAAAGTAACCAAGTGTAGTCATCAGGCCACCTTCCTGCGTTTCTTCGTGTTCTTGAACCAAGTGACAGCCAGCGCCTTCCAGTGCGGTATCTTGTGCGAAATCGCGAGAAGCTTCGCCTCCGCATCGGCTTTGGGTCCGAGCGCGACGATTGCCGCGGTCAAATCTTCCGGCTCGAAACTGTCGGCATAGTCTGGCGCCGTCATCAGATGTTCAGCCGCCCGAATATGCGGCGTGCTGATCGGCGCGAGTTCTGCCTTTGCCAGCACTTCGAGAATTTTGCGGGCATTGATGGCGGTGTATTTTTTCACGACCGCTGAGACAGCGCTGATAGCCACCGTGTCGCCCGCTTCGTACTTCCCATTGTTCGCCAACAAGAGCCGGACTCCTGCCCGATCACAGACCTTTTGGATATCGAGTGCGTCTTCATCCCCAGCGATAAGCGCGGCCTGATGCAGTTGGAGCTTTGTCACCTGCAAACGGTCGGTGTTCTGACCGATAAAGGCTTTCGCCTGGGCTTCAAGTCCCGACGCCTCTACGATCATCACCGGGATTGTATCGATGCGTGGGTGGCTGGCGGCTGCTATCGCAGTATGTTGGCCGTCCAATATCTTGAGAATGGTTTTCCCTTCGTCGTTTTCCGCATAGGTGCAAACCGGCGGCTGGTACTTGCTCCAGTCCCAATGCTCGATCATGCGGCGGATTTGGCGCACCCCGCGCTCGCCCACGTCGCGCTGATAGGCACCGTCGACAAACAGCGAAGACGGATCGACATTCTCAAAGATCGGCTGACCGGTCGGCGGCGTGTTCGGTTCTATCCCTGACAGGCTGAAAGCATATATCGGGCGCAGCGTGCTCATGCAGCGTCCCTTTCAATCAGGGTGCGAAGATTGACCAGCGAGGCGTCCCGGCTCTGACCGCTGGCGGTCTTTCCACTGGCAGGGCAACGGGCAATCCAGTTGCCGTCATGGGTTGGGATGGCTGAAGGGCTCATATGCTTTCCTTTCCAAGCATTGCGTAGCTATCTGGAATGTCACGGAACCGACGATCTGCGCCGATGAATTCGAGCTTGACGGAACCCGGTCTGCCGCACATGGGCTGGCGTCTGATTTTTTTGGCGATGACGTAGGTCGCATCAGCGGCATAGTCGCGGTACACGACCAGCCCCGCATCTGCTTTGTTGCGCCAGTGCGCACTCCCGGCGAGGTCATAAAGACCCGGCACAGGCTCTTTTCCTTCTTCCGAATTTGATTTGAGTTTGGTCGGATGGATCACCATCCAGACCGTGCATTCGTGATGTTTTGAAAAGCGCTTGCACTTCGAAATCAGCTGCGAAACGAATTCCGTTTCGGTCAGCTTGTCGGGCCGGGATGCTTCAAGCTCGTTATAGGGATCGATCACGATGTTTTTGACGCCATATCGAAGCACAGCAGCACGCGCCCGTTCCAGCAACCAATCTATCGACGGAGTATGCTCGACTGCACCCATCATGAAGAAATGCTGACGCACCCATTCCAGTGCGGCTTTCACATCGGCTTCCGATAAGCGAGGATTAGGGCCGTCGAAAAAGGGACCTCTTGCCCATATCTCGCACAAATCCGCGATGTGATTGCTGTTTCCTGTCTCCGGCGAAAACATCGCCCATTTCTCCCCACGACTGCTCGCGGTTTGTACGGCGATCTGATCGAGCACGCGGGATTTCCCATGGTTCGGGATGCCCGTCACCGCGATAAACTGGCCGGGGATATACTTGAACGCCTTGTCCAGTTCGCTGAAGCCGGTCGAGAGCGGTTGCGGCCCTCTGCCGTGGTAAAGGTCCATCACCTCGTCGTAAAAATCATCGACCGCGTGCAGTCCGTCAATCGGCCACGGTTCCGCCAGATGGACACATTCGCGAAGCACGTCCGCACCATGCTCGACCAAGCATTCGTCGGCGTCCTTCACTTGAACATCATTGAGGTTCGGCATGCGTACCCGGAAAGACCGGTCGCGCCCGACACGTTTGGCAATCTCCTGCGCCAGTGTTTCCCCCGGTGTGTCCATATCGCTGGCGATCAGGAACCGGCGAACTTTCATCAGCGCATCCCAATGGGTTCCGAACGGTTCGTATCGCTTGTCGCTTGTCTCTGGCCCAGACGGCGCGCCATTCGGCAACGAAACCACGTGTTTGAAGCCCGCTTCGATGAAGGCGAGAACGTCTATTTCGCCCTCGCAGATAATCAGGTCTTCGCCTTCGGCTATGCTGTCCGCGTTATAGAAAACTGGTTCCGGGTCTTTCTCCTGCCGGAATTCCTTCCTGACTGTGCGATACTTCACATTTCGGAGTTCGCCTTGCCAATCGTAAGGAAACGCGATGCAATCCTCTTCCTGATTGGTCTGCGGAAACCATGCACGGGTTTTGTATATCCCCATCCGGAGAACAGTTTCCGGGGATATGCCACGGTTCTTGAACCAAGCGAACAAGCTGTCAGGCCGTTGCGGGTCCTGAACGCGCTGCGGCTTTCGATAGATGCGCTTTTCTCGATGTGGCCTATATCCTTCGCCACCGGTCGACCCGGAGAAATCGCAATGGTGGCACTTCCACACAGCGCGGCCATCCGCCTCGACCGTCACCGACAGGCACGGGTCATTTTTCTTGCGGCGTGAGGCTGAACACTGCGGGCAAACAACCTTGTGGCTACCCGGTCGGCTGTCGCGCAGCTGGATGCCATGCTGCGAGAGGGCGTCCTGAATATCGCTCATGATCAGCCTCGCCCGAACAGGAATGCGTGGGAGGGCTCACCATTCGCCTGCCGGTCACGGCTGCTTTCCGGCTCATCCATCCAGCTTTTTGCATTGAGCCACGTCGCAGGGTGCGCGGTAAATTGCTTGTCCTTCCCGGCACGTTCCTTGGCATAGCGTTCAACGCCCGCCATGATTTCATCAAGCGAGGCTACCTTGCGGGCCGACCGGAACGCCTTTTCTGCCGCCCCTTTTGCTGCCTTGCGAGGATAGGCCTTCCAGAAGGTTTCTGAGAATTCCAAATCTATCTCCGCCATGCGCTTGTCGCGTGGCGTTTGACCGAGAGATTTATCTCTTACCTTCCTACTACCTCCTTCCTCCTTCATCTGCGGAGACTTTTCGGCAGTGGTGGGGTAGGGCTGGGTTAGGACTGGGCTAGGACTGCTAGAATTAGCAGCCTTGAAACATGCATATTCCTGTAGCTCTATGGGAAGGCTATACCTGTATGATGGGTTTTTCGGTCTCTGAAACTTGCCAAAATTCCTGACAATACCGAAGGACTTGCCTCCGACCTCGAACTGTCGAACGCAATCAAGCTCTACGAGCTCGGCCAAAACCTCGGAAAAATCGACATTGTCGGCAGGGAAAATCCGCGCCTTAAGAACAATCGGCTTCCACTCGAAAATTCCATGATCGTCGCACTCAGTCCACAGAATAGGCCATGCGGCTTTGCACGTCATACTCATGGACATGTAGGACTCGTCTGATGTGAGGCCGGGATGAACGGACCTAATTCGCGCCATTTTTCCGCCCCCCTCTGAAATGGTGAAAATCTCGTATCCCGCCCCAACACTCAGCCCCGCTATCGAAGCGGAAAATCAGATTGGCGGTTTCCAACTCTGCAAGCAGTGCGGACACATCAACGTCATCGGCGGGAAATATTTTTATTTTTATGGAAAGCGGCCTCCAAGAAAACGTTCCCCGGCCATCAGCAATAGAGCCAAGCCCGATAAACAGAAGTCGTGCAAATGCACTGACAGAAACAAAGTCTTCATCAGTAAAGAAGGCGATAGGTATTGAACGAATACGAGCCACGGTTAAACCTCGCTCTGCATATGCGATGAAAGGATGACCGCCCACCAAGCAGCTTGCTTTTCGGTGACGGTGAATTTTCTGCGCTTTCGCCGCGCCCAGATAACCAACGAGAGAACGAATTCGCGTTCCCTGTCGTTGAGTTCACAATGCTCAAGCAGATATGGGCCGACCCGCAGAACATCCTCATGCGAAACTGGCAGAGTGTTGCTCCGATCTTCAGTCGATCCGAACGCCGAAGAAAGGTCGTGCAGTGAAGCACCCGCGCTTTCCAGAACCCTGCGAATAGCCCGAACGGTTGCCACAACTTCGCCATCGTGCTCGCTGGCAAGGCGAGGTATCAGCTTTCCAAGCTTTAGAATGGTCGCAGGCTCCAGCGTCATCGCGACCTCGCGAGTGCCAAGCTAAGCTTCCCGGCTAGAATGTCCCAGTTGAGGTCCGCAATTTGCATCGGTTCCTCTGGATTGCGCATAAACGCAAGCTCATAGGCCTCGCTCATCATGGCGCGACCGGCAGCAGTGCACGGAAATCTTGCCACGCCCGAAAGAAGCTTCTCGCGTGCATGCGCGTGAGATGCGGGGTAGGTCATTGATCGACGTCCCCCGTTTGCTTGAACAAGCTTTCCACGGACAGACCCGTCTCTTGTGCGAGTTTCAAAGCCAGCTTCAAAGAAGGGGTGGCCGTTCCGGTCTTAAGTTTGGAGATCATCGACCGGTCACAGCCGACCCTCTTTGCGAGGCTCGTGCAGCTTGTGTTAACCATGTTCATATATTCAGCTAGCGCAGTCATGCCTAATGTGTGAATGTTGTACACGTGAATGTCAAGAACATTTGTGAATGACATTGCATGGACTGCACAGACGAAAGCTGCGAGAATTGAGAAATGGCACCAGTTTCAAAACCACGGCCCGTCTTGGGGAAAACCTTCCTCAAAGAATGGCGGGAACATCGACGGATCGGTCAGCTTGACGCTGCCGAAGCGATCGGCGTTTCTCGAACACTGCTTTCAAAAATCGAGAATGGTAATAGCCCATATCTCCAGCCTCAGATTGAAGGGCTGGCGAAACTATACGATTGCATGCCAGGCGATCTATTAGACCGGCATCCCAGTATGCCTCTCGCCCCTATTCGGGGCGATAAGCAGATACTGGACGTGTTAAACCGCATTGAAGGGTTGGATCAGCGTGGGGTAGAAGTTGCTTTTTCGGTGATAGACACCGTGATTAAGCGTCAGCCTTCCACACCAGAACAGTCATCCGCTGATGATCAATTCGCGCCTGCCACTGCCCACCATGAGCCAAAGCCATAGTTTCTGCGAGTTCTTTTGCTTGGAAATCAGCCTTTCGCATTGCTGTGAGAAGGCCACCATTCAGCGTGGCAACGCGCAATAATTCCAGCCTATCACCTTCCTTACCCGGCTGAATGGTCACGAATTTAATCATTCACTCCTCCCCGCCGCTATATCTTTTCCATTTCCGCCACTTCTGGCGGTAACCGGTCACCATGTGCGAAGATGAGCTTCGGTTCTTCGTAATCGCCGGTATCCGCGTCACCCTTGTTCACAAAGGCAATTACTGCGGGTTTGATTGATGCCAGCTTTTCCGCGACCCGGCGCGCATGGCTTACATCCTTGGCCAGAAATGGCACATCGGCATTGATTTTGCCCTTGGGTGCCTTGCTATACGCCTGCACCACATACTGCGTTTGCATGCTCAAACTCATTACTCCCTGTACGCTCGTTATGTGCGACAGGATGACTCAGCGACTGGAACATATCAAGAACAATTCGGCTGGAATTTAATGAATAGTTAATGGGCGGGTTACGGCTACCTCATGTGTCGCGATCCAACTTTCGCACGGCGTACGCGCCGGTCGCCAAGCTCAGCTTTTCCAAAAAGTGAACACTATTCACTTTTGCGCTTGACTGTGATGTGAAATACATTCACCTTACATGCACATTAATGAGCACGAAGAAGCGCGTCGCTTGACGCACCGATCTTCTACAAACATGTTAGGAACCATCCAAAATGAAATCAAATGTAGAGAGTATTGCAGCCAGTGAATGCCCGTGCTGCGGAGCCAAGGTTTCAAGCCTTGATCTGATCTTAGATGAACCCGCAGGTGTCGTCTCTTATCGCGGAGAGGTCGCCCGGTTTGAGCCCTCGCCCTTCCGCCTTTTGAAGGCGCTTATAGAAAGCTATCCACGCACCTTGACCAAAGAGCAATGTCTCAATGCGCTTACCGGCGACACTGACATTGACCGCGAAATCAAGATTGTTGACGTACAGGTCTGTAGAATTCGGAAGAAGGCAGACAAGCTTGGTCTGGCAATCTCAACAGTTTGGGGAACCGGGTATCGATTAGAGCTTGCCGACGATATCAAATCGGAAGTTTTGCGTAAAAACAGGTTTGAGGAAAGTCGCCGCTCCAGAGGTTCAGTCGGAAGCAACGATATCGCTGAAATCGAGTTTCTTCGGGCGCAGGGGTTTCCACTTACTGAAATCGCTCGTCGTTTAAAGCTGACGTACAAAGCGGTTAGCACCGCTATCGATATCATAGAGGCCAAGAACCACGCGAGTCCAAACGTCCGCACAGCAAAGCAATCTGCCGTTCACGCAAATTGATAGACCTTCTCGTTCGGCGATGGACCCAAGAAGAAGTCCGCCGCCGTGGCACGCCGATCTGCAAGGATAGATAGATTAACGAGCGATAGGAGTTGCTATGAGGCTAACTCTTCTCAGCCCGCTTATAGTATTCGTAGAGTTTTATGACCGCATCAATCGCCTCCTCTGTTGGTATATCGTTATCCAATTTGGCGAAGATGGTTCCGGCATTAAATAGGGATATAGCCATATCCTGAAACATTTGTTGATGTTGCGCAGGAGTAAGCTTTGGTTTTTTTCCAGCAATGGAGTCTCGAAGATGATTGACCACCATCTCTACAGCTGGCGTCAATTCGCGATCAAAAATTAGACCCATCTGGCAGAGACGGCGAATTGCTTCTCCGCGTGAGCGGATACGATTTTTGAACGCCCAGTCATCGATGGCCTCCACCTCGGAGGGCGTCATCATGATCGGAATGCGTTGATCTTTGAGTTCTTTATCGTCAGTCATGGCGAAGTTATACACAGATGGCGTAACTTGCACAACTTTTCTGTTGACCCTGTTCGAAACACGGTTAATATTAAGTTGCACAAGTTGCCCAACATAATAGAAAGGGCATTTATGCAAGAGAGGAAGGACCTGCGCATACCGCTGATGATGGAGCAATCCCTTTGTGATGAAATCGATACGTACAGGTTCGCGCAGCGAATAGCGACAAGAGCCGAAGCGATCAGACGATTGATAAAGGAAGCGCTATCGCAGCAAACGAAAACGGCAACCGAATAAGAGTTCGCAGCTCTCATCCAATCGCCGTTTTCAAAGTAGTCACCGTGTTCGCAGCACGGTTCCCGATTGTCACAAGGTTTAGGAGCCATAAAGTGACTGAACAATCATATAGCACCGGCTTGCCCGGAAATCTAGGCGCACATAGCGGGAACAGCGTCCGCTTGTCCACCAAGCAGATTGCCGAGGTGACAGGCAAGCTGCACAAGCACGTCTTGCGTGACACCCGCAAGATGCTGGTAGATTTGTATGCACGCGAAGGTGAGACCTTTGAGGAATTCATTGCTGATGACGCAAATTTGCGTCACGGACATGGCCCAAATCTGGACCATCAAGGATTTCAAATAGTTATGGACGGTCGCGGCGAATATGTCGCTGAAATCATCCTCGACCGTGAACATGCAATGACGCTGGCCACCGGCTATGACGTGAAACTGCGCAAGCGCGTGATCGACAAACTAGCCGAACTGGAGAGCTGTAACATTGCTGTTCCGAACTTCTCCGATCCCGCCGCTGCCGCCCGTGCATGGGCTGAACAGTACGAGGCCCGCCGGCTGGCCGAACAGACAAAGGCCGAGATCGGCACCCGCCGCGAAGCTACGGCCATGAATACAGCCAGCCAAGCCGTCAAAAAGGCGAACAAACTGGAGGTGGAACTCGACCGCTCGCAGGAATACGCCACTGTAAAGCGCATGGAAATGCTCTGGCATGGGCAAAAGTTCAATTGGCGCGAACTGAAAGCCACTGCCGCCGAAATGGGAATTCCGCCAATCGACGTATTCGATGCGAATTACGGGACGGTCAAGGCTTACCACGCTGATGTTTGGCAGGAGGCCTACGCCCTCGAAATTCCCACCACTTCCGGGAGGACCGCATAATGACCGAGGCTCAGAAGCTTTCCCTCCTGCTGGCGATTGCTGACCGCGCAATAGAAGCCGAGCGCTGCAAATTCGCCCGCCGCTATTCGCAAGATGCATTGAATGCCGCATATGCTGATTGGAAACAGAAGAATGGCATTCATGATCACATCGAAGCAGGTTCGCCCGAATGGACTGCAATGTTGGCAGCGACGAACCGCGACTATGAAGCGGTCGAAGATGCCAAACGATTGGAGCGCAATGCCGATAAGCGGCTGCGCAGCGCGATCTACAAGTACCATCGGATAGCGGACGCCGACCGCGCAAATAGCGCAGGCTTACCCCCGGTGGAACACGATAATCGCGCCGATACGGCGGAAATCCTAGCCGACCAGCGCCCGTAACACCTGAAAGCTTGAAAAGCGAGCGCGATCAACCGCGCTCCACCCTTTCTCAATTCTCTGGAGAAATCCAATGACGGAACAGAATATTCCGGCAAACGCCGAAGGCTTGTCCAACAGCAAGCAGAAAAAAGAAACCCTGCTTGAGCAGGCAAAGAAGGCCAATGAAACCGCAAGCACGATATACGCCATGATCGGTATTTGCCGTGCAGCGGCAGAATTTGCCGATGATCAGGACGGCTACCTCTTGGCTAAGCATGTCCCCACCAACCTCTCGAAAGTTCTGGAGACTGTAAATGAGATGGTGCTGGATATGGCCGAGGTTTTGGAGCGTGTCATTATCGAGGAAAGGGAACGCGCATGATTTCCCTTCCAGATATCATTGTTCCGGCAAAATCCCGCATGCCTATCGATCAGATGGAAATGGGTTTGGATTTGCTGCGCGTCGTTCACGCTGCTTTGCAGGACCATAGCTTTATCGATAGCGGAGTTCTGACCGCGCTGAGCGGCACAATGTTCACCGCATTCGAAATGCTGGAACCGGTGCGCGATGTTCTGAATAGAGCCAATCGCGCTGAGCCACCAAGTCAGCCCGCGCCCGGAAGCCTGCTTGAAGTGATCGCCCAGTATCGCGAGGGAGACGCCGCTTTTCGGGGTTGGGAGGCGCGGGGCTACCCGAACGAAGAGGCAGCGATAGCAGCCACTTACGGGCCACCTGCGTTAGAGCTGGAAAACTGGGATAGGCCGCTGGAGAACCTTGTGGAGGTTCGTGAAGCACTGCGCCTGGCTTTTAACCCAGAAGACGCAATCATTAGCGATATGGTCAAAGAGCCGCTGCGCGCAGCTTTGATTTATCTCGAAAAAATCACGGGCTGGAATGATACTGACCCGGAGGGTGGCGCAGCATGAGTATCACAAGCGAACATACTGACGCCATTTATGATGCATTGGCCGTAATGGAATTGGCCAGCGACATGCTCATGGGAAATGATTTTGATGGTGTAACCGCCGGTAATATGGGCTGGCTGCTTGGTAGCGCTAAAAAACGGCTCGCTGAGGCACTTAACGCCGTTGAGGAAGTCCAGTTCGATCAGGAGGCGACCAATGAATGACCGCCCTCGCCTTCGCCGGAAGGACGTTCCGGAATATCTGCGCACGACACATGGGATAGACGTATCGTTAGCCACACTCAACACAATGGCGACACGCGGCGGCGGGCCAGCCATGCAATACGATGGCCGACGCCCCCTATACCTGAAATCAGACTTGGACCAATGGGCAAATGATCGATTATCCAAGCCCGTCCGCTCAACGTCCGAGCGTTAATCTTGTCCCGAAGTAGCCGGTTTGCCGTCAAGCAGATCGGCTATTTTTGCCGACACTTGATCAGCTGCGGAAACCAGCGCCTTATCCGCTACATGTGCATACCTTGCAGTCACACCCGGAACCGAATGCCCGAGCAACCCAGCAATGGTCAGTTCTGAATAGCCCATTTCGGCGGCGACCGAAGCGAAAGTATGGCGCATCACGTGAAGGCTCACATCTTCAATTTTTGCCTTGGCGCAAAGTCTTTCAAGCACACGCGGCAACCCCACGAAATGCCCTTCTCCGCGCTCTGATGGGAAAACCCAACCGTTCTTACTTTCGATACCGGAGATTGCATCAAATGCTTTTTTCCCGATAGGTCGTATCTGCGCGCCTGTTTTTGTGTCCCCAAATCGTATCGAACCTTTCTCAGGATCGAGCCACTTTTCAGGCAATGCGAGGACTTCCATTCGGCGGCATCCTGAAAGCATTAAAAAGCGTACCGCGGCCAACGCCACTTCGGACTCGTCATCTGCCTCGCGCATCGCTTTGCCGAGCCGGGAAATTTCTTCGTTCGATAGAAAGCGACCCTTTTTTCCCGCCTTAGGCTTTTTGACCCCACGAACAACGTTTTCTGTCACCACAAGCCCATTCTTGGCGAACTCCAGTACCGTGCCGAAGATTGTTATTGCCCGCGCCGCTGCTGCCTTCCCGCCAGTCGTCACGCCGCCCCTTCCCTGACGTTCCTTTGCCGTCTTCCCAGCTACAATATCGGCTTGCAGCTTCATAATGTCCGCACGGGTCAGGCCCGCAACTGTACGATTGCCTATCAGCGGCTTTATATGGGTACGAAGCTGGCCTTCGTTGACGGAATATGTGTTCGGCTTCAGCCTGGGCTTGGCATCTTCAAGGTATAGGTCGCACAGTTCCGCTACTGTAATAGATTGGCGAAGCCGAGCCCTTTCCGCTGACGGATCGTTGCCCTTGAATACTTCGCCCATTTTCTCGCGGGCTAACTGGCGAGCTTCATCCGGCGTCAAAGTGCCGACGCGACCGAGAACCATTTTTCTCTGTCGGCCTTCAGAATTGCGGTACTTGATGATATAGGAGCCAACGCCAGACGGCATCATGCGGACGCCGAAGCCTTTTAACTCGCTATCCCATAGATACTGTTCGCCCATTTCGGACGGCTCAAGAGCATCAATTATACGCTTCGTCAGCTTTGGCAATTTGACCCCATCATCAACTTCCGCGGAACCACGGCGGAACCAACTGAAAGCAAATTCAAATGAGGTCTGTCAATCTCCAACAAAGAGCAACAAACATTAACTTATTGATTTTGCTTACTTTAACAAGCGGAATAAAAGTGTGACAAACTCGAACAAACGATATATCCTAAATTTCGTAATGATGGGGTCGCGTGTTCGAGTCACGCAAGCGGCACCAAAAAATCAATGACTTAGCCAGTTTTCGTTTTCACCATATTGATGCTAGCAATCAAATAGCAATCACCTTCGGTACTCGTAATTTGCACTGCAAAACTGCCTTGTTAAGCAGCATAAACTCCCTGTGGAAAAACGTTCGGAAACATACAGAACCCGCCTGAGCCGCACGTCGTTACAATTGATGCTTCCCAATTTCTGTATTGTTGAACTCGACTATTCTTGTTGTTATGTTAACAGCAACTTCCATCGCGTTTCGTAATCGGACACCATCCAAGTTAGGTGAGCTCATATAAATGGCGAAAAAGCCTGATAGCAAAAATGAGCAGCCTAGCCTTGAGCAGCTCTATCTCAGCCTCAGCGAGCACCTTGTTCGAAAAATACAATATGTCATTAAGCTTTCTCACGATGCAGACTGACAGTGCTAGAGAACATCCCCTGCCCTCAACAAACTATGAGCTCGACCATCTACTGACGTCTGAGCAAGCCGCTGGTGTTTTAGGTTTAAGTCCAAAGACCCTTGCTAACTGGCGGGTCCAGGGCATTGAGAACTTACCTTATCGAAAAGTGGGCAAAGCTATTCGTTATAAATATGGCGATCTGTTAGCGTTTATTGATTTACAAAAGAGAGAAAACACGAGTCAGAAGTGAAGCAGATTCTATTATCTGAAAATGCAATGACTAATTGAATGGCCGCAATGGGGCCGCCAGAGGAATGGCCGATTTTACCTATCAGAATCGGAAAGCAGACATAAGCGTCTGAGATCTGAGTAAGTACCACTCGACGTCAGGCTCCCTCCGCCATCGGTATCACAAACCCGCGCCCCTTGAGAGATGCTTTGATTGCGAGGGAGTGTTGTTCTCACGCGTTCGACAGATGACAAACAAAAGATTCTGTATGACACATAGTCAAAGGCGGCGATGCTATTGTCTAGTCCCCTGTTCTATTTCACAGTCGTGTTTTCAAGTGGTGGAGCGCACCAGTTTGGCGTAAACTCCGCCCAGGGCGATCAATTGTGCATGGCTCCCGCGTTCCACTACCCGCCCTTTGTCCATAACAACGATTTGATCCGCGTGCCGGACTGTGGAGAGCCGGTGAGCGATAGTGATGATTGTGCGGTCCCTTCCTAACGACGAAAGCGCATCCGACATTGCGCGCTCCGTAGCAGCATCCAGTGCGCTTGTTGCCTCATCAAGGAGCAAAACGCGGGGATTTCGCAAAATTGTTCGCGCTAGTGTTAGACGCTGTTTTTCCCCGCCGGAAAATCGGTAGCCCCGCTCCCCCACCAATGTCTCGTACCCGGCCGGCAGTGCCGTTATCATATCATGTATCTGTGCAATTTTGGCAGCTGTTATCAAGTCTGTATCCGTGGCGTCAGCCCTTGCAAAGGGCAGGTTTTCGGCTACACTTGCATTGAAAAGATAGGGGTCCTGTGTGACAATCCCCAGTATATCTGTCAGGGACTGGAAACTGAGGTTACGAACGTCGATGCCATCGTAGCAGATGGATCCTGCGTCCACGTCGTAGAGTCGTGCCAATAGATACCCGAGCGTGGTTTTCCCCGACCCGGTGGCGCCGACGACCGCTGTGTGAGAGCCAGCGGGAATGTCTATAGAAACACCGTCAATTGTGGCTGCCTGCTCCTTGTCATAGGCGAAGCGCACCCCGTCAAGCTTGACCGCCCCCCGGATACGTTCACGATCAAGGATAACTGGATAGGGATGCTCTTTGATTTCGACTGGCTGGTCAAGGTACTCGAATATTCGGGCGAACAATGCTCGCGTCGTTCGCATCTGGACACCGGACTCGAGCACCTCTTCAAGCGGCCAAAGCAACTGTTCTTGCAGCGCAATCATGGCGACGAGCGTACCTATGGTAACGGTACCCAAGCTCTGATCCATAAGAAGGCCACCTAGCAGCAAGGTCAAGGCTGGCAAGGTCTGAAGTACCATGTCAATCACGCCCCATTGCCACTGGCCCGCAGTATGGGAGCGCACTTCGAGTGCTGCAACATTTTCGGAGGTGCGGATAAACCGCCGTGTCAGATGATCAGTACGACCCATCGAACGAGCGAGAATGATACCTGAAACCGAAAGCTGTTCCTGTACGGACGAGGACATGTCCGCAATCCGCTGCTGCTGTTCATAGGTAAGTTCTTCGCGTAGTTGCCCGACCCACTGGCTGATCCAGATTGCAATCGGAAGGACGAGAAATGAGAAAAGTGCCAGGCGCCATTCGAGCGCCAGCATGGCGATCATGGTCATAACCACAACACTTATATTTCGAGTGAGTTGGCTGACTGTGTGGGTGACGAGCGCCTGAAGGCCACCGATATCGCTGGCTATCCGCGATTGAACTTCACCAGTCCGAGTAGTTGTGAAAAAGCGTAGCGATAGGGACTGAAGGTGCGCATAGACCCGGACCCTCAGATCATGCATGATCGCCTGCCCGATTTTCGAAGTAATTAGCACCTGAAGCACACCTATCGCAGTGCCCAGACAAGCGAGGACAACCAGTCCTCCTGTTAGAAGCATCAACTGATTGAGATTGCCGGTTGGGAGTGCCTGGTCGATGATCGCACGCACTAGGAAAGGCGCCGCAATGCCAGCTACCGAAGACAATAAGATGAGAGCAAGCACCAAGGCCAGCTGTCTGAAATACGATCTGAAAAGTCCGAGTACCCTGTTGAGCGAAACGTGCTGCGCCAGCTCGTCATACGAAGTGTCTTTGACCTTATCGAACTGATCAAACATGTTTTTTTCCTTCTGGCAGCAGCGCTCGCCGGCCCATCATCGACAATCAATTTTCTCACGATGGCTTTGCATCAACGTTATTTTGCCGGCGGGGAAAGCGAATGGTCCGCTACATCAACGCTCTTCGAAATCGGTTTCGGATGGAGCTCCGGGGGCGACGGATCTGCAAAAGCTTCAGTAACGGCAGCACGACAACCGAACAGCCTCATGACCACAACGTAGAAGACGGGAACAAACAGAATTGCCAGTACAGTGGCCGACACCATTCCACCAAAGACACCAGTGCCAATCGCGTGCTGGGTTTCAGCACTTGCTCCACGGGCAATCATCAAGGGAACCACACCAAGCGCGAAAGCAAGCGACGTCATAATGATAGGCCGCAAACGCATCCGGGCCGCCTCGATCACCGATTGATTAAGGCTCTTCCCGGCACCTCGCAGGTTATTGGCAAACTCCACGATAAGGATAGCGTTTTTGGCCGACAGACCAATAATGGTGATCAGACCGACCTTGAAGAAAACATCGTTCTCAAGGCCACGCAGTGACACTGCCAGAACAGCACCGATGATTCCGAGCGGCACGACTAGCATTACCGAAAGTGGTATAGACCAGCTCTCGTAAAGTGCAGCCAGAACGAGGAAGACGACTAGCATCGAAATTGCTAGCAGCATTGGTGCCTGCGAAGCTGACTGCTTCTCCTGGAAGGATTGCCCTGTCCACTCGACCACGAAACCTTGCGGCAGTTGCGAGGCAAGCCGCTCCATTTCGGCCATGGCCGTACCGCTGGAAACCCCGGGCGCCGCATTTCCCGCAATACGCACAGCAGGATAGCCATTATAGCGCACGAGTTGCAGCGGGCTCGCTTCCCATACCGGCGTGACCATTTCCGAGAGAGCAACCATCCCGCCGGCATTGTTGCGCACGTAAAGTTTCAAGACGTCCTCGACTTGCATGCGGTTTGCAGCTTCTGCCTGAACGATCACCTGCTGCAGACGTCCAGCGTTGGGGAAATCGTTGACATAGGTGGATCCTATGGCAGACGAAAGAGTGTCGCTGATCATGCTAAACGGCACACCCAGCACCTCCGCTTTCTGACGATCGATCCTGAGCGATACGCTCGGCCCTGCCGGCAAGCCCTCAGGGTAAACACTGGTAACGAGTTTGCTCTTTGCCGCAAGATTGAGCAGTTGATCCTGTGCGCCCTGAAGGGCATCCTTACCTCGGTTGGCACGGTCCTCAAGGCGTAGGGAAAAGCCCGAAGTGGTCCCCAGTTCTTCGATCGACGGCGGCTTTAACGTCATGACAGTTCCCTCTGGAATCCTCTCCATCGCCGCCGCGGCCGCCTCAATTTCCTCGTCAACTGTAGTTGTTCGCTCGGACCAGTTCTTCAGCGTGGTGAATGACATCGCCGCGTTCGGCCCAGAACCGGAAAAGCCAAAGCCAAGAATTGACAGATTGTTGACGACGTCTGGCCGGGAAGCAACATGACGATCATAGATGCTCACGATGCTGCGAGTACGCTCTTCTGTGGCGTCTGCTGGAAGAGAGAAAGAGGTCATAATGCTGCCCTGGTCTTCCTGGGGCACGAAGGCGGACGGTATTCGCGTGTAGCCGTAGGCGAGCGCCGAAAGCAAAAACGCATATATTATCATCATGCGTCCGGCACGACGGATTAATACGGATACCCAGCTGGCATAACCGGTCGTCAACCGGTCAAATCCACGGTTGAACCAACCGAAGAAGCCCTTTTTCTCATGGTGCGAAGGATCAACTGGTTTCAGCAACGTTGCGCAAAGCGCCGGCGTCAAACTTAGCGCCAGAAAGGCAGAAAAGAGGATGGAAACAGCCATTGAGAGCGTGAATTGCCGATAGATGGCGCCGACGGAGCCACTCGACAGGCCCATTGGAATAAAGACCGCCGCCAGCACCAGCGTGATACCGATCACAGCGCCAGTGATTTCCTTCATTGCCTTTTGCGTGGCTTGCCTGGGTCCCAGCCCCTCGCTGGCCATGATGCGCTCCACGTTCTCTATCACAACGATCGCATCGTCCACGATAATGCCGATCGCCAGCACCATGCCGAACATTGTTAGAACGTTGATCGAAAAACCCGCCATCAGCATGACGGCAAAGGTGCCAAGCAGGGCGATAGGCGCGACAATCGCCGGGATCAGGGTGTAACGGATCTTTTGAAGAAAGAGCAGCATCACAAGGAAGACCAATACCATTGCCTCGAGCAATGTATGGATCACCTTTTCTATCGAGATCTTGACGAACGGCGCCGTGTCATACGAGATGTCATAATCCATTCCATCAGGCATTGCAGTCGCAAGCTCGGAAAGTCGGCTTCGTATTGCATCGGCCGTACGTACGGCATTCGCCCCTGGTGTGAGCTGAATCGCAGCTGCTGTTGCCTCCTGGCCATTACTAACGATCGAAAAGCCATAGCTCTGCGCACCTAGTTCAACACGCGCGACGTCGCCGAGGAGAAGTTTTGACCCATCCGGCTCCGACCGCAAGACGATCGCGGCGAATTCTTCAGGGGTTCCCAACTGTCCTTGCACTGTAAGAGGAACGCTCACCTTTTGGCTCGGCTCCGTGGGAGCATCGCCAATGCGGCCAGGAGCGATCTGGGTGTTCTGAGCCTGGATGGCCTGGATGACCTGCGCCAGCGAAAGCGAATAGGAAACCAGTTTCGCCGGATCTACCCAGACGCGCATTGCCTTTTCCGAGCCGAACGACTGTACGCGGCCAACGCCCGGGATGCGTTTCAATTCCTCCGCGACGTTTCTGGTTAGATAGTCGCCGAGCGCAAGGGCGTTGAATCGGCCATCCTTCGAGGTCAGCGTAACGATCATCAAAAAATTCGACGACGCGGATTCGACTGTTAACCCGGCTCGTCGCACAGGTTCCGGAAGACGCGGCTCCACAGCCTTCAAGCGGTTTTGGACATCAACTTGCGCCATCTCCGCATTGGTGCCCGGCTTAAATGTCACCGTTATATTTGCACTACCTGATGTGTCCGCAGTCGACTCGAAATAAAGAAGGTTCTTGACGCTCGACAATTCGCGCTCGATCAGGCTGACGACACTGTCGTTGACAGTCTGCGGTGTTGCACCGGTGTACGCTGCGTAGATACTAACACTAGGCGGCGCAATCGTTGGGAACCGCGATACCGGCAGCTGCGGGATCGCGATGATTCCCACAAGCACGATGAAGATGGCGATCACCCAGGCAAAAATGGGGCGATTAATGAAAAACTGTGGCATTATCGATAGCCCTCTCAGTTCTTTCCTGGCACCAGTGGGGCGACGAAATCAATTGTTTGCACCGGAACACCTTCCTGTACGCGATCCTGGCCTTGCACCACGACGACGTCGCCCGCCCGGAGACCAGTTGTCACAATGGTGCGTCCGTCGACAGTTTCCCCGATCTCAATTGGCCTGCGCACCGCTGTCTTGTCATTGCTCAAGACAAGAAGTTGCGGATGCCCGAGCGGATCGCGAATAATCGCTTGCTGCGGGACAAGGAGCGCGTCGCTTCGTACGCCGCGTGGCAGACGTGCGCGGACAAACATTCCCGGAAGTAATACATCATCCGGATTGTTCACTTCCACGCGTACCGTAACGTTGCCGGTACCGGGATCAACACTGATTTCTGAAAAGAGCGCCTTGCCTGCGACAGGATAACGCTTGCCGCTTGCGCCAAGGATCTCAACTGGAATACTCGAAGGGTCGTGAAGCTGCCCCGAATCTGCCGCCTCGCGGATCACGTCAAGCTGTGAAGCGGGTTGTCGCAGATCAACAAAGACCTTGTCGATCTGCTGAATGATTCCCATGGCGCCAGTGCTGGACACAGATACCAGAGCGCCTTCGCTGACCATGGAATGCCCGATACGTCCCGAGATCGGAGCACGAACAGTCGCGAATTCGAGGTCAAGCTTACGCCGTTGCAACGAAGCGCGGGCCTCGGCAACGTTGGCCTTGGCCTGAGCCAGGTTCGCGACGGCTTCCTCGAAGTTGTCGCGACTGATTGCCTTGGTTTCGATGAGCTGTTTGGCTCTGTCGTATTTCGCCTGTGACCGAATAAGTGCGGCATCGGCTCGTTGAAGCACCGCAGCGGCGCTGTCCACCTCGGCCTTGAACGGCGCCGCACTTATTTGATACAGCTCTTGGCCGGAGTGAACTTCAGAGCCTTCCTGGAAAAGTCTTTTTTCAACGATGCCACCAACCTGTGGCCTGATTTCCGCAGTACGATAGGCGGCTACTCGGCCGGGCAGTTCGTCAATGATGGTGACGGTTTCCGGCTTGACTGAAACGATGGCAACCAGCGCAGGAGGAACACTTTGCGAAACATTCGTTCCCGACGAGCCATCATCACTGCAGCCAATCAAGGCCAGCCCAGCCAGAAGGGTGATCATTGCGTCTTTAAGGTGCATTCATTTTTCCGGACATTTAATGCGTGGCAAAGCGCGAGCTTATTGGGTTGAACCCAATGTCCTAGTTTGGTTCGGTCTCAGTGCAGGATTTGTGGAGATTGGATGGAGCTGAAAGGACCATGAATTGTTCTCGCTGACCCAGCTTTTTGGTAATCAAAACTTTGCCAGCCCTGTTCTCCGCAGCGAGCCGAATATTGACTGGATAACGAACGTCCTTGCTTTCCAGATAAGCGACCTTTCTTGTGTCAACAAGGATGTGGCGGTTCCGATTTCCAAGATGCACGAAGCTTCTGGCGGGAGTTCTACTGAAATGATGCAAACAATGCACAAAGTAAGTCTTTGCTGGGTGAGTGCTCGACGATGACGTCAGTCGGTTGCGCGTCCACCGTGCCGGCAATCGCCATCTCAGTCAATGAGATATCCTGTTCTGTTACTTTACCACAGTCGTCCGGGTCCATGAGATGGTCGTAGTGCGCAAAAGTACAGCTAGCTTCCGTCTATGGATGCATAGTGATCGGATTTTTTTCCGACCATGCCCTGAATCAAACCAACTGAACTCCCTATATAGTAGGTACACGCGAGCATTGAATTTCCTGGCCTGAAGGGAAACCTCAGAGTAGCCAGTACAAATTTGTAGAAGCGGCTTGCAAGCGATCCGGACAGTCGGAGTAATGAACCGACGGGATCCTCTTTATAGCGCTCGCGAAAAACTGTCCGCGCATGGTCGCGGTTCCTTCTGTAATAATAGCTCAAACACAGTCTCGTTCGGGGTAAGCTTTCATATGCTACAGCATAAGGTGTCCAACCGGTTCTCGCTCCCAGGCGTTTCGCCACGTCGTACATTTGCCAGTCTTCCCCCCCTCCCAGGGCCAGTTCCTCATTGAATCTTAAGCCGGTCCGTTTGAAAAACTCCAGTTTACCCATCCAGCTGCCGGTTGCCAGACGGATGCTGCCCGCCCGCCCCTGGGCCTTCCTCTTTATACAGCGCTGCTCAGCCCTCAGATTTATGTCGTTTACGGCTTTCCATACTGTTTTATTCCAGTGTGAGCATTCATCATCGACTGGCGCCAGACGTACCGGAGAGCCAACGATATCCAGGTCCCCGGCGTCCCGCTCTTTGAGCAGTTCACACAGCCAATCGCTGTCAACTTCTTCATCGTCATCTGCGAAGGTCAGCAGATCGAATCCATCGCTTATCGCTTGCTCAATCGCGCGATTGCGGGCAGCGGCAATTCCCAAAACAGGTTCAAGAATGTAACTGGCTTGATGGCGCACTCGATTGCGAAAGTTCCGTATGACGGGCAGCAAGGTTTTTTCGTCATTATTCTCGACAATGAGAAAGCATAATTGAATGCCTTCAGGAACTTTTATCCGCTCATACGAAGCCAACAGACGGCTTAACATCAACGGGCGGCCACGCGTGACAGTGGCTACTGCTATTTTCCGGATAGTAGGAGTCATCGCTTTAACTCTTGTACGTGCAATCAGCCAAAAACCGTCTTGCGGCATACGGCAATCCAGCCATCGCTATGGCGGACGTTTCTGCGGGGCAGAAGAAGCGGGTCGTTGTGGGAAGTTGCCTGCGCCTTTTCCAGTGTCACCGCGCGTTTAAAGCCGGCCCTGGCCACAACATTTCTGACCTCGGCGGAAACACCTCCGTAAGGGTAGCTGAAGGATGTAACCCTCTCTTTTAAAATTTCTTCAAGGTGCATTCTGGAGCGATAAACCTGATCAAATGCCTCATCGAGACCGAAATCAGTCAGGTTCACATGATCAACAGTATGCGCTCCAATTTCATTGCCCGCGTTCGCCCAGCCGCGAATTTGCTCGGCGGACATGCATTGCTCGAAACGGATTCCCTTGGTTTCGTCCCACTTGTTGGAGCCGCCTATCTGTCCGCTGACGAAAAAGCATGTGGAACTGAATCCCAGTGACCTCAAGACGGGAAGAGCGTTTTCAAACACATTGCAAAAGCCATCATCAAAGGTGATACCGAATACTTTTCCCCTTTTTTGGCCCAGTATGTAGGGTTGTAGTTCGCGCAGAGACAGCCCCATATAACCCAACCGTGAAAGCCAGCTCATCTGCCGTTGAAAGTTTTTTGGAGACACGAACAAGCCGCGATAGGGACTACACGACGGAATTGACGCTATTGAATGATAGGTCAAGATAGTAACTTGAGATGAAGCTTGCACGTCTAATGAATCCCTTTAACCAGCAAGAATAACCCTATCGAAGCTTCAGAAATCATTGGGAAACTGTGTCGACGACCATCGGGTCGATGACGGTTGTTTCTCGCGAATGCATCAGATGGAAGCTGCGACACGCAGATGCTTGATCAACAACAGAAGGTCGTTCCGTAGCTACCACTGCGGAAGCGAGTGCACCGGTTCCGTCGAGGAATGGTTGAGATTGTCGTCACATTGCATGGACTGGAACCCACCTATCGAGTACATAAGTTGATCATCGGATTGGAATTGCCGTGCTCCGCCATTCGTTGAAACGACTACAACCTCATCTCAATACGCGCATCGCGGGAGGGCGGCATTTGACGAACTGAACAGGCAGGTCAGTCGAATGTCGCTCACGGGTGCGTCGTGAGGATTGTTGGCTAGGGTCAGCAACATTAACGGCCCGAAGAGAAATGAGATCAAAACAGCCAGATAAACAAGCGTTGAGACAACCGTTTTCAACCGCATGGAAACGGGTGATACCAGCCGGTCAGGAACGGTCAGGGGCGCTTTCAGCGATCGTCTTGTCAACTTGTGTAGCCTCGCTAGATTTGACGGGACCTCCTTTGTTAAAAATGATCACAAA
The DNA here is from genome assembly GCF_006345815.1 of Ochrobactrum sp. CGA5. GTDB lineage: Bacteria > Pseudomonadota > Alphaproteobacteria > Rhizobiales > Rhizobiaceae > Brucella. Next base: position 90,280 of record NZ_VCIG01000002.1, on the reverse strand, counting down.
AGTTTCCGTGGAAGCTACATGCAGATTTTGTGGACGACGCGGGGCAGCACAACTGACGGTCAGGCGATCTGGACTGCTGCCGGTTTCGCGGACACCGAGTTAAGGTGTTTCCGATGAAACTGGAGCGCATGAATGCAACGAAGGAAATTCAGCCGCGAGTACAAGCTTGAGGCAGTGAAGTTGGTGCGAGAACGCGGGGTCAGTGTTGCGCAAGCCGCCCGCGACCTCGATGTTCATGAGAATGTCCTGCGCAAGTGGGTCAGGGAATACGGTTCAGACCCGGCGCAGGCGTTTCCCAGTCCCGGGCAGATGAAGCCCGAGCAGCTTGAGATCGAGAGGCTTCGGAAAGACGTCGCCAAGCTGAAGGCGGAGCGCGACATCTTAAAACAGCCGCCGCCTACTTTGCGAAGGATGTGATATGAAGTTCGCGTTCATTGCAAAGCACCGTTCGATCTGGCCGGTGGCATGGCTCTGCGAAGCGCTGGGTGTATCGCGTTCCGGCTTTCATGCCTGGCTACATCGGTCTTCGAGCTAGCATGCCCGGTATGACGAGGCTCTGCTCGACAAGATCAAGATCAGCTTTAAGGACAGCGACCGCACCTACGGCGCGCGGCGTGTCTGGCATGAGCTTCTCGCGGAGGGCTTCTCCTGTGGTCTCCATCGCGTCGAGCGTCTCATGCGCGACAATGCATTGAGAGCAAGACCGAGAAGGCGGGGCTTGCCGAAAGACGACGGTGAGCGCCCAGTCATCATGCCGAATGTGCTGGATCGGCAGTTCGCGGCAGCAAGACCGAACCAGAAGTGGGTAGCCGATTTTACCTATCTTTGGACGGCTGAGGGCTGGCTCTATGTGGCTGCCGTCATCGACCTGTTCTCGCGCCGTGTCGTTGGCTGGTCGATGAACGCAAACATGACGGCCCAGCTCGTCACAGATGCGCTAATCATGGCCATCTGGCGCATAGGCAAGCCGGATGCGCTTCTCCACCATTCGGACCAGGGTAGCCAATACACGAGCCAGCAGTTCCAGCGTCTCATGGCTGACCAAGGCATCACCTGTTCTATGAGCCGATCCGGCGATGTCTGGGACAATGCCGCGATGGAAAGCTTCTTCTCGTCACTCAAAACGGAAAGGATAGCTCGCAAGGTCTAAAGAACCAGAGACAATGCAAAGGCGGGCGTGTTCGATTACATCGAGCGCTTCTACAATCCCAAGCGTCGGCATTCGACACTGGGCTATCTCAGCCCGATGGAATTTGAAAACAAGGTGGGATTAGCCTAACTCGGTGTCGGAAAAACCGGCAGCAGGCCAATCACTGGCATGAACTGTCCTGGTGATCGTTATGCTTTGAGCCCGATTGTTTCGCTGTCACACTCGTCTGATACGACGAACTCTACGTCTGGAGGTTTGAGATTGGCTTCAACGTGAACGTTTAGCCGCCCCTTGGGCTCGAACGCAAAGGCAGGTTGCGCAAGAGGATAATCGTCAGTGCTATCAAATCCAACTCACAGCACACGAGCTTGTTTTGCGGTGAACGAAGCCCGCGCTCGTCTACGATCAATTATCCGGCAGTGAGGGTACCTACCTGGAAGACAACCGTATCTCCATTGAAAGTCCCATGCCACCATTGCTGACGATCATCGCCTCGCCGCCGTGCGCACGAGCGATGGCCTGAATCACTGGCAGGCCCAATCCCGAACCACCACTTGTGCGTCCGCGGGACTCTTCCGCGCGCCAGAAGCGCTCGAAGGCGCGATGTTCAGTGCCAGCCGGCAGCCCAGGTCCATTGTCGGAGCATCGAATTATCGCACCATCCCCGGTGTAACAAGTCTGCATCGTTACAGTGCAACCTGGGGCGTAGCGTCGGACGTTCTCAAGAAGCGCAAACACCGCCTGTCGTATCCGTGCGCGATCCGCTCGGATGCGCACGCCCTCGAGTTTGGCATCAATGGCGATGTCTGCTTTTGCAAGGTCCTGTTCCACGGAAGCCATGACGGACTCGACCTCTTGGCCGAGATCGATTTGATCCAGCTGGAGCTCGAGCTTGCCAGCATTCGATAGGCCGAGTATCCGCAGGTCTTCAACAACACGGGACAAGTCATCGACATGAGCTATCAAGCGGTCATATAATTCCGGACTCGGGGTGAACGCACCGTCCGAAAGTCCCTGAAGTCGCCCCCGCAGAATAGTTAGCGGTGTACGCAGTTCATGCGCTATAGCCGAGTTTGAATAATTCAGTTCGGCTTCCGCGCTTTCCAGGCGAGCAGCCATAGCGTTAAAGTCCGCAATCAGGCCCTCCGCTTCGTGATATGCTGGCCCGAACGTCTCTGCGCGCGCTGAAAAGTCACCACGAGCGATTGAATGAACAGCGGCTGCGACCGATTTCAACGGTCGTACAATGCTCTGCGCCAGGTACCACGCGACAACCGCTGCTGCCGCCAGACTGATTGCAAGGATTAAACCCAGTACAACAAAGTCTCCGAGGGTCCATCTTTCGCTTTCCGGCTCCGGATAAAACAGTCCGTCGATGAAAGTATAATATCCCATCGTACCAAGAACCATCAGGGCAAATGCGGCGACCGTTAATGCGCTCATAACGCGAACGATCTGTGCATTCAGGCTTCTAGCCATGACGTACCGCCAAACGGTAACCTACCCCTCGAACCCCGACAAGCAAACTGTCGGCGTTGGCGGCTATCAATTTGCGCCGCAGATTGCTGATATGGCTGTCCACCGTTCGATCCAGGGCGTCTCCTTCCGGAAGACAGGCATCTACCAGTTCGGAGCGCTCAAAGACGCGGTTGGGAGAAGTTGCCAAAAAGGCAAGCAGCCGAAATTCCGTGCGGGTCAGTTCGAGCATTATCTCGCCCCTGGCCTGTTCAACCGCCGCCGTATACGCGTCAGGATCGATAGTGAGGGGTCCGACTCGCAAGGGCTGTCTTCCCTTACGTCCGGTGGTGCGACGCAGTACCGCCTTTGCACGCGCAACGACCTCCAGGGGATTAAACGGTTTGACGACGTAGTCGTCTGCGCCAATTCGTAAGGCTTGTAATTTGTCCAGGTCTTCGGCAAGGGCAGTCACCATTATGACCGGTGTATCGTCACGTCGGCGAATAGCAGCCAGCACTTCATAGCCGTCCTGTCCAGGCAGCTTGACATCCAAGACGATCAGGTCGGGCTTGAGGCGCAGGTGATGTGCAAGCCCCATTGGTCCGTCGCCAGCACTAATCGTACGGAAGCCTTCCCGCATAAAGTAGGTTTCCAGTATTTCGGCGATCTCGGGGTCGTCCTCGATAATAAGTACTAACGGGTTGTCCATAGGGTTGTTCCTGACAAGATTCCTGCTAGGGAAAACATTGACAGGGGCCGCGTCAACCCACAAACGGCGGGTCCCCACGCAAACTCCACATAATCTCCATATTTACCCAACGGAATTGAAGATGCGACTATCAAGAAGCTGATGACGAGTGCAGCAGCTATCAGGCGCGAAGCGCGCCAGGACGTGCATCGACAGAAGACTGTTAGCCGCAAAGCAAGCCCCAAAAAAGCGGTCTACGCTGATTGATTGCCAGTCAAGTTACGGGATTCTAACGACTGGAATGGGGCCGGAAACTGTCGTAGACGCAAACAGACCGGGAACCTACCTAATAGTTTCTATTCGGATTCTTCATTCTCGGAAAATCGTTGCAAAGCCCGTGGGTTAACGACAACTATAGATCGATAGGTGTAGTTAATCCAACCGGATGCAACAAAGCGTTGCATTGCCGAGTTGACCTGTTGCCGGGAGGCGTTGGCCATGACACCGAGGTCACTTTGCGACAAACCAATAGGCATGTCGCCCAACCAGCCTGCCCGTTGAAGCACGGCAGCAATCCGGCGCAAAACATCACGTTTTTGCAAATCGTGTACGATGCGAAGAAGGACATCAACAGTAATTACAGTGTTCATACCAACCGCGCGAAAGACGCCGGGATCGCGTGCTGCCATCTTTTCGAGAACTTCGAGCGGTACATGCATCATCCAGGCGCCACCAAGCGCCCTCATTTCAATTCGTCGTGGTTGGCCGGATAAAAAGGGACCTTCGCCCGTCCACGCGCCGGGCATCCCCAGGTGGATCAGACGGGGTGTTGCGTCCCTAGGTGCCGAATTTATGGTAAGGGATCCGGCGACAAGTCCGTACATCCCTCCTCCCAGGTCCCCGTGGCGGTAGATGATTTCGTTAGGGCGAAATTTTTGTAGATGCGCGTTTCGCAGCAGTTCTGTCCGAAATGTCTCACTCATACTTGCAAGCCATGGCCCCCTGCTCATGACTTCTTCCGCTTTCTTTCGCGTCATAACCGGCATGTTTCTCTCCACACTTTAGAAGCCGATTGGGCAAAAAGCTGACAGCCCCACACCTGCATCTCTTTAGCAAACTAAATTACCTGAGATTCAGACTGATGATACATTCTCAAAAAATTGCTAGATTGTCGGGATCCGTACAATCTGATGTTTGTGAATATGTAATCTGGTCCAGTAGCAGAGCTCTGCATGGGCTAAGTCTTTGAGATTTTGGGCTTTCACTCGGCAATCGATGCGGCGAGCCTGCCACAAATGCGACTGCGAACCTTGCTCACATTCTACTTTGCGCGATATTTTCTGACACCGGGAGAAGCCAATGAAGCCTTGTTTAGCGTTGGCAGTATTACTATTCAGCGTTGCCGCGGGAGCATCGGTCAATGCTGCCGACCTTCAGCAGCCATTCATCGTCCCTGAGGTCAAACCGTCCGAGATTGATAGCTGGACCTTTGCAGCGAGCCCTTATTTCTGGGGCGCCGGCATCTCCGGCGATGTTGGTCAGTTTGGTCTGCCAGCGGTTCACCTAGAATCCGATTTCGGCGACATTCTGAAAGATCTCGACTTCGGGTTCATGGCAATCGGCGAAGCGCGTTTGGATCGGTTCAGTATTTTCGGCGATGTCATGTACACCAAGGTGTCATCCGGAGCTTCGACGCCACTGGGCCTTGTCGCGGGACAAGTCGAAGTCACGTCGGAGACATTTGCCGGGCTTGTTGGTGCGGGATATGCCCTTATCCAGAACGGACGGAGCAATATCGATCTGGTGGGTGGCGCTCGCGTCTGGCACACAAGTACAGAAATCTCCTTTTCCGGCGGCCTTCTGGATGGGGTTTCAGGTAGCGATGGCGCCACGTGGGTGGACGCGATGGCAGGCTTTCGCGGGCGGTATTTCCTGGCGGACAACTTCTATCTTAGCGCCTGGGGGCTCGTCGGTGCCGGACAGGCGGATATCGACTGGGATCTCGCGGCCGGCCTCGGCTATAGTGTTAGCGACAGGATTTCGTCCGTGGCTGGCTATCGCGCACTCGGCGTCGACTATAGCAACGAGGGCTTTGTTTTCGACGCCGTGCAACAGGGGCCCATCCTTGGTCTTGTTCTAAGCTTCTGACCATGCGTCGGCGATCCTACCTCTTTATAATTCACCTTTGGAGGACATCCCATGCACCTTGCCAAGTTATACTTCTCGACAATAGCAGCGGCGGTGCTGCTTTCTGCCCTGCCTGCTGCTGCCGATCCAATCCTCGTCAATAGCGACAACTTTGTCCGAGCAGAGAGCGACCTTTACTTTTCCGGCATCGCCGCAAATGGTGGTTTTGGCAAATTTGACCACACGCGGGAAATGGCGCCGCTTGACAAGCAGACGGTCATTCGTCTGAACCGGGATACTCTTTATTCTTCAGCCGTCTTCGATCTGGACGCGGGGCCGGTGACTATTAATGTACCCGATACCGGCAGCCGGTTTGTGTCGCTCCTTGTAATCGATGAGGACCACTACGCCCACGGTGTATATTACGGTGCTGGTTCGCATACCTTGACGCGCAAGGATATAGGGACCCGTTATGTCGTGGCAGCCTTCCGCTTTTTTGCTAATCCCGACGACGCCGAAGACATGAAGAAGGTTCATGCGCTCCAGGATGCGGTGACGGTCAAGCAGGAAGCAGAAGGCAGTTTTGAGATCCCACAGTGGGACGGTAAAAGCCGGGACAAGACCCGCCGCGCGCTCCTGGATCTCGGCGCGCTGCTCCCGGACACAGCGAAGATGTTCGGATCGCGCGACGAGGTGGATCCGGTCCGGCATCTAATTGGAGCAGCGCTAGGATGGGGAGGAAACCCGGACAAGGAAGCGCTCTATCTCAACGTAACGCCGGAAAAGAACGATGGCAGAAGCATCTATCGGCTGACTGTCAAGGATGTTCCCGTAAAAGATTTCTGGTCGGTCACGGTCTACAACAAGGACGGCTTCTTCACGCCGAACGAGTTGAATGCCTATTCGCTGAACAATGTGACCGCACAGAAGAGCGCGGATGGTTCGATCACGATCCAGTTCGGGGGCTGCGACGGAAAGATCGCCAACTGTTTGCCGACGCCCGAGAGCTGGAACTACATGGTCCGCCTGTATCGGCCCGAGACGCAAATTCTCGACGGAAGCTGGAAATTCCCCGTTTTGGAGGAAGTGAAATGAAGCGTCGCACTTTTCTTGCAGGCACCACCGCATTGATGGTGCTGCCGTCACTTCCGGCTTTCGCACGGGAAGACATCAAGGCTGTCGCCCGTGAGGCTTACATCTACACCTATCCGATGGTTAAGAACTACCTCACAATGTATCAATACGCACTGGAAGCGGGCGGCAGCCAATATAAAGGGCCACTCAATACTCTGGTCAGCATCGCCAGGGTCTACACGCCTGAAGATACGGCAATCATCACGCCGAATTCGGACACTCCCTATTCCTTCATCGTCTTCGATCTAAGGGCGGAACCCGTCGTAGTAACGATGCCGCAGATTGAGAAGAACCGTTACTATTCGCTGCAACTCATCGACCTCTACACCAACAATGTCGACTATCCGGGAACGCGAGTTGACGGCAATGGCGGCGGCGATTTTCTGATTACCGGCCCGGGCTGGAAGGGCGACGTGCCGAAGGGCATAAAGCGTGTGATCGAAATGCCGACTACACTCGCCATCGGCATCATTAGAACACAGTTATTCTCGCCGACCGACCTCGACAAGGTGAAGGAAATCCAGGCTGGCTATAAGGCCACACTTCTTTCGGCCTATGCAGGAACGCCGGCTCTAGCTGCTCCTTCGCTCGTCGACTGGATGCCCATCTCGGATGATCTGATGGTCACGAACTACTGGCAGCTCGCTGCATTCCTGCTTCAGTTTGCTCCCCCTTATCCGGGCGATCAGCCGCAACGGGCAAATCTTGACAAACTCGGGATCAGCGAAGGGGGGACATGGCCCGGGAATGATCTTTCATCCGAAACTGTGGCTCTGATGAAAGAGGTCGCGGTCGCAACGGAAAAAGAAATACGCGACGAGGCTGGACGGTTGACAGATTCTTCAAAGATCTTCGGAACGCCTGAATTCATGAAGGGTAGATACTTGACACGAGCCGCGGCGGCGCAGGGCGGCATCTATGGTAATTCCGTGCAGGAAGCGCTCTATGTCATATATGCTGTCGATGCGCAAAAGGCCATACTTGATGGTAAGTCCGGAAAATACACACTGACATTCCGGCCGGAGACATTTCCGCCGGTCGATGCCTTCTGGTCACTGACCATGTATGACAGAGCCGAACAACTCCTTGTCGCCAACTCAATCAACCGTTACCTGATCAACTCAGCGATGCTTGCGGACCTCAAGAAGAACGGCAAGGGGGAGACCGTCATCTATCTGCAGAATGATAGCCCAGGACCTGAGCTGGAATCGAACTGGTTGCCAGCTCCGGCCGAAATCTTTTATGTCGTCATGAGGCTGTATTTGCCCAAGACGGAAGCTTTGGAAGCACGGTGGTCGCCGCCGCCAATCGAAGCTTTTCCGTGAAATCTCATGCCCAAATTATCTCATGTCAAGTTTGGAGATCGACGACTTTTACAAGGCTCTGTGACAAAGATCTCCCATTCAAAGGGAGTCTTATTCCTTCCTTCGTCAGGCGGTCTAGCCTTCGAGGTTCTGGGCGGGTAGATCCACCACTTCCGCCGGCGTGCTCGGTCTGATGCCAAAAATTGTGGGTCAGCCTTGCGCTTATGTCAGTTGTAGAGGCTGTCATCACGCCTGCCCGAAGGCAGAAATCGTCTTGGCAGCGGCGTCACGTCGCCTGTGCGCCGATAGCCGACATCGGGGGATGACTGACCGATTTGGTCCAAAGGCCGCTCCCCGTTTCGATATGTCTGCCGCGACCTGGCACTCATCGCCAATGGTCAGTTAACGTGCCGGAATAGTCTGGGAAAAGATTGATCTGGAACCGAACATTACAAAAAATTCAGGCTCCACTCTTGAACTAGGCAAATCCATACACATTTGAAGAAATGCAGCGCCGGGCCCCTCTGGTCATGGCTACCGCTATGGCGATGTCGGGGCTGCTCCACTTGTTCAAATGGAGATGGTCCGGCGATGGATTCGCTTATTGTAGCCCTTTCGGGCGATTTTCTGGGCACACCTGTTTATTTCTGGGCGGCTTTTGTCATCGTCGTCATTGGCTTGCTTGTTTTCGATCTTGGTATTTTGCATCGCGATGAGCACGAGATCGAAGCCAAGGAAAGCCTTTTGCTCTACGGCTTCTATGTCCTGATCGCTCTCGCCTTCGGTGGCTGGGTGTGGTGGCAGCGCGGAGCGGAAGCCGGTCTAGAGTTTTATACTGGCTATCTGATCGAGCAGAGCCTTGCGATGGACAACATGTTTGTTATCGCAACGATTTTTGGTTTCCTTGGTATTCCCCGTCTTTATCAGCACCGTGTTTTATTCTGGGGCATTATCGGTGTTATCGCCTTCAGAGCAGTCCTGATTGGGCTTGGTGCTGCACTTGTGCACGAGTTCAACTGGATTCTTTTCTTCTTCGGCGCGTTCCTTGTTTTCACCGGCTTCAAAATGTTCGGCCATCAGGACGAGACGCCCGACATCGAACAGAACGCCATTTTCAGGTTTCTGCGCCGCCGGTTCAATATCACCCCCGAACTGCATGGCCGCAACTTCACGGTCAAGCAGCCAAACCCTAAAACTGGCAAGATGGTCACCTGGCTGACGCCGCTGGCGGTCGCACTTATCATGGTGGAAACGGTGGACCTGATCTTTGCCGTCGACTCCGTCCCTGCTGTTTTCGCTGTCACTCAGGACACGTTCATCGTTTACACGTCAAACATCTTTGCCGTTCTGGGCTTGCGCGCGCTTTATTTCGCGCTGGCTGCGGCGATGAACCGGTTCCGTTACCTGCAGGTGTCACTGGCGATCATACTAGTGCTGATCGGCATCAAGATTTTCCTAGTACCGCTAGGCGTTCACATCAGTACGCTGCTGTCGCTTATTGCAACGCTGGCTATCCTCGCAAGCGGAGTAGTTTATTCACTGTATAAAACCCGGAATGAACCCGACATGAGTCTCGAAGACGTCGCCAAGAAGCAACATATAGACAGCTGATTGAAAGCAGTTTCAAATGCGGAAGGGTCGGCCATAAGTGCCGACCTTTTTCGCGCCAGTGTCCAAGCGATGGCCCGCTTCAGCATAAGGCAATTCAAAGATCCCCACCGTCGACGCACGCATGAAGCGCAAGATCAGTGTTTAAATCTTCCCGTCGTTGAAGATGGAATGCTCACACTTATGTGCGCATTTAAATTTTGTGGTTGGCAGCGCCAAGGTTGTGTCGATAAGAGTGCGCCATGACACGCAAAGGCCAAGGTTATCTCTTCACACTCCTCGCGGTTACCATTTTTGCAACGCAAGATGGTATCTCGAAATACCTTGGCACCCACTATTCACCGATCCTCATAACGATGATCCGCTATTGGGTTTTTGCAGCGTTCGTTCTCCTGCTTGCAATCCGCTCCGGCGGCATTGCCAAGGCCGCTACAACGAAGCGCCCATTTTTGCAGATTTTCCGCGGAATCCTGCTCGCTGCTGAAATCGTTACATTCATATTCGCCCTTAGTCGCGCGGGCATGGCAACGGCACAATCTATCTTTCAAGGTGCACCGCTATTGGTAACGATGCTCTCCGTACCATTCCTTGGTGAAAAGGTGGGTTGGAGACGTTGGACAGCAATCACCGTGGGATTGATCGGCGTGCTACTAATCATCAATCCAGTGAATGCGACATTCGATGCCAGCCTACTTTTGCCCGTGGCGGCAATGATCATGTTTGCTATCTATGCAGTTGCCACGCGGGCCGTCAGCAAAAGCGACGATGCCATGACCAGTTTCTTCTACACCGGCGTGGCGGGCGCCGTTGCCCTCACATTCGTAGGCAGCTTCTATCTCATGCCGATTGCCAGAACTGACTGGTTCTGGATGGCAGCACTTTGTGCGTGCGGTATTGCGAGCCATTATTTTCTCATCCGCGCATACAATATTCTTGAGGCCGGAGAAGTACAGCCCCTCACCTATCTGCAGCTCGTTATCGGCGCATGTATCGCAGTTACGGTGTTCCACGAGGAGTTGACATGGAACACCATCGCCGGAGCGATAATCGTCGTCAGCGCTGGACTGTTCTCGGTCTTCCGTGAACGGCAACTTGGCAAAAGGACGCCGCCAACGCTTGGATAGACTGATAGGTCGAAGGTTCACGTGTTTTCCGGCAAGCCAACCTCAATCAGGGACCGGACGACGTTGCTCGCAATCTGGCACTGGATTGACAAATTAAACTTGATAATTTAATTCATATTTTGACCTCTGTTGGTCGCGTAGACTTCCAGCCGGCGCTTGACTTACTCAGAGCACCGGTCTTTTTATGTCTTGTGTGCACAATAACCATAGTCGAGTGGACTAGTCCTGACGCAACCGCCGTCATAGAATAGCAGTCGTTCCGACACCGATACGCGATAGTTGGTGGCGGTATAATCGAGGCGGAAATCCACTTAGCGAAACGCCCGAAACTGTTCAAACAAACTGAGCCTCCTCTGTTGGACCCGGCTATTTGTATCCAGTCCGACCGCTTGGAACAAAATGGCCATGGGCTTGCCCCTACAATATCGCGTCCAAAAGGCGGAGTTCCAAAACGATCAAAGGGAAACCCTACAAAGCTCGCGAAGGTGTGGCGGGAAATTCAACGAGTTGTTCTGCGACTAACAAACTTCATTTCGCGCCGAAACTGGCTTGTTTGCGAAGCAAAAACAATCGGAATGAAGTGGTTTTCTTCCGAAACTTGTTCTGACCACAGAGCTTCCCATGTGCATAGCCCCGATACATTAATGGATTTCATGCCCAGTCCGAACGAATGACCAAACACCGCCCAAAAGCCCTCCACTTATGCGAAACAAGTGCATTCAGTTTCTGGCTCTTTTCAATGAGTTCCGGCCCGAGGTGCATTGCCTTGTAAATCAACCAAATCGCCCACAATAGCAGCGGCCTCATCCTGCAAAACATCTTTCGCGCTTTTGCGGTTTTTCTCAATAGCAAGATCGGCGCTCAAGCTTCGCTCATTCGATTGCAGACCATCGTCAATCTGCGTCTGGATCCCATCATTGACTTTTCCGCGTGCTTTCGCCCGCTTTTCCTGAGCGAGCATCTCGTTGCGGCGTTCTTTCTCGTTGAGGGAGATGACCTTCTTGTCACGCTGAACCTTGAGTGTCGCCACGTCCTGCACAAAGTCCTGGAAATCCGGGGTTTTCTGCACCCGTTCATCGTGAAGGCTTTGCAACTTTGGCAACAGCGCCTTTATAGCATCTGAAGACTTGTATGTTGCTGCATTGACCTGCGACCAGGGCAAAGCATTGTCGAAGCTTGATTCACCTACAAGCTTGTGATCAAAAAGCCCGGGCAGACTGATATCGGGGGTCACACCACGCAATTGCGTCGTCCCACCGTCAACGCGAAAGAACTGGGCGACTGTAAATTTAAGCTCGCCATATTCCGGTTTAGGATTTTTGGCCACTTCGTCAAGATTCACCAAGGTCTGTACGGTGCCCTTACCGAAACTCGTTTCGCCGATAACCACGCCGCGCCCATAATCCTGTATCGCTGCAGCAAAAATTTCCGAAGCCGACGCGGACCCGCGATTGATCAGCACGCCCAGCGGACCCTTCCATGCAGGTGTCGGGAAATTGTCGCTTTCGACCTTAACTTCACCGCTTGCATTGCGCTGCTGGACCACAGGCCCTTTTCCAACAAACAGGCCTGTCAGATCAATCGCCTCGCTGAGCGAGCCGCCGCCGTTGTTGCGGAGATCGATCAAGATGCCGTCGACCTTGTCCTGCTTCAACTCCGCAATGAGCTTTGCAACATCGCGGCTGGCGCTCCTGAAATTCTTGTCACCCTTGCGGCGCGCTTCGATATCTTCATAGAATGCGGGCAGAGTAATCACTCCAATCTTGCGCGAAGCATCCCCGTCCTTCACTGAAAGAACCTTCTTCTGCGCAGCCTGCTTATCTAGACTGATCTTGTCGCGAACCAGCGTGATGACATGATGCTTGCCATCAGGGCCAGCATCGACCGGAAGAATATCGAGCCGCACAGTTGATCCTTTATCCCCACGGATCATCTGCACCACCTCATCGAGACGCATGCCGATCACTTCCTTGATGGGACCTTCCTCGCCTTGCCCAACGCCCACAATGCGGTCACCCACAGCGAGCTTACCCGATGACTGTGCCGGGCCACCCGCAACCAGTTCGCGGATCGTCGTATAGTCGTCTCTTTCCTGGAGAACGGCACCGATACCGACCAGAGACAACTTCATTGAGATATCGAATTCAGCTGAGGCCTTTGCGCCGAAATAATCGGTATGAGGATCGATTGAGGTCGTATAGGCAGCCATGAATGACTGGAAGGCATCGTCTCTGTTATATTTGAACGTTCGTTCGATCGAATTCTCATACCGCTTATCGAGCGTTTTGCGAATGGCCGCGTCGTCCTTGCCAGCCAGCTTTAGGCGCAGCCAGTCATTCTTGACCCGCTTGCGCCACAGATCATTGCTTTCCTCATTCGATCGTGGCCAAGGCTCCTTGTCGCGCGCGATGACGAAATCTTCCTGCTTGCTGAAATCGAAGCCCTGCTTGAGCAGGCTGCGCGCAAACGTCATGCGCTCAATGATGCGCATCTGGTAGGTATTGAAGATCGAAAATGGGATAGTCAGATCCTGACGTGCGATGGCGTCATCTATTTCCTTGCTGCCCGTCAAGAATTTCTCGACATCCGCTTGAAGAAAAATGAGCCGATCCGGGTCTAGCGAGTCGATAAACCGGTTCATAATCCGGACCGACAATGCATCATCCAAAGCGACGGGCCGGTAATGAAAACGCGTAAGAAACTCCGCCGTTAGATGAGCGGCTTCAACTTGCTGCGTCGATGGCTTTAAAACGGCAGGTGAACTGACTTCAAGAGCATGTGCTGATGAAATGCCTGCCAGAAAAAGACAGACCAGACCAATTTTGATGCGTTTCAAGCTATGTTCCAATTCCGACATTAAGCGCCTAATTCCAACCCTTGTTCAGCAATTATGTTTTTTTGGCAACCCTCTGTATAAGTTGATCAGACGCATGTGATCGCCGCCGTCGCGATTCAACCCGATTCAATCGCATCAAACATCATGTCCGATGCGTATTCAATCGCACCGACAAGCGTATCAGTCCAACCCCGGCTTCTTTTCGTGTAATTGCCCAACACTGCTATTATTTGCGCCCAAAGCACGCTTCACCGCTGCGCGGGCCGACGCCAAATCCGGCATGACCCAGTTGGGCTCTCCTCCAAGAAATTTATCGAGAAATGCAATGGCATAGCCGGGCATTTCAGCGATATTCTCCTTATAGGACCACCATGTTCGCAATTCGTCCGCACATTGATCAATATCAGGAACCGTGCCGAACTCCTGTTCCTGCACAGCGGCGATCGCGCAGATACAGTAGTTGGTATATAGAAACCCCTCCGGCCAGAAGCTTACAATTTCATACAAACGAGCAGCATCGCCCGTGCCATGTTTCGGTGGTGAAATGACCTTGGCAGGAGACACGCGGATCAATTCGCGCAGCACAAGACCTGCAGCAAAAGTAATGAAGTCCTTGCGGTCCACCTTGGCAAAACGCTTGTTCTGATTGACCAGTTCCACCCAGTTCAGAAAAGCCTCGGTAAGCTTCTTCTCATCAATGTCATATTCAACACCATAGAGCTCATGCAGCAGGCTGGCATGCTTGCGGAACGTCGCTCTGAACCAACGCAACTGACGCAATCGATGCCGCAAATCGGGCATCGATGCCATTTGTTCTCTAAGTAGCAAGTCCATGTTGCGAGCGATCTCCCATTTGCAGATGACATTAGGCGAAACCGATTCAAATGTCAGTTGCCATTCACCTTCAGTTTTCGATTAAAATTATACATATTGACATTACGAAAGACAAATGTTCTCTAACTGGTAAAGGGCGAACTCGGGTTTGCCCTTCGTGGGAGGAGAACAAAATGGCTATCTGGCAGTGGGCTTTGCTGGCGCTCGCCCTGCTATGGGGCTTCCAATCGCTAGGCGTCTGGTTCCAGATGCGCCACTATTCCGATGTGATGAAGGGCATCACTTCAAAGTACTCTGACGGTTTTGTTGGTGCTGGACATATACGAGGCCACCTCGGCAAAGGCGTCATTGTATTAATCGTCGTGGACCGTGGCCTGATGGTACGGCGCTTTCTACAGATGAGTGGACGGACAGTTTTCGCAAAGTTCATTCGCCGCGAAGGCTTCGAGGGAATGCATCTCAGCGAGTTGCAGGACAATCCCGCGATCGGAGAAGGAACGCCTGAGGTACTAGCTGCTGCCCAACAGGCGATGGAGCAGATCGGTCGCATACGAATCCAATCCAATGGAATTGGTCTCGAAGGTCTGAGGGCAGTGGAAGCATAGGGGTTGCTTGCCTGAATCAAGCAATGGAGGAGGAGCAATGTCGATAGTGACGATGTTGGCGCAGCATGCCGACGTAACAATGCAATCTATACATATGGCCGGCGGCATGATCTCTGATGCAGCCCTGCACGGAAAGCATGCTGTAGAGCACGCGGGAAATGATCTTCTGCAGCTAGCGCAAGCAACAACTACCGCGCCAGGCGACGCCAGCAGTGGCGGGATTACCGTAGATCAGTTCAAGGAACGCCTTCAAAATGTTCAGCAGGAAGAACAGCTCGGCTGGCTTGCGTCAATAGGCAAACACTTCATCGGTGTCTTCCAGAAGGGCGGGGAAGTTTTTGCTGGATTTGTAACAGGCATTATCCCGACACTTGTTGTGTTGATGACCGCATTCTATGCTGTTACAGAGCTGGTCGGAGAAAAGCGTGTTCATGGTATTGCACGCAGCGCCGGGCGCATCGCGCTCACCCGCTACACAGTTTTGCCGGTGTTGTCGGTATTCTTCCTGACCAACCCAATGGCCTATACATTCGGTTCGTTTCTGGACGAGAAATATAAGCCTGCCTTTTATGACGCGGCGGTCTCCTATGTTCATCCGCCGCTGGGACTCTTCCCGCATATCAATCCCGGCGAATACTTTGTCTGGGGTGGCGTGCTTGTTGCACTTCTCGAGCTGGAGAAGAAGGGCGCGGTTCCAACCGGTTATCACATCAATGTTGCCATCTGGTACGCCATCGTGGGTCTCATTGTGATCCTTCTTAAAGGCATGCTTACAGAACGCATCACCGCCATCATGGCGCGACGTCAGGGCGTTGAGCTTTAAGCGGGACTTGGGGAGGAAAACATGATGAAAGCCTACAAAGCAGTCAGGATTTCCCGCGGCTCAAACGGCTGGGGCGGCCCGCTCGTCATTCAACCGACCGAGCAGCGCAACAAGGTGGTTTCGGTTACCGGTGGCGGCATTCATCCACTCGCGCGCCAGATTGCCGAATTGACCGGAGCAGAAGCCGTTGACGGCTTTCGCTCGCCACCAATCGAAAGCGAAATGGCCGTCGTGGTTGTCGATTGCGGTGGTACGGCTCGTTGCGGTGTTTACCCGCGTAAGCGCATTCCGACCGTCAACATCACGCCGGTTGGGCAAGCAGGGCCGTTGGCACAGTTCATTACCGAAGACATCTATGTCTCGGGCGTAAAGCCAGAAAATATCGTTCCCGCTGATGGTTCAGCCCCAGCAACCCCGACTGCTGCCGTTGAAGAAGAAAAGCCTGCGCCGGTAGAACAACCGAGTGAAGGCGGCCTTGTCGGACTTATCAGCAGCATCGGCCGCGTCATGGGTCGTGTGGTTGGTATCTTCTTCCAGGCCGGACGCCGTACAATCGATCAGGTTATTCGTAACGTCTTGCCGTTCATGGCATTCGTAACGATGTTGATCGGCCTGATCCTCTATACCGGGATCGGCGACATTCTCGCCCAACCGCTTGGACCACTTGCCAATAATATTGTTGGTTTGCTCGTGCTTTCCGCAATTTGCGG
This sequence comes from Ochrobactrum sp. CGA5, assembly GCF_006345815.1. Taxonomy (GTDB): domain Bacteria; phylum Pseudomonadota; class Alphaproteobacteria; order Rhizobiales; family Rhizobiaceae; genus Brucella. Next base: position 73,879 of record NZ_VCIG01000002.1, on the reverse strand, counting down.
CTTGCCCTTCCTATCGCCAATTCTTGGACCCGGTGCAGTTATCGCGCAGGTTGTCGGTGTGGCTATTATCGGACCGCAGATCGCAAACGGTACAATCGCTCCGGCGATGGCCCTGCCTGCCCTCTTCGCCTACAACACACAGGTTGGGTGCGATTTCGTGCCGGTTGGTCTGGCGCTCGGAGAAGCCAAACCCAAGACCATCGAAATTGGTGTTCCGGCAGTTCTGATCAGTCGTCAGATCATGGGACCTCTTTCGGTACTGATCGCATGGGTTGTCAGTCTGGCAGTGCTCTGAAATCACGATGCCTGCCGCAAAAAAGCGGCAGGCGTTTTCAATCAGCTTCAAAGAAATATCCAGAAAGGACCGCATCTATGTCGATACATTTGAAAACGCGGATCACCGCTATCGGCCCTGAAGTTGCGGATCTTGCCGAAGGCGGCGTTCTCATCCTGTTTGCGGACGGCTCCCCGCCGGAACTCGCAGAAGTATCTGTTCTTCACGTTGTGGAGGAAGGTCCGGAAGCATCGTCTCCGGAAGTTGGAACGAACATCGCAATCGGTTCGCTCAATGCTGAAATTACTGCCGTTGGAGAAAGCGCCTGGCAAAAGGTGCGCGAAATCGGACATGTCGTCATTTCATTTACAGGCGCAGTTTCGACAGATCGCCCAGGTGAAATCTGCGCTAGTGAAATAGCAGGCGAAGAGCTCGTCGCGGTGCTGAAAGAAGGGCAGATTATCACCATCGGTGACTGAAACTGGCCAATCCTTAGAGCGCCAATCCGATCTGGTTAGATTGAAATGCGCTATAATGTGGAATTGCATGTCAAAACAGATAATTGGAACAGGTTTCAACGCCCGCGATGTTGAAGCGTTTCAGATATAGACTTGAGGCTTACAGAGATGGAACGCTCGACAATCGTCCGAGTGCATGAAGGATTGCATGCGCGCCCCGCAACTCGCTTCGTCAAATTGGCCAAGGGTTTTGAGAGTGATATTGAAATCGCCAAGGCCGGGAAAAGCGTAAGTGCCAAAAGCTCCGTCAAGCTGATGCTGCTTGGCGTCAAGGAGCTTGATGAAGTCACCGTTCGTGCGGATGGTGCCGATGCCATCGAGGCCATCGAAGCCCTGATCGGCTATCTGGAAAACCCGTTGGCTGGCCTTGAAGAAACCACAACGGTCACTCCCGCGCCGCAAACAGAAACGGCACCGATGCCCGTCGCTCAATCCACCAATTTGGTAGAATTGCCTGCCGGGCAGATCAAAGGCGTCGGGGCAAGCGAAGGTATTTCTTTGGGAACAGCGTTTCCGTTTTTTCCTGAAGAAATCAAACCATTGGGCCGGAAGCTTGCACCATCTGAAATAGACGTGGAGATTGCTCATTTCAAATCTGCCATCGCAACAGTGCAGCAACGCATGGATGCCTCTCTCTCTGGCGGTAATCTCGCTGATGCTGACAGGGGCATCATTGCAGCATTGAAAGATATCGCTGCGGATGAGAGTCTATCCGACGAAGCGCTCGGTCTTATTCGCGGCGGTCTCGATGCTATTTCTGCTATGCTCGCTGCCGCTTCAACTGTGGCCGGGCAATTTGCGGCACTCGATGATCCGTACCTCAATGCACGCGCTGACGATGTGCATTCGGTCAGCCGCCAGATATGTCTTGCCCTGCTTGGCAAGGAAGACATTAGTCTGGAAGGTCTCCCGGAAGGTTCCATACTCATTGCTGAAGACATAGGCGCATGGGATCTGGCACGCGCACCGCTCAAGAAGATCAAAGGCGTTGTCTGCGGTCATGGCGGGGCCACATCGCATGTTGCCATCATTGCGCGCACACACGGCATCCCGGCGGTTCTGGGCCTTGGAAATGCAGTTCAAAAGCTCAAGAATGCTAAAACCGTAGCGGTGGATGGGAGCAACGGCATCGCTTTTTGCGATCCTGACGAAGCCACGCGCAGCGAAATCGAAGCGCGCATCTCCAGTGCATTGCAGGAAAAGAAGGCACTGAACGCTTACCGTTCTATCACGCCGCGCCGTGCCGACGGGAAGATCATCGAAATTGCGGCCAATTTGGGTGCGCTGGAAGAAATCGATGTGGCACTTGAAGCCGGTGCAATGGGTGTCGGACTTTTCCGCACCGAGCTTCTTTTCATGAAGCACATTCATCTGCCTTCCGAAGATATGCAGACGGAAACCTATGCGGCTCTTCTGAGAGCTTTCGCACCGAACCCGGTTATTGTCCGCACGCTCGATATTGGTGGTGATAAGCCCATTGCCGGGATTGAATTTCCGGATGAGGAAAACCCATTTCTTGGTTGGCGCGGCATTCGCATGTGTCTGGATCGTCCAGATGTTTTCAAGCCGCAATTGCGTGCGCTTTTGCGCGCGGCGATCAACGGCAATCTCAAGGTCATGCTACCTATGGTTTCGGATGTTGAAGAAATACGCGCAACCAAACGCCTTATCGCGGAGTGCATTACTGAACTCAAAAGCGAAGGCAAGGGCTTTGCAGAGTTTGACCTTGGTGTGATGATCGAGACTCCAGCGGCCGTTTTCTCAGCCCGGGAACTCGCAAAAGAAGCAGCCTTCTTTTCGATCGGCACCAATGACCTGACGCAGTATGTGATGGCTGCGGATCGGCTTAATCCAACCGTCGCAAAGCTCAATGATGTCAGTCATCCAGCAGTTATGGCTGCAATCGAGATGACCGCAGAGGCGGGAACCGAAGCAGGCATCATGGTTGGCATGTGCGGCGAAGCGGCAGGAAAGCCGGAACTCATCGGCGAGTTCCTGCGTATGGGATTGACTGAACTCAGTATGAGCCCGGCTTCCATTCCGCGTGCGAAAAAGCTGATTGCAGATATGTTTGGTAATTAAACCTCGTGCGCTCTAAGCCCGGCTTTGTACAGTCGGGCTTTTCCTTATGGAAGATGAGCAACTAGGGTGTGGAACAATCTTTCGAGCTGTGCCTGATCGCGATCTTCTGCAGCCTGCATAAGACGATCATGCCGCGCATCCAGTGCCAGACTAGCGCTTTCCAAAGGATCAACGCCTGCCAGGTCGACCGCCTTTGCGGTTGCTAGACCACAGGCAATAGCGGCTGCAGCAAAACAGGTCGTTTCAAAACCGCGCAGAGCCTGCGGGTCACAATGGCCATCCATCGAAGTATATCGTACCGGTCTTTCGTCAAGCAGTTCCAGAAAAATAGCCGTTACAGCCTTTGAGGTTGCCGCAATTTTTGTATCACCTGCCTCTGCAGCAAACACGTTCTTCAACAACAAGCCATGTTTTCGCAGCATTCTGGCATGAACCGTCACAAATGCGGCTTCATGGATCAGCACGTTTTGCAACTGATGGCGACGGAGTACTTCTTTCGTGAGATAATACATATCCTTACGAAATGCGCGTATACCCTCGGCGCCGGCGCCGAAATAGACCAACAAGCTTTTTAGATGCGGCGCGCTGTGATGCATATTGGGGTTCGACGAAATCAGCGAAATCGAAATCGTTTCAGCCGTAGTCAGAGCCTTATCCACTATGCTGGCAGCATGTCCCAACAACAGTTCCGGCGACATGATTTCGCCGGGACGCGCAAATGAGTGCTCATCCTGCAAGCTGTCGTGGCGATTGCGACGAATCACGTATCGGACCTCGCGCAGGCGATCCTTCAGATTGACCGCAACCTCTTCCGAAAGAAAGCGTAACATGTTCATTTTCCTTAACTGCAACGCCGTTGTAACAGGACGGATCAAGCTCATGAATTATTGTTTGCCTTCACGTCGAAAAGCAATAGTTTCGTTGTAAGAACACGACTTGCATAGCGTAGTATTATGCCATTAATTTGAGGGATAGTTTTGAAAAAGGCCGGCAAGAAGACACAGAAAAATTCGGAAACAGCGAACCTGATCATCGGGTCGGAAGGTGTTGCTGCCGAAAACCGGACAAGCCGGCTGCGGACACGCGCTGCGTGGATGTATTACGTCGAACAAATGACCCAGAATGACATTGCCGAAGCACTCGGTGTTGGCCGTGTCACAATCGTACGCCTTCTAGCTGATGCCCGTGCTCGCAATGAAGTAAAGATTACAATTGAAGGCAAGCTTGCAAGTCTGACATCCTTGGAAGTCGACCTGGAGAAGACTTTCGGCCTTGAACGCGCCATCGTTGCGCCGCTCTCGTCGCCCGACGTTGATCCGATACCGCCGATCAGTGCGGCCACGGGCGCTTATCTCTCAGAAAAAGTGCAGCACGGTATGACGATCGGCGTAGGCTGGGGGCGAACGTTATCCAGCACCTTGCAGCATATCGGCGCACGCCCCCTCAATGATTTGAAGGTAATCTCTCTGCTGGGAGGCATCGTGCAGCCACGCCGGTCAAACCCACCTGAATTTGCCTGGCAATTTGCACAGATTTTTCAGGGTGAGGGCTATCTGATCCCAGCCCCGGCGCTGGTTGATAGCAGGGAAACCCGAACTGCACTTATTGAACGCTGTGGGCTCCATACCGTGCTTGATATGGCCGAGCAGCTCGACATGGTTTTGCTCAGCGTCGGTGACATTCAGACAGCCAGCAGCACATCGTATCGTGTCGGTTTGATTGATGAGCAGCAAAAACTATCGCTTGTCGAGAACGGAGCCGTGGGCGACGTTCTGTTCCATTTCTATGACAGGAACGGCAAGATCGTCGATGATCCAGTGCATGATCGCGTCATGTCAGCCAAAATTGAAAGTCTTCAGAAAGCGCCACAGCGTATCCTTACGTCAGGCGGCAAAGAGAAAATCGCAGCCCTGCTTGGCGCAGTCAAACTTCTGAAACCAACGGTCCTCATCACTGATGAAGAAAGCGCCGCGCAGATGCTTAAAGACAAAACGTAATCCGAATAAAAGGAAGCACATCGTCGCAAAGCGATGTGCTTCCTTCTGAATACCGCATCAATCAACAGCCGCTGTGCACTCTTTAAGGATTTGCAACACTGCAGCCCGTTCTTCGATCTGTGGCATATGTCCACACCCTGCGAAAATATGGATGCCCACTTTCCCCGGCAAACCATGAGCGTGTGCGACCGGGATCACGCGATCCTCTGCACCGAATATAAGCCGTACCGGCATCGCAAGCGTGGCAATGCTTGAGCGAACTTCAAAGGTCTGTGTACCATCTGCAAAAAACCGCGCGCCAATTGCTTCCTGCGTATTGCGCAGTTCAGTGTCAGTCGCCTGAGCGACGGTTGCATTGATGAAGGGTTTCGTCAGATGGCTCTCGTCGGCGACGAGCACTTTTAGCCAGGGAACGATGCTGGCTTCGCTTTTCGCGCCGATAAGCCCCTTTACGAATGGGCCATTGACCTGCGGTCCGAGGCCACCCGACGAAATCAGCACCAATGAACGCACATCGACAACACTGCGCGCTGCCGTAACAGTCGCAACTGCTCCTCCGAGCGAATGTCCGACCATAAGGCAGGACGTCACGTTAAGGGATGCGAGTGTCGCTTCAACGCCAGCAGCAATGTCATCAATGCTTTCAGGAACGACGCGTGGTGAATTGCCATGTCCCGGAAGATCGAGAGCCAGGATTGGATGACCAAGCGATGCGCCGGCAAACAATCCACGCCACGAATTGAGATCAGCCGCAAAGCCATGGATCAGAACAATCGGCAGACGGCCTGCCTCCCCTTCGCGCAGCCAGACTGCGTTGAGCAATCCAGGCACAGACGGTTCGGCATTGTTGCGTGCAGGCGAGTTTGTTGGGATCGCAGGCCTCAAAATACCTCTATCGCCTTCAACATCCTTCTTCTGCACGCGGCCTTTCGGACCGGAGCCTTGAATGGTGGCGAGATCAATCCCTGCTTCGCGTGCAAGCCGACGTGCAAGCGGCGTGGCCCGCATATCTTTCGGTGAACCCGGTTCATCGTCTTGGGAGGATGTGGGGGTAACCTGCATCGAAGCTACTGGTTCAACAGGCGCTTCAACTGGCGCAACAACAATCGGGTCTTCGACGACAGGCACCGACTTGCCGTTGCGTTCTTCGCCTTCGTCGTAGATCCATGCGACGGCCTGACCGACTGGTACAACACTGCCTTCGGCAGCACTGATATTTGCAATGATGCCCGATGCCGGTGCATCGACTTCCATCGCTGCCTTGTCAGTCTCGATTTCAAAGAGAAGCTGACCTTTTGTGACGGTATCGCCGTCCTTGGCATACCATCGCGATATCTGCCCTGTCTCCATATCCATATCGACCTTGGGGAGAATGACTTCCACAGCCATGTTCAGCGTACTCCTTTGGCCAGATCACGAGCGCTTTTCAGGATGTCTGGCACCTGCGGAACGGTCGCGCGTTCAAGATCAGGATTATAGGGAATTGGCGTTTCCGCCCCGCCAAGGCGCACGATTGGCGCGTCGAGATAGTCGAAGGCATCGCTTTCCGCGACAATTGCCGAAATTTCAGCACCAATGCCAAGCGTTTTTACGGCTTCATAGACGCAGAGAAGCTTTGACGTCTTCTTGACGCTCTTAATGATCGTTTCACGATCAATCGGACGCACCGTGCGCAGATCAATCACCTCTACGTCGATGCCTTCCTTGGCAAGTTGAGCAGCCGCGTCTAGCGCTTTGTGCACCATGATCGCAGTCGCAACGATGGTCAGATCGCTGCCTTCGCGAACCACTTCCGCCTTGCCGATTGGCACGGTGTAAAAGCCTTCCGGAACCGGACCTTTGGTCTTGTAGAGCAGCTTGTGCTCGAAAATCATCACCGGATCAGGATCTTCTACCGCGGCAAGCAGCATACCCTTGGCATCATAGGGTGTCGAAGGTTGTAAGACTTTGAGACCCGGAACATGGCCAAGCCATGCTTCAAGGCTCTGGCTGTGCTGGGCTGCAGCACCTGTTCCCGAGCCCGCCGGAAAGCGCATGACCAGCGGCACAGAAACCGCACCGCCAAGCATGTAGCGGATTTTGGCAGCCTGATTAACAATCTGCTCCATTGCCAGCGCGGCAAAGTCGGAGAACTGAAACTCGAAAATCGGACGCATCCCGGTGAGTGCTGCACCGACTGCAACACCTGCACCGCCCAGTTCCGAAATAGGCGTATCCATAACCCGGTCCTCGCCGAAGCGATGCACCAGATCACCCGTTACCTGAAATGCGCCGCCATAGACGCCAATATCTTCACCCATCAAGAACACGCGGTCGTCGCGTTCCATGGCAATTGCCATGGCTTCCTGAATGGCTTGCGAATAGCTCAACTCGCGGATTGTTGTGTCCATGTTCAAATATCGTCCGTGTAAACGTCGCGGGTCAGGTTGGTCAGATCGGGTGCCGGGCTGTTCTTAGCGAACTCGATCGCGTCAGCGATTTCCTTCTCCACTTCAGCGCGGATTTCCTCGATCTGGGCATCATCGATGAAGCCATAGGCTTTCATATCAGCCTCAAAATGCGCGATTGGATCGCGATCATTTTGCCAATGCTCGATTTCTTCCTTGGTGCGATAGCGGTTGCGATCGCTCTTGGAATGACCACGGATACGGTATGTTTTGTTTTCAATGAGCGTCGGACCTTCGCCACGCCGCGCGCGTTCCGTGGCTTCATTGACGGCTTGCGCAACCTCCGAGAGATTGTTGCCATCCACAATCACACCCGGCATGTTATAGGCCGAGGCGCGATCAGCAATATTGTCAACTGCCGTCGAACGCTTGGTGGAGGTAGACATGCCGTAGCCGTTGTTTTCGCAGATGAAAACAACGGGGAGCTTCCAGACAGAGGCCATATTGAGCGCTTCGTGGAAAGCACCCTCATTGTTCGCTCCGTCCCCGAAGAACGACACGACAACCTTGCCGTTTTTCTGCTTCTTGGCCGAAAGCGCAGCACCAACCGCAATCGGAATGCCACCCCCGACAATACCATTTGCACCGAGATTTCCCTTGGAAACATCCGCGATATGCATCGAGCCGCCACGGCCTTTGCAATAGCCGGTTTCCTTACCGAAGAATTCGGCAAACATGCGCTTCACGTCCGCCCCCTTGGCGATGCAGTGGCCATGACCGCGATGGGTTGATGTGATCATGTCATCGTCGTTGAGCGGCAGGCACGACGCAACCGCGCTTGCCTCCTGCCCGATGGAAAGATGCATCGTTCCATGAATGAGCCCACGCGTGTAACTTTCTTCCGCGCCCTCTTCAAAGCGGCGGATCAAATACATCTTGTGCAGCGCTTCTTTCAGCTTTTCCGGTGAATAGGTGCGAAAAGCGTAAGGCAAGTTATGACGGTCACCCGTATCCTGCGGTTCGACTTTCTTGGCTTGAACCATGATGTTTGTCCTCACGCTCCGTAAACGAGCTTGTCTTGACGCGCGCGCAGTTCGGCAATTTTGGATCCGGGTGCCACAGCCGCATTGTCGTAGGTGATCAATTCACCCTTTTTGATCGGCTTCGTCACACTGCCGCCCTGCAGAAGCCCACATGGAATGGCGTGCGCGCTTCGTGCTTCGCCCGAAGTCATGATCCATGCGCGGTAGCAATATTCGCCAATGGCATCGAGTTTTTCACCTGGCTGCATGTCTTTCTTCGCCACCGCTGCCACTTCAGCGACTGGCGTCGAGAGCGGAACCATGTCCGGCTTGCCATAAAGAACAACCCGGGCGCAGGTAAGCGGCACTTCCAGCGATGTCAGATGATAAGGGCGATGGAAGGTGAAATATGGTCCTTTGCCCATCTTCAAATCTTCCATACGTTCTGAAATGCGCGGATGCGACATGTCGGCGACAACGAAGACGCCCGGCGCTACGCCCTTGCCGATGGAATAATCAACCACACCGACCTTGGACAACACGCCACCGTCCTTTTCGGGGATCAGCGTCTTATTGAGCTGGTCAAGCGTTGCGGCAGGTCCATGCATACCGGCTTTATCCGGGACAAGACCGGTAGCATTGGCAATAGCGGCCATTTCGACCATGGTTTTTGAACCATCAACGAATTCCACCAACATGCGTACGTTCATGTTACGGCGCGTGGCTTCTTCCATGTATTGGTCTGGCACGGCATCGATATTGAGCGGATTATTCTTTCCCTTGCCTGCAGCCACAATCGGGTGGCCCATCGCGGTTACGAACTCGATCAGTTCCATGCAGGACGATGGCTCATCACCCGCGCCAAGCGAATAGGTCACGCCGAGACGCTCGGCTTCTGCTTTCAGATAAGCGCCAATGGTAACGTCGGCTTCAACATTCATCATGACCAGATGCTTGCCATGTTCCATGGCACGCAGGCCGATTTCAGCACCGACAGCCGGAACACCGGTTGCATCGATCACAACATCGATAAGATCATTCTCAAGGATCAGATTGGCATTGTCGGTTACGGCAACCTTATGCGCTTCCATCGCAGCAGTCAGATCGGAAGTGGTCGAAACCTCACGGCCATGGCCTTCTTCCTGAAAGGCAATATCGACAGCTTTCAATGCATTGGGGATGCGCAGCTCGGAGATTGCGCCAACTTCGATACCCGGCATATGCGCAACGCGGGTTACGATATCCGTTCCCATTTCGCCAGAGCCAATCAGTCCGATGCGGATTGGTCGCCCGCTATCCGCGCGCGCCTGCATGTCACGCGCCAAACCTGTCAACGCCACATTGGTTGCCATCGTTTCCTCCTGAACGTCTCTGCAAAATTCTCGCAGTCTCCTCTGATGTGCAATCAATTAATGAACATTTGTTTCTAAGTCAATACCAGTGTTCATTATCACATGTCGGAATGCGCGCATGATTGGCAGCTTGTTATTAGACTTTAGTTTGTTATAGAATACAAAAGTTCTGCCGTTTCGCGCAATTCAGATTTTGAAACGTCGATACGTGCAAGCTAATAATGGCGTTCTGGTAGCTCGGCGCACTTTGGGAGTGCTCCGGGGGGAGGAGAATTAAATGGACGCGTTTCTGAGCGGACTAAAGACGGCAGTCGATACGCTTGGGGCAACAGTTCTGTTGCCTATCGTCATCTTCATTATTGCGGTGGTACTGGGTGCGAAAGTCGGCAAAGCCTTCCGTGCGGCAGTCACCATCGGTGTTGCTTTCATTGGCATCAATCTGGTTCTGGGCCTGATGTTCACTTCTATCGGTGAAGTAGCTCAGGCCATCGTCACCAACACAGGCATCAAACGTGACATCGTCGATGTGGGCTGGCCGTCCGCTGCGGCCATCGCCTTTGGTTCATCCGTGGGTTTGTGGGTAATTCCAGTTGGCATTCTGGTCAACATCGCCCTGCTGCTGATGCGTTGGACGCGCACGCTCAATGTCGATGTTTGGAATTTCTGGCACTTTGCTTTCGTAGGCTCGTTGGTTGTCGCTGCAACTGATAACATCGCTTATGGCATTATTGTTGCAGCGCTTGTTGCCGCCTTGTCCTTGCTGTTTGCCGATTGGTCGGCACGCGCTGTACAACAGTTCTACGGCATTCCGGGTGTTTCTGTGCCGCATTTGGCTTCCGCACAGATATTGCCGATTGCTATTGTGCTCAACTGGATCATGGATCGTGTTCCCGGCATCAATAAAATCAACATTAACACGGAAACCATCGAGCGCCGCTTTGGTGTTTTTGGAGAGCCCGTCGTTATGGGGCTGATCATCGGTCTCGTGCTCGGTCTTATCGCATTTTACAATGCGGGAGATTTCGGCACAGTGCTTGCCAAGGTTCTGGGCACCGGCATGACGCTGGCAGCGGTGATGCTGCTTTTGCCGCGTATGGTCAAAATCCTGATGGAAGGCTTGTTGCCGGTTTCCGATGCTGCGCAGGAATTTGTGCGTAAGCGGACGGGCGACCGCGAACTTCTCGTTGGCCTCGACTCGGCAATCCTGATCGGGCATCCGGCAGCTATCTCGTCGGCGCTTATTCTGGTACCGATTGCGATTATCCTGTCGATCATTCTGCCGGGCAATCGCGTGATTCTTTTCGCCGATCTTGCAGTTATTCCGTTCATCGTTGCAATGACGGCTCCGCTTCTGAAAGGAAATGTGTTCCGCATGGTCGTGGTGGGGACGGTGACCCTGACCATCGGGTTCTATGTTGCAAATGCGCTTGCGCCACTCTTTACCAGTGCTGCAGTCTCGTCAGGTTTCAAGCTGCCTGAAAATGCGTTGCAGATCACATCCGTGGTGGATGGGTTCCTATGGGTTCCAGACATTATCATTAAAACAATCAGCTGGCTTGGCGGTACGCTAGGCGTCGCGCTAATTGCCGTTGTTATTGCTGTGTTGTTTATGCTCTATCGTCGCAACACACTCGCATGGGAACGTGCGGCGGGTGCGGAAGACGAACCCGCAGAAGAAACGACAGCCTGATCATAGCTGTCAATTTTGCAATATAATCAAAGCCGCACGTGGAAGCAGACGTGCGGTCGTTTCCAAATGGAGAATGGAATGGCTGCTGGTCTGATTGATTATCTCGACCCACAAGCGATTGAGCTTCAAAGTGATGCAAAAACCAACGAGGAGATCATCCGAATTCTGGCAGGTAAACTGGAAAAACTGGGTTATGTAAAGCCGAGTTACGCAGACGCCGTTGTCACCCGCGAGTTAACGATGCCAACCGGATTGCCGCTTGAGCGCACCGATAATGTTGCGGTACCACATACCGATCCAGAACACGTGATCAAGGCCGGCGTTGCATTTGCAACGCTCAAAACGCCGATTGCTTTTGCCAACATGGAAGATCCAGAAGAAACGGTTCCAGTCGGATATGTCTTTCTGCTCGCCATTGATGACAAGGACAAACAGATTGAAACCTTACAGCAGATTATGACGACCATTCAGGACGCCGATGCGCTCGATAGGCTCAAAGCCGCACGTACGCTTGAGGATATTCGATCAGCGCTGCACTAAAATGATCTGATTCAATCAGACCTAAGGGCGCTCATAAGCGCATGAACACTGGAGGAGCCCATGGCTAGATTAAAAACAATTCTCTTCGCTTGCGGCACAGGCGTGGCGACATCTACAGCAGTCAACGCAACTGTGACCGAAGAAATGAAAAAGCGCGGGCTCACCTTCAATGCCCAGCAGGCAAAAGCAACTGAAGTTGCGTCGCTGGCCGATAATGTGGATTTCATCGTTTCCACAACACCTATTTCGGCTTCAGTGACCAAGCCCGTCATCAAGGGCTTGCCGTTCCTGACAGGCATCGGCAAGGATCAGGTTCTCGATCAGATCGAAGCCGAACTGCGCAAATAGCCCCCTTAGAATCATTTTTCTTGGGCTATCTTCAAATACGACATCTCTACCGGCTTCGGTCCTCAAGCAGGTAGAGATGCCCTCAGCAAACTGGTCAGCAACTTCCTCGTAAAAGCATGGGGCGGATGATCCAGAATGTCCCGCGTTTCGCCCTGCCCAACGATCCGCCCCTTCTCCAGAACAATCAACTGTTCACGCAACAACGCAACCAATGCGATGTCGTGCAACACCACCTCAAAAGTTGTTTGTTTGGAAAGACAGCGCATAAGATCGATAATGCGGGCGCGCATTGTCAGATCGAGGGCGCTGATCACCTCGTCAGCGATGATGTCGAAAACACGCTGACATGGATCGAGCGATGAATAAGTATCCTGAAATACCGCCTGCACCGCGCGGTGGAAGTCGCGCATAAAACTGCTACTGCGAGTATCCAGAAGTTCGCCACGAAACGAAAGATTCCCAGAGGATGCGCGCTGCAATCCGAGCAGCAGTTTTAACATGCGCGACTTGCCGGAACCATTCCATCTGTTGAAACTCCTGACGACGGAACCGTTGTCGTCAAGTTGTCCTCACGCTCAATCTCGCTATCGTACGATCTGAGTTACTTATAGGTGGCAAACGACGAAGCAAACGACTTTCAGTCGAAGGAAGACGGAACGGGACCTTATAAAAACTGGAAGACTGGCGCCGCGGTTCGTCGCTGTCAATGAAGCGCTTCGATAAATATTAGGAAGCCAAGCCGAAAACGGCGAGATGGTCTTCCAGTATTTTGCCGACGCAAGTGTGCTGAACAATGCCTTGCTGACCGGTTCGGTCGATATCATCACGTCGATTCAAAGCGGCAATGTCGGCCCCCGCTCGGAAGCCTTCAACCAGAAAGCAGCCTTTCGACTGCTTGCCGATATGATGGTCGAGCGTGGCCCCGCGCAGCCAGCCTCGGCATTGCCCTTGAGTCCTTGCCCGCAGCCGATTTTGCAGGTTTAGTGGCTGTGGAAGCTCCCTTCTATGCAGACGGACTGGGAGCCCTGATGATCGAAGAACAACTCCTCACTACATCCAACGGAGCCGAGACGATGAACACTCTTTCAAGAGAGCTCATCTCCATAGACTGAACAATACGGGGCGGTTGCCCTGCTCCATGCTTCACATGATTTCTATCACAGTCAATCAGGCAATCTGAAGAACATCAAGCCGTTCGCGGGTTCTGTCCGGCTTAGCGGAGAGGCTTCTTCATAATCAATAGTCCATCCGGTACGGGTGCCGTATGTCGCATGGCAGCGACCGGAAGCTATGGCAATGGTCATATTCCTGCTGCTTTCAGGCATGTGCCTCTACCGCTTTATCTAAAAACTGACGGAATTACCTCCAAGACAATCAGCATGACGATTTTATGTGCGGGTCGGCTTTGACCGGCTTCTGCCTTTTCTGCGAGGTTTTGGCCGATCATTACCAGCGAAGCGGGACCAGAATTTGCCGCACTTCGCCAGTTCAGCAATTATCTTCATTTGACTTTCCTTTTGTTTTCGATTTTCATTGTTTGACTTTCACAATCGCAAAGGCTGAATGTGGGAACAGATGGGAAAACATATCAGTTGCCAATGTGCATACCCTCTTCATGGATAGTGGCAACAACGCTAGCCGGCACTACCGTGACAGCTATAAGCGATGTGCTTAATCAACTAATCCAAACCGAGTTTGTTCAGGCGTCAATGATCACAGTCACTCTGCCGCATCTGCGGGATGGCGCTCGTTGAGCGCTTGGGTCAGTGTTGTGGTAAGCTGAATGAAGCTTGTTGGAAAACAGCTCGTTGCGACATGCTTGTTTCCCGAACGAATGCGGAGACGGCGCGTAGAAAACAGATTGCTCATAAGGGGTACGGCACATTCCCTTGAAGTCCATATTGAGAGGGTTTGCCAATAAGCGCAATAATTCCGACGGTTGGAGGAGGCCTCGGGACATATGCTGGAATTGCGAAATATCTCGAAGAAAGTTGGTGGAACCACTCACATCCATCCAACAAATCTCGTCCTGCCACGCGGGAGCCTGAATGTCCTGCTCGGACCAACCTTGTCCGGCAAGACCTCTCTTATGCGTCTCATGGCTGGCTTGGATAAACCAAGTGAAGGTTCGATCCTGTTCGATGGACAGGATGTTACCAGCATGCCCGTGCAGAAGCGCAATGTTGCGATGGTTTACCAGCAGTTTATCAATTACCCGGCCCTAACGGTCTATGAAAACATAGCTTCACCGATGCGCATCGCTGGTAAGCAACAGTCGGAGATCGACAGCGAAGTTCGCAAGGCGGCAGACCTCCTCAAGCTGACGCCCTATCTAGACAGAACACCCCTTAACCTATCTGGCGGCCAGCAACAGCGCACGGCGATTGCCCGGGCCATCGTGAAAAAGGCCAACCTGGTTCTGCTCGACGAGCCGCTGGCCAATCTGGACTACAAACTGAGAGAGGAATTACGCGAAGAGCTGCCGCGTATCTTCGCTGAATCCGGCGCCATCTTCGTCTACGCAACGACAGAACCTTCGGAGGCACTGTTGCTCGGCGGCAATACGGCTGCGCTTTCGGAAGGTCGCGTCACGCAATTCGGCCGGACAATCGACGTATATCGCCGACCAATCGACCTCATCACAGCGCGCACGTTTGCCGATCCACCCTTGAACACTGCGCACATGATCAAGTCAGGCGACCGTTTCCTGCGGGCGGATCGCCCAGCCATCGACGTGCCGAACCAATTGGTCGATATCAGTGACGGCCCGCTAACTATCGCGTTTCAGCCGCATCATCTGCTCGTCCGCCCGGTGGAGAACGCCACAGTCCCCATTCGGGCACGCACGCTGGTGTCCGAAATCGCCGGATCGGAAAGCTTTATCCATCTCGATTACGAAGGTAACCGCTGGGTCATGTTGGCGCACGGCATCCAGATTATCGAACCCGACCGCGAAATCGAGGTCTACCTCGACACGCGACATCTGATGGCATTCGATGAGACCGGCCGCGCTGTCGGTTCGGTGGCTTAGGAGAACGGCGATGGCACGTATCACTCTCGACCATATCCGCCACGCCTACAATGCGAAAGCGCAAGCCGCAGGCGAGTATGCGCTCAATATGGTCAATTATGAGTGGGAGGACGGAAGCGCTTATGCATTGCTCGGCCCCTCCGGTTGCGGCAAGACAACTCTGCTCAACATTATCTCTGGCCTTTTACAGCCAACCGAGGGACGTATTCTTTTTGATGGTCAGGATGTGACGAACCTTGCGACCGAGGACCGCAATATTGCGCAGGTCTTCCAGTTTCCCGTTGTCTACGACACAATGACAGTTTTCGATAATCTAGCCTTTCCTCTGCGAAACCGACGTATGCCGGAAGTGGAAGTGGAACGTCGCGTCAAGGACATTCTGGAAATGACGGACCTCGGCAGTATTGCCGAACGTCGCGCGCGCGGACTGACAGCAGATCAAAAGCAGAAGATTTCACTGGGGCGCGGATTAGTACGCGCGAACGTGAACGCGATCCTGTTCGACGAACCGCTGACGGTTATCGATCCGCACATGAAATGGGTATTGCGTTCGCAGTTGAAGCGCCTGCACCACCAGTCTGGGTTCACATTGGTTTATGTCACGCACGACCAAACGGAAGCGCTGACGTTCGCCGACAAAGTCGTGGTGATGCATAATGGAGAGATCGTGCAGATCGGTACGCCCGCCGAACTGTTCGAGCGCCCGAAGCACACATTCGTCGGCTATTTCATCGGCTCACCGGGTATGAACCTAATGCCAGCCCGAATAGATGGGAGCACTGCGACGGTAGGCACGCAGACCATTCCACTGGCCGGCAAACCACAGATTGGCGATGCTAAAAGCATTGAACTTGGCATCCGACCGGAATTTGTAAGGCTCGGTCGCGAAGGTCTGCCCATCCGCATCGACAAGATTGAGGATATCGGCCGTTACCGCATCGTGCGTGCTGGCTTCGAAGGGCAGAAACTGGCCGTAGTGATCGGTGAGGATGGCGAGATTCCAACCGAACCGCACGTGACCTTCGATCCCAAGGCAATCGGAATATTTGCGGATTCCTGGCGTGTGGGGATGGAGAGCTGACCATGGAGAAGAGCTGGAACAACAAAGCCTGGTTCATGGTCCTACCTGTGTTGGTGCTGGTCGCCTTTTCCGCCGTCATACCGCTAATGACCGTGGTGAATTATTCAGTACAGGATACGTTCGGCAATAATCAGTTTTTCTGGGCTGGAACGGACTGGTTTGAACAGATTCTTCACTCCGGTCGTTTCTGGAACGCACTCGGGCGCAACCTCATTTTTTCGTTCATCGTTCTGGCCATTCAGATACCTCTCGGTATCCTGATTGCGCTCAACATGCCCAAAAAGGGGTTCTGGGTACCGGTATGCCTCGTTACGATGGCGCTACCCCTGCTGATCCCGTGGAACGTCGTCGGCACGATCTGGCAGGTCTTTGGACGCAGCGACATCGGCTTGCTCGGCTATTACGCCAATTGGCTGGGATTGGATTACAACTACGTCAACGATCCGTTCGACGCATGGGTAACGATCATTATCATGGACGTGTGGCACTGGACCAGCCTGGTGGTATTGCTGTGCTATGCGAGCCTCGTATCCATTCCCGATGCCTATTATCAAGCAGCTCGGATTGATGGAGCGTCACGATTTTCAGTATTCCGTTACATCCAACTGCCAAAGATGAAACGTGTTCTGTTGATCGCTGTTCTGCTCCGTTTCATGGATAGTTTCATGATCTATACTGAGCCATTCGTGGTCACCGGCGGTGGGCCAGGCAATTCAACTACATTTCTGTCGATCGATCTGGTCAAGATGGCGCTGGGACAGTTCGATCTGGGACCAGCGGCAGCCATGTCACTGATCTACTTCCTTATCATCCTGCTGCTGTCATGGGTGTTCTACACCGTCATGACCAGCCACGATCAGGAGATGTAAGATGAATGTCGTACAAGGAGCCTCTGTGGGCGGCGTGGATGCGATTACGCCGGTTGCAAACACTGCCAGGCGGCGATCAAGCAGACGCGAAACTTCACGGCTCGGCTGGCTGATACCGACCATCTACATCATATTGCTTCTGGTACCGATCTACTGGCTCATCAATATGAGCTTCAAGACCAATCAGGAGATACTGACGTCGCTGACGCTGTTTCCGCATGAGCCAACACTTCAGAACTATCGCGCCATATTCACCGACTCCGCCTGGTATTCAGGCTATATCAACTCGATCATCTATGTGGTCATGAATATGGTAATCTCGGTTGCGGTAGCGCTACCTGCGGCTTATGCATTTTCGCGTTACCGCTTCCTGGGGGACAAACACCTGTTCTTCTGGCTCCTGACAAACCGCATGGCGCCTCCAGCGGTGTTCGCCTTGCCGTTCTTCCAACTCTATTCAGCATTCGGGCTCATTGATACGCATATCGCGGTTGCACTGGCGCATTGTCTTTTCAACGTGCCGCTGGCGGTGTGGATTCTGGAAGGCTTCATGTCCGGCGTACCGAAAGAAATAGACGAGACAGCCTATATTGATGGCTATTCGTTTCCAAAATTCTTTGTGAAAATTTTTATGCCCCTGATCGCGTCCGGCATCGGGGTGGCAGCCTTCTTCTGCTTCATGTTCTCATGGGTCGAGTTGTTGATAGCACGCACCCTCACGACCACAGACGCAAAGCCCATCGCAGCCACGATGACACGCACCGTATCGGCTGCAGGAATGGACTGGGGCCTCCTTGCTGCAGCCGGTGTTCTCACACTGATACCCGGCGCGCTGGTGATCTGGTTTGTCCGAAATTACATCGCCAAGGGCTTCGCGTTGGGGAGGGTGTGACATGTTTCATATGCCTGATTTCTCATGGATGGCCTGGACTTGGCAAACCGCAACTTTTTTCTGCAGTATTGCCGCCCTGCTCCTTGGCATGGGCGTATGGGAATATGCTTCCCGCGGAGGGGCACCACGCAACGGTATCCTGGGGTTCGAGACGACACGCGGTGACCGTTTATTCGTCTCGCTGCTCGGCAGCGCATTCATCAATCTGGCATGGCTTGGACTGGTTGGTCCAAACCTATGGTGGGCTGTAGCCCTTTCAGTGGTCTACGCCATTGGCGTGTTCCGCTTTGTATAAGAAGTCCGAAGCGGAATATCTCCGCTTCATGCAGTAGTGGGCTCGGGGGACATACCGTGCCCGAAAGTCGATATGCACTCGCAAGCTTTGGGAGGATCAACATGCGACGGCATCTAATGACAACTACGGCACTCATCGTGCTGGCAATGACAGGCGCCGCTTCAGCGGGAATGGACGAGGCAAAGCAATTTCTCGACAAGGAAATCGGTGAGCTTTCATCCCTTTCGCGCGCCGATCAGGAAAAGGAAATGCAATGGTTCATCGATGCCGCCAAGCCTTTCCAGGGCATGGACATCAAGGTTGTTTCTGAGTCCCTGACCACCCACGATTATGAATCCAAGGTGCTGGCGCCCGCATTTACCGCCATCACAGGCATAAAGGTCACGCACGACCTCATTCAGGAAGGGGACGTCGTCGAAAAAATCCAGACACAGATGCAGACCGGCCAGAACCTTTATGACGGCTGGGTCAACGACTCCGACCTGATTGGAACGCACTGGCGGTATCAGCAGGTCCGCAACCTCACCGACTTCATGGCCAATGAAGGCAAGGAGGTTACCAATCCGGGCCTCGATCTCGATGATTTCATCGGCAGCAAGTTCACGACCGCACCGGATAAGAAGCTCTATCAGCTTCCCGACCAGCAATTCGCGAACCTTTATTGGTTTCGTTACGACTGGTTTAACGACGAAAAGAACAAGGCCGATTTCAAAGCCAAGTACGGTTATGACCTTGGCGTTCCGGTCAACTGGTCGGCATATGAGGATATTGCCGAGTTCTTCACCGGTCGTGAAGTTGACGGCAAGAAGGTTTACGGCCATATGGACTATGGCAAGAAGGACCCCTCACTGGGCTGGCGCTTTACCGATGCGTGGCTTTCCATGGCCGGTAATGGGGACAAGGGCCTGCCCAACGGTCTGCCGGTCGACGAATGGGGCATCAAGGTCGATGACCAATCTCGTCCGGTCGGTTCGTGCGTAGCACGCGGCGGCGACACCAACGGACCGGCTTCAGTCTACGCTATCCAGAAATACCTCGACTGGATCAAGGCCTATGCTCCGGCGGAGGCCCAGGGCATGACCTTCTCTGAATCGGGGCCCGTTCCCTCACAGGGCAACATCGCCCAGCAGATATTCTGGTACACCGCTTTCACCGCCGATATGGCGAAACCTGGCCTTCCGGTTGTGAACGAGGATGGAACGCCAAAATGGCGCGTTGCTCCTTCCCCGCACGGTGTTTACTGGAAGGACGGCATGAAGCTTGGCTATCAGGATGTCGGTTCCTGGACACTGATGAAGTCCACACCGGATGATCGCGCCAAGGCCGCTTGGCTATATGCACAGTTCGTCACCTCCAAGACGGTCGATGTGAAAAAGAGCCATGTGGGGCTAACTTTCATCCGTGATTCAACGATCCATCACCCGAGCTTCACGGATCGCGCACCAAAACTCGGCGGTCTGGTCGAATTCTATCGTTCTCCGGCTCGAGTGCAGTGGTCACCAACCGGCACCAACGTTCCTGACTATCCCAAGCTGGCTCAGCTATGGTGGCAAGCGATCGGCGATGCGTCGTCGGGTGCAAAAACGGCGCAAGAAGCAATGGATTCGCTTTGCGCCGAACAAGAAAAAGTTCTCTCGCGTCTGGAGCGCGCAGGGGTTCAGGGCGACATCGGGCCAAAACTCGCCGAGGAACACGATATTGAGTATTGGAACAAGGATGCCGTTTCCAAGGGCAACCTCGCTCCTCAACTGAAAATCGAAAACGAGAAGGAGAAGCCGGTCACCGTCAATTACGACGAACTGGTCAAGAGCTGGCAGAAATAAAGCCTGCGCGCAAGCTTGGTCGGTCGGCCTATTGTGCCGACCGGCTATTGGCGTCAACTTGCCGTAGCGGCAACACCATGTGAACCGAAAATAGCGACAATTCCTCTGGCGGGACGTGAAGCCTAGCAAGAGCCACAGACCTGTTGTCGTGATATCCAAGGACGCAGAAATCGCGCATGAAGTCATTTGGATAGCGCCGCCCCCGTGCCTCCGCTCATGCGATCGCGGCATTGACCTGATCAGCTGGCTCCGTAGAGAGGAGCATGAACAACATCCTAGCGAATGAACCTTTTCATTAGTTGTTTGTTAACCATGCTGGAGGATATCGCCATGCAGTTGATTTTTTGGATTGAGATAACAGCTATCCTGGCCGTCAGTGCTGTCGTCGTTGGCATTACCTGGATCGAGACCCATAAGAAATAACACGATAACTTGACTGACCGCGTAGCACACCAGAAATGATGTGGTTTGGCGTCAACTTGCCAGCGAATTCGCGCTATCTGGTTGGGGACTGCCTTACTCCTTCATTGGAGTGATGAGTTGCAATGATGATTTTCGCCTAAGAGCCAGACACCGGCATAACAGAACGATCCTAATCCTGATAAGCTAGACTATCGCTGAAATTTTCGCTGAAATTGCGCCCGGCTTCGCGGGCTATATTGGCCACAAGCGTGACCAGGCGCGTTGCTGCGCTCTCCATACAAATCGCGCTATAGCTCGTAGCCGGAAAAACGGCATTGGTGTTCAGCACCTGCAGTTCTCCCGTCCGAAGCTCTTTCTGGATCACTACCGGAGGAATGACGGAAATTCCGACACCTGCCGAAATCATGTTGATCGTCGTGGTAAGGGAATTGGAGTAGTGGACGGTCGCATCCTTGAGGCGCTCCTCCGTGAAATAATTGATGATCTGCTGATAGTTATAGGAACCGCTTTCATAGGAAATGAGGTTGCAGCCGAGCAGATCATCGCGTGACAGAACGTCCTCGGCTCCCCCGGGAAACTGATTGCTGCGTGATATCCAAAACATGCCGAAAGTACATATGTCGACGATACGCAAGTTGGGCGAAGGCACGGGCTTGATGGCAAAAACGATATCCAGCTCCCGCTGCTCCAGCTTCTGCACGATCCCTTTTGAAGACGAGGTCGTGATCGAGATGCGTATTTGCGGGTAGCGCTGACGGACAAT
Organism: Ochrobactrum sp. CGA5; assembly: GCF_006345815.1. Classification (GTDB taxonomy): domain Bacteria; phylum Pseudomonadota; class Alphaproteobacteria; order Rhizobiales; family Rhizobiaceae; genus Brucella. The sequence continues at coordinate 52,492 of NZ_VCIG01000002.1, read as the reverse complement.
ATCGAGGATGCCTGGCAATATGGTCATCGCGAGGCTAGGAACAATGCCGATCTTCAGTGTTCCCTCAAGCCCATTTTGCGGGCTCAGGCTTTCCACCAAGTTATGGTAACGGCGCACGACATCGCGCGCACCTTCAACAAAAGCTTCGCCTTCGACCGTCAGATTTACGTCGCGGGCATCGCGGTCGAAGAGCCGGAAACCCAATTCCTGCTCCATGGCGCCGATGCGATTGGATATTGCCGCTGGCGTCATGTTGAGGCGAGCCGCCGTCGCCCGGAAATTACGCAGTTCCGACAACCAGATCACCGTTTCCAGAAAACGGATATTCATAGACGGGCGTGTTCCTTCCCATTTCAATCACCCGCGCGCCTGTATTTCTTGAGGTCCCTTATTGCGCTTCGGGTAACCAGATTCGTCTTTTCCTTCTAAGACACTTACGGGATGAAAATAAGAGAATCGTCATATTCCAGCCCACAAATGATCGGGGCCGGTCGGAACTGGCCCGCATCAGATCAGCTTCCCGCGTGCGCGAGAATTTTCTTGGTGGCACCAGACACGTCACCGAGCTTGAGACCAGCTTTCACCGAAGCCTCGCGCGCCTTGCCTTTGTCCTGTATGTCGAGCGCACGTGAGGCGACCGCGTTCACTTCGTCTGGTGGCAGGACCAGAACCCCGCTCTCATCGGCGAGAATGGCATCACCGGGATTGACGACGACCCCCCCGCAGGACACCGGAATGTTGATGCCACCTCCCAAATCATAAAGCCGGGTGGTGATAGGGGAAATCCCCCTCGCCCACATCGGAAAATCGGAATCCTCAATTTCCGTCAGATCCGTGCAAGGACCATCCACAATGCCGGCTACTGCACCGGAGGCCTTCGCAGCAATGGTCACACCACCACCCCAGCACGCATAGCGGTCGTCACCCATTCGGTCCACCACCAAGATATCGCCGGGGCGGAGCATTCCGGTTACGTGATGAAGCAAAGTGGAATCCGGTCCTGGTATAGCGATGGTGACGGCAGTGCCGACCACACGGCGCTTCGGAAGGAGCGGTTGGATGGAGCGGTGCATGAAGCCGAAGAAACGCCAATGTCCGACGGTGGCCGTCTCTACCCCCGACAGAAGCTGGAGATCACCGGCAGGAATCTGTTCCGGCATGGGATTGATCGTGTACATGAGCGCCTCCTATGCACACGCTTGCAACTGCTTGCCGATACGGCGATGGTTGACCATGGGGATGAGTGATCGCACACGCTCAATCTGCGTGCGCTCGATGCGTGCCGTTACAAAGCCGACGCCATCTGATGCGCGCGCCACGACATGCCCCCATGGATCGCAGACCAGCGAGTGACCATAGGTATAACGCCGCTCGCCATTCGAGACCGTACTGCCCGTCTGGCCGCAAGCGGCAAAATAGGTCTGGGTTTCGATGGCTCGGGCACGCGCCAGCACTTCCCAATGATCTTTGCCGGTTTGCAGCGTGAACGCGGCAGGAAGTACGATGACATCGGCGCCTGCCTTTTCCAGCTCCAGATAAAGTTCGGCAAAGCGGATGTCGTAGCAGATCGCGCAACCAATCTTGAACCCTTCGAGGTCATAGACAACGACATTCTCACCGGGCTTGACGGTCGCGGATTCCTTATAGGCCATCCCATCTGGTCCAACGATGTCGAACATATGGATCTTGCGATAATGCGCGATCTCCTTGCCTTTGCGGTTGAAGACGAAGGTGGAGTTGTAGATGCGTTTTTCGTTTGGAACCTTTTCCATCAAGGTTCCGGCATGGACGAACACCTCGTGCTCACGGGCAAAGTCCTGCGCCATCCTGTAGGCAGGACCGCCGGGAACACTCTCCGCAGCGGCAAGCTTGTCCTCGGGACTGCCACCATAATATTCGAAATATTCGGGCAGCACGATCAGGTCCGGTGAATCCGCGCGCATGGCGTCTTCCATCAATTCCCGCGTTATACGCAGGTTTTCTGCCTTGTCAGTCTGCGGGCTCGTTTGGATCAGGCTGATCTTCATTTTTTTCCTCCAGCAAATGAGTGGGTATTCAGTCCAGGAATAATCAGGCAACCAGAGCTTCGCTTTTGAGCATGTTTACGGTCGAAAGCATGCCCTGGCGAAGCGTCATGTTCTGGGTGGCGACGACCAGCATCGCCGCTCCCTCGTCTTGAGCGAAGCGCCGTTCGGCTTCGGTCCAGGCGGGCATGATCCATGATTTTCCGGCAGCGCGCGCAGCGGCCGCGCAGCGACGCAGATCCGCCTTGTCATCATCATTGAATGCATAGGCTCCCCGGCCGCGCGCGAGCGCTAGATCCGAAGGGCCAGGAAACAAGCCGTCGACCGTCTCGAGCGCAACGATTTTCTCAACATCGGCCAGGCTTTCCGCCGTCTCGATCATCGCGAAGCATTTGGTGCGCTTGTTCTCTTTATCGAAGGCGTCCGTCGCCGGGCGGTTATAGCCGAAAATGCGACCGCCAGTATAAGAACGCGTACCAACCAGCGGGTACTTTGCAGCTTTCGTAACTTGATGCGCATGATCCACGCCGAGAATGTGCGGAACGATGACGCCATCCGACCCAAAGTCCAGCGCCTGCTGAATGGCCTCAGGCGTCGGTGCCAGCACCTTGGTCAAGGTTAAGAGACCGTGCGCCTTGGTAAAAGCCAGAAACTGGTCCAGCGTCGACAGATCGAAGGTTCCGTGTTCAAGTTCCAAGACGAAGGACGAGAAGCCGCAGGTCCTGGCAATTTCGAGATAACTGAAATGCGGTTGTGACATCCAGAGGGCGATATTTTCCATGCTTGCGATCACTTTCAGTTGGGAGGTTATTTGCCGATTGTGCGAGACAACCCAAGCGTGCGTTCGATGACGAAAACGATGAGAAGCGTCGCCGCGATAAGCACGACCGAGATGGAAGCGGTCATCGGGTCGGTTCGGCTTTCGACATAGTTGAAGATTTCCACCGGCAGCGTCGTCATGCGTGGGCCGGTGATGAAGAGCGAGATCACCACCTCGTCGAAAGACAGAAGGAAAGACAATGCCGCACTTGCCACCAGACCCGGCATCATCAACGGCAAGGTGATACGACGGAACACGGTGAAAGGTGACGCGCCCAGCATCGTGGCGGCCTCTTCGACAGATGGCGGAAGGGTCGAGAACGCGGTTATCATGATGCGGATGACGTAAGGCGTCGTCACGATCAGATGGGCGATCACCAGACCGGTGAATGTGCCGAGCAGTTCCAGCCGCACGAAGACCAGCAGAATGGCGAGACCAAGCACGATGGACGGCAGAAGCAGCGGCGCGGTGAAGAGATTCAGCACCGCTTCGCGTCCACGGAACTGGTAGCGGCGGATCGCATAGGCAGCCGGGATGCCTGCAAGAAGCGAAAGAACTGTCACGACCGACGCAATGCCAAGGCTGATCCAGAACGCCTGAATGAGTGTTTCATGGTGCAGCATTTCTGCATACCACCGCACGCCCCAGCTCTGCGGCGGAAAAGTGAGATAGTTGTCGTTGCTGAACGATAGCGGCACGACGACCAGAATGGGAGCCAGCAGAAACAGATAGAGCAGCCCGACCGTAACGCGAAATGGCAATGAAGTTGAACCAATCATCTCGTTTCTCCTTTGCCAATCAATCGATGCGACGTGCGATACGGGAGTAGACCATCAAGGCGAGACCGAAGATGATCAGGACAATGACGGAAGTTGCGGCAGCGCGCGGCCATTCAAGCTGGATCACTGCCTGGTCGTAGATTTCCGTCGCCAGCAGGAACACACGCCCGCCACCAAGCAATTTTGGCGTGATGAAGGAGCTGATAGCCAAAACGAAGCAAAGCAGGCAGCCAAGGGCGATACCCGGCAAAGTGAGCGGCAGGATGATCCGGCGAAACCGCGTGAAGGCATTGGCGCCGAGTGATGCCGCAGCCTCTTCAAGCGAGGCGTTCAGTCGTCCAAAACCGGCGATCAGCGACAGCGCCATATAAGGGATCAGGATTTCAACCATACCGATGAACACGCCGAGAGTATTGTTGACGAGCCTGATGGGAGAGGAAATGATACCGAGGTTCACCAAGGCGCCATTAATGAGCCCCTGATCGCCGAGAAGCACCATCCAGCCATAAGTGCGCACCACGCTGCTGACGAGCAGCGGTGAGACCGTGACCACGAAAAGGAAGTTGCGCCAGACTGGCGAAACACGGTGCAGGAAAAGCGCAATGGGATAGGCACAGATGAGCGTTGCCAGCGTGATGAACGCGCTCAGCCAGAGCGAATTGAACACCAGCCCCCAGTTGAAACTGTCGGTGAAGAAATTGACATAGTTTTCAAACGTATAGCGCTCCGTCAGAACACCACCGCTTTCGCTCTGTAGAAAGGATATCTGCGCCAGATGCGCAACCGGTGCGATGAAGGCGATAAGATTGATCAAGGCCATCGGTAGAAGAAGCGCAACGGCCACGAGACTGTAGCGTCTGCGTTTTGATGGCTTCGCTGGAATAATATCGGTCGATGTAATCGCTGTCATGACATCAGCTCCCGAACACCAGCATGTCTTCCGGTTTCCATTCGCAAAGCAACCTGTCGCCCGTATGGAATGCATGCCCCGCGCTCGCGGTCGGCACCTCTACTTTAAGGCAAGCGCCCTCGATCTCTATGTCATATTGAACGATATCGCCGATATAGGTCGTGCGCTCAACCACACCGTGGGCGCTGTTGGTTACGACGCTGACAAGATTGCGATCGCGGTTGGGCGTGAGATTGATACGATGCGGACGGATGGCGATCTGTCCTGATCCACGTGACTTTCCGTGCGTGTTGCAGCGATAGGTGCCACTGCCGAGACGGCAGACGTTTTCATTGACGATCTCGCAATTGTGGACATTGGCGCGACCGACGAACTTAGCCACAAACAGGGAGGACGGCTTTTCATAGATTTCTTCCGGTGAACCAAGCTGTGCTAGCTTGCCACTATCCATCACGCCCACGACATCGCACATTGTTAGTGCTTCAACCTGATCATGCGTGACGAAAACCGTCGTAATATCGAGACGCTTCTGAATCTCGCGGATTTCGATCCGCATGTCGTCGCGCAGCTTTGCATCCAGATTGGACAGGGGCTCATCGAGCAGCAGAATACGCGGACGGATGACCAGTGCGCGCGCCAGTGCCACGCGCTGCTGCTGACCGCCGGACATTTCCTTGGGCTTGCGTGATCCGTATCCGGGAAGCCGCACCATTTCGAGCGCCTCTTCGACGCGCTTCTTCGCTTCCGCCTTGCCGACCTTGCGCATATCGAGACCGAAAGCGACATTCTCGGCGACAGTCATGTGCGGGAAAAGAGCATAGTTCTGGAAAACCAGACCAATATCGCGTTGGTGGGGTGGCCTGTGCGAAATGTCGTTTCCGTCGATCAGGATGTTTCCATCCGAGATCGATGCGAGACCGGCAATCATGCGCAATGTCGTCGTCTTGCCGCAACCGGACGGGCCCAAGAGGCCGAGCAGTTTTCCGCGCGGCAAGTCGAGATGAAGATCGTCCACTGCCCGGTAGTTGTTGCCGTAAAGCTTGGTAAGGGCCTTCAATTGTAGAAATGAGCTTTCTGCTACCATATCGAAACCTGTGAGGGGGCGTTACCGCCCTGGAAAAACGGGGCGGAAGCGTTAATTTCAGGGTGAGGTAGGGCTTTATCGACCAGCCGGAATGATCTGACGACGCCAGGGATTGAGCAGTTGGTCACGCATATCGCCGATTGTCATCCAGTCAACCGGGATTAACTTTTCACGTTGGGCCGGGTCCATGAAAGGAATGCGTTTTTTCGTTTCGTCGTTCACGTCGGCTTTCGTGTTCGAGGGGGCATAAAACATGATCTCTGCGAAACGGGCCTGAGCCTCGGGGCCTATCGCGTAATCGATGAAGGTTTTCGTCGCCTCCATGTTCTTGCCATTGGCAATCGCACTGATCACGTTCACTTGCGCAGCCGTGCCTTCTTTCGGCCCAACTGACTGAAGCTTTCCGCCAGTCTGATCGAAATAGAACTGAGCCCGGGCATTATAACCGATGGACAAGGTCGCCGTGCCGTTTGCAACCAGCGTATAAGCATCGGGCTTCGGTTCCCATGTCTGCACGGCAGGCGCCAGTTCCACCAGCTTTTCAACGCCTGGCTGCACAGTCTTCGCATAGTCGTCTTCACCCGCGAGACGGTTCGAGATGATTGTAAGCAGGATGGCCTGAATATCGCCACCGCCCTGCGCCGGAATAATGACCTTGCCATTCTGCTGCTTGTCCCAGAGCGCTTCCCAACTATTCGGTGCACCGTGCGCAACTGCATCGTGGTTATAAAGAAGCGAAAGCGTGTCATATGTGATCGGTATTGCGGCGCCAGCGAGCTCCTTGCCAAGATCGGCTACATCTGCATAATTCTTGAGCGATGCCACATTGAGCTTCTCGACCAATCCTTCCTCATCAGCAATCTTGGCGACCGAGAGATCGTAGATCACTGCATCCGTCTGGGGCGAGGATTTCTGGGCGCGCATATTGCCAAGTGATGTCGCAGCATTCTGCACGCCGTAATAAGTGACCTTGATATCGGGATGTTCCTTCTGGAACGGTTCGATGACAGCCTTGACGTAATTGTCCTGGAACGCGCCGCGATAACCCATCACGGTGATTTCCGCAGCATTGGCCGCGAAAACAGTCATCGCCGAAACACTCCACGCTAAGCTCGCCAGCAAAGCCGATTTTCTGTTGATCGAACGTGCCATCAGTCACTCCCCTTTTGTTTGACCGTAAGGTGAAGAATGGCGACCGAAGCGTCCAACGACTTATTCTGTCCGCCTGTTCGATTTTGCTTTATGCCCAAGATTGCCGGAGTTTGTGGGCTTGGCTGGCAACATAATACCTGCGTGATGCAACCCGTATTCCCACCGTGATGAAATTGTAATCTGCTGCCCATTTTTTGAGCAGAAATTCACCGTCTTTCAGCGCAGGAATCTTGTCCATCTCATCCCATATGCCCTTGCCGCCTCGAAATAGGTCAAGATCAAAACTGGCACAGTCTTTGCTTCTATTACATCGAACACCGAGCCGCGCGACACCGCATGACTGGTGGTGATCGATCAACCGAGGATGATAGAGAGACTAGCAATGACCAAGTACAAGCTCGAATACATTTGGCTCGATGGATGCACGCCAGCGGCGAACCTGCGCGGTAAGACGCAGATCAAGGAATTCGATGCTTTCCCGACGCTTGAACAGCTACCGCTTTGGGGTTTCGACGGTTCATCAACGATGCAGGCCGAAGGCCGCAGCTCGGATTGCGTATTGAAGCCTGTCGCGATCTATCCCGATCCTGCGCGCAAGAACGGCGTTCTCGTAATGTGTGAAGTCATGATGCCGGATGGCGTCACGCCGCACCCATCCAACAGCCGCGCAACGATCCTCGAAGACGACGATGCATGGTTCGGTTTCGAGCAGGAGTATTTCTTCTACAAGGATGGCCGTCCGCTCGGTTTCCCAGAACAGGGTTTCCCTGCCCCGCAGGGGCCATATTACACTGGCGTCGGCTACAAGAATGTCGGCTCCATCGCCCGCAAGATCGTCGAGGAACATCTCGATCTCTGCCTCGACGCCGGCATCAACCACGAAGGCATCAATGCGGAAGTGGCCAAGGGCCAGTGGGAATTCCAGATTTTCGGCAAGGGTTCCAAAAACGCCGCCGACCAGATCTGGATGGCCCGCTACCTGCTGCTTCGCCTCTGCGAACAGTATGAAATCGATATTGAATTCCACTGCAAGCCGCTCGGCGATACCGACTGGAACGGCTCGGGCATGCATTGCAACTTCTCGACCAAATATATGCGTGAAGTGGGCGGCAAGGAGTATTTCGAAGCGCTGATGGCGCAGTTCGACAAGAACCTTCAGGACCATATCGACGTTTATGGCCCAGACAACCATATGCGCCTGACCGGCAAGCATGAGACCGCCCCGTGGAACAAGTTCTCCTACGGCGTAGCCGATCGCGGTGCTTCGATCCGGGTTCCACACTCGTTTATCAGGGATGGGTATCGCGGTTATCTGGAAGATCGCCGCCCTAACTCGCAGGGCTGCCCATACCAGATCGCTTCGCAGGTTCTGAAGACGATTTCCGAAGTCCCGACCTCGGAAGACGAAGCACTCGCTGCTTAATTTTTAGCGGAACGGCCTGCTGAAATCTCCAGGCAGGCCGTTCCATTTTATTCTCGGAAACGGCAGACAACAAAAAAGGCCGGGGCGAAAACGCACCGACCTTCCTGATCATCGCTTTCCTACCAGTGCCAGTACATCCGTGGTCAAAAGCATAAAGCGATGGAGGCTATTGCGAGCGACAGACGCGTTCCAGCGCTCTTAAGCAATGCCATGACAGCGACATAGGTGCACATCTTGTTCAAAACAAGACCACACAACAAATTAGATAAATTAGCTTAATGTCTCGACCTGTCGTCGCACCAACAGATATATGACCACAATTCCGGCTCCTATCGCATAAGCCAGAACATCCAGCCAATCCGGTGTCGCCCCGAGGATAATGCGCAGAGCCGGATTTCCGATCACGATATCGAACTGCTTTGCGAGATATTGACCTGTTTCCACCACCACCCCGGTCAGAAACGCGATCAAAGTCAGCAGCAGGCGGTTTCCGTCAATGCAGCTTCTAAGCAACGCATAGACAAAGATAACGGCGAACGCATCCCCGGCAAAGCTTCTGATCCAGCCCAATCCCGCCCCCAAGGTCGCCAGCAGAGCGAGAAGCGCCAAGATTATCAACGTGAAACACAATGCTGACGGCGAAAATTTAAGCTGCACGGAAATTCCTTGTTGGAAACGAATTGCAGCCTAATCTAACCTTTTCCCTTCCCGCGCAAGGCCGCAGCACCCGAATAATTCCAAAGTGACTTGTTGCTCGAAGAGACTGCGATTGCGCCATGTGTCATTGCTGTACCAACGTCACTTTCGTTACAGATGAAACCTGACGCCACTATAGGCGGCAAGCGGCGCTTATCCTCCACCGAGAGATAACCCAGCATAGGCGACGGCATAATCTGCACCAGATTGGGCGCGCTTTGCGAAATCGCCTTCAGGCTGCGCGGCCAGGTGGAGCGGTCTGTCACGAAGACCTTCTGCATGGTCAGAAGACCGCATTGCGCAGCCTTCTGAATGGTTGGAACGCGGGTCGACAGCAGAACCGAAATACCTATTTCGGCAAGGAATTCGATGGCGCCTTTGTCCTGCGACAGACCTTCGCAACTGTCGATGTTCAGAACGATCAGCTTGTTGCTTTTCTTGAGCGCATTGAGTACTTCCGCCACGTGGCGCAAGGCGATGTTGGCAACGATCCCCACTTCCGCTTTGCTATCCAGAAATGCCTGGAGATTGTCCACGCCGTAGAGCGTCGCCATGACTGGTGCCCGCAAGAGTCGCTCGCCGATCGTTCTGTCCAATGTCATTCCATCATTTTCCGTCTCTTGGCATGTCGAGCGAAAGACCGAGCTTGCCGGGGTTAAGCAGATTGTCCGGGTCGAGCGCCTTTTTCACCGTTTCAAGGAGAGGAAACGCAGAACCCAGAGCGTCCTTCATGTAAGGCGCGCGGAGCAGTCCGACGCCGTGGTGATGGCTCAAGGCTGCACCATACTTGATTAGAACGGCATTGGCAGCATCCCAAGCAGCACGATACCATTCGGCGCGCTTTTCCACTTCCACGTCGCCACGCAGCGAGAAATAGAGGCAGGCGCCGTCGACATAGGCATGCGACTGATGCGCCGAACCGGCCAGCGTCCCCGGCACTGCATTGATTGCAGCGACGACCTCGTCGTAGATCGCAGGCAGATCGCGCCAGCATCCCGTCATTTCCAGCGTATCGGCAACAAAGCCCGGGCTGCGCTTGAAGCCTTCAGCGCTCTTGCCGGTCAGATAGCGCGTGTCGAGCCACTTTTCGAAGATCGTGTCACCATCGAGCTTGTCGCCGAGTTCGGCGCAAACCTTCTCGCTGATCGCCATCACGGCATCTACCATTTCCTGAGCGCCTTCATCGGCGATCAGCAGCACGTTGCTTTCCGGCAGGCCGAACTGCACACCGCTTTCCAGCTCGTCGTAAAGACGCAGTGCTGCGGGATTGGCGCCGCCCTGCATGATGCGGCGGCAGGCTTCCAGACCAATTGCAAAGCTTTTGAACCCATAGGCAATCGCACGGGCATAGTCCGGCAGACGATGCAGTTTCAGGCGCGCCTTCACGATGATTCCGAGTGTGCCTTCCGAGCCGATGAACATCTGCTGTAGATCGGGGCCGATTGCCGCGCGGGCATAGTTGCCAACCGTCACAAGCGATCCATCGGCAAGCACGACTTCCATGCCATAGACCATATCCTCAATCTTGCCATAGCGCGTGGAAAGTTGGCCCGCGCCGCGGCAGGCGATCCAGCCGCCCACGGTGCTGATACCGAACGAGGACGGCCAATGCCCCATGGTCATGCCAAAGTCGCGCTGGATCATTTCCTCAAAAATATCACCGAACATGCCAGCTTCAACTTCAACGATCTGGCTGTTCGCATCGAAACTGACAAAACGGTTGAGACTGCAGACATCGAGCACGATACCGCCGCGCAGCGGCAGCGCAGCGCCCGTAACATTGGAGCGCCCGGCAGAAACCGTAACCGGAACCTTGGCTTCATGCGCCAGGCGCATGACAGCTTGAACCTGCTCCACCGTCGAAACGCGAACGAATACACCGTCAACCGTTGCAGGCTTTCCGCCCGTTTCCGCGACCATCGTGCGCGCCCACCAGTCGCGCGTATTCACGACGAGGTCTTCGCGCGCTGTGAGAACTTCGTCTGCAACGCCCCGCAGCTTTTCAACTAGAGCCGCGTCTACTGCCACAGCGTTCTGCGCCAGATCGGCCTCGGTGCCAACTTCCTTGATGCTGCCGGCATAATGCGGCTGGGTCGGTGCGCCGACGACATAATTCCCGCGATTGTAACCGCGCTTGATGGCTTCCTTGCTGATCATATTCAGTTAGCTCCTGTGAGAATGGATTTTTCTTTTTCGGTCGCGGCCACATAGGCGGCAACCTGACGGTCAATTTCGGCCTGGGGGAGACCAAGCTCCTCACCCAGCAAAGCGCCGACTTTCGCGGCGGCACGAGTGGAGGCATCGCGCGCCATCAGTCGGGCACGCATACGACGCGACAACACGTCATCGATTGTCCGGGCAAGCTCGTGCCGGGCGGCGTAGACAACTTCACCGCCTGTATAGGGCAGTCCTTCCACAACCGGTTCAGCGAGTTCAGGACGTTCAGCCATCAGATCGCTGACGAAACGCGATTCCGTGCCATAGCGTTCGCCCAGATGCGCCTCCATGCCACCAGAGGCCACGATTGCCTGTGCGTCGTAACCGGCTGCCCCCAGCAGAAATGCCTTTTTCGTGGTACAGCGACGGCGATCACCCAAAACTTTTGCAGCCGCATCCACCGTCTGCTCGGCCATATGGCGCGAAGTCGTCAGCTTGCCGCCCACAATCGTGACAAGGCCATCAGATGCAACATGCACGGAATGATCCCGTTTGACGTCCATGGTGCTGCCGCCAGACGAAGCGGCTACCAGCGGACGGCATCCGGCAATGCTGCCGACGACATCATCCGGTGTCAGATCGATATTGAGCGCGCTGCACGCACCTTCGATCAGGAAATCAAGCTCGCGGCGCGTGCAATATACGTCGTCGAGGTCGCCTTGATAATCCTCATCGGTCGTGCCGAGATAGGAGACATTGCCCCAGCGCGTGATGGTCGCGCGGCGGCTGCGCCCCGGAACCGGCACCGTCACGGTGCAGTCGTTGCGAATTTTCAACCATGGGATCGCGACATGAACGCCTTTTGCCGGGCGGACGTGCAACGGCTTCTCGCCATCCCTACCAAGCCCCATCCAGTCGCGCAGCCATACGCCGGTCGCCATTATGACTGTCTTGGCGCTCACCCGGATTTCCTTGTCTTCCACGGTATGAACGACAGCGCCATCTACCCGACCCGAACTGCGGGTAATTTCCGCAACCTTAGTATGGTTTAGGATTGTGGCCCCGTAAAACGCAGCCGAACGGGCGAGCGCCAAAGTGAGGCGCGCGTCATCAACACGGGCATCGAAATACATGAGACCGCCACGCAAATATTCGTCCTTGAAGGTTGGACAATGCGCTAACACTTCCGCGGCGGTCAGCTTCTGGTGCAGGATACCTTCACGCCAGCCGCCAGCCAGATCATAGGTCCACAGCAAACCTTCAAACGCCTTGGCGAAGCGTGCATCGAACACCCCATCCCGCTCCAGAATAGGGAAAAGAAAAGGCAGGCGCTGCACCAGATGGCTGGCATTGCGGCGCAGGCGCTGCCGCTCCAGCAGAGAATGTCGGACAAGGCCAAGGTTGCCCTGTTCAATATAACGCAAGCCACCATGCACCATCTTCGAGGATTTCGATGACGTGCCGGATGCAAAATCATCCTTCTCGACCAGCGCCACGCGAAAGCCGCGCAGACTTGCATCGAAGGCGCAGTAAGCACCGGTCACGCCACCGCCAACGATCAGAATGTCGTAAGTTTCAGTAGCAAGGCGGTCTTCCTGTTCCGACCGGTTCAGCCGCAGCGGCTCGGTGCGGATCATCCGGGCGCGATCCTTGTCCGCGCGCCGGGAGCGCAGATTCAGCATTTCAACTCCTGTTTAATAATAGTGACCCGACCGAACGCGTGCGACTTCTTCATCCGTGAGGGAGTGCCATCGCGCTCTACGATCCTGCCGTTCCGCATCGCTGATCTTCGGGATAAAAAGATTGCCTTCGGGCAGCGTTGCGCGAGCTTCCGCAAGGTTGCTCCAGAGCAAGCCGTCACTACCTGCCAAAAAGGCAGTACCCCGCAGGCTCGCGCGATCCTGATCCGCCATGCGCCGCACCGGCACACCACTGAGATCGGCCTGGAGCTGAAGCAGCGTATCGCTGGACGAAAGCCCTCCACCTGCAACCACTTCCCGCACCGGTACACCCGCCACTTCCGCACTCGCCTCCGCACAAGAAACGACCGAATGGGCGATGCCCTCCAATATGGCATGAGCAAGATGGGCGCGGCTGTGTGCCATTGAGAGCCCTGTCAATGAGGCCCGCCCATCTGGGACGATGCTCGGCTGCCGCAGTCCCGTCAGGGTCGGCATGAAGAACAGACCATTAGAAAACGGCACTGTTGCAGCGAGTTCGCTGATCTCCTTCGCATTCTCGAACCAGCGCATTTCATTGCAGAGCCAATTGAGCGCCGATCCTGTTGTGGCGGCGTAGGTTTCTACCGCGAAATGCGAGAGATTCTCGCTGCGCCAAGCTGTCATGGTGAATGTTGCTTCATAGAGGCCGGGATTTTTCGGCGTCTGCTTTCCGATCACAAGATCGACGAAGCTGCCCGTACCATGCACGCACATGGCCTGCCCCGCATCGTGACAACCAAGACCGACCAGACCGCCAAGCTGATCGCCGCATGACGCCTTGATCGGCACACGGATACCCAGAATGTCCTGCCGCGTATAACCAAAATCGTCGGCGTCCTGTTTCAGTTCGGGTAACAGTTCGAGGGGAAAATCCTGCGCCTCCACCCAGTCGGTGAAATAGCGGTGTTCAGCGAGTATATAGGCACCGGCGGAGGTAGCATTGGTCGGCGTAGTGACCGCTTTGCGCTCTTCGGAAAGATTCCAGAGCAACCAGGTGTCGACCGTGCCAAAGGCAAGCCTTTTCGCCCTCCATGCCTCGCGCACGGCAGGAGTATCCTGCATATGGCGCGCGGCCCATAGATAGATTGCCCGCCCTCCAACCGGACGCCCTGCGAGCGACACGAGTTTTGCGTCCCAGATGGTCCCGAGCGGCTTCAACTCTTCAGCATAGCGCGAATCCTGCCAGACCATGGCCGGAACGAGCGCGCGTCCGGTTTGAGTATCCCACAGTACACCAGTCGCGCGTTGGGTAGCGATTGCCATCGCGGCGATCTCCACGCCAGCATCGCGCGCTGCGGTAATCGTCTTGGCGCATACTTCGATGGTCTTTTGCAAAAGAACATCGGCGTCCTGTTCCACCACGTTATGACGCGGAGAAGAGACTGCAAGCGTGGTGTAATTGACCGAAGAGACCGAACCGTCGGCCGCGACAAGCGCGGCCCGGGTTCCGGACGTTCCTTCATCAATGGCCAGAATGGCCTGTCTGCGTCCGTTCACATTATCCTCCGTTATCAGCGGTCGCCTTCGAATTGCGGTGCATTCGGCTCGTCGTCCGGGCTGACCTTGGTACGGGTCGGGTCCCACTGAATGACTGAGCAGATGATGCAGGCAACCAGAGGTACGACCGACAGGATCAGGAATGTCGTGCCGAGGCCGTAGGTCTCACGGAAGATCGGGAACACGAGCAGGCCGAGGGCCGCCCCCATAGCACCAAGCGCGCCGATGATGCCGTTGGCGCCTGCACGCAGTTCGCTGCGGAACGAGAGCGATGACAGGCTCTTGCCGTTTGCACCCGGGCCACCGGAATGGAAGAGGATGAACAGAGAAGGCACGATCACCGCAAGCCAGGTCGGCATGGTGTCATGGAATAGGCCCATGATGACCAGCATTACGAAGACCGCACCAAAACCGATGGCGGAAGCCTTGCGCAAGCCAAGTACGCGCCCGATGACCGGCGAAGAAAAGCCGCCAATGATGCCGAATACGTTAAACACCAGCGTGCCCATCATCGCATAGAGGAAATCCTTGCCAAAGAGCGCCGCACTGATGAGCGGTAGGTACCAGCCCACGGCGAAATACTGGATCGACTGCCCGATCTGTACGGTTGCGGCAAGAATGGTGCGCGGCAGATAGATCCCGCGGAAAATCAGCGCAACATTGGCAATGCCACGGCGGGCCTGATTAAGAACCGGCAAGCGATCTTCCGGCAGAGCTGCAACGAAATCACGATGATAGATACGGGTCATCGCGCGCGCGGCCTCTTCAAGCCTTTCCTTGCGGGCAAGCCAGATCGGGCTTTCAACCATGAACACCATCTGCAGCAGCATGATCGCGAAGGCGAAGATACCGGTAGCTGCGACAGAATAGCGCCAGATCGAGTCCCCCACGTCCCAGCTGTAGAACAGCATGGCTAGCAGTACGTTTGTACAAACGGCAGTGTACCAGATACCTTGCCAAGTGTTGAGACGGCTACGCAGACGCGCAGGCGTAAATTCGGCAAGCACAGCCATGGCGATGGCAAAATCAATACCGTAGGCAGCGCCCACGAAGAAGCGCCCCAGAAGAATGACTTCATAGGAATGAGCCGTCATTACCAGCACCGCACCGATAAGCGCGATGAACTTTGCGAAGACCAGCGGGCGCATACGGCCCCAACGGTCAGCGATCCAGCCGCCGATCGGGTTGAACGCAATCGATACCCAAGAGGCGAAGGATGTCATCAGCGCGACCTGTGCGGCATCCAGCCCCAGATCGCGTGTCATCGGCCCAAGCCCGGCGCTCAACGCCGAATTGGCGAAGGCATCAAGGAAAAGCCCTCCGAGGGCAAGCCACCAGATGATACCGGCGCGGCCTCGGATACCGTCATTCGCATCGATATAGGAAATTATATCCGGCACGCCCCTTAGGGCTATTTTGCTTCCGTGCATTACGGCGTCCTCCCAACGTCGCTATGACATCTGCAAGAGGACTTATCCGGATTCCAGACGCAATAAGACCACCCTTGCAGATGGTCTTAAATCTTCAGTCTGCATTTATGGTTATAGACTGTCTGGACAGCTTGTCAATCCGTACCGCCGCTGCTTGTCCACAGCCCCCCATCCTGAAAGCAGCGAAGGCGGCTGCGGCTGCCCGCTACCGCCTTGCAAAGTTTCACGCCACGTTCAAAACGCTTTCCGGGGGGAAAGCTTCATAGCCCAGCGCTTCCGCAACTGGTTTGTTGGTGATGCGGCCCTTGTGAACATTCAGACCATTGCGAAGATGCTTGTCTTCGGCAATTGCCCTCAAACCCCGGTCGGCAAGCGCCAGACCGTAATAAAGGGTCGCGTTGTTGAGGGCATGCGCAGAGGTCACCGGAACCGCGCCTGGCATATTGGCAACGCAGTAATGGACGATCCCGTCCACTTCGTAAGTGGGATCGGAATGCGTCGTTGCGTGGGAGGTCTCGAAACAGCCGCCCTGATCGATGGCCACGTCGACAATAACCGCCCCATTTTTCATGCCGGACAACATTTCATGGGTAACGAGTTTTGGAGCTGCCGCACCGGGGATTAACACCGCGCCGATGACGAGATCTGCAGAGAAAACCTCATCTTCGAGCGCCTGAATGCTAGAATAGCGAGTATGAACACGGCCGTTGAATATATCGTCGAGCTGGCGCAGACGCGGCAGCGAGCGATCCAGAATGGATACATCGGCGCCGAGGCCCGCCGCCATCCTCGCGGCATGAAGTCCTACAACGCCACCGCCGATGATCGTTACTTTTGCCGGAAGCACACCCGGAACACCACCCAGCAGAATGCCGAGACCGCCATTTGCTTTTTGCAACGCCGTCGCACCAGCCTGTATAGACAGACGGCCAGCCACTTCCGACATCGGAGCAAGCAACGGCAGTCCACCGCGATCATCCGTTACGGTTTCGTAGGCAATTGCCGTCACGCCAGACGCAAGGAGCCCCTTGGTCTGATCCGGGTCAGGGGCAAGATGGAGATAAGTGTAGAGAAGCTGACCTTCGCGAAGCTGCACCCATTCGGTAGGCTGCGGCTCCTTGACCTTAACGATCATGTCGCACTTCTCGAAAATTTCTGTTGCGGAAGCGGCAATTTTAGCGCCAGCGGCGATGTAACTCGCATCATCAGCACCAATACCGGCACCTGCCTTTGTTTCAATCCAGACTTCGTGACCATGAGCCACATATTCACGAACTGCAGCGGGAGTTAATCCGACACGATATTCATGGTTCTTGATTTCCTTCGGGCAACCGACACGCATACGCGTTCCTCTCATTTTTTGCCCACTTGCCGTGGGTCGTTGTCGATCCGAAAATGAGAACATCTGCCGCTTGCAATGTCCTTGCAAAGAAGATTTGCCTGTCTGGGTTTTTTAGTGAATTATTGTGCATGTTGCCCTCTTTGTCGAAGGTTCTTCGAATGAGCAATCTTGATCCTATCGATCTTGCAATTCTCAGGACATTGCAGGCAACTGCGCGCATCACCAATGCGGAGCTTGCGGAGAAGGTTGGGCTGTCGCCTTCAGCCTGTTCGCGCCGCCTCGACATTCTGGAAAAGAGCGGTGTGATTGCGGGCTATCATGCCCGCCTGTCACAGAAGGCGCTCGAATACCGGATGATTGCGATTGTCCACATTTCGCTTTCGGGACAATTCGCCAAGACGCTGGCCGAGTTTGAGGCAGCTGTGAAGCGTTGCCCCAATGTTCTGGTCTGTTATCTGATGTCGGGTGAGTATGACTATATTCTGCGCGTTGCGGCGCGCGATCTTGAGGATTACGAGCGTATCCATCGCGATTGGCTCTCGGCCCTGCCGCATGTCGTAAAGATCAATTCCAGTTTTGCCCTGCGTGAAATTATCGACAGGCCGAACATCGGCCTCTAGATTGCAGCCTTCGAGTCTCTGATCGTTGGAGCCATGTTGCAGTTCACCAGAAGAGTTTTGCAAGAGCCCGGTTGGGGTTTACCAGCATCGGTGGCCCTGCATCTGATGCTGGCATTGCTTCTTCTGTTTCGCCTTCCAAATCTTCCATCGCCAGCGTCGGAACAAAGCGTCAATGTGGAGCTGGTACGACCACCGCGTCCAGAAAAGACGCCACAGCCAGAGGCTCCGAAGACGCCGGAACTAGCGCCCCCTTCGCCGCAACCGCAGGCGTTTGAATCCGCGACTGCGAAGCAGGACGTGAAGACGCCGCCGGCGCAGGAGCGACCACCCACCACACCTGAAGAAACAAAGAAAGCGGAGAAGGCTTCCGATGCTCATCTGGAGACGGGCGTTGAGCAGGCTAACGGAAATTCTTCCACAGAGAAGACGGAACTGACCGGGCAAATCGCGATAGAAAAGCACGAGCCAAAGACTGATGCTTCCAAACCGGCGAGGCCGGCCAAAAGACTGACGCGAGCACGCGAAATCTATTCGAAGGATGCCATTTCGGATCCTCGCGTGAAACAGGCGCTGGGAAAGCTTGCACCGAAAGACCGGATAATCCAGATTTGCGGTATCGAGGCGCTTGAACAAGTGCGCCGCCATAAACCCGGCGCCTTTCCAGACATGCTGGCGCGTGAAGGCGGCTCTGTTTCAGCGACTGGCCTGACGGTCAGCGACGGTGCATTCCGCAGCCAGCGCAAATGGTATGCAATCGACTTCATTTGCAAGGCTAATGCAGAAACGATGGTGATCGATGCTTTCAGCTATAATATCGGAAGCGCCATTCCTGAAGCTGAATGGACCAGAAGACAGCTTCCCAAGGACTAATTTGCTTCCAGTTTCAGCCAGCGGCTTACACCAACAAGTATGCAGTGGCCTGGAGGTCAAAGCCAACAATACGCTTACCTTGGTCGAAGGCAGTCACAAGCTTTTCGCGCAGTGACAACCGCGCATGCATCGCCGCTGCCGGATCAGTTGCAAGCAGATGATCGATGTCAGCCGGTATTTTCACGCTTTGAGCATCAGCCCTGAGCTCAGGTTTCTGGCCTTGAGATCGAGCTTCTACATCTGGATCGTCCAATTGCCAGTCAGCCACGATTCTGTCCGAAGGCAAGCCGGAGTTAATGCCGACCATAGGCCCGTAATAGTTGACATGATAGGTAGACGACGTTGCGCCGAGGCTTGCAATGTTCAGACTGGCATTGACCGCCCGGATCGGATCATAGGTCCAGCGAACATGGGTGATGCCTCTCGCAAGACACCAATCGCGCTGGAACCACTTCATTCGCGCGCCGAGCCTCAATCCTCTGGCTTCAGGCAGAACAGCCAGACGGTGAGAGTGCTGAATACCCGGCGTGGCGCTCGGGAAGCCGAAGATGAAGCCAATCATCTTCGCGCCATCAAACGCCCCGGCGACAAGACCCCCTTCGTGTTGGATCGCAAGCAACAAGTCTGAGGCATCGACAGGATCATCTTCTCCCCATACCAACCGCTGCACCTCCTCCGAACTCTTCATCTCGGCTAACGACGCGAGTTCACGGATCAATA
Organism: Ochrobactrum sp. CGA5; assembly: GCF_006345815.1. GTDB lineage: Bacteria > Pseudomonadota > Alphaproteobacteria > Rhizobiales > Rhizobiaceae > Brucella. The sequence continues at coordinate 33,247 of NZ_VCIG01000002.1, read as the reverse complement.
TTTCGCTCATGCGACGAAATCCTCGCGATGGCTGGTGACCGTATCGAGAAATGCGTGGTCAAGGGTCACACCGATGCCCGGACCATTCTTGGGAACGGCCATTTGGCCATTGGCCGCTTCTAGCGGCTCGTTGACGATATCACGCGGGAAATAGCGGCTGGCAGACGATGTGTCCCCCGGTTTTGTGAAATTCGGCAATGCTGACAGGTGAATATTATGCGCCCGACCGATGCCAGCTTCCAGCATCCCGCCACACCATACTGGCACATCAAAGGCCGCGCAGACATCATGAATTGCGCGCGACGCGCTGTGCCCGCCGACACGCCCCACCTTGATGTTGATGACGCGGCATGCACCCGCGACAAGCGCCTTGCGTGCATCCACCGCAGATCGGATGCTTTCATCCAGGCAAATCGCAGTCAGCAGCTTTTCCTGCACACGTACGTGATCAGTAATGTCGTCGAATGCAAGCGGTTGCTCGATATAATCCAGCGCAAAAGCATCCATCGCCTTCAAAAGCGGCAGGTCGGAGAGCCGGTAATCGGTATTGGCGTCTACCGTCAGCTTGGCTTCTGGAAAACGCTCACGTACCGCCTGAATCATGTCGAGATCATGACCGCGCTTGATCTTCAGCTTAACGCGCTTGTAACCGGCATCGAGGGAAGCCGCGACGCGATCAACCGTGGTTGGAATATCGGCAATGCCAAGGCTGACGCCCACGTCTATAGAATCTCGAACGCCTCCAAGCGCAACACTCAACGGAAGGTTAAGCGCTTTCGCCCATAGGTCCCAGACGGCCATTTCCACCATGGCCTTGCTCATTTTATGTCCGCGCCACGGATCAAGGATTGCGCACAGATCCGCCGGACCAGTAAAGCGTTTTCCCACGATCTGCGGCAGTAGGACATCGCGAAGGAATGACAGCGAACCGGAGATGGTTTCCTCCAGATAATCCGGCAACGGATCCATCACGCCTTCGGCATAGCCCTCCAGCCCTTCGGCTCGCAGAGTGAGGATCGGAATGATTTTTTCGGTCATCGTGCCGGTTGAGATCACGAACGGAACGAGAAGCGGCAGGCGTATCATGCGTATTTCAGCCGCTTCGATTTTCAACCCGGCGAAAATTGGCGCTGCGCGCATCGTTTACTCCATCCTTGAGCTCAATTGATCCAACTGGTGCAAGAGTTTGCCGATGACCCAACGTCATCCAGATTGTCCCCTCGACCGAATTAAATTCCCTGTTCGCTGTCAAAAGTCCAATGGAATCGTCAGCGCTTTTACTGATGCTGATCCGCAAACATGTCCAATGGGAAAACAGGCCGCCGCAAACGGGAATAAGTCCGCCTCGACAGATCCGGCGAACTCAAACCGCCAGCATCGGTAACGATAGTATGGCTTGCGATCGGACCAAACGCGCCTTTGAAATGCTGCATTGATTTCACCGCTAGAACGGATTTTTCCTTCGGTTCAATGCCGACGATACGAAAAATGTTCTGATCGAGCATCTGCATGCGTTCCGATACGATCATGATATCGATTCCGTCCACACGCAGACACACCGCCTTCCCGGTTGTTCCCGGCAAGCCTGTAAACATCGGGCCTTCAAAAACAAAAGTGCCATCGCTGACAGACATGACTTTGCCGGTTACAGTCAAAGGACCGCCCCCGATCGTTGGATCGGACTTGCCGCCAATCGTCACTGTAATAGTCTCGCCAATCGCCTTGGTTGCAATCTCAGCCACGGCTTCAGGGTCGAGAAGCGCTCCTGCGGCGGCATTGGTTACACCGGCCTCAAGCATCGCCGAGATGAGCGCGGTGCAATCGCTGTAGGCGCCGGAGCCAGGATTGTCAGAGAAATCAGCAACGACGATCGTGCCTTCAGTGCTTCGAGCCTCTTTCAATTGCCGGATGCATTCATCAAGAGGTGTCGGCTTGGCCCACTGGTCCTTATAGGCCCAGATTTCATCACATATCTTGCCCGCGACATCGCTGGCGGTTTGACGGTCGGCGGTCTTACCATCGAAAGTTATTATGACGCTTGGCCCGGCGGCCCATACATCAGCATCGGTAAACCCGGCATTGATCGCCACATTCAGTATACCCGGTTTCTGCATCTCATGCGCCGCACTTTCCAGAAGGCGGCACATCGGACCGTTATCTGTTGTGCGACCGTCATCACAGCCAATAAGCATCGGTGGACGTGCAATGGCCAAGGCGGGTTCAATTTCCCCTTTCATCGCCTGATCCAACAACGAACAGGCTTCGACTCCGACCTCGTGCATATCGATATGGGGATAGGTTCGGAATGAAACAGCAATCTGCGCCAGATCAGCCAGTTCGTCGAAAATATTCGCGTGAAGGTCGAGAGTGACTGCAATGGGGACTTGATATCCGATCACGGACCGAATTTCCCGCAGGAACTGGCAGTCACCGTCCTGATCCGTCTCCGTTACCATGGCACCGTGCAGAGCTACAAATATGCCGTCAACAGGCCCGGCTTCCTTCAGCCGCCGCAGGCACTCGCCAGTGATTTCTTTACGCGCAGATTCAAGCACCGGTCCGTTCGGTTCCGCATGGGCTGCGGTGAGGTAGACGGGCGTCCAGCCTTTCTCATCCGCGACCTTTATCGCGCCACCGATCTCGGAGCCTGTATCTCGGAAATTGGCCGGAATCTCATCGCCTATGAAAAAGTGCGACGCCCTAAAATCGCTCATACTCGTGCGATTGTGCGTGAAAGTATTACTTTCATTGATGAATTCGATGATCGCAACACGATAGGACACAGATCGACCTTTCTTTGTCGGCGATAATAAGTCTGGATTAATTGAAGCGAATTGACGGGGGCGGGTCACCCACGCGCAGTGAGTACCTGATCTGATGTGGTGCCTCAAATCAGGTACTCTTTAGCCGAGGTGGAAGCGGCTACTTCGCGAAGATTTCGCTCGCGAACTTCGGCTTTTCTCTGATGTCAAAATCAAAGTACTTGGCGCTGATCTTGTCGTAGCTGCCGTCCTGGATAATCTCTGCCAGTGCCTTGTTGACGCGTGCACGCAGTTCTTCGTCATCCTTGCGGAAGGCCATTCCGGCACCAAGGGTTCCGTCCAGAAGAAACTCGTTGCCGACAAATTCACAGCAATCCGCGCCCTTCTTGATCCAATCACTGAGCGCGAACTTGGATTCAAGCAAAAGATCTATCCGGCCGTTCTCGATATCCAAGAATGCTTCTTCCAGTGTTGGATAGAGCTTCACATCATTATCCGGGAAAAAGCGCTGCAAAGCATCGACTGCGATTGAACCACTCTGCGTACCGATTACCTTGCCCTTGGCACTCTCCGGCGTCACATCTTTCAGGCCAAGCTCCTTCAAGGCAACAAACCGCATGGTGTTGTAGTAATAGGGATCGGAAAAGTTGACCTGTTGCATACGCGATTCAGTGATCGCCATCGACGAGGCCATAATGTCGAATTTCTTTGACTGAAGTGCAGGAATAATCCCGCTCCATTCGTTGGCGCTCCATACACAATCAGCTTTCAGTTTTTCACAGATTGCGTTGCCAACGTCGATATCAAAGCCCTTTAGCTGCCCGTTCGGGTCCAGATAGTTGAAAGGAGCATATGCACCTTCCGCTCCCATGCGAATTTCCTCGGCATGGGCTGCAAGGGTACCGCACGCGGCGATAAAAGCGGCAACAATTCCCATTCTTGCTTGCTTGAACACGTTTTCGTTCTCCTTTTATGCGCCCTTGTCTGTTCACTACCGACGCACTGTCGCCAGTGTTCGGAATCTGAGTAAAGATACGCAGGGGCGGTTTTTGTTAGTTCACGATTATGCTTGTGCTAAGAGTCGATCAATGCAAAAGATCTATTCAATGCCATTAGAAAAATTCATAGCGACATGACTGCACGGTCTAGACGAAGACGACTCCCCGGTCTTAGAGCATTGCGAGCTTTTGAAGCGGTTTCACATTGCCAAAGCTTCACGGCCGCCGCAGAAGAGCTTGCTGTGAGCCAGGGTGCCGTGAGCCATCAAGTCAAGCTTCTGGAGGAGGCTTTGGGTTGCCAGTTGCTTGTTCGTGGGCCACGCGGCGTCTCTGTCACTGCGGAAGGGGCTCTGCTTTCCGAAGTCTGTGCACGAGCCTTCGATGAAATCAGTGCGGTTACGACACTGATTGCACAGGACAACAAGGCCCAAATTCTCAGGGTTCGTGCCGGCCCCTTCTTTGCAATGGAAGTGATAGCGAGCAGGATTGCCGGTTTCTTAAAGAAAAACCCGGGCATCCAGCTTCACCTGAACAATCTCGATATAGATTCCCTCGCGCAGGATAGAGAAGATGCGCAGATAAAATATTGCCTGCACCCGCCTGCGGGCATGTACAGCATCGAATTGTTGAAAGAAAGATTGGTTCCGGTCTGCAGTCCATCGCTTTTGGACAACGTGATGAACCCGGAAGATCTTCTGATAACCCCTGACGTTCCCCGGCTGCATTATCGGGACGTAAATGACTGGAAAAGATGGCTATCCCGTCACGGACTTGGTGATTTAACCGCCAATTCAAACCTCTTTTTTGACGATCAGCATACACTGTTGGCGGCCGCCCGTTCTGGACAGGGCATTGGTTTTTCTCATCGCCCACTGGTCGAAAACGACGTGCAGCACGGTAGCCTCGCAATCGTGTCCGAGCGATATTTCGAACCTAGGGAATCCTACAAGTTTATATGCAGTCACGAGAACATTGCCTCCAATCCGGCGTTGCAGCTCTTCCGTGACTGGCTGGTTAAAGAGGTTTCGGCAATCGACCAGGCTCAGACAGTTGATCGCACATGGGGATAGATATCGAACAGCGCGTTTGCTCAACGTCAGTCATCGAGATCTACTATGCGGTTTCGCCTTGAACCTTTTCCCGTGCTGAGCGGCTATCCGGGGCCGGAAGAGCACGACCTCGATTTCTCTGAATGACTGTGAAGCTATCAGCACTGGCCGCCGATTCAGCGATAGTCCGACTTTACGCCCATTCTGAACAATACGCGCCACGTTGCGCTGTAAATCCTGGCCTTAGGGGTTCTGGTTCTAAACAGATATTCGAGAAGCCAGCTGAGAAATCATGACCAAAAACGTTTGGGATTTTCTCCAGAATGCGTTAGCGTTTCGCAATTCCGTGGGAGGACGTAATGAAATGCAGTGGATTGAACTGAGGAGGAAATATGCAGATCTTTAATCGGAAAACGACAGTTTCGGTTGCTGCCGCACTGGGGCTTGTCTTCACCGTAGCGCAAGCCAAGGCAGAGGAGTTTGTAAACATTCTGACTGGTGGCACCAGCGGTGTCTATTACCCGCTCGGCGTTGCGATGGAAAAAATCTATTCGAACATTCCAGATGTGCGTCCCTCCGTTCAGGCCACGAAAGCATCCATTGAGAATATCAATCTTATCAATAGCGGCCGCGGCGAAGTGGCGTTCACGCTGGGCGACTCCTTGCGTGATGCCTATGAAGGCAACGAGGCTGCAGGCTTCAAGAAGAAGCTCACCAACCTGAGCACTCTTGCTGCGATTTATCCGAATTATGTTCAGATCGTCGCGTCCAAGGAATCCGGCATCAAGACCTTGGCCGATCTAAAGGGAAAGCGCCTTTCCGTCGGCGCGCCGAAATCCGGGACCGAGCTGAATGCCCGCACTATTCTGGGAGCCGCCGGATTATCCTATGACGATCTCGGTAAGATCGAATATCTGCCCTTTGCAGAATCCGTCGAACTCATGAAAAACCGCCAATTGGATGCAACTTTGCAATCTTCCGGGCTTGGGGTCGCCTCGCTACGCGATCTTGCTAACTCTGTAGACATCAACGTTGTGGAAGTTCCGGCAGACGTCATCGAAAAGATCGGAGCACCTTATCAGGTCAACACGATCCCGGCGAATACCTACAAGGGACAGGATAAGGATGTAGTGACGGCTTCCGTCATCAACTATCTGATTGTCCGCCCCGATATGAATGATGAGCTGGTATATCAGATGACCAAGGGGCTCTTCGAGAATCTCGACCAGCTAGCGGCCGCCCACTCCTCGGCGAAGGCAATCAAGCTCGACAAAGGCACCATCGTATCACCTGTGCCGGTGCATCCGGGCGCGCTGCGTTATTACAAGGAAAAAGGCATCGAATAAGCTGACGCCATTCAGCCCGACGGGCAGTAACCCGGGTTTACACTTTCGGGTACTGCCCTTTTTCTGGCAAACGGCGCTTTGTTCTCACAGACGACGTCGTTGCCGTGACTTTTAGTTTCAAAAAGCATGATCTTATGAAGGTTTGTTCATGACGCAGAGCGAGAGCAGCGCCGCAGAATCGGTTGAACATATTCCCGCTTGGGGTGCTGGCGCAGGCGCAAAAATCCTGTTTGCCATCGCTGTGGCTTTTTCAGTTTTCCAGCTTTGGACCTCCGCCTATTCCCCCTTGCCAAGTCAGGTTGTCCGCTCCGTTCACGTCGGATTTCTGCTTCTGCTTCTCTTCGGTCTTTACGCTAACGCGAGTACGGTACCAGCCAAACGAGCGGCTTTTTGGCTGGTGGCTGTCGTTACATTCGTACTCAGTCTTTATCATTGGGTTTTCTATGAAGACCTTGTGATACGGGCGGGAGAACCCAATACCCTTGATATTGTGATCGGCATTCTCATGGTCGCTCTCGTCTTCTGGGCGGGAACAAAAATGATGGGCTGGACCTTGCCGCTCATCTGCGCGGTCTTTTTGGCTTACGGTTTGTTCGGGCAATATTTGCCACAGCCATTCAATCACCGAGGATATGATTTCGAGCAGGTTGTTGAGGTTCTGTTCCTTGGAACAGAAGGAATTTACGGCACGCCGATCTATGTTTCTTCGAGCTATATCTTCCTTTTCATCCTATTCGGAGCATTTCTCGAACGTGCGGGCATGATCCAGCTCTTCAACGACATAGCGATGGGAACGGTGGGCGCATCCCGCGGTGGCCCTGCAAAAGTTTCGGTGATTTCCTCTGCCCTGATGGGAACGATCAACGGTTCTGGTGTGGCCAATGTCGTGACCACGGGCGCTTTCACCATTCCGCTTATGAAACGCTCCGGTTTCCGCCCGGCTTTTGCTGGCGGCGTCGAAGCGGTGGCTTCGATGGGTGGTCAAATCATGCCGCCGGTCATGGGCGCAGTTGCCTTTATCATGGCTGAAACGCTCGGTCTGCCTTATGTCGAGATTCTCAAAGCGGCAATCGTGCCCGCTATTCTTTATTTCGTAACGGTCTTCGTTATGGTCGACCTTGAGGCCCGTCGCCTCAAGATGAAAGGCCTCGACAAAAGCGAAATGCCGAGTGCGATTGAAGCAATCAGAAAGCGTTGGTTTCTGGTTTTGCCCCTTGTCGCGTTGGTATGGCTTCTGTTCTCCGGCTATACGCCACTTTTTGCGGGTACGGTGGGCCTCAGCCTGACCGCTCTCATCATTCTCGGCGTACCGGTATCCGGTAGCATGTCGATGCCTTTGCGAATCTTGTTTTGGGTGGCGCTCGGTATCATGTCCGCCGCAGCATTTGGCACGACCTTCAATATCTTTGGTTACGCCCTGCGTGGGATTACCCTCATTATCGCTCTCGTTGCACTTTTGGTCGCGATAAACTTTTTGGTACGTGGCGGGAGTGAAACGCTAAGCCTTTGCCTTCAAAGCCTTGCCGAAGGCGCGAAAAATGCACTTCCCGTGGGCGTTGCCTGTGCTCTGGTCGGCATCATCATCGGCATTCTTGCACTCACTGGAGCCGGTTCGACTTTCGCTCGCGTAATCGTCAGTGTTGGGGAAAACTCGCTATTCTTCTCACTGATACTGACCATGCTAGCCTGTCTGGTGCTCGGCATGGGTATTCCGACCATTCCAAACTATATCATCACATCGTCAATTGCCGGTCCCGCACTGTTGCATCTGGAAGTGCCACTTCTGGTGTCCCACATGTTCGTCTTTTATTTCGGCATCATGGCTGATCTTACTCCGCCCGTCGCCCTTGCAGCTTTCGCGGCGGCACCGATCGCGCGGGAGACAGGTATGAAGATCGGCATACAAGCGATCCGCATTGCGGTGGCGGGGTTTGCTGTACCTTTCATTGCGGTTTATGAGCCAGTTATCATGCTTCAGGAGGGAGGTCCTCTTTCCGAAAGCATCGGTTTCTGGCCTGCCTTTGCCTATATGGTGGTCAAGGCGTTGCTCAGCATCCTGCTTTGGGGCGCGGCAGCCATCGGGCATCTGCGAACTCCGCTGAACAGGTGGGAGCGCATATGGGCTTTTGCCGCTATTGCGCTGATGCTCGCGACGTATCCCTATAGCGATGAGTTAGGCTTTGCTGCCTGTGCGACTTTCCTTGCATGGCATTTCTGGAGATCGCGGCCTTCCGCAGTCGCGACACCAGGTTGATGGCGATCTGCATTGCAACGGCTAGCGGCGTTATGAAAGTCGCCGCTACGAGTTTCGTTCTCTCGTGGACGCACAGCGTTGAGAAAGTGCCATGGCAGGAATACTGGAATGTCACGTCTCAAGGTCTTGTCTTGTCAGAGGCCCGCATCAAAGGATCTGGCGCGGGGATGGACCCACCTGCGGATGCCGTTCTTAAGAATGGTTGGTATGTCTATCACCCACAGATTCCCCCGCGTCGTGAAATTGTCCTAGCGGCCTCCGGCAAAACGGTCGGAGGCTGGACGCTTTGTTCCGATCAAAAATGTATGGAACTGGGGCGAGCGGAAGAAAAGCCAATTCATATTGCGCCATGCCGCTAAATTACGTCTTCCCAAAATGGAAATCGGTTTTGGGATAAAGACAGACGTAGAAACAAAGAGATAGGGTACTTTTCGATGATTCAATCGAAACAGAAACTCCCTTCTCGGTAACCGCGAATAAGACCGGAGATTGCCCGATATGAGCAGCGGCTGTCGATAAGAAAACCCCACGAAGCACCATCTTAAATTTAGAGCGCATCCCGAAAAGTGTGAAGCAGTTTTCAGACGAGATGTGCTTCGACTAATGCTGAACACGTACCGACATTGACTGGTATGGTAGTATGGTATATCAAATCTGGGAGGAGTGAGAATATGCAAAACCCGTTATTGCAGCCGAAGCATGTCAGTGTGGTCGATCAGCTCTATGCCACGTTGCGGGCCGGCATTATTGACAATGCGCTGTCGCCTGGCGTTCGCATTTCCGAGGCTGACGTGGCCAAGCAATACGGGGTCAGCCGTCAGCCTGTACGCGAAGCCTTCATCAAGCTCGCCAATGAGGGGCTGCTCGAAGTTCGACCTCAGAGGGGCACTTTTGTAGCGAAAATTTCACTTCAGGCTGTAATGGACGCGCGCTTCGTTCGGGAAGCAGTTGAAGCCGACATCGTTAAGCTCCTGGCCCAATCTTCAGATCAGACGCTGGTTACCGAGCTGCGAGCCCAGCTCGTTCGTCAGGAAAAGCTTGTCGGCGGATCTGCACGGGATTTCATGGAGGCGGACGAAATATTCCATCGAACTCTTGCAGAGGGAGCCGACAAAGGAAAAGCCTGGCGCGTCGTCGTTGAGATGAAGGCCCAGATGGACCGGGTACGGTTTCTTTCCAGCATGCATTTCCCGGTTGATCGTCTCATCGCGCAGCATCGCGCGGTAGTCGACGGGATTGCGAAAGGTGATGCCCTCCAGGCCGAGCAATCAATACGTATGCATCTTCGAGGAATTCTGGAAGATCTGCCTGTCATCGAACAGGAACGGCCCGAATATTTTCTATAGGGCGAAGCAACAGAAAAGCCATCATCTAGAGGAGGAAACAATGAAATTTCAGAAACTTACACGTCTGGCGGCAACCTGTGCCGTTCTCGCCGTTATGGGAGGGACATCACTAGCGCAAGAAGTGACGCTCAAACTCGGCCATCTCGCTAATGAAGAGAATATCTGGCACAAGGCTGCACTGAAATTCGCAGAAGAGGTCAAATCTCGTACCGAAGGACGCGTCGCAGTCGAAGTCTACCCGAATGAATCGCTCGGCAAGGAAATCGACCTCATCAACGGAATGCAACTCGGCACTGCTGATATGACCATCACCGGTGAAAGCCTGCAGAACTGGGCACCGAAAGCAGCTCTGCTCGCTCTGCCATACGCATACAAATCACTTGAACATATGGACAAGATAGCATCTGGCGAGATCGGCAAGCAGATTGAGGCGGAAATCATCGAAAAGGCAGGTATTCGCCCTCTGACCTATTTCGCGCGCGGACCGCGCAACCTTTCAGCCAATCGCGAGATAACAAAGCCGGAAGACCTGAAAGGTTTCAAGATCCGCGTCCCGAATGTGCCGATCTTTGTCGCTGCGTGGCAGTCACTAGGTGCGAACCCGACCCCGATGGCCTTTTCCGAGGTTTTCACTTCGCTCCAGAACGGTACCATCGAAGGTCAGGAAAACCCGCTCGCGCTTTTCAAATCCGGCGGCTTCTATGAAGTGCAGAAAGTCATCAACAAGACGGAGCACGTTCGTTCATGGATTTATCTGGCAGTATCAGAACGGAGCTGGGGCAAGCTTTCTGAAGCCGATCAAACTGCATTAAAGGAAGCTGCTCAAGTTACGCAGGCATATGAACGCAAACTGTTCATAGAAGACGAAAAAGCACTCGTGGCCGATCTCGAAGGCCGGGGCGTGAAGTTTGTCGAAGTGGATCAGGCCGCTTTCGCCGACAAGGCGCGCGACGCTGTAATAAACTCCGTGTCGCAGGAAATCCGTCCACTGGTCGAGCAGGTCTTCAACGACTGACTAATAGGGCTCCCAACGTCAATCTGGCAGCCAGCAGGTCGAGGATACCATGACAAAACTGTTCAAAGGGTTGGAAGGCATATATCGCCTTCTGATACTGGCAGCATTTCTCATTTTGATGGGCACAGTGCTGTTACAGGTTTATGCCCGCACGTTCTTGAGTAGTGCTCCGGTCTGGACTGAGGAGCTCACCAGATTTTGCCTTCTCTATATCGGTGCGCTCGGTGCAGGTCTCGCGCTGCGTAGTGGCGACATGGTCAATGTCGATCTTCTTTGCGAAAGCCTTCCTGGGCGTATGCCTTGGCTATTGCGGCTTGCCAGTGCTGCATTGACAGTGGTTTTTGCAGTTATTCTTCTGCCCGCCGCGTGGGACTACACTATGATCGGGAGCCGCCAGACCGCCCCTTCTCTTGGCTGGCGTATGGATTTCGTCCACGCAACGCAGCTTGTTCTTCTGGCCGCGTTGGGTCTCTGGGCCGTGATGCGCATCATTGAAATGCTATCGGGCCATCATGACGGGCGCCCTATCCCCAGCTCGGAGGAAAACTGATGGGTCTGACCCTACTTCTTGGCACGTTTGTGCTGGGCCTTGCCATCGGCTTGCCTGTAGCCGTGACGTTGGGCCTTTCTTCGATGACCTATCTTCTGTTTGCCGACATCCCGTTGGTGGTCATTCCTCAGAAAATGTATGCTGGAATGGATAGCTTTGTGCTGCTCTGCATTCCGGGATTTATTCTGGCGGGAAACCTTATGAATTCCGGCGGCATTACGGAGCGGATCATTCGCTTTGCAAATGCCCTTGTGGGTTGGATGCGCGGCGGGCTGGCCCAAGCCAATATCGCGGCTTCGATGCTATTCGGTGGCATTTCGGGAACAGCCGTTGCCGATGTAGCGTCCGTTGGCGGCATGATGATCCCCGGCATGAAGAAGGTCGGTTATCCAGCCGATTTCTCTGCAGCCGTCACGGCCGCCTCATCGACGGTCGGCCCGATGATTCCACCGAGCGTACCGATGATTATCGTAGGCTCACTCTCTGGCCTTTCGGTTGGCAAACTGTTTCTGGCTGGTGCCATTCCCGGGCTTCTGATGGGGTTGGCCATGATGGTGACGACCTATTTCATCGCCAGGAAGAAAAACTTTCCCCGCGAGAAATGGAAGGGTGCCCGGGAATTGCTGTCGTCGTTCACGGGCGCGATCTGGGCTATTGCAATGACCGCACTGATCGTGGGCGGCCTGCTGATTGGCGTCACGACGCCCACAGAAACGGCTGTGGTCGCTTGCCTCTATGCGGCCGTAGTGGGGCTATTCATCTACAGAGAACTGCCGGTCAGCCGGATCCCCAAGATCATCGTGGATAGTGCGATCAGTTCCGCTGGCATTCTCGTTCTGGTGGGCATTGCCAATGTGTTCGGCTGGATTCTCGTGGCCGAGCGTATCCCGCAGACATTGGCCGACGCTGTTCTCTCGATCACCGACAACAAGTTTCTTGTTATCTTGTTGATCAACATTCTGCTTCTATTCGTCGGCATGTTCATGGAGACAATTGCGGCTCTGATCATTCTTTTCGTACCCTTGCAAGCTCTGGCTACGGCGGTCGGCATCGATCCCCTTCATTTTGCCTGTTTTGCGGTCCTTAACCTGATGATCGGCCTGACAACCCCACCGGTCGGCGTCTGCCTGTTTGTCGCGTCCAATATTGCACGGCTGCCGCTCTCGCCGGTGATCAGGGCAATCATTCCCTATATTATCACCAATCTGATCATCCTTTTATTGGTCAGCTATCTGCCGCCTCTGGCAACCTGGCTGCCCACTACACTGATGCCGTGAGGTAGAAATGACTGAATTGTCGCACACGCGTGTTATTTGCCTTCATGCGCAAGACGATCTCAGAATTGAAAGCCGGCCTGTCGGAACACCAGGACCAGAGGAAGTTCTGGTTGCAGTCGAAGCGGGCGGGATCTGTGGATCGGATCTGCATTACTGGCTGGAAGGCGGGATTGGAACTATCCGTGTCCGGGAACCTATCATTCTTGGTCACGAAGCCTCTGGACGCATCAAGGCCCTCGGCGAGGGAGTGACGGGGCTGGTGTTGGGACAGCTCGTTGCCATGAACCCTTCGGAGCCGTGCGGCACCTGCAGTTTTTGCCAGCAGGACCTGCCGCGCCATTGCGGTGCGATGCGTTTCAAGGGGTCGGCAATGTATCTTCCGCACGAACAAGGCATGTTCCGCGACAGGATTGTAATTGCGGCAGATCAGTGCTTGCCTGTCCCGGAGGGGATCGACCCCCGGGCTGCAGCCTGCGCTGAGCCCCTGGCAGTTTGCCTTCACGCGGCCAATCGCGGCGAAGCGATTGCAGGTAACCTTGCTGGCAAGGTTGTGATGGTGACAGGTGCAGGCCCGATCGGTGCCCTCTGCGTGGCTGTTGCACGTCAACGTGGTGCTTCGGAAATCATAGTGACCGACATTCAGGACGCGACGCTGGCCATCGCTGCGCGGATGGGCGCGAACCACACGGTCAATATTGCAACTGACCCCACGGGCCTCGCTCGCTGGCAGGAAGGCAAGGGCAAAGTCGATCTGGTATTTGAATGCTCGGCTGCGGCACCAGCTATCGGCAATGCAATTTCGTGCCTGCGACCGCTCGGTACGCTTGTGCAGGTTGGTGTCGCAGGTCAGACTGCCCTGCCTCTCAACGTCATGGTGGGCAAAGAAATCCAGTTCGTCGGGTCGCAGCGTTTCGATACGGAATTTGCCGAGGCCGTGCGCCTTATTGGGTCGATGGCCATCGATCCGCGACCGATCATCACCAAAACACTTCCCGTGGCCGATGCCTTGTCCGCTTTTCAGGCGGCCACGGACCGTTCCCGCTCCGTCAAGGTGCAGATTAGTTTCGCTGACGCTTAAGTTTGGCATCGAAAACAGAAAGACGAATAAATGAAACAGACCTGGCGCTGGTTTGGCCCCAAGGACGTTGTGTCCGTTGACGATATGCTGCAGGCAGGTGTGGAAGGCGTTGTCACCGCGCTGCATCATGTCGCCACCGGCACAGTCTGGTCGCCCGCCGAAATCGAAAAACGGCAGATCGAAATCGCCCGAATGAAGAATGGCGCCCCTTCTGGACTGAAATGGGAAGTCGTCGAAAGCCTCCCGGTTTCGGAAGATATAAAACGCCAGACAGGCGACTGGAAAACTCATATCTCAAATTGGAAGATATCGATGCGAAACCTGCGTGACGCTGGCATCGAGATCATCTGCTACAACTTTATGCCTATCCTCGACTGGACACGCACCGACCTGGCCTACCGATTGGCCAACGGAGCAACTTGCATGCGCTACGACGCCCTCGACTTCGCAGTCTTCGACTTGTTTCTACTCGAACGCAAAGACGCGCGGGATAGCTATCAGCCTGAGCTGATTGAAGCGGCAAGCAAGCGTTTTGCAGAAATGACAGAGGAACGGAGGCTTGAACTTTCTGGCAATGTCGTTTTCGGCTTGCCAGGCGCTGCAGAACACATGTCGATGGACGATGTGAAAGCGCATCTCGCTCATTACGATAATATTTCGCCAGAGCGCCTGCGCAGCCATTTAATAGACTTTCTGGCAGAGGTAAGTCCACTTGCAGAAGAACTTGGCGTCCGTCTGTGCTGCCATCCAGACGATCCGCCGTTCCCACTGCTCGGATTACCACGGATCATGTCCACCGAAGCCGATTACAAGGCGGTTATGGATGCGGTAAATATTCCAGCGAACGGCATTACACTTTGCACCGGATCACTCGGCGCACGCGCCGATAATGATCTGCCGGGAATGATGAAGCGGCTGGGTGAACGTGTGCATTTCCTGCATCTGCGCAACGTCGCACTTGAAGAACCCCAACTTGGCGGATCGTTCCATGAGGCTGCTCATCTTGAAGGCCATACGGACATGGTGGCTATGATTGCCGCCATTATCGCAGAGGAAAATCGACGCAAGGCCGAAGGGCGTGCTGACTGGCGCATCCCGATGCGTCCCGATCATGGTCAGGACATTCTCGATGATCTGAAGCGTCGCGCTCAACCGGGTTATCCATCCATTGGGCGCCTGAAAGGCTTGGCTGAATTGCGTGGAATCATGACCGCCCTCTCCCATGCAAATGTCAGGATCGACCCGTGATGCGCCTGTCACCAGTAGTGAATGAGGCCGCGGCCGCCACCTGGCCCGATTATATTCCAGAAAACCATGGAGTCGGCATAGTTCATATCGGGCTCGGCAATTTTGCTCGTGCCCACCTCCTGTCCTATACTGATAGCGTCCTGGCACAGAAGGGGGGTGACTGGCGCGTGATAGGGGTGTCGCTGCGCGGGACCGCTGTTGCGGACAGTTTAAACCCGCAAAACGGACGCTACACCCTGATTACCCGCGGCCCGGTAACGCAAGCGCATGTGATTGGTGCGCTGGATCGGGTACTCTCCGGTCCAACAGTCGGACAAGATGCCATGAATGCAATGACATCCCCCGGATGTCGCATCGTCAGTTTGACCGTAACGGAAAAAGGATATGGCATCACCAGCGACGGCAGGCTGGATCGCGAGCATCCCGCTATCGCTGTTGACCTCGCTGATCCAGAAGCCCCGACAAGCGCGATCGGTCTTATCGTTGCAGCACTTTCTCGCCGTATGACTTCGGGGTTACCACCCTTCACTGTAATGAGTTGCGATAATCTCTCCCATAACGGACAGAAATTGCGTAACGCAGTATTGGCCTTTGCCCGCGACACTCGTGGCGAGAAGCTCTCTCGCTGGATTGCGGACAACGTAACTTTCCCCTCAACCATGGTGGACCGCATCACGCCGGCTTCCAATGCGCAGACCGCCAAACTCGCCGCCGAATTGACGGGGCGAGAAGATCACGCCGCAGTTGAAACCGAACCTTTCAGCCAGTGGGTAATTGAGGACAAGTTCTGTGCGGGACGACCAGAATGGGAAGGTGCCGGAGTCTTTTTCGTCGACGATGTCGCCCCATATGAAAATATGAAACTGCGGATGCTTAACGGGACACACTCGATGATCGCCTATAGCGCCCAACTTTCAGGAAAAAGTTTTGTCCGCGACGTCATGACAGACCCTGAGCACGCTGCCCTAGTCCGTCGGCACCTTGCTGCGGCTGCAACGACTGTAAAGGGATCTTCGATCGACCTCGACGCCTATGCTGGGGCTCTCGCTGAGAGATTTGCCAACCCAGCCATCGCTCATTCCACGGCACAGATTGCAATGGATGGAACACAGAAGCTCCCTCAGCGCATCACGACCCCGGCACTGGAAGCTCTGGCATCGGGCGAAGCGTACAGGCCTTTCGTATTTGCTCTCGCTGCGTGGCTGGCCTATCTGGTGCGAAGAGGAGACGACGGCCGCCCGGTTCCATTGAATGATCCCAAAGCAGCCACACTCGAAGCCAAACTGACAGATACCGATACCTCGGAGGCAATAATTCGCCAGGTCGCGTCTGTGTGCCCCGACGTGCTCCCAGCAGCCCTTACAGGGGGGCCGTTCGGTTCCGCGCTGCGTGACATGCTCAACGCGATCCAGTCAGAAGGGATTTCAAAGGTCATCAAACAGGAGGCGGGAAACACAGCTTGATCGTCAATCCGCTAATTATGTTGCCGGAAATCGACGGTCTTGATCGTTTGGCTGCCACAAAGGGGCCACGCATGAATTATCCGAATAACACCCAAATAATATATTGATATTATTACTCTATTTCGCCTGCACCATAATGATTATAACTGTAAAATAGCGACCTTCGTGTCGGCTTTTACCGATCTGCGCAGACTCGAATCATTGACTTTTCCAAATGACCGCATTTAAACACCGGCCAAAGTTCTGAAATGGGTCATTCCCAAGCGACCGTATTGACCAGTACGCTGCGTTAAAAAATCAAGAGTAGATTATGGCAAACGAAGATCTCGAAGCTCGTCATCTGGAGACTCTGGATCGGGACTTGGGTCGCTTCGTAAAGTTGGAAACAGCAGCGAGTTATGTCTCGCGTCCGCTTGTGGCACCGGGCATCGCTCTTGTTTTCATCATACTTGCCGGGCTTGGCACTGCCGTTCTGCTGGGCCAGACCAGTCAGACGCTCATCGTTGTGGCCGCAGCCGTTTTTGGCGCCTACATGGCTTTGAACATTGGTGCCAACGACGTCGCCAATAATATGGGACCGGCTGTCGGAGCCAACGCTCTCAGCATGGGCGGCGCAATTGCTATTGCCGCGGTGTTTGAAAGTGCTGGCGCCCTCATTGCCGGAGCTGACGTGGTCTCCACAGTCGCGACTGGCATCATTGCCCCGAATACGCTGGCAACGCCGATCATGTTCATCTGGGCCATGATGGCAGCGCTGCTCGCTTCTGCGCTTTGGGTCAATCTTGCGACATGGATCGGCGCTCCCGTTTCGACCACGCATGCGGTGGTCGGAGGTGTCATGGGTGCGGGCATCGTTGCGGCTGGCTTCGGGGCGGTGAATTGGTCTCAAATGGCGGCCATCGCGGCAAGCTGGGTTATTTCCCCTGTGATGGGTGCGATCATCGCGGCTGGCTTCCTGTGGTTGATCAAAGCCCGTATCGTCTATCGCGCAGATAAGATTGCGGCTGCTCGCATATGGGTGCCGATCCTTGTTGGTCTCATGGCGGGAACCTTTGCGACATATCTGATCATGAAGGGGCTAAAACAATTAATCGACGTATCGGTTGGGGTCGCCCTGATTTGTGGATTGGCTGTCGGTGTTGGAAGCTGGCTAATTTTGATCCCGGTCATTCGCCGCCAGTCATACGGCCTGGAAAATCGCAACAAGTCGCTCAAGGTCCTGTTCAGCATTCCTCTCGTTGTTTCGGCGGCACTGCTCAGCTTTGCTCATGGTGCAAATGATGTGGCAAATGCTGTCGGGCCGCTTGCGGCAATCGTCCAGACATCGCGGACCGGCGCGTTAGGCGACGGCATCGTGATCCCGCTCTGGGTTATGCTGATCGGAGCTTTTGGCATTTCATTCGGCTTATGTCTGTTTGGCCCCAAGCTCATTCGAATGGTTGGGAACCAGATCACCAAGCTGAACCCGATGCGGGCTTATTGTGTGTCACTTTCGGCCGCAATCACCGTCATTCTGGCCAGTCGACTAGGGCTACCTGTAAGTTCGACCCATATTGCCATCGGCGCGATCTTTGGCGTTGGGTTCTTTCGGGAATGGGACACAGAACGTCGATTGAAAAAGGCCCGTCAGGCCTTGCCATTGGAAGCTATTCCAGTTGAAGAGCGTCGTCGTCGTAAGCTGGTTCGCCGATCGCACGCACTGACGATTGCCGCTGCCTGGGTGGTAACTGTCCCCGCTGCGGCAATCCTCTCAGCCATCCTGTTTGCATTATTGAACCAGATCCCTGTCGGAACGCCCTGATCCAGCGGCCAAGTCGCACTAAAGCATATTTTGACCAGCCTAAGCCCATAATTGCAAAAGCCCCAAGCTGCCAGCTCGGGGCTTTTGTCTATCTGTCGTGTGAATATTCGTCTGGTTATGTCAGCCCGCGGAAACGAAAGCCGACATGCTGGTGATCAACAGCATGCCAACCGTCGCACCTGCATCCTGAAGACCGATGGTCTTTTCCTGAAAGGCTGCGGCCTTACCGTGCTGGGCAACCATGGTCTTGGTCGCTTCCAGCGCATCTTCTGCGGCTTTGGCTGCGGCGGCAAGCGCATCTGTCAGTGAAGCACCCGCCGCAGCTTGTGCCTCAAGCGTGACAGCAATCGGGTCCAGCACGTCGAGCAGCGTCTTGTCGCCCACCTTGGCTTTACCGCGCTCGGCAATGCCATCGCGATAGGCGCGCCAGAAAGCGGAGATCTCCGTTGTGCCCAGCGCATCGAGGCCGTCGCATGCCTTGCTTGCGCGCAAGAAGCCGGTTGCGGTCAGCGTACCCATGGTCGATGGAGCAACGCGCGCCATGGTGGCGCCAGCCGTGCGCAAAAGCTTGGCGATGCCTGCGGCTTCGCCTTCCGCATGGACAGCTTCAGCCGCGCTCGCGAATGCCTTGCTCATGGTGATGCCAAGATCGCTGTCACCAACCTTGCCGTCCAGCGCGATAAGAAACTCGCGCTGCTCTGCAAAAAGCTGCTTCCAATTGTCGAAAAGATCGATCAGGTCTGATGCTTTAATGACGTTCATGATCGGACCTCAGCCTGCAAAATGCTTGAAGAATGGCGTGTTTGCGGAAGCTGCGATCAATGGTTCCAGTTCTTCATCGAGGTGCAATACGGAAACCGATGCGCCAGCCATTTCCATGGAAGTGGCGAACTCACCGATCCAGACGTGCTTGACCTTGACGCCACGCTCATCAAAGAGCTGCGAAACGCGACGGAACATGATATAAAGCTCTTCCAGCGGCGTGCCGCCAAGACCATTGACCAGCACCGCCACTTCATCGCCCGCGGCATAAGCCTGTTCGGCGAAAATGCGCTCCATCAGCTCGTCGATAACGGCGTCAGCACTGGCCAGCTTCTTTCGGCTGATGCCGGGTTCGCCATGGATACCCATGCCGATTTCCATTTCATCTTCGCCAATCGAGAAGGTGGCGTGACCGATTTCCGGCACAACGCAGCTTGAAAGTGCAACGCCCATTGTGCGGGTGCGCAGGCGTGCCTTGTCAGCAAGACGTGTCACTTCATCAAGTGATAGACCGTTGGCGGCTGCTGCACCGGCTGCCTTGTAAACAAAGAAGATGCCGGCCACGCCGCGACGCTTGTGTTCTTCACCCACGACCGAGGAAGCCACGTCATCATTGCCGACAACCTGCTTGACGGTTATGCCATCAAGATCGGCAAGTTCTGCAGCCATATCGAAATTGATGATGTCACCGCTGTAATTGCCGTAGATGTAGAGAACGCCAGCACCTTGATCGATGGCTTTAGTTACCTGATACATCTGCTCAGAACTAGGCGACTGGAAAACACCGCCGACAGCCGCGCCATCAATCATGCCTTCGCCGATATAGCCGAGGAATAATGGCAGATGGCCGGAGCCGCCGCCTGTTGCAATGCCGACCTTGCCGGTTTTGGGATTGGCTGTGACCATGCAACGCTTGTCATTGTCAACAAAGGTAAGCGCGGGATGCGCCCGATAGATGCCTTCAAGCATCTCATCCACGAAATTGACGGGATCGTTCAGGAATTTCTTCATGGTTTCCTCTTGAGAATATCGGGTTATTTCTTGCGCTGACGGGTGACGAAGAAGGCGGCAGCCAACAAGATGAAGCAGCCCACGACAAGACGCTGCCACGTGCTGGGAATGCCCACGAGCACCAGAACACTGTTGATGACGGTGATGAGCAGCACACCGAGAAGGGTGCCGATGACGGTTCCGGTGCCGCCGGTTATGCGCGCACCACCGAGAACCACAGCCGCGATGACGCTGATTTCGGTGCCCACGAAATCGAAGGGGCTCGACTGGCGATTGGCGCAGACATGGATGATGCCTGCAAGCCCTGCCAGACCACCTGCATAGCCAAACAGGAAAATATGGATCGCGCGCAGATTATAGCCGAGACGGCTGGCGATCTGGCTGTTGCCGCCCATCGCAAAAATCGCGCGGCCCATCAAAGTGCGGTTCAATATCCACCATGTCAGGATTGCAGCGGCAGGCAGCACCAGAAAATAGAATGGCATGGTGATGGTGGCACCCGTTGCCGATTCAAGCTGGAACAGCGGCAGGCGACCAAATGCGGCCATTGTCGGCGGCAGTGACATGATCCAGACCGTGCCGACAAAGGCCAGCAGAAAGCCACGGAAGAGATATTGCGTGCCGATAGTGACGATCAGTGATGGAACATTGAGGTAATGCACCAGAAGACCGTTGAGAACGCCGAGGAAAATACCACCTGCAATTGCCATCAAAATGATGAAGATGATTGGCAGTTCCGGCATATAGGCCTGCACCAGAAGCGTCAGCGAATAGACTGTCGTGGCGGCAATTGCCGTAAAGGAAACATCAATGCCACCAGCGGCGAGAATGATGAAGACGCCAAGCGCAAACAGGCCCATCACGACACTGGCACGGCCAATATCGATCAGTGTCGAGGCTTGCAGGAATGCCGGGTTGATGATCGAGACAATCGTGCAGATTGCCACGAGCAGGAAGAAAGTGATCGATTCCGGGCGTCTGCGAATGAAGTCACCCAGCTTGAAGGATCGGGTGGGCCCCCAATTATTTTGGCCCACGTCCTGCTGATACTGCGACGCACTCATTGGGCATATTCCTTCTGCGACGACATCATGGCTTGATAGAGCTGATCTTCTGTGGCCTGTGCTGCATCAAATTCGGCAACGATGCGGCCTGCGTTCATGACAAGAATGCGGTCTGCATTCTGTAGAAGCTCCGGTAGGTCATCGCTGACGATGATGAGGCCCATGCCAGCTTCGGCCAGTGCCTGAATTGCACGGTAAATCGTGTCTTTTGATCCCACATCCACGCCGACGGTCGGACCATGCAGCACCAGAAGCTTCGGCCCGATGCTGAGCCAGCGACCGATCAGAACACGCTGCTGATTGCCGCCCGAAAGTGCGCCAACCGGCAGATCAAGATTGGTCGTGTTCAGCCGCATCTCTTGCATCAGCGAAGCGGCGATGTTGCGGCCCTGCTTCTGGTCGACAATGCCAAGACGGTTGCAGAGCTTTCTGAAGATCAGGGCGATCTCGTTTTCAAAGATCGACTTGTCGAGGAAAAGGCCTTCTGCAAGCCGGTCTTCCGGCACGTAGCCGATGCCGCGCAGAATAGCTTCCGCCGGGCTGTTGACTTCGGTTAGCGCACCTTCCAGGCGGATTGAGCCTGAATTGGCGGGCTCCACGCCGGTTATTGCCATGGCAAGCTCGTTGCGGCCGGAATCGGCAAGGCCGGTGATGCCAAGGATTTCACCTTTACGCAGCGTAAAATCGATATCCTTGAAGCCGTATGCTGTGAGCTTATCGAGTTTCAGCAGTTCTGCTTCACTTGGTTGTCCCGTGCGATAGCGCTCGGCGTCGATTTCCCGGCCGATCATCAGTTCGGAAAGCTGCTTTTTGGTGTAGTTTTCGATCGGCCCCTGCGCCACGCACTGGCCGTCGCGGAAGACAACCGCATTGCCGCCTATGCGATAGCATTCGTCGAGCTTATGGGTCACGAAAAGTACAGCGACGCGTTCTGCGCGCAGCCGTTCGACGACCTCAATCAGATTGTCCACTTCGCGACGGGTCAGTGATGTGGTCGGCTCATCCATGATGACAAGCTTGGCGCGCGTTGCAATGGCGCGGGAAATGGCAACCAGCTGGCGCATGGCAAGCGGCAGCTCGGAAACGATCGTGTTCAGAAATGCCTTGTCGGTCGGCAGGCCAACCGTACTCAATGCGCGCTCTGCGGTCTCACGAAGTTGCGAACGCTTGACGCTGCGGAAAAGTCGGCCATTGCCTTCAACAAGCTGCTCATTCAGCGCTACGTTTTCGGCAACAGTCAGATTGGGAATAAGCGACAAATCCTGATAGACTGTCTCAATGCCGGCTGCGAGCGATTGGATCGGGTTGAGCGCGGCATAGGTTTTGCCATCCAGAATGATCTCGCCTTCGCTGGGCGCATGGGCGCCGGACATGATCTTGATGACGGTGCTCTTGCCGCAGCCATTCTCGCCCAGCAGGTGATAAGCCTGGCCAAGATCAATTGTCAGGTCGATGCCGCGCAACGCATGAACGCCGCCAAACCGCTTGTGGATGTTCCGCAGTTCGAGATAGCGATCCGGAGACCGGTCGTTACTCGTCCCATTCGTCGTGGTAGTTGACACGTTGAATTCCTTTGTCGCCGCACCGCTCGCAAAAGCGACCGGGCTGGCTGTAGGACCGGTTGGCTGTAAATGCCGCCCGCCAATGTCTTGGTTTTTGATGGTTGGTTCGGTTCAGGCGCCCGGATCCAGCAAAGCATCCGGGCTGTTGACACCATCGCATGCGACTGAACGACGTACGCACGCGATGGCCAGTCAGCCTGCTGTGGTGCTCTTAGAACAGGTGTTCCTTGTAGGTAGCCTTGTCTGCGATAACCATGCCGTTACCGATAACGAGGAGGCCTTCACCTGCACCCTTCTTCACGCGAACGCTGTTGTAGCCTTCAACGCCAAGATCGGTGCCGTCCTTAACTTCCTTTTTTTCGAGAAGAAGCTTGGCAACCGCATTCATCGCCATGCCAGCTTTCTGCGGATCCCAGAAGCCGATTGCGGTGATCGCACCCGATTCAAGCAGATCCGCCGATGGATTTGGCAAACCTGTGCCGACGAGGCAGACCTTGCCGCTCAAGCCGGCTTCATCGATTGCACGACCAACGCCGAGAACGTCGTTACCGGCAGAGGTCTGAAAGCCCTTCAGATCAGGATGCTTGCGCAGGATTTCCTTGGCTTTTTCATAGGTGCCATTAGCATCGTCGAAGGATTCATTGTTTGGATCGACGAGCTGCATGTCAGCGTATTTTTTGGCATTTTCTTCAGCCGAGCCAACCCACTGCATATGCGTGCGGCTGCCGAGCGAGCCAACGAAAGTCGTCCACTTGCCGCTCTTGCCCATGCATTCGGCCAGGCGTTCATTGAGAGCCGTGCCGTAATCGGCATTATCGAAGGCTTCGACGTCAGCCATGGTATTGACCTGATTGTCAGCCTCATGGGTCACAACAACGATACCGCGTTCCATGGCCCGCTTGAAGGTGCCTTCGAGAACTGCCGGGTCCATCGGAACGACGGCGAGAGCGTTGACTCCCTTGGCTACGAGATCCTGAACAATCTGGAGCTGCTGCGCGGCATCTGCCGTTGCCGGTCCGCTCTGGGTTGCAACCACGTCAGGATTTGCCTTCTGATAGGCTTCAACGCCAGTGTTCATGCGGTCGAACCAAGGAATACCGCTGATCTTGACGACAGTTGCGATAACCGGCTTTTCCTGAGCGACGAGCGCGCTTGCGCTGCCAGCGACGATTGCTGCGCCAATAACAGTTCCAGCGAGCAGTCTCTTCGTTACTGATTTCATGATTTCCTCCACGCTAACATTCCCCCAATGTCTATGTTCGGGTGCCTGAGGGTTGAGCACCGATGTTTCCCTTTTGGCGATTACCAAGGGTAAAGAAGCCCGCAATGTCGTATTTTCCGACTGCGAGGAAGGCGAGCAGCAGCAGACCCCACGCAAAATCGCGGACGAAGTTGGATAGGCCGCCGAAGTTGAGCAGGCTGGACATAAGCTGCAACGCGATAGCGCTCAGAACCACGCAGATCACGCGGCCGTAGCCACCTTCCGGCTTAACACCGGCCATGACGGCGATGAGAATGGCGACCAGAAGATATGAGCTGCCATAGTCGAACTTCACGTTGACGTTGCGTGCTGCAATGATGACGCCTGCAAGCCCTGCCAAAAGACCGCTGGTCGCATATGTGGCAATCAGAACACCGTTGCGCGGGAAACCGGCGAAAACGGCGGCTTTCGGATTGGTTCCCATCAGCATCAGCCAATAGCCATAGGGCGTGAAGCGCACGACCGCAGCGATAAGCGCCGCTATGGCAATGAAGATGAGAAAGCTGATCGGAACAGCCCAGAGCATGTCGTTGCCGATGCGCGAAAGAAGATCGGGGCTACCGACCATGACCGCGCGTCCGCCGGAAACAACAACCGCAAGTCCTGTAAACGCCATCTGCGTGCCGAGCGTGCAGAGGATCGGAGTAATATTGAAACGCGCAATCAGCACGCCATTTATGATGCCGCCCGCAATGCCGATCACCAAAGCCAGACCGATGAAGGCGAGGCTGAAGCCGAGCTCATTCTCGGCGCTGGAAATGAACATGGAGACGACAACCGCGGAAAGCACACCGGCCAGATTGGCCAGTGCGATACCTGAAAGATCGATCCCGCCATTGCCAGCGCACATTGCCAGCATCACGCCAATTGCCAGAAGTCCGATTTCAGGCACCTGACCTGCCATGGACTGCAAATTAAACAGGGAGAGAAATGACCCACCCGAAATATACGCGCCAAGCACGAACAATCCGAGATTGATGACAACAAGCATAGCAAGCTGATTGCTTGTTTTCTGCATGGTCTCCTCCTGCCATGTTTAGTAAACAAAATTCTTATTCACTAAATATTTGACGAGAAGCCGTGTGGCTGTCAAGCGCATTGTCGGCAAAATTCCGTTGCCTGTGGATCGATTTTATCTTAATCGGTTTAATACTCGACCATATTGTTTACTAAACATATGATAGAAATCGGCATATAAAATGAACCTTATGACGTTGGTAAAATGAGGCCGGTTCGTTCTTGATTTGAGAATTAAACCGGCAACATATTGAATCTGGTGCGACTTGCGGATTTGAAGTTTCTGGGGGCAAATGCCATACAACTGGCAGATGTTCTCGTTCACGGAGCCTGCGTCCTCAACCGAATTCCTGTAATCGTGCGGAGCATATGAAAAAGAAAAAGTCTTTTACGATCAGAGACATCGCAGAGACTGCCGGCGTTTCTCCGGCAACGGTTTCTCTTGTGCTCAACGGCAAGGGTGAAATTTCGGGTGAAACGCGCGCACGCGTCCTCGAGGCCGTTTCCAGGCTGAATTATATTCCGCGTGCATCAAAGACCGCGCCAAGCACCGGCGAGACGATCCGCTTTCTGAAGATTGCCAAGCATGGAGAAACGGTCAATCGCGATCACAGCGTTTTTGTCTCGGACTATATTGACGGCATGTCCTCGGAAGCGACGCGCCGTAACTATACGCTGGAAGTGGTGAGCTTCGACGGTCAACCAATCAGTGCAGTAGCAGAATCGCTTGCCGGGTCGCCGGTGCGCGGCGTGATTGCTCTTGGCACAGAGCTTTCGGCGGCTGATATACACATGATACAAGGCCTTGGCTTGCCTACCGTCTTTATCGATACGTTTTATGAGGTCATCGAAGCGAATTTCGTCGATATGAACAATGAGGACGCCGTCTACAAGGTTCTGTCGCGTTTCAAGCAGCTTGGCTTCTCGCGGATCGGCTTCGTAGCCAGCCATACGGAGACCACAAATTTCCGTCTTCGCCGCGATGCATTTTTCAAGAATATGCGGCGTCTGGACCTGAAAGTTCAGGAGCGTGACGTTCTCTCGGTTGAATCGACCTATGAAGGCGCCCATCGCGATACATGCGCAATGCTGCATTCAGGGCTTGATCTGGCTGAGTGTTATTTCTGCACGAACGACATTATCGCCTATGGCTTCATTCGGGCATTGAAGGGCAAAGGTCTTCGTATTCCTGACGACGTCTCAGTGATTGGCTTCGATAATCTGCCTCAAAGCGCGACCATGGAACCGGGTCTCACAACCGTTGACGTATCCAAACGGAAGATCGGAAATCTGGCAGTCACCGTGCTCGACGACTTGATCAACACTGCGGAACCTCAGCCGCCTGTTAAAATTCTGGTTGGGGCAAACCTCATCCTGCGTGCAAGTGAGACCTCCAGCACCCGGAAAACGGCTAGAAGTCGCGAGTTCGGCTAGAGCATGTCTCCCAAAAAGGGCGACCGGTTTTGGGATAAAGACATGCCAAAAGAGACGCGAAAGCCTTTGCAGCCCGGCGACTGGAAAACAGGCAACCGGGCATTCTTTGATCCAGTATTATTCAGCCCGAACTTTCGTCCTGGGCGATTTTCGCAATCTTGCCGGGAGGTGTTAGAGGTTCAGGAACTGGAACACCGGTCAGTAGCTGATCGGCACCGGAATAGATGTCACCCTGCACCTGTGCCGTGAGCCGCTCGGCATCACGCATGCGAATATCGCGTAGCGTATCCTCTGCAACCACCTCGTCCAGCCCAAGCTCGCAAAGCGCTTCCTTTCCGAAAAGCAGCGCGGATTCGAATGTTTCGCGTAGCTCGAAATCCACCCCCGCCTTCAACAATTCGATGGAATGCGTGCGATCATACGAACGCACCATAAGCTTTGCTGCCGGAAAATGGGATTTGACCAGCTCGACGATGCGATTGGCTGTCTTCCGGTCGTCCACGCAAACCATGATGACTTCCGCCTCATCGGCACCCGAATGATGCAAGATGTCGAGCCGCGATCCATCGCCATAGAATATCTTGAAACCGAACCGCCCGGCTTCACGGATACGGTTGGGGTCGGCTTCGATAATAGAAACATCCGATCTTTGCGCGAGCAGCAATTGCGATGCGATTTGCCCGAAACGTCCGAAGCCGATCATCAGCACCCGGCCTTTGAGATTATGCGCCGATTCAATGCCTTCGAGGGATGGCGCTTCGTCCCGCAGAAGCCGGGAACCCAGAATAAGGACGAATGGCGTAACAGCCATCGACAGAATGATGACGGTTGAAAACAAAGCATTGTCACGCGCCGAAATCAGTCCGTTCCCGAACGCTGATGTATAGAGCACAAAGGCAAACTCGCCGCCCTGAGCAAAAAGCAGCGTCCGTTCGAGCGCCGAACGGTGACTGGAACCAAAAATACGGGCAACGATATAAATACCAATTGCCTTTGCAACCACGTAGGCGACAAGGAGAATGAGAACCGAGTGCCAGTCCGATGCGACCACGCCAAGATCAAGCGACATGCCAACAGCCAGAAAGAACAGCCCCATCAAGAGCCCCTTGAACGGCTCAATATCGCTTTCGATCTGATGCCGGTAACTGGAACCGGACAGCATAACACCGGCCAGAAAGGCGCCCATCGCCATGGAAAGACCACTCGCTTCCATAAGCAGGGCCGCGCCAAGCACCACGATCAGCGCGCCAGCCGTCAGGACTTCACGTGCTCTTGCACGGGCAAGCAGGGAGAAGAAGGGATCGAGCAGCCAACGTCCGACAACAATGAGCAGACAAATTGCGCCCAAGGCTATCACAACACCCTGGATTCCGCCCGATTCGTGCTGAGAGGGCGAAAGGAAAGCGACAAGTGCCAGCAGCGGCACAATCATCAGATCTTCGAGCAGAAGAATGGAGACAGCCTTCTGGCCGTCCGACGTAGCGATGTCCCCCCGCTCCTGCAAAATTGACATGATGACGGCCGTGGAGGACAGCACGAAACCGGAGCCAGCAATCAGAGCTGTTATCGGCGGCAGGCCCAGAAGAATGCCCGCGCCAGTGAGAAGGGCAATGCAACCCAGAACCTGCGCAAGACCCAAACCGAATATCTGCTGGCGCATTGCCCATAGCTTACCGGGGCGCATCTCAAGTCCGATGACGAACAGGAACATGACCACGCCAAGTTCGGAAAAATGCAGGATCGTTGCGGGATCGGTGAAAAGCCCGAGAATGGACGGCCCGACCAGAGCACCCGCAGCGAAATATCCCAGAACCGAACCGAGACCCAGTTTCCGAAACAGCGGCACCGCCACAACACCAGCCGCGAGCAGAACCACAGCAGGCCCCAGTGTTTGTCCAAGTCCTTCAGTCGCCATATGGTCTCCGTACGGGATCGCTTTGTTCGGTTTTGCATTATATACCACGTCAATAAAAACTGAACAATTAATGCATTCCCGTCAACCGATTCCGCCTCATATCTGGATTGTGGTCGCAGGTTCGATGGATGCTGTTTTCCGCGCGGTTCGTGGAAATGGAACACTGCCAATCTCGGAAGGGAAAATTTTCTTTCCGGGCGGCGTCATGCCGCCTCTAGCTTTTGAAGCCACATCGGAAGCGCCACATGGCAGCGCAGAGCGTCGGGACGGAATTAAACCCGGCGAAGAAAAAGGCGCCTCGCGGCGCCTTTTTCTAACTTATCAATCGGCCTAACCATATCAATATGCAAGCACCGATAAAACCCGCGATCAGATAGCCCAGCCAGCCGCCGAACGAAACACCGAGAAATCCGAAGATAAAACTCGCTACGGCTGCGCCGATGATACCGAGAATGACATTCATAAAAATCCCGGTATTGCTGTTCATGAAATTGGAGGCAATCCAACCGGCCAGACCGCCGATGATAATTGCCGCAATCCAGCCTATTCCTGCGCTTCCCATCGGGAACCCTCCTGATTACAATCCGGCGGGTACTTTACCGCCACTATCCTTGAGCTTCTGAATTACCTGCTTGTGCAGCCAGATATTCATGGTCGCTGAATCACCCGTATCGCCGGTATAGCCTAGCTCCTTGGCAAGTTCCTTGCGGTGTTCCAGGCTGCTGTCGAGGCCAAGAGCTTTCATCAGATCGACAATTGAAGTCTTCCAATTGAGCTTCTGGCCGCTTTTGGCGACGGCCGCGTCCAGAATGGCACCCACGTCGACAGCGTCCGAGGAAGCGGAAGTAGATGCTGATGGCGCCGGAGCAGCCGCCGCAGATGAAGCGGTCGGTGCCGGCGCAGACTGTGCAGCCGTTTCCGTCGCAGGAGTTGCCGCTTGTGCCTCTCCCCAAATGGCGCTCTTAATCTTGTCGAAAATCCCCATAATAAACTCCAATCGTTGAAAATCGATATGCCCCCAAAACTGCCGGTTTGCGACAACCGGAAACTTGGACACAGCAAATCATCCGGTGATTCCCAGACAAACGCTCGAAATAAATGAATCCAAAGCCATTTTGTTCCCTATAAAGATGCAGATTAGAAGTTTCTTCCAACCTTGACGCGTTATCGTCGGAAATTCCCGGCCCAAGATCCAGTGTAAAGATATGTCTGACGATCTCGTCAAGACATATCGTCAACCCCAAACATTCCCCTATCTTGTACCGCATCGGCCACGAGCAAGGGAGTTGTCGCGTGGAAAAGCAGCTTGTTACGTTCAATGCCGGTTCTTCGACTGTGAAGATCGGCATGTTCACTTGTGACGGGCAGCACATCCGAAAACTGTCGCGGGGCGAAATCGATCTGAACGGATCGCCTTTGACATTTCGATTGCGCGGCGAGAACGGGAAGCTGGACATTGCCTTGGCATCCAAGGGCACCGACAATATCGTGACCATTCTGGAAGAACTGTTTGCGAAACTCTCTACCCAGATCAATCCCGCTGACATTCTCGCTGTCGGCCATCGTATTGTCTTTGGCGGCGATCAATTCGCCGGGCCAGTATTGCTGGACGACAAACACATCGATGCCATCGATCGCTTGTCCATTTTCGCTCCGCTTCACCAGCCTAAAAGTGTGATGCTGATCAAAGCAGTCGGAAAGCTCTTTCCGCATCTCGCCCAAACAGCTTCCTTCGATACTGCTTTTCATCAGAGCATATCGGATACGGTCCGGCGCTTTGCAATTCCCCGCAATCTCCACGAACGCGGAATAAAGCGGTATGGCTTCCACGGTTTGTCCTACAAATCGATTGTTGCCAGTTTCTCCCGGCAGGAGCCGGAGCTTGCCCGTGGAAAGGTCATTGCGGCTCATCTGGGAAGCGGAGCTAGTCTATGCGCCATGGACGACGGTAAAAGCGTCGACACCAGCATGAGCTTTTCAACGCTCGACGGCATTCCAATGGCCACCCGTTGTGGAGCCCTCGATCCTGGTGTGCTTCTTCATCTGCTGCAACAGGAAGACATGCGAGCGGGTGAGCTCTCCGATCTGCTTTATCATCGCTCGGGGCTTCTTGGGCTGTCCGGGTCGAGCGGCGATACGCGTGATCTTCTGACAAGTGACAACGTCCGGGCTCAGGAAGCTCTCAACATCTTTACGTTGCGCATTGCTGGCGAAATCTGCCGGCTTGCTGCGACGCTCGGCGGCCTCGACGCGCTCATCTTCACAGCAGGTATCGGCGAACACCAACCCGCGATCCGTGAAGCTATATGCAAACGTCTCGGATGGCTCGGCTTTGAAGTCGACGCCTTCGCCAATAATGGCAATGCCTTTCAGATCACGAAACGATCTCGTTCGCCCGCAGCATTTGTGCTGGCCACGGATGAAGAGCAGATCATTGCCTTGGAGACACTGGAAGCCATTCAGAACACCGCAGTCAACTATGCCCATCATGACTGTTCAACCAGCAGCGAAGGACACAGAGCATGAGTATCGAAATCGCCAAAGGCCCCTTGTCGCCGCAGCAACTTGCACTGATCAATGGTTACTGGAGAGCCGCAAACTATCTCTCCGTGGGGCAGATTTACCTGATGGACAATCCCTTGCTGCGCAAACCTTTGGAACCTGAGCACATCAAGCCAAGATTGCTGGGCCATTGGGGCACGACGCCCGGTCTCAACTTCATTTATGCGCACCTTAATCGCATTATCCAGGAAAGAAACGCCAACGTGATCTACATATGCGGACCTGGTCACGGCGGTCCGGGCATGGTGGCAAACACCTATCTCGAAGGCTCCTACTCCGAGATTTATCCGGCCATCAGCGAGGACGAAGCGGGCATACGCAAACTGTTTCGGCAGTTTTCCTTTCCGGGCGGCATACCAAGTCATGTCGCACCGGAAACGCCGGGCTCCATCCATGAAGGCGGTGAGCTGGGCTACGCGCTGGTCCATGCCTATGGCGCGGCGTTCGACAATCCCGATCTGGTGGTCGCTTGCGTGGTCGGCGATGGTGAAGCGGAAACGGGAACGCTGGCAACTTCTTGGCATTCCAACAAGTTTCTCAATCCTGCGCGCGATGGCGCCGTGCTGCCGATCTTGCATCTGAACGGATATAAGATCGCGAATCCCACTGTCCTTGCGCGTCTTTCCGACGACGATCTGGCCAGCCTGTTCAAAGGTTACGGCTATGAACCATTCTTCGTAGAGGGCAGCGAGCCTGAATCCATGCATCAGAAAATGGCTGCTACACTTGATACGATCTTCACGCAGATTGAGAAGATAAAAACAAATGCCGACGTCAAATCGCCGGCACGCCCCCGTTGGCCAATGATCATTCTTCGCAGCCCAAAGGGCTGGACCGGTCCAAGAGAAGTCGATGGTCTCGTCGTCGAGAATTACTGGCGCTCGCATCAGGTCCCAGTCGCGAATTGTCGAGAGAATGATGCACATCGCAGAATCCTCGAAGACTGGATGAGAAGCTATGATCCAGAGGACCTGTTTGACGAGAAAGGTGCACTGAAGCCTGAACTACGCGCGCTTGCGCCGAAAGGTGTAGCGCGCATGGGCGCCAATCCGCATGCAAATGGGGGATTGCTGCGCAAGGAATTGCATACGCCCGACTTTCGTCAATATGCGGTCGATGTGACTGAGCCAGGGGGAACCGACGCACAGTCCACCAAAATACTTGGCGAATACCTCCGCGACATACTCAAGCTGAATGAGGCGGAGGCAAATTTTCGCGTGTTCGGTCCAGATGAGACCGCCTCGAACCGTCTCAGCGCGATCTTTGAAGCCAGTGACCGGGTCTGGATGGCCAGAACCCTAGACATAGACGATCATCTTTCAGCCGATGGACGAGTTATGGAAGTACTGAGTGAAAACCTATGCCAGGGCTGGTTGGAAGGATACCTCCTGACCGGGAGACATGGCTTCTTTTCCTGCTATGAAGCGTTCATCCACATCGTTGATTCCATGTTCAACCAACATGCGAAATGGCTACAGGTTGCGCGTGGGCTGGAATGGCGCAAGCCTGTCTCATCCCTCAACTATCTCCTGACTTCTCACGTCTGGCGTCAGGACCACAACGGCTTTTCCCACCAGGACCCCGGCTTTGTCGACCTTGTCGCCAATAAGAGCGCCGATATCATCCGTGTCTATTTCCCGCCTGATGCCAATACGTTGCTGTGGGTTGGCGACCACTGTCTGAAAACCTGGAACCGCATCAACGTTATCGTTGCCGGAAAGCAACCAGCACCCCAGTGGCTAACGATGGATGAAGCCATACAGCACTGCGAAGCCGGTCTCGGCATATGGCGGTGGGCGGGAACCGAGGACGGTCTGGAACCCGACATCGTCATGGCCTGTGCGGGTGATGTTCCGACGATGGAAACGCTTGCTGCGGTCGATCTTCTGCGCCAATCCTTGCCACATTTGCGTATCCGGGTAGTCAATGTCGTGGACCTGATGGTTCTCCAATCACAGCAACATCACTCGCACGGTATTGCCGACACCCAATTCGACCAGATTTTCACAACCAACCGACCAGTGATTTTCGCTTATCATGGCTATCCTTACCTCATTCACCGGCTTGTCTATAAACGTGCCAATCACCCGAACTTCCACGTACACGGTTTCATCGAACGAGGAACAACAACAACGCCTTTTGACATGACCGTGTTGAATGGATTGGACCGCTTTCATCTTGCAATCGCTGCAATCAGGCGGTTGCCGCTCAGCAATGATGTTGCCGCTCCTCTCATTGCCGATTTCGAGGAGAAACTAGCGCTTCACAAGCGCTACGTGCACGAACATGGTGAAGACATGCCCGAAATCCGTGATTGGAAATGGCCATCCGCGCGGAATTGCTTTTCCGGGTAGGGATCTGGCTTGATTTGTATTTTTGGCTATAGACGTCAAAAAACCCCGTAGATTTTCTACGGGGTTTGAATGGTATTTTGTTGATTTTGGTTGCGGGGGCAGGATTTGAACCTGCGGC
>NZ_VCIG01000028.1 GCF_006345815.1 Ochrobactrum sp. CGA5 | reverse complement strand
CACGCGCCCGAAAGCCGCATCGAGCGCCTTGGGATCGATCATCCGGAACACGGCCGAGAAGGTGTCATGCGACGGAACCGCGTGCTTGAGCTTGAGGAAACCCCTGAAAACGCTTTCCTTTGCGCGCCCGAAGGCCGCCATCTCGGGGCAGGAGGTCGCGCCGCAAAGGACCGACACAAAGGCGATGACCAGCAGCTCACCCAAGTCATGTCGCGTGTTCTCGGCGCGGGGATCGGGGACATCTTCGAAGGCGGACAGGATCGGCACGCCTTTGATCAGCGGATTGTCCGAGATCACGGTGATAAATGCGTTGAATGCCTCGGATCTGGCGGCGATCCCGTCCAGCCAAAGCAGAATTGCCTCATCCATGCTGCTCATTCCCTCTGCCGTTGCGCTTATGTCTCTCCTTTGTGGCCTTGCGACCGCTGTCCCGCGCCTATTGCGCGCCCAAGCTGCACAATATGCAAAGATTTTGTGGCAATTTGGCGGCGATTTCCACCGCCCCGATCTCGCAGGCCCTCGCAGAGCCTCCATCACAGCCGTTCTTCGCCATCCACGGCATTAGGTTTTGACAAAAGGCGCCGGTTGTTTAGGCTCGACATGTAACACTTGGCGATGCGCGCGGCATCCGCGCACAGCACCGGGTCAGTTCACGGGCACTATAGGAGGATTTAGATGACCGATATGAATAAGAAACAGGGTGGAACGGGCTCGACCACGGGCACCGGCGCACCGGCGGTAAGCGACCGCAACTCTCTGACCGTGGGCCCCGATGGCCCGATCCTGCTGCATGACGTGCATTTCCTCGAGCAAATGGCCCATTTCAACCGCGAGAAAGTGCCCGAGCGCCAGCCCCACGCCAAAGGTTCGGGCGCGTTCGGCACTTTCGAGACCACCCATGACGTCTCGGCCTATACCAAGGCGGCGCTGTTCCAAAAGGGCGCAACCACCGAGATGCTGGCGCGCTTCTCCACCGTTGCCGGCGAGATGGGCAGCCCCGACACATGGCGCGATGTGCGCGGCTTCTCGCTGAAATTCTACACCGATGAGGGCAATTACGATCTCGTCGGCAATAACACCCCGATTTTCTTTGTCCGTGACCCGATGAAATTCCCGCATTTCATCCGCAGCCAGAAACGCCTGCCGGACTCGGGTCTGCGCGACAATCATATGCAGTGGGATTTCTGGACCAATAACCCCGAATCCGCGCATCAGGTGACCTATCTGATGGGCGTGCGCGGGCTGCCCCGCACCTGGCGTCATATGAACGGCTACGGCTCGCACACCTATATGTGGGTGAACGAGGCGGGGGAGCGGTTCTGGGTGAAATACCATTTCCACACCCATCAGGGGATGGAGTTCTTCACCAATGAAGAGGCCGGCGCGATGGCCGGTGCCGATGCAGATTTCCACCGCCGCGACCTGTTTGACGCGATTGCCCGTGGCGAGCATCCGGCCTGGACGATGTCGGTGCAGGTGATGCCCTATGAAGAGGGAAAAACCTATCATATCAACCCCTTTGACCTGACCAAAACCTGGCCGCATGCGGATTACCCGCTGATCGAAGTCGGCAAGATGACCCTGAACCGCAACCCCGAGAACTTCTTTGCCCAGATCGAGCAGGCGGCCTTCTCGCCGGGGAATACAGTGCCGGGGATTGGCCTCTCGCCGGATAAAATGCTGCTTGGCCGCGCCTTTGCCTATAATGATGCGCAGCGCAACCGGATCGGCACCAACTTCCACCAGCTGCCGGTGAACCAGCCCAAGGTTCCGGTGAACACCTATATGTTCGACGGGCAGATGGCCTATCACCACAGCGGCAGCGCACCGGTGCATGCGACCAATAGCGGCGGCCGCAGCTGGTCCGACGAGACCGGCGCGGTGCATGACGGCTGGGAGGCGGACGGCGATTTCGTGCGCAGCGCCTATACGTTGCGGCCGGGTGATGACGACTTCTCGCAGCCGGGCAAACTGGTGCGCGAGGTGTTCAATGATGACGAGCGCCGCCAGTTGGTCGAGACGGTCAGCGGCGCGCTGCTCGGCGGGGTGCGCTCTCCGGTGCTCGAGCGGGCGTTCGACTATTGGAAGAGCGTCGACGCGGAGGTCGGCCAGCGCATCGAAGACGCGGTGCGCGCGGGGCAGGCGGGCTAAGCCCAGCGTTCCGGGATGAACACAGACGCCGGCCCTCACAAGGGGCCGGCGTTTTTATCTCTGCGTCGCCCGTGGCCCCCACGGGCCGCGCCCGACCCTCCCCCAAGGAGGGGGCGCCTCGGCGCTGTCTTTCACCGCACACCCGACATCAGTGCTTTTGAGCGCAGAGCTTCGTGGCAAGGACTGGCGCCCACCCAAGATCGGGCGCGTCCCTTATCGCTTCACTTTGAGTGGAGGTGTGAGGATACCGTTGGCAGATGCCCCTGAAAATCTCAGCGAAGCATGTTCCAACTGCAGGGCCCGGCGGCACCGCCGGGCCGCGCCCGACCCTCCCCATGGGAGGGCGCATCGGTGATGTCTTTCACCGCACACCTGACATCAGTGCTTTTGAGCGCCCGCGTTGTGGAGCGGGTGCGCGCGCCCACCCAGGGTCGGGCGCGGCCCTTCGTGCTTTGCTCACAGCGATGCGGAAGCGGTGCGGGGGCGAAGCACCGTGAGAACTCTCAGCGCTATGAGCCCCGACATCAGGGGAATCGCATATGGCCGTGACGCACTGAACGGGATGGCTTGTGGCTGGGCTCATGATGGATTCTGAAGGTGGACTCGTCCTCCTGGAGCCCATCACCGTCATGCATCTGTTCCTGTCCGCCTTCGAAGATGTCCCCGATCCCCGCGCCGAGAACACGCGACATGACTTGGGTGAGCTGCTGGTCATCGCCTTTGTGTCGGTCCTTTGCGGCGCGACCTCCTGCGCCGAGATGGCGGCCTTCGGGCGCGCAAAGGAAAGCGTTTTCAGGGGTTTCCTCAAGCTCAAGCACGCGGTTCCGTCGCATGACACCTTCTCGGCCGTGTTCCGGATGATCGATCCCAAGGCGCTCGATGCGGCTTTCGGGCGCGTG
>NZ_VCIG01000027.1 GCF_006345815.1 Ochrobactrum sp. CGA5 | reverse complement strand
GCTTCGATCTTCCAGAGCCTTCATCTGGCTGATCATCGAGGCATCCATGCCGCCGTATTGGATCGCCATTTGTAGAATGACGCAGTGCTCATTCCATGTTCCCGGCATAACTCGGGTACAGGAACGCCGCCTTCCGCCTCGCGAAGTATGACAAGGATTTGCGGTTCGCTGAATCTGCTCGTCTTCATCAAAATCTCCTCGATCATATAGCCCGAGAAAATTCTACTTTTGAAGCCGACTATTTGCCGGGGGATTACCACATCACTCCGGCAAAATAACAGCACATATATCAGCGTAGATATGACCCGATCAATTCCTTGTATTTTTCATAGGTCGTACT
This sequence comes from Ochrobactrum sp. CGA5, assembly GCF_006345815.1. Classification (GTDB taxonomy): domain Bacteria; phylum Pseudomonadota; class Alphaproteobacteria; order Rhizobiales; family Rhizobiaceae; genus Brucella. The sequence goes on along the minus strand of NZ_VCIG01000027.1, from coordinate 9,439 downwards.
TTTTTCCAGGGCATTTAGTTCCGCTTCATTTAGGTTGGGGTGAATAGGGTTCAGCCAGATACGAACCATTGCATCTGCCAATCGTTGCTCGAAATCTTCGTTGGATCTAAGTTCCCAAATCGCGCCGTCATATTTGGACATGTCCACTGCAGGGGCGACAATCTCAATTCCTGGCCTGCCTTCAAACAGAGACGCTATTCCAACTCTACTCATGATAATCGGGACATCTGATCGGAGAGCTTCTAGTAATACGAGTGGCCCTCCCTCAAAAAAGGCCCCACTAACAAATGCATCCGCCATAGCAAAGTACTCGTGAGCGCGTGGTGCGGTTCCGCAATAGATGACCCTTTGTTCGAGAGAATTATCCTTGATGTATTCATTGATTTCTTCAAGCAAGGCGCTTTCATATGCAGGTCCAAGAAAAAGAAGTTTGGCATTCGTGCAAGTACGGCTTGCGATGTGGAAAGCCTTCAACAAACCCAAATGATTTTTCTGGTGATTGATTGCACCCACGCAGATGAAGACGAAATCATCGTTGCTGATACCATGCTGATGGCGCAATTGTTCTCGCGCCTGGCGTGGCGAAAAATCATCAAAGGGCGTGAAATCAATACCGTTAGGAATGACGATACATTTTTCCGGAGGAACGCCAAGCCGCGAAATACTATAATCACGGACATAGTCGGAGACACCCACGAATTTAGATGTAAGTTTAGCACTCTCGACAAATTCCTTCCGTTGCTCGTCACCAAACCACATATAAACATTATGAATTACCTGTAGAAACGGAATTTCCTTAGCATGACAGAATTCAACGCCCTGTGTGGAGTAATGAGTTAGAACGAGTCTGGGTCGTATATTGTCGAGCAGTGTTTGGTATGATGCTGGATCAAAGGTTTCACAGATCACATTTTGGCCACGCGCCCGGGCCTGCTCAACCGCGGGGCCGGCATTTCCAAGAACTAGAAGAACGACATTAAGACCTGATTCGATAAACGTATCGTTCAAGTCAAGAACAACGTTTTCCAAACCGCCGGCTTCAAAATTGTCTACTTGCACCAGAACGTCGCACCTTGGGGTGGCATTGGCCGGCTTACCATCAAGGGGGATATCGAATAAGATTCCTCGTTTGATCTTTCGTGCTAAATCCCCGAAGAACGTATTTGGCGGAAGCAGGCGACTGGCGATAAAGCTGCGGCTTTGGGAAATTTTGCGCAGCGTAAAAAAACGATAAATCTCTTCGGCGCCGGTTTGGCGAGTGTGATAAAGTTTTTCGTAGACGAGCAAATTTTCGCTAGCCATTCGCATTCTGGTTTCTTCGTCAGGTATACGAAGTGCCAAAAAATCAGACAACGTGATATAGCGCATACCCAGCGACTTAAAATCCCCAATGTTTTCGCAATCAACGATAGGTACGACTCCCATGGCGATATACTCGACAAGCTTAGTGGGGCAAGCAACTCTATTAACGACGCTGTCTTCTCGTAAGATAAAACCGTAGTGGCATTGCGAATAAAAATCCATTAGCGCTGCATGTGTTTTCCTCTCTACAACGACCGATTTCCGTGTCTCTGCAGGTAGCATGGACTTCACTTTTTCCGGATCAGGACAATAGAAGTGATGCTGATAAAATTCTTTGGTTTTTGTGATCGCATCGATCATTTTAGGAACTTGCTGCCACTTATGAAGACCGCCAGCGTAAACGATAACAGGTTTTCCGTTTAAGAGTGGCCGCGTCACTGCGGAAGGCGTAAAGTTTGGGAACATTGGGTATGATATACTTACAGCTTTCAGCCCACTGCGGAACTTTTGCTGTAAATACTCCTTCATTGCGTGGGTAACGACAATGACAATCCCGGCTTTTCGGACGGCCAAACACTCCTCTTTGTCAAAGATAAGAGCGCTGTAAAAGTCATCATGCATACGAAATTCTTCGGGCACGACACCATGAATATCGACTGCTTTCCGAATGAATGGCAAATGCAGCAATCTTCCGAATCTATTGTCGTACATGCGTAAGACGCTGTGAAAATAAATGTTCCGAGTACGTAAAACAGCCGCAAGAGCCAATAGACGTACGAGCATTTTCAATTGCTTGCTGCCAGTTATACGGAGAACGAGAACGTTTGGCTCAGGACGATCAAACCATAGATTACGTCCCGCCAGTTCCTCACTTTCGACATAGATACGCCACCGGTCCGGAAATAGCCGATCTACGATCTGAATCCGCTGAAAATATCCATCACTTTGTCTCTCCGGATAAAAATATCCGCCGAAGAAAACAATTCCTTTGAGCCGACCCAGAAAAACTATTCCTTTCCTCGCCAGCCAGACCGCTCTGGATAATCTTCCTGTCCAGCGCCTGAAAGGGGTAACCGGATTAGAAGATGGAGACGTCTCACTGCCGGTATTGAATGTTGTAAGAAAATCATGAATAGCAAAGTTGCATTCCACCCGTTCATGGACTGCATCAGCGATACATCTAAACTGAGCAACGATTACTTTGACTTCTGCACCGTCGGGCTTTTCCTCCCCGAGGATTTGCAACAGCGACGTTTTAGTACGTATCCAAGTTGCGAAGACGTCTCCATGAGATTCCGCTGCCGCAATCTGCCCAGTCAGTTTCTCTGGTACATCCACAGAGTGGGCCTTGATAGCGCTGCTCAAATTGCGGAATTCAGTTTCGAAATAGTCGATTTGATGATCTAGATTTGGAATGTAAGAGAGCAGAGAAGTACGAGCCTTGGACTTTCCAAAGGAAGAAAGTGCGAATTCCACGTCCATATAAAACGATACTATCGGCTTCTCCGGTCGTCTCCGCCAAGTAATATTATGTTTTTTCTCCAGATAGCTCTTGTTCTTTTTTGCATGACTACTAAAGTATTCGTACTGCAACTTTCCAAATGAAGCAGATCCCCAATGATGAATAAATACATCACGTGCGAGAAATATTTCATAACCAAGTTTTCGCGCCCGGATGCAATAGTCATCATCTTCATAACCGCCTGGATAAAAAGTTTCGTCCAGAAGGCCAATGTTCTGAACCGCCTCCTTCGTAAGCAAAACACAAAAGAAGGTGACATCGGTTTCAACCAGATTCCCACGCCAGATTTCATGTCTGTTATTAGAAAAATCTTGTATCCTTTGGTAAGGTTCCTCTGGAATAATGCCGTTCTCGATGTCGATAAACTCATCTAGATTGGCATCGTAATCAACAGGTATGCATTGCTCGCTATCTGCTTTGTTTGTTACCGAGCTGATGATAGCTTTTTTATAAGTGAGCATTCGATCAAGCCAGTGATCGGTAACAATTACGTCACCGTTGAGCAGGCAGATATGAGTTATGGTATCATCTGCAAGAAATTCACGTATCCCAATATTGTTGCCTCCCGAAAAACCAAGGTTTTCTGATTGTTCGATATAGCGCCAATCGCTTCCGATTTCCTCGATATGGGTAGATATCGCAGTTCGAATTCTGCTCCGCTCCTCTGGAGCGGACGCATTATCTACAAGAATCAGCTTAATTGAGCTTTCGTTATGAGCTCGCCGCACACTGGCCAGTGTCGCGATAATTGCGTCAGATGCATTGTAAGAAACTATAACAATACCGGCTTTTGAAGCTTTAATCATGGTCTGTTCTTTTAAAAAAATCTGATATCTTACGCATAATACGATGGGCTACAAGCGCTATAACTTGTAGCGCTCCTGCGCTTTCGGTAGAGGAATCTTTCAGCATCGAATTGGAAAAATCGATCTGCTGCATAAGATCTCGGATGCGCCCCTCTGATTCCACTATTCTCTTTGCCAATGATTGAGAATGCTCATCTAAAATAACAACTTGCCTTCCCAAATCTTGTGCATGATCGTCGCCATCCAGTACCCTTTGAGCTAGAGTGTTGACTGCCATCTCGAGCTCTTGTATTCGATTCGTTGCTGCTAAAAGCTGCCTTTCGAAGAAGCCTGAGTTCTCACGATAGATAAGACCGGGCTTCGTTTTGCAGTCCTTTAATGTCGCCAACATATAAACAGCTCGAGCCGCTTTATCCATTATCTGCGCCATTTCGGGAAAGCCAAATGGTAATGGGTTTTTCGGATCACCTATAACATTAAGCCATGACGACGAAGCCAACCGAATTGCCTCTTCGACACTTTTCTCAAGATAAGATCTGGCATTCTCCATATTGTTATCGGCAACGGCCAACGTAGCCAGCCAGTGGAGCGCATCAAGCGTTCTGTTGCCCAGTAATGGGCTATAACGCAAGACATCGATTGCGGCACATTGTTTATAGAAAGTTTGAGCTACTTCAGTCTTTCCGCTCTGTCTGGCTAATTCACCGCCCGCAAACAATAATGATACCTGCCAGCGCAGCTGATGTGGCGTCGGGTTTGGAATGGCAGCGTAACGGAAAATAGCCTCCTGAAGTTCAGAAAATTGGCAATCTTGTAGGGGGGCTTTGTTTAGTTGAGAATAGATATGACAGCAGAGCGCTGCACCGAAATCCACGGTCGTATGCTTGGACGTGAGGAGCACGCTTTGCTGCATACTATCAAGAAGCGTTTCCGATTGCGCCCGCATACCGATGGCTATCATGCCCTTCACCAGCCAGGGATTCTCATAATCCCGTGAAAAAGCTGATACGTTGAAGTCGGGGGAGCTTGGCAACTTCCATGACGTCTCCTCATAGACGGTTTTCTTGCTATCTGTTGGGTCTGCCATACATAGCAACAAGACCCATTCACCCTCTTGCTCACTTTCTTTCTGTGGCGACACTTCCACCCAACTGCGACGAGAATGATGGTAGCGCAGCGCACCTCCTGCGGTCTGGAAAAAGCCCTTCTCCAATAGAAAATATGAGCTGCACTCATCTATAAGGCGCTCCCATGTATATACATGTAAATGAAATGGATTTGGATCTTTACCAGTTTCATCTACCCAATTGTTCGGCGCACAAACCATTAGCCGCCCTGACGGCTTGAGCACGCGCTTCAATTCTTTGAGATAAGCGTGAGGGTCAGGAACATGCTCAATGGTTTCAAAAGCCGCGATAAAATCTATGCTGTTGCTCGGGATCTCGGAAAGTGCCTGCGCGTCGCCGACAGCAAACCTCAAATGATCGTCATGACCATAATGAGCCTTGGCATAGTTGATACTAAAGTCACTAAGATCAATCCCGATAACGGAATGAGCTTTTGAATTATTATAAAGGATATGGCTCCCGTAGCCTAGGCCGCACGCAACATCCAGTACACGATCGCCCGGTCGTATAAACTCTGCCGCCTTATGATACCGGATACAATGTGCATCGCTTCGACGTCCGGTTTCACGAAGCATATCGGTATGTAGTAAGCGCTCTTCAGCAAGAACCATAAGGTCATAATGCATCAAAGCGCTTGGCGGAACCTTCTCAAGAGCAATTAGAATCTCATCGCTTTCGTCATTGAGCGATTCATAGGGGTTAATTTGATAATAATAGGGGTGTTTGCGAAAACCAGCTTCAAAACAGCTGGTTTCCCACCAAGCTCGCCCTCCTTGGTGTGATAAAGTGGTTGACGTCGGATCGCCCGTTAATCGTATACGCAAGAACACGTAGCGAGAAGATACTCGATAAATCTCATTCAAAACAATTGGGATGTCTTTTGTGCCCATTTGTTCAAGACATCCATTCGCAACAACGGTTGAAAAGCTATTATCGAGAAATGGAAGTTGTAAAAATGAGGCAGTTACATAACGTTCGCCGAACAAACCATTCAAACATTCCGTCGTATTTTCCGGTTGAACGGATATAACATTAATACCTTGCCTGATAAATTCCGGTACAGACGTATTGATCCCGGCACTTAGTTCTAACAAATTGCCGTATCCACAGGATTGTAAAATATATTCAACTATCTGAGGTGCCATTGATTCACTTGATTTCATCATTTATCTCAATGTTATTTGACTTATAGTGATTTCATAGATAGTTGAATTCAATATCCTTCGACTTTATGTCATATTCGAACCTGATAATTTTACCAACACACACTCAGCTATCCTTTTAAATGCACATTTCGAGCTCAAACTGTCTGATAGATTAATTTTGATGATACGTACACTCATGTTTTCCTCCAATAACGATCACTTCTATGAAGCGATAGTTAAAATATAAGTTTAATTGCATATAGTCGTATCCAATCATTATCACTCATTCCATCTTGTTTATGACCTGCCACTGAACTTTCATCCAGCGGCGATTAGAGCCTCGGCGGGTCTTGAGGTGCGCCCCGAATTTGGACCACGGAAAACTGGAATTTTCCGGGTTTAAGGCTCAAAGCGGCGGGGATGCCGATGAGCCCTTCATAAGCGAAATCGGCACCTTATTGCCAATGGCGCTATGTGGCCGGAATTCGTTATAGTCTCTACGCCAATCCTCCATCTTAATGCGGGCGTCGTCAAGACTCATGAACCAATGGGCGTTTAGACACTAGGCTCTGAACTTGCCATTGAAGCTCTCGATATAGCTGTTATCTGTCGGCTTGCCGGGCCGGGAGAAGTCGAGCACCACTCCCTTATGGTGTGAGCCCACAGACCCAAGTCACAAGAGATAAATTCGCTGCCATTATCCACACGAATAACTGCAGGATAACCGATCTGATGACATATCCGTTCCAGAGTCTGTACTACATCCTCACCACGATAACCGAAGCGGGCATCAACCGCTGGCGAGAAGCGTGAGAATTTGTCGACCACCATCAAGATGCGGATCTTCTGTGCAGTCGCCAATTGATCATGGACAAAATCCATTGCACAGACATGGTTGGAATGGGTCGCATCTGTGCGATCGGCGCGAAGCTTCGTCTTCACGCCCGTCTGGAACCTTGTTCCGCCGCTGAAGTCCCATCTCTTTGTAAAGACGATATATTTGCTTCGGATTAACGGGCCAGCCGTCACGCTTGAGAAGTACATGCACGCGCCGATACCCGTAACGAACCCGGCTCTGACAGATGTCCTTGATCCTGAGCTTCAGTTCAGCCTGCTCGCCACGCTTTGACTTGTAGACATAAAGTGACCGGTCAATCTTGAGCACCGAACAGGCACGTCATACCTAGACTTTCCAATCCGACTTAATAGTGTCGACAAGTGCACGCCTGCGTACAGGGTTCAGAGTTTTTTTGCCAAAACGTCCTGAAGCATGGCCTTATCCAGAGACAGATCGACAACGATCCGCTTCAGCTTGGCATTATCCTCCTCGAGTTGCCGTAACCGCTTCATCTCGGATGGCATCAGACCCGCATATTTCTTGCGCCAGTTATAAAACGTGGCGTCTGAAATACCGGTGAGGTGCACCCCGAATACAGCAACCCTAAACCGCTGGAGCGAACTCAAAACTGGATAAAACTTGGGGCGACGTCAGACTGACGCGGGCAAAGAAGACCGGGGGCTTCGGTCTGTGTTTCCTTTATCTGAGCAATGTTCGGGGGCATCACTGGAACCATAAACGCGTTTACCGCATTTATCGTGAGCTTGAATTGAACTTCAGGATCAAGCCGCGCAAGCGGTTGAAGCGGGACAAGCCCGATGCTCTGACCGTGCCAGATGCGCCGAACATGGTCTGCTCCATGGTTTCCATGGCCGACCGGCTGGAGGATGGAGGCAATTCCGGCTGCTGAACGTCCTGAACGACTTCAACCGCGAAGGTTTGGGTATTGAGGTAGACTTCTCGCTGCCTGCTGAACGCGTCATCCGCAGCCTCAACCAGATCATCGAATGGCGCGGCAAACCATGGCGACCCACATTGCACGCTCCAGAGTTCTTTTGTTGAGCGGAAAGTCTTAGGATCAAGCATTAGGCGCAAAACACACCTTGATATTAAGTCGATATTCAGCGATGAAGTTCCGCAATAATTCCAATGAAGGTTTCTATATGTCTGCCGGTGGAGCTTTTAAGACGCGAATAAAAGGCTTTGATGGCCTGAGAACTATCGCGGTTATCGCCGTTTTTATTCACCACACAGGATTAATACCCTTGCATGGCGGGTTCATCGGCGTTGACATTTTCTTCGTTCTAAGCGGGTTTTTGATAACATCGATATTAGTGAACGAACGCATTTCGACAGGTTACATCGACTTGTTTAGATTTTACATCCGTCGAACAGGGAGATTGTTTCCTGCGCTGCTGTTTTTTCTTGTTCTAATTTCAATTTACATTTTAGCTTTCAAACCGGCTGTATCTCTTAGCTTCGAAATTTTGCCGCCACTGGGCTATTTTATGAATTGGGTGCGAGCTTTTGATATTTATGATGCAAAGCTCACAGGCCACACTTGGACTTTGGCTGTTGAAGAACAGTTCTATATTATCTGGCCTCTGGTGATCCTTGCTATCTGGCGTGTCAAATTCCTGAAGCCTATTGTAGTGATGCTCAGCCTAGCCATTGCTGCTGTTCTTTGGCGGAGCTACATGGTCGGTAGCGGCGCACCTCCTGCCCGAATTTATACTGGATTGGACACGCATGCAGACGGTTTGGTGTTTGGTGCTGCGATAGCCGTTCTTCCGCGAAGCATTCTATTTTTGATAGGCAAATGGCTTTGGATGCCTGCTGCTGCTTATATTTGCTATGTCCTGACATCTAATTCCGCTACCGCGTTTGCTTCATACAACATTGGCTTTACAGTAACAGCTCTCGCATCTGTGGCAGTCATAGCAAAAATATTTTCCGATCAAGGTTCACTAGTTACTAAATCTCTGGATTTTCTCCCTATGCGATGGTTCGGGAGATTGTCGTACGGTTTCTACCTTTGGCACTATCCAGTCATCAAAATACTACTTTACAGCGGATATCAAGAATTTGGAATGTTCTTTGGAACTTCTATATACCCTAAAATTACTATGTTCGCGGCATGCTTTGGTGTTTCGCTTCTGCTAACCGTAATTTCATGGTATTTTATTGAATCGCCTGTCCAAAAGAAGGTGCACTTATGGCTTCAAAATTACGAGGCCGAGAAAAATCAAAATGACTCAGCTTTGATGATGGAAAATCCTAAGATGACAGCGCCCGTTTGGCCCGGAAGACGTAAAGCGCACGATTGAACGGATCATTGCCGGCGTCACGCACCAGCGACAGCAAGCTGTCTGGACCTATCTGGTTCTATGCGGCCTGTTTTTCCAGAACCATTTTCATGGCGAATTCGTTGGGCGTGATGTGGTAATCCCCCGGCAAATAGCCGGCTTCAAAAGTAGAATTTTCTCGGGCTATATGATCGAGGAGATTTTGATGAAGACGAGCAGATTCAGCGAACCGCAAATCCTTGTCATCCTTCGCGAGGCGGAAGGCGGCGTTCCTGTACCCGAGTTATGCCGGGAACATGGAATGAGCACTGCGTCATTCTACAAATGGCGATCCAATACGGCGGCATGGATGCCTCGATGATCAGCCAGATGAAGGCTCTGGAAGATCGAAGC
>NZ_VCIG01000026.1 GCF_006345815.1 Ochrobactrum sp. CGA5 | reverse complement strand
CCGTTTTTAACGGGGCTCGTCAGTAGAATTCACGCGGCCCTTTTCAGCTTCTGTGCGGGCGTTACGCCGCCGGGGCCCATATTGGGACGTTCGTTGTTGTAGGCCCAGAGCCACTGCGTGGCAAATTCCTGCGCCTCCTCAATGCTTTCGATGATGTATTGGTCGAGCCACTCATTCCGAACGGTGCGATTGTAGCGCTCGACATACGCATTTTGTTGTGGCTTGCCGGATTGGATATGGCTCAAGGCGATACCTTGGTTGGCAGCCCACTCCATCAGTTTGCCACTGACGTATTCCGGCCCATTATCAACACGAATTGCGAATGGTTTGCCGCGCCATTCGATGATCTGATTGAGGCTGCGGATGACGCGTTCAGCACGCAGCGAGAAGTCTACTTCAATGCCCAAACCTTCGCGGTTGAAGTCGTCCAGGACGTTCAGCAGCCGGAATTGCCTTCCATTCTCCAGCCGGTCGGCCATGGAAACCATGGAGCAGACCATGTTCGGCGCATCTGGCACGGTCAGAGCATCGGGCTTGTCCCGCTTCAACCGCTTGCGCGGCTTGATCCTGAGGTTCAATTCAAGCTCACGATAAATGCGGTAAACGCGTTTATGGTTCCAGTAATGCCCCCCGGACATTGCGCAGATAAAGGAAACACAGGCCGAAGCCCCAGGTCTTCTTTGCCCGCGTCAGTCCGATCAGGAGATCGGCAATCTGCTCGTTCTCGTCGTTCAGCCTGGCGCTGTAACGATAGCAGGTCTCGCTGACACCAAAGGTGCGGCAGGCGAGCGCGATGCTCACCCCTCGCAACGCCACTGCTTTCTCGGCCATCTCCCGGCGTTGAGATGGCCGTGTCACTTTTTTCCAAGAGCCTCTTTGAGCAGCTCCGCCTGCATGCTCATCTCCGCATACATCTTCTTCAGGCGACGGTTGCTCCGCCGGGCAATTGTTTCACTGGATCAATTGCTTTTCCGGCTTCGATCTTCCAGAGCCTTCATCTGGCTGATCATCGAGGCATCCATGCCGCCGTATTGGATCGCCATTTGTAGAATGACGCAGTGCTCATTCCATGTTCCCGGCATAACTCGGGTACAGGAACGCCGCCTTCCGCCTCGCGAAG
>NZ_VCIG01000025.1 GCF_006345815.1 Ochrobactrum sp. CGA5 | reverse complement strand
TGGAATAGCCCCTTAATTGCCCGGACAGTTTCTGCCACTTAAATAAGTGATAGGACTACTGTTCACATTATGACTGGTAATAGCATTAAGATGGAAATTCTTTCCGGCCCTGAGCGGCGTCGACGCTGGAGTACCGCGGAGAAACTTGCGATTGTCCACGAAACCTACGAGGCGGACGCAACGGTCAGTCTGGTCGCCCGTCGTCATGGCATTGCGCCTAACCAGCTGTTCGCGTGGCGCAAGCTTGCGTCACAGGGTGCATTGGTCGCAACGGCAGCCGAAGAGGAGGTTGTCCCTGCCTCGGAATACCGGGCGCTTCAGGCTCAGGTGAAGGAATTACAGCGCCTGCTGGGCAAGAAGACGATGGAAGGGGAAATTCTCAAGGAGTCCCTCGAAATCGCCAGCGGCCCAAAAAAACGCATGCTGCACTCAATCTCGCTGCCGAAGGACGTTTTGCGATGAAAGCGGTATGCGAGACGCTAGGTGTTGCCCGGTCGAATATCGCGGCGCGAGCCACAGGCACCCTTTCCAGAGCCCGAGGGAGACCTCCGCTTCCCGACGCTGATCTGGTTGCTCAGATCAAGGCGATCATTGAAGAAATGTCGACCTATGGCTATCGGCGCGTTCATGCCGTTCTGCGGCGCAAGGCCCGTGAACAGGGGCGTTCATGGCCGAACGCCAAACGTGTTTACCGCGTGATGAAGCAGCATGATCTGCTCCTTCAGCGCCATACCGGAGCTGCCGGTGAACGCAGACACGACGGGCAAGTCACCGTCGAGCGCTCCAATACCAGATGGTGCTCCGATGGCTTCGAGATCACGTGCGACAACAAGGAAAAGGTCCGCGTTGCATTTGCGCTCGACTGCTGTGATCGGGAAGCAATCGCTCATGTGGCCACGACAGAAGGCATCAAGAGCGAAGATGTGCAGGATCTTGTCATCACGGCGGTAGAAAACCGCTTCGGGCGCATCAATACGCTGGCAGAGCCCATCCAGTGGCTTACCGACAATGGTTCATGCTTCATTGCGAAAAGCACCGCGTCCTTGCTCCGGGATATCGGTATGGAACAGTGCAGAACACCAGTGCGCAGCCCGCAGTCAAATGGAATGGCTGAGGCTTTCGTCAAAACATTCAAGCGCGATTATGTCCGGATAAATCCGACGCCGGACGCCGAAACTGTCATGGCTCAACTGCCATCATGGTTCGAGCACTACAACAATCTTCACCCGCACAAGGCTTTAGGATATCAATCTCCACGAGAGTTCCTGAGCCGAAATGCTCAATCCTGAAAATGTCCGGTTTTTATGGGGCAACTCCA
>NZ_VCIG01000024.1 GCF_006345815.1 Ochrobactrum sp. CGA5 | reverse complement strand
AGATTGGGCCGCCTCATTCTACTGATCCCATAATGGGAGGGCCAAAGAGCCGATCCCGAAGAGAAGCAAGGGCCCGCGAAAGACGTTAATCACCAGCCGAGCGGAAAGCTCGAAAGCGCTTGACCTCAACACGCCGAATAGAGAAGTTCCCTCCATCCTGGCTCCTTTTGACCTACAAGGTCCCACCCGAGCCGGCCGCCAAGCGCATCGCGTTATGGCGCCGGCTCAAGGGCATGGGCGCGGTCTATCTGCAGAACGGCGTGTGCCTCCTGCCGAAGACCGACGATCATGTCCGACGGCTCAAGATGCTGGAGAACGACGTGGCGGAGATGGGCGGTGAAGCCGTGATCCTGGAAACAGTCGCCCTCGACCGCGCCCAGGAAGACAAGGTGATCAACCGCTTCAAGGCCGATCGCGACGAGCAGTATCGTGAGTTCCTTGGCCGCTGCGCCGATTTCGAGGCCGAGATCGCCAAGGAGATCGCGATCAACAAGTTCACCTATGCCGAACTGGAGGAAGAGGACACAGACCTCAAGAAGCTTCAGGGATGGCTCGAGAAGATTAGCAAGCTCGACTTTTACGGCGCGACATTGGCCGAAGAGGCCTCAGAGCGGCTGCGCGCCTGCGAGGCGCTGCTCGACAGCTATGCCCAGCGCGTCTTCGACGCCCACGACGAGAACCGCTGAAATGAGCGACCAGGCCGGGAAGCCAACAATCACCGTCGAAAAAACGTCTTCTGCCGAAACCCGTCGCGGTATTCCGGCAGGCATCTGGGCGCTAGGCTTCGTCTCCCTGCTGATGGACACCTCCTCGGAAATGATTCATGCGCTGCTACCCGTCTATATGGTGGCGGTGCTCGGTACGTCGGCGCTGGCCGTCGGCATCATCGAGGGGATTGCCGAAGCAACCGCCTCGATCACCAAAGTGTTTTCAGGCGCGCTTAGCGATTGGCTTGGCAAACGTAAGTTCCTTGCAGTTCTCGGTTATGGCCTTGCCGCCTTCACCAAGCCGATCTTTCCTCTGGCTTCTTCGCTCGACTGGCTGATCGCAGCCCGCTTTATCGATCGGGTCGGAAAGGGCATTCGCGGCGCACCGCGTGACGCGCTCGTCGCCGATATCGCGCCGCCGGAGCTGCGCGGCGCGAGCTTCGGCCTGCGCCAGTCGCTCGATACGATCGGAGCTTTTGTCGGGCCGCTCCTCGCTATCGGTCTGATGTGGCTCACCGCGGATCACTTCCAAACGGTTTTCTGGATCGCTGTCATTCCGGCGTGTGTGTCCTTGGTGCTCATCATCGTCGCCGTCAGGGAGCCGGAGCGCCCGAAGGCATTGCGCAAGGTTCGGATGCCCTTGCGACGTGAGGAACTGCGCCGTTTGGATGCTGTTTACTGGTGGGTCGTGGTGATTGCCGCGGTCTTCAAGCTGGCTCGATTCAGCGAAGCGTTTCTCGTCCTCCGCGCGCAATCGATAGGCCTGCCGCTCGCGCTGATTCCGGTTGTGATGGTCGTCATGAGCCTCACCTATTCGCTCTCGGCCTATCCGATTGGCATCCTGTCTGATCGCATGGACAAGGTGATGATCCTGATCGTCGGACTGGTTCTGCTGGTTCTGGCAGATGTCGTGCTGGCGTTTGCGTCCAGCATTGTCGCGGTCGCAATTGGCGTCGTACTCTGGGGCCTTCACATGGGCTTCACCCAGGGCCTGCTTTCGACGCTTGTCGCCGAGACCGCGCCGTCGGAACTGCGCGGTACCGCCTTCGGCATGTTCAACCTGATCTGCGGTTTGGCCCTACTCGCCGCCAGCATCATCGCGGGAATCTTGTGGGATGCTGCCGGACCCCAGGGGACATTTCTGGCGGGCGCGGGCTTCGCGACGCTGACCGTACTGGGGTCTCTATGCTTTCGAGGACGACTAAAGTCAAAATATTGAATTGAACCCGATGATTCAGCCAAATAAAGTAAAAATGCGGAATTCCCTATGCGGATACCGAATCACAACATCGGAAACAAAATGAAGACAATTTCCGAACTCGGGAAATTTCAACAGAAACGCCGCATAGCAATCGGCGTTGTTATGATTCTTTTGATCATCGCTTTGCTTTTTGTTCGCTCATCCTCCACGGGGCGATTTCATGAGTATCTGGAGGCCGTTGGCCTGAGTCTGATCGTCGCGGCTATTATTGGGCGAATGTGGTGTACTCTTTATATCGGTGGGCGCAAAGGCGCCGAGATTGTACAAAGTGGTCCATACTCGGTATCACGCAATCCACTCTACGTTTTCAGTGCTATCGGCGCCGTGGGAATTGGAGCGCAAACGGGAAGTATAATCATTGCGGTTGGTTTCGGTGTCATATGCTACCTGGCCTTTATGATTGTTATCCGAACAGAGGAGAATTTTTTACGGACTAGTTTCGGAGAGGTATATGATACTTACTTCGCACAAGTTCCAAAGTTTTTCCCGGATTTCTCGTTGTTTCACGATGAGAAGGAACTCGTTGTCAAACCGGAGCGGATATATCGAACATTTACAGACGGGCTCGTCTTTTTCGTAGCCTATCCGTTCTTCGAATTTATCGAATATCTTCAGTATTCCGGGACTTTGCCAATACTGATGCATATATATTGAGGCGATTGCATCAGATTATTCCGTTGGCAGGACATTATGAGGATATGGCATTGCAACTCTACGATCTCGATGCCGCCGCGACCCGCGCCGTCAACAGCCTTGTCGGAGCTAGCGCCTCGGTCGATTTCCTGATGATCTGGGTGTCCGCCATCGGTGTGCCGCTGCTCGTGCCGGCGGTCGCCGCGCAATGGTGGCGAGGATCGGATAGGCCGCACAACAGACACGTTCTCGTCGCGACGGGGCTCTCTTTCCTGCTCGGCCTTGCTATCAATCAGCTTATCCTGCTGTTTGTTCATCGCATGCGACCCTATGACAGCGGCATCTCCCATCTGCTGATCAGCCCCAGCGCCGATCCGTCATTCCCTTCCGATCATGCGACCGCGACCTTCGCCATTGCGGCGGCTTTTCTGTTACACGGGATGCGGCGCACGGGACGGTGGTTCCTCGCGGCGGCTGTGCTGGTGGCGGTCTCCCGCGTCTATATCGGCACGCACTATGTGAGCGACGTCCTCGGCGGAGCCGCGACGGGTATCGTCGCCGCTATATTGGTCCGCGCGCTCTACCGGGAGGGGACACGCCTTGATCGGTTCGTCACCTCCGTCCTTTAGAGGAGCGCGGGATGGTGGCGTCCTTCTTTTCCGCCGTTACCGCGTTCATCGCGGCGCATCCGCATTTGGCCTATGCGGCGGTGCTTCTGTTGGCGCTGTCGGAATCCATACCCGTCATCGGAGTTTTTATTCCAGGCACCGCCGCAATCCTGGCAATCAGCGCACTGGTACCCAGCGGCATTGTAAAACTCTGGCCGCTGCTCGGCGCGGCCTCCGCCGGGGCAATCATCGGCGACGGCCTCTCGTTCTGGATCGGCCATCGCTATCACCGCGAGATCCTTGAACGATGGCCGCTCAACCGACATCCGGACCTCATCACGCGCAGCGAGGCATTTTTCGCGAAGCACGGCGACAAAAGCGTCTTTATCGCCCGATTCACACCGGGCGTGCGCGCCTTCGTCCCCCTGATCGCCGGCATGTTAGGGCTGTCGGTGCGGCGGTTCTACGTTGCCAACATCCTGTCCGCGCTGGTGTGGGCGCCGTCCCATGTTTTGCCCGCTGTGTTCGTCGGCGCTGCTTTCAGCATGTTCGGCGCGGCCGCCAAACCCCTCACTGTTCTGGTTGTTCTCATCGTTGTCTTCATCTGGGTGCTGCTCCGTCTCGCCCGGTTCGCCCTGCGCCAAGGTCCGACGCTTGCATCGGCTCTGTCGGGCTGGCTTCGGCACCGCACGGCCATGAGCCACTCCCGGTGGGGTCGCTTCGCGCTGGATCTTCTCGATCCGTCGCGTCCCGACGCCCGAGGACTGGCGCTCCTCGCCGTGTTGCTGATCGGCTCCGCCTGGCTGTTCTTCGGCATTCTCGAAGATGTCGTCAGTGGCGACCCTCTCGTACGCGCCGATAACGCGATCTACCAGGCACTCCAGGATCTGCGAACCGTTCCGGGCGATTCCGTAATGCTGATAACCACCGAGCTTGGCGATACGGTGGTCGTGATGACGGTAACGATCGCCGTGTTTCTATGGCTTGCCTGGAGACGGGCATGGCGTCCAGCGGCCTACTGGCTGGCGGCAGTTGGCGGTGCATCCGTGCTCAACACGGTCATAAAAGTCACGCTCCATCGCGCCCGGCCGACCGAGTTGTTCTACACGGGCTGGAGCGCATTTTCCTTTCCCAGCGGCCACAGCACAGTCAATCTCGCCGTCTACGGCTTTCTCGCTTTCCTGATCGGACGTGAACTTCGTCCGATGTGGCGCCTTCCGGTCGCTTTGACCGCTCTATCCTTTGCACTGCTGATAGCGTTCTCGCGCGTCTATCTGGGCGCTCACTGGTTCTCGGACGCGGTCGGGGGGCTTGCCTTCGGTACGGCCTGGCTGGCAGTGCTCGGATTCTTCTACATGCGAAAGCCGGCAAAATCAGTCGGCGCGACGTCATTGATGGTGATCGCCGGCGCGGCACTCGCGCTAGCCGGGGGGTTGAACGTCTATCGACATCACTCTCTCGATGTCGAACGCTATGCCGTAAACCGAGCGACCCCCACGATGATGGCCAACGACTGGTGGACGTCAGGTTGGCAACGGCTGCCGCCCAGGCGGATCGATCTGACCGGCGAGATCGAAGAGCCCTTCACGATCCAGTGGGCGGGAGACCTTTCTGCAATTCGACAGGATTTGCTGAGCAAGGGATGGCGTCTGCCCGCGCCATGGGCGTCATCCAGGATACTGGGTTGGCTCTCCGCGAAGACAACTCCTGTCGAATTGCCGGTTACCCCTCATCTCGCCAGCGGAAGGCTGCCGAGCTTGACGCTCGTCCTGCAAAACGGAGCTGCACCGAACAACACTCGGTTCGTGCTCCGGCTTTGGGATGCAGATATCAACCTCATGGGAGAAAAACTCGCACCGGTCTGGATCGGTTCGGTCGTGCAGGAACAGATCGAGCGGCCGCTGTCGCTATCCTCTGCTGTCTCAACCCAGGCCGATGCCAACACGCCGCGCGACATTCTGGCACAAATGCTTGGATCAGGGCGTATTGCGGTACGCCCCGACGCTGAAGCGAACACGGATTGGGACGGAGGGGTTCTGCTGCTGCGAACAGGATTTTAACGCCGAGGCGCTTAAGGGAGTGGCGGCCCCAAGCTAAGCCAAGAACCCACCATCGACCGCACATCCCTGTCCCCATGACCATGGTCTACACGGGAACTCAGAGGTCAAGGAAAGCGTGTCCTCAGATTGGCCTAAGCTTTCGCTGGCATGCCCAGGTCAGAGCTCCGAAGCCGAGACAGGCGTACAAGGACAACCATAGCCACCATTCAAGTACAGGCTGATAATCGGGCAAGGAACCTTCTTGCCATTCGATCAGTGCCAGATTGGGAGCCAAACCGCACACCGCCATAATCGTCGCGGCAATCACCACACCGACGATTGTTGGTGCGCTCGCCCGCATGACGGCGCCATCGATGCTGCGAGCCTTCAAAGGTGTGCCGATCATTTTTGCAGCCAGGCGATGGCGGGGCGGGTCCATCGACGCCTCGCGCTCGCTCAAGGGAAAGCCAAATCGCGCAAAAACAATCTGGATAATCGGAACGACAACGACGGCGATCATTGAGGACGCCATCACGTCACTGATGTAGTGCGCAGTCGTGATGAAGCGCGTGCATGCCAGAATGGCTGCGCCAGCAAGCGCCAGGCTGCGGTAACGCGGAAAGATCAGGGCCAAAGCGACGCCCGCTGCCACCGCACAGGCGGTGTGTCCCGACGGGAATGAATTATATTCGTGCCCGAATCTGAAAAAAAAGAACTGAAAAATATCCTGATTGAACAACAATTCTGGCCGAGCGCGACCAAATACGACTTTGAGAACATCGACGATAATGCCGGTCGATGCAACGCTCGTTAAAACGAAAAGTGACCTGGAAGCATAAAGTGGATTCTTCCACATGAACCGGAACAGTATGAACAGAGCGGCAGCCGGGACGATGAACCAGTAGGCTTTGCCGAAGTCTGTCAAAAATCGCGCAATATGCACCAGTGTCGCGTCACGCTGACTTGCAAAGAACAACGCAACAGGACGATCAACCAGCTCCTCCAGCGCATGGAGCTGGACTACCGTTGCCAGAAGAGCTGATAAGGCTGCGCCGGCCAATACCCATTTTTCTAGAGTTCGGGAAAGTGCTTGTGCTGACGCCTGCATTCGGACTGTCCTCGGCGATATTGGTGTTGAAGCTGGCAGACGATCACATAAGGCCGGGCCGCTCCTCAAAGTCCCTCCTCGGCAATAGCAAGCTTCTCGCCTTCGCCGGGGGCTGCCATCTTTTTATCCTCATCAACGTCAGCGAGTTCCTCGCCCTCGTGCCGAACGCTCATGAAGATGACGATTGCAACAATTGCGGCGAGGAAGATCGCGCTGGTGATGATCGTGCCGAGGCCGAAACCGCCATACTGCGCGGGCTGGGACATCAGGTCGCCGAAGGAGGCGCCGAGAGGCCGGGTCAGGATATAGACCAGCCAGAAGCCGAGGATCGCGTCGAGGCCGAGGAAAAAATAGCCGATGCTGAGCGAGAGGATGATCATCCCGAACAGGACGCCGGTCGCCAGATAGCCCAGCGCGAATTGTTCCGCCACCAGATCGCCGGCGGCCGTCCCAAGCGCGAAGGTGAACAGGATGGCCAGCCAGTAAAAGGCCTCACGCCGCCCGGTGTAGATGGAGTGGATCGAAAGCGTCCCTTCGGCTCTGAACCAGAGCAGGAACGTCAGCGCCAGGGCGACCGAGAACGCAATCGTCGTATCCAGCAGCGGAACATGGAAATTGTCGACCAGGTTATCGGTGATCAACGTGCCAACGATGCTGATCAGCACCACGGACAGCCAGTAGGCGGCGGGAACATATTTCTTCTGCGCGAACTGCCAGACCAGGGCGAGCGCCAGAACTGCGGACATGATCAGTGATGTCGCCGTCAGGCCGAGGCCCATCTGCACGTTGAGATAATCGGCGGCCGTTTCACCCATGGTGACGGCCATCAGTTTTATGAGCCAGAAGTCGGTTGTGACGCGGGGAACGCGATTGTAAACAGCAGCTTTGGTGGCCGGTGCAGACATTGTGGGTATCCTTGAATGGGCGTCGGGCGGCGGTTTGCAGAGTGACGGTGTTTGTCGTCTACCTCACTGTGCAGGCTGGGCCGGATTGTTGAGACCCGCCGTCAAAACGGTGAGGGTTTTGTTGATCTTGTCCGCCGACGGGTTCGATTGACGAAGAGCCTTCAATGCAGCGTCAGAGGCCGCGTCGATGTTGTTCCAATCGTTCTGGTTCAGTGGACGGATCGCGGTCTCGGCCTGGTCCCATGCCGTTTCATAATCGGTGATGCGCTTGGCAGCGCCGGGGAGATCGCCCTTGGAAGCGAGGGTCTGGACGTCAGCAATGATGGCCTTAAACGACGACAAGTCGCCGAGGCCCGCAGTTTTGACTGGTGCAGTACTGGCGTAGAGCTCAAAGCCGGTGAAAGCGGCTACCGGAGCGGTAATGAGTGCGATGGCAAGAAAAATCTGTTTCATCAGTTAATTTCCCTGAATTGTGGCACTGCAAGGCATACTTGGCTTCCGTATCGCTCCTAGAAGGTTGAATGGCATTCCTGCAGCGATATCTCGATACGCCCACCGCTCTACTTGGCGCGCTCGGTCGGCCCACTGTGACTACAGGGCAATCGCATATGGCTCACGCGAGTAAGCCATTGAGAACGTTTCGGAGAAAGTCGTCATCCCAGCCTGCCCTCTTGAGCTTGATGGAGAGCGAGCCCTTCGACGTGTCCCTGCGCATGACGTCGAGAGCACGGCGACGCAGG
>NZ_VCIG01000023.1 GCF_006345815.1 Ochrobactrum sp. CGA5 | reverse complement strand
CCCCGCCTCACGACGACGCCCTTGCTGTTCGGCTAACGGTTCCCATCACCAGGGCCCGTAGAGGACTTTCACCTCCAAGTCATCGACCGGATACCATCCCGGTCAAACGGTGATTGCGCACCACGCGCCATGCTCGGCGCACCCAATAAAAAGCCGCCTGCCCTGGGCAGGCGGCATCAAATTAAAAAGGTTGAGGTTGAACTACTGCGGTTTGCGGACTACGCGATCTCTGTATTCGTCGCGCGTGATATCGCCGGCGACATAGGCCGCTGTTGCCTCTTCCAACAGTGGATCGTGGATATAGCCCTGTCGCATATTTGCGGCGCGCGCCTGATCCGTAGCTTTTTTGCGCCTGGCAACAGCTTCCGGAGATCGATCCGGACGGGGGGCATGAACGTTCATCTTCAAAACTCCTGTTGCAGTTCATGCTAACACAAAAAGCGACCAAAATCCAGAAAACAAAGGGATTTTCGCGACTTTCGGTGCGTTGCGCCCAGCACTTGGCCGGGCGCTGTTGGGCTATCAATTGCGCGGTTCCCATTCGAGAACTGCCTGAAGGCTTGGGTCGTCCTGTCCGCCGAAACGGCCCAGGTTGGCGTTGTAGTTCAGGCGGCGGATCGAGAGATTGCGCTTGAAGCCTTCGCCATCGGCCTTTGCCTTTCTCCAGATCCCGCCAACTTCGATATTGAAGCCACGTGGGGATTTGGCGAAAACGCGGTGCGTAGGAGCGTCAGGGTTTTCCGAATTGAAAGGCACGACCTCAATGTCGATGTCGTCAGTTAGGGTCGAGATGCGGCCTTTGCCGGAAGCGGTGTCGAGGTCTTCGCTAGAGAACTGGATGAAGTTGGTGATTTCGTTGGTCATGGTATTCACTCCTCTATGTGGTTGCGATGATCGTTCACGGGCACGCCGGTAAGCGGTGTCGCACCCTTGGGCCGGAGCGCAGCGGAGGAAGCCGAGGGCCGAAAAATTTGTCGCGCGAGGAGCCGCAGGCGGGGAAATTTTTCAGGCTTCCGGCTTTGCGGCAACCGCGTCGACGTGCGAACGAGCGTCGAAAGCAACCGAATTAGAGGTGTGCTCTATGCGCCAATATGGCAACTCGTCTTGTCGGCATAGACCGTTTATATAATACCGATATTGAAACGCATGATAGCCGGATAAAGCGCTTTTTCAACAGGTCTCGTGCACTCATGGCAAATATGGATAACTGAAACGGTTCTCTGCGCCGATCATTCGATAATGCCAATATGGTTATACAGAGGCGGGCTTATCTGGAGGCATGGGCCCGTCGATAGAGATGCGGGCTCTCTACGTCCGCCGCCCAAATTCCTAACAACCGTTCGCGGGCTTCATTTTCGGCATACCCGTAATCGGCTAAGTCGATGCCGTGGTTTCGCGGCAAGTAGCGTGACATCGCTTCGGCCTACCCTCCGCGCAACCAGGCCGTATGGCCACCGCGCGGCGAAAATGGAGCGAAAGATCAATGTATCCCCTCCATTCCATGACGGGCAGCAAGCCCGAACACCGAGCGGGCAAGATGCAGTTCGCCGGCGACGGCGCGCTCTGTCATGGCGCGCAAATAGCCGCCCGGCGACTTCACTTGCCTCTCGTCGAACTTCTGCAGTGTAATGGCGATGGCAATCGCGGCGGCCTGTTCCCCCATCTGATCCACCGCGCGACGGCGTGCATCTTCGGAAATACCCGCCATGCGGCAGACTTGTGGGACGAGCCGGGCTAATTCAGCCCAGTTGCGGGGGCGCGACATTCCATAAGTGGTTAGCGCCGGTATTGCCCGTAATACATCCTGCAGGGCCACTAGCGCATGTGGCGGGTGGTGCGGTCGATTGTTTTTACCCGAATTGCGCCCCAGGCTTTTTTCGAAAGCCCTCTTACCGGTCTTTGGGAAACTGAGTTGTTCGGCGCTAGCCGAACGCATTTCATCACTCCTACTTTCAAGAGAATAGGGGTTTGTAATCTGTTTGTGCATGTCGTTTTCGGCACACGGGCATGTCGAATCTTCGTTTCTATCGGACGGCTGCTCACGGTGAGGCAGCTGCATCACCCGCTCGACGATCCATTCTATCAAGCCTGTTGCGCGACGCAGAACAGCACTTGATGCCTTGCTCGCGATGCCTACTGCATCGAGAACACGCTCGAAACGCTTTTCGATTATTGAGCGCAGCCGAGCGGGGAGGTCCTCCATAGTGGCGAGCGCGTTACGCAGATTGCGAACGGCGCCGCGATAGCGACGCAGGTTCGCATTGAGTGCTTTCTTTTCCGCCTTTGCCTGTCGGACCATCCCATCGAGTTCCCGGAAGCGGGCGGTGAGAACGCGCAGATCGATGCCGCAAGCCTCGGCAATACTGCCGTCCGCATTTCGGACCGGATAGCGCTTATAATTGCCGCTGTCCTGCATGGTGATTAAACCGGCATCGAATAGCCGTGACAACATACGGCTCACACGTCCCTCGGATCGTCCAATCTCGAAGGCAAGCGCCGCATTGGATTTGAACACGATCGGTCGACCACCTTTGTCATAGCTCTCTGCTGGAGCCGTATTGATCAAAGCAACAAGCAAGTGCGCCTCTGTGCCATTGATGAGGCCAAGGCAAGGGAGTGACTGCGCAAGTCCGATCAGTTGGCCGCGTGTAACAGTTCCCATCTCTGCGAACCGCGCCATTCGACGAAACTCGGTTCGTTGTGGTGTCTGTTTACGGCCAACCCACCGTACAGGTTGTAGGGCTTCCTCCATACTCCTCATCTCCTCACTGAGGACCAGGCAAAGATTTCCCGTTCGCCGAAAAGCGTTTCTGTTTGACATTGGAAGATGGGAGTGCGATTCTATTTTTACTGAAAGTTTGAAATTTGCACCCCGCTTCCGGATTTATTCGGGAGCGGTTTTTCTTTTTTACCCGGTCACATTCTCCTCAAAGTTTGGTATTCGACGGCAAGGAATGTTACCGATTTGGTTCATTCCGACAACCCATAAACAGACGTTCTTCCTAGAAAGTGTGCTTTATAGCTCAATATATTTAGAATTAAGGACCATAATTACCCTTATGAGTCATCCAACCGGTATTTCTGTATTACCTTTTCGGTAATATGAATTGAACTCACCCGTTCTATTAGCCTAAGCCATCTCGCCTCTCTTAATGGGCCTCCGGCAACCCTACATCGCGATATGAGCGCGCGGGTGCCTCCGGCCGGCGGCGTTCGCTACGCTCTCACCGCAAATGGCACACTAAAATTGTTTGAAGATCCAAAACGGATTAACCCGAGATCAGGATTCTACTGAAGGGTCTTCGATGTTTTCAGATAAGCGGCGGGTTGGAATCTGGATTCAAGGCGATTAGATTTTCGGCGTTCAAAGCGGATGGAGACGTGACCAGATTGCGTTGAACGGCCCCGGTGTCTTTGGGAAGAGCACCGGGGTTTAATTCCTTCGGCCAACTCCGGGTTTGGCGCGAAAAAACGATTGAGCGCTTAAAAACCCAATGAAGCCATCAAAAAGCGTCAGACATCTTCGAAAGACGGTCACCCTATGGCGATGTAGAGAGTATTCATGCGATTTCAACCGCTGCCGCGGAGTTAATTTTTGTAAGCACAGCTTTCAATCAAAGGCTTGTTTACAATTTTATGTGCAGTATCAACTTATGAACGACAATTACCCTTCGTCAATGATCGATTGGACTGGCCAATCATCTTTCAAACGCCGACAACGCATCCGGCTATTGGTCGCCGTTGTTGTCATGTTGATAGCTTTTGTCGGGGTCACGACGCTCGCTTACAGCCTCCTCGCGTCAAACACATCCGGCCGCGCCATCCTTTCAGAAGATGCATCTTCGAATGAAATGTTTGACTGACCCCAACAAGTTCCCTTCGCTTAACCTGTTACAGGACACTGAATGACACGCCGCCCTGCCGATCAGTATCCTCGACATTCAGGGATAAAAGATCATGGGCGTCGGAAGGTTTCAGTTCCACTTTCTGGGCATCCATCGCCGCAGCAATAGTCTGCTTATTCCCCCAGAGTTTTCCTCGCCTTGTCATATCCGGACCGTCCGCAGACTCCGCAATACTAAATTCAATCTGGCCAGCATCAACATCGGTATCACGCAGACTTTTCACCACGTCCATCGCTGCAAACCGGCGGCGATGGCCTACGTGCAAGCGGACTATACTCATATTCCGATCTCTTTTAATCAGCGGTATTCCATGCACGCATTGTTGGGGAACCCCATTCGATTAACCTGAGATGGCCTTCTTCTTTTGGTGTCCATTCGCGATAGACGTTTCCGATTCATGGCTGTGCCTTAAGAAACGGGTAAAAGCAGTCTCATATTGAGACGAGACCCCCGCTTGCCCTCATTCCTGAGAACAGGAGCTGGCGGATTGAGAAGGTCCCTCCCCTCGACTTCTGTGTCAGAGACCGCAGATATCCACCAGGCGAATTGATGGTCGATAGTTTCTGCAGAATCCACGCAATAGCGGTTGAAGCGGTTTGTGGCCCCATAAAACGGATCGCTTCCTGATAGGCTGATTGACTGATGCCGAGAAAGCCCGAGACAATACGCGAGGCATCGAGAAGCTCACGCCATGTGCCAATTCCGTTCGCACCATACTCGCGGATATCTGGACACGATCGAAGCACCTGGTCGAGAGAAATGGACGGGGTTAACTCGGCAGAGGTTTCTCCTTCAGGCTTCACAGAGACTGGTGTTTCTGCAGAAGGTGCGTTCAAAACAATCTTTTTGACATTTTGAGATTCAAAAAGGGATTCTGGCAGGGATTCATTATGCTGCCGCTCATATTGAGCGACGCTGCCGCTCATTTCCGGAACAATCTCTATTGTTTTCAGAGCGATAGCCAATTCACCACGAATGGCTTCAAAATTGACCCTGATCGCGGACAGTTCATCAAGAGATGCACGACGAGGGATCGCGTCGACAACAGCGCGGAAACGAACGAACAATGCTTCGAGACACTCACCAAGCTCACCTGTTTCTTCGGCCCTATCCGTAAAAGCTGCCGCCATATCTCGGCGCATGACGGACACTTCGTCGCGAAGACGCTTCAGTGCTTTCTGATCGGCGAGAATCTTTTCCGCGATAGCAGCAATTTCAGATGCGCGATCGAGCAAGGGCGCAAATGAAAAGCCGAAAGCAAGCTCGACGCCGCCTTCCCTATCTTTATGAGCATAGCGTTTGCGCGTCGGGCTATCTTTGCGCGCTATGATTCCCGTTTCGATCAGGGACGCCAGATGTCGACGCAGTGTAGACTCCGGCATGCCATGGGCACGCAGCGAAAGCTGTCGGTTTGATGGGAAAACGACAAGGCCGCTTTTCTCACTGATGTCGTCGTCAGGAAGAAAAGACAAAAGCGAACTCAGCACAGCAAGACAGCGATCGTTCAGACCGAATTCAGCCTTAGCGACGCAAAGTTGTTTGTAGAGCGCCCATCTGTTTACGCCCCTGCCCTGCTTCGGCTTCTCTTGCCGGTTAGAATTCTGGGCAAACGCCTTCATTCGCCCACGAAATGCGGACGTGTCAGTCTTTAGAATTTGCATTCCCTCTCACCTTTCAAAAGGCAAAAGAAATCCACCCGCCAAAAAGACGCTTACGACTCTTGACACTGATTCATGGAAATGCGATTCTCTGATTACCACATCCGAGAGAGGCTTCCACGACGGCGACGTTTTGGGGGCCTTTTTCTTTTGGTCGTTATCCTTCTTTTTCGTCTATCAGATACTGCGCATGCAGCTCAGGCATTCGTTCCGCAAGAAAGTCAACGAACCCTTGAGGAACATTTTTTTGAAAACTTAGCCGTGAACCAGCCTTGGACCGAGCAATCGTTGCCAACAGTTCGCCGTTTGCTCGGATTTCACGCTGTACTTTAGATTCTTGTGTTGCTTGCTTCATATCGGGTTGTTTCAAAGCAGCGACAGCGGCTTGAAAACGATCCGACGGCGAGCTTGTCAACGCCTGCTGAACTAGAAGCTGGGCATTGGATCGTGCGTTCCACAGTTCGCAAAACTCGAGCCAACGTCTGCGTCCTGTGTCAGGCGCCCTTCCTATTAGTAGCAATGTAGACTTCGGAACAGTAGTCGTGATGCGTAGCATCTCAGACAGATGTGACTTTGTCGTTGATAACGAGGCGCAAATGATATCACGCCGAAAACCTGCTGCTTCCTGTTCATGCGCAAAAAGACATTTTTCCAAAAAGCTAAGGTCTTCTCGATTAGTGTTCTCTTCACCTTGAAAGACAATTGCCTGTTCGTCAGTAAGTTCCTTGATAACGGCCCGGAAGGGCAAACCCAATTGCTTTGCTGCATTCCAGCGACGGCGGCCAAACACGATCTGATAATGGTGTGTTCCATCGTCCAACGGACGGACGAGACCAGGAACGATTTGTCCCCGTTCTCGCATTGACTCAACGATCTCTGCTATTGCTGACTCTTCATAAGAGCCATCAAAGCGATCTTGAATTGGCGACGGAGCAATATCATTAACGTCAATGTCAATGATGCGATCGCCGTCCTTCAGAATTTTCGCGAACGTCTCCTCGCGTTCGTGAAGCTGGCGAAGCCCTGCCGCCACTTTTCGAAGATGAGGCGATGGCGAAGCTGCTGGCGTCATGTCGCCAGTTTGCTCTTGCGGCTTCACAAGGTTTGCGAAGATGGATCGGGAATCTTTCCGGCTCATTCTCTGCCCCATGCTGTCCAAAGCAGCTTTTCGATTTCATCGTTCACAGCATTGAGTGACTCCATCGCCCTGTCATATGTTTTGGGCGCTGAAAAACGTGATCGCTGCACTTCATACAGGCTTTGCTTCCACGTGAGTGCATCTGCTACCGCTGTCGATTTCATAACCATATTCAGCAAGAGGTCCTCGCCGAAAACCTGTCGCATAAGAGCGGTCATATTAGCCTGCGGGTGATCGTTTGCTTCAAATTTGGTTATGATGAACTTTGCAAAATCCCAATCAACTTCGGCTCCGGCATCATTCAACACTTGCATATACGATGCTGCGAGCTCGAGAAACTTTCCAGTAGCGTCAACATCGAGCATATGAGCGGGTACAGGAATTATCACACCCGTAGCGGCCGTAAGCGACGCAAGCGTCAAGAAGTTTAGGGATGGCGCTGAATCCATCAGGATAACGTCGTAGTCGTCTGAGACCTGATCCAACGCTTGCGATACACGAAGGAGGAAGTTGGTGCCACTTTTGCGCATCTGAAGTGCTACTGCAGTTTCAAACTCTGTCAGTTCCAATCCCGCGCAAATTACATCGAGTCCCGGAATATGCGTCTGATGGATCAATTCTTTAGTGGGCCGGGGATTCTCAAACTGGATCGCTGCGTACAGAGTATCATCAACCCGTGGATCAAAATTGGGAAGCGTACCGTGTAAGCTGGTCAATGAAGCTTGCGGGTCAAGGTCCACAGCGAGAACGCGATAGCCCTTCAACGCGAGATAATGCGCTAAATGAATCGTCGTCGACGTCTTGCTCGACCCGCCCTTAAAATTCGTAACTGCAATTATATGGCAAGCTTCGTCTCCGGTGCGTCGTGGGTTCATCCATTTCTTACGTCCCTTCGACGCAAGCATCATTCTGAGTTCAAGGACTTGTTCTAACGTATAAAGGCGGCGCCCATTGGATGTCACCTCTGGCGTCGGACCTATATCTTTTTGAACGACTTGGCGGATATAAGCTTCCGAGACATCGAGCAATGCTGCGACTTCCGTCGACGAAAATTTACGCATTTCTCGACGGGCATCTGGCGGATATTGAGCGATTGAAAGATTCTGTAGAGCGCTTTCGAGCTTGCCCGAAAAATCCTGCATAAACTGAAGACTGCTCAGGTGGCGATTCACGATTTTATCCTCATTGAATTGGAGCATATTAGACGCCACTAGAGTTAACGAATGGTAAAACCAAATGTAGTTTCGCAAAAATACAAAAGTGCGAACATTTTGCGCAACTTCAAACTAGTCCGATTCGGGCACTGAGAAAAGAGAAAGTTCCCCGCGGGGAACTTTTGAAAATTTTGTATTTTGGAGTCTGAGGAGGCGCGGTGACGACCCACGGCTTCATCTTATATATTGCATAAGTGCTTTATGGTTCCCCGCGGGGAACTTTATTCCTCGAGTGGTGCGCCCTCCCCTCTTGCAGTCTCCAGAATGCAGGGCATAAAGATGCGAGACTACGCATAAAGATTCGTGTGAGCTTAATACATATCGTTGTACGGCTCTTTGGTTTCTCCAACTATTCGGGCAAGCTCGGAAAACGTGCTGGATCGCGGAGTTGTTTCCTTGTTTGCGGCCTCGAGAATTCGGATAGGGAAGCAGACGGCGTCACGGCTCGAAAGATTGAGATCCTCGACAAAACGTTCGTCGCTTCGCGCTATCGCTTCGGCCTGCTTAAGTGCTCCGTTTAGATCTATTTGCGTGAGAACGCCTTTTTCAACCAGGGCATGATTGATGGCAATAATTGCCATACAAAGTCCTTCGATCTGCAGATTGGCTACGTTCATTTTCACCTCCTGTTGCTGGAGGAGAATAACGCTGGGCTGCTGTCTTTTGATCCATGGGTGTTTTGATGAATAGTCAAGAGCGGCGCTGACGTCTCTGTTCAGATAGTTGTAGGAAGCAATCGGGTTCGTCGTGTTTCCAATATAGAAAATTTCAAAACTCGGTTCGCGCCATCCTGAAACTAATTCGATCGATTGTTGCACGGGACTTAACGGTGTCGATAAACACTATGCTATTGAAAAGGTGGGGCTGACAGGATTACGTTTGACCAATTTCAAACGGGGGCGGCTTGCTATGAGTGTAGCGGAAGAAATTTGTTTCGAATTTTTGTCAGATGATCCACAGGATACGGACGGTTTCTCCGGTAAGGGGCACGAAAGGTCCGCACGAGCCTTGGCAAACGCCATCGTCAAATTCTCAGAAGACAACCGTTCAATCGGACTAGAGGGAAGCTGGGGCAGTGGCAAGACAACCGTCGTCTCAATGGCGGACAAGGATCTTGCGACAAGCCATCCAAATAAGTTTGCATTCTTTTCATTTGATTTATGGGCAAGCCAGAGTGTCGACTTTCGTCGTGCGTTTTTGGAGGAGTTTCTGGATTGGTCCAAGCAGCACATTACAAGCAGCCGTGCATACGATAAGCTCGAAAGACGCGTTCGCGGCAAAACCAAGGTTGTTGAGACAGAAAACTCCCGTGAATATTCCATTTTCGGCTATTTGCTGATGGGCGCCTTGTTTATTCTGCCTTTTTTGATCCTTTGGCTTAGTCCTTTTTCCGCCAATCTCCACAAAAGTGTGGGCGGCGTAAACAATTCCACGACTTCCGAGATGAGTTTGCCGATAGTCTTCCGGTTGCTCAATGACTACGGTCACTGGGCCGCCGTAATATTAATCGGCTCTGTCGCCATAGGCTTTGTTGCCCAAACGGTCGCTTTTTGGCGAGCTAAAGGGTCTTTTAGATCCGCCTTGGACGCGACGTTTTCCCTCTTCGCGCGGAAATCAGACAAAGACACCGTAACCCAAACCATTCGCGACGGTGATCCTACGCAGTATGAGTTCCATCAGATTTTCACTGAGATACTATCATTGGTGCAAAAGGCCGAAAGGCGGGTGGTGCTTGTTTTTGATAACATTGATCGTCTGCCTAAAGAGCTTATTCAAGAAACATGGGCCAATGTTCGATCGATTTATTCACGTGACAGCTACCGAGAGAAGGCGCCCGGTCATGTGGTAACCGCAGTTGTCCCCTATGATCGAGCTCATGTTCTGTCGGCATTTGAAGATGAACCGATTGACATCGCCAGCGCGCAACCGAAGTCCTACGCACTTGAGGATGTTTTTAGGAAAACGTTCAGTGCAGTGATTACTGTGGCCCCGCCAGTAACATCTGATGTCGAAGCTTTCTTCGTGGAATCCCTGGAGAGGGCTCTACCCGCTGAATTTGAAGAGGGGCACAAATATCGTCTCTTCCAGATATTTGATGTGTTTCTCACCGAGAAAGTGACGAACCCAACGCCCAGACAAGTCAAATCGTTTGTCAACGATGTCGGCATGCTCTGGTTCCAATGGAGGGGCGCAATTTCAATTGAAGTGATAGCGATCTTCGTTCTGCATCGTTCAAAACTGGAAGCTGACCCACGAACGCTCCAGAATCCAGACACGATCGGAGTTCGCTATCGACATTTTGCTCCAACGGAGCAGCTCGATAGTGAATTGGCTGCACTAGCTTATAATGTGGAGCCGAATATCGCCTTGGAAGTGCTGTTGGAGCGGGATATCACTGCCGCCCTTCGCAATCCCAAAAGTGATCGCCTGAAGGAACTTTCCAACTCGCCGGGCTTCAGAAATCAACTCGACAGAATTCTGATGCAACAATGCGGTGTCTGGGCGGCGTCATCATTGAAAGATTTTGAAGCGGCATTGACTAATTATCTTAGCCTACAGCTCGAATCATCAATCAAGATACTCTGCGACCGGCATTTCGCTGGTGCCATTTCCAACCTAGCAACGTTCGACCTTCTCTCATGGCAAGAGCATAAGGTATTATTCAAGATCGTAAATTGTGTACCGGAAACCCACGTTTTCGAGCACTTGAACGCGATCGCCAACTGGATGAAACGGTGCCTTCCAGAAACGCGCACTCAACCACTTGGCAGAGCTTGGGTGAACTTCATTGGAGGTTTCGTAGAAAAAATTCGCGAGATCCATGGCGAGCCCAAAGCTCAATCGGCCATCTCAAAGATTTCCGTGCCCTATTCAGCCGAATTTTATGTAGGCGTCGCGCTAGATTGTGACGACGCACAGTTACATTTCTCCGATTTTGCCAATATTGCGCAGCGATACTCAACCGAGATTGGCGAAGCGATGATCGTTTTGGGCATGAAAACTCCTACCAATTTTCCATTTGTATGGCATGAACTTCAATTCGCGTTGAAAGAGGCAGAAAGAGTCGCCATTTTCGAGAAACTTTTTGACCAATTACAGTCAAGCACTATGGCTGACAACGAAGAAGGAAGACAAGCTTACCTGGAAAATCTTGCCCTGGTGGCTGCCGCTTGTCGTAGCAATTCCAGTATCATCACCAAGATCCTAGCTGGTACTGTAGATGGAACATTGCCTTGGCATGCCTGGAAATCGAACGAGGAACAGGATTGGGAGGGGCTTTCCTATGCTATTTGGATTACGCATCTGGCATTGGAAACAAAGCCCGTTCCTGCCATATCTACCACGAGTGTCTCTGAGTTTGGGGAAGTAAGCACCTCTCATAAATGGTTTGCTGATTGCTACACTGGTGCGGTTCCTGTCGAGGCTCTGAAAATCCTCGCCGAAGTGGTTGCGAAGCACGGCGAACTCGATCGCTGGGCCAATGCCTTCGTAAAAGCACCCAATCATTCACTTTATAGGCAGGTACTGACCGAGGTGCTAGCATCACGGAGCTATCTACCCATCAAGATGGTCAGCTTGATCAATGGCTACCCTGTCCTCAAAGCTCACTTCAAGGCAACTGACATTGCTGCATTGGTAGATGGTGTTGGCAAACTAACTTCCGCAGAAGATATCGAACGGATCGATTTATCCAAAATCAACGCCGGATTTGTGCTGGACATAGCTGAAGCGCAGGTGGACGCGTGGGACCTGTTACTTGGGCGAGTTGATCGGCATCTAAAAACCATTTCGGGCGCCGATTGGGAAGAAGCACTTGTCAACGACAATCAAAACCGTCAGCTACTGTTCGCTAGAGGTGCTCACCTTCATGGCGTTATTCCTCCAAATCACTTGCGCGCTCCGCTGGCAGACTTTGTAACAAAGATCATGATTTCAAAAGATCAGTCCAACGCAGATTTACTCAATCATACAGTATTTTGGACCGCGCTCTCTTCCAGCAGTCGCAAAGGGGTTTCGGCCGATGTGTTTGAGCGTATTGTCGATAAACCCGTAATGCACGAAGGACTTTTGCTGGCGATGACGATATTTCCCGGCTTGTTCGCCGATTTTCCACTGCAGGAACGTCCGGAGATATCGATATCGAAAATTCTCATGCCATTGATCTCAGGTAATCCGCAGAAGGCGCGTGACTATGTGTCGTTGGCTCCGTCTATTTGGGCGAATTGCGTAGAGAAGGTTTCAATAGAAATTCGAAATCAGCTTCAAGACTATTTTGCTGGCTATGACGACTCTGACGAGCACCAGTCGAGCCTCGAGGATCTCAGAAAGTTGATGAAGCTCCGCAAACCTAGAAAGAGGTCAGCAACAACGGAGTCTGAGTTCACCAATGGATAACTTAGTCCATCAATTTGGCGGTGAGGTATGGTGTTAATTGCTCTTTAAGTGGCCTCATTTTACCCAATTCTAAAGCAGCCTTGATGCCCGCCCGCTGCGCCGCTTGGCATCGTTATAATAGTCGGACGCCTGCTGCACGGAACGATGGCGCGATTGCTCCATCGCTTCGGGGAGTGGAATGCCACGATTGGCCGCTTCCGTGAGATAGCCGGAGCGCAGGCCGTGGGCTGAGAATTGAGCCGCATCGAGGCCAGCCATTTGCGCCCGCTGCTTGACGATCCGGTTGATGGCGCTCGGTTCCAGCGCCCGTGCCGAAACATTGCCCCAGCGATCGACTTTTCGAAACACGCTGCCCTTGTCGATTTTTGCCGCTTCCAGCCAGCGGGTGAGGGCATCGACGGGTCGGCCGGTCAGATAGACGGTTTCATCGTGATCGGCCCCACTTGTTTTGGTGCGACCGAGAAGGATGCCGAGTGAGGGGAGGGGAGAACCGTCCTCGTCAGTGACAGGTACCTGTTTGACAAGCTGTTCTACGCGCAGGCCGGCGACTTCGCTGCGCCTGCGCCCGCCTGAGGCAAAGGCTACCATCAGGATTGCCCGGTCCCGCAAGGCGGTTAGGTCCTCGCCGGAACAGGTTGCCAGCAGCTTGCCCAGAATATCGCCGGTAATCGCACTGGCACTCTTGCAGTTGCGCGGCCGGTTCAGGGCGCGCACCGCAAGCCGGGTGGCCGATTTGACGGACGGTGCCGAAAACGATCCTTCCAGCCCGCGCCAGCGGGTCAATGTCGACCAGTTGGCAAGCCGACGACGGACAGTGGCCGGCGCATGCGGTCCCGACACGCGCAGAAAACCTTGTTGGCGCAATTCCTCTTCCACGTCGGCCGGCATGCCGTGATCAGGTTCGATCTCGCGTTGCTGCGGCCGCCATAAATGATGGGCGATGAATTTCAGGAGTAGGGCTTCCGGGGCCGGAAAGGGGAGGGGATTGCCGGTCGCAGCCATCGACCAGGCTTCGAGATAGGCCAGGTCCGACGTCAGGGCGCGCAACGTGTTTTCGCCCATCCCTTCATTGACCAGATGGCGCAGCGTTTCGACATCCTGGTCGGTCAGAACCTCGGCCAGCATGTCGCGGCGGTTCATCGGCAAAACGGCGGCAATCGTGTCGAGTGCTTCAGCGCGCAATATTGTCCTTGATCGATCACTCTCAGTGATCATGGGCAAGCGGGCCCAAAACAATCGCTCCTTCGGCACGGCCGGCGCCCGCAAGTTTACGATCCAGTGTCGCCAGCGGCAGGCTTTCTGTCAGGGCGAGCGCCAGATAAGCGGCATCGTAAGCACTAAGCTGGTGGCGTCGCGCGACCCGAATAACTTCTGAATCCTCACTGCGCGTTACAAGACGCAGCGGCAGGGCGCGAAAACGCGTTAGGGCTGTGTAGACCATGTCCTCAGCGATACGACCGCGCTTTTCAGCGCTCAGCAGAATGCTGCGGATTTCATGCTGCAGAAGTTCCGGCGCAACCGCGTCTTCATCGGCCAACTGGTTCATCATCTCGCTGGCGAATGGATGATCTTCATCAGGCAGCAGCCAGGCACCGGCTACGGAGGCGTCGACAATAAAAGCCATCAGTAGCGGCGCCCTTCTTCAACCCATGAGCGGATTTCATCCTGGGTGACAGGTTGCGCTTGGGCCCGGAAAGCCCGTACGGCTTCAATCGCGGCCAGGCGCTGTCGCCGTTCATCAAGCGCAACGAGGCGCGCAATGGGTGTGTTGCCACGCGAAATGATCACCTCTTCGCCCGCTTCAACCCGCGCCAGCAAGTCTGAAAGATGCGTTTTGGCTTCGGCGACTTTCACGGTTACAGTCATGGCCAGATCCTAAGGCTGTTGGCAGCAAATATCGTTTCATTAGGGCTGTTGTAGCGCTTTTCTGCAAAATGGTCAACACATTGGTCATATCACCTTCGATAATGTATAATTATCGATGGTGATATGCCCAACCCAACAGCATCATCAGTACCAGACATTAAATAACGACTAGTGTCCGTTATAGAAATTGTTTACCATTTTTTCAATGCGTTACCATTTTGACCAACTGCCCCTGAAGACCTTGCTGTCGCCCTTGGCCCGTGCCAGTGAAGCCCTGGCGCGTCTCGATGAGCGTCTTGCTTCTTCGCCGGTCGGCGCGGGGCTGATCGAACGGTTGCATTGTGCCGATGCCTGCGCCTCGCTGTGGCTCGATGGCGAGTTGGTCGAAATGGAAGATCTGGTGCTGCATGAGGCAGCGCGTGATATCCGCTCGCCGAGTCACGCGCTGACCATTGCCCGCGACGTGTTGCAGACAAGGCGGCGCATTGCAGTGCAGGCACCGGATTGGGCGCTGAGTGCGAACGGCTTGCGTAGTCTTCGGATTGGCGGGCAGGCGTGGCCTGCTGCATCGCCTGGTAGTGGCATCCTCGTGGAGAGCGAAAGCATGGCGGTGTCCGATGCGGCGGTCGACTGGCAGGACCGGGACGGGAAGAAAAATCGTGGGGATAACGGGCTCGACCTGCCTGGCATCGATCTCGGCGCGATCGACGCGGTGCTGGCACGGTCCGAAGACGTTCTGGCCAAAGCGAAACAGCCGCAGCGGTGGCCGAAGCCGGAGACTGACCCGCTGATCCGCGATCCCGACTGGGATGAAGAGGAGCGGCTCGAGGAATGGCGAGCCGTGTTGCGGTCGATCCGTGATCAGCCGCCGGTGTTGCAAGCCGTCCTGGCGCTTGATGCCTGGAATGAACTGGCGGTCTTGCAGCGGGCGCCGTGGCTGGGTCGTTTGCTGGCGGCATCCCTGCTCCGGCGCGAAGGGCTGACCACCAACGCGCATCTGGTGGCCTTCAATGCGGGACTGAAGACCATCCGCGTTGAACGGCGGCGTCATCGCAATTTTGAAATCCGGCTTATGGCCAGTCTCGACGGACTGATGGCCAGCATCGAACTCGGTTTTAAAGAGCATGACCGGTTATTGCTGGCGCGGCAAATGCTGGAACGGCAGCTTACTGGCAGGCGGGCTTCGTCCAAACTCCCGGGCCTGATCGAGCTGGTGCTGGCGAGGCCGCTGGTTTCGGCCGGCATGATCGCCGCGGAACTCAACATCACGCCGCGCGCTGCCCTTCGCCTCGTCGAAGAGCTGAACCTCCGCGAGCTGACCGGCAGGGGGCGGTTTCGGGCGTGGGGGATCGTTTGAAGACGATGTTTCAGGTAGTTCTATAATTCTACCTGAGGAATAGCGAACCGCCCCTTGCTTCAGTCGGGCGCCACACTCAAAAAGGCTGGTTTCCTGCCCCATCGGTTCTGAGAGCGGAGTTGGGAAAGCGGTCATGGGAGTGGCCGTCGTGCTACATCCGTAACGCGCCCGCGACACGGCGGATGCGATGGCCAAAGCGATAGGAATAGATGAAAACCAGTGCCTCATTACATCGCCCCTTTGCTTGTTTTCCGCCATTCCCACGGTTCCATGAAACTCCCCTGCCAAATGCCTGCCTTAAGGCTTTGTGCATCCTTCTGAACGTCGGCATAGGCACCTTTCGAGAACTGGGGCCAATCAAGCGCGTGACCGTCACGAACAAGCCATCTTGCCAGGTCCTGACCGTAAATATTCTCGCAGGTCGCTACGATTCTTCCGTATTGATCAGTATCGCGTTGAGCACATACGATGGGCTGAGCATCATTGAGATAACTGGCCAGCTTCATCGCGCCGATCTGGCCGCATCGATATTCGTTACCGGATGTATCTTGGCACGTCTGTCCACCCTCAGGAGCGTCGACGCCCCATATTCTGATGCGCTGACCATGAATTTCAATTGTATCGGCATCGATGACAGATGCTCGCCCCGCTAGTGCACGGCGCTGGAATTGACGGTCGAACCGATGGTAATAAGCTCCAACTTTTTGCGCAAAATCACCCGCGGAACTCTGTATTTCGAGGCCGTCCGGGAGCTCGGATGCTTCCTGAAAGGAACACCGGAGAGCGGAAGAGAAACGCGCGCGCAAGTGTTAATGACAAGGAAACCTTGCAACAATGTAGAATATAGCGGTTTGTAATAAGGAAACCCCGGACGGAGGGGTGTCACATCCGGGGCTGCGCGATCCGACGTTTCCCGTTCATTGCTATCACGCCTCGAAAATCATCTCATAAATCAAGGAAAACACAATGGCCAGATATCACTTAGAGCACGCCCATCGAACGCGAAATCGGGTTGAGGATTCCCTTGGCTGCCGATCTGATGCCATCGCCCCGACTGTTGATTTGGTCGGAGGCAATATGACCCGAGCTTTCAGTGATGATCTGCGTAGCCGCGTTCTGGCTGCGTCACGCGATGGCATGTCGGCGCGATCAGCGGCGGCCTGGATCGCCAGCGCACGGGTGGGTCAGTTGACGCCTGCGAAGAAGTGCCGACGCGGTGGCTCACGAGGACTTCATCATCGGCATGATCGAAGAGGAAAAGGATATCACGCTCAACGAGATGGTTCTGCGATTGCGTGAGGACAGAACCATATCGATCGGCCGCAGCGCGCTTGACGTCTGGCTGCGAAAGCGCGGCTGGACTTTCAAAAAAAGACCGCACATGCACTGGAGCAGGACCGTCCTAACCTCCTGAAACGTCGTCAGGACTGGTTCGACGGCCAACTCGGTCTCGATCCGGCGCGGCTCGTCTTCATCTATAAAACCGGACTGAGCACGAATATGTCTCGGCTTCGCGGACGGGCCCCTTGCGGAGATCGATGCCGCTCACCGGTCCCGCACGGCCATTGGAAGGCAACGACGTTTACCGGAGCGCTCAGGCTATTGTCATTAAGCATGTAATAAGGACCCCATTTGAGGGGTTATCGGCATCCAAACGGGGCTCTGACGCAATCTCGCTGACATCAGGTCGCTCCGATGACACGTGCTTCCAGCAGATCGAGCTTCCCACGTCCATACATTTGCCTCTTGATGAGTTTTAGCTTGTTGATCTGTCCTTCGACCTGGCCGTTCGACCAAGGTTCGGTGATGGCGGCAGACACCGCGGCCTTGTCTTTCAGTATCCCGTTGGCGAAGGGAGCAAACAGACTATCGCGTGCATCAGCGATCCACGGGTCGAGTTCTGTCTTGGCCTTCCTTCGGATCATTGTCTGGAAACGATCAATTAGGTTGCGAGCTTGGATCAAGGCGGGAACGCCGGCTTCTATGGCCGCAATAGTGATTGTGTCAGCCTTACTCAGTTGATCGCGAGCAGTTGTCATCAATCGGGCAATCCTTCTGGCGGATGGCACTTTTTGAAGTTGCTGTTCGCAGACCCGCTCAGACCGCCGTCGCCTTGCGGCCCACCCCCCAACGACACGAGAACAACCACGGAAGCCTTTGCACTTTAGCTGTCGCCAGAGTTCAGCGCCGTTGTGCTGCCCAGACCCCCAGAGTTGATCCAACAGCGGCAGATAGGCCTCAAGGGAACTTTGTCTGACACGGAACACATCAGTTCTGTGGCCGCGGACGATCTGGCGAACTGTTCCGCGGCTATAGCCGGTCTGTCGCACGATTTCCTTTATTGGCACGCCATCGGAAGCCAGCTTGGTGATTGTCGAATTCACGTCCTCACGCCGTAGATAGCTCTCATATTGCAGTCGTTCAGCGCAAGTGAGTAGCGCAGGATTGATCGTCGTAGCACCAATTGCGGTACGGATCGCCCGCATGGATTTGCGCACGACGTCAAGGAACGCTGCGCTGGCGTTCTCCATCAAATGCCAACGATCTGCGACCTGCATGGCATGGGGTAAAGCCTTGGCAGCAGCTTCACGATAGCCGCCGCCTCTATCGCGTGAAACAATCGCTATTTCGGGGTGCTGAGCAAGGAACGTCGAAACTGTCGCGATCTCCCGATCAGGCAGAAGTTTGACAATCCTTCGCTTCTCAAGATCACATACGACGGTGCCATAGCGGTGATTGCGGCGGAAAGCCCAATCGTCAATTCCGACGGCGTTTAGAGCATCATCCGGCACCATGGATTTTCTTCTCACCGCACGGATGAGTGTGTCATTGCTAACCGGGATCATCAAGCGTTTGGCAATGGCTGCTGCAGGCCGCCCTCCCAGAGCCAACCCGAGATGATGTACGATGGTATCAAGCCGAGCGGTTCGACGGCTGCGCTCCGGAACGATAAGCTCTCCAAAACCTTTCGACGAATATCCGGCGACGACAAAGTGTCATTGGTCTGCCCCCTGAAAAGTGGTCCTCCCTGAAGTAGGCTATTGAGCCGTAGGAGGACGTTGGAATGCCCCAGAAGAAGCACAAACCCGAAGAGATCGTCGCGAAGCTGCGCCAGGTCGATGTTCTGCTGTCGCAAGGAAAATCG
>NZ_VCIG01000022.1 GCF_006345815.1 Ochrobactrum sp. CGA5 | reverse complement strand
ATCGGGTAGGAGGGCATTTTAGGCCCTCCCCCCACACCACCGTACGTACGGTTCCGTATACGGCGGTTCATGAAGCGTAGTGTAGGCGTCGATGTTCCTTCAGGAACGAGATCAGCCCGAGCTTGGTGAAGTAGGCATTGGGTAAGGCTTCGTGCATGTGCGGGGTTCTTGCATTCCACCATGGTCCCCGGCCATTGCTGGCACTTATCCATGCACGCTCCTTCTTGATGCCCCGTTGCATCAGGTTTCTTGCGCACGCGGCTGGTTTCGCCCATTGCCGCCACAGGGTCGCCCGCAGTTTGCGGTGAACCCATCCATCCAGTTCCTCAAACGTCCCCTTCACATCGGCCAGCTTGAAGTAGGCTGTCCAACCGCGCAGGATCGGCACAAGTTCCTTGATGATGACGTCAATGGCCCGGCCACGCCCAGCCCGGAACTGGGCTTTCAGTTTACCACGAAGACGTTTCACACTTTGTACCGCCACCTTAAGGCGGGGCATACGGTGAGCCGTCATTGAGTAGCCCAGAAAGACCCGGTTACATGGACGATCAACAGCGCTCTTGGTGGCGTTGACCTTCAGCTTCAGCCTCTTTTCAAGGAAGGTGGTGAGCGAAGCCATCACCCGTTGACCGGCACGCATTGACCGCACATAGATATTACAGTCGTCGGCGTAGCGGCAGAAGCGATGTCCGCGCTGTTCCAGTTCCTTGTCCAGATCGTCGAGCAAGACGTTTGATAATAGCGGAGACAGCGGACCGCCCTGCGGCGTTCCCTCGCTTCGCATTGTCGTCATCCCGCCCATCATCAACCCGGCTTGCAGATAGCGGCGGATCAACCGCAGCACCCGTTTGTCGTAAACCTTGCGCGCCACTCGTGCCATCAGCATATCGTGGTTTACCCGGTCGAAGAACTTCTCCAGGTCAAGATCGACCACAACGCGGTAACCGTCGGCCACATGGGACCGCGCGGCAAGGATCGCATCATGGGCACTCCGCTCCGGCCGAAAGCCGAAAGAGGAATTGGAGAAGTCTGGGTCGAAGATCGGCATCAGCACCTGATGTATCGCCTGCTGGATGAGCCGGTCGAGAACCGTGGGAATGCCAAGAAGGCGGTTCCCGCCACCGGGCTTGGGGATTTCAACCCCGCGCACCGGCGCTGGCTCATACCGCCCCGCCAAAAGGTCTTCCCTAATGCGCGGCCAATGCGATACCAGATGCTGCTTCAGGTCGCCAACGCTCATCTTGTCGATGCCCGCCGCTCCCTTGTTCGACACCACCCGGTGTAAGGCCGCCATCATGTTTTCGCGACTGATGATCATTTCCATCAGTTGCATCGCTGCCTTCGGTTGTGAGGTGGACGGTCCTGCCGTGACGTTCGATGCGCCCAAGGCATCCTCTCGCGGCTTCCGGCCACTACCTTCCGCATGGGCATGGGGAATTTCGGCCCCATTGTCTGCATCTGCTGTCGTCATCGAAAGACCGTTCTCCATCCGACACTTCATGTTCAACCCTTCACCAGATGGTCCCGGCTACTACGGCATCTGCTGACTTCTGCCGCCCTGTCCCGTCGCTTCTCAGCCGCGGTAGCACACCGTTGCCGGTGGCGAGGCAACAGACCTCCCGAGGTAAGACGCGTGACCTTCATGCCATATACCTGTCGCATCTACAGCCGCATCATCCAGGTGAATATCGGGCTTTGGGTAAATGGGCCCCCTTGCCCTGATGCGACTGCCTCTTATGCGCTTCCTGTTCGTCAGGCCGGCACTTTGCTTACAGCTTCCTTCAGACCCCGCCTCACGACGACGCCCTTGCTGTTCGGCTAACGGTTCCCATCACCAGGGCCCGTAGAGGACTTTCACCTCCAAGTCATCGACCGGATACCATCCCGGTCAAACGGTGATTGCGCACCACGCGCCATGCTCGGCGCACCCA
>NZ_VCIG01000021.1 GCF_006345815.1 Ochrobactrum sp. CGA5 | reverse complement strand
AAGGATTGCAGACGGAAGAAAAACGGAAGGTTCGGGCGCAGCCTGAAAGCCGTTTTTGTTCCGGCTGCAACGCTTTGCGCTTGTCCATTGACGGAAAATTGCACTGGCGATAGGGGCAAAAGAAAAAAGGAAAATAATAAGCCCGCTAAAAGCGGGCTTCCTAATATTCTGAAAAATTATGCTTTTGACGGTTTTATGAGCTTGAAGTCGCTATTCACGATGGCTCTTGGATGGAAATCACCTTGACGTCAAAATTTTTGCATTGGTTATCGTGGCAGATGCCGTTTATCCAGATTTGACCGTTTCCGAACATTATTCCCTTATAATTGACGAACAGATCTTCATACTTCTGCGAAGTGATCGCCTTGGTAATGGCGGGCGTAATAATGCCATCGTAGTGCTGAGCAAAGTCTTTGGCAGTTTTGATATGCACTTCCTTACCATGGACCTTAACGCCAATCGGGTAACTCACAAGCCCGGCCACGGCGTTAGCATCATGTGCGGAAACGGCTTTCTGTAAGGCGTGGATGACCGTTTGGTATTTGGTGTGATCCCCTAAAAGATCATCAATCGTCTGATTTATGTTTGTGTCCTGTGCGCTTACAGAGGTGGAATATGCGATATTGGCTAGTGCAAAGAGAAAGATCGAACTCTTCTTCATGAGCATCCCCTAATAAAGTCCAGTGACCGTGATACACTGAGACGCTAACACAGAGTATTTCAACATAACAGCTTTGTGAGATTAGATGCTAATCGTTACTATCTTTCATAAGCCAAAAGCCCAAAGGCGTAGCAGAGCATGACAAAAAGCCCGCCGTTCTGGCGGGCTTATTTTGTAATTGGCCGCTTATGGGCGGTTCCAGATGATGGCGAACACGTCCGGGTCGTCCTGCCCTGCGGCTTGGCCGAGATTGGCGATGATGCGATGCGGCAATTCGGGGGTATCGATGGTGACGGAGACGTATTCGCTTCCGCTCTGCTGCCCTTTCTTGATCCATGCGGCTCCAACTTCCGAGCGGTTGGACAGGATGCGGAAATCAGGGGCTTTTTCGCTCGTGCGTTCGATCGGAACAAAGGTGACGGGTGCGTTGAGTGTAAGAGTGCGCAGATGGCCTTCGTAAGAGCCGTTTTCCTTGCGGGTGACGTAACCGATGGTAGCCATGTTCTTTCTCCTTGATCGAGGGCCAATTCCCTTCGTGCAAATCGGTAAGACTGCCGTAAAAGCGCGGGGCGCAAGGTTCGGTTAAGTCAATTTTGGAGCGTAAGCGGGCGCGAGGAAGGCCGTCAGGCCGGGGAAAATTGACGTTGCGTAACCGCATAACCGTGGCCTTGCGACACGCGCGCGGCGGTCCAGATTTTGCGTTCGAAGGGATTGTAGCCGGCCTTGATCTCTTTGGAGAAAAACGAGGCTGCGCTACCGGCTCAACCGCTAGGAAAACGGCTCTTGCGAAGGTTTGGGGCTGGTATCGTCAACGCTCCTGTTTCTTTGTTCTCGGGCAAAGTGCCAGATTGTTCGCTGATTTCCGCATCCTGTCCAATCGGGCGGAGTTAACCAGTCTGGTAACGGGAATTTGGCATTTGCGGCGAGGATGAGTACACTTTGCGCATGGATAACCCCGAACTTGCAGATGCTTTCAGGAATGCTCTGATCGAGCTTGCGAACCGCGAAGGGATCGAAGCGGCTTTGCAATCTGCGGCGCTCACGCTGAGCTATTACTATAACAGCCAGCCTGCGGGCTTTTCGCGTAACAGCGGCCCGGTTCTGTTTGCGCCGGACAGTTCCGCCAACGATTAGAGCCTTTTCATTAAAGGAAGACACGCTCGGTTACGCTTGACCAAGCGCAAAGCAAAGCTGCGCCTGGTCAAACGAGATTGGTCCGAATTTAACCATTATTAGCACATTTCCGCTTGCCAGTTGACACCGGCACACATGAGAACATAATAGGAACATCGCCACAGAAACGGAATGATTTCCTGCGCGCAATGTGCGTCGGAACGGGTTCGTTTGTCCTTGCTACGGAGTAACAATGCGCAAGCCAGCGACCATTGAACGGGTCTATATGGATTTCGACGGATTTTTTGCATCGGTCGAAATGCTGGCAGACAAGCGGCTGCGTGGTCGTCCGGTTGGCGTTGTGCCGTTTGAAGGGACAACGCGCACGTCAATTATCGCTTGTTCGCGCGAAGCAAAGATACGTGGCGTCAAGAATGTGATGCCGGTCGATGAAGCAAAGCGGCTGTGTCCGGACATTGTTCTTGTGCCGCAAAAGCCGGATCTTTATCGACGGGCGCATAATGCCTTGTTGTCGGAAATTGAAGCCGTCATTCCCATTGATACGGCAAAATCCATCGACGAGCTGACGTGTCGGCTTGATGAAAATGCCCGTGCGGACCCCGAAGGGCTGGCCCGCAAGGTCAAGGATGCAATCTTTGAGCTGGTAGGGCCATGGATCACATGCAGCATGGGATTTGCAGCCAACCGCCAGCTTGCGAAGATGGCCTGCAAGGCAAGCAAGCGTAGCGACGCGGGCGGCTATGGCAATGGCGTGGCGATCTGGCGTCCCGAAGCGATGCCCGCGCCACTGATGGCCGTGAATATGGAAGATATTCCCGGCGTCGGTGGCAATATGGCGAAACGGCTTTATCGGGCTGGAATTTTCACGACTGAACAGCTTTACGCAATTCAGCCAAAACACATGCGCAAGCTGTGGGGCAACGTAACCGGCGAGCGCATGTGGTATGCGCTGCATGGCTACGATATTCAGGCTCCCGCGTCCAAGCGGGGCATGTTCGGTCATGGCCGCGTTCTTCCACCAGACAGCCGGACGATAAGCGGCGCATCGGAAATCACTCGCCTGCTTTTGACAAAAGCGGCGCGGCGGATGCGCCGTGAAAATTTCTATGCGTCCGGTCTTTGGCTTTGGCTATCGATCCGGGACGGGTCTTGGATGGGCAAGCGGCAATTGCCGGTCGTCAATGACGACCAAGCCATATTGTCAGCGCTGGCGGAACTTTGGGCCGAGGTCGCAAAGACCTATCCGCGTGGGCTGACAATCTTCCGGGTTGGTGTAACGCTTTACGATCTTTCCGACGCCAGCGAACGCCAGTTGGACTTGCTGAACAATGATGATCGTCAACGGCGTCGATGGGAATCCGCATCGATGGCGATAGATCGTCTGAACACGCGCTATGCCGGTACGGTGGTGAGCGTTGGCGAATGGCGACCGCCGAAAGGCGGTCATGCAGGAGGAAAGATCAGCTTTACCCGTATTCCTTCAGCGGAAGATTTTTGGTGACATTATGGGATGGAAACAACAACTGCGCGCAAGCGACTTGAGCGATACGGACAAGCTTGAAGCACGATGCCGCATTTGCGGGCATGTGCATTATCTGACGCGTGAGATCCTATGCACCGATGCCGAAGCAAGCCAGCGTTATATTGACGAGGTGGAAGCACAATCGACATGCCGTGCACGGGGCTGCAAGGGCCGGGTACGTCTGGCGAAAGTGCGGCTCGATGAAATGAGCGGTTTTGTCGGTGGATTGGCATAGGCGCTATCGTCACGTGTCCCCCTTTATCTCGAAAATATCGGCATT
This sequence comes from Ochrobactrum sp. CGA5, assembly GCF_006345815.1. Classification (GTDB taxonomy): domain Bacteria; phylum Pseudomonadota; class Alphaproteobacteria; order Rhizobiales; family Rhizobiaceae; genus Brucella. The sequence continues at coordinate 15,660 of NZ_VCIG01000021.1, read as the reverse complement.
GTCGGCAGCCTCGCGAAGCCCCTTGAACGAAGCGTGGCGCAACTTGCCATCGTCTGTCCAAGCCCGATATTCGATTTCAGCGATGTATTCGGGCCGGGCGAACACCGCATTTTTGCGTTTGAGTGCAACGGGCGGTTTTGTGACCGGAATAGCTTCCAGGCGCATTTTCAGGTCGCGGGCCATTTTATGGCTGAAACCGGTTCCGACGCCACCGACATAAACAAGGCTTTTGCCTTTGCGCGCTCCAAGCAAAAGCCGGGAAATTGCGCCGCGCATCGTCGTGGACGGCTCAAAGCCGACAATGACAAAGCTGTCGCTCTGGATGCATTTGATTTTCTGCCATTCGCCATGTCTCCCCGGTCTGTAAGGGCTATCAAGCCTTTTGGCGATAATGCCCTCCAGATCATGTGCGCATGCGATTTTGAAAAATGCCTCTCCATCGGCTTCCATTGTCTCGGAAAAGCGGATGACCGGCGAGGGTCTTGCGCTAAGCAGACTGGCGAGCTTTGCGCGCCGCTCGCGCAAGGGCATGCCTGTCAGATCGCGCCCGTCCAGATAGAGAAGATCGAAGACGTAAAAGAGGGATTCAGCGGCAAAGCGCTTGCCGCCACGGCCACCAAGCGCCCGTTGCAAGGCTCCGAAATCAGACCGCCCGCTATCATCAAGTACAACAGCCTCACCATCAAGGATCATTGAAGCGTGGCCGAGATCCAGAGCGGCTTGCGCGATGTGGTTGAATCGGGGCGTCCAGTCATGACCGCCACGGGTCAGGACACGCAGGCGGTTCGGCTCAACGTGGATCGCAAGACGATAGCCATCCCATTTGACCTCAAAACCCCAATCTGGCCCTTTTGGCGGGCGTGGAACCAACAGCGCCAGACACGGCTCTATGCGTTCCGGCATTGGGTCGAAAACGGTTTGCGAAGATTTAATTGAACGCGCCATACTGCATAAACGTGCCAGACGTGTTTTTGTGTCATCGCACGAAAAAATGGCATGATTGCAAAAGCGATCGTTACCCGCATGGGCCGAGACGGCTTGCTGGCTCGGTGAGCAAAGCGAATAGAGCGCGGTCGCGACAGCGGTTTGTCCTGAATTATATTCTGCTTGGTTTGAATAGCTTAAAAGATGGGAACGAAACCATGAGCGAAGAACAGAAAATACGCGGGCCGCGCAAACTTGGCGATTATCCCGACCGCGATATTCACTGCCAAGAGGCTCTGGAAGATGCCTTTATAGCGCTGACAGATCGTGGCGTGGATGCGGGATGGGTCCAAATCGAAGTGCTTCAAGCGCTCCACGAGTTAGCCAAAAACCACTTGATGCGCGATTTTGCGACAGAAGTTGACGAAGACAATATTGCGACTGTCATTCGCTCGATGCGCCATGATAAAAATGACTAGCGAAGCAACGAAGATTGCGCGTTAGGATAAGACTGAAAGAATTGGAGAACCTTTTGAAACCGTGTACGAATTTTATTGCTCTGACCGCTCTTGCGATGACTGTTTCTGCATGTTCCACGACTTCAAGCAGTGACGTGAATACAGTTACGACAAAGGAAGTGAAGACGGTACAATTCAAAGGCTCGGACGTACAAGTTTCTTGGGACAGGACAGCAAAGACGGAAGCCACGCTAACTTACAACGATGAATTGTCGATTTGGAGTAATGACGCGGAAAAATTGATTTCAACGGCCACCGGCTGCAAGGCAGATTCCGGCGTCATTCACTATCCGAAGGCCCGAAAGGGATTCCAAGCAATTACTATGCCGATTAACTGCCAATAAATGGCCGCTCCAGGTATCGACCACGAAAAGGAAACAACCATGAAAACCGTTCTCATGGCGTCTGCGGCGCTGATTATTGTGTCCAACCCGGCCCTTGCTCAAGGATTCACCACGAATGAGCCTGCTCAGTTGACCGAGGGGCAAAAATCCATCGTGGAGCTTGTGTCAGAAGGCTTTGAAATTAAAGGAACGGTCGGACCGCTTATCATTCTGCAGGATGATAAGTCCCTGTTTGGTTGCTCGGCAGCACGTACCGGCCCAGCTGATATAAAGACGGGTGTAATCCCTGCGCAAAAAATTCCATGCGTTCCGATTAAATAAGAATAAAAGCAGCGGCCTACGGGCCGCTTCATTTATCTGCTTTTGCCAAACAGGCCGCGTGAGGCTTCAAGCCTCTTTTCCATGTCCTTTTGATATTGGACTAGATTTGCGATCATTTCCGCATAAACGTCCGTAAGATCGCCTTTTAAGATCGTCACTTCGTCATCTTCGGCAATGACGGTTTCACCAGAACGGTTGACGCCATAAAATGAACTGCCATTGCCCCAAATCTTGATGAGCGGCAAAACGTTTTCGATGCCTTTGGCTATGAGCCTATCATGCGTTTCGGCAATGCTCGCAAATTCGGGTAGATCGGGCGCATCAATACCAAGCAAAGTCACGCCGCGATAAAAGGTCCATGCGGGCGCTATGTCGCCCTCTTTTGGAGCTGGCCAGACTTCTTCGCGCGCGCAAACGGCCAAGCCATTGCAATTCCCCGAACTGACAAAATCCCTGTAGTAGTCTGGAAGTTTGATTTCGGTCTGAGCTTCGATCTTTTCGATATCGTTATTCGCTGCTGCCACAGCACGAAGAACCTGAAAATTTGAGGAATCGAGAGGCTCTAATATTTCCCAGATTTTCCGGTGAAATTCTTTTCCGTTCATAGGTAAGTTATTGCCCTTTCATGGTGTCAGATCATAAGACCAAGACGTTCTGCAAGACTTGGTACGGGCTTTTCTCCTGCCTCGCGCATCATTTCGATGATCGCGCTGTGTTCAAGCGCACCGATCTTGTAGCCTCTGCGCTTCACTTCATTGAGCAAGGTTTCGAGGGTTGGGTATTCGTCCAGAATGTTACCAAGCCAGATTTCCGGTCTGTCATCTTCCGGGTCTTGGTTGACAAAGCCCTGAAAAAAGAACGATCTCATTGGACGATCGTAACCAATTGCGCCTTCTTCGTCGGTTTCGTCGTCTTTCAGAACCAAGATTCTGTACCGGCTCACGGCGAATAACCCCATTCCTTGTGCGATGGATCGTCTGCAACGTATCCGCGATTAGAATAATGTGTACCATATTGGTACATGAAGAGCAGTTATTCACAGTCAATCAAACGATTACAACTGCTCGTGGCTGCTCTTAACTAGTTCCTAATGTGGCGAAAATGGGGCTTGATATAGCAACATTACTGTTGTTTTATGTTTAGACAGATTTGCAGTCCAAAACTGATCCTAAGAAGCAGGAAGCATTATTTAATAGCCTCTTCCTGTATTGATCCAAGTTCGACTATTAGGAAGCTAATGGTTTCTCTTATTGCTCAATTATTAGGCGGATTTCTCGGCGGTTCCGTGTTCGGGAAAATCGTTCATGTCGCTGATGTGGGTGCGTTCTGGAATGCCGTGATGGGCACATTGGGCGGGGTGGCAGGCGGACAATTGATCGGTTTCATCCTCGGCAAGACGGATCGAAGGCATGACTTGCGCTTCCTGCGTACGCCGCGTGGAAATGGCGATCGCCAAAGTTCCCGGAGTAATGTCGGCCTCGGTAAATCTCGCCACTGAAACGGCTGCGGTTGGCTTCAATGGTCCGATGAAAACTCAAGAGGTCATGGCCGCCATTCAAGGCGCAGGATATGAGGTCGGTACCGAGGTCTCCGAAATCGGCATCGAAGGCATGACCTGCGCCTCGTGCGTACGCCGCGTGGAATTGGCGATTGCCGCAGTACCCGGCGTCGTCAAGGCCTCGGTCAACCTAGCCACTGAACGCGCCACTGTTGAAACGGTGGCGGGTACACCGTCCACCGCTATAGATGCCGCGATCCGGCAGGCAGGCTATGAACCGAGCCGCCAGACTGCTGCGGCAACGGACGGCGACGCCCGCCAGGAAGCAAAGGACCGGGAACTACGGAGCTTGAAACGGGACTTGTCGATAGCGGCAGTCCTGACGCTTCCCATCTTCGTTCTCGAAACGGGGTCTCACCTTATTCCGGCGATGCATCATTGGCTTCTGACTGTCGTCGGACAACAACCTCTCTATATTCTCTACTTCGTTCTGGCGACCATCGTCCAGTTCGGTCCCGGGTTGCGGTTTTATAAAAAGGGTTTGCCCGCCCTCGCCCGTTTTGCTCCAGAGATGAACTCACTGGTCATATTGGGATCGAGTACTGCGTGGGCCTATTCGGTCATTGCGACGTTCGCCCCGCATGTGCTGCCTGAGGGCACTGCTTACGTCTACTATGAGGCATCCGCCGTCATCATTACGCTGATCCTGCTCGGACGGTTTCTGGAAGCAAAAGCCAAGGGACGCACGAGCGAGGCAATCAAAAGGCTGATGGGCCTTCAGGCAAAATCCGCCCGCGTCGAGCGCAACGGCGAATTTGTCGACGTCGCCCTTCAGGACGTGCAGGTCGGCGACATCATCCAGGTACGCCCCGGCGACAAGGTCCCGGTCGACGGCGAGGTTCTCGGCGGTTCATCCTATGTGGACGAATCCATGATATCGGGCGAACCAATCCCTGTGGCCAAGACGGCAGGTAACGAAGTTATCGGCAGCACAATCAACAAGACCGGTAGCTTCACCTACCGGGCCACAAAGGTCGGGTCGGACACCCTGCTCGCCCAGATCATCAAGATGGTGGAAACCGCGCAGGGCTCTAAGCTGCCGATCCAGGCACTCGTCGACAAGGTCACGGCATGGTTCGTCCCTGCGGTCGTGGCGGCTGCGGCCTTGACGTTCGTTACCTGGCTGCTGTTCGGTCCGGACCCAGCCCTCACTTTCGCTCTGGTCAACGCGGTTGCGGTGCTGATCATCGCCTGCCCCTGTGCAATGGGGCTGGCGACGCCTACCTCGATTATGGTCGGCACGGGTCGCGCCGCCGAGCTTGGCATCCTCTTCCGCAATGGCGAAGCCCTGCAAACGTTGAAGGGTACCCACGTCGTAGCCCTCGACAAGACGGGAACGCTTACAGCAGGCCGTCCTGAACTGACCGACGTCCAAGTGGCCGAAGGATTCGACCGCGCGCCTGTGCTGTCGCTGATCGCTTCGGTTGAAGCCTCTTCGGAACATCCGGTTGCGGCGGCCATTGTCGCAGCGGCGAAGTCGGAAGGCATCAAAATCGATGACGCCCAAGACTTTGAAGCGATTCCCGGATATGGAGTCACCGCCAATATCGGCGGCGTCACCGTCTCCGTGGGGGCTGACCGCTACATGGAGAAACTCGGCGTCAATGTCGGCGTTTTCGCAACTATAGCCGGGCAAATGGGTCATGACGCCAAGACACCGCTCTACGCGGCTGTCGATGGCAGGCTTGCCGCGATCGTTGCGGTCTCCGATCCGATCAAGCCAACAACGGCCGAGGCCATTCGTGCGATGCATGGGCTTGGCCTGAAGGTTGCTATGATCACGGGAGACAACCGCCGGACTGCAGAAGCCATAGCCGCGAAACTGGGCATCGACGAGATCGTTGCCGAAGTCCTGCCGGACGGCAAGGTCGAGGCGGTCAAGCGCCTGAGGGCTGGCGGCCGGACAGTCACGTTTGTCGGTGACGGCATCAATGACGCGCCGGCGCTTGCTGAAGCCGATGTCGGTATTGCCATCGGCACCGGGACCGATGTGGCTATCGAAAGCGCCGATGTCGTGTTGATGTCTGGCGACCTGCTCGGGGTGACCAATGCGATCGCCCTGTCCAAGGAGACGATGCGTAACATAGCCCAGAACCTGTTCTGGGCATTCGCCTACAATGTCAGCCTGATCCCGGTTGCGGCGGGCGTGCTCTATCCCGTTACAGGAACCTTGCTCTCGCCGATGCTGGCTGCGGGGGCAATGGCGCTTTCGAGCGTCTTTGTTCTCGGAAATGCGATGCGGCTGAAACGCTTCACCGCTCCGGTTCGGGCATCTGCCTGAGACATCCAATGTCACGGCCTTTACCACGGCCGTGACAACTCTTTTGTTCAAATCCCTATTCCACATCGATCACCAGCATGAGGCCGCCACCGCCCTTCATTTCGACATTGTTGTTGGTCGTGTGATGCGGGATGTGACAGTGGACGAGCCATTTGCCGGGGCGCTGCGCACGCCAAAGTACATCGTAGCGTTGTCCCGGCGCGACATTCACGGTATCCGCCATATACCGGGCAGATTCCTGCAACGTTTCCCCGTCAACCGCGGCCACCTGGAACGGTCCGCCGTGGATGTGCATGGGATGGATGGCGGTCGTGTGTGATCCGACAAACCGCACTTTCAGCAGCTGCCCCTGCTTCATCTTGATGGTGTCCGTGGCCGGAAACGCCTTTCCGTTGATGGTGAAGAAGTTCGGAAAGCCGCCCTCCATCGGCATCGACGGAAAAGTCAGCCACTCCCGTTTCAACCATTCCTGCAACTGAACGGTATATTCTAGATCGGCGACGATATCGTCGGCCGGGTCTTTCGGATCGATTATCAGTGCGCCGTAAAGGCCAAGCGACTGCTGGCGATCGACATGGTCGTGCGTGTGATAGAAATAGGTGCCGTGCTGTCCAACGGTATACTCATACGTGAAGCTCTTGCCCGGTTGGATCGGCTCCTGCGTGATTTCAGCGGGACCGTCCATCTCGTTGGGCAGGATCAGCCCGTGCCAATGGATCGTGGTGCTTTCGGGCAGCTTATTGGTGACATTGATGCGGATGCGGTCGCCCTCGGTCACGCGAAGCGTGGGACCCGGCACCTCGCCGTTATAGGCATACGCCTCGACCGTTTCTCCGGGCAGGATCGACCACCGGATGACCGACGCCTCGAGATCGAACACCTTCACTCCATCTTCGATGCGGGGTTCCAACACCTTGCCTCCCTGGGCATCATCTTCGGCCTTGAAGGCTGTAAGTCGAGGATCGACGGCAGCCATGTCGCGCATGGAATCGGCCGGGGTGTCGAAATCCATGATCATACCCGGAGCCATAATCGTGCCGCCGACTTCGTGCGCCGTGAGCTGCATGTTGACCTTGGTAAACGGATACGCGAAGCCGCCGACCAGCATCAATGTGGTGAATGTCGCCATTGCGGCAACCTGCGTGCGTGTCGGGGCGAAAGCGGGAGGCAGACCCCCGCTGTGTTGGCCGTGAGCGGATTTCTTGTCCTGCCCATGTTTGCCTTGTTGCGGTTGGTTGTCCTGATCAGGCGCACTGTGTCCTTCGTGCGCACTCGACTTTGCTTTTGCGTGGTGGGCATGCGCTGCTTGCGCCACGCGCTCCTTGCGCTCGGTCATCAGGCCGTGCTTGAGTCCTTTGGAGACCAGCCAGACATTGAAGGGATACGCCACCGCGAAACCGACACCGATGCCGAGAGCCATGACTCCCCAGAACAGGAGTTCTCCCGGCCACATGGCACGCATGTCGCGGCCCATCATCAGTATGGCCATTACCGGAGCCATCCCCGCCATCATGGCGTTCATGCTGATGAATTCAGGCATGAACGAGTTGCGGACATTCTCCCAATAGGTACCGCCCATCATGTTCTTCATGAACAGCGCCTGAAAGATGAACAGGCCCACGGCAAAGCCAGCGATATACTCGATGATAATGTCCACCCACATGGGCAAACCGATCACTGCAGTGATGGTGGCCGCGATGATGATCCCGGTGGCGTCGCCCGCGACACAGTGAATGGTGCTGCCGATGCCCTGCTTCCACAGCGGCTGTATGAATTCTTCATGGGTGCCGGGTCTCGGCTCCTTGTCGGCCAGCACGTAGAGCAGGAGGCCGACAGGTCCGAGATAGAGGGTGACGAGAATGAAACCCCACTTCATCACGGCCGGTTCGGGATTGTTGTGGAATTGGTCCCACGCCACGTAGGCCGTGCTGATTGCGGCGAGGACAAACCAGGCTGCAAGGATGTAATCGATCGGTTGAACGAACATGGTAGGCTCTCCGTGCACAATTCATTGGCGTTGACGGCAAATGCCGACTGTTACTGGACCTTTTCCCGAAATTTGGTGTGACAGGCCGAACATTCCTGCATCATGAGATGAAAGGCATGCTCGGCCGGAATCTTGCTGATGTCTTGTTTTTCGTCCCGACCTGCCCTGCGTTTCCAAAGAAGACTGCTGCCCGTAGTGGACACCGAAGCGCCCATCCGCATGTCCTGCGATATTCCGTCCGGTGCCTTGTCCGCCGATGCGGAAACAACGGCGGCAAACTCAGCGACCTTGCGGGCGAGTGCGTCAAACTCGTCATGCGACAGTTCAATTTCGGTTTTCGCAGCTGACGGCGGGCCGAGCGACATGGCGGGAAATTCCTTAATGAGCGCGTCGCCGGACCGAGTCTTGATCGTTTCGGCTGCCTGCTTGAAGTCGGAGGCGCTATAGGGAATCTTGCCTTCAAACATCCCCGCTATGGTCTTGCCCGCCTTCGCCATTTCCTTCATGGATTCCTGCCGCATCTTGACGATGCCGCGGATTTCGGGGTCCGCCCAAGCGCCCGAAAAAAGTGCGCACGAAACCCCGACGGTCAAAGCAAACCGTAAAACCGTACGTCTGTCTGCAGACGTGCAAGTACGAAATCGCAATGTTTTCCCGGCAACATCGAGGCAAAGTAAAGCTTCCACTTACTGGAAGCACAAGCGGAAATCCGCGCGGGCGGCACTATTATTGCCACCCGCGCGTGACTGGCTTCAGGCGGCCATTTTCCTGCAGGATTCGGCGCAGCGGCGGCAGGCGTCGACACATTCCTGCATGTCGCCGATCCTCTCGCAGTCGTCCGCACACTCCGCACATATCTCCGCGCACTCACCGCAAGTATGCTTGTGATGCGGTGAGCCGATAAGCATGAAGTGGGCCGACGTCCGGCAGATTTCAGCACAGGCGAGCATCAATGTGAAATGCTTCTTCTCGGTATGCTCGCCGCCCATCTCAAGGCAGTGTCCGGTTGCGGTGGAAAGGCATGTCGCGTAACAGGCCAGGCAATGTTCGATGCAGGCTTTCATGTCGGCGTTTGTATGGTTCATCATGATGATCCTCCTTCTTCGTTTAACGTCATTTCGCTTGCTTGTCCAGCCATGTCGTCATGTCGGCAATTTCCTTGGTCTGGGCATCGATGACCTTTTGGGCCATGTCTTTCGCCCACGGGTCATCCCCGTTCTTGAGTTCGGCGTTGGCCATATTGATCGCGCCCTGATGGTGGACGATCATGCCGCACACGAATGCTACATCCGGGTCCTTCGCCATCATGCCCTGCATGGCGGCAGGCTTCATCATGCCCATCATGGCGTCCATAAGATCGGAATGCGCAGCGTCCATCTTGGGCATCTTATGCATTGGGGTCCGGGTTTTCGACATTTTCATGCCGTCGGCAGCTTTGCAGGCGGCAGGCATTTCGGAAGCCATTGCATCCATCTTATGGTCCTTGCTCATCGCTTCCTGTGACAAGGCAAACGAAGTACCTCCGAGCAGCATCACGGCAGTCAGTATTGGAGTTAAAATACGCAATGTTTTCTTCCTTCACGAAACGTGGATTGAATCAATGCCTCCGCCGGAACGCGTGAGGCATAACGTTGAAACGAGTGAAGTCAGATCGTTTGCGGAGGTCGCTCAAGCCGTGCGGAGGGGTGGCTGACGGTCATCAGGTTCGTGAGATCGGCAACCTTTAGTCTTGTTTCAGCAACGGCAAAGAAAGGGGCACCGATCTCGGTTGCCACCCAGCAGTGTCCAATCGAGCAGCATTGTGCCTGCCCCGAAGGATATTTAGCAGTGTGCTTATCACCGGAGGTCCGATGTTCCTTGGCGCAGTCTGCTATTGCCTGATTGGTTGTCGTGAAATGATTGTCGGCACGCGCTGGCATGGTTCCCGCCGCCAGAACGACGGCCAAAAGGCAAGCTATAAGGATTTGGGTGAACCTTGCGATGTCGAACATGCTCGAGTGTGGCCTCCATCCCCGAAACGGCGGCAGGCAGATATTGTTCCCATCGCAGAAGAATGTGCGTTCGCCTCAGGATCCGGTCTACGCGGCAGGAAACAACTCGTCGGTCAATCCGAGCGCCCTGTAGATCAATAAACCCAGCCATTCATGCGCGGCGAGATCGGATGTGGCAAGGCCGGCGGCAATCGTCGCCACGGGTCTCCGGAGGTCAGCGCTGCCGCGGGTACGGTAATCCACGGGATAGGGAATGATTTTGGCTCCGGCCGCCCGAAAACATGCGACAGCACGCGGCATGTGGCTCGCGGAAGTGACGAGCAGCCATTGTTCCCCGGGTTTCGTCTGAAATACCGCCGCGCTTTGCGATCCGTTTTCGCAGGTGTTGCGGGACAGCTCTTCAACTGTGATGCGGCTCTCAGGCACACCAATCTTCACCAGCACATCCCTGGCGATCTGCGATTCCGTTGGAGTGTTGTCATGGACAAGGTGATTTGCTCCACCCGAAAGAAGGAGACGGGCCTCAGGGTAATCCCGGGCGAGCTCGGCGGTCGCCGTCACCCGTTCGCCCGCTTCGTTGAGCGCCGGACTGTGGCGCTCGCCTGTGATATGGGTGTCGACCGCGCCGCCGAGCATTACGATGCCTGCCACCGATCCCGAAATCGTGGGTTGCGGAAAACGGTCCTCCAAAACCATCAGGGCCGCGGGCCCGAGCGGAGACCAGCCGACGACGGCAAACAGGAAGGCAGAAATCACCAACAGCGAAACTCCGGCTCGTCGGATTCCGAAGAGCAAAGCCAACATGCCGAGAACACCAAGAATACCTATGAAATTCGACGGCAATATCAGATAGCCGAGCACTTTGGATATTATGAAAAACATTCAAGGCTCCGCGTTGCGTACCGTTCGAAATATCGGCGCAATTAATGCTGTATCGCGTGTGGAATGTCCAACGGGATCAAGCGGTAACCGGGAACTATGTAAATGGACAGTTTCACGAGATCGGGGGCTGCAGGCAAACTGCCCGCCAGAGTTCATTTTTCCATTTGTCATGGAACGACGCATTCAAGCCCGCAACAACCCGGTATTCCTTGCCTCCGACAAATATCTTTCCGGGAGTCTCGCGGCATTTCACGAGCGCTTTGTGTAAACCGTTGTCACGATAAACCGATGAATCCGTCCCATCGGTTTCGACAAGATTTATGGTGACGCCATAATCGTATTCCTGTTGCAACAATGCCGAGCTTGAAGTCAGTGCCATGGTAACGGTGGTTTGATCACCGAATGTTTCTGTATGGAAAATGACGGGCTCCGCATAGGCAACATTTGCTCCGAAAAGCGATGCAACAAGCATGCTCATCGATAGGTTGCGCATGACTGCACTCCTCGCAATACTCCCTGAGAGAGTATAGCAGATATTGCGTTCGGAGCGTATGGAAATGTTGCAGAGAGGTACTTCTACCCTCGGGCTCCGCCAACCGGTACTACAAAAACGAGAGCCAATCCTTCAGTTCCGGAAATGCGTTCGATTGGTAACAATGGTTAATCGATCGCAAACATGTTTGCGCATATCATGAGTACCAGGGCAATCTGCAATTACACGCTCTGACGGAAAACACATGTTTTCCGTCTGCAACTGCGATCAGCAGTAATACGGCGATCCTGGATGCTTATATTTATATGGAAAACCCTGTCGGAATGATGCTATGTACGAATACATCAAGAATATGGTTTTTCGTACATGCTTGTTGGATATATGCGTGTTTCATCCATAGATGATCGTCAAAATGTTGACCTGCAACGGGATGCTCTGATTGCTGCGGGCGTCGATGAGCGTCATCTGCATTCCGACAAGGCAAGCGGTGCTCGCGACGATCGGCCGGGATTGAAATCATGTCTGGCAGATTTGAGATCCGGTGATTGCCTGATCGTCTGGAAACTTGATCGTCTCGGCCGTTCCCTGCCGCACCTGCTGTCGATCATCAACGATCTCAAGAGCCGAGGCATATCGTTTCGTTCCTTGACCGAACAGATGGACACGACGACAGCGCAGGGCGAACTTTTCTTTTCGCTCTTCGGCGCCCTTGCTCAATATGAACGTTCCCTCACTCAGGAAAGGGTGAATGCGGGATTGGCAGCAGCGCGCCGACGAGGACGTAAGGGTGGCAGGCCACTCGCGATTGATCCCGAAAAGATGGAACAGATCCTCGCAGCCTTGAAAGCCGGAACGAGCAAAGCGTCCGTCTGCCGATCATTCAACATTCCTCGATCGACACTCATCGATACATTGAGCCGCATCGGCTGGAATGGTGCAATCACACAGGCCTGATACTGGGTGTGTTCACGGTTCGTCCAAAGTCGCGTACGATTTCGCGGTGTTCTTGTCGTGACCCCTGCAAGAGACTGAACACAACCGAGTGTCAGCTTGCGAGCCGGTTAGGATTATCGCGTGCGGCGCTCAAATCAATCGAACGTCCGGATGCGCCGCTATATCTGCAACTTGCACTGACTGCCATGATGGACGGCTTGCAGCCCTACCCGATGTTTGTACGCGCTGCGTATCACTCCGAAATTCCGGCCGATCCGGTTCAATTGAGGCTTGTTCGATAATCAGTTCCGAAGGGCAACGGACATGATGACGAAACTGACTGCAATTTCCTTGGTGGTTGTAGCCGCGGCTTTTCCCGATACAGCAATGGCCGCTTCATGCGGCTCTGGAATTTCGGGTCAAAGCCCCGCCGTGAAGATGCTGCAAAGGCAGTTATCGGCTTTGCGCTCGATCCAGCGCGGGCGCGGCTGCAAGCCCGGTGACACGGGCGGCGGACTTTTCAATGCCTGCCGTGAAGTGGGGATGAAAATCAATGAGGTGCAGCAGGAGTTACGCGCTACTGCGGCTGCAAATAATGAATGCAAGGCCGAAGCCCGAACAGCCAAGGCGCCTACCAAGCCGAAAGCCATGAAGGTGTCGGCTGCAGGCAATGCTCGACCACAACCAGCAACGGAAGCCCCGAAAAAGGTGCGCGGGCCGAAAAATGCCCTTCAATACTGTGTGCGCCTGTCGGATGGCTATTATTTCCCGACGCCCAATTCGCAGTACAAGCAAAAAGGCGGTACGGATGCCGCTCTCATTCAATGCAAGATGATCTGCAAGACCGACGCTATGGCGGTTTATATCAACGACCAAAACGAAGAAGCCGCCGATATGGTTTCGGTCCTGACTGGTGAGGTCTATGCGGATCTCGCAACAGCTTATGATTATCACGGTGAAGGTAAGTTCGAACGCTGCGATTGGAACGGCTACGTTCGGAAAGTCAGTTCGGGCTTTGCGGCCAAAAGGCAATCGAAGCACCTTGCCGATGCCGTCTTACCAAAACCGGGTGTGAGGCCAGACGATCAAGACCCGGTGGCTGTGGCTGAAATTCCATCGCAATCGCTTCGTCCCGCCCCTTCACGCTCAATCCGTATTGTAGGTCCAGCCTTTATACCCGACGCCGACAACAAGGCATTCGGTCGAATGCGCCGTCATCAAAACTGAAACCAGCCAAGCGGCATTTTCTATGGGAGCGTTCATGACAAAGCTGAAACTCAGATACTTATTGCTTGCACTGGTCCCGCTGGCGGTTGCCGGCTGCGTTACAGCGGAGGAGGTCGATCAGGACACATGTGCCTCTTTCGGTTTCAAGCCAGGTACAGACGCATTCGCAAACTGCATGATGGAGCAAAGCGCCCGCGCTGACGAAAAAAGACGGGAATGGGAACGAGAGGACCGAGCGCGTGAGGAACGCAAGCGCGAGCGCAAGAAGGAAAAGGAACGCCGTCGCCGCGAGGAAAGCGAGATAGACAATCGGCCACAATTCGACCGGGACGGCAATCCGAACTTTGACACGCAAGGCAATTACATGGGCTGCCATGGCGTGGGTTGTGACGTTGATAATCCTGACGACTAGTCGCATCGGGCTATCGACACCCGCATGCGCGTGAGCGCCAAAAAGGTTGAGCGCAACAATGATGGGGGGGAAACGGAACGCGGTTTCCTCACCGCTGCGCTCAAGACAAATGTAACGAATAAAAAAATGGGAAGGCAAGCCGGTTTTCAAAAACGGGTGAGATAACAATGCACAATATCGACCGTGGTTTCCTTGTCGAACACCAACTGAGATCAGCAACCGAAGATGATTTGCAAAAAGCGGTAAGTGATGCCTGCGATTTTATCATAAGGCTCAAAAAATCCGGGCTTAATATCATCCTTCCCGACGATCAGGATCAATGCAGGGATCGATTTGAATTACTGGTCAATCTTTTGATGACCGAAAAAGGCTTTCCCGGTGATCGCCCGGATTGGCTGACGGACCAGATGATGCAAAGCGCCGCGTATACAATCGGCGCTCGCATTTATAGTATGCAACCACATTTGGTTGAACCGTCGCTGCGGGATCGTATGAAAGCCGTGATCAACGAAAATTAGACTACGCCATAAGAAGCGCGGTCCCGCGTTGGGACCGCACATGTATAGAGAATTGATGATAGAGCTATTCGGGATTCCGGGGATAGGAATCTACCTCGTCGCATTGTTGGGTTTGATGGTCGTATTGGTTGTCTGGGTGCTTTTATCGTAAGAGCTAAATTGATAACGAACCGCACCGTTAATTGTGGCGACGGTACGTCCACGGCTGATCAAAATCGAGTGCCCAAAGGCCGACTTTTCCCTGTTTCGCTGTTTGCTCGATCTGCTCGTAAACAGGTTCGGTGACGCGGCCCTTGTAACGGTAGGCGACTGCTAGGCCCTGCCGGATTAGCTCTGCGGCAAAGTCCGGAATCTCGTCATTGCCACAGGTTGCCAGCAACCGCTTATACGTGTCTTGTCCGTCAATCTGGCATGTGATTGTCTTATTCGCTGTCCAGCGGATAAGCGCTGCTTTCGCGTCCGTGCCACAGTCGATTGTCTGGCCGAGCGGCGATCTGGCCTTTTGCGATATTTCGCAGGCGTCAACGCCGGTAAGTCGGATTTTCTGGCCGTTCTCGACCAGTTTCAGCGTATCACCATCCACAACATTGACGACAAGTCCGCTTCTTTCCTCTCCAGCCGCCGCGTTCGCATTTCCGGTCAGATGGAGCGCGATCACCAAACCGAACGAAACGCTCGATGTGAGACGATATAAAGCGCGCATAGGGGCATTCTCCTGCGTTGGTATCTGTCGCACTATCCTCGCCCGTCGCTTCGTCGGTGTCGGTGCGCTGGATGCTGCCAGCGTAAACGATGGTGGTTCCCGTTTCGCCTTTGCGCACGTGGGCTTTTAGCGCTGCGGCCTGCTTGTAAGTAAACCAGTAAGGCGAGTTATAGCCTTTGTCTGCGGCTTCACTCCACAAAAGCAAGACATTGATACCGCGATATGGTTCGCCGGTCGAACGGATGGGAAATGAAGCTACACCTTCGCCATCCTGCCAAGGCTGCAACCAAGGGCGCTTGCCTTCTTCCAGCATGGCAATGATCTTGTTGGTAATCTCCTGATAAACATCGCGCCGTGGACTAGCCATATCCGAAATCCTTTTGCCAGTGGGCGAAGCCGCGCCCTTTGTCGGGTAATGCCTCGTGCATTAACCCCGGCAGAGGGGGCGGGCGCAGACCGCCCCCAGACAGTGTGATTTTCAGTCAAGGATTGCAGACGGAAGAAAAACGGAAGGTTCGGGCGCAGCCTGAAAGCCGTTTTTGTTCCGGCTGCAACGCTTTGCGCTTGT
>NZ_VCIG01000020.1 GCF_006345815.1 Ochrobactrum sp. CGA5 | reverse complement strand
GAAACTGTCATGGCTCAACTGCCATCATGGTTCGAGCACTACAACAATCTTCACCCGCACAAGGCTTTAGGATATCAATCTCCACGAGAGTTCCTGAGCCGAAATGCTCAATCCTGAAAATGTCCGGTTTTTATGGGGCAACTCCAACAGTATGCTTCTGGATATGATCGCGGCCATAGCTCGAAAAGATTATGATGATCGCAGGCGGCGGCAGAAACAAGGAATAGCCAAGGCCAAAGCCGATGGAAAATATAAAGGCAGGCCAGAAAACAAATCGCGGAATGCAGCACTTCGGAAAATGCTGGAGGGCGGTCAAAGCTGGAACAGCATTATAGCTGCTACTGGTTGCAGCCGTTCGACGCTTTCAAAGTTGCGAAATTCGACTTCAACGTAAATCTGGCTCTACTCGGAGTAGTAATTTGGAAACAGCTGCAGAATTCAAGCGGCTAATCGACAAATATCTCGACAGTGGTATTCAGCTTCACAATGCAAAAGCTTGAGAGCTACAATGCCTGATTGCCGATCAGTATTGGCACAGGAAGTGTTGTTGGTTAGCAGCCACATGGAGTTAAGAGGGGCACTTTATGAAGCTTGAGACAAATCGCGTTTGAACAAGCCATTTACATGCTGTACCGCTTCGGCGGTTTGAAGGAGTGAACATGAAGCCAAAAGTGAACACATTGATCGTGGACTTGGATAACACGCTTTATGACTGGTTCCACATTTGGCACGCGTCCTTCTTGCCCATTTATGAAGGATTACGTGACCGTGTTGGCATCGATCCTATGGTTTTAGAAAAGAACATTCGCGAGATACACAGGAATCGCCGGACATCGGAATACACCTTCTTATTGGATGAACTCAAGTTCGAGACACCTAACGGAAGCAACTTAAGAGATTATCTGGCACAAGAGGTCCAGGCATCAAAAATAGAAAGGGACCGGTCCCTTCGTCTTTATCCAACAGTCCTAAAAACATTATGGCAAATTAAGAACCGAGGTGCACGCATCATCGCTTATACGGAGTCATTGTCATTCTACAGTGGTTACAGGCTAAAAAAGCTCGGCCTTGATGGTGTAATCGATTACCTTTATTGCCCGAAGGATCACGACTTGCCGACTGGCGTAGGCGTTGCCCAAGTTCGCAGCTTGCCGGATGAATTCTACGAGCTTCAAATTACTGAAATTCGTCACACAGCACCCAATGAGCTAAAGCCGAACGCGAGACTGCTGCGGGAAATAATAACCGATCTTAAAGCAAAGCCAGATGAGTGTGTATATGCAGGCGACAGTCTCTTTAAAGATGTGGCAATGGCCCAGGATGCGGGGGTATACGATGTGTTCGCCAAGTATGGTGTTTCTCAATCCCACCCGGGCTATGATCTTTTGCGCAAGGTCTCTCACTGGACCGACGAAGATATTGAAAGAGAAACACGCACCACATTACGAACCATAGTACCAACAACTTCAATAGACTTCTTTGGAGAAATACTGCAGAGCTTTGATTTTGTCAGCCAAGAGGCCAATGTTGCCGAATTAAACGCAACACACATGATCGACATTTGGAAAAAGTCCGTCGATGTTCAGCAGCACTTCAATCAGATCGAGATGCAGATTCGTAATTTTGCGATGACAGTCACTGGTGCGATGATGGCGGCCGCTGGAATTACCTTTCGTGATGGCCTTGCCGTTCATGTCTTTGGGTCGAACATCAGCTTGTCGGTTGCGATTGCGATAATTGCTTTAACCATCTGGGCTGGCTTCTGGTTTATGGACCGTCATTGGTATCACCGATTGTTAAAGGGGGCGGTCGACCATGCTACTATGATCGAAACCAAATTTGGCAAAAGTATTCCCGCCATAGCGTTGGGCTCCTCGATCAGCGCTAGTAGTCCAGTGAGATTCCTTTGTTGGGAGCTGAAATCGAACGGCAAAATTAATTTATTCTACGGCATAGGTGGAGTGATTATTGCACTTTTTTGTGCATTTGCGATATTTGCATCGCCGATTCCAAGTAATCAGAAGCAAGTGGCGACCGAAAATGGTTTCGACGTCACCAACGTTTTGCAGGAATCTCAAAACAGCAAATGAGATCAGTAGCTGATGCATGGTCTGTCCAGAAGCTGCCACAGCGGCGCTATGACATCCTCTCGCCGATAGCAGCGGTCTGAGGAGATACGACTTTTTCAGTGACACGTGCTTCAAGTTCAGGGTTTCTTGGTGCGAGCAGGCCAGGTTAGTTCTGCCCGCTTATGGTGTGCAAGCTCATCAATACCCAGAAGCGATGCCGCATAAGTGGACGCGCGCTTTCTCTTAATCTCACGATATTGGGCCAGATATTCGCCCACCATCTCGTACAAACGCTTGTCTATCCGTCTGAACAAGTCTCTATCATTGCAGAACCGATAATGCTTTCCCCAACCACGAATAATGCTGTCAACACGGTGGAGCGTTGCCACGAGCGAATAATGCCGAGATACCAGAGTGCCGGGCTTAGTAGTGCGCATTCCCTTGAGGCTTTTCGCAAAACGCACCGTTATGTTGTCGTATAGTCGGTTCACCGCCTTTTGCGAGGGGCGAAGCAACCCGTTATTGAATTCAATTCCGAGAAAATCGAATTTTTCGATCACGGACAGCGGCTCCACAGTGCTCTTTTCTTCCGAAAGAGTCATGTCGAACTGAGCTAATATCCGCTTAGCCAACCGCATCCGGGCTTGAGCGGCGGCAGCGGAAGGTGCCAGAATGATAAAGTCGTCGATGTATCGGATACAACAACAATCTCCTTGATTCATTTGTCGATCAAAATCGTGCAGCACAATGTTTCCAAGCAGGGGCGATAATGAATTCCCTTGCGCAACGCCTACATCATGGATGGGAAAAGCCTCGGCTTTTTCTTTCAACTCGACCATATTCTCGAGTTCGACTCTAATTGCCTCAGCAACGAATGCCGTGAATTCGGGATCGTCGATGGCTTCACTGATAATATTCAAAACTTGCTGCTTTGGTATCTTTGTGAAGAATGAACGAATATCGGCAAATGCCACATGGGTCGCCCCATTGCCGATTGCCTTCAGCACCGCTTGCACGGCTGCTGGTACTGCGCCAAGGCCGTCTGTCGATTTTGCGATTCCGCCAAAGCTGTAAGGGTTTTCGGCGAACGGCTTGAGCGCATCGACTGTGGAGAGTGCGTTTAGCACGGCACGCTGAACGATCCGCGATTTCAGCGGAGCAAGTACAATCGGCCGGAATTTACTGCTTTTCTTGCCGTCTGGTGTTTTCTTAGGGACAGGAATGCCTTTAGCTTTTCCAAATTTGAAGGACCGTTTCGCAAGCTGCGCGCTTAGCGAGTTGATATTCTCAGTCGCCTTCTCGGCGAATATCTGGACTTCGCTACGCACATCGTCAGAGGTCGATGTTTGGGCATTTTCTTTAATTACTTCCCACGCCCGTTCTAATGCCTTTCGGCTTTGAACCATTGTCATGAGGCGGGACTTGTTTTTCAATTGTCTCTAGGGTCCTGTTCATTAACCCCACCCGTGCGACAGGCACTACCTATGCAGAGGTACCCTGAGGCCCATTCTGCGCGTCGATGCGGGTGATCTGCGCCACTGCCTCGACACCGCACGTGACATCAAACGCACCGGGCAATCCGGCCGCTGACATCCATGCGATAGCCAGAACATCAACTTAATAGGACGCATGGATGTTCGCCAGATGTTCTGTTGCTATATCCACATAAATCTACCGAGACACCCGGCAAGTTCTGACCGCAGTTAGACTGAACGACTAGAGGTTTCGTAATGACAACCTGTCCAAGCAACCGTCGCCCTGTTGTTTTCGACCGTCAATTACTACAACCTATTTAACTCGCTCACAGTTTGCCGCAACTCATTGACGCATTTATTCATCGCATTGGCGGGATAAACGCTGTCTTTCGTGTCAAACGATGCCGTGAAACGGGAGCCATTGTCCATTTCAAGGATTTCGGCTTCAGCAGTTCCGAGTCCGGCAAAACGAAGATTGACCACCGTGTCGTTGTTGAAACGCTCGTCTACAGAATAAAAGACTGCCGCCACAGGATCGGGTTCCGCATTGATCGTCTTGGCGACAGCAGAAGTCGTCGTGTAATCGCCATTACCCATTCGGAAGCTGAAATTCAGGCTTTGGCTTGGTTCTGACAATTCCCGCCCGATACGTCCATCAACACGATTGAAGTGCAGTGCAATCGTGGAATGCTGGGAAATGCGTCCATTATCGATCCGCATGCCAACATTGTAAATCAAGCCCACTTTCTTAAAAACGTCCGTTGTTGTCATCTTGCAGACATACTCATTCGGGTCTGAAGCCGCCCGGTCGAGATAAACTTCCCAACCAGCCTCATTCATATAAACCTGCTTTTCAGCAGCAAAAGCAGATGCACCCATAAGATTGGCAAAAACAAAGCCGCCCATGAACAATACGGATCGAACGATACGCATTCCAAACTCCAGATTCTGGTAGATTTAACGGGGAACTTACGAGAAGCGGATTTTCACTTCTTCCAGCACCTGACTGATCTTCTTCGCTGTCGATTTTCTCTCTGAAATCAAGGCGATATAGAAAAGTACGATCACCACAGCGCAGAACCAGTATTCAATCGGGTTCACGACAAGGCAAAGAAAGCTGCCAATAACCAGCAGCATGGCGACATAACCCATCAGCTGGAATTTTGGCTTACCCCAGAGCTTCACAATCAATGCATCATCAGGTGACGCCTGAACCGTTGAAACAGCTTTGAAGCCCCACGGTCGAATGATCGACCCGCCCGAATAGCGCGTCTGAGCAGCATCTTTCTGTGTCGCCTTCACTTTTGAGAAAACTTCCAAAAAACGCTCCTGAAGGAATTCATTCACTCCTTCCCGCTCAGCGTTCCGGATTTTCACCAGTGTATTCACCGTTTCCGCCATGTTGCCTCCGCCTTACTGGACCTCAGCCAGCTATTACGAGTCTAAAAATACACAGTTTCATATCCCGTGGCTTCATGAATAGCAACCGTGCTTCATGCCGCGATGGATATTCAGCAACAAGTAGCCCTGAATCATCGTCGGATACGTGTTTCGCGCGGCATCTCTCAGGATGATCTCGCGCTAACGGCAGGTGTTGAGCGCAGTTATGTTGGGCATCTGGAAAGAGGCGTTAAGAATCCGACGATTAAAACTCTGGAAAAATTGGCTTTTGCGCTGAACTGTAAGGTTGCAGATTTTTTCGCGGAACCTGACGAAGAGGCGCTGTTGAGAAACAACCTGCGACCGGGACGCAGGAGCCAAACCGACACCAAAGAGTAATTTTCGCAGCCCCCGGGATTGCAGCTCGATCAGACTGAGACTTTAAAAGCCAAAAAGCTCACTGGAGAGGCTGGATTGCCGGTACAAACCGTGGTACAAAATACCGACTCGATGGGAAAATTGAATAAGCGTTTTCAATAACTTACAGAGTATGGAAGCCAGAATGGAGCCCTTCGCCCGCTCCAGTTTATCATCAGATCAGGTTTTACGAAGGCTGCCAGCAGGCGGCCTTTCGTGTTTTAGGACGCGAGGTTTTGGGACCGGATCCTAGCTACAGCAGCTTGAACGGCAGGCCCGAAACAAGCGCCTTTATATAACGCTTCTTCTGAAAGGAGCCGTTGAGCGAAATCCGTGGGATCGCTGCGGCTGGCATCACGCCTGTTTGCTGCAGCACTCCAGGTTGGGTGGTCACCCCCACATCGAAACCGGCTTCTGAAACGGCCCTGATTTCCCGTTCCCCCACTGCCGCCTTCCATCCATAGGGATAGGCAAAGGATCGCGGTCTGTAACCGGTATAGCGTTGCACTGCTTTGGTCGAACCGGTAATTTCCTTTACCAGCCGTCTGTCGTCGACGCGACGCAGATTGACGTGCGTGACAGTGTGCGCTCCCAGGTGCACAAGCGGATCGAGTGCAAGCGTGCGTAACTCGGATGGGTCCATCACCGATTCATCCACAAGGGAGATTGCGTCGATCCCAACCGCATGTGCTGCTGCATCTATGCGGGTTACGGCCTCATCTTCATCGAAACACTGCATGAACTGCACGAGCTGGGCAAAGGCCGCTGATTTCTGGCTGGGGCTTTCCGATCGAACTTCGACAGCACCACCGCCAAAGTCGAACTGGAAACTGTCGGCTTGCATCACCAGAGCTGCGATGGTCCGCCACCACATGGATCGCTTGCGCTCCACGAAGCCGGACGTGATGAAAATCGTGTAGGGAATGCTGTGCCTGGCAAAGACCGGTGCGGCGAATTCCGCATTGTTCCGATAACCGTCATCAAGCGTGAAGGCGACATATTTCCAGCCGTCGGCTGGCTCCGAAAGTAACCTCGGCAAGTCATGTAGATGCACAGGAACGAGGCCTGCTTCCAATGCCACTTCTATTGCCATTTCAAGCGTGTGCGGGGTTATCGAAAGAATGGCGTTGGGGTCCGTCCGATCCGTAGCATTTTCCGGCTTAACGTGGTGCATTGTGAAAACGACACCCCGTCCACCGACTGAAGGGAACAGTGCCGATGCACCGGAAAAGGCGATAGCCTCCAGTCCCGCACGGATCAGCGGATACTTCAAACTGCCCTTTATCGATCGCAAAGACATCTTCTTGAACTTACTCGCCCCAAAGGCCAGATTTGGCGAGGGAGCGCGCCCCATCAGTGAACCCCACTCGCCTATAGCAATTTCATCTCCCCGCGTGAATTGCTTTCGTCGCATGCTATTCCAAGCAAAAAGCCGCACGAAATGCGTGCGGCCCTTTGTCATCTATTTCAGTCGGCTTGATACTTCAAAGCGAAGTCGAACTCTTCCACCAGTCGGTACCACCATCATGCGCATACTGATCAATTTCAGCCAATTCCTCAGCACTGAATTCAAGCCCCTTCAGAGCGCCAAGCGAGTTTTCAAGCTGCGCGACCGAGCTGGCTCCGATGAGTGAAGAGGTGACGCGCGGATCACGAAGTGTCCAGGCAATTGCCATCTGGGCCAAAGTCTGCCCGCGACGTCCTGCAATGGCATTCAATGCCCGGATGCGCCCCAGCAGTTCTTCGTTCTCTGCGCTGGCTCTCAGGGATCCACTTTGATTCGCCCGCGCTCCTTCGGGAATGCCGTTCAGATAGCGAGAGGTTAGCAAACCCTGAGCCAGCGGCGAAAAGACGATGCAGCCGGTGCCCAGTTCATCCAGCGTATCGAGAAGCCCATTCTCAATCCAGCGGTTGAACATGTTATAGTTGGGCTGGTGAATGAAAAGCGGCACGCGCTCTTCCCTCAGTATCGCTGCCGCCTTCAACGTCAGTTCCGGCGAGTAGCTCGAAATACCGACGTAAAGCGCCTTGCCTTGGCGATGCAGATGCGCGAGCGCTCCCATCGTCTCCTCCAAAGGAGTTGTGGCATCGACGCGGTGCGAATAGAAAATGTCGACATAGTCGAGCCCTAACCGCTTCAATGATTGGTCCAGACTGGCGATCAGATACTTACGGCTGCCGCCAATTCCACCATAAGGCCCCGGCCACATCTCCCAACCGGCCTTCGACGAAATGATCATTTCATCACGATATGGGCGAAAATCGCTGGCCATGATGCGACCGAAGTTCTCTTCAGCAGAGCCCGGAGGCGGGCCATAATTATTGGCCAGATCGAAGTGCGTCACACCCAGATCGAAGGCGCGGAGGAGAATCGAGCGAGCATTTTCATAAACATCCCGACCACCAAAATTGTGCCAGAGGCCAAGCGATATAGCTGGCAAATCAATGCCGCTCTGACCGGTACGACGATAGATCATATCTGACTGATAGCGATCAGTTGCCGCAGAATAGTGCATAATGCATCTCCATGGGTGAGTTCGGCCACGCATGGAAGACAGCGCCTATCCCATGCATAACAGGTGAAGCGCATATTCAATCCTGAAGGATGCTGACGCAACGCCAATCTATTGAGTGCGCCTAAACGAAAGAATGATAAAAATTTAACCACACTTAAAGCAACATAGCTTCTTCAGGAACCATTAATTTCGTGAGACCCTGATCTTCTCGGATAATATCAATCAGCCGCCGCAAACCGGATGGGACCTGTCTCCTGCTTGGATAATACATAGTAAGTGGCAGCCCCTCCGAAGCCCAGTCGGACAGCACGGCTTCAAGCGCCGTATCTCGGTAACTTTGAACCAAGGGCTACAAGCAATAGGCAAAGCCGATCCTAGCCGGACCTGCTTCGATAGCCTGCTCCGTCTCGTTGGGGCAAATCGATCCCTTCACATCGATTCGGCGCAGGAAAGCTCCATTTCCTTGCTCCCACGCATTGTGGGAAGTGTTACCGAGCCTCGTCTCTATACACGGCAAGCGGACCGTCCGGCGTTTGAGAGCGCTCCACCCTTGATATTTGAAGCAGGAGAACTGACCTCGATCTATTGCAAAGGACCGGTTAATGCGACCCCTATCATACTTCGCGCCAGCTGGTCCCGATAACGAATCCCCGTGTCAAAGCCTTTGGGGATGATATCGAGCAACTGGTCAACTATGGTCATATCCAGATGTATATCGGGATAGGTTTACGTATAGCGCGGCAGGACGGGCACAATAATCAGCCGGGCAGCATCGCGCAAGGCGTTGAGGCTTATCCTGCAGGATGGATAGTTACACTGGCCGGTCAGCGCCTCGACGGCCTTCGCCTATTGTGCTTAGCCCTATTTCAAGCAGGTCAGCGAAAGCAGCGCCTGCACCCGTTGGGGTTAGAGATCGGCTTTTGCGGTTAAGCACTGGCTTGATTTGTATTTTTGGCTATAGACGTCAAAAAACCCCGTAGATTTTCTACGGGGTTTGAATGGTATTTTGTTGATTTTGGTTGCGGGGGCAGGATTTGAACCTGCGGCCTTCAGGTTATGAGCCTGACGAGCTACCGGGC
>NZ_VCIG01000019.1 GCF_006345815.1 Ochrobactrum sp. CGA5 | reverse complement strand
AGATTGGGCCGCCTCATTCTACTGATCCCATAATGGGAGGGCCAAAGAGCCGATCCCGAAGAGAAGCAAGGGCCCGCGAAAGACGTTAATCACCAGCCGAGCGGAAAGCTCGAAAGCGCTTGACCTCAACACGCCGAATAGAGAAGAAACCCCCATGCGCTGCGCAATATTGCGTACCGGTATGCTGCCTTCCTTCATCAGGGCGCGCGCCGCGGCAATATCGCCCGGGCGCATCGCGGGCGGGCGGCCACCCTTGCGGCCACGTTGCCGCGCCTCGACCAGTCCAGCCGTCGTGCGTTCGCGGATCAGAGCACGTTCGAACTGGGCGATCGCACCGAAGACATGGAAGGTCAGCATGCCGCCCGGCGTCGTCGTATCAATGCTCTCGGTCAAGGACACGAGCCCGATCTTCGCGCGCTCCAACTCTTCCGCCGTCGCGATGAGCTTCTTTAGCGATCGCGCCAACCGATCGAGTTTCCAGACAACGAGCGTGTCACCAGTGCGAAGCACGTCGGAGAGAATTCGGCCCAATTCCGGGCGGTCATCGCGAGCGCCTGACCCGCGCTCGGTAAACACCTTCTCGCAACCGGCGCGTCTCAGCGCCTCAAGCTGAAGCTCCGGATTTTGATCGATCGTGCTGACCCTGGCGTACCCGACCCGCATAGCCATCCAAATGTTCTTGAAAGTCGTTGGACACATAGCATTTTGCGACAACCGTTTCTATAACAGTTTTGAGAAGATTCCATCGCGCCATTCAAGGGGCGTGACGGCATGCGCTATGGCATGCTCAAAAACCCTCGTTTATGACAAACGATCCATGGAAACCAACTATGTGTCTGACGGCCGAATATTCGCGACATGGAGCAGGGAACCTTACGCATCGAAAATCGGGCGGTCCCCGATCTTGTCCCCCTTGTATGGGATACTCCGGGAATTGAGGCGGCGATACCAAAGGATGCGGTCGGCCAGGCCGTTACCATGTTCGAGCCGCAGGAATGCGCCAACTACTTCAAATCTTGCGGATATGACCCCGAGTAATGTGGACGTGCTCTAGGTCACCCAGAGGGGCGCTCGCATCGAGTATAACCTTAAGCGCGATTGCTTCCGGTGAACCATCCTCCATATGTACGGGATGTACAGCCCACACAGACTTTTCGAGAACCACATTCTCAACAGAAACCTCATAAAGCCTACCCGACGCGAGCTCATCGAGGACAGTGCTCCTCATCACGATCGAAATGCCGAGACCAGCTCGAACTGCATGCTTCACAGCCTCAGTGCTCCCGACATTGAATGAGATTGGGAATTGCTCTGCCGCTTGGCCGAAGGCCTCGCGGAGCACGGATCCGGTACCGGTTCCACGTTCTCCGCCAATGAGGGACTCTTGAAATAACTCTGCCGCTTCAATTGTTTTTCGCGTCCTCCAATTATGCTGTGGGGATACGATTATTACCAGCTTTTCCTTCCGCCAAAGGCGGGCTTGATATCCTTTTCGATCGTCCCACCATTCGGTAAAGGCTAGATCAATCTCCTTCCTCAAGAGCTTTTCGATGATTTCAGGATTTGAGGCAACGGCCACCTCAGGTGGCCGGCCTTGAGCATCCTGTAAACGCTTCAAGTGGACTGGCAAAATATAGGTACCGATGTTAGTACTGGCACCCAACGTAATCCGGCCGCTGTGCAGGCGGTCCAGAGATCTCTTCGTGACGGTCAAAAGGCTGCGTGCGAATGGCAAGAATACGAGCCCTTGCCGAGTCGGCACACACTTGTCCTTCCTCCTCTCGACCAGCCGCACCCCTAGTATATCCTCCAATCGTTTCACATTATGTGAGACAGTCGGTTGGGATATCTGAAGCCGTCGCGACGCCTCGTGAAAGCTGCCAGTTTCGATTACCTCTATGAATGCTGCGACATGCGAAAGGCTAAACATTACTTTCTCTAATCAAGGAATTAGTTGAACCTCGTTAATTGCCGCACGAGGTCTTCGGCCTTGGACAAAATCTATAATGTTGTCAGCAGCCTCGTGCTCGATAGCCAAACGCGACTTCGCCACTGCTGAGCCTATGTGGGGTGTCAAGATCGAATCATGTTCGCGATTGAGGAGACCCCCGTGGACCTTGTCAGGCCGGTCGGGTCTGGCCCAGTCCTCCATCTCATAAACATCAGCGGCGTAGCCTCCCAAGCGCCCCGCCTGCAATGCAGCGACAACAGCCTCTTCATCAACCACGCTTCCGCGTGCAGGATTAATAAGAAGTGCTCCTTTGGGCATTTTGGCGAGTTGTTCAGCGCCGAGGAGATGCTTCGTTTCGGCCGAAAGCGGGAGTGCACACACAAGAAAGGTAGACGACGAGATCAACTGGTCAAATTCAAGAGGCTTTACGTTCAGTCTGATCTCATCGGCTTTGTCCAGGGATTGACGATCCCAGTACGACACAATGGCGCCGAAGGTACTTAGGCGCTGTGCTATAGCTTTTCCGATCGCTCCCATCCCTAAAATGCCGATTGCTGTGCCCTGCAGCCCAAGGCCGTAAAACCGAGGGCGCCAACCTTTGTAATCCCTCCTGACGCTCTTGTCGCCTGGCAGAATGTGCCGCCCAAGAGCAATCATCAGACCGATTGTAAGTTCGGCTGTCGGGTCAGTGAGAAGATCGGACACTATCGTGACGTGGACTCCACGCTGCGTGCAGGCTTCGATGTCGAAGTTATCGAAGCCTTTCAGCGCACATGCCACAAGTTGAAGATCGGGAGCGTGCGCGAGTACAGACGCGTCGATCATGTCCGGCATGAACGCCATCATCGCCTTGGCGTCGCTCAATTCTGCGAGCAGTTTCTCGCGGGGCCATGTATCATCAGTATCGTTGCAAACTAAACGAGCGTGGGGAGATAGCTTTGAGATAATCTCCTCGTGGACGCGATGGGTGATTACTACCTTTGGGAGCATTTAATTTATCCTTCTATTGCAGCTGGCGGCGGAGGAGAGCGCCGACCTGGTCAACGATGGTGACCATCAGAAGGACAACGAGCATGATCGCAAGAACCTCCTGATAATTCATGATCCGGAGGGATGTCATCAACTCGAAACCGATACCACCAGCTCCCACAGTGCCCAGGATTGTCGAGGCGCGGAAGTTGTACTCCCACCGATAGATGGTCACATCGGCCAATTGCGGTAGAACTTGTGGCAAGATCGCCCGCGTCACGATCTGGAACGGCGACGCACCAGCTGCGCGTGCGGCTTCTATAGGCGCATTATCGCAATGCTCGATCGCCTCCGCAAAGAACTTGCCCACCATGCCAACCGAGTGAAGACCAAGAGCCAGCACGCCTGGGAGCGCTCCAAATCCCACTGCCGCCACGAAGACGATGCCCATAATCAGCTCCGGGATCGACCGTAGACCATTCAACAATCCACGCGAGATCATATAGATGACAGCGTTGGGTGCTGTTTTCCCTGAGGCGAAAAAGCCAACTGGAAGTGATATCAGTACCGCGATCGCAGTCCCAGCTATACTCATCGCCAGAGTGTCGATGAGAGGGCTGATCCACTCCAAGCCTCGGTTGAAATCCGGGGGAAACATTTCCGTACCGAGCTGCCAGAGCGCAGGAAACCCAGATCCCAGACGCTCCAGATCAAGAAGACCGGAGTGATAACTGCTAACAATGATCACACACGCAATTGCCAACGCGATCACGCCAGCTCTGGTCCAAGCTTTGTTTTGATGTTGAAGGATAGAGTCGTAGTCGGCCGACGGCTGTGTCATCACATATCCTGGAAGAAAGGACGCAGGCCAGCGCCTGCGTCGAAAGGTGAGAAACTGTCTCGAACGCGCCTTACTGACTCAGGTCCAAGTTCAGCACTTTACCGAGCTCACGGACGACGTCGTAGGCTTTGTCATCGATCGGAGCGAACCCATCGGCTTTGAAGGATGCCAATACCTTTTCGTCTTTAAGGTCGATGAAGGCTTTGGTGATCGCCTCTTTCAACGAAGTGTCAAGATCCGACCGCATGGTCCAGGGGTACTGCGGGAACGGATCGGACTCGGCGAGGGCGATAACTTTCTTAGGATCAATGGTGCCACGAGCGACCATTGAATTGTAGATGGGCAACGAAAGTCCGCCAATCTGAGCATTGCCATTCTGCACTGCAATAGCCACGGCATCATGCGACCCTACGAAGTTCTCGCTATAGTCTTTTCCAGCCTCAACTCCGGCCTTAAGCAGCATAGATTTCGGGATAAGGTGGCTTGAGGTGGAAGCCACGTCCCCAAACGCGACCTTTTTCCCTTTTGCATCTTCAAGGCTTTCGATGCCAGCCTCTGCATTGGCGACAACTACAGCGCGATAGGTAGTTTCGCCATCCTTCATAAGTGCTGCGAAAGGCTCGATATCAGCCTTGGTTTTCGCGAGCGTGTAAGAGAGCGGCCCGAAATAAGCCAACTCAAGCCGGCCGAAACGCATCGCTTCGATCATTGACGAGTAGTCGGTCGTTACGATCAGTTCAATCTCCCGACCGAGTGTCTTCTCAAGATACTCCTCGAGAGGACGATTGTTTTTGATGACAGTGGCGGCGTTCTCGTCCGGTAGCAACGCGACGCGCAATGTCTCTGGATTTGAGCCAGCATGCGCCAACGAACTCCAGCCAAGAACGGCGAGGAATGCGAGGGACAGAAGCTTCTTCATAATGCGGCCTCCATGGCAGCTAAAGGTTGATCATACTCGTAGTTGGACAAATCTTGTGTTGTGGTCGGATTTCTTGGGGCGCTGCGGTAGATCGACGCACACATTTGATCGGTCAGTTCGTCGACAGCGGCGTCCGCAACCACTTCCCCGTCGCGCATAGCAATGACCCGGTCGCCGAACCGGCGAGCTAGATCGATCTGATGAAGGCTGATCACAGCAGTGATGCCGTCGGCTGTGCATATTTCGCGAAGCTGCGACAGGACCTCGACAGCCGTTTCAGGGTCCAGACTTGCAACGGGCTCATCTGCAAGGACCAGTTGGGGCTTCTGGACCAGCGCGCGCGCAATGCCCACCCGTTGCTGCTGACCGCCGGATAGTTGATCCGCCCTGACGAGAGCCTTATCAAGAAGGCCTACGCGTTCAAGGCATTCCAACCCCAGCCTTCGATCCGAACGCGGCATAGGGAACAACGTACGCCAGCCAGAGTGGTAGCCCAGGCGGCCCGTCATGACGTTGTCGAGCGCGCTCAAGCGCCCTATGAGTTGGTGCTGCTGGAATATCATCCCAGTTCGCCTTCGGTGAATGCGAAGCTTAGTTTCCGCATCCAGAGCACCAATATCGTTAGAAGTGATCGAACCAGACGTCGGCGCAACCAAGCCGTTGAGTGTCCGGATGAGGGTAGATTTGCCTGCGCCGGATCTACCGAGGAGCACGACGAACTGACCCTGGTTGAACGTCAATGTCGTTGTCTTCAAAGCTTGGGTGCCGTTGGCATAGGTCACGGCAACTCCGTTCAGAGCCAGCATCACAATAATCCTGATCGTTAGTGGTGCATCGATTGAATATTTGCATCACTATGGGCGACATATGACGTCCGTTTATCAGGCTCGTGAAACTTCAATGACAGCACTTAAACTCAGCTCTACCTCCTCGCGTAGCTGCGATGGAGAAATTTCACCCAGAGCCGCCTGATCATGACGGCCCGGTCCCAATTCTACACCACCTTGACGGATGCTATCCCATATTCGGCCAGATAAACCGGCCCTTCTCCAGCCGCCGGGTAAAAAGGCAGGCGCCCAGACCATCATGCCAGATGATCTTCAAAATATCCGATCTGCGGCCCCTGAAGACGAAGAGATGCCCTGACAACGGATCATGCTGCAGAACCTCCTGCACCCGAAGCGCCAAGGAGGGAAAGCCACAGCGCATGTCCGTATATCCGCGCCTTCCTGGCGGGCACCCTTGATCCCGAATATTCCCGTCAGCTGACCGAGCAACTACGACAGGCAGGCGTCCCGGTTTGACCATGCCGTCGCTGGCAATTAATCTGAGCACGTGGCGGATGTTTGCAAGCAGACCCGGATGTTTGCGAGCACATTGGCAAAGAGCGTGAGCACGACGCCCGCTCCATTGTCAGATAATTCGAGCAGAAAATGCCGATGTTTGCGAGCAGAGGCGCTTATGTTGGCAAGCCGCTACAGGTAGCGATGGATGACGACCTGATCCCCAGCCGTGACATGCAGGTTGGCGGCAGTCTGCTGTGCTATCCGGACGCCATCGACCGACCCGACCAGCCGTCGAACTTGCCCCGGGAACTGGTCGAAATAGTCCGGTTCTATGCCAAGCACTGTGCCGCCGCCCGTGGTCTGCACGGTGCCTCCAATATTCGCCTCAAAGCCAGGAACATCGGCATAGTTGATGGGTTGCAGGCCGGTTACCGGCGCAGCGGAGCGGATCGCAGCCTCGACCGCACCATGATCTGCCCCCGGCAGCGACTGGACCTGCCAATCGACCGGCACCTGGGCGATCGACCGCGCCGTCATCTCAGCCGCGCTGGATTGCAAGAACGCACCCAGGCACGCAATAAAGGCGACGGTCAGCGCCACACCGCCGATGGTGCCGCCCAGGCGGCCGGAACGGGTTCGGATAAGTCCGATCAACCAGCGCCCGTGGTGTTGTCACGTTAAGTTTCTCTGGCCGGAAAGACCAGGGGCTCGTAGATATTCAGGCGAAACAGGCCGCAATTTTCCATGCATCGAAAGCTTCGAGGCGATGGTAGCGAATTGTGTGTGCGGCTCGGCGACGAGATGGAACAGAGAAACAATTGCGCGTCGCTGAGTGCATGGAGACGAACCGTTGCAACGCTCCAGGTAACCGATGACCTTGCATGGTTCGCTCCCGTTTCCTAAACGGCAGATGGCTATTTTCGGCCCGATTATTGAGGCCCTTGTGCGACCAATGGTCAAGGCCGGGTGCCACTTCTGCCTTTGCTGCACCGTAGGAGCGGAGCTTATCGGTGATGATCCGTTTAGGAGCAAAGCCATAGCGCTTCATTAACGCCACAAGCAATCGCTTTGCCGCCCTTTTATCACGCCGCTTCTGCAAGATTTCTTCGAGAACGGAGCCATGTTGATCCACCGCACGCCAAAGCCAGAATTTTTCTCCAGCGCATTTGACGACCACTTCGTCCAAATACCAAATATCGCCGGGGCGCGCCTGACGCCGCCGCAAGTTGCGTGTGATCTGGGGGCCGAACTTGGCGATCCAACGACGAACTGTCTCGTATGATACGTCGATTCCACGCTCAAGCAGCATTTCCTCAACTTCACGCAGACTAAGGTTGAACCGCAGATAAAGCCACACCGCATGAGCAATAATCTGTGGCGGAAAACGGTGACGCTTGAAGATGATATCTGATGTCTGCATCGCCAAAATTTACGCCCAAACCGTCAGGCAGGCAACTGTAGCCCAGTTAACGTGATGTAGTGGATGGCGCCCTCGGACGGCATCGAATGAGTCAAAATAGGCTTAGTGAACCTTGAGAGGAGCCATCCACCATGAATAAGATTACGACAATTGGACTTGATATCGCAAAGAATGTTTTCCAGCTTCATGGAATTGATGCGGACGGGCAAGTCGTCCTGCGAAAATCGTTACGACGCGGGCAGGTTCGGCCGTTCTTCGAGAAACTTGCTCCCTGTCTGATCGGTATGGAAGCTTGCGCAACAGCCCATCATTGGGCACGGACGTTGATAGCAAATGGCCATGATGTCCGGCTGATCCCTCCGAGCTACATCAAGCCATACTTGCGTCGACAAAAGAGCGATGCTGCCGATGCCGCCGCTATTTGTGAAGCCGTCACGCGACCATCAATGCGGTTTGTTCCAGTCAAGAGTGAAAACCAACAGGCGACATTGATGCTGCATAGCGCACGCGAGCTCCTTATCTCTCAGCGTACCGCGCTCATCAATGCTTTGCGTGGTCATTTTGCCGAACTTGGCATTGTCGTACCTCAGGGGGCTCACAACGCACGACAGCTAATAGCCATTCTGGAAGATGATAAAGGACACACCTCGCAAGCAGTTCGTATTGCACTTGGACCGCTAGCGACAGCCTTGATAGAGATCAAGGGGCAGATCGCAAAGCTTGACAAGGCGATCCTCGCTGCGCATCGCAACGACGATGTCAGTCTCCGGCTTTCGACAATTCCCGGAATCGGCCCTGTCATAGCTACTTGTCTTTCCGCCAGCGTGCCGGACGCAAAGCTGTTTGAGGGCGGGCGAGAGTTTGCAGCCTGGTTGGGCCTTGTTCCCAGGCAGCATTCAACGGGTGGAAAGCCAAGGCTGGGCTCCATTTCCAAAATGGGCAACAGACGCATGCGCAAGCTTCTTGTCGTTGGGGCACATGCTGCGCTTTACAGGATGAAGAATGGCAAGACCCAGTCCCCATTGGCGGAGTGGGCGCAAACCCTGTTGGCGAAAAAACCCTTCAAACTCGTTGCGGTCGCTCTCGCAAACAAGATTGCGCGCGTTGCCTGGGCGATCATGGCGCGGAATATACAATTCCAGCTGGACTTTGTGCCTGATCACCGGGCGCTGACTTCAGTGTAGGCATGTAGAAGCGAAGAAGCTCTGCCTTTCGGGGCACCACAGTTGGCGGAGTGACGATGGTATGATGTGACAGCAAAGCGGAATGGACCGCACGAGCCGAAGAACCCGTGGTGTTGTCTTGCGCATCAACAGCGCGACAATGTGATAGGGATCGGTTCTCGCGGACAACATCAGGGCCAGCGGTCATATCGTGCCGCATAAACAGGCCGAAGACATGACTGCACCCGACCCGCAAACCTAAAACATCACCAAAATCATATTGCCAAACGGGCGCCATCCAGACATGACAACACCCTTCGGGCTGTTCGCCTTGATCGGAAAGCGGTTCTCACCGCGACTGCGTAATCTCAAAGACCGGAAGTTCCACACGTTCGAGAGGAGCGATGCATATCCAACCCTGTCGAACCATATCGGGGCGCCGATCAACACCGCCCTGATTCTCGACCATTGGGACGATCTGCTCCATCTCGCGGCGTCGATCACGACGCGGTCCGTGGTACCGTCTACGATCCTGAAGAAGCTGTCCGCATCTCCGAAGCAAAGCCATCTCGCGAGGGCGCTCCGCGACCTCGGCCGTATCGAAAGGTCGCTCTTCATGATCGAATGGTACTCAAGTCCGGCATTGCGGCGGAGATGCCAAGCCGGTCTCAACAGGGGAGAGGCCGCCCATAAGCTGAAACGCGCTGTGTTCTTCCACGAGCGAGGCGAGATCCGTGACCGGTCGTTCGAAAGCCAAGCTTTCCGCGCCTCGGGGCTCAATCTCGTCGTCAGTGCGATCGTGCACTGGAATACGGTTTATCTTGATCGCGCGGTCACACAGCTGAAACGAGCGGGGCGAGACATTCCTGATACTCTATTGAAACACATATCGCCGCTCAGTTGGGAACATATCAACCTTACCGGCATCTACACATGGGATGCCGAACATCAGATGCCGAACGGATTTCGATCGCTCCGCCTTCCGGCTAGGCTAAGGAACGCCGCGTAAGTTCTCATTCCGTTCGTCCTTAGCGTACGATTTCGCACTCCTCTTGTTCTGGCCCCAGATTGACGGGAACAACTTCGCCATCTTCGACATCTTTGCCGACAACTCTGGCCGCGAAGCGCACTTTGCCGGACAAGTCGCCGGACTCCTGAATGAAAAGGCTTCAGAATTGATCTCAGGTGGATGGGACGACGGTGTGGTGGCAAACGTCCACAATTTCGAAATCCTCGCTACCAAGTAATCTCGAGGTGACTTGAGAAAGAAGTGCCCGGTGCAATCCATCGGGCGCTTTGCTGTTTGAATTTAGATTCACGCCAAAGCGGCCGTGCCGGAACAGGCAAGCGAAGCTCGCACTCGCCTCCGGCTTGGAAAGGGCGGCTATCGGCGGGAACATGTCCGCGCCTTCGCCCAACACGCCGAGATCGCGGACGACGCGATCTACATCGAGGGCAGCAAAAAACACCCTATTGAGGACGCCGGTAGCCACCAAAGGAGGAAAGTCGGCGGGAATCGGCGTTCAAACATTCTGCCGTCTCAAGGACTGGAGGCGTGTCGCGACGCGATACGACAAGCTCATGATAAGCTTCGCCGCAACGTGCTACATCGCAGCTATGCCGCGCGGGCTTCTTCGTGTGGAATGACCGGTTTGGGCAAACAGAGTTCCCTTGCCGCCTGCCCCTGCTTTTCGCGCTTTGTCGCAACTCAGTACGATCAGAATTGTGGGGCGGTCCAAACATCGCGGAACAGAACTTGCTTTAAGAAGAAATACTCCAGAAGCCTCCAGAACGAACCACCAGACCTTCGCACAAGAGCTTATCCAAATGCGCGATTACATTTCGTTCGGCAGCCATCGCGATGTGCGGATCGGATTTCCGGTACACTGCAGCGGCAATAGCCTCGACAGTATCGGGTTTTGAAGAAATATGGGCCAATATCTGCTTTTCTCTTCGCATCCTGTTGGCAAGCAGCCGTTCGACGTAAGGTTTCGGCTCCTGAAGCACCGGCCCGTGGCCCGGGAAATAGGTCCTGTCATCGCGTTCAATCAAACGTTGAAGCTGGCCGCAATAATCGCGCATGTTTCCGTCCGGCGGACTGACGATCGAACTGTTCCAGGTCATCACGTGATCCCCCGAGAACAAGATACCGTCCGATCTTGCGAAGCAGAGATGATCGCTGGCATGCCCTGGCGTATGCAGCACGGTCAAGCCGGCAATGACCTCCCCGTCGATCAGGCGTCTGTCCGGCTCGAACGCATCGTCGGGAAATGCGCTCGAGACATAGACGGGCAGGCGGGCCCGTTCGCGAAGCGCTGGCGCGGCCCCGAAATGATCGGAATGATGATGCGTGATCAAAATTCCTGCCGCCGCTTTCCCCAGGCTTTTGAGGATCGCTTCAAAATGCGCACTGTCTTCAGCCGGGCCCGGATCGATGACGAACAGGCCATCGGGCGTGTCTACGAGATACGTGTTGGTTCCGTGGTAGGTCATCTTGCCAGGATTGTTGGCCACGATGCGCCTCACGCCCTCGGCGACCCGAGTGCTCACGGACCTGGCCGGTTCCGGCTCCGTGAAAAACATGCTTGTCCCGGTCATTGGCCGCGTCCAGCGCTCGACAGGAACCGTTGCCCGGCCTGTAACTGATATTGTTTTGTCACTGCTTCACCACTTCTTTGGGAACCACTTCACATTGGCCAGACCGACGTCCTTGCGTCCGCTTTCTCTCGGCGCAGTTATCGGAGGCGCCAGTCATGCGTTCCGCCCCCTCTGGCAGCCGAAGGCTTGGGTTTGCGTGCGTCGCCCCGGATGCAGGATCAATGAACGTCGTGTCAGCCCCAAGCGCTGCCAGAAAGATGCCCGTCGAGCAAACCTGGAGCAGTGTCCGCGATCTTTCAACCATGTGTTTGCCCAGGGACCACACCTATCATGCAGCACTGATCCTTCAGCTTCATGTCAATCGGCGTTGTAATGGGGACCCATTTAGGCGTCCAAAAGGCCCCCCCCTTGGGTTGCACTCGGCGATCAGCGGGTGCTGACCTGATATACTCCTTATCGGGATGCCAGCATCATCTCGGCAGCCTTTTCCGCGATCATCGTTACCGGCGCGTGGGTGTTTCCAGAAGGAATGGTGGGCATGATCGAGGCGTCGGCAATGCGAAGATTGACCAGGCCGCGCAGTCTGAGCTGCGGATCGACCACGCTTGTGGGATCGCTGCCCATGCGGGCCGTGCCGACTGGATGAAAGATGGTCGTGCCAAGGGCGCCGGCCGCCTTGAGAAGATCCTCCTCGGATTGCACTTGTGGACCCGGCTTGATCTCTTGCGGCTGAAGCCCTTTCAGGCCGGCCGCAGCCATCAGACGTCGGGCGTGGCGGAGGCTGTCGACGGCGACGATCTGGTCGGCGCGGGCGGAGAAATAGCGCGGCCGGATTTCCGGCGGAAAATCGGCTGTCGGCGCGGTAATATGGATCGTGCCCCGGCTTTCGGGACGAAGATTGCAGACGGAAATCGTGACTCCCGGCTCCTTGTCGAGAGGTTCACCGAAAGCCTCCAGTGAAAGCGGCTGGATATGATATTCGATATTGGCCCGGTGATATTCAGGTGAGGACCGAGTAAAAATGCCGAGCTGGCTTGGCGCCATAGACATCGGCCCGGAGCGACGCAGGGCATATTCGAGGGCGACGCTGGCCTTGCCGAACAGGGTTGCCAGACGATCATTCAGGGTGACTGCGCCGGCGATACGATAGACGGTTCGGATTTGCAGGTGGTCCTGCAAATTCTCGCCAACGGCAGGGATATCGAGCGTGACCGGAAGACCGAGAGACTGGAGCAGTTCGCCGCCGCCAATGCCGGAAAGCTCCAGAAGCTGCGGCGTGTTCACCGCGCCTGCCGAAAGGACAACCTCGCCCCGGCACGAAGCCCGTTTGAGCTGGCCATTCTGCCGGTAGACCACAGCCTCCGCGCGCGCGCCAGAAAGCGCGACATGCTGCGCATGGGCCTTCGTCTCGATGCGAAGATTGCGGCGCGATCTGGCGGGGTTCAGGAAAGCCTTGCGGGCGTTCCACCGGAGGCCGCCGCGCTGGTTGACCGGGAAATAGCCCACTCCCTCATTATCGCCATCGTTGAAGTCATCGGTTGCTGGAATGCCGATCTCCTCGGCCGCCGCGGCCAGCGCGTCGAGCACGGGCCAGTGCAACCGCTGCTCGCAGACGTCCAGCTCGCCGCCCTTGCCATGGAAAGCGCTTGCCGGACCATAGTGGTTTTCCGATTTACGAAAGAGCGGCAACACATCATCCCAGCCCCAACCGGTGCAGCCGGCCTGCCGCCACTGGTCGTAATCGCCGGCCTGTCCACGCATGTAGATCATGCCGTTGATGGAGGAGCAGCCGCCCAGCACCTTGCCGCGCGGATAGGCGAGTGAACGACCGTTCAGCCCCTCCTCGGGCGCAGTGCGGTAGCACCAGTCGAGCCTGGGATTGCCCATGGCATAAAGATAACCGACAGGAATGTGGACCCAGTGATGATTGTCATGTCCACCGGCCTCAAGCAACAGCCCCCGGTTTCCAGGATTGGCGCTGAGCCGGTTGGCCAGCACGCAGCCGGCAGACCCTGCCCCGACAATAATGTAATCGAACTCGCCCGTATCGGTGATTTGCGCGTCAACCATGCTCAACCCCTCCAGGCGGTATCGATTTCACCGCCCCGCTCCAATACACTTTCCCCAAAAAGCCAGCCCCGTACCGCCCGCGCCTGATTTCCGGCAAAGCCTTCAACGCCTGTTTTCACTCCGGCCAGACTGCGTGGAAAAACGAAGACAAAGGTTTGCCGCACGGAGCCTCTTCTCATTCATTGATATCTCCGGAAGATGCGGAAAACCGCGCCTTCCGGCATGCGTATTACTTCGTCACCCCGGCTTCTCCTGATTTTTCATAGGCCGCTCTCCAGCGACAGAAGCTGGCCCTGCCAACTCCGAAGTAACGGCATGCCTTAATGAGACTGCCAATTTCTTCAGCATATTTGAGAATGTGCAGCTTGTGAAAATCCGACCGTCTGGGCTTCAGCATGGTGTTCATCCTTGTCGTAAAAACAGAATAACAAGGATGTCTCGCAGGTCCCGACATTTCTACAGTACACGCGGCCGCCGGCGTTCTTTTCCCCAGTGTCCGATACTTGCGCGGAATACCCTTTCGCACGAGCTCCATAAACTCGCGATCGAGATTTACCTTGTCGCCGACATAAAGTTCATTCCAGTCCGTCCTATAAACGTCGGGGAAGTGGCCCTCCCGGAGCAAGGGCCGAAGTCGCTTTCTCCAGAGCGCTCAATCGTTCTGCCTGCATCAGCACCTCTCTTCGCGACCTGGTCATGGAACGAGCACGGCCGCTCCGTCGAAGCGGCCAGCGCGCAGGTCGTCGAGCGCCCGGTTGGCCTCCCGCAGCGGATAGGACTTCGTCTGCGTGACGATGCCAATCTCGGGAACAAGGCCTAGGAAATCGATACCGTCCTGACGCGTCAGGTTGGCAACGGATAGAAGCTGACGCTCTTCCCAGAGCAGCGCATAGGGGAAGCTCGGTATGTCGCTCATATGGATGCCGGCGCAGACAACGCGCCCGCCCTTGCGCGAAATCCTGCGTGGCCTTATCGCCTTGGCTGGTGAAGGCGAAGACCGACCGGCCCTGCCATCGCGCGACCTGGGCGATGATGTGGGCCGCCGCTCCGAAGCCGTAGAGCCCTATCCTCCTGGCCTCGCCGGCCATGACGAGTGAGCGCCAGCCGATGAGGCCGGCGCAGAGCAACGGAGCCAGCGAGACGTCATCTCCGTGTTCGCCCAAGGCAAATGCAAAGCGCGCGTCGGCTATGACAGATGTGGCATAGCCCC
The DNA here is from genome assembly GCF_006345815.1 of Ochrobactrum sp. CGA5. Taxonomy (GTDB): domain Bacteria; phylum Pseudomonadota; class Alphaproteobacteria; order Rhizobiales; family Rhizobiaceae; genus Brucella. The sequence goes on along the minus strand of NZ_VCIG01000019.1, from coordinate 14,698 downwards.
CGTCGCGCGTATAGCCGGTGAATTGCGGATCGTCGCACAGGTTTTCGCGCGCGCTTCGGCAGTAAGGGCAAGTCCCGCAGGTATGGCCGAGCCAGGGTATGCCGACGCGTTCTCCGAGACGATGATCGTCAACGTCGGCGCCGACCGCCTCGATACGGCCGACGATCTCATGGCCGGGGATGATCGGGACGTGAGGGTGCGCAAGCTCACCGTCGATCACATGCAGATCGGTTCGGCACACGCCGCAAGCCCCGACCTTCACGCGGATCTGGCCCGGCCCGGGCTGCCTGTCGGGCAGTTCGGTCCAGACGAGGGGCGCGCCGATTGCGTTCAGGACCATAGCATGCATGTACTTTCTCCTATTGCCTTACAGGCGCCAGTGGCGGTCGTTATTGTGAAACCGGACCGCAATCGGTCGGGCAAGCCGTGCCTGCTATCCCTGGAAATCGGGCACGATGCGTCCCTCGATGTCGCCGTGATGCATGCGCGTAAAGACGTCGTTGATGTTTTCGAGCGTATCCGTCGCGACCCTCGCCTTGACCTTGCCATCTGCGGCGAAACCCTGCGCTTCCTGAAGGGCGAGCCACGCACTGTCACGCCGTTGAGCGCGGTGTCGAAGATCGAGAGGGGGAAGTCGCCCGGCGGCAGGCCGTTCAGCGATGCCATTCCGCCGCGACCGACCATGCCGAGCGCGTGTTCGAAGGCCTTGGGCGAGATAGCAGTGACCAGCACCCCCTGAGCGCAGCCGACTTCCTGCTTCACGAAGGCGATCACGTTGAGGCCCATGGCCATGGTATATTGGACGGCCAGATGGCCGAAACCGACGTTGTCGGGAAAATGGCCACCATAGTTGGGAGCGGCGGCGACATATTCGGCGAAGCTGCCATTCACTGAATAGCCGGTATTCTGCTGCTCATTGCGGAGCGTTTCCCAACCTCCGAGGCAATGCTTGCAATGGCCGCAGGCGGTGTAGAGCCAAGGCACGCCGACGCGGGCGCCTTCCTTGACGTGTCGGACGCCGGTGCCGACGGCGGCGACATGCCCCGCACACTCGTGACCGGGGATGAAAGGCGGCTTCGGTTTGACCGGCCAGTCGCCATCAACGGCATGCAGGTCGGTATGGCAGAGGCCCGTCGCCGCGATCTTGACGAGAATCTGGCCCGCGCCCACAGTCGGCACCGGGACCTCTTCGATGATCAGCGGCTTACCGAATTCGCGGATGACCACCGCCTTCATGGTCTTGGTCATGGATACATCCAGAGCGTTGGTTGACGTATTCCAGAGGGTTGCTTTCACACTCCTCGCAGCGCAGTTGTTCTAGCGACAGACAAGATACCGCGTTCGATCGGGGTGCGATCCGATGATGTACCCGGATCGCACCCCGACCGACGCAGATGAAATCAATTGAAGACCATGCCACCGTCGATGATGAGGGCCTGACCAGTCATGTAGTCTGAATCCGGGCCAGCAAGGTATGAGACGCATGCGGCCACATCTTCCGGTTCGGAAATGCGACCGAGCGCAACGCTACTTGCCCACTGCTGGAGCCCCCATTCCAGGGACTTACCGTTCTCGTCGGCAACCTTCTGCGCGATGCCTTCCATCATCGGCGTGCGCACGATACCCGGGCAATAGGCATTGGACGTGATACCGAGCGGGGCGAGGTCCTTTGCCGCGGTCTGGGTAATGCCCCGAATGGCGAACTTGGTGGCGCCATATACAGCGAGATCGGGATTACCGACCTGACCGGCCTGCGACGAAGCGTTGATGATCTTGCCGACGACATCTCCATTCTTCGCGGGCTTGCGCGCCTTGAAATGCTTCACGGCGGCCTGGATACCCCAATAGGTCCCCCCGACATTGACGTCGAACACCTTATGATAGATTTCGGGGGTGATGTCTTCGATCGGCGTGACCGGGCCAAGGCCGGCATTATTGATCATCACGTCCAGACGGCCGAAACGGGCAACGACCTCATCCACCGCCCGGAAGACCTGTTCGCGTTGCGAAACATCCACCTGGACGCCGAGTGCCTCGCCGCCGCTGGCGATAATCGTGTCGGCCGCTTTTTTTGCCGTGGCGGCATTATAATCGAGACAGGCAATGGCAAAACCATCCCTGGCAAGGCGGGTGGCGATAGCGAGACCGATGCCTTGACCAGCACCCGTGACAACAGCAACTTTTTTATTGGCAGCCATACTGCTAATCCTTCCATGCAATTGAGATCGATGCTCCCTCAAGCCCAAAGGCGGGAGGGAGCCGTGCTCTTAGAAATGGGCGTCGATATCGACGACGTCGACAAGCTTGTGGTTGACGAATTCCTTCAGCCCGAGGCCGATGAGTTCGCGGCCATAGCCGGAGCGGCGGATGCCGCCGAAAGGCAGGTCGGCCTCTACCTTGGTGGGATGGTTGACGAAGACCATACCTGTCGAAATCTGTTTGGCGACTTCAAGGCCATGGGCGGGGTTGGAGGTGAACACCGAGCCACCGAGGCCAAAGGGAGAGTCGTTGGCGATGCGCACGGCGTCGGCTTCATCCGACGCCCGGAACAGCAGTGTGACCGGTCCGAAGAACTCCCAGTAACGTGCTGGATTGTCCTCGCTGACATCCGTCAGGATGGTGGGCTGGACGAAGGCGCCCTCATTGGGCACAGGCGGCCCGACCTCTTCGGCCTTCGCGCCGAACTTTACCGCCTCGCGGATCTGCTCCTTCAAGTCGTCGGCAGCCTTCTGCGATGACAGCGGCGCCAGCGTCGTTTTCGGGTCGAAGGGATCGCCTGCCACCAAGCCGGCCACGCCCTTGCGATAGCGATCGAGAAAGGCCTCATAGACCGGATCGACGACGATCAGGCGTTTGGAAGAGCAGCAGACCTGTCCGCCGTTCCAGTGCCGGCCGAACACGGCCCATTTCGTTGTCTTCTCCAGATCGGCGTCCGCCAGCACCACGAAGGCGTCGGCGCCGCCGAGTTCCATGGTCGACTTCTTCAGCGCCTTGCCCGCCTGGGCGGCCACGATCGATCCAGCAGCTTCGGACCCCGTCAGCGCGACGCCGTGGACGCGATTGTCGTTGATAATCATTTCGATCTGCGAACGCGTGGCATACAGGTTGCGGAAGGCACCATCGGGAAGGCCGGCCTCCCGCATCAGTTTCTCGAAGGCAGCCGCACTCTGCGGCACGTTGGAGGCATGCTTCAGCAGTACCGTATTCCCGGCTGAAAGCTGCGGCGCGAGGATGCGGGCGATCTGGTAATAGGGGAAGTTCCACGGCTCGATCGCCAGAAGCACGCCGAGCGGCTCATGCACGAGGATGGCCTCGCCCTCCGCCGGATCAAGCACCGGCAGTTTTTCGGGCTTGAGCATTTCCTCGGCGTTGCGGACGTAATATTCAAAGATCTTCGCCGACAGCTCGACCTCTGCCTTCGCCTCGGCGAAGATCTTGCCCATCTCCAGCGTCAGCAGCTTGGCATAGGCATCGCTGTCACGGCGCAGGATATCGGCCGCCTTCTGCAGGATGCGGCCACGTTCGGCAAAGGGCGTGGTCTTCCAGCCCAGAAAGGCGTTATGGGCTTTGTCGATTGCGTCGCGCACCTCCGCGTCCGTCGCGTCGGCAAAGGTTTTCAACGTTTCACCGCTATAGGGATTAATGGTTGCGTAGGCCATTTTCTTTCTCCTTCAATTGATAGAGCGGTCAGGCGAATGTCGCTTTCCATCTGTTTCAGGTGCCAAGGTCCTTCACCGCCTGTACCATTTGCGTGAGCACGGCCTGAGCATCGCCATAGACCATACTGCAATTTTCCCCGTAGAAGAGGAGATTCTCGACGCCGGAATAGCCCTTGCCTTGTCCGCGCTTGACGACATAGACCTGACGGGCCTGGTCGGCGTTGAGGATCGGCATGCCGTAGATCGGCGAAGACTTGTCGGTGCGTGCCGCCGGGTTGACGACGTCATTCGCCCCGATCACCAGCGCGACATCGGTATTGGCGAAGTCGGCATTGATGTCTTCCATGTCGAAGATGATGTCGTAGGGAACGCCGGCCTCGGCGAGCAGCACGTTCATGTGGCCGGGCATGCGGCCGGCGACGGGATGGATCGCGAACTTGACGTCGACACCGGCGGCCTGGAGCAGCTTGACGAACTCGTAGAGCTTCTGTTGGCCTTGCGCGACCGCGAGGCCGTAGCCTGGGATGATGATGACGCTAGAAGCGTAGCGCATGGCAATGCCCGCATCGCTCGCGTCGGTCGACTTCATCTGACCCTGCACCTCGCTGGTGCCGGATGTGGCGGTATTGCCGAAGTTCGAGAAGAGGACGTTGGCGAGCGAACGATTCATAGCCTTGGCCATCAGGATCGTCAGCAGCGTGCCGGCCGAGCCGACCACCATGCCTGCGATCATCAGCGCCGGGTTCTGCAGCGCATAACCTTCGAGAGCAACGGCCAGGCCGGTAAAGGCATTGAAGAGCGAGATCACCACAGGCATATCGGCACCGCCGATCGGCAGGGTCATCATGACACCGAAGGCAAGCGCGCCTGCGAAGAACAGCACCGCCAGAACCGGCAGCAGCGGATCATTGAAGAATACAATGACCGCGATACCAAGCAGGACGGTCGCCAGAAACACGAAAGCGTTGACGATGCGCTGTCCGCTGAAACGCCACGGCCTGTTGATCTTGCCGTCGAGCTTGGCCCAGGCGATCACCGATCCGGTGAGCGAGATCGAGCCGATCAGCGCGCCTGCCACAGTTACGGCAAGTATCTCCACGGCCTGCATACCGCGTGCCGAGAGTTCAACGGCCGCCACCGCCGCGGCAGCGCCGCCCCCCATTCCGTTATAGAGCGCGACCATCTGCGGCATCGCCGTCATCTCGACCTTGCGACCGCGCATCCAGGCCCAACCGCCGCCAATGAGAAGCGCAATCACGGCTAGTATCAGGTTGATTGTCAGATGCCGCTCGACCGTATCGGGCAGATCGAAGATCACCAGAAAACTGGCCGCGACCGCGACCACCATGCCTACGCCCGCCACCACAATACCCGACAGTGCCGTTGCCGGCGATGACATACGTTTCAGGCCGAGGATGAAGAGAGCTGCGGCGACAAGACCGCTCAATCCCAAAATGTGCTGAGCGAACATGTCAGTTCTTCTTTCCGGCGGCAGACTTGTCGCCGCTGGATTTGAACATCGCGAGCATGCGATCGGTCACGATGTAGCCACCCGCCGCATTGGCGGCGCCAAGCGCGACAGCAACAAAGCCAACGATCTGGGCAAACAGCGAGGTCGCGCTGATGAGCGCATGCAGCGCGCCGACAACGACGATGCCATGGATGAAGTTCGACCCGGACATGAGCGGCGTATGGAGGATCGAAGGCACCCGGCTGATGACTTCGTAGCCGGTGAAGGCCGCGAGCATGAAGATGTAAAGGGCGATGAGCCAGGTCATCAATGTGTCGACCGCCATTTTGATAACTCCTTATGCGTTCGCGGCTTCGAGGCTTTCACGAACGACTTTGTTCCGGATCTCGCCCGCATGAGTGAGGGTGGCGCCGGCGATCACCTCATCCTCGAAGTCGAGGTTGAGCGCGCCGTCCTTGACGATCAGCCCGATGAGATTGAGCAGGTTCTTGGCGTAGAGTTCGCTCGCATGCTGGGCGAGCGCGGATGGCACGTTCAATGGCCCCAGAATCGTGGCGGGGCCGACCGTGACTGTTTCGCCGGGCTTCGTACCCTCGCAATTGCCCCCGCCCTCGGCGCCGAGATCGACGATGACGGAGCCCGGTTTCATCGCGGAGATCTGCGCGGCCGAAATCAGCTTCGGCGACGGCCGTCCGGGCACAGAGGCCGTGGTGATGATCATATCGGCTTCGGCGATATGCTGGCTGAGCGCCTTTTGGACCCGCTCCTTCTCATCGGCCGTCAACTCGCGGGCATAGCCGCCTTCGCCGCTCGCATCGATGCCGGTCTCGACAAACTTCGCACCGAGTGACTGGGCCTGCTCCTTTGTCTCGGGCCGGACGTCATAGCCTTCGGTGATCGCGCCGAGCCGATGCGCGGTTGCAAGCGCCGAGAGGCCGGCGACGCCGAGGCCCATGACCAGCACCTTCGCGGCCCGCAGTGAACCGACAGCGGTCGTCATCATCGGCAGGATGCGCGGCATGTGCACGGCGCCGAGCAGCGGCGCATAATATCCGGCAAGTGCGGCCTGGCTCGACAGCGCGTCCATCGACTGTGCCCGGCTGATGCGCGGGATCAGTTCCATCCCCAGCGCAGTCACCTGCCTGTCCCGCAGCTCTGCGACGAGGTCTGGATTCGTTTGGCTATAAATGAAAGACACCAGCACGGCACCGGCCTTCATGGCGCTGAGGACTTCGACAGTGGGAGGTTGAACGGCGAGGACGATGTCCGCATCTGCGACCAGTCCGCTAACCGTGTCAGAGAACGAAACATCCTTGTAAGCTTCATCGGCAAAGGTTGCAGCCCGGCCCGCGCCTGTCTGAAGTGTCACCGAAGCACCGAGGCGTTCCAGCCGTGCGGCGACTGCGGGCACCACAGCAACACGCTTTTCGCCCGGCTTTGTTTCCTGGAGAACTGCTATCTTGATCGCCATAACCGGCTCCACAATGATTCAGCCTCACCATTGAGGGGAGTCTGTAAGGTTCAGGCTAGGCTGTTAACCTTAGACCACCTTGACCGAATGTCAACGGCGGCGTAAAAACCGGCCACGGGGCGGAGCAAAAGTCGGCCACTTTGGGCGCAGGCATGAGACCCGCGGGAGGGCGTAGCCCGAGCGGGGGTCTCATGCCTGCGTTGCGATTTTCTGAAGGGTTTCAGCCGGCCTTTCGGGCGCGGCTTTGGGCGAGGCGGTAGCTGTCGCCATTCATTTCGAGAATGTTGACATGGTGCGTGACGCGGTCGAGCAGAGCGCCGGTCAGTCGCTCGGATCCCAGGATTTCTGTCCATTCGTCAAAGGGCAGATTGCTGGTGATCAGGGTGGCGCCCCGCTCATAACGTTGCGAGATCAACTCGAACAGCAGCTCCGCGCCGGTCTTTGACAACGGCACGAAGCCGAGTTCGTCGATGATCAGCAACTTGTACCCTGCCATCTGCTTCTGGAAACGCAAGAGGCGCCGTTCGTCACGGGCCTCCATCATCTCGCTGACCATGGCGGCGGCTGTGGTGAAGCCAACGGACAGGCCCTTCTGGCAGGCGGCCAGGCCAAGGGCGAGCGCCATGTGCGTCTTCCCGGTTCCACTGGGGCCGAGAGCGATGACGTTCTCGCGACGCTCGATCCATTCGCAGCGGGCCAGCTCCAAGACCAGCATCTTGTTGAGCTTCGGTATGGCGGCAAAATCGAAACTGTCGAGACTTTTGACGACCGGGAACTTGGCTGCCTTGATACGCCGCTCGACCTTGCGACGATCCCGTTCGATCATCTCCCGCTCGGCAAGCCGGGTGAGGGCACAGTTACCTTAACTCTGGCGCAAGCATAAGCTGCGAAAATAGGCCATGATCGAATCTCGTTCCTCACTTTATCACCGCCATCGTTTCCCTGCTGAGATTATCGCGGAGGCGGTATGGCTGTATTATCGCTTTCCTCTTAGCTTTCGCATGGTCGAAGATATGCTGGCTTACCGTGGGATCCTCGTCACCCACAAGACGGTGCATGAATGGGCGGAGAAGTTTGGACGTGAATATGCCAATACGATCCGTCGCCGTACCCCACGTCTTGGTGATAAATGGCACCTTGATGAAATGGTCATCACGATCAAGGGTGAGAAGCATTTTCTGTGGCGCGCCGTTGATCAGGATGGCTTTGTACTCGATGTTCTTGTTCAGAAGCGCCGTAACACCAAGGCTGCCAAGCGTTTCATGCGTAAACTTCTACGCGGCCAGGGCTGTTCAGCCCGTGTCATGGTCAGCGATAAGCTGAGATCTTATGGTGCTGCCAAACGAGAACTGGGGATGAGCGTTTGCGAGCATCGTCAGCACAAAGGCTTGAACAACCGCGCTGAGAATTCGCACCAGCCCATCCGACGACGAGAGCGGGTCATGAAGCGCTTTAAAGCAGCGCGACACGTGCAACGCTTCACATCCATTCACGACCCGGTCTACAATCTCCACTACTTTCCCCGCAACCTTCTCTCCTCAGCAGACCATCGCGAGCTACGTCAGACCGCCACAAACATGTGGCGTGAAATCGCATGCCTGAAAGCTGCATAATTTCAGCGTCATAGACAAAATTGCGGACTTGCTCAGGTTAACGTAACAGTGCCTGCACCAACGCCGGTTAAGGTAACAGTGCCTTTTGGAGAGCAATCCGACATGCCATGCTGGCACCCGTGCCTTCGAATTGACGAGCAGGTTCTCGCTTATCGCGATTTTTAGTGCATATAAAAACAATGACTTAACATCAGATTATTAACCTAAACGTCGCTTAGCTTTCGTTACATCGACGGTATTTTACTGCGCCTCTAACCATCGATAAGTACAGGTTATCGGAGGTTATTGATTTCAGGGCGCTAATCAGCGATGTCGGTGGTCCTAGATAAGCGGAATAGCCCGGTTTTCCGGGCATTCAGGCCGATTTCGGCGAGGATCGCTGGACTGTGTTTCGCAAATCGTGCGCGTGCGCGCTCAAACTCAGATCGCATGTTGAGTGCACCTCGCTGGGATAATTTCCTTCCCGGCCTGTGTCTTGCCCTCCCCTCCCCCGAAATGCTGAGTTTTCCGCCATTTTCGCTAGAATAAGCCGCTGAGGCGCGTCGGAGCAGCTTTTGCACAAACTGTCACCTAGCACCTCAAAACAACTCTGACGCGGCTTAATTTCATGCTTATTCCATGCTTGCAACTGAGGAATTTCTCATGCATTCCTTATTTGTACAACGCCACCTCAAATTGCACGAGAAACAGCCGTGTCAAAACGTCAGGCCCACAGTTCATTGCCAAGTCGCGCTCGGCTCATCGGTTACGCACGGGTCTCTACCGACGATCAGGTGCATGATGCTCAGATGGACGAGTTGCAGGCCGCTGGCTGTGATCGCATCTTTCAGGAACATGGTTCCGGGGCTTCACGCGCCCGCCCGGTCCTGACCCGGCTGCTTTCGGAACTTGTTGCCGGTGACGTTCTCGTCGTGGTCCGGCTGGACCGCCTCGCCCGCTCGGTCAGTCACCTTCTGCAGGTTATCGAAGATCTCGAACAACGCGGCATTCACTTTCGATCGATCCGTGATCCCATCGACACATCCACGCCGCAGGGCATGTTTTCTCTTCAGGTTCTGGGCGCCGTTGCGCAGCTCGAACGCGCGCTGATTGCTGAACGGACCAAAGCGGGGATCAAAGCTGCAAAGGCGCGCGGCAAGCTTCCGGGAAATCCCGGCTTGAGAGAGCGAAAGCCGGAAGCGATCCGGGCGGTATCTCAAGCGCGCAACAAACGCTATCTCGATGAACTGATCACCTCGGCACAGACCTGGTTGCCTCTGGTGCAACAAATGCGCCCGGTCCACAGCTGGGAGAATATCGTACAGGTGCTCAATAGGCGCGGACATGACTGGACGGTCGAGCGTCTGCGCCGCGCCGTGCATCGTCTCGTCCGCGAAAAAATCGCCGACAAGAAGCTTGTTGCCCGATCCCCTCGCCGCATCCCGTCTGATCACCTGATGAAACTGGTCGCCGCAATTGCGATTGCCGATCCCGGATTGTCGCTTCGCGATATTGCAGCCCAACTCGATCAGATGGGAGAGCGGCCGGCGCGTGGTGGACGCAAATGGCAGCCTTCCTCCGTGCGCTATCTTTTGGATGAAGCCCACCGTTTCGGTCTCATTCGTCGCTAAGCGCCTGACAAACCATCGGTTCGGCCAGCATCTCCAGCACCGTGCACAGGCTACATCAATTGACCCACCCAGCGCAGGCGGGGTAGATTAACTGCGTCCGAAAAATCTAAATCGCTCATGAGAGCGTAGGATTTCGCCCCCTCCCGCAAATGCCCCCCAAATGGCCACGGTCGTTCCAAGAGCGTGATAGACGGAAAGCCACTTGGAGCCGACGACCATAAAAGGCCCCTGAATATTAAAGGGGCACAGATGTACGGTGGCTGATAGAAGCAGACCCGGAGGGGGCTATCATCAGGTTTGGATGCGCAGCCACGGGTTCGGCTGCCTGTCAACGAACTCTTTCTTGATATGTTCAAGAGTGGCCCGCTGTCCAGCGAATGGCAGCAAGGCAGTCGCCTCATTGAAAGGTAGCCAGCGGAAATCATCGTGTTCGTCGTTCAGTTGCACCGTGCAGTCTGTCGGTGCAAAGGCGACGAATACCGGCGTCAGTGTGTTCGCGTCTCGATCGGCTTCATAAAACTGCTCGCAAATATCAGCGGAATACAGATCTGTCAGGCAGAGCCCTGTTTCTTCCTCGGCTTCCCGTAGCGCGGCCTTCCACGCGGTCTCACCATGTTCGATGCCTCCTGCGACCTGACACCATTCTCCGGTCAGAGTACCACCGGTCCGGCGTAAAAGCAGAAGGTCAAAGGTATCGTCTCGCGGCTTCAATATGAACAAGGAGATAGCAAAGGATTTGATTGGAATTTTGCGTTTCAAGCTTAAGCTCCTGACAGATAGGTTCTGAATGAAGTGATACCGGATGGTTTTTCTTAAACTGGATCATGGCTTTACTTTTCCCATGACAGTAAGCGCTCTCCGACGTTACGCAATTCGCCTCACAAGTAATCCCGTTCTCCCCATGATCCGGCTGCCGTATATCTGTGCCCCTTAATGTCGAGGCGCCCTGCCTTGTTCTGCTCGAAGCCAACGTCGTGATAGAACTTCAGCGTGGCAGGCTGCTTTGAACCGGTTAGCAACATGACCTTGTAACATCCAGCGCGCGATGCTGCGTCGATCGCTTCCCTCAGAGCTGCTTTTCCATATCCCGCTTCCGGTGGATGGACTGGTCACCACGTTTTCGGTCAAGGCATAGGGAGTTCCGCCGCGTGTGAGATTGGGGATTACGACGAGCGTGCAAGTCGCTACAGGGATTTTGTCCAAGCTGCCGACGAAGACGTTGCTTCCCGGATAGCACATCAGCAGTTCCCACCTTTCCTGTGCCTCGCCAGATTCAATTTCTTTGTCGTCAGGATCGAGGTGACCATAAAGTTGCAGTCGCTGTGGAATGTCTTCCCGGTCGGCGATGTGCACTTCCATAGGGTTTCCTTACGGTTTTTGAGCACGGCGCGCTGAAGCAATCGTTCCCCATGTGCCGATCATGACTTGTCGTCTATCTGACCGAAACCGCCAATCGCGGCTCCCCCTGCCCGAAGGCCATGGAGCAGGCACGCCATCGCACCGTGCAGTAGCCATCCAACTATTACAACGACGCCAAACGGCGCAGCGGACGGGCAACGAGTCTGCTTTGAGGTCGCTAACGGCCTCTATTGCGCCCAGTTTGGATGCTACAGTCGGTCGCTACACGGTTGCCGACTGTTTGCCAGAGCCACTAACTCGGAGGAAATACACGTAAGGAATTTAATTTTTCCAAGGCAATCGAGACTTCCCACACTTGCATGCAATGGCTTTCTCACCTGGAACGACGACGTCCGCACAAATATGGCGGTCACAATGCTCACAGACAAAAAGTCGTACCAGCTTTTCGATATCCTCGAGCAACACATCGATGTCTTCACCAACAATTTTTTCAGCGTTATCGTGAGAGACCAAATTGGCGATGAGGGCCGAGCCTGCCAGATCGGAGAATATCTTCGTATCCAATAAATCGGCCGACTTGTCTTTCAAAGTTGATCTCAGCGCACTGATCAGTTCATCAGACATGCGCTTTTCGTTAAAGTCGTTGAATCGGAATGCCACTTTGACCTCAAGAGCTCGACAAATGTTCTTTAGGACAAGCTCCAGTAGCTTGCGTAGATCATTAGTGACGTCTTCCTTGCCCTTCTTCTGCTCAATGATTTCTTTCAAGGTCGCGGGGCTATTTTCGAGAAGGACGCCATTCGCACCGTCGGATCGGACCTCATGAAAAATCCAGCCATGCTGCCCCATCTCCCGCTTGATGATGTCGAACCAAATATTCTCGTGCGTGAGTATGATGATTTGCCAGTCGGAGAACTCATCGCGTAAAAGGCGCAAGAGTCTGCGACGATGCGATATATCGAAGCTTGTGACGATATCGTCCAGCACTAGGAACTTGGCGTGCTTATTAAAAATGCGGGCGTTGGCAAGGAACAGCACCACGCCCAGACTATTCAGATGACTTTCGCTTAAGTATTTGCGCGGTGGCTGGGTCGGCTTGCCGTGAAAGGTATACTGGAACTCGATACCTTCATCCCCGACCATGGTAAGGCGTACTTTGTCCACGCTCTCCTTGGGATGAAGCGCGGTGTAGAACTTTCCAACATCATCGCTGATAGTATCCAGCACGGCTTGCAGCGCTCCATTCTGAACCTTGATGAAGGCATTCAACATTGAGGAAAGCGTGATGATCTGGGCTTCATAAGCGCCCCTTGTGCTCTGATAGTTTACAAAATCGTTCACCTGATCGCTGACAGTCTTGAGCCTAGTCAGTGCGGCGGCAACCTTCTTCTCCAGCTCAGTTAGCTGTAGGTTCTTCGCTGCATCTTTGGCTTGCTTTGCGGCCTTATCAGATGCCGAGCGCAACGCGTTTAGTTCGACATCGAAATCGGCGGGCGCCTCAAAAACTTTCTTATCATCAAAAGCGGATTTCAGCTCTTTTAGATAGTCGCGTAGCTTGAGGCGCGCAGACTTGGCTACCTCGATCAGCGGCGAAAAATCCTCCAGATCGAAATACGACTCTATTATTGTTTTCGTCTTAATGCCCACACTAGTGACTGTCTCAGCAAGTGCATCCTTGAGCGTGCCCGCTTGATCGAGCTTCTTTTGTAATGCCTCTAGCGCCTCAAGGCGCTTTCCCACCTCTTCTTGAAGTTGGACAAGCACGTATTTCTCCAAACAAAAAGGGCACTGCTGGTCAGTGAAAACTTTGTCGTCCAGGACAGCCTTACCGCGCTTCAGAAAATCGCTGAGCCGAAGCTTGTTGACATTTTCGCTCTCCTTAGCGAGGGCGTTATATTCGTCTACAAATGCCGTGGCATCATCCGAGATTCGATCAATGTCGATGACGAGTACACTGCAAGCTTTTTCAAACTGCGCAATCCTTTCTGCCAGACGTATCTTTTCTTCACTGCTGCCTTGTCCCCGTAGCTCTTCTAAAGCTTCAATATAGGAATCTTCGTTATCAACTTCTGTCGTAAGGTTAAACGGCGTCATGACCTTTGTGGCCACGCTGTAGAATTCTTCTCTGTTAGGAACAACCTGTCCTACTTCCGCAATCATCCCTGATTGAAGACGCTGAATCTGCTGTTTCGAGGTTGTGTATTCAGTTTCTTTTTCAAGTTGGTTCTTTGTCTGCAAAACAACGTTTCTAAATTTCGTGATTTCGCTATAGCCAATAATGTCGGCGACGGCTTCACGCTTCCCGCCTTTTGTTTTATCGAGAAAATTAACAACATCGGCATGCCGGAGAATGATATTGTCACTTTTCAGATCGGCAACAAGCTGCTTCGCATTGTCGTTAGCGAAGGTGGCCGAAGTCTTCAGCGCTTCGGAGAGCGCCTTGGTTCCGTTGCGGTCAGGGCCATCAAAAACCAGCTCAACGTAGCTGGGCTTGTCGTCAGCCAGCACATTTCGCAAAGAGTCCTGCTTGCAGTCCTCCCGCCACAGGTGGTCGACACGATCATGAATGAACCACTCAAGGGCATCTGTGATAGTGCTCTTGCCCGATGCGTTCTCACCGAAAATGGCAACACTCTTCGTTTTCTTCGAAAAATCAAGCGGGAGTTCGAATCGTGCACCGCGAAAGCGCGAGACAGTGAGCTTACGAACTTTAGTCATAATTGACCTCCTCACTACTCGACACACCAGCCTTCAGTGCGGCACTCCGCGCGTCTTCCAGCTTCCGCAGAAGCTTGACTTTGCTGAGATCATCACCATTCCAGAGAGTGCTGACAGCGATCACGGTTTCCGCGTCGAGGGACCCGTCTGTCACTTGGATTTCAAGAAAGTCGGAAATAACCTCGGTGGCTGTCTTGATGTTTTCAGTGGTCAAGCCCTATCCCCCTGTTTAGTATGGAAAAATGCGAATATTATTCACCCAAACGTACAATCTCAGCGAGCAAGAAATCAAGTTCGTTCGCGGCATCGCGGGCGTCTATTTCATCTACTTGACCCAAAATGTAATCGCGTACCCCTTCGCAAAATCAAAACTCATTTACATTGGAATGAGTGAGTCAAGACAGAACAGCCTCTTCAAGAGACTCGGCGGCCATTTAACAGGTCAGTCCGGCAACACAGGGATTCGGAACTACGCAAAAACTCAGACGGTAAAGTTTGCGTACTACTCTGCGGAAGTTCTCAGCAATTACGGGAACGGGAACCTTTTTGACATTGAAAGCTTCTTCTTGAGCGATTTTCTTGATCACTATGGTTGCTTTCCTATTTGCAATGGTCAGTCAGGTCATAGGCCGTCCGAACATTCGAGTCCTATCGCAGCGGAAGTTGATTGGACATTCTTCGATTGAGATATGTCCTTGTAGGAGGCGGGTCCATTTTCAAATTTAGGTCGGCGAATTCGGCCGACGTCAATATTACGAGTGGTTTTTTTTTTGGGGGGGGGGGGGGGGGGGGGGGAA
>NZ_VCIG01000001.1 GCF_006345815.1 Ochrobactrum sp. CGA5 | reverse complement strand
AGCATTGAGGAGGCGCAGGAATTTGCCACGCAGTGGCTCTGGGCCTACAACAACGAACGTCCCAATATGGGCCCCGGCGGCGTAACGCCCGCACAGAAGCTGAAAAGGGCCGCGTGAATTCTACTGACGAGCCCCGTTAAAAACGGAGGGATTACCACTAACAGGTCGGCTGAAAAATAAGAAGTTACGATAAGCCACATCCAACGGCGAAAGCCCCAGCAAAATGCGTAAAGCTATAATCGTACTTTACTAAATCAATGGCTTACTCTGTAGCGCGCCAACCGTGTCTACAGCTCAATACCACCTTGATCAAAACGCAAGGTCCAAGAATTTGCCTCCGCAAAAGCTAAGTCAACACTTTTAATGGTACGATCGAGCCGAATTTCTTTAGCCACTGATTCAAGCCCAGCTACATCGCTCACAAGATATACGCCCTTCTCATGACTTCTATATCGCATTTCACCGAAATCCGATGAAAGAACGGGAATCCCTAAAGCTCGATACTCGTAATACTTAATTGGATCTACGGAGTCGGTAAGTGCGTTCTTCATGAACGGGATAAGACCCACATCAAAACGTGACATCTGGCCTATCGCTTTCGAGTGGTCGCATGGCGGAAGTATCTCGATATTCTCGGGTAATGTACTTGGACCTGGCTTGTGTACCGGCCCAATAATACGGACCACATCCTCCGGAACGGCTTTGGCCAATGCGAGAACCATTTCCCAGTCGAACCAGTTTCCAATGGTCCCCAGATAACCAAAAACTGCTTTTTCCGACACCTTTATTGCTGGATCAACGGAAGCGATTACATCTATGTCCAACCCATTGCGGACTAACCGAACATTGTTGTGCTCATTCAACCATCTTTCGTAGAGTAAAGTACTAGACGTCCAGACCTTGTTTACCTGCGCAACGACTTTCTCTTCCCTGCGCTTCATAGCAATCTGAGATGTACCACTATAAAAAGCTGGGAAGTCGTCCATCGCGTCATAAATGGAGATGCAGTGCGGCAAAGCCTTTAAAAGACCGAGAGAGAAAACTGAAGGCTTCCCCACAGTGATGATACATTCACCACCATCGGCAAATTTAACTGCATCCATGACCGTCGGCCACCACAGAAGGCCATTTAACCAACCGGATCCTGGAAGCGGTTCGATTGGAAGATGGCGAACCCGACGAATAGTCAGCCAATCCGGAACGGGATTGGCTGACTCTGTAAGACTGACCTTTCGAACACGGCGCAAATCCGTCCAAGCTGGAAAGCGCGTGCCATAAGGCTCGATCCACAATACTCTGCCACCATGTCGCTCGCGAAACCAGGCCACAAACTTATGCGGTCTCTGCGCAAAACTGGCCCAAGGTACAGGCGATATGAAGATGAGATTCTTCAAGAAAAATGTACCCTAAGTGTTTCTGTAATACGTTCTGTCGCACACCCATCACCATATGGAGAGACACCACGCGCCATATTTGAATAGGCAGTATCGTCATCAAGGAGCAATTGCACTTCTTTGACGATGCGTTCGCAATTGGGGCCGACCAACTTCACTACGCCATCAGCGACAGCTTCCGGACGCTCGGTCTCGTCACGTAAAACGATTACAGGTTTACCCAAGGCCGGAGCCTCTTCCTGAACACCTCCGGAATCGGTAATAATGAGATAAGCACGCTTCATAGCTGCTACAAAAGGTGCATAATCCAACGGTTCACAAAGGATGAAATTGTTCAACGGGGACAAGTGCTTGTGGGCTACATCTTTAACATTCGGGTTCGGGTGAACCGGATACAAAAATTGTACATCCGGATTGTCTTCCGCCAAAATTCTTAAGGCACGACATATTTCCTGGAAGGGGGCTCCAAAATTCTCGCGCCGATGAGATGTCACGAGAACCATTCTCTTCGTCTCATCCAAAGGGATGCCTATCGATATATCTCGGTTTGCCGCCATAAACAGTGCATCGATGACAGTATTACCTGTGACAAAGATTTTATCATTTGACACACCATCTCTCAGAAGATTTTGTTTGGAACCGTCCGTTGGCGCAAAATGCCAAGTCGCAAGTTTAGCAGCGATAACGCGATTAGCTTCCTCAGGAAATGGATTCTGAATATCCCACGTGCGCAACCCCGCCTCGACATGACCAACAGGTATACGATGGTAAAA
The DNA here is from genome assembly GCF_006345815.1 of Ochrobactrum sp. CGA5. Classification (GTDB taxonomy): domain Bacteria; phylum Pseudomonadota; class Alphaproteobacteria; order Rhizobiales; family Rhizobiaceae; genus Brucella. The sequence goes on along the minus strand of NZ_VCIG01000001.1, from coordinate 482,634 downwards.
ACAAGCTAAAGCAACAGCCATGACCGTAGTCGTGTCACCTTGAACGAGAACGACGTCTGGTTTTTCTGCGGTTAGAACATTATCAAGTTCCAGCAACAAACGGGCCGTCAAGGTCGTTAAAGCTTGGTTAGGACGCATTATATTGAGATCAATGTCGGGCTCTATACCAAAGAAGTTCAATACTTGATCAAGCATCTGTCGATGCTGAGCAGTAGCCAAAACACGAACTTCCGCCCAAGTTTCCTTCTGCAGCCCCAATATTACTGGAGCCATCTTTATTGCTTCTGGTCGGGTTCCAACTACGCAGAGAACTTTTTTCATTTTAATCGCTTCAGTCCTTCGAATACTTTTTCATAAGCAGCGGCTCGTTGGTCCCAACTATTTCTATCCGCCAACTCCGCCAATCGCGTTTTAAAAGCCGGGTCTTTACTCACGTTCAGAGCTTCATCTATCTTTGTAGAAAGTTCGGCGGCGTCTCTGCCTGAGAACACTTCTGGATAGATAACGCATTCATCCATAAAAGACGTAACTACTACCGGCTTTTCAAGCGCAAAATATTCAAACAGTTTCAAGGGGGAGGTTGTTCGAGCAATTTCACCAGGCTCGAATGGAATAAAGCAAATATCAAACTCCCGCGCATACGCCGGAAGAATCTTATAATCGATAGGTCCTGGGCAAAATATATTCTCTGATTGGATTAGTTTCGATCTTCCACCATAATAATCAGGACCGATAAAAATAAAACCTAAGTCAGGCCTAGACAAAACCAACTTATTGATTTCATCATACCAAATCCAGGGGGCAAGAGCCCCAAAATATCCCACGACTTTCTTATATTTCTGCCTGAAACACTTATACTCATCGGTAGTCTTAGTAGTTTGATGATCTCCGCATCTATAATGCTTTGTATCCACTCCATTTTGGACCATGATCACTTTACCCTGACCAACAGCATCAATAGCCTCCTTATACAGCGCCGCTGATGAGGCGACTACATAATCGGCTCCACCGGAAAAGGCAAAATCCTTTAGGCTGCTCAGCTTCTTGATGTTTTCTGGATCACCGCTAATTTTTGGATCAATATGGTCAATATACTCATAAACAATAGTGTTCTTATCATACGCGTTCTTCATTACGTCACCAATATATCCGGTCGAATATACGGAAATGACCGCATCGGATATTTGTTTGGCGACATCAAAATTAGTCAGCCAAACATTCTTTTTTACTTGCCGAAAGCCCTGAACATCATCATTTGCCCAGTTGTGCGTCTGATAAATAACAAGATAGTCTCTTTTAGCGAATGCCGAAGCCAAATGCTGAGGACGTTGATAGAGATCAACATCCCAATCAATGATGGCACCCTGTATAAAAACGCCGGTATAGTCATCCCTATGGGACAGAATCTGTGCTTGAAACTGACCCCATTCCAAATCCGCGTGGCCGTTCTTCATGTGACGAAGTTTTCCGTTGTTTATATCGGAAAGGGACGAACGACGCCAAAACTTTGCGACCCCGTGTGCGGGTCCTCTTAATGCGTTTTGAATTTGTGGAGGCATACTCAGATACAAGTCACGAGCGATGAGATAGGAGCGTTTCATACAAATAATTCCTTTTCTTCTGCATCGACTCTGTAAGCCGAGCACAAGGCTGCGGACCGAGCCAATCACCGTAGTAGTTCATGGCATGATCAGGAAAAACTCCAGACCCGTACATCGCATTAATCGTAGTAAGTGAGCTTCGTAACCATTCAGAGCATTATTGCAACTAAAATAATACACTGTTCATGAGGAGTTCTAGTTCATCGCATTTAACCCAAAATAGGATGACAGAACGTCATCAGGAGAACCATCCATTTTTATGCGCCCATGCTCAAGCCAAACAACGCGGTTACAGTTCTTCTTCAACAAATCAACAGAATGACTGGCAAGCACTAAAATCTTTGTAGAATCAACGAGTTCCCGCATTCTCTGATTAGCACGTTCTTTAAAGTTTTCATCCCCAGTCGAAAGCCATTCATCCATAATCAGGATTTCTGGCCTGACAGCAGTTGAGGTGGCAAATGCAAGTCTCAACTGCATACCTGATGAGTATGTGCGAAATGGCATATCGAGAAAATCACCCAGCCCGGAAAACTCCGCTATCTGCTCGAATTTGTCAGCCATTTCTCGAGGATCCATTCCCATAATTGCCGAACGCAAACGGATGTTCTCTCGACCTGTAGCGTCGGGATCGATACCTAGGCTGATATTGATCAATGAGACACAATCTCCATCAACAACAGCGCTCCCCTGGGTTGGAGTATAAATCCCCGAAAGGACGCGCAGAAGCGTCGTTTTTCCAGATCCGTTATGGCCAATAAGCCCTACCCTCTCGCCTTCGCGTAAAGTGAGGGAAACGCTATCCAAGCCACGAATTATAACAAGACCATCATTTCGTCGCTCGATTTTTCCTCCCGTAGCGACGCTTAGAACCCGATTTTTAAGCGACCTACTCGAAGAATTGTATATTGGAAACTCGACGCTTACGTCGTTCAATCTAATCACACTCATTCTACAACCAATATGCTACACGCCAACGATACTTGCCATAGAATACGATGGCAAAGGCCCATCCCAAAAACATCAGAACCATTGGAAAAATCCAGTTCAACAGCGTTGGCGCACTACCGAGGAGGGGAGCTCTGACCAACTCAATAAAATGGTAAAATGGATTCCATTGTATAAATTCTTTAGATACGCGATCCGGTAAAATCTTTACCATCCACATTATCGGCGTTGCATAAAACAAAACCTGCAAGACATTAGTCATTACTTGCATCATATCGCGAAAGCGAGCACACACAACACCTAAAATCAATACCATCCAAGCAATATTCAAAAACACAAGTAAGAACCCTGGAGCGGCCCACATAATGTTTAGATTTATGTTCCGCCCCATTATCAATGCAATCATAGGAAAAATAACAATATTATGCCCCAATATTATTACGTTTCTCCACAGTACACGCATGACATGAACAAACAATGGCATGCGTACCTGGAGGATAATGCCATCTGATCCACTAAATGCGGAACAACCTTCCGAGAGCGTCGTAGAAATGAAGCCCCACATAATAACACCCGCGCACAGGTAAGGCAAAAACTCTCGCATCTCCGACTGAAAAAGCGTCCCAAATATTAATCCTAGTGCGCCAATGAAAACAGCCATATTGATGGTTAGCCAAAAAGCCCCAACTCGAGATCGACGATAACGTTGCGCCACGTCTTGCCAACCAAACACCAGCGCCAAACGATACTTAATCAATCCATCAACAATATCTCTAATTGCAACGCTAGCGCCAGTTTTGGGGCGCATAGTCACAACTTGATCAGAAATATCAGGTTTATCAAGAGCTCGAACACTCATAAATCACAATCACCTTAGCTTAATCACCCTATTATAGGGGACGAAATTACCAGAATCGCCTTCCGATAGAGCTAATAGTACGCATGAATGGTACTCTCGCAAGGCAGAGTCAATGTTACACTCCCGCCTAAATCAGGCACTTTTATGCTCTTGTTTACCAAATAGCTTACCGCTAACTTTTGGTTTTCTGAATTTACAGTGTATGGCCTGACATTGGCTTTTCCATATCGACCACCCAATCCTACCGAAAGCCGTTTCTGCCCTGTTCCCATTTATAGCCGCAAGGATTGCAGACAATACGACTGCGGCCAATCTGAATGTCGAAGGCATGACACATATGGCCAAAGATCCACAAATCCGGGCCTGTTCAGAATGAGGAATGTCATCGAAGGCCTCTTCGCTACTAGCGAACAGGTAATTTGCGTTCTGACCATCCGTCTTTTGGTGACGGATGGAGAGGAAGTTGATGCGAATGGATACTATTGCGCGTGTTCGTCGAGCCTTCCATGTGCAGGGCTGGTCAGTGAAGAGGATCGTCCGGGAGCGTCATGTGTCCCGCAATACGGTCCGCAAGATAATGCGATCCGATAAGCGGATTTTTCCTACGAACTAGAACGCCAACCACAGCCGAAGACAGTAGCTTGGAATGATGAGAGCAAGCGCTTCTTGGTTTTAAACGAAGGCAAGTCATCTCGTGAACGGCTGACGCTGATCCGGATTCATGAAGAGTTTCGGGCGCTGGGTTATGACGGCAGCCACGATGCGATCCGGCTTTATGCAAGGGATGGTCGAAAGCTCAAGGTGCAGTGACAGCCGAAGCCTACATACCACTCTAATATGCGCCTGGCGAAGCCTATCAGTTCGACTGGAGCCACGAGATCGTATTGATCCAGGGCGTAACGACGACGGTGAAGGTTGCCCATGTCCGGCTCTGCCACAGCCGGATGATGTTCGCGCACGCCGATATGCGTGAGAGCCTGGAGATGGTCTTCGATGCGCATGACAAGGCCTTCGAATTCTTCCGTGGCACCTGCACGCGTGGCATCTACGACAATATAAAGACGGCGATCGAGGCCGTATTTGTCGGCAAGGAGCGTGTCTATAACCGGCGGTTCCTGCAAATGTGCAGCCACTATCTTGTCCAGCCCGTAGTCTGTACGCCAACATCCGACTGGGAGAAGCGACAGGTCGAAAGCCAGGTTGACCGCGTGCGCGAGCGCTTCTTCACGCCGCGCCTGCGAGTAGAAAGTCTGGAAGAGCTGAATGTCTGACTGCTCGACAAATGTGTTACCTATGCCAAGGCGCATCACCATCCTGAACAAGCGGCCCAGACGATCTGGCAGATGTTCGAAGCCGAACGCGGCAGCCTCGTGCATTACGCTGGCCCCTTCGACGGCTTCTACAGTGTCCCGGCTTTGGTTTTCGAAGACCCGCACTGTCCGCTTCGACAATAACAAATACTCGGTTCTTTCAATCGCCATTGGCCGCCCCGTCGAGGTTCATGTCTATGCTGATCGGGTCGTCATCAAACAAGATGGAGTGATGGTCGCTGAACACCGTCGTTGCTTTGGCCGGGGCGAAACTGTCTATGACACCTGCCAGTATGTTCCTGTCGTCACCCTCAAGCCGGGTGCTTTGCGCAACCGCGCTCCATTCCGCGAATGAGTTTTGCCCGCTGTGATGGAGAAGGTCGGCAAGCGGTTGAGGCTGCCTGTCAGGCGGCGCTCAATTATAGCGTCTGCTTGGCCTCGGTGATCATCAATATTTTGGCGCGAAGCCGCTATCCCGGGCAACGGCATCGAGAGGCAGCACGAACCCACCACACATTGTCGGTGACCTTCTGCAGTCGGAGATCGCCGAAAAACAGGCCCGGTCCATTCGCTACCAGCTCAGTATTGCCAAGCTGCCGTTGGCAAAAGACATCGACGACTTCGACTTCACCGACCAACCCGTCAATGAAATCCTGATGCGGGAACTGGCCACCGGCACCTTCTTTGCCGACCAGCGCAACGTTGTTCTCGTCGGCGGCACGGGAATGGACAAGAGCCATCTGGCTATCGCGATTGCCCGAGCGCTCATACGCAACAGCACGCGCGGCCGCTTCTTTAACGTGGTCGATTGACAGACGCGCGCCGATATGCGCGCTCATCCGTGACGGGAGACGCGGATGCCAATAAAAAATATTTCCACACCGTTGAAGATTCTGAACCTGATGTCTGACTGCCATAAGATGCTCGCCGTTTGGAGCTTACGAGACAAACCGAATAAGGCGAATCGGCATGTGTCATAGCTCTGTGTCACAGTTAAGTGCACATTCGGCAAGTTCGAAAGAAAGCGAGGTTTCCCACCTTGGGAAACACTAAGCAAAATCAATAAAATTTTGATTTGAATCACGATTCATGGCTGGGGCGCCTGGATTCGAACCAGGGAATGGCGGTACCAAAAACCGCTGCCTTACCGCTTGGCTACGCCCCAACAAATCAAACCGAAGCAATCGGTTGCGCGGCCTTATAGCCGCTTCGAAACCTGAGCGCAATCGCCTAATCACGAAATCCCGTTCAAGGTTACGGGTTCTGTGAAGAACGTTTTCGACTGGATATAATCTCCGCCTGCTCCCAGAATAGAATCGCCGATTTGTGTCCAGCTTCAAAGCTGCTACTTGCTACGGAAGAGTGTATTTTTGGTATTCACGATGCTAGCTTTGTTGATTTCGTTTCTCTTCGGCGCCGCCTTGTGCGGCATCGGTCTTTATCTGCTAAACCGGCTCTTGCCCGAGCGTTTTCTCTCGGCGCGTATGAGTTCGCGTTCCAACCACACAACGGTCGCACGGCAGATTGGTGGGCTGGCGCTTATCCCCGCTATCATCGTGACCTTGCTCATCTTTGCGCCAGATCTGGAAATCAACACGCATCTGGCGCTCTGTCTTTCCGGCGCTTCGCTGCTGCTTTGGATTGTCGGCGGGTTGGACGACCGCTATGAGCTCTCGGAGATCATCAGGCTGGGATCGCAATTCATTGCTGCCGGACTGGTTGTCTACGGTCTGGGGCCGGATTTCCGGTTATTGCCAGACCTCCTGCCCCACTGGCTGGAGGCAGCGCTGATTGTCTTTGCACTGGTGATAGCGATCAATGTCACCAATTTCATGGATGGGCTTGATCTCATGACCGCCGCAGGGATAGGGCTCCCGCTGACTGGAATCGGCATTCTAGCGGCTCTCGGTCTTGCCGGATTGGAAAGCGGTGGCCTTGGCATCATCGCAGCGGGTGGAGTATTGGGGTTTGCCCTGTTCAACCGACCTCCAGCAACAATTTTTCTGGGCGATTCTGGAAGTCTGCCACTCGGCCTGATCACAGGTACGGCTCTGATCCTGCTCGCGCGCGAAACGCATATCGCGGTGGCGCTGATATTGCCGCTTTATTATATTCTCGATGCAGGCACGACCATCGTGATGCGGTTAAGTCAGGGTGAGAACATCCTGAAAGCGCATTCCAAACATGCCTATCAAGCGGCAAAGCGCTCGGGCTGGAGCGTGTTAAAGGTCGTCGGCCACGTGTCGCTTCTGAACCTGTTCCTCATTGCCTGCGCCATAGGGTTGCTCACTCTCGATCACACAATCACCCAGATCGCCTTCCTGCTTGTGGCCATTGTCGCGACGCTGGTCTTGCTGCTGGATTTTCGCGGACGCTTCAGGAAGCTATAACTTCGAACAGCACCTTGCGAACAGCGTGTACATCGCCGCTTTCCATAGCCGCGCGCAAAGCCGCGAGACTTGCCGGAACGTCCACCGCAGCCTTTTTGCCCTGAGGTGCGCGCATGATCTTGGGGTGGCGGGTCGCCTTTGCCTGTGACGGATCATAGAAGAGTTCTTCATACATCTTCTCGCCTTCACGAATCCCTGTGGTCTCAATGGCAATGTCGCCGTGCGGGTTCTCCTCGTTGCGAACAGTCAGTCCTGCCAGCAAGATCATGTTCTCGGCGAGATCGCGGATCTTCACCGGTTCGCCCATTTCGAGCAGAACCGTGTCACCCGAGGCGGCGATGCCACCAGATTGCACAATGAGTTCGGCCGCTTCCTTAATCGACATGAAATAGCGGGTCATGTCCTCATGCGTCAGCGTAATCGGGCCGCCATTGGCAATCTGTTCACGAAAAAGCGGAACGACTGAGCCGTTTGACCCCAACACATTGCCGAAACGCACTGAATAGAACGCTTTCTTCTTTCCGGATTGCTCGGCTTGCAAACCGCAATAATAGACGACCAGCTCAGCCCAGCGTTTGGTTGCGCCCATTACATTCGTCGGCCGAACCGCCTTGTCGGACGAGATGAGAACCATGCGCTCGACATCGGTGTCGAGAGCGGCTTGCGCCACTTCCAGAGTGCCAAACACATTGTTGAATATGCCGACCAGCGGGTTTTTCTCGACAAGCGGCACATGCTTATACGCTGCACAATGATAGACGGTATCGACATTATTATCGCGAATGGCTTTCTCAACACAGTCACGATTGCTGACCGTCCCAAGGATTGGCACGACTTCGCAACCGACCATCTGCTTGAGTTGCCTTTCAATAGTGTAAAGGGCGAACTCACTCGACTCGAACAAGACAATGCAAGCTGGATTCCATTGCGCAATGGTACGGCAAAGCTGGCTACCGATCGAACCACCCGCTCCCGTCACCATGATGCGCCGACCTTCGACAACCTCTCGCAATAGGGACGCATCCGGCGGCACGGGCGAGCGCCCGAGAAGATCATCGATCTCCACATTTCGCAGCGAGCTGACCAGGTATTTTCCAGCCGTCAGATCGGCGATGGGCGGCAGAATACGTGTATCCACCGGAAGACGTCCCAAAAGCCGTGCAAAATCCTGCCGCTGTTTTTGTTCCAACGCCGGTTCCGATACCACTACTTGCTTGATACCGTAATTTTCGACCAAGGCGGGGATGTCTTCCACCGCGTAGACACGCAGTCCGATGATATCCATTCCATTAAGTTGGCCATCGGGATCGACAAAGCCGACGACCAACGTATCGCTATGGCTGCGGAGCGCCGTCGCAAGCTGACGGGCAGGCTCACCCACGCCGATGATCAGTGCAGAACTCGTATAACGTTTGTCGGACTCGGAACTACGCAAGAGCCATTTTGCCCCGAAACGGCTGGCAGAGATAAATACGGTGCTTAAAAGCCAGTAAAGTAGCGGAACGGAGCGCGGGAGGCCGGCTCCGCCGTAGAGCTCCATCAAGAAGACAAGCGCGACCCAGAAAAGCGCTGCAATGGCCGTGGCCTGGAAAATAGGCCAGATCGCGCGTTCAGCCAAATAGCGGATGATGGCGCGGTAGAGCCCAAACCGAATGAAAACTGGTATAGCCAGAACAGGCGCGATGAGAATCAGAAAAACCTGCCCCTCGTTCGGTACGAAAACAAAACCGAGACGCATCACAAAGGCCAGGTAAGCGCTCAGCAACAGCAGAATACAGTCACTCAGCATCAGAATGATCTGTTTGCTGGCGCGGGGCAAAAGCGCCAATCTCTGCCATGGATACTTTAAACTCATACGCGTGTTATCCCGCTCTCCGCCGGAGAGAAATACCGGAACGATTCCAGCGCCATAAGGCTGTTTATACTACTAATAGGGACTAAAGCTTAGTCAATCCCTTCGCGGCTTGTCTCACGTCGTAGCTGCGAAGCATTCAAATTTTTGCCACCGTTAACATGAGTCCTCCGGGAGGACTATATCAATCGCCGTTTCAGAGGCTTAACAAACATCTTTTGGCCAAATTACGGCCTGCCGACTGCATTCCGGCAACAGTGCGGACTAATCCGCCACACTCTGTCGCCCTGTTTTTCTAGACACCAGGTCTCGCTTCAGGAACATATGATCAGACAATGACTGCGCCGTTGCGAATGCTGCGCCAATTGGTGCCGTCGGAATAGGCCATCTCAGCGCCGGATGGAGCATTGGTCACAAAGACCATAGCGCCCGCACCGTGAATTGCCGCAGCGGGCAGCGCCGCGACTGTATAGGATGCGGGGCGTATTGGGCCGTCGACTTGAAGCCGGGTCTGAGGCCAGACCGAACCGATCGAAACATTGCCCGTCGAATGATCAATCTTGATCGCCTCCCGCCACTGTCCGATATCGTTGCTTACTTTTACGCTGAAATCGTTGCTGCCATTCAATCCCATTTCGGCAAAGCCGGTCCAGTTGGTCTGATACAGAAGGCTTGCCGTATCGCTAACCGCTTGCTTGTTCACCTTCACCTGATGACCTGCACCGGCATTGTTGAACAGGCTGGCATCCGACGAGATCGCAAGCCGATTAACCGCATCCGCAGTGGCGTGAACACCCAGCATGGACAAGGACAGGCTGTCTGGAAGCGACGAAACGCCGTTCCAGAGCGCACCGTCGAAAACCAGAAGCTGTGCTTCGTCTTCGACATAGGCTTGCCAGCCGGTGGCGGGAATAATGAACAACCATCCGTCATCGACAAAAAAGGCAATCGCGCCATCTTTTCCGACCCACGCTCCGGTAGCAGCCGCAGCCACGAGATAGCGATCTCCACTGACAGGTGTTTCGGGCGTTTCAACTTGGCTCCTTGATTTGACGCTTAAGTGCACGATGGCATCAAGCAGCCGCAATGCCTCATTGTGGGTGACATGTTTCTGCGCCTGGCTGGGCAGAATATAGGGCATTTTCAGATTTGGGGTTTGGTCCATGAACAACTCCTCGCAATGGATAATGCAAGGAGTCTAGCTCGTCTGTCCGGAAAGAGGATAAATCCAGATCAGCTACCGCGGTAAGTTGAGTAGGACCATGGGCTTACAAGCAACGGTACATGGTAGTTTCCATTGACATCGGCGATTGCGAAACGGATCGGAATAAGATCGAGAAACGGCGGGTTGGCTTGTTCGGCACCGCGCCCTTCAAAATATTCGGCAACATGAAACTGCAACTCGTAAATGCCGGCGCGCAGTTCATCACCGGCAAGCAAAGGCGCATCCGTGCGCCCGTCCAGATTGGTCACCGTGCGCTTAATCAGTTCAACAGCACCGTTTGCGCCAACTCGATAAAGTTCGACGCGCATTGCCGCCGCAGGGCTGCCATGGGCAGTGTCGAGAACATGCGTGGAAAGTTTACCCATAATATTCCTCGATCAAGCTCATTAAGGTTTTGTCGTTTTAATGCGGTAGGCGATATCGGAGAAGAAGAACTCCTCCAGATTGTTTTCCTTGCCTGCCCGGTCGACAATCAGAAAATCAGACTTCTGTTCGAGCGCCAGTAGCGGATGATGCCATACATTGCGCAAATAGTTGACCCCCTGATCACCGCGCGCAAGGAAAACACGCGGGCGTGCGGGCGTGCCTCCATCATCTTCGGCAACCACAACCAGGAACGGCCTGCCGTTCAACGGAACGAATGCCTGCGAGCCGAAAGGGTGGCGTTCCATCATGACGATGTCGATCGGCGCTTCAAACGATTGCCCGCGAAAGATATTGATGAGGACCCTTGCTTCAGTGCCAGCGGCTTCGACACGGGCGAGATCGTGGTATCGCTCGGTCGTGCCGTTGTTGATCAGGCGGAGCTCTGCTCCTTCTGTCTCAATGACGTCGCCAAACGGCGCAAAAGCATCTTTTGTCAGCGGTTCGACCACCAGAGTTTCGAAGTGCAAATCATCCTCCTTGTAGAAACAGATTTCTTATAGCGACAAAGCTTGTTGATGTGGCTGCTGTCAATTGCGAAGCAGTTTCAACCGAAACAAGAAAAAGCCGGGTCAAAGACCCGGCTTACAACGTCCCCAACTGAGACTAATTCAGCGCTTCAGAAGCGACATCACAGCAGGCACACCGCATGCGGCGAGTGCAAGCTTAACGAGATCGCCAACGATAAAGGCGCCGAAGCCGAAAATAACGGCCTTCTCCAGACCGAAGAGGTAGGCCATCCAGCCTGCGCCCATCACAAGAATGACGGCTTCCGCGAGCAACATTACACCCCCGAGAGCAAGGGGGTTGCGCGCCAGTCCCTTGTCGGCAGCGCGCCCAACAATCCAGGCAGCAGCAAGATAGGAGAGCAGATAACCACCCGTTGGGCCAACCATATAGGCAAGGCCGATGCCCTTCTCCGGTGTTCCAGTAAAGACCGGCATGCCAAGCGCACCTTCAAGCAGATAAAGAGCGACAGTCGCCACGGCGAGCCGCGAACCATAAAGAGCTGAAATCGCAAAGAGAGCGAAGGTCTGCATCGTCACATTGACGTAGACCAGATCGACCTTGATCTTGGCGGAAATAGTAAGAACAGCCGTTCCGATCAGCGCAAGCCCGACAAACCAGAAAGCACGAGCCAGTTGTCTGGTCGGCAGATATTCTGCGGCGAGAGAGGCGGTGGCGACGCGAGACTTTGCTCTATGAGGCATATCCAACTCCACTTTTGACGCGGCGGCAGTTCCCCAGAATCTGCCCTCTGACGCGATTGTCAGTGCGCGCGACTGTTCACGTTTGCAACCCGACTATATAAGGCCTATGCCGTTTCATCAATCAAACCAAAGAAGAATGGAAGCCGCTTCAATGGCGCTTGTTTTCGACAGCAGTTTCACACCCCAATATGGGAAACCGGTTGAACTGAGTAAAGGCATTTTGCGCCTCACCGTCAACAATCCGAGCGCTTTCACCTTTCACGGCACCAACAGCTATATTATCGGCACGGACACGCTGGCTATCATCGATCCCGGCCCGGAAGATGAAACGCATTACGACGCTCTGTTAGCAGCCATTGCCGGCCGCCCGGTCAGCCATATTTTCGTCAGCCACACCCATCGCGATCATTCACCTTTGGCCCAGCGCCTGAAGGAAAGTCTCGGCGCCTGCACCGTTGCCGAGGGATCGCATCGCCCTGCCCGCCCCTATTATGCGGGCGAAACGAACATGCTTGAGGCAAGCGCTGATATGGAGTTTATTCCAGATATTGCACTGGCCGACGGAACTATGATTGAAGGCGATGGATGGGTCTTGGAAGGCGTTCATACGCCCGGACATGCCGCAAATCATATGGCGTTCGGCTTGAAGGGAACGGGCATTCTTTTCTCCGCAGACCATGTCATGGCCTGGGCAACGTCTATCGTGGCACCGCCCGACGGTTCAATGAGTGATTATATGGTTTCGCTTGAAAAACTGCTGGCACGCGATGATGTGGTCTATCTCCCGGGGCATGGCGGCGCCGTGACCAAGCCTGCCGCCTTCGTTCGCGGCCTGCGTGCCCACCGCAAGATGCGCGAACGTGCCATTTTAGAGCGCGTTCTACAGGGGGACCGGACAATCCGTGACATGGTGAAAACGATCTATCGCGAGACCGATCCGCGATTGCATGGTGCGGCTGCGCTGTCCGTGCTTGCGCATCTGGAAGATCTGGTCGGGCGTCGTGAGGTCATAACCGAGGGCGATCCGTCGCTCGGCAGTATCTATCTTCCCGGCTGACTATTCGACGTCAGCCGGAGCCCTGTTGACCTCACCTTCCAGAGCGCCCAGAAAACTGGTGATGAAAGCTGCATTCTGCCCCATATCACGCTTGCCATAACGGGACAGCGAACGCATATCGACATAGGTGGTCTCGCCTTCGTCGAACAGGCGGACAACGATATCACTTTTCAGGCCCAGAATGAAACTATGCGCCGTCACGGCAAATCGTGTAGCGTTCCTTTCGGGCGACGAAGCATTGCGCGTGATCTCCCGCCACCCGAAACTCGTGAGAACCGTCTCGACCCCTTGTGCAACACGGTCCGGCGCGGCTTCGTAACGGCGTCCGACCACATCGGGATAGGCGGTCAACTGGGACAGTGCATCACCACTCACCGCCACCGTCACCGGATTCATCCATTGCAGACGCGGCGGCATATTGGGCGGAAATTGCGGCGGCGTCTCGAAATCCGTAGAGATGTCGTAGAACGGCGGAGAGAGATACCACAGTGCCGTCACCAGCCCAACCGGAAGCAACACGGCAAGAGCGAATATGCCGCCCCAGAAAGAGCGCGCACCACCCTTGTCGCCATTGACCCAAAGGTTGCGAAAGCCTTTTGCCGAGCAGAGAATGGCCAGCGCGGCAAGACCGGTGCTCAATCCTGCGACGAGCACCAGATCCGGTGTCTCCAGTGTCCAGAAGCGATGCAAAAGGAATGCCATCGCAAGCAGCACAAGCGCAAAAAAGCCAAGCCGAAGCGCCCATACTGCAGAGCGTGACTGACGCCGCTGGTAGCGAAGTTTTCTCATATGGTCTCCCAGGCAGCATCTTCAGAAAACTGCCTCAACCGGAAAAGGCCCAGAGTATTTCCAACTGATACGGAATCGTTGAAGCTACTCTGTTTTCACGCAGTATGAATAGCAGAGAGACTTTCGCTCGGCAAAACCTCAACATAGAAACTCAAATGCCCCACCCTTCTACAGGACGGGGCATTTTTCCTGTCTATGCCATTCAATAACGCGCGTCTTTCGGCTTCTTCGTGTTCGGCCAGTCCTTCACCTTACCTGCGAAATCCGGGCGCGGCATATGGGTGAAATATTCCGACACGTCGATGGCCTCCTGATCGGTCAGAACTCCGCCCTGCCCAATAGGCAGATTGTAGTTCTGGGCTGGCGGCATCGCATATTTTACAAACTGCGCCGCCTTGTAAGTTCGGGCCATCCCTGCCCCGATATTGAAGCTTTCATCCCCCCAGAGCGGTGGGAAAATGTAGTCACCGGCCTGGTCTTTCATGCCTTCGCCATCCGTGCCATGACAGGTCGAACATTGTGCGGCATAGATCCTTGCGCCATTGACCGGATCGGGAACGAGGCTCTGATCGATGGGACCGGCATTGCGGACCGCCACTTTCGTACCCTTTTTCACATCCTGCCGCAGCCAGTCCATATAGGCGATCATCGCTTTCATATCGGTCCCGTCGGGTGCCAGCGGCTTGCCATTCATCGAACGCTGGAAGCAGCCGTTGATGCGCATCACCAGATCAATCTCCTTACCCGCGCGCGGCATGACGGCAGGATAAAAATTACTGGTATTGATGTACGGTGCTGCATTGTCCACCTTTCCCTGCCCTATATGACAGGAGTTGCAGTTCAGGCCGTTGCCGACATTGTCGGGCAGAAGCCGTGCCGTTTCGTTGAGAAGACGCTTGCCATGCATGATCTCGGACGCGTTCGGCTGCCTGAGAATGTCACGGTCCGCCGGAATGACATAGGCTCCGACCTGATTTTTGTCCTTGTCCAGAACAGCGTAGGCTTTGGGAACCGGAGCATCCAGCGAAGGTCGCAGATGATTGAAGAGGAAAGCACCGCTCGTTACTGCCACCGCAAAACCGGCACCGAGGACGACAATCGTACTGGTTTTCATTGCTTATTCTCCGGAATGTAGTGGACGGGCTTGTGAGCGATTTCACGCCGCATACGCGCAATATCCTGCTCCGATATGGCAGCGCCGTGATTGCCCCAGCCGTTGCGAATGAAGTTCAGGATTTCGGCGACCTGCCAGTTCGGAAGGTTGGCAAAGCCGGGCATGGTGAATGCCATTTTGTCCGCTGGCGTATCGGGCGTCTTTCCGCCGGTCAGAGTGACCTGAATGAGCGAGCTTGGATCATCCGCAAAGACAATCGAATTGCCAGCAAGCGCCGGATAGATGCGGGGTGCCCCCTTACCGTCCATACGGTGACAGACCGAACATTGCTCGACATAGGACAAGGCCCCTGGCGCACTGAAATCTCCCGCCTTGAGTGCCGCCGTCGTCACATCTTCCTTCGGCTGCCATTTACGCTTGCGATCTTCGCTTGGCGGTAGCGACTTCAGATAACGGGCAATCGCCCGCAGATCATCTTCCGCAAGGTACTGTGTTGAATGCTGCACGACATCAGCCATCGAGCCGAATGCCGCTGTACGATCGGTACGCCCGGTCTTGAGGAAGGTGACAATCTCATCCTCGGCCCATGTCGAAAGCCCCGTATCCTGGTCACGCAGATTCTTCGCGTACCAGCCCTCCAGAACCGAGCCAGACAGGAACCTGCCCTTCGGATCGTTCTTCACCGCTTTTTCTTCATAAGCGAAACCGCGTGGCGTATGACACGCGCCGCAATGCCCCAGCCCCTCAACCAGATAAGCGCCGCGGGCGATCACTGGATCCGTATCGGCTGCAATCTCGAATGGACGCGAATTGCCAAAGAAGAGCTGCCAGTAAGCGAGCGGCCAGCGCATGTTGGTCGGCCAAGGCAAGGTGCTGGGCTGGTTATCCTGTTGTACCGGTTCGACCTTCGACATGAAGAACGCATAAAGCGCTTTCATGTCCTCGTCATTCACTACCGTATAGGACACAAATGGCATTGCCGGATAGAGATGAACGTTATCCCGACGCACACCCTGCCGCACTGCACGCTCGAAATCGGCATAACTATAGCCACCGATACCGGTTTTTCTGTCTGGCGTGATGTTCGTTGAATAAATCGTGCCAAGCGGCGTCTGCATGCCGAGCCCGCCCGCAAACGCCTTGCCTCCAGGTGCCGTATGACATGCAGCGCAATCACCCGCATGCGCAATATATTCGCCTTTTTCGATCAAAGCCTTATCGGTGACATCGACCGCAATTTCATGCCTCGTGGCAAGCCAATGGGGGGTTGAAAGCGCAAAGAACCAGGCTGCGGCTAGCGCACCTGCGCTGCCGATCGCCGCTTTCCATATCAATTTCATGTGCCCTCCGACACCAATTCCCTTGTGATGAGGAGAACGTCGAAGATTCGCGAGGAAAGAGCATTGACCGCGATCAAAACCTATCGCGATCAATATTTAGCGATCTACTAAAGCAATATCTCATAGACTCCATGCGTACTTGATAGATTAGGCAAATCGCATTAGAGGCGGAGCCCTCCCGAAGCGCCACTCAGTCGGACCTGCGCTCCAACTGTTTGTTCAATACGCATCTGGTCTGAAAATCGCTTCGCGCTTTTCGGGATACGTTCTTAGCCTGCAAAGATTACCAGTTTTAACTGGTAAGTGAAAAAAGCTAGGTAAATCAAATAAAAAGGCATTGCAGCGACTGCTAATAGAAGGCATGATTGTGTAATGGGGGCTTATATTGCAATCGTCGGAGAGGACGGAATGGATCGCGCCCTTCAAAATGGCAACCAGTCGCCGGACGGCACAACCGCAGAGGATGCGATGACGCTTGAAGCCGTCGAACTGGAGTTCGCGCTCGGAGCCATCGACGTCCTTATCGAAGGTTTTGATTCCGCGCTCGCCAAAGCCGCTGACCGTGTGGGCGGCGAAGTTCTGTTCAATATGCCAGCTCTCGACACCAGCGAAGCACAACGCATCGGTGCAATATCCATTGCCGGACAGCCGGAAGACCAGGTCATCTTCGTCACATTACGCAATGACGGCACGACCCTTTCCGTTGAACCGCCAACGGGCGAGAATGCCGTTTTTGAAAGCCTCGGCCGCAACTACGCCGCCGTTATGAGAAGTCTTTCCCCGAAAGAGAAACTCAACAGCGCCTGAGCTGTCAAACTGGGCTATTTCGGCGCGTCAGGCTTTGGAACGCCTGCGTGAACATTGTGCGGCGCGACCGGATTGAGCGTCATTGTCGTCTCAACATCCTTGAGAAGTACGAATTTCATTCCCTTCGCTTTCAATGCCAGAACGCCTTTGGCCACACCTGCGCCCGCTGACCGTGTTGGCTGGTTGATATGCGAGATTATGACATCGCCATCACGCGCGGCGGCAATGCGGCGCGCAACTGTGGGCGCGAGCAACGAAGCGCCCTGATCTCCATTCAGCGAATAACCGCCAATCTTGTAGCCCATGCTCGTTGCCAGCTTGATCGCATCGGTCGAATAACGGGCTGTCGCGTCGCGATACCAGACGGGCTTCGATACTCCGGCATCGGTGATCGCTGTCGCTCCGGCATCGATTTCCCGATGGACCGCCTCAAGTGACCCTGCGGTCTTGATACCATACATCTTCGGCTCATTGGTGATGGCCGGAATGTGCATTGCGCCATGGTTTTCGATATCGAACAGATCGGCATTGGCCTTCAAAACCGCCATGGCGGCCTGATTCTGTTTTATCCATCGACCCGTCACAAAGATCGTCGCTGGAATACGGTTCTGCACCAGCATGTCCAGAATCCGGTGATCTGTCTTGCCCATGCATGCATCAAGCGTCAGCGCCACCTGTGGCGAAGCAGCACCACCGCGCGCGATATGCAGTTGCGGCTCAACGATCTTGATCGTGTCGTGGCTGGCCTTGCTATTTGCACGCTCCTGCGGCGAGACATCGTAGGCGCTGGCAATGCCGGTCGTGACGAGAATGGCGGCCCCGGCCGCAGCGATGTAACGAAGCATGACAATATCTTCTGAAAATAGCTTAACCACCGGAAAATTACTCCGGCAGCTAAGCCAAATTGTGGCGTTCTGTCAAACCTTGCGTATGGCCGACTGCGCTGCTGCGAGGCGGGCTATCGGCACGCGGAACGGCGAACAGGAAACATAGTCGAGACCTGTCTTCTCGCAGAATGCGATCGATGCCGGATCACCTCCATGCTCGCCGCAAATGCCGAGCTTCAGTTTCTCGCGGGTTTTTCGTCCGCGTTCGGCGGCAATTTCCACCAGCTCGCCAACACCTTCGAGATCGAGGGACACGAACGGGTCTTGCTCGATCACTCCACGGCTCTGATAGGAGGTCAGGAACGACGACGCATCGTCGCGTGAAATGCCGAACGTCGTTTGCGTCAAGTCGTTGGTGCCAAACGAGAAGAACTCAGCCGTTTCGGCGATTTCGGCGGCGCGCAATGCAGCGCGCGGCAGTTCGATCATCGTGCCAACCATATAGTCTATCTTTATGCCCGCCTCACCCATGACTTCTTTGGCAATAGCATCGATACGCGCCTTTACGAAATCGAGCTCGGCTTTCAGACCGACCAGAGGCACCATCACTTCCGGCACGACATGCTCGCCGGTTTTCTTACCTGCTTCGACGGCAGCTTCAAAAATCGCCCGGGCCTGCATTTCCGCGATTTCCGGATAGGACACGGCCAGACGGCAACCACGATGACCCAGCATCGGGTTAAATTCATGCAAAGCGTCGGCGCGTTCGCGTAACTTGGCAGCGCCGACACCCATAGAACGCGCAACGTCCGCCACTTCCTCGTCCGTATGCGGCAGGAACTCATGCAATGGCGGATCGAGCAGGCGGATCGTAACCGGGAGCCCCTTCATGATCTCGAAAAGCTCTACGAAATCCGAACGTTGCATCGGCAGAAGCTTTGCCAGAGCGGTGCGGCGACCTTCTTCGTTATCGGACAGAATCATTTCACGCATGGCGACGATGCGGCTGCCGTCGAAGAACATATGTTCAGTCCGGCAAAGTCCGATGCCTTCCGCTCCGAACGAACGCGCCGTGCGGGCATCTGCCGGTGTTTCTGCATTGGCGCGAACCTTCATCCGGCGGGTCCGGTCAGCCCATTCCATGAGCTTGCCAAAATCGCCGGAAAGCTCAGGCTGCAGCATGGCGACCGCCCCTTTGAGGACCTGCCCGGTACCGCCATCGACGGTAACGACATCGCCCTTCTTGAAGGTCTGGCCGGCTGCGAGCATGACGCCATTGCGATAATCGACGCGAAGCGACCCCGCGCCGGAAACACACGGCTTGCCCATGCCGCGTGCGACCACGGCCGCGTGACTGGTCATGCCGCCGCGCGTTGTCAGAATGCCTTCCGCCGCATGCATGCCGTGGATATCTTCCGGGCTGGTCTCGATGCGAACGAGAATAACCTTGCGGCCTTCCGATTTTGCCTGCTCCGCATCTTCAGAAGAGAAGACAATTTCACCCGTTGCGGCGCCCGGCGATGCCGGTAGCCCCTGACCGATAACCTGACGTTCTGCACGTGGATCGATGGTCGGGTGAAGAAGCTGGTCGAGTGATGCTGGATCAACACGCAGAACCGCTTCCTCCTCCGAAATAAGGCCTTCGCCCGCCATTTCTACAGCCATTTTCAACGCTGCCTTTGCGGTGCGCTTGCCCGAACGGGTCTGGAGCATCCACAATTTGCCGCGTTCAATGGTGAATTCGAGGTCCTGCATGTCGCGATAATGCTGTTCCAGCCGGTCAGCGACCTTGAGGAATTCGGCGAAGGCTTCCGGCATTACCTTTTCGAGCGACGGCTTGTCGGACCCGGCTGCGATACGCGCTTCTTCGGTAATGTTTTGCGGCGTGCGGATACCAGCAACGACATCTTCCCCCTGCGCATTGACGAGAAACTCGCCGTATAGCTTCTTCTCGCCGGTCGAGGGATTGCGTGTGAAGGCAACGCCGGTCGCAGAAGTCTCGCCCATGTTGCCGAACACCATAGCCTGCACGTTAACCGCCGTGCCCCAAGCCGCTGGGATGTTATGCAACCGACGATAGGTGATAGCGCGCGCATTCATCCAACTGGAGAAGACTGCACCGATAGCGCCCCAAAGCTGTTCGCGCGGGTCTTGCGGAAAAGGCTGGCCGAGTTCTTCCTCCACCTTGGCCTTGTAGGAAGCGATAACATCCTTCCAGTCTTCGGCTGTCAGCGCCGTATCGACTTCGACGCCAAGATCAGCCTTCTTGTCTTCGAGAATTTCCTCGAAGAAACCATGATCAACGCCCAGTACGACATCAGAATACATCTGGATGAAGCGGCGGTAGCTATCATAGGCGAAACGCTCGTCACCTGCCTCACGGGCAATGGCTTGAACCGTCTCGTCGTTGAGGCCGAGATTGAGCACCGTATCCATCATGCCAGGCATCGAAGCACGGGCGCCGGAGCGCACCGACACGAGAAGCGGCTTTTCTGCGTCGCCGAAATTGCGCCCCGTCACTTTTGTAATATGGGCCAGCGCCGCCTGAACCTGATCGTTCAGTTCGGTTGGATAGGTGCGCTCATGATCGTAATAATAGGTGCAGACTTCGGTCGTAATGGTAAAGCCTGGAGGCACCGGAAGACCAAGGCTGCTCATTTCAGCCAGGTTCGCTCCCTTGCCGCCGAGAAGATTACGGTCGCTTGCCGCACCTTCTGCCTTGCCGTCGCCGAACGTGTACACCCACTTCGCCATCATGGCCTCCCTTGATGCAGGATCGGTTCATGAAAGGCTTGCAACAGTTGCAAGCACTCCCAGAACCTGCTTCCCGTTGCTTATGCGATCCGCAAGGCTACTGCCAACCAAAAAAGACAAGCCGCGACAATAGAATCGATTAGAGGCGAGATTAGCCGAAAAACAGTAACATAACTGATTGACTCTGCTGGCCAGATACAGCAAAAATAAGAACAAATAAGGAACGAATTGGAATTCGGTCATGCGTATCACAGGCAAGCTTGATTATCTGGAAATGCCAGCAGGGAACGGGTCGCTCGATGCGGCGAAAAGTTTCTATGCACGCGCCTTCGGTTGGTCTTTTGTTGATTACGGCCCAACCTATTCAGCCTTTTCGGAAGGACTGGACGGGGGTTTTGATGCGGATGGACAGGCGACGGCAAAGCCTCTGCCAGTACTGTATGCTGCGCGGCTGGAAGAAGCCCTGGAAGCCGTTACCGATGCAGGCGGCACCATTGTGAAGCCCATCTTCTCTTTCCCCGGCGGCCGGCGTTTTCATTTTACCGATCCAGCCGGAAATGAACTTGCCGTTTGGAGCGACCGGTAATTCCTGTTTGTGCCGGCAGAGTATCGAGTTTCAGTGAATGTGCTCGGCAGAAGCGCGATCTACCGTTTCCATCTGCAAGGTGGTGTGATGGAGATCGTATTTCTCCTGCAAGACCTGTTCAACCGCGCGACGTACGGTTTCTCCCTCTGAACCATTCGTCAGCACGATATGCGCAGTCAGGGATTTCTGGTTCTTGGTCAGCGACCAGACATGCAGGTCGTGGAGCGTTGTCACGCCGGGCACAGCCATAACTGCTTTCTTCAAGTCATCAAGATCCAAGCCAACGGGGACCCCTTCCAGCAGAATATTGATGCATTCCTTGAGCAGAACCCATGTGCGCGGAAAGACCATAAAGCCGACACCGATAGCAATCAGGGAATCCACCCATTCCCATCCGGTCAGATAAATGAACAGAGCGCCGACGATCACGCCCATGGAGCCCAACATATCCGCCCAGACTTCCAGATAAGCGCCCTTGACGTTGAGGCTTTCGTCCTTGTGCCCCATCAAGACCCGCATGGACATCAGGTTGACGATCAGGCCAAGCACCGCAACGCCCATCATGCCGACGGCCTGCACATCGGCGGGGCGTGAAAGACGCTCATCGGCTTCATAGAGGATATAGAGCGCCACTCCCAGCAACAGAAGCGCATTGACCGTCGCGGCAAGGATTTCAAAGCGAGCATAGCCATAAGTGCGAAGAATATCGGCTGGCCGTCGGCCCAGATAGATGGCAATCAGGGCAAGGAGAAGCGCAAAACTGTCAGTCGCCATGTGCATGGCATCGGATAAAAGCGCGAGACTGCCGGTGATGAAACTGCCAATAATCTCGACAATCATGAAAAGACTGGTCAGCCCAAAAGCAATCCACAACCTCGGAAGCGGTGTATCGCTGACGTCTCCATGGTCGTGATCGCCGCTCACACCGTCCTCCCTAGCAATAGTCCTGTTCAGCTTGCTTCGCGCAATTGTTCCGCCGTCTGCAAGTCCACCGAAACGAGCTGGCTCACGCCCTGCTCAGCCATCGTTACCCCGAAGAGACGGTTCATGCGCGCCATGGTGATGGGGTTGTGCGTGATGACCACGAAGCGCGTTTCGGTCGAAGCGGCCATTTCATCCATCAGATTGCAGTAGCGCTCGACATTATGATCGTCGAGCGGCGCGTCCACTTCGTCAAGCACACAGATCGGTGCCGGATTGGTGAGAAACACTGCAAAAATGAGCGCCATAGCCGTCAGTGCCTGCTCACCGCCGGAAAGCAGTGTCATTGTCTGCGGCTTCTTGCCAGGCGGGCGGGCAAGAATTTCCAGACCCGCTTCCAGCGGATCGTCGCTTTCGATAAGTTGCAGTTCAGCCGTGCCGCCGCCAAAGAGATGCGTGAAAAGGCGCTGGAATTGCACATTCACCACATCGAATGCCGCCAGCAAGCGCTCGCGTCCTTCACGATTGAGGCTCTGGATCGCCTGACGCAGTTTCTTGATAGCCTCGATTACATCCTCCCGTTCAGAGACAATGGTATCGAGACGCTCGGACAGTTCCTGCTGCTCTTCATCGGCACGAAGATTGACCGCACCAAGTCGCTCGCGCTCTATCTTCAGCCGCTCCAACTGACGTTCCAGTTGGTCAGGATCAGGCAGAGCTTCATCCGGCCTTAAGCCTGTTTGGCGAATAGCCTCATGCGGCGCGCAATTCAAAGCTTCGACAATGCGGGCTTCGGCATCCTTGCGCCGCTCTTCTGCCGCCGCGAGGCGTTCTTCGGCGCGCGCGCGCTGTTCGCGGCTTGTCGCCAGTTGTTGGATGGCAAGGGTCGCCGCCTTGTCAAGTTCCGCCTGAGCGGCTTCTGCCTCAGCCAGATTGTCACCTGCTTGTTTCCGCAAGGCATCGGCCTGTGACAGCTCATTCAAAAGCGTGCGGCGGCGGCTCTCGATCTCATCAGGCGCATCCGCAAGCGCTTCGGCCTCATCCGCCGTTTCAGCTCGACGATCATTCAATGCAGCTATATGGCGGCCGGCGTTTTCCGCACGGGATTTCCAATTGCGGCGCTCCAGCGCAATCATTTCCAGCCGACGCTTGCGGGCATCGGCTTCACGCCGCTGCCCTTCATAGGCGGCGCGCGCTTCAGCCAGAGCCGTGCGATCCGCCATGACTTCACTGCTTAACGCGGCAAGGCGTTCGCCAATCGCATCAATATCCGGCATTTCGCCAAGCCTATCTTCGGCTTCCGTGACACGGATCTGTGCTTCTTCGAGGTTTTCATCGAGATGGGCCTTGCTGTCTTCCAGACCAGCACGCCGTGTCGCAAGCTGACCGGCAGCCCGCTCCGCAGCCGCCAGAGCCTCACGCGCCTCATCAAGCTTGCGCTGGTTTGCACGCCATTGATCCCGCGCAACGCGCTCTTGCTCGATGGCTTCGCGAACACTTGCCTCGGCGCGCTGCACATCCTGCTCGGCCTGCTCGACGCGCTTGCGTGCAGCAACCGCTTCCTGTTCGAGCTCTGCTAGCCGGTTCTTTTGCGCCAGCCTCTGGGCTGCTGGCGTCGGCGCGTCAGCACTCGCTGTATAACCGTCCCAGCGCCAGAGCGCACCCGCTCTGCTGACGAGCCGCTGGCCGGGTTGCAACATCGCTTGCAGCCGCTTGCCGTCACCATCCGGGACAACGCCGACCTGCGCCAGCCTCCGACGCAACTGCTTCGGCCCTTCCACAAGTCTATCCAAAGGTGTCACGCCGTCAGGAAGGGCGGGGTCAGAACTGGCTGCTGGATTGTAACCCCAGAAGACCGGTGCATGTTCATCGCTGGCAGCATCGAGATCTTCGCCGAGTGCGGCACCGAGCGCGACTTCATAGCCCTTCTCGACACGTAGTTGTTCGACCATGGGCGGGAATTGTCCCGTTTCACCGGCATTCAGAATGCGCGCCAGAGTCTGCGCTTCCGTTTCGATACGGTTCAGTTCGGTGCGCGCTTCGCTCAAAGGCTGACGGCTGGCAGTCTCGGCTTCTCGCGCGCTTGCAACAAGCTCTTCCGCACTGGCAACCATTTCCTCGGCAAATGACAGCGCTTCTGCACAACGTTCGACCACGATGCGCTTTTCCGCCGGATCGAAAAGGCCACCTATCTGTTCCGCGACAGCAGCGATGTCGCGCTCGATCGCTTCCATCTGCACAGAAAGACGGTCGCGACGGTCACGTGTTTCCTTCAGTGCGCGCTCGATCTGAGCGCGCTCTGCTGCCGCTTCGGCACGTTCAGCCGTCACGCGGGACAACGCATTTTCGCTGCCCTGCAAGCGAACTTCCGCTTGTTCAAACAGTGCATGCAGTTCCTGATCGCGCTCGCCGGACTCTTCGGCGGAAGCGATCAACTCCTGTTCCTCGTCATCGAGCCGCGTTAGAATATCGGCGTTCTCGCGCATCATTTCTTCTTCGCGCGCGATGTCAGCGGAAAGCTGCTCAAGACGCTTTATCAACTCTGCCCGGCGGGCGCGAAGACGTTCGCCTTCCTCATCAAGTTGGGTTCTGGCGATGGAAAGACGCTGCAATGCGGCAGCAGCCTTCGCTTCAGCTTCACGCAGTTCGGGCAGTTTGTGCGCACCGACGGCCTGTGCCTTTGCGGCGTTCATCTGCGCTTGCGCCATATCGCCGACAGTGGAGGTAGCCTGCGCCAAGGCGCTTTGCGCCTCAGCTTCCTGCATCTTTGCTTGCGACCAGCGCAAATGCAGAAGTGCAGCTTCCGCCCGGCGAATATCTGCGGAAAGGGCTTTGAAGCGATTCGCCTGGCGCGCCTGGCGTTTCAAGCTTTCGATCTGGCTGGCCAGTTCGCCAACCACATCGTCCAGACGCTCAAGATTGGTCTCTGCAGCACGCAGGCGCAACTCGGCCTCATGACGACGCGTATGCAGGCCAGAAATTCCAGCAGCTTCTTCCAGAAGCGCACGTCGAGCCTGCGGCTTCGCCTGAATAAGCTCCCCGATACGCCCCTGCCCTACCATGGAGGGCGAACGTGCACCGGTTGACTGGTCCGCGAAAAGAAGCTGCACATCCTTGGCGCGCGCTTCTTTGCCATTGATGCGATAGACTGACCCGGATTCCCTTTCGATACGGCGCGAGACCTGCAATTCGTCCGCATTGTTATAAGCAGCAGGAGCCGTGCGATCAGAATTATCAAGAAAGAGAGTGACTTCTGCGGTATTGCGCGCGGGCCGCGTGGCCGAGCCGGAAAAAATCACATCGTCCATGCCAGAGGCGCGCATGTTCTTATACGAGTTTTCACCCATCACCCAGCGCAGCGCTTCAACCAGATTGGATTTGCCGCAGCCATTCGGGCCAACGACACCCGTCAGCCCACCTTCGATGACAAACTCCATTGGTTCTACGAAGGATTTGAAACCGACAAGGCGCAGCTTGGAGAAGCGCATCAGCATTCTCCTCCCATTGTCACCTCAGAAACGCGAAAAGCGGACGCAAAAACGCGCCCGCTTTTCGATCTGAAAAACGGTTTAGAGAAGCTTGTCGATGATTGCCGACATTTCGTCAACCGAAAGCGCTCCAGCGTATTTTTGTCCGTTAATGAAGAAGGTCGGCGTTGCACTCACACCGAAATCCTTCGACCCACGCTCCATCGTTGCTCTCACATCATCGAGAAGTTGCTGGTTCGTCAAGCAAGCCTTGAAGGACTCCTGTGTAAAACCGGCAAGTTTCGCAATTTGCAAGAGGGCAGCTTCGCCATCTTCGGCGGTTGCCCACTGTTGCTGCTGCTTGAAGAAAACGTCGATCATAGGGAAGTAGCGATCTTCCGGTGCGCAGCGCGCCAGCATGAATGCGGCAGTCGCGCGCGGATCGAACGGGAACTCACGGAAGATAAGCCGTGCTTTGCCCGTATCGATATATTTTTCCTTAATTTTCGGGAATGTGTTGATGGTGAAATCTGCGCAATGTGGACACGTCAGCGATGCATATTCAACGATGGTGACCGGCGCATCAGCCTTCCCATAGACCATGTCCTTGAGCTTGCCGGGTTCGGCAATCTTGGCTGCATCGACAGTGCCTTCGGGATCGCGCTGCTGCGCATTCGCGCCACCGGCAAAAGCCAGGCCGGCAGCCGCCGCTCCAGCAAGTGAAATAACGTGTCTGCGATTAAACGCTGCAGGCATCCGAATCATCCAGTCCTGTTTCAATAGTTGACTTCGACATACAATCTAAAGCGGCGGATCACACTTCGCCAGACCCGCAGCGTTCACATGAAAGTCAGCACCTTGCATTCTTTGTCTTTAAATTTGCGACAATCAATTAGGGTACCGAGCTCAAACTGCTGAAAGCTTGCATCAAATTTATGGCAGCAAGCCGAATTCAACTGTCTTTATCACCTTTTCGGCTGGTCGCCTGTTTCTCAGCGAGAATATTCTTACCAAGACGCGCCAGTGCTGCACGAAGTGCGTCATCTTCAATGCCGCCCGTAGCCTTGTCGATACGGCGCTCTTCCGCCGGACCGAGCGGTGGCAGCCGCTTCACCCGGCGTTTGGTTGGAATGACCGGGGGTTTCTGCTCGATGCGAATTCGGCCAACCGCCGAGAAGCCGAGGAAGCCGTTGATACGGCTGATGATTTCACCCGTTTCATGCTGAATCTGCAGCGCTGCGAAGCCTTCGCAGGCTATAATCAGCGTTGCTGGCGAAAACGGGTCATCCTCGTGCAAACGGCGCGGCCAGATAATGCGCAGCGGGCGCGAACTTGCGCCGATGGCGGGGCCGACAATATCTTCCCACGACTGAAGCAGAGCAAGATTAATACCCGCACGCTTTTGCAGCATCGGGTCCACCAGCCCCGAAGCCATATCTGCCAGCGGTCTGAAACCGCGTCTGGACGTTGGTTCGCTCATCGCGCTCCATTATAGCCGCGGAACCACTCGACAAACAAAGGAATACCCCGATCAAGGGTTGTCTTGGGGCTAAAGCCAAGATCACCAGCCGCGAGGGTGATGTCGGCATAGGTGCGAGGCACATCGGCAGCCGGCATGGGTTCCAGCTTCCGAATTGCTTGCTTGCCGGTCGCTTTCTCGATTGCCGCTATAAAATCATTAAGCATTACGGGCCGATTGTTGCCGAGATTATAAACCGGTGCCGTATCATCGGGTTTGTCGAGTATGCGCCATATCGCGCCGACCACGCCAGCGACGATATCGTCCACGAAAGTGAAGTCCCGCTGCATCTCACCATTGTTAAACACGCGGATGGGATCACCCTTGAGAATAGCGGACGTGAACAGCCATGGCGCCATATCAGGGCGTCCATAAGGACCGTAAACGGTAAAGAAGCGCAGTCCTACGGAGTGGAGCTTGTGTACATGACGATAGGAGTAGGCCAGCAACTCGCCCGAACGCTTTGTTGCCGCATAGATCGAAACGGGATGGTCAACGGGGTCGCTTTCGGAGAAAGGCACTTTTTCGTTCGCTCCGTAAACGGATGATGAACTCGCATAGACAACAGGTGGTCGCTTATCCAGTTTCAGCGCGGTTTCAAAGACAGTAACCTGTCCCTGCACATTGGCGGAAACATAGGCCGAGGGATTCTCGATAGAATAACGTACGCCCGCTTGCGCAGCGAGATGCACTATGATGTCTGCGTCCCGATCAGAGGCGATCGCTGTATTGAATGCTTCTGCGTTGGCAATATCAGCCTTCGCGAACCGAAAACCATCCCTCATATGAAGTTTGGAGAGGCGTGTTTCTTTCAAGGCGACAGGGTAATAGTCGTTTACATTGTCGATGCCGATGACTTGCCAGCCTTCATCCAGCAGACGTTGAGCCGTATGGAACCCGATGAATCCAGCTGCGCCCGTTACTATCGCCTTCATGCGGCTGATCTCTTTCCAAAGACATAGGATGTAAGGCCAGCACGACGTCCGGCCATCATCCGCCGCGATGCGGCGGCATTCAGTGCTGCAAGAAAGAACATGGTCGAGGATATAGTGACCTCGTGCAAAAGCGGATTGTGCAACATGCCATAGCTGCCGCACACCACCGCAAAATAAAGCAAGGCTCGCCGCATCGCCCAGTTATCGGCAGTCTGCCACAAATAGACGAAAATTGATATAAACGCGCCAGCCATAAAGATGAGACCGACGATACCATCGTTCAGTAATTCATCGAGCACAGTGTTGTGAACATGGCGAAAGCCCTCAAGCATCGTAGCCTTGTCACCAGCCTCAGCTTTAACGAAATCCATCTTCGAGTAGGAGCCGACACCTGTAAACGGATGGGCCACAATAACACGGGACGCACTTCTCCACATGACCTCGCGAATGTCAGCCGAGACTTTATCCTCCCAATCTGCGGCGCGCCCCGTATCGTAGTATTCGACCATGCCCGAAAAACGTTTGGAAATGATATCGCCGACGGGCCCGACGACGACAAGAGCTGCCATTGCTGCAAACAGTGCAGCATACACTGCGCCTTGCTGTCTTATACTGAAGCGCCTCAGGAAAAGCATAATTTCCACCGCAGCGAAAATTGGCAGTACGACGATGACCGCGCGCGTTTCAGACGTCAAAACAGCAGCGGTCCCTAGAACCAGCCAGTGTGGACCGTTTGGCAAATAGCGAGTGGCCTTATGCAATGGGATTGCAGCAGAGATCGCCGCCACCCCAGCGACAAATGCAAAGACGGCCTGATTACCGCCAATCCCAATGCGGCCACCGTGGGTAACAGAAAGATAGAGTGCCGTAAGGACGGCAAGCAAAGTACCCACGCGCGCGCCGAGAACGTAGGCCCGCAATGGATCGCGGATGAGCACCATTCCCGAACCGGCAAAAGCGAAAATGGCAATCAACAGGGTATAACCAATCTGCCGGTTATCCTGAAAAGGTTCACCGCGAAACAGGATCAACCCCAACGACCAGACAGCATATAGAACTATAAAAAGATAGAATTTCTTGGCAAACATACGCGTCGTCGCGTGGCGTCCGCAGGCCAGATAAACACCAATACATGAAAAAACGAAAAGTATAAGCGGCCCAAGGCCAACGCGAATGGGCATCGCTGCCGACGCGATCCCTATGACCCATGTATCCACACGACGACGACGCAGAAAAGACTTTTTAAAGAAACTCAACCCTTGTCCTCTCTTAAGCTTTTTCTGTCAAAAGCGTAGGCGATTCGCCTGACATAGTCAGTCGCTCTAAACAGAAGAGTGCTTATCCTTTTGTACGCCGGTAAACGCTTCTTGGCGTAGGCAGAACGCCCCTGAGCAATCGTCGAAATCGCAATATCTGAAAACTCGACCACCGGCTTGTCGGCTGTAAAAATCTGATATGCGCCAGCCCATCCTCGTTCCAATGCAACATCATAAGGCAGTCGCATAGGACGAAGCGCCTTAAGCATTTTCGAAGCGCCTTCCCGAGTTACGACATATGCCGCAGAACTCCCCAACGGACCATGCAAACAACGGCCGATAGAGAACCGATCATCCACCCTTTGAAGCGAGCGAAAGGCAGCCGTCCTGTGATTCACAAGTTTAACCGCGTCCCAACCTGTCCACTTTGTCAAACGCTTCAGGAACGGTTGAAACGCTGGAGTAAAAATTACGTCATCTTCAACAATGACCGCGAAAGGTTCAGGTGCGACGGCTATCATTTCCAGCACTCGGATATGACTAAAGTAACAGCCAATCTCTGCCGGGAGCGCGACTTTGCCGTGCCAGCGGCGAAAGCCTGCATTGTCGAAATCCCCCAACTCTTCCTGAGACAGCAGTTTTCCTTCAACGGCTTCCACACGCCGGAGTTCGATCGAAAGCGCATCCGCATTGGACTTCAGCCTGTCCCAGCGATCCCGTGACCGCGCAAGATTGATGACATAGACAGGTACAGAATGGTCCACGTATTCTCTTTCCGAAGGATCACATCATGAGATTCATAAGGAGACTTCTAAGCGCTGGACACTCATATGCACAGCATTGTTTCTATCAATTGTAAAAATAAGGCATTAATCAGAATACTGCCCAACTGTTAAACGATATCCTTCTCATGCTGAATTCCGCCACTTCCGATCGAAGCACTAAGATTCTGCGCTGGTATGACCGACACCATCGCGTTTTACCGTGGCGCGTAAGCCCGCCTGAGCAGGCTTCCGGTATCAAGCCCGATCCCTATCGCGTCTGGCTTTCCGAGATTATGCTTCAGCAGACGACAGTGGAGGCGGTCAAGTCCTACTTTGTAAAGTTCGTTGAACGCTGGCCCACCGTTAAAGCCATGGCAAAGGCGAGTGAAGACGATATCCTGCGCGCATGGGCGGGGCTTGGCTATTACTCACGTGCACGCAACCTGAAAAAGTGCGCCGACGCCGTAGTCGTAGAGCATGACGGCAAGTTTCCAGAGAGTGCCGCCAGGCTAAAGGAACTTCCGGGCATCGGTGATTACACTTCGGCGGCGATCGCTGCAATCGCGTTTGGCGAAGCGGTTGCCGTCGTCGACGGAAATGTGGAACGTGTAGTTTCGCGACTTTACGCGATCGAGACCCCCTTGCCCGCAGCAAAAACGCAAATCCGAGCACACATGGGGCAATTGACGCCAATCGACAGGCCTGGAGATTTTGCGCAGGCCGTGATGGATCTCGGCGCGACCATATGCACCCCACGACGACCCACCTGTGCGATCTGTCCGCTCAACGATGAATGCGCAGCCCTTAAATCGCGAGATCCGGAAGAATTTCCGGTTAAAGCCCCCAAAGCGGCAAAACCAATTCGCGTCGGAGCAGCATTCATCGCCATTGCGGAAGATGGTTCAATCCTCCTGCGCAAACGGAGGGGGGAAGGACTACTTGCCGGAATGACCGAGGTTCCCGGCAGCCATTGGACTGCACGTATTGACGGAGATGCAACAATTGATGCGGCACCGTTCCCGGCACAATGGACCGCTTCTGGTTCAATAACACATGTTTTCACACATTTCGAACTGCGATTGTCTATCTATCGCTCTGAGAATGTCTGTAAGACCACATCCACGGATGGGTGGTGGTCCCGACCCGACGAGCTTTCGGACGAGGCGCTGCCAACTGTCATGAAAAAGGCAATCATCGCCGCCATACCGGAAGCATTCAAACGAGGGAGGAGAAGCCATTGACCAGCCCCGTCAAGCATATCGTCTTCGATATTGGCCGCGTTCTGATTCATTATGACCCTGAGCTCGCCTATTTGGATGTCATACCCGATGTTTCGGAGCGGCGTTGGTTTCTGGAAAACATCTGTACCAGCGCATGGAACATCGAGCAGGATCGCGGCAGAACCTGGCAGGAAGCTGAAGCCCTCCTGATCGATACATATCCTGAGAAACGCGACCATATCCTTGCTTTCCGGCAAAACTGGAACCGCATGGTGCCTCATGCGTACGAGGACAGCGTCGAGATTCTACGCGGCCTGATCGGCCATGGTAACGACGTCACCATGCTGACGAATTTCGCTTCAGACACTTTCCGCGAAGCACAGGTCCGGTTTCCATTCCTGACCGAAAGCCGCGGTGTCACCGTATCGGGTGACGTTCGCATGCTGAAGCCTGACCAAGAGATCTACGATCATCACGTTGCATCTTTCGACCTCGATCCCGCAGCAACGCTTTTCATCGATGACACGATGCACAATGTGGATGGAGCCAGACAAGCTGGCTGGCAGGCTGTGCATTTTACGGATGCGGGTAAGTTGAGCGCCGACTTGAAAGCTCTGGGGCTCACGTTCTAAGCCAAAATAGCGAAGGCGCCCGAAGCCAGTGCTTCGAGCGCCTCACTATCAGACTATCCTGGAGGCCGTCCGATAACTAATCATCTACGCAAGTCTTTGTCCCGAAAACCGATTCACACTTTTCGGGATGCACTCTACGCACCCGCAACTGCCATCTGTTCGCGAATTACCTTGCGCAGGGCGTCAATTGGCTTCAGCGCGCCATTCTCCTCATAGTGCCAGAAAGTCCATCCGTTGCAGGCATCAAAGCCCTGGACTTTTGCACCTATACGATGGATCGAACCTGCTTCACCATTGGCAGCCAGCGTACCATCTGCGCGAACAATGGCAGCAAAACGGCGACGTTCATCACACAGCACTGTTCCTGGGCGAAGCAGGCCGGCTTCAAGGACACTGGTGAAGGCAACACGCGGCTCCGCCCGTTTACCGGTCATTACCGTCAATTCAGCTTTGCCGAGCGGTTCAACTGCATCAATACGGGCCGTTGCCGCGTCGATATAGCTTTGTTCGCGCTCGATACCCACGAAGTGGCGTCCGAGGCGCTTGGCAACCGCACCGGTTGTCCCGGAACCGAAGAACGGGTCGAGAATGACGTCCCCGGGCTTGCTGGACGCCATCATGATGCGGGCAAGCAATGCTTCCGGCTTCTGTGTCGGATGAACCTTGTCGCCGTTTTCATCTTTCAGGCGTTCGGAACCGGTGCAGATCGGAAAGAGCCAGTCCGAGCGCATCTGCACATCATCGTTGGCTGCCTTCATCGCTTCATAATTGAAGGTGTAGCCTTTGCCCTTCTGATCGCGCGAAGCCCAGATCAGTGTTTCATGAGCATTCTGGAAACGACGGCCGCGGAAATTCGGCATCGGGTTTGTCTTGCGCCAGATGATGTCGTTCAGCAACCAGAAGCCGAGATCTTGCAACTGGGAACCGACCCGGAAGATGTTGTGGTAGGAACCAATGACCCAGATAGTGCCATTCGGCTTCAGGACACGGCGGCATGCCATCAGCCAAGCGCGCGTGAAGGCATCATAGGCCTGAAAGCTCTCGAACTGATCCCAGTGATCGTCAACTGCGCTCACCATCGACTGGTCGGGACGATGCAAATCACCGCCGAGTTGGAGATTATAGGGGGGATCGGCAAAAATGACGTCCACGGAATGATCCGGCAGGCGTTCCAGAGCCGCGACGCAATCACCCTTTATGATGGAGTCAAGCCAGGCGGTACGCGGGGCCTCAATGGGCAACTCATGTGCAAGACGTACAAGAGACATGGGATACTCGATTACCTGTGGACGCAAAAAACTTGTCCTTATGGTTACCGGGTAGGGTAAATATGCAGTTAACGCCAAGTGATTGAAATCGTAAATCTTTTCTTAATCCCGATAGAAAGACCATAGTTCTGGGTTTTTCAGGGTGAGTTGGCCCCCGACATTTTGCCGCCTGTCATCTTAACGCCGCGATCGCCATGCAATTGTAATTTTAACTTTTTGCCCTTGATAAGGCTTGGTTATTCCTTTTTGCCTATAGTTGGCAGTCAATTTCTGAATTTGCGTGGCGGGTTTGTACACCGCCCGCTTGTCCGGTGTGTTTTATGATGAATATCGCTGAACTGCGACATAACCGGTATTTGCGGGTGCTTTTTGTACCCTTTCGCATGCGTGCGCTGGTCCGCGGCAGCGAAATAGGACTTGTTATTGCCGGTACAGTCATCGGCATCATTTCGGGATTGATGGTTGCTGCAATTGGCGGCATTTCCCAATGGATGCATCAGGCAATCTTTGCTCTTCAGCCCGGCGAAAAACTGAGCTCGGCAGCATCACTGCAACCGAGCGCTTATATTGCACCGCTTGCGGGCGGCGTCTTGATGGGCATAGTGATATGGGTGCTCGCGCGCTGGCGCAAACGCCCAATCGTCGACCCTATCGAAGCAAATGCACTTCATGGTGGGCGTCTCTCGCTCACGGACAGCTTTATTCTCGTCGGGCAGAACCTGATTTCCAACGGGTTCGGCGCATCGGTCGGACTTGAAGCTGCTTATACGCAGCTTGCAAGCGGCTTTGCATCCCGTATTGGTCGAGCGCTCAAGCTCCGCCGGGCAGATTTGCGAACCTTGGTCGGCTGCGGCGCTGCGGCAGCCATAGCCAGCGCCTTCAATGCCCCTTTGACTGGTGCGTTCTATGCATTTGAACTGATCATTGGCGTCTATTCAATTGCCACGCTGGCGCCCGTCGTCGTTGCGGCCATCGTCGGCGCACTGGTAACGCAGGCAATCGGTGGAGCGCCTTTCATCATTGATATCGGTCAGATAAATGACATTACGCCGCGCGACTACGTGCCGGCGCTCGTTCTGGGATTCTTCTCCGCCGGTATTGCGATCCTTATCATGCGCGGTGTCACCTTTGTTGAAAAGGTCGCCCGACGCAGCGTGGTGCCCAATGTTTTGGCACCAGCAATCGGTGGTGCGGTCGTTGGAATGATCGCTTTCATTTCGCCTCAGGTTCTAGCGTCAGGTCATGGGGCACTGCATCTCGATCTCAATGCAAATATCACTATTCCGGCACTCCTGCTCCTGATCCTCAGCAAGTCGCTCGCCTCTGCCGTCTCCATTGGGGCAGGTTTTCGCGGCGGTCTGTTTTTCGCATCGCTTTTTCTCGGCGCACTGACGGGCAAGCTGTTTGCAGCCGTGGCAGGAGCTGTTCTGCCTGCCGGTCTGGCGCTCGCGCCTGAGGTTTATGCCGTTATCGGCATGAGCTCTCTTGCCGTCGCGGTCGTCGGAGGCCCGATGACAATGACTTTTCTTGCGCTGGAAATGACTGGCGATTTTCCAATCTCGATGCTGGTCCTCGGAGCGGTCGTCTCGTCCTCTCTGATGGTGCGGAAAACCTTCGGTTACTCCTTCGCAACTTGGCGCTTCCATCTGCGCGGTGAGGCCATCCGGTCCGCGCACGACATTGGTTGGATCCGCGATCTGACCGTGAACCGGATGATGCGTCACGATGTGCGAACCGTGCTGATCGACACCGACATCGAAACATTCCGGCACGATTTCCCACTCGGCTCGACCCAGCGCGTGATCGCGGTGGATGCTGATGGGCGCTACGTTGGTATGATCCCGGTTCCGGAGGTCTATGCCGACAGCTTCGACCCATCCGATGGAGAACACAGCATCAGCGCGCTTCTCAAATACAAAGATGAGTTTCTGTTGCCGCAGATGAACGCCAAAGAAGCTGTCGCCCGTTTCGACCGGGCAGAAAGTGAAGCCTTGGCTGTGCTGAACAACGCACAGGAGCGTAAAGTCCTCGGCCTCCTTAGTGAAGCTCACACCTTGCGCCGCTACAGTGAAGAACTGGACCGGCGGCGACGCGAGGTTTCCGGTGAGGTCTGAATTCAGACAACACCGGAACGGCCATCAGTTAAGGCAGCACTCTTGAAAATACTCCAGCTTTTTGTCCCGTCGCATTATCCGCCGCACACTGTTGATGGAAATGCTCCAATTTGACGGCTTGGCCATAAAGGTGTAGCTCAACCATCGCGTTTCCGGCTGCTGCCGGTGCTCACTCATCCCAACAAAAGGCTATTATCATGGCGGCCCCGTCCCTCATTATTTTCGATTGCGATGGTGTTTTGGTGGATTCCGAAATTATCGCAGCGGAAGTCGAATCCGCCCTCCTCACCGAAGCCGGCTATCAGATTGCGGCAGATGAAATGGCTGAGCGCTTCGCTGGCCTGACGTGGCAGGATATCCTTCTCACCGTAGAGCGCGAAGCAGGGATTCCACTTTCGGCATCGCTGCTCGATAGGTCCGAAAAAATTCTGGACGATAAGCTCAAGAACGAAGTTCAAGCCGTCGAGGATATTGTGGAAGTGGTGTCGGCGCTGAACCTGCCGAAATGCATCTGCTCCAACTCGACCAGCCATCGGTTGGAAAGCATGCTGAAGCGCGTCGGTCTTTACGAATTATTCCTGCCGAATATCTTCTCAGCGAAAGAAGTTGGCACCCAAAAGACCAAGCCTGCTCCAGACGTCTTCCTGTATGCGGCCAAGCAATTCGGGGTCGAGCCGAAAGATGTCATTGTTATTGAAGATTCCGGGCATGGCATTCAGGGCGCGCGCGCCGCTGGCATGCGCGTGATCGGCTTTACAGGCGGTGCTCACACATATCCTGGCCACGCCGACAAGCTGACAGATGCAGGTGCGGAAACTGTCATCCATCGCCACAGGGATTTGCCCGGCGTTATCGAAGCCCTGTCCATCTGGACTGATGCCTGATTGAGATACTCCGACGCCTGGCGTTTGTCAGGCGGCGGATTGTTTGTTGCGCCCCTTGGGGGGAGCATTGAGAATAGCCAGAAGCTCTTCGGCTTCGCTCTCAGAGAGGCCGATCAGCATACGGGTTCCCATGATGACGGGTTCACCAGTGGACGTATCAAATATCGCCCAAGTTTCCGTCGGTTCAAGAATGCGTTCATATTTCTGTTTCATGAGAACACACTAGCCCAAACCTGTTGCTATTCATTTCATACGAGCGGTCGCATTTAATTCGAATTTTATCGATCTGCATTTATCCACAAGCATTGGAACAATCAGACTTTTTCCGAGACCTTTTTTTTGCGCGTTTGTCTTGTTTGGGACGAACGGTTCGTTAGCAGCGCCACCGCTTCGTTTGCTGACAGAGGTTTGCCGTAGAACCAGCCCTGCGCAGTCATCGGCATCTTCATCTTGCGGAAATAATTAGCCTGTGCTTCGGTCTCTATGCCCTCAACCACAATGCCAAGATTATGCTGGCGAGCCATCGAGATGATCTGTGGCACAATGGAAACCGTATCACCTTCAGTACAGACAGTGCGCGTGAAAGCCTTGTCGATTTTAATCGCATCAATCTGCAGCTCGCCAAGATAGGAAAGACTTGAATAGCCCGTTCCGAAATCATCAATGTAGAGCTTGTGTCCCTGTTCTCGAAGCTGCCTGATCCCCTCCGAAGCTTTTGAGAAATCCACTGCTGTACGTTCGGTCAGCTCAAGTCCAATCTGACGGGGTTCAATGCCTGCAGCAGCAAATTTCCTCCCGATGCTTTTCTGAAATGCTGGCGCCTGGACATCGCTTGCTGTGATATTGATGTTGATCTGGATATTCCGGTTGCTGCGCAACAAATCTCCCATCTCATCAATAACCTGATCTACGACATAGGCCGTTACCCGATCGGCCATGCCTTTACTTTCTGCTTCCGCAATAAAAACGTCAGGCGGGATCAGGTCACCGGTGTGAAGCTGCCAGCGCAACAAAGCCTCAAAACCGGTCACATTGGCATCCGCCACATTGACCACTGGCTGATAAACCACATCAAGCTGTCGGGCGTTCAGCGCTTTGTTGAGCATGGAAGCCAAGGGACGTTCACGATTGCGATAGCCGAGCCAGCCCAAACCAATGGCTGCGCCAGCCAGGAGGCCAAGCCCCGTTGAGACGAAGGATCTCCATCGGGCGGACTTACTGGAATGGTCCAGCCGCGCCCCAAGAGCGATGCATATAGCCGTATTATCGTCGCAACGATATTCCTTGATGGCATTGTCCGCCACATCGTATCTCCGCCCAGACATAGTGAAATCCGGGGCGGGCACACTTCCTGAAGGATAACCGTAAAGGCGTGCGAAACGTTTCTGATCCGCATCGCGCATATAAACAGCAAAGTCGTATTGCGGCGTGTGGAGCAGATCGAACGCGACCGAACTTAAAACAACATTTGCCGCATCTTTTCCAATCACAGCACCATGACTCCCCGGCGTAATCAGGGATCGGTCACCATATACGTAAGTGCCGTCGCTCAACTGAATGTCGGCGGGTGATCGGATTGGCTGCTGAGGAATATCGCTCAGGAGGGTCGAACAAATCAGTCGGCCTCCGCGAAACCGACCAATGTCCTTAATGTGATATCCAGAGAAAACCAGCTTGCGCAGATAGGTCATCTCTTCCGGAGAACACATGCCATAGGGTGAACGGTTAGCTGCTTCGATGGTTTCCTGAGCTGAGGTCGCCAGACGATTGGCATGGGTAATCAATGCGGCCATGTATATATTCATGTGCCGTTCTTCGTCGACAATTCGAAATCTATTACCTATCCACTGCCCGAAAGCTGCCCCAAGAAACAGCAAAAAAAGCAGAATGAGTGGAACAGGCTTTAGAAATTTGCTGCGATCAAATCGCATACGATCCTTGCCCCTAAATATATCTCACAGTATGTTCAGGGATTTATCGCACCAACTATTAATTGTCATATTACGATACGATAAAACACTGATATCAGAAAATTATAGCACAAATAAACGCCTATATGATTACATCTGAAATTTTCATTAACTCCCGATTAAAGCAAAACGCGCAATTCGACAAAATACAATTTACAGAGCGCTAAAACAAATATTCTATATAATTACGACACGCCTAAAATACTTCGCAAATGCCAAAGCAAATGATGCGCTGAATATATTTCAGCGCATCATCTGAGTGTATTGATTCACCGGCAAAAACCTATTGAACAGTGAATTATTTCGTATTGTAAGGCCCCTCGTCAAAGCCCACGAAAATCTGGATATTACGCTTGTCCGTCATCGGCACGGTAATCGCCTTGTCATTGAAGACGAACTGGGTGGCGGTGTCCGCGTTGGCTATCGTAACCGCCTGCTTATGCAGCTTGGAATAGATGACCTGATCGCCTTGACGAACAGCGACACGGATCGGCATGGTGATGGTGCCGTTCTTGTACTTGGGACCAGGAACAACCTTACCGGCAGCCGCAACATCAATCGTCATGGTACCCGCCCCATACTGGCAGGCGCGGGTCGTATCGGTCAGAGCCGCCTGATAGATCACGCGCGCCGGATCCTTATCGCCGCCTTTCTCGTATGTATTGAAGAAGGCCGTCCCATCACGCAATGAAACCGAAGGACAGAAAGCACGCAGCTCGGATTCCTTGACGCGCTGATCGCCGGAGGCGGCGGGCGTACTCAGCGACGAGCCTGGATCTCCATCGGCTGCCTTATTCGTTCCGCTGGTTGTGCAACCCGCGAGAGCTGCGAGCAAGACCGTTGCAAAGACTGGAAACAACGATGAACGATTCTGTGGTGCTGTTTGCATAAACCGGGCTTCCCTGCACTGATCGACCTGTCTTCTAAATCACGCATTTGTATAGCGCGATCACGTTTTCCTGTTTTTTGCTCCTGAGAGCAACCCCATACACCTCACCATGCTTTAAAACCTTGCGGCTTTTTTAGGGAGGCTCTATTGCATTATCCGGCTCAAAACCGCGCCAATCTGAAATGAAGGCCCAAGAAATGAAATATGTAAGCACGCGTGGGGAAGCGCCGGTCCTGGGATTCAGCGATGCATTGCTCGCCGGCCTCGCCCGGGATGGCGGTCTCTATCTGCCGCAGGATTATCCTCAGTTTTCACCAGAACAAATTCGCGCCCTGCGCGGAAAATCCTATGTGGATATTGCGCTGACGGTGCTGACCCCATTTGTCGATGGCGAAATTCCGCATTCGGATTTCCGTCGAATGGTGCACGAAGCCTACGGTACTTTCCGCCACGACGCAATTTGCCCTCTGGTCCAGACCGGGGCCAATGAATTCGTGCTTGAGCTGTTCCATGGTCCGACGCTTGCCTTCAAGGATGTAGCCATGCAGCTTCTCGCTCGCATGATGGATTATGTGCTGGCGCAGCGCGGTGAACGCGCAACCATCGTCGGCGCCACATCGGGCGACACAGGTGGCGCAGCCATAGAGGCCTTCGGTGGCCGCGACAATACTGATATTTTCATCCTCTTCCCGAACGGTCGTGTGTCGCCGGTGCAACAGCGTCAGATGACATCGTCCGGCTTCTCCAACGTTCATGCTCTGTCGATCGAAGGTAATTTCGACGATTGCCAGAACCTTGTAAAAGGCATGTTCAACGACCTTCAGTTCCGTGATGCATTGTCGCTTTCGGGTGTGAATTCGATCAACTGGGCACGCATCATGCCGCAGATCGTCTACTACTTTACGGCGG
Source organism: Ochrobactrum sp. CGA5 (assembly GCF_006345815.1). Lineage (GTDB taxonomy): Bacteria > Pseudomonadota > Alphaproteobacteria > Rhizobiales > Rhizobiaceae > Brucella. Next base: position 442,793 of record NZ_VCIG01000001.1, on the reverse strand, counting down.
CACTAAGCCTCGGCGCGCCGGATCGCGCTGTTTCTTTCACCGTACCGACGGGCAATTTCGGAGATATTTTCGCGGGCTATGTGGCCAAGCGCATGGGGGTTCCAATCGAGCGACTGATCATCGCCACCAACGATAACGACATTCTCTCACGCACGCTCGAAACCGGCGCCTATGAAATGCGCGGCGTTGCACAGACAACTTCGCCGTCGATGGATATCCAGATTTCATCGAACTTCGAACGGCTCCTGTTCGAAGCACATGGACGCGATGCGGCAGCATTGCGCGGGCTGATGGCAAGCCTGAAGCAGTCAGGCGGTTTCTCCATCTCTGCAGAGCCGCTTTCGGCTATCCGCGGCGAATTCTCCGCTGGCCGGTCAGATGTCGGCGAAACCGCAGAAACGATCAAATCCATGTTAGAGGCTAACGGCTATCTGCTCGACCCGCATTCGGCAATCGGCGTGAAGGTCGCTCGCGAAAATGTGTCCGATGCTGCACCAATGGTTGTTCTGGCAACAGCACATCCCGCCAAATTCCCCGATGCAGTAAAGGCTGCAAGCGGTGTCGAGCCGCAGCTTCCAGCATGGCTTTCGGACTTGATGCAACGAAAAGAAAGCTTCACAGTTCTTCACAACGACCTGAAAATCGTGGAAGAATACGTTCGCCGCCATTCGAGAGCTTAAAAAACCGGCTCCGAGACGAGAACCAGAGCGGGAATGCAGGGAGCTGTTTGCTTATGGGTGTTGAAGTAACGCGTCTTTCCAATGGATTGACGATAGCCACCGATACGATGTCCCACGTGGAAAGCGTGGCACTTGGAATCTGGGTCAAGGCCGGTGCGCGTAACGAAGCTGCCGACAGGCATGGCATTGCTCATCTGCTGGAGCACATGGCATTCAAGGGAACCGAGAACCGTTCCGCCTGGCAAATTGCTTCGGATATCGAGAATGTCGGCGGCGAGATCAATGCCGCCACCAGCGTCGAGACCACATCCTATTATGCGCGTGTTTTGCGCAATGACGTGCCGCTGGCCATTGATATTCTCTCCGATATCCTGACCGCGTCCAAGTTCGACGAAGCAGAACTGGAACGCGAGAAGCAAGTCATCATGCAAGAAATCGGTGCGGCGCACGACACGCCCGACGATATTGTTTTCGACCGCTTCACAGAAACGGCCTACCGTCATCAGCCGATCGGGCGAGCTATTCTCGGCGAACCTGAGACGGTGATGTCTTTCACGTCCGCTGATCTACGCCAGTATATGGATGAACAATATAGTGCCGACCGCATGGTCGTCACGGCCGCAGGTGGCGTCGACCACGATGCGTTCGTGAAGGAAGTTGAGAAACGCCTCGGCGGTTTCCGCGCCCACAATACAGCCCCTACACTTGATCTAGCCCACTATGTTGGCGGTGATTTCCGCGAAAATCGCGAACTCATGGATGCACAGGTTCTGATTGGGTTTGAGGGCCGCGCCTACCACGTGCGCGACTTCTATGCCTCACAGCTTCTCTCCATGGTGCTTGGTGGTGGTATGTCCTCCCGCCTCTTCCAAGAGGTCCGCGAGAAACGTGGTCTCTGTTATTCTGTCTATGCCTTCCACTGGGGCTTCTCGGATACCGGCTTGTTCGGCATCCACGCTGCGACCGGCCGCGACGAGCTGGTCGAACTGGTTCCGGTTCTAATCGATGAATTGCACAAGGCGGCAGAATCCATCAGTCTGGAAGAAGTGGACCGTGCCCGTGCGCAGTATCGTGCAAGTCTGCTAATGTCACAGGAGAGTGCTGCAAGCCGGGCGGGACAGGTCGCGCGCCAGTTGCTTCTTTATGGTCGCCCCGTAGAGAACAGCGAGTTGATGGACCGCCTTGCATTGATTACGCCTGAACGGCTGACAGATCTGGCTGGGCGCCTGTTCCTTGATAGCAAGCCCACCATTGCGGGTGTCGGACCGGTTGGCCGACTGATGAGTTTCGACGGGCTGTCGGATGCGCTTTCGACCAGCGCGCATGCGAGGAAAATCGCCGTATAAGCAAGGCGATATGATATTAGGGGGAGTAGAAAGGGATGTTTAGCTCAGTGAATGTGTCTAGCCTTCCTTGCTGCCTTCTTGACCTCTTGCCGTAGTGCCCTATCTCGCCATGATCGGCCTGCCCTTCCGAAAAAGCAACACGACCGTCCTGCGCGGCCCGCGCATTTATCTGCGCGAGCCGATGATGAGCGATTTCTCCAGTTGGGCGAGCCTGCGGGAACAAAGCCGCGCCTTTTTGGCTCCTTGGGAGCCGTCCTGGCCTGACGACGACCTCACCAAAAGCGCCTTCCGCTACCGGATTCGGCGTTTTCAGGATGAAATCTCGGCTGGAACCGGTTATCCGTTTTTCGTTTTCCGCAATAGCGACAACAAGCTTGTTGGGGGCATTACGCTCGGCAATATACGGCGCGGCGTCGGGCAGAACGGCATGATCGGTTACTGGAGCGGCCAGCCTTATGCCGGCAAGGGCTATATGACTGAAGCCCTGTCGCTGGTTATCCCCTTTGCATTCGACCAACTCCGGTTGCACCGGATTGAAGCAGCCTGTATCCCTCATAACGAGCGTTCGATACGGCTTCTCGAAAAAGCCGGATTTGAGAGAGAAGGACTGCTGCGTTCCTATCTCAAGATAAACGGCTTCTGGCAGGATCACCTGCTTTTTGCCCTTATAGAAAGCGACAAACGTATGACGGATACCCGCATGATCAATGGCAAGGTTGGACGCTCGTGACGGGTTTTTCGGATAAGTGGTTTGTTGCTGGTGCGCGGTTTCTTGCGTTCATGGTTTTTCTGACCGTTTCGGTCGTCCAGGCATCGGCCATAGAACCCATCAAGATTTCCAAGGAAGACACTGCCCTCGACCTGTCTCGCGCTGTCGAACTTCTGCGCAACAAGGGTGAAAGCGTGCAAGTTTCGACTGCGCCGGGGCCTGACGGTATTGTCCGCCGCATCGAAGTGCAGGCTGATGAGAACAGCAAGGCATCCGGTGACTGGGCAGCTTTCTCGATTGCGAACCCCACCGACGAGCAGATTGACCGTCTGATTGTGGCTCCCCATTTCCGTCTCGTCGGTTCCGGCGTCATCTGGCCAGATCTTGGCTCCCCACGCATTGCATCGATCACGCCGAGCGAGGGCTTTGCGCTTGACCGTCAGCCAAGTGCAGATGCTGATGTTTTCCGCATCACGCTCAATCCGGGCAGCGTTGTCACCTTCGTAGCTGAACTGTCATCGCACAACCTGCCGCAGCTCTATCTCTGGGAGCCGGAAGCCTACAAAGATGCGGTCAATTCCTACACGCTGTATCGCGGTATCCTGCTCGGTATTTCCGGCCTGCTGGCGTTGTTTTTGACTATCCTTTTCGTCGTCAAGGGTACATCGCTGTTTCCTGCCACTGCCGCCCTTGCGTGGGCGGTTCTTGCTTATATCTGCGTCGATTTCGGCTTCTGGAACAAGCTGATGGAGATAACGCCAGGTAATGAGCAAATCTGGCGCGCGGGTACCGAAGTGGCGTTGGCCGCGTCGCTCGTGATTTTCCTGTTCACCTATCTCAACCTTAATCGCTGGCACGATCATTTCAGTTATGGTGCGGTAACATGGGTTCTGGGTCTGCTTGCGCTTGCTGGAGTCGCCGTTTTCGATCCGCCTGTGGCTTCTGGTATTGCGCGCATTTCGCTGGCGCTCACCGTTCTGTCCGGTGTGGCCATCATCGGCTATCTAGCGGTCAAGGGATATGATCGCGCCGTTATGCTGATACCGGCCTGGCTCCTTACCCTCATATGGCTGTTAGGTGCGTGGATGACGATTTCAGGCAGGCTCGATAATGATATCGTGCAGCCGGCCCTCGGCGGCGGTCTTGTCCTGATCGTTCTTCTGATCGGCTTTACTGTCATGCAGCATGCCTTTGCTGGCGGAGCGCTGCAACAGGGTCTTCTGTCCGACATGGAGCGCCAGGCTCTTGCTGTCATCGGTGCAGGAGACATCGTCTGGGATTGGGACGTTCCGCGCGACCGTGTGGTGACCACCCCCGACATTGCTAACTATCTCGGCAATGCGGCCAATAGCCTGCAGGGCCCGGTGCGCAACTGGCTCCCCGTCATGCATGCTGACGACCGCGATCGTTTCCGCTCGACGCTTGATGCCATTCTGGAAAACCGGCGTGGCCGGATCGGCCAGATATTCCGGCTCCGTGCCAATGATGGCCACTATCATTGGTATGCGCTTCGTGCACGCCCAGTCATCGGCTCCGATGGCGAAGTGGTGCGTTGCGTCGGCACTCTGGTCAATGTGACTGAGCAGAAAAAGGCCGAAGAACGCCTGTTGCACGATGCCGTGCACGACAATCTGACGGGCCTCCCGAACCGTGAACTGTTCCTTGATCGCCTCAGCAATGTTATGAACATGGCACGTGGGGAAAGCAATCTGCATCCGACGGTGTTCATTATCGACATAGACCGCTTCAAGCAGGTCAATGACAGCCTTGGCATGTCGGCAGGTGATACAATCCTCCTGACAATTTCGCGCCGTCTGGCGCGCCTCATGAAGCCCCAAGACACGCTTTCGCGCCTGTCTTCCGACCAGTTCGGCCTTCTGCTCACCTCTGAAAGCGATCCAGGGCGCATCGCTTCCTTCGCCGAGGCTTTGCGCCAGGCGGTGCGCGCACCAATTGCCTATGCAAAGCGCGAAATCGTTCTGACGTCATCTGTCGGCCTGATCACCTGGACGAAAACGGCCACCACTGCAGAAGATTTCGTGAAGGATGCCGAGCTTGCAATGCATCAGGCAAAGCGTTTCGGCGGTGATCGTATCGAGCCGTTCCGCCCGGCATTCCGAGCCATCGGCAGTGACAAGCTCCAGCTTGAATCCGATATGCGGCGGGCGCTGGAACGCGACGAAATCAGCCTCGTCTATCAGCCTATAGTCAAGCTTGATGAGGGAACGATTGCTGGCTTCGAGGCGCTTATGCGCTGGGAACACCCGCGGCGCGGCGCCATTTCGCCATCGGAGTTCATTCCCATTGCTGAAAGCTCCGGCCTTATCGTTCAGCTTGGCCTGTTCGCAATGCAAAGGGCCGCAGAAGACTTGTTCGCATGGCAGGAACAGTTCCCGAAGCTCGAACTCTTCGTTTCGGTCAATCTTTCATCCACACAACTCATCCGTCAGGACCTCATCAACGATGTCCGTTCAGTGCTTTCGCGCATTCACCTGAACCCGGGCAGCCTCAAGCTTGAACTGACCGAATCCGTCCTGATGGAAAACCCGGAACAGTCCACCCATGTTCTGGCTCGACTCAAGACCATGGGTATAGGCTTGTCGCTTGATGATTTCGGAACAGGCTATTCCTCCTTGGCGTATCTCACGCGCTTTCCGTTTGACATCATCAAGATCGACAGGTCCTTCGTGAAAGGGGACCAGCCACAGAAAGCCACCTTGCTACGCTCCATTGTCAGCATGGCGCACGATCTTGGCCTTGCCGTCGTAACGGAAGGTGTGGAGAGCGAAAGCGATGCGCTTCAGCTTCGCCAGATGGGTTGTGAATATGTGCAGAGCTTCATGTTCGGCCAGCCGACAAGCCGCGATGAGGCAACTCGCATGATCCGCGAACAGTTGGACGCTGCGACAGCTTGAAAAGGGTAGTAGAGAGTATGATCGTACGCAATTAGATTGCTTACAGTTCTATTCTCTCCCTCAGGCATGCCCTGCATCAGAAACGAGCCGGGACATATCAATGCCCATATGGAGCATCAGTCGCGAGTACTTGCCCTCGATATCACTGTCGAACAACATGTCGAGCGGCGCATCACAGGTTAGCCAGCCATTCTCGGCAAGTTCCACTTCGATCTGGCCCGGCGCCCAACCAGAATAACCGAGCGCCATCAGAGCTCGCGACGGTCCCCTGCCCCCGTAGATCGCACGCAGAATATCGACCGTTGCCGTGAGGCAGACATCCTCAGAAACCGGCATGGTAGAATCGACCATATAATCGTCTGAATGCAGCACGAAACCGCGTGTGCTGTCCACCGGGCCACCGTTGCGCACCCTCATATGCTGCGCGCGATCCGGCAGAATAATCAGTTCATCCTCATCAATGACCCCTATCTGACGCAGAAGATCAGGAAACTCGACCGGCTGAAGCTGATTGATGATGAACCCCATCGCACCTTCATCTGAATGCGCGCAGATATAGACCACCGACCGGGCAAAACGCTCGTCGCTCATTCCAGGCATGGCAAGCAGGAATTGCCCGTTTAGAAAGCCCTGCTCTTTGTTCGACGTCTTAAGAATGGTCATGATTATGAAGGTAGCAAGACTACGCAAAATAACAATGGCCATTTATTTGGAACTCCAAATTCGGAGCCTAAACAGCCCGAATAGCTGGACGGACTTCGCCCTACAGGCAAAATATGCACCAGAAGATCGCGGCAATATTGGACTTGAAGCGACCATCTTTTCGTTCCATCCTGTAACGATGGTCATCCGAATTTTTGCCTTCACACCACTATTTCTGGCCTCGCTGGCACTACCAGCATTGGCCTCAACCTCCGGCTGGACCGAAACGCCGGGAGGGCGCGTGCGTGTCATTATTGAAGACAGTGGCCCGAACAGTGAAGCCAGTAATGAACGACGCGGCGCTTTGCAGATTGAGTTGCAGCCGGGCTGGAAGACCTACTGGCGTAATCCCGGCGACGCAGGCGTGCCGCCACAGATTAACCTCGAGGGAGATGCAAAAGCGCAGATCGATTTCCCTGCGCCTGTCCGCTTCGATGGATATGATGAAGGCGGGATCGGATACAAGCACCCCGTTTCGCTACCGATAGTGTTTCACTTGACATCCACAGACACGCGGCTGAAGGGCGATGTTTTTCTCGGTATCTGCGAGAAAATCTGCGTCCCGGTGCAGGCTAAATTCGACTTTTCCCTCAAGGACGATGCACAACAGGCTTCCCCACAAGCGATTGCCACCCGCACGATCATTAAGACCGCATTTGATCGGCTCCCAGCACCAGCAACTCCAACATTCGGCATAACCTATGCGAAACGGGAGGGAGACAAGGCCATCTTCAATCTTGCTGTTCCAGATCCGGCAATTCCTGCGGAACTTTTCGTTGCCAGCGACAAGGTCAGGCTTTCTGACGCCATTGCAATTGAAGGCAGCCAGCGTTTTTCCGTCCAGGTTCATGGGAAAGCAGACAAGCCAGTTATCGACTATACTGTTGTGCAAAATGGTAAAGCCGTCGCCGGACAAGTGATGCTGGATTAGTCCGGCTTCTATCCGTGTTTTGAAATTGTCCGTCGACCTGTTATCGGTTTAACTGTGTGGCCCGCGCTTCGCGGTGCGATTAGCGTTTGAAAATAGGCAGTGGAGCAGACGGCCCCTGCCCCGAGGAGAGATTAGATGACAATCAAAGTTGGCGACAAGCTGCCTGCAGTGGCTTTCAAGGTAAAGACCGCAGACGGCGTCAAGGAAATGACGACCGACGAAGTCTTCAAAGGCAAGAAAGTCGTTCTCTTTGCCGTTCCGGGTGCCTTCACGCCGACCTGCAGCCTCAATCACCTGCCGGGCTACCTCGATAGCCGCGATGCGATCCTCGCCAAGGGCGTCGACCAGATTGCTGTTGTGGCGGTGAACGATGCCTTCGTTATGGGCGCGTGGGCGCAGAGCACGGGCGGAGAAGGCAAGATTCTCTATCTGGCCGATGGTTCTGCAACTTTTACGAAGGCCGCAGGTCTTGAGCTTGACGCCACTGCTGGGGGCCTTGGCATTCGTTCCAAGCGTTATTCGGCAATCGTGGAAGACGGTGTGGTCAAGACGCTCAATATCGAAGAACAGGCTGGTCAGGCCGTAACGTCGGCTGCATCGGGTATCCTCGAGCAATTGTAGAGGTCTATTTTACCGCGCATCTTGTCCGAAAACCGTTTCACAGTTTTCGGGACGCGTTTTCAAAGGGCGGCGACGCCGCCCTTTAATATGCAAACTCATTGCACTTTCAGAGATTTATGGCCGCCGTACTTGAATGGCTCCATGCCTTCCCGCGCAAGTTCGTCGGCGCGTTCATTTTCCGGATGTCCAGCATGACCCTTGACCCAATGCCAGTTCACCTTATGCGGCTTTCGCGCTTCATCGAGCGCCTGCCATAGCTCGACATTCTTGACCGGTTTTTTGGCTGCCGTCTTCCAGCCGTTGCGCTTCCAGCCTTCAATCCAGCCGGAAATGCCATCACGCACATAGACTGAGTCCGTGTAGAGATCGACTTCGCATGGTTCCTTCAGTGCAGAAAGCGCCGAAATGGCCGCCATTAACTCCATGCGATTGTTGGTCGTGTCGGCTTCGCCGCCCTTTAGTTCCTTGATATTGCCGTTCCAGCGCAAAATTGCGCCCCAGCCGCCCGGACCAGGATTGCCCGAGCAGGCACCATCCGTAAAAGCCTCAATACGCTTCACGCAGTCACTCCTTGCTGCTCAAGACCATATTCAGCAGCAGTCTCAATCTGGCGATGGAAGCGCATCTTGCGCACGTACTCCATTGGGTCTTTCTTGACCACGAAACTTCCTTCAGGAACGTTGATCCAGTCATAAAGCCGGGTGAGCATGAAGCGGATAGCGGCGCCGCGCGCCAGAACCGGCAACGCATTGGCCTCAGCCGCAGAAAGCGGACGAACCGAAGTATATCCGCGCAGAAGTGCTGCCCCTTTGGTGCGATTGTAGGAGAAATCCTTCTCAAAGCACCACGCATTCAGGCACACAGCAACATCGTAGGCCAAAGTGTCCGTGCAGGCAAAATAGAAGTCGATAAAACCTGAAAGCTTGTCGCCAAGGAAGAAGACATTGTCTGGAAAGAGATCAGCATGAATCACCCCCTGCGGCAGGTCGGTCGGCCAGTTCTTTTCCAGAAATGCAAGGTCGGCTTCCGCCTCTCGGACAAGTCCCGGCTCTACCATATCCGCACGTTCACGCGACAGATTCCACAACGGGCGCCAATCAGAAAGCGTCAGGCCATTGCGGCGACGTAGGGAAAAATCAGTGCCTGCCAGATGCATATGTGCCAATCCCTCACCGACGGCTTCACAATGCTCCACTGTCGGGCGGCGCATCCACATGCCCTCAAGGAAAGTGACGACTGCGGCAGGCCGTCCGGCAAGCTCACCGATAGTTGTGCCGTCACGACGGACCACCGGCTGCGGACACTCAAGGCCACGACGGGCCAGATGCTGCATCAGTCCGAGAAAGAACGGCAGATCTTCGCGATTGGTGCGCTTCTCATAAAGCGTCAAGATGAAGGAACCTGAAGAGGTATGCAGCAGATAGTTGGAGTTCTCCACCCCTTCCGCAATGCCTTTGTAAGATGTCAGTGTGCCGATATCGTACTGCTGCAGGAAAGCGCCAAGTTCGATTTCATTGATATCCGTATAGACGGCCATGCCGCTTATTTCCCCTGCATTAACTTTGGAATACCGACCACGCGATGGTCCCCGTTGACGAATGCCATATCCTGCACCGTCAGCTCCACATCGCGAATCTCGCGATTTACAAGGAAGTTCTCGGTTTCGACCACAGTCTCGGCCAATTCGATCTTCACGTTGAAGCGCTTCTTGAAGGCGTCAATGATTTCATCGACGATAATCTCTGGTGCCGAGGCCCCTGCCGACAGGCCCACCACCGAAATATCTCCGATGCGATCCCATTCGATATCAGCCGCGCGCTGAACCAGCATAGACATATGCGCGCCAGCCTTTTCCGCAACTTCAACCAAACGCTTGGAGTTGGACGAGTTTGGTGCACCGACGATCAGAAACAGATCGCATCCCGGTGCAGCGGCGCGCACCGCATCTTGCCGGTTGGTCGTTGCATAGCAGATCGACTCCGCTGCCGGAGCCGAAAGGTTCGGAAAGCGCGCCTGCAATTCCTCAATGATACCTGCCGTGTCATCCACCGAAAGCGTCGTCTGCGTCACGAATCCGAGATTGTTCTCGTCGTCAAAATGGCAATTGCGTGCATCCTCAACGGTTTCGATCAGCGTCACCGCACCATCAGGCAATTGCCCCATGGTGCCGATCACTTCCGGGTGGCCAGAATGGCCTATCAGAATGACATGGCGTCCCAAGCGCTGGTGACGCATGGCCTGCTTGTGCACTTTGGAAACAAGGGGGCAGGTAGCATCGAGATAAAAGAGGTTCTTGGCTTCCGCATCTGCAGGCACGGACTTCGGTACGCCATGCGCGGAAAACACCACCGGTTGATTACGGTGCTCTGCAGGGATCTCGTCCAGTTCCTCGACAAAAATTGCACCGCGGGATTGCAGACCCTCGACTACATAGCGGTTATGAACGATCTCGTGGCGAACATAAACGGGAGCGCCGTACTTCTTCAGTGCGAGCACCACAATCTGGATCGCGCGATCCACTCCGGCACAAAAGCCGCGCGGGCCGCAAAGGCGGATTTCCAGTGGTTGTCGTTGATCGGTCATGAAGCGTGCTCGCAAGGTTCGGCGTGGCTTGAAACTTAAGCGCGGTGCGCTTTGAGTTTGTTCTCACATATGTCTTCTTCTCAAAACCGGCCTTCGCTTTTGGGAGACATACTTTGATCCGGAGTTGGGCTGCAACGCGCGCGTTGTCAACCCCTCACCCCTCTTCGTCGTTATTCCTGTTATCTCGGACGAATAAAGCGATAGCGCCACAACCATACGCCGACAACCCCCAACAGCGCCAGAGCGAGGCCGTACCATGTCGCCGCGTATTGCAGATGGTTATTGGGGAAATCGATAATCGTTACACCGCCTATAGGTAGACCGCCCGGATTGGGTTTGTTGTCGGCATCAATAAAGAACGGCACGACCTCGTCCAGATTTGGCAGGTCAGCGCTTTCCGCCATCGCCGTCCAGTCCTTCCAATAGAAGATATTCTTGGCGACATCATTATCAGGAAGAAAGAAACCAGGCTTCGCCGACAACGGATCGCGCGCCAGCCCAGTCACACTCACCGGACCGTCTATCTGCCCTTCGGCGCGCGTTGACGGGTCCTTCTTCTCATAAGGAACGAAGCCGCGATTAACCAGTACGAAACGCCCGTCCTCAAGCATCAGTGGGGTATAGACATTATATCCGGCTGCTCCCTCATAGGTGGCCAGAAAATGCCGTTCGCCCTGATGCATGAAAGTGCCCGATACTGTCACCGGACGGTATTCAACCGATCCGTCTTCCCTATAGACTTTTTCCATCTCGGAGAGCGGTAGTGGCGGCTCGTGAATGCGCTGTTCGGTCGATGCAATCAGCGATTCTTTCCATTGCAGGCGTTCAACCTGCCAAGTGCCAAGCGCCAGCAAAATGACGAGCGCTATTGCCGATGCAATCACCACACCCCATGGGAAGCGACGCGACTGCTGTGCTGTCGTCATTGGCTCTCATCCTGTCGGTTGTCTATTCGGCCGGGTGCTGCCTTGTTGCGATATTGCATATTGATGAGAATTCCCTTGGCCCATCGCATGGCCACAAGGCTGAAGATAATCGCAAGTGGTACCCAAAGAAGGAAATGCACCCAGAGCGGCGGCCCCCAATTAACCTCCATCCAGAGCGCAAGACCGACGACAATGAAACCGATAATCAAAATGACGAAGGCTGCAGGGCCATCGCCGGAATCAGCAAAGGAATAATCCAGCCCACAGGCCTTACAGCACGGAGCGACTTTCAGGAAACCATCGAAGAGCTTCCCTTCGCCGCAACGCGGGCAATGTCCTGCAATGCCGCTCTTTATTGGATCAACGGGAGGATAGATGTTGTGATCCGGCATTGCGGTTCCCTTCTCATTATCTGTTCACAAACAAAAGGCGGCCATGTTGCCAGGGCCGCCTCGAAACTTGTGACTGCTAGCTATCAGCCACCATGCATCGGCGCACCCCATCCACCCCATACATAGATGGCGAAGAACAGGAACAGCCAGACGACGTCAACGAAGTGCCAATACCATGCAGCGGCCTCGAAACCGAAATGCTGTTTCGGCGTGAAGTCACCGCCGATGGCACGGAAGAGGCAAACCAGAAGAAAAATCGTACCGACGATAACATGGAAACCGTGGAAACCAGTCGCCATGAAGAAGGTTGCACCGTAGATCGAGTCTTTGAATGCAAACGGTGCGTGAATATACTCATAGGCCTGCACGAAGGAAAACAGAACGCCAAGAGCAACCGTGATAGCGAGACCGGTAATCATGCCCTTGCGATCATTGTGCAACAGCGCATGGTGAGCCCAGGTCAGCGTCGTTCCCGAAAGAAGCAGGATCACGGTGTTGTAGAGCGGCAGGTGCAGAGGATCCAGAACCTCTATGCCCTTGGGAGGCCATACGCCACCCGTGAACTCGGCACGTGCAACCTGATGCACTTCATTCGGGAACAAGCTGGCGTCGAAAAACGCCCAAAACCACGCCACGAAGAACATGACTTCGGAGGCGATGAACATGATCATGCCATAACGCAGATGCAGTGACACGACGCGGGTATGATGGCCCTCATGGCCTTCTTTGATGGTATCGGCCCACCAGCCATACATGCAGTAAAGCACGATCGCGAGACCGATGAAGAAAATCCACGGTGTCACAACGTTGAGGCCGAAGAACGGCAACTCACCGGCATTGATGTAACGCATCCATGCAATACCGCCAATGGCGAGCACGAATGCACCTACCGAGCTCAGAAACGGCCAAGGACTGGGCGCGATAATATGATAGTCGTGATTCTTCTGATGAACGTCGGCCATGTCTCTCCCCGTAAATCCCCTTAGGGGTTCCTCTCTCGTACCTCCCTGCTTAAACCGCTTATACGGTTCCAAGCAAGTCTGTCTGTAACAAGCGGTATTTCTTATCAGAATAAAACCACTTCATTGTTTTGTCTTTGCGGCATTATGCGCCGCCAGAGCATCTCGCGTTTTCGAGAACGCTCAAGGCATCAAGTTCCGTTGGTAGAGGTCGCCGCCTTGGCATTCGCCACAGGCTTCGGTTTCTCAATAGGGAAGAACGTGTAGGACAACGTGATCGTCTTGACGTCCTTCAGATCGGGATCATTGACGATCTCTGGATCAACAAAGAACACCACTGGCATCTCCATGTCCTCACCCGGCTTCAAAGTCGTATCCGTGAAGCAGAAGCATTCAACCTTATTGAAATAGGCTCCTGCTCGACCCGGCGCGACATTGAAGCTTGCGCGGCCATAGGTAGGCTGATCGAACAGATTGCGAGCCTCATATTTGATCATCGTGGTTTCGCCTATCCGAACCGCGACCTCACGCTGCACGGGCTTGAAATCCCAAGGCAGCCCGTTGGCCGTGTTCGCGTCGAAACGCACCTTCATGGTCTTGTCCAGAATCGTATCGGAATATTGTTCCACACGCTGCGTCGTGCCGCCATAGCCAGTCACCTGACAGAAAATGCGGTAAAGCGGCACTGAAGCGTAGGCCGCACCGATCATGCAGACAAAGAAAGATAGGCAAGCAACAGCAATGGTCGCGTTAGAACGCTGCTGCTTTCTCAGCTTTTGGTCTTTTCCCTGCAGATCCGCCATCTTCTCCTCCCAGGTAAAATTTAAAGCGGCCGCACCAGAATGTTTGCGCCCAGCTTGGCAATCGTACCAACGTAAACGAGCAACACGAACAGAGCCAAGGCGATTGCCAGTCCCCAGGAACGATTGCGCTGGGCCCGCTTTTGCTGCTCCGTCGGAACGATCAGCTCCAGTTTGCTATCCATTGGCTTCTGTACGGTTTCATCCATTAGAAAACTCCAAAGGCGGACAATGCCTTCATAGCCAGTGCCTCAACAAGCAGCACTGCAAACAATCCCGACAGATAGAGCAGCGAAAAGCGAAACAGCTTGCGCGCTGCTGCCAGCATTGCGGGCTGCGACCCGGCCGCCCAAAGCCGCCATGCATAGTAAACGAAAGCCAGTCCGAGCAGCGTCGAAACTGCGCCATAGACGGGACCGGCAAAACCAAGCACCCACGGCAGAACCCCGACCGGTGCCATGATAATTGAATAGAATAGCGCCTGACGACGGGTCGAAAGCTCACCCTTGACGTTCGGCATCATCGGAATGCGCGCCGCTTCGTAGTCATTGGCTGAAAAGAGCGACAACGCCCAGAAATGCGGAGGCGTCCACAGGAAGATAATCATAAACAGGACGAGGCTGTCCCAAGTGATTTCGCCGGTCGCGGCCGCCCAGCCGATCATCGGAGGAAACGCACCTGCGGCACCGCCGATAACGATGTTCTGTGGCGTCGAACGCTTCAGCCACATCGTGTAGATGACTGCGTAGAAGAAAATCGTGAAAGCCAGAAGCGCTGCCGCCAGCCAGTTGACCATCAGACCAAGCGTCACGACCGAGAAAGCCGACAGGGTCAAACCGAAAGCCAGAACCTGATTGGGCGCGATGACGCCAGCCGGAATAGGCCGGTTACGTGTGCGCTTCATAACCGCATCAATATCGGCATCGTACCACATGTTCAGCGCGCCGGACGCACCCGCGCCAACCGCGATACAGAGAATACTGATAGCAGCGAGTATAGGATTCATATGTCCCGGCGCGACCACGAGACCGACCAGCCCGGTGAAGACCACAAGGGACATCACCCGGGGTTTCAAAAGAACAAGGTAATCCCGCGCAGTCGCCTCAGAGAGGACGAGTGCATCATCAGTACCTGCGTTTTTTTCCACCAGAGACATTTAACTTAAAAACCTCAAGTTCACCGGTCCGAACACCACGCCCCTACAGCGCGGATCGGCACAATCACAACAATGTCCTCCCGGAAACCGTTCTGTTCCCGCCGGGAATGCCGTGCTTGTTGGCCGACTTTTCGTCTACCGGCGACGGGCGGAACAGAATGCCGCCCGCCCATAGCACATTTTGTGAAGGAGGGCGAAGTTTTTTCCGGACTCCGCCCATCGCACAATTACTTGATGCGCGGCAGCTGTTCCCACTGGTGGAACGGCGGCGGGGATGAGAGCTGCCATTCCAGCGTGGTTGCGCCTTCACCCCACGGATTTGCACCAGCCTCACGCTTCTTCGCGAATGCCTCGAAGACATTGTAGAGGAAGATCAGTACGGCAAAGCCCGAAATATAGGAGCCGTAGGACGATACCATGTTCCAGCCTGCATATGCGTCCGGATAGTCGATGTAACGGCGCGGCATGCCAGCAAGACCAAGGAAGTGCTGCGGAAAGAAAACCAGGTTAACGCCAACGAAGGTAACCCAGAAATGCAGCTTGGCCGTGAACTCGTTGTACATGTAGCCGCTCATCTTCGGGAACCAGTAGTACCAGCCCGCAAAGATCGCAAAGACCGCACCCAGCGACAGAACGTAATGGAAGTGCGCCACGACGTAATAGGTGTCATGCAATGCACGGTCGAGACCGGCATTGGCGAGCTGAACACCCGTCACACCACCAACCGTAAACAGGAAGATGAAGCCGATTGCCCACAACATCGGTGCGCGGAAGGTGATCGAACCACCCCACATCGTCGCGATCCACGAGAAGATCTTGATCCCTGTGGGAACCGCGATGACCATCGTGGCAAACACGAAGTAACGCTGCGTATCGAGCGACAGGCCGACCGTATACATGTGGTGAGCCCAAACCACAAAGCCAACGACACCGATCGCGACCATAGCGTAGGCCATGCCGAGGTAACCAAATATCGGCTTGCGCGAGAAGGTCGATACGATGTGGCTGACGATGCCGAAGCCCGGCAGAATCAGAATGTACACTTCCGGATGCCCGAAGAACCAGAACAGATGCTGATACAGGATCGGATCACCACCGCCATCCGGCGTGAAGAAGGTCGTTCCGAAGTTACGATCGGTCAGCAGCATGGTGATGCCGCCTGCCAGAACCGGCAGAGAAAGCAGAAGCAAAAACGCCGTCACCAGCACAGCCCAGGCGAAGAGCGGCATCTTGTGCAGCGTCATGCCCGGCGCGCGCATGTTGAGGATAGTGGTGATGAAATTGATCGCGCCGAGGATCGACGACGCACCCGAAATGTGGATTGCCAGAATGGCAAAGTCCACAGCCGGCCCGGGCTGACCCGAGGTCGACAGAGGCGGATACAGTGTCCAGCCGCCGCCGGGACCCCAGGCACCGGGCGCTGAAGGCATGAACAGCGAGATCATCAGCAGCAATAGCGCAGGCGGCAGAAGCCAGAACGAAATATTGTTCATGCGCGGGAAAGCCATGTCCGGCGCACCGATCATCAGCGGCACCATCCAGTTGGCAAAACCGCCAATCAAAGCCGGCATGACCATAAAGAAGATCATGACAAGAGCATGCGCAGAAGTGAACACATTGAACATCTGCTTGCCGGCATCGAGCGCAGCGTCGCCCTCAACACCGTAGACCATGGACGCGAGCCCATGGAAAATCTGAATGCCCGGCTCCTGGAGTTCAGCGCGCATCGCGATGGACAGTGCGCCGCCGATGATGCCGGCGATGATTGCAAAAATCAGGTACAGGGTACCGATGTCTTTATGATTGGTCGAGTATACCCAACGAACCCAGCCGTGCGGCTTGTGGTCGTCGTGGGCACCATGCTCGTGAGCTGCTGTGCCAGCCATGGATTTCGCTCCCGTTTTTCAACAGTCTTGGCGTTCGAGGTCTAAAGACCCGCCGCAGCCACCTTATCGTTTGCACCACCTTCAACAGTGGCCTGAAGTGCCTTATTCGCGCTGTTCAGATCCGATCCCGCAGCAGCGATCCAGGTCTGATACTGCTCTTTCGAAACAACGCGCACGGCGATTGGCATGAAGCCATGATCCTTGCCGCAAAGCTCAGAGCACTGACCGTAATAAAGACCTTCCTTGTCCGCCTTGAACCAGGCTTCGTTGATGCGACCCGGAACGGCATCCATCTTCACGCCGAAAGCCGGTATCGTCCACGAATGGATCACGTCGGCAGCGGTGACGAGGAGGCGAACCGTTTCACCAACCGGAACCACAACTTCATTGTCGACGGCGAGAAGACGCGGATAACGCGCACGATCCTCTTTTCCGGCGGCAGCACGATCACCGTCCTTCAGAAGAAGAGAATCAAAGCTGACCGGATTGTCGACCTGATACTCGTAACCCCAATACCACTGGTATCCCGTTGCCTTGACCGTCAGCGTCGGATCCTCAGGCGAATACTGCGCCGTCAGGAGCTGGAAAGACGGAACCGCCAGAAACAGAAGAATGATCACAGGCCCAATGGTCCAGATCACTTCAATAGCGGTATTGTGGCTTGTTTTGGACGGCTCAGGATTTGCACTCGCACGAAAGCGAAGCACGACCCAAACCAGCAAAAACAGCACCAGCAAGGTAATTGGAATAATGAACCAGAGCGTATAACGCTCAAACCAATGAATCTGTTCGGCAATTCCAGTCGCTGCGTCCTGAAATCTCCATTCCCAGGGACGGGGCTGATCCGCAAAAGCGGCACCAGTCGTCCACAGCACTGCAAGAGCACCGCCGAAGGCGCCCTTCGTTGTGGCAACAATCTTATCCACCAGAACTCTCTCCCTTTTCGCCCTTTCGAGCTGGACGCCGGACGCTAAAGACGGCCGCATCCCCCGTCGGCGTTCAAACCACACCTTAGCGCACACCGCAAGGAAGGCGAATATGTTCCTGTGCGGCATTTTTGCGCGCAGCCCATGGGGAGAAGTTCAAGCGTTCGAGTTTGTTCAATCGGCCAGAGGTGCTCGCTTTCATTGCAAAAACTTGGGAAAACCGCACGAAACCCATAATGAAGCCATGATTTGACAAGACGTTTTTCTTAACGTGCCGCGTGACAATCGATGCAACAGACGGTATCACCGTTGCTATGATGGCCAGGACAGATTAACGCCAATCACGGTGCTTTTCATGGCCAATGCAGCGCGTTAACGTCCCGGTGATTCGATCTGGAGATTTCATGACTTTTCGCATGCTTGCCCGCCGTACGACCAGCCAGCGCCTTGCAACTATTGCAACAGGTGTCAGCTTGACACTTGCCGCTGCGGCGCTTCCTTCGGTTGCTCAGGAACCATCGGCGCAGTTACAAACCCCACAGGAGGCCCCTGCCGCCCAGTCGCAGGCCGCTCCGACCAGCCCGCAACAGAGCGGCAAGCTCAAGTCGCAGCATGGAGCATGGTCCATTCTCTGCGATACGCCCGCTGGTGCCAAAACGGAACAGTGCGCGCTGATCCAGAACGTGGTTGCAGCAAAGCGTCCCGAGTTGGGCCTTTCAGTCGTGGTTCTCAAAACTGCAGACAACAAGGCCCGTATTCTTCGCGTCTTGGCCCCGCTCGGCGTTTTGCTGCCCAACGGACTTGGTCTGAATGTGGATGGCAAGGACATTGGGCGCGCCTATTTTGTCCGCTGTTTCGAAGATGGCTGCTACGCTGAAGTCATCCTTGAGGATGATCTTCTCAAGACATTGCGCTCTGGCAAGGCTGCGACCTTTATCGTCTTCCAGACGCCGGAGGAAGGCGTGGGCATACCCGTTGATCTGAAGGGATTTGGCGAAGGCTTCGACGCTCTCCCCTGATCACAACTGCGATGACCGGTTGTTCTCAACCGATTTAAGGCTTACATCCTGCAGCAAACACATGCTGCAGGATGTATTTTTATGAGAAGCCTTATCGACAGTTTCGACGCCAGCCGCGACGATATCGAACGCCTTGTCGCCCAGAGTCTGCAAGGCAGCGATGATGGCGAGCTCTTCGTGGAATATCGCGAAGCAGAAGCACTTGTTTTCGACAATGGCCGTCTCAAGAGTGGATCATTTAATCAAGACCAGGGCTTTGGGCTGCGTTCAGTCGCGGGCGAAGCAATCGGTTATGCCCACGCGGGTGATCTTTCACTTGCTGCCTTGAAACGCGCTTCAGATGCTGTTTCTGCTACCTTAAAGGGCTATGGCGGAAACTACGCGGCGGCACCCGCCGGTACCAACCGTCACCTTTACTCGGATGAAAACCCCATCGGTTCGCCGACCTTCGATGCTAAGGTGCAACTCTTGCAGCAGATTGATGCCTATCTGCGCGCCAAAGACCCGAAAGTACGCCAGGTTTCCGTCTCTCTCGCAGGCTCGTGGCAGCAGGTCGAGATTCTGCGCGCCGACGGTCATTTCGTGCGCGATATACGACCCATGGTGCGCCTGAGTGTTTCGGTGGTGGCAGGCGATGGCGACCGTCAGGAATCAGGCTCACATACGGTTGGCGGACGCAAGGGATTCGGTGAATTTGTTACCGCCGAAAGCTGGCAGCACGCGGCGGATGAGGCATTGCGTCAAGCGCTCGTCAATCTGGAAGCCATCCCTGCCCCCGCAGGCACATTCGACATTGTTCTCGCAAGTGGCTGGCCGGGCGTGATGCTGCATGAAGCCGTCGGGCACGGCCTGGAAGGCGACTTTAACCGCAAGAAGACCTCGGCCTTTGCCGGGCTGCTTGGACAGCAAGTTGCCTCAAGGGGAGTAACGGTTGTCGATGATGGCACCATCGCCGAGCGGCGCGGTTCGCTCACTATTGATGATGAAGGTACACCCACCAATCGCACCGTGCTAATCGACGACGGTAAGCTCGTCAATTATATGCAAGACCGCCAAAACGCCCGTCTGATGGATATGAAAGCCACCGGCAATGGACGCAGGGAATCCTATGCTCATGCCCCCATGCCGCGCATGACGAACACCTATATGCTTTCTGGCGACAAGACACCTGAGGAGATCATCGCCTCCATGAAGAAGGGCATTTATGCCGTTTCCTTCGGCGGCGGTCAGGTCGACATCACCTCCGGCAAGTTCGTATTTGGTTGCACGGAAGCCTACCTGATCGAGGACGGCAAGGTTGGAGCACCGATTAAGGGCGCAATGCTGATCGGCAACGGTCCAGACGCCATGCAGCGGATTTCGATGATTGGTAACGATATGAAGCTCGATACCGGCAGCGGCAATTGCGGCAAGGGTGGCCAGTGGGTTCCTGTTGGCGTCGGTCAGCCGCATCTGCGCATGGATCAGGTAACGGTGGGCGGCACGGCTGTATAAAAGTCGTGCTGTCGCTTTCGGTCATAAGCCCACTTGTGAGCATCACCTAACTTGCAGGCACGGGTTGTAAAGTGCAAATTACAGGCTGTGGCCCGCACAGCGGTGTGAGATGTGAGGCCGATCTGGAGATAGAAATGCCTGAATCGCCTTACGACTGGACGGGTAAGCGAACAGAAAAACGCGACCGGCAGAAGCATATGCTGGTAGTGACAGCCATCGCAATGGGCGCACTCATTCTTGTCCTCGGCATGGTGGACGGCCTGCTGATCCTGCTCGGCTGATATGCTTCAGTCTACGAAATCAGTTGTGCCGGGGTAGAAAGCCCTAACGATCTTTTGGAGACGGTATCTTTCCGCTGTTCCAACCCAAAACCGGAAGCCTTCGTTTACACACTCGATTCATTCTGGAAGAAATTCTTAGTGGCAGGTCACAAGGTCCAGGCTGGCCTGGTGAATGCAGACTGGTGTTTAGAAAT
The DNA here is from genome assembly GCF_006345815.1 of Ochrobactrum sp. CGA5. Lineage (GTDB taxonomy): Bacteria > Pseudomonadota > Alphaproteobacteria > Rhizobiales > Rhizobiaceae > Brucella. The sequence continues at coordinate 422,273 of NZ_VCIG01000001.1, read as the reverse complement.
GCCGAAGCTCTGGACAAGCTGAAAACGCGCGCCGGCAAGCCATTTCTCGAGTCACTCAAACGCCTCATAAACGAAGCAGATCGGATAGTCGTCAGATTCTCGTAAAAGCCGGTCTGAACTTATATGCCCGGATCCTCTTCCAGCAAACCGGTTACAAAATCGAACAAGCCCGGGCGGCGGTCGCGGCGGAGACGCTCCGCGTCGATGATCGACTTGATGGCAGCAAAGGAGCGGTCCAGATCTTCATTGATGACAATGTAGTCGTATTTCACCCATTTCTGGATTTCAAAACGGGCATTCTGCAAGCGTGTCTCAATCACATCAGCCGTATCTTCCGCACGACGGTTCAGGCGCTGCTGCAACTCGCGCATGGTGGGCGGCAGAATGAAGATTGAAACCACATCAGCGGGCATCTTTGCTTGCAGTTGGTCCGCCCCCTGCCAGTCAATGTCAAACAGCATATCCTGACCGTCGGCCAGTGCGATTTCAGCAGTTTCGCGCAGCGTACCATAGAAATTGCCGTGGACCTCGGCCCATTCAATCAGTTCGTCATTGTCGCGCAGGCGTTCAAACTCGCGGATCGTCTTGAAATGGTAGTGAACCCCTTCGATCTCGCTTGGGCGACGCTGGCGCGTCGTCACGCTGATCGACAGCGAAAGGTTCATCTTCTTGTCTTCCAGCAACAGCCGGGCAATGGTAGACTTACCGGCTCCAGATGGCGATGAAATCACCACCATCAGGCCTCTACGTGCGACGCCATTTTCAACCGACGAGATGGCCATGATACCTGTTACTCCAGATTTTGTACTTGTTCGCGAAACTGATCGACGACTGCTTTCAGTTCCAGACCGATGGCTGTGATCGACGCTGCATTCGATTTGGAACACAGTGTATTAGCTTCACGATTAAATTCCTGTGAAAGAAAGTCGAGCTTACGCCCGACAGGCCCTCCATCTGCCAGAAGCTTGCGGGCGGATGCCACATGGGTCTCCAACCGGTCAAGTTCTTCCTGAATGTCGGCCTTCGTCGCAAGAAACGCCGCTTCCTGATAGAGCCGCGCTTCATCAAGCTCGCGTGCGGCATCCATCAGCACGGCCACCTGGCCAGCCAAGCGCGTTTTGATCGCATCCGCGCGACGTGACGGATCGCGACGCGCATTCGAGGTCAGCCGCTCTATACTGTCAATATGGCCAGTAAGAATACTGAAGAGGGCTTTGCCCTCCTGCATGCGCGCATCGGCGATTGCCTTAAGTGCCCCCTCAAACCCCGAGACGATGGCAGATTCCAGTCCGGCGCGCTCGTCTTCATTATCAGCCATCTGAGCCTGATCAATGATACCGCGCAGTGAAAGAACGCCGTCAACACTGGCAGGGGCCAGCCCATGCTGGGCCTGTAAATCCGCGCCGATTTTCAGGATCTCCGCGAGCATCGCCCGATTGATGCTGAAACCGGGCTGAGCCTCGCTGCGTTCCACACTGAGACTGGCCTGAAAATTCCCACGCGAGAAATGACGCGCCAACATTGAGCGTACAGGATGTTCGGTCGCTTCAAGGCCCTGCGGCAGACGCAGCCGTAGATCGAGCCCCTTACCATTGACGGATCGCACTTCCCAGACGATACGCGCTTCTCCGCCTTCCATGGCGTGTTGCACGGCATGGCGTGCAAATCCGGTCATGCTTTGGAGCGCCATGCGTTCCATCCCCTCAACTCACGCCCGCAACAGCGCGGGGTTACTCAAAAACCAAGCCGAAGCCAGCGGCAAGCACCGGCTTCGGTTATACATTCTCACATTCCGTCAAGGTCTATAGCAAAGTGCTATTCGCTCGCGCTCTGACCCGAACCTTGTTTGTTATTGCTGCCACTATTGTTCTGCCGTTCGATATTCTTCTGTTCTTCCACAGAGCGCCACTTGCGGACATTGGCGTTGTGTTCCTGTAGCGTCTTCGAGAACACGTGACCACCTGTGCCGTCGGCAACGAAGTAAAGATCTTCTGTATCCAGCGGATTAGCGACAGCTTCCAGCGCAGCCTTGCCCGGATTGGCAATCGGCGTCGGCGGAAGACCATTGATCACATAGGTATTGTAGGGTGTCGGCTTTTCGATATCCGACTTGAAGATCGGTCGGTCTGACGGTTTGCCAGCCCCGCCGAAAAGACCATAAATAATGGTCGGGTCGGATTGGATGCGCATCCCTTTCTTCAAGCGATTGATAAAAACGGAAGCCACATGCGGGCGTTCGGACGCTATGCCGGTTTCCTTTTCCACGATTGAAGCCAAAGTCACAAACTCGTTCTTGTCCTTGATTGGCAAGTCAGCGTTACGCTTGGCCCAGGTCTCGTCCACGAGCTTTTTCTGCGAGGCGATCATACGATCAATGATTTCTGAACGCGTCGTGCCGCGTGTGAAATTTAGCGTATCGGTGAAAAGTGAACCTTCCGGCGGCATGTCCTTCGGCATATCGCCAACCAGTGTCGGATCAGCCGAGATACGGTCAAAAATCTGCTTGACCGTCAGACCTTCTGGAATAGTCAGCGGATACATGATCGATTTGCCGCTGATGAGAATCTTCATTACATCGCGCATCGAAGCGCCCGCCGGAATGGCATATTCGCCCGCTTTCAGATCATTCTCATGACCGAGCGTCCGCACACCATAGCGGAAAATACGCGCATCGCTGACGATCTCACGATTTTCCAGGCTATTGGAAACTTCTGCAATACCAGCACCGCGTTTGACGAGAAACGTCGTTTCGGTATTGAGCGGGCCTTGCCCGTCAAACTGCATCTTGCCGAAATAGAACAAGGCCGACGCACCGAGCAGAACAAGCACGATCAGCGACAGCATGAAGTTCATGAAAACGACAATCTGGCTGCGCGCATGGCGCGAACGCTTGCGCGGCGGCGGTGTTCCCGGCTCAGGACGCAGAGCTTCAGACGCGGATTTCGGCACGAACGGCTTTGAAGTCACGTTCGCTTCCTGCCCCGCACCCTTGAGCTGCTCGTCTGCAGGGGGTGTTCCGGATTGCGCCTCTGAATTCACTCAATCACCTCGGTCCAGAGTATTTCGTTGGTTCATAGCAAACCACGAGAAAGGCTCTGCCTATCTATTTTGGCGAGCCGCCCGGCATATTGTGCCGAATGCGCGCCCAAACGGCCATTTGCACTTATTACTCGTCCGAGCAGATAAAGCCCTTCGGAGTCATGATACACTAACCGCTGTTCGCGATTTTAAACATCGCATCGGGTTATATTTTGGCAAAAACGCGGAGAAATCCCCGCGTTTTTTATATTCCATATTCTATCTTCAGCGATACCAATCAGGAGTATCGGCGCAAGACCAGCGAAGCGTTGGTTCCGCCAAATCCGAAAGAGTTCGACAGAGCCACATCGATCTTGCGTTCACGCGCCTTGTGCGGAACCAGATCGATCTTTGTGGAGACAGCCGGATTGTCGAGATTGAGCGTAGCTGGCGCGATATTGTCGCGGATGGCAAGCGTCGAGAAAATTGCTTCGGCGGCACCAGCGGCACCCAGAAGATGGCCGATAGCAGACTTGGTTGAGGACATCGAAATCTTCGATGCAGCATCGCCCACCACGCGCTCGACAGCGTCAAGTTCGATGGTGTCAGCCATGGTCGACGTGCCATGGGCGTTGATGTAGTCGATCTGATCGGGTGTGATTTCTGCACGCTTCAGAGCCGCGACCATGCAACGCTCAGCGCCCTCACCGCTCTCGGTCGGGGCAGTAATGTGATAGGCGTCGCCCGAAAGGCCATAGCCGATGACCTCGGCATAGATTTTTGCGCCGCGCGCCAGTGCATGCTCCAGCTCTTCGAGAACCACAACGCCCGCACCCTCGCCCATCACGAAGCCGTCGCGGTCTTCGTCATAAGGGCGAGAAGCTGCGGTCGGATCGTCATTGCGCTTGGTGGACAAGGCTTTGCAGGCGGCAAAACCTGCCAGCGAAATGCGACTGACCGGCGATTCCGTTCCACCGGCAACCATGACATCCGCATCGCCAAAAGCAATCAGACGAGCAGCGTCGCCGATAGCGTGCGTGCCGGTTGCGCAAGCCGTCACAACCGAGTGGTTCGGTCCGCGCAGCTTATGCTTGATAGACACGTGGCCGGAAGCCAGATTGATCAGGCGGCCAGGAATAAAGAACGGCGAAATACGGCGCGGACCTTTGTCGCGCAGCGTGTAGCCTGCCTCGACAATACCTTCGATACCGCCAATGCCGGAACCGATGAGAACACCAGTACGGACCTGATCCTCGTCGCTTTCAGGATGCCAGTTGGCATCGTCCAGTGCCTGATCGGCAGCACCGACAGCATAAACGATGAAGGGATCAACCTTGCGCTGTTCCTTGGGCTCCATATAGAGGTCGGCATTGAAGGTGCCATTGGTACCATCGCCAACCGGGATGCGGCAGGCAATCTGGCAGGCCAGATCGTCAACTTCAAATTCCGTGATGCGGCGAGCACCGCTTTCACCGGCAATAAGACGCTTCCAGGTCTCTTCGACACCGCTGGCAAGCGGCGACACCAGACCAAGACCGGTGATGACGACACGCCTCATATCCACCCCTTAAAACTCTGTTATGTCAGGAACACCGCCCCGCAGGCTTGAACCGGCAGAACATATGTCCGGGCCTGGAAGGGATGGCGCTCCAATTGTTGAAACCGGAGCCTGCCATGTCGAACGCGATCTCCGACCAGCGTTCCGGCAGATTCACAAACAGGCCGCTTAACGGCCCTTGTGCATATGCGCCCCGATCGCAAAGACGAAAGAGACGGCTAAAAACAAGCAGGGCCAGGATTCGCGAGAACCCCAGCCCAATGCCCAAGTTCAGATTAGGCGGAAGCCTTGTCGATGAACTTCACAGCGTCGCCGACCGTAAGGATCGTTTCGGCAGCGTCGTCAGGAATTTCAACGCCGAATTCCTCTTCGAAAGCCATGACCAGCTCGACCGTATCGAGGCTGTCTGCGCCGAGGTCATCGATGAAGCTTGCGCCTTCCGTGACCTTGTCGGCATCTACGCCCAGATGTTCAACAACGATTTTCTTGACGCGCTCTGCGGTATCGCTCATGTCGGAACCTCGACCTGTGTGTTTGTTGCTCTGCCTTGGTTAGCGGCATGCAGGATTGTAATCAAGTTATAAGATGTCTGCCAAGTTTCGAGCGAAGCCGCCCGGACAGTCATCCTGTGGATATTCCTTTCGGAACAGGATCACGGCGCTTCTACTCAGAATGCCGCAACTCTCGATGGGCGCATTACCATGCTTCTTGAGCAAGGCAAAGCGCCTTTTCCTTCTCCAACCCCCGTATTAAGGCATTTTATACCATAATTGGGAGAAGAAGAGCGGTTAGATCATGGCCATACCGCCATTGATATGCAGGGTCTGGCCCGTCACATAGGCTGCCTCGTCGCTCGCCAAATAGACAACTGCCGCAGCAATATCCCCACCAACGCCCATGCGCTTCATGGGTATGCTGCCCATGATCGCTTCTTTTTGCTTGTCGTTCAGCTTGTCGGTCATGGCCGATTCGATGAAGCCCGGCGCAATGCAGTTCACCGTCACATTGCGGCTTGCGATTTCCTGCGCCAGCGACTTGGAGAAGCCGATGAGACCCGCCTTCGACGCGCAATAATTCGCCTGCCCCGGATTGCCGGTCACGCCGACGATGGAGGTGATGTTGATGATGCGGCCATTGCGGCGGCGCATCATCGGATGGGTCAGCTCACGCGTCAGGTTGAAAACCGAGGTGAGATTGACATTCAGAACGGCATCCCAGTCTTCATCGCTCATGCGCACGAACAGGCCGTCACGGGTGATACCGGCATTGTTGACCAGAATATCGACGCCGCCCAGCTCTTCTTCCGCCTTCTGGCCGAGCGCCTTGACGGCTTCGCGGTCCGACAGATTGGCCGGGAAGATGAAAACACGATCGCCGAGTTCGGCAGCCAGTTCCTTCAGCTTTTCTTCGCGCGTACCGTGCAGGCCGACAATAGCGCCCTGTGCATGGAGAGCGCGAGCAATCGCTTCACCCAGACCGCCGGTCGCACCGGTTACGAGAGCCTTGCGGCCAGTCAGATCAAACATATCGGATCCTTTTAGCTAATGAGCTTTTATGCCAGAGCAGCAAGCGCTGCTTCGATTTCTTCAGCCGAACCAACAGCGGCGCCCGACACATCCTTGGAGATGCGGCGCGCCAGACCGGTCAGAACCTTGCCCGAACCTACTTCATAAAGCGAGGTCACGCCATTGGCGGCAAACCATTCCACGGTCTCGCGCCATCGCACCTGACCCGTCACCTGCTCAACCAGCAGATCGGCGATTTCACTGGCGTCCGTCACCGGCGCGGCGCGCACATTGGCGATGAGCGGGACAACCGGATTGTGCTTCTCGACACTGGCCAGCGCTTCGCGCATTGCTTCAGCAGCCGGGGCCATCAGAGTCGAATGGAAGGGTGCGGAAACCGGCAGCATGATGGCGCGCTTTGCGCCCTTTTCCGAAGCAAGCTTTGCCGCCAGTTCGACCGCAGCCTTGGAGCCGGAAATTACCAGCTGGCCGCCGCCATTGTCATTGGCGATCTGAACCGAACCGGAAGCCTTTGCTTCCGTGCAGATTGCTTCCACATCGCCATGTTCCAGACCGATGATCGCAGCCATCGCGCCTTCGCCAACCGGAACAGCCTTCTGCATCGCATTGCCGCGAATGCGCAGGAGGCGCGCCGTATCGGCAAGCGAGAAGGTGCCGGCAGCGCAAAGTGCGGAATATTCGCCCAGCGAATGACCGGCCACGTAGGAAACCTTTTCCTTCAGCGAGAAGCCACGCGCTTCCATGACGCGCAGGACGGCCATCGACACGGCCATCAGCGCGGGCTGGGCATTGGCGGTGAGCGTCAGAACGTCTTCCGGGCCTTCGAACATGGTGGCGGACAGCTTTTCGCCAAGCGCTGCGTCCACTTCGTCGAAGACGGCGCGCGCTTCCGCGAACTGTTCGGCCAGGGCTTTGCCCATGCCTACCGCCTGGCTGCCCTGTCCGGGAAAGGTAAATGCTACCGCCATTGATGCCTCGTTCTGGTTCTATGCATATGATAAAGGTGAAACCGGTATCCGTTTTCGCCGCCATGCCTGCAATGAAATGCACAATTTGGCGCGATGTGCCTTAGCCTTGGGCGAAAAGTCAAGCATTTGTCGGTTTTTCGGGGATATCGCGCTTGCAAACAAGGGGAAAAACACGTAATAGCCGCCCGTTCATTGTTCGGCACCAGCTGGGGGCTGAACGGAGGGCCGTGTCTTCTTGCCGTTAAAAGCAGGATAGCACGTTGGAAGTCATAAGCGCTTCTGCCTCCCGTGTCTCCGCTCTCGACCGTCTCAAATACGCGTCCTTTCTTCACCGGTTTCCGGCAAAAGAGAAGTCGCAGGGGCTTAGCCGCTGGTGTCGGCGTGATATAACGAAGAAAGGCAAAGCCAATGGCTCTTTATGAACATGTGCTTCTTGCCCGCCAGGACATTTCCCAGCAGCAGGTCGACGCTCTTGTCGAACAGTACAAGGGTGTCCTCGAAGCTAATGGCGGCAAGGTCGGTAAGGTTGAAGCTTGGGGTCTGCGTCCCCTCACCTACCGCATCAAGAAGAATCGCAAGGCGTATTATACGCTTCTGAACATCGACGCTCCGGCTGCTGCCGTTGCTGAAATGGAACGTCAGATGCGTATCAATGAAGACGTCCTGCGCTTCATGACCATTCGCGTTGAAGAACACGAAGAAGGCCAGTCGGCTATGCTGACCCGCCGTGACGACCGTCGCGAGCGTGATGGTGATGATCGCCCGCGTCGTCGTGAAGGTGGTTTCGACCGTGGGGACCGTGGTGATCGCGGTCCGCGTCGCCCACGCGACAACGAAGCTGGTGAAGGAGCATAATCATGGTTGATATCAATCAGATCCCGACCCGTCGTCCTTTCCATCGCCGTCGCAAGACGTGCCCGTTCTCCGGCGCAAACGCACCGAAGATCGACTACAAGGACATCAAGCTTCTGCAGCGTTACATTTCCGAACGCGGCAAAATCGTTCCTTCCCGTATTACAGCTGTCAGCCAGAAAAAGCAGCGTGAGCTCGCCAAGGCGATCAAGCGCGCTCGTTTCCTCGGCCTGCTGCCTTACGTTGTGAAGTAAGAACAAGATTTCGGGAGGTGGTTCGCTGCCTCCCGTCTCCTCCGTTGCGATGGGCGTAGCGGACGTATCAAAAACCCAAGTTGAGACGTCTTGTTAATCGTCTCTAACTGCAAGACCGGCCGGACCGGAGCAGGACAGCGAAACTGATGAAATTCAATGGAACCATTATCGGTATCGGCATATTGGCGGGGCTTGCCTCGGCGTTGATGTCGTCCGGCGTCGTCGCCCAAGGTGGCGCGATGGCGGCTATGGCCATGGTTCTCTACTTCCTGACACCCCTTCCCATCTTCGTTGTTGCGCTTGGCTGGGGTTCGGGCGCCGGTATCGTTGCCGCCGCCACAGCCACAGTTGCCGTCGGTGTTGTCGCTGTCCCGCTTGCGGCACTCCTGATGGCATTGACGAGTTTCATTCCCGCAGCAACCGGCGCTTATCTGTCCGGCCTCGCGCGGCCAGCCGAAGAACTCGGCGGACCGAAGGATATTCTCGTATGGTATCCGTTGTCGGATATCGTGTTCCGGCTCGCCGTGATGGTGGCGCTGAGCTTCGTTGTCATCGGTGCGATTCTGGGCTTTGGCCCGGACATGGCGCGCGAACTCGCAAATACGCTTATCGACCGCGTTGCCGAAGCCGATCCGCAGTTCACGGCCAGCGATGACATTCGCAACAGTGTGACGTCGCTGCTGATGGTGGCCCTCCCCGCGATCCAGCCTGCAACCTGCCTCGCAATTCTCGTTGGTAATCTCTATCTGGCACAGCGCCTGATTTCTATGTCGGGTCGCATGCGCCGACCGCGCGACGACTGGCCGGCAACACTGCGTATGCCGCGTCCGGCCCTGCTCGTCTTCGCGGTCGCTCTTGCGGTTGCGTTTCTTCCCGGCGGTACCGGATTGATTGCAACCGTCATCGCCGGTGCGCTCAGCGCAGGCTTCATGATGTCAGGTCTTGCCATCATGCATTTTCGCACACGCGGCAAGGTGTGGCGTCCAGTGGCGCTGTGGCTCGCCTACTTTGCGATCATACTCTTCGCATTCCTGCTTTTCATCTTCATGGTTCTCGGACTTTTCGACACTTCGCGCGGCGCGCCAGTTTCGAAAATGCCGGGCGCTGACAGTCAGTAACCGAATCAGAAACTCGAAAGGAAACTCCAATGGACGTTATTCTTCTGGAACGCATCGGCCGCCTCGGCCAGATGGGCGAAATCGTCAAGGTCAAGGACGGCTATGCCCGTAACTTCCTGCTCCCGCAGGGCAAGGCTCTTCGTGCCAACGAAGCCAACAAGAAGAAGTTCGAAGGCCAGCGCGCTCAGCTCGAAGCCCAGAACCTGGAACGCAAGAACGAAGCCAGCGCTGTTGCTGAAAAGCTCAATGGCGAAAGCTTCATCGTTGTACGTTCGGCTGGTGAAACCGGCCAGCTCTACGGTTCAGTTTCGACCCGCGACATCGCCGAAATCATCTCGGCCAACGGCTTCACCCTACACCGCAATCAGGTTGAACTGAACCATCCGATCAAGACGATCGGCCTGCACGAAGTTTCGATTTCGCTGCATCCGGAAGTTCAGGTTCAGGTTACGGTCAACATCGCCCGTTCGACAGAAGAAGCCGAACGTCAGGCAAAGGGTGAAGACCTGACCTCGATCGAAGCTATCTACGGCATCGAAGAACAGCCTCTGTCGGAAGAAGTTTTCGACGACGAAGAAGAAGCTGAAGATCAGGCTTAATTTCGCCAACTAATATCCGAGAGAATGGCCAGCCAGACGGCTGGCATTCCCATCGGGGTAAACTTTATATGATCGTGCCCGGCGGCCTCCGTCGGGCATTTTCTCTTTTCAGATCGGTAAAACTCCCTATTCTGCATATTAGTATTGGATTGGAGAGGGTGCTGACGGAAACGTCCGCGTTGCTTGGGCATTACTCCCTAGGCCGATTGACCGAAGGGATATTGCCTGAAAATCTGATGACAGTGCGGTCCTGATACTTATTCTGCCGCCTGCCATGCAAACGCATGGACGTGCGCCTGCTTCGATCCCCCAAGAGGAGATGGGGCCGATGTATGGAATGATGCGTACCGTTCTTTCGCATATGATTAAGACCGGCGACCTGACGGTTACCGATTCCAGTGGCGCGCGTGCGCATTATGGCGACAAGACTGGCGTGCCGGTTCATATACACTTTAAGACAAAGCATGCAGAGCGCGCCGTAGCACTCGACCCGGAACTGAAACTCGCCGAATGTTTCATGGACGGTGAGATCGACTTTCTGGAAGGTGATATTTACACGCTACTCCGGATCGTGTTTGAAAATACCGGGCCTACAGCCGCCACAGAGCCGTGGATGAAGGCCCTGGCGAAGCTACGCATTCTGTTTCGCCGCTTTCAGCAGATGAACACGATTTCGCGGTCTTCGGATAACATCAAAAGTCACTATGATCTTTCGGGCGAGCTTTACGACCTGTTTCTCGATCCCGATAAGCAGTATTCCTGCGCTTATTTCGATCCGCCAAATGCCACTCTGGCCGAAGCACAGCTTGCCAAAAAACGCCACATCGCCGCGAAATTGCTGATGAAGGAAGGCGACAAGGTGCTCGATATCGGCTGTGGCTGGGGCGGCATGGGGCTCTATCTCGCCCGCCATCTCAAGGCCAATGTCACCGGCGTAACTTTATCCGAAGAACAGCACTCCGTTGCCAACCAGCGCGCACGGGATGAAGGACTTGGCGACCGTGCGAAGTTTGAACTGACCGATTATCGCAACATCGACGACAAGTTTGACCGGCTGGTGTCGGTCGGGATGTTCGAACATGTCGGCGTCGGCCATTTCGCCGAGTATTTCCAGCACGTTGCTCGCCTGATGAAACCGGACGGCGTTTTCCTTCTGCATGCCATCGGACGTGCTGATGGACCGGGAGCGACAAATCCGTTCATCCGCAAGTACATCTTCCCGGGCGGTTATATTCCGGCACTTTCAGAGGTTTTGCCACATATCGAAAAGGCCGGGCTGTATGTCACCGACGTAGAAATCCTGCGACTGCATTATGCGGAAACGCTGAAGGCGTGGCGGGAGGCGTTTATGGCCAATCGTGACAAAGCCAAGGCGCTTTATGACGAGCGCTTCTGCCGTATGTGGGAGTTCTATCTGGCAGCGTCGGAAAGCGCGTTCCGCTGGCAAAATATGATGGTGTTCCATATTCAGATCGCCCACAGGCAGGAATCCGTTCCACTGACCCGCAACTATATCGAGGCGGAAGAAAAACGTCTCAAGCGCCTCGACAGCGCGCCGAAAGGGGCCAATAGCGAGGGGCGAGCCGTCAGGAAAAGCATGAACGCTTGAAACCGCCCCGCCAATCCGGAGTCAGTCCGCGTCAACAGCGGACTGACAAAACCATCATCGAAACTGTGGATCAGTGTGAATCATGGTATAGCTTGTTTCTTCCAGCAGGAATCATCCGAAGCCTCGTTGCGTTTGGCCTCGCTTGAAGGCTAGCTGGTTGCATCAGGAACGGAAAAGAGAATCATGGCGGAAGCGGCGGTACGTAAACTCGACGATGCGCGAGACCAAAAAGACGCGCTTTATCGGGAGGCCCCCCATAATATTGAAGCGGAGCAGGCGCTGCTGGGTGCCATTCTGATCAATAATGATGCCTTTTACCGGGTGTCCGACTTCCTCAAGCCGACGCATTTCTTCGAACCTCTGCACCGTCGAATCTATGAGATCACGACCGATCTCATTCGCGTGGGCAAGATGGCCAATCCCGTGACGATGAAGACCTTCCTGCCGACCGAAGGCAAGGTCGGTGATCTCACGATCTTTCAATATGTAACCCGTCTCGCAACCGAAGCCGTTACCATTATCAACGCAGAGGACTATGGTCGTGCGATCTACGATCTGGCGACACGTCGAGCGCTGATTGGCATCGGCGAAGACATGGTGAACGTTGCCTATGACGCGCCTGTCGACATGGCCCCGCAGGAACAGATCGAAGATGCCGAACGCCGCCTGTTCGAATTGGCCGAGACAGGCCGCTATGATGGCGGTTTTCTGCCATTCAAGGATGCTGTTACCACCGCCGTAGACATGGCCAATGCCGCCTTTATGCGCGATGGGCACCTTTCCGGTATTTCAACCGGTATTCACACCCTCGATGCCAAGATGGGCGGCTTGCAGCCTTCCGATTTGATCATCCTTGCGGGTCGTCCGGGTATGGGCAAGACCTCGCTTGCAACCAATATCGCATTCAACATTGCCAATGCCTATGAAGGCGAGCAGCAAGCCGACGGTACCGTAAAAGCGGCCAATGGCGGCGTGGTCGGCTTCTTCTCGCTTGAAATGTCGGCGGAACAGCTGGCAACACGTATCATTTCCGAGCAAACAGAAGTTTCGTCCTCGAAAATACGCCGTGGTGACATTACAGAAACCGATTTTGAAAAGCTCGTCGCCTGCTCGCAGGTGATGCAGAAGATCCCCCTCTATATCGACCAGACCGGCGGCATCTCAATTGCGCAGCTTGCAGCGCGGGCGCGCCGCCTCAAGCGCCAGCGTGGCCTCGATGTCCTTGTGATCGACTACGTGCAGCTGATGACTGGCTCGTCGAAAGCTTCGGCGCAGAACCGCGTTCAGGAAATCACCGAGATCACCACTGGCCTCAAAGCGCTCGGCAAAGAACTGAACGTGCCCATCATTGCGCTTTCACAGCTCTCCCGTCAGGTGGAAAGCCGCGACGACAAGCGCCCACAGCTCTCTGATCTTCGTGAATCGGGCTCAATCGAGCAGGACGCCGACGTGGTTCTATTCGTGTTCCGTGAGGAATATTACGTTAAGAACCTCGAACCGCGGGACGAATTCGATCCGAAATATGAAGAATGGAAACAGCACTTTGAGAAAGTGCGCGGTACTGCTGACGTCATTATAGCCAAGCAACGTCACGGACCAACCGGCACAGTCAAGCTTGCCTTCCAGTCTGAGTTCACACGATTTGCAGACCTGGCCGAGGGTTCCTATCTCCCGGAACAATATGAATAAGCTTCCCGATCCTAAAGGGCGTGTCTGATGGCCAAGGCGCGCGTTCAATTCATCTGCCAGAATTGTGGCACTGTTCATTCGCGCTGGGCGGGCAAGTGTGACTCCTGCGGCGAGTGGAACACACTCGTCGAGGAAGGCACGAATAGCGGCATCGGGTCTGGACCCGGCGCAATGTTGTCGAAGCGCAAAGGTCGCGCTGTCGCCCTGACGTCTTTGTCCGGCGACATTGAAGATGCGCCGCGGATCATTTCCGGCATCAGCGAGCTTGATCGTGTGACCGGCGGCGGTTTCGTCCGCGGTTCCGCTCTTCTGATCGGTGGCGATCCCGGTATCGGCAAATCCACACTGTTGACGCAGGCTGCGGCGGCGCTTTCCAATCGCGGCCATCGCATTGTTTATGTTTCGGGCGAAGAAGCGGTTGCTCAGATTCGTCTGCGTGCGCAGCGTCTGGGTGTCGCGTCCTCGACGGTAGAGCTTGCTGCCGAAACCAATGTCGAAGACATCATTGCCACTATTTCCGATGCCAAGCGACCTGATCTTGTCATCATCGATTCGATCCAGACACTCTGGACGGATATGGCAGATTCGGCACCGGGAACCGTTACACAGGTGCGCTCCTCCGCACAGGCGCTGATCCGGTACGCCAAGCAGACCGGTGCCGCCGTGGTCCTTGTCGGCCATGTCACCAAGGAAGGCCAGATTGCCGGCCCGCGTGTGGTCGAGCACATGGTCGATGGCGTCCTCTATTTCGAGGGGGAAGGCGGACATCAATATCGCATCCTGCGCACGGTGAAGAACCGTTTTGGCCCGACTGACGAGATCGGCGTCTTTGAGATGTCTGATGGCGGACTGCGCGAGGTTTCCAATCCGTCCGAGCTTTTTCTGGGCGAGCGAAACGCCAAGGCTCCGGGTGCGGCAGTCTTCGCCGGCATGGAAGGCACACGTCCGGTACTCGTGGAAATACAGGCACTTGTCGCCCCCTCATCGTTTGGTACCCCGCGACGTGCAGTCGTCGGTTGGGACGGCGGACGACTTGCCATGATCCTCGCCGTGCTCGAATCGCATTGCGGGGTTCGTTTCGGCCAGCATGACGTCTATCTGAATGTTGCGGGCGGCTATCGTATCAGCGAACCCGCCGCCGATATAGCTGTGGCTGCTGCACTGGTTTCATCCATGGCCGGTATTGCCCTTCCGCCAGATTGTGTTTATTTCGGCGAAATCAGCCTTTCCGGTGCTGTTCGTGCGGTAACGCATGCTGTACAGAGGCTTAAGGAAGCTGAGAAACTCGGCTTCCGGCAGGCAGAAGTGCCCGGCGGCAGCGGCGAACTTTGGAAAGATCGCAACTTCCGTCTTATGGAAACTTCGGCCCTGCCTGACCTTGTTGCGCGCATTGCGGCTTCAGGCTCCGGAAAGAAACAATAAAATCTGGAGTTTTATGACTGGAAGAATCTGTCAACCTTCCGGTGATAAGCTCTAGCATCTTTGACTGCCCTGCGTATTAAAGTGATTGCGCATAATAACTGAGGACAGGCAGAATGCCGATAACCATGCTTGATGGAATTCTACTCGGGATAACGCTGGTTTCAGCCGTTCTAGCGATGGTTCGCGGTTTTTCCCGCGAAGTGCTGTCGCTGGTATCGTGGGCGGCAGCGGCCGCTGCTGCCTATCTCTTCTACCAGCCGGTTCTGCCATTCGTGCAGCCCTATATCAACAATGAAACCATCGCGAAGATCGCTGCCGCTGGCGCGGTTTTCCTCGTCGTGCTGATCGTGGTTTCCCTGATCACAATGAAGATCGCCGACTTCATTATCGACAGCCGTATCGGCGCGCTTGACCGTACACTTGGCTTTCTGTTCGGCGGTGTGCGCGGTGTTCTTCTCGTAGTCGTTGCCATGCTGTTCTTCAACTGGCTCGTCCCGACAAACCAGCCAGCCTGGGTTACAAACGCGAAGTCAAAGCCAATGCTCGATTCGTTCGGGCAGCAACTGATTGACCTTCTGCCGGCTAATCCCGACCAGATGATCGACAAGTTCAAGCCACAGCACAATGCACCGACCGCTGGTGAGCAGGAAGAAGCTCCGGTTCCTGACGATACACCTGCGCAGCAATAAGCCGTTTTCGATTATCGGGAAGCCGTCAGCCACGCTGGCGGCTTTTCTGATTCTGGAACCAAAATAGCCAAGTTGACGCTCAAACATTGTCATTTCAGTTCCGCGATCATATTTCAGGCGGGAATTAGCGAGATTATTCGTGAACATCGTGCGATACTAATGTTCATGAGACTATATCGACGCAGCGGTGAACTCTTCGCTTTTAACAAAAAGCCATCTTGTGATAGAGAGGCGCTTTAGTTGCCTCTGCAATCGAAAGGCCTTGCGGCAATGACCAGCCATTCTTCTGAAAATGCCTCCTTTATGCTGGACGAAGACACCCTGCATGAAGAGTGCGGCGTATTTGGCATACTTGGCCATGAAGACGCAGCCGCGCTGACCGCATTGGGCCTACATGCCCTCCAGCATCGTGGGCAGGAAGCCGCCGGTATCGTTTCTTATCACAATCGTCGTTTTCATTCCGAACGCCATATGGGTCTCGTCGGCGATCATTTCACCGATGCAGCAACGCTGAACCGCCTGCCCGGTGACCGCGCCATCGGCCATGTGCGCTACTCCACCACCGGCGAGACGATCCTGCGCAACGTGCAGCCATTGTTCGCGGAACTGGAAGTCGGCGGCATTGCCATTGCCCATAACGGCAACTTCACCAACGGCATTACGCTGCGCAAGCAGCTGATTGCTTCCGGCGCGATCTTTCAGGCGACCTCCGATACGGAAGTCGTGCTGCATATGATTGCCCGTTCGCGCCATTCATCTTCTTCCGACCGTTTCGTCGATGCCATCCGGCAGGTCGAAGGCGGCTATGCCATGCTGGCGCTGACCCGGACCAAACTGATTGCCGCGCGTGATCCTATCGGTATCCGCCCGCTCGTCATGGGCGAGCTCGATGGCAAGCCCATCTTCTGCTCGGAGACCTGTGCCCTCGACATTATCGGCGCGAAATATGTTCGCGACGTCGAAAATGGCGAAGTGGTCATCTGCGAGATTCAGAAGGACGGCTCCATCACCATCGAGTCCATCAAGGCTGAAAATCCGCAGCCCGAACGGCTCTGCCTGTTCGAATATGTCTATTTCGCCCGCCCCGACTCCGTTGTCGGCGGTCGCAGCGTCTATGTAGCGCGCAAGAACATGGGCATGGAGCTTGCCAGGGAATCCGGCATCGAAGCCGATGTGGTCGTGCCAGTGCCCGATGGCGGCACACCTGCCGCTCTTGGCTTCGCGCAGGCAAGCGGCATCCCGTTCGAATATGGTATTATACGCAATCACTATGTGGGCCGCACCTTTATCGAGCCGACGCAGCAAATTCGCGCCCTTGGCGTCAAGCTGAAGCATTCAGCCAATCGCGCCATGATCGAAGGCAAGCGTGTCGTGCTGGTGGATGATTCCATTGTGCGCGGCACCACTTCTGTCAAGATCGTGCAGATGATCCGCGACGCAGGCGCAAAGGAAGTGCATATCCGCGTGGCAAGTCCAATGATCTACCACCCGGACTTCTACGGTATCGACACCCCCCATGCCGATAAGCTGCTGGCTAACCAGCACAAAGACCTGGAATCCATGTGCCGCTATATCGGCGCAGATTCTTTGGCCTTTCTTTCCATCGATGGACTCTACAAAGCTGTCGGCGGAAAGCCACGTGATCCGAAGGCGCCAGCTTTCACCGATCACTACTTTACGGGCGAATATCCCACCCGCCTCCTTGATCAGGAAGGCGAGAGCAACGTGCATACGCTGTCGCTGCTGGCCAGCAACGGCTGATCGCCCAATTCTTCACGCAGGCGGCTCAAAAGGCCGCCTGTTTCATGTTCTTGCATCATATGGGGACGAGATGAGCATCGACCTTACGGGCCGTATCGCACTGGTAACAGGCGCATCGCGCGGTATTGGCTACTT
Organism: Ochrobactrum sp. CGA5; assembly: GCF_006345815.1. Lineage (GTDB taxonomy): Bacteria > Pseudomonadota > Alphaproteobacteria > Rhizobiales > Rhizobiaceae > Brucella. Next base: position 405,075 of record NZ_VCIG01000001.1, on the reverse strand, counting down.
TCTTTCACTTGAACTGGCAAAACGCGGCGCGCACGTGATTGCGGTTGCCCGCACCGTCGGCGGACTTGAAGAACTGGATGACGACATCCGCAAACTGGGAGGCAACGCGACCCTGGTGCCTCTCGATATCACCGACATGGAAGCGATTGATCGCCTCGGCGGATCCATCCATGAGCGCTGGGGCAAGCTCGACATCATGGTCGCGAATGCGGGGGTTCTCGGTACAATTTCTCCCATTGGCCATGTCGAGGCGAAGACCTTCGAGAAAGTCATGAACGTCAATGTTACCAGCGTCTGGCGTCTAATCCGGTCCACCGATCCGCTGCTGCGAGCTTCCGACGCCGGGCGTGCCATTCTGCTCTCTTCCGGTGTAGCGCACACCTGCCGCGCCTTCTGGGGGCCTTATGCTGCCTCGAAAGCCGCCGTCGAAGTGATGGCCCGCAGTTGGGCTGAAGAAACCAAGCAGATGAAGCTCAAGATCAACTCCGTCAATCCGGGCGCTACTCGTACGGCAATGCGTGCACAGGCGATGCCGGGCGAAGATCCAGAGACGCTGCCAACGCCGCAGTCGGTCGCGGAAAAGATCGTCAAGCTCGCTGACCCGAAGCTTGAAGTTAGCGGTAAGCTTTTCGATGTGCGACAGGATCGTTTCCTCGATTATAATCTGCCAAGCTGATTTTTTTCCGGCCTTGCCTAAATGCAAGGCCGGTTCTATTTGTTTATTGATGTTTCCCGCCTAGCCGCTTGGTGGCTCTTTTTTAAGCGGGCATTTCTCCCACCCTCAACGCTTTCGTCACGTGCGGCCAAGCTTGGCGCGCGTTCTATTTGCTATTGGAGGATGATCTATGATCAAAAACCACAAGCGCTTTATCATCATCAGCGGCGGGCCAGGATCAGGTAAAAGCACGCTGATTGATGCGCTTGAAAAGGATGGCTTTCCCCGCACGGTGGAAGCCGGACGCGCCATCATTCAGGATCAGGTCGCTATCGGTGGCAATGCCTTGCCTTGGAGTGACCGTACACTTTTTGCGGAATTGATGCTTTGCTGGGAAATGCGCTCTCACGCGATGGCAGAACAACAATGCGGGACAGTCTTCTTCGACCGCGGTGTCCCAGACGTAATTGGCTATCTGAAACTATGTGACTTGCCCGTTCCGCAACACATGGAAGAAGCCGCACAGCAGTTTCAGTACAACAAGACAGTCTTTCTGGCTCCGCCATGGGAAGAAATCTTCGGGCAGGATGCGGAGCGGAAGCAGGATTTCGCAGAAGCCGTGCGTACTTTCGATGCGATGGACAGAACTTACAGACATCTCGGATATGAAATCGCGCTCCTGCCGAAAGGGTCGGTCGAGGAGCGCATCGATTTCATCAAGCGGGAATTGTCATCAGTTTTGCTCTGATGACATATCCGCTGCTTTCTCAGCCTTTCGATCAGCGGCTTCCCGCTTGTTCCAGGCAGCTAGGCTGAACGGAAGAAATGCGAGATAGGCAAGCGCCGTTAGGCTCAGTGTTTGCCAGGTGAAGCTCATCAGGAAGGCAACGTAAACCACCACGAACAGGATGAGGGGCATAACGATATCCCGCCGGACAAGGCTTCCGGCGGATTTGCCATTATAGACCGGCAGACGGCTTACCAACAGGAATGCGATTGCCACGGTATAAATGGCCACGCCAAAAGCGAGTCCCCGCGTGGGCGTCAATCCCAGAAAACCGAGATAGACCGGCAGCAGAACAAGCATGGCGCCGGCTGGCGCGGGCACCCCGATGAAATAGTTGCTTTGCCATGCCGGACGGTTCGGATCTTCAAGCATGACGTTGAACCGCGCAAGCCGCAGGCAGCAGGCAATGGCATAAAGAAGCGCAGCAATCCAACCAAACGAGCGCGCCTGATCGAGCATGAAGGCATAAAGCACCAAGGCAGGCGCCACACCGAAATTGACAATGTCGGCGAGCGAGTCCATCTGGGCGCCGAACTTGGACGATCCCTTCATCATGCGAGCGACGCGCCCATCAATGCCGTCAAGAAACGCGGCCACGAGCACCATCACCACGGCAAGCTCGAAGCGGTTCTCGAAAGCCAGGCGAATGCCGGTTAGACCGGCACAAATGGCAAGAACTGTTATGACATTGGGAACGACAATACGCAGCGGTATCTGCGACAGCTTTGGGCCGCGCGATAAATCCACGCGGCCATTGGGCTCAAAGGGCGGGAATGGTGTTTCCATCGGCTCAGCCGATCCGCACCACGGGTTCGCCGCGCTGGCTGCCATAATCGGCTAGCACGGTTTCACCGGCGATTGCCGTCTGACCAACAGCAACACGAACTGTCGCGTCAGCCGGAAGATAAACATCGACGCGCGATCCAAAACGGATCAGGCCAAACCGCTCGCCCACGGACAGATCATCATCCTCGTTGGACCAGCAGACGATACGGCGTGCAACCAGACCTGCAATCTGAACAACGCCGATCTTGCCGTGCGGGCTTTCGATCAGCACGCTGTTGCGTTCATTTTCCGTGCTGGCCTTGTCCAGTTCCGCATTAAGGAACTTGCCCGGACGGTGCACGACCTTGTCGATCTTGCCACGCACCGGAGAGCGGTTGATGTGTACCGAGAACACATTCATGAAAACCGATACACGCATGCGTGGTTCGGCACCGAGGTCCAGCTCGGCTGGCGGCACCGCCGATCCGACGAAAGAAACCTTGCCGTCAGCAGGGCTGATGACCAAGTCATCATCCATCGGCGTCACACGCTCTGGATCACGATAGAAGTAAATGCACCAGACGGTCAGCACCATACCGATCCAGAACAGCGGGTCCCAGAGCCAGCCCAGAATGAGCGAAACCACGAAGAAGCCCGCGATAAACGGATAGCCTTCCCGATGAATTGGCACGAAAGTATTGCGGATGGTGTCAGTAAGGCTCATCGCTCTTCCTTTGAGTTTGGCCGTTATTTACCTCATCCTGCTCAGAATCGAAATCCATTTCGCAAATTATTCACGGCTGTTAGGGCATGTGATCGTGCCCTAACATAACTGGCCGCCGTTACAATGGCTATTCCGCCGCCGGAACGCCACGTGTAACGACACCCAATTCGTCGCTTGCCCGCACCTGACGCAGACGCTCTTCCGCCTCATCCGCCTCGCGCTGACGATCCCACATGGAAGCATAAAGCCCTTTATGCTTGAGAAGCATGCGGTGGGTGCCACGCTCTGCAATCAGGCCGTCCTTGAGGACGATGATCTCATCTGCACTGATCACGGTCGACAGACGGTGCGCTATGACAAGCGTGGTCCGGCCCCGGCTAACAATATCGAGCGCAGACTGGATTTCCTGTTCCGTTGCCGTATCGAGCGCTGAGGTCGCTTCATCGAGAATCAGGATCGGGGGGGCTTTCAGGATCGTACGCGCAATGGCTACACGCTGTTTTTCACCGCCAGAAAGCTTGAGGCCACGTTCGCCGACCATGGCCTGGTAGCCTTCCGGGAGATGCTGGATGAAGCCGGAAATCTGCGCCAGTTCCGCCGCCTTCTCCACTTCCTCATTCGTGGCATCGGGACGACCATAGCGAATGTTGTAAGCTATCGTATCGTTGAAAAGTACAGTGTCCTGCGGCACCATGCCAATGACTTTGCGCAGGCTTTCCTGTGCAACATCGCGCACGTCCTGTCCGTCGATGGAAACCGACCCCGACTGGACATCATAAAAACGAAACAGTAGCCGTGAGATCGTGGATTTGCCAGCGCCCGATGGGCCGACAATCGCTACCGTCTTTCCTGCCGGAACTTCAAAACTGATGCCCTTGAGGATCGGGCGGTTTGCATCATAGGCAAAATGCACGTCATTAAAGCGGATTGCGCCGTGATCGATTTTCAACGCCGGTGCATTGGGCTTGTCTACGACTTCCTGCTTTACATCAAGGAGATCGAACATCTGCTCAATATCGGTCAAACCCTGACGGATCTCGCGGTAGATGAAGCCGATAAAATTGAGCGGAATGGAAAGCTGCATCAGCATCGCATTGATGAAAACGAAGTCGCCGATGGATTGCGTTCCGGCCCGAACTTCCAGCGCAGACATGACCATGACCACAGCCATGCCGACACCGAAGATAACCGCCTGACCGAAATTCAGCCAGCCGAGCGATGTCCAGGTCTGGGTTGCAGCCTTTTCATAGCGTGCCATCGATGCATCGAAGCGCTTGGCTTCCATGTTCTCATTGCCGAAATATTTTACCGTTTCGAAATTGAGCAGGGAGTCGATTGCCTTGGTGTTGGCATCCGTATCGGAGTCATTCATCTCGCGGCGAATGCTGATGCGCCAATCACTCGCTTTGATCGTAAACCAGGTATAGAGCCAGACCGTAGCCGCGACTACGAGCAGATAGGAAATGCCGTAGGCGAAAGCGAAAATAACCGCCGTCAGCGCAAACTCCAGAATGGTGGGCAGCGTATTGAGGATCGTGAAACGAACAATCGTTTCAATGCCCTTGGTGCCGCGTTCAATGACCCGTGAAAGGCCACCGGTGCGCCGTTCAAGATGAAACCGGAGCGAAAGCTGGTGCATATGCACGAACGTCTTGTAGGCAAGCTGCCTTACAGCATATTGGCCGACGCTTGCAAACAGTGCATCACGAAGCTGGTTGAGGCCAGCCTGCACGATTTTGGCACCATTATAGGCCAGAACCAGCATGACCGCGCCGACCAGAAACAGCGGTATATAATCCGGCGGGTTCAATTGACCGGTCAGCGAATTCGTCACCCATTTGAAGAAATAGGGAACGAGGATGAGCACGATCTTGGAAATCACCAGATAGAACGTGGCCCAAACCACGCGCATGCGCAGATCAGGCCTGTCGGATGGCCACATATAGGGCCATAGATTTCGCAGTGTCTTGAACGTCTCGCCGGAGTCAGCGGAAACCGTTTTGGGGGAACTCATGGTGCGTTCTTTCAGATCAGTGGGCTGAAGCGATTTCGTACGAGGTGGAACTCCGTCATCGCTTCATCTATTTGTATTGACACATCTTTTCCGAAAACCGGTGCCACTTTTCGGGATAGGTTTTAGCCACAGCATTTGCTTTTGAAGGATGCAAAATGCGTTCGAACGGCGTTCAGTTGCTGCCAGTTGACACTGTAACGGGAGGACTGGCGCTCAGGCCTATAATCGATAAGACCGGCCTGTACGAGCACCTTGAGATGTTGGGAAACCGTCGATTGGGCAAGATCGAGCTTGCCGACAATATCCTTGCAGCAGCAGGCGTCCTCCATCATCAACTGGCGGATAATTTGAATGCGGACAGGATGGCCCAGCGCCGCGCAAATGCGCGCTGCCGCTTCATCGCCAATGCCAAGCTGCTCCAGATCCGGGACAGCTTCGGTTAAATTTTTGTCCAGCACCATTTTCATCGTATATCGACGATATACGATTATGCTCTGTAATTCAACATTCAGGAACGTTTACACCAGAAAAGACAGCCAAAACGGAAACAAACTATCGTGACTGGCGCTGATTACTGTAACGCGCCTCCTTGCTTTTAGAGCCGCGCTACAGTTCCGCAAACTTTCGGTCAGTTGCCATCTTTCAACTGACGCTTGACATCCTCTTCCCCCAGAGGCTCCTTCGGCATGTTGAACACCTGACCCGGCCAGATAAGGTCCGGATTGCGGATCTGATCACGGTTGGCGAGATAGATCGTCGTATAGCGCGTGCCCTTGCCATAGGCGCGCTTGGATATCGTCCATAGATTATCTCCACGCCGAATTATGACGGAGCCTTCGACTTTCTTGAGCGGAACTACCGCCGAAGCGGTTTCCCCGTCATTCGCACCGGATGGGGCTGCTGTCTGACCATTCGTGTCAGAAGCAACAGCAGAAATATTCTCGCCAGCTTCACGCCGGAAAGGGACGCGCGCTGTCGCCAAAACACGATTGGCAGTGTCGAGCAGATCGGCGCGAATAATATAATCGCCAACGCTGAGCGGCTGTTTGCTCTGCACGAGAAAACGGCCATCGGGCGAAAGGAGGCTTGCACCAAGCAATGTGTCATTGGCGTGAACAATCACGCGATTGCCGCCCTTGGCCTTGCCAGCGACGAAGACCGACTGGCCCTCGATCTCAACCGCTTCGATTGCGATCGGCAAATCCTGCGCAGGCTTGGCTTCCGGCTTGTCGGCCTTGGTTTCCACTTCAGGTGCGGCTTCGGCGTTTTCCTGCGACACCGGAGCCGTTTCCGGCTTGGTGATCAGGCGGCTCGCTTGCCCCGGCTCCTCAACCAGCGCCAGCACCTGCCCCGTTTTGGTTTCAGGCACCGACACGATGGCCGTCTGCGCGGAAGTGGCGACGTTGTTATCCGCACCAGTTGAACGCAGGACGAGCTGATGATCACCGGCCTTTAAAGGCTCATCCAGAATGATGGCGAAATCGCCATTGGCTCCCGCCTTGGCTTTACCCACGACGGTTGCGCCTGCAATAACCTCGACATCGGCATTGGAAAGCGCCTTACCCGCGATTACGACCGAACCGTCAGGCTCCACACGCAGGAGATCGAAAACCGGCATCGCGTTGGTTTGTTCTGCCGGAGCGACATCAGCCTGCCTGGCAGGCTCTTCGGTTTGCATCCCTTGCGGCTTCGCATCACTGGCCGCAGTTTCGCCAGCCGGCTTGATTGCGTCGGGCGCTTTCGTCTCGGTTGGCGTTGTCTGCGGCTGCGTCGGCGCATTGCTCGACGCTGGCGCGGAGGCGCCGGATTGCGGTGCCTCAACGCGGGATCGCGTCGCATTCCAATAAAGTCCAAGCCCGACGACAATTGCCACGAGCCCGATACCGAGCAATCCTAAACTGTTCTTTTGCATTTCGCTTCGAAACTCACGCCAGAGACTATAATGTCGGGTTTATAGCTTTTGGCTTCCCCCCACAAGAAATCTGCACCGAAACAGCAAAAGGTACGAGGCTTTTTAATAGCAGGCTTACTGTTCTACACAGTTTGTCGGCTTCGACTGGTCCGGATCGTCCATAAGGTTATAGAGATCCGCAGTCTCGCCTTTGGTCCACCAGATATAGACACCGCCCGCATATTTGGCTCCAGACCCCGAGATAACGTTGGAGGTGACAACCGTTTCGTCTTCGAGTTCCAGTTCAGCAAGCGAAATATCACCGGCGTTATAGTAGGTTACCGAGACGTTTTTCTCACCGCACTTATAGAGAACGGAGTTGGTCGTTACTTCGGTATCATCCGGCAGTTTGATGTTGATCTCCCCAGCCCATGCGGATGATGCGGCAAAGGTGATCCCGAGAAACACAACCCACTTCTTCATATCCAATCCACTTCTCGATTTGGAGTCCTTACTGATTGAGATATTACAAAAGCCGCAAATGTCCAACCGGCAGCTGAAATAACAGCCGACGGCAATCTTCGTTGCAAAATGAAATCGCAAGCGCTTGACGCTTGAGGGTCAAAAGCGCACAAGAAATCATGTCTGAGATTCGATCCATTTGTGTTTATTGCGGCTCGTCGACGGGCCTGAACCCCATCTATCGCGAGGCAGGCATTACGCTCGGCCGGTCTATTGCCGAACACGGTCTGCGCCTCGTTTATGGCGGCGGCACGCGCGGCATCATGGGCGCGGTCGCGCAAGGCGTGATGGAAGCTGGTGGCGAAGTCACCGGCATCATCCCGACCTTCCTGCTCGACAAGGAAGCAAGCCTCGAAAAAGCCAAGCAGTTGACCGAACTCATCGTCGTTGGCGACATGCATGAGCGCAAGCACCTCATGTTCCAGAAGTCGGACGCGTTCGTCACACTCCCCGGCGGCATTGGAACGGTCGAGGAAATCGTGGAAATGATGACCTGGGCGCAGCTCGGCAAGCATCGCAAGCCCATGGCGTTCGCTAACATCAACAATTTCTGGCAGCCAATGCTTTCGCTCTTGGAGCACATGACGGCAGAAGGTTTCTTGCACACAGCGCATCAGGTAAAGCCGCTCGTCATCGACAAGGCAGAAGACATAGTCCCCGCCATCATCGCCGCCAATGGCAAGGCACATGAAGGCGACCAGAAAATCATTGAGAAGATGTAGTTGCGGCTGTCGCCCAAACCACATGACCGAATGATAGGGGCGGAGCGATCCGCCCTTAATTTTATCCGGGAAGGATTGATAAAGACGATTGGGCTGATAGGCGGGATGAGCCGGGAAAACTCGCAGGAATATTATAGTATCTTTGGCGTTACATCTGAACAGCTCAAAGAAAGAGATAATTGCAAAATTAATGGTATGGCGGGCATCTACTTCTTCACCAGCGTCGCCACAGCTTCAACATGCGGCGACCAGAGGAACTGGTCAATCGGCGTGACACGCGTGACGCGATAGCCGCCCTTCACCAGAAGGGCGAGATCGCGGGCGAGCGTCACCGGATTGCACGAAACCGCGACCACCTTTTCCACCTTCGATTTTGCCAGCTCAAGCGCCTGCTCTTCCGCACCTGCGCGTGGAGGATCGAAAACCACTGCGTTATAGGGCAATAGTTCCTTCGGCATCAGAGGACGACGGAACAAGTCGCGACGTTCAACGGAAACAGGCTTCAATCCCTGCACATGGCGTACGCCACGATCGAGGGCAGCGAGGGCCGGCGCATCGTTTTCAACGGCATGAACAGCACTTTTTTCTGCAATCCGCAGCGCAAATGTGCCTACACCACAGAACAGATCCGCGACACGCTTCGCCTTGCCCACATGATCCAGGACAAGCTGCACCATTGCTTCCTCGGCATCGTTCGTTGCCTGCAAGAAGCAACCGGGCGGAACCGGAACTGGAACCTTGCCGAAATGAATGAGCGGCTTCTTCGGCTCCACAATGATTTCGCCTTCATGCGAGAGGCGCGCAAAGCCTTTTTTCATGACAAGGGCCGTCAGTGCGCGCCGTTGCTCATCACTCAGCTTGCCGCAACCGCTTGCAGCAAGATCGAGGCCGGATTCCGTTTGCGTCACTGCCAGCTTGAATGGCTTTGAACCAGGTGCAATCAAGGCCCCGACTTCACGCAGGTCGTCAAGCCGTGCAATGATTTCGGGAACGGTTACTGCGCATTCGATGATATCAATAATCTCATGGCTGAGGTGACGGTTGAAGCCGAGCAATACGCCCTTCTCCGTCTTGCGCGCCGCAAAAACAGCACGGCGGCGTGTGCGCGGCTGGCAAGCCACCAGGGGCGACACATCCGTTTCGATCCCCCTACCCTTCAGCGCGGAAACAACCAGTTCGCGCTTCCACAGACCATAGGGTTCGGCCTGCCAATGCTGTAGCGCGCAACCACCGCAATCCTCAAAATGCCGGCAGGCAGCAGCCTGCCGCTCCGGGGAAGCTTCGAGAAGCGCCATAACCGTCGCACGGTTCTTGTCGCGTGCGACATTGAGCACTTCACCCGGCAACGTGAAAGGCACATAAATCTGGCCATCAGGAAGGTTGGCGACGCCATCGCCGCCCGCACCAATCGAGCGGATTGTAATTTGCCCCATTGTCTGCGTTGTCATTGATCCTTCTTTCCTGCCAGGAGATATTCACGATTGCCGTCACCACCTTCAATAGGCGACGGACAAAGACCGAGCGCGCGCCAGCCAGCTTGCGCCTCCAGCCATGATTTCAATTCTTCCGCAATGCGTTTGCCATCTTCCTGGTCACGCAGAATGCCGCCTTTGCCAATGGCCTCGCGGCCGGCTTCAAATTGCGGCTTCACGAGAAGCGCGCAGATAGCACCTTTTTGCGCAAAGGCCAATGCTGGTGGCAAGGCGAGTTTCAGCGAAATGAAACTTACATCCGAAACCACGCAATCGATTTCACGTCCGTCCAGATGGGAAAGTTCCAGCGCGCGCGCGTTGATCCCCTCCTTGTTGGTGACGCGAGGATCGGCGCGCAGGCTCTCGTGCAATTGGTCGTGGCCGACATCAATGGCAAGAACATGGTTCGCCCCGCGCTCCAGCAAAACTTGGCAGAAGCCGCCTGTCGAGGCACCGATGTCGAGCGCCGTGCGCCCTTTGACATCAAGCTCGAAATGGTCGAGCGCAGCGATAAGCTTCAGGGCACCTCGGGAGACATAGGCACTTGCCGGATCATCCACTTCGATGTTTGCCGCACGCAGAACCGTCTGTCCCGGCTTGGTGACGGGCTTGTCATCTACCTTGACGGTACCGCGTTGGATCGCGTCACGCGCGCGCGAACGCGTTGCAAACAGCCCGAGCTCAACCAGAAGCTGATCGAGCCGCAAGCTCTTGTCGCTCGTTTCCCCACCCATCGGTCAGGCGCTGAATGGCGCTGCGACCGCCTCGCGGCCGAGAGCTGCAAATACCGTGTGCACGATGCCTGTCCGGTCAAGCCCGGCCTCAGCATACATGGCATCCGGCTTGCCATGATCCTGATAGCTATCTGGCAAAGTCAAAGCGCGCACCTTCAGACCACGATCAAGAAGGCCATCGGTGGCAAGAAACTGCAGCACATGGGAAGCAAAGCCGCCAACAGCGCCTTCTTCCACCATCACCAGTACTTCATGCTCGCGTGCCAGACGGCGGATCAGATCGTGATCGAGCGGCTTTGCAAAGCGCGCATCGGCAACTGTGGTGGACAGCCCGGCAGCACCCAGCTCATCAGCGGCGGCAAGGCATTCCTGCAAGCGTGTTCCAAAGGATAGGAGTGCGACCTTTGTGCCCTCGCGCACGATGCGGCCCCTGCCAATTTCGAGCAGTTGCCCGCGCTCTGGCAGGTCCACGCCGACACCATCGCCGCGCGGATAACGGAAAGAGATTGGGCCTTCATTATATTCGGCGGCGGTACGCACCATATGGCGCAGTTCGGCCTCATCCGATGCAGCCATCACCACGAAACCAGGGAGCGCAGCGAGAAACCCCGTATCGAAAGAACCTGCATGGGTCGGGCCATCCGCTCCAACCAGACCGGCACGATCGATGGGGAAGCGCACGGGCAGATTCTGGATCGATACATCATGCACGACCTGATCGTAACCACGCTGCAGGAAAGTGGAATAGATCGCGCAGAATGGCTTGAAGCCCTCGCTGGCAAGACCGGCGGCGAAAGTCACCGCGTGCTGCTCGGCAATACCGACATCGAACGTGCGCTGCGGAAATACTTCACCAAAGAGATCAAGCCCAGTGCCCGATGGCATGGCGGCTGTAATCGCCACGATCTTGTCGTCGTGACGTGCTTCCTCGATCAGGCTGGTGCCGAAAATCTTGGTATAGCTCGGTGCATTTGCAGGCGGCTTCGATTGCTTGCCCGTAATGACGTCGAATTTGTTGACACCATGATACTTGTCGGCAGCGGCTTCGGCAGGCGCATAGCCCTTGCCCTTCTGCGTCACCACATGAATGAGCACGGGGCCTTCCTGAGTATCACGCACATTTTTCAGGATCGGCAGCAAATGATCCAGATTGTGCCCGTCTATAGGGCCGACGTAATAGAAGCCCAGCTCCTCGAACAAGGTGCCGCCGGTAAAGAAGGCGCGAGCATATTCTTCCGATTTGCGGGCCTTGTCCTGCAGAAACTTCGGCAGTTTCTTGGCGACCTGCTTCGCGGCCTCGCGGACACTACGATAGGTCTTGCCGGAGACAAGACGCGCCAGATAGGCACTCATTGCGCCGGTCGGTGGCGCTATCGACATGTCGTTATCATTCAGGATGACGACAAGGCGGGCATCAAGCGCACCGGCATTGTTCATCGCCTCATAGGCCATGCCTGCCGACATCGAACCATCGCCGATGACTGCAATCACGTTGCGCTTTTCGCCCGAAAGATCGGAGGCGACCGCCATTCCGAGGCCTGCAGAAATTGACGTCGACGAATGCGCCGCGCCGAAAGGATCGTATTCACTTTCGCTGCGCTTGGTGAAACCCGAAAGACCGCCGGTCTGGCGCAATGTACGGATACGGTCGCGACGCCCGGTCAAAATCTTGTGTGGATAGGCCTGATGGCCGACATCCCAGATGATACGATCGTGCGGCGTGTCGAAGACATGGTGCAATGCTACTGTCAACTCAACAACACCTAGTCCCGCCCCAAGATGCCCGCCGGTAGTCGAAACCACATCAATCAGCTCTGCGCGCAATTCCTGTGCGAGCTGGGGCAGATCAGATTCCGGCAATGCGCGCAGGGCTTCCGGGGTCGGCGCCTTGTCAAGCAACGGGGTCGTAGGTCGGGACATTAAAACAACCTGTCTCTGGTTCGGTTTTGTTGTCGGTATAGCAGCAACGCGACAGGATCAAGCAGGGCGGGACATCGTGTCCTATCGCCCAAAGCAATCCACATTATTCAGGCAACGGTATGAAATCTTTCTCGTCACCCGGCACAATATCAAAACGTCCGCTGCGCCATTCCTCCTTGGCCTGCTCTATCCTCTCCCGCGAAGAAGAGACGAAGTTCCACCATACATAGCGTTTCGAACCGAGAGCTGCACCGCCAAAAAGCATGATATGCGCACCTTCCGGCCCGGCCTGCACGGTGATATCGTCACCGGGGCGAAATGCCAGCAAGCGATCCGGCGGAAACACTTCGCCGCCAATGCCGACATTACCCTGCAATGTATAGATGGCACGCTCTTCTGCCACGGGCGGGATCGGGAAGCGCCCATTCGGTTCTATGCGAATATCCGCATAAAGCGTATCAGTGTGCTGAATCACGGGAGACTTCAGCCCCAGCATGGCCCCCATGATCAGCCGGCCGGAGAAATCACGATCTTTCATCGCCGGCAAATCTGGCGCGTTGGTATGAAAGAATTCCGGGCTGATTTCTTCCTGCGCATCGGGCAGAGCGAGCCAGGTCTGGATACCCGAAATCGATAACGGTCCGTTGCGCTCCTCTTCCGGCGAACGCTCTGAATGCACAATACCGCGACCGGCAGTCATCAGGTTCACGTCACCTGGGCGAATGACCATTTCGGTGCCGAGACTGTCCCTGTGGCGGATGTGCCCGTCGAACAGATAGGTCACTGTCGAAAGACCGATATGCGGGTGCGGGCGCACATCCAGTGCATCCCCATCCCGCAGAACAGCCGGTCCCATGCGATCGAAGAAAATGAATGGTCCCACCAGACGGCGGCGCACCGTCGGCAACGCCCGCCGCACTTCCAGTCCGCCAATGTCGCTTGTGCGTGGAATAACCAGCGTTTCGATACTGTCTACCGAGGTCTTATCACCAAGAACCGGATCAGGACATGGAAAGAAGCTCATGAAACGCAACTCCAGCTATGGCTTTACAACGCTTATAAAGGCGACGCTTTCATCTTAACGAATGTGCCTGCAAAACAAAACCGCACCGACAAGCGGTGCGGTTCAATTACGATTAAATACCGTCAGCGTCCCTGCAACAACTTCGAAAGCGAACTCGTGTCTGGCACTTGTCCGTTGGTCGTCAGCTTGTCCACAAGACCGGGGAGAACCTGGGATAACTGATTCAGCAATTCCTGCTGGTCAATGCCGGCATGCTGAGCGATTTCGCTCAAGGTTTTCTGACCGATTGCATCGCCAAGCTGTCCCGGCTCGATTGGGTGATTGGAACCCTGACCCACCCAGGAATCCACTTTCTCACCAAGACCAGCCTGTTTCAGTTGATCAAGAAGACCGCCCAGACCGCCCCCCAGTGAACCCGGCGCCGAGGGAGCGGCAGAAGCGTTTCCCGCCGCTGCACCACCAAGCAAGCCGCCAAGACCGCCGAGGATGCCGCCAAGCAAACCGCCACCTGCGTGCGACTGATCCGGCAGGGGCTGCGCCGGGGCGGCCGCAGCTTCGTCACTATTGCCTTTCAGCATCTTTCCGACCAAAAGAGCGCCGAGCGCAATCAGAACCGGTTTCGCGAGGCTTCCGCCGGGAATGGGCGAATTGCCTGAGTTGTCGTCGTAACTTCCCATCACACGATACTCCCTGTTATCCGATGCCAACTGTGCATTCGGTAAGTTAAAGTTAAAGGGGTTTCCCAATTTGACAAGCATTATACCTTGCAAATTTTGTAGTAGTGTGAAAATTTCCTAAGTGCGTGATGCAAAAGTGTATTTACGCATCGGGAGATATTAGATGTCTGTTATAAGCTGGATAATACTAGGCTTAATTGCCGGCTTCATCGGCAGCAAGATCGTCAATAAAAGTGGTCAGGGCTTTTTCCTGGATATTGCCCTTGGCATCGTCGGCGCCATCGTCGGAGGTGTTATCTCTTCTCAGCTTTTTGGGCGCGGCGTCACCGGCGCATTCGATCCGCTCAGCCTTGTTATCGCGATCATCGGTTCAATAATCGTATTGTGGGTTTACCACGCGATTACCGGCAAGCGCTCCATCGGCTGATGTGATAGATATAGATTTCACGCTCCGGCTCGCCCGGAGCCTTTTTAGAGCGCCGAGCTGATTCAATCAGCTCGGCGCTCTAAATGTTTGTTTCAACGCGCATCTTATCCAGAAACCGTTTCACAGTTTTAGGGATGCGATCCAATTCTGTCCGCCGAAAGATCTGCCAATCAATGAGCTTTCTGGAACCATATATTGCAGCTTATGGCGCGCTCGCGCTTTTCATAATCGTATATTTCGAATCTTTTGGCGCACCGCTGCCCGGCGAAAGTGCCCTTATCGCAAGCTCGCTGCTTGCGCTGCATGGAACCCTCAACATTGAAGCCGTTCTGATTGCCGTATTCATAGGTGCCGTTCTCGGCGATTGCACCGGTTATCTGATCGGTCGCTTCGGTGGCCGCCGCTTGATCCTGCGATACGGGCATCTCGTCAAGCTCACGCCGGAACGGCTGGAACAGTTCGAGAAACTTTTCGATAGCAAGGGAATTTACGTCGTGGCGACCGCGCGTTTTGTCGTGCTGCTGCGCCAGCTCAACGGCATCGTTGCGGGCTCCATGAAAATGAACCCGCTGCATTTTCTGGCAGCCAACATCGTTGGCGCTATGGGGTGGACACTTGTCTGGGGCCTTGGCCCCTACATGCTGAGCGGCGTTCTGGCGCCTTATGTCACCCAGCTCAAAACGCTGTTCTGATCCGACAGTTTATTCTGGATCAAGCGGTTCGGTTCCGACCGGCTGACCGTCGCGGCCAATGCGGATTTTCTCCACCTTGTCCTCGGCCGATTTCAGAAGCGTATCGCAATGCTTTTTCAGGGCTTCGCCACGCTCATAGATGCGAATGGACTCTTCCAGCGGCACATCGCCACGCTCCAGATCGTCGACGATCTTCTCAAGCTGCTTCAATGCATCTTCGAAGCTCATTACTGCAATATCGGCGTTGGACGGTTCGGTTACCATGATTCATCCTTTCAACAGCCGCGTAATATGCGTAGACGCGGACTGCGACAAGCCCTCTAGATCATATCCACCTTCAAGCACACTCACCAGTCGGTGATCGCAGAACCTTTCTGCCCGTTCCATGAGTTTGCCTGTCGCCCAGTCAAAATCCGCCTCGTCAAGATTCAACTCGGCCAGCGGATCGCGAAAGTGAGCATCGAAGCCCGCCGAAATAAGGATCAAATCTGGCCGGAAATTGTCCAACGCGGGCAATACACGGCTAATAAACGCCTCGCGGAATTCGCGACTTCCCGTATCCGGTGAAAGCGGCGCATTGAAAATGTTGCCGACGCCGGTTTCATCCTTCGCTCCTGTGCCGGGATAAAGCGGGAACTGGTGCGTCGAACAGAACAGAACGCTTGGATCGTCTTTGAAAATATCCTGCGTCCCGTTCCCGTGGTGGACATCCCAATCAATGATAGCGACACGCTCCGCGCCGTGGTGCCGCTGCGCATGACGAGCGGCAATCGCAATATTGTTGAAAAGGCAAAATCCCATCGCGGTGGAACGCTCGGCATGATGTCCGGGCGGACGGGCTGCGACAAACACATTGTTTGCAGCCCCGGAGAAGACATCATCGACCGCCGCCGTCGCCGCGCCAACTGCCGTCAAAGCGGCATCCATACTTTTCGGACTGACATAGGTATCGCCGTCGAACTTCACCACCGGCGCAGGCGCTTCCTCGTGCGAAGCAGGCTCCGGTATTCCTGCGCGTATAGCTTCCAGATGCTTTTCTGGATGCGCAAGCAACACTGACGCCTCATCGCCACGCGGAGCCTCTACCCGGTCGAGCCGATAAAAGTCCGGCCCTTCCAACTCGCTCATCAACGCCCGGATACGGTCTGGACGCTCGGGATGGCCGGGTGGGGTCAAGTGTTCAAGATAGATCGGATGCCAGTAAAGCCGTGTGGTCATAGTTTCACTATAGCATCAAGCCAGTGGTCTGATTCAGACATTTGCATCCATCGGATATAAGCGCTGAGCAAATGTCTGAATGATGTTAGATGATTTCCGTACGTGCGATGTGGATGCCGAAACCTTCAAGGCCGACATAGTGGCGCTCACGCGAGGCCAGCAGCACAATCGATGTGATCCCGAGATCCTTCAATATCTGCGCGCCGAGGCCAATCTGACGCCATTCTTCCTCGCGGGCAACAGCTTCGGCATGGCTTTCATGGTCGCTCGGGATAGCATCGCGAGCACGGGTGTCGTGGTGATCGGAACGCACGCCGACGGAGCCTTCGCGCAGATACACCAACACGCCTCGACCTTCCTTGCCCATCTTTTCCATGATGGCATCGAGATTGCTGCCGCTTTTGCCAAAGACATCATTCAGTACATCTTCGCGGTGCAGGCGGACCGGCACTTCCTCGCCGTCGCGAATATCGCCAAACACAACAGCAACGTGCTGCAT
This sequence comes from Ochrobactrum sp. CGA5, assembly GCF_006345815.1. GTDB lineage: Bacteria > Pseudomonadota > Alphaproteobacteria > Rhizobiales > Rhizobiaceae > Brucella. The sequence goes on along the minus strand of NZ_VCIG01000001.1, from coordinate 388,332 downwards.
CGGCTCCCACGGCAGTTCGTAGGTATAGGCGTGGGCCGCACCTGCACATGTCTTGACCGGAGCGTCGCCAACGCGCTTGACCAGCGTTTCCTTGCGCTGACGATAGGCGATGAGGTCGGCAACCGTAACACGATGCAGCGCGTGCTTTTCAGCAAATGCCTTCACGTCAGGACCGCGCATGACCGAACCGTCATCATTGACCAGTTCGCAGATAACGCCGATAGGCGGCAGATTCGCGAGCTTGCAGAGATCGACAGCCGCTTCCGTATGGCCGGAGCGCATCAAGACGCCACCTTCGCGGGCGACCAATGGGAAAATATGGCCAGGGCGCACGAAATCGGAAGCGCCGGCATTTGGGTTCGCCAGATTGCGCACGGTCAGCGTACGGTCTTCTGCCGAGATGCCTGTCGTCGTGCCATGACGGTAGTCGACCGTGACGGTGAATGCAGTCGTGTGAGCGGATTCGTTTTCTGCAACCATGGGCGCGAGATTGAGGCGCTTGGCTTCCTCGCGGGTCATCGGGGTGCAGACGATGCCAGATGTGTGGCGAACGATGAAGGCCATCTTTTCTGGCGTGCAATGCACGGCGGCAACGATCAAATCGCCTTCGTTCTCGCGCCCATCGTCATCCATGACCACAACGATTTCGCCGCGTTCAAAAGCGCGAAGAGCGTCAACGACCTGTTTTTGATTATAGCTCATTTCGACCTCTATATGTCGGCAACCAACGGCCCTATCGTCGGTCAGATATGGCCAATATGGCCGAATTCAATCAGACGCGGCCAGTTTGGCCCCACATTATTCAGACGCGGCCAGTTTGGCCGCGGTGGCGCAGATAGTGATCGGCAATAGCACAAGCCACCATCGCCTCACCGATCGGCACGGCGCGAATACCCACGCAAGGATCGTGACGTCCCTTGGTCATCACATCCACTTCCTTGCCGTCCTTGTCGATAGAACGGCGTGGAGTCAGGATCGACGAGGTCGGCTTGACCGCAAAACGTGCCACCACAGGCGCACCGGTCGAAATACCGCCGAGAATGCCTCCTGCATGATTGGTCAGGAACAGCGGCTTGCCATCATTGCTGCCTTCTGGAGCCATCCGCATTTCATCTGCGTTTTCTTCACCGGTAAGACGGGCAGCTTCGAATCCGTTGCCGATTTCCACACCCTTCACGGCGTTGATCGACATCAGCAGACTTGCAATATCCTGGTCGAGCTTGCCGTAAATCGGCGCTCCGATACCAGCAGGCACGCCTTCAGCAACGATCTCGATGACCGCGCCCACCGACGATCCGCTCTTGCGAATGCCATCGAGATAATCTGCGAACAGCTCAACCGAACCGGCATCCGGCGAGAAAAAGGGATTGTTGTCCACTTCCGACCAGTTCCAGCGGCGGCGATCAATACCGTGCACACCCATGGCGACGAGTGCGCCCTTGACTTCCAGCCCCGGCACGATCTTGCGCGCAATGGCACCAGCGGCAACACGAGCTGCCGTTTCGCGCGCAGACGAACGCCCGCCGCCGCGATAGTCACGGATGCCATATTTGACGTCGTAGGTATAATCGGCGTGGCCCGGACGATACTGGCGGGCAATCTCGCCATAATCCTTGGAGCGCTGGTCGGTATTCTCGATCATCATCGAAATCGGTGTGCCGGTCGTTGTCATGGTAACGCCGTCGTCGCCCAAAAGAACACCGGAAAGCACGCGCACCTGATCCGGCTCGCGGCGCTGCGTCGTATATTTGGACTGCCCAGGCTTGCGCTTGTCGAGATAGGCCTGAATTTCGGCTTCCGTGAACGTGATGCCGGGCGGGCAACCGTCGACAACGCAACCGAGCGCCAAACCGTGGCTTTCGCCCCAGGTGGTTACGCGGAACAGATGACCGAAACTATTGTGAGACATGCGCGACGCCTGAATAAATTGTCCCTGTCCAGAGGAGGTCAAGGAGAGATCAGCAACTTTACGGGCCGGTTTTATTGAGCTTTTCGGCGCCGGTCAAATCAAGCGCTTCCGCGACGTAAAATTTCCTTCCGAAGATCGATTTCCGGCATTTTTTTTGACACATTCCGCACGCTACATTGTGGGATATGCGGCGCGGGGCGCAAAAGTACGTAATGGCGTCAATCGTGTCGAATCGGTCAGGCGACACCCCACCCCGAGGCACAACCAAAGGAACGGAAAGTCATGCAATATCTGGTCGGATTAATTCTCATTGTAGCTTCGCTCTTCTCGACCGTGGCGATGGCAGACGATGCCGAAGGCAAAATCACTGGCATCAACAAGGACAGCGAAACCATTACACTGGATGACGGCCAGACATACAGGCTGCCTGGCGAGTTCGATTACAGTGCGATCAACAAGGGTATGAAGGTCCTTATCATTTATGACATGGTCGATAGCACGCGCTTCATTACCGACATTCAGGAAGCGCCGTAAGTTATAGAAGCGGTCTCAAGGGCGAAAATAGGACATGGAATTGGGTCAAAGCGTAACGTGGCCATCCACACAGGTAACGACATTCCCACCGATCCAAATTCCATCAGTGTCGCGCTGAACGTGAATGCGTCCTGCACGCCCAAGGACAGTGCCTTGGCTGGCGACATAAGATGTGCCTGCTATTCCACTGCCGATGAGCCATTGGGCTATGCCCGCATTGAGGCTTCCCGTAACTGGATCTTCAAAACCAGCGGCAGTAAAAGCCCGGACTTCAAAATCGGCTGCATCGCCGTCCTCACCTCGTTTCCACGGCGCGACGACACCTACCCGCAGGCCAGAGATAGCTGCAAAATCTGGCCGCAGAGCCAGAACATCTTCCCTGCTTTTCAGGAGAATAGCCAGCCAACCGGGACCATTGTCGACCCAATGAGCGTCAATAACGGCTTCTACATCGATATGCAGGGCTCGCGCGATGCGCAGTAGCAACTGTGGCTCAAGCGCACCGCTTCTAGTCAATTCAGGTGCAGCGAACGAAAGCATGTCGCGATCTTTGCGGATGCGGATCAACCCCGCCTCGCATTCCTGCACGATCTCTTTTCCGTCATCAGCATTTCCATTCAAAGCAAGCCATACGTGACAGCTACCCAAAGTCGGGTGTCCCGCAAAAGGTAACTCACGCGATGGAGTGAAAATCCGAACACGATAATCTGCTCCGACAGTTGTCGGCTCCAGCAGGAAAGTTGTCTCGCTAAGATTGGTCCAATTCGCGAACGCAGCCATTTTAGCGTCACTCAGGCTATCGGCATCAACAACGACCGCGAGCGGATTACCGCCCAAAGGCCGGGAAGCAAAAACGTCAACCTGCTGAAACTTGAAACTGAGACCTCTAGTTTCCGGCATCATCCCCCCGAAATGCGGGTTTTAATATGCGATTAATTCAGTCTTGGCTGCTCTGATCTTAGATCCACTCCAGCTTGCCGTTTGCAAACCTCAGAATCTTGTCCTGCGGAATGGAAAGATTCGCAGCGGCATGGCCATCCATATCGCCGTAAAGATAAAAGAGCGTGCGGATGCAGCCGCCATGCGTTACGCAAACGGTCGGCCACTCGACAGCTTCCACCCAGCGGCCAATGCGCTTTGACAGGCTCATATAGCTTTCAGCCGCCGTACCCGGCGGCATGAAGTTCCACTTGTCGCGGGCGCGCGCTTCGATCAGATCATGTCGTTCCTTGGCAATATCCTCCATCATGAAGCCCTGCCAGTCGCCGAAGTTGACCTCCATCAATTGCGGGTCGGTGCGGTACTCGTAAGGGTCAAGGCCCATGCGCAAGCGAATACGTTCCATCGTCTCGCGCGTGCGGCGCAGCGGGCTGGCCACGAAATCGAAGCCCGCGCCGTCGCCGATCAGCGATTTCAGCATGTCGCCGTTGCGGTCTGCCTGATTGCGCCCATTATCGTTGATATCGATATCGAGCTGTCCCTGAATACGCTGCGAAACATTCCAGTCTGTCTCACCGTGACGCGAAAAGTAGATGATCTCCCGAGCCACAACCCCACCTCAATCTGCCGTCAATGAATAGCCTGAATAGCTTCCCGCAACGGGAAGACAAAGAAAAATCCCGAAAAGCTGGTTCACTTTTCGGGACGTTTTATTCGCAGCCTCAGTCTTTCACGACCGAAATATCCGGAGCGTCCACCGCTTTCATGCCTATGACGTGATAGCCGCTATCCGCGTGATGGACTTCGCCCGTCACAGAACGGGACAAGTCGGACAGGAAATAGAGACCGACATCGCCCACTTCCTCAATGGTAACGGTACGGCGCAGCGGCGCGTTGTACTCATTCCACTTGAGGATATAACGGAAATCGCCAATGCCCGAAGCGGCGAGTGTCTTGATCGGGCCAGCAGAAATCGCGTTGACGCGGATATTCTGTGGGCCAAGATCAACGGCCAGATATTTTACGCTTGCTTCGAGAGCGGCCTTGGCAACACCCATAACGTTGTAGTTCGGCATGACCTTTTCGGCACCGTAATAGGTCAGCGTCAGGATCGAGCCGCCATCGGCCATCAGTTTTTCCGCGCGGCGCGAAATCGCCGTCAGCGAATAGACCGAAATCAGCATCGTGTTGGTGAAATTGGCTTCCGACGTATCGACATAACGGCCAGTCAGCTCATCCTTGTCGGAAAAGCCAATGGCGTGCACGACGAAGTCGAGCTTGCCCCATTTCTTTTCAAGCGCCTCGAAAACTGCATCGATGCTGGCAGCATCCGCCACATCGCAATGTCCGGCAACGAACGCGCCAAGCTCCTCGGCCAGTGGCTCGACGCGCTTCTTCAATGCATCGCCCTGATAGGTGAATGCGAGCTCCGCGCCTGCATCGCGAGCGGCCTTGGCAATACCCCATGCGATGGAGCGGTTGTTGGCGACGCCCAGAATCAATCCACGCTTGCCCTGCAACAAACCTGACTGTGCGGTCATTAGGGGTCCTCATTGAAAACAATTAACTTGTTGCCCTATCGCACAGGCTCGGCTCTCCTTCAAGCAATTGCAGTGAAAAAGCCGGGCATTGTCACTTTACTGCCGCAAAGAGACAACACCCGGCTTCAAACGATTGAAGTGGAACTTAAGCGACCTTGCGCTTTTGCAGGAATTCTTCCAATTCCTTGTCGCCGCCTTCCGGCAGCATGATCCGCACATGCACGTAGATATCGCCACGCCCGCCAGCTTTTAGCGGAAGGCCTTTTTCTTTCAGGCGCAGCACACGATCAGAACTCGACCAAGCCGGTATTTTTACAGCAATCCGTCCGTCCAGCGTTTCGACTTCCTGCTTGCCGCCGAGAACCGCATCAGCAAGTTCGACCGGAAGATCTACATGGACGTCACGCCCTTCAAGGCGAAATCGCGGATGCGTCTTGAAGTGTATAGTAACCAGCGCATCGCCTGCAGTTCCACCCATCAACGGCTCGCCCTGCCCTTTGAGGCGAATGGTCTGACCGTCTTCGACGAACTTCGGCAGTTTGATCTTCAAATGTTTGCCATTCGGGAAAATCGCTTCGACCTTATCCGCACCAACGGCCTGCTCAAGCGTAATATTGATGGACGCGGAAAGATCAGAACCCTTCATCGGACCGCGCTGACGCGCGCCGCCTCCCCGGGCACCGCCACCGAAAGCCCCGCCAAAAAGATCGTTCAGAATATCATCGGCACCACCGAAGCCACCGCCCTGCTGAAAGCCGCCGGGGCCGGAACGGAATTCGAAATGACTGTTGCTCCCGCCACCCTGCCGGAAGCCGGCAAACGGGTCACCATGAGCACCGCCGAAACCTTGTCCGCCTGCGAACCCTTGAAAGGCGGGTTTGCCTTCAGCATCGATCTCGCCACGGTCGAATTGACCGCGCTTGTCCTTATCGCCCAGAATTTCATAGGCCTGGTTCAGTTCAGCAAAGCGCTCCTGCGCCTTCGGATCGTCCTTGTTCTGATCCGGGTGGTGCTTTTTGGCCAGCTTGCGGAAAGCCGATTTTATTTCCTCGGGCTTCGCCGTTTTGGCGACGCCCAGCACGCTATAGGGATCGCGCATATAGTTCCTCTTTCAGGAAAATAACTGTGAGATGAGTAAGACTCGTTGCCCATAATATGCGCATGCGGCCGGAAAAGTTCCAGTCAGGATGAGCTTTTCTTTTCAGTTTCCGGGCGATAGGAGTTCACGCAACTTTTGGAACGGACACTCAGATCGGAGCGAAGGAAGTCACGGTCCACTGGCCACCGCGCTCCATGCAGGTTTCGCCGCGATAGATGGAAACACCATCAAAAGCTTCACGGGATGTTTCGAATTCACGACAAAGCCGATTGTTCCTACTGTTCTCGGCAATTGTCGTGATCGTGCCCTGGCTACCCGTATCGGGGTTGGCCCACGGCACGGGCTTTTTGCCCCACTGCGTGAAATTAAGTGCAGAAACGACGTTCTTGATCGCCGATTGATCGGAGAGCTTGCCTGTATCGGTCTCAACCGGCTGCGGCTGCTTAACAGAACCGGTTATTGTGGAAGAATCGGGAACGGCCTTTTCAATGCTCACACCACCCATTGCGCAACCGGCAAGCGAAAGCATGCTTATGCAAATCGCAGCCCTGCACAGTGCTTCTACCCTGCGGCTCAGGCCAGCGAGATTTTCTTTGTGGCGAAGCGTTTCGACAGTCAACGCTATTCCCTTATTTTTACACGCTAAAGATGCAGGGATTATGGGTGAACTTGAGTTAACAAGCGGTGTGCCAAAAAGGTAAACAAATCGTAATCTGAGCACAACGCCCAACTCCGCACTTTATTCAGCCATCAAAAGATGTTCCCGGCTTTTCTCAATCTGCGGCTGGTTGTTTGCCCGAAAGTGAAGAACGCGGCGCGTTCACCGTAGCCGTGCGGGTAGCATAACCATTTCGACCTGCCTGCTTCACCTTGTACAGAGCGAGATCGGCCCGGACAAAGACGTCGAGGTCACTCGCTCCATTTTCGCGTTCCTCACTGGCAATGCCGATGCTCACCGTCATGACGAGCTTCTGCCCATTGAAGACAAGTGGTGCATCATTGATTGCCCTGATGACGTCGCGAGCGATTTCCGTCGCTCCCTGCTCATCCATATTTGTGAGCAGAATGGAAAACTCGTCACCGCCGAGCCGTGCCAGCACACCGCGTCGATTAAGGACATCGGCCGCCACGTCGGAGAAATGCACGAGCGCCTGATCGCCCAGCGCATGGCCATAGGTATCGTTCCATTGCTTGAAATTGTCGATATCGATCAGCATGAGGCTATAGGCTGTACCGTCGTCGCTGAACGCCAGTTCCGCCCGCGTTAAGCTTTTCATGAAATGGCGACGGTTAGGGAGTCCGGTCAGTTCATCGGTCTCCGCGACCTTGGCCATTTCGCCGTGCAGACGATTCATCGCCATGACGATGAAACCGAAGTTCCAGATCACACCGCTATAGATCACACAAACCAACGCATAACTTTCTATGGAAAAATAAAGCGATTGGTCGAATTCTCCCGTCCAGGCGGCAATGTTCAGTGATGTCTCGATGGCATGTCCCACAATACCCAGCAGGAAAGCCACGATGGCAATCCGCCCGCCAAGGCCGATGCTCTTCTGCCGGGCCAGATAAACAACAGTCATCACCATGGGTACAGACTGTCCCACCGCGTATGCGATATTGCGTCCCTGCCAGCTCGAATGAAATGCCGCCATGACGGCGAAACTTGCAAGCGATATGCCCAAGGCCCACCGCCAGCCGCTTTTCTGACCATAGAAATAACGCGCGCCGACATAGGCAAGGCAGAAGCCGTAAATGATGATGGTGTTGCCTGTAACCGCCGGCCAGAACGCACCCTCATTACCTTGCAGCGAAAGAACGAAGCCGCCGACCAGCAGAAGCGTCGTCGAAAGAAGCCAGATTCTGGCAGGTCGGAACTTGCGATAAGAGAGGGCGATAGCGGTCCAGATGATACAAACCGTCAGCGAATTTAAGAGAATTACGATATAAAGCGTCAGAAAATCGAGTTTTGGCATAGCCCCTACCTTGATCGGCGCCTACAAGAAGTTGCCCGCCAAGTAAAGCTATGTCGAGCCCTGCGACGACACATCCCGGCAAGACCATGGACAAAATGCCGGTTATCGAAGAAGCTCCCTCCCGACCTGCCCCAATTGGGGTTCTCTGGCGAGGATTCCCTTGCGGGATGATCCGCGAATTTCCGACAGGCTGTTTAAGTACCCAAGATGACAAATCCAGGCGACGACTTCACCGAATCCTCCCAGCCGTTCAAGCTCTTTGCCGACTGGCTGACCGACGCCAAAGCGAGCGAACCGAACGATCCCAATGCGGTCGCACTCGCGACTGTCGATCCCGATGGTCTGCCCAATGTACGCATGGTGCTGCTGAAGGATTTCGACGAACAGGGCTTCGTGTTCTACACCAATTATGAGAGCACCAAGGGCAGAGAAATTCTGTCGGCTGAAAAAGCTGCGATGTGCTTTCATTGGAAGACGCTGCGCCGTCAGGTGCGCGTGCGCGGCGCGGTAGAGAAAGTAAGCGATGCCGAGGCCGATGCCTATTACGCCTCGCGCCCGCGCGGTAGCCGCATCGGCGCATGGGCATCCAAGCAGTCACGCCCGCTGGAAAGCCGCTTCGCTCTGGAAAAGGCCGTTGCGGAGTACACCGCAAAATATGCCATTGGCGATATTCCACGCCCATCCTACTGGTCGGGCTTCCGTATTCGTCCGGTCTCGATTGAATTCTGGCACGACAGGCCCTTTCGCTTGCATGACCGCGTGCTTTTCACGCGGCGCTCGCCGGAAGGCGACTGGAACAAGGAACGGCTTTACCCGTAACCGCGAAAAACAGCCCAAGCCTCCGCCCTCATCCTGAGGTGCGGAGCGCAAGCAGAGCCTCGAAGGATCGCTTCACAAATAGCCCGGCTTCGAGGCAGGCTTGCCTGTACTAGCATGAGGGCTATCGCTATATCCCTATACCAGCGGCTTGACTGCTACCCATAGGCTTCCGAGAACAAGCCCGAGGAAAATCAGCCATCCCACGATATTGTTGGATTTGAACAATTTCAGGCACTGATCGGGATTGTCGATATCGAGCACAATGATCTGGCGATAGAGATGCACACCTGCTGCGAGCAATCCGGCAAGCGCTGGCATCGGCACCTGGGCTACGGCGAAGGCCGCCGCAAAGAAACCGATGGCACCGCCATAGAGGATCATCAACGCCGTCTTGGTGTGCTTGCCGAAAAGACGCGCCGTTGAGCGCACGCCCACCAGCGCATCGTCTTCCTTGTCCTGATGCGCATAGATCGTGTCATAACCGATCGTCCACATGATCGCGCCAATATAGAGGAGCACCGGCGCGAGGCTGAGCGAGCCCTCTACCGCAGCCCAGCCCATGAGAGCGCCCCATGAGAACGCAAGCCCCAGCACGAATTGCGGCCAGTCCGTAACGCGCTTCATGAAAGGATAGGCGGCAACAATCAGAAGCGAGAAAATGCCCAGTCCGATGGAAAACCAGTTGAACTGCAGCAGCACGACGAGCCCGACCAGTGCCTGCAAAACCAGAAAAAGCTTGGCCTGACCGCGTGTCACTTGCCCCGAAGGCAGCGGTCTGGAACGCGTACGGTCCACCTTGTCGTCAATATCCTGATCGATAAGATCATTATAGGTGCACCCGGAGCCACGCATGGCAATGGCGCCGATCAGAAACAGAGCAAGATGCCAGATCGAAGGCAAGACGGCCCAGGCGCCATCGCCTGGCTTGGCGCCCGCCCCCGCCACCAGCGCGGCCGACCACCAGCAAGGCCAAAGCAGAAGCTGCCAGCCGATGGGACGATCCCAGCGGGCAAGCTGCGCATAGGGCCAGAGCCAATGCGGCAGGACACGATAAACCCAATGGCCGGACGGAGCGTCCTTCACTCGCCCGCGTGCATCACGGGATTGGATGCCGGAATTGGCCTCTGGATTGACCTGTGGTTGCTGCATGATAGCCTGCTTTCCCTGAAACCCGCCGGACCTTGCGCGCTTTTTATGGAAAAATCGCGTGTGCGCCCTTGCCCATGAGGGCGCGGGGCAATAGAGACCCGAAGTCAGTAAAGTACTTAACTTTCTCACGCGCAGGGAGCAAGGCATGAAAGTTCTGTTGATCGGTTCCGGTGGACGCGAGCACGCCTTAGCATGGAAACTTGCCGCCTCTCCCCTGCTCGAAAAGCTCTATTGCGCGCCCGGCAATCCAGGCATCGCCACAGTCGCGGAGCTCATCGACATCGGCGTCGACGACCATCAGGCGTTGATCGCCTTCGCCAAGGACAACAAGATCGACCTCGTGGTGGTCGGACCTGAAGCGCCGCTCGTGGCTGGCCTTTCCGACAAAATGCGCGCCGAGGGTATCCGTGTATTCGGCCCCTCCAAGGCTGCGGCACAACTCGAAGGATCGAAGGGCTTCACGAAGGATCTTTGCGCGCGTTTCGGTATTCCAACCGGCGCATATGGCCGTTTCAACAATGCGCCGAAAGCCAAGGCCTATATCCGCCAGCAGGGTGCGCCCATCGTCGTCAAGGCCGACGGGCTTGCGGCAGGCAAAGGCGTGGTTGTTGCGATGACACTCGATGAAGCGCTCGACGCCGTAGATGCCTGTTTCGAGGGCGCGTTTGGTTCCGCCGGCGCCGAAGTGGTGGTCGAAGAATTTCTGGAGGGTGAAGAAGCTAGCTTCTTCTGCATCTGCGATGGCAAGACCGCCTTGCCGCTCGGCTCGGCGCAAGACCACAAGCGCGTCGGCGATGGCGATACCGGCCCGAATACAGGTGGCATGGGCGCTTATGCTCCGGCTCCGGTCATGACGCCTGAAATCGTCGAGCGCACCATGCGTGAGCTGATCGAGCCAACGATGCGTGGAATGGCTGAAATCGGCGCGCCCTTTTCCGGCATTCTGTTCCTCGGCCTGATGATCGGCAAGGACGGCCCCAAGCTGATCGAGTACAATACCCGTTTCGGCGATCCAGAATGCCAGGTGTTGATGATGCGCCTCAACAGCGATCTGCTCGCGCTCATCAATGCCGCCGTGGATGGCAAGCTCGATGAAGTCGTGCTCGACTGGAAAGACCAGCCCGCGCTGACGGTGGTGATGGCTGCGGAAGGCTATCCGTCCAATGTCAAGAAAGGCAGCCTTATCCGCGATCTCGACAAGCTCGAAGGCATTGATGGCGTCAAGGTCTTCCATGCGGGAACAGCAGAGAAAGACGGCAGCATCATTGCCAGCGGAGGCCGCGTGCTCAACGTCACCGCTGTTGCCGATACCGTCGCTGAAGCGCAGGCGCGCGCCTATGAAGCCATAAAGCGCATCGACTGGCCGGAAGGTTTCTACCGCTCCGATATCGGCTGGCGCGCTGTAGAGCGGGAAAACCAAACCGACAAGAAGTAGCCTCGACCGCGTTATCCGCAGTTGCAGACCTTTGGTCTTCACAAGGCGGATAACGCCTCGTTGTTCACCTCTCTACAAATGGCTGTGAAGCCACTGCATAATATTGACGTTTACGTAATAAGCCGATAGCTCTTATGTTGAACAGCCAAAATGGCTCCTGCCGGATTGCATAAAGCACCGGCGCAGGGCGGGCTTCCGAGGAGAAGCCCGCGAAATATACTCGGAGGAAAGATGTATCGCGCGCCGGTTTCTGAAATTTCCCATACACTGATGAAGGTTGCGGGACTGGAAAAAGCCCTTGATGACAACCGCTTCCCTGAATTTTCAGCGGATCTTGCCGAAGCCATTCTCGAAGAAGCCGGTAAGTTTGCGTCCGAGCGCGTAGAACCTCTGCGCATCACCGGCGACAAACACGGCGCCACCGTCAAGGACGGCGTTGTTACGACCGCACCGGGCTGGAAAGAGCTATACCGCGACTGGATCGAAGGCGGCTGGAACTCGCTAACCGGCACACCGGAATATGGCGGTCAAGGCCTGCCAGCGATGATGTCAGTGGCCGTGAGCGAGATGTGGAACTCCGGCACGCTGGCCTTCGCCATCGCCCCGACGCTGACCATGGGCGCGGTCGAAGCGATAGAGAAGCACGCTTCCAAGGAATTGAAGGACATCTATCTCGAAAAGCTCATCAGCGGCGAGTGGATGGGTACGATGAACCTCACAGAACCGCACGCCGGTTCTGACCTTGGTGTACTTCGTACCCGTGCGGAACGTGCCGATGACGGCAGCTACCGCATCTTCGGCCAGAAGATTTTCATCACCTATGGCGAGCATGACCTGACGGACAATATCGTGCATCTGGTGCTGGCGCGCCTGCCGGATGCCCCGGCAGGAACAAAGGGCATTTCGCTTTTCCTCGTGCCAAAGTTTCTCGTCAATGAAGACGGCTCGCTTGGCCGCCGCAACGATTTGTTCTGTTCGGGCCTTGAGCACAAAATGGGTATCCACGCCTCGCCAACCTGCACCATGATCTACGGCGACGGTTTCGTAAAGGGCGAGGAACAGGGAGCAGTCGGCTATCTGATTGGCGAGGAAAATCGTGGGTTGGCCTGCATGTTCACCATGATGAACAATGCTCGTCTTCTTGTCGGCATTCAGGGCGTCGGAGTTGCCGAAGCTGCCTATCAGCAGGCTCTTGCCTATGCCAAGGAACGCAAGCAGGGCCGCGCGATCGGTGCTGATCCGAAGGCAGGCATGAGTCCGATCATCGAACATCCGGATGTTCAGCGTATGTTGCTGACCATGAAGGCGCTGACGCAGGTTGCCCGTTCGATCACCTATTCCTGCGCACATGCCATCGATATGAGCCATGCAACGGACGGCGCAGACCAGCAATTCTGGTCCGATCGCGCCGGCTTGCTGACCCCGCTCGCAAAAAGCTTCGCGACCGATGCGGGTGTGGATGTTGCTTCACTCGGCATCCAGATTCATGGCGGGATGGGCTTCATCGAAGAAACGGGTGCAGCGCAATTGTTGCGCGATGCCCGCATCACACCGATCTACGAAGGCACCAATGGCATTCAAGCCATCGACCTTGTGGCGCGCAAGTTGCCGCTCGGCAATGGCGAGCACATCAAGGGCTTCCTTGCAGAACTGCAGGACGATGCTAACAAGGCCACCGCATCCAATCGCCCGGAGCTCGGTGAAACCGGCGCGCGCCTCTCCAGGGCCATCAGCGAAGCCCGTGAAGCGACCGACTGGTTGCAAAAGGCAATTGCCGAAGGGCAGCTTGAAGCAGCACTTGCAGGGGCTACGCCTTATCAGCGGCTTTTGTCACTCGTTTCCGGCGGCGCCTATCTCGCACGTGCAGCACTCGCCGGCGAAGATAGCGGCCGTGCGGTGCTGAGCCGGTTCTTCGCGGAAAATATGCTGGCCGAAGTTTCGTCCCTCAAGGATACGGTCATCACCGGCGCTTCCAGCCTTGCTGCTGCCAAATCCGCGCTGGAGGCGTAAGCATGAGCGAACATATTCTGATCGAGCGCAAAGGCGCGGTCCAGATCATCCGTCTTAACCGACCGGAAAAGAAAAACGCCATCACACGCGCCATGTATGCCGCCATGGCGAAGGCACTGAAGGACGGCGATGCCGACGACGCGGTACGGGCGCATGTGTTCCTCGGCGTGCCAGGTGCCTTTTCTTCCGGCAACGATATGCAGGATTTCATGGCGGCTGCGACGGGCGACAGCAGTTTCAGTAATGAAATTCTGGATTTTCTCATTCCGCTGGCGGAAACCAAAAAGCCTATCGTTTCAGGCGTCGATGGGCTCGCCATCGGCGTCGGCACGACGATCCATTTTCATTGCGATCTGACTTTTGCAACCTCGCGCGCATTGTTCCGCACACCATTTGTCGATCTTGGCCTCGTGCCGGAAGCGGGGTCCAGCCTGCTCGCGCCTTCACTGATGGGCCGCCAGAAGGCCTTCGCCCTCCTGGCGCTCGGCCACGGTTTCACGGCGGAAGCCGCGCAGGAAGCAGGTATCGTCTATCAGATTGTTGCCGAGGACGCGTTGGAAGCGGAAGTGATGAAGGCAGCGGAAGAAATTGCTGCCAAGCCGCCACAGGCTATGCAGATCGCCCGCGCCCTGATGCGCCTGCCTGCCGAGAATATCGCTGATCGCATCACCCGAGAAGCCAAGCATTTCGCTGAGCGCCTGACTTCGGATGAAGCCCGCGAGGCTGTGATGGCCTTCCTGATGCGCAAAAAATAAACCCGGATGTTTTCTTTTACCGGCGCATCTTTTCCAAAAGCGGATTTCCACTTTTTGGGATGCGCCCAAGAACATCCGGGGGCTTTTTTGGAGGTCAGCCAAGATCTTTGAAGGGGTCACCTTTTCTCGGGCGACCCTTTCTACGGCGCATTTGATCTGATTGAATCAGATCGGCGCTCTAACTGTTTGTTTTGACGCGCACCTCGTCCGAAAACCGTTTCACACTTTCGGGATGCGCTCTAACTCAATTGCGAGCAATGATTTCCTTGCCGGAGATCACCAAACGGACGCCAAGCGTACCGGTCTTGCGGCGGGCGAGAAAACGCGGGCGACGGCGGCGCGGCTCCTGCCCCTGACGGCGAGCCTGTGGCTGGCTGGTGCGGACCGCGCCCGTGCTTTGATAAAGCGGACGGGCGACGCCATCTTCCTCAACCAGCATCATCGGCAGATTAAAGCTCGCGGCCCAAGCGCGCCAGTCAGCGGCAACGTCGGTCAGATCATGTGCAACAAGCAAGGGAACGGAGAGCTGAGGATCTTCATGCATCAGCTCCAGCGTCACGGTGATTTCGCCGAACTCGTCTTCCACCGCACGGGCGGCAACACCAACAAATGCGTTGGCCGGGAGAGCAATCGACATCGGCAGGCCGCTTGAAGGCAGAACCTGCCGGATCACTGCGCCACGCTCATTGATGGTGAAGGTAACGTCGGTGCTGCCGTCGTGGGTTGCGTAGGTCACCACCTGTGGAAAATGAAACGGATCGAGCCGCAATTCTCGTCCCGCCCAGTCGGGCTTCAGTCCCTTGCTCATCATTTTCGACGCCTCTGTCTCTCTGTCTCTTTTTTACGCAAGTTCCAACGCAAAACCGCTACGCACTTTTGCTGGACTTGCTTTTTGAGAGCCGGTTGTTCCGGCTTCCCTTTGTCGAGCTTTTGCTCTTCGTTGAGATGGACAATAGGCGCGGTTTATTACCGGCGGGCTTAATGAGTTAAGTTAACTTTTCCCTGCCTTTTCCTTTGGTTAGCAGATTGCAACCAGGTGTAAGAATTCGGAAATTCTTCTGAAGACTTGTTTACCAAAACAAACGGGCGGTTAATACCGCCCGTCTGGCATTCAGGAATAGTGTTATTTCTACAGAACCTTACCGGGGTTCATGATGCCTGCCGGATCGAAAGCCGACTTGATACGGCGCATCAGGTCGAGCGCAACATCCTGCTTGAAGAAAGCCAGTTCTTCCCGCTTGAGCTGACCAATACCGTGTTCAGCCGAAATCGAGCCCATATAGCTCGCGACAATCGTGTGGATACGATGATTGAGGTCATGCCAGCGCGCAAGGAAAGCTTCCTTGTCGGCGCCGACAGGCTGCGAAACGTTGTAATGCAGGTTGCCGTCGCCGATATGGCCGAAGCAAACGATACGCGCACCGGGAATCATTTCCAGCGTCGCGGCATTGGCTTGGTGGATGAAGGCGGGAATCGAAGCGACCGGCACGGATATATCGTGCTTGATCGAGCCGCCCTCCGGCTTCTGCGCCCAGGACATTTCCTCACGCATTTTCCAGAAGGACTGTGCCTGCGCTACGCTTTCCGCAATGGCGGCATCCTGAATAATGTCGTTCTCAAAGGCTTCAGTGAGGATGGTTTCCAGTGTCGTGCGCGCATCTTCTTCCGAGCGGGACGAGGAAATATCGATCAGCACATACCAGTCATGCGGGCTTTCGAGCGGATCGCGCACACCGTCGACATGACGCACGGTAAATTCTACGCCGACGCGCGGCATGAGCTCGAAGCCGGTCAGCGACGGGCCTGCATGTTCCGTTGCAAGCTGGAACAGGCGCAGCACGTCTTCCGGATTGCGAAGGCCCGCATAAGCCACACCCTTGCCTTTTGGCTGCGGGAAGATTTTCAGCACTGCAGCCGTGATGATACCGAGCGTGCCTTCCGAACCAACGAAAAGGTCTTTCAAGTCGTAACCGGTATTATCCTTCTTCACATAGCGAAGATCGTTAAGAATCTCGCCGGTCGGCAGCACGACCTCCAGACCGAGGCAAAGCTCGCGCATATTGCCATAGGCAAGAACCGCCGTGCCGCCAGCATTGGAGCCAAGGTTGCCACCGATCTGGCACGAGCCTTCTGCGCCCAGCGAAAGCGGAAACAGGCGCCCGGCTTTCTCAACGGTATCCTGAAGATTCTTCAATATCACGCCCGCTTCGAGCGTCACCAGATTGCCGACCGTATCGAGATTGCGGATGCGATTCATGCGGCCCAGCGACAGAATGATGGCCGCGCCGCTTTCATCCGGCTGCTGGCCGCCGACGAGACCGGTATTGCCGCCCTGCGGCACCACCGGCGTTTTCGTCTCGCTGGCAAGCTTCATGATGGCCGCGACTTCTTCCGTTGAGCCTGGACGAAGGACAAGCGGCGTACGTCCGTGATAGAGATCGCGCTGCTCGATGAGATAAGCGGCGAGATCTTCCGGCGCGGTGAGCGCATTCTTTTCGCCCACGATGGCGGAGAAACGTTCGATCAGAGCGGTGTCCAGCATAGTCTGTCTCTTAATAGAATGATATTAACGCGGGGCCGCCGCGCGCTTTAAACGGTCATTGATGGCCTCGCCGAGGCCCTCAAAGGGGATAGGTTCAACGGCGATGGTCTTGGCACCAGTCGCATCCAGCCTGCGCATGAAATCGAACAGATTGGCTGCAGCTTCACGTAAATTTCCGTCAGCGCTCAGGTTCATAATCGCCGTTGCCGCATCAGCCCCGGCCACGCGATGGGGGCCAAAGGCAAGCAGGGCTTCACCCGGCCGCACAGAGCCGACGCCAAGCCGCATCGCAGCATCCGGCGCATAATGCGAAGCCATCATGCCCGGCGCCTGAATTGCAGAGGAGTGGTCGGCACGCACGAGCTTTTCGCCGATGACGGCTTCAATCTCTTCCGCAGCCAGTCCGCCCGGACGGAGCAAATGCACTTTATTGCCGTCAACCTTGACGATGGTGGATTCAACTCCAACACCGCACGGACCGGCATCGAGGATCAGATCAAGCTTGTTGCCGAGATCGTCTGCAACGGCACGAGCGCTTGTCGGGCTGATGCGCCCCGACGTGTTTGCGCTCGGTGCTGCCACAGGACTATCAAGCCCAGTGATGATATCGCGCACACGGCCAAGCGGCATACGAACGGCAAGGGTCGAAAGTCCGGCGGTTACAAGGGGATGGATCGGACGGTCCGTATCCTGCCTTTCCTTCAGCGGCAGCACGATGGTCAGCGGACCCGGCCAGAACATCTCGGCAAGCTTGCGTGAAAGAGCGTCAAAAGTGACATAGCGCTCGGCCATGGCGATGCCGCTCACATGCGCAATCAGAGGGTTGAACTGAGGTCGCCCCTTGGCCGCGAAGATACCGGCCACACCCTCACCGTTCGCAGAGTCGGCGGCAAGGCCATAGACCGTCTCGGTCGGAATGGCGACGAGACCGCCGCGCCGCAGCACTTCCACCGCGCGCGGGACTGCCTCATCATCGAATTTGACTGTATCGGACACTGGCTTTCCGCCTCTCGGGCGTCCCAAGTTAAGCCCGTTCTGCCTACACAAGCTCAAGCCCCGGTGCAAGCGATGCGCAAGCAAACTCGGACTCTATTCGGGGAAGAACGCGGAAAGACGATCATGATTGCGCATGGAAAATTGCGTTTTGTTAGGTTTTTCAGGGCATAATGATATTATTCATGCGTGAGGTGAATAATGTTATCGCGATTTATCGCTATTTCGTTGACGGCCATCGGACTGCCCGCAATTGCTTCCGCAAACGGGGATGAGCGCGCGCCATCCACTTACCAGGTCGGTTCCATAGATTATATCGGCTACGACAAAATCGGCGCCAACGGACTGCCCGTCTGTGGACCTTGCGCGGAGAAACAGGCCTCAGAACTGGCCGCCCAGAAGGCAATCGAGGCCCGCCGCAAGCGCGCCCGTGCCTATATGGCGCGTATGCAGGGGCAGCCAGTCCCAGACGATCTTCTTGAAACGCCCGCCACGCCAGCTGAAGACTTTGACCCTGCCAAGCCGGTGCGGGTGGTTGGCGATACTTGGGCCGGAGCGTCCGGCGAAATCGACCTCAGTTCTCTCGTGCTCAGACCCAGCCTGAAGTAAAAAAATGGCGCCCGAAGGCGCCATATTGTTTCGTACTGCCAATAGTCAGCCAGCGATCTTGGAGAAATCCGCCACTTTTCCGGTGGCCGCACGAATCTGATCGAGCAATGCCAGACGATTGGCTCGGACATTTTCGTCCTCATCGTTGACCAGCACTTTTTCAAAGAAAGTATCAACAGGACCGCGCAGCTTGGCGAGCGCCAGCATCGCACCGTTGAAGTCTTCACGGGCAATTGCAGCCTCGGCATCTTGCGAAGCCAGAGTGACGGCCTCGAACAGCGCCTTTTCTTCCGCTTCGCGAAGAAGGGAAGCGTTCACGCTCTCCGCGACCTTGGTACCCTTCTTCTCTTCGGCAGCGAGAATGTTGGCGGCGCGCTTGGTGCCAGCCAGAAGGTTTTTACCATCTTCTTCATTGATAAAGACGATCAGCGCTTCTAAGCGCCGCGCGACCAAAAGCAGATTGTCGGCTTCCGGCGCCAATACGGCGTCAATTGCGTCGTAACGTGCGCCTTCTTCCTTCAGATGTACCTTGAAACGGTCATGGAGGAAGGACAGAAGATCGGCCAGTACCGGCTCGGACGATGCTTCCGCCTCGGCGCGAACCTGCTTTTCATAGTTGGCCAATGCGTTGTCGACATCCTGCTCGCCGTCGACGTCACCGGAGTCTTCCGCAGCAAGCTTGGCTTGAAACTCGCGCAACTTGCGTTGGACCTGCCCTTCTTTCAGCGCGGCAAACGCCGAGCGGAAGAGCGGTAGCAGCGGGAATTTCCATTCCTGCGACAGCAGCAACCGGATCACGCCCAACGCTGCGCGACGCAATGCGTAGGGGTCCTTCGAGCCCGTCGGCTTTTCGTCGATGGCCCAGAATCCGACCAGCGTGTCGAGCTTGTCGGCCAGCGCAACAGCAACAGAAACCGGGTTCTTCGGCACGGCATCGGACGGGCCTTGTGGCTTGTAATGTTCTTCAATTGCAGCGGCGACGGCTTCGTCTTCACCCTGAAGCAACGCATATTTGCGCCCCATAGCGCCCTGAAGCTCGGGGAATTCTCCGACAACTTCGGTTTGCAGATCGGCCTTGGCGAGCACGGCCGCACGGGTGGCAAGTTTCGGATCGGCACCAACCAGCGGAGCAATCTGTGCTGCCAGCTCGCGAATGCGTTCAACGCGAGCGCCTTGCGTACCGAGCTTCGCATGGAAAGTCACATTGAGTGCATCCAGACGCGCCATACGCTGATCGAGCGGCTTTTTCAGGTCAAGACCAAACTTTTCCGCCGATACGGCCAGCTTGTCGAGGTCCGGCAGATCATGCTGATCGGTGTGCCAGAAATAGAGCGCATCCGACAGACGTGCGCGCACCACCTTGCCGTTGCCATAGGCGATTTCCGTGCCGCCATCGCGGGCAGCGATGTTCGACACCAGAATGAACCGGTTGGACAGGGCTTGCGCTTCACCCTGCTTGCGGGTGACAAAACACTTCTGGTTAGCGCGGATGGTAAGGCGGATAACTTCCGGCGGGATCGCAAGAAACTCTTCCTCAAATTCACCCATCAGCACGACCGGCCATTCGACAAGACCCGACACTTCTTCCAGAAGGCCCTCGTCCTCGACCAGCTCAAGCCCGGACGCAAATGCGAGATTATGCGCGTCCTGCGAAATGATTTCCTTGCGGCGCTCGGCATCGAGAACCACGAAAGCTTTTTCGAGCTTTTCGACATAATCCTCGAAGCGGCGCACTTTGATTGGCTGACCGTCGCTCAGGAAACGATGGCCATAGGTGACATTGCCCGACTTGATGCCATCGACATCGAAATCAATCACCACTGTTTCCTCGGTCTCGGGACCAAAGGTGCAGAGGATGGACTGCAGCGGGCGAACCCAGCGAAGCGAACCCGGCTTGGCCGAAGCCGCACCCCAGCGCATGGATTTCGGCCATGGGAAATTGCGGATCGTCTGCGGCACCAGCTCGGCAACGATTTCTTCCGCAGCGCGGCCGGGCTTGGTCAGATGAGCGACGTAAAAATCACCCTTCTTCGGATCGGAATGCACATGCGCCTGAGACACATCGCTGAGGCCAGCCTTGCGCAAAAAGCCCTGAATAGCCTGCTCCGGGGCGGCAACCGACGGACCCTTGATGTCTTCATGCACATCCTTGGAGCGCACGGTGAGGCCACGAATGTCGAGCGTCAGGCGGCGCGGGGTCCAATAAGCGGTCGCAGCTTCATAGGTCAGACCGGCTTCCACCAGGCCGTCGGTGATCATCTTCTTCAGGTCACCGGCAGCCTTGCGCTGCATACGCGCAGGAATCTCTTCCGAGAAAAGTTCGAGCAGTAAATCAGGCATAATAATTACTCGCCCTCGCGCTTAAAATTGAAACCACCGGCATCCGTCAGAAGGAATGCCTCGCCGCACTGACGCGCGAGATTGCGGACGCGGAGGATATAGCTTTGGCGCTCGGTAACCGAGATCACGCCGCGCGCATCCATCAGATTGAAGACGTGGGATGCCTTGATGCACTGGTCATAGGCCGGGAATACGCACTTATGTACATTCCTCGTCGTGGCTTCGACACTCCCCGCCTCTTGTGGAGCACCGGCTTTCAGGATGGCTTCGCACTCGCGTTCGGCGTCGATAAAGTGCTGATGCAGCACTTCGGTATTGGCCATCTCGAAATTGTAGCGGGAATATTCCTGCTCAGCCTGCAGGAACACGTCGCCATAGGTCACCTTTTCGTCACCTTCGAGGCCATTGAAGTTGAGGTCATACACATTGTCCACGCCTTGCACATACATGGCCAGGCGTTCGAGACCGTAGGTCAGCTCACCGGAAACCGGCGAGCATTCGATGCCGCAGACCTGCTGGAAATAGGTAAACTGCGACACTTCCATGCCATCGCACCAGCATTCCCATCCCAGACCCCAGGCGCCAAGCGTCGGGCTTTCCCAGTCGTCTTCCACGAAGCGCACGTCGTGCAACGTGGGGTCGAGACCGATGGCGCGCAGCGAACCGAGATAGAGATCCTGAAGATTTGGCGGCGATGGCTTGATGATGACCTGATACTGGTAATAGTGCTGAAGACGGTTCGGGTTTTCACCGTAACGACCATCCTTCGGGCGACGCGAAGGTTGAACATAGGCAGCCTTCCAGGGCTTCGGTCCCAGCGAGCGCAGCGTCGTTGCCGGGTGAAACGTACCGGCACCAACTTCCATGTCGTATGGCTGCAAAATAGCGCAACCATGTTCCGCCCAATAGTTGTGAAGCGTCAGGATCAAGCCCTGAAAGGACCGGGTGGGGTGCATATGTGCTGGCAACGTACTGGACACGGGGTCGGGCCTTGTAATTGAAATGATGGCCCGGTCTAATTTGTCAGCACGGCAGGGTC
The DNA here is from genome assembly GCF_006345815.1 of Ochrobactrum sp. CGA5. Taxonomy (GTDB): domain Bacteria; phylum Pseudomonadota; class Alphaproteobacteria; order Rhizobiales; family Rhizobiaceae; genus Brucella. Next base: position 366,643 of record NZ_VCIG01000001.1, on the reverse strand, counting down.
AAGCACAGGCTGTCAGTTTCCGTGTCACACCACGCTGAAACCGGCAGCCTGCATATTGTTCTTAGTGCATTGTCGGCTTCTCAGGGGCTTTGTCAGACGGTGCGGAAGGCACTTTTGACGGTGCTGGAGCCTCCGGCTTTGCCCTATCAGACTTGTCCTCGGCAGGCTTGTCCTCGGCAGGCTTTTCTGTACCAGCGGAAGATTGCCCCGGAATGTCCGGCAGGCCCTTCTTCAACTTTTCCTCGATCTTGGCCAGATCTTGCGGTTCGGGCTTGCCTGCGATGGCATGATTCCACTGGAACGTCGCCTCCAGAAGACGCCCCACACGCCAATAGGCATCGCCCATGTGGTCGTTGATCGTCGGGTCCTCGGGGCGAAGCTTGACCGCCTTTTCCAGTTCGACCACGGCCTCATCATACCGGCCCAGCATGTAATAGGCCCAGCCCAGTGAGTCGACGATATAACCGTCCTGCGGGCGCAGCTCTACCGCCTTCTTGATCATGCCCAGGGCTTCATCGAGATTTTCACCCCGGTCGACCCAGGAATAACCCAGATAGTTCAGCACTTGCGGCTGGTTGGGATAAAGCTCCAGCGCCTTGCGAAAATTGGGCTCAGCCCTGTCCCATTGCTTCAGGCGTTCATAGGCGATGCCGCGCTGGTAGAATAGCGGCCAGTCCTTACGTTCCGGCGTCTTGATCTGTTCAACCGCAGCATCGTAAATCTTCGCAGCATCGGCGAAATTCTTGTCCTGCGCATAGACACCACCGAGCGCGAGATAAGTACGCATGTCGGACTTGTCGCGGCCGAGCAGAACTTGCAACTGCTTGATGGCTTCCGCCGACTGGTCGTTTTCCGCCAGATTGAGTGCACGCTGCATTTCCGCATCGCGGCGATAAGGCGATTTCTCCGGCACGCGGCCATAATAGTCGATGGCCTTCTCCGGCTGGCGCAGCTTGGCGGAAATATCGCCCAACTGATAAAGCGTCGCGTCGTTGTCCGGACGCAGCGGCAGTGACATCTGTAAATAGAGCTTCGCAAACGCTTCCGCGCCGCTGCGATTGATCGCGGTGCCAAGCGTATAGAGCGCTTCGGCAGTACCTTCCTGAGCGGTTTTGATCAGGCGGCCATACTTCTCGCCCGCCTCAATCTTTTCGCGCATTTCAGTGATCGTCATGCGGCCATTCAGAAGCTCGGCTGCATCGTTCAGAGTCTTGATCGCACCTTCCTTGTCGCCTTGACGAAGTTTGAAGGAGGCATAGGCCATTACGACGCGTTCATAAGTGTCGGGAGCCGCACTTCCACCTGGCCTATCGTCGATAGCCTGCTGGTAGAAGTCACGCGCTTCCTTCTTCTGGCCCGCGAGATCGGCTATCAGTGCCGAATTATAGGTGACAAACAGGCCGTACCATTCCGGCCCCTGCATTTTCTGGATGTCGGCGAGCGCCTGTTTGGGATTGCCCTGCCCGACCTTCACCCACGCATTCATAAAGCCGGTCGCGAGGCGATCCATATCGGATTGCAGCGACAGCATCAGCAGCGGCCCGACTTTGCGATATTGCTTGCGGTCTATGGCGTCGATGGCAAGTGCCACGCGTGAAAAACGCTCAATATCCGGGACGTTCTTCAGTTCTTCCGCCAGAGGCAGCGCATCTTTGAAGCGGCCCTCCGTCAGCAATACCAACAGCAAATCCTGCTTGATCTGTGCATTGCCCGGATCGAACGCCATGGCCTGACGATAGAAATCGACAGCGGTAGCGAGATTATTGTCGGATTCGGCGGTACGTCCGGCAAGATAGGCCCCGGCAAACGAACCGGCGCGGAAAGGGGGCGATGCGGGATTGGTTGTCGCCTTGGCCAAAGCACCGCCAGTAGGAATCGCGATCCCCGCCAGCAGCGAGAGCAGCAAACCATAAAGCGGGCGGTATTTCGATCCTTGCCGCATAAAGCCCTATCCTCTTCTCAAATCCCTGTGACAGATACCGGCAAGCAAACCCAAGTAGCTAAAGAAGCTGGGGCACGCTCTCTCTTTGCCGGAAAAGGCACCCCAAGCATGGCCTTTTTGGGATGGCGGGGCAAGAAAAGCATTCCGTGCCGGGACGCTTTTCCTGAATGTTCCTGGCCCTCACGAAATGCTGGCCAGAGTCTGCCGCTGTTGCCGGTCAGTTCACACGGCTGATGCAGAAATCGATGACTTCTATCAGTGCATCCTTCTGGGGCGTCGCTTTCAAAGGTGCCAGAGCATCGCGGGCAATCTCGCCGAAATGCCGCGCGCGCTGCACCGTGTCGGCAATCGCTCCATGTTTCGTCATCAGGCCTATGGCCTTTTGAAGCGAGGCATCGTCGCTCGCGCCGTCCTCGATCGCGTGCTTCCAGAAAGCGCGCTCCTCGTCGGTGCCGCGACGGTAGCTCAGAATCACCGGAAGCGTGATCTTGCCTTCGCGGAAATCGTCGCCCGTATTCTTGCCGAGATCGGCTGCCGAACCGCCATAATCGAGCGCGTCATCGACAAGCTGGAAGGCAAGGCCAAGATTGAGCCCGTAATCGCGCAGCGCCGCGCGATCCGAGCGTTGTGCGCCGGCAATGATCGGGCCAACCTCACCGGCAGCTGAGAACAGCGCCGCAGTCTTGGCCTTGATGACTGCCAGATATTCGTCTTCGGTGGTTTCCATGTTCTTGGCAGCGGCAAGCTGCATCACTTCGCCTTCCGCGATCACCGACGCCGAAGTTGCGAGAACGTCGAGCGCGTCGAGCGAACCGACGTCAACCATCATCTTGAAAGCCTGCCCGAGAAGGAAGTCGCCGACGAGAACGCTGGCCTGGTTACCCCAGATCATGCGCGCCGTGCTTTTGCCGCGGCGCAGATCGCTTTCATCGACCACATCGTCATGCAGCAGCGTTGCAGTGTGCATGAACTCCACGGCGGTCGCGAGGCGTACGTGGCCGTCGCCTTCGTAGCCGAACATACGGGCGGCTGCGAGCGTCATCATGGGACGCAGGCGCTTGCCGCCTGAGGAAATCAGATGATTGGCGACTTCCGGTATCATTTCGACATCGGACCCGGCCCGGGAAAGGATCATCTCATTCACACGTGCCATGTCGGCCTTTGTCAGATCGACAAGCGGCTGAACCGATCCTTCCTGTTTCTTTTTGCCGTCCAGATTCAGAACCACACCCAATGCCATTTCTCCTAGCTGCCCGGCCACATTATTGAAACGGACCGGATTGCTCAAGTCGCAACTGCCCCAAAGCACTGTTGGGCGTTACTCTTACGACGCCTGTTCACCATTGAAGGAAGCTGTTGTCAATGCGGTGCATTCACTACAAACTGTTCAAATGATCGAGCTTATCCGTACGAATGATTCCGTTCTGCTGTCTTTTGCCGAGGCCTTGATGAAAGAGGCCGGGATCGCTTATTTCATTGCCGACACGAATATGAGCATCATCGAAGGCTCTTTGGGCGTATTGCCGCGCCGCCTTCTGGTCAGCGAAGAACAGCTTGAAGACGCGCGGCAAATCCTGATCGATGCCAAGATTGAACACGAACTGCGCGATCAATGAATTCGGAAACACATTCGGAGACCGAAGATGAAGCCGGAGAAACACTCGATGTGTTTCATCGCGGAGCATTTCATCTCATCCAGCCGGCGCTGAAAGGTCATCGTTCCGGTGTTGATGCCATGATTCTGGCGAGCGCCGTTCCAAACGGCTTTGCTGGGCGCGTTATTGATCTTGGCAGCGGTGCCGGTGCCGCCGGACTTGCAGTCGCTTCCCGATGCCCTGACACCAATATCACTCTTGTCGAACGTTCGGCCTTCATGGCAGGTTTTGCCCGCAAAAGCATTGCGCATCCGCTGAATACCGCCCTGGCAAGTCGTATCAGCGTGATCGAGGCCGACGTCGCCCTGAGAGGCAAGGCGCGTATCGCCGCAGGGCTTGTCGATAACAGTTTCGACTTTGCCATCATGAATCCCCCCTTCAACGAAGCGCGTGATCGCAGCACACCCGATCCGTTGAAAGCGGAAGCGCATGTCATGCCCGAAGGCATGTTTGAACAATGGGTGCGCACTGCCGCAGCCGTTGTAAAACCTGGCGGTGGAATTGCCATTATTGCGCGACCCGGCTCGATTTCTGCTATTCTTGAGGCATTGTCGGGGCGATTTGGCGGCCTGAAGATCGTTCCTGTCCAACCGCGTCCCAATGCTGCAGCGATCCGCATCGTCGTGACCGGGATACGCGGAAGCCGCGCTGGCCTTTCGCTTATGCCAGCGCTTGTTCTCCATGGAAGCGAGGGGCATGGCTTCACCCAACGCGCGGACGGCATCAATAACGGGCTCGACGCCCTCATCTAAAAACTAGCCTGGCTGTTGTGCCAGTACGACCGGATTGCGGCCCAGATCATGCCTGATAGAAACAACGCTCCTGTTCGGAAGCAAAATTTCCGAGCGGTTTCTTTGTGTTTCCCATATTGCTTCCTACATTTCCGCTGAATGATTTCAGTTAGCAGGAGTTCGCCTTGCCCGGTTTATTGACGCGCCTTGTTCCACGCCGCTTCCGCCCCGCTTCCATCGAAATACCTGTTGTGCGACTGCATGGTGCCATCATGTCGGGTGGATCAGCATTCCGTCCGATGCTTTCACTGGCATCGACGGCAGCGGTCCTTGAAAAGGCTTTCACCGACAAGGAAGCGCCCGCTGTCGCCATTTCGCTCAACTCGCCCGGCGGCTCTCCTGTACAGTCCCGCCTGATCTACCGGCGGATTCGCGACCTTGCCACCGAACATCAAAAGAGGGTCTTCATCTTCGTCGAAGATGTCGCCGCCTCGGGTGGTTATATGATTGCGCTGGCCGGCGACGAAATCATAGCCGACCCCTCATCCATTGTGGGTTCTATTGGCGTCGTGTCGGCCTCGTTCGGTTTCCCCGAGCTGCTGAAGAAGATCGGTGTTGAGCGCCGCGTCTATACGGCAGGCTCCAACAAGGTGACACTTGACCCGTTCCAGCCAGAGAAGAAAGCCGACATTGAGCGGCTGAAATCCTTGCAGCTCGAAATCCACGAGACCTTTATCGACATGGTGAAGGAACGGCGTGGAGCGAAGCTTGCGGAGGACAAGGACCTGTTCACCGGACTGTTCTGGACCGGCATCAAGGCACAACAGCTTGGCCTGATTGACGGGCTTGGCGATATGCGGAGCTTCCTGCGCAAAATCTATGGCGACAAGGTCAAGCTCAAGCTCGTGGAGCAGAAGCGTGGACTTTTGGGACGCAAGGTGCCCGGTGTCGATATGGCACTCGACAGGCTTGAACCAGCTTCCATTGCCGCGCATCTCGGTGACGGACTGCTGTCGGTAGCCGAAGAAAAGGCACTTTGGGGCCGTTACGGACTCTAAAAATAAAGCGAAGACGTAGAATCAGCTTTGATTTTCGAACCAAAGCTTTGAATTCCCTTGTTTCACCATGATATGGTGTAAAGAAGCGGGGCGGGCCGCTCCCGCCCCTTTGAACATCCGGTATTTCGGCCGCTGCGATCCAGCGATCCGAACTGCAACCCTTAAGGACTTGAGGCCATGCCCCAGCTCATTTTTCTGCTGCTGATCATCGCCGCCGCTTGGTACGGCTACCGCTCGTTCAAGCGTGAAGCCTCGCGCGTGTCCCAGCGTGTGCGTCAGGCGGAAAAGGAAGCGCAGAACCGGGCTCACGGTACGCTTGTGCAGGACCCTAAAACCGGCGAATATTACGTCAAGAAGGACTGACCTTCCTGTCAGGAACAGTTCGTTATCAAGTGATGCAAACGCTCATCACAGTCGAACGCAATGTTTTCTCGAGGGCGGCTTCTATTCTGTCAGAGTTGACAGAGCCGCTCTAACTATTTGTTTCATTGCATTTTCCTGCGCAAGACCGTTTCACGCTTTTGCTGGAAGTGCTCCATTCCCGGTCCGTAAACAGAAATGACCTTTTCTTCGACAAGCGAAACGCCCGCGAATGGCAGGTTTACCCATGCGGTGACACGTCTCGCCCCAGCAAAGATCAATCTCGCGCTGCATGTGACGGGACGTCGTGACGACGGCTACCATCTACTCGACATGTTGGTGGTCTTTGCGCGCTATGGCGACATCATTCGGGTTGAAATTGCGGAGAAGGATAGCTTCGCTGTCAGCGGCCCTTTTGCAAAGGGCATACCGCTTGATGGCGGCAATCTGGTTATCAAGGCGCGCGAGGCCTTGCGCGAGCGCGCGCAAGCAGCTTTGACGCCAGTCGCCATTCATCTGGAGAAAAACCTTCCGATTGCCTCCGGCATAGGTGGCGGATCGAGCGATGCCGCAGCAACACTGCTCGCACTTGATGAGTTGTGGGGCCTTGATCTCGGTTTTGAACAACTCGCCAAGATAGGACTGGCTCTTGGTGCCGATTTGCCCATGTGCCTGCATGGCGCATCGAAAGGCACGCCATTGGCGGCGCGCGGTATCGGCGAAGACCTGACACCGATTGCGGAACTTCCAGCCTTGCCGATGCTGCTCATCAATGATGGAACCGCTGTCGCAACGCCGGATGTTTTTCGCGCGCTCGACAAGCGGGATCATCCAGCACTGCACCTTGCCTCATATTCAGATGTTAAATCTCTTTGCACCTATCTGCAAACAACTCGCAACGATCTTCTGGACCCGGCTCTGAAGCTTGCCCCCCGGATCGGTGACAAGCTTGACCTGCTTCGCGCGAGCGGATCGCTCTACGGACAGATGTCAGGTTCAGGGGCCACCTGCTATGCAATCTTTGAAGACATGGCTGTCACCGAACGGGCAGCGACACATCTCTCAGCGGAAAGACCTGACTGGTTCGTAATCGCGACCGAAAGCATCCCTTCCAAGAATAGTCTCTGAACAGCATCTCTCCCGAAAGCCCGAAAAAGCGCTCTATTGTTCACCCTGATTGGACAATATATTGGGACAGACTGTTCGCCGTTTTTGAACAAAAAGCCTTACACAACATTTTTGTGAAGACTGGCATATAATTCAATATATTGATTATATTGTAATATTTCTCATGCATCATCAATACTCCAACAATCTGGCCGCACGAATGTGTGATCAACTAAACATTTTTGTGACTGGAACTTTTCCCCACTGTCACCCATTTGAGGTGCATCGGAACGACGAACAAACGCCGCTCCACTTTCCAAGGAGATAGGAAAATGAAAAAGATTGTTCTTGCTGCCGCTGCCCTCGCTCTTAGCGCCGGTGCTGCCTTTGCTGAAAACCCACGCGTTGGCGAACCTGCCGATCTTTATGCAAACGACCGTACGCCGGTTGCTTCACAGAAGGTCGACTACACCGCTCCCGCTTCGATCGGCCAGTCCTCTTTCCAGGACGGTTCGGCTCATCGCTTCGGTGACGCATCGCCTTCGAGCTACCGCAACTAAGTTTTCTGAAAACTTAGGCACAGGGCGTCGTCATAAGCCTCCCAGCCGATGACGCCCCGATGAATTCCCAAGCTGGATATTCCTCCCAATCATTCAGCTTCCCCAGTTATCTCCCCGATGGATGGCATGGTTGCCACCCGGGGCCCCGGAACGGCTTCCACGCCATCCGAAGGGGCGATTGTTTCAATGCGTTTATGCGGCGCCAAATGTTTTCGTTTGGCCGCAAAGCGCTCCACAAGGATTACGAAAATGAAGAAGTTTGCTCTTGCTGCCGTTGCTGTTGCTCTTAGCGCCGGTGCTGCTTTCGCTGAAAACCCACATGTTGGCGAGCCTGCCGATCTTTATGCAAACGACCGCACCCCGGTTGCAACGCAGAGCCAGAAGATCGACTATACCGCCCCTGCTTCAATCAAGGCTCCGGTCTATCAGGATGGTTCGGCTCATCGCTTTGGCGATGCTTCGCCTTCCTCTTACCAGAACTAATCCAGTCAGCATGTCTGACGAAAAAGGCGAAGCTTCCAGCTTCGCTTTTTTGTTTTGCTCAGTCTTCATCAGGCGGCAAAATTCGATGCTTGAGGCGAACTGGTCGCAAGTGCTGTGGAAGCTGGTCAAATGCCACGCCACCGAGCAGCAAGGGCTTTACAATATCCAACCGGACCAGAAGCCCGGTATCAAGCGTTGCCTTATCACTGAAGATTTTACGGACCGCACCAAAGACACTGTCTTCCGGCAGTGAAAAACGTGCAGCGCCGCCATCTGCTTCCATGTGGCGCCGGAGAACTTCCTCCCATTCCTCCTGCGGGATAGCGCCCGGCTTCAAAAACAGCACCCAAGGCGTGCGGATTTCATCAAGCGCTGTTTCAATATCCATTTCGGCATAAAAGGCGCAGCCTGCGCCCAGCGCGACGAGAGCGGTTTCGTCCGATGATCCCTGGTCGATGACCGTAACTCGGCGCAACAAACCCTCCACGACAGCGGGCACCAGAGCCGACAGCGTGTGAGCCAGCGCTCTTTCCGAATTCAGAGTTGAGATAGCGACGGACAACATAAGCGCTTCATATATCAAGAACACGTGAACGGGAAGCTGCCGCGCATATGTTCTTGATTTGTTCCATATCTTGCGATAGGAATAGATTCATCAGAACAGAGTCGCATGGCGGCACCACGCGAACAACAAAGCAGTCTTTACACTATTTCCTGGTTTGTTTTCGCCGTGATTGCACAACGCCCGATGTTTCCATTCAGGGAGACGAAGATGGAAGTGATCCAGCAGGCAGATATCATCAAGCAAGCCGACAGGGCCGCCTTCGGCAGTGGGCGCGCCGATCACGCCAATGCGATGATCGGTGAAGCTGGCCTGCGCATCGATCATGCTCGCAGGCGCGGGCGTGGTGCAGGTATTAACCCGACCGGACGTTTCGAGCCGACAACACGCCATGATTTCGATGACGGCTGGACCACGCTTGAGGAACTGCCACCGTTCAAGACCGATGTGCAGATCGAAAAGCCGCGCACGATCATCACCCGCAACGACTCGCCAGATATCAATTTCGACCGATCAATCAACCCGTACCGAGGCTGCGAGCACGGGTGCATTTATTGCTTTGCCCGCCCGACCCATAGTTACATGGGACTTTCTGCCGGTCTTGATTTCGAATCCAGACTGTTTGCAAAGCCGGATGCCGCACGCCTTTTGGAGCGCGAGCTGGCCAAGCCTAATTATCAGCCGAGAACAATTGCCATCGGCACCAACACCGATCCTTACCAGCCGGTTGAGAAGAAATGGCGCATCATGCGCGAAATCCTTGAAGTACTGGAGGCCGCCAATCATCCGGTTGGCATCGTGACGAAATCAGCCCTTGTGGTACGTGACATCGATATTTTGAGCCGTATGGCAGAGAAGGGACTGGCCAAGGTTGCCCTGTCTGTGACGACGCTTGATGCCCATCTGTCCCGTACGATGGAGCCTCGCGCCTCAACGCCGACATTGCGGCTTCAAGCCATCCGCAAGCTGGCCGATGCAGGCATCCCGGCCTCCGTGATGATGGGGCCGGTCATTCCGGGTATCAACGATCATGAGATCGAGCGCATTCTGGATGCCGCCTATGCGCAAGGCGCGCGCGAAGCGGGTTATGTTCTGCTGCGCCTGCCACTCGAAGTAGCACCTTTGTTCAAAGATTGGCTGCTGCGCAATTACCCGGATCGCTACCGTCATGTCATGTCGCTGGTGCGTTCCATGCGCGACGGCAAGGACTATGATGCAGAATGGGGCAAGCGCATGCGCGGTACTGGTCCCTATGCATGGCAGATCGGACGTCGTTTCGAGATTACAGCACGCAAGCTCGGCTTCAATGCGCGTCGCCTGCAGTTACGTACCGATCTGTTCGAGCCCGTAGAAAAGGGAGGTAAACAGCTTTCGCTGTTCTAGGAAGGGCGCACAGAAAGGCAGTACAGATCAGTCTCACCTTGGGTCGACACGTTTTCAAACCCTTTACCCTAACAGCCGTCAATTCAATTTCCGTCTGATCAGTCCTTCAGACGGAGGGGCTACCTGCTTTCACGCCACCATCCTCGAGCAGGGCCCTTGCGGAGAATCGGAAGCGATGCGAGCATCGCCGCCAAATGAAACGCTCGGCTTCTGATTCTCCGCTTCTCTTTGATATCCCGCTCGCGCCTGACTTTTCCGAAGAGAAAAGACTGCTTTCGCGCGGCCTGAAACACATCGTCGGCATCGATGAAGCCGGGCGCGGACCCCTGGCCGGTCCTGTCGTGGCTGCCGCCGTCGTGCTCGATATAAACAACCTTCCAGATGGCCTGGATGATTCCAAGCGTCTCACAGCAGCAAAACGGGAAGCCCTCTACGAAACCATCCTGACCAAGGCCGTTACCGTTTCTGTTGCTAGCCTCAGCGCACGCAGTATCGACGCAAGTGACATCAGGAAGGCCGCACTGGAAGCCATGCGTCGCGCTTCGGTTGGCCTGACCTTGGACCCATGCCACGCGCTGATCGACGGGCGTGATGTTCCCCCTGGGCTTCCCTGCCCGGGTTCGGCTTTGGTTAAGGGTGATCAGCGCTCGGTCTCCATCGCCGCAGCCTCAATCGTCGCCAAGGTAACACGCGACCGGATGATGATCCGTGCCGGCCTGGCGCATCCACCTTATGGGCTGGAGATTCATGCAGGCTATGCGACAGTGAAGCATCGCACCGCCATCGAAGCCGCTGGTCCCGTTCCCGGCATCCACCGTTACACTTTCGCACCCATCAAAGGCCGGTATAGCGTTTAAACAGTCGCCAACTTGGCGGCGAAGCCGAAAAGCAGCGCTGCAAACCCCCAGCGTTGGACCGCCTGTATAGCCGGGTAGCGTTTGAACAGGTTTCCAAGTGACGATCCTGTAAAAGCGTAAATCGTATCGAACAACAACCCAACCATGGTCATGACAGCTCCCAGAAATGCGAACTGAAGCATGATGCTCCCGTTTTCTGGATGAACAAACTGCGGCAGCAGGACCGAACAGAACAACAAGGCTTTCGGGTTCAGCAGATTGGTGAGAAGACCTTTCCGGGCCGACGCCAGATAGGATCGTCGGCCACGAACACCACCGACTGTACCCGCTGTCGGCAGCGGGTGGCGCAGAATGCCTATGGCAAGCCATACCAGATAACAAGCGCCGATAATCCGGACCAACTGAAACGCGACCGGAAAGGCATGTAGGAGCGCCGCGAGACCGAGTGCGGCGAGCGCCACATGACAAGAGCGCGCGATTGCCAGTCCTGTAGCCGCGGCCAGCGCATGCCCTCTGCCCTGGACCGCGCCGGTCTGGAACAACAGAATCATATCGGGTCCCGGAATAAGAAACGCAGCCGCCAATGCACCTGCATATAACCACATTTCGCTCATCAATATCACCCAAATAGACCATGCCAGCCGGTCGGCTATGTGAAACATTTGCTTGGTGAAACTATGCGGAGGTGCATACGCATGTCCTTGCGATTTATGGCGCTGGGCGACCATTTTCTGGTATATTTAACCAGTATCAAAAGATTCTCTGGTGGATCATGCCAAAAATGAAACTAGACGCTATCGACCGCAAGATACTGACCGCACTTCAGCAAGATGCGCGGCTCTCAAATGTGCAACTCGCGGAGAAAATCGGCTTGTCGCCTTCTCCATGCCTGCGGCGCGTCAAGATGCTCGAAAAGGCCGGTGCTATTCAAGGTTATCATGCAGCACTCGACCGCAATGCGGTCGGGCTTGGATTGACTGTTTTCGTTGGCATCCGGGTGGAGCGCCATCATGAGGAAACTGCAACAGCGTTTCGCACCTCAGTGCAGAATCTGCCTGAGGTCTTCTCATGCCATCTTGTGTCGGGAGAATCCGATTTCCTGTTGCAAGTGGTGGTCGCTGATCTCGCTGCCTATGAACGCTTTCTATCCGGCACGCTGTTGCGGCTTCCCGGCGTGATCGACATTCGGAGCAACTTCGCCATTCAAACGGTCAAATCACAAGGAGAGCTGCCGCTTACACATCTGGCAGACCTCAAGGACTGACCTCACTTTGCACCTTCGGAGGGACATCATGCCGGATATTGTCAATGCGGTCTTCGTCGGCCCCAGGGGCATTCTTCTTGGGCCTCGCAGCCCAGAGCGCCGCGCCTATCCAAACCGATGGAGTTTTCCTGGTGGTCATGTTGAAGCAGGCGAGAGCTTTGAAGGCGCGCTCCAGCGGGAAATTCATGAGGAACTCGGACTAACGATCCGGTTGTTCTCGTTTCTTAGTACTATAGAGGTCGCAGATCCGGTCGCGTCATTCCACCTCTTTGCTATCACCGCCTGGGATGGTCATCCTTCCATCCGCGACAAGGAGCACACGGAACTGCGATGGTTCACGCTACAGCAGGCCTCCGAATTACAAGACCTCGCTTTGGAGGACTATCGACCACTGTTCCGAAAGCTGGGCGGAATGGAAACCAGCTTCCAGCCAGATTGATATCGAGTTCAGTTGCGACCAGAAAAATAGCAAAAACGCCGCCCTTCTGAGGCGGCGTTTTGCAAAAACTATATAGGCCAAGATTAGTTCAGGTTCGACTTAACCTGCGTCAGTGCATCCTTGAACAGGTTGCCTGCGAGTTTCGTGTCGACCTTGTCTGCGACGATTTTGCCGGCAGCGGCGACTGCGAGGTCCACTGCTGAAGCACGAACAGCGTTTATGGCATCGACTTCAGCCGTTGCGATCTTCTGCTCGGCGAGCTTGTTGCGGCGTGCAACATATTCTTCCGTCGCGCGCTTGGCGTCTGCGAGAAGCGCCTTGGCTTCACGCTCGGCGGAAGCAACGATATCGCTTGCTTCCTTTTCGGCTTCTTTGCGCTTGCGATGATATTCGGCGAGCAACTGCTGAGCCTCTTCGCGAAGCGTGCGGGCTTCTTCCAGTTCGTTCTTGATGCGGTCAGCGCGCTCGTCGAGCGAACGACCGACCATGGCCGGAACCTTGAGATAGGCGAGGATCGCCAGAAAGATGATGAGGCCAATCAGTGCCCAGAATGTAGCGTCCATTGTCCTCTCCTCAGGCGTTCGAGGCCTTGACGGCTGCTGTTACCGCAGCCTTGTCGGCTTTGGTGCCCAGAAGCTGTTCAACGATCTCTGCCGTAGTTTCCTCGGCAATATTGCCGACATCGTTCATGGCCTTGGCCTTGATCGCGGCGATACGTTCTTCGGCTTCCTTAAGCTTGCTTTCAAGCTTGGCTTCGGCCGCAGCGCGTTCAGCGTCGGCTTCGCCCTTGCCCTTTTCACGAGCAGCTTCGGCGATCGAAGCGGCCTTGGTGCGAGCCTGGGCCAGTTCCTGCTCATAGGCAGCAATAGCGTTGTCGGCATCCTGCTTGAGGCGGGCTGCCTGCTCGAGATCCTGAGCGATGCGGTCACGACGGGTTTCGATCACGCCGCCGATGCGCGGCAGAACCACGCGCGACATGAACAGATAGAAAAGCCCGAAGGTAATCGCGAGCCAAAGGATCTGCGATGCATAATGGGTGGAATCAAACGGCGGGAATACGCCGCTGCCGTGTCCGGCATCGTGAGCGACCCCGGTTTCGGTGTGCACAGCATCGGCTGCGCCGTGCTCGCCAGCAGCAGGTGCCGGTTGCGATTCGGTGGCGGTTTGGGCAAACGCCGTGGACACGAACATCCAGATTTCCCCTTTAATCCAGCACGATCTGATCCAGATGGAGAAGGATCATGCCTTACTCAGACGACATATGCAAAGGCCAGCCGCGTCTGCATCTTTCGACGGAACATGACCAGAAAAGCCATGTTCCAAAAGCTGCTTCGCGGCCAGCCCGTTTCTTGCGACCGTTGATTAGACGGCGAAGAGGAGCAGAAGCGCGATGAGCAGCGAGAAGATGCCCAGAGCTTCCGTAACGGCGAAACCGAACACCAGACGGCCGAACTGGCTGTCAGCGGCGGACGGGTTGCGCAGAGCGCCGGAGAGGTAGTTGCCGAAGATATTGCCAAGGCCGAGAGCCGTACCGGCCATACCGAAACAGGCGAGACCGGCGCCGATGTACTTTGCTGCTTCCGCTTCCATGTTAAGCTCCTTCTGGATTGAATATAAGCGCGGATTTCAGTTCTGGCGGTCGCCCGCCGGCTTGAACTCAGTGTCCCGGATGTACTGCGTCGTTGATGTACATGCAGGTGAGAACGGTAAACACGTAGGCCTGCAGGAAGGCTACGAGGAATTCCAGTGCGGTGATCGCAACAGTCATGATCAGCGGCAGCACGGCACCGCCGATGCCGATTGGTCCGAGCGCTGCCAGCGAAACGACGAAGCCCGCAAAAACCTTGAGCGTGATGTGACCAGCAAGCATGTTCGCAAAAAGACGAACCGAAAGGCTGATCGGACGCGACAGGAACGAGATGATTTCAATGGCAACAACCAGCGGCACGATAATGGCCGGAACGCCGCTCGGCACAAACAGCTTGAGGAAACCCAAGCCGTGCTTGAAAAAGCCGTAGACAATGACCGTGCCGATAACCAGAACGGCAAGCGCAAACGTCACGATGATCTGGCTCGTTACCGTATAGAAATATGGGAAGAGACCAAGGAAGTTTGCGACCAGAACGAACATGAACAGCGAGAAGACGAAGGGGAAGAACTTCATACCCTTCGAGCCGGCCGAATCCCGCAGGCTTGTGGCCACGAATTCATACGCCATTTCCGACACCGACTGAAGACGGGTCGGGATCAGGCCGCGACCCGAAGAAGTCAGATAAAGGAAGCCCGAAGCGACCACGACGGTCGCGACCATGAAGGCCGATACATTCGTGAACGACAGGTCCACGCCGCCTACATCGATGGGAATCCACCGGGAAACCTGGAACTGATGGATCGGATCGTTCGCCACCTTAACCTCGTCTGTCTTCCCTGCCCGAAGGCAATTTGGCCTGCCCGAAGGCGTTTGGTCTGCCCGAAGGCGCTTCAGTCTCGGACCAGAAGGTCCGCTTGTTCACTTACACTTGAACGAACTTTACCATAAGGCTCGTCAAGCTCTATTTCTTGTCGTTCTTTTCCGCGCTAGATTTAAAGTTACCCTGTTCGGCAACATATCCAGCGGAACGAAGCACGTTAAGGACACCCGCGCCAAAGCCCAGAAGGAGAAATACGATCAATCCCCAGGGCGATGTACCGGCGACGCGATCGATGAACCAGCCAATCAGCGCACCGACCACAACTCCTGCGATAAACTCGCTCGAAATCTTCATGGCCTGCGCGACCGAACTTGAAGTCGTCGATCGCTCGTCCTCAGAAGCCGGTTGCTTGAACACACCCTTCTTGGCCAGTTCGGCCTCCAGGCGGTTCAAACGCTGATCCAGCTCCCCGGAACCGGGTTCGTTCTTCGCATTCTTGATTGCACCGGATGGCTTTCCGGGTTCAGTCCCGCGCGCCATTGGCAGCTCCTTTTCTCAAGAAATACGAGGATTTCAATCCCATTTCCAAGTTGCGCGCAACATATTGACACGCCGTCCGCTAGTCAAGGCGGTGCAGGCATTGGTCCAGAAGGTTTTTTATCAAGAAAATTCAATAATTTAACCATTGGTGCGACTCATTTTCCGATCAAAGGATTAGATTGGTCACATTATTGGCTAAAAAAACGGAATCGATTTTGGACGGTCACACCCTGTTTGGGCGAGAATAAGATTCCGCCTTATGCGCCTGTTCGCATTTTTAGTCCGCTAACAAAAACGTGAGTTGAAACAGACCAGCCTCATCATGGAAGGGGAGTGAAGCGATCAGCTCCACCCGCCACCATAGGTCCGGTAGAAGACGTGCAGGCCAATCTTGGCGACCTTCTTCATGGTCGGGGCCCAGAACGGACGAACATAGGTCGCGTGGTAATGGGTGGCGGAGCCGACTTCCGGCAGCCATATCTGACCGGCAGACACAGTCTTTGCAACCTGCTGCGCCATGCGCCATTGCGGCATCTCAGTCACGCGGTGCTTCTGGCCGTCGCAGGCAAAAGAGAACTGGCAGGCATTGAGCCAGTCGCGATTCTGATAGACCACACCGCAGATCGATCCCGGATAGGCGGGATTGCGAACACGGTTGAGGACCACCTGCGCGACGGCGACCTGCCCCTTAACCGTTTCGCCGCGCGCTTCATAATAGACAGCCTCGGCAAGACACTTCTGCTCGCTCTTGCTGAAAGCGGAAGGAGGCAGCGGCGTTGCTGCCCATTCATGGTCTTTCTCACCAATCGGCGGCACGAAGCGGCCTTCATCCGGTTGCGGCTTCAAAATGCTCTCGAACGGCGATGACTTGCCATAGTCCGGCGTCACAGGCGCATAACCAAGGGCCAGCACATCGGGCTGGTCATTGGTAATGAGCTTCGCAAGCTGTGTCGGCATTGCCGAGCGCGGCTTCGGTGGTTTAACCGCATGGAATGCCATAGTGATGGCGATTTCCTTGCCTTCGAGCTTGTTGGAGAAAGCCATTTTCGCGTCCGTCTTTTCCGGCGGACGCGTGATCATGCTGATCTTTTCAAACATGCTGCCGGCAGTGAAGGCCTTGGCAGGTGCCTTGGGTTTTACCGAGACGAGACGACCTGTCTTGTCGGAACGATTGATGCGGTTTTCGTCGGGATTCGGATCATCCGGGCCGAGCTTGGCCGTCTTTTTTCCTCCCGACAGCGCAACGCGACCGATGCCCGGCACTTCGATGCCGTTTGTTGCGATGCTGCCTGTTACAGTCGTTGCATCCACGAACGGCATTTCAGCCTGATGAACAGAGCCGACCGGGGCCTTGGCGACGAAGGCAGTCCAGCGATGCGATCCCAGATCTGCCGACGGCACCAGACTTGCCATGTCCTGAAAGGCAATCGCATTGGAGTTGAAGAGATATGTCACGGCCGCCAGAACCAGCGGAACCAGCCGGTGCGGTTTATGAACTGCCTGGCGTGGCTTTGCCCTTACCGCGTAGTAGCGCCCATCTTCCGGGCAATAGCCCGTGACTGGGTAGTGCCACACCGGCTCGACAACGGCCTTCCTTCGACCAAACAGCGCTCGTAAAGATACAAGACGCACCGCACACTCCACTCACACTGACCAAACTGATGCGGCGATAACGGAGTATTAACCTTGTCCGATGGGTGAAGGACACGCTTGCAGCTCTGGCTAATACAGTCATTATCAGCAGCGCATTAACCATGAACGAATATGGTTAATGCGGGGTTTAAGCATATCGAGCTTTGTAAAAGCCGGGTTGCTGGAGTGAGGAGGCGCATCATGGAGAAGGTTACGGGTGGATGCCTGTGCGGCAATGTCCGCTTTGAAGCGTCAGGACGGCCCTATCGGGTCGGCATCTGCCATTGCCTTGACTGCCGCAAACATCACGGAGCCTTGTTTCATGCGTCGGCGATATTTCCTGAGGCTGCCGTCAAGGTCGAGGGGGAGACCCGAGACTATGCGGGGCGGTCTTTCTGCCCTCGCTGCGGGTCGCCTGTTTTCGGACGAAGCGCCGACGAAATCGAAGTCAATCTCGGCTCACTTGACGCACCGGACCAGTTCAAACCGACCTACGAGCTCTGGACCATCCGCCGGGAAACCTGGCTGCCGCCATTCCCGGACATGAAGGGCTATGAGCGCGACCGGAACGGATCGAGCCGATTTGAGGATTAGATGCCCTCTTTTCTTTGATGGCGGCCGTTCTATTTGCAGCGAAGATAGTATTGTCAAAGTTTCTGGGAGGAAATTCATGCTGGGTTCGAGAATCGCGATCATTGGGGTCGCTTGCAGTTGTTTTGCAGCCATCGCCCCGGCGCAGGCCGATGACTGCCAGAACGCAAGTTCGCAGGCCGCGCTCAATGAATGTTACGGCAAAGCCTACAAGAAGTCGGATGCCGATCTGAATAAGATATTCAAGACCTTGCAGCGCCGTGCCGACGATGCGGACCTGAAGAAAAAGCTGGTCCAGTCGCAACGAGCGTGGATCGCCTTCCGCGACGCCGAATGTGACATGCAGACCTTTGGCGGCGGCAGCATTTCCGGCATGGCCTATTCGATCTGTCTGTCGGACATGACGACAGAGCGCGTCAACGACCTCAGAAAATATATGAAATGCGAGGAAGGCGACAGCAACTGCCCCTTCCCATCCGCCAGCAATTAATCCGCTCAATAAGTATCAGTTCACGCCTTCATAGGCGGTATCGAAGAATGCCTTTTCCAGCTCCACCGCCCGCCGGAAGAACTGCTGGCATTCTTCTGTTGCTGCCGGTCCGACCCGATCGAGTTCGGAGCGCAGGAAGCCGACGAATTCCACGAAGTATGGATTGTCATGCAGCACGATCCATTCGGCGAAAATGAAATCGTCGGGCAGAGGCTTCGGCGCCCTTTCAGCCCAGTCGAGATAAAGCCACTCTGCAACGGTCAGCACCGACAGACATATCGCATAGGAGCCGGATCGCGCAGCCTCCAGCATCAAATCCTTAAATGCAGCGGTTGGCGGCGCATCAGGCGTATCGAAACGCTCGGCATCGGCAACAGCAAGTTTTGCAAAGGCACGCTCGAAATAGGAGTTCTCATCGCTGCTGATCATGCCGATGAACCGGCCCAAGACCAGCTTGGCTTCCATCCTGTCGCAAGTGACAAGCGTTCCGCCAAGGAGCGACAGAAAACAATCAATAAAGCGATGGTCCTGCACCAGATAGCGCGTCATGACATCGGGCGCGACCATGCCCGCATGGATTTCACTGACGAGGCGATGGCCGACGGCTTGCGACCAGAACGGTTCGGTGCCCTGACGAAGATTGTCGGTAAAACGTTCGGCTTTCGCATCGCTTGGCATGAAGGGCCTTCTCCCTTGCTGGTTCGATGGCCAGACCTTATCGCCGTCACTGCTTAGCGGCAATGAGCGTGTCAACACACCCTATGCATAACCGGCAGATTGGTTATGCTGCTGAAATGAAGTGAACATTTTTCTGAGGGGAATGATGAACACACGCCTTTCGCCAGTCCGTTCTGCACTTCTGTTTACTGTTGCGATGACTCTTCCGACAGGCAGCGGCTTTGCCAAATCTGCCTGCGACGGTGTGGCCACGATGCTTACCAAGCAGCAGAAGTCCGACTACAGGTCTCTCATCGCGCAAAGCCTCGGCAAGAAAGTCAAACCGGCTTCCATCAACATTGAGAGTTTCATGCAATATGGCAACTGGTCCGTGGTCCATGCGGATGTTCCGGTGGCCGATCCCGGCTATTTCTTTTTCGACATTTCCGGCAAGGCGCCCAAACTGAAAGACGTCTGGGGCGGGATGGCCGAAAGAAGCGAGATACCAGATCTCATTAAATGGGCTGAAAAGCTCGGCGCCAACAAAGAAATTGCCGCTTGTTTTGCCGATATGGCAACCGCTTCTTGAATTGAGGCGTTGGCTTCACAGACCGTGATCGACTTGTGTAAGCCCCGGACATCTGTGAAAAGGGGTCAACACCGACCTGTCCGAAGCGAGCACCATGATCAAGAAAGTATTCTTCGTCATAGCGATCATCGCTATTGCATTATTTGGCTACACAAAGGTCATGGCCCGGATCAGTCTGGCTGCCCCTCCCCCTGCCGCGCCGCCCGAACAACGAGCCGATGCGATCAGGGTGGAAAAGGCCAACCGTCAGATGACCCTGCTGCGCGACGGCAAGACAATCGGCACGTATCATATATCGCTCGGAAGCAATGGCGACGGTGGCCATAAGCAGCGCGAAGGCGATGAAAAGACCCCGGAAGGGCGTTACGTTATCGACTGGCGCAATCCGCGCTCAATGGCGTATCTGAGCCTGCATATTTCCTATCCGAACGAAAACGACAAACAATCCGCGGCCGCAGCCGGTCATGCACCGGGCGGCAATATCATGATACATGGCCTGCCAAATGGCTGGGGCTGGCTGGCATCCGCCCACCGGCTTTGGGACTGGACCGACGGCTGCATTGCTGTCACCAACGCGGAGATGCATGACATATGGGCAAGGGTACCAAACGGAACGCCAATTGAAATTCTGCCCTGATCCTGGAACGGTTGCAGTCAAAACGGAATGGCTGTAACCGCTCTATCTCTTTGTTTTTGCTTGTTATATCCTGAAAACTGTTCCCATTTTTGGGGATATGATCTAACTTTTTACAGACCAGCGTTCGATATCTCCGCTTTTTCCAATCAGTGCCAGACCGTTGGCGATGGAATCAAACTGGTTCGAGCTGGTTACCACAGCGTCGGGAAAGCGGTTTTCAAAAACGGTACGGATGACTGGCACGAAAGACGTGCCGCCGGTGAGGAAAATGCGGTCGATAGACGCAGTTTCCAGCTCCGCGTTGTCCACCGCCTTCTGCACCGACTGTTCGATCTGGCGTACATCGTCCGCGATCCAGTTTTCAAAATCGTTGCGCGTTATGTCCGACCGGATTTCAAAGTCGTCGGCCTTGAAATGCAGCTCCGCCATGCGCTGCGATGAAAGACGCACCTTCAGGTCCGAAACGGCGCGGTAGATTTCATAGCCGTAATCGTTCTCGATCAGGTTGATGAAATGTTCGAGCGGTTTCGGGTCAACCGCTTGGCGGGCCAGCTCGTCCAGATCGCGGATGGTCGCCGGAGAGTTCATCAGGAACAGCGTGTTCCAGCGTGCAAAATTTGCATAATAATGGTTGGGTATTGTCAGCCTTTTGCCGAAGGACTGGTACTCCATACCCTTCCCGAGAAGTGGCGAAACGGCGTTGTCGATGATGCGATAGTCGAACGTATCGCCTGCAATGCCAATACCGGTCTGGCTGAGCGGCGTGAAGCTGAGGCCACTCTTGTCCACCTCGAACCGCACGATGGAAAAGTCACTCGTGCCGCCACCGAAGTCGGCCACCAGAACGGTGGATTCGGCTTTCAACTCCTGTGCATAGAAATAAGCGGCAGCGACCGGCTCATAGACATAGTGAATATCGGAGAAACCGAACGCCCGGAACGCCTTTTCATAGCGCTGCATGGCCAGCGCTTCATCCGGTGAAGCGCCCGCAAAAATCACCGGCCTGCCGATGACCACGCGATTGCCCTTCGGCGGCAGGCGGTCGCCCAACCGCGCAGCGACCGTTTCGAGGAAGGTGGTCAGAATATCCTCGAACTTGAAGCGTTTGCCAAAAACCGGCGTATCCGTGAAAGACTTCGATGCTGCGAATGTCTTGAATGATTGCAGCATGCGCGTGGAATGCGGCGCGTTGACGAACACGTCCATCGCCCAAGGTCCGCTTTCAACAGTGCGCTCACCGGTTTCGCGATCCTGCCAGAAACAGAGAATCGAGCGATAGCCGGTAATCTCTACGCCATCCTTCGGAACGCTCAGAACCGCTGTTGTACCATCTGGTGCCGCAACAGACAGAACCGTGTTGGTCGTGCCAAAATCGATGCCCAGCGTCACGCCATCAAATGGGCTCTGGTCAGCCCCCTGATCAGAAGGTGTCATGCTACTGCCTTTCCGGGAGTTTTGGGAGGCAGCGGATTAACAGAGGAAACCATTTGGCTCAAGCCCAACACAGACAACAAAAAACCCGGAGCGATCCGGGTTTTTTTGTCTGTGCGGTATTCACTTCTTCTTCTTCGCGCGGCCTGCGAACGGATTGTCCGAAGTCCGCAAGGACAGCCTTATCGGCACACCCGGCATATCGAAGGTTTCGCGCAGGCCATTGATGAGATAGCGCACGTAGGATTGCGGCATCGCATCGGGACGCGAGCAGGAGACGACGAAACCCGGCGGGCGGGTTTTCACCTGCGTCATATATTTAACCTTCAGGCGGCGGCCCGAAACTGCCGGTGGCGGCTGGTGCGCGATGACGCCTGCAAGCCAGCGGTTGAGACGTCCGGTCGAAACACGTCGGTTCCAGATTTCGTGGGTCTTGACGACATTCTCCATGAGCTTGTCAATGCCCTGACCGCGCTCACCGGAAATCGGCACAGCGCGAAGCCCGCGCACCTGCGGCAGCAGGCGCGCCGTCTTCTCATAAAGATCAGCCAGAACCATCTGGCGATCCTCGATCAGATCCCATTTGTTGAACGCGATGATCGGCGCACGGCCTTCGCGAATGATGAGATCGGCAATCTGGAGGTCCTGCTTTTCAAACGGGATCGTCGCATCCAGCACGATAATGACAACTTCCGCAAAGCGGATCGCACGCAGGCCGTCAGCAACCGATAGCTTTTCGAGCTTTTCCTGCACGCGCGACTTGCGGCGCAGACCGGCCGTATCGAACAGCTTTATCTTGCGGCCGCGCCATTCCCAATCGACCGAGATCGAGTCGCGGGTGATGCCTGCTTCCGGTCCGGTCAGCAGACGGTCTTCACCAAGCATCGTATTGATGAGCGTCGACTTGCCAGCATTCGGGCGTCCGACAATGGCGATGCGCAGAGGCTTGGTCGCGTCATAGGCCGGGATTTCTTCCTCATCCGGGTCTTCGATGTCATCGCCGATCAGTTCACCGACGACCTTTGGCGTGAAAACCTCGTCGGCGGCTTCCTCTTCCTTCTCGTCGGCAAAGACACGCTCTTCGCCCAAAAGCTCAACAATGGCATCGCGCAGATCGGGCATACCCTGACCATGTTCGGCAGAAATCGGGCACGGCTCGCCAAGACCGAGCTGGAAAGCGTCATACATGCCCGATTGTGCACCGCGCGCTTCCGCCTTGTTGGCGACCAGCACGACTGGTTTACCAGAACGGCGCACCACTTCTGCAAAGGTGCTGTCGGTCGGCGTCAGGCCGTTCTTGGCATCGACGACAAACAGGATCACGTCGGCTTCCTGAATGGCAGCCTCAGTCTGGGCGCGCATGCGCGCTTCCAGGCTGTCATTGGCAGCCTCTTCAAGACCTGCCGTGTCGATGACCTGAAATTTCAGATCGTAAAGCTTGGCATCGTGGATGCGCCGGTCGCGCGTGACGCCCGGCAGGTCATCGACCAGCGCCAGCTTGCGGCCGACGAGGCGATTGAACAGCGTGGACTTGCCGACATTAGGACGCCCGACGATGGCGACTGTGAAACCCATGGGAGAAGATAACTCCAGAAATTGTTATGTGCTTTGCGCGTCAGGCACTTTGATGCCTGCGCTGCGCATCAGATCGAGCATCGTATTGGCACGCTGGCGGATATTGGCCGGAGCAAGACTGTCATTGGCAATTTGCTGGAACAGCTTGACCGCATCATCGAAACGCTCAGCCTTCCATGCAGCCAGACCCAAGGCTTCGCGCGCGCTTGAACGCATCGGATTGCCATCTGCGGAAAGCGTTTCGACGCGCTGGGCAACATCATCGTAGGAACCGCTGTCAACCAGCAGATAACCGGCGCGCAGACGCGCGACATCGCGCAGCGGATCGGGTACGGCATTATCGGCAGCAACATCATCGAACGCCTTCACGGCGCCGGCGGCATCACCCTTGTCAGCAATCACTGATGCGGCGCGCAAACGTGCCAACACCGGATAAGAACCGTAGCCGGTCTTTTCCAGATCGTCGAGCGCAGCCAGCGCCTCATCGTTCTTGCCTGCCGAGGCAAGATCGAGTGCGGCAAGGAACTTGTCACCGGAAGCGGAAGCCTTGCTGTCGACCCAATGCTGATAGCCGACCCAGCCAGCCGTTCCCAGAACGATGGCCACAGCGCCGCCGATCAACAGCGGACCAAAATTCCGCCAGATCTGCTTTGCCCGTTCCGAACGGATTTCCTCGTTTACCTCGCGAATGAAACTGTCGTCTGCCATGGACCTGCCACTAAAGCCAAATTGATGTTCGTATTTATTCGTTCTGGCGCTTTTAGTCGCATTTCACGCCATATGTAAGACCCGTCTGCGAAATAAGCCACAACACGTGTCACAAAGTGCATTTTGGTCCGACAATAGCCTTATTCAAGAACTAGCTACGGAATTTCTGGCACTGTATCTCCCCCGCTTCGTTTCGTGATTCATGCGCTTTCTGTCCCCCCGCCCTTTTCTTTTGTCCGCCTTGGTTTTCGCCACCTGCGCTGCGCAGGCGGAACCAGCGTCCGCAAAGCCGCAATATGTGCTGATTTCCTTTGACGGGGCACATGACAATGCGCTGTGGACCCGCTCGCGCGAGCTGGCAAGAAAGAACAACGCCCACTTCACCTATTTCCTTTCCTGCGTCTTCCTGATGACCAAACAGGACCGGCGGGATTACAAGCCGCCCCAAAAGCGGGCCGGTTCGTCCAATGTCGGCTTCGCACTGAGCCGCGACGAAGTCGTCGCCCGCCTTGACAATATCTGGCAGGCCCATCTGGAAGGAAACGAGATTGCCAGCCATGGCTGCGGCCATTTTGACGGCACCGGCTGGTCCGCCGCCGACTGGGACAAGGAGATCAAGGAATTTCGCCGCATTACCGCTGACGCCTATAGGAATAACGGCATCAGTGGCGAGCCGGAAGGCTGGCGCGAGCTTGCGCTTAAGGGCATCGACGGTTTCCGTGCGCCCTATCTCGCCGCGTCAAAACCAGTGCAGGATGCTCTCAAAGCCAATGGTTTTCGCTACCAGGCATCCTCCATCACACGCGGCCCTGAAATGCCGATCCTTGCCGGTCAGTTCGCTTCATTTGGCCTGCCGCTTGTACCGGAAGGGCCTTCGCAGCGCCCTATTGTGGCGATGGACTATAATCTCTATGTCCGTCACTCCAAGGGCAAGGAAGTGCCACAGCAATCGGCCGCTTTCGAGGAGCGGGCCTATAAAGCCTTCCGGGCGGCATTCGACAAGCAGTATACGGGCGATCGCATTCCGCTTCAGTTAGGCTTCCATTTCGTATTGATGAATGACGGCGCCTATTGGCGCGCTATGGAACGGATCGTCAGGGAAGTCTGCACCAAGCCTGACGTCAAATGCACCACCTATAGCGATTATCTGGACAGCCTCGACAAGGAGGCCGTCCATGCAGGCTAGAACAGATCTTAAACGCCCTGTGTCGTTTGCAGGTTGACCTGATCGAACGACGGCAGCGGCTCGTCACGAATAGCCGCCTCGAAAGCCCTCAGGCGCTTGTAGATCGACAGCAATTCGATGATCGTCGTCCATGAATTGACGAGATACTGGAACGACCCCTGCACCTGCGAAAAGACATTGGTGATCTGGTTCATCAGACCGAGCGTCAGCTTGCCTGCCACGATCGATGGAATCAGGATCAGGGTCGGAAAGATATTGTCGGCCTGAATGTAAAAAATGCGGGCGACGTTGAAATAGACATAATGGAAGTACAGCCGGAAATAGTTGTGCCGGACATTGCGGAATAATTCGCCAAGCTTGATCGGCTCCGCGCGATCCGCATGGTCTTCACCATAGACCAGCTCTTTGCGGTAGGCCGCTTCGACACGCTGATTGTTGAACGCCAGCCCTGGAAGCTTGATACCGACCAGCGCCAGAAATCCGGTGCCGAAAGCAGCCCAGAAGACAGCCGCCACGACCAATGCATGCGGCACCATGCCCACCACCGGCAGCTCACTGACCTTTTCTGAAAAACTGAACAGGACCGGTAGAAAGGCGATCAGCGTCATCACCGATTTGACGAGGCTGACACCGAGCTGTTCCAGTGTTGTGGAAAAGCGCATCGTGTCTTCCTGCACGCGCTGGGCCGCACCTTCGATAGAACGCAGTTTCGGCCAATGGCTTACATAGTATTCGTTCATCGCCGAACGCCAGCGAAAGATATAATGGCTGACAAAGAACAGGCTCAGAACACCAACCGTCACGCCGATAAAGGCGATCTCGGCAAAGGTAACCATGCCCCAGTAAAAATCAGAAGCGCTGACAGCGCCCGGAGCCGTCAGCGCCTTCTGAACCAGATCATAGAACGGTCCATACCAGGCGTTGACCGCGACGCTGACCTGCACGCCGAAATAGGTGGTGAACAGGATCAAGGCTGATCCAAGGATCGACCAGCGTTGCCATGGGTGCGGTGAAAACCACGCCCAAAACAGGTAGAAGGCGAATGTCGCCACCGCGAAATAAATGTAGAGCCACAGAAACGGGGCCGACCAGAAAACGCCTGCACCGATAATCGGCGCAGCATCGTGCGCCAGAGGCGGCAGACCGAATGCGGCACCCAGTCGCTCCCCTCCTTCGTACCAGCCGAGTATTGCCAGCAGGCTCCAGATGAGCGCGGACCAGAAGAACAGTTTCGGGCGGGGGAAGAATGACACAAACACTGAATTTCAGTCCAACTTCGTGAGGATTTTCCTCATAAGAAACCGGTCGTTGCGCCTTTACCAGTTAAATTCCTGTAAGGTTTCAACCTCGTGATCTTGCCAGCCGCCCAGCCACGATGCCAAGCGCCGCCACCACGACCAGCGACAGGGCTGCTGCCAGACTTGCTGAAGTGAATGAACCGGACTGCTGCGCCATGAAGCCTGCTACCAGCGGGCCGACGATCTGGCCAATGCTGAAGCAGACCGTCATCCGCGCCAGAGCGCGTTTGGGTGAAGCCGGTGCGAGTGTGCGGGCGATCTGCAATCCGAAAGCCGTCAATGCCATGAAAGTGATGCCCAGCAGCGCGCCGCCCACCAGAGGACCGAGCGGCGGAGCCAGAACCACGCTTGCGGCAACGCCGACGGCCTCCAGTATCGCCGTCAGGGCAAAGGCGTTGAAGAGGCCAAGCTTCCTGGCAGCCGGAGCCCACAGCCAGATCGAGGGCGCTGCCGTCAGGCCCGTCACCACCCAAACAGCCGCTTCCATCAGCGGACCGCCATCAGTCGCGCGCACGATAGCAATCAGGAACGTGGCCGTGATCACATAACCGAAGCCGAAGATTCCATAGGCCAGTGCCAGCGCGTTGAAGGCAAAGCTTTTGGGAAGCGGCGGTTCACGCATGCCGCCGTTTCCAACAACAGGCCCTTCCCTGACAAAAGCCGCAACCAGAACAACCATCACGATGGTAAGAACCGCAGCACCGATCCAGTCGGCGCGCCAGTCAAACCCGACAAAGCGGATCAGTGCCACCAGAACGGCAGAAAGTGCAATGCCGCTGCCAACACCGCCGAAATGCAAGGCTCCAAGCCCGGCTCTTTCCGCCGCAGTGACATGGCTCAACACGATTGCCGTGCAAAGGATCATGGTCACCGCACTGATAAAACCCGCCGCAAAGCGGATGATGGAGAATAGCCAGACGCCATCGAAGAGCGCCATGGCAGCGCACAGCAATCCGCTGATGGTCAAGCCCATGATCACGCTTGCCCGCTCAATGCCCGCGGACCAGCCATAACCGGCAACAACAGCCCCCAGCAGATAGCCAATATAATTTGCGGATGCGATGAAGCCCGCATCGGCAGCCGTGAAGCCGACATCGGCCATCATTCCCGGCAGGATCGGCGTATAGATGAAGCGCCCGATCCCCATGGCTGCGGCCATGGCCAGAAAGCCGCCGAACGCATAGCGGACGGCAGTGCGATGCTGAGAGGATACTGGCTTGGCGATTTCTAGGGAGGTCTCGGTCATTGGCGGGAAAATAAACCTCAATCGTCCGGGGACAATTGAATTTTTCTGATCAGATCGATCAGACGGCTTGAGGATGAAATCAATCCTCGGTTCGTCAACTGGGCGCTATCCAATCTGATGAAATCAGATCGGCATTTTACTCACTTGTTTTAACGCACACCTCGCCCGAAAGCCGCCTCACACTTTTCGGCATGGCGCCGATCAAAATGGCTCGCTTGAAACAAGGTCTTGCGAATCACATAAGTGCATGCTTATGTGATTGCATGAATGAGAACGATATATTCAACGATATCTTCAGGGCGCTTGCCGATCCGACCCGCCGGACGATTTTCGAGAAGCTGGCGTCGGGCAGCATGAATGCCAGCGCGCTGCGGGAGGGCATGGAGATCAGCCAGCCCGCCATGTCGCAGCATCTGGCAGTGTTGCGCGGGGCGGGACTGGTGCGTGAGGAGCGCGAAGGCCGCTTCGTCAACTATGAAGTCAACCCGAACGGACTGACGCTCATTGCCAACTGGCTTGCGAAGTATCGCGCCTACTGGCCGGAACGAATCGACGCTCTCAAAACCTTGCTGAAGGATATGGACCAATGACCGACCAGCGGGAAGAACCACGCGAGAAAGGCATTGAGCTTGAATATGAGCTGGATGCCGCTCCGCAGAAAGTGTGGCGTGCAATCAGCATTCCTGAGTTTCGCGAAAACTGGCTCCCGTCCGAAGCACTGGCTGATCAGGAGCCTGCATCCTGCAAGCCCGGCGAGGAGATCAGCTACCGGATGCGGGAAAGCGAGCCGCCCTTTCTGGAAAGCATGGTTACATTCCGCATTGTGCCGGGCGATTCCGGCGGCACCTTTCTGCGCATCATCCACGAACTGAACGACGTTCGGCTAAAGCGCACTGTTGCGGCTGCCGCCAACAGCAACCGGGTGCCAATGATGCGCGCCGCCTAAACTATCTTTTCCCGGAGTTTCTGAAAGAGAGGAGTTCGCGATGCGCGAAACGATGCAGCTCGTCCCTATGGTCGTGGAACAGTCGAGCCGTGGTGAGAGATCCTTCGATATCTATTCGCGTCTGTTGCGCGAAAGGATCATCTTTCTCAACGGTGAAGTGAATGACACTGTGTCCGCTCTAATCTGCGCGCAATTGCTGTTTCTGGAAGCGGAAAACTCCAGGCAGCCTATCAATCTCTATATTAACTCGCCGGGCGGGGTTGTGACCAGCGGCCTCGCGATCTACGACACGATGCGTTATGTCCGTGCGCCGGTACACACGCTTTGCATGGGGACGGCCCGCTCGATGGGCTCCTTCCTGCTGATGGCGGGAGAACCAGGTCATCGCGCTGCCCTTCCCAATGCAAACCTGCTTGTTCACCAGCCATCCGGTGGTTTTCAGGGACAGGCGTCGGATATATTTATCCACGCTGAGGAAGCCCAGCGAACCAAGCGGCTGATGACACGTCTTTATGCCGAACATTGCGGACGCACCTATGATGAGGTGGAACGCGCCCTCGACCGTGATAATTTCATGACCCCGGAAGCAGGGCTTGAATGGGGACTGATCGACCGCATTCTGGAACGGCGGGAAGTCGCCGAAGCGTGACAAGTGAAGACATTCTGTCTTCGGCAATCGTTGTATATGTCGGCCAAGGTGGGTATCAACGAAGGATGGATAGAAGTCACGTAAAAATCCCCGATGAAGCCATACTGGCTCTGGCCGTTCTGCGGGATTGTCTGGGGCAGTCATTGCAGGCGGCCTACCTGCACGGCTCTGCTGTAAATGGCGGACTTCGCCCCGATAGCGATGTCGATTTGCTCGTGATCTGCAACCAGCCTCTCACACCGGAAACCGGCGCGCGTCTCATCGACAAGCTCATGCGGATATCAGGTCGGCATCCGGCCAAGCCTGGCACGCCCAGATGTCTGGAAGTGATGATCTTTTTAACGCAGGATCTCGCCGCACTCAGCTATCCCGCGTGCTGTGCATTCATTTATGGAGAATGGTTGCGCAATGAATTCGAGACAGGGACCGTACCGCAACAGCACACCGACCCCGAGTACACATTGGTGCTCGCGCAAGCGGGTCAGGAAGCCATAAGCCTTCTGGGGCCTGAAAGAGCACAGCTTCTGCCGCCAGTGTCACGTGACGAGGTGCGACGGGCAATTGCTGACGCCTTGCCCGGCCTTCTTGGCAATATTCAGGGTGACGAGCGCAATGTGCTGCTGACGCTTGCACGCATGTGGTATACACTCGAAACTGGAAAGTTTACGCCGAAAGATGCAGCCGCCGATTGGGCATCGCCGCTGGTTTCATCCGAAACTGCCGCTGCCCTTGCACTTGGACAAGCTGCCTATTGTGGTGCCGCTGTTGACGACTGGCAGAACCGTCCCAAGCTCGCACGGCAGGCGGCGGATGAGTTGGCACACCATGTGCGGTTGCTTCTCTGAAAGCCCTCAAGCCGCAGCTTCATCCGGCTTTTGTTGCCGTTCGGGTACTGGAACACTGTCTGGAATATCTGAATGCAGGAAGTGCAGCAGCGTATCCTGAACAGACAATAGCCGGTGCGCACAATCCCGCCAGCCGAATGGAATATCATTTGGAAGGGGTGGGATTCGGCGTGGTTCCTGCCCGTCCTCCAGTTCGCAGTTGGTGATGACCACCTGCAAGGCTTCCATCAGCCAGGGCGGCGGCGGTGCTTCCTTCTTTCGCAACGCATTGCCCAATGCTTCACCGAACAGCAGCGCCGAAGCGTAAAGGCGGATGCCGCGGCGGTCATATCGGCCCGCCATTTCCGTCACTTCACGCGCCACCAGCCGCCCGCGCAACGACCAGCGTGCGTTGCTGCGCGCCAGTGCGATGCCGTCGCCCAAAGCGATCACCGCTCGGTGCGCGGATGTGAACTGGTTGATGGCGTTTTGAGCCCGCACCGGGTCCTGTTTTTCGAGTGCGACAGCCGATTGTTTCAGGCCTTTTGCGAGACGATCGAGCAGCCCCCGGGCGGCCCCGTCGATCAGAAGAAGGGGGTTCGGCGTCATCAATATCTGGCTGAACAGCAGGCCTACCCCCGCGCCTACCAGAACATCGACCAGCCGCGTTACCCCGGCGACCTGCGGCCCCATAGCCAGAACCAGAATCGCCGATACGCCAGACTGGATAGCAATTGCAGGGGCCATGCCGAAAGAGGTCGCCAGAACCATGGCAACAAAGGTCACTATGCTTGTGTGAAA
The DNA here is from genome assembly GCF_006345815.1 of Ochrobactrum sp. CGA5. GTDB lineage: Bacteria > Pseudomonadota > Alphaproteobacteria > Rhizobiales > Rhizobiaceae > Brucella. The sequence continues at coordinate 336,031 of NZ_VCIG01000001.1, read as the reverse complement.
GACAGGAACCGTTTCCGGGAACAGCAGCGAAAATTCCCCCACCAACACGCCTGTCGTGACGCCAACCATCACCCCTATCGCCTGCTTGCCGTGATTGGGCAGGTTCGGCGCCAGGCAAATCACGGCCGTCACCATCGCAAAGACAGGTTTCGGCTGCCCCAGAAGCAACTGGCAGATCAGCCAGGCGATGCCGCCTGCGAAGGAAGCGATCAGGGAATCGCGCCAGCTCGCAGACCATTGCTGAATGACCTTATTCGCGCGCTGCCGCATCGATTTCTCCCTCTGGTTAACGGAGCTATCTATAGCAGCGTTTTCCCGCCTCAAGACTTGAAGAAGTTTTCGTACTGGTCTGGCTTGAAACCAACCGTCAGTTTGCCATCCCAATCGAGAACCGGACGCTTGACCATGGAAGGTTGTGCCAGCATCATTGCCCGCGCCTTGGCGGCGTCGACGTTCTGGCGTTCTTCATCGGGCAGTTTGCGAAACGTCGTTCCGGCCCGATTGAGCAATTGTTCCCACGGAATGTCCTTCAGGAAACGGTCGAGCGTTTCCCCGTCCAGCCCTTCCTTCTTGTAATCGTGAAATGCGTAGTCGATGCCATGGTCTTCAAGCCAGGTACGGGCCTTCTTCATCGTGTCGCAGTTTTTGATACCGTAGATGGTCACGCTCATAACCGACTCCTTTGATCGCTTTGCCGCGATCAAAGGCCATCGAAAGGTCGGTTACAACCTCTATCTGGAATCGTGAAAGATTATGCCCAGCGTATGGCGCTGGCCGGACCGTATGCGGCTGACGCCGTGCCGCATCCTGACACGATAATCGCCTCGCGTGCCCTTCATCGGACGGTCGTTGACCGCGAAAACCACCCCATCACCCTGCCGAAGCGGCACAACCTCCGCCCGGCTTTGCATACGCGGGCGCTGCTCGGTCAGAATGAACTCCCCACCGGTGAAATCCTTCTCCGGCTCGGAAAGCAAAATCGCCACCTGCAAGGGAAATGCGATGTCGCCGTAAATATCCTGATGCAGGCAATTATAGTCACCCTCGACATATTGCAGGATGAGCGGCGTCGGACGGGTCTGCCCTGCCGCATGACAACGGTCCAGGAACTCGTCATGGGTCGGAGGATAACGAACATCCGATCCCATTCTTTCGCTCCATCGATTGGCGATGGGCGCTAGCTGCGGATAGAGCTTCTGTCGCAGATTCCAAATTAAGGCAGGAATGGGATTGGCGTAATATTTGTATTCTCCGCGCCCAAAACCGTGTTTTCGCATCGAAATAACGGTTCGAAATGCGGCTAAATTGTAGTAGCCAGCGGCCAATTCGCGGCATTCTTGCGGCGAAATTATGTCTCTGAGGATTGTGGCACCGAACTCATCCAGTTCGGCGCCAATTTTGTGCCAGTCATAAGCAAGGATGTTTCCCGCCTGCGGGAGTTCGTTTCTGTTCATCCCTGGCTCTCCCGTTTCAGGAGATCGCGCTTACGCTCGACGCCCCAGCGATAGCCGGAGATGCCGCCATCATTGCGCACCACCCTATGGCACGGGACCGCGACAGCGATCTTGTTGGCCGCGCAGGCCTGCGCCACGGCTCGTACCGATTTCGGGGCGCCGATACGTTCGGCAATTTCAGTATAACTTACTGTTTTTCCGGCAGGAATCTCACGCAAAGCTTGCCAGACCCGTTGCTGAAACGCGGTTCCTTGCAGATCGAGCGGAAGGCTGAGGCCGATACCTGGCGCTTCGACGAACCCCACCACTTCGGCCACTAGGTCCTCAAACGCACGATCCGCACCGATGAGATTGGCTTGAGGAAACCGCTTCTCCAGATCGCGGATCAGTTCTTCCGGATCGTCACCCATCCATATGGCGCAAACGCCTTTGTCGCTTGCAGCCACCAGCACGGCACCGAGCGTGGACTGACCGATGGCGAAACGGATATCCGCGTTCCGGCCACCCTGCCTGTAAGCCTTTGGAGACATTCCCAAAATCCCGCCCGAAGCTTCGTAAAAGCGGCTGCTGGAATTGTAACCGGCATCATAGATGGCATCCGTTACACGGATTTCCGGGGCATCAAGCGCTGCCCGCATTTTCTTTGCGCGATGCGCATCGGCGTAGGCTTTCGGAGTTAGCCCCGTGAACGCCTTGAATACACGATGAAAATGAGCAGGGCTTGCCTTCACGGAAGACGCTATTTCTTCAAGGGAAGGCACTTCGTCCGCCGTCTCAATGTAGCGGCAAGCCCTCGCGACCATGTCGGCGTAGCGGGTGCTGTTCTGTGTCGCCAAGGTCTCAGAGAGATGCGGTTTACAGCGCATGCATGGCCGGAAGCCAGCATGTTCCGCGTCCTCGCAGCGATCGAAAAACTGAACATTTTCGCGCTTTCCGCGCCGAGACGGGCACGATGGGCGACAATAAACGCCCGTAGTGCGTACCGCATAGACAAATGTACCGTCCGACGCCTTGTCGCGGTCAAGCACCTTCTGCCAGCGATTTTCATCAGGGTCGTAGGTTTTCATGGTCATAAGGTTCATGTCTGTGTTCCTTCAATATGAGCATGAAGGAAGGCTAATGCCAACGCGTCGAAGCTACACTCCGCTGCTTGCTTTTAAATTCGGAGTAACATTGTCACTCCAAGTTATGTTTCAAACTTCCTATCAATGTCGGCAGCATAATCGGCCAATCAGCCGTCCACCATGGGGTCGAAAGGGTACAATGAAAAAGCTCCCGGCGGTTGACCGGGAGCTCAAGTTTACGAAAGGGTATGGTCGAAAACTACCATCTCACCCTGAAACCGACATTCCCTTTGATGTTATAGCTATCGGCGAAATGGTTAAGTGATGTGTTGATGGAACCTTCACCGTAGATGGTGTATTTATTGTCTGCCCATGAATAGGTGCCGCCAGTGCCAATTCCTCCCCATGTGCCATCGCTGTCGGTCGCCATATGTGTGCCCGCATAGTTCAAACGTGCATCACCCATCAACTCCTGATAGAGATTGGCTATGCCATAGACCGATGTATTGACCATCCGTCCGTCTGAGCCGGTGAAGCTGTTGGTGTAATTCGCTGCAAGGCCAAGCCGAGCTGAGAGGCTGTCACCATCGCGATTGGAGATACGAGCGCCATAGGCATCGTTGAAGCTATCGAAATCCACCGACGACCACATGAGCTGCGCCTGTGGCGTGATTGACCAGTTCGGGTCGATAGCAAAGCGCCGCCCTGCTTCAACGCTCATGGCATAGCCAACCCCCTTGTTGCCGTTCTTGAGAGTAGAATTGACTGCATCGACCCCAAGATCACTATCATACCAGTTGGCCTGGGCCTGCGCATCGAGATAGAAACCGGAAGAACCGTACCAAGTGGCCGTCGCGCCAAGACCCCATCCTTGCGTGTTTATGGTGCCCGAACCGTCGCCTGTTCGGTTGTCAATATTGGAATGGGCATTACCGTATTGTCCAGTTATACCGGCAATCAGCTTGCCATTTTCATCCTCATAGAACTGGCCATCGACGCCCGCCTGCATGATGAACGTGTTGATGTCCTGGTGTAAATCGCCTGCCGTAGAGCCGTTTTCTTGGCGGTTGTGCGCTCCTTCGATACGACCCCAGATCGCCTTGCTCTCCGTCTCGCCAAGCTCGGTCTGATGGTTTCGACCCAAATAACGCTCACCGATGCGCTGCTGCAGTGTCGGGAGTTTGTTCAGAGCCTGCAACGTTGCGGTATAGGATTCATAGACTGGAGCGGCAGCGCTGTAACGGCCCGATGGTGGTGTTGGACAGCTATTGGTACTGTTGCAGTCGGAATCAGGAGCGGAACTGGACTTCTCGTTCTGGCTGACCAGATACCAATTGCCGTCATTCTGCGTGTCGGCACCACCCTTTTGCAGTGTATAGGCATAGGCCGAATCAGTCATGATTGCCTGTTTGCCGTCTTTGGTTGTGTAATCGCCGTTGAGTGTGAAAGTACCATCCGAGTTGCCAGCGACCGAGATAATCTCAATACCGTTGCCCGTCTGGCCGCCAAAGCCCCGACGGTTAGTGATGGCGATCCGGCTGTTGCCGGTTGTGTTGCCACTAACATTCATTCGATCGGTCAGCGAATTGTCGTCGCCCAAGACCGCTGACATTTTCAGTGTACCGCCGTTGCCGGCATAATCACCGAGCACATTCAGCACTGTTCCGCCGGTTCCACCGAATATGACATCGCCCCCATTTGAAAGCCCTGCCATATCGGTGGTAAAACCTCCGAGTTCAATTTGCGCCCCGTCGGCCACATTATAGACGGAGTTGGCCGACAGCCCACCTGCAGCGCCCTGCACCAGAGCACCTTGGTTGACCATTGTTGTACCGGAATAATTGTTCTGACCATAGAACACCAGATCGCCATCGCCATTCTTGCTGATACCGCCAGAGCCAGTGATCACACCGGAAAAATCGCCGTGCAAGTTCTGATTGAGCGTCAGCGTACCGGAGCCAAGGTCGATATTTCCATCGCCTGACTTGTCACCGATCAGATTGCCAACTGTTTCGTTGAAGCTTGCCAGATCAAGCGTGGCGCCACCCATGATGGAGACATTGCCTGAACCGAAGGCATTGTTGGCAATGCCGGCCTTTACCGCACCTGCCTTGACCGTCAAGCCACCGCTGAACGTGTTATCCCCGGTAAACGTTACAACACCAATGCCGTCCTTGGTCACGTCGCCGACGCCACTGACACGGTTCGCAAGTTGAGAATCCTGGTCCTTGTTGATCAGTAGACGTCCGTGATCGAACTGGGTACCGACAAGCGCGATCTCGGACCCAGCATTGAGGGCACCGTTGCCACTTAGCTCGAGCGTCCCCTCTTGCACCGTTGTTGTACCGCTATACGTATTGTTACCGGTCAGTTTGAGCGTGCCATAACCTGACTTTGTGAACCCGTTTGCCCCGTCAAGCACTGAAGCGATTGTTGCCACATAGCTGGCGCTTTGCGCAGTACCGTCGCCGACGATGATCCTGTTGTCCGCGGAACCAAGTGTGATTGAGCCATCCTTGATCGTATAACCATCAACGAAGAACTGCATCCCGCTGACATTCGGTTGGAAGCCTGTTGCAACCTGCACTGTACCGCCCGTGCCTTGAAAGATCGCGAACTGACCGTCAGGCCATTGAAAATTGTTGGTGCCATCCATATGGGTCCAGTTGCTGGTATTCCCATCCCATGTCCCATCGCCGCCATGGACCGTTCCGTCGCCCACCAGCGTTGTTCCGTCCCAATAGGACATACTGCGACTACCTGAGTTGACAAGATTGATCTGGCCGCTCTGTTGAACCACTTGCAAGCCATAATCCGGGTCGCTGCCCGGAGCCAAGCTCATGCCGTTATCGGTCAGGCCATTGTCGGACTGAAAAATACGATAGACACCGACATCCACATTGCTGTTCGGATTGATCGTCAATGTACCATCGACAGTCAGACCACCATCCACGTGGAAAATCTCATTGTTCGATGGTCCGCCGTTAAGCGTTACATCGACATTACTGCCCGCATTGAGGGTCAGATCACCTGAAAAATTGAGTACTTGTCCGCTGCGGCCAAACAACGTACCGCCCGAAGCAACATTAGTCGTCCCGCCAATGGTGCCATAGCCACCAAGCGAAGCGTCCTTCGCGACATTCACTGTGCCGGTGCCGTCACCTAGCGATCCGCCATGCATGCGCAAGCTTCCCGCATTGATATTCGTCAGGCCCGCAAAACTACTGCTATCGCCTGTCAGCACGAGCGTACCTTTACCGGACTTAGTCAGACCACCTGAACCGGTAAACTCATTTGCCAGCGTGAAACTATTACCAGCATCGGCAATATCAAACTGGCCACCCTGTGCACCCCAGTTGATTGTTCGGTCGGTACCGTTGAAATCCGTGCCGGTAATCTGCAGCGTTCCGCCGGAGAAGTTCAGATCACCGGCAGCATCGCCAAGATTCTCCTCCTGTTGAACCGAAACAGTCCCGCTGTTGAGTAGAGTACCACCTTTATATTTATTGTTGCCGGTAAGGGTCAGCACTGCGCTACCGTCCTGCACAATACCGCCGTCACCGCTTATATCGCTGCCCAGTGTATAGGCGCTGGTATTCTTAACATAGAGCTTGCTTTGTGATGCGATGGAAATGTCGCCGGCTATGGAACCATCCGTTGTGCCATCCCCCAGCCATAAGTCACCAGCTTCGATCACCGTACCGCCGGTGTAGCTCTTCGTCCCTGTCAAAACGAGAGTGCCCGCTCCCTTTTTCGTTAGTTCTCCAGAACCCGATATGTCTTGTGAAACGGTAAAGCTGTTGGAACTATCAGCAATGTCGAAGCCGGTTTTCTGGCTGCTTATCGTGACGCTCTTGCCGGTCGCGGTGTAGTCGGTGCCGGTAATTTGGAGATAACCGCCCGAAAGCACAAGACCTCCGGTGCCTATCGCACCTTCGCTGGCAACCGAAAGCGTACCGTTTGCGACGACGGTATCCCCGGTGTAATCGTTGCTGCCAGTCAGGGTTACAACTCCCGCACCGCGTTGTTTAAAACCGCCCGTACCGGTAATTGTCCCGCCGAAAGTCACGGTATCTGAACGGTTGAAGGCGAGATAACCCTTGTCATTTGCAAGACCGGTATCGATGGTGCTGGTATCGGCGATCGCGCCCTTGTCACCAACTTCCAGGATGCCACCTCGTATCTGCCAGTCATTATTGTAGGATGCGGCAAGGGTCCATGTGCTGGCTCCCGATTTACGGAATATCTTAAACCCCTGGTAATCAGAAGCATGGTCAAACGTCGTTGACAACGTGCCCGAGAAGGTTGCGTCTTGATCACCGCCGAGGGCAAAGACGTTGTTCTTTGAATTAGCAACTACGGTACCGACTATATTCGAACCACTGCGGATTTCCAGAATACTGCCGTCGCCCCACATGTCCACTGCGTAACCATCCTTACCAGCCATTCCGCTACCCGCAGCACCGCCGGTCCCAGCCCGGATTGTGCCGCTGTTGATAAGATTACCGAATATGTAAAGGCCATTGCCACCGTTTCCGCCGGATCCGTTTGTTTGGTCTGTGTTGGCAACGTGTCCGCCAGCACCACCGTCGCCACCGATAATCGTTCCCGTATTGATAAGCGTTTGAGTGCCCGGCCTCCCGGAGTTGCGGATGATAAGACCACCACCACCGTTGCCGCCGTTGCCCGAGTTAGTCGCACTTGGTGCAGCAACGTCACCACCGGCTCCACCCTGCCCCCCCTTCACAGTGCCGCTGTTATTGGTCGTCTTCGTGGAATCCCAATTATACGAATCTATGCCATCCCCGCCAGAACCGCCGTTTGCTCCTTGGAAAACCAAAGGTAGCCCGGTGACGCTGTCGGTTAAAGTAGCGTCGGGTCCAACACCTGCAGCACTGCCGTCCCCCCCCTGAATGATGCCCTGGTTGACAATCCCTCCGTCTAACAATACGCCGTCACCACCATCGGCTCCGTCAACGTGAATGAGTGAGGTTACGCTACCGGCCACTGAAGCACTGGCCCCGCCGCGACCGCCATAAATTTCCCCTGTCGCGCCGTTGATCAAGGACCGCGTGCTATTTACCGGAGACGCGCCAGTAGTATCGATCGCTATAGCTGAGCTGCCTGCACCGGGGTCTCCTCCAATATTCGGAGCAAGGAGCGGTTGACCATACACGGCGGGCGATTTACCGGCCGCACCTGCCGCCCCCCCTTCTCCACCGCGAATTATTCCATTATTCGTAATAGAAAGATCCGGGTCGCGGACATAAATGCCAATGCCGCCAGCACCACCATTGCCTCCCGCACCGCCATAAGGTTCGTTGATGAGTTCATCGGCACCGTTGCCGCCAGCACCACCTGCCCCTCCCGCAATGGTAGCGCCGACATCATTGACGACGCTGCCCGCCTGATCAACAACAAGGCCAAAACCGCCAGCACCACCGCCGCCACCGGAGCCACCAAAGAGATCTCCAGGACCAGTCCCGGCCGCACCGTCTTCCCCCCGCATACCATCAGAACCCGCAAGGGACGTCGAATTCGAATATGTCGTTCCGGCGGCATCAAGGATATAACCATGCGCGCCGCCCGCTCCACCGTCTCCGCCCTTGCCCTGACTTGGCAAACCTTGCCATTGAAGGCCTTTCCCCCCTGCAGCCCCCCCTGCGCCACCACCGCCACCGCCAGGATTCATAACAGGCGTACCGGACCGACCAAGTACGCTTCCTTTGGCGTTTCCGCCAACTTGCTCGACCCCACCACCCGCACCTTCAAAATGGTATGATAGGTCCCAGGTGCCAAGGCCGCCATCGCCACCATGAAGTGGCGCCTGCGCAACGGCTTGCGGCACGGGAATAACCACAAGCGCACCCAAAGCGAGCTGTGAATATAAGGTTGTTCTCAACAAAAATGACCGGAAATCAGCGCATCCGCACGTCTTTTCAAAGGAAATGCTTTTCAATGACTTGATCCATAAATTTTTAAAATGAAATTCGATGTGAAATTTATTCATACAAACTATTAAAAATCAACATAAATCGATATTTATTTCAACTATACTTTACTAAATTAGTTACTGATTTAGTATCGGGCAAAACCTGTCGATCAAAAAATGACGTATCGCGCCGAGGATGCTGCTTCTCGAATACCGTAACCCAGAAATCTGACTTTAGCCCGAATGATGATTGCTGGAGATAGCGTGATGCTACGCCCAACCCGCGACCGAGGATTTGAAGCGGTACCGCTCTATATTCGCAATCACCGTGTCAGATTTGTCAGTAGTTCATAAGCTTCATTTCACTCATCCTCCTTGGGCATCACAACCCAAAGGATATTGCAATGACATATACGATTTCACCTGTGTTCAACAAAACTCTAGCTACAGAATTCGGAAAGGGGGCCGTGCCAACCACTTCAGAACCTGACAAACTTATTAAGGTGGACGTGACAGTAAGCGGTGGGGCGGGCTCATCGTATCCGAACCTGCAAGTTTTCACATCCCCCTCTACTTTGATCGTGATCGACAGCGACCACAACACCGTTGCCGGGGGGGATGAGGGTTATGTGCTTAAGGTGGGCGCTGACGGAAAGTGCACTTTCTATCTTGCCGCACCAACCAAAACTCTTTCCTCAATCAGTCTTGTCGTGGAGAATGATCCGGACAGTCGATACGTAGGGCCTGAAGTCTTCTTCTCGTCCTATTCGGGTTTGACCACAACATACGGCCCTCCGTTATTGCCGGTGGATGAAGACGGCATCATACAGCTTGGTGGTAGCAGCACACACATTCTTGTCTTGTTGCCCGACACTACGTCAAGTTACCAACTGTATCCGAGGGCGCAGGCCGCCTTGCTGATAAATGGAACGCAATTCGTATCCGGTCCGTTCAACACGATCTACAATGAGGGCTTTCAGGTTCCCGTCAATATGCTCCATGAAGATGCGCAGAACCGGTTCGGTTATACCATTATCAACGGCAATGACTCTATTTCGCCAGTGACGGCTTATGCCACGACAGAAGGCGAAATCATCACGCGGCCTCCCGCATCACCTTTGCGCACCCTCAATGAAAGCCCATATCTGTTAAATCACGCCGCAACCCTGAATGACGCCTCAAGTGACGTGACCGTTTATATCGACTGTGATGGCAACCCAGACCATCTACAAGACGGCGACGTCATTACTGTGACAGTCTACATCAATGGATGGTTTCAGGGCAGCAACATCCCGAACAATACCATATTTACATTAGGAGTAATTAATTTCCGAAGCACCAGCCAATCCCCATTAACTGCAGTAATTCCGAAAGAAAAACTTGTCGGGTTTGGAATGAATGCGATCGGGACCCCCGGAACGATCTACATTGATTACAGCGTGAAACATAGAATTGGCAACAATACATACGCAATGCCGAAAAAATACTACGCAGGAAGCATAAACACCGTCGGCCCTACCTGATAAAGATTATTTCCTTAATAATTTATCTATTCAAGAACCGGTGCCGACGAACAAGTCGGCACCATTTCTACTTTAATCCAATTTCAAGGAAATTATAATGCGTAACGATATACTTACTCAACAAAACAATATTCTATCTTATAAAACGACAGAACGCGGAGCTGCTCTGGCCCCGAACGAGTATGTCGAGCTTGCGGTCAGCTATAAGGATAAGCTCAACCAGCCTTTATTCAAACGCAGGCTTATATGGCGACTTGTCGAAGGCGAGGCCGTTCTTCGCCAGCCAACCACGCTGACCAACGGCAAAGGCGAAGGCATCAACTATATCAAAGTTCCGCTTGATGATCCCGACGCACAGGTGGCCATACGCCTCGCTGTCTGGCCACAGGATGAACCGGGTGAAGAACTTGAGATCGATTGTATTTTCGGCGCCCCTAGCATAGCCCCAGCCGTCACAGATGGTCCTGTTTTGCAGACAGTATTCCCAAGAAATGACGCAAGTGGAAAAACGAAAATAACATCAAAGGGAGTTTCAGGAACTCAATTTTATCTTTTAAATGCTAATGCTAATGGAGACTTAATTGATGACGGCAATAGCATTAATTATCAAGTAAAAGACACAATAAACAACATATCAAAATCAACCAAACTCCATAATAATTTTTTATATCAGACATCATCCAATAAATACCAGGAATCCGGAAAATCTACCCTGTCAATATCTTATGAGGACCTCAAAAATTCTTCATATCTTACGATTGAATCCATTGATCTCCCCACGATGCAGGTGAACAATTTCTGGCCTCCCAATGGATCGGTCTTGCAGCCGGGCGTGACATACCCTCTTCGTTCACTTTACACTGGGGGGAACGGCGCGCCATTTCCTGGTTGTGATATTCTGTGGTCATTGGTCGACGATACGTCCTACAGCTCGCTGGTAGACATATCGCCTTCCAAGAGCAAAACCGACTCTGACGGCATTGCCGTTTCAACGATAGTGGTTGATAACGTCCCCTATGGAATGAGCGGCGAGGTAAAGCTACGCGTTAGCCTTGACGGTAGCACTGAAGGGGCCACGCTGGCCTTCGACTATCCAACGTTCACAATCGGCGGACAACGGTTCACAGACGTCCAACCCGATGCGAGCAAGACCGGACCGATTTCAGCTGCAAACGGAATAGACTTTTCCGTGACATTGCAGGATGAAAAGGGTTCGCCAATGCAAGGCCAACTCATTCAATGGATAGCATCCTCCAGCCGCCGTTCCTCTGATTTTCAGCCATTTGTGTCCTGGACGGGCACTGACGGTACGGCAAAGAGCACTCTGACAGACAAGGGAATCCCTCAGGGAACGGTTGAGACCGTTGATGTAAAAATCACATCGTCAGGAGGGGCACTTTATACCGGAAGCTACCAAGTTTATGCGAATACGATTACACAGATAACGCCGCCAAACGCTGGCCCGTTCGCTGTCGGCGACACTGTGACAGTTCAGGTCAAAGTGACGGATCTTGACCAAAAACCTGTAGCTTCGGAAATTCTGACCGTAACTTCCCTCAGTGACGATATTACCGTCAGCGACCAAAATCCGCGCACTTCGTCTGAAGGAATCGCCACTTTCACAGTTAAGGCTGACACTGCCATCAATTCAGGCGTGCTCGTTGCGGAGAACCCTGGTGTAACTGTCCCCACCAACATTCCGCTCAACTTTACGGCGTTAGCAGCCATAATCATAACCCCACCCTCAAGTGCGAATATGCGCTACGATACCTGGCTGCCTTTAAAAGCAAAGCTTACCGGAAAAAACGGCCAGCCTGCTTCTAACGCAACACTGACCTGGAGCTGCACCAACGGCGCAGAATTGGAGAACGCCACCACCAAAACAGATTCATATGGGGTGTCAAATAACCGTATCCGCTATGAGACACTGAAAGGCCGTCCAGCCACGCCGGCCACGACGCAACTAACCGTTACTGCTGACGATGGAACATCGACCACACAAACCTTAACCTTCACCAAAAGCAGTCTATACAATAACCTGACGCTTATTGGACCGAAGAGCGGCACACACCTACCCATCGATCAAACGACGGTCGTTACATTGCAACTGACGAACCAGTTCGATCATGCGCTGGCCAATTATCCGATGTCCTGGGACGAGCCTTCAGACGATGCCGTCGTTGTGGATTTCGATCCTATGACGGATGCCCAGGGTTATGCGACGGCCACAGTGAAAGGTACCACCACAGGACTTGCACAATTCGATGCCAATGCCCCACTTGCTCTGGCGCATTGTGATTTCACCTATGAATATGATGAAGTGGCCCTGCCGGACTATTCGGTCCTCATTGGTAGGAATTATGCTCACAATCCTTCGGAAGGCAACGGAGTTGATCCTTCCGACGATAGTCAGACCGTATTGTACACCTTCCGGTACCTGTCCGAAAACATTCCTCAACCCGGTAAGGAGGTGCTCTGGTATTTCAGTCCGAGAACGCCAGACCTGCGGTTCTTCGATTCGCAGAATAAAGCTGTTCAGGTCGATTCGTCCGGCTCGATTACCACAAAAACGGATGGCAACGGTTTTGCTACCCTCAAGATCGGTAGTCTGACGCGGTTCTGCGGCACGATCTCAATCGCTCCCAAAAACGTCCCTTCGGCAGGCGCTTTTGAATATACTTTCGTTATTGCCACATTTGATTCTGGCGACTTCGATCAAAACCTGATGCCGGTAATTTTCAATCCCAATCCTATCGCCATCCCCGATAGCCCCACAGTCAACAATCCGGGCTTCACGTTAAAAATCCAAAAGCCCCAGAACTATCTCCGGGGACAGAATGTAGTGTTCTGGATTTCCACTAACGCACCAGGCAACCCCGCACAGGAAAACGTTCAAGTTGTATCTATCGAAGAAGCCATATTTGACGGCGTGGAAGTTCCATATGCACACGTTTATCCGGACCCCGATCAGAAAGGGTACAATCTCTTTTCCTACATGATTGTAAATCCGACGACATCCAACACCGTTCTAAGCAGACCGGTGGTGCCGACGGTAACAGGCAACGCGACATCAAATCATCCTGACTATAATAATACGAACAGAACTCTGCCCGCTCCACATCTCAATAATTATGCGAATGTAATAAATGGAAACAGTATAGTTTATGGACTAGATATTTACATTCCATACTCATCAACGTGGACCTCCTATGATTGTATTAATTTGATGATTTATCTGAATGGTGAAAGTGAATCTGGAGAAATAATCGGAAATACAATACCTTACTTGCATAATATCCTTCCTTCCGACGTATCAGGAAAAAATGATATCATCATCCACATACCCCAAGATATGCTTTCCGGGTACAGAGATGGCACATTTGAATCTGATTATTATATCGGAAATAATTGGTCACTAATTCTCGAGAATGTTGCTCTTGACACGGCCGAATGGCAATAAAAGACACCGGCGAGACAGATCCTTTTGCATTGATCGCTGAAAGAAGATCTGTAGTGTTCGATTCTTAATATCCGGCATGCCCGAAAGAGCGCATTTTCGAGTCAGAAGTGCGATGAATATCTGGGATAATTCATAATGCCAGGTTGATTGTTTGTCCGGCTTCAATGTGCCGGACAGTGTATAAAACAAAAAGGCTGAGCGGTTCCTTGCATTATGTACAAGTGAACCGCTCCAGTTATTCAAGTAGCGCAAAGACCTTGATGTTTGTGGGATATCTTCCGACAAAGCAGCCATTTATTACAGGTCCAATTCAACCAGACTCTCGCGGCGCATTTCACCGTTCCACAGCCTGTTCACAAATAAGGGTCATGCGAGCTTCCTGCATTTATACCATGATGCGGTACTTAGAGCGTTTCCCGTTGAACCTAAGTTATCGAAACCGCTCCAAGTGTTTGTTTCGCCGCGTTATCCTGCGCAAGGCCGCTTCGCACTTTGCGGGAAATGCTTAAAACAGGGAGAAGACCATGATGACAATCGGCTTCATTATCGACGGTAAGGAGATGGCCTCCGCATCGGGCAAGACATTCGACCGCATGGACCCAGTTACCACAAAAGTCGCCACTACAGCGCCTGCGGCCAACCTCGCCGACGTCGATGCGGTTGCGAAATCTGCCGCGAAAGCCTTCGCAAACTGGTCTGAAACGGGACCGAACGAGCGTCGTTCGCTGCTGAACAAGGCTGCCGATCTGATGGAAAGCCGGGCCGATGAATTCATCCGTCTCATGCTCGAAGAGACCGGGGCGACCGCCCCTTGGTCGAGCTTTAATGTGCGCCTTGGCGCCAGTGTGCTGCGCGAAGCTGCTGCGCTAACCACTCAGATCACCGGGGAGATCATCCCCTCCGACAAACCTGGCATCGTTTCCATGGCCGTCCGTCAGCCGGTTGGCGTGGTGCTTGGCATGGCACCATGGAATGCGCCAATTATTCTCGGCGCCCGCGCGATAGCGGCGGCGCTTGCCTGCGGCAACACGGTTATCCTGCGGTCATCCGAATCCTGCCCCGGCGTTCATCACCTGATCGTCAAAACGCTCAACGATGCGGGTTTTCCTGCCGGTGTGGTCAATGTCATTTCCAATGCGCCCGAGGATGCGCCGGAAATCGTCGCGGCCCTTGTCGCTCATCCTTCGGTCCGCCGCATCAATTTCACCGGCTCTACCAATATCGGCAAGATCATCGCCAAACTGGCAGCTGAGCATCTGAAGCCGGTGCTGCTGGAACTGGGCGGCAAGGCACCCATTATCGTGCTGGAGGATGCCGATCTTGACCAAGCGGTCGATGCCGCTGCTTTTGGTGCCTTCATGAATCAGGGCCAGATCTGCATGTCCACGGAACGCTTTATCGTACATGAGAAGGTGGCTGACGCCTTCGCGGAGAAACTTGCCGCCAAGGCGAAATCGCTCCCTGCGGGTGATCCGCGTGGCAATGTCGTTCTCGGTTCCCTGATCGACCTCAAATCGGCCGAACGCATGGATGCTCTCATCAAGGATGCGGTCGCAAAGGGTGGCAAGGTTCTGGCGGGCGGCAAGCGCGACGGTTCCATCGTCGAGGCGACGATCATCGATCGAGTGACGCCGGATATGGACATCTATGCGCAGGAATCCTTCGGACCTGTGAAGCCCATCATCCGTGTCAAGGATGCCGGCGAGGCAATCCGTGTGGCCAACGATACTGAATACGGTCTCTCATCGGCGATCTTCAGTCAGGACGTGAAACGAGCGCTGGCGCTGTCAAAAAAGCTTGAAACCGGCATTTGTCACATCAACGGCCCGACGGTTGCCGATGAAGCGCAAATGCCGTTCGGCGGTGTGAAGTCTTCCGGTTATGGCCGGTTTGGCGGAAAAGCCGTCATCAACGAGTTCACCGACCTGCGCTGGATCACCGTCGAAGGTCCGCAGCATTATCCGTTTTGAATCAAAAGGGCAGAGCTATCTAACTCCGCCCTTCATCAAGCTTGCCAGCTCAAGACTTTCGCGCGTCCTTGATCGCTTCGATCAGTTCCGGCTCCTTCATGACACCGCCATAGAGCTTGGTGCCAATAACGAAGGAAGGCGTGCCGCCGAAATTGAAGGCTTCACCCTGATCCATATTGCGTTCAAGGATGGCATTGATGCGCTTTGAGTCGGCTTTGTAGGCCGCATTGAGCTTTGCCGGATCCAGTCCGCCCTTTTTCAGCGCGGCATCCACTTGTTCCGGCGTGAGGCGACCTGGCGTCGCCATCAACGCTTCCATCGCCTTCACATAGTTGCCGGATTTTTCCGCAGCCAGAACCAGACGTGCGGCATAGGCCGACGTGTCGCCGAAGATGATCCAGTCCTTCATGACAAGGCGAACATTGCCATCATTCTTGACCACGCGCATAAGTTCGCCATGCCCTTTCTTGCAATAGGGGCACTGGTAGTCAAAATATTCCACGATGGTCACATCGCCGTTCGGATTGCCCAAAACCGGAATTTCCTTGTCGTAAAGCACTTCCGCAACTGTCGGCACGCGTTGCGCAAGGCTCTCCCGGCCTGAAATCACAATCGTTGCGGCACCGGCTGCCGTTGCGGCCAGTATCTGACGACGGTTCATCATGAGCTTGCTCCTTTGCCCGATTGGGATTTATCCAAAACAACGACACGCGCACCGGCGGAAGCGCGCTTGTAGAGATCAAGGATGTCCTGATTGTAGAGACGGATGCAGCCGGACGATGCTGCTTTGCCGACAGACCAAGGCTCGTTGGTGCCATGAATGCGGTAAAGCGTGTCCTTGCCGTCACGATAAAGATAGAGCGCGCGGGCACCGAGCGGATTGCGAATACCGCCTTCCAGCCCCTTGGCATATTTTGCGTAATGCTCCGGATTGCGCTTGATCATGTTGGCCGTCGGCGTCCAGCGCGGCCACTGCGATTTATAGGCAACTTTGGCATCCCCTGAGAAAGTCAGACCGGCGCGACCGACACCCACCGAATAGCGGATCGCTTTGCCGCCGGGCTGCACGAGATAGAGGTAGCGCGCATAGGGATCGACCACAATGGTGCCAACCGGCTCCGTCGTGGCGTAATCGACTTCCCGGCGCAGATTGCGATCCGCAATCTTGCTGACATCAAGTGCGGGAATGAGATTGCCGCGATCATTCACCGCGCCATACATGGTCTCATATTCGCTCTTGGCCGTTTGCACTTCCAGCGCCGGTTCTGTGACTGGTTCGGCCGCAGGCTCCGGTTTAAAGGCTGCCGGCTGCGACATGGTGATGGCAATCGGCCGATCTGCCGATGCAGTCGCGCATGCTGCGGCAGCAAAAGGCAGACAGGCAACTACGGCCACCCGTAGCCATGATCTCCGTGCGTCCTGCTTTTCAGTTGATACGGTCAATTTCCTTGCCCCCGGGCCATCTTGAATCCTTACATCCTTTATTTATGGTCAGCGCTCATAAGGCCGACCGAACGTTCGATAGAGGCGGCTGTGACATCGCCCACCAGTCTGGTTCCTTCCGGTTCCTTGCTGATGCGATTGAAGAAGATCATCGTCGGGGGGCCAGCCACACCAAGCTTTTCCATAAGATCGGCATTGCCGCTGGTGAGCTGCGAAATATCCACCTTCACCAACTGATAGTCACCCAGCGCCTTCTTCACACTCGCATCGGGCAAAACCCGACGCTCCACGGTGGAACAGCTTACGCACCAATCCGCCGTGAAATAGACGAGCGTCGGCTTGTCGCCGCGCACACTGCCAAGTTTCTCCTGAAGGGAAGAAACCGTCTCGACCGGCGCAAATTGCAGCGCCGCCAGATTCTGGTTGCCGCCACGGTTACCGAATGCGGCCAGCGGCTGCAACGGGTCCTTTCCGCCCGAAGCGACGCCCAGCATCAAAATGACACCATAGACGAAAGCTGCCGTGCCGATTGTGCGCGCTACAACGCTGCGCCCCGGAATCCTGAGAAAGGCGAAACTTGCAGTCCCAAAAAGCAGAAGCGCCCACAGCACCATGTCCACGCCGGGCGGCAGAAGCGGAGCGGCCATGAAGATTGCAGTCGCCAAAAAACCGAAGCCGAAAATCTGCTTTACCGTTTCCATCCATGCGCCTGCGCGCGGAAGCGTGCCCGCCCCGAGCGTAGCGAAAGCAATGAGCGGCAATCCCTTACCGATACCGAGTGCAAAGAGCGCGGAAGCGCCCAGCGCGACATTGGCCGTCTGCGCTATATAGAGCAGCGCGCCTGCAAGCGGTGCCGTCACGCAAGGACCGACAATAAGCACGGACGAGAAACCGAGAATGGCGGCCGATCGTTTGGAGCCTGTCCGTTGGCCCGTGCGTGATGAAATTGCACTGACCCAAGAATTTGGAAGTTGTATCTGGAACAGGCCGAACATGGAGAGTGCCAGAAGCGTGAACATTCCGGCCAGTGCGAGCGCTGTCCATTTCGATTGCAGCACCATCTGCAAATTTTGCCCCGACCAGCCCGCAATTGCACCCACAACGGCAAAGCCCAGAGCAAGGCTGACGACATACACCGCGGAAAGCATGAAGCCGCGCTTTGCCGTCAGCTTTTCACCTTCGCGAGCCAGCGTTCCGGCAAGGATCGGATAAATGGGAAAAACGCACGGCGTGAAAGCAAGCAGAACGCCGAAAGCCAGAAATGCCGCGATCACCAGTCCGGTGCCACCCTGATCGAGCAGTCCTTCGACCATGCCTTTTTCCGGTGCGAGAGCAAACGCCATATTCCGCTCCACGGGTTGACCCGCAGCCGGCGCGAACACCGATGCCTGCATCAGCGCTTTTGCCTTCTGGCCCATTTCACTGGATATTGCGAGCGTGACGGGATCGATGGTCCTTGTTTCAGGACGGTAGCAGATGCCGTCTTCCTGACAGCCCTGATAAGTCAGCTCCAGCGGCTGCGCACCGGCCTTAACGCTTGCTGTGGCATGGGTGTAATAGACTTCAAGCCGTCCGAAATTGGGGTCGTCCTTGGGCTGGCCGGGTTGTGTGTCGACGGCAAGCGCTTTCCCCTGACCGTCCTTCGCTTCAATGTGATCGCGGTATAGATAATATCCGTCCGCTATCTGCCAATTGAGCACAAGACGGCCATCGGCATCCTTCAGCACGCTCAGACGGAACGCCTGATCGACCGGCAGCGGGTTCGCTGCTGATGCCGGGCCGAGCGCGAGAAACAGACCAATAAATAAGCCGACAAGGCCCGTAGGGAAACGCATTACCATTTTCCGCATAATTCGATTCGGATAAATTTATCATGTTGCAAGAGGCGAATGTCCCCGCCACCTTAAGGCAGCCTTAAGCTGGCGCACGGAAAAGCCTCGGCGGCCTTAAACATCAATAACGGCAGAAACAGGAACTCATGCGCATACTCGTGGTAGAAGACGACCCAATCCTCCTTGACGGACTTACCGTAGGGTTGGGGCTTGCCGGTTTCACCGTGGATGCCGTTTCCAATTGCGGCGATGCGGAAGCAGCCCTCGCCGCCCAGAATTATAATGCCGTGGTACTCGACTTGATGCTGCCTGACGGCTCGGGCCTCGACGTCCTCAAGACGATGCGACGCGGTCGCGACGAAACACCGGTTCTCTTGCTGACTGCGCGCGATCAGGTGCCCGAGCGCATAGCGGGCCTTGATGCGGGTGCCGACGATTATGTCGGCAAGCCCTTCGATCTCCATGAACTTGCAGCCCGCGTGCGCGCCATCGCAAGGCGCGGTGCCGGACGCGCAAATGCCCTGCTCGAATGGCGCGGGGTCGAGCTCGATCCGGCGGAGATGTCGGTGCGTTTCAATGGTGCCCCCCTCAGGCTGACGCGACGCGAGTTCTCGATCCTGCGCGCCTTGATGGAACGGCCGACCGCCACCTTCTCCAAATCTTCGCTGGAAGAAGCGCTTTACGGCTGGCAGGAGGAAGTGGAGAGCAACGCGGTGGAAGTGCATATCCACCACCTGCGCTCGAAGCTCGGTTCCGATTATATCGAAACGGTGCGCGGTGTCGGCTATCGTCTCGCGGGGGCTAACGCATGAATTCCATTCGCAGCCGCCTGACCGGCATCCTCATCGGCGTCACCTGCGTCGTCTGGCTTTTTGCGGTTGTATGGATCCACATCAGCACCCAGTCGCAACTCGAAAAAGTGCTCGATGCGCGCCTGATGGAAGCCGCACGAATGGTCAATTCGCTTCTGACCGAGCATCGCGTGGAAGTTGGGCCGGAGGGCGATGGCGGGCAGTTATCGCTGAAGCCGATGCCGGATTTCCCGCTCTATGACCGGCAGTTGTTCTGCCAGATATGGGCGCTCGACGGCAAGCTCGTGGGGCGCTCTGAAAGCGCGCCTGGCGTAAGGCTTACGAATGTCGCGAACGGCTTCTCCGATACGGAAGTCGCGGGCGACCGCTGGCGCGTGTTCGCGGTGGAAAACACCCAACTCGGTCTGCGTGTCATGGTCGGCGACAGCCTGAGCGTTCGTGAAAGGCTGGTACAGAACGTGGTGACTGGTCTTGTGCTGCCAGCCCTGCTGATGTTGCCTGTCCTGGCGCTGATGATCTGGCTGTGCGTAAGGAGCGGTCTTGATCCGCTGAGCCGCCTTGCGTCCGTGCTTGCCAAGCGACAGGCGCAGGATCTGCGCCCGCTGCCCGAGCAGAACCTGCCCAAGGAGATTGCACCAGCCGTCACGGCGCTGAACGGGCTTTTCCATCGTGTCGAGGAAGCGCGTGAGCGCGAGCGTAACTTTGCGATCTTCGCCGCGCATGAGTTGAAGACCCCGCTTGCCGGACTGAAGACACAGGCGCAGATTGCCGAAGGCGCACAGGACGATAAAATGCGCGCCAATGCCGTCCGCCAGATCGCGGCGGGCGTCGACCGCACCAGCCGTCTTGTCAGCCAGTTGCTTGATCTCGCAGCGCTCGAAACCAGCGACGAAATGGAAACAGCCACACATGAACCGGCTTGCCAGCTTCTGGTTGCGGTTTCCACGGACATGCGGATGCTTTCTGCCCAGCGCGGCGTTGCCATCGAACTGCCGAAAGCCATGCCTCTGGTTAATTTGCCCTCCCCTCATCTTTTTACGCTTGCCGCACGCAATCTAATCGAAAATGCGGTCAATCATTCACCCAGGGATGGCACCGTCCGCTGCCGGATCGAGGCCGAAGCGGGCAGAATCAGGCTCGTCGTCGAGGATGATGGCCCTGGCATTCCCGAAAGCGAAATGCCGCATGTGACCGAGCGTTTCTTCCGCGGTTCGCATCGCAACGAAACCGGTAGCGGTCTTGGCCTCGCAATCGTGAAAATGGCCACAGAACGGATGGGCGGCGAGCTAACGCTGCGCAATCGCCCGCAAAGTGGTCTGAGTGCATCAATCATCGTACCGGGTACGATTGTCGGATGACATAATTCTGCATCCCGCATCATGATCCAGTTGGAGCGCGTTCACGACAAACCCTAATCAGGCTTTCTTCCCTATTTTTCGGGCCCTTTGATAGCTGTCTTTGATTTAGATCAATGACAGCCATCCCCAAGGTGCTGATAGGAAACCTATCGCTATAGCTGTCGTTACTTGGACAGCTTCTGACTTGCGCTGCGAGGGGATTACATGAACTACGCCGCTGGAACAGTCCTGTCTGGCCTGGGAGCGCTTTTTGCTGTGCTTCTGGCCGGATTTTCTCATGATGAGCTGTTCAGAACCCATATGTGGATTCTGTTTGCTACACTGGCTATTTTCACCATTTTGCTGATGCGCAATGCGGACTACAGCCTATCGCCAAAAAAGGTCGACCAATCCACCTACATGGACGGTCCGATTCGCTACGGTGTCATCGCGACGGTTTTCTGGGGAGTAGCCGGTTTTCTGGTCGGTGTGATTATCGCCGCGCAGCTCGCCTTTCCCGATCTCAATCTGGAACCCTATCTGAACTTCGGACGTCTGCGTCCGCTGCACACCTCTGCGGTGATCTTCGCATTTGGCGGCAATGCGCTTATTGCGTCTTCCTTCTACGTCGTACAGCGCACCTGTCGCGCCCGTCTCATCGGCGGTGACCTCGCATGGTTCGTGTTCTGGGGCTATCAGCTCTTCATCGTGATGGCCGCAACCGGCTATCTGCTCGGCATCACACAGAGCCGCGAATATGCAGAACCGGAATGGTATGTCGACATCTGGCTCACCATTGTCTGGGTGGCCTATCTGGTGGTTTTCCTCGGTACGATCCTGAAGCGCAAGGAGCCGCATATCTATGTGGCAAACTGGTTCTATCTGTCGTTTATCATCACCATCGCCATGTTGCACATCATCAACAATCTGGCGATCCCTGTCTCGTTCTTAGGCGTTAAGAGCTATTCCGCTTTCGCAGGTGTGCAGGATGCCGTGACACAGTGGTGGTATGGCCATAACGCGGTGGCGTTCTTCCTCACCGTGCCGTTCCTGGCCATGATGTACTATTTCGTACCAAAGCAGGCGAACCGCCCGGTCTATTCCTATCGTCTGTCGATCGTGCACTTCTGGTCGATTATCTTCCTCTATATCTGGGCCGGTCCGCACCATCTGCATTACACTGCTGTTCCCGATTGGGCACAGACACTGGGTATGGTATTCTCAATCATGCTGTGGATGCCTTCATGGGGCGGCATGATCAACGGTCTGATGACGCTTTCAGGCGCATGGGACAAAGTTCGTACCGATCCGATCATCCGCCTGATGGTTGCGGCTATCGCCTTCTACGGCATGGCGACCTTTGAAGGCCCGATGCTGTCGATCAAGGCTGTCAACTCGCTGTCACACTATACCGACTGGACCATCGGGCACGTTCATGCGGGTGCGCTCGGCTGGAACGGCATGATCTCGTTCGCCGCCGTCTATTATCTCGCACCGAAGCTGTGGAACCGTGAACGCCTTTACTCGATCCGCATGGTCAACTGGCACTTCTGGCTGGCGACGCTCGGCATCGTGCTCTACGCCGCCGCCATGTGGGTTGCTGGCATCCAGCAGGGCCTGATGTGGCGCGAATATGATAGCCAGGGCTTCCTCGTCTACTCATTCGTCGAAACCGTTGCAGCCATGTTCCCTTACTACGTCATTCGTACGCTGGGTGGTGTGCTCTATCTCGCCGGTGGGCTGGTTATGGCCTGGAACGTCTATCAGACCATTCGTGGGAATCTGCGCAAGGAGGTTCCTATGGGCGGTGCGCAGCCTGCGACTGATGCAACCATGCAGCCAGCCGAATAAGGAGTGTGATTGATGTCTTTTCTGAAAAACCACTCCAAACTGGAGAAAAATGCAACGCTGTTGCTGATCGCCTCGCTGGCTGTCGTGACGGTCGGTGGCATCGTGGAAATCGCACCGCTGTTCTATCTCGAAAACACCATCGAGAAAGTGGAAGGGATGCGCCCCTATTCACCACTGGAGCTGGCGGGACGCGACATCTATGTGCGTGAAGGCTGCTATCTCTGCCACAGTCAGATGATCCGCCCGTTCCGCGACGAAGTGGAACGCTATGGCCATTACAGTCTGGCTGCGGAATCCATGTATGACCATTCGTTCCAGTGGGGTTCGAAGCGTACTGGTCCAGATCTTGCGCGCGTTGGCGGTCGCTATTCGAACGAATGGCATGTGCAGCATCTGGTGCGCCCACGCGACGTGGTGCCGGAATCGGTCATGCCGAATTACGGCTTCCTTCTGGAACGCCCACTCAACATCAACACTATCTCGGCCAACCTTAAGGCCAATATTGCTGTTGGCGTGCCTTACAGCCAGGAAATGGTCGACAATGCACTTGCCGACGTTAAGGCACAGGCAGAACCTGACGCCGATACAACTGCTCTTCTCGAACGCTATCCCAAGGCGAAGGTTGGCGACTTTGACGGCAATCCGCAGGTCATTTCGGAGATGGATGCATTGATTGCCTATCTCCAGATGCTCGGAACGCTCGTTGATTTCTCGACCTACGATCAGTCCCCCAAGGCACGATAAAGCGGAGAACCAGCAATGGATTACAATACCCTGCGCACTTTCGCCGATAGCTGGGGCCTGCTCGCAATGGCTCTGTTCTTTGTCTTCGTAGTGCTCTTTGCTTTCCGTCCCGGAAGCAAGAAGAAAGCCGATGAAGCGAAGGAAATACCGTTCAAGGACGACAAAAATGACTGACAAAAAGATTGATGAAGTCAGTGGCGTAGAAACCACCGGCCATGAATGGGACGGCATTCAGGAACTCGACAATCCAATGCCACGCTGGTGGCTGTGGACATTCTACGCAACCATTTTTTGGGCATTGGCCTATGTCATCGCCTATCCGGCATGGCCCTTGATCTCAAGCTCGACGGCTGGTCTCACCGAGTGGTCGAGCCGTGGCGATTTCTGGAAGGAAAACGCCCAGATCGCGGCTGACCGACAAGGCATCATGGACCAGATCAACGCAAAAGACGTCCATGAGATCATCGCCGATGAAAACCTGCGCCAATATGCGATTGCTGGTGGTGCTGCGGCCTTCCGCGTGAACTGCGTTCAGTGCCACGGCACCGGCGCACAGGGCGCGCCCGGCTATCCCAACCTCAACGATGACGACTGGTTGTGGGGCGGTTCTGTTGACGATATCCTGACAACGATCCGTCATGGTGTGCGGTCGCCCGATGACAGCGAAACCCGCATTTCGGAAATGCCTGCCTTTGCCGACGTGCTTGAGCCAGAACAGGTTCGTGACGTTGCAGCCTATGTGGTGAGCCTTTCGGGTACGCCGCACAATCCTGAAATGGTGCCGGAAGGCAAAAAGGTGTTCGCTGAAAACTGCGCTGTCTGCCATGGCGCGGATGCCAAGGGCCTGCGTGAGTTCGGCGCCCCGAACCTGACAGATGCTATCTGGTTCTATGGTTCGGGCGAAGACGCGGTTGCGAAGCAGGTGGCTCGTCCAAAGCATGGTGTCATGCCCGCTTGGGAAGCGCGTCTGGGGGACGCAACCGTCAAGCAGCTTGCAATCTTCGTCCACTCTCTGGGTGGCGGCGAATGAAAAGAAGGGAGTAAGGCAGTAGGGGAATTAGGGAGTATTTTGGTTGTGAAAGCCCGAAATAACACTCCCACTTTTCGTGCTCTCTTGCTCCCCCCCATTCCCCTTTAACCTCTGAGCTTGCCGAAGGCCCAATGCGGCAGGAGCAAAAAAATGTCAGACGATGTCGAACGCATTGACGTTCAGGCGGTCAATTCCCCCAAGACCCGCCAATCCCTCTACGCGGCGCGGGTGAAGATATTCCCGAAGCGGGTTCAAGGCAATTTCCGCCGCTTCAAATGGATCGTCATGTTCATCACGTTGGGGATCTATTATCTGACGCCGTGGCTACGGTGGGATCGCGGCCCTTATGCCCCGGATCAGGCGGTTCTGATCGATCTTGCCAACCGCCGCTTCTATTTCTTTTTCATCGAGATATGGCCACAGGAATTCTATTATGTGGCGGGTCTGCTCATTATGGCGGGCCTTGGTCTGTTCCTCGTGACCTCTGTCGCGGGCCGCGCATGGTGTGGCTATACCTGCCCGCAGACCGTTTGGGTCGACCTCTATCTCGTCGTCGAACGCGCCATCGAAGGTGACCGCAATGCGCGCATGAAACTCGACAAAGCGCCGTGGAGCTTCGACAAGATCTGGAAACGCGTGACCAAGCACTCGATCTGGTTGCTGATCGGGATTCTGACGGGTGGCGCTTGGATTTTCTATTTTGCTGACGCGCCGACGCTGCTCTCGGATTTTGCAACCGGCCATGCAGCCCCTGTCGCCTATATAACTGTCGCAATCCTGACGGCGACAACCTATGTTTTTGGCGGGCTGATGCGCGAACAGGTCTGCACATATATGTGTCCGTGGCCGCGCATTCAGGCCGCGATGCTGGATGAAAACTCACTCACCGTCACCTATAATGACTGGCGCGGCGAACCACGTTCGCGCCATTCCAAGAAGGCGATTGCTGCAGGTGAAACCGTTGGCGACTGCGTAGACTGCAATGCCTGTGTGGCCGCCTGCCCGATGGGCATCGATATTCGCGACGGCCAGCAGCTCGAATGTATCACCTGCGCATTGTGCATCGATGCCTGCGACAGCGTCATGGACAAGGTCGGCAAGCAGCGCGGCCTCATCTCCTATGCAACACTTGCCGATTACAATTTCAATATGGCGCTTGCCACCAATGATAGTTCAGCGCCGATTAATCCGGCCCGCGTGTATGAAACACCGAACACCCTTTCGGATAGAGTTCAGAAGCTTTCGTGGAAGAAAGTATTGCGTCCGCGCAGCCTGTTCTACCTCATCGTCTGGGCCCTGATCGGGCTTACCCTTATTATCTCGCTTTCCATGCGCCAGCGTATCGGCATCAACGTGCTGCATGATCGCACCCCACAATATGTACTGTTGTCTGATGGTTCCATCCGCAACGGTTATACGGTCAAGCTGCTCAACATGATCCCGACACCGCGTACCTTCCGCCTCTCGATAGAGGGTTTGCCGGGGGCAATGCTGACCGTTCAGGATGAAACCGCCGATGCAGACGGCAATTACGACGTGCCGGTGGAGCCGGACCGTCTGAAGACATTGCGCGTCTTTGTCACCATGCCGCATGATGCGATTACCGATCATCGCAAGGACTATGAAATCGAAGTGCGTGATGCGAGCGGCGCAGAACATGCACGATACAAGGCAACTTTCATGGCACCGGAGGGCAGATAATGTCGATCAAGTCGAAAACCTCAGGCACGTTCACCGGATGGCACATGCTGGGTATCATGTTGGCGTTCTTCGGTGTCATCATCGCCGTGAACATGACGATGGCCTATAAGGCTATGAGCAGCTGGAGCGGCCTTGTCGTGAAAAACACCTATGTCGCCAGTCAGGAATTCAACGACAAGGCGCAGACCGGCAAGGAGCAGGCAGCACTGAACTGGCAATCGAAACCCGCTTATGAAAACGGTGTCTTCACCTGGCGCCTCGCTGGCCATGACGGCAAGGCCGTCGCCATGACCGGCGGCACGGTTGAATTCAAGCGCCCGGTCGGCGATGTGCACGACACCAGGGTTACGCTGACTGTCCGGGAGCCCGGCATACTGACCGCTCCACTGGAACTGGGCGAAGGAGCTTGGATCATGGAAGTCAATGCCGATGCTGGCCTTGAAGACCCTTACCGGCACATCGTCCGCGTTCTGGTGAAGGACGGGAGGATATTATGAGCTGCTGCGTTGAAAATGCACAGATAGCGAGCGTTGTTCAGACTGTCTCGACAGATGAAATGCTGGTCGCAAGTCGTGCGCTTGGAGACGGTTTGCGCCAGCTTGATCTTTCAGTTCCCGGTATTCATTGCGGATTGTGCATCAAGACGATTGAAGAGACGCTCGGCAAGCTGCCCGGCGTTTCTTACGTTCGCGTGAACCTGACTGCCCGGCGTGTTGCCATTCGCTGGAAGGACGGCGAAACACCACCCGATGTCGTGGATCCGCTGCGCCGCCTGGGCTACGAAGCTCATATTTTCGATATGGTTCAGGACAAGGACCCGACCTTCACGCGGCTGCTGATTGCACTTGGCGTTGCAGCCTTTGCATCCAGCAATGTCATGTTGTTATCTGTTGCGGTCTGGTCGGGTGCGGATGCTGCCACCCGTGATATGTTCCACTGGATTTCCGGTCTTATCGCGTTGCCGACACTCATTTACTCGGGCCGGATTTTTTATGTTTCTGCGTGGAACGCTTTGCGGACCCGGCGCGTGAACATGGATGTGCCAATTGCGCTCGCTATTTCGCTCGCTTTTGGCATGAGCGTTTATGAAACGCTCAACCATGGCCAGCACGCCTATTTCGACGCCTCGGTCACGCTTCTGTTCTTCCTGCTGATCGGTCGTACGCTCGATTATCTGATGCGCACACGCGCACGCTCTGCCGTACGGGGTCTCGCACAATTGAGTCCTCGCGGCGCGGTGGTAATCGGCGACAATGACGAGCGCAACTATCTGCCAGTCAATGAAATTCGTCCCGGAATGCGCATCATCCTTGCAGCCGGTGAGCGTGTTCCTGTTGACGCCAAAGTGGAAGATGGCCGCTCTGAACTCGACTGCGCCATTGCATCGGGTGAAAGCGATGCCGTGCCCGTCGGCCCTGGCTCGGATATTCGTGCTGGCACCATGAACCTCTCAGCACCACTGATTATTTGCGCCACGGCGGAAGCCAAAAACTCTTTCCTTGCCGAAATGGTGCGTCTGATGGATGTCGCCGAAGGCGGTCGCGCCTATTATCGCCGTCTCGCTGATCGGGCATCGGAACTTTATGTGCCGATGGTGCACACAATTGCCTTCGCGGCCTTTGTCGGCTGGATGATCTATACCGGCGGCGACTGGTATCGCTCGATCTATATAGCGATCTGCACCCTCATCATCACCTGCCCCTGTGCGCTGGCGCTTGCAGTCCCCATCGTTCAGGTGGTTGCAGCGCGACGCCTGTTTGAAAACGGCATCATGATCAAAGACGGCTCGGCCATGGAACGTATGGCGGAAGTCGATACGGCGGTCTTCGACAAGACCGGCACTTTGACACTCGGCCAGCCACGCCTGATCGGCTTTGATGCAATCAATCCGAACCATCTCGAGATTGCATCCGAACTATCGCTTTATTCGCGCCATCCATTATCGCGGGCACTCGCACTGTTCTCCCGCGCAAAGCCTATGACCGCCTTTTCCCGTATCGAGGAAGTGCCGGGCGCAGGTATCGAAGCCGAACTTGATGGTACAACGTATCGACTGGGAAAGCGTGACTGGGCGGACAGCAATGCTCATACTATCCCTAATGATGCTCCAGAGACCTGTCTTTCCATAAATGGCAAGCTGGTTGAAACCTTCCGTTTTGAAGATCAGCCACGCGAAGATGCGCTCGCTGCAATCGGTGCGCTGAAACGCAGTGGTCTGAAGCTCGGCATCATTTCCGGCGACAGACTGCCTGCCGTGCAAAAGCTTGCAGGCTATCTCGGCATAGACAATTTCCGGGCGGAGGTTCTGCCAGCAGACAAGTCCAAGCTGGTGCAGGAAATTTCCAGCGAAGGCCGCAAGGTGCTGATGGTCGGCGACGGATTGAACGACGCTCCGGCCCTTGTCGCTGCCCATGTTTCCATGGCTCCGGCAACCGCTGCTGATATTGGCCGAAACGCTGCCGATTTCGTTTTCCTGCGTGAAAGCCTGTCTGCCGTGCCGATGGCATTTGCCGTATCAAAAGAAGCAGGCCGTTTGATCAGTCAGAACTTTGCGCTTTCCATCGGCTATAATATCATTGCTGTGCCGATTGCAATTTTCGGCTATGTGACGCCACTGGTGGCAGCACTTTCAATGTCGCTGTCGTCGATTGTGGTTGTGAGCAATGCAATGCGATTGCGGGCCGGAAAACAAAAACAGCCGATGCGGACCACTCTCACATCGACTGCGGTTTTGAAGGAAGCGCACAAATGAGCGGACTTCTTTTCCTTATTCCCATCGCGCTGGGCCTGGGTGTTCTGGGCCTTGCAGGCTTTCTATGGTCATTGAAAAACGGCCAGTATGAAGATCTGGACGGAGCCGCAAACCGCATCTTGATTGACGACGACCGCTTGCCAGCGAAGAAGGATGAATCGTTATAACAGAATCGTTCTTGGGCGCCCTTGAATCGTTATAACAATACACCCGCCCGCGGCGCGATGGCTCGCTGAAATCTTATCTTATTGTGTTATGAGAATAGCTCGCAGATCATTGACGTTGGTGCCGGTTGGGCCGGGTACGAAGAGATCGCCGATGACATCAAAAGCGGTCCATGCATCATTGGCGTTGAGCCGCGCCGCACCATCCTCGCCCGCCTTTTGCAGACGCGAAACAGTCGAGCCATCGGCAAAGGCACCTGCATTGTCTTCCGAACCGTCAATGCCATCCGTATCAGCCGCCAACGCATGAATATTCGCATAGCCATCAATGTCGAGCGCAAAGGACAGCAAGAATTCGCTGTTGCGTCCGCCCTTGCCGCCCTTGGCGCGAATGGTGACGGTCGTTTCGCCACCTGACAAAATAACCACCGGCTTCTTGAACGGGCGATCACGATCAGCCACTTCGCGGGCAATCGCCGCATGAACATGCGCCACTTCCCGCGCCTCACCCTCCATAGAATCAGACAGAATAACCGCCTCGACCCCATGCCGCTCCGCTTCTTTGACTGCCGCCTCCAGCGAAACGGCAGCGGAAGCAATGACACGCACTTCATTCCCCTCAAAAACCGCGTCATCCGGCTTCGGTGCATGGGCAGCGTCGCTCTTGAGATGGGCAAGTGCTGCCTCTGGGAGATCGAGCCGATAGCGTTCGATAATTTTCAAAGCATCATCGCGATTTGTCTGGTCCGGCACAGTCGGGCCGGAAGCCACGAAAGCCGGATTGTCGCCCGGAATATCTGAAACCACCAACGAGAAGACTCTTGCCGGATGGGCGCACGCCGCAAGCCTTCCGCCCTTGATCGTCGAGAGATGTTTTCGCACAGCATTCATGGCCGAGATTGGCGCACCCGATGCCAGCAGCACCTTGTTGACCGCGATCTCGTCCTCAAGTGTCAGTCCTTCAGGTGGCGACGGCAGCAAAGCCGAACCGCCACCCGAAATGAGTGCGACGACAAGATCGTCCTCGGTGAGGCCCGACACCGCATCGAACAACCGCTTTGACGCGGCTAGACCGGCATCATCGGGAACCGGATGCGATGCTTCGATGATTTCGATGCTTTTGCAAGCTGTACCATAACCATAGCGCGTAACCACAACACCTTCCAGCGGTGCGTCCCATGCCCGCTCGAAGGCGGCCGCCATCTGTGCCGACCCCTTGCCCGCACCAATCACGATCGTCCGGCCCTTGGGCTTTTGCGGCAGATTGGCGCGGATCACCAGTTCGGGATCAGCAGCGGCAACAGCCGCGTCGAACAGACTGATGAGAAACTTTCTTGGATCCGTAATCGCAGGCATGAAATTCCCGTTATTGCTTATTGTTTAGCCGCACTATTTCCTTCCATGCGGAGAAAATCAATCAGGCAACATCGTGATTTGCCATGCGTTCCAGCGCACGCACCAGCCCGGAGTGATCCAAGCCATCATCGCCATGCGCCGCACAGGAATTGAACAGTTCCTGTGCCGTCGCGGTATTCGGCAGCGAGACACCGAGCGCCTTTGCGCCTTGCAGTGCAAGGTTCAGGTCCTTCTGGTGCAGCGAGATGCGGAAGCCCGGATCGAAACTACGCTTGATCATGCGTTCGCCGTGCACTTCGAGAATGCGAGACGATGCAAAGCCGCCCATCAGCGCCTCGCGCACCTTTGCCGGGTCAGCGCCCGCTTTGGAAGCGAAAACCAGAGCTTCAGCCACGGCTTCAATATTGAGTGCGACGATGATCTGATTGGCGACTTTGGTGGTCTGACCATCACCGCAATCGCCCACAAGCGTAATGTTTTTACCCATGAGTTTGAGCAGCGGCAGTGCCCTGTCAAAAGCGTCCTGCGCCCCGCCTGCCATAATGGAAAGGCTGGCATTCTTCGCTCCGACTTCGCCACCCGACACTGGCGCGTCGATATATTCGGCACCGGTTGCGCGGACTTTCTTGGCAAACAGCTTGGTTTCTATCGGCGAAATCGAGCTCATATCGATGAGCGTCTTTCCCTCGCCCAAGCCTTCCGCGACACCATTTTCGCCAAACAGAACGTCGGCTACCTGTGGCGTATCCGGCAGCATGAGAATGATGGTTTCACATTCGTGAGCGACAGCTTTAGGTGTTTCAAGAACGGTCAGTCCCGCATCCAGCAAATCTTTATGTGGGGGTTTTATGTGCTTTGAGGTGAAAAGCTCGTGGCCCGCATTCTGCAAATGCTGCGCCATGGGTTTGCCCATAATTCCCAGCCCGATAAAGCCAATTTTAGCCATGACAAATCTCCTTAAGCGATAAGCCGTTCGGCTTCGTAGTTTTTGAACCAGACCAGACCTTCCTCGGTGGTGGTTTTCGGCTTGTACTCACAGCCGATCCAGCCCTTGTATCCGGCGTTCTTCAGTGCTTCGAACACGTTCGGATAATTGATCTCGCCCGTGCCCGGCTCATTGCGACCCGGATTGTCGGCAAGCTGCACATGCGCGATCAGCGGCTTATAACGCTCATAAGTGGCAATGAGCTCGCCGCGCGTGCGCTGCTGATGGTAGAGGTCGTACTGGATAAAAAGGTTGTTGCTGCCCACTTCATCAATGATCGAAACCGCCTGTTCAACCGTATTGAGATAAAAGCCGGGAATGTCGTAGTGGTTGATCGGTTCGATCAGCAGGCGAATGCCGTGTTTGCCCAGTTCCTTTGCGGCAAGCCGCAGATTGCTCACGAAAGTCGCGCGCAACGCATCAGGATCCACGCCCTGCGGCACAATTCCCGCCAGGCAATTGACCTGCGAGCAGTTCAGTGTTGTCGCGTAATCAATCGCGTCTGCAACGCCACGGCGAAACTCATCAATACGATCCGGCAAGACCGCAATGCCACGCTCGCCGCCAGCCCAGTTGCCCGCAGGCAGATTGTGCAGGATCTGCGCCAGATTGTGTTTGTTCAGCGCCGCTTTTAACTCATGGCGGTTGAACTCATAGGGAAACAGATATTCAACCCCGGTGAACCCGGCCTTTGCGGCCAGTGCAAAGCGCTCCATAAACGGCACTTCATTAAAAAGCATGGTCAGATTGGCTGCAAATCTTGGCATTTCCGCCTCCTCCAAAATTAATCTAAAAGCATTGCAATCGCGGTCGGTGCATCGTCGCCACGCTCGGCCAGTTCCTCAAACTCAACCACCTGATCGATGTCTGCTCCCATAGAGATATTGGTGACACGTTCCAGAATGAATTCAAGCACAACCGGCACCTGATGTTCTTCCATCAGCGCTTTTGCCTGTTCGAAACTCTCAGCAAACTGGTTCGGGCTTCGCACACGGATCGCCTTGCAGCCCAGCCCTTCGGCAACTGCCACATGATCAACGCCATATCCCTTCTCGGCATCGCCCGATGCATTGATGTTATCGAAAGCAAGACTGACTTCGAAGTCCATATTGAAACCACGTTGCGCCTGCCGGATGAGGCCGAGATAGGAATTGTTCACGACAACATGAATGTAAGGCAGCTTATGCTGTGCGCCGACCGCCAGTTCCTCAATCATGAACTGGAAATCATAATCGCCGGAAAGTGCGACAATCGGGCGGTCAGGATCAGCCGCGCGGACGCCGAGCGCGGCAGGCAGTGTCCAGCCCAAGGGGCCAGCCTGACCGCAATTGATCCAGTTGCGCGGGCGATAAACATGCAGGAACTGCGCGCCTGCGATCTGGCTAAGACCAATGGTCGTCACATAGCAGGTATCGCGGCCGAACGCCTTGTTCATCTCCTCATAAACACGCTGGGGTTTCAGTGGTGTCTGGTCGAAATGCGTCTTGCGCAACATGGTCTTCTTGCGTGTCGCACATTCACTGGCCCAATCCGACCAGTCGCGCAGCTTGCCGGCAGACTTCCATTCCGTTGCAACGTCCAGCAGCAGTTTCAACGCCTTGCCCGCATCCGAAACGATACCGAAATCGGGTGCAAAGACACGACCGATCTGGGTCGGTTCAATGTCGATATGAATGAACTTGCGATCCTTTTTATAGGTATCGACATTACCGGTATGACGGTTGGCCCAGCGATTGCCAATGCCGATAACCATATCAGCAGCAAGTAACGTGGCATTGCCATAACGATGCGAGGTCTGGAGGCCGCACATGCCCGCCATCAGGCGATGATCATCAGGGATGACACCCCAGCCCATCAGCGTTGGAATAACCGGAATGCCGGTGATTTCAGCAAATTCGACCAGAAGATCGGAGGCATCGGCATTGATGATGCCTCCACCTGCAACAATTAGCGGGTGTTCCGCCTCATTGAGCATAGCAATGGCCTTTTCGGCCTGTGCCCGTGTTGCCGTCGGCTTGTAAGCCTCCATCGGCTGATAGGTATCTATGTCGAACTCGATTTCGGCGAGCTGGACATCAATCGGCAGATCGATCAGCACCGGGCCGGGACGACCCGACTTCATGATATGAAATGCCTTCTGGAAAACAAAAGGTACCAGTGCTGGCTCCATGACCGTAACCGCCCATTTGGTGACGGGAGCCGCTATCTTGGCAATATCGACTGCCTGAAAATCCTCTTTATCGAGGCGCGCGCGCGGAGCTTGGCCTGTAACGCAAAGGATTGGGATAGAATCGGCAGATGCCGAATAGAGACCGGTGATCATGTCCGTCCCGGCTGGGCCGGATGTGCCGATGCACAGGCCAATATTGCCATGCTTTGCACGGGTGTAGCCCTCGGCCATATGCGACGCACCTTCGACGTGACGCGCCAGTATGTGGCGGATAGAACCCCGCGCCTTCATGGCAGAGTAAAATGGGTTGATCGCAGCGCCCGGCACACCAAAAGCGCAATTGATCCCTTCCTTCTCCAGCACAAGCACGGCTGCATCGACTGCACGCATTCTTGCCATGACGGCACCCTCCTATGGAATAAATCTCCATTTACAGATGCTATATAAAAATAATGGAAATGCATACCATTATGTGGAAATAAAGATCTTCAACGGAATGGAGATAATCACCACGCCCTTTCCCAGTGCATGAGGATAAGATATTGATGAAAAAGCAGGGAATCGGAGGTGGCTCATGGAACAGGCAAAAGCAAAGCGGGGCCGCAAGGCAGCGGAAAACGCTGCGCCCTCGTCTGTGCAGGTACTGGACCGAAGCCTGAAGCTGCTGGCATTGATCGCCGAGAATGATGGTTCAACACTGACCGACCTTGCCGATGAGAGTGGCATGGCGCCCTCCACCGTGCACCGCCTTCTATCATCGCTGGCAAATCATGGTATGGTTTCCCACGATCTGGAAAGCGGAGACTGGACCATCGGCGTCAAGGCTTTTGAAATTGGCAATGCCTTTCGCCGCTTCCGCAAGCTTGGCACATTGGCGCGGCCCTATCTCAAGACATTGATGGAAACGAGCGGCGAGACCGCCAATATTGGCATTGAGGATGGTGGGGACGTGGTGTTCATCTCGCAGATCGAAAGCCATGCGCCGATGCGCGCCTTTTTCCGGCCCGGACGGCGGGGGCCAATCCACGCGTCCGGTATCGGCAAGGCTGTTCTGTCCACGTGGTCGGATACGGAAATCGCACGCACGCTTTCAGGCAGAACGCTTGAGCATTTCACACAGCGCACGCTCGACAACTTGCCCGCGTTATTGAAAGACATTCAGGCAACCCGGATGCGCGGCTGGTCAATTGACGATGAAGAGCACACGCTTGGCATGTGCTGCATCGCCGCGCCCATATTCAACGAATATGGCGAAGCAATTGCCGGCATTTCTGTTTCAGGTCCTGCTGTTCGTATGCCCAAGGAGAAGCACGAAGAACTTGGGCCGCTGATCCGTGCAACAGCCGATGAGCTGACCCATGCCATGGGTGGCAAGCGCCCGGAAGAGTTTTAAAAGACCCGCAGCGGATTGCTCCGCTACGGGGCATCCTCCTCCAAGGATTGATTATCAGGCGAGTCCAGCCTTCAATGGCTTGCCAGCTATATATGTCTCCACAATCGCCCGGTCATCACCCAGAGTTTGCAACAGAAACAATTCCTGCTCAAGCGTGGCGCCGGCTGCCATGCGCAGGCGCATCGGCGATGTGGCGGATGAATCCAGCACCACAATATCGGCTTCCGTGCCCTCGTCGAGCGTACCGATCCTATCTTCCATCGACAGTGCGCGGGCATTGCCGAGCGTCATCATGTAGAAGGACTGGAACGGGTTCAGACGCTGCTCACGCAGTTGCAGGATTTTGTAGCCCTCGTCCATGGTGCGCAGCATGGAGAAGCTGGTGCCGCCGCCAACATCGGTGGCCACCGCCATGCGCACGCCCGCTGCCTGCAACCGGTCGCGATCGAAGAGCCCCGAACCGAGGAACAGGTTCGAGGTCGGGCAGAAAACCGCAACTGAGCCGGTTTCCGCCATGACCGCCACTTCGCGCTCTTCAAGATGGATGGAATGACCGAGCAGCGTCTTTTGGCCCAGAAGGCCGTAATGTTCGTAGATGCCAAGATAATCCGGCGCTTGCGGGTAAAGCGACTTTGTGAAGGTGATTTCTTCGTGATTTTCCGAAAGATGTGTCTGGATGAAGCATTCCGGGTGTTCGCGCGCAAGCGCGTGACTCGCTTCCAACTGTCCAGGCGTTGATGTGATGGCAAAGCGCGGCGTAATCACATAGTCAAGGCGACCCTTGCCCTGCCAGCGCGCGATGAGCGCCTTTGAATCGTCATAACCAGACTGGACCGTATCGCAGAGCGCGGGCGGTGCATTGCGATCCATCATAACCTTGCCGCCAAGCATACGCATGTTGCGATGCTGCGAAGCACGGAAATAAGCATCGACGCTCTGCGGATGCACGGAGCAATAAGCAACCGCCGTTGTGGTACCGTGACGGATCAGCTCGTCAAGAAAGCGCTCCGCAATGAACTCGGCATGCTGCTCATCGGCAAATTTCTGCTCTGCCACGAATGTATAGGTGTTGAGCCACTCGAGAAGATTGGCCGCATAAGATGCAATAACCTGCGACTGCGGATAATGGATATGCGTATCAATGAAACCGGGCAGAATGAGGTGCGGGCGGTGGTCAGCAACGGTTACGTCGCTTCCAGCCTCGACGCTGACCGCGGCATAGGTTCCAAGACGCAGGATATGGCCACCTTCGACCAGAACAGCACCGTCTTCAATGTAGCGATAGGCGGCATTGTCCTCGAGGCTCTGCGGCTCGTCACGGAAAGTCAGCACGCGGCCGCGGATCAGAAGCTTGGTCATTTTCGTGGTGGTCCTTATTTCGGGCCTTGCGTGGCAGACTGGTACCAGGAAGCGAGAAGCTGACGCTCTTCCGCGCTCACGCCGGTGACATTGGCTGGCGGCATGGCATGAGAACGACCTGCCTGCAAATAGATTTCACGCGCATGAGCTGCGATATCCCGATCGGTTTCCAGAACGACGCCCTTGGGCGGCGCGATAATGCCTTCCCAGCCAGGCTCCTTGGCGTGACACATGGCGCAGCGCCCAAGAACGGTATCCCGCACTTTTTCAAAGTGCGGGTCCGAGATGAAAGATTGCTGCAATGCCGAAACCTTCTGCTCCTCCGGCTCACCGGTCAGAACCTTCGGCACTGTCGAGAGCCAAATGATGATGATGAACAGGATCACCGTTACCAACCAGGTCCAGGTCGGGCTGCCCTTGCGGGCGTGCTGTGTGTTGAACCAGTGGCGGATGGTAACGCCCATCAGGAACACCAGCGAAGCGATGATCCAGTTGAACTCGGTTCCGAAAGCCAGCGGATAGTGGTTTGACAGCATCAGGAACAGGACCGGCAGCGTCAAATAGTTGTTATGCGTCGAACGCTGCTTGGCAATCTTGCCGTATTTCGGATCCGGCTTGCGGCCTGCAATCAAATCCGCCACCACGATTTTCTGGTTTGGAATAATGATCATGAAAACGTTGGCGGACATGATCGTCGCGGTGAAAGCGCCAAGGTGCAGAAAGGCGGCGCGTCCGGTGAACAGGTGCGTGTAGCCCCATGCAACAAACACAAGCACGACATAGAGCATGATCATCAGGAGCGTATCGCTCTTGCCGAGCATGAGCTTGCAGATCGTGTTGTAGGCGATCCAGCCGAAAGCCAGCGAAGCAATCGAGATGCCGATAGCAACCGGGCGGGAAACGTCGAGAACATTCGGATCGATAAGGTAGAGATCGGCTCCGGCGTAATAAACGATACAGAGCAGTGTGAAACCCGACAACCAGGTAGCGTAGGATTCCCATTTGAACCAGGTCAGGTGCTCTGGCATTTCAGCCGGTGCCACCAGATATTTCTGGAT
Source organism: Ochrobactrum sp. CGA5 (assembly GCF_006345815.1). Taxonomy (GTDB): domain Bacteria; phylum Pseudomonadota; class Alphaproteobacteria; order Rhizobiales; family Rhizobiaceae; genus Brucella. Next base: position 298,641 of record NZ_VCIG01000001.1, on the reverse strand, counting down.
ATGATAGAAACCACCGCCATGGACCTGCCATTCCTCACCATGCGCACCTTGCGGTAAGCCTGGACGCTGGCGCAAGCCCAGATCGAGCGCAATGAAGTAAAAGGACGAGCCGATCCACGCAATCGCGGTAATCACATGCAGCCACCGCGCTGCGAAGCCCAGCCAGTCCCAGGCTACGGCAAAATCATACATCAGGCACTCCCATTTCTTAGCCCATTTCTTGGGCCAATTCTTAGCCCATTGTTCGTTGTTGTATTATGTGCCAAAGGAATCAAGTTGAGGGAACGTCACATCACGACCAGCACTTTCAAAAAAATCTAGACAATCGTGGAGGCGACGTATGTCATATCTTGATAATCTGCGCGTTTTTGTGCGTGTTGTCGAATTGGGAAATCTATCTGCAGCGGGCCGCGACCAGCGCGCATCGCCGGCAGTTGCAAGCAATCGAATCAAGGAGTTGGAGAAACACCTGGGGGTCAGGCTCTTCAACCGGACGACGCGCAAGCTCACGCCGACCGAACATGGTCGCGTATTCTATGACGGTGCACTGAAGATCCTCGAAGCCGTTGATGAAGCAGAAGCTGCCGTCGCGGAACTGGCGAAAAATCCGAAAGGATCGATTCGCATTACCGCCCCGCTTGGTTTCGGAAGGCGACTGATCGCATCAGGAATACCGGAGTTTCACGACAAATATCCTGACATCGAAGTGCGGCTTCGCCTGTCCGATCATGAAGTCGATATCATGAGCGAAGGCGTGGATGTGGCTTTCAAACTTGGCGTTCTTGAGAACTCGAACCTTCGTATGCGCGGCATCATGAATTGCGAGCGTGTGATCTGTGCCGCACCTGAATATCTCGAAAAGCATGGCACCCCGCAGTCACCGGATGAACTGCTGGGCGACAAGCACGATTGTCTTCTGCTGCGTTTTCCCGGATCGAAAGAGTATTATTGGTCGCTGCAAACAGCCGAGGGTCTGCGCAAGTTTGAAGTCACCGGCCCATACGACTCCGACGATGGCGACGTATTAACGCAATGGGCACTCGGCGGGCGTGGCATCATCAACAAGCCGCTGTTTGAAGTGAAAGAATATATCCGCAACGGACGGCTGATTCCCATCCTCGAAAGCACACCGCCTGCATCAATCCAGTTGGCCGCGATCTATCCGCATAAACGTTTTCAAGATCCGAAAGTCCGTCTCATCATTGATTTCATGACCGAACGTTGTCAGCGGCAGATCAAGGAATTGCTGACTTGAGATACAGCGCCCGCGGTGGAATTAAGTACAGCGGTTAAAACCTCAGCCGCAGCCAATGCGGCAATGACTTCCGGCCGTTTGTCTTTCACGACCGAGCCTCCAACCGGGCAAACAAGGTTCTCAAATAAATCATCGCCGCCAAATTCGCGTTTCAGCCAATTTTTGAAAGTAGCTTTCTTGGTCTTCGAGCCGATCATGCCGACATAGGCGGCATCGCGACGCTGCAAAGCTTCGGCTGCGATCAGAAAATCAAGCGCATGATCGTGGGTAAGCACGATAAATGCGCTTCCCGGCGGGGCCGAACGCACCACCTGTTCCGGCATGGCTGCAAGGCAGGTCTCCACACCCGGCGCATTGACCGCCATGAGTTCCGCCTCACGCGTATCCACCAAAGTGACCCGCACTGGCGTAAGCGACAGCGCATAGGCCATAGCATCGCCGACATGACCCGCGCCAAAAACATAGACATGTGGACGGGATGAGATTTCAGTATCAACCTTCGCGGTCAGTTCTTCGGCCAATCCGCGATTGGCGCGCCGGAAGCTCAGCCCTACCCGTCCGCCACAGCATTGGCCGATCTCTGGTCCAAGCGGTATGTCCATCGGTGAATCTTTGCCACCAGCCAAGATTTTTCGAGCATGGTCGATCGCCATAAATTCGAGCTGCCCACCACCAATGGTGCGGAAGATCATATCACGCGCAACGAGCATCCAGGCACCCGCATCGCGCGGTGCCGAGCCTCTCACATCAGAGACTTCAACCAGAACGCAGTCAGGGCGACGGTTTAAAAAAGCCCGAATATCGTCCCGCCTGCTCGACATATCATCAGCCCTTCTGAGCCCGCAGTCGTTCAATGGCCATCAACACGCGTTCAGGCGTTGCCGGCGCGTCCAGACGCGGACTGATCTTGTGATCGGCAACACTCGCAATAGCATCTGAAAGCGCATAGAGCACCGACATACCGTGCGGCAGCGGCGGCTCGCCTACCGCTTTGGAACGATGGATTGTCGGCTCATAAGCCTCCGACCAGTCAGTCAGCGCGACATTGAAAATCTTCGGGCGGTCTGATGCCAGCGGGATTTTGTAGGTCGATGGTGCATGCGTGCGCAAACGTCCCTTGTCGTCCCAAACCAGTTCTTCCGTGGTAAGCCAGCCCATGCCTTGTACGAAGCCGCCTTCTACCTGACCTATATCAATGGCACGGTTGAGCGAACGGCCGGTGTCGTGAAGAATGTCAGTGCGCTCTACCACATATTCGCCGGTCAGTGTATCGACAGAAACTTCCGAACAGGCGGCTCCATAGGCATAATAATAAAAGGCGTGGCCTTTCCCTTTGGCACGATCCCAATGGATTTTCGGTGTTTTGTAATGACCCGATGCTGAAAGCTGAATACGTCCAATATAGGCTTGTTTCACCAGATCATTGAAGCTGATTTCCTGATTGCCGACGCGAACGCGGTTGGGAAGGAAAACAACCTGATCTTCCGGCACCTGATATTGCTGGGCCGCAAAGGAAATGAGGCGCTTCTTGATCTGACGTGCAGCATCCTGCGCGGCCATACCGTTCAGATCGGCCCCGGATGACGCCGCAGTTGGAGCGGTGTTCGGGACTTTCGCCGTGGTCGTGGCGGTGATCTTTACGCGGTCAATGTCAATCTGGAATTCTTCGGCCACGACCTGGGCCACTTTGAGATGAAGCCCCTGCCCCATTTCCGTGCCGCCATGGTTCATATGTACCGAGCCGTCATTATAGACATGCACCAGCGCGCCGGCCTGATTGGATTCCGTCTTCGTGAAGGAAATACCAAATTTCACCGGCGTCAGCGCTATACCGCGTTTGAGATAGCGGCTTTTCGCATTGAACACACGGATCGCCTCACGACGTTTCGCGTATTCGGCGCTTTCCTCAAGTTCCGCAACGATGCGCTGGATGATGCAATCCTCCACCTTCTGGTGATAGGGTGTTACATTGCGCGTACCATCAGTTCCCATGGCATCGTAGAAGTTGAGCTTGCGGATTTCGAGCGGGTCTTTGCCAACAGCAAAAGCCACTTCCTCAATCACGCGCTCGGCCCCCACCATGCCCTGCGGACCACCGAAACCACGAAATGCCGTGTTGGAGACGGTATTGGTATAAAGCGGCGCGGACTGCGCGTGAACCGCCGGGAAGAAATAGGCATTGTCACAATGAAACAGCGCGCGATCGCCCACGGGGCCAGAAAGATCGGCGGAAAAACCCGCATTCAGCGCGAAGAGATAATCGACACCGAGAATATTGCCCTCGTCGTCAAAACCGACTTCGTAATCGATCACGAAATCATGACGCTTACCGGTTGAGGTCATATCCTCATCACGGTCCAGCCGGATTTTCATCGCGCGCTTGTGCTTCTTTGCGGCAATGGCTGCTATCGCGGCCCACTGGTTTGACTGGGTTTCCTTGCCACCAAACCCGCCGCCCATACGACGCACTTCAACCGTCACAGAATGACTTGGTACGCCAAGGGCATGAGCAACCAGATGCTGCGTTTCGCTTGGTCCCTGTGTCGAGCAATAAATAGTCACATCTTCATCTTCGCCGGGGATCGCAAGCGACACCTGTCCTTCCAGATAAAAATGATCCTGCCCACCGACAGACATGCGCGCCTTGACCTTGCGCGGCGCCTCATCAATGGCCTTGCGGGCATCACCGCGGTTCAGCGTCAGAGGCGTGAAAACCAGCCGGTCCTTCGTGCCGTCCAATCCTGCAATCGAGAAGATGCCCGGCATTTCCTCGTATTCAACCTTGGCAAGACGTGCAGCACGCCGCGCCTGATCGCGTGTGCGGGCGACAACGGCGAAGATCGGCTGACCGTGAAACTGCACAGTATCAACAGCAAAGATCGGATCGTCATGCATGCCCGATGGCGAGACATCATTCTCGCCCGGCACATCCTGATAGGTCAACACATCGACCACGCCGGGTGCCGCACGCACTGCGGATAGATCAATGGTGCTGATCCTGGCATGCGCCACAGTCGAAAAGCCGACGCCGATATGCAGCGTACCTTCAGGTTCAGGAATGTCGTCAATATAAACGGCTTCGCCGGTCACATGCTTATGCGCGGAATCATGGCGCTGATCCGTCGCGACGCCGCCCTTGATGCGCATGGCTTTGATCGCGTTTGCGGGATGCTTGTTCATATCATCCTCCTTTATGCGGCAACAATTCTTGGCTGACGCAAACCTTCGCTCTCACCTTGCGTTTCAGCATAAAAGCGGCGCAAAAGATTCTTGGCAACCAGCAGACGATAGTCCGCTGTCGCGCGCATATCGCTCAAAGGCTGATAATCGATCGAATAGGCCTGCAGTGCTGCGTCAATGGTTGCCTCATTCCATTGCCTGCCTATCAGAGCCGCTTCAACGGCCAGCGCCCGCTTTGGCGTTGCCGCCATACCGCCGTAAGCAATGCGGATGGATGCGACCTTGCCCTCATGATCGAGTGTCAGATGGAAAGCACCCAGCGCTGCCGTAATATCTTCCTCAAAACGTTTGGAAATCTTGTGAATGGCAAGCTGGCTGCCTTCGAGGGGCACCGGCACATGCACAGCTTCCACAAACTCTCCAGACTGACGATCCTGCTTGCCATAAGCGATAAAGAACTCTTCCAGCGGAATTGTCCGGCGTTCCGCCCCCTTGCGTAAAGTGAGCTTCGCGTTCAGCGCAATCAATGGCGGTGGAGTGTCGCCAATCGGTGAACCATTGGCAATATTGCCGCCAATCGTCCCCATATTACGTACCTGCTCACCGCCAATGCGATTGATAAGGCTTCCCAAGGCTGGAATGCGTTTGGCAAGAAAGGAAAACGCTTCCGTATAAGTCACCCCCGCACCGATGGAGATGGTGCCGTTATCTTCGCTGATTGTGCGCAATTCCGCGAGATGCCCGATAAAAACAACCGGAGAAATATCACGCATCATCTTCGTGACCCACAGGCCCACATCAGTGGAACCGGCGACGATGGTCGCCTTCGGTTCCGCTGCCAGAATAGTGGCAAAATCGTCGAGATCGGCAGGCACGATCAACCGGTCCTTGCCTTCGCCCACTTCCACCCGCACGCCGTCGCGCATCGCCGCCAGTTGTTCCAGCACGAGCGTGCGTTCGGCTGCAAGCGGGTCTTCCGTTGCCGTGCCATAGTCGGAAATGGCGCGGGCGGCACGCATGATCGCCTCATAGCCGGTGCAGCGGCAGAGATTGCCCTGCAACGCCTTTTCGATCTGCTCGTCTGCGGGTTTTGGATTGCGCATCCAGAGGCCATAAAGCGACATGACAAAGCCCGGCGTACAGAAACCGCATTGCGAACCATGAAAGTCGATCATTGCCTTTTGTACCGGATGCAGGCCACCATCCGCCCCCCGCAAATGCTCAATGGTCACGACATGACAGCTATCAAGCGACCCGACAAAACGGATGCAGGCATTGACGCTTTCATAGATCAGCTCATCATCCACCAACTTGCCGACAAGCACTGTGCATGCACCGCAATCGCCTTCGCCACAGCCCTCCTTGGTACCGCGCAGCTTGGCGGAAAGCCGCAGATAGTCGAGCAGCGTTTCGGTCGGAGAAACACGGTCGAGTTCGACCTTCTCGCCGTTCAGAAGAAAGCGGATCGTATGTCGAACAGACGGGTGCACAGACTGGTTCATGGCGCTTAGCTCCCGCGATAGGTGGAATAGGAAAATGGCGAAACGAGAAGCGGTATATGATAATGCGCCTTTTCATCGGAAATGCCAAAGCGCAGGGGGACTATATCAAGGAAGGGTACGGCATCTTCGGTCTTGCCAAAATATTCGCCGACATGGAACAGAAGTTCATAGGAACCTGCCCGCAAATTCTCGCCCGACAGCAACGGTTCATTGCAGCGGCCATCGTCATTGGTGCGAATTTCCCGGATCGGTTCGGCCTGCTGATTCTCGACGCGGCGCAATTCGATGCGCAGATTTGCAGCCGGTTTGCCACGTACCGTGTCGAGGACATGCGTCGTCAACCGGCCATTACCGCTCTTTTCCTGACCCATTTGCACTCCTGCAGCTTGCTGATTCTCTAACCACATAGGTTGGAAAACGTTACAAGCTTTTGATTTCTCGTGGTTTATTTGAACCCAACGTCACCATAGACCGTAGCGATCACAAACCACACCATGTTCCCAGCATTTAGTATTTCGCGATCCTTTTCATTGTGAAAGATGGTTATCGTTGGATGTCTTTCAAATTTTTGAAGGGGAATAATAGCGATAAATCTTTATTATCATGGATAAAACGAACGAAAACGAGGGAAGACCCGCAATGAAATATCCGCGCAATCTCGTCGGCTATGGACGCAACACGCCAGATCCGCGCTGGCCGGGAGGAGCCAATATCGCTGTTCAGTTCGTCGTCAATTATGAGGAAGGCGGCGAATGCTGCGTTCTCGACGGTGACCCCGCCTCCGAATGCCTCCTGTCCGAGATTGTCGGCGCGCAACCCTGGAAGGGGCAGCGCAATCTCAACATGGAATCCATCTATGAGTATGGCGCACGCTCCGGGTTCTGGCGCCTGTGGCGCGCCTTCACCCGCCGAAACATGCCCGTCACGGTCTACGGCGTGACACTCGCCATGGCGCGTAACCCCGAAGCCGTTGCTGCCATGAAGGAAGCCGACTGGGAAATCGCCAGCCACGGTTTGCGCTGGTGGGAGTACAAGGACGTTCCCGAAGAGATTGAACGCGAGCATATCCGCGATGCTGTTCGCCTTCATACGGAAATCACCGGCTCGCGCCCACTCGGCATCTATCAAGGCAAGCCTTCCGACAACACGCTGAAGCTGGTGATGGAGGAAGGCGGCTTTCTCTATTCAGCCGACTCCTATGCCGACGAGCTGCCCTACTGGGTTGAAGGTCCGAAGGGACCGCACCTGATCGTGCCTTACACTCTGGACGCCAATGACATGCGTTTTGCGACACCGCAGGGCTTCAATTCCGGCGACCAGTTCTACACCTATCTGAAGGACACTTTCGATGTGCTCTACCGTGAAGGTGCAGAAGGTTCGCCGAAGATGATGTCCATCGGCCTGCACTGCCGCCTCGTCGGTCGCCCAGGTCGTGTGGCTGCACTCGAACGGTTCCTCGACTATGTGCAAAGTCATGAAAAGGTCTGGGTCGCCAAGCGTATCGATATTGCCCGACACTGGCATGAAAACTACAAGCCGGTCGCTGCCGACGTCGTGCCTTCAAATGCAGGCAAGGATGAATTCGTCGCGCGTTATGGCGGCATTTTCGAGCACTCGCCATGGATCGCCGAACGTGCATATGATGCCGGTTTCAGCCAGGAAGAAGACACGGCATCCGGTCTTGCGGCTGCAATGGCGAAGGCATTTCGCGCGGCCTCGGCCGATGAGCGGCTTACGGTCTTGAAGGCGCACCCGGATCTTGCCGGGAAGCTTGCACAGGCCAAACGGCTTACGGCAGAATCGACTGCCGAACAAGCCGGTGCTGGTCTCGACGCACTGACCGATGCAGAAAGGCAGACATTCACCGAGCTGAATGACGCCTATACTGCGAAATTCGGTTTTCCGTTCATTATTGCTGTAAAAGGGCGCAACAAAAAGGAAATTCTCGACACATTCCAGCGCCGAATTTCCAACGACCGCGACACGGAATTTGAAACAGCCTGCGCTCAAGTAGAGCGCATCGCTCTCCTGCGTCTCAAGGATATTCTGCCGGAAGCGCTCTACTGATCCTGCCGGGCGCCCCTACGGGCGCCTTTCATTCCATGATTTCACGACAGTTCCCAAACTCGCCGTGCGTGCCAGATTCTCACATAAGGAATTCCCCACATGGGCAATGACAAGAACAATCGCAGCTATTATGCACCAACAGGCGGATTGCCACCGCAGACCCAGATTCTCACTGACCGCGCCATGTTTACCGAAGCCTATGCGGTGATCCCCAAGGGTACTTTCAGCGATATCGTGACAAGCTTCCTGCCCTTTTGGGACAAGACACGGCTCTGGGTGATTGCACGCCCTCTCTCTGGCTTTGCCGAAACCTTCTCGCAATACATCATGGAAGTGCAGCCCGGCGGCGGCAGCGACCGCACCGAGCTGGATGAAGGCGCGGAAGGCGTGCTGTTCGTGGTGGAAGGTGAAATCGCGGTAACGGTTGCGGGCAAAACGCATACGCTTACGGAAGGCGGCTACGCCTATCTTCCGCCGAAAAGCGGCTGGCGGCTGCGCAACAATTCAGACGCTGTTGCCCGCTTCCATTGGGTACGCAAGGCATATGAATACGTCGATGGGCTTGATGTGCCAGAACCGCTCTTCCTCAACGAAAAGGACATCGCACCCTCCCCCATGCCAGACACCAATGGCGCTTGGGCAACAACCCGTTTCGTAGATCCCAACGATCTGCGCCACGACATGCACGTAACGGTGGTCACTTTCGAGCCGGGCGGCGTCATTCCCTTTGCCGAAACCCATGTCATGGAACACGGGCTTTATGTACTGGAAGGCAAGGCGGTCTATCGGCTCAATCAGGATTGGGTGGAAGTGGAAGCAGGCGACTTCATGTGGCTACGCGCCTTCTGCCCACAGGCCTGCTATGCGGGTGGTCCCGGCAAGTTCCGCTATCTGCTTTACAAGGACGTCAACCGTCATATGAAACTCTCGCGATAGGCGAGCGACATATCAACCAAAGGCTGGGCTCGTTCCGGCCTTTTTTTGTCGTTGGAGCGTAAATAAAAACGGCGAGCCGAAGCTCGCCGTACCATTCTTCCGACTGGAGATCAGATTTTTAAGCAGCGCAGTCCTTCTACGCCACTGAATGGATTTCTTTAATATAGTAGAGACAAACAAAAGTTCAAATTACAATTTTGTTATATCAATACTAGGTAAATTATGATGCATCTTACGATTCAGAATATTTCTGCGTATCAATGAAATATCACAATAATAAACTGCAATTCTCAACCATTGCACCGAGATGAATGGTCAATCTTGCTTCGCAAGCAAGACCGGGAGGCCTGAACCGGCCTCCCGGAGCAACATTAGAACGTGCGCTGGAAGCGAACCATACCCTGAACGGCGTCCTTGCCATCAAGGTAAGACTTGCTGTCCTTCCACTTGGTGTAGGAAACTTCAGGTGTAACCGTGAAGCCTGGGACCAATTCGTAAGCAACGTTTGCGGTTGCTGCGAAGGTATTGGTGCCGTCATAAGCCAGCTGGGCGTTGATAGTCGCCTTCTGGGAAGCTTTGAATGCAGCGCCGCCCCAGACAGCCCAATCGCCACCCCAGGTGCCGTAGAAGCTGCTAATCGCACGAACGGAACCAAGCACATGGCCATTGCCATCAGTCTGCGTGATGTATTCGTCCTTATTGGACTTGTAGCCACCCATCGCCCAAACCGAGAAGCGGTCTGTGATGTTCACGTCAGCGCGAACCTTACCCGCCCATTCTTCGTTACGGGCGTCATAGGCTGCAACGCCTGCGATCTTACCCCAACCACCTTCATACTTCAGACCACCGACGACGTGCGGCGTGTAATCCTTGATGACGCCATCATAGCCGTATGCGCTATCCGTATCATCGTTGTTGCCCTGTTCGAGCGACAGAATGGCGGAGAAGCCGTTACCACCGGTGAAAGTGTAGCTGATCAAGCCTGTGCGGTAGCCGCCAGCGAGAATCACGTCATCGTTGATGACATCGCCGAGATAGCCTGGGAAGGTGACGAAGGCTGATTCGTCAAGACCGACGCGAAGGCCTCCAAGCTGGATATAGGCAAAACGCAGCGAACCAGAGGCACCCTCAACACCATTGCCCCAATCATAACGGGTTTCGGCAAAGGTCTTCAGAGTGCCAAGTTCGGTTTCCGAAGCAGTGGAGAGGTCAAGCGTGAAACGAGCCTTGTTATCCCAAGAATTGCGGCGCGTATCGACGCCGCCATCACGATCAACGAAACCGCGGCCGTAAATGTTATCACCGCCAGCGACGTCGTAACGGACATAGCCGGAAACGCGCATGCAGGTTTCAGTGCCAGGAATGTAGAAATAACCTGCACCATAGGCGTCGCAAACGCGAACATATTCAACAGATTCAGGTTCCGGTGTCACAACGCTGTCCGCTGCATATGCTCCAGTAGTTGCAACCAGCGCTGCGGCTGAGCCGAATAACATGCTCTTGAGTTTCATCTTAATGCCTCCAGAAATTTTCAAACGAGGCCTGATAGAATGGATTCCACAAATACATCAATTCCAATTTTAACAGTAAATCAAAGTTAAGACGCTGAATGTGTCAATTATAACACTAATTACAAATAGCTTTACTTGATAGCAATAAATACATCGTAAAATTTACATCGAATGATATTATGAATATATATGGACTAGCAACCTTATATGGAAAAGTTTTACTTTCTAATATGCAGATTAACGAAAACGGGGCCATAGGCCCCGTTCAAAAAGCATATAACCGCTATACCTACTGGAGGGTCTACTTGCCCGCCGCCTGCTGTGCATAGACATAGCTGTCATAGGTATATTCAGCGACACGGAACCATTCGAAGCCCTCATCACGGAACTTCTTCCAGCTCGGATAAATTTTCGCCCAGGCCGGATTCTTCTCGTTGTATTCCGCATAGAGTTCAAAGGCGACCTTGTAGGCAGCATCCAGAACGTCGCGCGGCAAGGGCTGCAACTTAACCCCCTTCGATACAAGAGAGCGGATCGCAGCGGTGTTTTTAACGTCGTAAAGAGCGATCATGTTCTGGGTCGCGGCTTCGGCGGCGGTGTTAAGCGCTACCTTGTATGCTTCCGGCAGGCTTTCATATTGCTGCTTGTTGATGAAGAAGTGAACCGAGGCGCCGCCTTCCCAGAAGGCCGGGTAATAATAGTATGGTGCGATCTGGTAGAAGCCGAGTTTTTCATCATCGTAAGGACCAACCCATTCGGCTGCATCAATCGTGCCTCGCTCCAGTGATGGATAGATGTCACCGCCCGGGAGTTGCTGCGGGACGACACCCAGGCGCGACATGACCTCACCAGCCACACCGGCAATGCGCATTTTCAGGCCCTTCAGGTCCGCAAGGCTTTTGATTTCCTTGCGATACCAGCCGCCCATCTGAGCGGCTGTATTACCGCCTACGATGCCGACGACACCGTAATCGGCAAGGAATGCATTATAAAGTTCATTGCCGCCTCCATGATAAAGCCAGGCGTTCTGCAAGCGTGTATTCATGCCGAAGGGAATAGCCGTGCCAAGGGCAAAGGCCGGATTCTTGCCGGTGAAATAATAACCGCATGTATGGGCCATTTCGACGGTATTGGCCTGAACCGCGTCGATGGCTTGAGGGCCCGGTACGATTTCACCAGCCTGGAATACCTGAATCTGGAATTTTCCTTCAGTCATTTTCGAGACGGCATCGGCCATGTAGACCGCGCCGCCATAGATCGTATCCAGATTGTTCGGGAAGCCCGAGGTCAGGCGCCAGCGCAGCGTTGGCAATTCCTGTGCAATCGCCGGTGTTGCCAGAGCGGCTCCGCTTGTCGCGGCAGCGGCACCAATTGCGGCACCCTTTGTTAGAAAGGTGCGACGGCTCAAATCCTGCTTCATGTGTCTCCTCCTAAGATTGTTTGGTTTTATCAAGACCTACGCAATGCTCGTTCTCCCCTTATTGCGCAGGTTTTTGCTGTTGGTCCTTGTCTTGTCCGAAGCTCGGCTGCGGTGAACCGAAGGATGGGGCTGGCAGAGGCTCATTCGATGGTGACGGCGCTCCGAAAGGTGCGGGCGCCACGCCAAACGGATTTCCACCGCCAGCATCCGGCATCGGCACATTGATCTGGATCGATGCCGGATCGACCTGTGGATGGCCGCTTTTGTAGTGTGTGACTATGCCCGGAAAAGTGATGATAAGGCCGACCATGACAAGCTGGATCATCAGGAACGGGATCGATCCCATATAAATTTGGCCCGACGTTACTGGCTGGATGGTCGCGCCCGTTACCTTATCTTTGTATGGACGGGACGGGGCGACCGAACGCAGATAGAAAAGCGAAAAGCCAAACGGCGGATGCATGAACGATGTCTGCATGTTCACTGCCAGCATAACGCCGAACCAGACCAAGTCGATCCCGAGACTGTCTGCCACTGGCGCCAGAAGCGGGATAATGATGAAGGCCAGCTCGAAATAATCGAGGAAAAAGGCAAGAAAAAACACCAGAAGATTGGCGACGATCAGGAAGCCAACCTCACCGCCGGGAATCGATGTCATCAAGTGCTCGACCCAGACGTGCCCATTGACCCCGTAGAAGGTGAGCGAAAACACGCGCGCACCAAGCAGAATGAAGATAACGAAAGATGACAATTTCGCCGTAGCGTAAAGCGCCGAAGTCACCATCGCGATATTGAGACGGCGGTTGATGGCAGCAAGAAGCAGAGCACCGACTGCCCCCATCGCACCGCCTTCCGTGGGCGTTGCGACGCCAATGAAGATTGTTCCCAGCACAAGGAATATGAGCACAAGCGGCGGCACAAGCGAGATCACCACTTTCTGCGCCAATTTCCAACCCTTCAAAGTGCGGGCCTGAGGTGGCAATGCTGGCACCGATTCCGGTCGCAGGATTGCCATGCCGATTATGCAGGCACAATAAAAACCGACCAGCAAAAGGCCGGGTACCAGAGCACCCTTGTACATATCGCCGACCGAACGTCCGAGCTGATCGGCAAGAACAATCAGAACGAGGCTCGGCGGAATGATCTGTGCCAGTGTACCTGAAGCTGCAATTGTCCCGCTTGCCACTTTGCGGTCATAGCCATAGCGCAGCATGATCGGAAGCGAAATCAGCCCCATCGAAATCACGGAAGCAGCCACTACGCCGGTGGTTGCTGCAAGGAGCGCACCCACAACGATAACGGCAAAGGCCAAACCGCCTCGTACAGGGCCAAAAAGCTGCCCGATCGTATCAAGCAGTTCTTCCGCCATGCCGCTTCGTTCCAGTATCAATCCCATGAAGGTAAAGAACGGAATGGCAAGCAATGTCTCGTTCGACATCTGCCCGAAAATACGGTCCGGTATGGCTCCGAACAAATTGACAGGCAGCAGCCCCATTTCGATGCCTACGAAGCCGAAGGCAAAACCGACGAAGGCCAGCGCAAAAGCTACCGGATAGCCGAGCAACAGCACGACCACCAGCGACAGAAACATGAGCGGGGCGAGATTCTCCGCAATAAAAGCAATCATACCCGTTCCCCTCAGAGCGCCTGGGCTTCAGCATCTTCGATGGCGACCGTGTCCGGTATGCGCCCCTGAAGGATGGCGATGCGCTTGATGAGTTCGGAGATGCCCTGCAATGCCAGCAACCCGAAGCCGATGGGTATCAGAACCCAAACTGGCCACAGAACGAGCCCGCCTGTATTGTTGGAGGTTTCACCGCTGGCAATTTTGGCTTCCGCAATGGGCCAGGCGAGGTAAATCGTGATCAGGCAGAAAGGGAGGAGGAAAAAAATCGTGCCGAAAATCTCGACCAGAAGCTGGGTTCGTCGAGAATAACGGCTGTAAAGCAGATCAACCTTCACATGTTCGCCGTGCAAAAGCGTATATCCGGCAGCGATCAGAAAGACCGCCGAGAAGAGATACCACTGCGCTTCCAGCCATGCATTTGAGCTGACATTGAACAGTTTGCGCGAGACCGCATTGATGGCGCTGATCAGCACTGCCAGCAATATCAGCCACGATACGGATTTTCCGATAAAATTATTGGCCGCGTCGATAGCCCGCGACAACGCCAGCAAGACTGACATCGCTCCTCCCCTTTATGTTCCGCCTCCTCAAGCGGTTTTGGCGCGGATGATAAGACCTGCAAATCCATGTCGCAAGCGGAGGAAAGTTCCAAGAAACGGCACCCTACCCATTTGTGGGTAACGCAATATCAGGGGATCAGTCCGGCATTCGTCAAGGTGAGGACAGTTGCAGCCGGTTCTCAATGGCATAGCGCGTAAGCCCTGCGGTACTGGCAATTCCAAGCTTCTTCTTGATGTTCTTGCGGTGAGTCTCAACAGTGGCTTCCGAAATGCCGAGCTTCATCGCAATTTCCCGATTGCTTCCGCCTTCGGCCACCAGCACAAGCACGTCGTTCTCGCGCACAGACAGACCTTCCGACTTTTTGTCCCCGCTGTCGAGCAGTGCTTCCGAAACACCGGAAGAGAAATATGTTCCGCCCGATGCGACAGCATGAATGGCCGCCACGATTTCGGTCGTAGACACATCCTTCAAAACGTAGCCTGACGCTCCACGCATGATAGAGGTCGAGATATATTCGCGGCTGTCATGCATGGACAGCATAAGGATGCGAATACCCGGCAACTGTTTCTTGAACAGTTCGATTGCATCAATACCGTTAAGAAGCGGCATATTGATATCCATCAGAACCACATCAGGATTGACGGTCAGCGCCAATTCCAATGCTGCTCGCGCATTGGAGGCCGCTCCTGCAATATTGATATCGTCGTAGGTTTCGAGCACAGCCCGAAGACCATCCAGCACCAGCGGATGATTATCCACGAGCAATACGCGAATCTTGCATTCATTCGTCATGCGACTTCTGGTTCCCGCTTTCTTTCTGTTGCCGATTTCGGCAAACGCGCGGTGAGTTGCGTACCATCTGCGCTGGTTTCAACCAAGAGAACACCGCCAAAATGTGCCATTCGCTCTTGCATATTCCGCAAGCCGAGCCCGGAAAGCTGATCTTTCAAATCCCGTGCCGTGAAACCATTGCCATCATCGGCAACCGTCATCGTAACCTTGCCATTGGAGCCCCATAGCCGGATTTCTACCTGGCTGGCACCGGAATGACGCTCCACATTGGTGAGTGCTTCCTGCACCACGCGATAAAGCGCCGTGCTTGCCTCCGGTTTCAATGTCTCGTTCAGTCCGCTTGCTTCCAGTTGCGATTCAATGCCTGTCCGTTCCGAAAAATGCTCACACAGCGCCTTGAGGGCAACGGTCAGCCCGAGATCGTCCAGAATGCGCGGACGCAGATCATGTGAGAGCCGCCGCACCTCCTTGATCGCGCCATTAAGGGCATCCGATGCTTTGTCGATTGCAAGCGGGGCCCCGCCACTGCCCATTCTCACCTGACGGCTTGCAAGATCGATGGCATAGCGAACACCCACGAGATTTTGGGAAATGCCGTCGTGCAATTCGCGCGCCAGACGTGCCCGTTCTTCTTCCTGCGTATCAATGATCCGTTGCGCCAGTTCCTTCAGCTTGTTATCGGCCATGCGCCGCTCACGTAGATTGAGCAGCATGCAGGTTGCAAAGACAAGCATCACAGCCGGGACGGCAATAAGACTGACGATGAGGAAGGTCGTGCGGATATTGGCGCGAAAATCTGCGTTGGCGGCGGCCGTCTGCACATAGACATCGTCAAGATAAACGCCCGTTCCAAGCATCCATTTCCATTTATCCAGGCCGACGGCAAAGGAGAGCTTGTCGGCCACTTCGCCGCTGGAGGGTTTCTCCCATTTATACTGATGCAACCCTCCACCTTCCTTCGCCTTGTCAATCAGATTGGCAATAACGCGATTTCCATCGGGATCGACAAGGTTGAGCCAGTTATGGCCGGGCCGAAAGATCTGACGCGGATGAACGACATTGTTGCCGTCATAATCATAGACAAAGAAATAACCGTCACGGCCGTAATCGAGCGAGGTAAGAATCTCCCGTACCTTTTCCATCGCGGCCGTATCGTCAGGGGAAGCCTCATCGTAAATCCGTTGTATCGAAGAAAGCGCCAGATTGGTGAGATTGAGAAGCTCGGTTTCCTTTGCCTTGAGCATGTTCTTCTCAAAGGTCGCGATGCTGCTCTGCACGAGATTTGCCGATTGCCAGGTGATAAAGGCCGTAACCGTCAGTATAGCCACGATGAGCGGCACAATCGCGAGTGCAACGATCTGGTAACGTAGCGTCATGTTCTCATCTCCCGGCATCGAGGCCCACTTTTCAACCGTAGACTTTAAAGTTCCCGCATCACGGGGAAAAGAGGGCGAGAGAACAATCACAATAATAGTAATATTTAATTATATACTTATATAAGCTATTTACGAATAACACATGTCGGTTGAATACACAAATATTTTATGATCAATATTGTTTTCTAAGTCACTGCATACGAGTATATGGCTCCAGCTCGTTAATTTCAGAGAGAATCTTTTTATGAAAAACTATCGCGTCATCGGTCTTGCATTCACTCTTACGGCCATTTCCAGTGTTTCGTCCTTTGCCGCCCCTCTTCCCGGCGGTGCGAGCACCCTTCAGGAGACCTATCAGGACTGGACCGTTTCCTGTCAGAACCAGAAGGAAACAAGCCTCTGTGTTATGCGGCAGGACCAAAGCAGCACGCAGACCGGCCAGCGCGTACTCACCGCCGAATTGCACAATGTCAGCGGCGGCAAGGTAGAGGGCGTGTTGCTGATGCCGTTCGGCCTCGATCTGGCAAAAGGCGCATCACTTAAGATCGATGAAGTCACGGGACCAAATCTGGCTTTTTCCACCTGCCTGCCACAAGGTTGTCTGGCACCGGTAAGCTTTGAAGCAAAGCAGGTCGCTGCACTCAAGGCCGGCACAAATATCAACGTCACGACGACGGCTTTGAGCCCAAGCCAGCCCGTTGCCTTCAAGGTTTCCCTGAAAGGCTTCGGCGCAGCTCTTGATCGTATCATCGCGCTGACGAAGTAAGTTTCGGGATAACCAATCCAAGAGCCATACGCCGGGACGGGCGTATGGCTTTTTTGTTAGGCCGGATGCGCCGAGACGTGGGCAAGATGCCCGCGCCACCGCAATGTCATTAACACCGCGACTATGCCGAGACCGGCTGCGAGACCGAGCCAGATTCCTACCCCGCCGAGTTCGAACTTGAATGCGAGCAAAGCGCCCAGCGGGAGCCCCACTCCCCAATAGCCGAACAACGCTAGAAACATTGGTATGCGCGTGTCACGCAAGCCGCGCAGCATGCCCGCAGCAACGGCTTGCGCGCCGTCAACGATCTGAAAGAGCGCTGCCAGCGCAAGGAAAGTCACAGCCAGTTCCATCACCGCCAAGTTCTGCGGATCGTGCAGATCGAGGAATACGCCGATAAACAGGCGGGGGACGAGGACCATAAGTAGCCCCATCACAGCCATGAAGCCAACTCCGAGTATATAGGCACTCCAACCCGCATAGGCAATTGCCTTGGGATGGCCCGCACCATAGGCCCTTCCTACGCGTACCGTTGCAACCTGTCCGAAGCCGAGCGGCACCATGAAGCTGAGCGATGCAATCTGGATCGCCACCGCATGCGCCGCCATCGCCGTCGGTCCGATTCGGCCCATCATGACAACGGCAGCATAGAAGATGGACGTTTCGAACACGAATGTCAGCGCCATAGGAATCCCGATGCGCCACAGCTCAAGAAGACGTGCCCAATCGGGACGCCAGAACCGGCCGAACAGGTGATAGCGACGGAAACGGCGATGACGCAGCGTGATGAATGCCAGTCCGAGGAACATCATCGTGCTTGACGCTGTGGTGGCAATACCGGCGCCGTGCAACTCCATGCGCGGAAAGCCGAAGTGACCAAAAATCAACGTCCAGCCGGCAAGTGCATTGAAGCCAATGGCAAGTGCTGCGATCAACAGAGTCCACATGGGCTTTTCCATGGCTGCAAAGAATGAGCGCAGGACGATGTAACCGAGATAAGGCAGCAGCGCCCATTGTAGGGTGTGCATGAAATCGGTTGAACGGGCAGCAATATCCGGGCGCTGGCCAAGAAACAGGAAAATTTCCTCGCAGTGCCACAGCACGATCCAGACCGGGATCGCGATCATGATTGCGGTCCAGAAACCCTGACGCACGGTGCGGCGCACATCGCGCACCGAATGACGGTTCTTGCCGAGCGCGATGGCGATCATTGGCATCACAGCCGAAACAAGCCCCATCGAGAAAATCATCAACGTATGATAGAAGCTCGTCGCCAGCAGGGCCGAGGCGAGCGTGTCCGCACCAAGACGGCCAATGAAAATGACGTCTGTCGCGGTCAATGCCGCCTGCGAAAGGTTAGTGAAGATCAGCGGCCAGCCAAGTGTCAGTGCCGCAGCTATCTCCCTGCCCCAACGCTGCATGCCGGATTCATGGGGTCGCAAACCCACATCAACTGTCCTGTCCATAGTCCGCTCCCCGCAGCATCCGGGGCCGTTATTCCGCCGGATGTTCCATTTTGACTGAGGCCACGCCTCGGAACATCAGAGACCATGTCAATCTGAGCGGAGGCGCGGAAATACGAAGATCGACCGTCCCATGCCGGCTAAGGGTGCTTATCGCCCGTAAAGCGAATACACCCCAACTTTTCGGGTCGCTCAGTTTCTATTGGGAACGTTTTGTATGTTCCAGAAACTGATCCGGAGCCAAGCGGGCTGCGCATCGATTTGCACAAAATAAGAGCATCATGGATATCAGACTTGCTCAAAGAAGCAACACATCATGAAATGGATTTTTCAACTCCTGACACTGCGAGGAATGAAATCCTCATTCTGACGCGAAAGCGCAATTGCCCGTCCAAGAATGGATTGACGCTTGCGGTCTAACCGATAGGAATGATTGCATTAATTGCAGGAGACATCATGCGCAGCACCAAGATCATCCATATTGTCGGCTGTCATGCGGAGGGCGAAGTCGGCGATGTCATCGTCGGCGGGGTGGCTCCGCCTCCAGGTGAAACCGTGTGGGAACAATCGCGTTTCATCGCCAGCGACGAGACCTTGCGCAATTTCGTACTGAACGAGCCCCGTGGCGGCGTGTTCCGCCATGTCAATCTGCTGGTGCCACCGAAAGATCCGCGCGCGCAGATGGGTTTCATCATCATGGAGCCCGCCGATACGCCGCCCATGTCCGGCTCCAATTCAATATGTGTCTCGACCGTACTGCTCGACAGCGGCATCATCCCGATGCAGGAACCAGTGACGCGCATGGTGCTGGAAGCCCCTGGCGGGATCATTGAAGTGGAAGCCGAATGCCGCAACGGCAAGGCCGAGCGCATCAGCGTGCGCAACGTACCGTCTTTCGCGGATCGTCTGGATGCATCATTGGAAGTCGAAGGCTTCGGCACGATCACCGTCGATACGGCTTATGGCGGCGACAGCTTCGTCATTGTGGATGCGGCGCAGATTGGAATGAAGATCGAGCCGGGTCAGGCGCGCGAGCTGGCCGAGATTGGTGTGAAAATTACAAAGGCCGCCAACGAGCAGCTTGGCTTCCGCCATCCTGAAAAAGACTGGAACCATATTTCCTTTTGCCAGATCACCGAGCCTGTTTGGCGGGAGGGTGATGTACTGACGGGCGTAAACACCGTTGCCATTCGCCCGGCCAAACTCGACAGATCTCCGACTGGCACCGGCTGCTCGGCGCGCATGGCTGTGCTGCACGCAAAAGGCCAGATGAAGGTTGGAGAAAAATTTATCGGAAAATCTGTGCTGGGAACAGAGTTTCACTGCCGATTGGACAAAGCTCTGGAACTCGGTGGCAAACCTGCAATCAGCCCGATCATTTCGGGTCGAGCATGGGTGACGGGAACCTCGCAGCTCATGCTCGATCCGAGCGATCCGTTTCCGCATGGCTACCGTCTCTCGGACACCTGGCCCCGGAACGAATGATATTCAGGCGCCGGCGACCTGCAAATGACGCTTCTAACCCTAGAGTGGTTCCGGTTTAACATACCGCCATTTCTATGCTCCCCTCGATCCTTCGAGACGGCCCTGCGGGCCTCCTCAGGATGAGGATCGAGAAAAACCCCGCCGGAGCGGGGTTTTTCGATAGCGCAAAGCTATAAACTCACGCGAAATCCAGCGCGCGGTCGCCGTTCTCATCCTTGATGCGGGATGGCAGGCCGATCTGGTTCAGGATGTGCAGGAAAGGCTTTGGGTTCAGCTCTTCCACATTGACCATCTTCTTCACGTCCCATTCGCCTGAAGCGATCAGGATAGCGGCTGCAACCGGCGGAACGCCAGCAGTATAGGAGATGCCCTGCGAACCCACTTCGTTGTAAGCGTCCTTGTGGTCGGCAACGTTGTAGATAAAGACTTCCTTCTCCTTGCCGTCCCTGGTGCCCTTGACGAAATCGCCAATGCAGGTCTTGCCGGTGTAATCTGGAGCCAGTGACGATGGATCAGGCAAAACAGCCTTGACCACCTTGAGCGGAACGACTTCCAGCCCTTCAGCCGTCTTGACCGGCTGTTCGGACAGGAGCCCTAGATTGTTCAACACCGTGAAGACATTGATGTAGTGATCGCCAAAGCCCATCCAGAAGCGCACATCAGCATTCGGGTAGTTCTTGGACAACGAATGCACTTCATCATGGCCGGTCATGTAAGCCTTGCTCGGGCCGACGACAGGCAGATCGAATGTCTGACCGACCTCGAACATCTTGTTCGACTGCCACTGGCCATTCTGCCATGAATAGACCGTGCCGGTGAACTCACGGAAATTGATTTCCGGGTCGAAATTGGTCGAGAACCAGCGGCCATGCGAACCGGCATTGATGTCAACGATATCGATGGATTTAACTTCATCGAGATAATCATCGGCAGCCAGACGCGCATAGGCATTGACCACACCCGGATCGAAGCCAATGCCGAGAATGGCGGTGATGCCCTTCTCTTCGCATTCCTTGAGATGCTTCCATTCGTAGTTACCATACCACGGCGGGGTCTCGCAGATCTTCTTCGGATCTTCGTGGATCGCGGTGTCCATATAAGCCACGCCCGTATCTATACAGGCGCGAAGGACCGACATATTGAGGAAGGCCGAGCCGACATTGATGATGATCTGAACGCCCGTCTTCTGGATCAAAGCCTTGGTAGCTTCAACATCCATTGCGTCCAGCGCATGCGCTTCCAGTTTAACCTCGGTCTTGAGGCTCTTCTTTTCATGCACGCTATCGATAATCTTGCGGCATTTCTCAACCGTGCGGGACGCAATATGGATATCGCCCAATATGTCAGAGTTTTGTGCACATTTATGTGCAACAACCTGTGCCACGCCCCCGGCGCCGATAATGAGAACGTTCTTCTTCATTTTCTGTCGATGCTTCCTCTTCCAGCGGTTCCCCGCCATCTGTTTAACGTCCCGATTGCCTTCTCATTCGGAACCTGTGAGTTCGTTGCGGTTTGAAATCGCAACAGGATCTTTACGAAAGCGACCCTTCAAAATCCGCGTAATCAAATTCGCGGACAACTCTGAGCGTGCCGTCGAGTTCACGCACGGCAATGGCTGGCATTTCCACGCCATTAAACCAGTTCTTCTTGACCATTGTATAACCGGCGGCATCTTCAAATGAGAGGCGGTCACCTATAGCCAGCGGCTTGTCGAAAGTGAATTCACCGAAAATATCGCCAGCAAGGCAGGACTTTCCGCATATCATATAGCTATGCGCGCCATCGTTCGGTGCCATCTTCGCCTTCTCACGATAGATCAGCAGATCGAGCATATGCGCTTCAATCGAGCTGTCGACGATAGCAAGGTTCTTGCCGTTATAAAGCGTATCAAGAACCGTCACTTCCAGCGTCGTAGTCTTGGTGATTGAGGCTTCGCCGGGCTCCAGATAAACCTGTACCCCAAACTTGTCCGAGAAGGCCTTCAACCGCGCGCAGAAATCATCGACCGGATAATCATCGCCGGTGAAATGAATGCCGCCGCCAAGGCTGACCCATTCAACGCGATGCAGAAGCGAACCGAATTTTTCTTCGATATCGGTCAGCATTTTGTCGAAAAGACCAAAGTCGGAGTTTTCGCAATTGTTATGGATCATGAAGCCAGTCACGCGGTCCATGACCTTTTCAACCTTCGACACGTCCCATTCGCCAAGGCGGCTGAACGGACGCGCTGGATCGGCGAGGTCGAAGCTCGAAGATGAGACACCCGGATTGAGGCGCAGGCCACGCTTGATATGCGCTGCCTTGTCTGCAAAGCGCTCCAACTGGCTGATCGAATTGAAGATGATCTTGTCGGCATGACTGATCACTTCGTCGATCTCATTATCAGCATAAGCCACGCTATAGGCATGGGTTTCGCCGCCAAATCTTTCATGGCCAAGACGCACTTCATTGAGCGAAGACGAGGTGGTGCCGTCCATATATTCGCCCATCAGATCAAATACTGACCACGTAGCAAAGCACTTCAGCGCCAGCAGTGCCTTGGCGCCGGATTTCTCGCGCACATAGGCAACCTTTTCCATGTTGCGTTTCAGCTTGGTCTTGTCGATCAGATAGTAAGGCGTCTGGATCATGGTCGTTCCGGGTCGTCCAAAGGGGAAAGCTGGCCTCGCCAGCAAGGCTGGTTTGCCAAGTTGAGGAAACAGATAGGCAGTTTCCCAAATTATTCGAAGGCTTATAGGAAGCTTGTGACAGAAACACAAATCCGCCACAGCACTATCGGGAAAAATTTCCCCACAAGCTATCGCGGATCAGTCCCCACTTTCTGTGGGTGTGTTTCATATAGAGCTTTCTACCGGAATTTGAACCCCTCCCTCTCGCTCGCCCTGCCGCTTTCATTGAAAGTCTTTGCCCTGATGGAAGGCTTCTGGCCGACAAGGCAGCTTGCTACATTTCTGCCGTAGCATCAATTTAATTAAACAAGCATTTGCTTGACAAATTATAGTGGCAAGCGTAGCCATCTATTCATGTTCGCAGCGACCTCATTCCGACGTTCGTCTGCGCAATAAAGATCGAAGGAAATCAAATGCAGGATCAGAAGCCGACCGCCGGCTGGGGAGACCTGTTCGCAGGTAGAAACGCCATCGTATCGCTGACGCTCGTGGGCGGCGTGGCACTTCATGCCATCAATGTATTCATCGCTACAACCATTCTGCCAACAGTTGTCGCAGACATTGGCGGCATGGACTATTATGCTTGGAATACAGCACTGTTCGTGACAGCATCCATTCTCGGCTCGGCGCTCGTACCGCGCCTGCTGTCCCGCGCAGGCCCGCGCAGCGCCTATCTGGTTGCGGCAATTATCTTCGCTGCCGGCACCCTGACTTGCGGCCTGGCTCCATCCATGCCTGTCATGCTGGCAGGGCGTGCCATTCAGGGGCTTGGCGGCGGCATGATGCTCGCTCTTTCCTATTCCATGATCCGCATCGTTTTCGATGAAGCGCTGTGGCCACGCGCCATTGGTCTCGTTTCAGGCATGTGGGGTGTGGCGACACTTGTCGGCCCGGCGATTGGCGGCATTTTTGCGGAGCTTGGCATTTGGCGTGCCGCCTTCTGGTCGCTTGCACCGGTGATTGCTGTATTCGCCATGATGGCTATGACTGTCCTGCCGCGCGAATCCGGTTCCGCCGCCAGCAACGATCGGCTTGCCTGGCCGCAGCTCATTCTTTTGACCGCCGCGGTCCTCGCAGTTTCCGCCGGAAGCATTTCGTCGGAGCTGGCATTGAATGCAGGTGGCGTTGCGCTTGCGATTGTCTTGCTGCTTCTCCTGGCGGCCGTTGAAAAGAAAGCTGGCCGACGTATTCTCCCGAAGGGCTCGTTCAGCATCCAGAAACTCGGCGCCCTTTATCTGACGCTCGCCTTACTCAGCGCATCCGTCACCAGTTCCGAGGTCTTCGTGCCGCTGTTCTTTCAGGTGCTGCACAACCAGTCACCGCTTGCTGCCGGCTATCTGGCAGCGATCATGGGCGGGAGCTGGACGCTTGGTTCCATCGGGTCATCAGGGATTGCCGTCGGGCGCACCGACCGGATCATTCTGGCTGCTCCCGTCATGGGCGTAGCAGGCATGGTAACGCTGGCCGTTCTCATTCCAGCCGGCAGCGAAGGCCACTGGTACGATCTGCTGCCGATCTGCATCGCGCTGGCGGTCATCGGTTTCGGCGTCGGCCTGACATGGCCGCACCTGCTGACCCGCATTTTCAAGCGCGCCGACGCAGAGGATCAAAATCTGGCTTCGGCATCCGTGACCATGGTGCAGCTTTTCACGACCGCCCTTGGTGCCGCACTTGCCGGAATGGTTGCCAATATGGCTGGCCTCACCGATCCGGGCGGCTTTATCGGCACCGCACATGCAGCGCTTTGGCTCTTCTCCGGTTTTGCCATTCTGTCTGCGTTGGCGTTCGCGTCGGCACTGGCTCTGGTCCACAGCGCGAGACAACCGCATCCGGCACGGTGCTGAAAGGATGATCAAGTGGTCGGCGCAATAACGTAGGCACAGCGCCGCGCACCGGCCAGAATATGTTCGGTGCGGTTTACAGAAACATCAGGACCCAGCACAGCCCTGAACACCTGAAGTTCCGACCTGCAAAAGCCCTGACAGGCATCCGCAGCGGCGCAGATAGGACAGTGATTTTCTATGAGCAACCAGGAACCGTCTTCCTGCTTTTCAGCGTCGGCCATATAGCCTTCGGCGGAACGGATTTCGGCAAGTTCCTTCACACGATGATCGAGGGACAAATCTTTCAAGCGCGCCTGATACTGACGGCGCATCTCGGTCTCGCGATGGTCGATCAGCGTGTCAAGCGCATCCTCACCAAGAATGGTTCTCACCGAATGAAGAAGCTGAACGGTCAGATCGGCATGCGTATCGGGAAAACGTTTATTGCCGGCTTCTGTAACATCCCAGAACAAAGAGGGGCGACCAACGCCCTGCGACACAGAATGCGAGGAAACAAGTCCCTCCTCCGCAAGACGCGCGAGCTGTTGCCGAACTGCCTCGCCGGTAATGCCCAAATGTTCCCCAATGGTCGCAGCGGTCTGCGCTCCCCGCATCTTCAGCGAAAGCATGATCTTGCCCGCGGGAGAACGTGCCCCCAACTCATTGGTATTTAGAAAATCATTCCTTGACATATGCACTGTTTTCTATTTAAAGAAGAATTATCTTGTTAAATAGACGATCAGGCTTCTCGAAGCAATATAATTCTGAATCTTCAATATTCAAACCGGCTTTTGCCAAGCCAGAGTCGACACCGGAAACGATCCTCAGGATACTGAACGGTGATTATGCTCAAGCGATCAGGAGTTTTAAAATGAGCTTCACTTTACCATCACTTCCCTTTGCGACCAACGCGCTCGAAGGCGTCGGAATGGGTACGGAAACGCTTGAGCTGCACCACGGCAAGCACCATCAGGCCTATGTGACGGCACTCAACGGCTTCGTTGAAAAAAATGATGCACTCAAGGGAAAGTCGCTTGAAGAAATCGTGCTGTTTGCCAAGGACAAGGCTGATCTGGCTCCCGTGTTCAATAATGCCGGTCAGCATTGGAACCACGATCTGTTCTGGCAGAACCTGTCGCCAAATGGCGGGCGCCTGCCGGGCGCGCTGGAAAAGAAGATCGTTGAGGATTTCGGCAGCGTCGACCAGTTCAAAGAAGCTTTCAAGACAGCGGCCGTCGGCCAGTTCGGCTCGGGCTGGGCATGGCTGGTTCTGGCCGATGACGGCAAGTTGAAGGTCACCAAGACGCCGAATGGCTCCAACCCACTGGCAACCGGAGAAGGCAAAGCGCTATTAGGGCTTGATGTATGGGAGCATAGCTATTATCTCGATTTCCGTAATCGTCGGCCTGACTATGTAACGAATTTCCTCGACAAGCTGGCCAATTACGAATTCGCGGAAGCCACCCTCAAGGCAGCATAACGCGCTTAACTTGATCGCGATCAAGGCATTTTGCCTGCGGCCGAGGCAGTCTCAACGGAGCTGCATGACTGTGGGCAAAATGCAGCAATGACCGCTAATAACCGAACCAGACAACCCAATTCCCTGGGCGCCGTCCTCCCAAGCGGTGCATGAGCAAAACAGAGACAGTTCCGAAAATGAGCAGCAACTTCAATCAGGAAACCGTCACCAATATCCATCACTGGACCGACACGCTGTTTTCCTTCCGCACGACGCGCGACCCCGGTTTTCGCTTCCAAAGCGGCCAGTTCATCATGATGGGGCTGGAAGTGAACGGCAAGCCGCTCACACGCGCCTATTCGATCGCATCGAGCCTTTATGAAGACGGTCTGGAATTCTTCTCGATCAAGGTGCCAAACGGTCCACTGACTTCAAAGCTCCAGCATTTGAAGGTTGGCGACCAGATCATCCTTTCAAAAAAACCGGTCGGCACGCTGCTCTACGATAATCTGAAGCCGGGGAAAAATCTCTGGTTGCTTTCGACTGGTACCGGCCTCGCACCATTCCTTTCGATTATCCGCGATCTGGAAGCCTATGAACGTTTTGAGAAGATCATTCTCGTACATGGCGTGCGTCAGGTGGCAGAACTCGCTTATACGGATTTCATTTCCAACGAACTACCGCAGGATGAATTCCTCGGCGAAATGGTCAGGAACCAGCTCATCTACTATCCTACCGTCACGCGTGAGCCCTACAAAAATCGAGGTCGACTGACCGACCTCATTCGGTCGGGTCAGCTCTTTACCGATGTCGGCCTGCCGGAGTTCAACCATGACGACGACCGCATGATGCTCTGCGGCAGCCCGGAAATGCTGGCTGAAACCAAGCAGATTCTGGAAGAACGCGGTTTTAAAGAAGGCAGCCAGAGCGAAGCTGGACATTACGTCATCGAAAAGGCGTTCGTTGAAAAATAGATTTCGCAGCCATCCAGACGAAAAAGGGAGGCAATCGCCTCCCTTTTTATTTTATCTCTTCAAAATCGAGTCCGATGTCGAGATTGGAGGCGCTGTGCGTGGTCCAGCCGACAGAAATCAGATCGACACCGCTGTTAGCGACTGCCGCAACAGTTTCCGGTGTAATGCCGCCTGAGGCTTCAGAAATAGCGCGGCCGTCGATGATCGAAACGGCCTTGCGCAACTGCGCAGGCGACATATTGTCGAGCAGGACCGCGTCCACTCCGGTTTCCATGGCCTCGCCAAGCTGCTCTAGGGTATCGACTTCCACCTCGATCTTGACCATGTGACCGGCCCCCGCCTTGGCACGCTCAATGGCCTCGCGCACACTGCCAGCAACCGCGATATGGTTGTCCTTGATAAGCACCGCGTCATAAAGCGCAAAACGGTGATTCATCCCGCCACCCGCCCTGACCGCATATTTTTGCAACGCACGCAGTCCGGGCATGGTTTTGCGCGTGCAGACAATGGAGGCTTTGGTGCCCGCGACCGCCTTGACCAGATTGGCAGTCGCCGAAGCAATGCCGGAGAGGTGACCGAGGAAATTGAGCGCGGTTCGCTCCCCCGCCAGGATCGAGCGGGAGGAGCCGGAAACGCGGGCAACATCTGCCCCTTTTTCCAGAAACTGACCATCCCGCGCCAGACGCGAGAATGTGACATACGGATCGACCAGACGAAACGCCATTTCAGCAGCATCCAGCCCGGCGATGACGCCCGGCTGGCGCAGACTGAACAGCATGGCCGAACGGTGATCCTCCGGCACCACCGCGTTGCTGGTAATATCACCAGCAAGCCCCAGATCTTCCAGAAGTGCAGCGCGCACCAGTGGTTCGACGACAAGCGGAGACAGGCGCGGCAGGTTCATCATGCAGTCCTCGAAACTCGTTGGAAAAAACTTTGGGACAAATATCCCGGAGCGGTTATGCCGCGAGCGAGCGCGAACGCCGTCTCGAATGTGTAGAAGCGGCGCTTCGCCAGCTTATCCGTTTGCAGATAGTCGGTGCGAGTATGGCCGCCGCGCGACTCGCGCCGCTCAAATGCCGCAACCGCAGCAACCAGCGCCACGGCTGCGGCGTCGTCGGTCTCCGCGAAGGGAAGAAGGGTGCTGATCGCAGAACGCAAGCCTTCTTCATCACGCAGCAGGCCAAGGTGACTGGAAACGACACGCCGCACGGGTTCAGGATCGGTATGATGCGGCAGGCTAACCCGTAAGGTATGCCGAACGTCGATGAGTTCCTCCTCCATAATGGCACGTGCAGCGCGCAGACTCATTGCAGCGGCTTCGAGCAGTGAATTGCTGGCGAGCCGGTTCGCGCCGTGCAGGCCGGTGCAGGCAGCTTCACCCACCGCCCAAAGACCCGGCAAGCTGCTGCGTCCGTCAGCGTCGGTCCTAATTCCGCCCATGTGATAATGCGTGGCGGGTTTGATTGGGATAAGATCGCTGGACGGATCAATGCCATGTAGTTTGCAAAGGCCATCAATCCCCGGAAAACGGGTGGCAAAACGTGCCCCCAGAGCTGCCCGCGCATCGAGAAAAACTTTTCGGCCTTGCGCGATCTCGCTGCCAATAGCGCGCGCAACCACATCGCGAGGAGCTAATTCGCGTCCAGGAATATCAGCCATGAATTGCTCGCCGCGATCATTGACGAGAATAGCCCCCTCGCCGCGCACCGCCTCGCTGACCAATGGCAGACGCGGCGCTGAGACGGCCAGCGCGGTTGGATGGAATTGCACGAATTCCATATCAGCAAGCACCGCGCCTGCGCGACCTGCCAGGGCGGCACCCTGCCCTAGATTGCCAAGCGGCGTGGTTGTTGTTTTATAAAGTCCGCCGATCCCGCCCGTCGCCAGCACCACGGTGCGTGCAGCAACCGGGCCGACATTTTCAAGGTGGGCCCCGACAATACGGCCATCCTGCCGAATGAGTCGAAAAGCGCGGGTATTTTCCATGACGGTGATCGAAGGCGTCGCCAGAGCTTTCGCGGTCAAAGCGCGCATGATGCCCGCCCCTGTCGCATCGCCATCCACATGCACAATGCGATGGCGGCTGTGGGCAGCTTCAAGGCCCAATGAAAAAGAACCGTCGGTCTTACGGTCGAAATGCACGCCAAATGCTTCCAGTGCCGCAACGACTTGTGCGCCTGCACCGATAATTTCCTCCGCGGCAGCCGTATCGCAAAGCCCATCGCCAGCAGCAAGCGTATCGGCCAGATGTAGCGCCGCACTGTCATTCACGCCAACACTTGCGGCAATGCCGCCTTGCGCCAGCGCACTGGAACCGGACAGGCCGAGACTTCCTGCCGTCACCAGCAGGACCGGTTGCGGCGACAGCGTCAGGGCCGTCATCAGCCCGGCAAGGCCACTGCCGATGACGAGGATCTGAGACGTATTCATACGGTCAGCATCCGTTCGACGGCACGCCGGGCAGGCTCCATCAAAGCTGCATCGACGGTTACCTCATGGCGGTTGTTTTCCAGTGCATCACGGATATTGGCGAGTGTGATCCGCTTCATATGCGGACATAGATTGCACGGGCGGATGAACTCGACGTCGGGGTGATCGACGGCGACATTGTCGCTCATCGAGCATTCGGTCAAAAGCACGACGCGCTGCGGCTTCTTTTCGCCGACATAGTCGGACATGACCGCCGTGGAACCGGCGAAATCGGCGGCTTCCACTACGTCCGGCGGGCATTCGGGATGCGCCAGAACCACGACGCCGGGGTGGCTTTCGCGCAATTCGCGAATATCGTTAGGCGTGAACCGCTCATGCACCTCGCAATGGCCATGCCAGGCAAGAATCTCGACATCAGTTTCGCGCGCCACGTTCTGTGCCAGAAACTCGTCAGGGATCATCAGCACGCGCGGCACACCGAGTGACTCGACCACCTTCTTGGCATTACCCGAGGTGCAGCAAATATCCGACGCCGCCTTCACGGCAGCCGATGTATTGACATAGGTGACAATCGGCACGCCGGGATGCGCCTCGCGCAGCAGCGCCACATCTTCCGGCGTGATGCTGTCGGCCAGCGAACAGCCCGCCCCCATATCCGGAATCAGCACCGTCTTGCCGGGATTGAGCAGCTTGGCGGTTTCGGCCATGAAATGCACGCCCGCCAGCACGATCACATCGGCATCGACTTCCGCCGCCTTGCGCGCCAGCGCCAGACTGTCGCCGACAATATCCGCCACGCAGTGGAAGATTTCCGGCGTCTGGTAATTATGCGCAAGGATGACCGCATTGCGCTTTTTCTTCAGTTCAAGGATCGCCGCAACATCGTCTTCGAAGCCCAGCCATTCCGCCTTGGGCAGCACCTTGGCCACGCGGTCATAGAGTTTCGAAACGGAAACATGATCGTTCATGTGCGAGCCCCCATTTATACTCATTGTGAGCATTTTATGGAGATGAACTTATACTCGATTCGAGCATATTGTCAATCGCGAGAGATTGGCAGCTTGGCTCCGGCCAAATGGCGCTCGGAAAGGGCGCGTTCCTCGACAATCGAATAGCGGAAACGGAACAGTTTCGCCGGGCGACCGCCGGTTTCGCTGTCGCTTTCGCCGGTTTCCTCGACCAGATCCTGCTGCTCGATCAGGCGGCGGAAATTCTGCTTGTGCAGACGCAGGCCCGCCAACGCCTCGACGGTGCGCTGCAATTGTAGAAGCGTGAAGCTTTCCGGCATCAACTCAAACACAACCGGACGATATTTGATCTTGGCGCGCAGCCGTGCAATCGCCGTGGCAAGGATGCGCCGATGATCGGCAAACATGGAGCGGCCGTTCTCCTCTTCCTTCATCCCGGCTTCCGCCACCAGACCAGCTTCGTAAAGAAGCTCGTAGCGCTGAAGGACGAGGTCTTCATTCCAGCGTCCAACCCAAACCCCACTTTCAAAGCCGAAGGTGAAGGCGATGCGCCGCATGCGTTGCGCGGTTAGCTCGGGCGTTTCAGCCCGATAGGCCCACACAAGGAGCGCATTGTTGAGATGCTCCATGATCGCAGGTTCGCCCTGCCGGTGATCTTCCCACGGCAGATAATCATACCAGCCGCGCCAGCCCGCCTGCCCTGCCGCCGCATCGCTTTCGCGCACAAGGCCGAGATAGCTGATCGAGATGATGCGTTCGCCCTGCGCATGACGGTCACGGTCGGCAAAAGTGTAAAGCTGCTCCAGATAACCGACCGGATGGGCGGTTTCCGACTGCACCCAGGCGCGCAAACCCGATTGCAGCGAACGATGCTCGCTTTCGAACGGGCCGGACGGTAAAGCCTGCCCCTGCCGCACGGTCATGACGCGCGGCTGTTCGCTGGTCACGGCGGCCAGCACGGCAATCAGTTCGGTATGGGCAATATCGTCGGTCACGGCAACTCCGGAAAACAGTTCCGACATTGAACGCGATTGACGAATAATTACAAGGCACTACCGTCATACGGCACAAGTTTTAGAAACTAGATTCTCGGTTTCGCGCCGAAAACATGCTCCGGTCCCGGAAATGTGCGCGCCCGCACCTCGTCGGCATAGGCTTTCACAGCATCAGATACCTGTGGTGCTAATTCCGCAAAACGCTTGACAAAGCGCGGCGTGAAATCCTGAAACAGTCCCAGCATATCGTCCGAAACGAGAATCTGCCCGTCACAGGCTGCCGACGCACCGATACCGACGGTCGGAATGGCAAGCGACGCGGTAATCTCGCGTGCCAGCGGCTCCACGGTACCCTCGATGACAAGCGCAAATGCGCCGGCATCGGCTATAGCCTTCGCATCACGGCGAATGCGGTCGGCTTCCTCGTCGCTGCGACCAAGTGAGCGGAAACCACCGACCGTATTGACCTGTTGCGGCATCAGACCGACATGACCGAACACCGGAATGCCACGAC
Organism: Ochrobactrum sp. CGA5; assembly: GCF_006345815.1. Taxonomy (GTDB): domain Bacteria; phylum Pseudomonadota; class Alphaproteobacteria; order Rhizobiales; family Rhizobiaceae; genus Brucella. The sequence goes on along the minus strand of NZ_VCIG01000001.1, from coordinate 266,865 downwards.
GTACCAGAAACTCGACCGTTTCGGCCATTTCCTCGCCGCCTTCAAGCTTGATGCCATCGCAACCGGTTTCCTGCATCACGCGGGCAGCATTGCGAAACGCCTGTTCCTTCGATTCCTGATAAGACCCGAACGGCATATCGACGATGACACAGGCTGTCTCAGCTCCGCGCATGACTGCCTGCCCGTGCGCGATCGTCATGTCGAGCGTGACGGCAAGCGTGGAATCCATACCGTAGAGCACCATGCCGAGCGAGTCTCCAACCAGCAGAAGATCGCAATGCGGATCAAGCAAGCGTGCGATGGGCGTCGTATAGGCGGTCAGGCTGACGATTGGGCGTTCATCCTTCAGGGCTGAAATCGCCTTGGGCGCCAGTCGCTTCTGTTTGACGGGGGCGCTCATCTCAGGCCGCTCTCTCCTGTGCAACATGCGCTATCACGCGATTATCGAGAAGCCGTGTCGTGCCCAGCCGTACAAATAGCGCTATGAGGACTGGTCGGCCCTGCACTGCTGGCAGCCTCTCCAGAGTTTCGGGATCGCGCAACGCCACGACTTCTGGCGTCGCCAGCGGTTCTTTGGCGATGAAGGCGCGAATTGCCGCTTCCAGTACATCGGGATCGTCCACGCCGGAGCGATAAAGCCGCTCGGCCTCATCGAGTGCCTTTGGCACGATAACAGCGGCAGCGCGCTGTTCTGGCGACAGATAGACATTGCGAGACGAACAAGCGAGACCGTCGTCTTCACGTACCGTCTCCACGCCGACCACACGCACCGGAATGGCCATATCCTCCGCCATGCGGCGAATGATGACGAGCTGCTGAAAATCCTTCTCGCCGAAATAAGCTGTATCGGGTCCAACGATATTAAAAAGTTTGCTCACCACGGTCGCGACACCGGCGAAGTGACCAGGACGGGCTTCGCCTTCCATCTGGTTGCCGAGGGTTGGCACGTCCACCACCGTCTGCATCGGACGAGGATACATGTCGCTGACGGCTGGCGCGAAGAGATAATCGACATTCGCTCCGCGCAGCAAAGCCGCATCGCGTTCCAGATCACGCGGGTATTTGTCGAGATCTTCATTTGCGCCGAATTGCAGCGGGTTGACGAAAATAGACACTACCGTCACATCGTTTTCCACTCTTGAACGATGAACCAATTCAAGATGGCCTTGATGAAGGTAGCCCATGGTCGGCACGAAGCCGATGCTTTTTCCGGCCCGCCTTGTGGGCGCCAAAGCCTGACGCAATTCCTCGATTGTGCGGATGATCTGCATGAGGTCCTCCTCGCGGCCCGAATTTGTTGGCCGCGAGTCCTACAGTGTCAGCTCACGTATGACAACAGGCCGGACGGCGACGTCGTCCCGTTCAATTATTCGGAGTCGTCATCACGCCAACCGTATTGCCCACAGCGCGACCGAAGCGGTCAATCTGCTCGTCGTAGGTTTTGCGTGTGTTCGGATCGAACACGGCAATCGGTGCCGTGACAACCAGCGAGGCCGCCGTACCAACCCCCTGTGCCGTACCCATCGCCACCGCTCCCAGACGATCGCCGAGTCCGACCTGCGAATCCGTGATGGTCTGACCCGTAATAAGGCGCTGACCAATCAACTGCACGACTTCCGGGCTTGCGGCAAACTTGCCATGGTTGAGACGGTCTCCCGCCTTCAGCTGCGTCAGGTCGATCACGGTGATGCCTGCTTTTTCCATCTCTGAACGATAAGGTTCAATGGATGGATCGATCTGGCCCAAACGGTCGATATTACCGGAAATGCGTCGCGATAAGGCCAGCGCCCTGTCGTCGCGGGACGTAAATAGGGTGAAACGCGGATGCTGCTTACCCATCGCCAAAAACTGTTTCGAGAACACATCGACATCGAGATCAGGTGACGCCAGAATGACATCCGTTATTTTCGCATTCACGCGGCCGTCGCGGATCGCCATCTGGCGCAGAGCCTCTACCGTCAGCCAGCTTCCCATCGAGTGGGCCATGACGGTAATATCCTTTACCTCCCGCTCACGCGCTATGGCGCGCAAAATCTGTTCCAGTGCATCGCGGGAATAGTTAGTGCTTTCCTTGTCGTAATTATAATCGAACACGCTGGCGCGCGACGGCCAGGTAAAGATCACCGGTGCGACATCGGCGCCGGAATCATGCACGATCTGAGCAAAGCGGTAGACGGAATCCTCAAACGTGTTGTTGAAGCCGTGTACGAACACCATCACGCGGCGGCTTTTGGTCAAATGCGGACGGACCCAGCCGGCCATTTCCACATCTGTCTTAAGTGGCGTTACGCTGACGGTGGTGAAATCTGTCTGCGGATTGGGCGGGAGCTTCTTCGGCCACTGCACCTCTCCCGCCTTGCGGTTCTTTTCCGGCGGAATTGATACAACAATCTCATTGAGCGAAACGAGTTTGTCGCGCTCGCCGGAGAAAAGAATGCCCGGATTATCGGATGGGCGGCGTGTGGTCGCGACGACGAGATTGACTTTGGTTGTACCGGGAGAAACCACATCGCCGACGGGAACGAGCACGCCTTCAGGCCGGCTGGCGCAACCAGAAAGCAGAGACAACAGGACAAGCAACGCAGGAGCAGTCCGAAAAATAACCCGCCGCAAAACCACACTCCCCAATGCTATACCAGCCGCTGTCATACACGCGAATTTTGGAGAGCATAATATTCTTTACGTAAAACGCTCTGCCAAGACCCAATTATCCACCATTGTCGGAACGCGACACGATTGCGGCTTATGGGTTACACACTGTTCAACGACAGCTACTTTCCTCACCATCGGCTCAGATCGATATATCCACCAACAGCAACTCCGTTTCTGAAGGAGGTACAATATGGCTTTGGAACTGACAGGGCTGCACCATTTGACAGCCATTACCGCTGACGCACCCGGCAACCGGCGCTTCTATACCGACACGCTCGGGCTTCGGCTCGTCAAGAAGACTGTCAATCAGGACGACACCAGCGCCTACCATCTGTTCTATGCTGACGGGCTGGCTTCGCCCGGCACGGACATCACATTTTTCGACTGGCCTGTACAACCTGAACAGCGCGGCACCAACAGCGTCGCCCGCACCGGTTTACGTGTGAACGGTGTTGATAGTCTCGAGTGGTGGCGAAAGCGTCTGAATGATGCGGGCGTTGAGACAGGCGATATTTTCGAAGTGGCAGGACGAGCCGTTATCGACTTCGAGGACCCGGAAGGGCAGCGCCTGCGTCTGACCGATGACGGCGGCGCGGGAGAAGCGCATAGCTGGGATCGGAGTCCTGTGCCTGCGGAAAGACAGATCAGAGGCCTTGGGCCGATTACGCTCAGTGTTCCCGAACTGGCGCCTACCCAGATAATCCTGGAAAAGGTCATGAACATGCAGCAGACAGGCGACTACGCTTCGCCTGACGGCGAAGGCCATGTTCATGTCTTCTCCATGGGACCGGGGGGCACTGGCGCCGAACTGCATGTCGCGGCGCAACCGAATCTGCCAACCGCATGGCAAGGGGCTGGCGCTGTGCATCATGTGGCTTTCCGTACGCCCGATCAGGAAAGCATGCAGGAATGGGTCGACCGTTTACGTTCCGTGCGCATGCCATCAAGCGGCGAAGTCGAGCGCTACTATTTCCGATCGCTCTATTTCCGCGAGCCGAACGGCATCCTGTTCGAGATCGCAACCGACGGCCCCGGCTTCGCAGTCGATGAACCACTTGAAAGCCTTGGCGAGAGCCTGTCGCTTCCGCCTTTTCTGGAAGGAAAGCGCGAAGCCATCGAGCGCAACCTGAAACCGCTTGATTAATACAATTAAGGGCGGCGGAATTCTCCGCAGCCCTTTTCATTTATTGTTTATATTTTGTCCCGAAGCCAGTCACCAGCAATGCGGATGTCTTCATCTATCAGCGCATGTCCAGCCTTTATCGTTCTGATGGTGAGGGAAGCGCCATCATTCCTGAGTGCCTTTTCCAGTGATCCTCCCGCATCTCCAAAAGGATCGGTGGCGCCATTTAACAGAAGCACCGAAGCGTCGGAGAGGTCCGCATTGGCTGGCCGTTCTTCCAAAACCTCCTGGCCGCGCAGCAGAACAGCTATACGGACCACATGGGGATGCAGGCGCATGAAAGCAGCCAGCAAATTTGCGCCGTTGGAGTTCCCGATAAAGGCCGTCCGATTTAGATCGATACCATAAGCGGCGGCGGCACCTTCAACGAAAGCCTCGAACGCCTGTGCTTCGAATCGAATATCGGCCTGATCGAACCTTTTCAGGTCGAAGCGACGGAACCAGCGCTGGATGCCCTCTTCCGTGCTGCGTCCACGCACGCCGAGAAGGGTTGCGCGTGGCGCAGCCTTGCGGGCGAAAGGCATCAGGTCGTTTTCGTTCCCGCCCGTGCCGTGCAAAAGAACCAGTGTACTGCCATCCGGGTCTTCCGGCTGGTATATCCGATGCACGAAAGGCAGATCACGATAGATGACACGTTCTTCGCCCGGCAGAGCAAATTGCGGCATCCGTGCCCTGATGGCATCCGCCTTTTCTTCATTGCCTGGCGGCACGAACAGGAACTCTCCCAGTTTTTCAACCGGCTCATCTATTGTGAAGCCCGGCGTATCGGTTGCAAATTCGAACAACGTTCCACCCGGCTCGCGAACATAGAGCGACGTGAAATATTTGCGGTCGTGCACATTGACGGCACTCGAGTTGAGCTTTGAGAGCTCTTTCTCCTCCTTTTCAACGGCATCAATATCGGCTGCACGAAAAGCGACATGATCGGCAATACCCGTGCCGGGAATACCCGGCCAGAAGCCGCCAGCATCGCGCACATCGATGGCGTCACCCGAACCCGACAGAAGGCGATCAATCGTACCTTCCTTCGTCGACTGCCTGAAACCGAAATAGCGTTCGATAAAGCCAACGGTCTGTTCCGGCGTTTCCGACAAAATGGTTGCGGCACGCAAACGCTTGACAGCGAAAGCGGCCGGAATACCCTCACTTTCCCACGCATCGTTGGGGGCAAGATCGCAGCCGACAAGCTTGAGGATCACACCGTCGGGATCGCGCAGGCGCAGAACGGGTTCGCCGAACTCCTGAACCGGCCCTTCGGACGGCACGTGATAGCGCAAAGCGCGCTCAAGCCAGAATCCGATAGCGGTACGATCAATGGCTAATGCAATTTCACTAACCTGGCCATGTCCGACACGCCCCTTGGCACCATCTTCCCACACCAGAAACGTAATCAGCGATCCGGGCGTGCCCGAACGATCGCCATAAAACAGATGCAGTTGCTCGGCATCTTCAAACCCGCCTGTCTGCTTGACGATACGCAATCCCAGAAAGCCGGCATAGAAATCAACATTCGCCTGCACTTTTCGGGTGATGAGGGTGATGTGGTGGATGCCGCTTGTCATGGATGCTGTCTCCGCGATTCCGAACTTGTTTCAGAAATAGAGCAGATGACGGAGCTTGCCTATGGGGCCACGGAGTTACGCATTGTCAACGCACGTAGACGCAAACGAAACAGGACTTGGGGAGAGTACAAAAAGAAAAAGGCCGCGCGGGAGGAGGATGCGCGGCCTGATCTTGAATACGGCTTGGGAGGAGGAGTGCCGTATTCCCTATCGAGTTCTGGGAGGAGGAGTGAACTCGATGAAGATGTATTTACCCTGCGCCATCCTCCGCAGCAACGGCCATTAATGCATATCAGTTATGCAAAGACGTTGATGCTCAAGAAAAAAGCAGATTCGCTGATACAGAAAACGCCCGGAAACCGGGCGTTTTTTAAGAGTACTCTGTAAAGTTCAGCTTTTAGATAAAGTGGGCAATCACAGGTGCGGCAAGCACATTCACCAGACCGACAAGCACCATGACCAGCCCGGCAATCGAACCTTCCTCAGTGCCGATCTGGTGAGCCTTGGCCACGCCGGCTCCGTGTGCGCCCATGCCGAAAAGGGCTCCGCGCGCCAGGGTAGAACGGATCGGCAGCCAGTTGAGCATGATTTCACCAAGAGCCGCACCGAACACGCCAGTCAACACCACGAAAATTGCAGTCAGGTCAGGCGTGCCACCAATGTCACCCGAGACGGCCAGTGCAAACGGCGTGCTCATCGAACGCGGCATCAGGCTGAGGCTGATTGCTTCGTTGAGACCCAGCAGATGTGCCAGCCCCCACGCAGAAGCCATGGCAGACGAGCTTCCCACGACCACACCTGCCAAAAGCACCGGCCAATGACGGCGGATCGTTGCGCGCTGCTGGTAAATCGGGATTGCAAAGGCCACGGTTGCAGGCCCAAGCAGTGCAACCAACCAATGGGTAGCGCTGAAATAGTCGCGATAGTTTTCATTGAGACCGAGAACCAGCATCATCAGCAGCAATGGGGCGACCGCAAGCGGCGTCAGCCACCACATGGGAAATCGCCGATAGACGCGCTTCGCAGCAAGATAAAGCAGAATCGTTGCGGCAGACCAGAAAAGCGTCGCTACATACGGATTACTTAGCGACATAACGCAAACTCCAGCGGTAGCAAAGATCAACCGTCAATGCCGTAACACTCATGACCGTCAACGTGCCCAACAAAATCACAGCCATGATTTTCAGGCCGAGCATACCGATCAGTTCATGATGCTCAAGAATCGCTAGCACGGCGGGAACGAAGAAGAGCAGCATTTCAGCCAGAAACCATTCTGCGCCACGCTTCATGCTGAACAGACTGACGCGACCGCTCAGAAGCAGCGCCAGCACCAGCGCCATGCCGACGATACCACCCGGGAGAGGCAAACCTACAAGGCGAACAAGAAGCTCGCCAGCCAGCCAGAAACCGACCAGCGTCGCAATCTGCATCAGGCGACTTTGATGCAGAGCGTAGCGAAACCGGATCAAGAGGCTATGGGTGTTCATGTGCTTTTCCAATTGTGACTGGTGCATTTTCATCGGTGAGTATAGGCCTTACACCTCCATTCTAGAAATGAATTGATTTCATTGCAGCTATTCCGTAATGGAATGGCTTATGAACTTGCGCAGTTTCCAAGCCTTTGTTGAAGTAGTCCGGCAAGGTGGCTTTTCCGCCGCCGCAAAAACCATTAACGCGACCCAGTCCACCGTCAGCAAAGCGGTGAGGCAACTTGAGGACGAGTTGGGACTGGTTCTGTTGGATCGCGAGATTTCGCCCTCCCGTCTCACGACAGCAGGTGAGATCGTCTTCAGACGTGCAATTGCCATGCTGGCGGAAAAGGACGACATGCTCGCTGAACTGGGTGAACTGCGCGGTCTCAAGCGTGGTCTCCTGAAACTCGGTTTGCCGCCTATTGGGTCCAGTGTGCTTTTTGCTCCCGTCTTCGCAGCCTATACGAAGCTTTATCCCGAGATCGATATTCAACTGGTTGAGCACGGCAGCAGAAGACTCGAAGAATTGTTGCTTGCCGGAGACGTGGAACTTGCTGCCTCGCTTCTGCCGGTAGAAGACAGCTTCGAATGGCAGGATGTGCGGTGTGAGCCGGTTGTGGCGCTTCTGCCGACTGATCATGTGCTTGCGCATGGTGACGGCGTTTCGCTGCAGGAGATTGCCAGCCTGCCGTTCATTCTTTTCGAAAGCGGCTTTGCTCTCAATCATATCATCCTCGACGCATGTCGTTCGCACGGGTTTTCTCCAAACGTTGCCGTCCGCTCCAGTCAGATTGACTTCATCGTCGAACTCGTAGCCGCGGGCATGGGCATCGGCTTTCTACCGAAAATGATCGCGGAACAGCGGCATCACCCGGGCGTACGTATCCACGGAATCAATGGTGCCGATGTGAACTGGCATCTGGCGCTGATCTGGCGAAAGGGCGCCTTCCTGTCTCATGCCGCTCGCGCTTGGCTCGAACTGAGCAAAGCCGGAACCCGCACCACATCATCTTGAAACGCCCGCCTTATCGCCTATTTCAAATAGACTATATACCGACTGGACGGGTGCATTTTGCACATGTCCAGCCATAAGCCCGTAAGTAGAGCGCGCTCTATCCACCCTTTTCAAAGCGCGATGCCTGAAATCGCCGATAGATTTCTGCTCTGCGCGTCACCCGAAGGAGGCTATGATGGAAGGTCAGGTAATATTCTATAAAGGCGACAGAATCCTTTACCGGCACCATATCGACGTGCAGGAAGATGATTATTCAAAGGGCGTCAACGACGCGCTCATTGCCTTTCAACGCAACTATGCAGGCTTCGATCTCGCAAGCGACAACATCCACATCCGCTTCAAAAAACCGGGCGACGTATAGGTTTTCGAAGAATTTGCAGATTGAAGCAGGGCCGTTTGCCGAAATTGGAACCGGCCCTGATCTGTTGCATCAGGCAAAAGCGGCTTCGCGTGCAACGCGATGAATATCAGTCCGTGAAAGACCTAGATCGGAAAGCTCGCGATCTGTGCAGCCGCTCAGTTCGCGAATATTTTCACGATACTGCATCCAACGATGGAAATGGGTGCGAAGATTCATGGTGGTATCCCCTTTTTTTATCTTCCTCCCAATGATGAGCATCCATCTTTCTCTGACTCTTGAGAAGTGCATATCCTGCATGGCTGCCTTGATCGCAGCGAAATCCAAGAATTTCACCCGGATTTCCGTTCTGCAGATGAAATAGCTCCCACTATTGTGTAATTACCCCTAAATTAGATATACCTTCCGCGTCGATACCGGGATCCGTTCATTAAAGAGCGTTTTGATCTGACTGAACCAGATCGGCGCTCTAACTGTTTGTTTTAACGCGCATCTTGTCCGAAAGCCGTTTTACACTTTCTGGGATGCGCTCCAGCCAGAGTTGGGGGGTATGAAAAAGACATTGATCATCGTCGGCAACGCACCTTTGCCGCGCGATCTTTCAGCCGAAGTGGATGCAGCAGATTTTGTCGTTCGTTTCAATGAACCCAAACAATCGATCGGTATGAGCGGCACCCGGACTGATCTCCTTATGCTGGCAACCTCCAGCAAGCCCATGCAGCGGCGGCTGCGGGATCCGGGGTTCGTACAAACACCGACATTTAAAGCGGCGAAGGAAGTGATGCTTGCCTATCATCCAAGCATCATCCGCAGATATCATCCCGGTCCGAATTTTCTCTCTCGCCTCAAGGGAAGACGTGGCGACTGGACGATGCAAACCATCGAGGTTGTCGGTTCTGCCGGCAAGGAAATCCGGATCATGCCGCCCCAATTCTATCTGGCCGGTTGCAAAGAGCTGGGTGTAACCGACGATAATATAAGCAAAGTCTTTCCAAGTACTGGCTTTTTTGGCATCTGGTACATGCTTGGAAAGTGCCCTGAGGAAAGCTGGGACGTGAAAATCTGCGGCTTCACCTGGGAAGGCTGGAAACGCCACACCTGGGGAGATGAACGCAGATGGGTTGAGGAGAAGGTTAAGTCCGGACGCATCAGCCTCATCCAGTAACCCCGCATCATAGATGCATAATCCGACTGGAGTGAAACGAGGGGGACGAGCACGACACGATCTCTCTGAAGGAGAATATGAATGAGTGAACCGTTACGCATTTTCATCGGATGGGATTCTCGCGAACCCATCGCATATGAAGTCGCCAAAGCATCCGCACTGAAACATTCCTCCATCCCGCTGGAGATCGTGCCGATCAAGTTGCAGGACCTCGTCGATCAAGGGGTCTACACACGAGAAGTCGATCCGCTGGCATCGACGGAGTTTACTTATTCGCGGTTTTTCACGCCATGGCTTGCGGGGTATAAGGGCTGGGCTCTTTTCTGCGATTGCGACTTCCTTTTCCTCGGTGACGTTGCGGGCCTTCAATCCTATAATGATCCTTCAAAGGCCGTTTATTGTGTTCAGCACGATTACCAACCCAAAGACAGTGTGAAGATGGACGGCAAGGTGCAGACCAGCTATCCGCGTAAGAATTGGTCTTCCTGCATGTTGTTCAACTGCGCACATCCGTCGACACGCCAGTTGACACCGGAACTGGTCAACAAAGAAACCGGAGCTTATCTGCACCGAATGCAATGGGCTGCCGATGACGAAATCGGCGCATTGCCGACAGATTACAACTGGTTGGAAGGCTGGAACGAGAAGCCGGAAACCGGACTGCCGAAAGTGGTTCATTACACGCGCGGCGGCCCGTGGTTCAAGGACTGGCAGAACGTCGACTATGCCGATTTATGGCGGGCAGAAGCCGATAACGTCGAGCCGGGATGGAAGCCCGTCTGAATTGCAAAATACCTTGAGCTTTCTTCACGCTACAAGGTAAATAGGGACCATGAACGAAACGCGTCCTGACACATACCCCGATGACGGTCCGCAAAAGACCGTCAAGGCTTTTATCATCCATCTGGAGCGTGCCACCGACCGACAGCCGCAAGTCGAAGAACTTATTCAGAAGCTGCCGGTAAAAACGGAGGTAGTCGACGCCGTCGACGGGGGCACACTCGATGCGCAGACGATCGGTCGCGTCTATCGACGTTCGGTGCACAAACCCCGCTATCCATTCAAACTCAGCACCAATGAAATTGCTTGTTTTCTGTCACATCGAAAAGCCTGGCAGGCGATTGTCGACCAAGGACTGGATGCTGGCCTGGTCTTGGAGGACGATGTAGAACTGACGCCTGAATTTGCCGCGGCCTATTCCGCTGCGTTCCAGATTCTCAAAGCTGACAGTTTCATCCGTTTTCCATTTCGCGAGCGGGAAAGCGGTTGTGTGGTGCTAACGACGGAAACTTTGCGAATCGTCGAACCCGTACCCGTTGGCCTCGGAATGGTGGCGCAGCTTGTCGGGCGTGAAGCCGCGCAGCGACTGCTGACGGCAACAGAAGTTTTTGACCGCCCGGTCGATACCACAGCACAGATGAACTGGGTCACCGGTCTCAAACCACTGTCTGTCCTGCCGGGTGGGGTGAAGGAAATCTCGGTTCGACTTGGTGGCAGCACGATCCAGAAATCGCGTTCCTTCCCCGACAAGCTGAAGCGGGAAATTCTGCGCCCGCTGTATCGCTGGAAGATCAAATCGCGCTCGCGCGTAACTGTTTGAGGTCCCCGTGTCCGTTCCGATCCTTTTGTATCACCAGATCGACGTACCTCCAACGCACCGCGTGCCCTATCGTAGCATGGTCGTTCACCCTGATCGCTTTCGTCAGCAGATGTCCTGGCTTAAGCGGCTGGGCTATCGCGGTCTCTCAGTGCGGGACGCAATGCCTTACATTTACGGCGGAAAGCAAGGCAAAGTCGTTGTCATCACCTTTGACGACGGTTTTGAGAACGTCTTCCGCAACGCCCTGCCAGTCCTGCAGGAGTTCGGTTTCACCGCAACGAACTATTTCGTCGCCAACCAGATCGGCGGCTTCAATCTGTGGGACCAGAAGATCGGCGTTGCGCGCGCCAACTGCATGGGCGTCGCCGAATTGCGCGAATGGGCGGAGCTTGGCCACGAGGTTGGCTCCCATACCCTCGACCACATCTTCCTGCCGGAAGCAACCGAAAGGGACGCGATATTGCAAATCCAACAATCGCGCATAAAGATCGAAGACCTGCTCGGGAGTGAAGTCACGTCCTTCGCCTATCCTTATGGCGGAGAAAACGCAGCAACGCGCAAAATAGTCGAAGCGGCGGGCTATACAAATGCGACGACGACGGAGAAGCGTCGCGCACGATCAACCGACGATCCGTTTGGCATTCCGCGCCTCTCGATCAGGCGCAATGACATATTGCTACAATTCCTGAGGAAGACGCTTACGCGCTAACACGGCTCTTCGGCCCCACCGGACGCGTTATATCGCGCAGATCCGCCATAAAGCCACGTTCAACCAGGTCGTCTGGGCGCGTGTACCGTACTGAACCTTCATAAACGAGTGAAAGATCGTCTGAGAAACGCTCGTCTTCAACGATAGCGCGATAGTGTTCGGCGCCGCCTGCATGACTCTTCTCCGACGCGATGCGTTTGAACTCGCCAACTGAAAGTGACGAGAAGCGGTAATGCAGAAGAGCCCCGGTTGCCGGAAGGAAATTACGGAAACATGGTCCGGGGCCATGAATACTGCCCCGTCGATAGTCCGTCTTCTTGTCGACCCACATGAGTGGGAATTTTGAAAGTCGCATGCTGCGCCCGAACAAACGCAAACGCGGCCCACCGCGCACCGCTACCCCGAACTTTTCCCATGTTGCCGTATAGCCATCTCCGTCGAAATGCGACGAAACCTCAAACGGATATTTCGTCCCATCATCAACAAAAACCCCGTCACGCAACAGACCATGGGGATACATGTCTATCATCGGAGCCAGACACCGGCGGATTCCGTTCTTCTCGAGTTCCTCGATAAACGAGTGGATATCGCGCTGCTCCATTCTGGGGAACACGAAGAACTCGTCCGCATCCACCGAGAAATACCAACGTCTCCGCCCATAGAGATTGAACAGAGCGTCGCGCCAGGCACGTCCGCGATCAGCTTGCGCATAGCGTATATTCGAAGAAAACAGATCAACGTCGGTCGCACCAGATAGGATTTCAGTCGTTCCATCGTCAGACCGGTCGTCCACCATTATGAAGCGCGTAACACCCATTTCGCGATAATAACGCAGGAACGATTTCATATAGGGCGCGGCATTGCGAACCACACAGACGAGCGGGAGGTCATCCGGGCGCAGAGCCTCGAAACTGCCGGCGGCGGCGATTAGATTTGCCTTGTGTTTCCGCCCCGGAACCGAGAGCCGCACGTGCCGCCATCGCATCCGTAGATGGCGCATCGGTGAAGCACGCCAATAGGCTGTCCAATCCCCTGTTGTCGAGGCTGGGTAGTTCATCGCCGTTTGTGTTGGTTTCATGTAGGTGCAGGGCTTTTATTAATATTATAATTAACTGATATTTTGTTGCATCTCATTCAAGCCACTCCGTGTCAATCCTGATCACAATGCGCGATATTCCGATATGGTTCGTGAGGAACTGATCGCCAATATTCGAGGTGCCAAACCTATTTGCTTGATTTCAATCAATGCTGCTTCACTTAAACGTGGCAAATTGCCCGTCGATGCGCCATGGACGGCAAGTGCCAAAAGCGCTAGTTAGGGCAAAGACTAAGGAGCGCATAATGGACTATCGCCGTTTTTTCGAAGAAGCGATCGACCAGTTGCACGCCGAGAAGCGTTACCGCGTTTTTGCAGATCTTGAACGCATTGTCGGACGTTTCCCCCGAGCTATCTGGCGCAATAATGGCACTGCCCGTGAGATCACCGTCTGGTGTTCCAACGACTATCTTGGCATGGGGCACCACGCCGAGGTAATCAAAGCTATGTGCGATACGGCTGGCAATGCGGGCTCAGGTTCCGGCGGCACGCGCAATATTTCCGGCAACAACCATCCGCTGGTCGAACTGGAAAACGAACTTGCTGATTTGCACGGGAAGGAAGCCGGTCTCGTTTTCACATCGGGCTTCGTTTCAAATGAAGCTTCGATTTCCACGATTGCTCGCTTGCTGCCAAATTGCCTCATACTTTCCGACGAACTGAACCACGCTTCAATGATCGAAGGCGTGCGTCGTTCAGGTGCGGAGAAGAAGATTTTCCGTCACAATGACGTTGAGCATCTGGAGCAGCTTTTGAAGGCCGCCGATCCGGCACGCGCAAAGTTGATCGTTTTCGAATCCGTATATTCGATGGATGGCGATATCGCACCGATCGAGAAAATCGCCGATCTGGCTGATAAATATAATGCCATGACCTACATAGATGAGGTTCATGCTGTCGGGATGTATGGCGCGCGTGGTGGCGGCATCACTGAACGCGATGGCCTGGCGCACCGTATCGATATTATTGAGGGTACGCTAGCCAAGGCTTTCGGCGCTCTCGGCGGCTACATCACCGGTTCGCAAGCGATTGTCGATGCGGTACGATCCTATGCACCGGGTTTTATTTTTACAACCTCCCTGCCTCCAGCAGTCGCGGCATCCGCAACGGCCGCCATCCGGCACCTCAAGACTTCGCAGGTGGAACGCGATGGCCAGCAGCGCCAGGCCCGACGCGCTAAGGATGTGCTGTCTGCGGCTGGCTTGCCTGTCATGCCATCGGAAACCCATATCGTGCCGATTTTGGTTGGCGATCCTGAACTTTGTAAGAAAGCCAGCGACCGGCTGTTGGAAGTACACGGCATCTACATCCAGCCGATCAACTATCCAACCGTGCCGCGTGGAACAGAAAGACTGCGCATCACGCCGTCGCCCCTGCATGACGACACCCTGATCGACGGCCTGAAAGACGCTTTGCTCGAGGTTTGGAATGCGCTCGGCATTCGTTACGCCGAACCGACAGTGTCGCAGCCAGCGAGTTCCGAGCGGATCATTCCGCTGATGGTTTCCAAAGCTGGCGGCTGACAATTTCTAGAGTTCTAAATAAAAAAAGGCCGCTTAAAGCGGCCTTTTTGTCAGACCTTTTCAATCCAGCGCACGAGCCGCCTTGCCGCTTCGTCCACCTGTTCTGGATCGCGGCAGAAACATAGTCGGAAAAATCCTTCGCCGCCAAGGCCAAATGCACTGCCAGGTGCCAACCCGACATTCGCATTGTCCACCAAATCAATGGCTGCCTGAACTGAATCTCCGACACCATCCACACCGAAGAAAAGATAAAATGCCCCTTGCGGCGGCGTCAGGCGAACTTTGCCAGTCGATAGCAGCGCGGCGCACAGGCTATCACGTGTGGCACGCGCCCGTTCAACCTGCATCGAAATAAAGGCATCGCCCTCATCAAGAGCCGAAACGGCGCCACGCTGCATGAATTGGGCGACGCCCGAATTCGAGTATTGGATCAGATTTTCAATGACCGGTCCCAGTGACGGATGTACCGTCATCCAGCCCACACGCCATCCCGTCATCGCCCAGTTCTTTGAGAAAGAATTCACGAAGATGATACGATCATCCACCTCCATAACATCCATGAAGGACGGAGCGCGGCCACCGCCATAATAAAAATGGGTGTAAATCTCGTCGGCGATGATCCAAAGACCATGCTTGCGCGCAAGATCGAGAATGAACTGCAATGTTTCCCGATCCGCCGTCCACCCGGTCGGATTGGATGGCGTATTGATAAAAAGTGCTTTCGTATGCGGCGTGATGGCGGCGGCAATCTTCTCAGGATCGAGCACCCAACCATTAGCACCGAATTCCAACTCGACCGGAACCGGTACGGCCCCCGCGAGGCCGGCCGCACCAACAAAATTGGGCCAGGCCGGCGAAAGATAAATCGCTTCCTCACCCGCTCCAACGATTGCAGTCAGGGCCATTTCGATGGCGTGCATACCGGAACCGGTGACATAGAAGTTCTCTGGCTTCAGAGGTAGCGGAAAATAACGCGCGTGATAGCGGGCCAATGCCTCCCGCAACTCTGGAATGCCAGCCTGCCAAGTATAGAAGGTCTCGCCGTCGGAGATGCCTTTTTGAGCCGCAGCACGGATGAAATCTGGTGTAGGAAGATCACCCTCTCCGACCCAAAGCGGAATCAGTCCTTCGCGCCCACGCCCGTGATTGGCGACTGCCACAATCCCGCTTTCCGGCGCATGTGCAGCTTCCCGACGAAGGTTGGCTATGAGTGTCATGATTTCCCCGCATTGAATTTCGATTTTTACTTCGTGCTTATCAAGGCCGGTTGGCGAAATCACGCGGCTTTTTCTTATAGTTCGATCAAGCTTATTTATGGATCAAGAGAAAACGGGGCCACAAGGCCCCGCTTCCATTCATGAGTTCTGAATCGGTCAGGCTTTCTGCTTTGCCAGAAGGTCGCGGATTTCGGTCAACAGGACCTCTTCGCGCGGAGCTTCTGGTTCTGGCTTCGCCTCTTCCTTCTTCTTCATGCGGTTCATTCCTTTCACCACAAGGAACAATACCCACGCGATGATCAGGAAGTTGATGAGAAGTGTAACAAAGTTGCCGTAGGCAATGGTTGCACCAGCCTCACGGGCAGCTGCCAGCGTGGGCTTGGGTTCACCTGCCAGCTGAATGAACATATTTGAAAAGTCGATACCGCCAGTAATCAGGCCGATGATCGGCATGATGATGTCGTTGACGATGGAATTGACGAGGCCGCCGAACGCCCCGCCAATGATCACACCTATGGCCAGATCAACCATATTACCCTTTAGGGCGAATTCCTTGAATTCTTTTAGCATAAGCCTGTCTCCCTCACGAACGCAGACCGTTGGGCCGTCCTGCTCCGGTGGCGTTCGCCAAATCAACCTGAGTACCAGATAAACTGGCAATGGATGGCAAAGCAACTTTTCGAAAACGAAACTGAAAAGCGTTTTGCGATTTCGAATGCTTTCCTGAAATGTGACATACACTTTTTTCAAGATCACACTTCTACTGTGTAAGCGAAAATTACCAAAGAAAAGATGAAGCAGCTAAAATGCACTGTTTTTCATCAATAATCTTGCGCGAACACACCGAAAGTGCTTGCGTCAAATCACATTCAAGGAGTGAGGGAACAAGCCGATCATGCAGGGCTGGGGTATTATTGGCGCCGCCTTTTTATATCTGCTGCTGCTCTTCGCGGTGGCCAGTATCGGTGACAGGCGCACCTCGCGTTGGAGCAGTGCTCCGCGCCCTTATATCTACGCGCTCAGCCTGGCTGTTTACTGCACATCCTGGACGTTCTTTGGCTCAGTCGGTCTATCTGCTCAGCGCGGCCTTGAATTCCTTGGAATCTATATTGGCCCCATTCTGGTCTTTACGCTCGGCAACCGATTACTACGACATATCGTGCGACTGGCCAAATCCGAGCACATCACCTCCATTGCCGATTTTCTCGCGGCACGTTACGGCAAGAGCTTCGGGGTTGCCTCTCTTGCAACCTGCATCGCAGCCGTGGGTTCGATCCCTTATATCGCGCTACAGCTCAAAGCCGTTTCCGGCAGTGTCGGGCTCATCATGGAACACTACGGATCAGCCGTCGATCCGTCTCTATTCATGTTTGGCGATATTTCCCTCCCCGTTGCGGCTGTACTGGCTGTCTTTGCGATCCTATTCGGGACTCGCCATACCGATGCTACGGAGCACCAGAACGGCCTTATTCTGGCTGTAGCTCTTGAATCCGTCATCAAGCTATGTGCCTTTCTGACTGTCGGCTTTGCCTGCACCTTCTTCCTGTTCGGCGCACCGTCACAGCTCATCAATCAGATCTCCCAATCGTCCGAAGCATTGGAAGCATTCCACTACCAGACATCGATCGGCACATGGATCGTGCAAAGCGCGCTTAGTGCCGCCGCCGTCATCATGCTGCCGCGACAGTTCCATGTGACAGTGGTGGAAAGCCGAAGTGAAAAGGAACTGCGAACTGCCTCCTGGCTCTTCCCGCTCTATCTGGTGCTCATCAATATCTTCGTGTTTCCCATCGCATTGATCGGCGTGATGGCGCTCGGGAGCGATGTCAGCGGAGATCTATACGTTCTGGCTCTGCCGCTTGCAGCAGGTGCCCATTGGCTCGCATTGGTGGCTTTTCTTGGCGGATTGTCGGCAGCAACCGCGATGGTGATCGTCGCTTGCGTTGCACTTTCAATCATGATTTCCAACCATCTGGTGCTGCCGCTCTTCATCCGGCGTCTGGCGAAGCAACACGCCGCTGAGCAGCGTGACCTCACCAGAATCATTTTGAACACACGCCGCATCACCATTATCGGCATACTGGCGCTAGCATTCGCCTATTATCGCTTCACCTCAAACAATATCCATCTTGCTTCGATCGGTTTCGTGTCCTTTGCCGCAATTGCCCAGTTCGTTCCCGCCTTCATCGGTGGGCTGTTCTGGCGCAATGCGAATGGCCGCGGCGCCATGCTAGGCCTTTCGGCGGGGTTTCTTGTCTGGGCCTACACACTGTTGCTGCCAACGTTGGCGCCCGAAAATGCCGCCATTTTGCGCGACGGCTTTCTTGGCTTTACGGCCCTGCGTCCCGAAGCGTTGTTCGGAACCAATGCGCTCCCCTTGACCAATGGTGTAATGTGGAGCCTGGCGGCCAACACGCTTTTTTACGTGCTTGGTTCCCTTTCGCGCGCCTCCACACCACTCGAACGCATTCAGGCCAGTATCTTCCTACCACGTTATTTCATCGGTACACCGACTCTAAAGCGCTTCCGCACCACCGTCACTGTCGCCGAGCTGAAGGCTACCATGGCGCGCTATCTCGGCGCTGAGCGCGTTGAACGAGCTTTTCTTCGTTTCGAGGGAAGAGAACAACGGCGGCTCGACCCGGGCATGACCGTTGACACGCCTTTGATCCGCCATGCGGAACAGCTTCTTGGCACTGCCGTCGGCTCCGCCTCCGCGCGGCTGGTTCTATCGCTGCTTTTGCAAAAAAATGATGCTTCCGGACGTGACGCGCGACAACTACTGGACGATGCTTCGACTGCCTTACAGCAAAATCGCAATCTGCTCCAAACGGCCCTCGATCAGATGGAACAGGGTATTACCGTTTTCGACAAGGATTTGAGACTGACTTTCTGGAACCGGCAGTTCCGCCAGCTTTTCGATCTTCCCGACGAAGTGATGCAGGTCGGGATACCGGTTTCAGAAATCGTGGAACAACTGCACCGCCGCGATGACATCTCCTTCAATGCTCAGAACGGTGTAATCCGCTCGCTCGCGACCGTCCGCCAGCCATGGCGCATCAACATGAAATCGACCGGCAAGGTGCTGGAAATTCAATCCAATCCAATGCCAGACGGCGGGATCGTCGCGACATATACCGATATCACGGCGGCAGTCGAAGCCGATGCCACGCGACAGAAAGCTGCGGAAATGCTGGAGCAGCGCGTGGCAGATCGTACGGCGGAACTTACTCGCGTCAATCAGCAGCTTGCCAAGGCTCAGATGGCAGCGGAAGAAGCCAATCAGGGCAAGACACGATTTCTGGCGGCTGCCGGTCACGACATTCTGCAACCACTTAACGCAGCGCGTTTGTATAGTACCGCACTCGCAGAGAAACTCGGACGCTCCGAAACCAGTGAATTCGCTCGCAACATCGATTCCTCGCTGGAAGCGGTGGAAGCTATTCTGGGCATGGTGCTGGATATTTCCCGACTGGATACGGGAGCGCTCAAGCCCGATGTGTCGGTGTTTCGCCTCGACAAGCTGATGAGCCAGATTGCCACTGACTTTACACCTCTCGCAGCCGCCAAAGGGCTGAAGTTGCGCGTTGTGCCATCCAGCATCGTTGTCAAAACGGACCGCAACATGCTGCGGCGCCTGATCCAGAACCTTGTTTCCAATTCGATCAAGTATAGCCGCAAGGGCGGTATTTTGCTCGGTGTCCGACGTCGTGGCTCCTTTGTTGAGTTGCAAGTGCTCGATACCGGCATCGGCATAGCATCCCAGAAACTCAAAGTTGTCTTCCGAGAGTTCACTCGACTGGATGAGGGCATGCGGGAAGCAGAAGGGCTTGGCCTTGGCCTTTCCATCGTCGACCGCATCGCAAGGCTGCTGTCGCTGCCGCTATCCCTGTCTTCGACGCTCGACAAAGGAACAGTGTTTACGCTGCGCATCCCTGTTTCGCAGGAAAAAGTACCCGCCGACGAAGTGAAGAGCCGCCGTGGCCCACAGCGCTTACTGGAACTGACAGAGCTCGATATTCTCTGTATCGACAATGATGTCAGCATCCTGTCTGGAATGGAAACGCTGCTTGGCGGGTGGGGATGCCGTGTAACGACGCTGCGCAGCGGAACAGCTTTGAAGAACTATTGCGCTGATCACTCCGCCCCACCCGACGTGATTGTCGCGGATTATCATCTGCTGAATGAAAACGGTCTAGATATGATTGGCTTTGCCCGCGAGACGTTTCAAGTTGAGATACCAGCCATTCTGCTGACAGCCGATCGGTCAAAAGAAGTCCGGCAGCGCGCTGAGGATGAAAATGTCACGGTTCTGCACAAGCCGCTTCGACCCGCTGCATTGCGTTCTCTGTTATCGCATTTCCACCACACCCGGCAGGACAAGGCATCGGCGAAGAATGCAGCTCAGTAGCAGGGCGACGTTCAGTCCATGCTTAGCGCATCATTGCCGATGCGTGACAGAAGAATGACTGCCTGCGTACGACTATCTACTCCGAGTTTCTGCAGTACCGCCGAAACATGCGCCTTGACGGTGGCTTCCGACACACCAAGCTCATAGGCAATCTGCTTGTTCAAAAGGCCCTCGGCAAGCATGGTCAGCACACGTGTCTGCTGTGGCGTCAATGTACGCAGTCGCGCAATGACAGCTTCAATTTCTGGGTCGTGTGAATGATCCAGCTCAATGTCGGGCGGCGTCCAGATGTCACCAGACAAAACTGCGCGCACTGCCTCGCCAATCGTTTCCATGCTAGCGGATTTAGAGATAAAACCCGACGCGCCAAGTTCAATTGCATGACGGATCGTTGCAGCATCGTCGGTCGCCGAAACGATGATGACCGGAAGCGCGGGCTGAAGCGCTTTCAACGTCACCAGACCTGAAAGTCCCGTTCCGCCTGGCATCGTCAAATCCAACAAGAGAAGATCAATGTCTTCCCGCCCACCGACCAGTTTCTTGACTGCGTCAAAATCGCCGGCTTCAATGATTTCCACACTCTGCGACTGTCCTGAAAGAACCTGCCTGAGTGCTCCCCGGAAAAGCGGGTGATCGTCAGCGATGATGAAGTGCATGAGCCTCGCGCGCCATTGTTCGAATCTCCTCCCCTCGCGATGCTGGCCAACAGCCAACTATTCCGTTTTATGCCGTTTTTTGCCTCGGGCAACCAAAATTCACGTTGCGTGTCCGTTTTCACAATACGCATTGCCGCCATCTGGCCGCATTGTATGTTAGGTTGCACGCTGAAGATAACATGAGAGCGGCCCGACCAACCAATTGGAAGGAAACCGAAAAGGCAATTCATGACGCGCAATACGCTTTATCCAGAGATCCAACCATTCAAGGAAGAGATGCTTCAGGTTTCTCCATTGCATCGAATCCACATCGAGCAATGCGGCAATCCCGACGGCAAGCCGGTCATCATGATCCATGGCGGTCCCGGCGGCGGTATCACCCCAACCATGCGCCGCCTGCACGATCCAGAGCGCTATCGCATCATCCTGTTTGACCAGCGTGGCTGCGGTCGCTCGACCCCGCATGCGGAACTGCGCGAAAACACGACTTGGGATCTTGTGGCAGATATGGAGCATATTCGTGCGCATCTCGGCGTCGAGAGATGGCAGGTTTTTGGCGGCTCCTGGGGATCGACCCTCGGCCTCGCCTATGCGCAATCCCATCCGGATCGTGTGGCGGAGCTTGTTCTGCGCGGCATCTTCATGATCCGTCGTTTTGAAGTCGACTGGATGTATTCCAATGGCGCAAGCATTCTATTTCCAGACCAGTTTGAGGCTTATCAGGAGCATATACCTGAAGCCGAGCGCGGCGACATGATCGCTGCTTATTACAAGCGCCTGACTGACCCTGATCCGCAGGTGCAACTTGAAGCGGCGCGACGCTGGGCGCGTTGGGAAGGTTCGGTCATATCGCTTCTGCCTGATCCGGCGCGTGTAGACTCCTTTGGCGAGGATCAGTACGCCATCGCCTTCGCACGCATCGAATGCCACTATTTCCAGAACCGCGGCTTTCTCGATTCCGATGACCAGCTTCTGCGAAATGTCGATCGCATCCGGCATATTCCGGGCTTGATCGTGCATGGCCGCTATGATGTCTGCACGCCGTTTATCAATGCTTGGCAACTTAAGAAAATGTGGCCTGAAGCCGATCTCAAGATCGTAGAGGATGCAGGGCACGCCGTTACAGAGCCTGGCATCACCCACGAATTGATCGAGGCGACAAAGCGTTTCGCCCAATAGTCAAAAGGCGCCGCGGGGCGCCTTTTCTTTATTATCAAGTTCTGCCGCCCGGCGTGATTTTGTCAGTCGGACTTTCCGGCTCGCTATCGAAGCTCTTCGCAATATCCATAAATCGGCGCATGAAGCGTTCCATATAGCTCATGGACTGCTCGAATTCCTGCTCGGTCGGGAGACCGGACGCGACGCCCTTCCCTTCAAGAGCAGAAACCTTGCCTTCAAGCTTCTTCACGCGATCCTGCAAGTCGGCAATGTCGTTCTCATAAGCTTCGCGATCTTCAGTAGCCATCTTGCAGATGAGCTGTCCTTGCTGCTCCGTGCAGGTGGAGAGTGCCCCGGTTCGCGTGTCCAGACGGACATAGCCTGTTTCCGTACCTTCCAGCCGATAGCGCCCGTTTTCCTGCGCAAGCGCATTAGCCGGGGCAAGCGCTGAACCGAGAAGAGCAACAGCAGCCAGATTACGAACCATCAATGTCTTTCTGTTTGACATAATGCAATTCCCTTCAGCTTCCCTTTGAGACGTCCCTATCATATGGGACGTTTGAGACGAAAAGCGAACATACGGGACTTTGATTTCCGAAGAATTTCGGTCTAGAGAGCAGTCATGACCAATGAGATCATCTTTAAGATCGCTCCACGCGACCTTTGGGCACAAGCCGAACAGACTGGTAGCTTTACCGGGGCTCCGGTTGATATTGCCGATGGCTATATCCATTTCTCCACTGCAACGCAGGTGCGAGAAACGGCAGCAAAGCATTTTGCGGGCCAGCAGAATTTACTTCTGATCAGTGTGAACGCTGCCGCGCTTGGTGCAGCATTGAAGTT
Organism: Ochrobactrum sp. CGA5; assembly: GCF_006345815.1. Lineage (GTDB taxonomy): Bacteria > Pseudomonadota > Alphaproteobacteria > Rhizobiales > Rhizobiaceae > Brucella. Next base: position 244,245 of record NZ_VCIG01000001.1, on the reverse strand, counting down.
TGAAGTCTCGCGTGGCGGAGCCTTGTTTCCTCATCTTTATAGTAAGCTGCCGCTTGCAGCGGTTTTAAAGGTTGAAGCCTTGCCGCTGGGCGACGATGGACGTCACATTTTTCCGGAGCTGGAAGATCAATGACCGGTTTTTTTGAAACTCTCGGACGGCGCGCCCTATTTGCCTTCGATGCCGAGCAGGCGCATGGCCTTTCCATCGCTGGCTTGAAGACAGGCCTTCTTACTTGCGGCGCGCCAAACGATCCCGCTCTTTCTGTCAAAGTGGCAGGACTGCAGTTTCCAAATCCGCTCGGTATGGCGGCTGGTTATGACAAGAATGCTGAGGTGCCCGACGCACTTTTGAAGCTGGGCTTCGGCTTTACCGAAATCGGCACCATCACACCGCGCCCGCAAAGCGGCAATCCGCGCCCGCGCATTTTCCGCCTTGTGGAGGATAGAGCCGTTATCAATCGTCTCGGCTTTAACAATGAGGGCCACGACGCAGCTTTTAAACGTCTGTCACAACGTGCAGGCAAGAGCGGTATCGTAGGCGTCAATATCGGTGCCAACAAGGATTCCGAAGACCGCATTGCCGACTATGTGGCCGGTATCCGCCGCTTCTATCAGCTTGCGCGTTATTTCACGGTCAATATCTCTTCGCCCAACACGCCGGGCCTGCGCAACCTTCAGGCTCGCGAAGCCTTGCGCGAATTGCTGAGCCGTGTACTGGAAGCTCGCAACGAAGAAGGCAAGATGTGTACGCTAAAGCGTCCGGTTTTCCTGAAGATCGCACCCGATCTGGCTGACGAAGAACTGGACGATATCGCTGCCGAGGCAACCGAACAAAAGCTGGATGGCATCATTGTATCCAACACGACGCTTTCACGTGCTGGCTTGAAATGCGAAGAAAGCCGCGATGAAACGGGCGGTCTTTCCGGTGCCCCGCTTTTCGACCGGTCCACCGTCGTCCTCGCCCGCATGCGAGAACGCGTCGGTCCTGAAATGCCGCTGATTGGTGTTGGCGGTGTGGATAGCGCCGAGACAGCGCTAACCAAGATCAAGGCAGGTGCCGATCTCATCCAGCTTTATACGGGCCTGATCTATCGCGGTCCAAACCTGCCTGCTGAAATCGTGCGCGGCTTATCAGCCGCCGTAAAGCGCGAGGGCGTTGCCAACATTGCCGCGCTGCGCGACCGGGACACCAAAGATTGGGCCCGGCACGAGCTGTCTGCATAAGGCATCATTCATGTCTCCCAAAACCGGTTACCAGCTTTGGGAGACATGCTTTGATCACCCGGTGAATTCCGTACGATAGCGGCGCGGCAAGATCGCCAGAAGCGTAACGCCACGGATCGACAGAAACAGATTAAGAGCCAGCCAAAGCCCGTGATTGCCCATTACGGGCTTTGCCGTGTAAAGGACCACGAGAAAGAATGCGAGCGACAGGAACATCATGTTGCGCATGTCGCGCGACCATGTAGCGCCGATGTAGACCCCGTCCATATGGAAGGCCAACAGGCCCGTAATCCCCGTCAGCGCCGCCCAAGGCAGATACTTCAGAGCCTCGGCATGGACATCTTCAGCCTTGGACAGAAGTCCGATGATCGCATCCCCGAACAACAGCAGAAAAAAGGCGATAATGCTCGCCATGACCAGCCCCCAAACGAAAGTGAGCTTGGCGCCACGCACAAAGGCCGGGCTGTAACGTGCCCCAATCGACCGGCCGACAATCTGTTCGGCAGCCGCTGCCATGCCGTCCAGAAAGAAACCGGCAACGAGAAAGAAGTTCAACAATACGGCGTTGGCTGCAAGCGCAACCGGACCAAGGTCGGACCCGGCTCGGGTAAAGAACGCAAAGGCCGTCAGAAGCAGAAATGAGCGGATCATGATGTCGCGATTGACCGCGAACATGCGCAAAATCCCCTCTTTCTGAAAGATTCGCGCCCGGTCTGGGCGTAGCGATGCATCCTTGCGGAAATGCCGCAGCACAATGAACATGCCAACGAACGCAGCGACGGTCTCACCGGTCACCGTGGCCCAGGCAACTCCGGTAACGCCCCAGCCCAATTCCAGCCCAAGGATGATGCAGAGCACAATATTGATACCATTGAGTAGCACTTGAAGACCGAGGCCGATGATGCCGTGTCCGCGACCGAGAACGAGTCCCAATATCGAATAGTTGATGAGAGCAACAGGTGCCGACAGCATGCGGATCGACACATAGGTTGCCATCGCTTCCTGCGTAGCGGAGGTTGGATGCATGAATGTGGACGAAACAGCGATGATGATCGGCAGACACAAAATCATCAGACAGCCAGCAACCACTGCGATGATGATCGCGCGCCAGAAGATTGCCTGTTCTTCCACCGCGTCTTCAGCCCCCACGGCCTGCGCAACGAGCCCCGTCGTGCCTGAGCGGAGGAAGTTGAACATCGATAGCAGGAAATCAAATACGAGTGCACCAATCGCCAGACCGCCGATCAGCTCGGCTTGTCCCATCTGACCGACAACGCCCATGTCCACAAGCCCGAGAAGCGGCGTCGTGACTGCGGCAAGTGTCATTGGAATGGCGATCAGCATCACCATCCGGTGTGTCACGTCGAACGGCCTTGTTACGCCACCAACACGTTGCAGCGACTGATCCATTATGCTTGTCCCGAATGCATGCCCTCTTATCCAGATCATCTACTCTGGAATTAGTCGGAACGACAGATAATTTGGCCACCGCTTTGTCGCAGCTCCTGACAGCGAACCGTCAGGAGACATGAGGCCGTTACAACCCAAGCATCATGGCCCAATATATATATGTGGGTTTGTTATCAGGTGTAGCCCAGGCAAGACCATAATGCTCAAAAGTCGGATCAAGCATGTTCTTGCGATGACCGGGCGACTTCATCCATGCGTCAAATACGGCTTGAGTATCGCGCTGTCCCGACGCCACGTTTTCGGCCGCCGGTCCGCGAATACCTGCCTGACGCAGTCGAGCGACAAAACCATTGCCCCAGCCGATACTGTGGCCAATCTTTCCATAACTCGCCATACGTTTGGCCTGGTAAAGCGCGGCTTGCTCGAGCCTCGTATCCGTGGCCATCAACGGCAAACCGTACGCTTTGCGAATAACGTTGAAAATCGGAGTGGGATCATTGTCTCCCGCAGCAAGCGCCATGTTCAACGGCACTGCTGACACTACCAGCGCTCCCCCGGCGAGGAGGAGAAAACTGCGCCGACTGAATGTTAATCCCTGTTCTTGCTGCATTGCCTGTCTGAGCTATCCAATTACCAAATTGAATTCACTTCCGGTAGCTGAGAATACGGAGCAAAATAAAGGCAGGAATGACAACCGCCGCACCGAGAATGAGATAATCGACAAAGCCTGCAATTGCCGAAAAGCCCATGTTCCAAAGGCGCAGGAAGAAGTCGCGTATCCCATAGAAAATATCATAGGGCGTCCAGTGAAAGGCGCTCATCACCACGCCAACGACCAGCGAAATCAGCACCAGCTTGATCAGGACACGGGCGGGCGTATCGCCAAGAAAACGGTTTACACCATCCGACATGCAAATCTCCCTGTGCAGTTATTGGTCAGAGCGACGGACTCATCGCGCAAGAAATAGGCTGTCCGTGCCACCTTCGCAAGTTCTGTACTCACTCATCGCTGCTTGCGGTAATCGCGCGGAGCCTTCTGTTTTTGTCGCGAGAATGAGCGGTTCATGCTGCGCGTGTCAGTGAAGCCGCTTGCAACGGCCACTTCCAGCAACGACAAGCTAGTCTCGGACAAGAGTTCCTTGGCTTTCTTGACCCGGAGTTCTTCACGAACCTCAAATGCCGTTCGCTCGAGAGCAAGCTTGAAGCCACGTTCCATTTGGCGAACAGAAATACCCAGCCGACGCGCGACATCGATCATCGGAACTGGATCTTCCAGCGTTTCCTCAAAAATACGAATTGCCTTGCGGATCATCGGTGAGCGCACACCGTTGAAGCTCAGGGCTGGCTGCTCCGAGCGTACGAGCTCATAAGGAATCATAAGGATGGACGCGCTTTTGCGTGCCATTTCCTCGGAAATCTCGTTCTGTATGATCGAAAGCGCGAGCGACGCCGTACCGAGCCCGCCGGCGCAGGTGAAATGTTTTCCACTATGATGAAACAGGCTGGTCGTATCGGCTGTATAGCCGTCGAAAAGCTCCAGAAAGTCGTCCCGATGGAACCAACTGACGCAGCAATTGCGATCAGGCAGGAGATTGGCCTCCGCCAGTAGAAAAGCGGCCGTACAAAGGCCCACAACGGTCTTGCCGCGCCGGTCCGCCCGTTTGATGAGATCTATCAGTGCTTGCTGCCTTGGCCGATACTGTGCAAGCAACCCGCCGACAACGGCAACATAATCACAGTCGTCGACTTCGCCTATAGGCGCGGTTGGTTCGATCACCATGCCGGAGCTGGAGGTTACAGGATCTCCTGTCAGCGTGCAGATTTTCCATGCGCAACGTATCTGGCGGCTCTTGTCGCGATCATCAGCAGCCAGGCGAAAAGGATCAAGGAAAAGGCTAAGCGCACTCAGCGTAAAGCCAGGCAGCGCAACAATGCCGACCGATAACCTACGCTGCGGGCCATCCATTGCTGCCTGAAGCTTCTTGTCCTGATCCCGTTCGATTCCAGTTGTCACTTAGGTCGCTCTCCTCCGTCCTTAATTCTAACTGCTTGGAGGAAGGTGATATAGTCAACGAAAATGCTTGGAAAGCTTCAACTGCTGCGCCTGATAGTTGGAGCCGAGGTCCACACCGTAAAGCGCAGACGGGCGATGCAGCATATGCTCGTAAACCAAACGCCCGACAATCTGCCCATGCTCCAGAATGAACGGAACTTCATGGCTGCGGACTTCCAGAACGGCGCGGCTACCGGTTCCACCCGCGGCACTATGCCCGAAGCCCGGATCGAAGAAGCCTGCATAGTGAACACGGAATTCGCCAACCAGCGGGTCGAATGGCGTCATTTCCGCCGCATAGAGCGGTGGAACATGTACGGCTTCGCGAGAAACAAGAATATAGAACTCGTCCGGGTCAAGTACGAGTTCACGCGCGCCACGATCATAGATAGGTTCCCAGAAATCCAATATATCGTGTGCTGCACGCTTATCCACATCGACCACAGCCGTATGATGCTTGCCGCGATAGCCGATCAGTCGGTCAGGGCCACCGGAAAGATCAACCGACAGAGCTATGCCGCCGCCGGATATATTCGGCATCTCGGCAGCAACCAGCGTTTCAGCATTATGCAAAGCGGCGAGCTCAGCTTCATCAAGCTGGGCGCGCCCCTTGCGAAAGCGTATCTGCGACAGGCGAGACCCTGTGCGCACGACGATCGGGAATGTGCGCGGGCTGACTTCCAGATAAAGCGGGCCGTTATATCCGGCAGGCACCTTGTCGAATTCCTGCGCTCCATCCGCGATGACGCGGGTGAAGATATCCAAACGACCCGTTGAACTTTTCGGGTTTGCCGATGCGGAAAGATCTGGTGACAGTGCCAAGGTTTCGAGAAGCGGAACAATATAGACACAGCCAGTTTCCAGCACAGCCCCTGCGGTCAGGTCAATCTCGTGCAGCTTCAGTCGTTCCAGCTTTTCAATAACCGGCGTCCCCGGCCCCGGCATGAAGGACGCACGCACACGATAGGCTTTTGCGCCAAGCCTCAGATCGAGGCTTGCAGGCTGTATCTGATCAGGATCGAGTGGGCGCGGAGACGCCAGCAAACCGCTTTCAAACAGCGCGGAAATATCCGCATCCGCCAGAATCCCAGCATCTTTCTGCATCATCAACCCCACACTCCGTAGCCTAAAGCATGTCGTATTCAAGCGACACGCTTTAATCTCTTGTTTTCACGCATGCCTTTATACCGAAACTGGTTCCCACTTTCGGGAGACATGCTCTAAGCCTTGCTTGACAAAGACCATTGACCGCTGGCGGCGTCAATGCCAAGCCTCGGAACGGCTTCAAACCGGGTTTTCCGCAGGAATCCGAGCATTAACGCAGAGCGAGGGATACGCTTTTCCTGAAATTGGGCGGTTTCGGCATTGACGGCTCTACACAACAGGCATAATGAAAAAATGTTCCGTGGTGATTTGGCCGGCCGGCTTGCAGCCACGTTAAAGAATTCGCTAAAAAAGGCCGCGGTTCGTTACCGGCCTTTTGCGTTTTCGCAAGGCCGGTTTTTTATTGGCCGCCGAGGCTCGGTTACCCTGCCCCGGCCGACCAGCTTTCGACAGGTTGGAAAAATGACGACTGAGAATACCCGCAAGTTTCGCCCTGCAACCGAACTCGTGCATGCCGGATCGCTGCGCTCCGGTTTTGCCGAAATGTCGGAAGCAATGTTTCTGACGCAGGGCTTCCTTTATCCCAATGCCGAAGCCGCCGAAGCGCGCTTCAAGGGTGAAGACCCGGGTTTCATCTATTCGCGCTATGCCAACCCGACCACTGACATGTTTGAAAAACGTATGTGTGCGCTGGAGGGTGCTGAAGAAGCCCGTGCCACTGCATCTGGCATGGCAGCGGTCGCAGCAGCCATCCTGTGTCAAGTGCAGGCAGGCGATCACGTTATTTCCGCCCGCGCTGTCTTTGGTTCCTGTCGCTACATCGTTGAGACTGTTCTGCCAAAATACGGCGTCGAAATTTCGATTATAGACGGCTCAGACATTGAAAACTGGAAAGCGGCTGTTCGCCCGAACACCAAGATCATGTTCCTTGAAAGCCCCTCCAATCCAACGCTTGAAGTCATCGACATTGCTGCCGTTGCACAGGTCGCCAATGAAGCAGGCGCCAAGTTGATCGTCGACAATGTTTTCGCCACACCGCTCTTCCAGAAGCCTCTGGAGCTTGGTGCGCATATTGTCGTTTACTCTGCGACGAAGCATATCGACGGTCAGGGACGCTGCCTTGGCGGTGTAGTCCTCTCCGACCGTGAATGGATTGAAAACACCTTGCAGGATTATTTCCGTCATACCGGCCCTGGCCTCAGCCCGTTCAATGCTTGGATCATGCTGAAGGGCCTCGAAACCTTGTCCGTACGCGTACGGCAGCAAACACTCTCAGCGGCTGCTGTTGCCGACTTCCTCGCCGGCAAGCCAGGTGTGAAGCGCGTGATCTATCCGGGACGGGCAGATCACCCGCAGGCCGACATCATCGCCAAGCAGATGACCGGCGGTTCGACCCTAATTGCTCTGGAACTGGACGGCGGCAAGGAGGCAGCATTCAAATTCCAGAATGCCTTGCAGGTCTTCAGCATCTCCAACAATCTCGGTGACGCGAAAAGCCTCATTACTCATCCGGCGACCACCACGCATAAGAACCTTAGCGACGACGCGAAGGCCGAACTCGGCATTTCGGACGGCCTCCTGCGAATCTCGCTGGGCCTTGAGGATAGCGACGACCTCGTGGAAGACGTGGAAGCCGCGCTGAAGATCGTTCGCTGAACTCTATATCTCGATATTGTGGCTCTTAAGCTGCAAATAGAGGCTTAAACGATGCAATTGCCGGAACATTTCGGCAATTGCCGCATATTTGCCGCTCCAAATTATTGACCTCTCCCGCAACTTTAGCGATAGGTGAGGTGAATAACGGCGTCCCAGAACCGACGAACCGTTGAACAGACAAGCATCATTGCGATCCAGCCTCAATAGATTGCAGGGTGCCAGGGTCGATGCGAATTTAGGGCGGTGTGTATGTATAGAGCGGTGACGCGGGGGATCGAAGTTTCGGTCGAACCTTTCTATCTGGAAGATCAGTCCGAGCCCGACGAAAACCGCTATGTGTGGGGCTATCGCATCACGATTGCCAACAACTCCACAGAAACTGTACAATTGCGTTCGCGTTACTGGCAGATTACCGATGCGAACGGTTATGTCGAGGAAGTGCGCGGACCGGGTGTAGTCGGCGAGCAGCCAACCCTCGAACCGGGCGACTCTTTTCAATATTCATCAGGCTGCCCTTTGACCACGACATCAGGGGTCATGGTCGGGCGCTATCAGATGGAGGGTAACGGCGGCAACTTGTTCGAGGTCGATATCCCCGCCTTCTCGCTTGACATGCCGGACCTGCGACCTACACTGAATTGAGGAATTCCTCACCTTATTTCCCGGCGGATAGCGTATGAGCAGAACATACAGAAACATTCTGTTCATTGCCATTTTTTGTCTGTACTGGGTCACGCTCGACCCATTCATTGATCTGCGTAACCCGGATGTTCTTCTCGCCCAGGAAGCGGGAAATGCAATGCAGCAAGTGCTTTCGCTGTTGCTCACGGCACTTAGCCTTGGGGTTCTCTGGCAGAACCGCAATCTGGTCGGCAAAGTACTGTTTCCCTACTTTGTCATACTTCTTGGATGGCAGTTCGTAACGGTAATTCTTTCCACCCAACCTGATCTCTCGTTTCGCCGCTATGTTTTCAGCATAACGGTCGTTGTTACCGCTTTGGCCTGGCTCCTTCTGCCGGAAGACGAAACCCATTTCATCCGGCTCATCAAGCCGCTTTCATTGTTCGTGTTGGGACTAGCCTATTTCGGCGTGATCTTCTTACCTGCCGTTTCCATCCATAACCTGGCGGAGGTATTGGAATTGACGAATGCTGGCTCGTGGCGCGGACATTTCGCCCACAAAAACATCGCCGGGCCGGCAATGGTAGTACTAAGCTGCTACGGCATGTATCTTTGGCGAGCAAAATCCCGATTTAGCGGGACACTCGTTACTATACTCGCGCTCTTTTTTCTTTACAAAACGAACAACAAGACCTCGATCGGCCTGGTTGTACTGGCTTTCGCCCTTGCATATTGCCTTACGCGGACCCGAAGCCTCGCTTTGAAGGCACTAATGGTCTATGTCCCTCTTCTGATCACCGCCTATCTCACATTGGGAACCGTCCTTTTTCCATCAGCCAAAAGTCTCGTCGAAAGCTTCGCCTCCGATCCCACTTTCACCGGCCGTACCGACATATGGAAATTCGCCATCAAGCAACTTATGGACCATTCGCTGGTAGGGTATGGGTACGACGCTTTCTGGGGCACCTCGCGACTGGTGAATGGTGGATACGACGTCGAAACATGGGCGGCGCGCGCAGGCCACGCACACAATGCCTATCTCAACATAGCGATTACGACGGGTTTCATTGGCTTGGCTGCTCTGATCTGGTGGATTGGGGTGCGCCCGCTTCTCGATTTCCACCGCGCGCAACGATCAGGCAACTCCTCCAGCCTTGCGCTCACATATCTTCAGATATGGTTGTTCATAATGTTCTACGCCAATCTGGAGACTCCGTTCTTTGTCGCACGCGGACCAGTCTGGTTCAGCGTACTTACTGCGGTCATGGGTATGCGGTTGCACGCCTGCACAGTGCACAAAAAGTCAGCAACAACACCAGAACAGACCTATCAGCAGCAACCAACCCTAGCGTGACCGGAGCAAATCCTGAAAAGTGTAAAGCGGCTTTCGAATTTCACTACGATCCTTTGATAAGTCAGCAAGTTGAGATCATGTAAGGCCAACTGGAACAAGCGCCAAAACCGGCGCTCGCTTTCAACTCCTACAGACGTTCGAGCAGGAAATATGTCGTTGGTCCGGGTGACGCAGACAAGGAAGAAACATTGTTCCAAAGCTGTGCACCTATCGAAGAAGTCCCATCTCCTGATATGACGTGTGGCTGTACGACCCCGTCGAGATTGATAGGAGAAATTCTCCATGCCCGATCGGTCGGCAATGAGAATTGGACCCACTCGACTTTGATTTCGACAGGCAGCGCCCCATAATTGGAGACGACCGTCTGTTCCATATCGGAAAAAGTCATGCCTGTATTTCGGGCATTTGTAGCCATGACAATCAAGAGCTTGCTGCTTTCCGCTACTGTTTGTCCATCAAGCGACGAGACAGCGAATAAGCTGGCGCCAGAAGCGCTCCAAACAGTCAACTGACCGAGCGAAATGGGCTGGTTGACCGATGCAAAGGCGACCGCCTCCGAATGCGACGTAATAATTTTCATCTGCTTCGCCATTGTGTCGAGGGTGATCTCTCCAGTATCGCTGGCATAAATACCCGAGGACGCGGCGCTGGGATTTTCAGTCGTGAGCACGCCGTTGTTGCGCAGGAACGTTACCGCCGCCGTCTCAGAGTTTATCTGACGAGGCGAGCCGACCGTTACCGCTCCTGGTGCGAGTGCAGCATCTCCTTGTGCAAAACCTGTCATCAACGACATGACCGTAACAGCATCCGGCTCCGGTGTATCCAACCCAATCAGATTGTTGACATCCTGTATTTGCGCCACAACCTGATGAGCTGCTTTTGCGACGTCCCCGCGCCGGAACAACAAGGCCGATAGGGTTTCGCCAGCACGGGCAACGGGATCCAGTGCGGTTCTATAGGGGCGAATATACTGCTCGTTGAAGTTGCTGCCACCATAGCCAAGTACCAGCGCTCCATTGCTGTGACGGCAGAGTACATCCCATCCTTGAAGTGCAGCGTAGGAAGGCATCGCCAAGCCAGCTTCATACCGAAACTGGTTCCAGAACATGTGGTCGTATTCCGTCATCACAAATGGTTTGCCGAAAACGCGCGCCGAGGCTGCAAGACGGAAATACTCCACCGCATTGGCGAGCGAACTCTCCTGCTGTATCTGGGCACCTGGCGACACATCGCCAATCCAGTCGTGGTAGATGTTCATCGCAACGGCTGACTGATTGCCACGTGTCAGAGCAGGTTGGATACCTGTCCAATTGTTGTAGGGTGCCACGACCCCCTTGAAGCCCATAGCCCGAATACAGTCGCTCATCTTGTCCATGGTGCGTGTTTCGATATCCACGAGAAAGCGCGCGAAGTCTCGCAGACGAACCGAGCTGGCATAGCGATTTGAGGGCAAGAGGACGGTGTTGTTCTCCAGGTTCTCGTTCGCCGCCAGTTCGCTACCCCATGCATTAACCAGGCCAGCCGTCGTACCGTAGCGTTCGCGAAGCCACTGGTTGAAAGGCATCGGCAATTCGGTCAAAGCCTGCAGATCGCCGTCGGCATAAATCCACGAATTGAACGACAAGCCATTTTCATTGAAGGGCACAACAATTGCCATTGCCGGGTCTTCGAAAGGCACAAGACCAATGTAAGGATTGACAGTGCCGAATATATCAACTTGAAAGCGCAGCCAGTGGCCAAAAGCCGCATTCTCGACATGCGTCTTCAGCTTCAGCCTGCCTTCCGTTCCCCAGCGGTCCGTCATGCCACCCAATGCACCAGCATTGGATGTAAGGCCATCCACGATCCAGTAGATGCCGTTTTGCTTCAGTACAGCCATGAAGTAGCGGAACCGATCAAGAGTATCCTGTCGGTATCCGAAATCCTGAAGCTGTCCATCCATCAATGCAATGTCGAGAAAATGAAATCGGACACTGTTATATCCATGACGACGCAACTGGACAGCCATCTTATCCGCAGTCGCGTTGTCGGGGATAGTGCCGATGGTACCGCACAACAGCCGATATGGAACCGAGGGATTGCTTTGCAATGCGATGCGACCGTCTGGATTAATGATGAGCCGTCGCTCTTCGGTAATCGCCGGGTTCGATAGAAACGTCGAAAAATCGAGCGGACTGCCAGCCGCAATTTCGAGATTCTGCTGGGTAACTGGTAACCAAATGTCAGGCATATCGTTTCTCCACAATCAACCTGTGGAGATTACCAGCCTAGCCTTTAATGGGGATAAATTCCTAATCTAGAAAATCTTCTGCCCATTACTTCTCGAACTCTGCCGGATTGAACTCATAGAGCTTCGAGCAGAACTCACAGGTCACGGAAATCTTGCCACTGTCTGCGCTTTCCGCAATTTCCTCGGCTGTAAAGCCTGAAAGCACACCAGAAATTTTTTCACGCGAACATGAGCACTCGTCCATCACGGGCACCGCGTCGAACACACGCACGCCACGCTCATGGAACAGGCGATAAAGTAATCGCTCTGAGCCGACCTGCGGGTCCGTCAGTTCCGAACTTTCAATTGTGCCTACCAGCGAGCGGGCTTCATCCCATGCGTCGTCTTCTGGATGAAAGACGACTTCGGCTTCATCCTCATCGCCTCCTGGCAGATCAGGGAGACGTGCGCGAAGTTCGGATTCCGGCAGGAACTGGATAATCAATCCGCCAGCACGCCACTGTTCGACAGGCTTTCCATCGACACCGCGCTCGATAAGCTTGGCAACGCTCAACTTTAGATCAGTCGGTATCTGTTCCGACTGACGGAAATAGGTCGTGGCGATTTCTTCCAGCGTCGACCCGTCAAGCGCAACAATTCCCTGATAGCGTTGGGTGTAAGCGCCCTGATCTACGGTAAAGGCAAGCGTGCCCCGTCCGAGCAATTCCTCGGGCTTCGTCTTGTGAGCGGCGACAGCCTCCTGCAAGCGTTCCTCGTCGAAACGTGCATAGGCGCGCACCGAACGTGGAGTGCGGAAATCGACCACCAGCATATCGACAGGGCCGTCAGACTGCGTCTGGAAGATGAACTTGCCATCGAATTTGAGCGAGGTGCCAAGGAGCACGGTCAAAACCGTTGCTTCCGCCAACAAGCGTGCGACTTCATCCGGATAGTTGTGGCGTTTCAGGATGCCGTCGATACTCGCGCCAAGCTGAACCGCACGACCACGCACGTCGAGCCCCTCGACCTGGAAGGGCACGACAGCGTCATCGCCTGCGAAGTCGAAATCGCCCAGGCTGACCTGAACGGTTTCGACTTCGGTATGCTCATTGCCGGTCTTATCAGCCAAATTATGCTCCTTGCAGACACCAGGCCAGAATGGCTTTCTGGGCATGGAGCCTGTTTTCCGCTTCATCGAATACGACCGATTGCGGTCCATCGATCACCTCATCCGTCACTTCCTCGCCGCGATGTGCGGGCAGGCAGTGCATGAAAAGCGCCTTTGGGTCAGCTTTTGCCATCAGTCGCGCATTGACTTGATAGGGCATGAAAACGTTATGGCCGCGAGCGTGATCTTCCTGCCCCATGGAAACCCACGTATCGGTCACGATGCAGTCCGCACCGTTCGCCGCTCTCTCCGGATCGATGGTAGACATGATGCTCGCGCCGTTAGCTTTCGCCCAATCGATATATTGCGACTTGGGTTCACTGCCTTCCGGCGTTGCGATATTGACATTGAAATCAAAACGCGCCGCAGCTTCAACCAGCGAGTGGAGGACGTTGTTGCCGTCTCCCATCCAGGCAAAGGTCTTGCCTTTGATCGGGCCGCGATGTTCCTCATATGTAAGAACGTCAGCCATGATTTGACAAGGGTGCGTATCATCCGTCAATGCGTTGATGACCGGAACGGTCGCATATTCGGCAAGTTCCAGCATGCGCTCATGCGAAGTCGTACGGATCATGATCGCATCGACATAGCGCGACAGAACCTTCGCCGTATCGGCGATGGTTTCGCTGCGTCCAAGCTGCATTTCCGAACCGGTCAGCATGATCGTCTCGCCTCCGAGCTGGCGCATGCCGACATCGAACGAAACACGAGTGCGCGTGGATGGCTTCTCGAAAATCATCGCAAGCACTTTGCCTGCGAAAGGCCGTTCAATTTCTCCTGCCTTCAGACGCGCCTTGCGTGCCTTGGCATCTTCCATGATCACACGAAGTTCCGACGCAGGAACAGCGGAGAGGTCGATAAAATGTTTGATCCCGTTATCGTTAGCCATGTTATCACGCCGTCTTGCTGATCGGATTTGCAGTTGCTAGCCGTTCGACCGCCATTTCGATGCGTTTAAGCGCTTCGCGTGCCTCTTCCGGCGTCGTCACCAGCGGCGGCAGCAAACGAACAACATTGTCACCGGCGCCAACACTAAGGAAATGCTCGTCACGAAGAGCCTGAATGAGGCTGGTATTCGGCACCACGCATTTGATACCAATCAGCAGGCCGCGACCACGAATTTCGGAAACTACGCTCGGGTAGCGGTCAACGATAGAAGCAAGCCCCTGCTTCATGACCAAGGCAGTTGCCTGGACATTCTCGAGGAAGCCGTCAGCCAGAACAACATCAAGCACGGCATTGCCGACGGCCATAGCCAGCGGGTTGCCGCCATAGGTGGTGCCGTGAACCCCTGCTGTCATTCCTTTGGCAGCTTCTGCGGTCGCGAGGCAGGCGCCCATCGGGAAACCACCACCAATACCCTTGGCCACAGCCATTATGTCCGGCTTGATACCGGCCCATTCATGCGCGAAAAGCTTGCCCGTACGGCCAACGCCGGTCTGTACTTCGTCCAAGATCAGCAGAAGCCCTTTTTCGTCGCAAAGCTGGCGCAGCATACGCATGAATTCTTCAGGGAAAGCGCGCAGGCCACCTTCACCCTGCACGGGCTCAAGCAGGATCGCTGCTGTCCCGTCGGTTATAGCGGCACGCAATGCTGCTTCATCGCCGAACGGAACCTGGTCGAAACCGTCAACCTTCGGGCCGAACCCCTCAAGATACTTGGCCTGACCGCCAGCAGCAATTGTGGCCAGCGTGCGGCCATGAAAAGCGCCTTCAAAGGTCACGACGCGGAAACGTTCCGGATGGCCGCTTACATATTGATAGCGCCGTGCGGTCTTGATCGCGCATTCAAGGGCTTCAGCGCCGGAGTTGGTAAAGAAGACCTTGTCGGCAAAAGTGTTCTCGACAAGTCGCCGGCCGAGCTTTTCCTGCGCGGGAATTTCATAGACATTCGACAGGTGCCACAGCTTTTCCGCCTGGTTCTTCAGCGTTTCCACCAGATGCGGATGCGAATGGCCAAGCGAGTTTACAGCAATGCCGGCTGCAAAATCGAGATAGCGTTCGCCGTCTTCGGTAACAAGCCAGATGCCCTCACCTCGCTCGAAGCGCAGAGCCGCACGATTATAGGTGTCGTAAAGCGGTTGCACGGTCGTAGCGTCGGTCATAGCATCAGGCCTCCAAAGCCCTTTTAGCAGCTCGCTCGGTGACACCGGCAAAGCTGTGTTTCCCATAAACAGTCCTCAAGCGCCCGAAATGGTTCCCACCTTTCGAATGACGCCGATACTCCATTCCAAACTGCCAAAACTATAATGAGACATGAGAGGAATGGCCCGGTTAACTCAAGCTCCGTGCCTGAGCCGCCGGCAGAAATAAAAAACCGCCCCCAGGGCGGCATATTTATCTCGCGCGTATATTGGCGTTCATAGAAAAAATGTCAATCAAAGCAAACGAGGTTTGAAGGCCATCTTTCTGCATGAGTTCATGCATTTTCGCGTTCTGGTGACATTCAGAGGTCAAAGGCGACTTTACGGGAGCGTCGAGACTATATAGAGAAAGGCCTCCCTCGATTGAGGCTGCCAGACGGCAGATCCGTTCTGCAAGTTCGCAATGTTCCACTCTGAAACAATCCGGGGTTTCAGTGCAGAAGCAATTGTGTGCAAAATTTCGGCGCGGATCAAAGAAAAACCGTCTTTACCACCCAAGTTGGGGAAAACCATAAAAATGGAATCTGCCTGACAGGGCTATCCCTTGTCATGGAGTCGTTGGATATTGTAGTTTCTTTTTAGAGATTAAAGCTACATTTCGTGCGGCGGACCTAGTCACCCGGATAGATATGGTGTTTGCGCTTGGAGCAATCCGAGAACACTGGTGGATTCCGGATAACGAAAATGATTGGAGCCCAGGGCGATGAACTGGACAGACGAACGCGTCGAACTACTGAAGAAACTGTGGAGCGAAGGTTTGAGTGCAAGCCAAATCGCAGCGCAGCTAGGCGGCGTGAGCCGCAATGCAGTGATCGGAAAAGTGCACCGTTTGAAGCTTTCGGGCCGTGGCAAAACCACGACCGCTGCTCCGCGCAGCAAGAAGGTCAATACGGTTGCCGCAGCGCCACGTCCTGCAGCACAACATTCAACCGGCGTACATACGACGACGATGCGCACAGCTACGGTCACCAAGACGGTTGGTGCAACGGCCCTTCAGATGGATTACGCTGTAGATGTCGTTGCAGAAACCGTAGTGAAGCCCGCTTCCGATGTCGTAGTGCCGATTTCGCGCCGTCTCTCGCTGCTGCAACTGAGTGAGCGCACCTGCAAGTGGCCGATCGGCGATCCGCTGAACGAAGATTTCCATTTCTGCGGGCATGAAT
Source organism: Ochrobactrum sp. CGA5 (assembly GCF_006345815.1). GTDB lineage: Bacteria > Pseudomonadota > Alphaproteobacteria > Rhizobiales > Rhizobiaceae > Brucella. The sequence goes on along the minus strand of NZ_VCIG01000001.1, from coordinate 228,139 downwards.
CCGGTGAATCGAGCCCTTATTGCAGCTATCATTCGCGCATGGCTTTTCAGCCCACGGCGGAGCGCCGCCGCGCTCGTTAATATCTGCATGAGATTTACTATAAATGGCCCCGGAGCTCAAAACTCTGGGGCCATTGTTTTAACGGACAACATTCATTTCAAAATGGATGTATAGACTTCCAACGTACGGTCGGCGATCCCGCTCCAGCTATAGTCTCGCGCAATCCAGTTGATCATTTCCTGCGACTGCTCGCTGCTCAGCGGCCCATCTAGCTTTTTCCGCAGCGCATCCTTCAATGCATCGACATCACCAAGCGGAAAATAGCTATCCTTCGCAAGCCCCACTTCGACATTGGCGGTAATATCGCTTGCGAGCACATTCAAGCCATACCCCATCGCTTCCAGAAGCGCGATCGGCATGCCTTCATGGCTGGATGGTAGAACGAAGAGTGACGCCTGACTGAACAAGGCCGACAACTCATCCCCCTGAAGGGCCCCTGTCAGAACGACACCCGGCACGGCATCAGCTCTGGCGCGAACAGCCATGGCATATTCAGCGGTGTACTCAGCCGAACCGATCAGAGCTAGCTTCACAGAAGGATCGGACAGCTTTGCGAAGGCTTCAATGAGATCAAGCTGGCGTTTTTCTGGGACAATCCGCGCTACCAAAGCAATATACCGCTCCGGTGACAAGCCGTACTTCTCCAGCCGAGCTTTATCTCGACAGACAGGACGGAGCGTAACGCCATTCGGTATGAAAGTGATCGGCACATGGTAATGCTGCTGAATGGTTTGTGCTATGTCGTTGGACACTGCGATACGCGCATTTGCAAAACGCATTCCACACCATTCACCAAGCTTCAGCATCGCGCGCGCAAGACGCCCCCACTTCTGGCGATTATAGTCAAAACCGTGATGCGTCACCACCGTGCGCAACCCCAACAGGCGCGCCAGCGGAACGGCAAGAGCCGGGCCAATTGCATGAATATGCAGGACGTCGGGACGTTTGAAACCTGCCTGCAAAACGCCCAATATCGTATGGACAATCGCCTCGAACTTCATGGAGGTGGGCGCCCATATCGGCGTCACCCTCACACCCTCCCAGACATAAGGCTGCTTCTTTTCCAGATAAGGACTGCGCCCGATGACCTCGACGTCCCATCCTTTCGTCACGTAAAGCCGAGCCAGCTCTTCGACATGCTTTTCCACCCCACCCTGCACGTTTGGAACACCGCGCAGGCCGAGCATCATGACGCGAGGCCGTTTACCGTTTCGGACCATCAAAGTGCACCCAACTCGGCATAAAGTTCCAATGTCCGGGTTCTGTATGCCTGTGGCGAGAATTCGCTACCGGCCCAGACCCGCCCCACATTTCCCATCTTGCGCCGTGCCTGCGGAGATAACCTTGCAACATCGCCAAGGACGCGGGCCAGATCATCGACGTCGCCCGCACGGGAAATCATTCCGGTCTCGCCTCCGATGATCATTTCGGGAATTCCACCAATGTCGGTGCCAATTACCGGCACTCCAAGAGCATAGGCTTCCAGAATGCTGATCGGGGCATTTTCATACCATTCAGACGGCAGAACGAGCGCCTTCGCCTCACCGATAAGTCGATGCAACCGCTCGCCCGAAACATAGCCTGTAAATATGACATCGCCTCCCGCCTCATTCGCGAGCGCCTTCAACGATTGCTCTTCGGGTCCAGTACCCGCAATGACGAGTTTCTGGCCCGCAATGGCAGCTGAGCGAATGAGGGTACTGATCCCCTTTTCGGGTGCCAGTCTTCCGACATAGGCGAAGTATTGGCCTTCGTCCGAAAAGGGTTTCAGATCATCAGTATGAGCAAAATTTGGAATATAGACCAGCTGCTCCTCCGGCCACCCCCACTCGGCCAGCTTGGCAATATAGAAGCGGCTCGGTACGACGATACGGTCAAGTGTATTGCGGTAGAGGCCAAGCATCCGATGGATTGCCGTTTCGACGAGAACCAGCCCGCTGAGCGCAGTGGAATCCTTTATGCATTTATGAAGCGCCACATTGTAGATGCGTCCGCCCTTGCAGCGTTCGCATATGTGGTTATGTGACAGCATCTTATAAGCCGGACAGGCCAGTTTCAGGTCATGTGCCGTCATAACTGTTGGCACACCGGCTTGCTTCAGCACCGGAAAAATCGACGGCGACAAATGATGATAGATATTGTGTGCATGCGCCACATTCGGGCGAAAGCGCTCGATCAGCGCCTTAATCCGGTCACGCGCCTCCCACGAGTAGATGATTTTGCCCGCCTGTACGACTTTGGTGAACGGGCTGCTTTTCCGGCCGTATTCAATTTCCGAAACGAAATAGGAAGACCAATCGGTTGCAAAATTATCAGGGTGCTGCATAGCGAAAGGAGCAGTTTGCCAGCCAATATCAGAAAACAGTTTGATGTGGTCGAGAAAAACAGTTTCGGCGCCACCGCGTCGATAAAAATAGTTATTGATCGCCAGCAGGCGATGTTCCTTATCATTTACATGCGTCAAGCGGCACCTCGTTGTACGCCAAGGCGCGCCAAGGCCTCGCGAACGGAAAGAACAGTCGCTCCGCTTCTCACCGCGTGAGATACGAGGCGCTCAAAGGTTTCAGGCTTGCACCCGAATTCTGTCGGTCTGTCGCTGACATCGTGAGTGTAGAAAATAAGCCAGCCGGGATTGGCGCTTAAATCATCGATCCAGCGGATCTGGCGTGCAGCGTCTTCATCAGGTTGCCTGATTTCCACGGCTTGCAAAAAGGCGAGATCGATCATGCCACGATTGATACGGTTGCCGCCACCGCGACATGTCGCATAACGATCGGCAAAAAGCCGACGCGACATCATGGAAGATGCGCAATAAGGATAAGCGAAATTCCGAGGCTCGGCACGGTCTGGCTCGAATGCATCGAGGTAGGCAGTGTTGCGAGCAAGGTCGGACACTATCGTCCGAGCCCCGAAGTAAGGAACCTTGAGATGGTTATAGGTATGGCAGCCCAACTCGTGCCCATGCTCGACCAGCTTCCGGCACCCTTCCTGCGTGATCAGGTTCCTTTTGGCTTCTTTCGTGCCCACCAGATTACCGGCAATATAAAACGTGCCATGGACCCCGTACTTGTCCAGAATAGCGCCCCCGGCACTTTCCGCCGTGTCAGGCACATCATCGAATGTGAACGTGATGATCCGCTCGTTTTTGGGCAAGCAGAATGGGCGCAATGGGAACCGACGACTGACACTATCGTTCAGCCGAATAGCATACCATTCCAGGCGACTGCGCACCTTGTCGAGACTATCCATTTCCACCTGTGCCCCCAGCTCCCCCAAAAGCCGTTTCAGACAAGTCTTGCCTTTGCCTGTAAGCGCAATTCGAAGACAGCAACCATCATGCAGAACCACAATGACCCGCCGTTCTGAAAAACGTACTTTCCATACAAGACATGTATAATCCGTAAAGCCAAAGGCAAATATAAAGGAGCGCTAATACAAGGTCGTTATCTGTATTTTCCGCTTCCTTAATATCACGAAGTGGCAGGATCATTCTCTAGATAAGCGTTAGAACTAAACCAGTAACACCAGCAATCTACGTACAAGAAGGTCACCGCCTACGCCGATGAACCGTGCCCTTAACGGCGCTGATGTCTGGATGGGAAACCGCACCTCTCCAGATGCTGAGGACATATAGGAGAAAAGAGCGACCCGATGGCTGGCGGCAGCTTCTCCTTGTGGCGATGAACCGACAGTTCACCCAAGTCAGGCCAGCCCCTCACGGTTTCGACGCCACGCACCAAGATAGCCCAAACTAAGCGCAAGAACTACACCGAGCCCCATTCCGGCGATGCCGCCCGCGGCCCCCAGCACAACGGTCTTGGGTGGCCAACTGCGACCGATCGGAGGAATGGCAGTCGAGATGATCCGAATGTTGGTAGCATCAAGCTGCTGGCGCTGGCTCGTCTCAGAGGAGCGGGTCAGGAACGTGTTATAAATCGACACCTTCGCCGCCATGTCACGTTCGAGGTCGGAAAGCTGAACTTGCGCATCATTATCGAGCGCAACGGCGGAACGTGCGGAGGCCGCCTGCGCATTGAGAGCAGCTACGACGGCGTTTGCCTGATCAAGATCGACCTTGGCCGCTTGCAGGATACGTGCTCGTTCCTGCTTCATCTGCTGCTCCAGACCAGCAAGCTGGCGCTCTGCATTTATCAATTCTGGATAGCGTGGCCCGTAGGTCATAGCCAAAGCATCGTATCGTTGCTTAAGCGAAGCATATTGTCCACGCAGGTTTGTCATTGTGGGCGACTGCAAGGTGCTCGCCGGGCTGACAGCACTCCCGGTGTCCTTAGTCAATTCTTCGTAACGCGTACTTGCTTCGGCAAGTCGCGCCTTGGCATCGACCAGCTTGGAGTTGATTTGGGTCATCGACTGGGTACTGACAAGCTCCCCGCCTGCGGTCTGCAGACCATGTGCCCGGCGGAACGCTGCGACTTTTCCCTCCGCTTCGGTTGCTGCCTTCTGCAGGGAGGCCAATCGTTCAGAGAGGGCCGAAGCAGCGCGCCCTGCACCGTCGGCATCTGCTTGTGCAACTTCTTCCTGGAAAGCATTGGCCAGAGAATCTGCAACTTCCACCGATTTCTCGGGGTTATCGGTCCATACCGCAATCGTGACCAGATAAGAGCGTTCAGGACGCGTAACTCGGATCCGCTCCGACAATGCGCGAACCGCAGTCAGCATGTCGTCTTTCGGTCCTGCCGATTTGCTGAGGCCCAACAGGGCCCGGAGATCAAAAGCGGGCGGCGGTGGGACAAACTCCTTATCCTCATTCAGTTGCAAATCCGTCACAACCCTCCGCAAGACATTGCCGGAGGTTAAGATGCGCATCTTGCTTTCAATGTCGAGAATCTGACTGTCTGCCTGCAGGCTTTGGGCATAGACATCGTTGGGTAGCAACTGAAGCCCGGACGGCGGGACCAGCAAATCGGTATAGGCTGTGTAGCGAGGTTTTGCCGTTATGCCATAAGAAAGGCCTACCAAGCTGCCGATTATTGCGAGCGCCGCGATCAAAATCCAGCGTGCGCGCATCCAGGCAAGTGCCTCGAAAAGATCAAGCTCAGGCAGCATCAGCCCTTTGTTTACGGGAGCGCCTGTTTCAGTAATCCTTTCTTCTCCGCGGACGATATGCTTTTCGCGCCGGACAGCACGCAGCTGGTCATCGGTGGGAGCCAGATTTTCACTGGCAGTCTCCGTTACCTGTGCTTTCGAAGCGAGGTCGCGCAAGGTGTACATTAGTTGTCCCTAAATCTCACTTGATAGCGCAAACATGGCGCTAGTGTTCTCATTAGACTTAAAGATTAAAAAATTCGGTTAATGAAAAGGCAATCACCCGCAATGAGTGTCACCAAAATGCAAATGACGGTCATTTACTCCTGCGGTTTTCAATAATTTTCGCTCGCTATGCTTTGCACCGCAGGTTTTTCAGGATTAAGAGAAAATGGAACATCTGTCCCACAACGAAAAACTTTACGGAAAATCATCCGGTTCTCTGCCATAACCTTCTCTTGAAATTCCATGCGTCTTTCATCCTCCCAGAGACACGCTGGACCAGAGCAGCCTCCGGAAATTCGGTATGGAAACTTGAAACGCCATTGGTCGACATTACTGTCCTATGCAGCTTCTAGCGGCAGCCTCTTTGCGGCAAACATCGCGCAGCTTTTTACATTTGCTATTCTCGCGCGTTATCTTGGCTCTCACGAGTTTGGTCTGTTCGTGACGGTTATGGCGGTAACCAGCATCGCCACCTTCATCTGCGGCCTTGGCGGAGCGGAATGTCTCGTCCGTCGTGTGGCGCAAGATCGGGCGATCTATGCGGCAATGCTCGGCCACAATCTCATTCTCATCGCAATAACCGGAGTCATCCTCGTCGCGGCCGGAATGCTGATTTTGCCATTCTGGCTGAACAGCACTCCTGAATTTGCTGGAAATCTGTTTGGGCTATTCCTGCTGCTTGTGACAAATATTGTACTGGTGCGTCTCATCCTGCTGGTCGAGCAGATTTACATCGCACATACTGACTTCGTCTCCGCCAATCTTTCCGTTGTCGGGTTTGCTATTGCGCGCACTATTGCCGCTGCAATCGCGTGCCTTGTATTCGGCGTCTCTACTGTCGTCGGATGGGCCTATTGGCAGTTTGGCGTCCATGTACTGGTTGCAGTGGTTTATACCTTGTTTCTGCGCAGGCTCGGCCGGCCACAATATACAATCGTGCGCGACGAACTGCGGCTTGGCGTGATGTTCGCATCGCAATTCATCTTCAAGGCAGTACGGCAGAACGCCGACCTTCTGCTACTCGGAACCTTGATGCCGCCAAGCGTCGTCGGCAGTTATGGCGTTACGCGCCGCATCATAGACAGCAGCACATTGACCGTCGAGGCTATGAACCGTCTCGTCTACCCGCATCTGGCTCGTGCCAGCGCAAACGGCATCCATCATGCGCTACCGATCACGATGCGTCTGCTTGGCGCTGCATTCGCCATAGGCATATTCACCTCGCTCGCCGTCTTTATCATTGCGCCATATCTGCCCTATCTGTTCGGCAGTGAATATGACACGCTGGTTTCCTTCTGCCGAACGCTTTGCTGGATTACCGTGTTTGTTGCCCTGTGGTCGATAGCTGTCGATCTTCTGGGCGCTGCGAGCCAGCACAGCTATCGAACGGCAGTCCTGAATGCAGGCAATATTCTCGGCGCGCCGCTTCTGGCACTAGCTACCTGGTACGCACCTATTACAGGAACGTTCGCAGCCATTTACGTAATTGAAATCAGTATAGTGTTGGCATCATGGGGATGCGTTATCTATCTCGTTCGCCGGAGTCGTGACGCAGAAGAGAAAAAAGCGGTTTCAAGCAAGCGGGGGCTTAGATGACGCATATCTCTACACCAGCACGTGAGATCAAGTCGCGACGTGTTCGCGCGATGCATATTGACGATATTCCTGCGGTCCGCACGCTGTTCCAGCGAGTTTTTCGTCCCCATTCAAAGTCATGCGACAAGACTTTCGATCAGTATTTTCAGAAGTTCTTTTTTGAAAACCCCCATTACGACCCTGCGATTGGCAGCGTGGTCCATGAAGACGAGCACGGTGAGATCGATAGTGCGATCTCGGTCCTTCCTATTCCGTATAGGGTCAACGGCCAATCGATCATGGGACGATTGCTTTGCGCTTTCATGATGAAGCCGGAAATGTCACCGCGCGGCGCTGCCGAACTGACACTCACTTTGCGTCCAAGTGAAAAGATACTCAATTTCACCGACAGCGCTGCGCCGGTGAGCCTCAAACATTCCGAAGCGATAGGAGGGATCACACTCAGCACACACGGGCTCGGATGGACCCGCGTATTCCAGGCTGCCAGCTACGTAGCTAGTTACGTCGCCGAACGGCGTCCGATCCTTGGCGGATGGGCTACTAGTTCAATGGGCAGAATGCTCAACCCGCTTTTTCCTGTTCCTATGATCAAAAGAGCCGCCAAACCCCGAGTGAATGTGAAGGAAATCGCGCAGGACGAAGCCATATCTCTCGTTCCCGGTTACCTTCAAAGCTATTCGGCACATCCAGCCTGGACAGAAAGCGACATAAACTGGCTATTCCTGATGGCATCCGACAATCAGGCTGCTGGTACCTTGCGTTTTTGTGTAGTCAATGACCACACCGGCAATCCAAGTGGCTTTTTCTGCTACTACGTTCGTGCCAACGGCATCGCAGAAGTTCTGAACATCCTCGTAAAAGCCGGAATGGAAAAACATGCCGTCGATGCGATGCTGCTCCATCTACAGGACGAAGGACATATTGCAGCACAAGGCAGGGTTGATCCACGTTATCTCAATGCGCTTTCGCAGCAATCGATCATGTTCTTTCGCCTGAAAGCCAATGTCTGCGTAGCCACAGCAAACACCGAGATGCTGAACGCGGTTCAGCGTAACGATATTTTTATTGGCGGGCTCGCTGGCGAAAGCTGGAGCAGGCTATCGACAGATTTCTATTGATCTGCAAGTTTGCGTTCAAGAAGGAAGAACGTCGTCGGTCCCGCTTTGCCAGCGCCATTATCCAGTCGAAAAGCAATGGGGCCAGAACCGGCAGCTATCTTTTCATGAATCGTTCCATCAAGCCCGACAGGCGATAGTGTCCATGAAATCGTGTTCCGTGAAAGTTTCACATCTACTCGGTTACGTAGCAAAGTGACGGGCAGGTGCCCCCAATCCTCAATGATTTTCTCGGCTTTGTCGCGGAAACGCATATCGCTATTGCGAGCGTCGCTCACGAAAATTATCAGCATCTTTTCGCTATTCTTCAGCGGCTTCTCGTCCAGTGCTGAAACAGCGAACAATCCCCGCTCTTCGGCGCGGCCGAGGGACAGCTCATTCAAAGTCAAGCGATCTTTGAGTTCGGCAAAAGCAACCGCCTCTGTCTTCGGCGTAACGATCTGCATCCGCAGCTTGTTGCGATCGAGCCGGATTTGCCCTGTCACACTTTCAAACAAGCCCTGCGAAGGATTGGTTACGTTGTCATCCGGAAGCAGTCCTGCTGCCTTCAGACGTTCCAGCACGTTATCGAGTGATACATTTCGATAATCGATCACGACTTTTCTTTGCAAGCCTCTCGGCCAAGCCAGTTCTTCCGCGGCGAGACCGGTCCCACTGACAAGCGCCAGTGGCTTGAGCCGAACCGGTTCTCGAAACTCAAGCGATTCACCAAGGCTCGCCTCACCTTGCATCATGAACGGCAAATTGACATCCGCGGTTTGGACGTCGCCCCGACGAAACAGAAGCGACGCCAGCGTTTCGCCCGCCCGCGCAACAGGGTCTACGGCAAAAGTGTAAGGCACGATCCGCTGACGGAATGGTGCTGCCTCATCAAATGCAAGGGTTATCGGTCCCTGTCCGTGGCGGCAGATGCCGTCCCAGCCTTGCAATGCGGCGTAGGCCGGAAACACGAGACCCGCCTCATATCGATAACGGTTCCAGAACAGATGCTCGTATTCGGTTACAAGAAAAGGCCGCCCAAGCCAGCGCCCGGCAGCGATTTCACTGACATAGGAAGCCGCGTCGCCGATCGAACTCGTATGTTTGATTTCCGTTCCCGGGGTAAGGGTTCCGATCCAATCCTGATAGGTGTTGGCAACCAAAGCGCTCTGATTCTGCCTTGAAAGAGCGGTTTGGACGGTGAACCAGTTGTTATAGGGCGCGACAAGACCGCGATAACCAAGGTCGCGTAACGCCCGTTCCATCCTTCGAGCCAGCGAACGTTCACTCTCAACGAGGAATGCCTGAAAATCCCGCAGGCGTCTCCCACCGCCGCTACGGCTTGCTGGCAATTGGACAGTCTGTCGTTCCAGATTTTCATCGTGAGCCAACTCACCCCAGGCTCGCGACAAGGCAGCACTGTCTGCATAGCGCTTTTTCAGAAATGCATTGAACGCCGGACGATAGCCCGGCCAGAACGTGGTCCCGTCACCGTTCTCATGCACAAAACTCGTAAATTCGATGCCATTTTCGTTGAACGGAATAACCAGCGCAAGCGCAGGGTCCTGCAAGGGCGCGAGGCCTGTATACGGGTTGACTGTGGCGTAGACCTCTTTCTGGAAGCGAAGCCAGTGATCGAACGCAGTATCGTCCACATAGGTCCGGCGCTTCAGATTGCCTTCCGGGCCCCAGCGGTCAATGTCTTTTCCTCCGAAAGCACCGCTTTCGGAGGTAAGTCCGTCAATGATCCAGTAAATCCCTTCTCGTTTGAGAGCCGCCATCAGGTAGCGCATCCGGTCGAGAGCTTGGGGGCGGAAATCGAAATCGCCTGCCTGTCCCAACATCAGATCAGCATCCACAAAGTGAAACCGGGCTATATTGTAGCCGTGCAGACGAAGCTGTCGCACATATCGATCAATGAAGGCATGATCTACCACGCCGGAGGATGGAGGCCCCCAGGCAATCGCCGCACATTGTAACCGCATGACTTGGCCCGGCTTGTCGGCCTGTGCGAGACGCCCATCGGCATTTGCGATCAAACGATTGTTTTCTTCAATCGAGGTATTGGGCAGAAATCCTGAAAAATCGAGTGGGCTTCCTGCGGAAATTTCGAGATTAGTTTCTTTGACCGGCAGCCATTCCTCAGCAACAGCCCTGGGCATTGCAAGGCCCAGAAGTGATGCGGATATGGCCAGTCGCAGAATTTTCATCAAGGCTCTCTTATAACCTTGCTTTCGATCCAGTCGGTCGGTTTGCGACGCGACTGAAAAAAGCCAAGCGGTAGTGCTGCTGCGTGGAAAATCCATGCAACCACCGCGTAGACGCCGAGCTCGATACTACGTGACCGGATAGACATGGCCACAAATGGAGCCACGGCAATTATCACCGCTGTCAGGATTGCCAGCGGCCATCCCGGCAGGAAAAAAAACGCCGCTATGATTGCCAGCCACCAAAGATAGACTGCGCCCCAAAGCCGTAGTTCCGGCAGTTCACGGAACAAGTTTTTCTGATGCGGTTGCCCCATTGCAGCACGCAACACTTCGCCAGTTCCACGCAGATACTTGCTTTTCCAGCGGCGGACCAAAAGCTTATAGGCGTTCATTGTATAGCCAAAATGCTGTACGAAAGGCCGATCCAAGCGATAGAGCTTCCAGCCATTACTACGCAGACGAACGCCTGCATCAAACTCTTCATGGCCATGAAGATTGCGGTCCGAAAAATATCCCGACTGCTCAATCGCGCTGCGCCTGTAAAGCCCGCCCCCGTTCATGCGGTCAATGTCACCAGTTCGCGCTTCAGGTGAATGCCGCTTCGCACGACGCTGGAACTCCAAACTTTCTAAAATCTGGTCCACAACATGCCCCGTCACACCACCGACATCCGGGTGTTTCTCAAGATAACCGAGCGCTGCTGACAAAAAATCCGGCTCGAGTATCATATCGCCGTCGATCAGGCAGATATAAGGCTGTGTCGAATACTGAAAGCCCAGTTGCGGGCCAAGACCACAACTCGCCTGCGCGGGTGGCTCGATCTGTACGACCCTGATCGGATAGGATCGCGCGATTTCTATGGTACGGTCCGTGGACCCGCTATCCGCCACGATTACTTCGACCTTTCCGCCGGGGAAAGCCTTCAAGGCACTCTCCACAGCCGCAGCGATACGCTTTTCCTCGTTCAGAGTTTTGATGATAATCGAAACAGACATCGTTGCCCTATTTGCAAGAAAGCACGTGCGAAGCGATCAACTGGCAGGAGCCGATCAGGCCGGTCCTTCATAGTTTTCTTAGGTTTCAAATCTACTAAGCATTTCAACTATAAAATGAGATTCGATGCACTTACATAATTGAATTTTCCTGAACCGAGGGATTCTGGAAGACTTTCATGCTGACCAATGATTTTGATATTCGAGTTTTTAGCAGTACGGAACAGCTATCTGCAGACTGGCCGGATGCCGATGACAAGACCGGTGCCGCATTTTTTGCTTTTCAAGCTAAATCCTTCCTGCGAGCCTGGGAGGCAACCTATGGGCGGAGGCCCGGTGTAGAGTTATGCCTGATCAAAGTCCGCCAATCTGACGGCCAGCCGCTTCTGTTTCTACCGCTCTCTATTACACATAAATACGGTTCGCGGACGCTTTCATTCATCGATGGCGGCGTGAGTGATTATAACGCGCCCATCGTATTTCCAGCAGCAGCGAAGGTTTCACACGAAACTGCGCTGCGTCTCCTCGAGGCTGTTGTCGCAGCAGTCCCTCCGCATGACGTCATTGCCCTCTGCAAAATGCCAGAGCGCATTGAAAGCTTTGCAAATCCTCTGTGGCTGGTGACAAACCAGCCTTCGGACGCATCTGCACATGCCATCTCCCTCACCCGCCCCATAGACGAGATAGAACGCTCCATACGAAGTATCGGCAATTTGAGGAAACGGGATCGGGCACTTCGACAGATGAAGGGATGCCAGTTCTTGATCGCGCAAACCGCAGATGAAAGGCGACTGATTCTGGACGTCATGTTGCGTCAGAAACAACGGCGTTTTGAAGAAACCAGAGTGCCAGGTTTCGATGCCCATCCCGAAAAGCAGCGTTTTTTCGAGGCGGCGACGGAAGAGCTTGCGCGGCGTGGTGCCTTGCATCTTTCAGCGCTGAAAGTTGGCGAAACGATAGTGGCCACGATGTGGAGTATCGTCCGTAATGGCCACTATTGTGCGATGATGACAACTTTCGAGGGTGGTGACTGGAAGAGGTTTTCACCTGGAAAGGTACTGATGTTGCGCCTGCTATCCGGCCTGAAAGCGGAAGGGTACACCTCTTTAGATTTGGGTTACGGCGACGAACCCTGGAAAAAGGGACTTTGCGACCAGACAACGCTCCTGCGCGATTATATTCGCCCACGGACAGTCCGAGGACGAATATCCCTGATCCTTGCCCATGTACTGGAAAGAATTCGTGCAACCCCGCTCTATAAAAAGCTCCGCCCGTTGAAATGGCGATTGTTGCGCAAATTTCGATAGCGCTTACGCTACTCGCTTTGGCAACCGCACGGTGAAGGTCGATCCTTCGCCCAATTGTGAGCGGACAACCAGACGACCGCGATGACGAGCCAGAATATGCTTGACGATGGCAAGCCCAAGGCCCGTGCCCTTTTGAGCCCGGCTCGTTTCGACGTCAATACGATAGAAACGTTCGGTAAGGCGCGGCAAGTGCTCAGATGCGATGCCCGGACCAAAATCCTGAACTGACGCTACCACTTCACCAGAAGTGCCGCTCTTGTCTTCGTCCAGTTTTACAATGACGCGCTTGCCTGCCTGCCCGTATTTGCAGGCGTTTTCGACGAGGTTCTGAAACACTTGGATAAGCTCGTCACGCGCGCCCGTGACTGTAACGGGATGATCCGGCAGTTGGCGCTCGATACTGATATCGAGACCGGCAGCCAATGGTGTCAGCGTGTCGGCAACATGATTGAGGATGGACGTCATATCCACGCATTCATTGACCGCCAAATGTGCCCGCATTTCAAGGCGTGACAGTGACAAAAGATCATCGATCAGTCGCGACATACGTTCGGCCTGTTTTTGCATGATATCCAGAAAGCGGTCGCGCGCGGCCGCGTCGTTTCGAGCGGGCCCCTGCAGCGTCTCGATAAACCCCCGAAGGGAGGCGAGCGGCGTACGCAACTCGTGGCTTGCATTCGCAATAAAATCCGAACGCATACGATCAATGCGGCGCGTCTCGCTTTGATCGCGGAACAAAAGGACGAACAGTTCAGGCCTACCATCTCTATCTGGCAAAGCCTTGACCATAGCCTTGAACCAGCGATCGATCGGGACACGTTCAAAATAGTCAATACTTCGCGCTTCGCCGTCCGCGATGACCCCTTGGATCAGCGCGTGCATTTCCGGCGCACGGAACCGCAGATACAGCGCTGTGCCGGTTTCAAGCGACTGGAACGCCTCGACGGCCGCAGAGTTGGTGAACAACACAGTGCCACTGTGATCGAAGACGACCATCGGATCGCTCAGGAGATCGGCCAGACGCTCGCCGGACACGCCCGCCATTTCGTTTGGCGCTAAATTCTTTACCGGCACATCCTCTGGTTCGGTATTCGCAACTTCGCTTGCGAGCCACACAGCGCCAAGCACAACAACAGCCAACAGACCAGCACGAAACCAGAAGGGAAGATCAAGGGCCAGAACGCAGACCGCAAGAACCATACTGGCAATCAAAACGCCCTTGACCCGGAGCAGCGGCTCGAAAATCGACTTCTCCACTTGTGGTTCTGGATCGGTGCGGTTGCCTTCTTCGCTCATGCTGCTTCCTTCTGAAGTTGGGGCAATAGACTTTATCCGGAAATGTTTGAACGTCCTTTACGCGGCTTCCAAACAGCCCATATCATGCTTTGATATAAACGAAAGGGAATTGCCGTGGGTGACAGTTCAAAGACAGCTAACAAAAAGAAAGACAAAAATGACCAAGCGAAACCAGCCGAAAAGCCGATAAAGCTGAAAATTGGAGGTAAGACGAGGTCGTTTGACATACACGATCCGAAGCTGCCGAAATGGATTGACGACAATGCACTGCAATCGGGCGGATATCCTTACCCCTCCAAGATGAAGTCGGATGAGTATGAAGAAACGTTGGAACGGCTTCAGATCGAACTCGTCAAACTTCAATATTGGCTTCAAAATACAGGCGGGCGCGTCATCAGCGTTTTCGAAGGCCGCGATGCCGCTGGTAAAGGCGGAACCATCTTCACCATTCGTGAATTCATGAATCCCAGAACCGCGCGGAACGTTGCGTTGCCAAAGCCAACCGAAACCGAGCAGGGTCAATGGTATTTTCAGCGTTATGTCGCGCATTTTCCAACGGCCGGCGAGTTCGTGACATTTGACCGCTCATGGTACAACCGGGCTGGCGTCGAACGAGTGATGGGTTTCTGCACTCCGACGCAGCTTGAGATCTTCCTGACTGAAACGCCCGATTTCGAGCGCATGATCGTCACGGACAGTATTCACCTCTTCAAGTTCTGGCTGGATATAGGCCAGGAAATGCAGCTCAAGCGCTTTCATGAACGTCGCCATAGTTTGCTCAAAAACTGGAAGTTTTCACCGATGGATGTGGCGGGCATCTCACGCTGGGATGAGTATTCCCAGGCCCTGCACACAATGCTTGAAAGGACCGATACAGGTTACGCACCCTGGACGATCATTCGATCGAATGACAAGAGGCGCGCCAGACTGGCTGCAATCCGGCGCATCCTTTTGACTCTGCCTTACGAAGGAAGGGACCTTGAGGCGATTGGAGCCGAGGATCAATCGATCATCGGGCGCGGCTCTACATTTCTCACGTCGTCCCCCGCGGAGATGTAAAAAAGGCTTGGTTGGTGCGGTGTCTTTTCCCATAGATGAGGCACACGCACCAACTGCCACAGTGCACGCCAGGCCGAGATCGATATCAACACCCAGTATATCGGGATCGAGAACAGGTATGCATAACCTCCCAACTCCGTCGGTTCCATGGTTCTTGCACCCAGAAGATAAAAGCTCAGATAAGCCAGCAGTATGTTCGTCACATCGATCCCCAATAACCATATACCGTGCGTCGTGAGGGGGCCGAATAACATGCTGATCAACAAGATCGCGAACATGGCCAACATGAATGGATGCAGAAGCGCCGAACTGATTATGCCTAATGTGTAGATCTGATTGATAGCAAATCTGAACCAGCCAAGCTCGCGCCATGTATTATGTGGTTGGCGTCCGTGTACGAGCCATGTCTGCATCCAGCCTTTGAGCCAGCGTGTTCGCTGCTTGCGCCAGACATCATAGTTTACCGGTGCATCCTCAATAGTTCCACGCGTGATAACGCCAATGCGGTAGCCAAAACGAGCGAGCCGCACACCGAGATCAGCATCTTCCGTGACATTATAGGCATCCCAGCCGCCAACCTGTTCCAGACAGGATCGGCGGAAATGATTAGAAGTACCCCCGAGCGGAATGACAAGTCCACGAGACGCGAGCCAAGGCAGGAGCCCGCGGAATAGTGCGGCATATTCAAAGGCGAACATTCGTGTCAGCAAGTTGTGGCGGAAATTCCCGATAATCAGCGGTGCCTGTACACAGGCCAGCTTGTGACCTTCTGCCTGGAAGGTTTGCCACGCTTCCAGAAGTTGGTCTGGATGTGGACGGTCTTCCGCATCGAAGACCGCAACAATTTCGCCTCGCGCAAATTGCAATGCATAGTTCAGCGCCTTCGGCTTCGTCTTGGGGCCGCCCGAGGGCACGAGAACCAATTCGAAGTTCAACGGCAGCCGCTGACGACGTATTGCTGCTATTGTATCAAAATCATCCTTCTCACAAACAAGCTTGATATCGAGTTTGCTGGCGGGCCAGTTTAACCGCTTCAAACTAGTGACGAGCTGACCGATCACTTCCTGCTCCCGATATAACGGGACCAGGACTGAATAGTTCGGTAAGTCACGCGGATTGCATTTCCTGATTTCAAGAAACTTCAACCTGCGTCCAGAAGCAGCCGCAAACAGCCGGATCAGTACGCATCCAAAGAAGAAAACCGACAGCCCAACATGAAGCACCAGAAGTGTCATGGTCGGCCAGTTAAACATGCATGCAAAAAATGCATATATTGCCATAGCAATGATAAATGCCTGTGGCGTATCCAGAACGCGCGCCGCTGAAAGCGACTGCGGTGTCATTTCGTGGGCCCGCGCAATCAGATCTTTCTGATGTCGTTGCCGCATGATCTGTTTCAGAAGCGTCGGCGTGCAGATTCGTATTCGGCTCTTCAAGTGCGGTGCTGCAAGGATACGATCTCGAAGTTTTCGTATACGATTTTCAGACGGAGCAACGTAGAGATAACTACCTCCATCTGCGCCGAGTACCATAACCTGTCCAACATCAATGAAAGCGGACGGCTTTTCCTCGCCCGATACGAAAATGCGCGACGGCAAAGCCTCGTTTGTGAATTCCAACCCAAGAAGATTTGCGATAGCGGCATAGATGGTCGTTTCTGCCACATCTCCTCGCTGAATCAACTCCACACAAAAAGATGTTCCATGGTGAGTAGCCGTACTAAAGGCCGCTAACAACGCATCTCTAGACACGCCACATTGTTCCAATCTGGCTGATATGGCACTGCATATCTCCAGATCGAACACAATCGATCGATTACTCATAGCACCCCCGCACTACTGAATACTTACATTTTTTGTTTTATCATTACTTAGTAATTTACTTTTTTATAATTTTACCATCCTCTTTATTAGAGAGTTATTTCAGTAAAATTACAATCGGAAGGTAATTTACTCCAAAAGAATTGCAACCTTTATTTTCATCGAACCTTCGTTAAATAATGCGCATCGTTCTGTTGTTCAGTTAACGCGAAATTATGGGAAACCAAGGCACAATCGAGTCATGAAACCCTACCTTCCGAGACTGCTGATCGCGCTAGGATTTGCATGCGGCATTCATAACGCCAAGGCTTCAGAGACACAGCCGGAAGCTCCTTTCTTCATCAACCAGAAGGAGCGCTTACCATTGCCTTCCCTACAGGCACTCAACCGGCTGAGATTCATTACAACCGTCGACTTTCCCCCGTTCAACATGCTGAGCGATCAGGGACAGCTTTCTGGCTATAATATTGACCTTGCCAAAGCACTTTGCCGTCAATTGGGCGTCCAGGATATCTGTCAGATCGAAGCTGTTCCCTGGAGTGAACTCGAAGAGCGACTGCTAAGCGGGCAGGCAGAAGCCATCATAGCCGGATGGAAGCCAACCGAACTCAACCGGGAGCAATTCGCCTTTTCCCGATCCTATATGCGACTGCCTGCGCGATTTGCGACAACCAATTCAGATACTTTCAGCAAAGATCCAATTATAGCCACTAAGGGCAAAACCGTGGGTGTGGTTGCAGGTACGGCGCATCAGCAATTGTTAAAGGTCTATTTTCCACAAGCAGTCGCCAAGTCTTATGCAAATGATTCCCTGATGCTCGCCGACCTTAAGAGCGGCAAGATTAGCACTGTGTTCCACGATGGTATGTGGCTTTCCATGTGGTTGAACAGCGCGGAAGGCCACGCTTGCTGCTCCTTTGCTGGTGGCCCCTACCTCGCGCCGCAATATCTGGGTGCCGGTCTCAGCATTGCTGTCGCGCAAAAGAATGCCCCCTTCGTCAACGTTTTTAACAATGCTCTTCAGGTATTGGAGCAGAAAGGCACATTGACTGAACTCTATTTGCGCTATTTCCCCAACAGCTTCTACTAAGCTAGGAATCCGTCGAACTTGGGCGATATAATCGGATCGGTTGCGTGCCATTTTGACGCAGAGAAGAGTTACTACTAAACGAATTTTCAGATATTCTTGAAATTTCTGATTTGTCGATACTTACAGTAAAAAAGTAAAATTATTTTTTATCATATACATAAGAATAAATCGGCATAATAAAATCGCAAACATCCCCACCAGAAAGCATGAATTGCGCCGCTTCTAACATAAAACCCTCAACAAATACATCTATTTATTTTCACTTGAACAAATCACCCTCTCATCAATAATCAAATTGAGGGAGAAGGAGGATTTATACAATGTTCGACGGCGTACCTGCTCAATGGCACAAGACTCCAGAACAAACAAAGCGCTCGCCTAATGAGGCTGCCTATGTGTTTCTTGGCATCATGCTCGCGGCACTCAGCGTACCGGCAATTTTTTTGGGCTGGGCAATAATTCAGAGTATCACATCACTGTTCTAGAGCCATAGCGGTTAACACGAAAGCGGAGAACCGCTCTATTTTATGCGTACACGCATAGTCTGACGCAAAAGCCCCGCCAAAAAGGCGGGGCTTTTGTTTAGAGTTCGATGCCGACTAGATTCCTTTTTCCGCCCGTTCGGCCGGACCGGTGGCTTCATTCAAGTCTTCGTCCTCCGGTTTCTTCGGAGGCTTGCGCGCTATAAGGCTATAGAACATCGGAATGAAGAACGTGGCGATGAACGTTGCCGCCAACATGCCGCCGATAACGCCTGTACCGATCGAGTGACGGCTTGCCGAACCTGCACCCGTGCTGATCGCGAGCGGAACCACGCCGAGAATGAAGGCCAGCGAGGTCATCACAATCGGACGGAAACGCAGACGAGCCGCCGATGCCGCCGCCTCGATGGCAGACTTACCCGTCTCTCGTTCAAGCACTGCGAATTCCACGATCAGAATCGCGTTCTTCGCGGCCAGACCTATGAGCGTCACCAGACCAATCTGAAAATACACGTCGTTGGTCAGCCCGCGCAGATCAGTTGCCAGCAATGCACCAAAGATTGCAAACGGCACTGCGGTTATGACGGCGAGCGGCAGGCTCCAGCGTTCATACTGTGCAGCAAGGATCAGGAACACCATGACAAGACCAAAGATCATGGCCTGTGTGCCTGTGCCGCTCGTCGTTACTTCCTGATAGGCAGAGCCAGTCCATGCAATCTGATAGCCTTGCGGAAGAACTTCCGCAGCGACTTCTTGCATTGCCTTGATCGCATCACCAGAGGTGAAGCCCGGTGCAGGATTACCGGTAATCTTCGCAGCGTTGAAAGCATTGAAGCGTTCAAGCTGATCGGGGCCGACAATACGCTTGACAGTCACAAGGGCATCGAGCGGGATCATACTGCCGGAATTGGCACGCACGAAGACGTGCTTGAGATCGCTTGGATCGCGACGGAACTCAGCTTCCGACTGCAGGTTGACCTGATAGTTGCGTCCAAACAGCGTAAAGTCGTTGACGTAGAGGCTGCCGAACGTCGCCTGCATTGCTGTGAAAACGGAGTTGATCGGCACACCCATAGCCTTCGCCTTTTCGCGATCAAGCTGGATGTCATACTGCGGGACGTTCGGATCGAACGTTGTGCGGACGCCCTGCAATTCCGGCCGCTTGGCCGCAGCTTCGGTAATGAGCTTGGTCGCACGCGTCAGCGAATCCACACCACCGCCTGTACGGTCCTGAACATAAAGTTCAAAGCCGCCAGTCGTGCTGAGACCCATGATCGGGGGTGGATTGAACGCAAGAACAAGCCCGTCCTTGATGCCCGCATTCATTCCCATGATGGCACCGGGAAGATTACGCGCATCGGTCTCGGGCGTCGTACGTTCCTTCCAGTCCTTAAGCATGATGAACATCGTGCCCGCGCTGGTTTTCAGGCCACCGGACAGAAGGTCGAAGCCGGATACCGCGAAAACGCTTTCCACAGCCGGATTTTTCCGAATGTTTGCGCTCGCCTGATCAAGAACAGCCGTTGTACGCTCCAAAGAGGCAGCAGGGGGAAGTACCGCAACGCTGAACAGGAAGCCCTGGTCCTCATCAGGCAGCAGCGATCCCGGAACCCTTTCAAAGAGATAATAGGTAGCGCCAAGAAGACCCGCAAAAATGACCAGACCGATTGCGGCACGCTTCAAAAAGAAACGAACGCCGCGAGAGTAGCCGTCTGTCACCCGCTCAAAGAAGCGGTTGAAGATGCGGAACGGCAGCATTGGCTCATGATGGCCGGGCTTCAAAATCAGCGCACACAGCGCCGGTGTCAATGTCAGAGCCACAAGACCTGACAACGTCACCGAAATCGCAATTGTAACGGCGAACTGCTTGTACATTTCGCCGACAAGACCGCCCATGAACGCCACCGGAATGAACACGGCGCAAAGCACGAGAACAATCGCAATCACCGGTCCCGTCACTTCGCCCATAGCCTTGATGGCGGCTTTGCGCGGCGACAGTTTTTCGGTTGTCATGATACGTTCGACGTTTTCCAGAACCACGATGGCGTCATCGACCACGATGCCGATTGCCAGCACCAGCCCGAAAAGCGTCAGGAGATTGATGGAGAAGCCAAGCACATACATGCCCGCGAATGTGCCAATGATCGAGATCGGCACTGCGATGATCGGAATGAGCGTCGCGCGCCAGTTCTGCAGGAAGATGAAAACCACCAGCACGACGAGAATGATCGCTTCGATGAAGGTGTGAATCACTTCCTCGATAGAGACCTTGATGAACTTCGTCGTATCGAACGGGATCGAGTAATCGATACCGGCCGGGAAGCTCGCCTTCAGCTCATTCATACGGTTCTGAATGAGTTCCATCGTATTGAGTGCATTTGCTCCCGGCTGCAGATAGATTGCAATCGGAACAGCAGACGTACCGTTGAGATTACTGTCGACGAGATAGCTTTCCGTACCAAGCTCGACGCGGGCAACATCCTTAAGACGGAGCGTTGCTGCATTGGAACTTGAGCGCAGTATGATGTTCTCGAATGCCGCAGCATCCGGCAATCGTCCCTGCGTGGTCGCCGTATAGGTGAACGGTCCGGCTTGCGGGTCAGGCTGGTCGCCGAAGCGGCCCGCCGCAAACTGCGCATTCTGTTCCTGAATAGCCGCAGATACATCGCTTGGCGTCAGATTATACTGCGCCAGCTTGTCTGGACGCAGCCAGATACGCATCGAATAATCGATGTTGCCAAGCAACTGCACATCGCCAACGCCCTGCAATCGCTTGAGGTCGTCGACCACGTTTAGAAGCGCGTAGTTACCGACATAGGTGCGGTCATAACGATCGCTGTCGGAGAACATGGCGACCATGCCGAGAATCGTGGTGGAACGCTTGTCCACCGTGACACCGAGACGCTGCACTTCCTGCGGAAGCGACGAGGTCGCACGCTGTACGCGGTTATTGACGTTGATGGTGGCCTGATCCGGGTCGGTGCCCAGAGCGAACGTCACGGTCAACTGCATCGTACCGCTACCAAGGCTCGAGGACTGCATATAAAGCATGTTCTCGACGCCGTTGATCTGCTGTTCCAATGGCGCTGCAACAGTCTGCGCTACCGTTTCCGCGCTTGCGCCAGGATAGGTCGCACTGACGACGACCTGTGGCGGTGTCAGTTCAGGGTACTGAGCAATCGGAAGAATCCGGATACAGATCAGGCCAGCCAGCACGAGCACAATCGAGATGACCGCCGCGAAAACGGGGCGATCGACGAAGAATCTATTCATTGCTTGCCCGCCGCCTGTTCTTTGCCAGCATCAGCGCCCGCCTTGTCGGGCGATGTTTGCTTGCTTGCTTCGGTCGCTGCATCGACCGGGTTTACGGGCTTACCCGGAGCTGCCTTGATAAGGCCCTCCGTGATGACCCGATCACCGGGGTTGAGACCTTCAGAGACCAGCCATGCGTCGCTCAGCTCACGAGCAACCGTGATCGGCCGCACCTCGACAACATTGTCCTTGTTGACGACGTATACAAACTGCGTTTGCGGCCCCTGCAGCAACGCAGCCTTCGGAATCGTGATCGCGTTCTTGACCTGAATGCCAAGGATCACAGCACGGACGAACTGGCCGGGGATAAGGCGACGGTTCGGGTTATCTACGACCGCACGCGCACCGAGTGTGCCTGTTTCCGTATCAAGCGACGACGAAGTAAAGTCGATAGTACCTTCATGATCATAAGCCTGTCCGTCACCGAAAAGAACCTTGATCTTGAGGCGATCGGCATCTTCGCCTGTTGCGCCGCGCTCAGCGCGCAAACGGTCGATTTCTGCTGCTTCGGTGTCTGTGAAAGAGAAATTCACATAGACCGGATCGAGTTGCGTGATCGAGGTCAGAAGGCTGGAAGATGCGTCTGTGCCGATAAGGCTACCTTCGTTCACCTGCTCAAGACTAGTGATTCCGCTGATGGGCGCGGTGACCTTGGTATAGCCCAGATTGAGTTCCGCAGTGCGAAGTTGCGCCTTGGCCGCAGCAACCGACGCCTTGTTCAGGTCGCGCGTGGCAAAAGCGGAATCACGCACGGCCGTACTCTGCACCTTCTGCAGGACGAGTTGTTCAGCGCGTTCAGCATCGCGGATGGATTGCTGATACTGCGCTTCGGCCTGCGCCACCTGCGCCTGAGCCTTTTCGAGCTCGGCCTGATAGGGTGCCGGGTCTATTTCGAACAAAACATCGCCGGCCTTGACTTCTGTTCCTTCAATGAAGTTGCGGTGAAGCAAAATCCCACCCACACGCGCTCGAACCTGAACATCACGATAGGCACTGATGCGCGCCGCATATTCATAGGTAACAGGCACATCATGCGGTTTAACCACCGTCACGGATACCTGTGGCGGAGGCGGTGTTGCACCCCCCGGTGCCTGCGCCAGAACGGGTTGCCCCGCAAAGACGAGAAATGCGGCGCCTGCCGCAAAAAGCCGAATAGAACGGTTTATAGTCATGATGGGAGTGCCCTTGCTGTCGCGCGGTGCTGCCAATTTAACATACACAAGTGTTTGTAAACACGAACTACCGTGCTATAGTCAATCACCTAATATTACAGATCACGAATGAGTTATCCAGTTTCAGTGGCAAACCGGGCCATTAGCCCGCATCCACCCGAGAGAAATCATGCGAAGAACGAAAGCCGAGGCAGCCGAAACCCGGGAAGCCATTCTGGTGGCTGCCGAGCAGGTTTTCCTCGAGCGCGGTGTCAATCAATCTACACTGATGGAAATCGCCTGTCACGCCGGAGTGACTCGGGGGGCAATTTATTTCCACTTTCACGATAAGCTTGAAATTGTCCGCACAATCATAGGCAGTGCCCGGTTTCCACAAGAAGAAATCATGTTGCGGGCAGCGGCTGTCAATCACCCCAACCCCATGCATGTTCTCGAACAATCGATTATCGAGGCGCTACAGCTTTTCTCCAGCGACGAGCGACAGCAGAACATTTTCATCATTATCAATCAGCGGTGCGAGTTCGTTGGTGAAATGGCTCCACTCGAAGACCGTCTCAGGGAAGCCCGATCCAATGTCCTGTCATTGTTCACAGGATTGCTCGACGTGGCGGCGAGACGTGGAGAGCTGTCAACAGACTGGACTGCGGATACTGCCGCATCGATCCTGCTTTCCATGCTAAGCGGTCTCCTCAATGAATGGTTGCGGGGCGATCGGAGCTACGATCTCGTAACCTATGGCGGAAAAGCTATCTCCGTACTCATTCGATCCCTGACAAATCGGGTATCAGAAGCTCATGGGTCGCAAGGCTCAGACGAAACTGCGACATAAATAGCCTTTCCGCTTTTGCTTCCCCCAGAGTTTCTTTCAACCTATTGTGATTGTTAGAATTAAAAATTGGGAAAGACGCTCGACTCTTTTTTAATTTACGCTTACGTCAATGTAACTCTTGCGAAGAGAGTAAAACTCGACCACATTTATGCATGAGGAGGCTGTCCGCTAGCGGGCGGCTTGGGAGACGGCGGGCACTTCCACGGCCCAACTTAGGACGGAGCAATCCGGGGAGAAGAAATGGCAAAGAAAACGACTGGGCAAAGTGCATCTGTAGTTGAATCCGTCGCGACAGCCGCAGCCGGTAAAGGCGCGTCTTGGCAGAAAAAAATTTGGTTGAAGTCATACCCGGCAGGCGTTCCGCATGAGATTGATCTCAGCAAGACGTCCTCCATTGGCGATATGATTCTGGCTTCCTGCCGACAGTTCCCCGGCAATCCTGCCTTCACCTGCATGGGGAAGGACCTTTCTTTCAAGGAGCTGGACGAGCATTCCCGCGCACTTGCAGCGTTTCTCCAATCACGTGGCCTCGTCAAAGGTGATCGCGTCGCAGTGATGATGCCAAACATCCTGCATTATCCAATTGCGTTTACTGCTATTCTCCGCGCCGGTTTCGTGGTTGTAAACGTCAATCCACTTTATACGCCGCGCGAACTGGAACACCAATTGAACGATTCAGGTGCCAAGGCATTGATTGTTCTGGAGAACTTCGCATCGACGGTGGAGAAAACCCTCAACGCCGTCAACCTGCCCAATATCATTGTCGCTTCAATGGGTGACATGCACGGCTTCAAGGGCGGCATTATCAATCTGGTCGTGCGCCGCGTGAAGAAAATGGTGCCGGAGTGGAACATTCCGGGATATATCCGCTTCAAAGATGCGTTGGCTCAAGGCCGCGCCCAATCCTTCAATCCTGTTCCTGTTCAAGGTTCCGATCTTGCCTTTCTGCAATATACAGGCGGCACGACGGGCATCTCAAAAGGTGCTATGCTGACCCACAGTAACATTCTTGCGAATGTGGAGCAGATGCATGCCTGGATGGAGGTTGCGTTCCGCAACAAAGGCAAACCTAAGGCGCTGAATTTCGTCTGTGCCTTGCCGCTTTACCACATTTTTGCTCTTACCGTGAACGCGATGGTTGGCATCAAGCTTGGTGCGCGAAATATACTCATTCCCAATCCGCGTGATATTTCCGGTTTTGTGAAAGAGTTGAAGAAATACCCTTTCCATATCTTCCCGGGTCTCAACACGCTGTTCAATGGCCTCATGAACAATCCCGACTTCCAGACGTTGGATTTCAAACCTCTTATCCTGACGCTCGGCGGTGGAATGGCTGTGCAACGTCCTGTTGCCGAACGCTGGCAGAAGATGACCGGCTGTCATATCACGGAAGGATACGGCCTTTCGGAGACTTCGCCTGTCGCTAGCGCCAATGCGCTTGATGCGACCGAATTCTCGGGAACCATCGGCCTGCCCATGCCATCGACCGATGTTGCAATTCGTGACGATGAGGGAAATGACCTAGCACTCGGTGAAGTCGGAGAAATCTGCGTACGCGGACCGCAGGTAATGAAGGGCTATTGGGAGCGTCCCGATGAAACCAAGCGCGCGATTATGCCCGATGGTTTCTTCCGCACGGGTGACATGGGGTTCATGGACGAACGTGGTTACACCAAAATCGTCGACCGCAAGAAGGATATGATCCTGGTTTCCGGCTTCAACGTCTATCCCAATGAAATTGAGGAAGTCGCCGCTGGCCATCCCGGCATTGTGGAATCGGCTGCTATTGGCATACCGAACGAACATTCGGGCGAGGTCGTGAAACTGTTTGTGGTCCGCAGCGACCTCAACCTGACCGAAGATGAAGTCAAAGCTTATTGCGCCGAACGTCTCACCAACTACAAGCGCCCGCGCGAAGTCGAATTTCGCGAAAGCCTGCCAAAGAGCAATGTCGGCAAGATTTTGCGGCGCGAACTGCGCGACTGAGAACGTTGCTATCTAAAAACAATTGTGGCCGGACATTGCATCCGGTCATAACTGTTTCATTCGGGATCATGCAGAAGGCGGAGCCAGAGGCTGGACGATTTCCTTGAAAGGAACCAACTCTTCGCATCGAGCCGCCAGACCAGCCAACGCCGGATATTCTTGCGCATTAAAGAGATTGGGGTGCGCCTCGCCCACAAAGCGCAGCGCGCAAGCTGCGGCAATATCGGCGTGCCCGATGTTGTCGCCAAACCAGTATGCTGATTTCCGCTCCGCAAGATCCTCTTCAAGAACAGTCAGCACCCGTGCGATCTGTGTCTCGCAGCGCTCCACCCAGATGTCGGATTTTTCGCTTCTCAGCAAACCCTCATAGAGAAGGCTGACGGCTTTATCGGCAAGACCTGTAGAAAGCGCGCATATCTTCAATGCCTGACGGCGCTCGGCACCTTTTTGCGCGATCAGTGGAGGCATATCGACTGCGATCTCATCAAGATAATCGAGTATCGCCGCGCTTTCGATCACCACGTCACGATCGTCGAGGACAAGCGTCGGCACCCGGCTCAGCGGATTGAACTCGGCAATCCTGTCACGATCACCAAACGTCGACCATGGTTTGTGTTCGAATGGCAGGCCGTAGAAGCGCATGGCAATGGCAACACGCCGCACAAAAGGAGAGTCATACTGGCCGATCAGGATCATGGATCTAACCCGGAAAGTTGAACATTCCGTCATGCTACTCCACACCAATCACACCGCAAGAGTATCGCAGATGAATTATCCTGATGCTTCCATTCAATTCGTTGAATGGAAGCCGGCGCTTACTTCTTCAGCAGTTCAGGCAATCCAGCCACGCTCGTCAACACCACATCGGCACGCGGCTCCAACGCCTCATGAGGAGAATTGCCCGATAGAACACCGACTGCAAGGCCTGCCCCAGCCGCATGTGCCGTTTCCAGGTCATGCAAATTATCGCCGACCATTGCAATTTCGTGGGGTGATAATCCCAACTTCTCTGCAAAATAGAGCAGCGGATCGGGATGGGGTTTTGGGCGCGCCGCAGTGTCATAGCCGATCACGACGTCGAAGAACCCGTGGATACCCAGAGCTTTGGCAGTGGCATGCGCACCGGCTTCGGAATCGTTGGTGGCAATACCTAGCCGGAAGCCCATTGTGCGAAGCTCTTCCAACGTTTCGCGAACAGCTTCGATTGCTACTGCCGAACGCGCTCCCTCTGTGACGCAATAAGCATCGTACTCTTCGACCAGTTTGCGCGCATGCTCAGACCCAATATCTGGATGCCAAAGCAAAACAATGTCTTCGACGGTACCAGCGGCAATGACCGAACTGGCTCGGAAACGCCCGGTCAGCCAGTCATAGCCTCCCGCGTCGAGCAGTGCACGGGCCCTTATCTCGTCACCTTTAGCTGCGCGCTGCGCAAGCTGCCACGAAATTGCAAACCAGGTGCGGTCGAAATCGATCAAAGTGCCGTCCTTGTCGAAAAGGACAGCACGGATTGACTTAATACGCTCTGCGGAAAGCCTAGCACTCATGCTTCGAGCGCACCGGCACGCTTCTTCACAGCAGAAGGCTTCGCCCCCAACAACTTGAGAAGATCATCTCCACGGCGCACATAACGCAGCGTGCGACGCGTAAGGATGCGGCCTGCCTGCGGCGCGGTCAGAGTGACATCACCTTCCGGTTCCCCCGGACGCGTTACAACTGTGACAAGCTTAGCGCCTGCTTCAACCACATCACCGGGAGCAACATGGTAAAGCACCATGCCGCCCTCGGGCGCACGCAGCATTTCCACGTTTTCCAGCGGCGTAATCAATCCCTTGTAATCAAGGTCAAGCTTCACGCTTTCATCTCGGATCACTCCACGATGAACAAGGAACTTATAAAGCCCTTCCGCGTCACCCTTGCCCATATCGGCATAGACATCGCCTAAGCCACGGAATTCAACGGTGGTAACCGCGCGGCGCTTCATGTTGCGCTTGTCCGCTGGTAATTGCAGAACCGGATGTGCACAAGCTTCCTCGAAAGCCGCATCTGCCGTCGTGTCCCATGCGAGGATCGCGGTCGAACCAAGCGCAACGGCCAGATCCTTCATGTCCTCAACGAATTCCTTGGCGATATAGACGTAGTTTTCGCTTTCATCATCACAATGGAGATCAAGCACGATATCGTTGGCAAGAGCGAGCTTCAAAAGCGTTGCCTTGAGGCGCTGTGCAAGGGCAATCGGTGCGTCAGGACCAGGCAATTCACTCGTGTCGAAATCTGGCAGAAGCGGAAAAGCGCGGTTGAAATTGACGGCCGAGAAGAACTCGAAGCGGCCCAGATGCTGATGCGCCTGCCACTGGTTCGAGCCAATCGGATTGGCCTGTGGGATGAGCGTGATATTACCGAGAACACGGCCTTCATCGGCGGCCTTTTTCAGCATCGGAACGAGAAAATGCAAAGCTGCCTGCCCCGGCAATTCACCACCATGCAGTGAAGATTGCAGATAGGCGGTCGGCGCATCGCTGTTGCTGCCTGTAAAACGTAGCACGCGCAGTTCAATGGCGTTACCCGGAACATCGCCGGCGAACTCAATAATCTCGGTCTTCATTTCAGTTCCCACTTGCCACAAAAAAAGCCGGGCAGAGCGCCCGGCTTGCCTTATTGATTTGCCTTAATATCAGGCTTTGCGGCGCGCATGCAAATGGGCAACAAGGCCAGCGGTGGAAGCGTCTTTGCCTGCGGCAGATTCCGCACCGGAAACAACCGGCA
The DNA here is from genome assembly GCF_006345815.1 of Ochrobactrum sp. CGA5. GTDB lineage: Bacteria > Pseudomonadota > Alphaproteobacteria > Rhizobiales > Rhizobiaceae > Brucella. Next base: position 199,797 of record NZ_VCIG01000001.1, on the reverse strand, counting down.
GAAGTTCGGTGGCCAGCTCCTTGCCGAGTTCCACGCCCCATTGATCAAAAGCATTGATGCCAAAAATCTGCGCTTCAACGAACACGCGATGTTCATAAAGGGCGATCAGGCGACCAAATGCAAAGGGGTCAAGCTTGTCGTGAATAAGCGTCAGCGACGGACGGTTGCCGGAAAAAACGCGGTGCGGCGCGATCCGTTCGACTTCGCTTTCCGGCAGATTCTTAGACTTGAGCTGCGCGCGAGCTTCATCGAGCGTGCGCCCCTTCATCAGCGCTTCCGACTGCGCAAGGCAATTGGCAAGCAACATTTCATGCTGATGATCAAGGTGCTTTTCATGGCCCTTTGCCGCAACGATGAATTCGAGCGGAATGGTATCGGTGCCCTGATGCAGAAGCTGGAAGAAGGCGTGCTGGCCGTTCGTGCCTGGCTCACCCCAAACAACCGGGCCGGTTGGACCGGAAACCGGCTTGCCATCAACCGTGACACTCTTGCCGTTCGATTCCATGTCCAGCTGCTGCAGATACGCTGGCAGTCGAGAAAGACGTTGGTCGTAAGGAATGATTGCACGACTGCCATAACCACAGATCGCGCGGTGCCAGTACCCGATGAGGCCCAACCAGACGGGTAAATTCTTTTCCAAGGGCGCATCGCGGAAATGCACATCCATAGAATGCGCACCTGCAAGGAACTTGCGGAAATTATCTGCACCAATCGCGATCATCACCGGCAGGCCGATAGCCGACCAGACCGAATAGCGACCACCGACCCAGTCCCAGAAACCAAAGACGCGCTCTTCGCCAATGCCGAATGCCGCAACCTTGTCGAGAGCTGTGGAAACAGCGGCAAAATGTGCGCCAACGGCGTCTTCACCCAGTGCATCGGCAATCCATTTGCGGGCTGTCTGCGCATTGGTCATGGTTTCGATGGTGGTAAAGGTCTTGGAGGCCACAATGATAAGCGTTGTTGCCGGATCAAGCACATTGAGCGTATCGGCGATATGTGCGCCATCAATGTTGGAGACATAATGTGCGCGTGGACCGTCATGGTAAGGCGAAAGCGCAATCGTCGCCATAACCGGGCCAAGATCGGAGCCGCCAATGCCGATATTGACAATATCAGTGATTTTCTTGCCGGTCGCTCCTTTGATTGAGCCTGAGCGGATGCCATCAGAAAAGGCGGCCATACGGTCAAGCACTTCCTTCACGTCCGGCAGGACGTTATGGCCATCAACCAGCACTTCACTGGACGTGGTGTCACGGAGTGCCACATGAAGAACCGCGCGGTCTTCCGTATTGTTGATGTGTTCGCCTGCAAACATTGCATTGCGGCGACCTTCGACGTCAGCGGCCTTGGCCACTTCGCTTAGAAGCGTCATCGTCTCTTCATTGATGCGGGCTTTCGACCAGTCAAACAAAAGATCGTCAAGCGACAGCGAATAGCGCTCAAAACGACCCGGATCAGCCTTAAATGCTGCACGCATATCTTTTGGTGCGGCTTCTGCCCAGTGCTTTTTCAGCTTTGCGACCGTTGCTTCAAGCTTCACCGCGTCTCTAGCCATGATCATACTCCAGTAAATCAAATCGATTTAATTGCGGACAATTAAGCAGTTTATTAGAGAATTGCATCCGTTAAATTGCAAAAATTTTCCATTTTCTGCGGTTCCATATCGGGATATGCATCAATTTAGATTGATTGGGAGAAGAGTAAAGCATGGACCTCGTCGGAGAAGAGAGAATCGCAGCACCCCGGCAGGCCGTTTGGGATGCACTTAATGATATTGAAACGCTGAAGAACTGCATTCCTGGATGCGAGGATTTGGAGCGCCTCTCAGAAAAGGAAATACGCGCAGCGCTCAAAGTCAGCCTTGGTGTGATCAATGTTCGCTTCCACGGTATGCTGGAGCTCTCCAACATGAACCCGCCCGCCTCCTATACGATTTCAGGACGTGGTGAAGGCTCGATTGCAGGCTTTGCCCATGGCGATACGGATGTCACCCTGACCACGGACGGTGATGATACGATTCTTTCTTACGTGATCCGGGGCGATGCGGGCGGCAAGATCGCCCAGCTCGGCTCGAAACTGCTTGGCTCGGTGGCGCGCAAGATTGCGGATCGGTTCTTTGCCAATATCGGCGCTGCTGCGGCGCAAAAAGCGCTCGATAATGCCGCTGCAAAAACGGCATAATTTCATTCCAAGATGGTATCGGCCAAAATGGTATCGGATAAAATGTGAAAGCGTATTCTCTTTTCATCCTTATGAGATAGTCGATATCGCGTAACCTGCAACAAGGCCTATCGGCATGAAACCCAGAGATATCGCGACGTATATTTTCCTTGCCATAGCATGGGGGCTATCGTTCCTCGTAGTCCTGCGCGTGGTCGAAGCCTTTGGCTGGGCGGGTGCGGTGGCATTTCGATCTTTCATTGCAGCCGGAACGCTTTTCGCAATTGCAAAACTCTCTGGACGCCAGCTCGATTTTCATGCGGGCTGGAAGCCTTTCGCCGTGGTTGGTGCAACCACGGTTGCAGGTCAGCTTATTGGCCTTTCTTACGGAACGCCGCTGATCGGAACAGCAATGGCTGCGATCTGCGTTGCGTCGATTCCGCTTTTCTCGATGGTCATCAGCCAGCTCTGGGGCCTTGAACGCATCACGTCACGCGGCCTCGTTGGCCTGTTGCTCGGTGTGACCGGCATCGTACTGCTGGTTGGTTTTCCCGCAGTCGCAGTCACGCCTGCCTTCATCATGGGCTGCGTAGCCGTGCTTTTCTCCTGCTTTTCAGCTGCGTTCGGCAGCAATTACGCCAGTCGCAGGCTTTCCGGCACAGGTTCCTGGGAGACGACGATCGGTGCTTTCGTCTTTGGTGGCGTCCTCAGCTTGCCGCTGATCTTCGCCGTCCCCGTGCCAGCCATGCCGGGGCTGATTGATTTTGTTTATCTACTTATCTCTGCCTGCGTGATGAGCGCGCTTACCTATGTTCTTTATTTCCGGCTGGTCGGAAATGTGGGACCGACAAAAGCCATCAGCGTTGAATTCGTCGTGACAGTCATCGCAGTTCTGGTCGGTGCGGTGTTTCTCAAAGAACAGCTTTCCATGATCCAGTTTGTGGGTGCTGCGGTGATTATCACAGGCTGCGCATTGGTGCTGAGTTCGCGCCCCACATTGCCGCTTGAAACCGAGACCTTCACGGATTTGCTAACAGACGAAGCCTCTGAGAACGACCTTCTCAAGTCAGAGACACTCTGATTTCACATCACATCTAGCGCTCATAAATTGACCAGATGATAAAAAATTTGACCTTCTGTAAAAATCTGTCATCCTGTCAGTAACGGGCGCCACGCGACGGCAAAGATCGCAGCCCGGAACACAGAGTTAAGGTGCGCAAAGGGAACCCGCGCCGTAACGCAAGCAAAAATGGGAGATGCGATCCATGCGATCAGCAGATAATTCGCCTATTGATGCAATTGAACATGCGAACGCGCCTGATATTCATGGCTCGCGGCTTGAAAAGGCTGACTATGTGCATGTTTTCGATGATTTGCATCCGCCACTAAGCAAGCATGAAGCCATCGTTGAATCTGACCGCTGCTATTTTTGCTATGACGCGCCCTGCATGAATGCTTGTCCCACAAGCATCGACATTCCGCTGTTCATTCGCCAGATCAATGCAGGCAATCCGCTGGGTGCGGCGAAAACAATTCTCTCGGAAAATATCCTCGGCGGCATGTGCGCCCGCGTTTGCCCGACAGAAACGCTTTGCGAGGAAGTCTGCGTTCGCGAGACGTCGGAAGGTAAGCCGGTCAAGATCGGCGAATTGCAGCGCTATGCAACCGATGTTTTGATGGAAACCGGCAATCACCCATTCAAGCGCGCGCCTGAAACCGGTAAACATATTGCTGTTGTTGGCGCAGGGCCGGCGGGTATTTCGGCCGCGCATCGTCTGGCCATGCATGGCCACAGGGTGACAATTTTCGAAGCCCGCGCCAAAGGCGGCGGTCTCAATGAATATGGTATCGCCGCCTATAAGACGGTCAATAATTTCGCACAGCGCGAACTCGAATTCGTGCTGAAGATTGGCGCGATCAATATCGAATATAACCAGACACTCGGTCAGGACATTACCATTGAAGCCCTGAAAGCTGGCTATGATGCAGTATTCCTCGGCATGGGCATGCCGGGCGTCAATGATCTGGGACTTGCCGGCGAAGACGCGCCAAATGTGATCGACGCCGTGGACTACATTGCCAATCTACGACAGGCAAAAGACCTCTCGTCTCTGCCTGTTGGCCGCAATATCGTGGTTATCGGTGGTGGCATGACCGCAGTCGATGTCGCCATCCAGACCAAGAAACTCGGCGCTGAAAACGTGACTATTGTCTATCGCCGCGGTCAGGAAAGCATGAATGCCAGTGCCTATGAACAAGAACTGGCGCAAATTCATGGCGTAGTGATCCGTCACTGGTTGCAGCCGCATGCACTGGAACGGAATGAAGATGGCACGGTCAATGCCGTGGTCTTTGAATATACTACCACCGAGAACGGCAAGCTTTCCGGCACCGGTGAATATCACATTCTTGAAGCTGATCAGGTTTTCAAGGCTATTGGCCAGAAATTTGAACCGGAGCCAATTGCAGGTTCAGGCATCGGACTTTCCAAAGGACGCATCAGCGTCGATCACGAGCGTCGCACATCCGTTGAGGGCATATGGGCGGGGGGCGACTGTGTTGCAGGTGGTCAGGACCTAACCGTTGCATCGGTGGAAGACGGCAAGGTTGCCGCAGAATCCATCCATGCAGCTTTAAGCAAACGTCCCGAAGCAATTGACGGCTTTGCCGATGCGGTGTTGTCGGGCGGTGCGCTTCATGCGCCCACCCCATATGCTCACCGTGACCGCAGTGTGCCTTTGGGCCAGGAACAGGGCTGAGGAGAGTAAACATGGCTGATCTTTCAACGAACTTCCTCGGCATCAAGTCTCCAAACCCGTTCTGGCTGGCTTCGGCACCACCGACCGACAAAGCTTACAATGTCGAGCGCGCTTTCAAGGCTGGCTGGGGTGGCGTGGTCTGGAAAACACTCGGCGCTGAAGGGCCGCCGGTCGTCAACGTCAATGGTCCGCGCTATGGCGCGATCCATGGTGCTGACCGACGCTTGCTCGGTCTCAACAATATTGAGCTGATCACCGACCGACCGCTCGAGGTGAACCTGCGCGAAATGAAAGAAGTGAAGATGCGCTGGCCCGACCGCGCATTGATCGCTTCGATCATGGTGCCGTGCGAAGAAGAAGCATGGAAAGCCATCCTGCCTCTGGTCGAAGAAACGGGTGCAGACGGTATTGAGCTCAACTTCGGCTGTCCGCATGGCATGAGCGAACGCGGCATGGGTGCTGCTGTTGGTCAGGTGCCTGAATATGTCGGCATGGTCGTCAAATGGTGCAAGCAATATAGCCGGATGCCGGTGATTACCAAGCTGACGCCCAACATCACCGATATTCGCAAGCCTGCACGGGGCGCAAAAGCCAATGGCACCGATGCCGTATCGCTGATTAACACAATCAATTCGATTGTGTCGGTTGATCTGGACAGCATGTCACCGGTTCCGTCGATTGATGGTCGCGGCAGTCATGGCGGCTACTGCGGACCAGCGGTCAAGCCGATTGCACTCAACATGGTGGCAGAGATTGCGCGTGATCCAGAAACACACGGCCTGCCGATTTCAGGCATTGGTGGCATTACCACTTGGCGCGATGCGGCGGAGTTTATTGCGCTTGGCTGTGGCACGGTTCAGGTCTGTACGGCGGCCATGACCTATGGCTTCAAGGTCGTTGAGGAAATGATCGACGGTCTTTCCGACTGGATGGACTCCAAGGGCTATCAGACACTGGATGATTTCCGCGGCATGGCCGTGGGACATGTCAGCGACTGGCAATATCTCAACCTCAATTATGTCACCAAGGCTCGCATTGATCAGGATCTGTGCATAAAATGCGGTCGCTGCCATATTGCCTGCGAGGACACCTCGCATCAGGCAATCACAGCGATGGTTGATGGTGCGCGCCATTTTGAGGTAATCGATGAGGAATGCGTTGGCTGCAATCTTTGCGTCAATGTCTGCCCGGTCGAGGACTGCATAACCATGGAGCAGATCGAAAATTACGATCCCCGCACCAAGGCACCGATCCCGGCAGAATATGCCAACTGGACAACCCATCCGAATAATCCGATGGCTGTCAAGGAAGCCGCCGAATAAAGCGCAGCCCGAAAAGTGGGAACCGCCTACGCGGGGAAATTAGTCCACCGGACTAATTTCTGTTCCCGCTCCGATCAGATAAGATGCGCGTAAAACAAATATCAAAACGCCGGGGGAAACCCCGGCGTTTTTATGTTTAACGGCTCACGCGCTTGCCTTTTTCCGGCTCGAACACATGGCTCGTTGCCGGATCAATCGCAATGGTCAGCACATCACCCGGACGCACAGTCAGGCGTTCGCGGAACAGGCAGGTGATCGGCTGGTCCCCCAGCTTGCCCATAACCATAATTTCCGAACCGGTCGGCTCAACGATTTCGACTGTCACCGGCACGCCCTGCTCGGCAATCTTCATATGCTCAGGGCGCACACCATAAATGGCCTTGCCCGAGAGATTTGCATAATCGCCTTGAGGCAAGGGCATACGGAAGCCGCCATCAGCCACAAACGATCCTTCTTCAATCTTGCCGTTGACGAAGTTCATAGATGGCGAACCAATGAAACCAGCTACGAACATATTGGCCGGACGGTCATAAAGATCAAGCGGCGCACCGATCTGCTCCACCAGACCATCACGCATGACAACGATCTTGTCGGCCATGGTCATGGCTTCGATCTGATCGTGGGTCACATAGATCGTTGTGGTTTTCAGGCGCTGATGCAGGCCCTTGATCTCACCGCGCATCTGCACGCGCAGCTTGGCATCAAGGTTGGAGAGCGGCTCGTCGAACAGGAAGACCTGCGGATCACGGACAATGGCGCGGCCCATAGCGACACGCTGACGCTGACCACCGGAAAGCTGACGCGGGAAGCGATCTAGCAGCTTGTTGAGGCCCAGAATTTCCGCCGCCCGATTAACACGGCTGTCGCGTTCTTCCTTCGGTGCGTTTTTCAGCATGAGCGCGAAGCCCATATTGTCGGCCACTGTCATATGCGGATAGAGCGCATAATTCTGGAACACCATGGCAATATCGCGTTCCTTGGCGCGCAGGTCATTGACCACGCGCGGACCAATGGCGATTTCACCATCACTGATTTCTTCGAGCCCTGCAATCATCCGCAGAAGCGTGGACTTGCCACAGCCCGATGGACCAACCAGCACGACGAATTCTCCGTCCTGAATGTCCACTGACACGCCATGCAGAACGCCGACATTGCCGTATTTCTTGATTGCATTTCGGATGGATACAGATGCCATCTTGAACCTCAACTCTTATTTGACGGCGCCTGCAGTCAGACCCGCAACGATCTGGCGCTGTGCGAAAACGGTCAGCAACAGAACCGGCAATGTGACCACAAGAGCTGCAGCGGCAAGCGGACCCCAACTGACCTGTTCAAAGGACAGCATGTTGTAGACCGCAACCGGCAGGGTGCGTGTCTCGCGACTTGCGAGTACGATGCCGAAAACGAAATTGTTCCACGAAAAGATCACTGCAAGGATGAGCGACACCACAACGCCGGGCTTGGCGATGGGCAGTGCCACCTTCATGAACACCTGCCATGAGGATGCCCCATCGATGATGGCTGCTTCTTCCAACTCCAACGGTGTTGTTTCAAAATAGCCGATCATGATCCAGATCACGATTGGAACGGTGACGACCAGATGGATGATGATCTGCGGCCATAAGGTTCCAAGCAGACCGAGCGTCTGGAACAGCAGGAACAGCGGGATCAGGTAAGAAAGCCCCGGTGTCATACGCGCAATCATGATGACGATTGCCGATTTGCTGGCGCGCAGTCGCGCAATGCCATAGCCAGCCGGAACACCGACCAGAAGTGCCAGCAAGGTCGCTGCTCCGGTGACAAGGATACTGTTCCAGAAATAGAGCAGAAAATCATTGGTCGCAAAAATATCGGTATAGTTCGACCAAGCAAAGCGTTCAGGGATCAGGATTGGCGGATAGGCGCCATTGTCGATTTCATATTTCAGCGAAAGCGACAGCATCCAGACGAAGAAAAAGATAGCAGGCGACACAATCACGAAAACCATGAGTGCCGTGCCAAGCTTGGAAAGAACTGACTTGCGTGCCATGGTCGGTCCTCAGGCGTTCCACTTGGTCCGCTGGCGCAGAGCCAGAAGAACCATCGACATGGCGATAATGACAATGAAAAACACCACGGCAATCGCCGAACCATAGCCAATGTCGTAATAGGAAAACGCCACGTTATAGAGATAGATGTTGATGGTTTCCGATGCCGTACCCGGACCGCCCTGCGTCATCGCGTAGATGATGTCGAAGCTTTTGAGTGCATCAATCGAGCGGATAATCACGGCCACCATGATGAAAGGCAGGATCATCGGCAGCGTAATGTAACGGAATTTCTGCCAGCCATTGGCTCCGTCAATTTCCGCGCTTTCAAACGGATCGCGCGGCATGGAAGCAAGGCCACCGAGCACAATCAGCATGACCAATGGCGTCCACTGCCAGGTTTCAACCACCACCAGCGACGGGATAACCGTGCTTTGATTGAAGATCCACTCCTGCGGCGGAATGCCGACCAGCGACAAGAGATAATTCAGAACGCCCAACTGCGGATGATACATCATCGTCCAGACAAGGGCGACGGCAACCGGCGTTGCCATCATCGGCATAACGAAAATCCCGCGCAGCAGTCCGCGCATCGGCAATTTGCTGTCAAAGACCAGTGCTGCAATCGTGCCCAGAATCATCGGAGCCACGACCGATAGAACCGTATAAACAACCGTATGCCACATGGATTCCCAGAAGCGCATATCGGCTGCCAGGCGCAGATAGTTGTCGAAACCGACAAAGCTCTGCTCCCCGCCGAGCTGCCACTGGTTGGCGCTCATCCAGAGTGTAAACACCCATGGGAAAACGATCACCGCCCCGACAGTGATCAAGGCTGGAAGAACAAATGGCCAGTAACTGGGACGCAAGCGACCTGTGACCGGCTTGATGGAGGAGGCTGCTTTAGCAGCAGCTTCCGTTTTTGCTCCTATCGGGGCAGCAGATGTCATTTTCCTTCGCTCCGTGCGAGGACCGGACGGAATTCTTCCGCCGCGCGTTTCATTTCGGTTTCTGCGTCAGCGCCGTTCAGCAGATTGGTGAGGCCGACACCGATAATGTCGCGGAATTCCGTGACGGGCACGATGACCGGCAGGCAGAGCTGACTGATCGGGGCGGATTTCGACAGTGCTTCCACCCAGCCTTCCGGCATGGTGACGCCGTTGCGCACGGCTTCATCGTCGATGATCGACTTGCGGAACGGAACGCCCGATCCCGATTGCAGAAGACGCGCGCCCATTTCCTTGGAAATCGCCCACTGGCAATAAAGATACGCCGCTTCCTTGTTCTTCGAGGCTTCGGTCACGCCGATACCGTCGCCAGTCGTTGGTGCTGCCTGTGCATTCGGACCAGCCGGCATAACGCCATAGCCAACCTTGCCGACAACGCGCGACTTGTTCGGATCTTCGAGTGGCGGTGCAAAGCCGATACCGTCGAGCCACATGCCGACACGGCCCTGCAGGAAGTTCGACTGGCATTCAGCCCAGTTGAAGCCGGCCACGCCGGGAGGTGCGGCTTTGGTCATCAGGCGCTGATAGAGCTTGGCAGCTTCAATACCTTCAGGCGAATCCGTCTGGAGATTGCCATCAGCATCAACCGACTGCTTGCCATAGCCAAGCAGCAGACTGGTATAGACTGGTGCGTTGGCATTCTTCATGCCGCGAGCGACGAAACCATAGGTTTTGGTCGATGGGTCGGTGAGCGCTTCAGCGGCAGCAACCAGCTCTTCAAAGGTCTTTGGATATTCAATGCCCTTGGCAGCAAAGAGGTCCTTGTTCCAGTAGATGATCCAGTAATCCACCGAGAATGGCAGTGCGCCAAAACGGCCATTGGCATCCTTGGCGAAAGTCAGACCGGCACTTGCAAAATCATCTTCCGTCAGCGACGCATCCGTCAGCGTCGGGTCTTTCAGGAACGGGTTGAGGTCAGCCAGCCAGCCGCCCTTTTCGAACTGACGCTTCTGAACGTGATAGCTGATGTGGATGACATCGAAACTCGGGCGGCCCGAAGTCAGCTCGATAACGGCTTTCTGGCGCTGCTGCTGTTCCGGCATCTGTTCGGAATTCACCTTGATACCGGTGAGGTCTTCAAATTCCTTCTGATATTTCTGAAGGATGTCGCCGCGTGGGCTCTTGATGAGATTGACCTCAAGCGTGGTTCCGGCAAACTTCTTCCAGTCTACATTTGACTGGGCAAATGATGGGCTGATACCCGTCATACCGGAAGCAGCGCCGGAAACAGCGATTGCTGCTGATCCCGCCAGAAACTGGCGACGTGTTGGACGTAATAAGTTCATTACATACTCCTCCCCTATGTTTAGTTGCGGTGCGGCGGCTCCTCTCGCCCACCTTTATTCTCAAATATGCAAAGCCAGCTTCCGCGCATTGTTGATGTGAACGGTGATGGCATCCATGGCTGTCTGCGGGTCTCGTGTCTCGATAGCCGTCAGCACAGCAAGATGTTCCTGCATGACCGGGATAACGCGCCCGGTAATGCGGAAGCGCTCCTGATTGATCAGGCGCATCTTGATCGTATTGGTCTGATAGGCGCGCCAGATGATCTCATTATCGAGCGAGCTGACAATCGTGTCGTGCAGACTCCAGTCGATATTTTGCGCCTGCTCTTCCAACTCCGGGGTTTCGCCCTCGCTCATGGCGCGATTGAGCGTGTGCTCATGCTCGGCACGCAGCGCGCGCAGCAATTCATCCGAAGCCGACTGGCAGAAAATCGCTATCGCTTCCTTTTCAATGAAAAGGCGAAACTGAAACGCTTCGCGGATCAGATTGAGATCGATATGCGCGATCTGAAGTCCACGCTGCGGCACGGTCTTGATCAGACCTTCGGCTTCAAGGCGCGGGATAAGCTCGCGGATCGCGCCCAATGGCAAGCCTGTCATGGTGACAAGCTGGCGCTGTGAAACGAACTGGCCCGGATGAAAATCGCGCGCCAGCAAATGCTGGGTGAAGCTCTGATAAGCTTTATCCCGCAATTTCACTGGTTCGTTTTGATCTTCCGCCAAAGCCGTTCCTCTCTATCCTCTCGGGCTTATTTCACCCTCAAGCTGCTTTTGCCATATGCAAACGGTCGAATACACTGCCAATTGCATCGAATTCCGCGTCATTCAACGAAATCAGCGGTGCACGCACGCGACGCCATTCCATGTCACCCGTATGACGGGCAACCATAGCCTTGACTGCGGGCGTTACCGGATAGTTCAGCAACTGCTCTACAGCGCCGACCAGTTCTGCATCGTCCTGGCCATCATTGACCATGCGCAAAAGACGATCGGGAAACAGATTGGCCATGCCGGAAATCGCACCCTGTCCGCCGAGACGTACACCAGCAGCAAGATCACGCTCATCACCGATCAGGATCGCAATGTCCTTGTGCGCTGCAAGCAGCTTTTCCGTATAGGCCCAGATGCCTGATGAATCCTTCACACCGCTGATGATATCTCCAAAGGCCACACGCAGACGGCTGATGAGATCAACGGAAAGCTCGACCGCAGTAACCGACGGAATGTTGTAAAGAATGATGCTGCGCGCATCACCACCAAGACCTTTGAAGACAGCAGAAAACCAGTTGAACAGGCCGTCATCGGAGAGATTCTTGAAATAAGAAGGTGGCGCGAGAAGAATGGCCTTGCAGCCGCGACGCAGCGCATCGCCTGCCTGCACAACAGCATCAGCAACCGAATTCTCCATAACGCCGACAACAATGCTGGAAGCAGGGAAGCCTTGAGCAATGAATGCATCCAGAAGTGCTGCGCGTTCGGCATCGGCAATCGACGAACCTTCGCCGGTGGTGCCGAACAAAGTGACGCTTGAGCAGCCATTATCAAGACGTGCGCGCGCGTGCTCCAACGCACGACCGACATCGATATTGCCATCGGCATCAAATGGCGTCGTAAGCGCTGCAGAGAGCCCGAAGCGCCCCTGCCCCGAATGAATATGTGCCAAAACTGGCTCCTCCCAAGTTTGAACTTTAAGTTTGCACATACTAACATGTTAGTAAATAGTCAATTCGTTCTCAGCGCCTGCACGCTCTTTTCTGGAGGAGATTTTCAGCTCATTGAGCGGGAACGATACCGCTTTCCATAAAGGAAACAACGTCCTTTTGGCTTGGTGAGCCAGCACGTCCACCGAAGCGTGCGCATTTGATGGCGGCAGCGGCATTGGCAAATCGGATGATGTCCGTCATTGGTTTGCCTTCGACCAGACCCTGTGCAAAAGCGCCATGGAACACGTCACCTGCTGCAAGCGTATCGACTGCATCGACCTTGAAACCAGCGACATGCGATACGGGTTGGCCAGCGCGCTCTACCCAATAACAGCCATCCGCTCCGGCGGTAACAGCCGTAAAAACATCATAGCGATTGGCAAGAATACGAACGCATTCGCGCAAATCCGCCGTCCCAGCCACGCTGATTGCCGCGGGTTCCGACGCTACAATGTGGGTCGCCAACGGCAGCAGCTTTTCCAGAAGTTCAACGGGTGCCGTATCGGCGTCGAGAATGGCTGGAATGTCGACTTCACGCGCCGCGCGAAGTGCAGTTTCAGCCGCCCATGGCCAGCGCACATCAGCCATGACAGCCGCAAAGGCTCCTGTCGCAATCGGTGGCACCGCTTCAGCCGGATCTGCAAGCCTGCGATCATAAAAAGGCACGATGATGCGTTCACCGCCCGCATCAACGAGGATCGAAGAAAATGCGGTGCGTGCGCCATCGAGCCGCCGGATGCAGGAACAGTCAATACCTTCGGCTTCAAGCTCTGCCACGGCGCGATCACCCACAGGATCAATTCCCGCAGAAGCCCAGAGCCCCACATCACCGCCGAGGCGTGCAATGGCGCTTGCTGCACTTGAAGCCATGCCAGCAGCAATCTCGACCGCCTCGCGCGGCAGATATTTACCCGCCGCGTGTGGGAGCTCATCAAGGCGGAGAATGGTGTCCATAGTGAGGGCACCGACGCAGAGGATCTTGGACGTCATGATCAGGAAATAATGCCTTCAGAACGTAAGGTCTGCCAGAATTCACCCGGTATTGACTGTTCGAACCAGACGACATTCTGTCTGATCTGTTCTGGCGAACGGACACCGATCAGAATGGCGCTGACGGCCGCATGCATCATCGGGAACTGCATGGCGGCAGCGGCAAGGGGTACATTGAACTGATCGCAAATATCATGCAACTGATTGGTGCGTGCAATGATTTCAGCAGGCGCATCCGCGTAATCGAACTTCTGTTCGCCGCCGCGCGGTGCAGCGAGAATCCCCGAATTGAACACGCCCGCAATCACCAGCGCCATGCCACGCTTCTGCGCCAGCGGCAGGAATTCCTTTTCCGAAGCCTGGTCGAGCAGCGAATAGCGCCCAGCCAGAAGCGAGCAATCAAGATCCGCCTCTTCGAGCGCATCGCGAATGATCTGCCATTCATTCACACCTAGCCCGAAGCCTTTGATATTGCCTGCCGCGCGCAGCTCGGTCAGCGCGCGGAAACCGCCGCCCTTGGTCAGCGCATTCCAGTGAAGCTCATGCCTGTCACCATGCGTTACACGGCCGATATCGTGGACATAAAGCAGATCGATTTCAGGAAAGCCGAGACGCTGCTGGCTATCATCGAAGCTGCGCATAATGCCGTCATAGCTGTAATCAAAGATCTCGCGAAAATTGAGGCCATTGTGCCAGCCTGAATCAAACGGATTTTTCGGCAGTGGCGGAGGCAAGACACGACCAGCGCGCTCATTTGCCATCAAGCGCCCGACCTTGGTTGAGACCACAGCGCGCTCGCTCTTTTCACGCAGCATATCGCCGAGAAGGTGCTCGCATCGACCATAGCCATACATCGGCGCACTGTCGAAATAACGGATGCCGCTGTCCCAACCGGCTTCCAGCAAAGCCTCCGCATCTGCGCGGGAAACAGGCGCATAAAGCCCACCCAAAGGCGCGGTTCCCAGACCAAGCGCCGTTACAGTCAGGCCAGTACGGCCAAGCGTCCGTTTCTCGGATGCCTTCAATTGCATGGATATCTCCTCCATCGCGGCATGCAACATGCCAGACGCCTCTTCTGCCGATTGATAGGAGCAAGCTTGCTCAAGCGCAATCATAAAAACATGCACATGCGAACAGTATCTTCACTTGCAAATGATCCATCCTTGACAGCACCGAATTCCTACCGATATTACTATGATGTCAGACCAATTTAAAAACCAATAAGGGAACCAGGTCTGATCCGACCGCGCTTCAGTTCCCTGGACCAGTCTGTGGAATGGAGACAGAATGAAAGATCGCAGGCTGCTGCAGATTGCGCCACTACCGCCGATGGATCGAGCCCGGCAGGTAACAGAAGCGCTCGCCAATTATATCGCGACGGCGCATCTCAAGGCGGGAGATCGCCTCCCCGCTGAACGCGAATTGATGGCCGCGCTCGCTGTGGGACGCTCCACTATCCGCGAAGCGATCCGACACTTTCAGGCATTGGGTGTGATCGAAGCCCGCAAAGGCAGCGGCACATATCTGCTCAAACCTATCTCGGCTGCAACCATACACATGCCGCTTTCATTCGATCCTGCGCAATTGCGCGATGCTTTGCTGCAATCGCTTGAAGTTCGCCGTGGCATCGAAGCCGAGGCCAGCATGGTCGCCGCCCGCAAACGCACGGCGGAAGACCTCGTCATCATCGAACGCAATCTCAATGAGATGGAGCGCGTTCATATCGCGGAAGGCACGTCAGGCCCGGAAGATCTCGCTTTCCATCTCGCCATTTATGACGCGACCCACAATCCGCTTTTCAGACAATTGCTTGAACAGATGCGCGAAGCCTTTCTGCGCTTCTGGGATCATCCGTTCGAGCGGATCGACTTCGCGCGGAGGACTTTTCCGTTCCACCGCACACTCTTCAACGCCATCGTGGCCCAAGACCCTGAAGCCGCTCGGCAGGAAACACTCAAGATCCTCGACATCGTCGAGGACGACATCAAGGAAATGTCCAAATGACCGACGGGATGGATCCACTGGATTTCGCAGCGCTCACGGTTGCCCACGATGAAGGCAATGCTTTCGACGCCGTGGTTCCACCCATCGTTCAGACGTCGCTTTTCACCTTCCCAAGCTATGACGACATGGTCGCCTCCTATCGCGGCGAAAAGGTTCGCCCGATCTATACGCGCGGCCTGAACCCGACCGTGCGGGCATTTGAAGAAATGCTGGCAAAACTTGAAGGCGGCGAAGACGCGCTGGGGTTTGCCAGCGGCATGGCTGCGATCTCTTCAAGCGTGCTGGCATTTGTTAAGCCGGGTGATCGCATTGTTGCCGTGCGACATGTCTATCCCGACGCGTTCCGCCTGTTCGGCACCATTATGAAGCGGATGCAGGTGCAGGTAGACTACGTCGATGGCCGCGACGAGGAAGCGGTTGCAAAAGCCCTGCCCGGTGCAAAGCTCTTCTATATGGAAAGCCCGACGAGCTGGGTCATAGAAGCCCATGATGTCGGTGCCTTGGCAACGATTGCCAAGCAGCATGGCGTGTTGAGCATCATCGATAACAGCTGGGCCAGCCCGATCTTCCAGCGCCCACTGTCGCTTGGCGTTGATCTTGTCGTGCATTCGGCATCGAAATATCTTGGCGGCCATAGCGATGTCGTGGCCGGTGTCGTGACCGGTTCGAGAGAGCTGATCAATGCAATCCGCGCAGAAACATATCCATATCTCGGCGGCAAGCTTTCACCATTTGATGCGTGGCTTCTGGTGCGTGGTATGCGCACCTTACCGACGCGCATGAAGGCGCATGAGGCTGCGGCACTGGAAATTGCAAAGCGTCTTCAGGCGCTGGATGTGGTTGAAGCCGTCTGCCACCCAGCGCTCGCCAATCGTCTGCCTGTGGGTCTCAAGGGTACATCCGGTCTGTTCTCCGTCATCTTCCGTGAAGGCGTGAACATTCGCGAATTCTGCAATCATCTCAATCTGTTCAAGCTCGGCGTGAGCTGGGGCGGACATGAAAGCCTGATTGTACCGGGCGAAGTTGTGCTGCAGCAGAAGGCACAGCCAAATTCGGCACATACGTTCGGCATCGACCCGCGCTCCGTGCGCCTGCATGTCGGACTGGAGGGAACGGAGGCGCTGTGGCGGGATATCGAAGGAGCGCTCGCAGCATCGACAGGGTGAACTAAAATCGTGAGGAGCAATAAGGGGAACTGCAATGAAAAAACTAATAGCAGCCGCATTCGCAACCATGCTTTTGAGCGGTACGGCGCTCGCCGATACCACTTTGAAGCTTGTTGAAGTCATTACCAGCCCGGAGCGCACCAAGACGCTTGAATCCATCGTTGCCAAGTTTGAAACAGCCAATCCTGGCACCAAGGTTGAAATCATTTCTCTACCATGGGGCGAATCCTTCCAGAAATTCGCAACCATGGTTTCGGCCGGTGAGATTCCCGACGTCATGGAAATGCCGGACACCTGGGTTTCGCTCTATGGCAATAACGGCATGCTGGAGAACCTTGAGCCTTATCTCGAAAAGTGGGAAACCACATCCGACCTGACCGAACGCGCCCTTGAGCTTGGTCGCAGTGTCAACAACACGGCCTATACGCTGCCTTACGGCTTTTATCTGAACGCCATGTTCTACAACAAAAAGCTGCTCAGCGAAGCAGGTGTTTCCGAGCCGCCAAAGACGATGGACGAATTTGTCGAAGCGTCCAAGAAGATCGCAGCTCTACCGGGTAAATCCGGTTATTGCATGCGCGGTGGTCCTGGTGGCCTCAATGGGTGGGTGATCTTCGCAGCCTCCATGGCGGGCAACAACAAGTTCTTCAACGAAGACGGCACCTCGACCATGAACAGCGAAGGCTGGAAAAAGGGCATTACCTGGATGGTCGATCTTTACAAGAACGGCCTCGCACCGAAGGATAGTGTCAATTGGGGCTTCAATGAAACCGTAGCCGGCTTCTATAGCGGCACCTGCGCTTTCCTCAATCAAGACCCTGACGCTCTGATTGCCATCGCCGAGCGTATGAAGCCTGAAGATTTCGGCGTTGCCATCATGCCAAAGGGCCCGGATGGCAAGACGTTCCCGACGATCGGCTTTGCGGGCTGGTCGATGATGAGCGCCAGCAAGAATAAAGATCTCTCCTGGAAACTCATCTCGATGCTTGAAGGCCCGGAAGGCAACATCGAGTGGAACAAGCGTACCGGCGCCTTGCCGGTTCTCAAATCCGCCCAGGACGATCCGTTCTACAGCGGGGAACAGTTCAAGGGCTGGTTCGACGAACTGGCTGACAAGGACGTCGTTCCGACCGTCATGCCGACCTATCTGGAAGAATTTGCGTTCTTCAAGGATTCGCTCGTCATCAAGACCTCGCAGGAAGCGCTTCTCGGTGACATTACGCCGGATCAGCTCGCCGACCAGTGGGCAGAATATCTGACCAAGGCGCAGCAGAAGCACCTTTCAAAGCAATAGCATCATGAACAGCTTGCAGGCGTGGAACAACCGCGCCTGCAAAGCGAATGATACAGCCCCGCGAAGGGAAAAATGATGAACGACACCGCTTCCATCAAGGCCCCGGTACGAAACAACGTGCCAAGTGAAGTACCGGGTGGAAAACAGGACCGCCGCAGCTTTTTGCAGCGACTTGCCCAAGCCTCCGAACCTTATCTCTACAGCGCCCCGGCACTGATCCTTATCGGTGCCATCATGCTGGTTCCGCTGATCCTCGGCGTCTCCTATGCCTTTCGCGATATCCAGTTGCTCAATCCTTTCTCTGGGGGCTTTGTCGGGCTTGATCATTTCCGGGAGCTTGCGACGGACCAGGCTTTCTATCGTTCCTTGAAGAACACCCTTTGGTGGACCGGCTGCTCCGTGCTGCTGCAATTCGTATTTGGACTTATTCTGGCCCTTCTGCTCGATAAACCGTTTGCCGGACGCGGCATCGCACAGGCGTTGATCTTCCTGCCATGGGCTGTTCCCACCTTTCTAACCGGTCTTAACTGGGCGTGGCTGTTCAACCCGGTGATCGGCCCGTTGCCGCACTGGCTGCATGCAATCGGAATTCTGAGCTCCCCAGACAACATCCTGTCAGACCCCAATTTCGCCATATGGGGCATCATCACCGCTGGTGTCTGGTGGGGCATTCCGTTCTTCGCCATCACCATGCTGGCCGCTTTGCAGGCCATCCCACGCGATCTTTACGAAGCAGCGGCGATCGACGGCGCAGGCCCCGTGCAGCGTTTTCTCTCCATCACGCTTCCTTATCTTGCGCCGACCATGGCCATCACCATTTTGCTGCGCACAGTCTGGATTGCCAACAGCGCCGACCTGATTGTCGTCATGACGGGCGGTGGTCCTGCCGACCGGACGCAGATCGTCGCCAGCTACATCTTTACGCAGGCGTTCAAACGGCTCGATTTTGGCTATGCCTCTGCGATTGCAATGGTCCTGCTTGTCCTACTGATGGTCTATTCAATGCTGATCGTGCTGTTGCGCCAGACGCTTCTGAACAAGGATTGAGGCCATGACCAACCGTAAGCTCTTGCTCGTTGGCACACATCGCGTTGCTATTCTTCTGTTCGTGTTGTTTGCGCTGTTTCCGATCTTCTGGCTGGTGAAGGTTTCCGTCACACCCGATGATCTCCTGTACAGTGAAGGCGTGCGGCTCTGGCCATCGCGCATGACATTTGATCACTTCAGCCATGTGTTGAACAACAGCTCCTTTCCGCTGTTCTTCCGCAACAGCCTGATCGTGTCCGGCTCCACCGCAATCATTGTCACGCTGCTTGCGTCGCTCTCCGGCTATGCGCTCTCACGTTTCAACTTCCGCGCCAAATACTGGATTGTCGCGCTGATGCTGCTGACACAGATGTTTCCTCTCGTGATGCTGATTGCGCCGATCTACAAGATCATGGCGCCGCTTGGTCTAACCAACAGCCTGATCGGTCTGATCATCGTCTATTCGGCATTCAATGTGCCTTTTGCCACCTTTTTGATGCAGTCTTTCTTCGACGGCATTCCAAAGGATCTCGAAGAAGCCGCCAAAATCGACGGCGCGACGCAGTTCATGGCTTTCCGCCAGATCATTCTGCCACTGACCCTGCCGGGGATTGCTGCAACGCTCGGCTTTGTTTTCACCGCAGCATGGAGCGAGCTTTTGTTCGCACTGATGCTGATTTCCGGCAATGATTCGTCCACTTTCCCGGTCGGGCTTTTAAGCTTCGTGTCAAAATTCTCGGTCGATTTCGGGCAGATGATGGCAGCGGGTGTGCTCGCTCTGATCCCCGCCTGTCTCTTCTTTTTCCTTATTCAACGATACCTCGTGCAGGGCCTTACGGCTGGCGCAGTCAAAGGCTGAAAGGACTTTTCCCTATGGCTTCCATCGATATTCAGTCAGTCCGCAAAAGCTATGGCGAACATGCTGTTCTGCACGGCGTTGACCTTGAGATCAAAGACGGTGAATTCATCGTTCTGGTTGGCCCATCGGGCTGTGGCAAATCCACTTTGCTTCGGATGATTGCAGGCCTTGAAGACATTACTTCAGGACAAGTGCAGATCAGTGGCAAGCGGGTCAACGAACTGGCACCCAAAGATCGCGATATCGCAATGGTGTTCCAGTCCTATGCGCTCTATCCGCATATGAGTGTGGCTGACAATATGAGCTACAGCATGCGGCTGCGTAAAACGCCCAAGGAAAAGATCGCAAGCGCCATCAAGTCGACCGCCGCCAAGCTCGGCCTTGAGCCTTTGCTGGAACGTCGCCCCAAGGCGCTCTCCGGTGGCCAGCGCCAACGTGTTGCCATGGGACGCGCGATTGTGCGCCAGCCCAAGGCCTTCCTTTTTGACGAGCCGCTTTCCAACCTCGATGCACGCCTGCGCGAGCAGATGCGCGCGGAGATCAAGAAACTGCATGGCGAGCTGAAAGCCACATCGATCTATGTGACACATGACCAGATCGAAGCCATGACTTTGGCCGACCGTATCGTCGCCATGCATGGCGGCGTGGTACAGCAGGTCGGCTCTCCACTTGAGCTCTATAACCGCCCGGCCAATCTCTTCGTGGCAGGTTTCATCGGCTCACCCGCCATGAACTTCCTCGATGTGACCTATCTTGAACAGGATGGTGGTCCGCGTCTGAAACTCAAGGACGGCACACTCATCGCATTGCCGCAGCCCTTGAAACTCAAGCATGGCGCAAAAACCACGCTCGGCGTTCGTCCCGAGCACGTGCTTATCGAGAATTCAGCAGGCCTGACGGCTGATGTCGATCTTGTCGAGCCGACCGGTTTCGGCATCATCCTGCATCTCAGCCTGCATGGGCTGCCGTTCAAGATTTTCACACTGAACCGCGATGCGCTTCATTCGCAAGGTTCAGTTCAGGTGAGTTTCCCGGCACAACACCTTCATCTTTTCGATGGAGAAGGGAACCGTGTAGAGCTGCAAGTGGTTCAATAATCTGCAGCAAAGCGCGCTTGAATGCTCTGTGACAGAAGTGCTACCGGACGCGTTGTATCACCCGGCGCGTTCCATAAAAGCTCCTCGATTTCGCTGGATGCAGTCGGAACCTGATCATCTTTCAGCTTGAGGTGAAACAACTCCGCCTCAACCGTTGCATCGACTTCGTTGGCGGCAGGGGCTGCCATTTTTGCTGCATAGCGCAACTGGCTCTCATCAATGAGAATGCCGAGTTCCTCCTCGATCTCACGGATGAGCGCGATTTGAGGTTGCTCGCCCGCATCAATCTTGCCGCCGGGCTGGAAGAAAATCTCGCTGCCGCGCTTGCGCACGAGAAGGAACCGGCCCGCCTCATCGCGGACAATAGCCGCTGAAATTCGAATCGTTTTCATGATGGCTAAGTTTCGTTTCGCGGGCGAATGCCGTCAAGAATGATGGCGCTTAACGCTTTGGCCGTTTCATCATAAAATCCGGCTTCCTCGGAGCGCCGTCCAAGAACGGCCCCAACTTGCACGGAAAAGTCCGAATAATGCTGTGTAACCGCCCATATGGTGAAAATCAGATGATATGGATCGACGGGAGCCAAGCGCTTTTCAGCAATCCACCGATGAATGACCGCTGCCTTTTCATCGACCAACTGTTTCAGGTGCCCTTTGAGAAAGTTGGAAATCGCCGGGGCGCCATGCAGAATTTCATTGGCGAAAAGACGTGAGGCTTCAGGCTTTCTCGCTGACATTTCCAGCTTCACAGCAATGTAGCGCCGCAATTCATCCAGAGGATCGCCGTCCGGGTCAATCTGCTCGAAAGGCTCGAGCCAGGTGGCGAGCGTATCTTCCAGCACCGTTACGTAAATGTTCTGCTTGCGTGGAAAATAATAAAGCAGGTTCGGCTTGGACATTCCCGCCTTCTCGGCGATCTGATCAACCGTCGAACCGCGAAAGCCGTAAGCGGAAAAAACCTCCAGCGCTGCGTCGAGGATCAGCCTGCGATTTATGCCCTGGATGCGCGTCGCACCTTCCGACTTGTCGTTCGACATTTTCTCGTTTCCGACCGTGTCGGTCCGTGCGTCTGAAGGAGCTGTGGCCATTTGACACCTTTCAGCAGTGTAGAATTTTTCAAAAGCGCTTGACCATATTCAAACGCTCTTCTAGCCTGCAATTTGACCAACTAGTCAAGTTTTTGCTCGCAAGGCAAGAGTATTGTGGCCAAAGAGCCAGGTCGTGGGAACATATATTGGCGGGTGGATACGGGCTAGCAGCATGATGGCCCGAATTTGAACGCCCATACATAATGCGGAGGCAGAGCATATGGCGCTCTCCAGTAATCTCAAGGTCAATGGCGACAGGCTGTGGGACAGCCTGATGGACATGGCCAAGGTCGGTCCTGGTATTCGCGGTGGCAATAATCGCCAGACACTGACTGATGAAGACGCAGAAGGCCGCCAACTTTTCCAGAAATGGTGTGAGCAAGCTGGACTGTCCATGACCGTTGACACGATGGGCAACATGTTTTTCCTTCGCCCCGGCGAAGATGCGGATGCCGATCCGGTCTATATGGGCAGCCACCTCGACACGCAGCCAACAGGCGGCAAATTCGATGGCGTACTGGGCGTGCTTGGGGGCCTCGAAGTCATGCGAACGCTCAACGATATGAATATCAAGACGAAACGGCCTATCGTCGTCGTCAACTGGACGAATGAAGAAGGCACGCGATTTGCCCCGGCGATGCTCTCATCCGGTGTGTTTGCCGGTGTGCACGAGCAGGACTGGGCCTATCAGCGCACAGACGCCAAAGGCAAGAAATTCGGAGACGAACTGGAGCGCATTGGCTGGAAAGGCGACGAGCCGGTCGGCAAGCGCAAGATCCATTCCATGTTTGAGCTTCACATCGAACAAGGGCCAATCCTCGAAAGTGAAAGCAAGGATATTGGCGTTGTCACCCATGGCCAGGGACTGTGGTGGCTGCAGATCACGCTGACCGGCAAAGAAGCGCATACCGGCTCGACGCCGATGAAAATGCGCAAGAATGCAAGCGTGGGCCTTGGCAAGTTGCTGCAACTCGTCAACGAGATTGCCATGTCACATCAGCCCGATGCCGTTGGCGGCGTGGGACACATTGAAGTGTCGCCAAACTCGCGCAATGTGCTGCCGGGTCAAATCGTCTTCACCGTCGACTTCCGCTCACCGGATCAGAAAACGCTTGATGCCATGAAAGAACGCTTCGAAGCCGAAGCGCCGAAAATCGCTGAAGAACTTGGCATCGGCATCGAGATTGAAGTGGCTGGACATTTCGATCCCGTCACCTTCGACGAAGGCTGCGTTACCGCCATCCGCAATGCTGCCGAACGGCTCGGTTACAGCCATCGCAACATCGTTTCAGGTGCAGGTCATGACGCCTGCTGGATCAATCGCGTAGCACCGACCGCCATGGTCATGTGCCCATGTGTGGACGGTCTTAGCCACAACGAAGACGAAGATATTTCAAAGGAATGGGCATCGGCCGGTGCTGATGTGCTTCTTCATGCCGTATTGGAGACTGCTGAAATTGTGAGTTAATTTCCAGACCCGCCAATATTGCTGACTGTTCGAACAAAACCAAAAAGGGGAACGACGAACATGGTTAGTTCTGGGGCCAGTAAAGTAATCAAGGGCGGCACAGTTATCACTGCCGACCGCACCTTTAAAGCTGACGTTCTCATTGAGGGCGAGAAAATCGTTGCTGTGGGCGACAATCTGACCGGCGATGAAACAATCAACGCTTCGGGCTGCTACATCATGCCCGGCGGCATCGATCCGCATACGCATCTGCAAATGCCCTTCATGGGCACCTATTCATCTGACGATTTCGACACCGGTACCGCAGCAGCACTTTCCGGCGGCACGACAATGGTTGTGGATTTTGTTCTGCCCGGACCGGAAGGTAACCTGCTCGACGCACTTCAGGAATGGTTCCAGAAGGCAGGCAAGGCGCGCACAGATTATTCGTTCCACATGGCAATCACCGGCTGGAATGAGCGCACTTTTAACGAAATGGCCGAAGTGGTGAAACGCGGCATCAATACTTTCAAGCACTTCATGGCCTATAAGGGTGCTTTGATGGTCAATGATGACGAGATGTTCGCATCATTTCAACGCTGTGCCGAACTTGGCGCCATGCCGCTCGTCCACGCTGAAAACGGCGATATTGTTGCACAATTGCAGGCAAAGCTTCTCGCCGCTGGCAATGACGGGCCGGAAGCCCACGCCTATTCCCGTCCGCCGGAAGTGGAAGGGGAAGCAACCAACCGTGCGATCATGATTGCCGATCAGGCAGGCGTTCCGCTTTATGTCGTGCACGTTTCCTGTGAGCAGAGCCACGAAGCGATCCGCCGCGCCCGGCAAAAGGGTATGCGCGTGTTCGGCGAGCCGTTGATCCAGCACCTGACGCTGGATGAGAGCGAATATCACAATCGCGACTGGGACTATGCGGCACGCCGCGTGATGTCGCCGCCATTCCGTGACAAGGCCAATCAGGATAGTCTGTGGGCCGGTCTTGCGGCCGGAAGCCTGCAATGCGTAGCAACCGACCATTGCGCTTTCACCACCGAGCAGAAACGTCATGGCATCGGAAACTTCACCAAGATTCCGAATGGAACGGGTGGGCTCGAAGAACGTATGCCAGTCTTGTGGTCGCGCGGTGTGCGTACAGGGCGCCTGACGCCAAATGAGTTCGTCGCCGTCACCTCGACAAACATTGCCAAAATTCTGAACATCTACCCGCAAAAAGGCGCAGTACTGCCGGGGGCGGATGCCGATCTTGTCATCTGGGATCCAGAAGCCACAAAGAAAGTTTCTGCAAAAACACAGCATTCCTCCATTGATTACAACGTGTTTGAAGGCTTTGAACTCAAAGGCCTGCCCAAGATGACGCTTTCGCGGGGGCGTATCGCTTTCGATAAAGGCCATGTCACGGCACAGCCCGGCGACGGACGTTTCATCGAGCGCGAGCCGAATGGCGCTGTCAATCGGGCGTTGTCACAATGGAAGGAAATTGTTGCGCCGCGCAAAGTCGAGCGCAGCGCCGAACATATGCCGATTGGGGTCTGAGACATGGCCATCGTCCAGCTTCGGGAACCGCGCATGAGTTTGAATGACAGCATGGCCCCGGAGTGGGGTGAGGCAAATGCGCAGACAGTGATCGACATCAAAGACTTGTCACTCGTCTTCGAGACGAGTGACGGGCCGGTGCATGCGCTGTCCAATATTGATCTTGCCGTTAAACGCGGCGAGTTCGTTTCCTTCATCGGACCTTCGGGATGCGGCAAGACGACACTGATGCGCGTCGTGGCCGACCTGGAACAGCCGACATCTGGTTCCGTGACGGTGAACGGAAAGACGCCGAAACAAGCCCGTCTCGACCGATCCTACGGTTATGTGTTTCAGGCGGCCGCTCTGTTTCCCTGGCGCACTATCGAAGACAATATCAGCCTGCCACTGGAGATCATGGGGTTTTCCAAGGCAAAGAGGCGCGAGCGGATTGAAAAGAACCTCGCGCTCGTCAATCTGTCAGGCTTCGGCAAGAAATATCCCTGGCAGCTTTCCGGCGGCATGCAACAGCGCGCATCGATAGCTCGTGCGTTATCATTCGACCCGGACATGCTGCTGATGGACGAGCCCTTTGGCGCTCTGGACGAAATCGTGCGTGACCATCTCAATGAACAGCTTCTCAAGCTTTGGGCCGCAACCCGCAAAACAGTGATTTTCGTCACACACTCGATCCCGGAAGCAGTGTTTCTCTCGACCAAGATCGTTGTCATGAGCCCACGACCGGGCCGCATTCATGAAATCATCGATTGCGATCTTGGCCCGGACAGACCTCTTGAGATTCGCGAATCTGAAGCATTCCTGAAAATTGCCCATCGGGTCCGTGAGGGGTTACGTCTGGGGCATATCCATGATTGAGGATACTCAGAAACCACATCGTGGTGGAGATCGCCCATGAAAGGCTTTCTGCACGACAGATTCATTCCGGTGGCAACCATACTTGCCGCTATTATTGCGCTTTGGTACGGCCTCGCGGTAGTACTCAACGCGCCGTTCGAGCGGGATCAGGCAACACGCGCGGGAACAGAGATCCCCTTCTCGACACTTGTCGCCAATACGATGCATCAGGATCGTCCGGTCCTGCCCGCGCCGCATCAGGTAGCTGAAGAAATCTGGAAAACCGTCTTCGGAGTGAAGCCAAGTTCCAAGCGCAGCCTGATTTATCACGGCTGGGTCACATTATCGTCTACCCTGCTCGGCTTTGTGTTGGGATCGGCATTGGGGGTTCTTCTCGCCGTGGGAATTGTGCATTCCCGCACGCTCGACAAGAGCTTGATGCCTTGGATCATCACCTCACAAACAATCCCGATCCTCGCCATCGCGCCGATGATTATCGTGGTCCTGAATGCCATTGGCATATCGGGCTTGCTGCCCAAAGCCATCATCTCGACCTATCTCTCCTTCTTTCCCGTGGCAGTGGGGATGGTGAAGGGACTAAGGTCGCCTGATGTGATGCATCTCGATCTCATGCGTACCTATAATGCATCGAGATCGCAGGTGTTCTGGAAACTGCGCTGGCCTGCGGCCTTGCCGTTCCTCTTCACATCGATGCAGATCGCCGTCGCGATCAGCCTTGTTGGCGCGATTGTCGGTGAATTGCCAACCGGCGCAGTCGCCGGTCTCGGTGCCCGGTTGCTTGCAGGTTCGTATTACGGCCAGACCGTACAGATATGGGCAGCACTCGTTGCAGCCGCTCTGATGGCTGCGGTGCTGGTTGCGCTGATAGGCGTCGCGGCACAGCTTGTAAACCGACGCATGGGCGTAAAACCGGAAAGGGCAGCCACATGATGACAGGCATCCTATCCGTCGCAGCGTTAATAGCAGTTTCATGGCTGCTTGTGGGCTGGGTCGCAGGTCTGAAGACCCGTAACCCTTTGGGCCAAAAGCTTTTGGATATTGTAGTGCCGGCGCTCTTCGGCATCGCAATGCTGATGCTCTGGGAGGTAACCGTAAGGCTTTTCGCCATTCCTCAGGTTCTTCTTCCGGCACCATCGGCAATCTGGGCACGCATAGCGGCGTCCGTACCAATTCTCTGGGCGGATTTCAGGCAGACCTTTCTGAAGGCCGTCATCATCGGCTATGTCGCGGGATGCGGTCTGGGTTTCATAACCGCCATTATCGCCGACCGTATCCCTTTCCTGCGCAAAGGGCTGTTACCGCTCGGCAATCTGGCTGCGGCACTTCCCATCGTGGGTGTTGCGCCAATCATGGTGATGTGGTTTGGCTTCGATTGGCAGTCGAAGGCCGCAGTCGTCATCATCATGACCTTCTTTCCTATGCTTGTGAACACCGTCGCGGGCCTTGCCAGCACCGGATCGATGGAACGAGACATGATGGAAACCTACGGCTCAAGCTACTGGCAGACATTGTTCAAGCTGCGTCTTCCAGCGGCCATGCCATTCATCTTCAACGCTCTCAAGATCAATTCCACCCTCGCGCTTATCGGAGCGATCGTAGCGGAATTTTTCGGCACGCCGATTGTCGGCATGGGATTCCGTATCTCCGCGGAAATCGGGCGCATGAATGTGGATATGGTATGGGCTGAAATCTTCGTAGCCGCTCTTGCGGGGTCGCTCTCATACGGGCTGATCGCGCTGATCGAGCGCAGAATGACATTCTGGCACCCTTCATACAGGAGGGCATAAGCCTGAATATTTGGCATCTGCAAAAATAAGGTAGACCAAAGCGCATTCCGAAAAGTGGAAACCGGTTTTCGGGTAAAATGCGCGCAATAAAAAAGAACCAGAGGAGAACTGAAATGAAAAAGGCAATTTCTTTATGCCTTGGAACAGCCGGACTGGCGCTCGCGCTCATGAGCAGTTCGGCGATGGCGGCCGACAAGCTGACCTTGCAGCTCAAATGGGTGACGCAGGGACAATTTGCCGGTTACTACGTAGCCAAGGACAAAGGCTTCTATGAGGAAGAAAATCTCGACGTCGACATCAAGCCGGGCGGACCGGACGTCGCTCCACCGCAAGTAATTGCCGGTGGCGGCGCAGATGTTGTGGTTGACTGGATGCCGTCGGCGCTTGCAACCCGTGAAAAAGGCGTCCCGCTCGTCAACATCGCCCAGCCCTTCAAGAAGTCAGGCATGATGCTGACCTGCCGCAAGGACACCAATATCACCAAGCCAGAAGATTTCCGGGGCCGCACGCTCGGCGTCTGGTTTGGCGGTAATGAATATCCGTTTCTGTCATGGATGAGCCACCTGAAAATCCCGACCGAAGGCGGTAAGGACGGTGTGACCGTTCTGAAACAGGGCTTCAACGTTGATCCCCTGATCCAGAAGCAGGCCGATTGCATTTCCACCATGACCTACAATGAATATTGGCAGGTGATCGATGCGGGCATTCCCGCCGATCAGCTTGTTGTCTTCCCATATGAAGAGCAAGGCGTCGCAACGCTGGAAGACGGGCTCTATGTGCTGGAAAAGAGCCTCGACGATCCGGCGATGGTCGACAAGCTGGCCCGTTTTGTGCGCGCCTCAATGAAGGGCTGGCAATATGCTTCTGACAATCCAGGGGAAGCAGCGGACATCATACTCGAAAATGATGCTTCCGGTGCACAAACCAAGGAAGTTCAGGAACGTATGGTCAAGGAAATCGGGAAGCTGGTTGACGGTTCCGATGGGACTCTTGACGTAGCAGCGGCTGAGCGCACGGTGGAAACGCTGCTTGGAGGCGGTTCTGATCCGGTCATCACCAAGAAGCCGGAAGGCGCTTGGACTGCGAAGATTACCGACGCTCTGAAGAAGTAATCCGATAAAAATGAGAAAAAGAAACCGACCCCAAAGGTCGGTTTCTGCTTTCAGTCTATTTCGCCGGTTCGGCCGTACCGCCTTTTTGCGATTTATCCTGGAGCGCACGGTTGAGTTCCCGCTCAAGCCGCGCCTCTTCTTCCGCTTTGGGCTGCGTAAAGCGTCCCAGCACAAGATATGCGACCGGCGTTACATAGAGCGTAGCAATCGTTGCAAGGCCGAGACCGCCAACGATTACCCAACCCAGAGCCACACGGGCTTCCGCCCCAGCGCCGCTCGCCAGCACCAGCGGCACGCCGCCAAGGACAGCGCAGATCATCGTCATGCAAACAGGGCGAAGACGAATGTTGGATGCTTCCTCGATCGCTTCACGAACACTCAAGCCCTTATCGCGCAACTGATCGGCGAATTCGACAATCAAGATGCCGTTCTTGGCCATGATGCCCACCAGAAGCACGAGACCGATCTGGCTGTAGACGTTCAGGCTCGTGCCTGTGAGCAGCATGGCGAACACGGCACAACCAAGTCCAAGAGGAACCGTCGCCATCACGATCAGCGCACTGACAAAGCTTTCAAACTGCGCCGCCAGCACCAGAAGAATGATGACGATCGCGAAGCCAAACACCATTGCCAGGCCGCTTGACGTTTCGCTGAGCGTCGAGGCTTCCGCCAGCGGAATGATATGACTTCCCGGCAGCAATAAAGGCGCTGCGATTTCCTGTGCCGCTTTATAAGCATCGCCCAAGGCAAAATCGTCGCGCAGATTTGTCGTAATCGAAACAGAACGCTGGCGTGTCTCGCGATTGAGCTGTGGTGGGACGGCTTTCTCGACAACCGTCGCGATGGACGACATCGGCACGTACCGACCGTCTGCCGTTTTCATGAATATGTTCTCAAGGTCCGTCGGATCATTGATCGGGTTTGTGGTGGAAACGAGTTTCACATCGAAGCTGCGATCCCCGACATAGACCGATCCGATCTTGCGGCCATCGAGAACCGACTGGACGGCATTTGCAAGCCCGGTGATATCGATACCGAGATCAGAGGCCCGCTCGCGATTAATCTCAACGGAAAGCTGAGGCTGGGTCGGCTCTACCGAAAGGCGCGGCTGGACAAAGCGCGAATCCTTTTCCAACGCGGCCACGACCGCCTGAGCAGCGGGCTGCAATTTGGCATAGTCATTGCCAACGATGGCAAACTGCAAGCCGTTGCCTGCGCCGCGAATACCAAGACTGTTCGGCTGAGTGGTAAAGATGCGCACCGCCGTTATGCCCTTGATACGCTGGGTAATGTCAGCCATGATTTCCTGCTGGCTGCGCGCGCGTTCTTTCCATGGTGCCAGCGTCAGGACAACAAAACCGTTATTCGACGATCCGCCAGAGCCCGCGATGGCATAGGTAGTCGTGATTTCCCCGCTATCACGTAGCGGCTTGATCGCCTCTTCAATCTGGTCGAGTTGCGACTGCAGAAACTCCACACTGATGCCCTGCGGCCCGTTGATACGCAGCAGCGCCACGGCACGGTCTTCCGAAGGTGTCAGTTCCTGACGGATCATACCGTAGCCGACATAGGATGCGCCTGCGAAAACTACGGCGACGAGCACAACAACGAATGGTGCCGACAGACAGACGTGCAGAGTCTTCTTGTAGAAGGTCGCGAGCCCGCCGCCGATACGACGCAGAAAAAGCGGACCGTGACCGCCATCTTCGCCACTTCCTTCCTTGAGGAAGCGCGAGGCAAGCATCGGACAAAGCGTCAGCGCAACAACTGACGACAGAAGAACTGCAATCGCCAGCACGAAGCCGAATTCACGGAACAGGCCACCCGCCTGCCCCGGCAAAAACGAAATAGGAACAAAGACTGCCGCCAAAGTCAGCGTGGTAGCGATCACGGCGAAGAAGACTTCCTGCGTACCCAGCACTGCCGCTGCGCGTGGTCCCATACCCTGGTTACGCCGACGAACGACGTTTTCCAGCACCACAATGGCATCGTCGACGACAAGACCGGTAGCCAGAACCAATGCCAGGAGGGTGAGAATATTGACCGAGAAACCTGCTAGATAAATGGCTGCTATCGTGCCGATAAGAGCAACAGGCATGGATACAGCTGGAATAAGCGTGGCGCGCAGATCCCACAGGAACACGAATATGATTGCAACAACGATAATCACCGATGCAATCAGCGCGATTTCCACCTCGTGGATTGCACCATTGATGAAATTCGCATCGTCACTGGTGACGGCGATGTTGACGCCCGCAGGTAAGGTCTTCTGCAAATTGGCGACTGCCGTGCGGATACCTTCCGAGATATCGAGCGTATTTGACTGTGCCTGACGCACGATGCCGAGACCGATTGCCGTCTTGCCGTTAGATCGGACTGCCGAGCTCTCTATATCCGGTCCAAGTGTAACCGTCGCGACATCGCGGATTTGCGTACGGCCTTTGATATAGACATTTTCAAAGTCCTCCGGCTTTTCCAGATTGGCGGTAGCACGAACTACAATGGATTGGTCCGAGCTGCGCAACGAACCCGCCGGAGCATCCAGCCCCATAGAGGAAAGTGCGTTGGAAAGATCGGCAATCGTCAGACCATAACTTGCCAATCGGGCCTGATTGATATCAATGCGGAAAATCTTATCTCGATCACCGTAGATCTGCACGTCGGCCACACCTGGAACCGCCGAAAGTACATCTTCAATCTGATCTTCAACCAGCACCGTCATGTCATCTACCGGCATGGTATCGGAGGTGACAGCCAGCCGCATTACCGGATCGGCATTGGAGTCTGCTTTAATGATCCGCGATGGGTCGGCCTCTTCAGGCACAGTATTGGCGACACGAGATATTGCATCACGCATATCGGCGGCCGCAACGTTGAGATCTACACCATCGTTAAACTCCACCGTGACACGGCTGCGCTCAAACGACGAAGTCGAAGAAATAGACTTCACGCCCGAAACGCGCGCGACTGCGTTCTCGAGAACCTGGGTCAACTGACGGTCTATGGTTTCAGCGGAGGCACCACTGAAATCCGTGCTGATTGTTACGACAGGCCGGTCAACGTCCGGCAGTTCGCGAATATCAACACCCGTGAAAGCAGCAAGACCTGCAACGACAATCAGAACATTGATAACGAAAGCAAAAACCGGGCGTCGGATGAAAAGGGCCGTCGATCCGCCATTGCCGGATGAGGAGTTGTGACTTGTCACGTGCTTACCTCATCACGCAGCAGGTTTTGCAGAGGCGGGGTCAGCCAAGGCCGTGCCCTGTTCGTCCTTGACGCGTACAGGCGCGTCATCCCGTACGGTTTGAACGCCCTGCGTAACGATCATGTCGCCCTGCTTCACCGGACCATCGATCAGAATATTGGTTGAATTGCGCTGAACGATACGAGCGTCAATTTTCTTGGCAACACCGTTTTCAACGCGCCAGACATAGGAACCGTCCGCTCCCCACTGAATGGCAAGTGGGTCAACCGAAGGATAGCGGTCACCCGGAAACAGAACCGTGACGGAAAACGACATGCCCGCACGCAGACGATCCTGCGGGTTCGCCACCTCTGCGCGTACATGTAACGTACGGCTGGCCTCATCCAGCATGTTGTCAACCGCATTGATCTCGCCCTGATAGATTTCACCCGGGAAAGCGGTCGATTCCGCAGTCAACGGCTGTCCAACCTTGATTTGCGGTGCAAAACGTTCCGGCACCCATATATCGATCAACACTTTTGATCGGTCATCAATACGTCCGATAGATGTTTGTGCGGTAACGTAGTTACCCACATTGACAGGAAGGATACCAACAATACCTGTGATTGGCGCGCGAACCGTACGTCGGCTCAATGCAAGCTGAGCGTCCTGCAAAGCAAGCTGCGCATTGGCAACCGCCAGTTCAGTCTCGACCACTTGTACTTCTGTTGCAGTGTTCGTCGCCCGCAATTTTGCGATACGCTGCCGGGTGGTCTGCGCGTCTTTCAAAGCGGTCTCGGCTTTGGCTACGGCAATCTTCTCTGTCTCGGCATCGAGTTCGGCAATCGAATCTCCTTCCTTCACGCTATCGCCAGCCTTGACGTAGAGCTTCGTCATGTAACCACTGGAATATGGCGTTATCGACACAGTGCTGAGAGCCCGCGCCGAACCGATGGCTGTCAAACGATTGTTGATGGTCTCTTCACCAGCAGCCTCGACAACAACGAGTGGCGCCGACCGTCTGCCGCCGCTCTTGGGCGCTTCTTCGCCTGTTGCTACGGCTTTCACCACGTCGGTCTTGTTCTTATATGCATACCAGCCGCCGACGGCGGCTACAGCTATGAGCAGGCACAAGGCAATCTGCTTCCAGGATTTCATTCAGCTCTCCGGCAAGGCTCGCCGTCAACGTGACGGCCCTCATATTCGAAACCATTATGTCGGACGCGGAAAATGCCAGCAAATAGTATCAGAACGATGATTGCCTTCACATTGCGCAAATCACCTATCCCATAAGGATGCATGGATTTTTCCACCTAAGACTTTGCACACACGATCTTAAGGCGTCGAGTTAAATTTCGGTAATACTCCGCTGTAAGATCGCACAAACGAATGCGTTCTTAACCGATTGAACAAAGGCTGTTGGATTTATCGACCGGCTCCATATATAGGAAGCTACCTTTGTGAATTGCGTTTCGACGGCACACCGGTTGAGGCACCGCGGCAATTGGGCCGGTTCGCCTCGAGTTGGAAACAGGCTATGGCGGTTGTTGAAAAGACCACAGATACGGACGCGCCGTCTCCTGAAGCGGCCTTTCAGGCTGCGACCATTGAGCGGCCCTCTCCAACGCAATTCACACGACTACCATGGCGCAACCGGCTTTCAAGCAAGCTGCTGCTGCTGACTGCCCTTGCCGTGCTCATCACCGAGGTTCTGATTTTTGTCCCCTCCGTCGCCAATATGCGTGTGCGCTGGATGAGTTCGCGTCTTGATACAGTGGGCGCGGTCAGCGAGGTTCTCGCCGCTGGCGGCAACATGGACGTGCCGCGCGACATTCAGGACAAGGTGCTTCTCGCGACCGGCACAGAGGCTATCGCCGTGCGTGAAGCCGGTGCGTCGCGTCTGCTAGCCATGTCGGAAGTTCCCGGCAAGATTGATCAGGTTATCGATCTTAACAATATCAGCGAAGCCGCTGCCATATGGGATGCATTCGGAACGCTGTTCAACGGCGGAGACAGAACGCTCCGAATCTATGGTTCTGCTTCACCGAACAGTTCACCGGGTCGTATCATTGAAATCGTGACCTCGGACGCGCCGCTTCGTCATGCCATGCTCGTCTATGCGCGCAACGTGACTTTTATCTCCCTTATCATTTCTGTGATCGCAGCGAGCCTGATCTACCTCATCATTCACGAAATGCTTCTGCGGCCGGTGCGTATCATGCACCGCAACATGATCGATTTCGCCTCATCCCCGGACAATCCCGCGCTTATCCTCGTACCTGAGAGCCGCACGGACGAGTTCGGCGTTGCCCAGCGCCAGATATCCCATATCCAAAGCGACCTTCAACGAACACTCAAGGAACAGAAACATCTGGCCGATCTCGGTCTAGCCGTTTCCAAAATCAACCATGACATGCGCAATATTCTTGCGTCCGCGCAATTGATGTCGGATAGACTAGCCGATACCGAAGACCCGATGGTGCAGCGGTTTGCACCCAAACTCATTCGCACGCTCAGCCGCGCGATCAGCTATTCTGAAAGTGTCATGGCCTATGGCCGCTCGCAAGAGGCGCCACCGCGTCCGCGCCGGGTCCTCCTGCGTACGGTTATCTCAGACGTACAGGAAACCTTGAGTCCAAGTTCAGAGAGCAGCATCGAATTCGAGAATCTTGTTCCTGACGATTTCGAGCTGAATGTCGATTCGGAACAGCTATTCCGCGTACTCAGCAATCTATGCCGCAATTCTGTTCAGGCGATGGAGCGTGATCAGGCCAATGATGACGCAACAGTGAAACGCCTCACGATTTCAGCCGGCAAAATTGGGACGACTGCTATCATTGGCGTCGAGGACACTGGCCCCGGCCTGCCGCAAAAGGCGCGTGACAACCTTTTCACGGCTTTCAAGGGATCGACGCGCAGCGACGGCACCGGACTTGGACTCGCCATCGCACAAGAGCTGATCCGCGCACATGGCGGAACAATCGAGCTTAGGGAAGACCGTCCGGTTGGAGCGCATTTCGAGATTCGTATTCCTGATTTGCCAACGCAACGGGACGACCGCGACAGCCAGCGCACAGAAGAAAACGTCTAGGCGATCTGCCATTGTATCGGCCTGCGATTGGAAAGCCCCTGAAATGCAAGGCCTGAAAAGAAATCTTCACAGAACCACATTTTTTTCTAAGAAGACGCTTGCATTTAGCGATATGTCCGATTATCAACCGCCCATCGCCGCAGCGAGCGGCACACAAGGCAAGCACCCGTAGCTCAGCTGGATAGAGCACCAGACTACGAATCTGGGGGTCAGAGGTTCGAATCCTTTCGGGTGCGCCATTCTTTCAAAAATGTCGAATAACACGATATTTAGGCTTTTTGACAATTATACTGCCCTGCAGTCAGAACGACTAACCGTTCCCAACCGTTTCGCGTATTCCGACCAGAATAGCTATCGCAAGTTTCGGGACAGCGTCTCAGAGCTTATGCGATTTTTCCCTCTCCAGTGTGTGGGATCAACCTTAGCTTAGCACTGATGCGGAAACGCCGCTATGTAACGGGGAAATGCCCTCAATGAAAACGCCGATATCTCTTCGCAAAGGGAGTTGGGCGCAAGTACGTCAATACAGTAAAATCGTGCTGCTTGCCGGCGTAAATTTCGCAACATCCCGGAATAGCTTCATTCCAGGTATCAGTTGGCCGATGCGAATCAAGTTCCCCCATAACTGAAACCTATTCCCAAGCATGAGCGTCCATTGATCTCGCGAAGTTGCCCGTATCGCATGCCGTCTTTGTTGACGAGTGATCGTGAAGGTCGTCTCCGCGCAGACCGGAACGACCGCTCAGGTCGGCCAATTGTAAAACACTATACTCAAGGCATCCAACATCCAATAGCTCAACAAAGGTTTGGAGGAACCCGTGAATGTCACCAACAATTGGCAACTGTGGCATTCTTGAACCGTACATTATCGGGCCACCTTTTTCGCTTTAAGAGCCATTCACCATCGTGTCGAAGTTCGCATTTCAGGCCGACGAACCAATAAAGTGTTTAGTGAGAGATGCCTAGTTTGGTGCATAGATCGGCCAACTAAGTTTCCGGCTTTACCATCGCCGCTCGGGCCAGGTGCAGTTTAGCGGGCGTCGTCTTGAAGAGCATGCCCCACATACCCGCTATTGGCGGCTACCGAGACGAACGCGCGGCGCATGGTCATCGATTACAGGCGGGGAAAGGTCAGATTGCTCTTGAATGCGATTTATCCTTCTGCTACACGAGCGGCCGGTCCGCAGTTCACCTAGGCATCGCCGCCCTCTGGGCAAGCTAAACCTGCTTATTTATCTCCTTGACGCATCGACCACCTTGTTCGTGCCGCGTCGGAACGGCGATCACCGATCTCAATTTGACAGGCACGCTTTAAGGATAAGGGACTATGCCCCGGGAATTAATACCATTGCATGTCAATGACATTTCGGCTTTAGCGCGCAGTATCCGTAATGCCTATTCCGAACGCGACAAGCCGCCTTCTCACGTCGAAATTTTGAATATCCTTGCAAAAGGCGCAGGATACAAAAATTTCCAGCAAATGCGAGGCGGCGCGAAAGAACCTGTGAAGGAAGAAAAACATCCTGTTATCAGTCAAGCGAGTGTGGAGCGTGTGGTCCGTTGCTTTGATAAAGATGGTGTTCTTACGCGCTTTCCGAGCAAACGCTCGGATCAGATATCGGTTCTATGGGTGATCTGGTCTCGTTTTCCAGCCCGCAAAAATCTCACGGAAGTCGAAGTCAACGCGCTGTTGAAATCCTGGCACAGTTTCGGAGATCACGCCTTGCTGCGTCGCGAAATCTGTGATGCCGGTTTGGTATCGAGAACACGGGATGGCAGTGTTTACCTCCGCATGGAGCTGCCGATGCCACCTCTAGCGCAAGCTATTGCCCGCCAGATCACTAATAAATAACTCAACAGCTAATGTGCTGACGAAAGCAGCTATTGCTGCTGAGGAATTATCATGACCAAATTTGAAACCGGCTTTTTGCTTGGAAGAATTCCCTATATTCGCATGGGAGATCAAACTGACCCCGTGATCGTGATCAATGGCGGGCAAGGCTTTGTACGCAAACACAGCTTTGACAGGATGATGCGTGACGCAAAGCGAGTCGCACGTATGTTGCCGCCAAGACAGGGCTTTATCCTGATCGGCTACGATCAGCAGCCCGATGCAAAGGCGACAATTGAAACTATTGTGTCAGATATTCAGCGCGCGATCGAGCCAATGAATGTCCCGGCATTTACGCTCATGGGGATATCCTATGGCGGATTGCTGGCAACAAGGCTTGCGATGGCGCGCGAAGGATGGGTTAAGAAGCTGATTTTGGTGGCGAGTGCTCACAAGTTCAGCGAGAATGGCGAAATCAGGATACATCGACAAATCCAGTTCGCTGAACAGGAACAGTACTACGAGCTGATCAATGACTTTGCGGCAATATTCCGCAATCCTTTACTGAATTTGTTACTGAAGATAAATCTCTGGGTGGACCGTAACAAACTTCCAGAAAAAATGAATTCCGGCGAAGTTATTGTCCGGTATCTTCAATTGATAATGCAGGCTGAGCCAGTCGATCTAAGCTCGATCGCAGCAAGGACATTGATTGTTGGAGGGGAACTCGATCAATTTTTCGGCGACGGCACATTGGAGGCCGCCCAAAATGGTATCCCCCACGCTACGCTGCAGCTCCTCAAAGGGCAAACCCATATGGCCCCGGTTGAATGCAGTCGACAATTTCGACGGATCCTGACGGAATTTCTCGATTAAGCTGAATCAGGGAACACTAAGAAGCCCGCAGTTGCGGGCTTCTTAGCTAAGCTATACTTTTTTACCTTCAGGCAAGACGTCTATGCAGAGACGATATCATCATCAAAATCGTACGACGCATTGAGATACGCGCAGCCTGTCGTCGGGTTGATGACCTCTTTTGAGACTTCGCCGCCGGTAGTATCTAACTTCCGTCACTCCTATGCGACAAATAAGTTAAGCTTGCACACCGCTTGGGTGTCCTGATCTCTTCAAGAACAACATGCCGTGGCAAAAAGGCCATTTAGCTGCAACTGTCAGATTTAACCTCAGGATTCTCAATGGGTTAAACTGATCCCAGAGACCAAATATCGTGTCAGTCGATAAAAACAGTTCAGAAGCTTGTTTCAACGCATGACGGGCATGTCTATGCGTTGCTTTGCATTTTTTGCTGAATTGCGTTGTCTCGGCCTCGTGACGTTTCTGCTCTCTCCGCTATATGTGGTTCGAAATACCGGTATCACATTTCTGCAGTGGAATTTTTCTCATGAAGCATCACGCGCTTGTCTGGCTGCGTAACGATCTTCGTATCAACGACAATCCGGCACTCGACGCAGCCGCTGAAACAGGTGGCCGTACAACAGCGGTTTACGTTCATGAGACGAGCGCCGAGATTCGCGCGCCCGGTGACGCAGCGCGCTGGTGGCTAGATCAAAGCCTGAAAGCGATAGGAAGACAGCTGGCTGATCGCGGTATCGAATTGCTTGTTGAGACTGGCGACGCGAGGGACATCCTCCCTCGGTTGGCCGCAAAACTGGCTGTCACGGAGTTGTTCTGGAACCGTCGCTATGCACCGGCTGAACGGGAATTGGACGCAAAGCTAAAGGCACAGCTCAAGGAAAGCGGAACCAATGTAACGTCATTTTCCGGCAACCTTCTTCTTGAACCCTGGGAGCTCAAGACGGTTAGCGAGACACCTTACCAGGTTTTCACCCCTTTCGCCAAAGCCTTGCGCCACCACCATATTCCACGTCCGCTTTCGCGAAGGTCATGGGGCATCAAACCAACACTGGAAGCCCGCCACTCGCCCAGCGTTCCTTTTTGGGCCAAAAAACTCGACGGGCTTTGGAATATTGGAGAAGACGCGGCGCGCGACCGCCTGACACGCTTTCTGGAGAGCACACTGTCAACTTACGCCGAGGATCGGGATATTCCCGGCACTGATGGAACTTCAAGACTGTCACCTCATTTGCGGTTCGGTGAAATCAGTGCCCGTCAGGCTTGGTATGCCACGTTGGCGTTTATGGACGAGCATCATTCGGCGCGGGCGAGTGGTGAAAAGTTTCTATCCGAACTGATCTGGCGCGACTTTAATTACCACCAGCTCTATCACCGCCGGGACATCAGCCGGTACGATATGCGTGACACACTATCCGGCATCGGATGGCGTGATGATCCATTTGCGTTCAAAGCCTGGCGTCGCGGGCAGACGGGCTTTCCCATCATTGATGCCGGTATGCGTCAGCTTTGGGCCACGGGGTGGATGCACAATCGTGTGCGAATGCTTGTTGCCTCTTTTCTCAGCAAAAATCTGCTCATTGACTGGAGGAAAGGTGAAGAATGGTTCTGGGACACACTCGTGGATGGTGATGTCGCCAGCAATCCGGGTAGCTGGCAGTGGGTAGCAGGCTGCGGCATGGATGCAGCACCCTATTTCCGGGTGTTCAACCCGATCTTGCAAGGCGAGAAATTCGATGCCTATGGGCGTTACGTCCGGCACTGGGTGCCGGAACTGTCCAATCTGCCGGGCAAATGGCTACACAAGCCGTTCGAGGCACCGAAGGAGGTGCTTTCCAGCGCTGGAGTCATCCTGGGTAGCACTTACCCCAAGCCAATCATTGATTTGCAGGCATCGCAACGCGAAGCGCGCAAGCGGCTTAACAATGAAGATTAATCAGCGCGATTCCAGCCCGCCATTCTCAACGATAAATTCGATGATTTCCGCTACCCCCTTGCCCCGATGAAGGTCGGTGAAGCCGAAAGGACGCTTGCCACGCATGCGTGCCGCATCGCCTTGCATAATATCGAGATCGACATGAACGTGCGGGGCAAGATCGCTCTTGTTAATCACAAGAAAGTCTGACCGCGTGATACCCGGACCACCTTTGCGCGGAATTTCTTCACCCTGACAAACAGAGATGACATAAAGCGTCAGATCCGCCAGATCTGGCGAGAAGGTGGCAGCGAGATTGTCGCCACCGGATTCAATGAAGACAATGTCCAGATCGGGAAATCGCCGGTTCATTTCGGCAATCGCCTGCAGATTGATGGAGGCATCTTCTCGGATTGCCGTATGCGGGCATCCGCCCGTTTCGACACCCATTATCCGGTCTTCTGACAAGGCCTGACGACGTGCGAGAATAAGGGCGTCCTCCTGCGTGTAGATATCATTGGTAATCACGGCGACCGAGTATTTATCACGCAGCGCTTTGCAAAGCTTTTCGGTCAGCGTCGTCTTTCCCGATCCCACCGGTCCACCGATGCCTATACGCAAGGGTCCGTTTTTCTGTGTCATGTGCGAAAAAGCCTTGAATGTTGGGTTTCGTGTTTCATGGCCATGATGTCGCTGATGCAAGTCGCGGAACCAAGGTCACTCAATGAAGTTTTTTCTGTTCGCGCCGCTGTTTCCGCGAGAACGGGTTCCAGGTCCGCCATTGTCGCAGTCACGCCGTTCTGCCCCATGACCGAAAGACGGATGGATGCCTGCAAAAGATTGATACAGAAGGCTTGCAGAAAGGCGGCGAGTGTCAATCCAAGCGATATTCCGTTGCCGCCCGCTATAGCACCGACTGCCACCGGATAGGGACAATCGACTGGCAGGCGGTCGAAGACGGAGCTGGGCCAGCTTCGGGCCGCAACCCGAAATGCCTCGCCTTGCAGCATCGTCTCCATATGGCGTTCGCGCGAGCCCGCCAGTGCTTCGGCCAGTTCCGCAATTTCAACAAGATCGCCTTCGGCAACCCCACGCCGCCAGCTTTCAGCGCAAAGCACGACATCGTTCCAACCGGAGCCACGCGTCACAATCCAGCGCAGCCAATCGCTCATCGTGGCCATGTCCGTGACAAGGCCGTCATGGACCGCCCGCTCCAGTCCATGGCTGTAACTGAACGACCCCACCGGAAAGACGGGCGACAGCCACGCCATCAACCGCAGCAAAGCAGTGGTGGTATCAGTCGTGGTGGTGGTGATGATGTTCATGGTCGTGTTCGTGATGACCATGATGATGGTCATGATGCGAATGAGCACCGGAATAAGCACCGCGCAGGGGACTGAAAATTGCCGTTACATCTGTAACCGTCGCCCCCAACCCCTCAAGCATAGCCTTTATGACATGGTCCCGCAGAATGAAGATACGATCATTCTCGATCTGAGCTGAAAGATGCCGATTGCCGATATGCCAGGCAAGCTCAGCTATGTGCAGCGGATCGCGTCCACGAATTTCGTAAAGTTCCTCGCTGGCGGCACGGATTTCGATCTCGCGTCCGTCATCGAGGATAAGCCTGTCGCCGTGTTCGAGCACAATTGGCTCTGCAAAATCGACGAGCACCTTCTCGCCGCCTTCCAGAGCAATGGCCTTGCGCCGCAAATGACGTTCATCGCGTTCGAGAACGGCGTGGCCCGCAGGCACGGCATCGATCACCTTATCTGCACGAAGAATGGCAGTAGCACGAAACATTTGTTCGCCTTTCAAGCTCAAAACATGAAGTAGCGTTGCGCCATTGGCACGACGTCAACAGGCTCGCAGGTGAGCAGTTCACCATCGGCTCGCACCTCATAGGTTTCCGGGTCAACTTCCATTTGCGGCATCGCATTGTTGAGGATCATGGAATGTTTGCCGATACCGCCTCTGGTATTGGCCACTGCAATCATCTGCTTGTCGACCCCAATCTTCTCTCGAAGCCCTTCATCCATCGCAGCCTGCGAAACAAAGGTAATGGACGTATTGGTGCGGGCTTTCCCAAACGAGCCGAACATCGGACGGTAATGCATCGGCTGCGGCGTTGGAATCGAACCGTTCGGATCACCCATCGGTGCGGTCGCGATCCAGCCGCCGAGCAACACCATGTCTGGCTTGACGCCGAAGAATGCAGGGTTCCACAGCACCAGATCAGCGCGTTTACCCACTTCCACAGAACCG
The DNA here is from genome assembly GCF_006345815.1 of Ochrobactrum sp. CGA5. GTDB lineage: Bacteria > Pseudomonadota > Alphaproteobacteria > Rhizobiales > Rhizobiaceae > Brucella. The sequence continues at coordinate 158,093 of NZ_VCIG01000001.1, read as the reverse complement.
ATCTCATGCGCCATGCCATGGGCGATGGCAGGGTTGATCGTGTACTTCGCGATATAACGCCGGGCGCGGTAGTTGTCATTGCCCGGCTTGTCGTCTGGAAGACTGCCGCGCTGCTTCTTCATCTTGTCTGCCGTTTGCCAGCAGCGAATGATCATTTCGCCGACACGGCCCATCGCCTGACTGTCGGAGGAAATGATGGAGAACGCTCCCATATCGTGGAGGATGTCTTCCGCAGCGATGGTTTCCTTCCTGATGCGGCTTTCGGCAAAGGCAATATCTTCCGGGATTGCCGGGGACAGATGATGGCACACCATCAGCATATCGAGATGCTCTGCAATCGTATTGACCGTGTAAGGCCTGGTCGGATTTGTCGAAGCCGGCAACACATTCGGGTATTGGCAGACGCGAATAATATCTGGCGCGTGGCCACCGCCCGCACCTTCGGTATGGAAGGAATGGATCGTGCGCCCCTTGAATGCATTCAGCGTATCTTCAACGAAGCCGCCTTCATTCAACGTATCGGTGTGGATCGCGACCTGAACATCGAACCGATCCGCAACCGAAAGACAATTGTCGATGGCGGCGGGAGTCGACCCCCAGTCCTCATGCAGTTTCAGGCCGCACGCACCTGCACGGACCATTTCCTCCAGCGCGCCCGGCAGCGAAGCGTTTCCCTTGCCGAACACGCCTATGTTCATCGGCAGACCGTCAAACGACTGGATCAGCCGCGCAATATGCCAGGGACCGGGCGTGCATGTGGTTGCAAGTGTGCCATGCGCAGGCCCGGTGCCGCCACCCACCATGCAGGTGATACCCGCATTGAGTGCCTCATCCACCTGTTGCGGCGAGATGAAATGGATATGCGTATCGACACCACCCGCGGTGAGGATCTTGCCCTCACCGGCGATGATTTCCGTACCAGGGCCGATGATGATCGAGACCCCCGGCTGCGTGTCGGGGTTGCCCGCCTTGCCGATAAGGGCAATGCGCCCGTCGCGCAGTCCCACATCGGCTTTGTAGATACCGGTGTGGTCGAGGATCAGGGCATTGGTGATAACCGTGTCCATAGCGCCATCGGCGCGGGACAATTGGCTTTGCCCCATACCGTCCCGGATAACTTTCCCTCCACCGAACTTCACCTCTTCACCATAGGTGGTAAGATCGCGTTCGACCTCGATAAAAAGTTCCGTATCGGCAAGGCGCACCCTGTCGCCAACAGTGGGACCGAACATCTGCGCATAGGTGGCGCGACTAATTCTGGCTGGCATGAAATATCTCCGTCACCCGTTCTAAAGCTTGCCCATGACCATCTGACGAAATCCATAGATCTCACGTCTGCCGCCCACGGGAATCAATGTCACGTCGCGTTCCTGACCGGGTTCGAAGCGCACGGCGGTGCCCGCCGCAATGTCCAGCCGCTGCCCAAGCGCCTTTTCACGATCAAAGGAAAGCGCTGCATTCACCTCGTAGAAATGAAAATGGCTGCCAACCTGAATCGGGCGGTCGCCGGTATTGGCGACCTTGATCGTGATGGTCGGTTGTCCTTGGTTGAGTTCTATATCGCCGTCCTGCGTAATAATTTCGCCGGGGATCATGTCACACCTCACCCGGCCATCAGCATCAGGCCGCCAAGCGCCGTGGCGCCACCGGCAACACGCATGGCGAAACGACCCGTCTTGCCCGCCATAAGGCGGCCCGCACCAAGGCCGACCCCCATGCCAGCGGCATGTAGCAATGCGGTCGCAAGCGCGAATCCAGCCGCATAGGAAAGGAAAGTTGCGCTTCCGATTTCTCCACCGTGAGCATGTCCGTGAAAAAATGCGAAGAATCCGGCGATAAGCGCACCAACAACCGGAGAGACAGGGAGAGCGAGCGCCACCATGAGCCCCAGCACGACAACCGAAGCCAGAATGACCGGTTCAACGAAGGGCAGAGACATACCCAGAAGTGCGGCCACAAAGCCGAGCAACATCACGCCGACAAACGCTGCTGGCACAAGGAAAAAAGCCCGCCCGCCCAGCATCGCTGCCCAAAGCCCAACCGCAACCATCGCCAGAATATGGTCCACACCCGAAAGCGGATGTGTGAAGCCCGCCGCAAACGAGCCGTGTTCAGCCGGATTGAGATGAGCAAAGGCAGGGCTTGCGGTGAGCGCCATCGCTACCGCGGCAAGGACCGTAATCTTCTTCATTATCGTACCTTTCAAAAAGCAAGTTCGCCTCGGCAAACCGGAAAATCAGCGGATTGGCTCGTGAACCGTGACGAGCTTCGTACCATCGGGGAACGTCGCTTCGACCTGAATGTCGTGGATCATCTCGGCCACACCTTCCATCACCTGTTCGCGGGTGACGACATGGGCGCCCGCTTCCATGAGATCTACAACCGTTCGTCCATCGCGGGCGCCTTCAACGACAAAATCGCTGATCAGTGCGATAGTTTCCGGGTGGTTGAGTTTCACTCCGCGCTCCAGACGGCGACGGGCAACCATGGCAGCCATGGCGATCAAAAGCTTGTCTTTTTCCCTAGGCGTCAAATTCATGACTTCATTCCAAACTTCATGTCTTCAAAGCGGTAATCATTCCGCTGGTGTTAAAAGCGGCAGGACTGCCGCGCACTTAAAATGTCCAAACTTTAGGCAGGCCTGCCTTGCCATTAAGCAGGACAAGCAGTGGCCCCAGACGTCTGCGCAAGGTATAACCATCCTCCGCGTATAAACGCACCATCAACTTGCTCGCGGCGCCAACCTGCCAGAAACTGGCGCCCCCCTCCTCTCCTGTGATCTGCCGGGCAGCATCCAGATGTTTCCCGGCGTCCCCTGAAATCAAAAGCACGCTGGCGACGGCAAAAGCCCCATTGGTCACCGGACGGGCTTGCAATTCGGCTCCAACGCCTGGACCAAGCCTGAATTCTTCTGCATGCACAAGCCGCCCGCCGAGCCGCACGCGCCAACGATCGCTGAACTTTGCCTCGTCAACGCGCTCACCCATCGCAAGGCGTCCGAATATAGTCGCCTCCACCACCAGTATTTCTGCCCCCTCCTCCAGCTCTATATCCAATGTCCGCGACAACACGGATTGATTGAACAGAATGGTTTCTTGTGGAAGCCATGCAAGATGCGTGCCTGTTGCCGCTTTCAAACGAGTGGCGATGCGTGCCTCTCCGCCTCCTGAGCGATAGATTCGCTCACAGGCTTGCGTGGTGATAACAGCCGAGGCGTTTTCGCCAAGCTCCACATCCCATTGCAGCCGGTCACCACCGGTCAGCCCTCCTGACGTGTTGATCAGAATTGCTTCCAGTGGATCGCCTCCAACATGCGGCATGCGAATCTTGGCCGCGCCTTCCTGGTAAAGCCTGGAAATGCGGGAACGTCCGTCCTTGTAATGTATCGAAAGCCGACCGAGCCCATTGACGCGCTGCGAGGAGAGGCCCGCTAACTTATTGTTATTTATTGTCATCCGTGCGAATCTCTTATTGCCCTTCCAGAGCGATTTTCGATCTGATTGAATCAGATCGGTACTCTAGCCGTTTGTTTTGAGGCGCATCTTGTCCAAAAATCGTTTCACAATTTTCGGGATGCGCTCAAAAGCGGGACCGTTCGCACAAGGGGAACTGGTGCGGCGGGATACCGCCACATCTTGGAAGGTTTGAAAAATTTCATCAAGCACCCCGATCATCCTGTCAAAGCTTTACTTCAAAGGGATTTGACCGGTCAGGAACAATCTATCGCTTTGTATCTACGCAATATCGGCTCCCTTTTTGGGAAACATGCTTCAGGCGCGCCTTGTTGCCGGATGCGTAACCGTTTTCCGATACAGATGCCAGGTCGCATGTCCGAGGATGGGTATTGCGACAGCCAGCCCGGCAAACATCGTGGCAAAGCCGACGACGAGCATCGCGGTCACGATTACGGCCCAGAGCAGGGATTCCACTGGATTGCGCATGACCACACGCAACGAAGTCGCTATTGCCGCCGCCGCACCGCAATCCTGATCAAGCAGCATCGGGAAAGCCACAATCGTCGAGCACAGGACGACGATTGCAAATAGCAGGCCAATGCCACAACCAGCGAAAATCAGACTGCGTCCTTCTTCCGTTGAAAATACCTGGTTCATCAACATCGAGAAGCTCTCGGGCGGCATTGGTCCGAAATAGTGGACATAGAGATTTTGGGCCACCAGCAGCCAGACGATGAAAACTGCGAAGAGAAAAGCACCAACGGCCAGGATAGATGGCAATGCCGGAGAATGGCTCACATCAAGCGCGCGCCTCCAGGACGGGTCCAGCCCCTCCTCACGACGTCGGCTCATTTCATAGAGCGGCAACGCAGCAATTGGCCCGACCAAGGCAAAGCCTGACATCAAGGGAAACAAGAGTGGCAATAAGTTTGCGTTCGCACTCCAATAAGTGATGAGCAATCCCGCCAGCGGATATATGAGACAAAGGAAAACATAATGCGATGGCTTTGCCCAGAAGTCGTTGAAGCCCAAACGCAAGGCCTCCAAAACATCCGCCATGCGGATGCGTTTAACTTCCGGATAGAAAGCTGATTGGTCTCTGCCTGCGATAACATGAAACTGTGCCATGACGCTCCTCCTGCGGATTAGGCAGTCCTGACAGCAAGGGCAGCGGTCAGGACACGGCCTGCACGCAATTTCTGGTTTCCGCACGGTCATCGGGTCAGTCCGATTTTCGTGACGCCAGTTCATCAGACCAAAGTCTGACGGTTCAATAAACAGTATACATCGAAAAGACCGGTCACGAAAGAAAAGCGGCCCGATGATATTCCACCCGCTCGAATGGATATCAAATTGGCACAGCTCGGCGCTTTCCATAATGGAGCGCACTATTGGACCTACGTGCCAACAAGTTTTCAGATTTTATTGGGAATAATGGTGCTGCGAGAGAGGATTGAATTTTCCATCTCAAATCATAACCATTTGAAAACAAAAGAACCTTTTGGGACCGTTGTAAGTCTTGTGTACCACCTAAGTGACTCCACGACAAGCCGTTAACGGCAATTCTTTGGATGTGCTTCTATTTTCACAACGCTCCCATTAGGGCACAATTTTTGCCAGTCTCAGGGTGGAAATAATTGTAGCTGCACTGGCTGCAAAGCAGAAAGCTGACGCCAAGCCAAACCCGGCGCCAGCATACAGTGTAGCCGAAATAATATCCGTCTTACTCTCCCTGTTCTTGGAGCTGGGGGACTGGTCAGTTCGATACAACATCGCTGGATCTGCCCACTTATCGTATGAGCTCCACGCATACTGGAAGTTGAGCCAAGCGCAGAAACCCGTGATTAGCGTGCAACCAATTCCAATTAAGTTCCATCCCGCACCAGTTATGAGTCCGTCTATTTGATCTGGACGGACAGTATCTCGTAGGCTGCTGATTGCATAGATTGCACCGCCATGTACCGCTAGCAAGGACGCTAAGAGCCATTTGGCATAACCAACGTGGTTTTGAAATGAAGCATCTCTGTACGATTTGTATTTTTCGTAGTGTTCTCGGACGTGAAAAAGATAGCGTTCACGTGTTTTTTCGTCAGTCCAGTCGTGGACCCATATAGACTTGTTCGGATCATCCATAAACACAACCCATCGGAATCATACGAGGCTGGCAGAGGCGGCATCGACGTTCAAGCCGAACGTTGTCCTATTGATATCCTCCACGGCCTGCTTGGTGAGAGTTCAATAAGCAATGGCTATTCGCGTGTCCGTTACGGATTTACGTATTTTTGCAACGCCGACGTCTGTAGCCGCGACGCTAACGCCTGAAGTTTGCCGTTCGGCATACGTTTATGGTCCGATGCGAGTAATCCCGGTCGAAACGTAACGAATGGACCAGCCGACCGCGTAGATTAAAGGCCCCCAGAATACAGCCGCGATAAGCGGACCAGCGCCTTCTTTTGTTGAAAGCAACAGCATGACTGCAATCAGAACAGCTGCGGCTATGCAACAAGCCCAGTAAACCACATTCACCAGTCTCTTCAATACCGCTGATTTATCACTTTCCATACTGCCCTGCCCCCAACAATGCCAAGCTTCGAAGCTAAACTCGAAATATCGCTCCTGCGCAACTCTCAATGCGCTGAATTCTACTGAATGATTGTCGTTCGCGCTTTGAATAAAGTAGGTGGACGGAGGGACACCCCAAATTTTTAATAGAAATTTACGTCAGCCACATCTGATTTAATAGAGTTTCGCAATCCCCCCGCCCCCCTTCTTCTTCACCTATATGCAGTCAGAATGCCTGCCCAGCGGCCAAGGCATCCCGTGCGTTCCGGACTTGAGCCCGGTGGTTTAAGGGCTTGAGGCGACGAACGGTCGCCCTTGGTTTGGCGACGCGGGGGGGCTATGTAATTTTCTTGTTATCAATGAAGATGTTGCGCCGAACAAGAGAAGGGGCTGTATCCGTAATAACACGTACAGAGAACCCCTGATGGATTAAATCGATCATCTCCTGCTCGGTGCGAACCAGTACTTTATTCGCTTTTGTATGCTTTCGGCCCCCGTGCTTGGGGTCACCTAGAACGTAATGTCCATCCTCTGTGTGCGCGTACTGCTTTGATCCAGTCTTTGGGTCCAAACGATAAACTCTCAACACATCCCCCTTTGCAATGACGGTTTGCGTTCCTAGCATTTCGAATGAGTAAAAGGGAGATGTCTCGGGATGCCTTTTTTGTACGTAAGGCTATAGCCCAGCGTACACATCAGAAGGTGCCTGTCTTACTGTACGTACGGGTTGACTTTTGTTATACGGACATGCATTCATATGGTCACAACCTAAACGGACACCCATGGACGCCCGATATGAAGACCATTCTATACGCCCGAGTTTCAACCGAGGACCAGAACCTTGACCATCAGAAGACACAAGCTGAGGCCGCCGGTTTCGTTATCGATCAGGTAATTGCCGACCATGGCGTGTCGGGCGTAAACATGGCAATGACCAATCGACCGGAGGGTAAGCGCCTCTTTGACGTGCTGCGTAAGGGTGACATTCTGGTTGTCCGTTGGGTTGACCGGCTGGGGCGCAACTATCAGGACGTGACAGATACCATTCGGCATTTCATGCGACAGGGCGTTATTATCCGTACCGTCATTAACAACATGACATTCGACGGCTCGACGCAAGACCCCGTTCAGCAAGCCGTGCGTGACGCTCTCATTGCATTCATGGCGGCAACTGCACAGGCACAGGCAGAGGCGACTAAGGAAGCTCAGAAGGCTGGTATTGCCCATGCCAAGGATTTGGCGGCCAAGGACAAACCGAAGAAGCCGCTTTCGTATCTCGGGCGGAAACCGAGTTATGATAGGAAGCAGCTGATGCTGGTTCTGGATCTGCTGTCGAATAATGCCGGGACGTCTGAGATTGCGAGAGCGACGAAATTAACGCGGCAGACGGTGATCAGGATCAAGAGCGACCCAGCAGCAGCCGAAACTATGCTCACCAAATGGGGTATGGGAGCCAAGCAGACGACATAGTTGTGGTCGTAAAGCGAAATTCGACAGCATGTGCGAACAAATGGCATGACCGTGTTTCTTTTTTTTCACGCCGACGGATGTTGTGACCATGTGACAATTCGTGTGGGAATTTCGCCGGTAACACCCTGAGAATACAGGCATCCGCACTAGAACCTATATTATTTTGCGCTAACGGATTTAGTGACCAAGCCACTGATATTGTTGGCTCATTTGAAAAAATGACTTGCAATCTGAAAGCGCGAGCATACATTCCACCTGCTTCGGACACGCTGACGCCGAAGCCTTCAACTAAGACCACGTCCGTGCCTGTAGGTCTAGGTACGGAAACGCTAGCAGGCTTGACGCCTGAAAGGAGACCAAAATGAATTTGAAGAAGAACAGAATCCATCATGAGAGAATGCAAAGCCAGCAACTGCTACATGCAGGCACACGGATATAGCTCGTACTGCGACAAGCATAAGCGCAATCTCGCCCGTCATGGGCACCCGTACCAGATCGGTATCAAGAAGGCCGACCTGAAGCCCTATATTGGGGAAATTCGCGCTTTTCTAGAGAGCAACCATCAGGGCAAAGCTCAGGCCGTCATCAGTGACGCTTGGGGGCGTGTCGTTAAGGACGCCCACCGGTTCGTTGATCGAGCCAACCAAGGGCATCCATTTATCAGCTACGAAATGCAGGCCCATCGGGCCATCCTGTCGCTAGACCGTGAACAGAACGCCGAGACCATCGGTGTGCTGCTGATTGCCATGGGCTTCTGGTATCAGGACAACCCGCGTTTCTGGAGGCTGGACGAAGGTTTCCAGTTTCAGACCATACGCATGCTTTTGCGCCTCAATCCGCGTGAAGCGCAATACCAGTGGCGCAACGGTAAGATGGAACGCAGCCGTTTCAGGGAAACACCGCCGAAGACCATCAGGGCACTCTGGGACATCGTCTATCCGACCGGGTTCATTTCCTATGGCGTGGAAATTGCCAAGCGGAAGAGTGCTGCCTTGGAAGCCAAGAGGACACGAGCCGAGCGTGAACGAGCAGCTTTCTTTGGTGATGACATGGAGTCCGTCAGCGGCAGCAGTTCGATAGCGTCCGTAACTCCGCATGAGGTGCGCTCATGAAACGCACGAATAATGATTTGCGCTGCGCCAGCACCGTCCTTGGTGAAGTTCGCGATCACACCGGGCGATGGCACACCGGCACTAAGTCCTACAGCGACTTTGCGAATATGATCGGGACGACTACAGCCGACCTTATGCGCCGCCTGAAACTGCTCGGGATCGTGGAGCACACGGGAGAGCGGCACAGATTGACCGAGGCCGCCATCAGGAAGTGTTATGGGACAGTTTACCAGAAACGACGCAAGGACCAGCCCACGTTGTTCTATGATTTGATTCTGCCCGATGGAATGGTGCACATCGTCACCAACCTCGAGGCAACGAACCAGACTGAAACCGAAGTCGAGAAGCTAAGAGCGGCGGGGCTTTCACTGTCCGAAATCGGCTATCGGCTTGGGTGTAGCAAACAGGCTGTGGGTAAACGTCTAGCGAAATTGCCACCCCGATTGACGGACTGGCCTATCAGGGGATCATGGAAAGATGACGGCGACGAGGAAACGATAATGCCAATCGCAGCGTAAACCAACCCGCTGTAACTGCTCAAAGCGTTATCGACAAAAAAACCCGGATATACGGGGATCAGCGTAAACCATTCCGCTATAACTATAGTGGAACCTCTCGTTGGTCCTCGCTTCGCTCGACTTGACTGAAGACCCATTTACGTAGAATGCCCTTAGGGTGAAGAGACTTCGGAGCGAGAAGCGAAGAACTATCGATTGGGGTGTTCCTCAGGTTGTTCTCATCGTGTCGTAAGACCAGCTTACAATTGGCATGAGACGATCCTGAGCCTGTTCAATAAGGTGAGTGTTCGCTTTGCTCCGTCTCGCGACGAAGAATATGGTCTTTCCATCGCAAGGTGCACGTAAGCTTTCCTTCGGTCTGTCTTCGTAACGAAGGTAATCCGAAGATAGAATTACGATCACTCAACATTCGGATTCGCCTTTTAATAATTCCGTATCTTTCTCAATAGATATTTATATTTGGGTTTCGGTAATAAGATACTTAGGAAGAACCTACATACGTAGGGATGATCTAAGGTATTCATTACAATCCACTCGAAGGACGCTCGATTGATGGCCCGATCAGTGAAACGAAAGCGTTCGAGATAATACCTCGTAGCCATGCTGTACCCGGTCTCAGATGTCATTGTCGTCAAGTCAGAGCGGCAGTTGTACCAGCCATTAAATCAGCTTGATTATGCCCACTACGGCAGCCATAGATTGGATCCAGGCATTATCGGGGATAATCATACGCATGAACCAGCAGGGACTTTCAGCATTTATATGGTCGGTCGCAGATCTGCTGCGGGGCGATTACAAGCAGGCAGACTATGGCAAAGTAATCCTGCCATTTACGGTTCTGCGTCGTCTCGATTGCGTTCTTGCCGATACCAAGGCAGCTGTTCTGGCAGAACTTGCCGAGAAGCAGAAGCTGGATATCAATCCTGAACCCTTCTTGCTTCGTAAAGCCGGTCAGACGTTCTACAACACGTCCGAGCTCGACATGAAGACGTTGATGGGTGATCAGGACAATATTGCCGCCAACCTCTACAGCTACATTCAGGCATTCGCTCCAGCTGTACGAGACATCTTCGAGCGCTTCCAGTTCCATACGCAGATCGATCGTCTGGCCAAGGCAGGACTGCTCTATCAGGTCACCGAGAAATTCGCCAAGATTAACCTGCATCCTGATAACGTCAGCAACATGCAGATGGGTCTGATCTTCGAGGAGCTCATTCGCAAGTTCTCGGAATTGTCCAACGAGACCGCAGGTGAACACTTCACACCCCGTGAAGTTATCCGGCTGATGGTGCATCTGCTGTTTGTTGAAGATGACGAAATTCTCAGCAAGCCCGGAGTCGTACGCAGCATCTATGATCCCACCGCTGGCACTGGCGGCATGCTTTCCGTGGCCGACGAGTACCTCAGCGAACACAACCCGCAAGCCCGTCTGATTATGAACGGACAGGAGCTGAACGACGAGAGCTACGCCATCTGTAAGGCGGACATGCTGATCAAGGGGCAGGATGTCAGCAATATCATCGCAGGGAACACGCTTTCCGACGATGGCCATCCCAATACCAAGTTCGATTACATGCTTTCCAATCCTCCGTTCGGCGTCGAGTGGAAGAAGGTCGAGAAGGAAGTCCGCAAGGAACATGAGGCTCAAGGGTTCAACGGAAGGTTCGGCCCGGGGTTGCCAAGGGTGTCGGACGGTTCGCTCCTGTTCCTGATGCATTTGTAGTCGAAGATGCGACCAGCGTCAGAAGGGGGTAGTCGCTTTGGCATCGTCCTGAACGGCTCTCCTTTGTTCACTGGCGGGGCAGGAAGTGGCGAAAGCGAGATCCGCCGCTACGTGCTCGAGAACGATCTTGTCGAGGCTATCATCGCTCTGCCGACGGACATGTTCTACAACACCGGCATCTCAACCTATGTCTGGATCCTGTCAAACCGCAAACCGGCTCATCGCAAGGGCAAGACTCAGCTGATCGATGCGTCGAGCCTTTGGCAGAAGATGCGGAAGAGCCTTGGATCCAAGCGCAAGGAGATGAGCGAAGCCGACATTACGGCTGTTACGCAACTGTTTGGGAGCTTCACGGAAGCACGGCTGGCAACGACATTTGACGCAGACGATAAGGAAATCGGTAAGCGGGTCGTGCGTGAAGGGGAGCCGGAACCAGTCGCGCCGGAAGGCGGCAAGGTAAAGTTTGCTCCAATGTCTCGGATATTCCCGAATGAGACCTTTGGGTACCGTACGATCACCGTTGAGCGCCCAGCAGTCGATGACGCTGGTAAGCCGATCCTTGGTACTCGTGGGAAACAGAAGGGCAAACTACAGCCGGATACGGCCTTGCGCGATACCGAGAATGTTCCGCTGTCAGAAGACGTGGAAACCTATTTCAAGCGTGAAGTGCTGCCTTTTGCGAAGGATGCATGGATCGACCACGAGAAGACAAAGGTTGGGTACGAGATCCCATTCAATCGGCATTTCTATGTGTTCGAGCCGCCGCGCTCATTGGAGGAAATCGACGCTGATCTTAAGCAGGTCACCGGGCGGATCCTTGAGATGATCGGAGGGCTACACGCATGAGCATAGGAAAATATGCTGAATATAAGATGCTAGACGCCACTTGGATGGGCGCAATTCCTACGCATTGGGCAGCAAAACGTTTGGGAGTTCTCTTCACTGAGCGGCGAGAAAAAGTTAATGATAGAGATTATCCTCCGTTATCTGTGACAAAAAATGGTGTTGTCCCTCAATTGGATACAGCAGCAAAGACAGATGATGGTGATAATAGGAAGAAAGTATGTATAGGCGATTTTGTGATAAATAGCCGCTCTGACCGTAAAGGTTCATCTGGGAAATCAGTTCTTGATGGATCGGTTTCTCTTATTAATACTGTTATACATCCGAGTGATGATATTTCCATAGATTACAGTCATTATTTATTGAGGAGCGTGCCTTTTCAAGAGGAGTATTATAAGTTCGGGAAGGGGATTGTAGCGGATCTTTGGAGTACCAACTACTCTGAGATGAGGAGCATCATATTACCGCTTCCCCCGTTCCCCGAGCAAACCGCAATAACCACCTTCCTCGACCGTGAGACAGCCAAAATCGACGCCTTGGTCAACGAGCAGAAACGCCTGATCGAACTCCTCAAGGAGAAGCGCCAAGCGGTCATTTCTCATGCGGTTACCAAAGGGCTCGATCCGAATGTCAAAATGAAGCCGTCCGGTGTGGAATGGCTGGGTGACGTGCCGGAGCATTGGGATATTCGCAAAGCGGGATCGTTGGGAAGTCTATTCGGATCAGAACAAATCGGCGACGAAGACGTGTGTGACTACGGAGAAGTCTCCTTCATTAAGGTTTCATCTTTGTCAGAATTTGATTTTGAAGTTAAGAGTCTAGAGTGGTTTGTAAATAATGACAAATTATCAAGCATTAAACCAAAAAAAGACTTTATAGTTTTCCCAAAAAGAGGGGCTGCAATTTTATTGAATAAGGTAAATATAGTAAATACGCTAAGTGTTTTGGATCCAAATCTGATGGGTTGGAAAATTGATCCAACAAATTTTCTCAGATTTATAGCTTATTCAATCAAAGCACGCAGAATTGAGGAGTTGGCGGATGTTTCCACTGTTCCTCAGATAAATAATAAGCATATCAATCCAGTAAAATTCGCGTTACCTCCATTGAATGAACAGATTGAAATTTGCCATTATATCGACGAAGAGCTCAAGAACGCTGATAAACTTATAGATGACATTATTCGATCTATACAGATTTTGGGAGAGCGCCGGTCAGCTCTGATATCCGCTGCAGTAACCGGCAAGATTGATGTGCGCAGTCTGACGTCGGATCAAGCGGCTGCCGAATAATTCCAGCGAGGGGGCGTGGGAATGAGTATTCACAAGGAAATCAGCTTCGAAGACGAGATATGTACTCATCTGTCTGGGAACGGCTGGATCTACAATGCCGGCGATGCCGTCCATTATGATCGTGCCCGAGCGCTCTTTCCTTCTGATCTCGTAGAATGGCTCAGGGACACCCAGCCGCAGCCATGGGCCAGCCTTCAGAAGACCCACGGTCCCAACGCTGAAACCGTTCTGCTCGACCGGGTGCGCAAACAGCTTGACGACCGTGGAACCCTCGACGTTCTACGTCATGGCGTCGAAATGATCGGCCTTCGGGCACCACTGAGCCTCGCACAGTTCAAACCAGCATTGGCAATGAATGCTGAAATCTTGGCGAAGTATCACGCCAACCGTCTCCGGGTAGTCCGCCAAGTCCGGTACTCCCTGCATAACGAGAACAGCATCGACCTTGTTTTGTTTCTGAACGGCATCCCTGTCGCAACAACCGAGCTGAAGACGAACTTCACCCAGAGCGTGACCGATGCGATTGATCAGTACAGGTTCGACCGGGATCCAAAGCCGAAAGGTAAATCCTCAGAACCTCTGCTGACTTTTCCAAGTGGGGCGCTGGTACACTTCGCGGTCAGCAATTCCGAAGTGATGATGACGACAAAGCTGGAAGGAATGTCGACGCGCTTCCTGCCGTTCAACAAGGGTGACAACGGCGGCAAGGGTAATCCCGTGAACCCAGATGGCCACCGAACGTCTTATCTCTGGCAAGAGGTCTGGGAACGCGAAAGCTTTCTCGAAATCCTCGGGCGCTACATGGTCACGAAGCGCGATACCAAGAAGAACATCACCTCAGTCATCTACCCACGCTATCATCAGTTGGACGCCACGCGGAAACTTCAAGCAGCGGTTCTTGGCGAGGGTGTCGGCGGAAAGTTCCTCATCCAGCATTCGGCAGGATCAGGAAAAACCAATTCTATCGCTTGGTCAGCGCATTTCCTCGCGGATCTTCATGATACAAACCATAACAAGATCTTTGACAGCGTCATCGTTGTCTCGGATCGCAACGTGATCGATACCCAGCTTCAGGAAGCTATCTTCGATTTTCAGCGTGTACAGGGCGTAGTCGCAGTAATTCGCAACGAGGACGGCAGCAAGAGCGGATCGCTGGCCAAGGCGCTCGATGAAGGGAAGAAAATCATCGTCTGCACGATACAGACGTTCCCTTACGCAATTGAAGCCGTACGAAAGCTTACAGCAACCCAAGGCAAGCACTTTGCGGTAATTGCTGATGAAGCTCACAGCTCACAAACTGGAGAAGCCGCGTCGAAGCTGAAGGAACTGCTTGCTGCTGATGAATTGCAAGCCTTGGCTGACGGTGCAGAATTGAGCGCTGAGGACATCTTGGCCGCTAGAATGGGTGCCCGTGCAGATGATGCAGGGATTACCTACGTTGCATTTACGGCAACACCCAAGGCCAAGACCTTGGAACTCTTCGGACGCAAACCTGAGCCAGAGCAGCCAAGTGGCCCTCACAATTTACCAGCGCCATTTCATGTCTACTCGATGCGGCAGGCAATTGAAGAGGGTTTCATCCTCGACGTGCTTCAGAACTACACTCCGTACAGCTTGGCGTTCAAACTCGCTAACGACGGAAAGGAACTCACCGATACGGAAGTCGAAGCCAGTTCTGCCCTCAAACACATCATGAAATGGGTAAGGCTGCATCCGTACAATATCAGCCAGAAGGTTGAAATCGTCGTGGAGCATTTCCTTGCTAATGTAGCACCGCTGCTGGATGGCAAGGCGAAAGCGATGGTCGTCACAGGAAGCCGATTAGAGGCCGTCCGCTGGCAACTAGCGATCAAGAAGTACATCAAGTCCAAGGGTTACCAGATGGATACGCTGGTGGCATTCTCGGGCGAGGTGGATGATACCGAGAGCGGTCCCGATCCGTTCACCGAGGCGAGTAAATCTCTGAACCCGGATCTGAGAGGTCGCGATATACGGGAAGCGTTCAAGCTGCCAGAGTATCAGATTCTGCTCGTCGCCAATAAGTTCCAGACAGGCTTCGATCAGCCGCTGCTTTGTGGAATGTATGTTGATAGGCGCTTGGCTGGCATTCAGGCGGTGCAAACCCTGTCGCGCCTGAACAGAGCATATCCGGGCAAGGACACGACTTACGTTCTCGATTTTGCGAACAATGCCGACGAGATCCTTGATGCATTCCTCACATACTTCGACACGGCGGAATTGGCCGCCACGACAGACCCGAATCTGATCTTCGATATTCGCGCAAAACTGGACGCGCAAGGCTACTACGATGATTTTGAAGTTGATCGCGTCGTGGCCGTTGAGCTCAATCCCAAGTCGAAACAAGGGGATCTTATCGCGGCAATTGAGCCTGTCGCTGACCGGATCTTGAAGAAGTACAAGCAGGCGCAGGACGAGTTGAAAGCTGCGCAGAGCAAAGCTAACGAGAAGGTCATTGAAGCTGCCAAGGACGAAATGAACGCTCTTCTGCTGTTCAAGGGTGACATGCAGGCGTTTCAGCGTCTGTACGCTTTCCTTTCTCAGATATTTGACTATGGAAACTCGGCAATCGAGGCCCGTTCTATCTTTTACAAACGCCTGATCCCTCTTCTCCAGTTCGGCAGAGACCGCGACGGCGTTGACCTGTCTCAGATTGTGCTGACCCATCATAATCTCAAAAATCTTGGAAAGAAGCCGTTGACGCTCGGAGGTGGCGACAAGCCGTTATTGCAGCCGGTGACGGAAACAGGCTCAGGATCTGTTCAGGATAAGGAAAAGGCGCTCCTTCAGTATATTATCGATAAGATCAACGATTTGTTCGATGGCGATCTCACCGACGATGACCAACTTGTTTACGTGAATAACGTCCTGAAGGGAAAGCTGCTGCAATCGCCTGTTCTTGTTCAGCAAGCTGGAAACAATAGCAAGGAGCAGTTCGCAAGTTCCCCCGATCTCAAGCATGCCATCGTGGATGCCATCATGGATGCGTTTGCTGCACATGAGACGATGAGTAAGCAGGCACTGGCTTCAGAAAAGATACGCGATGGTTTGAAGGATATCCTCTTGGGACCGGGGAGGCTGTATGAAGGTCTTAGAGATGCTCATGAAAGCCAGAACGATAAGCCGGAGCCACGTTGAGGCGCACAATTTGCTCCCCAGCTGTGGAACTTTATGTTAACTGTCGAACACTAGCCTCTTGGCGGTGCGAGAATTAGCTTCCCCTCCTTTGTCTTCTGGGGCTTTCTCGGGCGATCCTTCACGGGTTCAGGTTTCAACACTTCCAGCGTCGGGCGGTATTCGGTGTCTTTCACGTCGAACCGGGGGAGCTTGTTGATTTCACCACAGACAACATCCGGAGTGAAATCGCCGTAGCCTTCTCGGGCGTCGGTCTTCTTTCGACTGCCCAACATGTAATCCCGGTTCTCCTTGGTCATCTTGAAGCGTCGCGATAGGGTCGTGAAGAGATGCCGCCATGCGTGGTTAGGTCGTCCGCCGGGTGCCGGTTCGGTCAGAACGCTTTGCGTCCAGTCTCCAACACGTGAGCCGCTATACTTCGCCCTGTGGGTCTCCTCCATTCCCCGCATGTCGGTGCCTTCAGGGTAAGCTCGATAGAATGCTGGCCCATCACCTACAGCCCTGAACATATCAAGGATGCCCATTTCGATTAGATGCTCATGAATGCCCGTAGTCCAAGCCGCCTTGCTCTTTGTTCCGCCGTCTGCTGGGTCGATGAAAAAGATCGGATGCCCTTTCTCAATACGAACATTCTTACCTTGTAGCTGCGCGGCTTCAGAAACGCGAAGCCCGGTATAGGCGCAAATCCATGGAACCCAGAAGATCGCCCTTTGGTGATGCGAATCGAGGTCCTTCTCAGTGCCACGGAAGGTTGCTTGAAGAATCGCTAGGGCCTGTTCGTGAGTGTATGAGCGAGAACCGATCGGCGCTGGCGCTTCACGCTTATCCCGAATCGAAGCCGCAACGTTTTGTGTTAAGCTAAATTCGTTGACGCCATGGGCAATTGTAGCTTTCACCGCAGACAGCTTCTTGTCATTGATCGTCTTGGCAGACAAGCCTTGCTTGATCAGAGCGTCTTTCCACTCGCGAACGTTGTCCTTTGTGACGCGCTGGGCGTCACTGTGCCCGATGAATTTGACAAACAGTTTCAAGTCGCTGCGGTAAGCCCGGTGCGTCTTAGACGTTCCCCTGTCCTTGAACTTGTGATCGAGCAAGTCGAATAGGTCGAGCTTCGTTTCGTTCGCTTTCTTAGGTGTCGCCTCGGGTTCGCCTTCCGATTCCACGATAGGTCGGTATTCCGGATAGCGCTGGCGTATCTCGGTGTCTGGCGTGTAATCGCCTTGGGCTTTCCTCTTGTTGACGTGTGCCATCTCGTTCATGGCTTTCGCTGTTGCCACCAGCAGACGGTCACGGCTGTCCGTATCGATGACAAGGCCCTTTGCTCTAAGCATTCCGTCCACTGCTTCACCAAAACGACTATTCAGTGCCGCATACGTCCGGTCCTCTGGATCACCTATGATGAATTGAGACATC
This sequence comes from Ochrobactrum sp. CGA5, assembly GCF_006345815.1. Classification (GTDB taxonomy): domain Bacteria; phylum Pseudomonadota; class Alphaproteobacteria; order Rhizobiales; family Rhizobiaceae; genus Brucella. The sequence continues at coordinate 140,552 of NZ_VCIG01000001.1, read as the reverse complement.
CCAAAGTTGCCGCGCATGGCTGCTGAATTGTCTTCCACGACACGCTGCCAGAGTTCAGGGCTACCCGGCTCATCGTCGTGGGCGTCGGTCCAAGCCTTGTAGGCTATCCCGGCAAGGGCCTGAATTTCCTTCTGGGTGAGCCTGATCGGTCCATTTCGCAAAGCTCCCCAGAATTTCGACAAGGCTGCATCGGCCTCCCTATAACGGGCCTTGGCTTCTGCCGGGTCTTTCGTCGCAAGAGAAATCTTGACGCTTTCGCCTATCGTGATCGACTTGATGCCCCCGTTGACCGGAAGTGCGATGGTCTTACCCTTAGCCTTTTCCTTCAAATCAACAGGAACCCTCTGTCTGAGGTAATAGGTTCCAGTCTTCGGGTGCTTTACAGGTGAAGGCATAGACAAACTCATGTGGACCACCTCTGTGTACCAGAAGGCCATCCAAAAGTCTTTGTTTTTCAGGAAGTTCTATCAATTCAAGAAGATAGAATGGTGCTGCGAGAGAGGATTGAACTCTCGACCTCTCCCTTACCAAGGGAGTGCTCTACCACTGAGCTACCGCAGCAATCTCTTGAGTGCGGCGGACTTCTGCCACATCATTACGCAAATCGCAAGCAAGCAATTGCATTTCTTTTCACATAATGTGGAAATCTGCCGGACCCACATTCGAAAGCCGCTTTTCCGGCTCTTTCTCCCGTAGTAGAAGACAGCATGAGCGAGAATACGACCAACAAAGAGAAACAAACCCAATCGGACCAGCGTAAAAGGCGCCGCGCCGAGGAGCTGCGCGCGAATCTGATGCGTCGCAAAGCGCAATTAAGATCACGTCGCGCGGGCGAAGCGGATGAACGAAATGACGGCATCACCGCTGTCAGCGACGATAAAGACTGAAAATCGTAACAACAAAGCCTTCCTTGAAGATAGGGGGGCTCTGCGGTAAAAGCCCATTTCTGTTCTTCGCAGCGATGTCGTCCTATTGTGATTCGTATTTGACGTAATTTGGCCGCAAGACTCGTAATTTCATGACGCAACGCCACCGCGCCGTATCGGCTGCCGGATTTGGTGAAATTTATCGGGCAAGGTATCGGCCCAGAAGGTGACATAGTATGGATCGCATCAAAATCGTGGGTGGCAACAAGCTCAACGGCATCATTCCAATCTCGGGTGCAAAAAACGCCGCTTTGCCATTGATGATCGCCTCGCTCCTGACCGACGATACGCTGACGCTCGAAAATGTACCGCATTTGGCTGATGTCGAGCAATTGATCCGTATTCTCAGCAATCATGGGGTAGATTATTCGGTCAATGGCCGTCGCGAGCATCAGGATGGAGCCTATTCTCGTACGATCCATTTCACTGCCCGCAATATCGTCACCACCACTGCACCTTATGAACTCGTCTCCAAGATGCGTGCGAGCTTCTGGGTGATCGCACCTCTTCTCGCGCGCATGGGTGAAGCAAATGTTTCCCTGCCGGGCGGCTGCGCCATCGGAACGCGCCCGGTCGACCTTCTGCTTGAAGCTTTGTTAGCTCTTGGAGCCGACATCGAAATCGAAAACGGCTATGCCAAGGCGAAGGCCAAGAACGGCCTGGTTGGCGCACGTTATAAGTTCCCAAAAGTCTCCGTGGGTGCAACCCATGTCATGCTGATGGCAGCAGCCCTTGCAAAGGGTGAAACCATCATCGAGAATGCCGCCCGCGAACCGGAAGTCGTCAATCTCGCCGACTGCCTCAATGCAATGGGCGCCAAGATCACCGGCGCGGGAACCAGCACCATCCACATTGATGGCGTCACCAGCCTGTCTGGTGCACGCGTCCGCGTTATTCCTGATCGTATCGAAGCCGGAACCTATGCCATGGCTGTTGCCATGACAGGGGGCGATGTACTTCTGGAAGGCGCGCAGGAGAGCCAGCTTTCCGCCGCTCTCGAAACCTTGCGCCAGGCGGGAGCTGAAATCACAGAGACCAATAGCGGTCTCCGCGTTGTGCGTAACGGGCATGGTATTCACCCCGTTGATGTCACGACGGACCCTTTCCCGGGCTTCCCGACCGATTTGCAAGCCCAGTTCATGGGCTTGATGACCAAGGCGAAGGGAACGTCGCATATCACGGAAACGATTTTCGAGAATCGTTTCATGCACGTGCAGGAGCTGGCGCGTCTTGGCGCGAAGATCTCTCTGTCCGGTCAGACTGCAACAGTCGAAGGTGTGGAGCGCCTGAAAGGCGCACAGGTGATGGCAACCGATCTTCGGGCCTCGGTTTCGCTCGTGATCGCTGGCCTTGCTGCTGAAGGCGAAACCATGGTCAACCGCGTTTATCATCTGGATCGCGGCTTCGAGCGCCTGGAAGAAAAACTGTCGCGCTGCGGAGCGACAGTAGAACGTATCAGTGGCTGATATGACCGTGCCGGAGCGATTTCATCGCTCCGGTTTTTTCTTGCCTGAAGCGCATCCCGAAAAGTGTGAAACGATTTTCGGGTAAGTTGAGCGTTAAAACAAAACAGTCAAAGTTCCTTTTCAAAGGCGACGGGCTTGAAAAGCCTGTCGATTTTTTTGCTTTGACATGCCAAGTTGGTGGCTGACCCAGCGGACAATTGATTTTCTGTCCACCGGGCGCAGTTATGGACCAACAACCGGAAAGTGGTGCTGGAGTATGGATATGTTGAAGCTTGTGGCGCTGGATGAGGAGGATTTGCAGGTCCTGTCCGCTCATCTTCAGGACGCAGTTTTAAAAGTATCCGACCTTCAGTATCTCGCAAACGAAAAGCGTTTCGTCCTGACGGCAAACCGTTTTGTCTGGGAAGAAAGCAAGCCGAAATTCCTGCGCAAGCCGCAGTATCAGCGCAGGCGCACCGCCCTGCATTTCAATCGTGTGATTGCAGCCAAGGCAACCGGCATCGACCGTCAGAAGCCGGATGATGTGCTTTCCCTGATGGCTATTCAGTTCACTGCTGGCGAAACACCGGCCGGAACAATAGAACTGACTTTTTCGGCAAATGCGGCTATCCGTCTTGAAGTCGAATGTATTGAGGCGCAAATGACGGACCTCGGCGCGGCATGGGAAACTGAATCACTTCCTCGCCATAACGTCTGAAAGGTTCCACAAACCGTCTTTCGTCAGCCGGCGCCCCATTCAGGCAAGCATATTTGAAGGAATAGAAGCGTGGTCAAGACGCTCAGACAAACCGATCCCGATTTCGAGAATAATTTCGCGACATTTCTGGCAGGCAAACGCGAAGCATCCGAGGATGTTGATCGTGCGGCGCGCGAAATCGTCGACCGCGTGCGCCGGGAAGGCGATAGCGCGCTCATCGACTATTCCCGTCGCTTTGACCGGATTGATCTCGATAAAACCGGAATTGCGGTCACTGAAGCTGAAATTGATGCTGCGTTTGACACAGCACCAGCGTCAACAATCGAAGCGCTGAAGCTTGCGCACGAGCGTATTGAGAAGCACCACGCGCGGCAACTGCCGAAGGACGACCGCTATACGGATGCGCTTGGCGTTGAGCTTGGCTCGCGCTGGACCGCTATCGAGGCTGTGGGGCTTTATGTTCCAGGCGGCACCGCAAGCTATCCAAGCTCCGTCTTGATGAACGCAGTTCCTGCCAAAGTGGCAGGTGTAGAACGCATCGTCATGGTGGTTCCGTCGCCAGACGGCATTCTCAATCCTCTGGTTCTGGTTGCAGCCCGTCTGGCGGGCGTGTCGGAAATCTACCGTGTCGGTGGGGCGCAGGCTATCGCGGCCCTCGCCTATGGCACCGAAACAATCAAGCCTGTTGCGAAGATCGTCGGCCCCGGCAACGCCTATGTTGCGGCGGCAAAACGCATCGTCTTCGGTACAGTCGGCATCGACATGATCGCAGGCCCCTCCGAGGTTCTGGTCATTGCCGACAAGGACAACAATCCAGACTGGATCGCCGCTGACCTCCTTGCCCAGGCGGAGCACGATACCGCTGCGCAGTCGATCCTCATGACCAACGATGAGGGTCTCGCTCAGGCTGTCGAAGAAGCTGTCGAAAGACAGCTCCGTAATCTTCCGCGCGCGGAAACCGCGGCTGCAAGCTGGCGCGATTTCGGCGCCGTTATTCTGGTCGAGGATTTCGAGGCAGCCATTCCACTTGCAAATCGCATTGCAGCCGAGCATCTGGAAATCGCTACAGCCGACCCGGAAGCATTGCTGCCCAAAATTCGCAATGCAGGCTCCATCTTCATAGGTGGCTATACGCCGGAGGTGATCGGCGATTATGTCGGTGGCTGTAATCACGTTCTGCCGACGGCACGCTCGGCGCGTTTTTCATCCGGCTTGTCTGTTCTCGATTACATGAAACGCACGTCGCTTCTCAAACTCGGCCCTGATCAACTGCGTTTGCTCGGACCTGCGGCAATCGAGATTGCCCGCGCCGAAGGTCTTGACGCACACGCGCAGTCTGTCGCTATCCGGCTGAATCTATGAGGTGACATGACCACCGGTGTTCCAAATGCGCGCCTTGTAGACGTCGAGCTCGATGAATCCATCGGGCGCTCGACGCCTGATGTTGAGCATGAACGCGCGGTGGCCATTTTCGACCTGATAGAAGAAAATTCCTTCCACCCGATCGGAGACGAAACAGGAGGCCCCTATCGTCTGAAGCTTTCATTGATGGAATCACGACTGATCTTTGCCATCACCCGTGAAACCGGCGAAGGTGTAGCGACCCATATTCTGTCGCTTACGCCGTTACGTCGTGTCGTGCGCGATTATTTCATGATTTGCGAAAGTTATTATCAGGCGATCCGGTCAGCCACGCCGAGCAAGATCGAAGCAATCGACATGGGGCGGCGCGGCCTTCACAATGAGGGGTCGCAAACCCTGCAGGCTCGGTTGAAGGGTAAGATCGAGGTTGATTTCAACACAGCCCGGCGGCTTTTTACACTTGTATGCGTCTTGCATTGGAGAGGTTGAACATCGATGACCATCACCGATGCCTCTCCCTTGAGTTTTAGCGCCGACGGCGACGAAGATCATAAATCGCGCTTGCCGAAATCCCTGCTTTTCGTTTGCGGCAAGAATGCAATTCGTTCACCCATGGCGGAATTACTTGCAAGACAGGCCCTGCCACCCAATATTTATGTGGCTTCCGCTGGCGTGAAGCGGGGTGAGCGCGATCCGTTTGTCGATGCTGTCCTTCAGGAAGAAGGCTTATCGCTGGATAACAGACAGCCGCGCGGCCTCGAAGAACTTGCGGACGGCTATTTCGACCTCATTGTAACGCTGACGCCGCTCGCCCATCATACTGTTCTGGAGCGGATGCGGGGGTTCTCGGTTGATGTGGAGTACTGGCCGACCCCGGACCCAACTTTGGTAACGGGTAGCCGCAGCCAGATCATGGCAGCCTATCGCGACGTGCGTGACCGTCTGAAGCGGCAGATCATCCAACGTTTTGACAAGAACGGTTCCGGCTAGTACGGAATCGACGGAACAGTTCTAACTGTTTGTTTTGTCGCATTATCCTACGCAGATCTGCTTCGCATTTCTGCTGGAAATGCTCCGGCATTAAGTTCACGGAATTCCGTTGTTCACAAATGCCGCCTAATCATATAGGTTCCGCGCAAATTACGACCTAAAGACCGCTCGAGAGCGGCATTTTATCAGAGAAAGAAACAGGTATCGCATGGCGAAAGAAGAAGTCCTCGAATTTCCGGGTGTTGTTACGGAACTGCTGCCGAATGCTATGTTCCGCGTAAAGCTCGAAAACGAACATGAAATCATCGCCCATACGGCGGGCCGTATGCGCAAGAATCGCATCCGCGTTCTGGCCGGTGACAAGGTTCTGGTTGAGATGACCCCTTACGATCTGACCAAGGGCCGCATCACCTACCGCTTCAAGTAAGCAACCCGTTCCCGTTCAGGACCTGTCTATTCGATGAGCGCTCAACACAAGCTGGTTCTTGCCTCCGGTTCTCCACGCAGGATCGAGCTTCTGGGGCAGGCAGGCATCGAACCGGACCACATCCATCCGGCTGATATAGATGAAACGCCGCAGCGTGGCGAACATCCGCGCTCGCTGGCGCGGCGTCTGTCGCGGGAGAAGGCACGCAAGGCACAGGAACAGTTGAAGGACGACGCGAATTACGGCAGCGCCTTCATTCTTGCCGCCGACACCGTCGTAGCCGTTGGTCGGCGAATTCTTCCAAAAACGGAAATTACCGACGAGGCGAGAGAATGCCTGCGGCTTCTTTCCGGGCGTACGCACAAAGTTTTCACCGGCGTGAGCCTTGTCTTGCCGAATGGGAATTTACGCCAGACACTGGTCGAAACACGCCTGCGTTTTGAACGGTTATCTCGCCAGCAGATGGATGCCTATCTCTCGTCTGGTGAGTGGCGCGGTAAAGCGGGCGGCTATGCTATCCAGGGACTGGCGGGCAGCTTCGTCATCAAGCTGGTTGGGTCTTATACAAATGTCGTGGGACTGCCACTACAGGAGACCATAAGCTTGTTGAGCGATGTCGACTACCCGGTTTACGCTAACTGGAATAGCGGAAAAGTCTGAGAAAAGGCATGAGCGACAAGAAGGACATATCGGCAGCCGCAGGTGCACGGGTGACGCCATTGCGTCCGACGCGCCCCTGCCCGGAATGTGGCAAGCCTTCGTCACGCGAATCCTACCCGTTCTGTTCGCCGCGCTGTAAAAGCATCGATCTCAATCGCTGGCTCTCGGGCAGTTATGTGCTGCCGGGAAAGCCGATTGATGAAGAGGAAGAAGACGGAAACTAGACCTCTCTCAGAGCGACCCATCCAATAAAATCAGCGCTGGCAGTTCCGTTTGACCGGACCTATGAAGCTGCTCTATCTCCTTGTTTTTACGCATTATCCTACGCTAAACCGCTTCGCACTTTTGCTGGAAATGCTCTATTTATCAAAGAAGTGAGAAAAGCTGATAAAAATTGCGATACGGTGCTGGACAGCGCGAAATTTAATGCTATAACCCACCCACTTCCGGCGGGAACCAACACCGCCCTGAACAAGTAAATCGCTTGTTACGGATGCCCGGATAGCTCAGTTGGTAGAGCAGCGGATTGAAAATCCGCGTGTCGGTGGTTCGAATCCGCCTCCGGGCACCACTTTATCTTCAGCAATAGCCGAGATTATGTTTGCCTTGTCAGGCGTTTGTCTTGTTGTTCCAGAGCATTTTCTGTTTTCAATAAATCATGGGAATACTCTGTTTATTGGTTTTATCGCGTATCTTATCCGAACGCCGTTTCACGCTTTTTGCAATGTGCTCCGGTCGCGTGATGATGGTCGAAATATTGACCTGACGGTTTTCCTCTGCGAGGACTAAAGTTCTACCAGTTCCTACCAAACCATCCACCACACGAGGAAAACTCCATGCTCTGGACGTTGTTCGGCATCCTTTCCGGTGCCTGTATTGCCATTCAGGCGCCGATCAATGCGGCCTTGGCTCGCGGATTGGGATCGCCGGTAACGGCGGCTGCGATTTCATTTCTCTCCGGTGCCGTCATCCTTGCCATCATCGCCGGAATTACCGCACGCGCGACCGGTACGCTGCCTGCTTTCAATGTTCCTCCCACATGGCTCTTTGTCGTGGGCGGTGCTCTCGGTTGCATTTATGTGACGACGTCCATCCTGTTGACCCCTCGCATTGGCGCGGCCGCCGTCATGGGCCTTGCCGTTGCGGGGCAACTGCTGGCTGGCTTGCTGGCCGATCGTATTGGCTTTATGGGGGTTGCCGTGCGCGAGATCACCGCTGGACGCGTTGCCGGTGCTGTTCTGTTGCTTTCCGGCGCGCTTATGATCCGCTTTCTATAAAGCAAAAAGGCCGCACTTTTCAGCGCGGCCTTTCAAGACATCCGAAAACCGGCTCTCAACCCTTGAAGGTATAGTCCGCAATCGACTGTGGCTTCATTTCAATTGAGAAGCCCGGCAGTGATGGCGGCATATAAGCCGCATCCTTGATAACACATGGATCGATGAAGTGTTCGTGCAGATGATCGACATATTCGATCACGCGGCCTTCCTTGGTGCCTGAAACGGCGACATAGTCGATCATCGACAGATGCTGCACATATTCACACAAGCCAACGCCACCTGCATGTGGCCAAACCGGCTTGCCAAACTTAGCAGCAATCAGCAGCACGGCCAGAACTTCATTCAAACCACCCATACGGCACGAGTCGATCTGAACAATGTCGATAGCACCTTCAGCGATAAACTGCTTGAACATGATGCGGTTCTGGCACATTTCACCGGTCGCAACCTTCACATCGCCAATGGCTTCGCGAATCTTGCGATGGCCTGCAACATCGTCCGGGCTGGTTGGTTCTTCGATGAAGAACGGCTTGGAGAAGGCAAGCTTGTTGACCCACTCAATCGCCTGATCGACTTCCCAGACCTGGTTGGCATCAATCATCAGATAGCGATCGGGGCCGATCACTTCGCGAGCGATGGTCAGACGACGGATATCGTCTTCGAGATCACGGCCAACCTTCATCTTCACGTGGTTGAAGCCCTCGTCGATAGCTTCCTGACACAGACGACGCAGCTTGTCGTCATCATAGCCGAGCCAGCCAGCCGAAGTTGTGTAGCAGGCATAGCCTTCACTTTCGAGCTTGGCGATACGTTCGGCCTTGCCGGATTCCGCCTTGCGAAGGATTTCAATAGCCTCGTCACGTGTCAGCGCATCGGTGAGGTAGCGATAATCGACGATATCGGCGATTTCTTCCGGCGACATGTCGCCGACAAGCCGCCACACGGGCTTGCCGGACTGCTTTGCCAGCAGATCCCAGAAAGCATTGACGACAGCGCCGGTGGCAAGATGCATAGCGCCCTTGTCTGGACCGATCCAGCGCAACTGGCTGTCGCCGGTCAGATAGCGCCAGAATTTTCCAGGTGCCGCGCGGAAGTCTTCCAGCGAGGCACCCACAACGAGGTGGCGCATGGCAAGAATAGCCTGACAGCAGATGTCGTTGCCGCGACCGATGGTGAAGGTGAGGCCATGGCCCTTCAGCGCCTCGTCATCCGTATCGAGAATGACATAAGCCGCTGAATAGTCCGGGTCGGGATTCATCGCGTCAGAACCGTCCAGACTTTGCGAAGTCGGGAAGCGCAGATCGAAGACGCGCAGATCAGTAATTTTCGTCATGTTTGATTCCGTGATCTGAGCATGATCCCCAAAAATGGAGACCGGTTTTAGAGATCAAGCTCAAAAAAATTAAACGTCAGCGCGCACGTTCTGCTTTTGCGTACCGAGACCTTCAATACCGAGTTCGACAGTGTCGCCAGCCTTGAGATAGCGCGGTGGCTTCATGCCCATGCCGACGCCGGGAGGCGTGCCGGTGGAGATGATATCGCCCGGCTGTAGCGACATGAACTGCGAGAGATAGGAAACGAGGTAACGCACGCCATAGACCATGGTCTTGGTCGAGCCGTCCTGCATGGTTTCGCCATTGACAGTGAGCCACATTTTGAGGTTCTGCGGGTCGGCAACTTCGTCCTTCGTGACAAGCCATGGGCCAGTTGGGCCAAACGTGTCGCAGGACTTGCCCTTGGTCCACTGACCGGCGCGCTCGATCTGGAAAGCGCGCTCTGACACATCATGCAGCGTGCAGTAGCCAGCAACATAATCCAGCGCGTCCTCTTCCGAGACGTATTTTGCGGTCTTGCCGATAACGATGCCGAGTTCGACTTCCCAGTCGGTCTTTTCAGAGCCGCGCGGGATCAGCAGATCATCATTCGGGCCGACGATGGCCGAGGTGGCCTTCATGAAGATGACCGGCTCCGGTGGCACAGCCATGCCGGATTCTGCTGCGTGATCGGCATAGTTGAGGCCGATGCAGATGAACTTGCCGGTGCCTGCAACGCATGGGCCAAGGCGCGGGTTGCCTTCGACCTTTGGCAGTGCATTGACATCCAGCGCACCGAGCTTGGCGAGTGCTTCAGGGCTGAGAACGGCACCCGACAGATCGCTGACATGGGCAGAGAGATCACGGATATTGCCGTCTGCATCGAGAAGGCCCGGCTTTTCCTGGCCGGTGTCGCCATAGCGAAGAAATTTCATGCGCTTACTCCTTGTGAGGATGAAAAAAGTGGGGCTAAGGGTGGTCGAGATTCTGCCTGTGGTGCGCCGAAGATGGTGTTTTTCGAGAACCGGAGCGGGGTGTACTTAAAGGTACATGAGCACCGGAAGCGAAGAAAACCGCCATTTGCAGGCCGCCAGAGCCTGAATATCGACTACTCTAAATTGTCCAGCCGCCGTCGATGTTATACGCTTGACCCGTCGTGTAAGTTGCGCCTGCGAGATACACCGCGAGATCGGCGATCTCTTCCGGCTGACCTATACGGCCAATTGGCTGGCGTGCAATGAAAGCGGCGCGCTGTTCTTCATAGTCGCCCTGCGCGCGCAGACGATCCTGCAATGACGGGCTTTCAACTGTGCCGGGGCAGATCGCGTTGCAGCGGATGCCCTTGGCAACATAGTCGGCAGCGACAGCCTTGGTCAGACCTATAACGGCAGCCTTGGTGACACCATAGGCAAAGCGGTTCGGCACGCCTTTGACGCTCGAAGCAACAGACGCCATGTTGACGATCGAACCATCCTGCCTTTCCAGCATGCCCGGCAGCACGGCCTGAATGGTACGGATCATCGCCTTCACGTTGAGGTTGATCGCAAAATCAAGATCTTCGTCCTTCATTTCAAGGATCGAACCGCCATGGACTACGCCCGCGCAATTAAAAAGAACATCAACCTGGCCGATTTCGGCGACGAGTGCCTTAACGGCTGCGTCATCCAGCACGTTAAGCTTGCGCGTGATGATGCCCGAAATGCCTTCAATCTCTTTGAGGGCTGTCTCGTTGATGTCGGTCGCATAGATTTTTGCGCCGGCTTGCGCAAATGCAAGCGCGCTTGCACGGCCAATGCCTTGCGCTGCGGCTGTGACCAGCGCAGTTTTCCCATCAAATCGTATCGTCATTTTCATGCCTTCCGTTCAACAAGCAGGATGTGGTCGCATGCCAGCACCACTTCGTCCCGCTGATTAAGCACTTCACACCGTTCGGTTACACGGCCCATATTTGCGCGTTTCGGGTCGTCTTCCTTAGCGCTGATCGTCACGCGTGTGCGGATCGTATCGCCGATATGTACCGGACGCACGAACCGAAGGCGGTCATAGCCATAGGAAAACGCAACAGGGTTAATCAGCGTTGCAGTCAGCCCAACACCGATTGCAAAGATCATTGTGCCGTGGGCAATACGCTGGCCGCCCGGCAATGTCTTGGCAAATTCCGCATCCATGTGGTGTGGAAAGAAATCGCCCGTATGACCAGCGTGAACCACGAAATCCGTTTCGGTGATCGTGCGGCCATAGGTAATACGCTGAGCCTCAAGCTCATAATCTTCAAAATAGATCGTCTGTTCAGACATGATCAAAACTCCGGTTTTGCAGCCAGCGGCGTGGCGGGCGCTGCACTTGACTGATAGGCCGCTTCGACCAGTGCCATGGTATGCCAGGCATCTTCAACGGAGCCGATCAGTTCTGCGTCTTCGCCGGTCGCAAAGCACTGCAACTGTGCCATACGATTGAGGAAAGCGTCCGGGAACCATGCGCCTTCCAGCGGCACGGACACCCAGTCATCACCGCCCTTTGGCCTGATCCACAATTCATCGGGCTCGCCATGCGGATAGTCGAGATTGACGCCAAGTTTCACGTAGGCCGCGCCCTCGGTACCGCAGATGCGGAACTCGCAGGCCTGAAACTTGCGGCCCAAATCATGGTCGTGATTGATCGACAAAGCGCAACGCACGCGGTCGCCATAATCGAGGATTGCGGCCGTGCGGGTCTGGGCGACTTCGTGATCGGGATGGCCAATGGTCTTGGCATGAACGCCTTGCGGATTGCCGAGCAGCCCACGCACAAAATCCAGATAATGAATCGAATGCATGGCAATCTCAATACGCGGCAGCCCCTTGAGAAAAGGCCAAAGCCCCCAAGGGGTCGCTAGCGCCAGCCACGCATCGAAATCCACCACTTCACCAAGCAAGCCTTTATCGACCGCGTCGTAAAGTGCCTGCATCATCGGCGCAAAGCGCAACTGGAAATTCACCGCCGCTTTCAGATCGCGCGCACGGCAGACCTTCAGAATTTCCGTGGCCGCAGCAAGGTCGCTGCCCATCGGCTTCTGGATGAGACACGCAGAACCTTCCGGCAATTGCGACAGGATCGACATGTGGGCCGACGGTGGCGTCGCCAGATCGAAGACAGCGCCTTCAACCGCAATCGCTTCCTCAAGGCTTGCAAAAGCCTTTACACCCCACTGGTCTGCAAGCGCTGACGCCTTGTCCAGATTGGGATCGAAAATGCCGGCAACCGGAAAACCACCCTGTTTGTAGGCTGGCATATGCGCGTCGCCGACAATGCTGCCCGCGCCGAAAATCACGATGGGCTTCGGCTGTGCGGGCTTGGCCCACCACTGGCGCAGGGATTTCGGATCGAAGGCTTCAGTCATGATGGAAAACCTCCTCCATCATGGCCCACCACTCGCCCTCTTTGCGGGTTTCGAGCGGCTTCTGGCACGGCATGCAGACCGACCACCATTCCTGATTTTTAGGATCGTCGGCCATTTTCTTCATGTCAGCTCTAAAGTCCGTGCCGACATATTCCCATGTGCCAAACAGCAGGTTTTCAGGCTCTTTGAGAAAGATCGTGTAATTGGTGATGTTACACTCGGAAATGAGCGCCAGAATTTCCGGCCACACGCTCGCGTGCAGCTTTTTATACTCTGCGATCTTCTCAGGCTTCAGCCCGATCACCATCCCCATTCTTTGTTTCTGGCTCTGAGCCATTATGACCTCACGATCTCGCGGGTGAACTCGGAAACCGAACGCGCACGCACAGCATCCCAATCCCATGAGATACCAATGCCCGGCTCTGATGGCGCAATGGCGTGGCCGTCGCGGATTTCCATTCCCTTCGTGGTGAGATCATCAAGCTGTGGGATATATTCAACGTAGCGCCCGTTCTGCACCGCACAAGTGAGGCTCACATGCAGTTCCATCAGGAAATGCGGGCAGACCGGAATATCGAAAGCTTCTGCCGCATGCGCCACTTTCAGCCATGGTGTGATGCCGCCGATGCGCGCCACATCCACCTGCACGATGGAGCAAGCCCCCTTCTGCATATATTCGCGGAAATGGCGGATTGAATAGATCGACTCTCCCACCGCAATTGGCGTCGGGGTGGAGCGCGTCAGGCGGATATGACCGTCAAGATCATCCGCCGGAAGCGGCTCTTCAATCCAGGCAAGATCAATCTCCTTCAAGCGTTCTGCGCGACGAATGGCTTCGTCAACGCTAAAGCCCTGATTGCAGTCCGTCATGATTTCAAAACCATCACCGACGGCTGCACGCACAGCGGAAAGCCGCGCATAATCTTCCGAACCATGCGGCTTGCCAATCTTCACCTTGGAGCCGGAGAAGCCCTTGGCCTTGGCTTGCAGTGCATCCTCGACCAGCGCTTCTTTTTCGATATGCAGCCAACCGCCTTCGGTCGTGTAAAGCGGACAACGGTCCTTGGCACCGCCAGCAAGTTTCCACAATGGCAGGTTCTGCTTCTTGGCACGCAAGTCCCAAAGGGCCGTATCAATGGCAGCGAGCGCCAAAGCGGTGATCGCGCCGATGGTTGTGGCATGGGTTGCAAATTCGAGCTTGCGCCAAATCGCCTCGATGCAATCCGCATCCTCATTAAGAATCAATGGCACCAGATGATCGCTCAACAACCGCATGACAGATGAACCGCCAGTGCCGATGGTGTAGCTATAGCCCGTGCCGACTGCACCATCGCTGTCAGTAATGGTGACGATTGGAGTCTCCTGGCTCACAAAACTCTGGATCGCATCGGTGCGCTTGATCTTCGGCGGAAGGTCAACCATGCGCAGTTCGACTTTTTCAATCCGTGCCATAGTTACACCGCTAAGCTCTTGCCGCTTGCAGCATCAAAGAGATGCGCTTGCGACAAATCAAATTGCATAAGAACAGTCTCGCCCGGTTGCAGGTGACGCGGGTTGAGCATACGTGCGACCCATTCCTTAGCTGCGAACTCCGCAAAGACCAGTGTTTCATTGCCGAGTGGCTCGGTGATGGAAACGCGCAAGCTGCCTTCGTGAATGGCGTCTCCCGACGAAAGCCCATGGCCTTTCGGGAACAGATCATCCGGGCGCAGACCAAATGTAACTTTAGCACCTTCGCTGACCTTGGCCTTAAACTGCGCTGGCACCGGCAGGCGCTCACCATTGGCAAAAACCAGCTCTGACGCTTGCACAGTTGCTTCAGCCATATTCATCGGCGGCGAACCGATAAAGCCAGCTACGAACTTTGTGGCAGGACGCTTGAACACTTCATCGGGCGTTCCGACCTGCTCGATATGACCGTCACGCATGATGACAATACGGTCCGCCAGCGTCATGGCCTCCACCTGATCATGCGTCACATAAACGACGGTGGACTGCACCTTGGCGTGCAGTTTCTTGATCTCGGTACGCATCTGTGTGCGCAGCTTCGCATCAAGGTTGGAAAGCGGTTCGTCAAACAGAAACACTTCCGGGTTACGCACAATGGCGCGTCCCATGGCAACGCGCTGGCGCTGACCACCCGAAAGCTGTGCCGGGCGCCGCTCCATCAGTGCTTCGAGACCGAGAATAGCGGATGCCTCATTGACGCGACGGTCGATTTCCGCTTGTGACTGTTTGGCGATTTTCAGCGAAAAGCCCATGTTTTCGCGTACCGACATATGCGGATAGAGCGCATAGGACTGGAACACCATGGAGATGTTGCGATCACGCGGCGGCAGGTCGTTCACCACTTTGCCGCCGATTTCGAGCGCACCATCGGAGATGCTCTCAAGACCCGCAATCATGCGCAGCGTCGTGGACTTGCCGCAGCCGGACGGACCAACAAGAGCGACAAATTCCTTGTCGGCGATTTCAAGATTGATGCCATGCACCACTTCAACGGTGCCATAACGCTTGACGAGATTTTTAATGGAAAGCTGAGCCATTTTATATCAACCTTTAACAGCGCCGAACGTCAGACCAGCAACAAGATGCTTCTGGACGATGAATGTGAGGGTCAGTGCTGGAATAATCATCACAACCGCCAGTGCGCACATGCCGCGCCAGTCGATAGTAAATTCAGCGGTGTAATCGAGAAGACCGACAGGAAGGGTCTTGGAATTTACGGAACGGGTAAGCTGGGAAGCCAGCGCATATTCGTTCCATGAAGTGAGAAAGGCGAAAATGCCTGCGGTCGCGATGCCCGGACCGGCCAGTGGAAATTCCACCTGCCAAAAGGCCTGCCAGCGTGTGCAGCCGTCAATCTGGGCCGCTTCCGCCAGGTCCTTGGGCACCTGACGGAAGAAGCCGTCAATCAGCCAGATGGTGAAAGGCACGTTGAGGGCCACATAGGTGACAATCAGACCAAAATGCGTGTCGATGATGCCGATGCGCGAATAGAGCATGAACAGCGGCAGCGACAGGGCAATGCCTGGCACCGAGCGTGTCAGCATGAGGCCGAGGAAGGTTGTCGATTTGCCCCAGAAGCGGAAGCGCGCAAAGGCATAGCCGCCCGACACGCCGACGATCAGCGCAATAATGGTGGATGTGACCGAGATGATCAGCGAGTTGCGGAAATAATCCCATACCGGGATACCGCCGCCACCCGCACCAGAGAACATCGCGTAATAAGCATCAAGCGTGATTTCCTGCGGGATCCAGACCGGCGGCTTTGCCATGATTTCGACCGGCGGACGCAGCGAAGACAGCACGATCCACAAACCCGGAAGGCAGATGATTGTCATCGCGAGAAACAGGCCGATGAGATAGGCGAGTTTCTTGACGCGGCGTAGCACGCGATGCTGATTATTAGAGAGGGTTTTGGAAGCCATGATTACCACTCCGCTCCGATTTGCGCGCGTGCGGCTGCAAGCTTGCGGAAGAACATTACAGTAAAGAGGATCGAGAGCAGGATCGCGACATAGGCCATGGCATTGGCCAAGCCCATCTGCGCATCCGAATAGGCGGTACGGCCGACCAGCGTCCAGATCAGCTCGGTTCGCCGTGCCGGCCCGCCATCGGTCATGATCTTCACGATGTCATAGGCGCGCGCCACATCAAGCGAACGAATGGTCATTGCGATGAAGGCGAACGGCATCAGATAGGGCCAGATGACATAGCGGAACGTCTGCCACGGCGTACAGCCATCAACCCGCGCGGCCTCGACCGGATCCTGCGGCATGGACAGAAGGCCGCCCAGAATGAGGATCGCAAATACTGAGGTCGACATCCAGACTTCCGCCATCAAAATGGCAAACAGCGCCAGATTGCCGTCGATCAGCCATGGAATGGCGGTGTCGGTGATACCCAGCGATTGCAACGCATTGTTCACCAGACCGATATTGTCGTTGAACATGAACTTGAACTGGAAGCCGACCAGAACCGGCGAGAACATCATCGGGAACATCATCAAGGTACGCAAAACGCGCTGGCCGTGGGTGGCCTTGTTGATGAGCAGCGCCAGGCCAAGGCCCAGCAGCATTTCCAGATTGAGCGCAATGGTGAGGAAGATCACCGTGCGAATGAATGCTGCCCAAAACACCCAATCACTCATGATGCGCTGATAGTTACGCAGACCGATGAAGGTGAACAGGCTGTCAGGTCGCGTCAGCCGGAACGGCGTGAAGCTTGAGTAAAGCGACAGCGCGAGGGGAAACAGGACCACCGCCGCGAGAATGATGAAGGCCGGAAGCAAAAGCAGAACCGGCGGGGAAATTCGTTTAAACATTGTTCTTCCGAAGCGGTGCGTTGATAAGCGCAAAATGGCCCGCCCCGTTCAGAGCGGGCCATGAAGTCATAGTTTAAATCAAACGGCGTGCTTAGAGTTCGCCAGCATCCTCGAGAATCTGCGTTGCTTTCTTGGCTGCATCGTCGAGCCCCTGTTGCGAAGTCTTGTCGCCAAGGATCGCAGCCTGAAGCTCAGGGTAGACAGCGTTTGAAATTTCGATCCAGGACGGGGTCTGCGGGACCGGGAAAGCGGTCTTGGCCGTTTCCTGGAATACCGAGAGCACTTCCTTCTTGTATGGGTCGGAAGCAGCCTGTTCGATGACATAATCCCAGACAGCAGTGCGGGTTGGCAGCGTACCAGCAGCCGATTCCTGCTTCTGCGAATCCTCGTTGGTCAGGAACCAGACGAGCGATGCAGCGGCATCCTTGTTGTCACAGGATTCCGTCACCGAGAAACCATGATGACCCGACCAGCCAGTGCGCTTGCCAGCCGAACCTTCAGGGGCCACGACAACACCGACATTGCCTGCAACTTTTGACGATTTTGGATCGTTGAAATAGCTCGCCCAACCTGGCCAGTCCAGATTGAGCGCAATCGTACCCGATGCAAAACCTGCACCAAGCTCATCCCAGAGATAATTGGTTGTACCGGCAGGGACAGCCTTGGCCTTATAGACATTCACGAACCAATCCAGCGCACGCACACCGGCTTCCGAATTGAAGGCTGGCCTGCCTTCCCCATCCAGATATTCACCGCCTTCAGCAACCAGCATTTCATAGAAGCGGCCATTGATCGCTTCTTCCTTACCCGCAAACTGCGTACCGTAGAAATTCGGCGGATCCGCAAAGAACACAGCCTGATCGGAAACTTCTTTCCATGTCTTTGGCGGCGCCAGATCGTAGCCGTATTTTTCCTTGAATGCCGCCTTCTTGGCGTCATCCTCGTAGAGGCTCTTCTGATAGTAAAGCGCGGAGACGTCAAACTGCGCGCGCGGCAGCATGACCAGCTTGTCGTTAAGTGTCGATGCCTTGATCACCGATGGCACGAAACCTTCGATTTCTTCCTTTGGAAGCAAGCCATTCAGGTCGGCATAGAGAACAGGATATTGCGGCGCAAAAGACGAGTGGTTGGAGCCAACACACCAGTTGACCGAACCAGAAGCGATGTCCGACTTGATTTCCTTGTCCAGTTCGAAGTGGTTTTTCTTGGACAGGATATTGACCTTGGCACCGGTCGCCTTTTCCCATTCGGCAATGCGCGAATAAAGCGCTTCATATTGCTGACCGCCGATCAGCTTGGCGTTTATCGTCACGCCTTCAAATTTACCCGGAAGGTCCGCTGCCCCCGCAGAAACCATACCCAGCGCTAGCAGAACTGAACCTGCCAGCACAGACGTCGTAAAATACCTCATACTTTCCTCCTCATGACGGACATCTCCCGTGTCCGCACCCAATTGTAAATTATGTATTTATATGCAAACATATTATTCACAGTCGGTCAAGGCGCTTTCGCTGAGTTCATGACTTTCATCTGCTGCGATGTTCGTATATGAAGTACGTTATTCATAAAGGAGGGTCAGCTTGGAAACGGATGATCGCTACCGCGCACCCGCGCTGGACAAAGGGCTGGATATTCTCGAATTGCTGGCAAGCGTCGATGGCGGCTTGAGCCAGGCCGAGATTGCCAAATATCTTGATCGCAGCCCCAACGAGTTTTACCGTATGCTCGACCGGCTGGTGAAGCGCGGTTACGTCACAAAGCTTGAAGGCGACCGCTATTCGCTGACACTCAAACTGTTCGGTCTTGCGCATCTTCATGCGCCGGTGCGCAGACTTGCGTCTTTCGCGACACCTTTCATGCGCGAACTTGCCGACCGCTCGAGGCAAGCCAACCAACTTGCGGTGTTTGATCGCGGATCTGTCGTCGTGATTGCGCAGCAGGAAGCGCCGGATTACTGGGGTATTTCAATCCGCGTCGGCTCGCATATCAGCCTGTTTGATACGGGGTCAGGCCACATACTTCTGGCGTTTCGCTCACCGGAAGAACGCAAGATGATGATTGCGGAATATGTAAAAGGCGGCGAAAGCGTGAAACTTGACGATAGCTTCTACGAACGCCTCGACCAGATCCGCGAGCGCGGCTATGAAATGATGCCGAGTGCGCAGGTTGCTGGCGTTTACAATCTTTCGGCACCGATCCTCGGACCTGAAGGCACCTGCATCGCAGCACTGACTTGCCCTTATGTTACGCTGGTAAACTCGGCCTCGGCACCAGACATCACGCAGACAATCAATCTGCTGCAAAAGACGGTCAAAGACCTGTCCAAACTGGTCGGCTCAGACATTGGAGCAACAGATTAGACGAAAGCCATAATTCTTATTTGAAAACTCTCTTCTTTTTTGAAAGTATCAAGACGAGGAGAAATTCATGATTATAGACACCCATCTGCACCTGATCGACAAAAGCGCGCTCAATTATCCATGGCTTGACGGCGTTCCGGCACTCAACCGTGACTTTCTGTTTGAGACCTACAGACAACAGGCTGAACGCTGTGGCATTAACGCAGCGCTGCATATGGAAGTGGATGTGGCAACCGATGCCATTCAGGCTGAAACGGACCACATTCAGGAGATTTCCAGAAGATCGGGCGGTTTTATCAAGGGTGCCATTGCTTCCTGTCGCCCGGAAGAGCCGGGATTTGCCGCATATCTGGAACAAAGCCGCAGCAATCCTTTCGTCAAAGGCTTTCGCCGTGTGCTGCACGTCGTACCGGATGAACTTTCAGAAGGCGCGTTGTTTCGGGAAAATATCAAACGGCTGGAAGGCACCGGCCTGACCTTTGATCTCTGCACACTTCCACACCAGATCGACAAGGTGACGGCACTTGCCGATCTCGCCCCGCACGTGCAATTCGTGCTCGATCACTGCGGCGTACCCGACATCAAGTCAGGCGCATTGGAAAGCTGGAAGATGGGCATTACCAAAGTTTCGCGGCGCGACAATGTAACGGCAAAGATTTCCGGTGTGGTTGCCTATGCCAATCCTGAAAACTGGACCGTCGACACCGTGCGCCCTTATGTGGAGCATGTTATTCACTCATTCGGCTGGGAACGCATTGTGTGGGGAAGCGACTGGCCGGTCTGCACACTAGCAAGCAATGTAGATGCCGGGCTTTCGACATGGGTGGCGACAACCCACGCACTTCTTGAAGGGTGCAGCGAAGATGAAAGAGCGCTGCTTCTTTCCGAGAATGCAACGCGTCTTTGGAAACTTTGACATTGATCAGGCTGGCGGCAAGCCGCCAGCCTTTCCATATAAATCAGAAGCTTTCGCGGAAAAGCCGATTGAGGTCGGCCACGACATTTTCTGCCTTCTCATTGTCCAGCAAGCCCTTGTTGATGCGCTCGGAGGCCGCTTCCTGAAACGGCATATAGCCATCGTGACGGGGACGCACCCATGCGCCTTCCAACGTCGCGCGCGTGTCGCGATAGAAGTCAGACGTCACCGCATTCACACCGTCGTCTTCCCAGGCTGCCGCGTGTCCCGGCTGACCATTGGACGCCGCATAAAGCCCCTTCTGCACATCCCCGCCTGCAACCCAATAAGCAAAGTCGATAGCCGCTTGCGGGTGTTTGCTGAAGGTTGAAACAGCAATGCCCGTACCGCCCAGAGCCGACCCGGCAAAACCCGCCGGACCTAATGGAATATCGGCAAAGCGGATCAGGCGATCACGGAAACCGGGCATGGCATAGTTCACATAGCCGTAAATCAACGGCGAACAGGCAATCCCGGATTCAGGCTTTGCCATTTCCTCAAACACGGCAATCGGGTCCATGCTAAAACATTCGGGCTTCACCAATGACGCAAGCTCACGCAACTGCTCGAAAGCCTGTGAGCCATCCTCAACTAAGATCAGCTCTCCTTCCACCGAGCAAGGCGTACCGTTATTGGCGGCGAGTGTGTAGAAACTCATCAGCGAATGGGGCGAGCGCAGTGGCAGCAGAACTTTCCCGGCACGGGCAAGACGCAGCACTTCAGCCCACGAAGTTGCAGGCATATCCATCAGATCGGGACGCCATGCCTGAACTTGCGTCGCGGCATCCAGCGGAAATGCCCATTGCCGCCCCCGCCAGTTATAACTCGGGAAAGATTGTCCAACCGAACCATCGGCAAGCGCCTTGAGTTCGATCTCACGACCCGCCACGTCAAGCGGCAACAGACAGCCTTCCTTGGTGATCTGTCCTACATGCGGATGATCAATCACGATCATATCGAAATTGCGCGCCAATTCCTCGACTGGAAAGGTTTCAAAATCCTGGAGCGAGCGCTTTTCCCATTCGATCTCGACGTTCTTCTGCTTGAGCCATTGTTCGGCGGCCGCAACCATCGGGTCATAGCCGCGCGGATGGCTCCAGGTCATGCCCTTAAGCCTGATCGTGCTCATAGTCCGAACTCCTCGCGAATCTGAACGCTGTTTTCGCCAATGCGCGGTGCGGCGCGTGCCACCTTCGGGCGCTGTCCGTTGATACGCAGCGGTGAACGCGTGGTGGTGATGGAAACATCATCTTCACGTGTCACCGTCTGAAGCATATCGAGAACCGAGAAGCCTTCGCTCGAAAGAAGCTCTTCCCAATTGAGAACGCGGGCGCACCAGATATCGGCAGGCTCCAGAATGGCGAGCCATTCATCGACAGTTTTCTCGGCAATGCGCTCAGCGATCAGCCGCTTGATCTCATCACGCTTGGCAAAGGCTGTTTTCGGATCATCCGCAAAAGGTGCCAGCGTGTCGGTTTCAAGCAATGCTGCCAGTTTCGCAATCGGCATCATGGCAATCGCCAGATAACCGTCCGCTGCCGGATAAACGCCATAGGGTGCTGCAAGATAGGCATGGGCACTGCGGAAATCCGAACGTTTTGGCAAACGGCGCCCGTCGTTGAGATGCGTGGTCAGCACCTCAAACTGGAAATCGACCAGCGCTTCAAGAAGACTGGTTTCCACATGCGCGCCCTTGCCCGTCACACCCCGGCGAACCAGTGCTGCAAGAATACCCTGCGCTGCTGCCGCGCCTGCCAGCATATCGGCAACGGCGAGACCAAATGGCACCGGCCCCTGCCCTTCATCACCATTGAGCCACATGAGGCCGGAGCGCGCCTGTGCCAGCAGATCCTGCCCCGGACGGCCGACCCATGGCCCCTCCTCGCCATAGCCGCTGATCGATGCATAGACGAGGCGCGGATTGATTTGCTGAACGGCGTCGTAATCAAGACCAAGACGCTGGATGACACCGGGACGGAAGTTCTGAATCAACACGTCGGCCTGAGCGAGAAGTTTTTTCAGCGCCGCCAGATCGTCAGGGTTTTTCAGGTCGATGGCAAGGCTGTCCTTGCCGCGATTGATTGCATGAAAAATCGTGGAATCGCCGCCGATTTCCGTATCGCTCAGATAAAGCCTGCGCGAGAGATCGCCGCCATCGGGCCGCTCAATCTTGATGACCCGCGCACCCAGATCCATCAGGCGCAACGAGCAATAAGGCCCCGACAGGAACTGGCTCATATCAACAACGACCAGCCCGCTCAGCGGCAGTTCGCTTTCCGGCATCGGAAAATTCCCTCCTCGTGAATTTCTTATGTGAATACAGTCTTCACATATGGATTAATGGAAGGCAAGGCTGAAATTGGGCTCAGAACGCGAAAACGCCGCCCGATTGGGCGGCGTTCTCAGTCCCGATTTGATAAATAAAGCATGTCGCAGCTAAATGGACTCATTGAGCGTTCGCGAACATGAGACAATGAAAAGAACCTAGAGCGAGCGCTATGGGTAGGATTAAGCGCGACACGCTCTGGGCTTGCGTGTTAGACTTCGTTGCTTGCCACTTCCAGCAAGGTCCAGACGTGATCGGCGAATGAGTTCCACACTTCGATCCGGTAATGGTCGGCATCCCACTTCAATAGAATGATCTGGGCATGATCAAAGATCGTGCGGGCAGCACCGGGAGACTTCATCTGCGAAAGGTCAAGCGGGGATGCGGCATTCAACAGCCATTCCGTCTTTGGGCCGGAAATGTCGATGCCGGTTTCGCGATGGCTTACTTCCGTCAAGCTGTGCGGCTCGGTTTCATAGAGCTTGGCGAAAGCCTGTAGGATGGCGGCACCCCTGGCTTCCTCGGCCCAGATATACCATTCATCCGGCCCGATGCAGGCAACCGCAATATCATTAGAACGGTTAAGATCGCCGATCCTAGCCGGGATTTTTGCGCCCAGAGCCGCTTCCGCCAAAGCGAGCTTTGCCGGCGCAATGCGCAAGATGAAGCGCGCTGTGTCGTCGGCTGCATGGATTTCCAGACGACCCGGAATCACGACCTTACGGTTCGAATAAGGTTTTGTCTCAACAAGCATGGTTCAATCCTTATCCGTTCAGTTTCTTGCCTTCGGGATCATAGAAAACCATGCCCGAAACAACCGCCTCGTGCACGCTGCCATCCGGCATCGGCATATAAAGCGTTTCCCCCATACGATCCTTGCCGCCTGACACCAGTGCCATGGCGATAGACCGGCCAAGCGCCTCGCTCCAATAAGACGAGGTGACATGGCCAAGCATGGTCATCGGCAAGGCCTGCTTTGGGTCGGCGACAATCTGCGCACCTTCTTCCAGCACCAGCTTCGGGTCTTTGGTCAGAAGCCCGACCAGATGCTTGCGATCCTTTTTCAGCATATCGGGACGTGTCAGCGAACGCTTGCCGACGAAATCCGGCTTCTGCTTACCAATCGCCCAGCCAAGGCTTGCATCATCCGGCGTGACCGTACCGTCAGTATCCTGACCGACAATAATATAGCCTTTTTCAGCACGCAGAACATGCATGGCTTCGGTGCCATACGGCGTGATGTGATATTGCTGACCGGCCTCGTAAAGCGCCTTCCAGAGTGAGAGACCATAACGAGCGGGCACATTGATTTCATAGCCCAGCTCGCCCGTGAAGCTCATGCGGAAGAGACGCGCCGGCACGCCAAGGAATTTGCATTCCGCAACCGACATATGCGGGAAAGCCTCATCGGAAATGTCCAGACCTTCCACCATCGGCTCAATGAGCTTGCGCGCATTCGGACCGTTGATCGCCACCACGGCCCATTGTTCGGTGGTCGAGGTCAACGAAACTTTCAGTTCCGGCCATTCGGTCTGGAGATAGTCTTCCATCATGTTGAGAACACGCGCGGCACCGCCAGTCGTGGTGGTCACATGGAAGCGGTCCTGCGTGAGGCGACCGACCACACCGTCATCGCGGATAAAGCCGTCTTCGCCAAGCAGCAGACCGTAGCGGCAGCGCCCGACACCAAGCTTCGTCCATGGGTTGGTGTACATCCGGTTCATGAATTCTGCCGCATCGGGGCCGACCACTTCGATCTTACCCAACGTGGAAGCGTCAAACATACCCAATGATTCACGCGTAGCACGACATTCACGCGCCACAGCCTGATGCATATCCTCACCGGCTTTCGGAAAATACCATGCGCGGCGCCAAAGCGAGACAGGCTCAAAAGCGGCGCCATGCTGTTCGGCCCAGCTATCAATTGGCGTCTTGCGCGTGACATCAAACAGCTTTCCACGATTATAACCGCAGAAGGCCCCGAAGGTTGTCGGCATATAAGGCGGGCGGAAAGTGGTGAGCCCCACCTGCGGCGTGGGCCGTTTCAACGCATCCGCTGCAACGGCCAGACCGTTGATGTTCGAGGTTTTGCCCTGATCGGTCGCCATACCGTTGGTGGTATAGCGCTTGACGTGCTCGATGGAGTGGAAGCCCTCGCGCACGGCCAGACGAATATCCTTGGCGGTCACATCATTCTGGAAATCGATGAAAGCCTTGGCCTTGCCCGGATCGCGATCGGTCGGCAACTCACGGCAGCTCACGCCATAGCAAACGAAATCACCGGCGACCGCATATTCAGATGCCTTGGCCTTGTGTCCCGCATCTCTGGCGGCGGCAGCGCCTGCTTCCGCCCCCTCACGCAGAGCGGCCTGCAGGTCGAAATTGCCATTGCCAGCACCCGCACAACGGCTCTCCTCGGTGGGTTCGCCCGGCAGATAGATCTGACGCGCCTCATCCCAGACAAGAGAGCCTTTCGTGTGCGAGAACAGATGCACGCTCGGATTCCAGCCGCCAGACATTAGCAGCACATCGCAGGAAATCATGCGTGCAGCACCGACCGCGCCATTGGAAACCGGATTGGCGCGTACGGATGACACGCGATGGCGTCCACCTGTATCGGTCACGGTCCATCCGGTCAGTGTTTCAATGCCAAGCATCTTTGCGCGATTGATGAGGCTGTCGGCCACCTTTTCACGCACATCGATGATGGCCGGAACCTTGACGCCAGCAACAGCCAGATCAAAGGCCGCCAGCCATGCGCTGTCATGCGAGGTGACGACAACAGCCTGATTGCCGACCTTGACGCCATAGCGATTGAGATAGGTTCGTGCGGCGGAAGCCAGCATCACGCCCGGACGGTCATTGCCTGCAAAAACCAGCGGCTTTTCAATCGCGCCCTGTGCCAGCACCACCTGCTTTGCGCGCACGCGCCACATACGTTCACGCGGCGCATTGGTCGCTGGCTTCGCCAAATGATCCGTCAGACGCTCGCAAAGACCGACCATGTTCTGGTGGTAATAGCCGATTGCCGTTGTGCGCGGCAGAAGCGTGACATTGGAATTGGCCTTGAGCGCTTCTATGGTTTCGCTCAGCCAGTCCCAGCTTGCACGGCCATTGATGACCGGCTCTGGTTCTGAGAGAAGCGAGCCGCCAAATTCTGCCTGCTCGTCAACGAGGATAACCTTGGCACCGCTTTTTGCAGCCTCTAACGCTGCGGCCAGACCAGCGGGTCCGCCGCCAGCGATCAGCACATCGCAGAAAGCATAACGGCTGGCATAGGTGTCGGGATCAGGCTCGGATGGCGATTTGCCAAGACCGGCCGCGCCACGGATAAAAGGCTCATAGACCTTGTTCCAGAAGCTTTTCGGCCACATGAAGGTCTTGTAGTAAAAGCCCGCCGAAAAAAACATATAGAACGCATCATTGATCGCGCCGACATCGTGCTTGAGCGACGGCCAATGGTTCTGGGTTTCAGCCTTCAGGCCGTCATAAAGTTCGAGAACCGTTGCGCGGGTGTTGGGCTCAAACCGGCCCGGTCCGCGCGAAACGCCCATCAACGCATTCGGCTCTTCGGAGCCGGCGGAAAGAATGCCGCGCGGACGGTGATATTTGAACGAACGACCGGCGAGATGCTCACCATTGGCAAGCAGGGCCGATGCCAGCGTATCGCCTTCAAAACCGGAATAGGATTTGCCGTTGAAGGTGAAGCGAACGGACTTGGCCTTGTTAACACGGCCTTTGTTATGAATACGCATATCGGTCATTATTTTGTCTCCGCGGCCGGAGTTTCTGCCAAGGCAGGACGGGGTTCACCCGCCTTGTAGGTGGTGACAAACTTGTCGCTCACCGTGTCACGCACCGCATTAAAGAAGCGTCCGCAGCCGTTGATATGCCGCCAGCGTTCATAATGGGTGCCGCGCGGATTGGAGCGCGTGAACAGGAAATCGCGCCATTGATCATCGGAAAGCGTCGATGGATCGGCAGGGCGCGCAATATGCGCTTCGCCCGCATAGGCGAATTCCAGCTCGGGACGTTCCATTTCGCAATAAGGGCAACGGATAAGAAGCATTGTGTGTTTCTCTTATTTTTTCAACGCATTTCCGAACGGAAAACCGGTTTCCACTTTTCCTGGAAATGCTTTTAGTGCGCGACAGCAGCAGCGGCCGCTTCGTCGATCAGGCGACCGGTGGTGAAACGTTCCAGCGTGAAAGGAGCATTGATCCAGTGCGGTTCGTCACGAGCAATCGTATGCGCAAAAACATGCGCCGACCCCGGTGTTGCCTTGAAGCCGCCCGTGCCCCAGCCGCAATTGACATAAAGGCCCGGCACCGGCGTCTTGCCGATGATCGGCGAACGATCCGGCGTGACATCAACGATACCACCCCATTTGCGCAGCATCCGCATACGGGTGAAGATCGGGAAGACTTCGCAGATGGCCGCCAGTGTGTGCTCGATCAGGGGCAGACCACCGCGCTGGCTGTAGGATACATATTGGTCAGTACCCGAACCAATCACCAGTTCACCCTTGTCGGACTGGCTGATATAGGCGTGAACCGTGTTGGACATGACCACGCAAGGGAAGATCGGCTTGACCGGCTCGGACACGAGTGCCTGCAACGGGAAGCTTTCAAGCGGCATACGCACGCCTGCCGTATCCATGACAATCGATGTGCTGCCAGCAGCCGAAACCGCCACCTTCTTCGCCTTGATGAAACCGCGCGGCGTATCAACGCCGGTCACACGACCCGATGCATCGCGGCGGATGGCTGTGACAGGGCAATTCTGGATAATATCGACGCCACGTTCCGTCGCGCCGCGCGCATAGCCCCAGGCAACCGCGTCGTGGCGGGCCACGCCGCCGCGCCGCTGCAAGCTGGCGCCAACAACCGGATAGCGGGCATTGGCTGAAATATCGAGCGGCGGGCAATATTCCTTTGCCTGCTCCTTGGTCAGCCATTCATTGTCGATGCCATTGAGGCGATTGGCATGGATATGGCGCTTGAAGCTCTGCACATCATGAACCGTATGCGCCAGCATCATAACGCCGCGCTGCGAGAACATGACATTGTAGTTGAGGTCCTGACTCAGGCCTTCCCACAGCTTCATCGCATGTTCATAAAGATGCGCGCTTTCATCATAGAGATAGTTGGAGCGGATAATGGTGGTGTTGCGCCCGGTATTGCCGCCGCCAAGCCAGCCCTTTTCAATAACCGCGACATTGGTGATGCCGTGCTCCTTGGCCAGATAATAGGCCGCACCCAGACCATGCCCGCCAGCGCCGACAATGATTACGTCATACTCGGCCTTGGGCTCTGCATTCGGCCATTGCGGCTTCCAGTTCTTATTGCCGGAAAACGCATTCTTGATAATTGAAGCTGCAGAAAAACGGGACATAGACAACCACCAGTTTCGCGACCGCCGGCGCCCAGTCGACGCAAGCGAAGCCTTTGAGGAATATCTCTATTATTTCCGCATCAAGCCCGACAGCAGGCTTGCGTCAAAAGACGCCACAAATACGACATGCCCACCATTTCGCGACATCTCGT
The DNA here is from genome assembly GCF_006345815.1 of Ochrobactrum sp. CGA5. Classification (GTDB taxonomy): domain Bacteria; phylum Pseudomonadota; class Alphaproteobacteria; order Rhizobiales; family Rhizobiaceae; genus Brucella. Next base: position 112,541 of record NZ_VCIG01000001.1, on the reverse strand, counting down.
CCACCCAAGACCAATGGGCCTGCATCTGCAACCCGACGGCAAAGCAGTTTCAACAAATGCCACCACAAAATAGGACAACATTATTGTCCTTTTCCCTTTTCTTTTATTGCGCAAAGCTCTACGCATTCTTTCGCAAAATCGCGCCCAGAATAAAAGAAACGCAAGAAAGGTGATTTCGTGACTAAGGAGAATCTACTCGAGAGCGCACTCGTCCGTCTGGACGAAGCGGCAAGCCACATCAATATCGATCCAGATGTTATCGAGAAGCTGAAATATGCCCGCGAAACCATGAAAGTGCGGTTGATGATCCGCATGGATGACGGTTCACGCAAATCCTTTCTTGCATGGCGCTGCCGCTATGACGACACCCGCGGACCAACCAAAGGCGGTATTCGTTACCATCCAGAATCAACGGCTGAAGAAGTCGAAACGCTGGCTTTCTGGATGACGTTTAAATGCGCGGTGATGAACCTGCCTTATGGCGGCGGCAAGGGCGCTATCCAGGTCGATCCACGTCAACTTTCAAAAGCCGAACTTGAACGTCTGTCGCGCGCCTATATTCAGGCTTTCTCCGGCATTATCGGCCCGGATCGCGACATTCCGGCACCGGATGTCTATACCAACTCCATGATCATGGGCTGGATGGCAGACGAATATTCACAGATCGTCGGCCAGTCTTCGCCCGCCGTCATTACCGGCAAGCCGCTGGCACTTGGCGGTTCGCTCGGGCGCAATGATGCAACAGCACGCGGCGGCTTTTATCTGGTGCATCATCTAGCACAAGATCTGGGACTTGCTTCGCAGCTTCGCGTCACCGTTCAGGGCTTCGGCAATGCCGGTCAGTTTATCGCGAAGCTGATGGCCAGCGATGGCCACAAGATCGTTGCCGTATCGGATTCGTCGGGCGCTGTTTATTGCGCCAGCGGCCTTGATCTGGATGCTCTTCTGGAAGCGAAGGCCCAAAACAAATCAGTGGTCTCTACCGCTGGCAAGAACGGCCATGAAGCCATCACGCCTGATGAACTGCTCGCAGCCGAGTGCGATGTCCTCGTGCCAAGTGCCATGGAGAACATGATCCACGCCGACAATGCGGCATCCATCAAGGCCAAGCTGATTGTCGAGCTTGCCAATGGTCCAGTTACGCCGGAAGCAGACACGATTCTTGCGAACAACGGCGTCATCGTGCTGCCGGATATTCTGGCCAATGCCGGTGGCGTGACAGTTTCCTATTTCGAATGGGTGCAGAACCGTCAGGGCTATTACTGGACGATTGAAGAAATCCACGAGCGCCTGAAAACCATCATGGAACGGGAAGGCCGCGCCATCTGGAACCATGCCAAGCAGTATAAAGTCACGCTCCGCTCGGCAGCTTATGTCCATGCGCTGCAACGTCTTGCACAGGCCATTGAAGCACACGGCACGCAAAGCGATTTTACGGCCTGATCCTGCCTTTTGAGACCACCCCTCCTGCCAGCCTTCTGTCAGGAGGGGTGTCGAACGACGGTTTCCTTTTCCCGCCTGCGCTATAGTTTACCTTCACAAGGAAAAACCAGCGCGATGGGATGAAGAGCATGTCGTACGGAAATCTATTCAAGGGAAGTGCCGTCGCGCTTGCCCTCTTTGCGGGTACCATTCAATTTTCCAGCCTCGCGCAGGCACAGGTCGTCGTCTCTTCCAAGATCGACACTGAGGGCGGTGTTCTCGGCAACATCATTTTGGCCGTTCTCAATGCGAATGGGATCCAGACAACCGATCGCATCCAGCTCGGCGCCACGCCGGTCGTTCGCAAGGCGATCACCGCCGGCGAGATCGACATCTATCCCGAATATACCGGCAATGCCGCCTTCTTCTTCAACAAGGCTGACGATCCGCTCTGGAAAGATCCGGCCAAAGCTTTCGAGAATGCAAAGCAACTCGATTATGATGCCAACAAGATCGTCTGGCTGGCTCCCTCACCGGCAAATAACACCTGGGGCATTGCAGTGCGCAAGGATGTTGCCGACGAAAACAAGCTTACGAACCTGAGCGAGTTCGGAAAGTACATTTCAGGCGGAGGAAAGGTCATTCTGGCTGCATCCTCGGAATTCGTGAACTCGGCAGCAGCGCTCCCGGCTTTCCAGACCGCCTATAGCTTCACGCTGAAACCCGACCAGCTCATCACGCTTTCAGGCGGCGACACAGCCGCAACAATTGCTGCGGCGGCGAACCAGACCAACGGTGCCAATGCGGCTATGGTCTACGGTACCGATGGCGGCATCGCGCCTTCCGGGCTTGTCGTTCTTGAAGACGACAAGCATGTGCAGCCGGTTTATCAGCCCGCGCCGATCATCCGTGAGGAAGTGTTGAAGAAAAATCCGAAAATCGAGGAGTTGCTGAAGCCGGTATTCGAGAAACTTGACCTCACCACGCTTCAGGAACTCAACGGTCGCGTGCAGCTTGGTGGCGAACCGGCAAAAGCGGTCGCCGAGGATTTTCTTAAAAGCAACGGATTTCTGAAGTAGAGAGCGCAGTATTTACCGGGCATGAGTGCAACACACCAGACGATCCAGGCAGATGACACGAAGGGTTTGTTTGCATATATCGACAAGCTCGGATTGGTTATTGTGGCAATCGGCTTGTCTGGATTGCTTCTGCCATTTGCAAACTTTCGGGCAAACCGTATTGTGCAAGGCGAACCGCGTTATCTTTTTGACGCCCTGCCACCCGGCTTGGCGCTGTCGTTTGCCGCTATTGTGGTGGCAGGACTGCTGATCGGCTTTGTCCGCAGCAACAATCTGTTGCGGCTCTTCGCGGCTCTGTTCGGTCTCGCATCAGTCATGACGGCAATCGGCCTGGCCGCGTCATACTTGTCGCCTGAAGGAAACAATTATGCCCGCATCTCTCCGGCTTCCGGCTTTTGGCTGCTGTTTTTTGCGAGCGCACTTTATGTCGCCGACGGGCTGATCCGGCTGCGTGCCGGCCCACTTTTACGGGTCGGGCTGCTCGTCATTGCAGCATTCCTTCTTGCCGCGCTGCTGTCCTCGGGGCTCTGGGACAGCATTTCATTCATGAAAGAATATCAAAGCCGCGCGGACAGCTTCTGGAACGAAGCAGAACGGCATATAGCGCTGGCATTGGGATCGCTTGCAGCGGCCACCGCAGTGGGTATTCCGCTGGGGCTTATCTGCCATCGCCTACCGAAACTGCGCGCTTTGGTCCTCAACAGCCTCAATATCGTGCAAACTATTCCGTCCATGGCCCTGTTCGGTGTTTTGATTGCACCGCTTAGCTGGTTCGCCACACAATTTCCCTGGGCGGGCGCTATCGGTATCCGTGGGATCGGCGCGGCCCCGGCATTCGTTGCGCTTTTCCTCTATTCGCTGCTGCCCATCGTGGCAAATACCGTAGCCGGGCTGGCGCAAGTGCCAGAGCCGGTCACGGATGCCGCTCGCGGCATGGGCATGACGCGCCTGCAACGCCTCTTCAAGACTGAGTTTCCGCTCGCTTTTCCCGTTATTCTCACAGGAATACGTATCGTCATGGTGCAGAATATCGGCCTGACGACCATTGCGGCATTGATCGGTGGCGGCGGCTTCGGAACATTCGTCTTCCAGGGCATTGGGCAAACGGCAATGGATCTTGTCCTGCTGGGTGCCTTGCCTACCGTTCTTCTCGCCTTTGGTGCTGCTGTCATTCTGGATGCGGCGATAGAAACCACCCGGAAAGGCAGCTCCCTATGATTGAGTTCGACCATGTAACAAAGCGCTATAACGGACGTGCAGCGGTGGACGCGGTGAGCTTTACCATCGAACCCCACAGCATTGCTGCCATTGTCGGAACGTCGGGTTCCGGCAAGACGACCCTGTTGCGAATGGTCAATCGTCTGGTCGAGCCGACCGATGGAGAAATCCGCATCGATGGCCGCAGCATCATGGACGAACCCGGCCATGTTCTGCGGCGGCGGATCGGGTATGTGATCCAGCAGAACGGACTTTTTCCGCATCGAACCGTCGCGGAGAATATAGCGACAGTTCCACTTCTGCTCGGATGGCAAAAGCAGCGCATCGATGCACGCGTGGACGAACTGCTTGCCCTTTTTCAGCTTGAACCAGCAGACTATCGCGACCGCTACCCGCACGAACTTTCCGGCGGGCAACAGCAACGTGTCGGCGTGGCACGCGCACTCGCTGCCGGGCCGAACATCCTTCTCATGGATGAGCCATTCGGGGCACTCGACCCGGTAATCCGAGCCAAGGCCCAAGAAGATCTGAAGGCGATCCAGAAGCGGCTCGGCACGACCATAATCCTTGTCACGCACGATATGGAGGAAGCAATATCGCTGGGTGATCGTATCGCTGTCATGGACGACGGAAAATTGCTGCAATATGGCCCACCGGCCGAAATTCTTGCCCGTCCGGCAACCGAATTCGTCGAACGCCTTGTCGGAACGGCAGAACGCCCTTTCCGTCTTCTCTCTCTGATGGACCTCAAGACCGTTATCCAACCCGGTGATGCCAACGGCGAAACATTGTCGGTGACGGCATCGCAACGCGATGCCCTTGCCGAGCTTCTGTGGTCAGGGCGCAAAGCCCTTCCCGTTCTTGATCAGGATGGAAGACCACTTGGACAAGTCACGCTCGACAGGCTTCTGCATCAGGCAGAGCGTCCGGCATGAAATTGTTCCTGTCCCTTGTTCCGCGTGCGCTGCTTCTGGGCGCTCTGCTGCTGTTTCTGTGGCAGCCCCATCTTTTCGAGCCGTTGTTTCGACCGCTCGTCAATGAGGGCGTGCCCGTTATCTATGAACGTGCAAGTTTCGTGACGCTGACTTTGCAGCATCTCGGGCTGGTCGCTCTTGCGGCACTTGCGTCCACGATCGTGGCTGTCTTGATGGCGATCTTTGTTACCAGAAAGCAGGGCGCGGAGTTTCTGCCGCTCTCACGCAGTCTTGTGAATATCGGCCAGACTTTTCCCCCCGTTGCAGTGCTGGCACTTGCAGTGCCCGTTTTCGGTTTCGGCGACAAACCAACCCTGATCGCACTTTTCCTCTATGGTTTGCTGCCGATCTTTGAAAATACGCTGACAGGACTAACGACGTTGCCGCCCCCAGTTGTCGAGGCTGCGCGCGGCATGGGGATGACCGGCATGCAACGGCTTGTGAAAGTCGAGATTCCACTCGCCATGCCGGTTATTCTGGCGGGCATCAGACTTTCCGCCGTGATCGGTCTTGCAACGGCCACCATCGGCTCAACCGTCGCTGCAAGAACACTTGGAGAAGTCATTATTGCCGGGCTCATTTCCAACAATCTTGCTTTCGTTTTGCAGGGAGGACTCGTCGTAGCCGCACTTGCCATACTCATCTTTGACGGGTTTCAGGCAATTGAGCGTTATCTCCTGAAACGGGCCGGACGGACCGGCTGAAAGCACAAACCTCTTTGAAAGACGTCACGGCATTCCTATATCCTTGCAAATGACCAGCCAGCGAGGAACGGGATGAACATCGGGCAGGCAGCTGCGGCATCTGGCATATCAGCGAAGATGATCCGCCATTATGAAACGATCGGACTGATTGAAGCTGCCGAGAGAACAGGTTCGGGCTATCGCGTCTACACGCAGAAAGACGTTGAAACCCTGCGCTTCATCCGCCGCAGCCGCGATCTCGGTTTTCAGGTTGAACAGATCAAGGAACTTCTGGCACTCTGGCGCGACCGGAACCGCGCATCGGCTGACGTCAAGAAGGTGGCGCTCGGCCATGTCGAGGAGCTCGAAGCCAAGATGCGCCAGCTCCAGGAGATGGCTGATACGTTACGTTACCTCGCGAAGAACTGTCACGGCGATAATCGCCCCGATTGCCCGATCATTCATCAGCTTGCAGAAAACAGCGTGGAAAGCCGCAAACGTCCGGCTCCACGCAAAGGTGAATTGCTGCACGGTAAAATTTAAGGTCTGCAAATAAAACGCCGGGATCACTCCCGGCGTTTTTCTTTCACATCACCAGCTCAGCCTTTGGGCAGAGTATAGGCGATCACGTAATCGCCGGGCTTGGTGCCAACAGAACCATGCCCGCCGGCAACCATCAGAACGAACTGCTGGTCGCCGACCGTATAGCTCATCGGCGTCGACTGACCGCCGGCTGGGAGTCTGGCTTCCCAGAGCTGTTTGCCCGATGTCAGATCATAGGCACGCAGATAGTCGTCCACCGCCGCGCCGAGGAAGGCGACACCGCCTGCCGTGATCATCGGGCCGCCAATACCTGGAACGCCAACCTTCAGCGGAAGCGGAACCGGTGACATATCGCGGATTGTCCCGTTCCGATGCTTGTAGGCAATCTTGCCAGTTCGCAAGTCAACACCAGCGACGTAACCCCATGGCGGCGTCTGGCAGGGAATGCCGAGCGGGCCGAGAAATGGCCCCATGAACACGCCATAGGGGGCGCCGTCATTGCGGTTCAAACCCTGCTCGCTTCCCTTCTCATCCTGTTCTTTTGGCGGGATATCCGCACGTGGAACCAGACGCGAGGTGAAGGCCAGATAAGTGGGCATACCGAACATGACCTGCCGTACAGGATCGACGGCCACGCTGCCCCAGTTGAAGACACCGAAATTGCCCGGATAGACAATCGTTCCTCGTAACGAAGGCGGAGTATACCGACCTTCATAGAACAGTTGGTGGAACTCAATACGACAGGCGAGCTGATCGAACATTGTCACGCCCCACATGTCGCTTTCGCGCAAGGGCGGCGGACTGAACGTGAGATCCGAGATCGGCTGTGTGGGAGCGGTATGGTCCTCCGGTATCGCGCCTGTCGGGGCAGGAATTTCCTTGACCGGAATGATGGGCTCACCGGTGCGTCGATCCAGAACATAAAGGTCGCCCTGTTTGGTCGGACCGACCAGCGCAGGAACCCCGTTGATTTCCAGAAGGACCGGCTGTGCCGGAACATCCATATCCCAAAGATCATGATGTACCGTCTGACGCACCCAGCGAACCTGTCCGGTGTTTACATCGAGAGCGACGATGGACGAGGAAAACTTCTCCACACTCTCGCTTCGGTCCATTCCGAGCTGGTCAGGCACCTTGTTGCCAAGCGGAACAAAAATCAGTCCGAGCTTTTCATCGACGCTTGAAACGGACCAACTGTTCGGAGAGTTCGTCGTATAGTGCTCGCCCTCCGGCAGCGGCGTGGTTACATCTGGATTACCCGAATCCCAGTTCCATAGCAGTTGACCGGTACGGATATCGAATGCGCGAATGACGCCAGACTGTTCTTCCGTCGAGTAATTGTCATTGACGGCGCCGCCAACGATGATCTTGTCTCCGACGACGGCAGGAGGCGAAGTGGAGTAATAATATCCTGCCGGATTGTATTTCATGCCGTGACTGAGATCGAGCGTCCCGCCATTGGCGAAATCCGTGCAAATTTCTCCGGTTGCCGTATCGAGTGCTATCAGTCTTGCGTCAGACGTCGGGAGGTAGACCCGCTCAGCGCATTTCGCGCCTGCGGTAGCGGTCGCGTCCTTCCAGTAGCTTACACCACGGCAGGTCTGGTGCTGGCGATCTGTATTGAAGCCAACCTTGGGATCGAATTTCCACTTTTCCTTGCCGGTTGCGGCATCAAGAGCAATGGCCCAGTTGTGCGGCGTGCAGAGATAAAGGGAATCCCCGATCTTGAGCGGGGTAACCTGATAGGTCGTTTCCGCCACATCCTGCGGCTGCTTCACATCGCCGGTCTGATACTGCCAGGCAACCTGAAGTTTGGAGACATTTTCCGGCGTTATCTGTGTCAGCGGCGAGTAGCGCTGGCCATAGGGCGTTCGACCATATTGATGCCATTCGCCGTCAGGAACGTTACCGCCAAGATCAGGCACGGCAGCCACCTTCTCCGTCGGCAGCTCTCCAGCAATATCATAGGCATCCTGTGTCATCGCATAACCTGCGACCACCAAAGCGATCACCGAGGCTGCAGCCAGCGGAAGTCCGCTATCGCCGGCTCCGCTATTGAGTGGTCTCCTGATCCAGGGCGTCAGCATCCAGAAGCCGAGCAGCACTATCACGCCGCCGCGCGCGCCCAACTGCCACCAGTCAAAGCCGACTTCATAAACGGCCCAGCCAAGCGATCCCAGAATGACAAGAGCATAGACCCACAATGCAGCGGCGCTACGCCGGAAAAGCAGAATGGCGGTCAGCAGGAAGCCGGCCGCCGCCAGAATATAGTACCAGCTACCGCCGAGGGCCGCGAGCCAGATACCTCCCCCGCCGAGCACAAGCCCGATCAGGAAAAGAACGATAGAAGTCAACCTGATAAGCAAGACATTACCCCTTCCAGTATAACCGGCATCCCGTCATACGTGCAGTGAAACCGTTCGGATTAGCCGCTCACCAATTGTGAGACATTTCAGACATGGGTCGCATGTCTTGCAGCAATCCGATTGCCGCACAACTCCATGCTGCCTACCTAACCACATAGGCGAGCATGAAAAAAATCTAGGGAGCAGCGGAGCATTTCCTTCGCCGGACATATCAAAGCGGCTAGCTTGGTTAACGCGCCACTCTTAATTAAGGCAGAATGAAGAAAAGACGCCTTTAGCCGTCAACAGACGCAAAAACGATCAAAAACAAGCCTATTTTCGCCCGTCAATTGCGGCGAGCGCATGGCAAGATTGTGCATACCCTGTCTTTCAGGAGGCTTTTCAGGGGCGTCACGCAGAGCCGCGCATGATGAGATGGCTATCGAGACGACGGGTTTCCCTCTCCACGGCTGCCCCGCTTTCCTGCGCATTGATCCGCGAGAACAGCATATCGAGACCGAGTTGCGCGATTTGCCGATAATCCTGCGCAACTGTGGTGAGTGGCGGGCAGGTGAAGCGGCTGAGAGGATGGTCGTCGTGACCAGCGACACGAAGATCGCAGCCTTCCTCGCGCCCGACATGGCGCCGTCGCTCGAACGCGGCGGAAATGACGCCAAAGGCCAGACGATCATTGGCACAAAGAACTGTGCGCGTTGGAAATCCACCGCGATCAAAAATCCGGCCAGCCTCCTGATAGCCCAGTTCCTCAAAGTTCCAGTTCTTTGTGGCAATGGGAAGGACTATAGGCTCAACCCCAAGCCTTTCCATCGTTTCGATATAGGCCGAGCGCCGTTCCAGCGCGTTTTGGTTTACAGCGGGCATTTCGAGAAAGCAGGGATGCTCCCCCGTTCGATAGAGATATTCAGTGATGTTCCCTATGCTCTGGCGATTGTCTGTGCCGACGAACGGGTGATCGTCGCTGATGCGACTGTCCAGAAAAACTGCGGGCGTCGAGTTCGACAAGCTGGAAAGAAGCTTCTCATCCGTATCGAAACCGAGCGGAGCCATCAGGACACCCGCAATCTTGAGAGACATCAACGTGCGCATCGCCCGCGCTTCAAGCTTTCTCTCTCCATGAGACGACAGCACGATTGTCCAATAGCCCTCCGCCAGACAGCGCATCTCAATCTGTCGAATAATCTCGGCGTAGAATGGATCGGATATATGCGGAACGATAACGCCGATATTCTTCGGCTTCTTGCGATTGAGGCTGACCGCAAAAATGTTGGGCTGATAATTATGGTCTTTCAGCGCCTTTTCGATACGAGCACGCGTGGACGGCTTTACGCTTTCAGGATTGTCGAAATATTTCGAGACCGTCGGACGAGACAATCCGCTTGCCGCTGCGAACTCTTCCATCGTCCTTATCTTCTGGTCGGTCATGCCGTGCTTTTCCGGTTTGGGTATAGAGGCGTTTTCCGACGCCATCCACTTTTCTTTTCATGCGTAAATTTATTTCCGTTCAGACGCAACAAATTTCAACACTTGATTGATCGCCAGCCCACCTCTTCGCACCTGTATCCGTGCTCACCAATGGCTAGCGCGCATGGATTCAATCGTTATAATTTTTACACGTGGAAATTTTTATATTGACACATTGAAGAAGCTCTAGCATGTCTTAGGGAGCTCAATCATGAGCTGAAGGCCCTGCCCTTCGGGAGGTTTGAAGTTGGCGACAACTGACGAACCAGCAGGAAAACCCTTGTTCATGTCCCATAGAAGGACGCCCCGGCGAGCGCCGGTTATTCGGAGGAAATCATGTTTCGCAAATCGCTCAGCCGTATTCTCTTTTCCGGCATAGCTCTGGCCATGATGGCAGGCGCTGCATCTGCCGAAGGCATCGGCGCATCGCTTCTCACCCAGCAGCATCCATTCTACATCTCGCTCGCAGAAGCGATGAAGAAGGAAGCGCAGGCAGAGAACGTACCGCTGGAAGTCTCGATCGCCAACCAGGATCTAAGCAAGCAGCTCGCCGATGTCGAAGATTTCATCACCAAGGGCGTCGACGTCATCATCATCTCGCCGGTTGACAGCAAGGGCGTTCGCGCGGCCATCAACAAGGCCCAAAAGGCTGGCATCAAAGTGATTACCGTCGATGTTCCCGCCAACAATATTGATGTGACCTCATTTGTGGGTACGGACAATTTCGCGGGCGGCGAAAAGGCTGCCGAACTCATGGCGAAATCCATCGGCGAAAAGGGAAATGTCGCCGTGATCGATTACCCAACAGTTCAGTCGGTGGTGGATCGCATTGAAGGTTTCAAAAAGGGCATCGCCAAATATCCAGACATCAAGATCGTTGCGATCCAGCCGGGCATCACCCGTTCGGAAGCTCTTTCGGCCGCACAGAACATTCTTCAGGCCAATCCTGATATTGTCGGCATCTTCGGTTTCGGTGACGACGCCGCCTTGGCCGCTGCCTCGGCAGTGAAGTCGGCCAAGCTTGAAAACCAGGTCAAGGTCATCGGTTTCGACGGTATGGAAGAAGCCCGTAACGCTGTGAAAAGCGATCCTGTCATGGTCGGCGTTATCGCACAGTACCCGGATCAGATGGGCAAGGTTGCCGTTGAAACCGCTGCGAAAGTCATCAAAGGCGAGGAAGTGCCTGCCAAGCAGCCGATCGTTCCAGGCATTGTGACCAAGGACGGCGAAACCAAGTAACACCGCGTGAAACAGCGGCACTCCTCCCAGTCGCTGTTTCCTATCTGCGTGCGGCGGCGCGGCGAACACCACGCGCCTTGCCGCCGCCGCAACCCTTTTGAATTGCAGCCTTCGCTCGGGATCGATCCTAAAATCCCGCCGGGGGACTGAAGAACGGAGAGTGGAGGCCCCAAAGTGACAGTTACCGAGACAGCCACCGAATCCGAACGAAAAGCCGCATCGGAACCGGTTCTTGAAATTCGCGACGTGGCGAAATCCTTCGGCCCGGTCATCGCGCTGAAGCGCATGAACCTGACCGTGCGTCGCGGCCGCGTTCATACGCTTCTTGGCGAAAACGGCGCTGGCAAATCCACGCTGATGAAGATTCTGGCAGGCGTTTTCAAGCCAACCTCTGGTACCATCTTGCTTAGAGGCACAACCTATGCGCCGAAAGACCCGCGCGATGCCCGCGCAAATGGCATTGCCATCGTCTTTCAGGAACTGAGCCTGTCGCGCAATCTAAGCGTGGCCGAGAACATTTTCGCCAATCACGAGCCAAGCCGCTTCGGTTTTGTGCGGGAGCGCGAACTCAACGCCGCCGCAGACAAGCTCATCCACGAACTTGGTCTGCCCGTCGATGCCCGCGCAAAAGTTGGCGACCTGTCGATTGCCCAGCGCCAGCTCGTTGAAATCGCCAAGGGCCTGAGCCAGCCTGCTGACGTCGTTATTCTGGACGAGCCGACCTCATCGCTTTCCGACAACGAAGCGGAAATCCTGTTCTCGATCATCGAGCGCCTGAAAGCTCGCGGCACTGCCGTTATCTATATTTCGCACCGCATGGAAGAAATCATGCGGCTTTCCGACGACATTACGGTTGTTCGCGATGGCGAATACGTAACGACGACGGAAAAGAGCGAGACGACTATCGAGCAGCTGATCGCGCTTATGGTCGGTCGCGAGATGAACGACATTTATCCGCCGCGTGAAGCGCCGCGCCCTTCGGACAATGTTTCGCCGATTCTGGAAACGAAGAACCTTTCCGTGCCGGGCAAGTTTACCGATGTTTCCATCGGCGTAAAACCCGGCGAAGTTCTGGGGCTTTTCGGGCTGGTCGGCTCGGGCCGTTCGGACGTAATGAAGGCTTTATTCGGTATGCTGCGGCCTACGGGCGAGATCAGGCTCGACGGGGAGGTGATTACTCTTTCCTCGCCGACCGATGCCATTCGCAATGGCATTGCTTTCGTGACAGAGAACCGCAAGGAAGAAGGCTTGGTTCTTCCGCATAGCGTTGAGCGCAACATCAATATGGTGGGGCTCGGCCAGCTTGCGGGGCCTTTCGGCCTGATGCGTTCCCGGGCAGAGCGCTCTGCCGCCAAGGCGGAAGTGCTGCGCCTTGCGATCAAGACCGCATCCATCGACACGATTGCCGGATCGCTCAGCGGTGGCAACCAGCAAAAGATCGTGCTGGCAAAATGGCTCCAGACGAAGCCGCGCATTCTCATTCTCGATGAGCCGACACGCGGCGTCGATGTGGGCGCGAAATTCGAAATCTATCGCATCATCCGTGAACTTGCCGCCAATGGCGCGGCGATCCTGATGGTTTCCTCCGAACTGCCGGAAGTGCTGGGCCTCAGCGACCGCGTGGCCGTCATGCATAACAAGCATGTGGCCGCCATTGTCGATGCCGATGGCCTCACGCCCGAAACCGTCATGAGCTACGCAGCAGGAATGCACACATGAGCAACCTACAAGATATTCAGAAGAAAGCCGTCGACGCGGAAGTCCGCCGTTCGCTTTTCAGCTCCTCGCTGGTTCGCCAATATGGTGGCATCATCATCTCGTTGGCCGTGCTCTGCGTGGTCTTTGCGGTGCTGAACCCACGCTTTCTTGCTTTCAACAACTTCATGAACATCATGCAGCAGGTGGCAGTGATCGCCGTTGCCGCCTATGGCATGACCTATGTGATCCTGCTCGGCGAGATCGACCTTTCGATTGGCTCCATCATCGCGGTTTCCGGCATGGTGGCGGCGCAAGCCTTCGCCATGGGCTTCGGTTTCGTGCCGACGGTGGTCTTAACCCTTGCGGCGGGTGCCATTATGGGCGGGCTGAACGGCGTGCTTTCTGCAAAGCTGATGCTGCCATCCTTCATCGTGACGGTTGCGACAATGGGCATCTACCGCGGCATGGTCAGCCTGCCGACCAATGGCGCGCCGGAAATTATCGAAAACGATGCATGGCTTGCCATCGGCTCGGAAAGCTGGCTCGGCCTGCCGATCATCATCTGGATCGTCGGCGTCCTGTTCATCTTCAACTATATCCTGCTTTCGAAGACGGTCTTCGGTCGCCGCATCTATCTGTCGGGCGGCAACAAGGAAGCTGCAATCTATTCCGGCATCCGCGTCAACCGCATCAAGATCATCGTCTTCATGCTCTCTGGCGTCATGGCAGCAATCAGCGGAATCCTCCTGTCGTCGCGTCTGTCCTCGGCGCAGACCAATGCGGGCATGGGCTATGAACTCGACGCCATTGCGGCGGTGGTGCTTGGCGGCACCTCGCTTGCCGGCGGCGTCGGCACCATGGTCGGCACCATTCTCGGCGCACTCATCATCGGCGTCATCAACAACGGCATGAACATGCTGTCGGTGCCCTATTTCTACCAGCTCATCGTCAAGGGCGTGGTCATTCTGGTCGCCGTCTGGCTCGACGTGCGCTCGAAATCCATGCGCACGTAATCGCGGTACCACACATGAAAAAGATCATCACCATCGGCGAGATCGTCGTCGAAATCATGGCCGTGGAAACCGGCAACGGCTTCAAGTCCGCCATCCCGTTGATCGGTCCGTTCGCTTCCGGCGCGCCTGCGATCTTCATCGATCAGGCGGCCAAGATGGGCCAGCCCTGCGGCATGGTCAGCGCGGTCGGCAATGACGATTTCGGCGCGCTCAATGTCGAGCGCCTGCAAAAAGACGGCGTGGATGTTTCGGCCATCGGCGTGCATCCGACAGCCGCCACCGGCAGCGCCTTCGTGCGCTATCGCCCGGATGGCAATCGCGACTTCATCTTCAACATCAAGCACAGCGCATGCAGCGCCATCGGCCTGACACCAGAAGCTGAAACGCTGATCGAGACCGCCGATCATCTGCATATCATGGGTTCGGCCCTGTTCTCCGATGGCATCGTCTCGGCGATCCACGAGGCGACAATCCGCATCAAGGCGAAGGGCGGTACAGTCTCCTTCGACCCGAACATCCGCAAGGAAATGCTGGAATTGCCGGGCATGCGTCAGGCGCTGGCCCATGCTCTGGAAAACACCGACCTGTTCATGCCGAGCGGCCCGGAAATTTTCCTCTTCACTAAGGCGACCGAGGAAAAGGCAGCCGTGGAAGAGCTGCTGGCGCGGGGTGTCAAGGCCGTTGTGGTCAAGCGCGGCGCGGAAGGCGCCAGCTATTTCGACCGGTCCGGCGAAGTTTTCGCGCCTGCTTTCAAGGTCGATGAAATCGACCCAACCGGCGCAGGCGACAGTTTTGGCGCAGCATTCGTTACCTGCTGGCTACGCGACATGGCACCGAAAAGAGCACTCGTTATAGCTAATGCCACCGGTGCACGCGCCGTCGGTGTCAAAGGGCCTATGGAGGGCACATCGACTATGGCCGAAATCGAAGCGTTCCTTCAGAAAAACGGAGTTCCAGCATGAGCAGCACGAAAGTCCTGAGCGCACTTCCCGCACGATACGCCAGCGGCGTTCGCGGTGGCATTACATCGATCTGCTCCGCGCATCCTCTGGTCATTGAAGCCGCCCTTCTGGAAGGTGTTGCGACCAATACGGACGTTCTGATCGAGGCCACATGCAATCAGGTCAATCAGGATGGCGGCTATACGGGCATGACGCCTGCCGATTTCCGCCGCTTTGTCGAAGAAATCGCGGCGCGGGTCGGCTTCGACACCAAGCGGCTTATTCTGGGCGGTGACCATCTCGGTCCGAACCCGTGGAAGCACCTGCCCGCCGAGGAAGCCCTCGCGAAATCCGATGTGATGATCGACGCGTTCGTACGCGCTGGCTTTACAAAAATCCACCTCGATACGTCGATGGGTTGCGCTGGCGAGCCGGTCGCATTGCCCGATGCCGTGACCGCCGAGCGTGCGGCACGTCTGGCCAAAGTTTCGGAAGCAGCCGCCCGTGAAGCCGGATACGACCTGCCGGTCTATATCATCGGCACTGAAGTACCGATCCCCGGCGGCGCGATGGAAGAAATCGAAGAGCTGGAACTGACCAAGCCCGGCGCAGCAGTTGAAACCGTCGCCATTCACCGCAAGGCTTTCGCCGCACTGGGGCTGGAAGACGCATTCGCCCGCGCCATCGGCGTCGTGGTGCAGCCCGGCGTCGAATTCGGCAATGAGAATGTCGTCTTCTACAACAGCGAGAAAGCAACCGCGCTGAGTGGCGTTCTCGGCGAAATGCCGCAATTCGTCTTTGAGGCGCATTCGACCGATTACCAGCCGGTGGAAGCGCTTTCCGATTTGGTTGATGATGGTTTCGCCATCTTGAAGGTCGGTCCCGGCCTGACTTTCGCACTGCGCGAGGCGCTTTATGGTCTCGACCAGATTGCCGCTTTCCTCGACAAGCTCCCGGAAGAAGAAACCCTGCGCGGCAAGATGGAAGCGCTGCTTCTGGCAGACCCCAAGAACTGGGAAAAATATTATCATGGCGATGCGGAGGAACTGCGCCTGCAACGCCATTTCTCCTATAGCGACCGTATTCGCTATTACTGGCCGCATCCGGTCGCCACTGCTGCCGTGGACGCGCTTTTGAAACGTCTGGAAGGGCGCAAGATACCGGAAACGCTGATCAGCCAGTATCTCGGCACGCTTTATCCGGCGGTCGCATCGGGTGAGATTGAGCCGACGCCCCACGCCTTGATAGTGGAGGCCGTCCGCAATGTTGTGCGGATATACGGCAAGGCTGTCGGAACCCACTGAAATAGAAAGGCGCGGCCAACACCGCGCCTTTTTTGTTTAGGCCTCTATCGGACTTTTAAAAGCCTTGAGCCGCAGGGCATTGCTCAGCACGAAGATGCTCGAGAAAGCCATGGCGCCTGCCGCCAGAACCGGAGACAACAGCGTTCCGGTGAAAGGATAAAGAACCCCTGCCGCGACCGGGATCAGCGCCACGTTATAGGCAAAGGCCCAGAACAGGTTTTCACCGATATTGCGGATCGTCGCCTTGGATATGGCAATGGCATTGACCACACCGCGCAGATCGCCCGACATCAGTACAACGTCCGCACTTTCAATCGCGATGTCCGTGCCGGTGCCAATCGCAATACCGACATCAGCGGCAGCGAGAGCAGGTGCATCGTTGATACCATCACCGACAAAAGCGATCCGTTTGCCGCCCGCCGAAAGACGCTTCAGCGCCTCGACCTTGCCGTCTGGCAGCACTTCCGCAACCACTTCATCAATGCCCAGGCGCCTTGCGATGGCCTCCGCAGTGCGACGATTATCGCCGGTAATCATGGCGACCTTCAGCCCCTGCTCGTGCAGGGCAGCAATTGCTGCTGGCGTGGTTTCTTTCATCGGGTCGGCGACCGTCAAAATTGCCGCCAGCTTGCCGTCAATGGCCGCATAGAGCGGGGACTGTCCTTCATCGCCAAGACGCTTGGCATCATCGGCAAACACAGTCACATCGTGACCCAGCTTTGCCATGTAACGATCAGCACCGATGGCCACCTCATGGCCGGAGACCTGCGCCTTCAAACCAAAACCGGGCACCGCCTCAAAGGCCGATACATCTGCGAGTTTCAACCCCTTTGCCTTTGCTGCTTCCACAATCGCATCGGCAATCGGATGCTCAGAACGCGCTTCAACAGCTGCGACAAGCGCCAGAAGTTTGTCCTTCTCGAAACCTTCGACGGTCGCGAAATGCGCCAGTGCAGGCTTTCCCTGTGTCAGCGTACCGGTCTTGTCGACGGCAATAACGGAAGCGTCGCGCAAAGTCTGCAATGCGTCACCGCGACGAAAAAGGACACCGAACTCTGCGGCGCGGCCCGTCCCGACCATAATAGAGGTCGGTGTGGCCAAACCCATGGCACAAGGGCAGGCGATGATGAGCACCGCAATGGCGTTGACCAGCGCGTAACCCAGCATGCCCGTGCCACCAATCGCCAGCCACAATGCAAAGGTCAACGCGGCCGCAGCCATCACGGCGGGAACGAACCAGCCCGTCACCTTGTCGACCATAGCCTGAATCGGCAATTTGTCGGCCTGCGCATCCTCGACCATGCGGATGATCTGCGAGATCACCATATCGCGGCCAACCTTGGTGGCGCGGAAGGTGAAGGCGCCGGTCTTGTTGATCGTCCCACCAACCACTTCCGCGCCCTTCTCCTTGGCTACCGGCACAGGCTCGCCGGTGATCATCGATTCATCCACATAGGATGATCCGTCGATCACTTCGCCATCAACCGGCACTTTCTCGCCCGGACGAACCTGGACCACATCGCCCGCACGGACCTCTTCAAGCGGCACGTCGACCGCTTCACCGTCCCGCAGAACCCGTGCCGACTTTGCCTGCAAGCCAACCAGACGGCTGATTGCCGCACTGGTGCGACCCTTGGCGCGCGCTTCCAGATAACGCCCGATCAGAATCAATGTCACTATGACGGCAGCGGCTTCGAAATAGACATTCACCGTACCTTCAGGCAGCACTCCCGGAAGAAAGGTTGCAACAACAGAGAAACACCAGGCTGCCAGCGTACCGACCACGACAAGCGAATTCATGTCGGGCGTGCCGCGCAATAATGTGGGTATGCCCTTCTTGAAAAAACGCAAGCCCGGTCCGAACAGAACCAGCGTCGTGAGCACGAGTTGCAGATACCAGCTGTTCTGCATGCCAATGCGGTCCATGACGAACATATGAACCGCCGGAATGAGATGCGACCCCATCTCCAGCACAAAAACAGGCAACGTCAGAAGGGCGGCAAGAATGACGCTTTTCTTCAGTTCAGTCGCTTCCGCATCCCGCTTTTCGGACTGGGTCTCCTGTCTGTCGCTGGCCTGCTTGTCATCAAGTGACCGCGCCTCATAACCGGCAGTTTCGACTGCCTTTATAAGCTCACTGACCGAGACATGCCCTGCCAGATCGACATGCGCCCGTTCTGTTGCGAGGTTGACGCTGGCACGGGTGACACCTGGCACGCCGTTCAATGCCTTTTCCACCTTGCTCACGCAGGAAGCGCAACTCATGCCCTCAATCGCCAGATCTATGCTGGCAGCCGGCACTTCGTAACCCGCCTTGCGAATAGCCTCAATAACCGAGGGCATATCCGGTGCGCCTTTGAAGGTCACATCAGCGCGTTCCGTCGCGAGGTTGACGGAGACCTTGTCGACGCCCGGAACTTTGGACACGGCTTTTTCCACGGACGATACGCATGAGGCACAGCTCATGCCTTCGACAGGCACCGGAAAAGTAATAGCTTCGTGATTTACACGCTTGTTCATGGCAATCCCTTTCAATGCCCGAAAGGGCAGAATTCGAGAGTTGCTCTTCAAATAAGCCTTCCTACCGTTGGAAGGTCAAGCCCTTTTTGAAGCACGTTGCGATTTAGGGTCAATGCCTGTTGGTTTGATGGAAATGGCACCCGAAATGACCGAATGTATCCGCTAAACCGGCAATCTATTATGTGCTGCGGGCATTTCCAGGCCAACACTACTGCGATTGCGAATGAAAGAGTGTACGTCGCTGGCAGGCATAGGCCGCCCGGTCAGAAAGCCCTGCACCTCACCAAACCGCTCGGTCTTCAAACGCTCCAGTTGTTGTGCAGTTTCCACGCCCTCAGCTGTGGTGACAATGTTGAAGCCCGCACCGAGCGTTGCCACGGCCTGAATGATAGCCAGATCGCGCGTATCGACCTCAATTCCCGAAACGAAACTGCGATCAATCTTGATTTTATCGAATGGAAATGATCGCAGATAGCTGAGCGAAGAATAGCCGGTGCCGAAATCATCCATAGCAATCCGAACACCCAGTCGGCGAAGCTCGAAAAGCAGCTCGATATTGTTCTTGCTGTTCGACAGGAAGACCGATTCCGTGATTTCAAGCTCAAGCCTGTCGGGTGAAAGACCAGCCGCTTCCAGCGCGTCTGTGACGGAGTTCAGAAGTGTTGTCTGGCTGAACTGCACCGGGGAGAGGTTGACCGAAACCTTGATGTCCTCCGGCCATAGAACGGCTTCCCGACATGCAGCCCTTAGAACCCAGTCGCCGATGGGACCAATCAGTCCCGTTTCTTCCGCCAATGGAATGAATTCGGCAGGTGAAACCATGCCCCTTTCAGGATGACGCCAGCGGATCAGCGCTTCAAAACCTGAAATCTTGCCGCTTTCAAGATTGAAAATCGGCTGATAATGCAGTTCAAACTGTTCATCAAGCAGAGCCTGGCGAAGTTCGCCCGTCATGACATGGCGCTTCTCCGCTGCCAAACGCAGGGAATGTTGATAAAAACGGAACGTGCGGCGTCCACCTGATTTTGAAGCATAAAGTGCAAGATCGGCATTACGCATCAACGCATCGGGATTGTCACCATGCAACGGCGCTTGGGCAATACCCATGCTGCATGAGACAAATTCGGAATTACCCACCAGCGTGAACGCATCCTGAAAAGCTGAAAGGATGCGATCCGCAAACATCGCGATCTGCCCCAGCGTTCCGCTGCGATAAACAATGGCAAATTCATCGCCGCCAAGCCGGGCAATGAATTCATCCGAAGTCGTGATCTGTTTCAGACGGCGCGCCGCTTCCTGCAAAAGCTGGTCACCCGCCTGATGGCCGATGCTGTCGTTGATGTTCTTGAAATGATCAATGTCGAGATAGAACAGGGCGAAGGGCTCGGAATCTCCACCCTTTTTCAGCAGGCCCTCCACATGGTGCGCGAAATAGGTGCGGTTCGGCAGACCAGTCAGACTATCGTGCATGGCGATATATGCCATGCGTTTCTCGATCTCGTGTCGTTCCGTTATATCCTCAATGAGACCAATCAGATAACGCGGTTCATCCCCCTCAACGGGCGGGATGGAGCATTTTATGATCCGCATCATGCGCGAGGTCCCATCCTTGCGCTCGATCTTGCGTTCGACCCTGAACACTTCCCGGCGTTGCATCGCCAGTCGGTCCTGCTGGCCAATCACAGCCGCTTCATGCTTGGGGAAGAGATCAAGGGCGGTAGAGCCGATAGCTTCTTCTATCGGCTGTCCGCTCGCCGCTGATGCAGCCTGATTGTAGAGTACATAACGCCCTTCGTCTTGCATGTCTTTGACGAAGACGCCAAGCGGCAGATTGTTGACAAGACTGTCCAGTAAAGTCTGCGCATGATTTGCCTGACGATTGGCCTCCGCCAATTCCGTTCTGTCCTGAACGATTGCCAGAATAGCGTCCTTACCGTCGAACAAGACCTGGCGTCCATAAGTCAGGACATCGATGGTTTCACCATTAGCCCGCAGATGTTGCCATCGTTCCGGTCGCTCAAGGTCGCTGCGGTCGCGAATAGCGGCAAGCATTCGATCCCGCTCGGTCTGCGGTCGAATGTCAAGAACGGTCATGCCCGGAATTTCATCGACAGTATAGCCATAGAGCCTGTAGGCGGCATCGTTCATCACGATGAAGCGTAGCGTCTCCGGGTCATAAACCCACATCGGTGTCGGGTGTGTCGTGAAAAGAATACGGAAGTCCTGTTCGGACGTGCGCGCCATCGTGCCTTCCGCCGAAGCGCCCTTCCGCTTCCTCATCGCAAACCCCTCATCCAACTGATCCTACAGGATAATAACGATCCACTTCATACGCAGACCGTCCCATTTCATAACATGATGCATAACACGCGGATGATACGCCCCGACACAGATTAAAGCCGAGAATTTTAATAAACCATATACAAATCGAGGGCTCATTTAAGGAATTTCTTTAAAGCCGTACTTTTTCCATCGCTTGACCCGCTTCCACTTCCGGCCTATGCCTACAGACGCAAAATTCGTTGGGGTGCCTTCGAAGCAATATCGGGAAAAGTGCTGGGCAGTTTTCCGTCCGATCTTGCGACACCAGAGGCTGAGAGGCGCGTTCTCGCGTCAACCCATTGAACCTGATCCGGGTAATACCTGCGTAGGGAACGGAGTTTGGCGCGTCGCGGACGGGGCAATGCCCCAAATGGAGCTTAGGCTCCGACCCAGTTCATGACGTCTCATTTTCCGTTCGGAATGAGAGACGACATGACGGACCAAAGACACAGTTTCTCCCGAACTTTATCAACAGGCGATGAAGCCTCTTCCGTGCCTATTTGTGTCACCATTGCCGGTTCCGACAGTGGCGGCGGCGCCGGCATTCAGGCCGACCTCAAGACGTTTTCAGCGCTCGGCGTCTATGGCGCAAGTGTGATTGCCGCCGTAACCGTTCAGAACACCTGCATGGTAAGCGCGGTGCACGACATCCCACCGGCCATAGTCGCAGGGCAGATCGATGCAGTTTTCAGCGACCTCAATGTCGCAGCCGTCAAGATCGGCATGGTTTCTGTTCCTGAAACAATTGAGGCCATTGCGCGGGGCCTTGCACATTTTTCCGGTCCCGTCGTTGTCGATCCGGTGATGGTGGCAAAGTCGGGCGACCGGCTTTTGAGCGAAAACGCCACAGCGCTTTTGCGCCAGAAACTGGTGCCGCTGGCCACGCTTTTGACGCCCAACCGGCCAGAAGCGGCTTGCCTGCTCGGCTGCGGTCTGGCGCTCGACGATGCGGACGCCGAAAGGCAGGGCCGCGCCTTACTCGAACGCGGCGCGAAAGCAGTTTTGATGAAGGGCGGCCATGCGGAAGGCGAAACCTGCGTCGACCTTCTGGTTCGCCCCGATCAGCCGACATTGCGTGTCGAGGCATCGCGTATTCTGACCGGCAACACACATGGCACGGGCTGCACCCTCTCTTCAGCCATTGCAGCTGAACTTGCCAAGAATCTTTCGCTCGAGAAAGCCGTGCTAGCAGCCCATGCCTATCTGCAAGGAGCAATCCGCGCCGCCGACACATTGAAGGTCGGACAGGGCCACGGGCCGGTGCACCATTTCCATGACCTCTGGAAAAGCCGAACAGAGGAGACCATGTGATGCGCGTCACCATCATCGGAGCGGGCGTCGCCGGTCTTGCCACCGCCACCGAGTTTACCGATCAAGGCCATGCCGTCACCGTCATCGCCAAAAGCGCGGAGATCGGTTCCGACAGTTGCTCATGGTTTGCGGGTGGAATGCTGGCACCCTGGTGCGAGGGCGAGAGCGCAGAAGAACCTGTCGTTCGCCTGGGACAGGAGGCAATCGACTGGTGGGAACAGCACGTTTCGACAGTCCATCGCAAGGGCACGCTTGTCCTCTCGCACACACGCGATGCAACCGAACTTCGGCGCTTCGCCCGCAGGACCGAAGCATTTGAGACCATTGATCAACACCAGATTGATGCGCTGGAGCCAGATCTTGCAGGGCGTTTCCGGCAAGGTCTGTTCTTCACGGCAGAAGGCCATCTCAATCCGCGCAGAACACTGGTTGAGCTCACCGAAAAACTGCAAAAGGCAGGCGTCGTCTTTCACTTCGGGCAGGATGCGAAAGACGTGAAAGTCGATGCCGACATTACCATTGATGCACGCGGCCTCGCAGCGCGCGACCAGTTGCAGGACCTGCGTGGCGTCAAGGGGGAGATGCTGATTGTCCGTTCGCGCGACATCAATCTGAAGCGCCCCGTGCGCCTCCTGCATCCGCGCATTCCGCTTTATATCGTGCCGCGCGGCGACGGCGTGCACATGATCGGCGCGACCATGATCGAAAGCGACCAGCGTAGCGGCATCAGCGTGCGCTCCACGCTGGAACTTTTAAGCGCGGCCTATGCCTTGCATCCAGCCTTTGGTGAGGCGGAGATTCTCGAAACCGGTGTCGATGCGCGCCCGGCCTTTCCCGACAATCTGCCCCGCGTGAGACGGCGTGGCAAAACGATCTATGTCAACGGGCTTTACCGTCACGGCTTCCTGCTCTCGCCCGCCGTGGCGCGTATGGCAGTTGCCGCCGCGACCATGCCGGAAGATGCAACCGGACCCAAGCCTGAATTTGTGGAGGACTATGCATGACGATAGTGCTGAACGGTGAAGTCATTACCACGGCAGCCACCAATCTGGCGGCGCTGCTGACTGAGATCGAACTGGATGAGGCGGTTGTTGCGACCGCGCTGAACGGCGAATTCGTAGCCAGCGACGAGCGCGAAGCTGCGACCCTTTCGGCTGGCGATCGCATCGAGGTTCTGGCCCCAATGCAGGGAGGCTGAGATGCTGGAATTCTATGGCCGGAAATTTGAAAGTCGTCTGCTGCTTGGCACTGCGCAATATCCATCGCCCGCTATTCTTGCCGATGCGGTGCGCGCCTCGCGGGCCGGAATCGTCACCGTCTCGCTGCGTCGTGAAAGCGGTGAGGCACGGGCCGGACAGGATTTCTGGGCGCTGATCCGCGAGCTGGGCGTCGCCGTTCTGCCCAATACGGCGGGCTGTCACACGCCGCGTGAAGCGGTAACCACAGCCAGAATGGCGCGCGAAATCTTCGGCACGAACTGGATCAAGCTGGAAGTGATCGGCGATCACGACACTTTGCAACCCGATCCGTTCGGCCTCGTGGAAGCAGCCCGCACGCTCTGCGACGAGGGCTTTGAGGTCTTTCCCTATATGAATGACGATCTGGTCGTCGCGGAAAAGCTTATCGAGGCCGGTTGCAAGGTTCTGATGCCATGGGGCGCGCCGATCGGCTCCGGGCGCGGACTGAACAATCCCTATGCGCTGAAGACCATGCGGGCGCATTTTCCCGATGTTCCGCTGGTGGTCGATGCAGGCATCGGCGTGCCGTCCCATGCGGCGGCGGCGATGGAGCTGGGCTATGACGCCGTGCTCATCAACACCGCCGTCGCCAAGGCCGGTGATCCTGTCGCCATGGCGCGCGGTTTCGCGCTTGCAGTCGAGGCCGGGCGGCTCGCTTTTGAAGCCGACGCCATCGAAGCACGCGACATGGCCGCCCCCTCCACCCCCCTCCTCGGAAAGGCGTTTCTGTAATGGCCCTCGATCCGTTCTACCCGATCTTCGACAGCGCAGCATGGCTTGAGCGCATGGTGCCACTCGGCGTCAAGCTGGCGCAATTGCGTATCAAGGATAAAGACGACGCTGCTTTGCGCGCTGAAATCCGTGCGGCCCGCGATATATGCCTTGCGCATGACTGCCAGCTCATCATCAACGACTACTGGAAGCTGGCGCTGGAGGAAGGCTGCGACTTCATCCATCTCGGTCAGGAAGACCTCGACGATGCCGATCTCGATGCCATTCGTGCCGGTGGCCTGAAACTGGGCGTCTCCAGCCATGACGAGACCGAGCTTGATCGCGCATTGTCGGTAAAGCCTGACTATATAGCGCTCGGCCCCATCTACCCGACAATCTTGAAAAAGATGAAATGGCAAGAACAGGGCCTTGCGCGCCTTGGGCAATGGAAAGCCCGGATCGGCGACATTCCACTGGTAGGTATCGGTGGCATGAGTGTCGAACGTGCACCGGGCGTTTTCGACGCGGGTGCCGATATCGTTTCTGTCGTTACCGACATTACCCTCAACGCCAACCCCGAAAGCCGCCTGCGCCAGTGGATCAAAGCCACGCGCGCTTATGCAGGCCCTGCTCTGGAGCAGACCCGATGAAAAGAACTGCCCTCGCCGCCCTATTCGGTCTCGCCCTCACCGCTTCAACTTCGGCCCATGCCGACGACAAGCTAAAACTTATTCTCGACTGGTATGTGAACCCTGACCATGGTCCGATCATCATCGCCGACAAGCTTGGTTACTTCAAGGATGCCGGGCTGAACGTAGATATTGTCGCGCCTGCCGATGCCTCGACACCAACCAAAATGGTGGCGGCAGGACAGGCTGATCTCGCCATTTCCTATCAGCAGCAGGTGCATCTTCAAGTGCATGAGGGGCTGCCGCTGATCCGCGTCGGGACACTGATCGACTCGCCGCTCAACTGCCTGATGACCCGCGCCGACGGATCGGTGACCTCCATCGCCGATCTCAAGGGCAAGAAGATCGGCTATTCGGTCGCCGGAACCGAAGAAACATTGCTCGGCACCATTCTCGGACAGCATGGCGTCAAACTCTCCGATGTCGAACTCATCAACGTGAATTTCTCGCTTACGCCGTCGCTCATGTCGAAACAGGTCGATGCCGTTATGGGGGCCTATCGCAATGTCGAGCTGAACCAGATGGCTGTCGAAGGCGTACCCGGCAAGTGCTTCTTCGTCGAGGAAGAAGGCGTGCCGGTTTATGACGAGCTGGTCTATGTCGCCGCTTCGGACAGGCTGGACGCTGCCGAAAAGGACAAGATTTCGCGCTTCCTCTCGGCCACCGAAAAGGCCGCGCAATTTATCGTCAACCACCCGAACGAGGGCTACGAGCTGTTCTCCTCCTACAGCACCGAACTCAAGGACGAGCTGAACCAGCGCGCCTGGAAAGACACTGTCGCCCGTTTCTCCCGCTCGCCTGCAAGTCTCGATTATGGACGATGGAGGCGCTACGAAGCCTATCTCAAGGAGAACGGTCTCGTGCCTTCGATCCTGCCGGTCGAGAAATTTGCCATCGACGTCAACGCGGAAGGGAGCAAGTCATGACCATGCCGCAACCGCATTATTCATCCGAACTTTTCACGCGCCTTCGCGCTGCGACGCTTGGCGACTGGAAGCCCTATATCGAGCATGATTTCGTGCGCGGATTGGGTGATGGAACGCTGCCGAAAGCTGCCTTCCTG
The DNA here is from genome assembly GCF_006345815.1 of Ochrobactrum sp. CGA5. Lineage (GTDB taxonomy): Bacteria > Pseudomonadota > Alphaproteobacteria > Rhizobiales > Rhizobiaceae > Brucella. The sequence continues at coordinate 86,746 of NZ_VCIG01000001.1, read as the reverse complement.
CATTATCTCCGTCAGGACTACGTCTATCTGCACCACTATGCCCGCGCCTTCGCGCTTGGCGTTGTCAAAGCCAATACATTGCAGGAAACACGGCTCTGCGCTCAAATTATGCATGGTCTGGCCGTGACCGAGCTGCCGCTTCATGTCGGCATTTGTGCCCGCGAAGGAATCAGCGAAGACGAGCTTTACACGACCAAAGAAGAGCCGGAAAACGTCGCTTACACCCGCTATGTGCTCGATTGCGGGCAGGCGGGCGATTTTCTAGATCTCCTGACCGCGCTCGTGCCCTGCGCGCATGGCTATGGCGAAATCGGCCTCAACCTCGCCGTAACCGCCCTACCCGGCACGCCTTATCAGGAGTGGATCGACACCTATGCGGGGTCTGATTATCAGGACATGTGTCACACGGTCGGCAAGCTGTTCGATCAGGCCGCAAAGGACCGTATCGGCGACGATTTTGAGAAAAGCCCGCGCTGGCCGAAGCTCTGCCAGATTTTCGCAACAGCAAGCAGGCTCGAAGCCGATTTCTGGTCAATGGGTTTGAAAGCCGGATAGTGAACGAGGCACCTACGAACCGAAGCCGGAAAAAGCGCACCGCCGATGGTTTACTGTCGGCAGCCATAGCGCTTGCCATCTGGCAGGCAGTGGTGAGCGTCGGCCAGATGCCGCGCTTCATCCTGCCCGGCCCGCTGGATGTCGTGCAGTCCTTAATCGGCAATGCCGGGCTGATTGCCGAAAACGCTGCCGCCACCATCGGCGAGGTTTTGGGCGGTCTCGTCCTTGGCAGCGCAGTCGGCATCGCGACCGCAATCGGGCTGATGATGTCTCCGCTCGCGCAGCGGCTCGTCATGCCGGCGATGGTGTTCAGTCAGGCGATCCCAATCTTCGCGCTCGCCCCCATTTTGACGTTGTGGCTTGGCTACGGTCCTGCATCGAAGATCGCGGTCACAGTGCTGATGATCTTCTTTCCTGTCGTTTCGACCTTCTTCGACGGCATGCGGCGTACCGACAGCAGCCTGATCGACGCGGCGGAAATTCTCGGAGCCGGACCTCTGGCGATCCTGTTTCGCATCCGCATCCCAGCCGCCTTTCCTTCGCTGGCGTCGGGCCTTAGCCTTGCGGCGGTCTATGCCCCCATCGGCGCCGTGGTGGGCGAATGGGTGGGGGCGTCTAAGGGCCTCGGCTATCTGATGCTGCTCGCCAATGGGCGTGCCAAGGTGGACCTCATGTTCGCCTGCCTGTTCGTACTGGCGGCCTTCACCATGCTGCTGCACAGCACAGTGTCGCATTTCGCCCGCAAGCTTGCCGCTTGGCCGCAAAAAGCCAAATGAAAACCGGCGGGACAACCGCCGGTTTTCACATGCACTCACGCCGTTATCAGGCTAGCGTATAGGCCGTCTTGACCGTCGTGTAGAACTCGGCGGCATAACGGCCCTGTTCGCGCGGACCATAGCTTGAGCCCTTGCGTCCGCCGAATGGCACGTGGAAATCCACGCCCGCTGTCGGCAGATTGACCATCACCATGCCCGCTTCCGAATTGCGCTTGAAATGCGTGGCATATTTCAGGCTCGTCGTGCAAATGCCCGATGACAGGCCGAAGCTCGTATCGTTGGCGGTAGCAAGCGCTTCTTCATAATCCTTCACGCGGATGACCGAAGCGACAGGGCCAAAGATTTCCTCGCGGCTGATACGCATCTGGTTGGTGGCTTCGGTGAAAAGCGCAGGCTGGAGATAGAAGCCCGGCGTTTCGCGGTTCAAACGCTCGCCGCCAAAGGCAAGCTTTGCGCCTTCCTTGCGACCGATCTCAATGTAGTCCATATCCTGCTGAAGCTGGCTTTCATCAACAACCGGACCGATATGCGTCCCCTGTTTCAGGGCATTGTCCACCACGACAGTCTTGAGCTTTTCGATGGCCGCCGCAACGAACTTGTCGTGAATACCTTCCGTTACAATGATGCGCGACGACGCCGTGCAACGCTGGCCGGTCGAGAAGAAGGACGAATTGACCACGGACTCGACAGCGACATCGAGATCGGCATCATCCAGAACGACAACCGGATTCTTGCCGCCCATTTCGAGCTGGAAGCGACGGTTGTGTTCGATGGAAGCCGCCGCAACGCGCTTGCCCGTACCGGTCGAACCGGTGAAGGTGACGGCGTTGACATCGGGACTGTCCAGAATGGTCTGACCGACAACCGAGCCCTTGCCCATGACGAGGTTGAGAACGCCCTTCGGCAACCCTGCGCGATGCAGGATATCGACAATCGCCCAGGAGCAGCCCGGCACGAGATCTGCCGGTTTGAACACAATCGTGTTTCCGTAGCAAAGTGCCGGCGCAATCTTCCATGCCGGGATTGCAATCGGGAAATTCCACGGCGTGATGATACCGACGACGCCGACTGGCTCGCGGGTGATTTCTACACCGATGCCCGGACGTGCGGACGGCAGAACCTCACCTGCCAAACGCAGGGCTTCGCCTGCAAAGAAATCGAAAATCTGGCTGGCGCGGATGGTTTCGCCGATGCCTTCAGCCAGCGTTTTACCTTCTTCACGCGACAGGAGACGGCCAAGCTCATCCTTGCGTGCCAGAATTTCATCTGCGGTTTTGCGAAGGATGGCGTGCCGCTCCAGAATGCCCGACCGGGACCAGGCCGGGAAAGCGGCTTTCGCGGCAGCGATGGCTGCCTTGGTGTCATCGGCAGTTGCCCGCGCATAAGTCCCAACGACATCATTGGTGTCCGAAGGATTGATGTTAGCGATCTCGTCGCCACCGACCCATTCGCCCGCAATCAGATTTTGATGAACTGTCATGAACTCTCCCTGTGCGCCGCACGGCTCTGATATATCTCAGAACGACCCTTCACCCATGATCGGCGGAATTGCAAGGCCGGAGCCGCCTTGTAACAAAAAAAGTGAAAATATCCCTGCAATGAAGGGCTGAAACCCGGATCAACGCAGCTTCAAGCAAGCCTTGCAAATTTACCACAGTCAAATGCTGAGATAGAAAATCCTTCATTTTGCGGCTTGGCAAAATTTTTTGCTCATTTATTGTGCACGCATCTGCAACACTGGCAAGAGGTATGAGATGCGTTTCTATTACCCATTCCCGATGGTGCCCAGTGTTCGCGCGGGCGTTTCCAAGCTTTAAGTCTTTGGCCCGCACCGCAGGCTAAGGCCTGAACGCCCTCCCTAAGGGCAGATTCTAACACTTCCAAATTTGCCGCAGCCCTCAACGGCTGTTCGTTTTGTCTTTGCTTTCACGCATTGTCCGACGCGAAACCGCTTCGCACTTTTGCTGGAAATGCTTTTAAAGGAACCAGAACCCGCTCAAACGCGGCCTGGTAATACAGATATGACTCGGTTTCGCATAGATTTCCGGGGACCTGCCTTCCGCAACGTCCTCGGCTACACTTTCGGCCACTGGCGAAGTCAGCCCTTGCGGCTGGCGCTGATGATAATCGGCATGCTGCTTGCAACAGCCGCAGATGTTCTGACGCCGCTCTATTCAGGTCGGTTGGTCGACGCGCTTTCGTTGGGTAACGATGGTGCGTGGGATGCTGCCATCCACGCCCTGATCATCCTGCTGGCACTGGGGGCGCTGGCGCTGATCACGCGCCAGTTGACCTTCTATGTCATTACGGACTTCACTTTGAAGATCATGAGCGACATGGCAGCCAGTTCGTTCCGTAAGCTGCAACGGTTTTCGACCGACTGGCACGCCAACGCCTTTGCCGGATCGACGGTGCGTAAGGTCTCGCGTGCCATGTGGGCGCTCGACCTGCTCAACGATACGCTGATCGTCGCGCTGTTGCCGTCGATCCTGATGCTGGTTGGTTCAGTGGTGCTTCTATCGTGGTATTGGCCGTTGATGGGGCTGCTGGTTGCAATCGGCTCGGTGCTGTTCATCGTCTGCACGATCGTGATTTCACTTGGCTTTGTCGCGCCTGCGGCAACGCTTGCCAATAGCTGGGATACGCGGATGGGCGGTGCGTTAGCCGATGCCATTTCGTGCAATGCCGTTGTCAAGGCATTCGGTGCGGAAAGCCGCGAAGATGTGCGCCTGGCAAAGGTCGTTACCAAATGGCGCGGCCGCACACGCCGCACATGGCTGATTGGAACACTGAATGGCTTCATTCAGGGCGCTAACCTGCTGGTGATGCGTGGTGTGGTCATAGCCTTTGCGCTTTATCTATGGAGCCAGGGCAAGGCGACGGCAGGCGATATCACCTTCGTCCTGACAGCCTTCTTCATGCTGCAAGGCTATTTGCGCGATGTAGGCATGCATATCCGCAACCTGCAACGTTCGGTCAACGACATGGAGGAACTGGTCGACATCGAGGCACAGCCTTACGGCATTGCCGACAAGCCGAATGCGCCAGCGATCAAGATTGGAAACGGCGAGATCACTTTCGATCACGTCACTTTTCATTATGGCAACCACGAAACAGCCCTCTATCGCGACTTCTCGGTCAAGATCGAAGCTGGCGAAAGGGTTGGTCTGGTTGGCCATTCGGGTTCAGGCAAGACCACCTTCGTGAAGCTGATCCAGCGGCTTTACGATGTCAGCGGTGGTGCTATCCGCATCGACGGGCAGAACATTGCCGATGTCACGCAGGCATCTCTCCGTTCGCAAATCGCCATTGTGCAACAGGAGCCGATCCTGTTTCACCGGACGCTAGCCGAAAACATCGCCTATGCTCGCCCCGGCGCGACACAGGCGGAGATCGAAGAAGCGGCAAAGCTTGCAAGCGCGCACGACTTCATCAGCCGCTTGCCGAAGGGCTATGCAACGCTTGTCGGTGAACGCGGTGTAAAGCTTTCGGGTGGCGAGCGTCAGCGCGTGGCTATTGCTCGGGCGTTTCTGGCAGATGCACCGATCCTTATTCTGGATGAGGCCACATCGAGCCTCGATTCAGAATCGGAAGTATTGATCCAGCAAGCCATGGAGCGGCTGATGGTGGGGCGTACGACGCTTGTCATTGCACACCGGCTTTCAACGGTTCGTGCACTTGATCGATTGCTGGTATTCGACAAGGGCAAGATTCTTGAAGAAGGCGATCATGACGCGCTTATCCGCAAGCCCGGCGGCATCTATCGTCGCCTGTTCGAGCGGCAGGCGCTGGAACTGACCAAGGGACTGGAAGACGTCTTTTCGTAATCCCCCCCTATTTGCCGTAGACAGGGCCGGATCAATTCCGGCCCTGTTTTCATTTTATACTGTCTATCTGCTATTTTTACGCATGTCTTCAACCCGAAACCGGTTCCCACTTTCAGGAGACATGCTCCATTCATCATCCATTCAGATCACGATGCGTATCACTCGCGGCCCAAGCGTTCCTTGACATTTCCGTGACAGAAATGTGACAGGATTTTTTTGAAAGTTCGGGAGTTAGTGAGCACAACATGCCGGGTGTGATGGAAAATACCGCAGCGCGTCGCTGGAGCGATGCCGCGATTTTCGGGCCTGCCCGTATTGCTTGGCCGCTGCGCCTTACGGCGATTGCGCTTGCTTCCATCGTGCTTTCGACCCTGCTGGTTTTTGCCATTGAATGGATCGTGCGCGGCTCGTTCACCGATACGATGCAGTTCTTCCGCACGCCGCATAAGCCTGCATGGACCACAGTCGCGTTTTTTGTCGTCGTGCTAACAGCAAGCGACGCTATTTTCGGACGCATTCACTATGGCTTCTTTGTTGTCGGTCCGCTGATGCTGATTGCAGCGACGACCGCACGCGAAAAGAGTCTTTATCTCGGTGATCCGCTTTATCCGAGCGATTTTCTCTATGCCCGTCAGATCGTCGATCTTCTGCCGCTGCTGATGCGTGATCGCCCGTGGAGCGCCGTAGGCATAGCCCTGCTTCTCATCGCTTTGGCTGCAGTGATGATAACCGTGACATTGCTCTGGTGGCGGCGCTTCGATCCGATCCCGCGAAGGGGCCGCGTGCTGCGTCTTGCCTTCGCGCTGCCCTTGCTCGCCTGGTTTGCAGTGATTTCCGACTATTCCAGTTTTTCGCTGGCGCGCGACCGCCTGCGCATTTTGCCCATCATCTGGGACCAAAAGGAAAACTACGCCCATAACGGCTTTACCATGGCCTTCATCCTGAATGCGCCCATGGCAACCGTCTTCGCTCCAGAAGGCTATTCTTCGCAGGCAATTGCCGCCATCGAACCGCCGGCACAGTTGATCCCGGTTGCGTTCGATAGCAGGAAGCCTGACATAATTATGGTGATGAGCGAATCCTTCTGGGATCCGACACGCCTTCCCGGTGTGGCTTTCAGCGCCGATCCAATTCCGACGGTCCGGGCAGAGCAATCGGGCCATGTCTTCTCGCCGGAATTCGGCGGCATGACCGCCAATGTCGAATTTGAAGCTTTAACCGGGTTTTCCAAAGCCTTCCTGCCCTCTGGCAGTATCCCTTATCAGCAATATATCCGTCGCCCGCTTCCCTCCCTTGCAAGTTTTTTCAAGGATCAGGGTTATGCGACGCGCGCCATCCATCCCTATCGCCAATGGTTCTGGAATCGGGCCCCTGTCTATGAAAGCATGGGCTTCGACAAGTTCATGTCAGAAGAAAACATGCCACCGCTTGAAAAGCGCGGCGCGCTGGCTTCCGACGCTGCTTTGACTGAGGAAATGATCCGCGAAGCAGATGCCATGGATGCGCCGTTCTTCTTCTTTGCGGTCTCGCTTCAAGGACATGGCCCCTACGAAGCCAATCGTTACCCGGATTCCAAACTAGAGGTGCAGACTGACGCCACCGCCCATACGCGCCGGTCGATCCGCACCTATGCGCAAGGTGTCATGGATGCCGATGCAAGCCTTGCACGGTTGATGGAATGGGCCTCCAGGCGAGAGCGAGAAACAATCCTCGTCTTCTTCGGTGACCATCTGCCACCGCTCGGTCCTGTCTATGTCGAAACCGGATTTATGAAAACCCGGGTCGCGAGTCGCACAGCGCCCGCCGCGGATATGATGCTGCAACACGAAACGCCATTGGTTCTCTGGTCGAATAAACGTGGAGCCGAGCGGGGAACCGGCACGATCAGCCCCGCCTTCCTGCCACTGCACATTCTGGATATGGCAGGTATGCAGCATCCCTATTACACAGGCTTTCTGCGTCAGTTACATGAGCGCTATCAGGTCGTTGACAATCATGCGCTGTTCGACCGCTCGGAAAAAGCTGAGGAAGGCTGGCAACAGCGACCGCAATTCCCGCCGCTCCTGCGCGATTATCAGATGCTGCAATATGACATGATCTTCGGCCGAAATTTTGCCCGCGAACGGTTCTTCCCGTCACATCCCGAACAAAGCTGACCTTGGTGTCTATACCGGTGCCTTGCCCGAAGACTGACGGATGATAAGTTTATATTCAATCCGCCGGGACGGAGACAAGTGGCCGGTCTCAATCTGGTTCAGAAGCATGTCCGCCGCATCACGGGTCATCTCAAAAATTGGCTGGCGGACGGTGGTGATCTGTGGCGAAACCATGCTGGCGATCGCGCTGTCATCGAAGCCAACTACCGTTAGCTGATCAGGTACCGCAATATTGTGGTCATAGGCGACTTGCATGACGGCAGCCGCCATGTCGTCGTTTGACGCGAAAACGGCTGTCGGCGGCTCGTCAAGCGAAAGCAGCTTCTTTCCCGCCGCAAGACCGCTGGCAAAACTGAAGCCACCCTGAACTTCATAGTCAGGATTACCTTTGATCCCCGCCTCTTCCAATGCGCGCCGATAGCCTGCAAGGCGCAGTTCCGCCGAACGATGGGTTGGATCGCCAATAACAATGGCAATCCGACGATGACCGAGTTTCAGAAGATACTCCATCAGATCGGCGGCTGCAGCCTGGTCATCGATCGTCACACTATCCGTCGGATGCACATTTACGTCGCCTGCGACACGGGCAAACGGCATCGCGGAAGCTGTCAGTTCGGCCAGGATTTCTGGATCGTCCGACATGGGGGGCGTCACAATGATACCATCGAGACCAGAAGCATGGGCCGTTTCAATCAATGCCCCACGAATATCCTCACGATTTTCGACAGGGAAAATCAGCAGCCGGTATCGCGTGTCGCGCAGTCGTTCCAGCGCACCCATCTGCAATTCGGTGACATAGCTGGCGCTCGGATTTTCAAAGAAAAGACCAATCAGGTGAGAACGCCGTTCAACCAGGTTGCGCGCTGCAGCATTGGGACGGTAACGCAATTCGCTCCCGGCATTCTTGACCTTTTCACGAATGGCCTCGCGCACGTTCGGTTCGTCGTTATAAACGCGTGAAACTGTCTTGATCGACACACCGGCAAGGCGGGCCACATCATGAATGGTTGCTCGTTTTCCTACAGCGGCCATATCGGATCGTCTCCCTCCCTCTCCGATCTAGGGTGAGGACCTAACTAACCGCTTTGCGACAAAACGAAAAGAGAAATCAGGGAGCCGAGCAAACCCGCGAGCGCGTCAGAAACCGAACCTCACGCCCGTTATCGAGGGAGAACATGCCTCCACGCCCTGGAATAACGTCAATAATGAGTTCGGTATGCTTCCAGACTTCATATTGCGGACCGCTGATATAGACTGGAGCACCCCCGATATCGCCCAGCTTTACATCCGTATCGCCGACGATGAATTCACCTTGTGGGTAGCACATGGGTGATGACCCGTCGCAACAACCGCCCGACTGATGAAACATGATCGGGCCATACTCGGCTTGCAACTCGCGGATGAGGTCAAGCGCTGCTGGAGTAGCGCTAACCTGACCGAGCCCCATGCCTGGGTCTTTCTCTGTCATATCCTCCTCCCAAGAAGATTGGCGGGCAGCTTTACGATGCCCGCTCCGAATGTTTATTTAACACGCATCCAGCCCGAAAATCGTCTCAGACTTTTCGCGATGCGCTCTCGCGTCCAGACATTATTGTGTCAGGTCCATCACGACGCGACCTTCAATATTGCCCTGACGCATATCGTCAAAGATGGAATTGATATCTTCCAGCTTCTCGGTGCGGATAGTGGCGCGCACCTTGCCGTCGGCAGCGAAATCCAGCGACTCCTGCAGATCGAGCCGTGTACCAACAATGGAGCCGCGCACGGTAACCCCGTTGAGCACCATATTGAAGATTGAGAGCGGAAAGTCTCCGGGCGGCAGGCCGTTGAGCGATACAGTGCCGCCGCGCGATACCATGCCCAGCGCCTGCTCAAAGGCAATCGGCGAAACCGCCGTCACCAGCACGCCCTGCGCACCACCATCGGTTTCTCTTTTGATGTAGGCTGCTGGATCGTTATGCGTTTTGGCATTGACGGTTACTGTCGCGCCGAGCTTGCGGGCTAGATCGAGCTTTTTGTCATCAATGTCTACTGCGGCGACATTAAGCCCCATCGCTTTGGCATATTGCACTGCCATATGGCCGAGCCCGCCAACACCGGAGATCACGACCCAGTCACCGGGCTTGGTATCCGTCACCTTGAGGCCCTTGTAAACCGTCACACCTGCACACAAAACCGGCGCGATTTCGTTGAAGTCGATATTCTTAGGCAAGTGCCCGACGAAATTCGGATCGGCTACGACATATTCGGCAAAGCCGCCATTAACCGAATAGCCCGTATTCAACTGCTCTTCACACAGCGTTTCCCAGCCGCCGAGGCAATGGCGACAGTGGCCGCAAGCAGTATAAAGCCATGGAACGCCAACGCGATCCCCTTCCTTGACGTGTCTGACGCCGCTACCCACAGCCGAAACATAGCCAACGCCTTCGTGTCCCGGAATGAACGGTGGATTGGGTTTCACTGGCCAGTCGCCCTCGGCGGCATGCAGATCGGTATGGCAAACGCCGAATGCACGGATGGCGACCTGTATCTGGCCCGGCCCGGGCTCGGGTATAGGCACTTCGTCAATCGTCAGTGGCTTTCCGAATGCCCGCACCACAGCGGCTTTCATTGTCTTTGCCATGAGGTTTCTCCTTCGTTGTCGAACTGAACTTGCTTCCTGGGGAAGGAAGAAATGGGTGTCGAAAACTGAATGCCATAGGGAGATAACAGAAAGGTCGCCCGGGCGTTTCCGCCCAGGCCCCCTTGGGAGGGTATTGGAAACCGTTATGCTCTACGCAATACTGCCATCAAGTACGGCTCCACCCATTGATTGAGCGCAATAGGAAGACATTTTCTTCGCATTGCGGTTCGGGGTTAAGCTTCGGTTGGAGCAGTTTCGTTTAAAACGGGGTTGTTGAAGCCGCTCTAACCTTTTGTTTTATGCATGTCTTGATCCCAAAACCGGTTTCCACTTTTGGGAGACATGCTCTAGAAGAAACCCAACTTCTTCGGGCTGTAGCTCACCAGCATATTCTTGGTGTTCTGATAGTGGTCCAGCATTTTCAGGTGGTTTTCGCGACCGATGCCCGATTGCTTATAACCGCCGAATGCCGCATGCGCCGGATAGGCATGATAGCAATTGGTCCACACGCGACCGGCTTGAATGGCGCGTCCGAAACGATAGGCCCGCGTGCCGTCCCGTGTCCATATACCAGCGCCCAGACCGTAAAGCGTATCGTTGGCAATCGATAGCGCCTCAGCATCATCCTTGAAGGTAGCAACAGACACGACCGGCCCGAAGATTTCCTCCTGGAAAACACGCATCTTGTTGTTGCCCTTGAATACGGTCGGCTTCACATAATAACCGCCAGCCAGATCGCCCGGCAGAATATTGCGCTCGCCGCCTGCCAGCACTTCAGCACCTTCCTGACGACCAATATCGAGATAGCTCAGGATTTTCTCGAGCTGTTCGCTGGAGGCCTGCGCGCCGATCATCGTTGCCGGATCGAGTGGGTCACCCTGCACAATCGCATCCACACGCTTCAGCGCCTTCTCCATGAACTTGTCATAGATCGACTCATGGATGAGTGCGCGACTTGGGCAAGTACAGACTTCGCCCTGGTTGAGCGCGAACATTACAAAACCTTCAATGGCCTTATCGAGGAAGTCGTCGTCTTCCGCTGCAACATCCTTGAAGAAGATGTTCGGTGACTTGCCGCCGAGTTCCAGCGTAACCGGAATAAGATTCTGGCTGGCATATTGCATGATTAATCGACCCGTCGTCGTTTCACCGGTGAAGGCGATCTTGGCGATGCGTGGGCTCGATGCAAGCGGTTTGCCTGCCTCAAGGCCAAACCCGTTGACGACATTGATAACCCCAGGCGGGAGAAGATCACCGATCAGTTCCATAAGCACGAGGATCGATGCCGGTGTCTGTTCAGCCGGCTTCAGAACGACACAATTGCCCGCCGCAAGTGCCGGTGCGAGCTTCCAGGTCGCCATGAGAAGAGGGAAATTCCACGGGATGATCTGACCGACAACACCAAGTGGCTCATGGAAGTGATAGGCGACCGTATCATGATCGATTTCGGAAATGCTGCCTTCCTGGGCGCGGATCACACCGGCAAAATAGCGGAAATGGTCGATGGCCAGAGGAAGATCGGCAGCGGTAGTTTCGCGGATTGGCTTGCCGTTGTCCCAGGTTTCGGCGGCAGCCAGCGCAGGCAGGTGTTCCTCAATCCGGTCGGCAATGCGATTGAGGATGAGCGCGCGTTCCGCCGCGCTCGTCTTGCCCCAGGCATCCTTGGCGGCATGCGCTGCATCGAGAGCCGCTTCAACATCGGCGGCGTCCGAACGGGCCACTTCGCAAAGCACCTGCCCGTTGACCGGCGACGTATTTTCGAAATAGCGGCCCGATTTGGGTTCGACCCATTTGCCCCCGATGAAATTTCCGTAGCGTTTTGCGAAAGCCGGCTTCACGGTCCGGCTGAATTCAACCTTGTTCATGACATTCCTCCCAAAACCACGCTGCTCCTACAGCGTTTCATGGGTGAGGATCGCGCGACAGCGCGAAAGAGTCATCCCGCGCATTCAAGCTCGCAAGGTTATGTGTCGCAATATTGAGACAGTTGCGCCCGCCTATTTCTGATTAGTGCGGACGAATGATCTTCAGCCGGTTGAGCTTGCGATGAAGCGTGGCGCGGCTGATGCCCAGAAGCCCGGCAGCCGCCGAAATATTCCCTTCTGCACGCGCAAGGGCGCGCAGGATGACGCTCCGCTCCGACTCTGCCATATCTTCACGCGGATCGGCATGCCAGCCGAGAAGATCGGCTGCGGGCAACGGAACCGCAAGAGCGGCATCGTCAAGCCCCATGGCCAGACGCGCCGCACGTGTGGCGCCGATAACCAGATCATCCTTGTCGACCGCGATCAGCGCGCCGCCTGTTCTGTCGGGGCTTGGCGCCAGCATGATACGAGCCTCGGGGAAAGCCTGACGGAAATTCTCAGCTTCGATGCGCCGTGCAGCATCGATTACGGCGACGGATATGAGTTGCGCAAAAGCCTCTGTCAGATCGGCGCGACACGAAGAAACGTCGAGCGCCGCCATCAAGCGCCCTTGATGATCATGGATCGGGGCAACCGTACAGGAAAGCCCTATATTACGGGTATGAAAATGCTGGTCGCGATGGATTGTCAGCGGACGCTGCTCAACAATGCAAGTACCAATGCCGTTCGTGCCTTCGCTTTGTTCGCTCCAGACCGCACCGGTCCAGAGCCCCCAGCGATAGAAGGTATCGTCATCGCCCGGTGCGCCACGACGTTCGACCGGCACGCCCTCGCTATCGGCCAGAAGCACACAACAACCGACCCCGCCAACGGCCAGATAAAGGCGATCCATACTGGCTTGCGCTATGCTGACGAGGCGTTCGATACGCTGATGAGCAGTTTTGAACTCGCCGTCGGAAAGGGTGCGCACCGATCCCAGTTCGGCAGGATCAAGCCCATGCAGTTCCGCCGAGCGCCGCCATGAGGCGACCAGAGCCGATCTGGCAGCGCCACCCGCTGTCATGATTGCGGACTGAATCCGATCAGCATGTGTTCCGTCTTGCGGTGTGCCCATCTTTTCCTCCCAGGAAGGCTGGAACCCGCTTTCTGGTGGTCTGATTCCGGCATTTGCCTCCCTCGGATATGCGTGCCGAGCAAATGTCGAAACCGAGAAGACCACCATTAGATAGATGGTTCTAGTGGATGTCCGAATTTGACGTCAGAAACGGGCTCCATGTCGGACGGGTATCAAACGTCAAATTCAATCCACCAGGAGAATAATGACTGCTCATAACACAACTGGCAAGTGCGGCTAAAGATTGAGAGGATCAGGCGACCCATGCTGACTTCAGATATTCTTCGAGTGCGGAAACATCCGCGGCATTGAGACGAAGGCCAAGTTTCGTACGCCGCCATAGAATATCTTCAGCGCTCACTGCCCATTCATGCTCAAGCAGATACCGCACTTCGGCTTCATAAAGATCCGCACCGAAATGCTGCCCGAGATCGGCAAGCGAAGCGGCCTCCCCAAGCAAGACGTGAGTACGCGTTCCATATTGTCGGAACAAACGCCGAGCGTGGGCAGGAGTCAGGAAAGAATAAGCGGCATTCAGCTTTTGCAGCTCACGCTCGAACTCGACTTCCACGAAGTCACCACCGGGCAACGGTGCGGCATGGGTCCACGGCGCGCCCTTCTGCCCCAGCCGGAGCTCTATCTTTTCCAGCATATGCTCGGCGAGCCGCCGCGCGGTCGTCAGCTTGCCGCCGAAGACGTTGATCAGGGGCGCAAGCCCATCGGGCGCGTCTTCTTTCAGCACATAATCGCGCGTTGCTTCCTGTGCTTTGCTCGCACCGTCATCATAGAGCGGGCGCACACCGGAATAAATCCAGACGATATCCGTGCTTTTGACCGGTTCCTTGAAATATTCGCTGGCTGCCGCGCAGAGATAGTCGGCCTCGCTGTCGGTGATCGCGACCTTGGCCGGGTCACCCTCATAATCCTGATCAGTCGTGCCGATCAGAGTAAAGTCATCCTCATATGGAATGGCAAAAATGATACGCCCGTCATTGTTCTGGAAGAAATAGGACCGGGGATCGGAGAATTTCTTGTGCACCACAATATGACTGCCCTGAACAAGACGGACATTGTGAAGCTGCCGATCTCCCTCGACACCTTGCAAAACCTTGTCGGCCCAGGGACCAGCGGCATTGACCAGCAGACGGGCACGAACTTCCTCACGCTCCCGGCTGCCGGCACCCTCCAGCGTAACGGTCCAGTATTCCCTGTCACGGCGAGCCGCCACGACCTTGGTTCGAGTCCTGAGGATCGCACCGCGATCCGCTGCATCGCGGGCGGTTAAGGCGACGAAACGTGCGTCGTCTACCCAACAGTCCGAATATTCGAATGCCTTTGTAAAAAGCGGCTTCAAGGGCTGCGCCGCCGGATCGGAACGCATATTGAGTGTACGCGTTGCAGGGAGCTTTTTACGCCCACCCAAATGGTCATAGAGGAATAATCCAAGTCTCAACAACCATGCAGGGCGCATTCCGCCTTTATGATAAGGCAATACAAACCGCATCGGATGAATGATGTGGGGTGCATTGGCCCATAGCACCTCGCGCTCCATCAGCGCCTCACGCACCAGACGAAATTCATAGTGCTCCAGATAGCGCAAACCACCGTGAATAAGTTTGGTTGCTCGCGACGAGGTACCGCTTGCCAGATCGTTCATTTCGGCAAGGCCAACCGAAAATCCGCGGCCAACCGCGTCGCGCGCGATACCGCAGCCATTGATGCCGCCGCCGATTACAAAAATGTCGAATAGTTTCTCTTGCGCCATGGCGAACCCCGAAGACCGGTCTCCGAAAACCAAAGCGAATATAATTCATTTAATACGAAAGCAAATCGAAAATGAAACGAACTTAGATTCGTTTTTCCTCGACCTGCCTTTCTCCAAGAGTTTCTATCAATTCAACCTCGCTTTCACGACAACGGTCCCGCAACTGGTTTGACGGGCAATGGTCGGTGATAAAGGTATCGATCTGCGATATGTGACCAATGCGCACCGGGGCGGTTCGCTCCAGCTTCGTGGAGTCAGTGACAAGGATCACGTGGCGGGCATTGGCGATAATGGCTTGCGCCACTTTCACTTCGCGGAAATCGAAATCCAGGAGGGCCCCGTCTTCGTCCATGGCGGAAGCGCCGATAATCGCGTAGTCGACCTTGAACTGTCGGATGAAATCAACAGCCGCTTCACCGACGATCCCGCCATCGGACGGGCGAACGACACCGCCTGCAACGACCACTTCTATTGAGGGGTGAACGCGCAAAGTGTTGGCCACATTGATGTTATTGGTGATAACCATCAGATTGTTGTGGTCGACCAGCGCATGGCTGACGGCTTCTGTCGTAGTGCCTATATTGATGAAAAGGGAAGCGCCATCTGGAATGATTTCTGCGGCAGCACGCCCGATCGACTCCTTTTCATGCGCGGCGATGCGGCGTCGCGCTTCATATTCCATGTTCTCAACGCCGGACGGATAGAGTGCACCTCCATGAATACGTCGCAGCATCCGGGCGCGACAAAGGTCATTCAAATCCTTGCGCACCGTCTGCGGCGTCACCTCGAAAGCCGCAGCTAGATCGTCCACCAGAACCTGCCCCTGCTTGCGAGCGAGCTCAAGAATTGCATTGTGACGGGGGGTGAGCTGCATTTTTATCCCAGAGCTGGTATTATTCCGATTGCGTCGGAGTAATTTCGCGGTTTTTCAATAGAAAGCAACCACTTCCGTTCAAATGACTTCGAATAGCATTCGCTTCCCAGCGATTTTAGGCCCCTGTCGCCTTCACCGGATAGCCATACGATGAAAATGAGCAGCGTTATTGCGTTGCGCACCAAGTGTGGAGTTGGGACCTGAAGACGAGGGACCGCGCCGGAAAGACTAAACAACAGTCCAATAAATTCATGGGGAGGACCATCCGCTCGCCGATTTTCGTGCAAACGGCACCCAACCGAAACCGAATGGGGTCAATCGAGATCGAACTTCTCACCATACATTCTATGCAACTTGCACGCGACTTCCGTCCGGTTCGCAGCACCAATTTTCTTCATGATATTATGGACATGCGCCTTGACTGTGCCTTCGCTCATGCCCAATTCGAATGCAATGATCTTGTTCGATTTTCCAATTCGGATGGCGTGTACAACTTCGATCTCGCGTGCTGTGAGCAACTCACCCAGAACATCGTCGTCAACGTCTGTCGGCGCTGTCTGGAACACCATGGAAGCGGGCACATACATACCGCCAGCCGTGGCAAGATGAATGGCTTCGACGCAAACCTTGATATCAACAGACATGGGGATATAACCGCGCGCGCCGATTTCCATAGCACGCACAACCTGGGCCCACTCCTCGCGTTCCGCGAGAAAAACGACCGGAACCGGACGCCAGAGTTCAATCACCGACTGCAATTTCTCCGAAAAGAACGGATCGGCCAGCCGCTTGGAGCCAATATTAATAAGGACAACAGCTATGTCCTCGGTGGGATCCGCCAGTTCGATCGCCGCTTGTGTCTCCACTGGAAGCTTGAGGCCATTCAGCACGAGTCCGTTGTAAAGGCACTGCCGTTCAAGATTGCTCTTGCACACAAGCAACATGCGCCGTCCACGCACTGCTTCAGTACTGGCGGCGTTACCCCTGTCGCCCGTACTCCCCGAAGCAGCCCAAAGGCTATCCCCTCTCGTCTCCAACATGTGATACTCCCGGCGCTACTCAAGTTGCTGTATGTTTGTGCATCCATCTATTACTTTCGTCAGAGACGAACAATTTCATGCGCTTTCCTGGATAGACCTGTAAGCTTGACCAGGGTAAATATTGCTATCGGGAAATAAGCGTGTCATTAACTTATGTTAGCAATGCGAAAAATTATAATTAACCATAGGAACGACTTAAAGCGCGGTAGGATATAGCGTCTATATCTTTCGTTTAGATGGTTTTCGGATTTACTGAATTCATCGACATTGCGGAGGCAATCACGCTTTTCAAAGTTCATGAATGCCCCGATTTCGATGAAAATACCGACTGGCTCTTTGCACGGTTATTGGACTGCAAGACCGCAATGCGGTGGACATACTTTATTTTGCAATCGATTTGATTGAATCGAGTAAGTACCCTAACTGTGATTATTGGATGTAACTTTTCCGAAAGGCTGTCTGAAAAATTTCGGAATTCGCTCTAATGGGTTGGAAATGCATAGTGGCAAGCAGACCACAGACCCATCGATTGAAGCGCTGATTGGTTTATTGGAGGCCCCTCCAATTCTCGCCAAGCTGGAAGCGCGGGAAACAGACGCGCTTTCGTCCCTCACTATTATTGAAAATGACTTTGCTGCCGATGCCACAATCATTGAGCAAGGTGCGCGCATCAGGAGCATTCATCTCGTGCGCTCCGGTTGGGGGTGTGTATATCGCGATCTGTCGAGCGGCGAACGACAGATCATCGACTTCCCCATGCGGAGCGATTTTCTTGGGCTTCGAACGGCCGATGGCTACAGCTACAATACGATAGCGGCCATCACCCCCATGTCGGTTTTCGAGATTCCGCTTGCCTCGCTGGAAGCCTCTATCGAGCGTGCGCCCCGTCTTAGTCTGATCCTTATCGAGCTTCTTGCACGCCAGCGATCAATGCTGATCGAGCACCTTACCAATATCGGATGCCGTGCCGCATTCGTCAGAACTGCGCACCTTTTTCTCGAGCTTTCGGATCGGGTGCAATCGTGCGGGATGGACGATCCAGATTCCTTTTATTGCCCGCTAACACAATATCAACTCGCCGATGCTCTGGGATTGACGCCGATACACCTCAATCGGATGCTGCGTGACCTCCGCGAAGAAGGGCTTATCCTGTTCCGTTCGAACCGTGTGGAAATACTGGACCGTAAACGCCTGGTTGCCCTTGCCCAGTACGACGGAGAGTTCATGCGTATGTCTGTGTTCGGAAGAAAAGAATAGAGCCAAACTTTCGGGAAAATGGTCGGAGTGAGAGGATTCGAACCTCCGACCCCCTCGTCCCGAACGAGGTGCGCTACCAGGCTGCGCTACACTCCGTGACCACGTGGTCTTGACCATTGAGGCGGCTTATAACGCCCCCAATTTCAAGCCGCAAGTGTATCTTATGGTTTTTTTAATGCCCGACCCGAAAAGTTGGAAATGGCGTCAAGCGCGTTGCATGTGAAAGTAAGACACTCTAACCGTCTGTTTCCAAAATCCATCAAACCATAGAAAAAACGGGTTTTGTGCCACCGCCAAAAGCCACAAAATTGGGATTGGCAAAACCCGCAACACCTTCACTGGCGCGCTGGCCATAAGAAAGCGGCGCTCCCTCGAAAGTCGTGGTGAGACCGCCGGCGGCGCGCAACACGGCATCGCCGGCTGCTGTATCCCATTCCATAGTCGGGCCGAAACGTGGATAGATATCGGCCTCTCCACTGGCGATCAGGCAGAATTTCAGCGATGAACCGATGGAAACGTAGCGACTGATCCTATTGTCGCTGAGGAACTTCTCCGTTTCCAGGTTTTTATGTGACCGGCTGCAAACCGCCACCCGCTCGGCCCCGTGAACACGCACCCTTATCCCGCGCCGTGTTCCAACTGCATGATCTTTGGTCGTCGCTATTTCTTCAGCACCGTTGCTGTTCCCAATAAACAAGCGATTGCGAACGGGTGCATAAACGATGCCGAGAACTGGAGCGCCATCCTCGATCATGCCGATATTCACGGTAAAATCGCCGTTTCGTAGCAGAAACTCACGCGTACCGTCCAAAGGGTCCACCAATAGAAACCGGCGCCCCAACTGTGAGGGCAAGCGCCCCGCCGCCACTTCTTCTTCGGCCACGACCGGAATATCCGGGACAACGGAAGCGATGGCCGCAAGAATGATGGCTTCCGCGTCACGATCTGCTTCCGTGACCGGGGAAGAATCTTTCTTGCTGTGAACCGCGCAACCATTGGCATAATGCTTCATGATAACGCGCCCCGCCTCGAGTGCAGCTTCCTGCAGAACGGCCAGCATTGCTTCGCCGTTCTGATCGGCTTTTGGGGAGGCTGAAATCTTCATTGCTCAAATTGACCAGGAATCGCTGCCATAACTGCCGATGATACCACGTTCGGCAAGATATTTTTCTACTTCTCCGACGAGCTCGTCAACATCACGCCCCGCCGTGCTCAGACGAAGTTCGGGAGATGTTGGTGGCTCGTACGGAGAATCAACACCGGTGAAAGCCTTGATCTCGCCGCGCAAAGCCTGCGCATAAAGCCCCTTCGGGTCACGCGCAATACATTCCTCTAGCGGTGTATCCACGAATATCTCGACAAACTCGCCTTCAGGCAACCGGGAACGAATGCGATCCCGCTCGCTGCGAAATGGCGAAATGAAGGAGACCAGCACAACCAGTCCGGCATCAGTCATCAACCGGGCGACTTCGCCAACACGGCGGATGTTTTCTGCCCTGTCCTCTTCTGAAAATCCCAGATCGCTGTTGAGACCATGACGGACATTGTCGCCATCCAGCAGGTAAGTGTGTTTGCCCAGCGCATGAAGTCGCTGTTCCAGCCGGTTTGCAATGGTGGATTTGCCGGAGCCGGACAGACCCGTGAACCAAAGCACAGCCGGTTTCTGGAACTTCTGCGCCGCACGTGTGTGTTTGTCGAGGTCGAAGGACTGGAGATGCACATTCGTCGCCTGACGAAGAGCGCTATCGATCATTCCAGCACCGACAGTCGCGTTGGTAAGTCTGTCGATCAATACGAACGCGCCAGTTACACGATTATCGGCATAGGGATCGAACGCGATGTGATCCACCGTTTGGAGATGGCAAAGTCCGATCTCGTTGAGATCAAGACGGGATGCTTCCCGACGGGTGAAACTGTCTACGTCGCTTCTGTATACGATATCGTTGATCGTCACCGGCGTCTGATCGGTTTCGGTACGCAGAATATAGGAACGTCCAGGATGCAACGCCTCTTCGCCAAACCAGACGATATTGGCCGCGAACCGATCAGCCACTTCTGGACGGGCTTCCATCCCTACCAGCATATTGCCGCGCGAGACCTCGAGTTCATCCTCCAGCACCAATGTGACTGCCTGCCCTTCGGATGCTTTCAACAGATCGCCATCGTGGGTGGCAATACGTTTTACACGGGATATCTTGCCTGATTTGGCAACCACGACGGGATCACCAGCGCTGATCGAACCGGATGCCACCGTGCCGGAAAAGCCGCGAAAATCGAGATTGGGCCGGTTCACATATTGAACAGGGAAGCGGAAAGGCTTTGCCGCTGTCTCCGCGTCAATGCGCACGGTCTCCAGATGTTCAAGCAGATTTGGTCCTTCATACCAGTCCATGCGCAGCGATGGCAGGGTGACATTGTCGCCGAAACGAGCCGAAAGCGGGATCGGCTGTATACTGACAAAGCCTAATTCTTTGGCGAAGCCCATATAGTCGGCAACAATGCGTTGGAAGGCTTCTTGCGAAAAATCGACCAGGTCTATCTTGTTTACGGCCAGAACGACGTGACGAATACCAAGTGCTGCAGCAATGAAGGAATGGCGCCGCGTCTGGGTCAGCACGCCCTGACGCGCATCGACAAGCACGATAGCAAGATCGGCTGTCGACGCACCGGTCGCCATGTTGCGCGTATATTGCGCATGGCCCGGCGTGTCCGCGACAATAAACTTGCGGCGTGGTGTCGAGAAGAAGCGATAGGCGACATCGATGGTGATGCCCTGCTCCCGCTCGGCCTCCAGGCCGTCAACCAGTAATGCGAAATCGAAATCGTCATCCGTGGTGCCAAACTTGCGACTATCATTTTTCAACGATGCCAGCTGGTCCTCGAAAATCAGCTTCGTGTCATAGAGCAGACGTCCGATCAGCGTTGATTTTCCGTCATCCACTGACCCGCAAGTGAGAAAGCGCAACAGTGTCTTGCGTTCCTGATCCGCCAGGAAGTCGCTGACTGTAGCATTGGGTGCGACAGGCTTGATTATTGCATTCATCAGAAATAGCCCTCGCGCTTCTTCTTTTCCATTGAGCCGGCTTCGTCACGATCAATGGCGCGACCTTGCCGCTCGGATGTGCGGGCAATCAGCATTTCTTCAACAATAGCGGAAAGGTCAGCCGCGCTTGATTCAATTGCACCAGTCAGCGGATAGCAGCCAAGCGTGCGGAACCGCACCAATCGGCTTTCTACCTTTTCGTCCGGGTGCAACTTCATACGATCATCATCGACCATGATCAGCATGCCGTCGCGCTCCACCACCGGACGGTGCGCTGCAAAGTAAAGCGGCACGATAGGGATATTCTCTTGCAGGATGTACTGCCAGATGTCGAGTTCTGTCCAATTCGACAGTGGAAAAACGCGGATCGATTCCCCTGCTGAAACGCGCGTATTATAGATTTTCCACATTTCTGGGCGCTGGTTTTTGGGGTCCCAGCCGTGTTGCGCATTGCGGAAGGAAAAAATGCGCTCTTTGGCGCGCGATTTCTCCTCGTCGCGGCGAGCCCCTCCAAAAGCCGCATCGAACTTGTACTTGTCGAGCGCTTGCCGCAAGGCCACGGTCTTCATCACATGCGTGTGGACGTTCGATCCGTGGCTAAAAGGGCCAATGCCGTCACGCACACCATCCTCGTTGATATGCACGAGCAGCTCGAAGCCCTTTTCACGCGCCTGAGCATCGCGAAATTCGATCATCTCTCGAAACTTCCATGTCGTATCAACATGCAGAAAAGGGAAAGGCGGCGGTGCGGGATAGAATGCCTTCATCGCCAGATGCAGCATCACCGACGAATCCTTGCCGATCGAATACAGCATCACCGGGTTGGCGAAGGTTGCAGCAACCTCACGAAAAATATGGATAGCTTCCGCCTCAAGACGCTGAAGATGCGTCAGGTTCTTGGTCAGGGATGCATGATGCACGACTACTTACTCCCGGCAACCGGATAGGGTCTCGATACTGGCGGAAGGGATGGCCCAAGATCAGGAAATGGGCCTTCATCCGGCGCAGATGTGACAAAAGCCACGGTGCCGGCATTGTCGTGAAACGATGCAGAAAAGTGAAAGAAACCTATCGCGTATTGCAACTGGCTTGCGCGAAAACTTACCGTATTTGCAAGTGGAGCCAGAACAAACTTGCGCGCGCCGGGAAAAGCCGAATTTTAATCAAGCTACGGAAAATCATACAATTTTTGTGAAATTTAACGGCTCTTCGCTCCGGAGCTGCCCGTCATTCGGACAGCTCCGGAGTAAATCATTACTTGGCGAGGCTCGCCTGAACATCGTTCAGTGTCGCTTCGAGCGCGGATACCATAATATCGATCTGCTGATCGTTGATGATGAGTGGTGGACAGAAGGCAAGCGTGTCGCCCATTGCGCGAGAAATAACGCCGCGTTCCTGAAGAACAGCATTTGCCTTTGCGCCGAGAGCACCGGTCGGCTCAAGACCCGTCCTGGCCTGCTTGTCGGTGACAAGCTCGACACCGGCAATAAGACCAACGCCGCGCACTTCGCCAACCAGCGGATGATCCTGCAAACCGCGCAAGCGTTTTTGCATATAAGCGCCACGGTCACGAGCATTGGCAACCAGATCGCGCTCTTCAATGATGGCGAGGTTTTCCAGCGCTACAGCCGCGGCCACCGGATGGCCGGATGCTGTGAAACCCGTGCCAAGTGTACCAATCTTGTGGCTTTCTTCGGCAATCGGCGCATAGACACGCTCATTGATGAGGAAAGCCGAAATTGGCAGATAGGATGAGGAAAGCTGCTTCGACATGACCAGAATGTCCGGCTTAATATCGAAAGTCTGACTGCCGAACAAATTGCCCGTCCGGCCAAATCCGCAAATGACTTCGTCAGCGATCAGCAGAATATTGTAGCGCTTGAGAACCGCCTGCACCTTCTCCCAGTAGGTTTTGGGCGGCACGACCACGCCGCCAGCCCCCATCACCGGCTCGCCAATGAAAGCAGCGATGGTGTGTGGCCCTTCAGCAAGGATCAACTGCTCCAGCTCATCCGCCAGTCGCGTTGCAAACTGCTCCTCAGTCTCCCCCGGCAGTCCTTCACGATAGTGATGCGGACAAGCCGTATGCAGGATACGGTCGATTGGCAGATCGAAGGAACGGTGGTTGTTCGGCAGCCCAGTCAGGCTGGCGGAGGCGATCGTTACACCATGATAGCCACGCTTGCGCGATATGATTTTCTTGCGCTCCGGTTCGCCCAGCGCATTGGAACGATACCAGATCAACTTGATGACCGTATCATTAGCCTCGGAGCCTGAATTGGTGAAGTAAGCCTTGCTCATCGGCACGGGCGCCATCGAAACGAGCTTTTCAGCCAAATCGATGACAGGACCATGCGAACGGTAAGAGAACGTATGGTAGAAAGGCAACTTCTTCATCTGTCGTGCGGCTGCTTCGGCCAATCGCGGCTCCGAAAAGCCCACACCGACACTCCAAAGCCCCGACATCGCCTCAATGTAACGCTTGCCGGTTCCATCTTCGACATAAATGCCATCGCCGCGCTCAATGACAAGCGGGCCTTCCGCTTCGAGGCGGACAGCATCGGTATAGGAATGGAGATGATAACGGATATCGCGGGCTTCAAGAGAGTTTGGCTGAGCAGTCATTCATTGATCCTCCGGGAAAGATAATGAATTTGTAGCCCGTTTCAGAAAAAGCGCAAACCGGAAAGCCGCTGAAAGATGCCCTTCGGAACAATCCGCCGAGGGACTTGGAAGATACTTAGAGAAGTCCGAACGTGCGGGCTTTGGCGACCGCCTGAACCTTGTTGACCGCAACCAGCTTCGTAAGCACGTTGCTGATATGGAAATTTACCGTACGTGTGGAAATATTGAGGATCGTGCCGATGATCTCGGCAGTCTTTCCTTCACTCGTCCAGCGCAGGATTTCCCGCTCGCGCATCGTCAGGTTTACTTCAGAAACGCAATTCATCGCTGGAACATCGAGATGCTCATACATCGAAAGATGCAAAAGATTTGCTGAGATTTGCATCTGGCGCCGCAACATCGAAATCTCACCGGAAGATAATGCCGGACCATTTCTCAGAAAAGACAACATTCCGAACACGCCTTGAGCAGCCCAGCATGGCTGGGAAATCCCAACCTTGAGGCCGAAGCGCTGTGCATCCGCCCAGATCTGCGGTACTTCTGCAAACAGCTTTGGTGACCAGACCAATGGCTCAATGCTGTTCAATGCCTTACGAATCAAGGGATCGACATCCGCATATTTTCTGGCCACATAATGATCGGTCCATTCCTGGGGCAACGATCCAAAGCTGAGCCATTTGACCACGCCGTTCAGCAGCGGAACGCGCATGACATAAGCCGCATGTGCAAATCCGCACTGCTTGGCGTAGGTATCTATGTATTCAAGGAGCTGTCCGGCATTGTCAGCAGATTGCATGGATTCATAAATCTGTTCCCATTTCATTGCAGACTTCCCAAAGAAAAATATAACTATTGATGATTATTGAAATTCGAAGCATTTGAATAAAATGCCAATATATCACTAGCACATTCCTGTATTTTTTTTCAAATACTAATCGTAAACATATGATACATCACTGGATAAATATTAATTTATTCTAATTTAAAATATGCTTTATTAAAAAGTAAATTATGCCATAAGCGAAAGCGAATTCTAAACCTGCAACTTGTTTTCAATCCCAAAGCCGGTTCCCGCTTTTGGAGACGCGCTCCAACGCGCATCTTATTCCGAAAGCCGTTCCACACTTTTCGGAATGCCATCTAAAAGAACATGCAGGGCCAAGCCGGCGCAGCCGCATCGGCTGGTTTGTTGCCGATACACCATTACAAACCAGTCAAACGCAAACGGCGCATCTGTCAAAACTACGGGTATATGAGATTAGGTTAATTTGACTGCGGCAGTTATCACGCCGCAGCCTCTTCCGAAGTTGTGCGCGGGGTGTAATTGAGGATCGGCGCGAGCCAGCGCTCGACCTCCTCGACCGGCATGCCCTTGCGGCTCGCATAGTCCTCGACCTGATCGCGTTCGACTTTCGCAACCCCGAAATAATAGCTTTCCGGGTGGCCGATATAAAGACCCGAGACAGAGGAACCGGGCCACATCGCATAGCTCTCCGTCAATTCCACGCCAGTGTTTGCAGTCGCATCCAGAAGGCGGAAAAGGGTCGTCTTTTCGGTGTGGTCGGGTTGGGCTGGATAGCCCGGAGCGGGACGGATGCCCTTATACGGCTCTCCGATCAGTTCTTCGGGTGTATAGGTTTCATCAGAGGCGTAGGCCCAGAACTCCCTACGCACGCGCTCATGCATCAGTTCTGCAAAAGCTTCTGCGAAGCGATCCGCGAGCGCCTTCACAAGAATGGCCGAATAGTCGTCATTGGCGCGCTCAAAACGCTCAGCTATCGCCACTTCACCAATACCTGCTGTCACGACGAAGCCGCCGACATAATCCGGCTTTCCGCTTTCGAGAGGCGCTACGAAGTCAGACATCGCCACGTTCGGGCGACCATCGCGCTTGCTCAATTGCTGGCGCAGCGTGAAGAAGCTCGCAAGCTCCTGACTGCGGCTTTCGTCGGTGAAAAGGCGAATATCGTCCCCCACCGCATTGGCTGGCCAGAAGCCGACGACAGCTTTCGGCGCGAACCACTTTTCGTCGATGATCTTTTTCAGCATCGCCTGCGCATCGTTCCAGAGCTGCCGGGCGGCCTCGCCCTGCTTCTCGTCTTCAAGAATGGCAGGATAGCGCCCCTTCAACTCCCAGGTCTGGAAGAACGGCGTCCAGTCGATGTAGCGGGCAATTTCGGCCAGATCGTAATCATCGAAGGTTTTCGTACCGGTGAATGTCGGCTTTACCGGTACAAAACCATCCCAGTCGAGCTTGTGTGCGTTGGCACGGGCACGAGCGATCGGCAGGCGCTGCTTTTCGGCTTCGTTGCGCGCATGAGCGGCTGCCACCTTGGCGTATTCTCCGCGCAGACCGTCAACATAGGCCTGCTTGCCTTCCGGCGACAGCAGGCTGGAAACCACGCCAACCGCGCGGCTGGCATCAATAACATACACTGCCTGTCCACGCTCATAGCGCGGATGAATCTTCACCGCCGTATGAACACGACTGGTTGTAGCACCGCCGATCAGAAGCGGAATATCGAAACCTTCGCGTTCCATTTCCGCCGCCACATGCGCCATTTCGTCGAGCGACGGCGTGATAAGGCCGGAAAGGCCGATAATATCCACGTTTTCGTCACGCGCCACCTGCAGAATCTTCTGCGACGGCACCATCACACCAAGATCGATGATCTCATAGTTGTTGCAGGCCAGCACGACGCCGACGATATTCTTGCCGATATCGTGCACATCGCCCTTCACGGTCGCCATCAGCACCTTGCCGGCGCTCTGACGTTCTCCCCCGCCATTCAGGCGCTTTTCCTCTTCCATATAAGGCAAGAGAACCGCCACGGCCTGCTTCATCACACGGGCGGATTTGACGACCTGCGGCAGGAACATCTTGCCCGCGCCGAACAGGTCGCCGACCACATTCATGCCAGCCATCAGCGGGCCTTCGATGACATGCAGCGGACGTTCGGCAGCAAGACGCGCTTCTTCCGTATCAGCTTCAATATATTCGGTAATGCCATTGACCAGCGCATGTTCAAGGCGCTTTTCAACCGGCCATTCGCGCCAAGTGAGATCCTGCGTCTTGGCTTCCCTGGAACCTGAATCACGGAAACGTTCGGCGATTTCCAGCAGACGTTCCGTCGCGTCGGATCGGCGGTTCAACACCACATCCTCGCAGGCCTCGCGCAATTCCGGATCGATGGCATCGTAGACCGCCAGCTGACCGGCATTGACGATGCCCATATCCATGCCCGCCTGAATGGCGTGGTAAAGGAACACGGCATGCATCGCCTCACGCACAGGCTCATTCCCACGGAAGGAGAAGGACAGGTTCGACACGCCGCCAGAGACATGGACATGCGGCAAGGTCGCGATAATCTGCCGGGTCGCCTCAATGAAATCGACGCCGTAATTGTTGTGTTCCTCAATACCCGTCGCGACTGCAAAGATATTCGGATCAAAGATAATGTCTTCCGGTGCAAAACCGACCTGCTCGGTCAGTATCTTGTAGGCACGGGTGCAGATTTCGATTTTGCGCGCCTCGGTATCTGCCTGCCCCGTTTCATCGAAAGCCATGACCACAACCGCCGCGCCATAGGCGCGGACAAGTTTTGCGTGATGAATAAAGGCTTCCTCGCCTTCCTTCATCGAGATGGAGTTGACCACCGCCTTGCCCTGAACGCATTTCAGGCCAGCCTCAATGACTTCCCATTTGGAGCTGTCAATCATGATCGGCACGCGGGCAATATCCGGCTCGGCAGCAATCAGATTGAGGAACTCGACCATTGCCTTTTCGGAATCGATCAGTCCCTCATCCATATTTATATCGATGATCTGGGCGCCATTGGCGACCTGATCGCGCGCGACGTCGAGCGCTGCTGCGAAATCACCAGCCTTGATGAGTTTGCGGAAGCGGGCAGAGCCAGTCACGTTGGTGCGTTCGCCGACATTGACGAAAGGAATATCCTCTGTGAGCGTGAACGGCTCAAGGCCCGACAGGCGCATCAGCGGCGCAACCTTGGCGGGCTTGCGCGGCGGATGTTTCGCGACGGCCTCGGCAATGGCGCGGATATGCTCCGGCGTCGAACCGCAGCAGCCGCCAACCACATTGACCAATCCATCACGGGCGAAGCCTTCGATCTGGGCAGCCATCGCTTCCGGGGTTTCGTCGTACTGTCCAAACTCGTTTGGCAGACCGGCATTCGGATAGGCACAGATGAAGGTATCGGCAATGGTCGACAATTCGTCGAGGTGCGCACGCATGGCGTTCGCGCCCAGTGCGCAGTTGAGACCGATGGTGAACGGCTTGGCGTGACGCAGCGAATGCCAGAATGCGGTCGGCGTCTGCCCGGAAAGGGTGCGACCGGAAAGATCGGTGATCGTGCCGGAGATCATCACCGGCAGGAAAATACCCTTTTCCTCAAACACTTCTTCCGAGGCAAAGACAGCAGCTTTCGCATTCAGCGTGTCGAAGATGGTTTCAATCAAAATAATGTCGGAGCCGCCATCAATCAGACCCCGGATTTGCTCTGCATAGGCGATGCGCAAATCGTCGAAGGTGACGGCGCGATAGCCGGGATTATTGACATCCGGCGAAAGCGAAGCGGTGCGGTTTGTCGGCCCCAGCGCACCCGCAACGAAACGGCGGCGACCATCCTTCTGCTCGGCACGCAAGGCCGCACGACGGGCAAGGCGCGCGCCATCGCGGTTCAATTCGTAGACCTGCTCTTCCATGCCATAATCGGCCTGGGCAATTGTCGTGGAAGAAAAGGTGTTCGTTTCTAGAATATCCGCGCCCGCAATGGCGTAGGCATAATGAATTTCCTCGATAGCCTTGGGCTGCGTCAGCGTCAGAAGATCGTTATTGCCCTGAAGCTGACAGTCGCAGGCACCGAAGCGTTCACCCCGAAAATGCTCTTCATGGAAACCTAACCCCTGAATCTGTGTCCCCATCGCACCGTCGAGGACCAGGATACGCTCGCGCGCCGCCTTGGTGAGAGCTGCGAGTACTTCTGAGCCATCCGGCTGCGCAACCGTCGCACCAAAAAGATCTTCGAGGGAAGAGGCCATAAAACACCGCCTGAATTCAATCTGTTATGAAGCAACGGGGTCTGTTCGGACACATAAACCTGAATTGCTCTCATACGTACATCACGAAAGTCGCTTAATGACATAAACATATCTTTATGTCAATTCAGAGCAAGTATCTCCCCGCCTGTTCCGCAGAGATCACCGTTCTATTGCCGGACCCAAGAAATTGTGACCGTGCCGGGTCACCGCTCTGCCACAATGTCCGGCCTAAAATGAGCGCAGGGACGATATGAGTTGTTTATTTTTACGCGCATCCTATCCGAAAATTGTTTCCATTTTTCGGTCCGCGCTGTGAGGAGAAACTTATGAAAAAGTTTGCTTGCTCCCTGTTTGCCGCATGTTTATCACTCGGCATGGGACTATCCGCTGCCGCTGGAGCCGCGAATGCAGCACAGCCGTCTTTGATGGCGACGCCGTCCGCCCAGACTACAACACCGAATGTGCAAAACGTTCAGTATTACGACTATCGTGACCGCCGACACTGGCGGGAGCATCGCCGTCACTGGCGGCATCACCGTCCATACTATCGCTATGATCGCCGTTATTGGGGACCACCACCTGCTTATCGCTACCGTTCAGCCCCCGTCTATCGTGGCGGCAACCCGCATATACGGTGGTGTTATAACCGCTATCGCTCCTATCGAGCCTACGATAACACGTTCCAGCCTAATTATGGGCCACGACGCCAGTGCTATTCGCCCTATCTCTAAAGCGAAAAAGCCCCGGTTTCCCGGGGCTTTATTTTCCAGATAAACTGGTTCAAAATTCAGGTTACATAGGCACCGATCGAAGCGGCGACCAGACCGATCGCAACCGCAATCATCACGCCATAAACACGCGGCTTGTCAAACAGGACGGCAAAAGCCGCGAACCAACTGACCACCGCAGCGCCTAGCGCGAATAAAAAGCCCGGCTTGTCGCCGTGGTACAGGTTAGCCGCCATGAGGCCGCCGATAATCAGCGCACCAAAAACGATCATCAACCCTGTGGCATATCGCTCGTAATCGTCCATTTAAATTCCTCGGTTCCACTCCCGTCGCGACGGACAGCGGAAACTCTCGTCAATCCGTTTGGCCATTTGGGGGCATTGGCCGGTCGCCATCACACAATCATTATTCGTGTCGTTCTTCAACCATTTCACTGCGCCAATATCCGCAATTGTTACGACTTTTCACGTGAACGTTCTTTTCGTTACCCGATAACAGGCATTTTTGCCGTTCAAAATCATGTTAATACTATTTCCATGGAATCGTCAGGCGTCACCATTTTTGAAACCGAGATCGGACCGTGCGGTATTGCCTGGCGCGGCCAGACGATTGTGGGCGTCGAGATCGGAGATGCTGACGAGAAGGAAACCCGCCATCGGCTCGGTGAGCGTTTCCCCGGTGCCGAAGATATTCCTGTGCCCACCTTCGTAAGCAATGCAATCCGGGGTGTGCGCGCACTTCTGACAGGTGCCAAGGTTGATTTTTCAGGTACACCGCTAGCGCTGGACGCCCAGCCCGATCTCAACCGACGAGTCTATGAAATCATCCTTGAATTGAAACCGGGCGAGACGACAACTTATGGCGCGATTGCCCGAAGGCTCGGCGATGTGAGTCTCTCACAGGCTGTCGGTTACGCACTGGGCAAGAACCCGTTTCCGATCATTGTTCCCTGCCACCGGGTGCTCGGTGCCAATGGCAAGGTCGGCGGCTTCTCGGCGGCAGGCGGAACGGCGACGAAATTGAAACTTCTCAATATCGAACGAGCAAGAACCTCCAGCGAGCCTGATCTTTTCGGCGGCCTGCCATTACAGGAAAGACCCCAGGCTGACTTCTAATCAGCGCCTGTCTGTCACCACATCGGCTGAAAAGCGCAATTCGCGCATCGGACGCACCAGTTGTGTCGTTGCATCATAAGTGGGATGTTTCTTGAAGGCAAAAAGTGCCTCCTCATCCTTGAATTCGGCATAAACGACCAGATCGATACGGTCGCACATTGGATCGACCTTGGAATTCGGCAAAACTTCAAAAAGATCGGCATGGGGAATGGTGCCGAGTTGCTCCAATCCCCTTTTGACGGTCTCGATATCCTGACCTTGCTTGACGCTGAAGAAAACAATATGCCGTATCACGCCGCGACTCCCTGAAATTGGTGAGGCGTGTCTAGCGCATCAAGGCGCGTAAAAAAATGGCAAACTTAACCGATGTGCTTAACTTGCCTTGACGCGCCGCCAGGCGAACCCGCCCTCTTCCGGTATCGAACCGCGCCCTGGCTGATAATAGCCGGGCGTATCGACGAGACGATTTTCACCGAGACGGTTCTGGGCAACCTTGTTGGTAACCTGAAGACTGTCAAACCCGGTGCGCAGCATCAGGGCGGCCTGATCGATCAGTACATCGCCAACGGCGCGCAATTCACCCGCAAAGCCTTCGCGGCGCAGAATCTCGGCCTTGGAGTATGAGCGTCCGTCATTGAACGCGGGAAACTGCAAGGCGATCAGCGGTAAGCTGCCCAAGTCCTCCAGAAGCGGCTCAATCGCTTCTCCGGGGGCAACCGAAACGCCAATCCGCCGATTGGAGGCGCGACGGCGTTCCTCATCCAGTCCGAGCCAGACGGCGAGCGGAATGATGATCGCCGGGGCGTCGCCCGCCGCTTCAAGATCGTCGGCAAAGACATAATCATCTTCGCGAAAACCATCGGCAGACCAGAGTTTGGTTTCGTTGATATCACTCATTTCCGCTCGATGGCTCCCAATGTCTTAAGGCTGTCGGCAAGGCCAGTCAGATGGATGCCGCATTCTGTCTTTTCCGATCCCGCCCAGCGTCCCGCACGCTGGTCTTCGCCATCGCTCACGGGCCGCGTGCAAGGCATGCAGCCGATGGAACGATAGCCCTGTGCAGTCAGGGGATGCGGCGGCAGATCGTGCTTTTCGGCATAGGCATTGAGGTCGGCTGCCTGCAAACGCGCCAACGGATTGATACGTATGCGCGGGCCCACGGATTCAAACACCGGCAAGCTTTCGCGCGTCGATGCCTGAAACTGCTTGCGGCCGGTCATCCATGCGCGATAGGGCGCGACAGCGCGCGCCATCGGCTCGACCTTGCGGATGAAGCAGCAGCGGTCCTTGTCGGTCATCGACAGCGCGCCGAACGGGTCTTCCGTCTTGAGACTATCCTCCAGCGGCAGGATATCCTGCACATTGGTCAACCCCAGCCGGTCCACCAAATCATGACGATAGTCAAGCGTTGCCCGGAAATGCTTGCCCGTATCGAGAAACAGTACCGGTGTCGCCGGATCGACTTCCGAGATCATATGCAAAAGCACAGCCGATTCCGCCCCGAAGGAAGACACAACCGCGATCTGCCCCCCATAGAGGTCATGCGTGGCAAGCGCGATCACTTCCTGCGGGGAAGATGCGCCGTGGCTTGCCTCTAACAGTCGTGCTTCAGCGGCAGCACTTTCCTCAGCATCAAGCTGCACGGCTTATTTCTCCATAAAGCGCGCGTTTGAACGGTTCCATGCCGACGCGGCGATAGGCGGCAAGGAAGTTTTCCTCCGGGCCTTCGCGCAGGGCGAGATAGGTATCGACCACCGTTTCGATGGCATCCACCACTTCTTCCGACGAAAAGCCGCGACCAGTGATTTCACCGATAGTCGAATGCTCATCCGCCGAACCGCCAAGCGTGATCTGATAGAGTTCCTCACCCTTCTTCTCGACGCCCAGAATACCGATATGGCCGACATGATGATGGCCACAGGCATTGATGCAGCCGGAAATCTTGATCTTGAGATCGCCGATTTCAAGCTGGCGCTTCTGGTCACCGAAACGTTCGGAAATGCGCTGCGCCACCGGAATGGAGCGCGCATTGGCAAGGGCGCAATAGTCAAGACCGGGGCAAGCGATGATGTCGGTGATGAGACCGGCATTCGGCGTCACCAGACCGTCTGACTGCAGCAGATCGTAAACGGCTGCGAGATCCGCCTTGGCCACATGCGGCAGAACCAGATTCTGCTCATGGCTGACGCGGATTTCATCGAAGGAATAGGTCTCGGCAATATCCGCCACCAGTTCCATCTGCTCGGCACTTGCGTCGCCAGGAATACCGCCGATGGGCTTCAGCGAAATGGTGACGACCGCATAGTCCGGGTTCTTGTGTGGCGTGACATTGCGTGCCACCCAGCTTGCAAAATCCGCATCGGCCTTCTGAGTGACGGCCAGCACTTCCCAGCCTTCCGGTCGTTGTGGCAGGTTGGGCATACGGAAATAGCTTTCGATGGCGTCGATATCGCGCTGTGGCAATTTCAGTTCGCCATGACGGATTTCTTCCCACTCGGAATCGATCTCGCGGGTCAGTTCCTCGACACCGGTTTCGTGAACCAGAATTTTTATGCGCGCCTTATACTTGTTGTCACGACGGCCATGCAGATTATAGACGCGCACGATTGCCGTCACATAGGTCAGCATGTCCGCGATCGGCAGGAAGTCGCGGATTTTCTTCGCCACCATCGGTGTGCGGCCCTGACCGCCGCCAATATAAACGGCCAGCCCGAAATCGCCCGCCTCGTTCTTCTTCAATTGCAGGCCGATGTCATGCACCTGAATGGCGGCGCGGTCATGATCCGAGCCGACAATGGCAATCTTGAACTTGCGCGGCAGATAGGAAAACTCTGGATGCAGCGAAGACCACTGGCGCAGAATTTCGGCGAAAGGACGCGGGTCGGCTACTTCGTCGGCAGCAGCGCCCGCGAAATGATCGGCGGTCACATTGCGAATGCAATTGCCGGAGGTCTGGATGGCGTGCATCTCGACTTCCGCCAGTTCTTCCAGAATGCGCGGCACGTCCTTCAAAGCGGGCCAGTTATACTGGATGTTCTGGCGCGTGGTGAAATGGCCAAAGCCGCGATCATAGACGCGCGCAATGTGGCCGAGCTTTCGCAATTGCCGGCTAGACAGCGTGCCGTAAGGGATCGCCACGCGCAGCATATAGGCGTGCAATTGCAGATAAAGGCCGTTCATCAGACGCAGCGGCTTGAACTGGTCCTCAGTCAGCTCTCCACTCAGGCGGCGCTCGACCTGATCCTTGAACTGGGCAACGCGGGCCGCAACAAAATCGCGGTCAAATTCATCATAACGGTACATAGTCTAAATCCGGTTTCAGAGCATTTCCAGCAAAAGTGGGAACCGGTTTTGCGTCCGGAAATGCGTCAACAGATATTACGAGGCGCGCTTCAATTCAGGCTTTTCGACCGGCAAATCGCCGAACGTCACAATGGTCGGGCCGGAAAGGCGGATGCGTTCGCGCAAACGGATCGGGTACAGCCCCTCCTCGCGTTCCTCGACATCGATCACATTCACATCGACGACCAGATTGGCTTTCGAGGCAATCTTTCCCGCGTCTTCAAGCGCCTCGACGGCCTCTGCATGACGGGCGACCAGCGCGCCGTCGATGGTTTCCTGCCAGGAGCCATCGGCACCGAGCCACACAGCCTGCCCGTCGATCAGCCGGTTTGCAGTGAGAACTTTTACGACCATTTCCAAACTCCAAACTTTTGTTGACCGCGCATCCTGCGGGGTCAGGCTGCAACGGAAACCGGCTTGAGGGCCAGCGCTTCGGCTTTGTCGATTGCGGCACCGGCGACGGCATCGCCAATGATCACCATGACCGGACCGTAAAGCTCCTTGCGGTTTTCCAGATCCGGCAAATCCTTCAGTGTGCCATGGAACAGGCGCTTGTCCTGCCGGCTCGCATTCTCCACCACCGCCACGGCGGTATCTTCGTGCAGGCCCGCACCAATCAGGCGTGCGGCAACGGAAGCCGCCACCGTCGATCCCATATAGACTGCGATGGTCGCGCCAGAGACGGCGAGCTTCGCCCAGCCCGGCAGCACATCACCCGTCATGTCATGGCCGGTAGTGAACACCAGCGACGACGCGACACCGCGCAGTGTCAGCGGCAATTCCATATCGGCAGCGGCAGCAAAGGCCGAGGTGATGCCGGGCACGATTTCGAAACCGATACCGGCGGCACGCAGCGCCGCCATTTCTTCGCCTGCGCGCCCGAAAACCAGCGGATCGCCGGATTTGAGCCGCACCACGCGCTTGCCTTCCCGCCCCAGCGCAACCAAGAGGCGATTGATGTCTTCCTGGCTTTTTGAATGGCAGCCCTTGCGCTTGCCGACGGCAAGACGCTCCGCGTCACGGCGGCCCATGGCAATCACGTCTTCCGGCACCAAGGCATCATGCACGATCACATCGGCTTCCATCAAAGCGCGGTGAGCACGAAGGGTCAGCAGGTCTTCGGCACCCGGACCAGCACCAACCAGCCAGACATATCCAGTGGCCTTATCCCGTTGTACAATCAGGTCACTCGCGGCCTTATAGGCTTCCGCGCGGTCGCCATTTTCAATGGCGCGGGCGATACGGCCCGAAAAAAAGCCGCGCCAGAAACTGCGCCGCGCCAACCCTTTGGGCAGAGCACGTTCGACCAGCGGACGCCAGCTTTCGGCAAAATGCGCAAGCTCGCCAAGACGCGGCGAAAAAGCGGCATCGATACGCGCGCGAACCATTTGCGCCAGAACGGGCGCCGCTCCCTCTGAACCGATGGCAATCGTCAGCGGCGCACGGTTGACGATGGCGGGTGTCAGAAAATCGCAGAGCGCCGGGCGGTCGACGACATTGACAGGAACCTTCTCAGCCTTGGCCACAGCAGCGATGGCGCGGTCCTGCTCTTCATCGCCAGTCGCTACGAAAACAAGCTTCGCCCCTGCAACATGTTCCGGCGCGAAAGGTGCCACGACATGTTCCGCACCGTAGCTTGCGATGAACTCGGCCAGATGAGGTTCGGCTTCTTCGGCAACAATGCGAAGGCGCGCGGATGTTTGCCCCACAAGGCGCGCCTTGTTGAGTGCTTCCTCGCCGCCGCCCACGACGACAACCACCTCTTCCGACACCCGGAAGAAGGCAGGAAAGTCAGCCAACAGACGCTTTTGCGAAAAAGACATGAGCACCATCCTTTTAAGATGGCGCCATTATCCTTTGAGCGGCGCAATTTTATAAGAAACGGGCTTGCGTGCGAAAATGACGCCGCGCATCACTTTTTCTCAAATCAGGCAATTGCAGGATTTTCATTCCCGGAAGCAGGGTAAATATACCCTACAATTTTTATAGGATTTACATAGACTTATGGGTAACTGCCAGCCGTGAAAAATGCCGGCAGATGTTTTGGCCACCGTCGCGGCAGCACGACGATCAGATCGAAACGCAGCGACAGACGGGCATGGTCAGGCTGACGTTGCAGCCACAGATCGGCTGCGGCTTCAATACGGCGCATGGCTTGTGGTGTGACGGCGAGTTGTCCTGCTTCTAAGCTGCTCCGTGCCTTGACCTCCACGATGAGCACCAGATTGCCCCGCCGGGCTATCAGATCGATTTCACCGAGCTTTGTGCGATAGCGCCGCGCGATAATCCGAAAGCCTTTCATAAGAAGTAGCGCGGAAGCAAAGCGTTCGGCGCTGTGTCCGCGAAAGAAAGCCGTTCGCTTTTTCTCGCGGAGATCGGTCATCGCTGCTCCGATTTCAGTTGCATGAGACGCTGGTAGAGAACCGATTTCTGACCGCCGGTCATGCGCGCCGCCTCACCTGCAGCCTTGGATGGTGGCAATTCGGCGGCAAGCGACAGAAGCAGCTTGTCGATGTCTTCCTCGCTTTGCGGAATGGCATTGCCCGTCGGCGGCCCCACCAGCAAAACCACTTCACCGCGAATACGATCCTCGCCGTCAAACTCCGTTGCAAGCTCTCCGAGTGTGGCGGTGCGGATGGTTTCATAGGCCTTGGTCAATTCGCGGCAGAGCGCGCCCAGACGATCGGCCCCGAACACTTCAGCCATTTCCGCCAACGTCGCCGCCGTCCGATTCGGCGATTCATAAAACACCAGCGTTGCGTCGATGCCCTTGAGGCTTTCAAGCTTCGCCTGCTTCTGCCCGTGCTTGGACGGCAGAAAGCCGCAGAACATGAAGGCGTCGGTCGGCAGGCCCGAAGCGGCAAGCGCGGCCAGAACAGCGGAAGCTCCCGGAATAGGAACAACACGAATACCCGCCTCACGTGCTTCGCCGACCAGACGAAAGCCCGGATCGGATACGAGCGGCGTGCCTGCATCGGACACCAGCGCAACACTTTTGCCCGCAGCCAGTGCCGCAATCAGCTTTTCACCGGCTTCGGCCGCATTGTGCTCGTGATAGCTGATGGGACGGCGCGCTATACCGTAACGGTCGAGCAGAACACGGGTCACGCGTGTATCTTCGCAGGCCAGAATATCGACGGAAGCCAGCGTTTCGATACCCCGCAGGGTCATATCGCCGAGGTTTCCAATAGGGGTCGAGACGATGTAGAGAGCGGGCTCAAGCGGCCGGGCGCGCATCGTCGTGCCACCGACCACATATTCCCGTCGCCCCTCGCTTGTTTCTTCCGTCATCATGCGTCCTTTATGCAGCCAGATCGGCGACCAGCGCATCCAGCACCAGCGCGCCGTCCGGCGTTGCGCGAATGAAGCTGCCGCTCATCGGCTCGATCATGCCTTCCGCAATGAGTTTCGCAAGTCGCTTTTGGTCAACCGCGTGGCCAGAAAGACGCTCATACCGGGCAAGATCAATGCCTTCGCGTAAACGCAAGCCCATCATCAGAAACTCGTCGCCTTCCTGATCGCCATCGAGATATTCTTCTTCAATAATGCCATGGCCGTTGCGTTCGACCTTATCCAGCCAGGTTTCAGGATGTTTTTCGGTCATGGTAACAGTACGAATATCATTTTCCACGAACCGTCCATGCGCACCGGGACCGATGCCGACATACTGCCCGTAGCGCCAGTAAACGAGATTGTGCTGTGACTCGCGCCCCGGCACCGCATGGTTGGAAATCTCATAGGCCGGGAGACCGTGCTCGGCTGTCACCCTTTGCGTTTCCTCATAAAGCGCTGCCGCGTGATCCGGCTCGGGCGTGGTGAGTTTGCCAGCCTTCCAGAGATTATAGAACTGCGTGCCTTCCTCAATGGTCAACTGATAGAGCGAGAGGTGATCGGCGGCCAGCCCAATGGCTTCCTTCAGTTCCTCCCGCCAGGCCCCGATGGTCTGGTTCGGGCGCGCATAGATCAGATCGAAGGAAAGACGCGGAAAAATCTCGCGTGCAAGCCGGATTGCCGCCTTGGCTTCCTCCACCGAGTGCATGCGGCCAAGACGACGCAAATCGGAGTCGTTCAGCGCCTGAATGCCGAGCGACACACGATTGACGCCTGCAGCGCGATAGCCGCGAAAACGATCAGCCTCCACACTGGTCGGGTTAGCTTCGAGCGTTACCTCAATGTCCGGTGCCACCGACCAGTTGGATGCGATCCCATCGAGAAGCGCTCCAACCGTTTCAGGCTGCATCAATGATGGCGTGCCTCCGCCCAGGAATATGCTGGTGATCGTGCGTGGGCCGGTGCGCTCGCGCAGCCTTTCCATCTCGCGAAGAAAGGCTTCAGAAAAACGCGCCTGATCGACCGGCTTGTGACGAACATGACTGTTGAAATCGCAATAGGGGCATTTTGCCAGACAGAATGGCCAATGCAGGTAAACGCCAAACGCATTTTCCCCGTTTGCACGCGCGATCGGGATCGCCCCGGCAGCATTGGCGCGCGCAGAATCTATGGCCTGCAAAGGGGGAAACAGCTTGTTCATTTCGCGGGTGCCGGCTCTACATTAAGCGCCTTTTCGGCAAAAAGCTTGAAGGCTCGCGCACGGTGCGACAAGGCCGAAGCGTCACCCGGTTTCCAGCCATGCTTCTCATCGGCAGTCATTTCGCCAAAAGTCTTTTCATAGCCATCGGGCAGGAAAATCGGGTCGAAACCGAAACCTGTATTGCCACGCGGTGGCCAAACAATCGCGCCCTCGACTTCGCCACGGAAATATTCCGCCTCCCCATCCGGCCAGGCAAGGCAGATGACGGATACGAAACGCGCCTTGCGCTGCTGTGGTGCAACGGCGCCTTTTTCTTGCAGCAGATTCTCGACTTTCTGCATCGCCATGTCGAAATCGCGCCTACCGTCTTCCGTCTCCGCCCAGTTCGCCGTGTAGACACCCGGATCACCGTCAAGCGCATCGACCATCATGCCCGAATCGTCCGAAAGCGCGGGCGATCCCGTTGCTTCGGCGGCCGCAAATGCCTTGATATAGGCGTTTTCCTCGAAGGTCGTACCGGTTTCATCCGGCTCTGGCAGGCCAAGAGCGGCAACCGAACTGATCTCGAAGCCAAACGGGCCAATCAGACCGTCGAACTCCTTCAGTTTACCCGCATTGTGCGAAGCGACGATCAGCTTGCCCTGTTCCAGTTTTCTCATCTTTAGTTCCACAGTTTGGGTTCGGCAATCTCCAGAGAATTGCCGGACGGATCACGGAAATAGATCGAATGTGCGCCATTGGGCCAATCAAACTCTGCCTCAATTGCTATGGCATGTTTTGCCAGATGGTTACGCCAGCTCTCCATTTCCTCGCGGCTCGCTGCAAAACATACATGGCCTGGACCGCCTGTGCCGTGCGGCGGTACGGGCAAGTGTCCCGGCAAAGAAGGCTTCAATGTCTCTTCGGCCTTGAAGAGAAGCAATATGCCGTCGCCGCACCGGAAAAATGCGTTGCGTTCGCTGACTTTCCCGACCGCAACGAGTCCCAATATGTCGCGATAGAACTTGACCGCCTCGGCGACATCACGGACATAGAGCGCGGTTTCAAGGATGCGGGATGCGCGCATGGAAGAGGTCTCCTCGCCATCTGGAGCAGACCTCGTTCCTATCAGGCTACAGCCATCTTCTGCAAGGACACAAGGCGATCAATGCCGCCACGAGCGAGCTTCATCAGGCTGCCAAACTCTTCTTCCGAGAATGGCGCACCTTCGGCCGTTCCCTGGATTTCGACGATTCCGCCCTTGCCCGTCATCACGAAGTTGCTGTCGGTCTCGGCAACGGAATCTTCCGCATAGTCCAGATCGAGCACCGGTTCGCCCTCATATATGCCGCAGGAAATCGCCGCAATATGGTCTTTCAAGACCTTTTCGACCCGCACCATCTGGCGCGCTTCCATCCAGCGCAGGCATTCATGAAGCGCCACCCATCCGCCGGTGATCGCGGCCGTGCGCGTTCCGCCATCGGCCTGGATGACATCGCAGTCCACAGTGATCTGTACTTCGCCAAGCGCCTGCATATCCACCACGGCGCGCAGGGAGCGTCCGATCAGACGCTGGATCTCCTGCGTGCGTCCGCCCTGTTTTCCGGCAGCGGCCTCACGGCGCATGCGATCGCCGGTGGAACGTGGCAGCATGCCGTATTCCGCCGTGACCCAGCCCTTGCCCGTATTGCGCATCCAGCCGGGCACTTTTTCCTCAAGGCTTGCCGTGCACAACACGTGCGTATCGCCAAACTTGACGAGACAGGAGCCTTCGGCATGTTTGGAGATGCCGCGCTCGAAAGAAACAGCACGCATTTCGTCAGCAGAACGCTTGGATGGACGCATAGAAAATTCCTCAATTCATTTTTCCGGTGCGGCTTTTTAGGCTTCCCGGACGTAAATAGAAAGCCATTCTGCCCGAAAAACCGACAGAGGTGTTGAGAGGTCTGTCAGGGCAACGTTAAAGGCTTTGACGCCTTGACCTGCGACCTTATATTTATCGTATGCTATTCATAGGGTTCGCTGCCATAATATGATGAAACCGCCGGAACACCAGTTATTGAATTCGCTCGATCAGCGTTCGCGCGATATTTTCCGGTTGATCGTGGAGAGCTATCTGAACGATGGCGACCCGCTTGGCTCGCGCAACCTATCGCGCCTGCTGCCGCATACGCTTTCGCCAGCGACTATCCGCAATGTGATGAGCGACCTTGAGCATCTGGGTCTCATCTATGCTCCGCATATTTCAGCCGGACGCCTGCCGACGCAGATCGGGCTACGCTTCTTCGTTGATGCATTTCTGGAAATAGGCGACCTGCCGCCGGAGGAACGCTCCTCCATTGAGGCGCAGGTTCGGTCTGCGGGAATGAACAATTCGGTCGAAAGCGTTCTGACCGAGGCAAGCCAAGTCCTTTCGGGCCTGTCGCGTGGTGCGGGCCTCGTGCTGGCCACCAAGGCAGAAGGCGCACTCAAGCATATTGAATTCGTCCGTCTCGAACCGACCCGGGCGCTTGCCGTTCTGGTCATGCAGAGTGGCGACGTCGAAAACCGTGTCGTCAATCTCCCTGTTGGTATCAGCAATTCGCAATTGATTGAGGCATCGAATTTTCTCAACGCGCATATTCACGGCCATACGCTTTCCGAAGCCAAGGCTGAACTTAAAAAGCTGACAGAAGAAACGCGGCAGGAGCTCGATCAGCTCTCGCAGGATCTGGTCGCGCAGGGACTGGCGGTCTGGAGCGGTGCAGGAACGGATCAGCCGGCACGGCTGATTGTTCGCGGTCGTGCCAATCTTCTGGAAAATATCCATGCGCAGGAAGATATCGAACGCCTGCGTCACCTCTTCGATGACCTTGAAACAAAGGACGGCATGATCCAGCTTCTCGATCTCGCCGAGGCCGGTTCGGGCGTCCGTATCTTCATTGGTTCGGAGAACAAGCTTTTCTCCCTTTCCGGTTCATCGCTGGTGGTCGCCCCCTATCGCGACAGCGAGCAAAGGGTTATTGGTGCTCTGGGAGTCATTGGGCCCACAAGGCTCAATTATGCGCGGATCGTTCCCATGGTGGACTACACCGCCCAGATCGTTTCCCGGCTCCTGCGATAACTGTTAGATCTGCCGGCACAAACCAAGTCCCTGAAAATAGACCTTGATTTTATTGGCATGAAACTCGATATCCGCCCCAGAAGATATTCAAGACGGAAGTAGCATTATGGCTGACGAGAAAAACAAATCCCAGAACCCCGATCTTGAGCAGCGCGACATCAACAATCCCCGGGATCGCGAGGCACTGAACAGAGCTGCCGACGATTTTCTGAAGGCACGCAAGGCTGAGGCTCGTGCGGAAGCTGCCGAAGATGAAGCTGAGACGGCGGTAGATGAAACCGCAAACCGGATCGCAATGCTTGAAGCAGACAATGGCGAGCTGAAGGATCAGCTGCTGCGTGCCGCAGCCGAAATGGAAAACCTGCGCAAGCGGACCCAGCGCGATGTGCAGGACGCGCGCACCTATGCCATAACGAACTTTGCACGCGACATGCTGTCGGTTTCGGACAATCTGCGCCGCGCACTTGAGGCTATCCCTGCCGAAGCCCTGGCGACCGATGCAAGCCTGAAGTCGCTCGCAGACGGTGTCGAAATGACCGAGCGCGCCATGCTGCAGGCTTTGGAACGCCACGGTGTCAAGAAGCTGGAACCGGAAGGCCAGAAGTTCGATCCTAATTTCCATCAGGCTATGTTCGAAGTGCCGAATCAGGACTTGCCGAACAACACCGTCGTGCAGGTTGTGCAGGATGGTTATGCCATCGGCGACCGCGTTCTGCGTCCGGCAATGGTCGGCGTGTCCAAGGGGGGCCCAAAGGCAACGGCTGACAATGGCGATGCCGCTTCCGAAGGCAACGCCTGATTTCAGTATTAACCGGCGAAGATTGGAGCGGCGGCTTTGTCTGCCGCTCTTTTCATATCTACTGCTAGGCATGCAATAATGTGCGTATTGCTATTGGAGCGCACCGGTGAAAAATTGTCACTGGATGTGTGGAGGAGACCTGCAGCGTGACGATTCCTGAGTTTCTGAATTTTGCAGGCGTTTTCGTTTTCGCTGCGACTGGCGCTCTTGCAGCTTCGCGACGTCAGCTCGACATTATCGGTTTTCTGTTCCTCGCCAATATCACTGGTATTGGTGGCGGAACGTTCCGGGATCTCGTGCTTGGTGCGCCGGTTTTCTGGGTGATCGAGCCCACCTATCTGCTTGCCGGCACACTGGCGGCGATCCTCGTCTATTTCACGGCGCATATGGTCGAATCCCGCTACCGTGCCCTGCTCTGGCTCGATGCCGTAGGCATGGCCGCCTATACCGTGTTAGGCGCAGCCAAGGGCCTGGCACTTGGTTTCGGACCATCCGTCGCTATTGTAACCGGCATTTCCACAGCCACTCTGGGCGGCATATTACGCGATATGGTGGCAGGAGAGCCTTCTGTGCTGATGCGCCGCGAAGTCTACGTCACGGCGTCGCTTGTCGGCGCGTGCCTTTATGTACTGCTCGCCTGGCTGCAGATCGAGCCCGCTATATGTGCAATCGCAGCCGCTTCAACTGCGTTTCTCATTCGTGGTGGCGCACTTTATTTCGGCTGGACATTGCCCGTCTATAAAAGCCGCCCCGGACGCACGGAAGAAGAACTTCAGCGCGACCGGATCATCAGGCCGGAATAACTACTAGACTAAACCAGCCTGGTTTGCAGCAGCCTGCAGGCTGAGCTGCGGACGCGGCCCCATCTGCTGGATGATAAGACCGGCCGCCAACGAACCGAGACGGGCGCAATCTTCAAGCGAACGCTCATTCGTATAACCATACAGGAAACCGGCTGCGTAGAGATCGCCTGCTCCGGTCGTGTCAACCAGTGTGTCGATTTCGATAGCTGGAACAGTCAGGGTCTGGTCGGGCGTGACAACGATCGCCCCTTTTTCGGAACGGGTGACGATCGAAAGCGCGCAGTCCATGCGCATGGAGGCTATTGCCGTCTCAAGGGACTGC
This sequence comes from Ochrobactrum sp. CGA5, assembly GCF_006345815.1. Taxonomy (GTDB): domain Bacteria; phylum Pseudomonadota; class Alphaproteobacteria; order Rhizobiales; family Rhizobiaceae; genus Brucella. The sequence goes on along the minus strand of NZ_VCIG01000001.1, from coordinate 43,443 downwards.
GTCTTGTATAGCGACTTGGCTTCATCCTCGTTGGCAAAGACGATGTCTACCGTGCGTGAACGCATGAGCTCCAAAAACTCCTCGCGATACCGATCGACGCAAAACGGATCAGAGAGGGTCATTGCCATCTGGCGTTTCTTCTCGTGCGCAATCTTCGACGCCATGATGATAGCTTCCTTCGCGCGCGGCGGGTCCCAAAGATAACCTTCGAAATAGGTCACCTTCGCGTCGGACACCTTGGAGGTCTCCACGTCTTCCGGTCCGAGTTCCACGCAGGCGCCGAGATAAGTATTCATCGAGCGCTCGCCATCGGGCGTTACGAAAATCATGGAACGGGCGGTTGGCGATCCTTTTTCCAGCGGACGGGTATCGAAGGCAACGCCCTGCGCGCGGATATCATGCGCGAAAACGCGGCCCAAATGATCTGTCGCCACCTTGCCGAAATAGGCGGAGCGTCCGCCGAGGCTTGCTACGCCTGCTGCGGTATTTCCGGCACTGCCGCCGGACATTTCCGTCGCCGGGCCTGCAATCCGGCTGTAGAGCAGTTCCGCACGCTCCGCATCGATAAGGTTCATCGCACCTTTGACGATACCATTCGTTTCCAGGAAAGAGTTATCGGTGCGCGAAAGAATATCGACAATGGCATTGCCAATGCAAAGAACGTCAAATGTAGCCATGAGCGCGAGAAGCTCCCCTGTGATTAGTCTCCCACCCGGCAAAGGCAGATCGTCATCGGAAAAGTCGCTATGCACTTTTCCTCGACACGCGTTAAGCCGGATATGCGGCAGTCATGTGGGTGCCGGTTTAGCTGTTTGAAACCCCTTTGGCTACCCTGCTAGCCTCCCGCATTGTGGGTAGCGCAGCTTGCGCGAGGGTGAAGGCATACCTATTTCCGTCTTCGTCCACAGTCGGAATTGGATCGACAATGATCTTAGATGCTGCCTTGAAAGCACTGAAACGCCTCACTACCCCGGAATTACGTGCAGTTTTCTGGAAGACCCTTGGTTTGACGCTGTTGCTGCTGATTGGCCTTTGGGCAGCAGTCCGTCAAATCTTTTTTACTTTTGCCTGGCCGTGGATGGAGCAAATACTACCCGGCATGCCGGAATGGGCAGGCTGGCTTGGTATCGTCGCCGCTATCGTTGCAGGCCTTGGTCTGGCACTTGTGCTCGCATTGATGATTGCACCTGTCACCGCACTCGTGGCGGGCCTGTTTCTCGATGATGTAGCCGAAGTGGTCGAGCGCGAGGACTATCCGAACGATCCTCCCGGCATGTCCTTGCCGATTGCCCGCTCTGTCGTCGTTTCTCTGAAATTTCTCGGTATTGTCATTCTCGGCAACATCGTCGCCTTGCTCATGCTGTTTATACCAGGCGTCAACCTAATCGCCTTTTTCGTCATCAATGCCTATCTACTTGGACGGGAATTCTTCGAGTTTGCGGCCATGCGTTATCGTTCCGAAGCTGAAGCCAAGGCCCTGAGGTCGCATTATGGCGTGACGGTCTTTCTGGCCGGATTGCTGATTGCAGGCTTCATGGCAATCCCCATCGTCAATCTTCTGACCCCGCTTTTTGCGGCAACAATGATGGTCCATCTGCACAAAGCCATCTCGCAGCGCGAGGCCCTACTCACGCCTGTGGCGGCAAGGGGATAAGCGGCGCAGGCACGTCGCAGCTTTTCGCCGGATACTTGCAGATATCTGCAATTACGCATTTCTCGCATTCCGGCTTGCGTGCCTTGCACACATAACGCCCATGCAGGATCAGCCAGTGATGCGCATGGAGCATAAATTCCTTGGGAATGACCCTCACCAGAATGGCTTCTACCGCCTCCGGCGTTTTTCCGGGCGCAAGACCAATCCGATTGCCGATGCGCAAGATATGTGTATCCACCGCCATGGTCGGCTGGCCAAAAGCCATATTCAACACCACATTGGCCGTCTTGCGGCCAACACCCGGCAGCTTCACCAGTTCGTCCCGGTCTCCCGGTACTTCTCCGCCGTGATCACGGATCAACGCTTCCGACAGAAGAATGACGTTCTTTGCCTTGTTCCGCCAAAGACCGATGGTGCGGATGTAGCCACCGACTTTCTCTTCGCCCAGCGCCAGCATTTTCTGCGGCGTATCGGCGATTGCAAAGAGCCCGCGCGTCGCCTTGTTGACCCCGGCATCGGTGGCCTGCGCCGACAAAACCACAGCAACAAGAAGCGTGAAAGCGTTCACATGCTCAAGCTCGCCCTTCGGCTCCGGCCGCTGAATCGAGAAGCGGCGAAATATCTCATGAATTTCGTCCGGCGTATAAAGCGTGCCACGCACCCGACGCTGAGGGCGGGCGGCAGGAGAAGCGTTCACAGGCGATTTGATTTTGGCCTTTTCCATTCCGCCTCTATAATGGTTTCCCTATCGATAAAACAATCAGCAGCTTGACGCAGCCCCATTAAGGTCGCCGATAGCAGCCAGATGACCTGAATGCGATGCATCATCCAGACGGCGCTGAACCTGACCGGTTCGACAAACCCATCTTTGAAGCCCTGCTGACCCCCTATCGCTCGCTGGGGCGTACGGGCTTTACCATCCTGATGTCTGCCTTGATCGGCTGCTGGATATTCGTAGGCATTCTTTTCTGGTCTATCGGTGCTTGGCCTATCTTCGGGTTTTTCGGGCTCGATGTTTTGCTGATCTATCTGGCTTTCCGCTGGAACTATCGGGCTGCACGCGCGCGCGAGGAGATCTCCGTGTCCCGCTCAGCCCTGCATATTCGCAAATATGCGGCGTCTGGCACGATAACTACGCATCGCTTCAATCCGTTCTGGACACGCTTCAAGGTCGCACGGAAGCCGGATATCGGAATCACGGGCATGAGCGTCGAAAGCCGTGAAGTGCGTGTCGTGATCGGAAACTTCCTCTCCCCTGATGATCGCGAAAGTTTCGCAACCGCTTTTGGTGCAGCGCTTTCCGAAGCACGCCGATAACAGCACCCGAATATTGCCGGGTATCTTGAACCTCCCCTGCGTTTTACCTTGCAACGAAGGAATCCGGATTGGCCCTTGAAGTCGGGCTTTTCACAAGCCATATCAGTTAGCGAAGAGATACGCCTTAAGGGTTCTCTTCATAACGGTCGCTTCTCATCAAGGACTGATGCAATGACACGAATGACACCGTTTTCGAGCCCCCTGCTGCTCGGATTCGATACGATGGAAAAAACGCTGGAACGGATCGCAAAATCCGGCGACGGTTATCCGCCCTATAATATTGAACGCCTGCGCGGCGAGACAGGTTCTGAACGTCTGCGCATCACTTTGGCGGTGGCTGGCTTTGCCAGTGAAGACCTCGAAGTCATGACGGAAGACAATCAGCTCGTCATCCGCGGACGCCAGACCGACGATACTGAACGCGAGTTTCTACATCGAGGCATAGCTGCCCGACAGTTTCAGCGCGTTTTCGTTCTGGCAGACGGTATGCGGGTTCTCGGTTGTGATCTGAAAAACGGTCTTTTGGCCATCGATCTGGACCGCCCTGAACCCGAACGGCTGGTTAAACGAATCAACATAGCGGTGAAAGACTGAACTTGTTCAGTTTTTGTTCAGCACAATAGCGCTATATTGAGAATGTGAAGCTCTGATGCGGCATGGTCGCAAATGACATGCCGACGAAATGGAGGCTAAGACCATGAACAGACATATATTCACCGAAAACGAATTCGCCCATCTCGGCGAAGGTGAAGTTGCCTACGTGCGCAAGATCCGTTCAGATGAACTTGCCCGCAGCTTCCCTGCCCTCCCACCGATCGAGCCGGGCCTTGAACTCTGGGCGCTCTTCGGCGCCAGCGGTGAGCCAATCGTGCTCTCCGACGTTCGCGCCACCGCGCTGCAAGGTGCACAAGACCATGAATTGCGCACGGTGATGCTGCACTGAGGTTCGACGCGATGCCGGCCATATCATGAGCCGCGCTCTCACACGAAATGAGTGCGGAAGATTGTGACGCACGTCATACCGCGAGCCGTCTTGAGGCAGAGTATGTTCTGCCTTGCAGATTGTTTCTGCGAGCAAACAAAAAACCGCCGTTCGGCCCGAACGGCGGTTTTTTTACGAGAAACTATTTGAACTCAGGCGGCGTTGGAAGCTGGCTGAGCGGTCAGAAAGGAATAAAGTGCCTGCGCGTCATGTGTGCCGCGCAATTTGGCAACAGTATCGGCGTCGCGCAGCATGCGGGCGATACGCGATAGAGCCTTCAGATGATCCGCGCCGGCATTTTCCGGCGCGAGAAGCAGAAAAACAAGATCGACAGGTTGATCGTCCAGCGCCTCAAAATCGACCGGGGTTTCCAGACGAGCGAAGATTCCGGCTATTTTGTTAATGTTCGCCAGCTTGCCGTGCGGAATGGCAACACCATTACCGACCCCGGTAGAACCGAGGCGCTCACGCTGGAGAATTGTTTCGAAAACTTCACGCTCAGGGAGACCGGTCAGTTCCGCAGCCTTCTCAGACAAAATCTGCAAAAGCTGTTTTTTGGAGCTGGCTTTCAGCGCCGGGATAATCGCCCCGGGCTGAATCAGATCACTAAGATCCATTCTCTCCGTTCCTTCTTCAATCAGGCCTTTGCGGCCCGGTTTGGGGAAGCGCACGCGGCCGCCTAGTCGCGATCCGCTGCGTGCGCTTCAGGTTTGCCGTCAGGCGCGCGGCGCGGCCTGGCGGGTGACCATTGATGGATCAACCCAGCCGATATTGCCGTCCGCGCGACGGTAGACGATGTTAACTTCATCATTGCCTGCATTGCGGAACACCAGAACTGGATTTTCTATCAAATCCAGTTCCACGACCGCCGATGCCACCGACATGGTGCGCAGGGCGACAGACGATTCCGCAACAATTGTCGGCGCGTAATCAGCCGGAAGATCCTCCTCTTCCTCCGGCAGCGGTGCCATAACACGATATGCAACGTCATCATAGATCGCTTCTGGCTGCGTAGCCGGGCGCGATTTCAGACGGCGCTTGTAGCGGCGAAGGCGGGTTTCGATCTTGTCCGCGGCCGCGTCAAAAGCCAGTTGCGGATCTTGCGCCTCGCCAGTGCTTTGCAGCGTTGCACCACTGTCGAGGTGCAAAGTGCAATCGGCACTGAAACGCGACCCGGACTTGGTGAGCGTAACCTGCCCGGAAAAGCCATGATCAAAATACTTGCCGACAGCTTCGTTAACCCGATCAATGATCCGGGCCGTGAAAGCTTCACCGACGTCCATATGCTTTCCAGATACACGCAGAGTCATTTGGCACACCTCATTTGCGTTACACCACAAGATTCAGTCTAACCATAAGGCGAGCGAAGCGCAAAGCGAACCCGCATCAAAGATGCTTTTCATCCTGTGCGTTTTCCAACTGAATTCACTGTGCATGCACGCTTCTCAAGCACACCTTCCGGCAAGGTGTCGAAACACCTTCCGAAAAGCCTTCGAAGTCGTGACTGCCTCAATCAACAGCCCCTTTACAGGATGGTTGCAGCACATCGTCTTTTTTAGGTAACGCCTCAGTAGCTAGACCGTTGCCCCGAACGTCACATTGCCCTTCCTTCAAACATATGAACAACCGCAATTTCTTCCAGAAACTACAGCGATATTATCAGACCATGCCTGCAAAACGCATTCGCCGGGAGGTCCAACCCATGTCACTATCCCGAAACCGGTTCGATTTCGATGAGACATGCTTCCATTCTGCCTTGGCGCACTTTTGATCGCAGAAACGAATAGACACAGGCGCTTCTGCTGCGATCTCGCCAATTCAAGCTGACGACTTATCCGGAAACCCTGAAAACAAAGGAGTCCCAACATCGGCCGCAGCGCGAGCCGGGCTTCTATTGGGTGAACTGGCGCTTGTCAATTGGTCCTTCTACCAGTTAGCCGTTGTGCAATGACGTTCTTTTCACAAATCGAAATCCAATTTTTCTGAAAGAGCCGCGCCACAGATACGGGATTTTAGAGCATTCCTCTGTATCCAAATGCAAGAGTGGCGCCTTGAATATACAATCGGTGATTTAATGCGGCCCACCCGGCGTAATCCTGGAGCCTGACTGGTTACGTGATCAGGAAGCCGACAATCTTGCCTTCTTTTCACGCCTCCGCTGAACCGATGAAGCAATATTCATTGACTCCCGATACTTTGCGACCGTTCTTCGCGCAATATCGACGCCGTCCTTCTTCAGTGCATCCACGATGGCATCATCGGAAAGCACGTCGTCGGGCTTTTCAGCATCAATCATTTGACGGATGCGATGACGTACACTCTCCGATGAATGAGCGTCACCGCCCTCGGAAGAGGCAATGGAAGCCGTAAAAAAATAACGCAGTTCAAACACACCACGCGGTGTGGCCATGAACTTGTTAGCGGTCACGCGACTGATGGTCGATTCATGCATGCCGACTGCATCAGCGACAGTACGCAGATTGAGCGGCTTCAAATGGGTCACCCCCAGACGCAAGAAGCCGTCCTGCTGCCGGACAATTTCCTGTGCGACTTTGAGGATTGTACGCGCACGCTGATCAAGGCTGCGTACAAGCCAGTTCGCAGTTTGCATACAATCCGAGAGAAACGCCTTTTCCTCAGGCTTCACCGAGGCGCTCACCTCAGCATAATATTCATTGTTGACGATAAGACGTGGCATTGCGACTGGGTTGAGTTCGATAGCCCAGCCACTGTCACGCGATGGCGTCACCAGCACATCTGGCACGATGGTATCGGCAACGGAAATTTCGAACGAGGCGCCCGGCTTTGGGTCGAGCATGCGGATTTCGGTCAGCATATCCAGAATATCAGCCTGATCGACGCCGCACAGCTTCTTGAGCGTCGCGAAATCGCGCCGCGCCAGAAGATCGAGATTGTCAATTAACGCCTCCATGGCCGGATCTAACCGATCCTTGAGACGCAACTGTATCGCTAGACACTCCCGCAGATCGCGAGCAAAAAGGCCTGGCGGATCAAAGTCTTGCATCAATCTCAGGACGCGCTCGATCTCAACTGTTTCCACACCCAGATTCTGGGCCAAGCCGATAATATCAATACGCAGATAACCACTCTCGTCCAGCGCGTCCGCCAGCGCTGTCGCAATGAACCTGTCCGCCGTTCTGGGAAACGTCAGCGCAATCTGCTCCGCCACATGTTCGCTCAGCGAAACTCGGCTGGCTGCAACTTGATCAATGTCATAACTGCCGCCTGAAATATATCCGTCGCCAGCAGGGGATTTCCATTGTGCGGCGAGATCTGGGCCGATCTCATCGACGCGACCCGGATCATCTGGAAAGATGTTCTCAAGCGAACTGTCGAAGGTCGACGAGAGATTTTCAGCGTCATCCGAAGCGCCTGTTTTGAACCAGTCATCGTCCGGCAAGTCTTCCGATACTGCACCTTCTCCGTCAGTCTCGATATTAACCTGCCCGGAATCAGCGCCCGAAAAATCATCATTCGCTGCCTCAATTCGATCCAGCAGCGGATTTTTCTCGACTTCAACATCGAGAAATTGCTCCAGCTCCATATGCGTCATCTGTAGCAGTTTGATTGACTGCATCAACTGCGGTGTCATCACCAGCGATTGAGATTGACGGAAATCGAGCTTGGGCGACAGAGCCATTGCGATGCGTATTCTCCCCCAGTTAAACCCTGTCAGCAACTGCGGAGCACATGAGAACACGCACGCTACGCTTGACAGCAAACCTCTTGCTTTCGGACGCCCCCTCTCGGCATCAAACCTGAGCCTACAAAGGAATAAGCCGTCCGCTCGCAGCCATTTTAAGCTGAAAGCAGGCTTGAATGAAAACTGGTATGAACCTTGCTTGTCAATTCAGAATGTGCGTTTTTGAGACAAAAGGGGAAATAGTCGCGGTTCAGCTACAGTTTATGCAACATTGCACAGAACAAAACGGGCCCGAACCAACGGCTGGTCAGAATGACGCATTACCAGAGGAGGCCCGACGATCGCAAAATGTTCTGACTATATCAGAGCGTAAACTGGTCGCCGAGATAGAGTCGGCGCACGTCTGGGTTAGCAACGATTTCGGCAGGGCGGCCATGCGTCAGCACCTGACCGGCGTGAATGATGTAGGCACGATCAATAAGGCCGAGCGTTTCACGCACATTATGATCGGTAATCAGAACGCCGATGCCACGGCTGGTCAGATGACGAACGAGCTGCTGAATATCGGAAACAGCGATCGGATCAACGCCCGCAAAAGGTTCGTCGAGCAACATGAAGTTCGGGCGTGATGCGAGCGCACGTGCGATTTCGAGACGACGGCGTTCACCACCCGACAGTGAAATTGCCGGTGCCTTGCGCAGATGAGCGATGTGGAATTCTTCCAACAGTGCGTCCAGTTCGGAAGCGCGTTTGGAGCGATCTTTCTCCACCACTTCCAGCACAGCCTTGATGTTGTTTTCCACCGAAAGGCCTCGGAAAATCGAGGCTTCCTGTGGCAGATAACCGATGCCCAGTCGGGAACGACGGTACATCGGCATCGACGTGACATCGAAACCGTCGATCTCGATAGAACCGGCATCAGCAGGGACCAGCCCCGTAACCATATAGAAGCAAGTGGTCTTGCCTGCGCCGTTCGGCCCAAGAATACCGACAGCCTCGCCCGCACGCACACCAAATGACACGCCGTTGACAACCTGTCGGCCGCGATAGCTCTTGCAGAGACCGCGTGCCACAAGCGTACCCTTGAGCCGCGCCGATCTACCCGGCTGACCAGGCATCGCGCCCACAACATCGGATGGTGCATTGACATTTGGCGATGCGTCTTGTGGCCCGTCGGCCTTCTTGTTCCAGAACAATCCCACGGCCGCTCCGGTCAGTTCTGCTTGGGCGCAGCACCGCCCTGCTGTTGATCTTTCGGAGCCATGATGATCGATACGCGCCCCTTGGTCTGGCCTTTGCAGCTTTCGACATTGGCACGACCTGTATCCAGATGCGCCGTCAGCTTGCAACCGGTCACGACGTTGTCACCATCGGTCAAGACCACTTTCTGCCCCTGAAGGACCATCACCTGGTTTTTCGCATCATAGCGACCGGTATCGCCCGTTGCGACCTGGGTACCGGACTTGAGATAAACTTTTCCGGTAATGTCGATGTGATCAATGCTCGACGAATCAATGCCGCCAACGCCAGCACTTGCCGGTTCCGGGGCCTGAGCCTCCCCGTCTTTTTTGGCTTTGTTATAATAAACAGTCATCTGACCCGCTTTCAGCAAGGCATCGCCTTGCGAAACGGCAACATTGCCGGTGAAGATGGCAATACCTTCCTTGTCGCGCATTTCCAGCTTATCAGCGTCGATCTTGACAGGCGCCTTGCTGTTGGAAAGCTTCAAACCGTTCACGGCTGCGCCTTCCTGTGCCGAAGAGACTGCCGGAGCCGCGACGACGCCGAGCACCAGAACTGCAAATCCCATCCGCAAAGTGCGGGCCATCTTACCCTTGTTCATCTTGCCCGTCTCGCGTTTCATATATCTTCAGCTCCCCGAAGCATTCGACCATCCTTGGATCGACATGCGGTCAGACGCAACATTAAGCACTTTGCCGCCAAATGGGAACATTAGGCGTCGCAAAATGCGATCAAAAAAGCGGTTTAGAGCCTGTAGCACTCCGACTCTATCAGAAACACGCTCTAACAATTTGTTTTCGAGCACATTTCTATGTGAAAATGCACCCCAGCGTCCGCACGGATACAAACCAGTCCGAACACGTCTCTATCTCAAATCAGACACCCTTCTCAGGGAGTCTTGTTGGGCGAAACAACGCTGCCGTCAACAGTCATTCGGACCTTGTTCTCGAAAATCAGAACTTTGCCGTTGTCCTTGACCTGCATGCTGTCGGCCAGAATATGCGTGCCACCGCTGCGGATATCGACAGGCTTGTCGGTCGTGATCTGCCCGCTCTTGAGATTTACGTCCGCAGAACGCAGCACCGCACGCAAACCGTCATCTGTCGTAACAATAAAGTCCTTATCAAGTTGCAAACGTCCGTTGGCATTATCGTAAACGCCCGACGTTGCCTCGACCTTGGCAGTCCCGCTCTCACCAACCGGCAATTCAGCGGAAATGCCTTCAAGCGCAATCGTGCCACTGTTCTTTGCATCCTGCGTCGCCTTGGAAGCAGTCATCGAATAGGGGCGATTGTCCTTGGTGTATCCATTCAGATGCGGGCTTGTCATGACAAGCTTGCCGCTTTCGCCACCATTGTTGACTTCAACCTTTATGGGTGTGTTCGGCGTCGCAAGGAATGTATACCAGGAGAAGACGGCCGCTACGATGATCGCCGCGACCGGAAGCGCGGTCTTCAAAACGCGGACACGAACCGAATGACGCTGGGCAGCATGAAACAACGTTTCGGCCTTCTCTGACGCACCGAAACGCACGCCACTCGCGCCGCGAACCGAAGCAGTCGCATCCTGCGGCGCATGGCTATGTGTGGAGTCGACGGTCATGTTGCGTTTTATTCCTCAACGGCTTTGATAGAATTCAGTAGTCAGCGCGCGTATCACGCTTTTTCATTTCAATAGGGTTTATTTGGGGTGAAATAACCGGTCGCTCAATAGCTTTACACCGCACAAAACACCGCACCCGCCTCCCAAACAGGTAGCAGAAACGGTTTATAGCTTTGATAATTCAGCCCAATTTTCACCCCACCGCATTAGGTGGAATGCTAATCAAATCTTTGATATCACAAGATGGGGTCAAATTACAGTCATACGTAACGCTGTCACGAAAGCTGGCATGGCAACAAGCACGAGAATTGCACTCGACGTCATTACAATATTTATTCCAGACACTATCTCTATTCAGACCGATTTTCTGAAGAGACTTGCCGCATGCCATCATTCAAGGCAAAAGGTGACGGGTCGGGCGCAAGTCGCGCTATTTGAACGAATGGATTGACGGGAATGGTTCAGGACGCCGAAACGATCATCGAACGCCGGAAGTTGCGCAGAAAACTGACAATCTGGCGCGGAGCTTTCCTGCTTCTGATAGCAGCCTTGATCGCCGTCTTTGCGTCATGGACCATGAGTGGCACCAATTTCAATCAACCGCATATTGCCAAGGTGCGCATTGAAGGCACCATCTTCGAGAACGAAGAATTGCTGAAACGCCTCGACAAGATTGCCAAGGACGACGCCGTCAAAGGCGTGATTCTGGTTCTTGATTCGCCCGGAGGAACGACGGTGGGTGGCGAAGCGATCTTTGAAGCCGTGCGCAAGATCGCCGAAAAAAAGCCAGTGGTTACACAGGTTGGAACACTGGCCGCCTCCGCTGGGTACATGATCGCCAGCGCGTCCGACCATATCGTCGCGCGGCAGACATCCATAGTCGGTTCAATCGGAGTTCTGTTTCAATATCCCGATGTATCGAAGCTTCTTGATACAATCGGCGTCAAGGTCGAAACTATCAAATCCTCGCCGCTCAAGGCAGAACCGAATTATTTCAGTCCGGCCAGCGAAGAAGCCAAGGGCATGATCCGCAACATGATCATGGATTCCTACGCATGGTTCGTGGATATTGTCGAAAAGCGCCGTTCGCTCACACATGAACAGGCGTTGGCGCTTGCCAATGGCGCAGTTTTTACCGGGCGGCAGGCGCTGGATAAAAAATTGATCGACGGACTAGGCGGCGAAGAGGAAGCCGTTGCCTGGCTTGCAAGCAAGGGGCTTTCCAAGGATTTGCCGCGCCTGGAGTGGAAGCCTGTCAGCAGCGAAACGGGTTTCTCGGTGCGCGATCTTATCATTCACGCTGGCGCGCGCCTCCTCGGCATACCACAGGAGGCCGATGGCATGTTGAAGCAAATCGCCAAGGAACGCATCTTTCTTGACGGGCTTCTCTCGGTTTGGCACGTTGACGGTACGCCTCAGGCGAATTGACGCCAGCCGGGCAAACCTACACAATATCCGGTAGATACCAGATCAAACAAGCAGAAGAACAGGGGTTTAAAGCCGTGATCAAATCGGAACTCGTTCAGATTATCGCCAGCCGTAATCCGCATCTCTTTCAGCGCGATGTCGAAAACATCGTGGGGGCGGTATTCGACGAGATCACAAACGCCCTTGCCGAAGGCAATCGCGTTGAATTGCGCGGCTTTGGTGCCTTTTCGGTGAAAAACCGTCCTGCCCGCAGCGGCCGCAATCCGCGCACCGGCGAAACGGTGGAGGTGGAAGAAAAGTGGGTTCCCTTCTTCAAAACCGGCAAGGAACTGCGCGACCGTCTCAACGGCGCAGTCTGATAACACCATGGCGGCAAAACGCATCATCGCGATCATCATTCTCGCTCCACTCGCAGTGGTTCTGATTGCACTGTCGGTTGCCAATCGCGCATCGGTCCAATTCACGATCGATCCGTTCAATCCGGGTAACCCTGCTTTGACCTATGATGCGCCACTTTTCCTGTGGCTGTTTGGAGCCCTTCTTCTCGGTGTTGTCATCGGTTCCCTGGTGACGTGGCTCACACAAGGCAAGCACCGCCGCAAGGAGCGCATGTATAAACAGGAAGCCGCCCGCCTGCTTGAACGCAGCACAGCTGCCGAGAAGCGCAATATATCGGTCGTGAACTCCTGAAACGCCCACTAATCTCGAACCCGGAGGTAAAACTTCCGGGTTTTCATACTTGGAGCGCGATTGAGCGTCGTTTTTCCCTTTCACACAGGCCTTGTTTATCCTACCTAGACCTCAATCATGATGATTGGAGTTTCGGGTGAAAGCGCCAAAGGGAAAAGGCAAAAAGCCGTCGGCCGGCAAACAGGAACGTGGTTTCGAGCGCGCAAGACATGATGCGCCGCGTCCTGAAGGTAAATTTGATAATAAAGGCTCTTCTTTCAAGAAGCCGCGCCCCCAATTCGCCAAGGCCGCTCCCAAGCCTGTAGACGACAAGCCCGTTGCCCCGCTTCGCGAAATCAAGCCTTATGCCGGTGCGCGTCCGGGAGAAAGATTACCGCTTATTCTCGAAACGGAACCGTCGCCCGATTATGCGCTGCTCGATAGCGGAAACGGGTTAAAGCTTGAGCAATATGGCCCCTATCGGATTGTGCGCCCCGAAGGTCAGGCAATCTGGTTGCCTAGCCTGCCAAAGAAAGAATGGGATGAGGCCGACGCCGTCTTCACAGGCAACACCGACGAAGAAGGCATGGGACGCTGGGCATTCCCGAAAGTGCCGCTCGGTGAAACATGGCCGATGCAGCACGACGGTATTTCCTTTCATGGCCGGTTCACCTCATTTCGCCATGTCGGCGTGTTCCCCGAACAGGCCGCGCACTGGTCATTCATGGACAGGCTTATCCGCGAAGGGGTAAAGTCTGGACGCGGTGTGAAGGTGCTCAATCTCTTTGGCTATACGGGTCTTGCTTCGCTGGTGGCAGCGCGTGCGGGCGCCGAAGTGACCCATGTGGATGCATCCAAGAAAGCCATTGTCTGGGCGCGTGAAAATCAGGAAATGGCCGGGCTTTCCGATAAGCCAATCCGCTGGATTTGCGAAGATGCGATGAAATTCGTGCAACGCGAGGAGCGCCGCGGCAGCTTCTATGACATTATTCTGCTCGATCCGCCCGCCTACGGGCGCGGCCCGAGCGGTGAAGTCTGGCAATTGTTCGAGCATTTGCCCGCCATGGTTGATACATGCCGGTCGATACTGACGCCGAAGCCGCTGGCTGTCATCCTGACCGCCTATTCGATCCGCGCATCGTTCTTTGCCATTCACGAATTGATGCGTGACCGTTTCACGGGCCTTGGCGGCACGGTCGAATCAGGTGAACTTATTCTGCGCGAACGGGCAGCAGGGCGCGCGCTTTCCACATCCATGTTCAGCCGTTGGGTAGCAAAATGAGCCGTGACGACGATTTTTCCAAAGGCGGCTCTCGCGCCGAATATTCCAAGGTAGGTCAGGTGAAGGAGGTCACCAGCCTGACCAACCCTATTGTGAAAGATCTCCGCTCGCTGGCTCTGAAAAAATTCCGTGACCAGCAGGGGGTCTTTCTCGCCGAAGGGTTGAAGTTGGTCATCGACGCACTGGAACAGGACTGGCGTATCAAGACGCTTGTCTTCGCCAAGTCCGGCAAGGGTAACAAAATGGTTGAGCAGGTTGCAGCCCGCACCTTCGCCAAAGGCGGCCTGGTGCTTGAAGTAACCGAGAAGGTCATTTCCGCGATAACCCGCCGCGACAATCCGCAAATGGTTGTCGGCGTTTTCGAACAGCAGTATCGCCCGCTTGCGAGCCTCAAGCCGAAGAACAACGACGTTTATATTGCGTTGGACCGTGTACGCGACCCCGGTAATCTGGGCACCGTCATCCGTACCGCCGATGCGGTCGGTGCCAAGGGCGTTATTCTGATCGGCGACACCACCGATCCCTATTCGTTGGAAACCGTGCGTGCCACGATGGGCTCTGTCTTTTCCATGCCGCTCTACAAAGCGACGGAAGCCGATTTCCTCAATTGGCGCAAAGGCTTTTCCGGTCTCGTCGTCGGCACTCATCTGAAGGGTGCCGTTGACTATCGCACCATCCCCTATGCCAACAAACCGGTCATGCTGATGATGGGCAACGAACAGCAAGGGTTACCGGACAGTCTCGCCGAAACTTGCGACAAGCTCGCCCGTATTCCGCAGGCCGGTCGTGCGGATTCTCTCAATCTCGCAATTGCCACCGGTGTCATGCTCTACGAAATTCGTCGCGACGCATTGATGCTTGATGAAAGGACACACGGATGAAGCGGCACGCGATCTGGTCCTCACTTCTCGTTGTCGTTCTTACGGTGTTGATCGATCAGGGTGTCAAGCATCTGGTGGAAACACGGATGGGCTACGGCCAGCAGATCGACTTGCTGCCGTTCCTGGCTTTGTTTCGCACGCACAATGAAGGCATCGCTTTTTCCATGCTGGCATGGCTGCACGACTGGGGACTGGTTGCAATCACCGCTGCAGTCATTTTGTTCGTGCTCTATCTGTGGTGGACCAACGCGCCGGACCGAATCTTTGCGCGCTACGGGTTTGCGCTGGTTGTCGGCGGCGCCATCGGCAATCTTATCGACCGCATAATGCACGGTTACGTCGTGGATTATATTCTGTTCCACCTGCCGACCTGGTCATTCGCGGTTTTCAACCTCGCCGACACGTTCATAACAATCGGTGCGGGCCTTATAATTCTAGAGGAATTCCTTGGCTGGCGGCGCGAACGGGCTGCCCGCTAACCCGCCGGGTTGAACAGTTTCTACCTTTCGCATAACTTGACCTCTTAAATTAAGAGCTTTTTGAAGGGGATAAGGTCCAGTCATCCGAATTGACACATTGGTGACATGCTTCTGTCATCGTCGCGTAGCACTGAATCTGTACTGCTTCGGTCGAACTGGACACCCTGTCCGCGCAATCGACTGAACGAGGATTGGAATTGGTCAGTTCTTGCTGAAATATCAGTGGGAAAGCCGTTCAGGAATACGTGACTAGACAAATCAGGAGCCATCATCATGACAGTACTGCTTGGAATGGACCAGCAAATCATTGATGATACGGTCATGTCAGGCTTAGAAGCACAACAGGCGCTGTTCGCGTCCAACGGCGACCCCATTGTTCTGGGGCGTATCGGATCGCTGGAAGTACGGCTTGCAAACTCGCGCGAAGCTATAGAGGCCGCGCAGGAATTGCGTTTCCGCGTCTTCTTCGATGAAATGGGCGCACGCCGGGAAAACATCGAAGCTGTAGAGCTTCGCGACGCCGACCGCTTCGACGCTATTTGCGATCATCTGCTTGTTTACGACACCGCCCTGCCCGTGCCAGAGCACCAGCAGATTGTTGGCACCTATCGTCTGATGCGCAGCGATCAGGCTGAACGGGCGCTCGGCTTCTATTCTGCCGACGAATTTGATGTGCAGCGTCTGGCCCTTTCGCGCCCCGATCTCCGTCTGCTTGAACTGGGACGCTCCTGCGTGAAGTCGGAATACCGCTCCAAGCGCACTGTCGAGCTTCTTTGGCAAGGCGCCTGGGCCTATTGTCGTCGCCATTCCATCGACGTGATGTTCGGCTGCGCTTCATTTCACGGTGCTGTGCCCGCAGCTCATGCGCTCGGCCTGTCGTTCCTCCATCACAACTGCCGCGCCACTGACGACTGGGACGTTCGTGCCCTGCCCCATCGTTATCAGGCCATGGATCTGATGCCTAAGGAGGCGATCAACAACAAGGTTGCACTATTCTCAATGCCGCCTTTGGTGAAGGGATACCTGCGCCTTGGCGCAATGATCGGGGACGGCGCAGTGATCGACGAAGCATTCGGCACGACCGATGTTTTCATCATTCTGCCCATTGAGCGCATTTCCAGCCGCTACATCACCTATTACGGTGCTGAAGCAAACAGGTTTGTATAACCAGCTCTTTTCCCCTCATCCTGACATAGCTCTTCGGCCTTCTCAGGATGAGGGGAAATCGCTGCGGGTAACGTGCGCAAGATCAGCCAACGCCATCCCCTGAGGGCGAAGCCTCGATGGACGAGGGTCCAGAAACTACGATCACGCCTTTCCGGCCAATTCCTTCAACCTATAGATCAGGTCAAGCGCTTCTCGCGGCGTCAATTCGTCAGGACTGATAGCAGTGATAGCCTTCGCCAGTTCGCTGTCTTTCATCTGAACCTGCAGCTTTGGCTTTTCCTGCTGCAAGACGGCTGAGAACAGCGGCAAGTCATCGATCAGCTTGTCCGCCTTGCCTGAGGTTTCACCCGCCTCCAGTTGGTGCAGAACATCGCGCGCGCGATTGACCACTGCTTCCGGCAACCCGGCCAGACGCGCCACCTGCACACCATAGGAACGATCGGCCGCTCCCTTTGCCACTTCATGCAGGAAGACGACATCATTGTCCCATTCCTTGACGCGCATGGTGACATTGGAAAGCCGCTCAAGCTTTTCCGAAAGTGCCGTCATTTCGTGGAAATGTGTAGCAAACAAAGCCCGGCAACGGTTCTTCTCATGGAGATATTCGACCGCTGCCCAGGCAATGGACAGTCCGTCGAAAGTGGCTGTACCACGCCCGATCTCGTCAAGAATCACCAGCGAGCGCTCGCTCGCCTGATTAAGAATCGCAGCCGTTTCCACCATCTCAACCATAAAAGTCGAGCGCCCACGGGCGAGATCGTCCGAAGCGCCGACGCGGCTGAACAGCCGGTCCACGACACCTATCTTCGCAGAACCAGCGGGCACGAAGGACCCCATCTGTGCCATGATTGCAATCAGAGCATTCTGGCGCAGGAAGGTCGATTTGCCGCCCATGTTCGGCCCCGTCAGTAGCCAGATAGCGCCATTCCCGCCATCCGTCTGCGGCGAGAGATCGCAATCATTGGCGACAAACGGATTGGCTGCCTGACGTCGCAGGGCCTGCTCGACGACCGGATGACGCCCCGCAACAATGTTGAAGGACAGGCTGTCGTCGACCTGCGGGCGGCAGTAGCCCTGCTCCTCCGCCAGCACGGCAAGCGCTGCCGAGACGTCGAAAACCGCAAGCGCCGATGCAGCGGCACGAATACTGTCGGCATGAGAAACTGCTTCCGCCGTCAGTTCCTCGAACACGGCAAGCTCGATGGACAATGCGCGGTCGGCGGCATTGGCGATCTTGCTTTCAAGTTCCGCCAGTTCGGTCGTGGTGAAGCGCATGGCATTGGCCATGGTCTGGCGATGGATGAACCGACCCTTGGCTTCATCCGTATCCGTCATCGCCCCGGCATTATTGGCCGTCACCTCGATGAAATAACCAAGCACGTTGTTATGCTTGATCTTCAGCGATTTGATACCGGTCTCTTCAATATAATTGGCCTGCAAACCGGCGATCACCCGGCGTGACTGGTCACGCAAGGCCCGCATTTCATCAAGTTCGGAATTATAGCCCGCGCGAACAAAACCGCCGTCGCGCTTGAGAAGCGGCAATTCATCGGCCAAGGCCCGGTCGAGGTGAGCGGTAAAGATGGCGGGCATGGCGCTGACGGCATCACGGGCCTGCGCCAGTTCGTCTGGCAGCAATGCATTTTCCAGCAGACCCGCAATGACATGCGCAGCCTCGAAACCTCGGGCGAGGCTACCCAGATCACGTGGGCCGCCGCGCCCAACGGCAAGGCGCGAGAGTCCGCGCGGCATGTCCGGTACGCCTTTCAATTCCGCGCGCATCGCTTCGCAGAGCGACTGCTCGCTCAGGAACCAGGAAACGGAATCAAGCCGTAGCGCAATTTCCTTTGGACTGGTCAGCGGCGCGGTCAGGCGCTCAGCAAGAAGCCGTGCACCGCCATTCGTCACCGTGCGATCAACAGCCTTCAGCAAACTGCCATCGCGATTGCCCGACATGGTGCGGGCAAGCTCCAGACTGGCGCGTGTGGCCGGATCGATGAAAAGCGTGCCGCCCTCATGTTCGCGTTCAGGACGCATCAAGGGCGGACGCTCGGAAATCTGCGTCTTTTCGATATAGGCGATCACCCCGGAAATGGCTGAAAGTTCAGAGCGGCTGAACTGGCCGAAACCATCCAAAGTCGCAACGTTGAAATAGCGCTGGATGCGCGCCTCAGCGGCGGCGCTATCGAAGAGGGTCGCCGGTTGCGTCGTTACTACCTTGCCAACCAGATCAAAAACCGGGCGTAGTTGCTCATCATGGAAAGCACTGTCGGCCACGACCAGTTCGCGTGGGTCTACCCGCATCACATCAGCGAAAAGCCGGTCCGGCGCGGTTTCCGCCACGCGGAAGGTTCCGGTCGAAATATCGATCCAGGCAAGCGCCAGCGCACCGTCGCCGCGCGTGCGCCCCATCGCCATCAGGAAATTGGCTTCGGATGGGTCCAGCAGCTTTTCTTCGGTCAGCGTGCCCGGCGTGACGAGACGGATCACATCACGCTTCACCACAGATTTGGAACCGCGCTTCTTTGCCTCTGCCGGATCTTCCACCTGTTCACAGACCGCGACACGATATCCCTTGGCGATCAGCTTCTGCAAATAATCGTCGGCAGCATGGACTGGCACGCCGCACATGGGAATATCCTCACCCAGATGCTTGCCGCGCTTGGTGAGCGTGATGCCCAGCGCCGCAGAGGCTTCCACTGCGTCATCAAAGAACAATTCGTAAAAATCGCCCATACGGTAGAAGAGCAGCGAATCGACATTCGCCGCTTTGATCTCGATGTATTGTTCCATCATGGGCGTCAGGCGAACGGGCGCTGCCTCGGCGGTCTCTTCTTCCGCTTCCAACATATTCTCGCTCGCCTTCGCTTCCATCGGTAAACCTTCATTTATTGCCTGGCAAACAACGCCAAAGTCATAAAATTTCGTATTCCATCGTTTTTGGATGAATATCTATTCCCTTAAGCGCTGTTTACACGATGCGTGACTGGCGCTATCGAGGTTCTCCCGCAGATGAAACCGGAGGGAACATGCCAGCCTCGACGCCGAAGGGCAACACATCAGAACGCGCACCCACAGCCAGTGAGAAGGAAGCGCTAGACTTTCACGCGCAGGGTCGTCCCGGCAAGCTGGAGATCAACCCCACCAAGCCTATGACCACCCAGCGCGATCTGTCGCTCGCCTATTCGCCGGGCGTCGCCGTTCCGGTGAAGGCCATCGCCGAAGACGCTGCCCGCGCCTATGACTATACTGCCAAGGGTAATCTGGTCGCGGTCATCTCGAACGGCACCGCCATTCTGGGACTCGGCAATCTGGGCGCGCTCGCCTCCAAGCCGGTGATGGAAGGCAAGGCGGTGCTGTTCAAGCGCTTTGCAGATGTCGACTCCATCGATCTTGAGATCGATACGACTGACATTGACGCTTTCATCAATGCGGTACGCTATCTCGGACCATCGTTTGGCGGTATCAATCTGGAAGATATCAAAGCACCCGACTGCTTTATCATCGAGCAGCGTCTCCGCGAACTGATGGACATTCCGGTCTTCCATGACGATCAGCATGGAACGGCGATCATTGCCGCTGCCGGCCTTATCAATGCATTGCATCTGACCGGCCGTGACATGAAGACCACCAAGCTCGTCTGCAATGGCGCAGGCTCAGCGGGCATTGCCTGCATCGAACTCATCAAGGCTATGGGTTTTGCCTCGGATAACGTCATCCTCTGCGACACCAAGGGCGTCGTCTATCAGGGCCGCGAAGAAGGCATGAACCAGTGGAAGTCCGCCCACGCAGTGAAGACCGACAAACGGTCCCTCGCAGATGCCATGAACGGCGCGGATGTTGTGTTCGGCCTTTCGGCCAAAGGTGCCTTCACGGAAGAGATGGTTCGTTCCATGGCACCGAACCCCATCATCTTCGCCATGGCCAATCCCGATCCCGAAGTAACGCCTGAAGAAGTGGCGCGCATCCGCGATGATGCTATTGTTGCAACCGGTCGCTCGGATTATCCGAACCAGGTCAATAATGTACTTGGTTTCCCCTACATCTTCCGCGGTGCACTCGATGTTCGCGCGACCACGATTAACGATGTGATGAAAATCGCAGCTGTCAACGCCCTGGCCGAGCTTGCCCGCGAAGACGTGCCAGACGATGTGGTCGCCGCCTATCAGGGCAGCCGTCCGCGTTTTGGCCAGAACTACATCATTCCAGTGCCTTTCGATCCACGCCTTCTGGCATCGGTCTCTGCTGCCGTGGCCAAGGCAGCAATGGAAACGGGCGTTGCCGGACGCGCCATCGCCGACATCGAAGGCTACAAGCGCGAACTGTCAGCCCGTCGCGATCCGATTGCCTCGACCCTGCGCGGCATCTATGAGCGTGTCCGCCGCCAGCCGAAGCGTATCGTCTTTGCCGAAGGCGAAGAAGAACAGGTAATGCGCGCTGCCGTTTCCTACGTCAATCAGGGGCTCGGCACCGCAATTCTGGTTGGCCGCGAGGAACGGGTAAAGGATACGGCGAAGGCTGCCGGTCTCGACCTCGACCGTCCCGGCATCGAAATCATCAATGCACGCCTGTCGAGCCGTAATGCCGCCTATGCCGACTATCTCTACGAGAAACTCCAGCGCAAGGGCTATCTGACGCGCGATTGCCATCGCCTCATTAACAATGACCGCAATCATTTCGCGGCCTGCATGGTAGCGCTTGGCGATGCCGACGGCATGGTCACAGGCGTGACCCGCAATTACGCCACGGGTCTGGACGACGTGCGTCGTGTGATCGATTCCAAGCCGGGCCATCGCATGGTTGGTGTTTCCATCGCGCTTTGCCGCGGACGCACGGTGTTCATCGCCGATACCGCCGTTCATGAAATGCCATCCGCAGCCGAACTGGCGGATATCGCGGTTGAGGCTGCGGGCATGGCACGCCGCATGGGTTATGTGCCGCGTGTCGCACTGACCGCCTTCTCGACTTTCGGCCATATGGGCGGCGAGCGGTCAGCACGCATTCAGGAGGCCGTTCGCATCCTTTCCACACGCCATGTCGATTTCGAGTTTGACGGCGAGATGAGCGCCGATGTGGCACTGAACCCGAAGTTGATGGAGCAATATCCGTTCATCCGCCTCTCGGGCCCGGCCAATGTGATCGTCACGCCCGACAATCACTCGGCCTCGATTGCCGCCGACATGCTGCAGGAGCTGGGTGGCGCAACGATCATCGGCCCGTTGCTCGTCGGCCTCGACAAACCAGCCCAGATCGTCACCATCGGCGCCAAGGATTCCGACATCGTCAACATGGCGGCAATTACCGCCTATAATGCAACGAACTGAAAAGTCAGAGAAGAGTAATACAAAGGCCGGGTTTTCCCCGGCCTTTGCTTTTGGATATTCATCATCCATAAAAGCGGCTATAGGATAGCCATCGTCCATATCCTTTTCTCCGCAAACCGGATCTACATGCCGCATGAGCGCACACGACCTTAAGCTGGAAGAGATCGTCAATCCCGAGACGCTAAGCCGCAAGCTTCACGAACTGGCGGATTCCACGGACGAAAACTACACCAGTCCGACCGTGCGAAAAGTGGTGCTTCAGGCTTTGAAGGACGCTTTGATACGCGGGCGCGCCAATGCGGAAAGTATGCTGATGAAGGATGGCGGCGGCACGCTTTGCGCCAAACGCCTGTCCTTTCTTATGGACACGCTGATCGAGGCGCTGTTCGAGTTCGCCACCACGAAAGCCTATCCGATGATCAATCCGTCGAAGGCCGAGAACATGGCCATCGTCGCCGTAGGCGGTTATGGGCGCGGCGGACTGGCGCCAGGATCGGACATCGATCTTCTGTTTCTCCTGCCTTACAAGCAGACCCCCTGGGGCGAGCAAGTCGTAGAATATATGCTCTACATGCTGTGGGATATGGGCCTGAAAGTCGGGCATTCTACACGCAATATCGAAGAGTGTATCCGGCTTTCGCGCGAAGACATGACGATCCGCACGGCAATTCTCGATGCGCGGTTTCTCACTGGCAATCGCGAGCTATTCAAAACGCTTGTCACCCGCTTCGACGAGGAAATCGTCAAGGATACCGGCCCGGAATTCATTCAGGCCAAGCTCGCCGAGCGCGACCAGCGTCACCGCAAGGCAGGCGAAACCCGCTATCTGGTGGAGCCCAATGTCAAGGAAGGCAAGGGCGGCCAGCGTGACCTGCATACGCTGTTCTGGATCACCAAATATTTTTACCGCGTCAAAACAAAGGAAGAGCTGGTCAAGCTCGGTGTTCTGTCACGCGGCGAGCTGAAGCTGTTCAACAAGGCAGAAGATTTTCTCTGGGCGGTGCGTTGCCATATGCACTTCGCGACGTTGAAGGCAGAAGAACGCCTTTCCTTCGACATCCAGCCGGAAATCGCACAACGCCTTGGTTATACGGCGCATCCCGGCCAGAACTATGTCGAACGGTTCATGAAGCATTACTTCCTCGTTGCAAAGGATGTGGGCGACCTTACCCGCATCATCAGCGCGGCGCTTGAGGAACAGCAGGCAAAACATGTTCCGGGCTTCAATCGCATCTTCCTTACGTTCTCGCGACGCAAGCGCAAGCTTTCTGCCGATGGCGATTTTGTTTCGGAAAATCACCGTATCAACATCGCACGACCGGAGGTTTTCAAAGAGGATCCGATTAATATCATTCGCCTCTTCCATCTGGCTGACAAGCACGGGCTGGAATTTCACCCCGAAGCGATGCAGAGCCTCACCCGCTCGCTGAAACTCATCAATTCCGATCTGCGTGAAAATCCCGAAGCCAACAAGCTTTTCCTCGAAATCCTGACTTCGCCACGCAACCCCGAACTCATTCTGCGCCGCATGAACGAATCCGGTGTGCTCGGAAAATTCATTCCGGACTTCGGCAAGATCGTCGCCATGATGCAGTTCAACATGTATCACCACTATACGGTGGACGAGCATCTCTTGCGCTGCATCGCCGTTCTGTCGGAAATAGAGCATGGCGAACTGGAAAGCGAGCACCCGCTTTCAAACCACCTTATCACGACAGTGAAACGCGACCGCAGCCTGCTTTATGTGGCGCTGCTTTTGCACGACATCGCCAAGGGGCGCCCGGAGGATCACTCCGTAGCCGGTGCGCGCATTGCCCGCAGGCTGGGGCCACGGCTGGGTCTTACCCCTACCGAAACGGAGACAGTCGAGTGGCTTGTGCGTGAACACCTGACAATGAGCATGGTGGCACAGTCGCGTGATCTCAATGATCGCAAGACCATCGTCGACTTCGCGGACACGGTGCAGACCATGGAGCGGTTGAAGCTCCTTCTGATCCTGACCGTCTGCGACATCAAGGCGGTTGGTCCCGGCGTATGGAATGGCTGGAAGGGCCAGCTTCTGCGCACGCTCTTCTACGAAACCGAACTGGTTCTGACCGGTGGGTTTTCAGAATTGTCCCGCGCCGATCGCGACCATCAGGCGCGCGAGGCACTGGCGGAACGCCTTTCCGACTGGCCGCAGGATAAGCGCGACGCCTATCTCGCGCTCCATTACACCAACTATTTCCTGACAGTCAGTCTGGAAGATCAGGTCAGGCATGCCCATTTTATTCGCGACGCCGACCGGAATGAGCGAGCGCTGGCCACCATGGCGAAACCGCATACTTTCGAGGCGGTTACGGAAATCACGGTGCTTGCGCCTGACCATCCGCGCCTTTTATCGATCATCACTGGTGCCTGCGCGGCGGCAGGCGCCAACATTGTCGACGCGCAGATTTTCACTACTGGCGACGGGCGTGCACTTGATACCATTCTCATCAGCCGCGAGTTCGACACTGACGACGACGAACGTCGCCGCGCCGAACGTGTCGGCAAGGTCATTGAGGATGTTTTGTCCGGCAAGGCCCATCTACCCGATGTGCTGGCCAAGCGTACCAAGCCAAAGAAGGCCGCCAAAGCCTTCAAAGTGGAACCGCGCGTCGAGATCAACAACACACTCTCCAACAAATTTACCGTCGTCGAAGTGGAAGGTCTGGACCGGCCCGGTTTGCTTTCAGAACTGACCGGACTTATTTCCGACCTTTCGCTGGATATTGCATCAGCTCATATCACCACCTTCGGCGAGAAGGTGATCGACAGTTTTTATGTGACTGACCTTGTGGGCCATAAGATTTCAAACGCCACCCGTCAGGGCAATATCAGGCGCAAGCTGCTTGGTGTTCTCAGCGGGGAAAATGGCAGCAAGACAAACGGTCGCTCGTCGCAGGCCGCAGCATAGGTTTTTTAGTAAATGAGTTTGGTCAAAAAGTTCGCCACGGTTGCGTCCGGTACGCTGATGAGCCGCATTTTCGGCTTCACCCGCGAGATGTTCATGGCGGCGGCGCTGGGCACCGGCCCGGTAGCCGACGCCTTTAATGCTGCCTTCCGTTTCCCGAACACCTTTCGGCGACTGTTTGCCGAAGGCGCATTCAATTCGGCCTTCGTTCCGCTTTTCGCCAAGGAAATCGAGAATAACGGCATCGACGGCGCGCGCCGTTTTTCCGAAGAAGTGTTCGGCGTTCTCTTCACCGTGCTTCTCTTCCTGACGATCGCGATGGAACTTTCCATGCCCTTCATCGTGCGAACTGTCATCGCACCGGGCTTCACCGACGATCCGGTGAAATTCGATAATACCGTACGTCTCGCCGTCATCATGTTCCCCTATCTCGCCTGTATGTCGCTGGCGGCGATGATGGGCGGGATGCTCAATTCGCTGCACCGCTACTTCGCGGCAGCTATTGCGCCGGTCTTCCTCAACATCATTCTGATCGGCGTTCTGGCTGTTGCCTGGTGGCGTGGCTATGATGCGCTTTCAGTCGGCTATAGCCTTTCTTGGGGGGTGATGGCTGCTGGTCTTGTCCAACTTGCTATCGTTTGGATCGCCGTGCGCAATGCAGGCATCAAGATCGGCTTTCGCCGTCCCCGCCTGACATCGAATGTCAAAAGACTCCTGGTGCTGGCACTACCTGCCGCCATCACCGGCGGCATCACGCAGATCAATCTGCTCATCAACACCAATATCGCATCGGGCATGGAAGGCGCTGTGTCATCGCTCGTCTATGCGGACCGCATCTATCAGCTTCCGCTCGGTGTGGTCGGGATCGCAGTCGCCACCGTGCTTCTGCCCGAACTGTCACGTGCGCTGCGCGGCGGTCATATGAAGGAAGCGTCGAACCTCCAGAACCGCTCGGTCGAGTTCACATTGTTTCTGACGCTGCCAGCCGCTGCTGCACTGCTCGTCATGTCTGAACCCATAGTCCGGCTCCTGTTCGAACGCGGCAAGTTCAGCCCGGATTCCACGCTCGTCGTCTCCAACATTCTGGCCATATATGGCCTGGGTCTGCCCGCTTTCGTCTTGATCAAAGCGTTCATCCCCGGTTTCTTCGCCCGCGAGGATACACGCACGCCGATGATTTTCGCCGCCATTTCGGTGGCGGTGAACGTTTCGCTTGCGATCACGCTTTTCCCGCATTTCGGCCCGACCGGCATAGCCACGGCGGAAATCATCGCGGGCTGGGTCAATACCATCCTGCTGTTTGCAACACTGGTGAAGCGCGGCCATTGGGGACAGGATATTCCACTGCTAACCCGCATTCCGCGCCTCCTCGTCGCCGCCGCGATCATGGCTTTCGGCATCCATTATGCCATCGGCTACTTTGCCTATGAACTTTCCTCCGCCGCGCCGCTTGTTGTGCGGGCGGGAACCGTCACCGCAATCGTCGTTGCCGCAATGGTGGTTTATTTCGGTTTGGCTTTCGGTCTTGGCGGTGCCAATACAGGAATGATCCGCCGCAACATCAAGCGCGGCGCAGCAAAGAAAGCTCCTGAAAGCGAGCAGTAATTCAAGCTTGAAAGGCGACTGCGTCTCTGCGAAAAGACCAGCATTCAAAATCCCCGCTCTCCACCGGCGGGGCAATTTTCGTCACGCATTTCCGAACGCGAAACCGGTATCCACTTTCGCTGGAAATGCTCATTCAGGATAAAGCCATGAGCACGTTCAAACCGCTTGTTTTCTCCGGCGTCCAACCGACCGGAAACCTTCACCTCGGCAATTATCTGGGGGCAATCAAGCGGTGGGTCGAGGTCCAGGAGACGCAGGAATGCATCTATTGCGTCGTGGATATGCACGCGCTGACCATTTCGCCCGACCCGGCTGAGCTGATGCAATCGACACGCGAAGTCACCGCAGCTTTCCTTGCCGCAGGCATCGACCCGAAGAGGAGCATCGTCTTCAACCAGAGCCGCGTCATGCAGCACGCAGAGCTGGCATGGGTGTTCAACTGTATCGCGCGCATCGGCTGGATGAGCCGCATGACACAGTTCAAGGACAAGGCAGGCAAGGACCGGGAAAATGCTTCGCTCGGACTTTTCGCCTATCCAAGCCTGATGGCCGCGGACATCCTGCTTTACCGTGCAACCGCAGTGCCGGTGGGTGAGGACCAGAAACAGCATCTGGAATTAACCCGCGACATCGCGCAGAAATTCAACAACGACTATTCGGATCGCATCGCTTCGCTCGGTGTGGGCGTGGATATGCAGGTTGGTGACGAGCAGGTTTCCGGCTTCTTCCCGATGACGGAACCCATGATTTCCGGCCCTGCCATGCGCATCATGTCGCTGCGCGACGGCACCAAGAAAATGTCGAAATCCGATCCATCCGATCTGTCGCGTATCAATCTGATCGATGACGAAGAGACCATCACCAAGAAAATCCGCAAGGCCAAGACCGACTCTGACGGTCTGCCTACCGAGCTCGACGGTCTCACCGGTCGTCCGGAAGCGGATAATCTGGTTGGCATCTATGCAGCGCTTTCCTCTCAGTCGAAGGAAGACGTGCTGAAGGAATTCGGCGGACGCCAGTTCTCCGAATTCAAGGCATCGCTCGCCGATCTCGCCGTGGCAAAGCTTTCGCCGATCACTCATGAGATGCGCCGTCTGGTTGCCGATCCTTCCCATATCGACAGTGTCCTGCGCGACGGCGGCGAACGGGCGGGCGTGATTGCGGAACAGACTATGCGTCATGTTCGCGACATTGTTGGCTGGCTGCAGAACTAAACTTTCAATTATCAAAGAGGGCGGCGTTTTGCTGCCTGCCCCTCTTCGTATGAAAATCGTCGTCCGATCTTCAAACACCTACCAAATGTCAGCTTGCAGACAGTCAATCCCGATGGCAAATTGCGGCCATGGTATCAAAACGACTTAGCCGGGAAGCCGGACACCGCCGAAAGTTTCTTGCCGTCATAGACGAAACACCCGAATGCGGGCGTGCCGTTGCCTATGCCGCGCGCCGAGCAAATAATACGGGCGGCTCTCTCATCCTGCTTTTCGTGATTGATGACTCCGATTTCCAGCAAATTCTGGGCGTTGGCGAAATC
Source organism: Ochrobactrum sp. CGA5 (assembly GCF_006345815.1). GTDB lineage: Bacteria > Pseudomonadota > Alphaproteobacteria > Rhizobiales > Rhizobiaceae > Brucella. Next base: position 15,678 of record NZ_VCIG01000001.1, on the reverse strand, counting down.
ATGCGCTCCGAAGCCCAGGATCGTGCTCGCGCGGCGCTGGAAAAATTCGCCGCAACCGTGCGTGCCGACCAGGGAATAGAACCGGAAATTAGCATCCGCGAAGGCGAAACTGCTGCTGAACTGATTAGCCTTATCGAGGAAGATCAGGACATCGCCATTCTGGTGCTGGCTGCCGGTGCCGGCAAGGAAGGCCCTGGTCCTCTCGTACAATCACTTGCCAGTCGCTCCCAGTTCCCAATCCCCGTTACAGTCATTCCGGCAGGCATGAACGACGATGACATTGATGCGGTGACCTAATCATCCTATATTGATGACAACTGATACGCGCAGCATTGAGACGGCACTTGCATCCATTAGTATCTGCGCTTACGAAAATCGTTCCAAAATCTGAAAGCGGGACAACTGGCATGTTCATCCAGACTGAAACCACGCCCAACCCGGCGACCCTGAAGTTTCTTCCCGGCAAGGTCGTTATGCCGGAAGGTACCGCCGATTTCCGCGACCCGTCCACCGCTGGCGATACGTCGCAGCTTGCCGCCAAGCTCTTTTCGGTTCCGGGCGTGACGGGTGTTTTCTTCGGCTACGATTTCATCACCGTCACCAAAGACGATGGCGAGTGGCAACATTTGAAGCCAGCTATTCTTGGCACGATCATGGAACATTTCATGTCGGGTGCCCCTGCCATGGCTGGCAACAGCAATGTTGACGCCGCTGCCGCACATGGCGAAGAAGAATTCTTCGATGAAGCCGATGCTGAAACGGTGGAGATGATTAAGGAACTAATTGAAACCCGCGTGCGCCCGGCAGTTGCGCAGGATGGCGGTGATATCACATTCCGTGGTTTCGAAAACGGCACCGTATTCCTGAACATGAAAGGCGCTTGCTCCGGCTGCCCGTCATCGACGGCAACGCTGAAGCATGGCATTCAGAACCTTCTGCGTCATTTTGTGCCGGAAGTGCAGCAGGTCGAACAGATCTGATCTGGTTGAGATTAAGGAAAAGGCCGCTTGAAGCGGCCTTTTTCATAGCTGTTGTCATCACGTCTTATTGCTTCACGATGACCTTGGCGCCCTGTTCGGTGCGATCATAAAGATCCATAATGTCCTGGTTCATAAGGCGGATGCAACCGGAAGACATTGCCTTGCCGATGGACCACCATTCCGGTGTACCATGCAGACGATAGCCGGTGTCGCCACTCTTGTTATAGAGATAGAGCGCGCGCGCACCGAGCGGATTGCGCAGGCCGGGGTCCATACCATTGCGGTATTTTGCCAGTTCCGGCTGGCGCTTGATCATAGCGGAAGGCGGTGTCCAGGTCGGCCATTCCCGTTTCATTGCGACACGCGCCGTGCCGGACCATTCAAATCCTTCGCGACCGACACCAATGCCATATCGCATAGCTTTGCCTTCCGGCATGACGAGATAAAGGAACTTTTCCCGTGTATCGACAACGATGGTGCCGGGCTTTTGATCCGTCGAGTATTTGACGATCTGGCGGCGATATTGAGCCGGTATCTTTTCGCTTGGTATGGCCGGGACGACATAACCAGCGTCAGTAACCGAAGAATAAGAGGCGGTGTAAAAGGTGCCGCCTACGGTCGAGCAGCCTGCCAATGCACCTGCCAGAAAAAGAGCCGTCGTCAACTTTAGGACGCGAGAATTCATGCATTCCCCCAGATTGGTTCATTCCGTCAATAGGACCACAATAGGCCGGAGAGTGAAGCGAATCGCTCATTCTTGTCGAAGATGCGGTAGTATTGTTAACCAGGCGTTAACCGTAAATTGAAAATTCCTTAAATAAGACATTTTGTGGCCATGTTTCGCCCTGCTGCCACAGCTTTCGTGCCAGGTGCCCTGGTTTTCGATTGTGTCGATCTGAATCCGTGCACAAACTACACCCATGCCAATCGTGATTCCCAACCAGACCCACCCTCTCTCCGATGGTCGACAGTCCGAGAATGCTATGCTGGTGCGGCGTGGTGTGCAGCGTCTTTTTCTGGAAATGGGGCTTGCCACATTGCCCGAATTGCCGCTGGCATCAGGCAGGCGCGCCGACTTGATCGCGGTCAGCCGCAAGGGTGATATCTGGATTGTGGAGATAAAATCATCGATTGAGGACTGGAAGGCCGACCACAAATGGCCCGAATACCGCTCTTATTGCGACCGGCTGTTCTTCGCTACCCATCCGGCGGTACCGCGCGATATATTTCCTCAAGAATGCGGCTTCATTCTCTCTGATGGATATGGAGCGGAGATTCTGCGAGATGCGCCGGAACACAAGTTGTCTGGTGCAACACGAAAAGCGCTTATGTTGCGCTTTGCACGGGCAGGCGCAGCCCGACTGACAATCGCCGAACTTGCCGGTTTCGATGTGCCCGAAGCCGACATAGACTGATCTGACAAATCGCCTTAACGCGGAGCGCGCTTCGCCAGTATGCGCTGCAATGTACGGCGATGCATGTTGAGACGACGTGCGGTCTCCGATACGTTGCGCTCACACATTTCGTAGACGCGTTGGATATGTTCCCAGCGAACCCTGTCGGCAGACATCGGATTCTCCGGCGGTGCAACCTTCTCGCCTGGGCGGCGAGTCAACGCTGCGAAAACTTCGTCCGCATCAGCAGGCTTCGACAGATAATCGATAGCGCCAAGCTTAACAGCGTTCACAGCAGTTGCGATATTACCGTATCCGGTGAGGACAATGGCGCGCGTGTCGGCACGGCGGGAACGAATAGCCTCAATAATATCAAGGCCGTTGCCGTCGCCGAGCCGCATGTCCACGACCGCATATGCCGGTGCAGCGGCCTTGGCAGCGGCGATACCTTCTTCAACCGATTCCGCAGTCGTCACCTGAAACCCCCGGCTCTCCATCGCGCGGGCAAGGCGCTGCAAGAAGGGCTTGTCGTCATCAACCAGAAGGAGGGTCGGATCGTTGCCTATGGCTTCGGTGTCTTCCTGCTTCAAGTCGTCCATCGGGTGCTTCCTGCCTGTATTTTTCTTTCCTTATTGATATCCCTGCGTCAAAAAGTCAAATAGCCATTGAATTATTGAAGCAATTTCAGCATTCACTCTTGCGCTGGAACAATGCAAACTATTGTATTTTCAGAGTATTTTGAGTTGCAACCAAAAGGAATTGATAGGAAATCGTGGGTTTGCCCTCACGTCTGCTTCAGATGGACCAATATTCCCGTGCCTCGTCGGAAAGCCCAGTCAGAAAATCATCCAGCTCCATTTGAGCGATATGCGCGCGCAGCGCCTTTGCAACGTCGTGAATGGCTGAATCCGGTGCAAAATTATGATCCTTGCGTAAAGACTGCACTTCGCGAGTCAAAACCTGTCGGTTCTGGAATGGCCGTTTCGCTTCGTGAATATCCCAGTTGGCTACAAAAATCGCGCGAAGAACTGGCGGCAATATCGCGGCGAAACGAATCGCTTGATCTACGTCCAATCGGCGACGGAAGGTCAGCAGCACAGCCTCCACCATCGTATATGCCTGATTGCGTGTGGCGAGCCCCGCCTCGTCCCGAGCCATGTGGAGAAACTTGTCGAACTCCTCCGTCGCCCTCTGAATTTCAAGCGGGATAGTCATGCGGCATCCTTCCTCAGCCGGATATAAATGCGGACCGCGGCCAAACGACTTTTACCTCTGCACCCTGCCCTGGATTGTTGCGGTTGCGAAATGTGATTTGCGCACCCGAGCGTTCCAGCAGGGTTTTGGCGATAAACAGCCCAAGCCCGAGGCCGCCGCCATTCCGTGTACTGTCACGGCTCGTCATATAAGGCTCACCGATACGGTCGAGAACTTCCGGCTTGAACCCTTCGCCGTCATCCTGAATGGTTACGCTAACATTGACGTCAGTCCAGCCCCAGATCACATGGACTGTACCGCGCGCAAAATCGACTGCGTTCTCCACTAGGTTACCAAGGCCGTACAGCAGGCCCGGATTGCGTCGAGTGACAGGTTCCGGCTTCGGACCTTCCTTTTTTTGCACATCTATAGCGATACCAAAATTGCGGTGCGGCGCTATCACCTCTTCTATGAGCGAAGAGAGCGGTAGGCGCGACATATGCTCCTCGCCTTCCGAGGAAAGGCTGGTCAGCCGCTGGAGAATTTCCCGGCAACGCTGGGTCTGGGAATGCAGTAAGGCGATGTCTTCGGCAAGGCCCGGATCAGTGGTGCGGGCGCGCTGCATTTCCTTTACCACCAGCGCAATCGTTGCCAAAGGCGTACCCAGTTCATGTGCTGCTGCGGCCGCCAGTCCATCCAGCGCCGACAGATGTTGTTCGCGCTGGAGAATAAGCTCGGCAGCGCTCAGTGCATCGCCTAATTGGCGCGCTTCCTCGGCGATACGGTATGCGTAAACGCCGGTAAAACCGAGCGCCGAAATAATGGCGCACCAGATGCCTATCACAAACAGGAACGGCAGGTTGAGGGTTTCCCCCGGATACCAAGGTAACGGCTCGTGCCTGATAGTCAGCACCGAAGTACAGGCAACCACCAGCAGGGCGAGCACCAGCGTATGACGCGCAGAAAGCGAGGTGGCCGAGATGATAACCGGCACGATCATCAAAACAATGAAGGGATTTTGCAGCCCGCCTGTGAGGTAGAGAAGCCCGGCCAGTTGCAGTACATCAAACGCCAGGACAAGGCTTGCAGCCATCGGGTTCAGGCGGTGGTTGGTCGGGAAGTGAAAGGCCAGATAAAGATTGAGCCAGGCGGAACAGGCAATCAGTGCAAAGCAAATGCCCACGGCAAAAGGAAATTGCAGATAAAGTGCCACAAACATGACTGCGGCCGTCTGCCCTGCAATGGCCAGCCAGCGCACCCGTATCAATGTGGTCAGGCGCGGCCGGCGTGAAAGATTGGAAGCCCGATTCTCGAATTCTGCGTGCATGTGGTCCCTCATCAGGACCTCTTATGAGGCAAGCCCGGACCACAAAGCAAGCGAAACTGCGTTATCCGGTCGCAGGCTGCCAGAACCGACCATCTCAGGTTCCGCGTGGTTTGGCGCGGCGTGTGGGAACGGCATTGGCCGGATCTTCCGGCCAGACATGTTTCGGATAACGCCCGCGCATGTCGGAACGCACGTCGACCCACGACCCCTTCCAGAAGCCCGGGAGATCGCGGGTGATCTGAATCGGGCGATGCGCTGGGGAAAGAAGCTCCAGCAAGAGCGGCACCTTGCCGTTGGCAATGGCCGGATGCACACCAAGACCAAACAGTTCTTGCACACGGACTGCTATCACCGGCTCCTCGGAATCATAGCGGATTGGAATATTCGATCCGGTCGGCACTTCGAAATGCGTCGGCGCGAGCTGGTCGACACTGCGCTGGAGATCAAAGGGGACGAGACTCATCAGGCCGTTCTTCAATACGTGTGCCGGAATGCGGTCAAGTTGCGCTTCGCCCGTCAGGAAAGGCAGCAGCCAGTCGCCCAGTTTTTCGACGAGATGGTCATCATCCATTGCAGGCCACGGATCGCCGAGGCCGCGATGCAGCCAACCAAGGCGGCGGCGCAGAATATCGGCCTCCTTGCCCCAAGGCAGGATATTGAGGCCATGTTCGCGCACAGCGGCAATCACACCTTCGTCGGCGACCGTTCCCGAAGGAGCGGTGAGCGGCTTTTCAGAAAGGACTATTGTGCCAATGCGCACAGCCTCACGAGCCCGCAAGGCGTTCTTTTCCAGATCATAGACAACCTGTCTGCCGCTTTCGATACGGTCGCCAAGGGCGGTGCGGATTTCGGCTTCTGAAACTTCGGCAGCGGAAAGAACACGCGCTCGCCCTGCTTTGCCCGACATATCTGCAACCACCAGCCAAGCCGCCCGACTAAGGCTTATGGCGGGATCGACTTCGCCGCCGCGACCATTGGCGAGCAGAAATTGTCCTGTCTGCCCGCGCGCCCTGGCTATGCGATCAGGATAAGCATCAATGAGCATACGACCTACGCTTGAGCCAGCCGCTTCGCCCTTGTTCGGGACATTTGCTGCAAGCCGCCGTGCCAGCCCTTTTGCACGCTGTGCACGATCCGATCGGTCATTGCGGAACCGCGACATGCGGGTATCAAGGTCGGTTTCATTGCCGCCAAGGCCACGTTCGGTCAGCAGAACAGCGAGTTCAGCTGCCTTTTGCGCCTCACCGCGTCTACCCGCTTCTGCCACCATATGCGCCAGACGTGCTGGCAGAGCTAAAGAGCGCATGGCTTCGCCGTCGGGCGTCAATCGTCCCGCTTCATCCAGTGCGCCAAGCCGTAGCAGAAGGGCTTTTGCTTCCTTCAGCGCAGGCTTGGGCGGAACATCGAGAAAACTGAGCGTTGCCGGATCAGTCACACCCCACGCAGCCGCATCGAGCACAAGTCCGGACAGGTCGGCCTCCAGAATTTCCGGTGGCGAGAAAGCAGGAAGCGACGCCGTCTGCCCCTGATGCCAGAGACGGATCGCGACACCGGGCTCGGTTCGTCCGGCACGACCTGCACGCTGATCGGCGCTTGCGCGGGAAGTGCGCACGGTTTCAAGACGGGTCAGCCCGGTGGCCGGTTCATATTTCGGCTGACGTGCAAGCCCGCTATCGATCACCACGCGTACGCCATCAATCGTAATGGAGGTTTCGGCAATCGATGTCGCCAGAACGACCTTGCGGTAGCCTGCCGGTGCAGGTTTGATTGCGGCATCCTGATCGCGGCCTTCCATTGCGCCAAAAAGCGGAGCCAGAATGATATTGGCAGGCAGAAATTTTTCCAGAAGACCTGCCGTGCGCTCGATTTCGCCCTGTCCCGGCAGAAAAGCCAGAATACTGTCTGTTTCATCCACCAGCGCATCACGGATCGCCCGCACCATCACGTCTTCGATTCGTTCATCCGCCTTGCGGTCGCGATAACGGATATCAACGGGAAAAGCGCGCCCCTCGCTCTCGATCACAGGTGCATCGCCAAGAAGCGACGCCACACGAGCGCCATCAAGCGTTGCCGACATCACGAGGATTTTCAGGTCATCGCGAAATGCTGCCTGCACATCCAGCGCCAGCGCCAATCCGAAATCCGCATCGAGGCTGCGTTCGTGGAACTCATCGAACAAAACGGCGGCGACGCCCTTCAGGTCAGGATCGTCGAGGATCATGCGCGCAAAGACACCCTCGGTGACGACGAGGATTTTGGTTTTACCGGTCACCTTGCTCTCAAGACGCATACGATAGCCAACCGTATCTCCGGGTTCCTCGCCCAGAAGCTGTGCCATACGGCGGGCGGCAGCGCGTGCTGCCAGACGACGCGGCTCAAGCAGCACGATCATGCCGTCCTTGCGCCACGTGGCGTTCAGCATGTGAACAGGCACCAGTGTCGTCTTGCCTGCACCAGGCGGCGCAACAAGAACCGCACTCGCATGGCGTGCCAAAGCCTCATCCAACTGAGGCAGAATCTGTGTCACAGGAAGATCGGGCAGGCTCGTCAAAATAATGTCCGTCAGATAAGGCTTTCGCTTTCGTGCTTATCACACAGGAAACGCACATGATCCATATTCGAAAATCCAACAAGGCCGATGCGCCCGCTTTGACCGAAATCTGGCGCGCCAGCGTTCTCGCCACACATGATTTCCTAAGCCGAGATGATTTTCTGGAAATCGAAAAGCTGGTGGCCGAGCAATATCTGCCGAACGTCGAAGTCTGGCTTATTGAAGGCGCTGGCAAACCACTCGGCTTCATGGGAATGAGCGAGCGTCATATCGATAGCCTGTTCGTTGCACCCGACCAGCGCGGCAAAGGCGTCGGCAAGCAGATGATAGCGCATGCAAGGACACTCGGCAGTCCACTGACAGTCGACGTGAATGAACAGAACCTGCAGGGCGTCGGCTTTTACCGGCATATGGGATTTGTCGAAACCGGACGATCCGAAACCGACGACCAGGGACGCCCCTATCCGCTTCTGCATCTTCGGCTGGCGCACGACAATTGACATACTCCCTAGGGGTATATAGGTTTCGCCGAAATAGGGAGTTCCCATGCCGCATTCACCGGAAGACAAAAAGCGTGCCTTGACGCGCCTGCGCCGCATTCGTGGGCAGGCGGAAGCCTTGGAACGTGCGGTGGAAGCTGGCACGGAGTGCGCGGCATTGTTGCAGCAGATCGCGGCACTACGCGGTGCGGCGAACGGATTGATGGCGGAAGTACTGGAAAGTCATTTCCGCGAGACATTCGGGCAGGAAGCCAAAGCTGAGTCCGATGCGGAAATCGACGAAATCATGCGAATTCTACGCACCTACCTCAAATGAGTGAGTTGCTCTAAGATAAACTGAAAGGGAGAGACATCGTCATGAAGTCACGCGCAGCCGTTGCGTGGGAGGCGAAAAAGCCGCTCACCATCGAAACAGTCGAGATTGGCGGTCCACGAGCTGGCGAAGTGCTGGTCGAAATCATGGCGACCGGCGTTTGTCATACCGATGCCTACACCCTTTCGGGTCTCGATTCCGAGGGCAAGTTCCCGGCAATCCTCGGCCATGAAGGCGCGGGCATCGTGCGCGAAGTGGGCGCAGGCGTGACCTCGGTCAAGCCCGGCGACCATGTCATTCCGCTCTACACGCCGGAATGCCGCCAGTGCAAAACCTGCTTGTCCCAACGCTCGAACCTCTGCACTTCGATCCGCGCCACACAGGGCCAGGGTCTCATGCCGGACAAGACCACGCGCTTCTCCTGCGATGGTGGCGAAGTGTTCCACTATATGGGCTGCTCGACTTTCTCGAACTTTACCGTTCTGCCTGAAATCGCCGTCGCCAAGGTGCGTGAAGATGCGCCTTTCGACAAGATCTGCTATATCGGCTGCGGTGTAACGACCGGCATCGGTGCAGTGATCTACACGGCAAAGGTTCGTCCAGGTTCCAATGTTGTTGTGTTCGGGCTCGGCGGCATCGGCCTCAATGTCATTCAGGGTGCGCGTATGGTCGGCGCCGACAAGATCATCGGCGTGGATATCAACCCGGCCAAGGTCGAGATGGCGAAGAAGTTCGGCATGACTGACTTCATCAATCCACGCGAGGTTGGAAATGACAAAGTGGTACAGGCCATTCAGGACCTGACCGACGGCGGCGCGGACTATTCGTTCGATGCCACCGGCAACACCGATGTCATGCGCCAGGCGCTGGAATGCTGCCATCGCGGCTGGGGTGAATCGATCATCATCGGCGTGGCGGAAGCAGGCAAGGAAATCGCCACGCGCCCATTCCAGCTTGTCACGGGACGTGTCTGGAAAGGAACAGCCTTCGGCGGCGCGCGCGGCCGCACGGACGTGCCGAAGATCGTTGACTGGTACATGGAAGGCAAGATCAACATCGACGATCTTATCACCCACACCATGCCGCTTGAGGAAATCAACACTGCCTTCGACCTCATGCATGAAGGCAAGTCGATACGTTCGGTGATTGTCTACTGATGACTGAAAAGCGTTTCGTTTCCCAATGGGACCAAATCGACAATCTGGCCCCGCGCGCGCTTTATTCGATGCTGAAGCTGCGCGTGGATGTCTTTGTCGTTGAGCAGAAATGCCCTTACCCGGAAATCGACGGCAAAGACCTGGACGCATTTCACCTGCGCATTCTCGATGGCGCGGAACTCGCGGCCAGTCTGCGAGTTTTACCGCCCGAACAGGGCGGGAAGCCCGTAAAGATCGGACGCGTGGTCGTGGCATCGGATTATCGTGGCTACAAACTTGGCCAGCGCCTGATGAAAGAGGCGATCGACTTTGCTCATGCCCGCTTTCCGGGCATTGCGATCGAACTTGGCGGACAGAGCCATTTAGAGAAATTCTATGGCTCGTTCGGCTTCGTGGCGATTTCTGACGAGTATCTCGAAGATGGTATTCCGCATATCGATATGCGGCTGGAACCAAGGGAAACAATTGCCTGATGTTTCTGCTGCACCGCAACATGTCTTTCTATCTGGCAGCGATCGGCGGCGCGATCGGTTTCATCACCGCTTGGTTTGTTGACAGGGACCTTGCCTCCGTCATCGGGGCAAATTGCTTCTTTGTCCTCTATCTCGTGCTGACACTTTTTGCTCTGCCTAAGCTCAAGGCTGCGCATTTGAAGAAGCATGCTGCCAGTGCCGACGAGCCGGTTTGGATTATCTTCCTTGTGACTTTCGCGACTGTTCTGGTGGCGGTGGCGTCACTGTTCATCATCATCAACCGACAACCACAGGCCGATGCCTTGTCACTGGTGATGACGCTGGCATCGGTGCCGCTTGGTTGGTTCACCATTCATATGATGACCGCGCTGCACTATGCGCATGTCTACTGGCAACCCGAAGAACCCGCAGGCGCCGACAGCAGCCATACCAGCCGCCATCGCGGTGGCTTTGAGTTTCCCGGCACTCCTGAACCTTCCGGTTGGGATTTTGCCTATTTTGCCTATGTCATCGGCATGACCGCGCAAACCTCCGACGCGAGTGTGACGACGCCTGCCATGCGCAAGATTACGCTGCTGCACAGCATCGTCTCCTTCTTCTTCAATACCGTGCTGGTCGCCGCTTCCGTCAATGTTGCGGTGGCGCTCGGAAGCTGAACAAAACTGGGAATTTTTCCATGGAAACCATATCAATGGCAAAGTGCTTTGATGGCACGCAAGGTGTCTATCGCCACAAAAGCGAGACGAACCAGTGTGACATGACCTTTGCTGTATTCCTGCCACCCCAGTCCAACAAAGGTCCGGTGCCCGTATTATGGTATCTGTCAGGCCTCACCTGCACACATCAAAATGTGATGGACAAAGGCGAATATCGGCAAATGGCAGCAAATTTGGGAATTGCCGTTATTTGCCCTGATACGAGTCCTCGCGGAGATGACATTCCAGATGAGCCGGACAACTGGCAATTCGGCAAAGGTGCCGGTTTTTACGTTGATGCAACACAAGAGCCTTTCGCCCAAAACTACCGAATGTACAGCTACATCACGCAGGAGCTTACTGAGCTGGCAGCGCGCGAATTTCCGCTCGATATGTCACGACAGGCAATCACCGGCCATTCCATGGGCGGACATGGTGCCCTGACCATTGCGCTCAAAAATCCAGATCGATTCAAGTCAGCCTCGGCCTTCGCACCCATCGTCCAGCCTTCGACAGCAGGCTGGTCCAGACCCGCGCTAGAAAAATATCTCGGACCAGAAGAACGGGCATGGCGCGCCTATGACGCCACGCTTTTGATCGAGGACGGTTACCGGTTCCCGGAATTTCTGGTCGACCAAGGCGACGCAGATGGCTTTCTCGATGAAGGCTTGCGTCCATGGCTTCTGGAAGAGGCATGCAAGAAGGCAGACATTCCCCTCACGCTCAATATGCGTGAAGGCTATGACCACTCCTATTTTTTCATCTCGACCTTCATGGATGACCATTTGAAATGGCACGCTGAACGCCTCAAGAGCTAGTCAGCGCCTCATTACCTTCATCGGCAGGCCGCCTTGCGGCTGGGTGGTGAGCTTTTGCACCGGCCACGGCCTTGTCGTTTCGAGCACGTCGAAACGACGGCCGTCGAGCAGGATGGCAAGTGCAATCACCGCCTCCTGCAAGGCAAAGCTCGCGCCGATGCAGACGCGCGGGCCTGCACCGAAGGGCAGATACTGAAAGCGGTCGAGCCTGTCGCGGTTTTCGGGCCAGAAACGTTCCGGCATGAAGGCGTCCGGCTGGTCCCAGTAGAGCCTGTGGCGATGAATAACCCATGGCATGACCAGCACGGTCGCGCCCTTGGGAATCGTTAGATCGTCGTACTGGTCATCGGACGCCGCCTCGCGGTTGATCGACGGCGCTGGCGGATATAGCCGCATTGCTTCTTCGAAGGCTGCGCGCGTAAAAGGCAGCGAGGCCAACCATTCCTGCGGCGGCTGATTACGTCCGCCTTTTTCGAAAAAACCGTCAATTTCCGTTTCGATACGTTCGCGCTCGCCTGGAGCCTTGGCGAGCAGATAGAGCGTCCAGCCAAGCGCGCGGGCGGTCGTCTCGTGACCAGCACCAATGAAGGTGATGATGTTGTCCTCAATCTCGGAGCGGCTCAGTCCATCTGGTCCTTCAGCCCGCAACAGTAAGGTGAGGAAGTCGCTCGGCACATCTTCGCCCTTTTCCATGCGCATCTTCCGCAACGCGATAGTGTTTGAGACCAGCTCACGGAAAAAGCCCAGCGATTGCTGTCCGCGCAGGCGCGTGAAGCGCGGCAGCCAGTCGGGCAACCCCAGGAGATCGAAGGGATCGACTCGGCCCATGGTTTCGAACAGCCTGTCGATCTGGTGGGCGAAATCATTGGGGTCGCCTGCGATCTCGCCCGAAAACAAGGTTTCGGCGAGAATATCGTAGGTCAGGAGCGTCATGTCATGGGCGACATCGGTGATCATCCCGGAGATCTTGTACCGCTCGGCGAACCGAAGCGACCGGTCACGCATGGCCTCGGCAAAGCCGCCGATATGGCGCGGCGTGAACACTGGCGCCATGGCTTTTCGCGATCGCTTCCAAACTTGTCCTTCAGCCGTCAGCAGACCATCGCGCAACAGGGGGCGCAGGACACGCTGGCGAATGGCGGACATCGGATAATTGGCTGCATTGTCGACCAGCACATGACGGATCAGCCCCGGATCGTTGGCAATGATGGTTTTCATGCCGAACCAGCTTACGGAAATCCACCGCTCGTTATAAGAAGGCTCACCCCAAAGCTCGAGGGGGTTCTTATAGACGACACGCATCATCTCGAAACGGCCTACCGGCTTTTCGCGCGGTCGCGGGGCAGGAGGCACGAATAGGGCCGGTCTTTCGCTCATGACGTTCGCAAATTCCATCAAGCGTTCCTTTCGTCATAAAACAGGTCAAGAACGCCCCCGTCAAACTGGATATAGGGGGTAATTGTGGCCGTTCCAGAAGTCACTTGCCGCAGCGACCGTGTTTGTGAGGACCGAATGGCGGAATCCCCGGCAAATTTACGGCCAGAATTTGGAAAAAAAGCCTTTAGCACCTATATTAAAGCCATGTTTGTCGCGTGATTCGACATATCTTTGAAGCTGCATTCGCAGCGCCTTTTTCGAAAGATTTTCATGAGCGAGATGCCCGAGATGAATTCCGAAGCCCCCGCCGAATATGGCGCGGATTCCATTCGTGTTCTGAAAGGTCTGGATGCTGTTCGCAAGCGTCCCGGCATGTATATCGGTGACACGGATGATGGCTCTGGCCTACATCATATGGTCTACGAGGTCGTGGACAATGCAATCGACGAAGCGCTGGCAGGACATGCCACGCTTGTGACCGTCACTCTAAACCCGGATGGGTCCTGCACCGTGACCGACAACGGTCGCGGCATCCCGACCGATATCCATAAGGAAGAAGGCGTTTCGGCAGCCGAGGTCATCATGACCCAGCTCCACGCCGGTGGTAAGTTCGACCAGAATTCCTACAAGGTCTCGGGCGGTCTGCACGGCGTCGGCGTGTCGGTTGTGAATGCTCTGTCGATCTGGCTGAAACTGAAGATTCGCCGCGCCGGTAAGATCCACGAGATGAGCTTCACTCACGGCGTTGCCGATGCTCCACTTGTGGTGACGGGCGATGCGGGCAGCGAAACCGGAACGGAAGTCAGCTTCCTCCCTTCGCCTGAAACCTTCTCCATGGTTGAATTCGATTTCGACACATTGGAACGCCGCCTTCGCGAACTCGCCTTCCTTAATTCCGGCGTGCGCATCAAGCTTTCAGACCGTCGCCATGCGGATGTGGTTGAGCATGAACTGCACTATGACGGCGGGCTTGTTGAATTTGTGAAATACATCGACCAGAGCAAGAAATCGCTTCTGGATGAGCCGATCTATATCCGCAGTGAAAAGGACGGCATGACAGTTGAAGTCGCCATGTGGTGGAACGATTCCTACCACGAGAAGGTGCTGTGCTTCACCAACAACATCCCGCAGCGTGATGGCGGCACGCACCTGGCCGGTTTCCGCGGTGCGCTGACCCGTCAGGTTACGGGTTATGCTGACGCGTCAGGCATGACCAAGAAGGAAAAGGTAACCCTGACCGGCGATGATTGCCGCGAAGGCCTGACCGCCGTTCTTTCGGTCAAGGTTCCCGACCCGAAGTTCTCGTCGCAAACCAAGGATAAGCTGGTTTCCTCGGAAGTTCGCCCGGTTGTGGAAAGTCTCGTCAACGAAGCGCTTTCGACGTGGCTTGAAGAACATCCGGCTGGCGGCAAGGTCGTGGTTGAAAAGGTCATTCAAGCCGCCGCTGCCCGTGAAGCTGCCCGCAAGGCCCGCGACATCACCCGCAAGAGCAATCTGAGCGTGACGTCCCTGCCCGGCAAGCTTGCCGACTGTCAGGAGCGCGATCCGGCAAAGTCCGAAATCTTCATTGTCGAGGGTGACTCGGCAGGTGGCTCCGCCAAGAGCGGACGTTCGCGCCAGAACCAGGCTATCCTGCCGCTGCGCGGCAAGATTTTGAATGTGGAACGCGTCCGCTTCGATCGCATGATCTCGTCCGATCAGGTCGGCACATTGATCACGGCCCTAGGCACATCGATCGGCAAGGATGAAACGCACGGTTTCAACCCTGACAAGCTGCGCTATCACAAGATCATCATCATGACCGATGCTGACGTCGACGGCGCGCATATCCGCACATTGCTGTTGACCTTCTTCTTCCGCCAGATGCCGGAACTAATTGAGCGCGGCCATATCTATATCGCGCAGCCGCCGCTCTATAAGGTGTCGCGTGGCAAGTCCTCGCAATACATCAAGAATGAAGCCGCTTTCGAGGACTTCCTTATTGAAACTGGCCTTGAGGAAGCCACGCTGGAAATGGCAAGTGGCGAAGTTCGCGCCGGGCCCGATCTTCGCTCCGTGGTGGAAGACGCGCGCACCATGCGCCAGCTTCTGGCCGGTCTTCACACACGCTATGACCGGCGCGTGGTGGAACAGGCGGCTATTGCCGGGCTGCTCAACCCGGATGCCTCAAAAGACAATGCAACCGCGCAGCGTTCTGCCGATATTGTTGCAAAGCGACTCGACATGATCTCGGAAGAAACCGAGCGCGGCTGGGAAGCCCATGTGACGGAAGACGGTGGCTATCGTTTCGAGCGCATGGTGCGCGGCGTAAAAGACGCCGCCATCCTCGACATGGCATTGCTCGGTTCCGCGGATGCCCGCCAGATCGACCGCGTTGCTTCGCGCCTGTCGGAAGTCTTTTCCGAACCGCCCTTGCTACGCCGCAAGGACAAGATTGAAACCCTGTCCGGTCCGATGGCGCTGCTTGATGCGATCTTCGCTACAGGCCGCAAGGGTCTGACCTTGCAACGCTACAAAGGCTTGGGCGAGATGAACGCCGAGCAGCTTTGGGAAACCACGCTTGATCCGAACGTGCGTTCTCTGCTGCAAGTCAGAGTGACGGATGCAACCGACGCCGATTCACTCTTCACTCGCCTTATGGGCGACGAGGTGGAACCCCGCCGCGAGTTCATTCAGGAGAACGCGCTGAGCGTTGCCAATCTAGACGTTTGATACAGCACCTTCCGAAAAGCCGGATAGCTTTTCGGAGGAGTGATCGGGTAGGAGGGCATTTTAGGCCCTCCCCCCACACCACCGTACGTACGGTTCCGTATACGGCGGTTCATGAAGCGTAGTGTAGGCGTCGATGTTCCTTCAGGAACGAGATCAGCCCGAGCTTGGTGAAGTAGGCATTGGGTAA
>NZ_VCIG01000018.1 GCF_006345815.1 Ochrobactrum sp. CGA5 | reverse complement strand
GATATCTTTGATCGTCCTCTCCGCAGAAGACGTTTGGGGAACGGGTTTCTGTCTCATCTTTGCGTCCTTTGATAAAGCTATGATGAGCCGAAAATCCTCTCTTCTTAATTAAACCAGTTTTGTCTCAAAGGCCCTGATGTCGGACACCTCGTGGCACGAAATCGTGATCAACGGCCGTTCCAGCCGCCAAGCCATATGTTCGACAAACCGCGTCTTTCCGCAGCCCGTCGGACCCTTTAGCATCATTGGCACGCGTTCCGCATACGCGGCAGTGAAGTAAGCGACTTCCTGCCCAACAGGCGCGTAATAGGGTTCGCTGGTGATACCGTACTGTTCAAGTGGCATTATCTCTGGATCCCGCTCTTCTCTGCGCTTCCTAAAGGGAGGTTCTCATGGAATCTGCGCGCACCTTGTTTCCGCAATGGGCGTCGCAGAATGCGTGCGCTATTGCGAAGTCGATCCAATCGTCCGCGCAGACCGGAACGTCCCCGTCATTAGCAACGACTTCTTCCACGATTAGTCTTTCGCGGAAGACTGCCCCTTCAAACCGCTTGGTTGAGGGGGCAGTTCGATTACCGATGACCGGTCGAGACCGTGACCGGAATTCCATCGATAGGGCAATCCTCGACACCGGGCGCCGTGCGTGTCATCGACTCGACCATATCGCGGGTGCCCTCGGGGTCGTTCGTCCACTTTCGATAGAAGTCGAAAGGCAGCGCGCATGAGCCGCGGGGGTCGTCGCCGGAATTGATCATTCCGGTGTATCCGCGATGCAGGAGTTTATAGAGATGGTTTTGAGCCTGACCCTTCGCGCGGGCTTCGCGGATTAAGGGGATGGAGAGCTGAGCGAACTGGATCCCCATTTCCTCCGTGCCGCACTCTCCCAGTGACCTGCCGTCGAACCCGACGATCGCCGAGTGCCCAAAATACGTATAGACGCCGTCGAAGCCAGTCGCGTTAGCGACCGCAACATAGCAGTTGTTCGCCCAGGCCATCGCTTTGGACATCATGACCTGCTGTTCCTTGGCCGGATACATGTAGCCCTGGCATCTGATGATCAATTCAGCGCCCTTCATAGCACAATCACGCCAGATTTCCGGATAGTTCCCGTCATCGCAGATGATGAGGCTCATCTTCATCCCCTTCGGTCCCTCGGAGACATAGGTGCAGTCGCCCGGATACCAGCCTTCGATCGGAACCCAAGGCATGATTTTCCGGTATTTCTGTACTATCTCGCCCTTGTCGTTCATAAGAATCAAAGTGTTGTACGGCGCCTTGTTCGGATGCTCTTCATGACGCTCGCCGGTGAGTGAAAACACGCCCCAGCACTTCGCGGTGCGGCAGGCTTCCGCAAAGATTTCCGTTTCCTCGCCTGGAACTTGGGACGCGGTTTCGTACATTTCCTTCGGATCATACATGATGCCGTGCGTGGAGTATTCGGGGAAGATCACGAGATCCATTCCGGGCAGGCCCTGCTTCATACCTATGACGACATCGGCAATCTTCTTGGCATTCGCCAGCACCTCGGCCTTCGTGTGGAGCCGGGGCATTTTGTAGTTCACGACGGCCACTCCGACGGAGTCGCGACCTGAAACGATATCACCATGTTGCATACTGGGCTTTCCTTCTGTTGGACGGATGAAATGAGGTATGGAGAGAGCCCACCTGTGACGCGTGAAGCCCTGAAAAAATGTGAAACTGGTTTCCCGGGGTCAACCGCCCCTTATGTCGTGGGGAAGATCATCGGGGGGGCGCCGGGCGAAGAATGTCAGCGGTCGGAATACGAGGCCAAGACACCGACAAGAACCAGTTCGTTCTGTCTCTTGATCCGGTAAACGCTTCGTCACTGTTCTGTGCGCGCGTTTCACTTATCTCGGTAAACCAAGCGCCATGCCGACATCCCTGTCGGAAGAACCGAAGTAATCGCATGCGCACCTAGGCGCATTTGCTTGGCGTACTCGACAGCACTGTCGAACTTCGGATACTTAGCCTTTTTAGAAAACCATTTTTACGCTATCGATACAAGGTGTTTTGTCACTGTCATGAATGTTGACGGTCAGTCTCTTTTACATGTCGAGACAGATCTCGTTGCCGACGGCGCGTGACACGCAGGGTATGAAATAGTCCTTCCTTTCTTCTTCGGTTAGACACAGGTCGCGATGATCTGGTTCGCCTGAAATCAGCCTTACCCGACATGTGCCACAGGTGCCGCTCTCGCAAGAACTCGCAGGCTTCAGCCCACGCGCTCTAAAGGTCTCGACGATTGTCTGATCGCTTGGTATTTCTACGATTTCGCCAGTTGAAACGCGGCGGACGTTGAAAGCGGCGCTTCCCGTTGCGACGCCTGACACGCCAGCAAAATCCTCGTAATGCACGAGACGGCGTGGCCAATGGATCGTTTGGTTGTAAATCGCGTCCATCATCGGCTTCGGACCGCAGTAGTAGATGTGCATGTCCTGCGGTGTCCGTAAGTACGGCCAGAAATCAAAGTTACCGTTGTCGCCGACATGGCTATGATGAAGGATGACATTTCGAGCAAATGGTCCGTTCGACAATTCGTCAAGGTATGCGGCATCTTCGGACGTGCGTGTCGAGTAGATCAGGGTTACCTGTTCGTGTCCTTCACGGCTAAGTTTGCGAAACATGGATAGCAGCGGTGTTATACCGATGCCCCCAGCAATAAGAAGGTAGCGGCTGCCCGGTACCAGAGGGAGATCGTTCTTCGGAGCCGACACCATGATCGTGTCTCCCTCGCGAATGTCCCTGTGCATTCCAAGGGAACCTCCTCGTCCGTGCTCCTCGCGCTTCACAGAGATCACGTATCGATGATCCTCGATTTCATCGTTGTTTAGCGAGTAGCTCCGAACATCTCCAGAACGCGTTACGACCTTGATGTGAGATCCGGCTGTGAAACGCGGCAGCGTGCCCCCGTTCGGATCTCTTAGGTCGAATTGGCAAATCTCGGGCGTTAGATACCGGCGATGCACCACGACCAGTTCGATACTGTCTTCCATAGCAATTTCCTAGAAGATGATTGCGTCACCTGGGCTGATCTTTCCGGGAGAAAGAACTTCGGCATAGATACCCATATCCGCGTGATTATAGTTCTGCATGATGAGCCGGGGAACCGGAAGATCACGCTTCGTCGTCTTGGGATTGACCTCAGTTGCGGCACACCGCCTGGTGCGCAGACTCCCTTTGAGCCTTACGCTGCCGATCGTGAATTCCCGGCCAATGAGGTCGAGTTCACTGAATGGCTGCCACCCTTCGAAGTAGATATTTGCACGGAAGCGCAGGGGATCGACTTCAGCGCCGATGCGCTCGCCAAATTCGCGAACGGAGTCAAGATTGATGAGCGAAACCGCATTCATCAGCTCCTTGGAAACCACTGACACGTCGGTGAACCTATGCTCTCCTGAAGAGGCAAACACCGGTCGTTGCGCGCTGTCGAGGTCAAACATCGTCGAAAAGAAAGATACTGCTGCCTCGACGCCTTCGAACGTCGAAAGGTCTTCCTCGAGTACGGTGTTTCCCTGTACCTCCAACTTCAGGTGCCGGCTCGACGAGTCGAAACTGCTTTTGAGGCCCGCGAGACGCTCCTCTTTCACCAGCACGATGAAACGATCCTTCGGGATCGGCTCCGGACGCGCCGAATCGAACCCGCTGTCATGGCGCGCGAAACCAAAGATCCTGTCGAAGGGGAAACCCTCGCCAGCGGTCAACTGAGCATCTGTCAAGCGTTGCGCGCTCAGCCCCTTGATGGGGTAATGGTATAATTCTGTGATACTGCCGAGCATGGGGTCCATACCTGTTTGCTTTCAACTTGCGAGCATCAAATCTCGTGCAAGGCGGTTCGCATCGAGTTCGGAATGCTCGAGACTCTGAACGATCCTACCCATGTCCATGAGGTAGGCACGCGACGCCAACTCAGCAGCGAAATCAAGATTCTGTTCTACGAGCAGTACGGCGAGGGTCCGTCCGGCCATCAGCGTACTGAGGATATCGACGATGGTATCGAGGATAGACGGCTGGATACCCTCGGACGGTTCATCGAGAAGCAATACCTTGGGCTCGCCTACAAGCGCTCTCGCCAGCGCGAGGATCTGCTGCTGCCCGCCGCTTAACCCGCCGCCACGGGAACCGAGGTGAGGTTTCAGAGCCGGGAACAGCTCGATGATCTCCGCCACGCGCTCATTTGTCTTGTTCTGCGCATATTGGGTGACGCGGAGATTCTCGAGAACGGTAAGCGCAGGGAATATACCCCGCCCCTGCGGAACATAGCCGATACCCGCCTTGGCAATGTCATGGGATGATAATCCGTCGAGCGACGTAACGCCGCTTAGGGTTACATGGCCTTCCCAAGGTCGAACAATGCCCATGACGGATTTGAGTAGTGTCGTTTTCCCTGCGCCGTTACGGCCGAGGATGCCGACTATCTCTCCAGGTGCTAGATCGAACGATATTTCGTCGAGGATTTTGACACGCCCATAACCGGACCGTAGCCGGTTGACAGAAAGCGAAGCCAAAGGCGGGCTGGAGTCTGGTTTGGTATCAAGCACGCGCACGCCTCCCGAGATAGGTGTCGATGACATCCTGATCGTTCATCAATTCTTCAAATGTGCCAGATCGAAAGATCGTGCCCTGGTGAAGCATTGTAACGGGTGCGGACAAGGACTTAATGAATTCCATATCGTGCTCCACGACGACGAGCGTGTGATGTTCCGACAGATCGTGAATGAGTGCGAGGGTTCTCCGCTTGTCTTCGTCGCCCATCCCCGCACCAGGCTCGTCCAGCAGAACGACAGATGGGTTCTGCATGAGCACGAGAGCGATCTCGAGCCATTGTTGCTGCCCGTGAGACAGAAGGCTTGCCTGTACGTCGGACGAGTCGCGCAACCCGACCAGTTCGATGACCTTGTCAAAATCTTGAGGCTTCAAGGAAGCGAACGCAGCGATCTGAAGGTTTTCTTTGACGGTCAAATCCGGAAAAACCAACGGCACTTGCATCTTTATGCCGAGTCCTCTCCGACACCGTAAATGGGTGGGCAATCTACTGACGTCTTGCCCGTTAAGCATGACTACCCCTGCGTCAGGTTGATGCCGGCCGGTCAATATATTGAAAAAAGTGCTCTTTCCCGCACCGTTCGGACCTATGATCGCGTGGACCGGAGCGGTACCAAATGCGGAATTAACACCTCGCAAGACCTGTACGCCACCAAAATGCTTCATGATCCCATCGACCGTAATCGTTCCTCGGTTAAGTGTTTCGCGAGGAGCCGTCGCAACAGCGCGATGTCGGACGAAGGGCCGTTCTCGACGAGGCGAGACAAGCTTTGTGATCGCAGGAACGATGCCGCCCGGCATCAGCATGACGACGCCGATCAACATCAGGCCGACGATAAGCGGCGTTTGTTGCGCAATGATAAGATCGGCTCCATCGGCCGCAGATTGGACGATCAGCACCCCGACAAATGCCCCAGCCAGCGATCCGCGTCCGCCGACCATGACCCACACCACCACCGTAGCAGCCTGCGCAAGTGAGAAGACCGAGGGATTGATGAACGTTCCCCATGCAGCGAATAGACCGCCGCCGAGACCGGCCACCGTACCGCCGATAACGAAGACAAGAAGTTTCAGCCGGCGAACATCGTATCCTAGTAGCTCCATCCGTAGCTCGTTCGACCGCAGTCCGTCCACCTTGAGGCCAAAGTTCCCCCGCAGCAGAAGATCGAGACACAGATAGATACCCGCCGCGAAGATGATCGCGAATACCAACAGGTCGCGAATGGCGAGTTCACCGTCCCCGATCCCCGTCCAAACCGGAAAAGCGATGCCTGGAACGCCAGGTATTCCGTTAAAACCGCCAAGCAGGGCTTCGCCGATGTGATACTCTGGACCGGCGGTGCTCGACAGGACAGTATAGATGATAAGGGTGACCGCGAGCGTCACGATCGAAAGATACACGTCGTTCAGCCGACTGTAGAAAAGGAAGTAGCCAAGTGCACCCGAAGCGATGGCGCCCACGACGCCCGCCCCTACAAGAGCCGAGATCGTTTCCTCGCTGTACTGAAAGTAATTGATCGCTATGACGGCGTACGCATAACCGCCCAGTCCGAAGATCGCGTTCTGGCCGAAACTAAAGATCCCAGCGCGCCCCCATACGAAATCGAGGCTCAGGGCACAAAGTCCAAAGCTTATCCAGAGTATGAGCTTTAGAGCAGTGGTGGTGGAGATATACGGAACACAAAGAAGCGAGACGATTGTTATGAGAGGCAGCCAAAACAGACCCCTTGCTTGTGCACTTCTGTACATACGTAGGGGATAGGACTGCTGCTCCGTCGTCGAGTTAATCACTATATCGCTCATAGCGCACGCTTCCACTTTCCGGACAGACCCACTGGCCTGATCCGCAAGATTATGATTGCGACCACGAACAGGCCAGTGATGCCCCAGAGATTGGTCAACCCCTGAGACAGCCCGTTCGAAATCCCGCCGAGTAACAGGGCTGCCAGCAGAGTGCCCGATATGAACGCCGGGCCGGCGATCACCACGGTCATGAAAGCCTGACCGACAAAGGCTTGGCCAAGGCTGGGGCTGACGGAAATCATCGGCGCCATCAGCGCGCCGCCCAGTGCAGCCAGTCCGCAGCCAAGTGCGAAAGAGATCAGGTTGACGCGGGTGGAGGCGACGCCAAGAGCCTCGGCCATCTGGGGATTCTGAGCTGCCGCTCGAGCGAGCAGCCCATACTGGGTGCGAGTAAAAAGCAGGTACAGCCCAGCGGCAAGGACGGCAGCAGCGACGATCAGAAATATCGAATACGCCGATACGGAGTAGTCTCCGACACCCACGGCGCCCAGCGGGGTTGCGATTCCGGGCGGAGTCGTTCCGAAAATGTTCACCGCCAGTTGGTAGAGCACGAGGCTTGCACCGAATGTCACGAGCAGGGTGTCAACCAATCGACCCTGCGGAATTCGTGATATCAAAACCACATTCAGCAATACTCCAACGGCGGCTCCGGTAAACGGAGCCGCCGCCATGGCAAGCCACCATGGCAGACCCACGTGATTGACCAGCGTTGTCGTCGTAAGCGCGCCGACCATGAGCAACTCGCCATGAGCCATGTTGACGACACGCATGAGACCGAAGATGACCGCGAGCCCGATTGATATCAAGACAAGTGCTGCGATCGCGGACATGCCGGAGATCACAATGGTTGCCATTTCATCCATCTTTCAGTCCTGCCTTAAAACTTCGGGTTGATCATCTTGTGAGCTCGGCTGTCCTTGCCGACCAGATCGCAGGAGCCGGCTCCAATGACCTCCCGGGTCGGCGCGACCGCCTCGAACTTTTCGATGATCTCGTAGCTCTGTTTGTTGGTTACCCGCGCAAGGTGGACGTTCTGAATGTTGCGATGGCTCGAAGGGTCGAGCTTCGTCTCTCCAGCCGGACCAGCGAAAGGCGCTGCCTTCTCCAGAGCGGCCACGACGTCGTCGATTTCCGTGGAGCCGGCCATTTCCACGGCAACCTTCCATTGATGCCATGCATTCCAGACCTGTGCGGGCGTGTCGGCCACTACCCCGGCGGAAGGGAATTTCGCCTTAAAGCCGGCGAGAAACGCCGCATTTTCAGGTGTCTGTAGGCCCTCGAAATACGAGTAGGCGACCACGATACCCTCCCCCTCCTCCGGAGTGAGGACGGTTTCCTCGCTACCCAGACCGAAAACAGGAGAGACGATCTGCGCGTCCTTCTTCATTCCCGCCGCCGCGAACTGGCGATAGAATGCGACATGGTTGTTCCCGACGAGGTTCGACATGATGACATCGGGTTTTGCCGCCTGGATCCGGCGAATGGTCGCGCTAAAATCGGAGACGTCGAGCGGGATGAATTCGGCTCCGACGACTTGGCCCCCTTCTTTCTCCGCCAGAGCCTTCGTCCACGCGGTCGCCACGTGCCCGTAGATGTAGTCCGCGGCAATGACGTAGATCTTTTTCCCTGCGTTCTTGATCGCCCAGGAGATGAGTGGCCCTTCTTGCTGGACACAGTCGGTCCCCTGCATGAAGCAGTACTTGTCGCATTCCCCGCCTTCATCGATCGTAGGAAAGAACAGAAGTTTCTTGTTCCTGCTCAGCACGGGGCGCGCTGCTTCACGGGAGGCACCGGTGAAACAACCTACGACGGCCGAGATCTCGTCGCTAGCGCCAATCTCCTGAGCATACCGCGAGTAGAGTTCGATCTTCGACTGTGTATCATACTCGTGAAGGACAATCTTTTTCCCGAGCACCCCTCCTGCGTTGTTGATGGCCTCGATGGCGTATCGGGAGACGTTCATCTGCTGAATACCGTAGATATTCAGATTTCCGGTAAGGTCGAAAAGACTGGCGACGTGAAGTTCGGAAGTCTGAGCCCGCAGGATCGACGGCATGGCGACCGTAGCCGCTCCGATCGCACCGATTTTGAGAAGGTTTCGGCGTCCGATACTTTGCGTGAGATTGAAAATCGAGTCGTTGCTCATGATTGGTCCCCTTTTCTTTGAGATTGGCGCAGATAGGTCAATCGACGCTTAGCCGACCATCCCGACAAGACGTTCGGAAAGATCGATAGCCGATCGTTGGATTTTGAAATGGTGATGGAGCGAGCATGCCCTGCTCGCGTCTACGAGTCGTCGGATACGCGATGCGCCATTGAAGCACGCACGTACGACTCTTACCCTCGGTCTTAGACCTACAGGGGCATACGATACGCCTTGTTTCGTAACTGCTCGCGTCTAGCTGCTTGCAAACATGCAGCGGAATGCAGACCAGCCAACTTCCCACAAGTGCGAATATCAGATATCAATTGTAGGATAGAAGGCGGATTGGCCGCCTGCATCAACCAGTTTGGAAATTATGACTGGGCCAGTTGTCCGTCGAAAAGAGCTCATCCTGTCGCTACAGCTGGATCGTACAGGCACGCTGTCACTTTATAGACAGCTCGAAACGCAGATCGTCAACGAAATCTGCAGGGGCCGTCTCCGACCAGGGATGGCTCTACCAGGTAGTCGCGAGCTGGCCGCCCGCCTCGGCGTCAACCGCAAGACCGTGTCTCTGGCTTATGACGAGCTCGTCGCGCAGGGATGGCTGACTTCGAATCCAATGAGGGGCACGTTCGTCGCCGAGCGGGATCCGGCGGAAACAATCTGGCGATCACCCGCCCCTCTGGACACGAGCGCCGGAACGGTGCCGCACTACTCGGTGTACGGAGGGAAGCAGGCTGTACCGGTCGTACTGTCGGGTGGGCCACCCGGAAGCTTCGACGATGGTCTCCCAGACCCGAGGATCCTACCGATCAACGAATTGGGACGGGCGTATAGGTCGGCGTTGCTGAAGGAAGCACATTTGATGCGGCTTGGGTACGGAGACCCAAGAGGTAGCCTCGAGCTGCGGAGCGCGATTACTAGAATGCTGAACGCAGAGAGAGGTCTTTCGGTTACGGAAGACAATATCTGCGTAACCCGTGGTAGTCAGATGGCCATCTATCTCGCTACCAAGATATTAACCCGACCGGGAGACTCCGTGGGGTTGGAGCAGTTAAGCTATCCGCCCGGCTTCCACGCCTTCGCGTCTCACGGCGTCAAGATCGTCCCGCTTCGCGTCGATGAATATGGTCTGGACATCGACCATCTAGAGGAGGTTTGCCGCAAGACCGCAATCCGCTCGATCTATCTCACTCCACATCACCATTTTCCAACGACGGTCACGCTCCCTCCCGCTCGAAGACTCCGCTTGCTATCGATCGCCGAGCAGTATCGGTTTTCGATCATCGAAGATGATTATGATCACGACTTCAACTTCGACAATAAGCCATTGCTACCGATGGCCGGATTCGCCCCAGCGAAAGTTGTCTACATCGGGTCCTTCTCCAAAATTCTGTCCCCTCATCTACGCCTGGGTTACATTGTCGCGTCGGAGAAAACTATCGAAGCGATCTCAGAACAGATCGTGCTGCTGGACAGGCAGGGTGATCAGGTGAGCGAACTGGCCGTCGCGAAGCTGCTTGAGCAGGGTGATGTCTCGCGTCATGTACGCCGTGCGCTTAGCATATACAGGGAACGCCGTGACAGGTTTGGAGATCTTCTGGCTGACATGCTCGGAGACCGGATTGCCTTCCAGCGGCCTAATGGGGGATTGGCATATTGGATCGACCTGAACCGCGATGACTTTGGACGGTTGGAACGGTCTGTGGCGCTTGGCCTGCGTGTGCTGACAAGCCAACAGCTTCAGACGGCCCCGCAGGAGCGTCTAGGTATGCGACTAGGTTTCGCCAGCAAAAACTGCGAAGAACTCGCGGAGGCGCTGCGTGTTCTCAAAGATGTTCTAGCGCACTGACGCTTGCGCGATTTGAAACACGGAACTAAGGTCGCCCCTGAACAACGAAGTTCCACCAACCAGATAAGGCAGTGTCGCCTCCGTTTGCGCCTCTCCGGCGCCGGAGGTTTTTGTTGCTTTTGGAGTTCTCTAATTTGATGACACAGTCAGATGCGTGGCGAGTTGGAGTGCTATTCTCCACCACCGGGGTCACCGCCGCGATCGAAACAACCATGTTGAACGCGACACTCCTGGCCATCGAAGAATTGAACAGCGCCGGCGGTGTGGCCGGACATATCCTCGAACTGCTTCACAAAGACCCTGCCTCTTCTCCAAAGCGGTATAGAGACTTGGCGCGCGAGTTTCTACGCGATGAGGGGGTAACGACAATTTTCGGCGGCTTCATGTCGTCATGTCGAAAAGCCGTCTTGCCTGAGATAGAGGCTTACCGCGGCGTGCTTTTTTACCCCACCGTGTACGAGGGGTTCGAATATTCGCCGCGATGCTTTTATACGGGCGCGTCCTCCAACCAAGGCGCTGTCCAGTTGGCGAGATATCTCATGGCAAACCACGGAACGCGTTTCGTTCTCGTTGGCTCGAATTATGTATTCCCCTACGAATACAACCGCGTGATGACCGACATTGTGACGCAGTCCCGTGGCAAAATTCTCGACGAATTATATGTGCCTATCGATTGTAAAGCCTCGGACTTCGACGTCGTCATCAAGAAGATTAAGAAGCTGGCACCGGATGCAGTCATATCGACCTTGGTCGGCGACGGCGTGAAAGCGTTTTACGAGGCCTACGCGGCTGCGGGACTTGACGCCTCTACAGTGCCAATTGCGGCAATCACCACAAGCGAAGCCGAAATCGCCCAGATGACACCAGGAATTGCTACGGGCCATATTACCAGTTCACCGTTCTTCGAAACTTTGGATCGGCCCGCCGCGGTTCGATTTGTTTCGGCTTACAAGGCCCGCTTCGGGGAAGCCGCTCCTGTTACCGCATGTGCTGAAGCCGCATACTTCCAAGTGTTCCTGTACGCGAATGCAATGGAAGCGGCGGGTACGGACGACGCTGACGAGGTTATCAAAGCGATGGCCGGCCTTGAAATCGAGGCGCCACAGGGGCGCATAAGAGTGGATCCAGCCAATCATCACACTGAACTATGGCCACGTATAGGCCGGGTGAACAAGGAGGGCAGCTTCGACATTGTCTGGGAATCGAGCGAGCGTGTCAAACCTGATCCGTATTTCGTCTCCGCATCCTACGACGACTGGTCGGCAGCGGCAGTCGTCAGTTCCAACGCGTGAGGTTCCCGTGGTCTTCCAGGTTCTAAAAGGCTTACGCGGATTACGAATTCAGGTGATGCATCCGCCCGATACAGAAGGCAAAATGCTCGTCGAGCACCTCCACCGTATAGGCTGCCACTGCGAGACGACTTGGCCTCTGCCTGAGGCTATCAACCCAAATATCGACGTACTGTTCATTTCCGTTGAACAGGAACGACGACGCGAAATTCTGAAGCTTTGTGAAAAAGGGGCGGAGAACGCGCCGACGTTGATAGCTGTGACCTCTTATGAGGATCCCGGAACGTTGCAAATCGTCATGGAGTGCGGCGCTCTTGCAGTGATCGAGCGGCCGATCCGTCCATTCGGGCTGCTAACGAATCTGACGATTGCTCGCACGCTCTGGCTTGAAAGACAATCAATGTCCAAGCGTGTTCGCAAGCTTGAAAGAAAGCTGGCTGGGAGCAACAAGATCCAGCGTGCCAAGTCTATTCTTATTGAATCGCAGGGCATTACAGAAGAAGACGCCTACGAAAGCATACGTCTGCAGGCTATGGCGAAGCGTATAGCGATGGATGAAATTGCATTAGCGATCATTAACGCACACGAACTGCTTACTGCACGCACTGTTACCGCGAAGAAGTAGAAAAAATATAACTTCACCATATCACGATTGCGCGCCTTGAAAGGATGTGAACCTTTGACATGTAACTCTGGTAAGTGAAACGCTTGCGAAACAGCTATTTATCTCGAAAGCCTTCAGGATTATTTTCTCAAGCGTTGTCAAATGGGTGCGTCTGCCAGCAGCACATCACTTCAGGCACGTTCTCCACTCCGTTTGTCTATAACGCAGGTAGCTTCATGGAACCTCATAGAGGCATTGAATTCCAAATGCACCTGTACTTACTTTATAGTTGTTGATCCTGGGGTCGGTGCAGCATAGCCAAACTTCTGAAGGTGGCCACGCTGGAACTTCCGGCGCGCCGTTTCCAGCAGCAACTGCCACGGTCGACGGTGAGCTTTCCGCCAGGAAACTGAGTTCACGCCGCAAACCTAGGATACCTAGACATTCAAACCACTGCTGAGCGATTTTCCAGCGATAGTGACTTCATCCCCCGGATTGATGCTTGGTGGATTGTGAGTTCTGAAATGCGCTTGTTTGTTGGCAATGGTAAAAGAAACAGTGTGATGTGATACCGGACTATTGCCGCCTTTTTTCGTTGTCTGGTGATAATATCCTTCGCTAACATTATCGACCGTACCTGTTACAATTTCCATTGTGTCTCCCCTCCTGCTTTATGCCAGACGCGCCTACTGGCCGAGAAAGATCGAGCCGAGATGCGTCCGCGCCATTTCCTCGGTCAAAAGCCCTTCCTGCATCTTTATCTGGATGCTTCGGTCCAGCGATTGCGCCACAATATTCGTGTTGGTCCGGGCTTCTTTGAATAAGTCGCGTGTAACTTTCGTCCAGTTTTCGACCGGCTGCGAAATATAGCGATCACGCACATCATCGGTGAACACCATGAATTCACGGATAGCAAAGCGTCCGCTCAAGTCCGGTGTCGGCACAAGATGCTGAGCAATGAGAACCTTCAAGGACGTGATCAGGTCATAAGCCCGGCTGACTTGTTCCTCTGGCGGGAACTCGTTGACGATACGCCGAAGCGCTTCTGCAACAGATCCTGCATGGGTCGTCGTGTTGACGATATGGCCTTGAACGGACGCGGCAAGACAACCCGACATGGATTCATAGTCTCGCGCTTCACCGACATTGATAATATGAGGCGCGCGCCTGAGCGAAGCCCAGATTGCCTTGCCAAATGTCGGAATGTTGCGGCCTTCGCCAATTTCGGACTGCGCGATGAAGGAAGGGGAGTCGAGATTTTCGTCAAGCACGTCCCGGAAGGTGTACTCAATCGGCGCCTGATAATCGATGATCTTGCGCGGGTTATCCTTGTTCACAAGATGCGCGTGGGTGATCGCCGCCATCGTTGTTGACTTGCCGTGGCCGGTGCCGCCTGCGATGATGATCACGCCATTCTTGGGATTTAGAAAATCCCGGATTTCATGCTCAAGCGCAACGCTGTCCATTGTCGGCGTTTTGATCGGCAGCGAGCGCACCGAAATCTCCACGCCATCCGATCCACCCACATTTATGCCGGTGGCGTTAATGCGGTAGCGGCGGCGGGTTTTGCGGTCGATGACAATTTCATGCGCAAAGTCCAATGGGCGACCCTGCTTTATGATCCCGGCGGCGTCGGCTGATCGCCACAAGGCCGAAAGGATCATATCGACTTCGGACAGATTGAAGATGCGCTTGGAACCGAAATACTGACGCCCGCTAATCTGAACGTGCAACCGGCTTTCCGACATGATGGAAAAATCGGATGCGCCACGGTTGGACGCGCCCGCGAACAGGTGATTAATCAGTTCAAGATTGGTGTCGAAACGAACGGGTTCCTCATTAAGAAGGGGAACATAATTCCCCTTCGGATCATACTCTTCTGCAGAAAGCTTTTTCTGGTCGATCATGGGTTATTTATCGACCCTGCGCGTGATCGGCTTCCACTTCTTCGGGTTCGTAACAAAGGTGGCGTCATTATCGATGCGAACACGGCGCTGACCGATAAACAGTTCATCATGCGTGCCCTTGGCGCGAACTTCGCTGGAAGAAATCAGAAGCGACTTAATCAGGCCAGCTTCAACCAGACGCCGGTACTCGATCATGCCCGCATAATCTCGCCGCAAGAGATTGAGATTGATCTGTAACGCTTCCTCGGCTTGTCTGCGTCCTTCTGACCAGCCTTCCGCCATATACTTATCCCAGACGGCGCGTTCTTCCTTATCGACGGGCAAAAATTGCTCGTCGGGTTCGGTCGCTTTGTCGAGCGGCATCACAAGGTAGTCGCGCCAGGTCGGAATAACACCGACAATGCGGCCCGGCTTTTCAATCCGGTAATACTCGTCCGCTGCCACGCTTTCGCGCCCGCCTTTGGTGATTGTGAGCGCTTCGGTGGCGCGTGTCACAACGGGCGGCACGACATAGCCTGCCTCACGCGGAGCGGTGTAAACGACTGCGCTGAAATTGAACTCTTCGGAAAGCTGTGGCGATTTGCGCTCCAGCTCGGCCATGATTTCATAAGCGCGCCGTTCAAAGCCAGCCTGCGCGGCGTAGGAAATGGCTGCATCACGCAAAATCTCAACCCGCGCCCGTTCAACGCCAGCGCCGGGGCTTCCACTACGGGTACGTTTGGCAAACTGCTCGTAGGTCGCCGGGACGTAACTTGCGCCGGTCAACTTGTCTGGGCCGCCGATAAGAGGCGGCGGCGCATCTATGTCTGTCTTGGTGGTTGTGCAGCCGGCAATCGTCATGGACGCCAGAACAAAGGAAACCGTCAACCGCATTAATACAGCCTCGTATCGTCAATATGGGCAACCGGGCTGCGCTCCGGACGCTTGTAGCGCACGGTAATGCTCTTGTGCCTCTGGTCGATGGTGATCCGGACAAGGCCATGCGCCTGCAACAAGCCTTCTTCCATAATGCCGTAAGCAGTATCGTTGTGACGATTGACCGCCACAAGGGCAGGCGCTCCGGGGCGTTCGCCATACTTGCGAACGCTGTAGCCGATTTTCGCCGCCGTCGATTTGATAAGATCTTCGACCGGGCCGTTAAAGATCGCGCTCATGGGCATCATAAGAGCGCCAGACGGCGGTTCTTTGTGAACGAGAGTTATTACCCCAACGGGTCTTTGATTGAATGCGGACTTCTCTAGATAAACGAATTTCTTTTCTTCATCTATGTCAGTAATACTTTTATCGACCATCAATCCAACATCTTTTGTATGGAAATTAGTCTTTTGTGCGCAGCCAGCGAGCAATAGCGCCCCCGTTGCAACAATAATCCGCATCCGATTATCTCCCTTGTTGCAGGAGATTAATCACAATTTCCAATATATTACAATCTGGTTTTTCTGGCTAAATCAGACTTCTATCTCATTCCCACGACTTTGCGACAGACTTTGGCTTTGCCCGAGGCTATAGGCGCTCGAATGGAGGTCGATGCTCTGTTCGGCAGATTTAACATGCTGAACCTGTGTTGCAAGCTCTGAGGCAATCGCCGGATCGATCGTTGCGGCAACTCGATTAAACCGCTCGCTTTCAGTTGGGCTTGTCTCGAACCTTCCAAATCGTTCGGTGAAGGCCGACATGAACTCTCCGATTTCCCGGCGTGCCTGCTTGCCTTCGTCACTGTTCAATAGCTGCTCCTTGTTCGCACCAACGTCATTGAACTTCTCAATGAAATTGGTAGCGCCCTGCGACAGTCCCGGTAATCCGGTCTGCATTTGCTGCCTGAACAATGTCTCCTTCTGGGTAACATCCTGCGTGACGTTCTCATAGCGGGATGCGAAATGCCTCATGGCACTTACCGCTGCTGGAATAGCAGCGATTGCAGCGGCGCGCTCTTCATTCGGTCGTCCAAGGAAATTGCGCTTGCCGTGCATGTCTCCGATCTGCTCCGGATTCTTCTGCATCATCGCAAGCGTGTCATGAACATTGACGCCATTACGAACGTCATTGATGAACAGCTTCGCAATTGCCCCCGCGTCTGTGTAACACTGCGCTAGATCTTTCTGCATGTAATTCGCGGCTTTTACAGTTTCCGGGTGTGTGACCGCAATCCGCGAAACGGTCTTTGCAATATCTTCGTTGAATACCGGCATGGCTGGAACCAACTCCTTCTCAGGGGTTCTCCATAGAGAGACAGATTTTTCATAAGCCGCCTCGATGCGATTATCCTTACTTTCGCTATGCATAAGCTTGGCGACTTCGAGCTGATTAACGGCAAAGCTTGCACGGGCAAGACTGTGCAGGGCAGGCCAATCGCTTTCAATCATTTGCTGATCCGCTGCGGAGAACTGCGATAGGGCAGGGGCAAGTTTCTCGGCATTAAACTTTTGTCCCGCCGCAAGGATCGTAGTCGGTCCCATTACATCTTTAAGGCCCGCCATAAATGTTCGGACCTCGCGTGAGTTACTTCCATCGACGAACGCGTTCTGGCTGGTATTCAACACTTCCTTGCGTGATCGATCGGTGTCCATGCGTTCTGCATGTTCAAACGTGTGCTGCAATCTGGCAACGACTTGGCGAACGTTGTCAGGCATGACGGTATAAACGCGCAATGTCTGTGCCGGTACTGGCGATGTAACCGGCGACGGGTTTACCGGCGACCTGACAGACTGAGCCCTTTGTTCGGGCGTTGACCGAATTTCTTGCGACGGGAATAGACGCTGACGAACGGACCGCAAACGCTCGGTTACTTGCTCAAGTCTGCCTTTCCAATGATTGACTGTTCGCTCAACTGCCGCTTTCCAGTCTGACGGCGTTCCAAGATCGCGCCGCTCCATAAAGCCACGCAATGCATCCGCATAGTCCTGCGTATGGCGATGAAGGAATGAAACGTCCTTCTGGCGATCATTGGACAGCCGATTGAGAAAATCATCACGATCCTTGAATGCATCCGGACTGGTGATCAGGCGAACATAGTCTCGATGACGAGTCAAGGCAACATAGCTCAACTGAGCGTCCATCATGCTCGTTGCATAGATAAAGGCATCGTCAACGGTCTTGCCCTGCGACTTATGAATGGTCTGGGCATATCCATGCGTGAACGAATTATAGCGCGCCGTATCGATACTGACCGTTTTACCGTTATCGACTTCAACTGAAAGAGAACGGGTTTTCTGATCGTATTCGGTGAT
The DNA here is from genome assembly GCF_006345815.1 of Ochrobactrum sp. CGA5. Lineage (GTDB taxonomy): Bacteria > Pseudomonadota > Alphaproteobacteria > Rhizobiales > Rhizobiaceae > Brucella. The sequence goes on along the minus strand of NZ_VCIG01000018.1, from coordinate 8,967 downwards.
GAAGCCGACCGAGCCGTTTTTCAAACCCGTTTCATAATCACCCTCAAGGAAGATGATCTTGTCGCCAATCGCAAACGATTTGGTTCCCTTGCTCGTCGTTAGAGAAAACTCGTCTTGTAAACCGCCTGCATCTTTCAAAAGCGAACGCGCATATTGATTGAGCGCTTCCACATCGTCATTGCGATGTGTGAGGATAATTGCATCATTGCCCGCGTGCCAGCTTTGCCCCCATTCTTGGACAATCTGCTTTCGTGCATCAACACCCTTGGCGCTGATCTGAATATTACCAAGCGCTTCATGACGCTCAAGCGCCTGCCGCGTTTCGCCTCTTGCCAAATGCAATGAAGCTGCAACATGCTCCGGATTGCGTTGACGAATGATCCCCGTAAGTTCGCGATAACCGACATTCTCAGCAATACCCCGGAATGCAGCACCTGACATGATTGGTTGAAGCTGACGATGATCGCCTACGATAATAAGCTTGGCACCGGCCTTTTCGACATGTTCAACAATGGTGCGCATTTGCTGCGACGAAACCATGCCAGCTTCGTCCAGCACGAATACATCACCGGCTTGAAGGTTACGCTTATCTCTTTCCCAATTCACCTCCCATGAGCGAATTGTCCGGCTATTGATCCCGCTGGATTCACGAAGACCGTCAACAGCAACGCCAGCCAGGGCAGCGCCAAATACCCGTGCCCCATTGGCTTCATAAGCCTGACGCACGACATTCATTACTGTTGACTTACCAGCACCCGCGTAGCCAACAACCGTTGCAATGCCTTGGGCTTGCGTAACGTACCGAATAACCGCCTTCTGTTCGTCCGAAAGCGAAAAGCCCTTGTCTTTCTCAAACGAATTAATCGAAGCCTGAACGCGCTTTTCAGGAACATAGAACGTGTCTTGCCCGTGAAGCTTCTCGGCGTTCTCAAGAATGCTGTATTCGTTTTCAAAGACGGCCCGCGTGGTATAAGTAGCAGGCGTAATCTCTTTATCCGAAACAGGATCATAAACAGGGGCGGCGAGTGCGATTAGATTATCTGATGCGCCAATGCGAAGTATGACGCTTTGATAATCTGCCCGGTTATCCGTGTATTTAAACACCTCTCGCGCTATGTCCCGATCATTGAAGACGGATTTCTGAGCCGTAATTTTATCGAGAATAATTTCCGGATTATCCAGTACAGCTTGACGATTGATCGACTGGATTTCGTTGTTGCGCTCGATCCGATCTGATTGACCACCATTGGCAACGATTGCATTGGCACCGACACCAATATGGGTAGTTGGTACAAGTGCAATTCCTTGCTCTTCGTAGGAACGATGGTCAACGCGTACATCATGACCGTGCATGGCTAAATGATGGTTTTGAACAGTGGCCCATGCCTCACGAATGCCCGGAAGATCGAGCTTGCTTATACCGAAAAGGGAATACTGAATCTTGCCGATCTTGTCCCGACTGATATTCCCTTCGTTATCAAGAACGGGCTTCATGACTGGTCCGAAACCGTTCTCAGCAAGCGGCCTCGTCTGAACCATTATATGGACATGCGGATTTTCCGGGACGGCATGATAAGACCAGTCCGCCACCAAACCACGTGATGTCAGTTTTTCCGAAACGAACTGTCGAACAAGATCAATGTTCTGATCACTGGTCAGTTTGATGGGCAAGGCAAGCACAATTTCATTGGCTAACCGCGAATTGATACGGGTATTATGATGCTCGACCTGCGACCAGAATTTTTGCGAAGGCTGATCGCCCGGCAACTCCAATAGCTCCCTGACCCATTTTGGCGATCCTTCGGGAATAGCAAACTCCGAATGGATGACGGCAGGCTTGTTGCTATAGGAGTGATATTGGCCGGTAGATTCATTGATCAGGTTCGCGGCACGGCGATAGGCGACAGCCGCAACGGCACTTTGCCCCCGCGCTATACTGAACTCCTTTACACTCAGATGATAAATCGCCATGGCGAAAGCACTACCATAAAGAAGTTTTGAAAAAAACTTCTAAGTGCGCCCTTAGTGAACTTTCGTTCGCTTCGCTCTCAGTTCTCAGGGACTGGTGCTGTGGATCAATCATCGGTATTAACAACAAATGTCGAACACCCACAGGCGTATAAGCTATGAGCAGGGGTTTTCGTACTTCTCGATGTAATGTCATCAGCCGAGGATATCGAACGATACACACCTAGCTCATACCGTGTTTATCGCAGCCGGATGTTCGCTGTTGAGTCGAAATTCATTTGAATATATCTTCATCTGATTTAACAATATCGTCCGCGCTGCGCGCGGTCTGATCTGCAATCAATGACACACAGACCATATCCGAACTAACACGGCTCACTTACGCCAATCGCATAGAGTGGGAATAATCAGACGCATCGAGCGTCTCATTATTCGACCTACGCTATTCCTACGGCGCTAATTGAGTTGCGCGGAATAGCTTCGGTATCAGCGCCATTTCCTGATACCACTATGAGCAGGGTAAGCCCTTTCTCATAATACAAATCGCATCGAACGATTTCTATTATCTACCTCCGCCAGCCCTACGGCGCTATTTAGGTTGCGCGGGCTGTCTCCGGTTATCAGCGCCTTTTTCTGCATTCTTGCGCATGTTTCTTGCTTCGAAAAGAGATAGCCATTACAAGATTAAACGTAACTTCTAATATCTTAGAAATGGAAAGGAACACATTTCATGGCGCGTCCTAAAGGCACAAAATCGGTCTCACAGATTGAAGCTGAAATTGCCGCTCTCCAAGCGCAGCTTCAAGAGGCAACAGCGGCTCAAGCGCAAAAGATTGGCGAACTGGCAATAGAATGCGGGTTGCTTGATGTTCCAACCGCTGAACTCAAGAAAGCGTTTCAGGAATTGGCAAAACGATTTCGCGACAGCGCCGATAAGTGATCTCGGTCGGCTTAGAAACCGACTGCGTAATCTGAAAGGTAAGCTTGCAATGCTGAAAAAATCTGACCGCGCTAAGGATGCGCATGAGAAGATCCAGTTGGGCGGGCTTGCCGTTAAAGCCGGGCTAAGAAATGCCGATAAGGCGTTTCTTCTCGGTGTTCTGATCACGGCAGCAAGGCAGCAAGACGATAGCGCATATGTCCACGAAATGACCGCGATTGGCAAAGAGGCGTTCAAGAATGATTGAAAAGGAACCGCGTCCGTCTTGGTCGGCATATACATTTATCGGCATCACTTTGGCGGTGCTTTCGGTACTGGCCTTTGTCTTCGGCTACGTTTTACGTGATTGGCCTATGAGCAGTTCAAGGCTTTCGTTTCGTGAAAGCCTGACCTGCTACTTGCCTCTCTATCCTTCTCGCTGTGTCGATCTGATCGCCTCTCATGGAGGATTTGCGCCAGCTAAAATGCTAAGTTACCAGATAACAATTGCATCGCCACTGGTGGCGCTTCTGTTGCTCGGGGGCTTTGTAATCTGGTTTCATTATATGCGTGTGAAACCGATAGACATTCTCAGCGGCTTGACCGTTGGCCGTTTGCCGGATCTTCTCGACGCTGCCAGATACGAACAGAAAACTAGCAAATATCCTGCGGTGCCAGGCATCCATATGTTTGACGGCTGGCACGTGTCTTTGCCGCGTGAAACGCGCCACTTCAATATCATTGGCGCTCCCGGTGGCGGTAAAACCATAATCATGTCGCGCATGATTCATGCTGCTGTTGAACGGAATGACAAAGTTATTATCTTCGATCAAAAGGGCGATTACACCAAAATCGTTCCACCCAATATTGTCGGTGCCATGGGTTATGAACCGACAATTCTAAGCCCCACGGATGACCGTTCGGCTGTCTGGGATATTGCGAGGGATTTGGTTGTTTCACAGGAAGCAATTGAGCTTGCCAATCGTCTTGTACCTCAAGCGGCCAATCGATTTTTCTCTGACAGTGCGCGGGCAGTGCTGGCGGTTTGCATCATTAAACTAATGGCGACCAATCCGGGTAAATGGACATGGGCTGACCTTCTGGAAGAGACCAGAAAGGACAATGAAACACTTCTGGCGACGGCATTAAAGTACAGCCGTGGTACAAATCTCTTCCTTGAAGCTGATTTCAAACAGGTCATGTCCACGCGATCCACGCTTGAAGCGCATATGGGAATGCTGGATATGCTGGCGACCGCATGGCCGTCTTATGAGGGAAAGAAACTGTTCTCGATCCGCGAATGGTTGATGGACGAAGTTAAATTCGGAACCGTCATTATCAAGCATGATGGTCAGTTTTCCGCGCTGTCAGACGCTTGGATTTCCTCTATTTATGCGATTGCGATCAATACCGTTACTGACAGCAAATCGCTAAACGATGACGATTTGCGGCGCATATGGTTCTTCATGGATGAATGGGCGCAACTCCCGCACATCAACCAGTTTCAGACCTTTGTTACCGTTGGCCGGTCCAAGGGTATTTGCGTAGTTCTTGGGCTGCAAGATGCCGCTCAGGTATCAGAGAAATATGGTCAGGACGCGCTAAAGACGCTCATGGCGAGCGTGGGCACGACGATAATTGTGCAAGTAAACCACGGTGAAACGGCGCTGACGTTAGAACGCTATTTCGGAAAAACCAGTTATCTTGAATGGAAGCGCAAGCCTCTGGGGACATTGGGCGGTTTGCAATGGGTCGATAACCGCGTGGAAGAAGCGCCGTTTCGCTCTACTGAATTTAGCACCTTGCTCGGAACCGATAAGCATGGCGTTAGGTGCTTGGTGTCTGGCGTCGGTGAGCATTTATATAAGGTCGTCGTACCGCTTGAAGCCTCATTCACTGATAAGGCACGCGATCCTGCAATACCGGCTGAATGGACGACGACATTCAAGGTTGATGGCAAATTCGCGACCGATGATGAAATTGCCGCCTATATCGCAGGCGTTAAAAGTCGCCAGAAAGCGGATATGAAATCTGGCGATTAATCGGTTCATTCCGGAGATTGGAAAGACGCCTAACGGCGTCTTTTTATCATCCGGGGGGATGCGAGAATGGTTACGTGCATGGTGCGGGTTTGCACCCGTTTCATGTCGTCTCGCTCGCGTTGCGTGATGATGACGCGATACGTGTCATCTGTCAGGCGAGCGATTTCATACTGAATATGCCTGCTATGGCCGCTCCACCAACCGCGCTCTAGAAGAGCCGAGATATGGCGTTTGTTGCTGGCTGTCAGGTGCCGACCTTCGATAAGACGGATTGCGTAATTTGCCTTTTCAGCGTCTTCCATTTTCTGCGCTCCATTAATCGCCCCATTGGGCGAGACCTCTTCCCTGTGATCGGGGAAGCAACAGCTTTCCCCGGTCATAGGGGGGAGGGCGCAGCCCGATCCCCGGCCAAAAGGCGGTCTGTGAAGGGGTCGGGGCAAAACAAAACGGAAGGTTCGGGCGTAAGCCTGAAAGCCGATTTTTTTGACGCGACAAGCGGCTCGCCGCGCTTGCCCCTTCACTGAGCGTCTTTTCGATGGCAGGGGGGCGGTGTCAGGCTTGTATGCCTTGGCATTCCATTTTCGCGACTGGTGCATAGCGCCAGGTGCGACTATGGCCGTGTTATTTCTGTCTCGTCTTTAGTCTCGCAGCCAAATTGGTTCTCGGTCAGGGTCGGGGGGAATGGCGGATGATCGCAGCCGGAAGGCTGCGATCTTCCGGTTTGCCTGTTTAGGTTTTGTCGGCTTTGCTGACGCTCGTTTGATAGCTGATCTCGACTTTCGCGATGAACGGAAGCGAGAGTGTGACGGAAAATTTAAACTGGCCCGCACGGGTCAGTTTCGAGATTTGCCGGTTGATAAACTGGCGCAAGCGGCGTCCGGTCTTCTGGCAAAATGCGATGAGTGTTTTCATGGTGCTTGTCCTCCTGAAAGTGGTTGTGCGCAATCGCGTAGCTCGAATACGGCAGTAGCGGACGCGCGCACCGCTTGCGGTTGAAACGGAGCGTAGCGGAGAGGAGAACCCCGAAGGGGTTGCGCGTATAAGGCCGCGGATGCCGTATCGTGCGAAGCGATTAGATTGCGCATGGCCACTTTCAGGAAAAGAGGACAAGCACCATGAAAATACGGAGGTACAGGCCACGGACGCCCCGCCAGTTTATCAACCGGCAAATCTCGACCGAACGAAGTTCGGTTTCCGTCACACTCTCGCTGGAGTGGAGCTGGATCAGCAAACGACCGTTGACGCCGACAAAACCTAAACAGGCAAACTGGATGAGCCGCTTGCGGGTCATCCACCATTCCGGGGGGAGGAGCGCGAGGAACCGGGGACCGGGGGGTTCCTCGTACCGTTCGGTGCCCGCTCGATGCGGGCGCCGGACGGTTTGGGGTTTAGGCCATAGCCCGATTATGCGCGGATAGCTCGCGCCACCATATCGGGAGCTTGTTCAATTACCTTCAAGAACAGCATTGCGGCGCGATCTGGTTGCCGCCGTTTTTGCTCCCAATCCTTGATTGTGCCAGCGGGCAGGCCGTACCGCTTCGCAAATTCGGCCTGCGATAGTTTCAAGCGTTTACGGATCGCCGCAACGTCAATGCTTTCAGGGACAAACACGGCTGCGGGTTCTGCTCGCCCTTGTGCGATTGCCAGCGCTTCATTTGCACTCTGGATAAGCTCTTTTCCAAAGGTCATGCCTTATCCTTTCTCTGTCTATATGCGTCGGCCAACCTGGGAAGGATGCGGGCCAGTTCGTTTCGTTCGGCTTTAGAAAGGTTGCCTTTCTCATTCTTCCCATAAATTGCGAGGGCGAAAACGGGAATGTCGCCGCCCCCGAAATAATGAATGGTGCGGAATCCTCCACTTTTTCCTTGGCCTTCGCGGGCGTGACGCAACTTGCGCGCTCCGCCAGTTCCGGCCATAAGCGCCCCGGATTCTGGATCGCTGGCGATCACGGCGACGATCTCTTGCAATTCGTCGTCGGATAGCCCGCACCGTTTGGCCTGCGCTAGAAATATAGTGGTCTGGATTACGCTTTGCATATCATCACTATACGGCAATGCCGTCCATCATTCAACTAAAATATACGGCAAAGCCGTATATTTTAGGTCGTTGGATGGTGGCTTGATAAAATGTTCCGGGCTAGAGCGTTATCGCATTCTTGCAGACAATAACGCCTTTCTCCGTGATAGCGGCATTCTTGGAATCGCAGACCTTTTCAGTCTTATGCGGCTGCGCCGTCTGGGTTCGGTCTGCGGCGCATCCTGTTAGCGCGATGAAAGCAATCAATGCACCGGATATGACAATCTTGTTCATGAAAATGTCTCCTTCCGGATAAATTCGGCAAGCTGCGGAGGCGAAAACTTTCCGCCCCATCTTGATTTTACAAGCTGCGCTGCATCGATTTTGGCTAATTCAAGCGTGGCCTGATCAGGGCGAGCATCATCAATTCTGTCCAGTAGTACTTTTCCAGCAACTTCAATTTTCTCTTTTAGCTCCTGCCACGTCTCAACAGTGTAGCCTTGTGACCGAAGGTCATGGATCATGAGATTCATTTTCGAATTAGACGTGTATTGCTCTATGACATCATCTTCGCCACTGGTTGCATAGGTAGTGTCCCATGCTGTGTAGTGTTCCACGATACGATTGCCGTACTCGTCTTTGCCGTAGGATGGCTCTATCACACATGTTTTCATAATCGTTGTTTCCCTGAACTGCTACTTTCCTGCTGTCGATGGCAGTTTATGCCGGTTTTGACAGCGCCATTTGTCTTTTGTTCCTGAGCGCATCACGGCGCACAATAAAGCGATATCCGTCCCATTCGTGCCAGCATTCCCACCCTGACGGGGTTGCCCGACCATACCAGACGCGGACTTTGACGCGATCCGCGTCAACGTCCTCGACAATCTCAACGGTAAAAGAGCCGCCAAGCCCGGAATCTGTGTCGTAAACTTCAACGCTTGACCGGCGATTGTTGCCAAATTCGTTCATGGCCGTACCTCCTAGAAAAACGCCAGTTGTTCGGCGGGACGGGCGGGGGCGGTGACGTGATTTGCAGCGATACGCTGGATTTCCCTTTCGCGGCGTTCTCGCGCTTCTGCAAACTCGAAACAGGCGATTTCGCAGATGATACTTGTATCTTTCCATTCATCTTTGAAAATCGACGTATCGACGCCAGCGCCGGATTCCATGACAAGGCCGGTCAGTTTCTCGAACTCGACGCCACGGCCATTTGTGCGGCGTTCGTAATAGGGGCGTCCGGAATACTGGAAGCTTGCCGATTGCTGCGGAATGATAAAGGTTCCGTAGTCGGCCATTTGCGATGCAATATCGATCACGTGAAATTCAAAATCGGGGCCGTGATAACGGGGGCCGTTTTCCGTGCGACGAACGCGACCAAAGGGCGGGTTTCCGATGGCCCAATCAAAAGGTTTTCCGCCTAGATCATCGTGCCACCATTCGCGCCAGTCGAAAACATCGGCGCAAATCCAATGGGCATCCGGTACGAGTTTTTTCCCGATTTCGACATATCGCGGGTTGCGTTCTATACAAGTCACCGATGTGGGTTCGGTTGCCCAACGGCTGCGGGCAATCGTGAAGTAGGACAAAACGCCAATGCCCGCGCAAAGATCGATGACGCGGCCTTGTCCTGCATCAATGGCAAAATCTGCCGCCATATCGTAGGGCGTGAAAAAGGCACCTGCATGAGCATTGTTGAAGTCAGCGCCTTCATGCCAGTTGTTGAAAACAAACTCGCGTTCATCTTCTGTGAGACGATCTTTCGACAAAATGCGCTCCGCCTCCGCATGTGCCTTGCGCTGCGCTCTGGTCAGTTTAGCCATATCGAAGGTTCCTTTTGCCAGTGGGCGAAGCCGCGCCCTTTGTCGGGTAATGCCCTGTGCATTAACCCCGGCAGAGGGGGCGGGCGCAGACCGCCCCCAGACAGTGTGATTTTCAGTCAAGGATTGCAGACGGAAGAAAAACGGAAGGTTCGGGCGCAGCCTGAAAGCCGTTTTTGTTCCGGCTGCAACGCTTTGCGCTTGT
>NZ_VCIG01000016.1 GCF_006345815.1 Ochrobactrum sp. CGA5 | reverse complement strand
GAGACCTCCGCTACCGGATAGCCACGCTCGGTGATCTGACGCACCGCGTCGCGCTTGAACTCTTCCGTGAAATTGCCTTTGCCCATGTAGGCCTCCTGCCTCAGATTTAGGGGAGAAGGCGTCTACAAATCTAGGGGCTATTCACCTCGGCCCGAAACACGCTGGCAAATCCAAGGCCCGATGTTACCAGCATCGGGCCTTACCAATTCCGAGCCACTGGCCCCTCATCTGGTCTCGGTGTGGTGTTATGAGGGTGACGCGGGAAAGGACCGTACCGTAATCGGCTAGCTGCAAAAGATTGCGCGTCGTTCACGATGGCGACGAAAAATAACCATCGTCTGAATTCGAGGCCATGCCTCATCGGAATGAAGATTGTATGCGCCGGAACTCCTCAAGGCTCGCGAAAGCAAGCAAAGACTATGAGCCGGGGGCAATCTTCGCTGAATGTGCGAGACGCGGTGAATGCCAAGGCCGTCCTCCCCGCAAGGGTGTAGAGTTACCGAGAGTTTTGGCGCTCGGCGCACACAGAATGCGATCTAGGTGCTATGGGTTGGCGGGTGTCTCACCGAAGCCAGCGTGTTAAATGCCCGGCCTTCTGAGGGTGAGACTACCATTAGGGGATCGCATACATGACATGGCCGTCACCTCTTCCTTTGCTTATCGATAGCGCAAGGGTACATGGCGGCTTTCCATTTGGAGAGGCAGGCGATTAAACGCCCACCTCGATTTCGTGTCGGGCAGCTTGAGCCAAGAAAGATGAGCGCGTTAATCCGCGATCCTTTGCTACGGCGTCAATGGCTTTGAGGACGCCGCGTTCAAAAGTGACGTTCACGCGCACCACGGCGCTGTCGTCCTCAATGAACGGAACGGAAACCAGATAGGCCCCGGCGTTGAGTTCGGCCCGCACGTCATCGCGAGAAACGATATCGGCGTGACTGGACGGATCGGGCAGGGCTTCGTCTTCTGCAAAAAGCTGAAGGGCTTCAATCGCGTTCTTGACGATATCGTCAGCATCATCGGAAGCCGAAAAGACGCCCGGTATATCAGGAAACTGAATACCGTAAGCGCTGTCTGCATCCTTATGCACTAATGCGAAATAGTGTTTCATCCTGTGTTCCTTTGTGTGGGGCAGAGGGTGAGCCTCAGACGGTCGAGATTGCTTTGCGGATTGGCAGGCTGGTTATTCCCAGCCCGCCTGTTTCGCTATCGCCTTTGCCGTTCCTTGTGGAAGGTCTTTCTTAGGGTGGGGAACTATCACGGTTCGATCCCCTTTTCTGAACTTGTGGTGAGAACCTTTCACCGAGATTAGTTCGAACCCTTCGCTTTCAAGGCGTTTCACAATCTTTTTGCTGTCTCGTAGCATCGGCCCTCCGTGTTGTTTCGATGTGTATATAAATACACAAACAGCCAAATGTAGTCAAGTGAAATGTGTAAGATAATACACACAAAATGGGAGCGGGGAATTCTGACCTAGACCACCGGGCGCTAGGGCCAAGGCTTCATTCGCGGCTTAGAACCATCGCTCCCGCTCCGGGGTGGCTCCCCGCATAATAGGCGATAAGTGAAGCAAGCCCGGTAATGATCCAGCACAGAATGAGGATTGCGGCATGACTGTTTTGAAGGTGGTCGGTTTCGATACTCGGGAGTACCGGAAGCAGGAAGTCGTTGAGATGGCGCGGGAGCTTCTTGCCGCTGCCGAGGCAGGCGAGATAGTTGACCTGGCTTATGCTTCTTGCAAGGCGGACGGAACATTTGAGAGTGGATACACGCCGACCGACAACGCGCCATTGCGTCTCGGCGCAGTGTCCCGGCTCCAGTACCGTCTCAACACGACGATGAGCGAGATTGACGAATGAGCAAGATGCAAATTTGCGCGTTGATCCTGCTGGTTGGGCTGTCCGCTTGTGCGTCTCGTTATCAGAGCCATTGCGGTTTCGTGGACTATCTCAGCGATAGCCGGTGCAAGTAATGTTCAGATGCATTCTGCGTTTCCTCGGGTGGGTTAATCGAAAGCCGGGGCAGATTTGGCCATTCCCCTTTGCTGGATTTGAACCACTGAAAAAGGACAAACCAATTCTCATTGATCGTGAGGGCGTGGCTTATCTCCCGTCGCGTCGTGTGGTTCTCAAGGCCAGAAAGAGTTGAACATGAACAGCGTTCGCAATGTGCGTAGACACGAAACCGAGCAGGGCGTCTATCTAATCCGCGATGTTCAAGACGAGGCTGGCCGCTTCGCCGGTTGCGAATATGCAGTGAAGTCTGATGACGGCACTGTATGGAAGCCATGCGCTGAAGGAGTCCTTTTCGCGGATATCGAGCCATACGAGGCGCGAGCATGACAGAGGAAGCACCAAAGCCCGGTAGGCCTTCAGACTATACGCAGGAGATAGCGGACCTGATTTGTGAGCGCATTGCAGACGGTGAAAGCCTTCGGACCATTTGCGACGATCAGGGAATGCCTTCTCGCACGACCGTTTTCAAATGGTTGTCCCGGTTCAATGAATTTGCTGACCAGTACGCACGCGCACGCGAGGCTCAGGCAGACACGCTTTTTGATGAAATCCTGTCGATTGCCGACGATGGCCGCAATGACTGGATGGAAAAGACGAACAAGGACGGCGAAGTCATCGGCGAGGTCTTCAACAAGGAGGCCGTTCAACGCTCATCTTTGCGTGTCGAGGCGCGCAAATGGATGGCTGGCAAGCTCCGCCCGAAAAAGTACAGCGAAAAGCTTGACCTGAATGTTTCTGGCTCTCTCCAGACCACGCCAGAGGAACAGTTGAATGCTCGAATTGCTGAATTACTCGGAAAAGCAGGAGTTGCAATCGCTGCTGGCGGAACTGGAGCGCCGGAAGAGGACAAATAAGCTCAAGAGCTACGCGCCATATGCGAAACAGAAAGAGTTTCACGCAGCGGGCGCAACGAAATCTGAGCGCCTGTTCATGGCAGGCAACCAGCTCGGAAAGACGATAGCAGGCGGCGCGGAATGGGCCATTCATTTGACCGGTCGTTATCCTGACTGGTGGGAAGGCGCAACTTTCGACAAGGCCCCGGTGCTGTGGGCTGGTTCTGTTACCGGTGAAAGCACTCGGGACAATCCGCAACGCATTCTGGTAGGCCCGCCAGCGATTGAGGAGCAATGGGGAACGGGGTTTATCCCGGCTGACTGTATCGTGTCACGCACAAGAGCGATGGGCGTTCCCAATCTGCTCGATAGCATTGTGGTGCGATGGGGCGGTGGTGGTGACGTACAGGCAGATGAAGCGCTTTTGTCGTTCAAGGCTTACGAAAAGGGCCGTGAGAAGTGGCAGGGGCCGACTGTTGACGGCGTATGGTTCGATGAAGAGCCACCGGAAGACATTTACAGCGAGGGCCTGACCCGAACGAACAACGGCCAGCGCGGACAGTTCGCACAGACCACATTCACGCCGTTGCTTGGGATGTCCACGGTTGTTTCGAGGTTTGTCATGCCAGCAGCCGACGACATGGCTACCGAGTCCCGCAAGGTCATTTCGATGACGATTGACGACGCGGAGCACTACTCGCCAGAGGAGCGCGCAAAGATCATTGCGAGCTATCCGGCGCACGAAAGAGAAGCGAGAGCGAAAGGCATTCCGACACTCGGAAGTGGTCTTATCTTCCCTGTTCTGGAAGAGGATATCACGGTTGAGCCGTTCGAAATCCCGGCTCATTGGCCGCAAATCGGTGGAATGGATTTTGGTTGGGATCACCCGACTGCTGCCGTAAGCCTCGCGTGGGATCGTGACGCGGACGTGGTGTATGTCACGAAGGATTATCGGCAGAGCCAGGCAACACCGGTAATTCATGCAGCAGCCTTGAAGCCTTGGGGTGACTGGTTGCCGTGGGCGTGGCCGCACGATGGCAACAATGATGTGGCGGCAGGCAAGAACCTTGCAACGCAGTATCGGGAACAAAGCCTCAATCTCTTGCCGGAAAGGGCAACGTTTGAGGATGGATCGAACAGCGTTGAAGCTGGCTTGATGGATATGCTGAGCCGGATGCAGACCGGTCGCTGGAAGGTGTTTCGGACATGTCCGCACTGGCATGAGGAGCGCCGTCTGTATCACCGGAAGAACGGACAGGTAGTGAAAGAGCGGGACGATACGATTTCCGCCTCTCGCTACGCATTGATGATGCTGCGATTTGCGACGGTTTACACACCGGCAACCAGCTGGAAATTCACGCCTCGTAAGGTGGTTTGATCTATGCCAAAAATGACGAATGAAGAACTTGCCGGTATCGTCGGCGGGTTGCTGGATGACTGCGACAATTATTATGACGGTCATATCAAGCCCGACTTGCAGCGAGCGCAGGAATACTATGATGGCGATATGAAGGATACGCCTTCTGATGAAGGGCGTTCCAAGGCCATTTCGAAAGACGTTCGTGCAACCATCAAAAAGATGCTGCCGTCTGTCTATCGTGTGTTCTTCAGTTCGGACAAGACAGTAGAATATGCCCCTGTTGCCTCAGGTGATGAGGAAGGCGCGGAACAGGCGACCGACTATGTGAACTATATCGTTCTCCCTGAAAGCGGCGGTCAGCAAGCAATCTATGACGCCATGCATGATGCACTTCTGAAGCGAAACGGAGTGCTGAAATGGTTTGTAGAAAAACAGCGCGAAACGCAAACCACGACGCATGAGGGGCTGGACGAAGAAGCAGCGTACATTCTCGTTGCTGACGACAGCCTCGAAATTGTCGGCGCGGATCAGTCTCCAGACGGGTATTACACGCTTCAGGTAAAGCGGAAGATTGAGAACAAGCGGGTGGTTCTGGAATGCGTGCCGCGCAGTGAGTTTCGCATTCATCCCGACGCCAAGTGCATTGATGACAGTCCTATCGTGGCTCATGTCACAACAAAGCGCCGTGGGGAACTGATTGAGGCAGGCTACAGCAAGACAGTCATTGAAGCGCTTTCCGCCGCTGATGGGGCTGATCTGCTCGATCTGGAAGAGGATAGCGAGAACAAGCGGGTTGTCGGCACGACTTCGCAAGGTCATCACCCGTCGATTGATGAAATCGAAGTGGTCGAAAGTTTTGTGCGCGTCGATTATGACGGTGATGGCATAGCGGAACTGCGTCGGGTCATTATGGCCGGTGGTCGTGGCGAAGAACACATAATCGAAAATGAGCCATGGGATGACATGGTGCCGTTTGGTGATCTGGTTGCGGAGCGAGAGCCGCATCAGTGGGAAGGCCGGTCGATCCCAGATGACATTGAGGAAGTTCAGCGGATCAAAACGGTGCTGCTTCGCAATACGCTGGACAACATTTACTGGCAGAACAACCTCCAGCCGATTGTTCAGAATGACAGTGTTGAAAACCCGGAAAGCGTGACCAACCCACGTTTTGGTGAGCCGATCCGGGTCAAAAGTGGCAAGAGCGTTGCGGACGCAGTAGGCTACAGCACAGTTCCATTTGTGGCGGCTCAGTCTTTCCAGATGCTGGGGTACATGGATGAGGTTGTAACCGACCGAACCGGCATTTCTGACGCGGCGAGTGGCCTTGCTCCTGATGCGTTGCAGAACACCACGGCCAAGGCCTCCGCAATGATTGAACAGTCAGGCATAGCCCAGACTGAAATGGTGGTGAACAACTTCGCCAAAGGCCTACAGCGGGTATTCAAGGGAGTGTTGCGCCTGATTGTCCAGCATCAGGACAAGCCGCGCACAGTGCGCCTTCGCGATGAATGGGTGACATTCGATCCCAGATATTGGGATGCGAGCATGGACGCATCCGTAAACACTGGTCTGGGTGCTGGCACGCGGGAACGGGACATGATGGCCCTTCAGATGGTTATGGGACTTCAAGAGAAGCTGCTCGCCAGTTTCGGAGCGGTCGATAATCCGTTTGTTAAGCCGATGAACCTCTGGAATGCTGTTTCTCGCATGGTTGAAGCGGCTGGTTTGAAGACAGTCAGCCTGTATTTCAACAAACCAAGCGAAGACGAAATCGCAAAACTTGAGGAAGCGGCCCGCAATCGTCCCGATCCGGAAGCAGTCAAGCACAAGAACGCTATCGAGCTCGAAGAAGCCCGGGCGAAAACTGCCGTTACTCGCGAGCAGGCACGTGTTGAGGCAAACCGCCAGATAAAGCAGGCGGAAATGATGCGAACGTCAGAGGACAATGCGCAAAAGCGGGCGGCAGACGCACAGCGCGACGAGCGGCGGGCATATCTGGAGCAGCAGAAACTTGACGGGATGCTTGCAATCGAGCGTGAAAAGATCGCCTCGCAGGAGCGTGTTGCCATGTACCGCGCTGATCTCGAAATCAAGAAATCACAAGCCTCGGCCTTCGCCTTGGCACTTGGTCAGGGGAGGGCGATCTGATGAGCACCGATAGTAACGATGCAGGCTTTCTCATTGAACACCCGCTGATTGTCCGGCTGTTCGATGAACTGGAGCGGGACGCAACCAACAACGCGGTTTATGCCGCTCACAACGATCACGAAGCACGACAGGCATTTTGTGCCGAAGTGCGTGCAATCAGAGCTTTGCGCACGAAGCTAAAGGCCTTGGCCAATCAAGGCACAGCTAAACCGGTGCGCAGAGGTGCAGTGGCATAAGCCGCGCACTCACCCGACAAAGGAAATACCAAAATGGACGGCGAAAACACCAACCTGCCAGCTGGCGGGAGTGATAACGCACAACCCTCTGACGCTCTCGACACGGCGCTTGAAGCCATGTTTGACGATGAAGGAGAGGCCGACGCGCCCAACTCCGGCAAATCAGGCAAGGAACCTGCCACCGACGACGACGAGACGGGTGACGCCTTGGAAAACGGCGAAGAGACCGGGAATGAAGACGATGGAGAACACGACGAGGACGGTGACGGAGACGAACCCGATCCAGACGCGGAAACCATGGTCACGCTTGCCGATGGTACTGAAATTTCCCTCAAGGAATTGAAGGGCGGATATCTTCGGCAGGGCGACTATCAAAAGAAGACGCAGGAACTTGCAAATCAGCGGAAGGAAGCTGAAACAAAGCTTCACAATCTGGTTGAACAGGAAACGGCGTTTTCCCGTCAGCATCAGCAATTGCAGACCACGCTCGACGGACTGGTTGACTATCTGGCAAGTCGATTGCCGGAAGAACCGTCAGCCACGCTGGCAATGACCAACCCAGCCGAATACACACGCCAGAAGGCCATGTATGAAAGCGCGGTTGGAGAGTTGCAGACCATCCTTTCGGCTCGGAAACAGGCCGAAGTGCAAGGGGATCACTTCACCTATCAGCAGCATCAGAAGCGGCTTGCAGCCGAAAATGAAGCTCTGGAGGCGGCATTCCCTCACATCAAGAACGCTGAAAAGCGAGAAGCCTTCAACAAGGATGTTGCGGAAACCGCTGCGCAGCTCGGCTTTACAACCGAAGAACTGAACACGGTTGTGGATCATCGCATGTTGAAGCTCGCCTATTACGCAAGGATCGGTCTCAAGGCGATTGAACAGCAGAAGGCAGGCAAGAAGAAGCTGGAAAGCGCTCCGGCACTGAAGCCAGGAAAGAACCGTCCTTCTCTGAACCCGTCCAGCAAGGCGCTGCAAAGTTTCAAACAATCTCGCTCCGTCGATAGCGCCAAGAAAGCGCTCGATGCATTCGACTGGAGCTAGAGCCGTTTTCCACAGGAGACAAAACAATGGCTCAAGCAGCAGGCACTACCGATACCTATGATATCAAGGGCAAGGCAGAAGACTTCCGCGACGTGATCTATACCGTCGCCAAGGAAGAATGCCCTTTCCAGAAGCTCATCGGCACGACCTATGACGTTTCGGCAACGAAACATCAGTGGCAGACCGATACGCTTCGTGCTCCGGCTTCGAATGCCAAGCCTGAAGGCAACGAAGCGACCTTCCAGCCAGTCGAGCCGACCAAGGAAGTGGGCAACTACTGCCAGATTTCGGATGAAACGTTCATGATTTCCGATACCGCTGAAGCGGTGAAGAAGTATGGGCGTAAGTCTGAAATCAAGCGACAGACCGTCAAGAAGGCCAAGGAACTTGCCCGAGACATGGAATTTGCCATGGTCGGAACCAAGCAGGCTTCCTCGGCTGGCAGCAACGCAAATCCGGTTCGTCAGTCGGGTTCTCTCTGGACTTGGCTTTCCACGAATACGGATCGCGGCGCAACCGGCGCGGACGGCGGTTATGACGAAGCTACCGGCCTGACTGTCGCTCCGACTGACGGCACGCTTCGCGCCTTCGCTGAGGATCAGGTGAAGAACGTTCAGCAGTCTGCATTCGACAACGGCGCAAAGCCGACCGTCATCATGATGCATTCTTCGCTGAAAAAGACCTTCTCCAAGTTCACCGGTATTGCTGCCATCCGTGCTGACGCACCGGCAAAGCGTACGGGCGATGCGCAGGCCGTCATCGTTGGCGCAGCTGACGTGTATCAGGGTGATTTCGGATATCTCTCCGCAATCGCCAATCCTTGGCAGAGCCCGCGTGACGTGGCGCTTCTCGATCCCGAAATGTGGGAAGTGGGCTTCCTTCGCGGCATCAACCAGAAGCCTCTCGCAAAGACCGGTGACAATGAAAAGCGTCTGGTCAACTGCGAATGGACGCTGGTCGCCAAGAACGAAGCATCCAGCGGCGCTATTGCGGACGTTGAAGCGGCCTAATCGGGCCTCTGAATGAAGAACTTGAACGGGGGCTTAGGCCTCCGTTTTTCGTTTCAACAAGGAAGAGCACCAATGAGTGATAATCAGAAACCAGTGGCGACAGAACCAGCAAAAGGCGAGCCAACCTTGTCCGTCCTCTTGCTTCGCGGATATTTCCCGGAAAGCGGCGTGAAACTCAAGCCGGGTGAAGTCCACGAACTGCCTATTTCTGTCGCGAGAAAGCTTGTCAATTCGCGCAAGGCAGAGCTGCCAGACGATGAAGCTTGATCGCCCTTATCGCCACGGCGAAGTGATCGAGGATGACCCGGTGCGCGGATTTCGGCGCATCTGGTACGACATTGACGAGAACTATGGTGCGGTGAAGACAGAATACTACGCGACCGATGCGCTTCTGGATCAGAACACGGCGGAACGTAGCGAGGGACGGAAATGGGGCGACTTCGCAAAGGTTGCCTCAATTCCCTTGAATGTCTTTTACCGCGATCTGTTGCCTGCCGTTCGTGTCGGTGATGACGATTATATTCGCCGCTATCTCCAGAACTCCGACAACGCCAAGTGGCGGACAAGAGACAAGATATGATCGCAGACTACGCTGATCTGTTGGTGACGGCTGGTGAATATGTTGGCCGCAACGACTTTGCTCATATTTTCCCGCGTCTCGTTGGGCTTGCTGAAATGAAGCTCAATCGTCAACTGCGCGTTGCCGATATGGAGCGGACAGAACCCGTCATTGTTGTGGACGGCTCCGGGTCGTTGCCTGAAGGCTTTCTGGAAGCCCGTTCGGTGCAGACGGCATCTGGCAGAGTTTTGCGCTCTTATTCTATTCAGGCGCTCGAAAGTGTCGCTCAAGGATGCCCGGACGTGCCTTTTGCATTCGCAGTTCAGGGGCGAAATGTGATTATCCGGCCCGTCTGGAGTGGCGTTCTGACGTTCAGTTTCTACGGGAAAATTTCGGGCCTGACGCGCGCGAACAAGACAAACTGGCTGCTGGAAACCGCACCTGACGTTTACCTCTACGCGGTCGTTGAAGAAATCTCGATATGGGCGAAAGACGCCCAAGGCGCGGCTGCTGCGGCAGGTATCAAGACGCAGATGCTCAGCGATTTGCGCAGCGATGATGAGCGTGCACGGTTCGGCCAAAACCGCGTGCGGATTGGTGGGGTGACGCCATGACGATACTTTCCGCAATCAATGCAGTTTGCGATGTTGTCTCGCTCGACCGTTTCGACACGGTAGTGGGCAACACCGACCCGAACGCGCAGACGATGCTTGAATTCGCGCAGGAAGCCGGAGAGGAAATTGCTCGCCGGGGCGACTGGTCGAGAATGGGAAAAACAGTACCGGTTACGAATAATCCGTTTCCCTTGCCAGAAGATTTTCAGCGTTTGGCTGCTGGCGGCGCTGTTCAACTCCAGTCTGGAGATTTCGCACGCCAGATCACAAACGAAAGCATGTGGCGTGTTGTTCAGAGCTCGTCGTCAGAAGTTCCGTTCTTCTATCTGAATGGTGGACGGGCGAGCTTTTCTCCCATTGGATCGTCGGTATCGGCCCAATTCTTTTACGTTTCCAAGAATTGGTTGAAAGACGGCAATAACGAGCGGTCAATCATCACAAAAGACGACAATGCCACCCAGTTTCCTGACCGCGTGCTCACCAAGGGTATTATTTGGCGCTGGAGGAGGCAAAAGGGCCTGAGTTTCGATGATCAGATGGCCGAATTCGAAGCCGATTTCGCCTTGGAACTGGCAGCAGATCGGGGAGACCCGCAATGACACTTCGCCCAAACCGCAAACCTTCGCCGTTAAAATCGTCTAATCCCGGCGCAAGCGCGCAGACCGGCACGCCGATCACGTTCCCCGCACCAAATGGCGGATTGGTAACAAACACCGATTTGCTTCAACCAACCGCGGGCTCTGCTTCTGTCCTGCTCAATCTATGGCCAACTTTAAAGGGCGCGCGGGTGCGCGGCGGTTCGGTGAAACGTGCATTGCTTGATGGCTTGGGAAATGTCCAGTCAGCTTTCAATTACCGTTATGGCGGAGTTGATAAGCTGTTCATGGCGACCGATACGGGCATTTTTGACGTGAGCAGCCCGCCTGCGCCACCGGCTCTGACGCCCGCTAGTCTTGCAGGGCAAACATCTGGCCTTTGGACAGCGGTACAGCATACCTCCCAAGGGGCGTCGATGATGGTCTGCGTAAACGGCTCGGACCCTCGGCAGCTTTATAACGGGAACGATTGGGTTACGACCCCGGCGATTACCTTTG
Source organism: Ochrobactrum sp. CGA5 (assembly GCF_006345815.1). Lineage (GTDB taxonomy): Bacteria > Pseudomonadota > Alphaproteobacteria > Rhizobiales > Rhizobiaceae > Brucella. Next base: position 43,908 of record NZ_VCIG01000016.1, on the reverse strand, counting down.
CTACTGGCGATACCACAACCACAAGCCAACTGAATTATGTCTGGCTATTCAAGAACCGGGAATTCTTCCTGAAGAACGCCAGCATGGATGCCTATTACCTTCCGCTGAATTCCTTCGGTGGAGAGGCGAAACCGTGGCCTCTTGGAGGTGTTATGAAAAAGGGCGGGTCGCTTCTGACGGGCTTTAGCTGGTCCATTGAAAGCGGCGACGGCCTCAACGATATGTGCGTGTTCATTTCAACAGAGGGCGAAGTTGCCGTCTATTCAGGCAGTAATCCGGAAAGTGTGGACGATTTCGCATTGAAGGGTGTTTATCAGATCGGAAAGCCACTCGGGAAAAACGCTTGGATACGCGCCGGAGCTGATGTGCTGATTGCCACGACTGACGGCCTTATTCCCATGAGCCAGGTTTTCCAGCGCGACAGGCAGGCGTTAAGCCTTGTTTCGGTTAGTCGTGAGATTGAGGACGATTGGCGCGATGCAGCCAACGCAACCGGTACAGGTTGGACAATTACTCAATGGCCGGAACGAAATCTTGTTTTCATCACCTTTCCAGAAAATTCCGTGGTGCAAAACAGATGCTTTGTGTTGAACGTCCTGACCGGAAAGTGGGGCATAACTACCAATTGGAACGCAAGCTGCTTCGGGACAATGCAAGGTAGCGTTTTCTTCGGCTCGACCGATGGTACGGTATGGCAAGGAGATATTACCGGGACCGATGACGGCCTGACTTTTACTGCCGTCTATCTTTCGCAGTTCCTGAACGGGGGGAACACCGGTCAGCGCAAGACCGCTTCACTTGCCCGGATACTGGTTCGCGGCAAGGCAAGGCCCAAGGTTATGCTCTTCGCCCGCGCTGATATGAATAAGTCCTTTCCGGTCAACAGTGCTGTTTCCGAAGGCAACGCCAACTCCTCGGAATGGGATGTTGGTCTATGGGATCAAGCGGTTTGGGATGGTGTGAGCGAACGGCAAGACTTCTGGTATCGCCAGAATGTCCGTGCGTCGGGGGATACCATCGCACTCGGGTGCGTGATCACTTCAGGCGGGCAATTCGCACTGGACGCTGAGTTAAGCATTGGAACTGTCCAGATTGAAGTAGGCGAGCAAAGCGCATGATTATCGTCTACGGAGGGGATGCATGCCCCGAAATCAACGAGGGCATAGCGAGCTTTGTTTCTGCCAATATCCCGGGATGTGAGCGCGGGTTTGCCAACTTTACTACAATGGGTGTTGTTGACGGAAGCCAACTCATTGCGGGGGTGGTTTATCATAACTGGTGTCCCGAAAGCGCCGTTATCGAAATGTCGGCTGCTTCAGTCAGCAAGCGTTGGCTGACACGTAAAACCCTCCATGCAATGTTCACTTATCCCTTTGAACAGATCGCCTGTCAGATGGTCGTTTTGCGGGTGTCGGAACGAAACGAACCCATGTGCAGAATTGCGAGTGCCTACGGCTTCACTTCAACCCGCATTCCCCGACTGCGAGGCCGGGACGAGGCGGAAATCATTTTCACACTGACGGACGACGCATGGCGTTCGAACCGCTTCCATAAAAGGCAGGTGTAGTATGGGAAAACCCAAAGCGCCCAAGGCTCCAGATCCGAAGGAAACCGCAGCGGCCCAGACCGGCACGAATATCAGCACCGCGACTGCAAACGCATGGTTTCAGCAACCAAATCAGGTGACACCAGATGGCACGCTGACGCGGACGCAAACAGGAACACAGACGGTTTTTGACCCAAGTTCGGGTAAATCGTACCAGATCCCGACATTTACAGACACGGTTTCGTATTCGCCGGAACAGCAGGCCATCGCAGACGCCAACAATGCAGCAAGTCTGAACCTTGCTCAGCTGGCACGCGATCAATCGGGGCGGCTTCAAGGTCTTCTCGGACAGCCTATAAATCTGGATGGCCTTCCTGCCGGGGGAGATGCGTCAAAAATCACCAATCCGAACTATCAGCAGTTCGAAAGCGGTCCAGATTTACAGACCGGTTACATTGACGATTTTTCAACCGATAAGCAGGCCGTTCAGGATGCGATGATGGGCCGCTTACAGCCCAAGATCGATCAGGAACGCGCAGCGCTGGAGCAGAGGCTTGCCAATCAGGGCATTCAGCTGGGAACTACGGCCTATCGCGAGGCAATGCGCAATTTTGATCAGGGTGTGAATGATCAGCGCACCTCTGTGCTTCTTGCAGCCGGTCAGGAACAGAGCCGCCTTGCTGGCCTCTCTCGCGATCAGGCGAGCTTTGGCAACTCTGCAAAACAGCAGATGTATCAGAACAAAAACACGGCGATTGGTGGAAACAATGCGCTTCTGGATCAGCTGCTGAATTCGCAATTGGCACAGTTCAACGCGGCCAACACGCAGCGCCAACAGGCTCTAAATGAGCGGTATGAGGAACGCGCTCGACCGATCAACGAAATCACCGCTCTTATGAATGGTGGGCAGGTCAGTAAGCCGCAGTTTGGCGGATCTCAGATTTCGGGCATTCCGACCGTCGATTATGCGGGGCTGGTTCAGCAGAAATATGCGAACGATCTGGGCGCGTACAATCAGCAGATGAGCCAGATGAACGGCCTGCTTGGCGGTCTCGGCAGTTTGGTTGCTAAGGGTCTGCCTGCTGGCTTCCTTTCCGATGAGCGCGCCAAGAAGGACGTTGAAAAGGTCGGCAAGATCAAAGGCCAGAACGTCTATCTCTACAATTATCGCGACGAGCCAGACGGCGCACCGAAGCACCTCGGCCTGTTGGCTCAACAGGTTCAGAAGAAAAAGCCAGCAGCTGTTTCAAAGCGCCCTGACGGATTGCTTCAGGTCGATTACGGCCTTGCTCTTGGAGGCAAATAAATGGCGGTTCCATCTTTCATTTTCGGTCAGGGCACGGCCTACAAAACGCCCGAACAGTTGCAGGAAGCGCGCCGCCGCGTCCAGCAGCTCATGAGTGGTGGTCCGCAGGACTATTCGCGTCCGGGCGGATGGCTATATGCCTTGGGTGACGGCCTTGGTGCGGCTCTTGAACAGCGCCGTATCAATCAGGGCGAGAAATATGCAGATGAGCAGCGTCAGAAGGGCAATGCGCTGTTTGGTCAGCTTATGAGCGGATTTGGCGGTGCTGGCGGAGCATACCCATCTTCCGTTGCCGCTGGTGGCTCCCCGACGAGTGCCACGGCGACCGGCACGGTTCCTCAAGGCAAGTTTAATTTCGGTGAGAATGCCGACGCTCTTCGAAACGGGATTATCGAGACAGCACAGGCTATTGGCGCTGATCCGGTAGATCTTGCCACGGCGATTTCATATGAGACTGCTGGCACTTTTGATCCGACAAAGGCGGGGCCTCGCACCCAGTACGGCCAGCATCGCGGACTTATTCAGTTCGGGGAACCGCAGGCTGAAAAATATGGTGTTGATTGGAATGATCCTATCGCATCGCAGCTTGGCCCGAATGGTGCGGTTGCCAACTATTTCCGTTCGTCGGGATTTAAGCCAGGTATGAGCGGGCTTGACCTATACTCGACCATCAACGCCGGTTCTCCGGGCCGCTATACCGCGTCAGACGCCAATAACGGCGGCGCTCCGGGCGATGTGCGGGACAAGTGGGAAAACCAGATGACAGGCCATCGTCAGAAGGCGCTTGCATTGCTTGGATCGGGGAATAAGCCGCAGCCGCAGGGTGTTCAAGTTGCCAGTCTGGACCCGTCTATCGGTCTTGGTTCTGCGTCGAACGAAGCTGTAGCGCTTTTCGGGCCGAATGCTGATGTTACTCAGGCTGATATCGAGTTTGCGAGACAGGCGACCGGGCCGGTCGGCGGCGCAATGATCCGCGCAGGGGATTACAACCCTGACGCATCGCGAGGGAACGCAACGGCCAACGGCGCTCGCGCTACATTCGGTGGGCCACAGCTGACTTATGATGACGGTGGATTGCGATTTGTCGATGAAGGCGCGCAGCGTGTCGCGGCTCCGCCTGCCGTTGCTCCGTACGATTTTACCGGCAATCCGCAACTGTCAGCGGCGAGCGGCATGCAGTTTCAAGGTGGACAACCGCAGCAGATGGCTGCACTTCCACAACAGCCGACTCCGCAAGCGCCAACTGGCCCATCTGCTGAACTGCTACGCCAGAACGATGTGGCGTTCGGCGGCGCTCTGGCTCCGCAAGGACAGGCTCCGCAGCAGGTAGCTAACGCATCTGGCTATTTCCCGCCCGCGCCTTATATGGATCGTGCATTGGTACAGCCACAAGCCGCGCCGCAGAACAATAATCGCCTGCAACTGCTCGGGGAAGTTCTGAGCAATCCGTTTGTCCCTGAGGAACAGAAACGTATTGCGCAAATGATGTTCCAGCAGGAAATGGAACAGCGCCAGCAAATGGCCGATCCCATGCGGCAACTTCAGATGCGCAGGCTTGAGCAGGAAATAGCGCTCGGTGGGCGAACCTCTGACTGGTCGAAGCTGGATGACAACCGGCTTTACAATCAGCGCACCGGCGAAATTCGCGAATTGCCGGTCAACCCGAATGCGCCATCCGGCGATCTGGGCCTTAACCCGCAGTACGGCGTTGACAAGGACGGGAACCCCGTCCTGTTGCAGCTTGGGAAGAACGGTAAGGTTGTCCAATCGCAGTTGCCCGAAGGTGTTTCGCTCTCGAAAGAGCCGATTAAGCTTGATGCGGGGACGCATTTCGTATTGCTCGATCCGATCACCCGCCAGCCGGTCGGACAAATCCCGAAAGACGTGGCAGGAGCAGCTTCGCAGGCCGCTATCGGCAAATCTCAGGGCGAGGCGGCTGCGTCTCTTCCCGGCGATTTGCAGCAGGCGGAACAGACCATTTCCCAGATTGACAGCCTTCTTGCCTCTGACGGGTTGAGTTCCATCGTCGGCCCTGTTGATCAATACCGCCCTTCGTGGTCGCTTGGCTCCAGTGGTCGGGATGCACTTTCCCGCCTCCGCCAGCTCCAGGGCGGCGCGTTCCTTCAAGCGTTCGGTATGCTCAAGGGTGGCGGCCAGATCACCGAAATTGAGGGAGCGAAGGCTGAAGCGGCTATGGCGCGCATGGATCGCGCGCTGAACGAGGAAGACTTCCGCAATGCCCTGAAGGACTTCCGCGACGCCGTTTCGCAGGGAATGGTGAAGATGAGGCGTCAGGCCGGCGTAGGCGCGGGCTCGCAGGCTCAGCGGCCTGAGCAGGTACCGAACGGCGACGGCGTTCAAATCAACGGCTACACGATTAGGAAGGTTCAGTGATGGCCAAATTCGAAATTACCGGGCCTGACGGTTCCGTCTACGAGATCGAGGGCGACAACGAGCAGGGTGCTTTCGATGCCCTGCAACGTCACCTTGGCGCATCGCAGCCTACCGCCACGACTGCCGATCAGATCACGCCGCAAATGCGTCAGGGGCTTGACGAAATGTCAGTCATGACACGGAACCCCGTGGTGCGCAATCCCGATGACAGCGCTCGAAACTCGTTCATGGGCAAAGTGGATACGGCCATGCGCGGAGCAGCCGATATGCTTTCCCTCGGCTTTGCTGATGAGATTGCAGCAGGCCTTGGGACTGGCTTTGGATATTTGGGCGACTACGATCAGGAGCTGGCTCGGCAACGCGGTATCGATCAGGCCGACAGCGAAAACCGTTTCGGTTATCACTTTGGCGGTCAGTTGGCCGGTGGCGTTGCTGGCGGCGCAGGGCTGGCCCGGAGTGGCCTTTCGCTGGCGACCAATGCCGCGAATGCCGGGAAAAGTCTCGGGCGTGTCGCGTTCGGTTCGGGTGTTGACGGTGCTATTCTTGGCGCCGGTCAAGGTTTCGGCTCCGGTGAAGGTGGGATCGCTAACAGACTAGAGCAAGCTGGGTATAGTGGGTTAACGGGCGGTGCTCTTGGTGTTGCCGCGCCGGTGGCGGTCGCCGGAGTTTCTGCCGTTGCAAAACCAATGCTCGCTCCGATAGCATCCCGTCTCAATCCTGAGAAATATGCCGATCAGGCACTGGAAACCGCGCTGAGCCGTTCGGGTAGCTCAAAAGAGAAGGTTGCTCAGGCCATCAGGAACGCTATCGCAGATGGACAGGATCAGTTCACCGTAGCAGACGCCTTGGGCCACTCCGGACGCCGCATGCTTTCTACGGTAGTGCGCAATCCGAACGAGGCCCGACAGGAAGTCATGGAGCAGCTTGTTCGACGCCAGACTGGGCAGGGAGACCGGTTGGCGAACACTCTCGCGGAAGGTTTTGGCGCGACCGATACAGCGGCGCAGCGGTCAGCCTTCTTGACGGAAGCACGTGACACGCTTGCCAATCAGAATTACCGGGCTGCTCGGCAGAATGCGGGTGCGGTCGATCTGTCGCCAGTCATTCAGCATATCGATGACATTATCCGCCCGGGAGTTCAAAAGATTGTCTCTCCAGCGGATGAAATCGCAGGAGACAGTATTGAAAAGGCGCTCACCGGTTACAAGAACCGGATGACAGATGGGAAGTCGGTTCTCTCTGATTTCACCCGTGCCTTGAACCTGAAAACCGATGTGAGCGATGCAGTGCAGCGCGCACAAAGGGCCGGAGAGGGCAACCGCGCCCGGGTTCTCGGGATGTTGAACGCCCAGCTCGATCAGGCATTAGAAAAAGCGTCTCCTGCATATCGGGCGGCGAATGATACCTTCAAAAGCCAGAGCAAGGTGATAGACGCAATTGATACCGGAACCGGTGCGGCATCGAGCCGAATGCGAGCAGCCGACAACATAGACACGTTTACCGGCATGAGCCCCGGTGAACAGGCTGCTTTTCGGTCTGGCTATGCCGATCCATGGATTGCACGGATAGAAGCGGCTTCGGCATCGCCAACGACGAACAAGGCGCGCATGTTGCTGACAGAAAAGACCGGTCAGGAGTTTCCTGTCTTCGCTTTGCCCGACAAGGCAAATCAGATGGCACGCCGAATTGCTCGGGAACAGAAAATGTTCGAAACGGCAAATGAAGCGATGGGCGGTTCAAAAACAGCGGATAATCTCGCTGACGCCGCTGAAATGGCGCAATTCGATCCCGGCGTGTTCAATAGCCTGTTGCACGGCGACTGGAAGGGCGCCGCAATAGGCACAGCAATGCGCGGATTGAACCAAGCTAAAGGCTTGCCCTCTGGGGTACTGAGCCGCGTCGGCAAGGCGCTGACGGAAACCGATCCAGAAACGGCGCTGAATATTCTTGATCGGGCCGTGAGCCGCAAGCAAATTACAGCGCAGAAACGCGATATGCTTCGGTCAATGATTTTGGGATCGGGTTCCGGCGTTCAACCCCGAGTACTTGGACAGGAACGGCGCGCGCCACTGGAAATCACGGTCAGGCCTAACCGTTAATGCTTTGACCGCCAGCTATCGGGAATGCGGTTCCCCGTCTTCTCGATAGCCCAACACGTCAGCATACCGACAGTAAACCCGCCAAGCGCAAGAGACGGCCAATCGAAGTCTCGGAAATAGAGATACCAGACCCAACCCAGCGCAACCAACGTCCACCCCAGCCACCACGGAAACGGGTCGCGGTCGATCTTGGGTTCGTTCTGGTCGTGCTCTATTTGGTTCATCAGTAGCAACTCGTTTGCAATGTGCCAAATACCGGGCGCGTTGTGCAGGTTGTTGGCTTGTATTTTGCGTTGAAATCACTATTCCCGCGAACTAACTCTTGCGATAAAGCCAGTTTAGCATCCGAATTGCTGATCAGACCAGCTTTGTATTTCTCGTTCAGGTTATCACCGAAAGCCATGTAGCGCATTCCGACATCATTATTCATCATGCCTGCTGTGCCGGATTTCACGCGCCCGCGAATGCAATCCCACATTTGGCTGTAGTCAGAATACTGAGTTTGGCAGGAGCCTTGAGCGTCGGTTAAGGAAGAACAGCCAGCTATAAGCGACAGTGATGCAGCGAGAATAAGGTACTTCATGAAATCCCCCAGAGAATGAACGGGATGATTGAATGCATTTCGGCCAAGAAAAATCAATCACGATGAGGCTCAAGCCGTCCATTTTGGGCGGCTTTTTCTATGGAGAATGCCATGCCACGTACAGACGGCGTCTATACCCCGCCAGCCGGGACCAAGGGTGTGCCAGATACAACCATCCGCAGTGCGCCCTACAATGCACTGGTCGATGATCTTACAGCAGACGCGAATAATCCTCGACCGATCACGGCAGGCGGGACGGGCGCGACAAACGCGACAGACGCACGCGAAAATCTAGGCGCTATTGCCAGCGCTGATATTCTCGCTTCACCATTGAAAGACGCCCCTGTTGATGCTGACGGCGTAGTTGTGACCGATAGCGAAGATGAGGGTAATCTAAAGCGGGTGCTTTGGTCAAAGGTCAAAGCCTTGATTAATTTGACCAGTGTTGGGGCGGCAGTCGCCGCCGCAAACGGTAAAGCCACGCCCGCAGATGGTGATTTTGTTGCGGGTGTCGAGGCTGGCGGTTCGACCATGTATAAAATTACATGGGGGAACATAAAAACGTGGATCAAAAGCTGGATCGTCAAGGCAGACGTTGGACTTGGTAATGTTGACAACACGTCTGACGCCAATAAGCCTATCAGCACTGCCACGCAGAATGCATTGGACGGAAAGCTTAATCTCAGTGGCGGCGTATTAACTGGCGCATTAAGAACTATCTCTACTTTCGAAGTCCGCGCAGTAATACCGAAAATTTACATGATTTCTCCGGGGGCTGTTATCGGCTATCGGATGGAAGCAAACATTTCTGACACGGTTGATGGCGGGTGGCGCGTTGCTAATGGCTATTCTGGCAGTGCAATACTGGAGGCATTCAGCTCTGGAAAAGTTAATATCCCCGGCTGGCTTGAGGTCAGCGGCATGGGCAATGTCAAGACTTACGTAGACAGCCAATCTTACGCCAGAACAAAAGACTACATGCTTGCGGAAACACTGCCTGTTGGCGGGTACGCATTCGCAAAGAAAATTCTACAAGGGACCATTCAGCCGTACAGCACTGTCGCGGGGTCCGATCTGGATTTGGCGGGAACTACTGCCAATAGTGGCGGTATTGGCTTCGGGACGTGGCAGGTGGTCGGGGCGACCCTTAGCCCAGGAAACGCTACTTTGGTGAAAAGGATCGCGTGATGATTATCGAAAACGTCATTGAACTGAAGTGGCTGGATGCGGAACACACCATTCTTGGCGGGGTAGTCGTAACTTCAGATTTGGGAACGATACCGGTTTGCATCCGTGACAACTACGATACCCCAGAAGGGCGGAAACTGTGGGATGATGCGTTAAGCGGCAATTATGGCCCCATTCTAGAGTATTCAAAACCTGACCCGGGGCCAGAGCCTATTCCCGACGAAATCAGCCGTCGCCAGTTCTTCCAATATCTGGCCGTTATCGGGATCATCAGCAAAGATGAAGCTCTCGCCGCGATGCAGGGCGGTGTTATCCCAGCACCGCTACAGGCCATCATCGATCAGCTTCCAACGGAAGCCGACAAGTTCAACGCTCAGATGTTCGTCGTTGGCGCGCAGAACTTCAATCGCCTGCACTGGCTGACGGACGTGGTTCGGCAGGCGATGCAATGGACTATTGAACAGCGGGACGAATTCTGGCGCGAGGCCGCGAAGCTCTGACATTCCACAAAATCTGACGACAACCGCCGCCCAAAGAGGCGGTTTTTTTGTGCCTGAAAGGTAAAACCAATGAATATGACCGCTGGCGATACCCGCCTCTTGATTGAGTTGGGGCGAGAGCGTGGACTATTGCGAAACCAACTCGCCTACGTCCTTGCGACGGTTCGACATGAGACGGGCGGGAAAATGAAGCCCGTTCGCGAGAACATGAACTATCGGGCCGAACGCATTCTTGAGGTATTTGGAGCCAAGCATTCCGCAAAAGTCACGAAGGCCGAAGCCCAAAAACTGGCCGGAAATCCCCAAGCCTTGGCGGAACGGGTCTACGGCCTCGGCAACCCGAAGAAAGCCGCTGAGCTTGGCAATACGCAGAAAGGCGACGGCTATAAATATCGTGGCGGCGGATATGAGCAGCGTACAGGGCGCAGGAACTTCCGCCGCGTGGGTCTGGAAAGCAATCCGGACAAGATTGTAGATCCCGCTGAAGCCGCCCACGCTGTTATCAAAGACATGGTTGAGGGCAACTATACCGGTGCGAAACTATCGGACTTCATTACTCTCCAGAAATCCGATTTCACCAATGCGCGCCGGGTCATCAATGGCTTGGATAGCGCGGCGTTGATCGCCGGGTATGCACGGGATTATGACGATGCCTTGCGAGCCGAAGGGTATGGTGTCGGTAATGCATCGCCCTCAGATGGTCCAAGTAAGCCCCCGGAAGCCCCAAGTTCTCCCCCGACCGCTGATCCAGCGCCGCAACCCTTCGGCCTAGTTGCGCTGGTCGTGAAGCTTTTCGGTGCAATTGCAGCCATCTTCAAAGGAACAACTCGTGAGCAAGTATAACAAGTTTCTGGCCGCTGCCGTTATGGCGGTGGTTGCTTTCATCCGCTCGTACTTCGGCATCGATCTGGGCGTGGACGACGCGACGGCAAACGCCATTGTTGCTGCATTCACGGCGCTGCTGGTCTGGCTGATCCCAAACAAGGCTCCGATCAAAAAGGAACGGCGCAATGGTTGAGCTCATTTTCTCGCTGGTCGCGGGCGCTCCTGCTTGGCTGATTTATGTCATCGCAGGTGCGTTCGGCGTCCTTGGGGTCTATTTCAAAGGTCGAAGCGACGGCAAGGGCGTTGAGAAATCCCGCCAGACCGAAGCAAACACCGCTGCCAAAAGCCTTGCTGATGAGATTGAGGCCGCTATCGCGGGCCGGGACGCGGAGACGAACCGGGAAAGGCTGTCGAAATGGTCAAGGTGATTGCACTAGCCGCGCTCTGCGCGCTCTCGGCCTGCGCCAGCCCGCAAGGCTCATTTTGCTTGGTCGCAAGTCCTTTGCGGCCATCCACCGCCGCTTTGGCGGCTATGACTGATCGGGAGGTATCAGCGATGCTGGCTCACAATGAACTTGGCGCGAGAATGTGCGGGTGGAAGGCATGACGCCAATGGACACAGAAGCACCGACCGTAAACCGCATGAACGAACTTCCAGACCGGACAAAGGAATTTTTGTCCAAGTTGGATGACGATGACATTGATACGCTCGAAGATGCGATGAAGTTCTATGCGACCGTCCGCACAATGGGCCATGTCGTGAAATGGATGGCGATTACTGTTCTAGCAATCATCGTCGGTTTCGCCTCGCTGTATGAAAACAGTCTCAAAATCTGGGGGTGGCTTTTCCACAGATGACACCGACTATTTCACTCATTCGCGGCCTTCAACCTATTCGTGAGGGCCGCAATATTTTCGTTGAGGTGGAAGGGCAACGGTTCGAGCTTTCTCCCATGCAAGCAAGCCTCATCGCGCAAGGATGGCTCGCGGCGGTCGGAGGAGCGTTTGTTGCTTCATCGGTCGAGGCCGAACGCCTTTGCAATGATCCCCGCAATCACGACAGATGGGAACAGAATGAAGGTGATCCGTAAAATTAGATCGGCGCGCTTATTCATCGTGAGAACGTAAACGGATTGGGAGGCGAAAAGATAGGTTTGCGCAATATGGGAACACTTTTCAGTGCGGTTCCATAATGGTTCCGCGAAAATGGCATTCCGCAGATGCGCTTGCCACAATGTCATTAAACGCTTGAATTTTAAGGAGTTTTTGGTGCCGCTTGCGTGACTCGAACACGCGACCCCATCATTACGAATGATGTGCTCTACCAACTGAGCTAAAGCGGCCCGGAACATAGCGTTCCAACTCCCGAAGGAAGCCATCCGTTTCCGGCTGGACGGTGCGCTGATAACTAAAAGCATGGAGGAAAGCAAGGCCCAAATCAAACAATCTCGATGTTTATTCAAAAGCATTCGCAAGATGCATATTGCGAGCGCTCGACAAGACAGAAGCGGACTGGTGATGCAGAGAACAGGCGAGGGTAATTGTTGAGTTTGAAAACTGCGCCGGCCGTCAAGCAGGCGCAGTCCCGAAACAGTCGCAGAATCAAGAGCCCGCGCAAAGACGCTGGCGAGCGCTTTTGTATTCACGCTCCAATCGGTCAACCAGCTTTCCGGCGGGCGCTACTTCGTGAATCGCGCCGATACCCTGACCGCAACCCCAGATATCCTTCCAGGCCTTGGCCCCATCCTGCTGCGCCGTCTCGAAGTCCATCTTGGAAGGATCGGCTTCCGGCAGGTTATCCGGATCAAGACCAGAACTGGCGATGGATGGCTTCAGATAGTTACCTGCGATGCCGGTAAAGTAGTTGGAATAGACGATGTCGGATGAGTTTGAATCAACGATCATCTGCTTATAGGCATCTGTCGCCCGCGCTTCGGTTGTGGCGATGAAAGGCGATCCGATATAGGCGAGATCGGCGCCCATGGCCTGTGCAGCAAGGATGGAACCGCCATTGGCGATGGCGCCCGAAAGGAGCAGCGGGCCGTCGAACCAGGAGCGGATTTCCTGCACGAGCGCGAATGGGGACAGTGCGCCTGCATGACCGCCTGCACCGGCCGCTACTGCTATGAGGCCGTCCGCACCCTTGCGGATCGCTGAATTGGCGTGACGATTGTTGATGACGTCATGAAGGACGATGCCTCCGTAAGAGTGAATGGCAGCATTCACTTCCGGTACGGCACCAAGCGAGGAAATGACGATCGGCACCTTGTATTTCACGCAGAGGCCGAGATCGTGCTCAAGGCGCTTGTTGGAACGGTGCACGATCTGGTTGACCGCAAAAGGTGCGGAGGGACGATCCGGGTTGGCCCTGTCGTAGGCGGCAAGTCCTTCCGTTATTTCTGCCAGCCATTCATCAAGCTGTGCTTCAGGGCGAGCATTGAGCGCTGGAAAGGAACCGACGACGCCTGCCTTGCACTGCGCCATCACCAGAGCCGGATGCGAAATGATGAACAGGGGAGCACCAACCACCGGGATGCGCAGTCTGCTTTTCAGAATATCAGGCAAGGCCATGTTCAATCGTCCTCCGTGATTGACGTTTCCGTAAACGTAATAGTTCTAGCATCTCCTTGCCTAACGGCAATATCAAAAGCGCGCGAGCGGGTCTGTTGTCATCGGCTGTCTCTCCACGATCGCGACAAAGAGCGTTGAAACCCGAAAATGATAGTATTTCGATACACGAGTATACGGCTATGATCGAAATGCCGCGCTGAAAAGGAATCGCCGTTGTATCGTAGGCCGTTTAGTCACACGCAATGGAGGCTGTTCGGCGCTGTAAAGTTTATACAGATGGGGGAAAACCGCAGTCAGAGTTAATATTTGGTGTCTCTGACATGCTTATCAGCTAGTCAAAGCGGGTGATGAACAGGTAAATGCCTTGATTCAGACGTTAATTTCGCTGAGGCTTATGAAATCGTCTGTATCGGAGGCCGCTTGCTCCTGTTGAGGACGTGACGAAATGGCGGGAAGAACGAACAAGAGAAGAGTAGTCTTTGGAAAGTATTGAGCGCGCTATCAGGAATGCATTTGCCAAGGCGGATGCGCACAATCCGGCGACCCGCCAGCGAATCTACGAATCCGCCTGGGGTGCGCATGAGCGCGCCCTTGCGGCAAATACGGCGCTCAGCGATGGCCAGAAGGAACAGCGTCGGCAAAAGCTCAAGGACGCCATTTCCCGGATCGAAGAAGAGTTCAAGACGGGCGGTGAGGCGAATGATCGTCGCGAGCCGTCGCTCGATGCTCCGCGCAGGGAGGATCCGATCCTTGGTCGCAGTACGGAAGAAGCGTCACCCACACTTGATACCGGCGATATTCGCGCGACCTCGCGGCAGAAAAAGCGCAGCAGCGCCGATCTTGGCTACGAGGGCGGCGTGTCCCGGAAGAACCGCACGAAAAAGAAACGCCATTCACCTTTCTACAGCTATGGTATTCCGGCGCTAGTGCTGGCTGTCGCAGCTTTCATCGGTTATTCGCTCTATAACAGCTTTATCGATCTGGGTCGCGGCCCGACGAACAATCCACTGCGAAGCGATGGCAATATTGCGCCTTTGAAGGAAGGTGAGGAGCCGGGTGGACTGAAGTGGATCACCATCTTTCAGCCGAGCGAGGCGACACGCATGTCTGTCAAAGGACGTGCGACGGCTGAAATCCGGCAGGAAGGCACACGCCGTTTTGCGCGCATCCAGTCTTCGGGGGCTGAGGATGCTATTACATTCGATGTCGGCGAAGGCATTCTGAACCAATTGCAAGGCAAGAAGGCAACCTTCGACATCGTGGCACGCGCCGACGATGGCAATATGACCCAGATGTCAGTCAATTGCGATTTCGGTGGCCTTGGCGATTGTGGGCGCAGGCGCTACGACGTACGCGATTCTGTGAGCGATTTCCTGTTCGAGATGGATATTCCATCTGGCCAGAAACCAGGTCGCGCGGGCACTATCACGGTCAATTCGGATCTCAGCGGTTCCGGCAAGCCCGTAAACATCTACGAAATTCGCGTTTCGACGGCTGCTGAGTAATCAGCCCAGCAGCTTTTCCAGCGTTTCCAGCCGGTCCGCTTCGCGTGGTGGCTTGTCCCAGCGAAGCCGCGAAAAACGCGGAAAGCGCATAGCGATGCCGGATTTATGGCGTGTGGAACGGTTGAGACCCTCAAAAGCCACTTCCACCACAAGACCGTGATCGGGCTCTGCTCGTACGGACCGAACCGGCCCGAAGCGCTCAACGGTATTTTCGCGCACAAACTTGTCCAGCAATTTCAGTTCTTCGTCGGTAAAGCCGAAATAAGCTTTACCGACCGGCACCAGAACCGGCTCATCTTCTGGCCCGGTCCAGACGGCAAAGGTGAAATCTGAATAATAGCTGGAGCGCTTGCCATGCCCCCGCTGTGCATAGACAATCACGGCATCCACGGTGAAGGGATCGCGTTTCCACTTGAACCACGGCCCCTTGGGGCGTCCGGGCAGGTAGTTACTGTCGTGGCGCTTTAGCATCACGCCTTCGATGGCAGGGTGAGGTGGATTGGAGCGAAACTCCGCCAGTTCCTGAAAATCCGCAAAGGGCAGGATGGGCGAGAGATCGAAGCGGCGCGGATCGAGCTTGCCGACGAAGTTTTGCAAGCGAGCGCGTCGCTCGGAAAAAGGCAAAGAGCGTAAATCGCTGCCAGTTTGCTGGTTCCCTTCCTGCAAAAGATCGTAGGCACGCACGAATGCGGGATAGTCGCGCAATTGCTTGGTGCTCACGGTTTTGCGGTTCAGTCGTTGCTGGAGATCGGAGAAAGTAGCCGTCGTTATCCCGGTTTCGCCGTGATGACCGACGAGCAGTTCGCCGTCAATTGCACCTTCAAAATCCATAGCCTCTAGAATGTCCGGGAATGTGCCGGAAATATCGTCACCAGTGCGCGAATAGAGGCGGCGCACGCCACCTTCCGAAACCGCCTGCACGCGAATGCCGTCCCATTTCCACTCTGCACTATAGGCGGATGCGTCAAGCGAGGGGGTTTCAGCTTCGTCGAGCGCTGTTGCCAGCATGACGGGACGAAATGGTGCGGCTGCGGCGGAGGCAGGCTTTTCACTACGGCCTTCGAGCCAGGCGAAAAGCGCTTCATAAGGAGGCGATTGGCCGTGCCATAATTCCTCGATTTCCACGATATTGACACCACCGAAATCAGCAAGAGCCTGTTTGGCCAGACGGGTTGAAACGCCCATGCGTAACCCACCGGTGACGAGCTTCAATAGCGCGTAACGTTCAGAAGTACCGAGCAGATCAAGCCATCCGGCCACGAGCATCGGGCCTTCTCTGCGCGAAGCATTCTGTAATTCGTGTACCACGATCCTCAGTGGTAGATTTGCACCGGGTGCAGTCTCGCTGGGGCCGGGCCAGATAAGCGAAATTGTTTCGGCGAGGTCTCCCACATAATCATAGGAATAAGCAAAGAGTGTCGGATCGGTCCGTTCGCCAATAAGCGCTCGCAGCATGGCAGGCTTCACACTTTGCAGTTCCAGATCGCGCGTGATTGCTGCGAGCGCCAGCCCACGATCCGGGTCGGGGGTGGCACGGAAATAGTCGATGAGCAGACGAAGCTTGCCGTTGCGCTGCGGCGTCAGAACCAGTCGGTCAAGAAGTTCGGCGAAAGCACGCATCAATCGCCCTCGTCTTCATAGCCCACGAGATGCAGCGGCCTTGCCGGAATATTCTGCAATTCGCACCAACGAACAATCGCTTCCTCGCGCCCATGGGTGACCCACACTTCGGCGGGTGCGATTTCCGTTATTGTCGTCGTCAGCTCATCCCAGTCGCAGTGGTCGGAAATGACGAGCGGTAGCTCTACCCCCTGTTGTCTGGCGCGCTGGCGGATGCGCATCCAGCCGGAAGCGAAAGCCGAAATGGGATCGGGAAAACGCCGTGCCCAGCGGTCAGAGAAAGCCGATGGAGGACCGACGATGATCTTACCTGCAAAATCCGGCTGCGCTTCGTCACGTTCCAGAGTGGCTGGTTCCAGAGGACCGAGATCGATGCCTTGCGACTGGTAATAATCGCAGATCTTCTCCAGTGCGCCGTGAATATAGATCGGTTCCGAGTAGCCAGCATTGCGTATGAGTTTGATAACCCTCTGGGCTTTGCCCAGTGAGTAGGCGCCGACAAGATGCGCACGCTCGGGAAATTGCCGTGTTGATTTGATGAGTGTTGAGACCTCTTGTGAAGCCTCAGGGTGACGAAACACCGGCAGCGCAAAAGTCGCTTCGGTGATGAAGACGTCACAGGCAACAGGTTCAAAGGGTGCGCATGTCGGATCGGTTGCACGCTTGTAATCGCCGGAAGCGACTATGCGCGTTCCATCTTTTTCCACCGCAATCTGGGCGGAGCCGAGCACATGTCCAGCACCATGAAAACTGACCCGTACACCGTTGATCGTCACGTTTTCACCGAGCCTTATCGATTGGGTCGTTTCTGCGAAGTCTGCTCCATAGCGCAGCGCCATGATTTCGAGCGTTTCAGGCGTAGCCAGTACGTGTGTGTGACCAGAGCGGGCATGATCGGAGTGTGCATGGGTGATGAGCGCGCGTTCCACCGGGCGTACAGGGTCGATGTAGAAATCGCCGGGTGGGCAATAAAGGCCTTTGGGAGAGGAACAGAGAAGCTGGTTGAAACGCATGGTTTCAAGATAGGTCACGACGTTCGTCCCGAAAAGAGAGGGAGCCTGCGACTGCTGACAAAATGAGAACAAAAGTGAACAAATATCTTGGCGGCTTGCATCACTGCGATTAGATTGACGGCGTGGAACTGAACCTGAAACCCGCCGCTGTATCTGCCGCTTTTCCCTTGCCCGACCGTTTTCTCAAATGGTTTGCGGCCAAGGGCTGGTCGCCGCGCGCCCATCAGCTTGAGCTTCTGGCCCGTTCCGAACAGGGGCAGTCCACGCTTCTGATCGCGCCCACCGGAGCGGGCAAGACTTTGGCCGGGTTCCTGCCTGCGCTGGTGGATCTGGAAAAGCGGCAAGAAAAAGCAAAACCAGGAAAAGCCGGAGCCGGTTTTCCGTCGGAAATAGCGTCAAAATCCAGACGTGGCGTGCACACGCTTTATATTTCGCCGCTGAAGGCCCTGGCTGTCGATATTCATCGCAATCTGACGGTGCCGGTCGAGGAAATGGACCTTGATATATCCATCGAGACCCGGACGGGTGATACGCCTGCGCACAAACGCCAGCGACAGAAACTGGCCCCCCCGGATATTCTGCTGACAACGCCAGAGCAGCTTGCGCTGTTGATCGCATCCAAAGGTACGGAACAGTTCTTTGAGGGATTGCGCTATGTGGTGCTGGACGAATTGCACTCGCTGGTGATTTCCAAGCGCGGGCATCTTCTGGCGCTAGGATTGGCGCGGCTGCGGCGCTTGCAACCGCAATTGCAAACCATCGGGCTTTCTGCCACGGTGGCCGAGCCCTATGAACTCCGTCGCTGGCTGGTTGAACAAGATGGCACTGGGCCAATGGCTGGGCTTGTGACAGTGGATGGCGGCGCCAAACCCGAGATCACCATTCTCGATTCCGACGAGCGGGTGCCGTGGGCGGGACATTCCTCGCGCTATGCCATTCCTGACATCTACGAGGCGATCCGCCAACACAAGACGACGCTCTTGTTCGTCAATACGCGCAGTCAAGCGGAGATGCTCTTTCAGGAGCTATGGCGGGTCAATGAAGACACACTGCCCATTGCGCTGCATCATGGTTCGCTCGATGCTGGCCAGCGTCGCAAGGTCGAGCAGGCCATGGCTGCCAATACGTTGCGGGCTGTGGTCGCGACTTCGACGCTCGATCTCGGGATTGACTGGGGCGATGTTGATCTCGTCATTCATGTCGGCGCACCGAAGGGGGCCAGCCGCCTTGCGCAGCGCATCGGTCGCGCCAATCACCGTATGGATGAACCAAGCCGGGCCATTCTCGTGCCTGCCAACCGCTTCGAAGTGATGGAGTGCCGCGCCGCGCTCGACGCCAATTATCTGGGCGCGCAGGACACGCCGCCGCTGATTGATGGAGCGCTGGATGTGCTGGCGCAGCACGTACTCGGTATGGCCTGTGCCGAACCGTTCAATGCCGATCAGCTTTATCATGAGGTGCGGAGTTCGGCACCGTATTCGAACCTTGCGAGAGACACGTTCGACCGTATTCTGGATTTCGTCGCGACCGGCGGCTATGCGCTTAAGACCTATGAACGGTTTGCAAAAATCCGCAAGACTGTGGACGGCACGTGGCGGGTATCCAATCCGCGCATAGCGCAACAATATCGTCTCAATATAGGCACGATTGTTGAAGCGCCGGAACTGAATGTGCGGCTTACTCGTGGCGGCAAGGGTGGGAACGCACGCGGTGGACGTGTTCTTGGTCGCATTGAGGAATACTTCCTTGAGACGCTCACGGCTGGTGACACGTTCCTTTTTGCAGGCAAGGTGCTACGGTTTGAAGGCATCCGCGAGAACGAATGTATCGCCTCCAATGCTGCTGGACAGGATGCCAAGATTCCTGTCTATGCTGGCGGCAAGTTTCCGCTTTCCACCTACCTCGCCGCACAGGTGCGCGCCATGCTTGCCGATCGAACGCGCTGGCAGTTTTTGCCGCAACAGGTGCGGGAATGGCTGGAAGTGCAGCAATGGAAATCCGTGCTGCCTGCAACAGACGAACTGTTGATCGAAACCTTCCCGCGCGGCAATCGCTTCTACATGGTCGCCTATCCGTTTGAAGGCAGGCTGGCGCATCAGACGCTTGGCATGTTGCTGACACGTCGCCTGGAGCGCATGGGCGCGCATCCGCTTGGTTTTGTCGCGACCGATTATTCGCTGGGCCTCTGGGGCCTCAAGGATATGGGCGCACTGATCGGCACGGGAAATCTGAGCCTCACCCGACTGTTTGACGAGGATATGCTGGGGGATGATCTCGAAGCCTGGCTTGATGAAAGCTACCTCCTGAAACGTACCTTCCGCAATTGCGCCGTGATTTCCGGGCTTATCGAGCGCCGTCATCCGGGGCTGGAGAAAACGGGCCGTCAGGTTACGGTTTCCACCGACCTGATCTATGACGTTCTGCGGACCCATGAACCTGGCCACATATTGCTACAGGCGACACGCGCGGATGCCGCGACCGGACTGCTGGATATCAGGCGTCTTGGCGACATGCTGGCGCGCGTGAAAGGTCATTTACTGCACAAGGCTCTCGACAGGATTTCGCCACTTGCGCTGCCTGTAATGCTTGAAATCGGACGTGAACGTGTTGCGGGCAAAGGGGATGAAATGCTGCTGGAAGAAGCCGCAGATGATCTCATCAGAGAGGCGATGCAATGAAGACTGCGGCATGGAGAAATGGAGAGGCTTACAGTCTAGCCCATGCAGAAGTGCGTGGCGTTGCGGCTGTGTGCGATCCATCCGGCGCATTGTTCCTGCCCGACCTCCATATGCTCATCGTTTCTGACCTGCATCTGGAAAAAGGTTCATCTTTTGCCCGCCGCGGCCAGCTCATTCCGCCCTATGACACTGCGGCAACGCTCGATATGCTGGCGCAGGCCATTGCGCGCTATCAGCCGCGTACTGTCATCAGTCTCGGTGACAGTTTTCACGATGCGACGGCCAGCGAGCGCCTGCCGTCGCTTTATGCCATCCGGCTGAAATCGCTGATGGAACATCGCGGCTGGTTCTGGATCACCGGCAACCATGATCCAGACCGCCCGGTTGATCTGCCAGGCGATTGCGTCGAGGAACTGGCCGTCGGACCGCTTGTTTTCCGACATGAGCCATCGCGAAAGGCCGGGCAGGGAGAGATCGCCGGCCACCTTCATCCGGCGGCCCGCATCGTGCGACGGGGACGGTCGGTGCGCCGCCCCTGTTTTGTAAGCGACGGCGAAAGGCTCATCATGCCCGCTTTTGGAGCCTATACGGGTGCGCTGAATATTCTGGATCGAGCCTTTCGAGGGCTGTTCGTCGACGAGACGCTGCGTGCCTATATGCTGGGGCAGGGCAAGGTCTACCCGATAGCGCGCGGTGCGCTTTACAGTGGTTAATCTCTGCGGAACAGAATGCGCCCAAACCAGCCGGTGAAAACGGCAAGGAAAACGGCGAACAGGCCGTAGAGAAAGCTGTTCTGGTGGGCGGCGTTGTAGATGCTCTGTTCAAAACCTGCTTTGACGATTTCCAGACTGGCATTGGCTTCCCGCAGAAAAACACCGTTGCGGAACAGAAGCGCACGAGCTCTGTGGCGTCCAACCGGAACGTTGGCGGGCAGGTTC
The DNA here is from genome assembly GCF_006345815.1 of Ochrobactrum sp. CGA5. Taxonomy (GTDB): domain Bacteria; phylum Pseudomonadota; class Alphaproteobacteria; order Rhizobiales; family Rhizobiaceae; genus Brucella. The sequence goes on along the minus strand of NZ_VCIG01000016.1, from coordinate 23,142 downwards.
AATGTGGCGCGAAACAAGGTGCGGGAAATGAACTCTACACCACCAATGCGCTGCGTGTAGAGGCCTTGGCGGATGTTCATTTCGCGTAGTTCGTTGCCGAATGTCGGGATATTACCTGACAGACTGCTCGGATCCTCTGGAACGAGATAGAAGTTGCGTACACCCACCGAAAGCTGCCGATAGGTTTTCTCGTCCGTAATGTCTTGAAGATTGCGGGTAGAGGCCAGCGAATAAGAGAGCGGGACGCCCATGAAGGTTTGCGAATCCGCATTTACCCAGACGCCGAGATAACGATCCTTCTTGCGCACCACGAGATCGCGCGAAGGGCCTTGCAGCACGACGATTATGTCGTAACGACCTTGCCGCTGGATCATCGGATCAGCATTGTCGAGCGCACCGAATATGGTGAGGTCGGTCCCGCCGAAATTGGAAGTGATAGCGATTGTTTCTGTCGAGAGCCCAATTTCGATGGTTTCATCGGCGGGGTTCTGCAATTGAGGAACCGTGTTGCCGGTGCCGCTGGAATCGATCTGTGCGAGCGCGCTTCCCGTGAGCAGAAAGAACATCAATGCGGAGGAAAGCGTAAGGCTCCGCATGTCAGACATCCGCAATTGAAATGGAGAACAGATTGTCGGGCCGCACGAACAGCCCAAAGGCGAGGCGCAAGCCAACGGCAAGCACTAGAAGCGCCAGCAAAAGGCGCAGCTGTTCGCCGCGTAGCTTTTGTCCTGCACGCGCGCCATATTGCGCGCCGATAACACCGCCAACCATCAAAAGGAAGGCGAGGACGATGTCGATAGACTGGTTGGTCGTCGCCTGCAGGACCGTTGTGACGGCGGTGACAAAGGTGATCTGAAACAGCGAGGTTCCGACAACCACATTGGTCGGAACGTGCAACAGATAGATGAGTGCCGGAACCATGATGAATCCGCCGCCGACACCCATCACTGATGACAAAAGGCCGATGAAGAAGCCGATGCCGAGCACCGGAATGATGCTGACATAGATCGTCGAGGCGCGAAACCGCATCTTGAAAGGCAGTCGGTGTATCCACGTGTGCTGGCCTGACCGCCGCAAAGCACCCGCCTGTCCCTTTTTGACGCGACGGAGGGCACGCAGGCTTTCCACCAGCATCAAGCCGCCAACGGTGCCCAAAAAGAAGACGTAGAGGATGGAAACGATAAGGTCCAACTGGCCGAGATCACGCAGCCACGAGAACACGAATATCCCGACGAGAGAACCCAATATACCTCCCGCCACGAGAAACAGGCCGAGCTTGATATCGAGCGTGCGACGTTTGAAATGCGCCAATGCGCCGGAAACTGAGGAGGCGATGACCTGATTGGCGCCGGTGGCGACCGCGATCGCAGGCGGAATGTTATAAAAGATCAGAAGCGGTGTGATCAGAAAACCGCCGCCGACGCCGAACAATCCGGACAGAAATCCCACAGCAGCGCCCATGCCGAGAAGAACCAGCATGTTGACCGATAATTCCGCAATGGGAAGGTAAATACCCAATTCCGAACCCGGCTTTCACGAACGCATGACACATAATGGCTTGCGGCTGCGTTTCTCCGCAAGATATTTCACCCTACTAAAACATCTCCGGCAAAATTATGAAACTGCTCTGCGTACGGAAATGCATGAAAACAAGTAGTTAGGCTTACCCCCGCAAGCGAGTTTCAGCCCGGCCACCCTTCATAAGGTCTTGCTCCGTCGTTGCCTCGAAGTCAAACGCCGATTGCTGATAAACTTGTCTTGCGGAGTTCTACTTGAGAAAAAATGCGGGGTGTTGTTTAAGAACAACAAAAATAGCCTTGAAGAGCTCGGGGAACGGCTATTATTGGCATAATCCTATAAAATATATGGGAAATGCATTGGCAATTTCTGGCTGCGATGCACTGCGGATTATTCGGACGCATTCTGGCGGTTACTGATGACGATATTGATATCTTCTTTCGGTGTGATGATGGAGTGGCCCGACGACGGATAGAATTGTGCGCGGATTGAAATGTTGTCGGACATTCTACTATCGGTCAGACTGCCGTTTTTAATAACATATAGAAATGGATTGGTCAGGTTCACGCTGAAGTTTCCGGCAAAACGGCTGCTGGACTTGAAACCGAAGCAGTTCATGCTTTCGGCATAGTAACTGCCATTTATTACATTCCATTCTTCCATTGGACTGGAACGTGTCAGGCAGGTCTTTTTACCGTCTGGAGTGGTGAAGTTCGCATTGAACGACACCGCTACGTAAATGTTTTTAAGCTCGAAACTGCCGGATAGGACTTTGAAAATGGATTTGTAGGGATGAATATCCTCGGCAGGAATGAGTTGCTTGTCGCCGGAGGAAATCTCGAAGTCTATCGCATCTCCCTGGAAGCTTTTGATATCCTTGTCGAGCGCGAGAGGAATCTTCGCGATGATCCCGTTCTCCATGTCGTTGTTTACGTGCAAGAGCATCGTCTGTCCCCTCGTTGATAGGGCTCAGATAATAAGGCTCAATGAGTCGATTCAACCTGTCACTTTTCTCAGATTCGTGTGATTGAAAAGAAAAGGGCCAGCAGATGCAGCCCTCCAGTTTTTTTGTTCAATGCGTTACTTGTTCTTTTCAAGAAGAAGCTGGACCAGTTTTTGGTCGACGTCGCCGGTAGGGGATTGTCCGTTTGCCTTCTGGAAGGCGGAAATCGCGGCGCGGGTCTTGCTGCCCATTACGCCATCAGCAGTGCCGACATCATAGCCGTTCTTCTGGAGAATGAGCTGAATGTTGCGAACGGCCTTCTTCATATCCACCGAACCGGTAGTGAGCGGCTTGTTTTCCGTCCATGCATCGGGGACATCAATGGAGTTGCTCGCCTGATCGAGCGGCTTGGCCTTCCAGAGCTCGACCATATCCTTGGCGCGTTTGAGCTGTTCCGGCTTCAGTGCCTTTGCAATCTGGTCGCGCTTGTCTGCTGCATCCTTGTCTCCAGCATTGGCGGCAAGTGAGAACCATTTGTAGCTTTCTTCCAGGTTGACCGGCATGCCCAATCCCTTGGCGGCGAGGATGCCGAGATTGAACTGGCTGTCTTTCACACCGAGTTCTGCGGCATCGGTGAACCAGCGCACTGCGGAAGAATTGTCCGGGTTGCCATTGGCACCAGTTGCGAAAAGAACGGCCAGATTGTGCATCGCGCTGGCGTTACCCTGCTGCGCGGAAAGCTGGTACCAGGTCTTGGCCTTTTCGAGATCGCGGGGCATGCCCAACCCCTTCTCGTTGAAGTTGCCGAGGCGATACTGCGCCGGGGCAAAGCCCTGACCGGCAGAGATCTCGTACCATTTCGCCGCCTTGGCAAAGTCGGCGGCAACGCCGCGACCCTCCATATAGCGATTGCCAACTTCAAAGAGGGCGCGGGCGTCGCCTTTGGCCGCAGCCTCGCGAAGCGCTGCCGGACCGGCTTCTTCCGGTATAGGCGGAATGGCCGCCTCAGGCTGTGCTGCAGGTTCGGGTGATGCGGCCGTTTCCACTGGTTTCACCGGATCGACGGCCGCTTTGGCAAGCTGTTCAACCCGCGTGGGAATTTCCATCGCCGCCTCTTGCTCACCTGCTGGTGGCGGGGTTTCTTCCTGCGCAACTTTCTCCGCGCGTGGTTCTGTGATCGCGAGGGTGCTTTCAGCGGATTGTTCGAGCGCTGGCGTTGTGTCCGATGCAATCTTCGCGGCAATCTCGTCGGCTGGGGCGACTGTGTTATCGGTGGTCGAGTCGATCTGTGGCTCGTCACGGTTAAGGAAGGCAGAGCCTATCTGTAGACCGGCCATAGCAATCATTACCGCACCGATTGCCATCAGGATCGGCTTGCGCTGACGCTGGATCATGTCGCCGACCGACGTTTTCTTTTTGCCGGTGTGCTTGGTCGCGCCCTTCCGTAGCTGTTCGGATTCAGCGGCGGCAAGCTGTGCGGCGCGCCGGGCTGCCGTGATGAAGTCTACCTTGCCGTTGGCGGCCAGTGCTGCATCGGCAGCATCTTCGCGCTGGCGGCGCTCCTCCCGTACTCGCCTCATAATTGAATTGAGATCCGGCATGCCTTCGCTCAGAGGGCGATGGGACGGAGTGACCTCCGGTTCCGGTTCTTCGTTGATGATCGGCTCGACGGCGGCAAGATCGCTTTCGAAGGCCGGTGCATCAAGCATCGTGTCAAAAGTGCTGGCTTTGAGCGCGTCGTCGTTCTTTCCGTCGGATTTATCGGCGCGGCGACCGCGTATTGCCTTGGCGAACCCACCGAAAAGCGATGATTTGCTGGCCGATCGAGCTGTCTGCATGTCAGCAGGGCCAGCCTCGCCCTGAACTGTTGCGAAGGCCGCTTCGGCGGCCGCCGCCGCTGGCGAACGCGGTGCCGAGGGACGTGACGATCCAGAGCTTGGGCTTGTGAAAACCTCTTGCTTTTCACTGTCTGACTTGCCCGACACGTCCTGCTCAAGTCTTGCCAGACGGTCAACGATCTTGACCAATGTGTCGTGGACGGTCTCGAATGTCTTGCCATTGCGCTCGTCGGAGTTACGCGCCAGAGCCTCGAGCGACTTCATGTCTTCGGCAAGCTGCCGGGCGATCACGCTGTCGCCATGCGATCCGTGTTGCAGAACACGCGCGACAGCACTCTCGGCGGCTTCGCGTGCGGCATCCAGCACGGTTTCACGATTGGAGGCGATAGAGCGTTCGATAGAATCGAGACGCGGTTTCAGTTCCGCAATCTCGGCTACAGGCTGTGCGAGATGATGAGCGATATTTGCGATCTGATCTTCAAGGCTCCGGAGCGCCTTCATATCCAGTCCTGGAGCTTCATAGGTTGGCGCCTGAAGAAGCCCCACTGATATCTGCTGTGAAAGATCGTCCAGACGGTCTTCCAGCGTGTGGATCGCACTGTTGTCGACATGTTGCGTGGCATACTGCGTGTCGAGACGCTCGGTCAGTTCTGCAAAGCGACGGTCGATCGTGTCCAGAACAGAAGGATGCGGCTCCTCGGCCCGGCGCTCGGCAGCTTCGAGCTTCTCGCCAATGGCTTCGAGGCGCGCCTCAACGGCATGGTAGTCAGACTGGGTCAGGTTCTCCATAACCTTGCCGACCTGATTTGCAAGCAGGTTAATCTGGTGTGCGAGCTGATCCATAACGGGGTCCGGCAGTGCCGAGCCGCTTGAAAGGCCGTCAATACGCGAGGAAAGCTCGCCGAGTTTGCGATAAAGCGTCTCGGAATTCTGCTGCGCTGCCGAAGTGGCGAGTTGTTCTGCGAGCTCTGCAAGACGGCTTTCGATGCGCTCCAGACGGCGTGCACCGTCCTGATCCGGGCGCTGGGCACGGCTTGCGGCGATGATGGCGCGACTAATTTCGTCCAACCGTTCATCGATCTGCTGCAGGCGGCCCTGCTCAAGCGATGACGCATGTTGCGGATTGAGCGATTCCTCGATGGAATTGGCGAGCTGGCCGATGCGATCTTCGATTGCGCTCAAGCGGCTGGACTGGGGCAGGGTCCCGATTGCGTCACGCACCTGCTCAAGCCGCGAGCCGATTGCATCCAGCGCGGGGTCAAAGGCATTGTGGCGCTGTTCAAAGGCTTCGAAACGGGCGTCGAAGCGGTTCCAGCGATTGTCCAAACGGTGCAGGGTTTCCTCGCGGGCAAGGCCTTGGACCGTGCGGTTGAGTTCATCAAGCTGGCGGCGAAGTGCTAGTGCGTTAGCCTCGCTACTGCGGTCCGCAAGAAGGCGCACACTGTCGCTAATACGGTCGAAGTCGTTGCTCATCCGCTGTGAAAAGCCTTCTTCGCTTGCGGCGCGGTGAAGCCGGGCCATCTCGCGGCTGGCCCGGCTGACTTCGGAGCTCGATGCATAATTTTGCTGCGGTTCTTCATGGTCGCCGCGCATGCGGCGCAGGTTTTCGGCAATCTCGGCAAGGCCGGTGACGGTTTCCTCCGCATGGCGCTCAGGTTGCCGTTGCGAGCGCAGAATATCGCGCATGTCAGGGGTGTCGTCCTGTTCCAGGTCCTTCAGGCGTTTTTCGAGGCTCGCCAAAGTTCGATTGAGTTCTTCCATGGCTGGCGAAGGCGCTCGGCGCTCGCGACGGGCGTTCAATTCGTCAATGATGGACCGTGAACCTGACGCCAGATCTGGGTTTGCCATGAGAAATTCACTTTTTCCAATGATAGAGACCGCCGGAAGCAAATTCAGCAACGCAACCGACAAGAATTTGCTCTGCTTACATTTGTCCAAACGTGGTAAACAACTCGTTAATATACGCGGCTAAGTGAGTGCTTTAGTGGGTGCAGAACGGCATCCCACGGTTGAGCGGGCTGAATTCGGCGGGCCGAAGGCAGTCAGACATCAGAAAGCAGACTTATCGGGTACGAAAGTGCGGCGGTTCATCGAAATCGGAGCTGCGGCACTGGTATCAGTGCAAATGTGAGCTATCATCAACAGTGGTTCCATCGCGCGAATGTGCGGTGACCGGGCGTTTCCGGGGGCGGAAACAGGGTATAACATGAGTAAACTAACAAATGCGCCGGGGCAGGTAGCGGATATGGCAATAGCTGATCTGCTGACCGGTGCAAGCGGCAATGCACGAAAGGAAAATCAGTCGGGCGGTCAGCTATACCGGATCGGTGATCTTGCCGAGGAGTTCGACCTGACGTTGCGAGCTTTGCGCTTTTACGAAGACAAGGGACTGCTCAATCCTCGTCGTGCTGGCGTAACGCGCCTCTACGATTACAAGGATCATACAAGGCTGCGTCTCATCCTTTTTGGACGTCGCATCGGTTTCACGCTGAGCGAGATGGGGCAACTGATCAGCGTATGGGAAAACGGCGCCGCCGATCCGGCTGAGACCGAGAGTTTGCGCAAGCGTTTCAAGCAAAAGCTCTTAAGCCTTGAGATGAAAAAGGACGAGATTGATCGGTCTGTCGAAGAGCTTCGGAGCATTCTGGCGCGAATGGGGCGATCCATGCGCTGATTGCGGACATGCGGCATTATTGAATATAGCTGCCTTTGTCTGGATGAGGGGACAGATAAAGGCAGTCTATTTATTCAGAATAAAAAGTATCATTCCACAACGCTTCGAACGCTCGTGTGCAAAAGCAAGCGGTACTAAGCAATATCGGAACAATTCCGCTACCGCGTGGTTTGTCTCATGCAACGAATCTATGACTTAAACCAGCATAGAGGAGAGCGAGATGGGTGAATTGTTGTTCTGGATTGTGCTGGTGGGGCTGCCCTTGCTCCTCGTGAACGGCTTCGCATATGCGCACTATCTGAAAGGGAAGTCTATTCATCGAATGACCGAAACCTCAAGAGTTCAAGCACAACCCAAAATCAATCGGGCAGAGACGGCGCATACGATCAAATTCGCGCTGGGAAGATCTTGGTTCTTCAGAATTGATCTGCGTCAAAGAATATCTTCTTCAGATGATGTCTTTAGTGGTGTGCCGAGCAAGCTGTGGATTTCCTCCTGCGAGCTTGTTTTTGGGTCCTAAGGCAAGTTTCCTCAATGGACCAGCTACTTGTTGGCAAACCTCAACTGTTTGGCACTGAACATGGTAACAACCAAACTGAAAGCCAAAAACGGAGAGAAGAAATGGCTGACGATACGAAGCGCCTGCCTGTCACGAAGCCTTCAGTCCCTGCCACATCGGAAGCATGGTCGCCATTGGAAAGAATGCGGGATGAAATTGATCGGTTGTTTGACAGTTTCTCTCTTTTTGACCTGCGATTCCCGCAACGCCGGCCTGGACTATCGTCTGCTCACAAAGCAGCCGTGACGTGGGAATTAGCCCCAGCCATGGATGTTGTCGAGAAAGCAGACAGTTACGAAATAACTGCTGAACTTCCAGGGCTTTCTGAGAATGACATCGAAGTGAAGCTATCCAATCATAGTCTCGTTATAAAGGGTGAGAAAACCGAGGAAGAAGAAGATCAGGGAGCAGATTATTATTTGTCTGAACGGCGATTTGGCTCGTTCCGGCGCAATTTCCAGCTACCAGAAGATATCGACGCCCCCAAAGTTGAGGCTACCTTCTCCAAAGGCATTCTGACCGTCAAACTACCAAAGACAGCTAAGGCAAAAACAGCAGAGAAGACGATCGCGATCAAGGCTGCATAGCTAACTCAGATCGGCGCCACACGCGGTTGCCGAGCATTTTCTGTCGCTTCGGAGGAGGCAGATATGGCTGGTACCTCAATTTCCACGTTGACACATTCGGCGCAGCAGGCTCAGGAATGGGTAAATGAACTAGCCGTGGACTTGTCCTGGAGCCATCCGCGTGCCTACCGGTTGCTACGCTGTGTTCTACACCAAATTCGTGATTGGCTTCCACAGGAGGAAATGGCAGATCTGTCTGCACAGTTGCCGACGCTTATACGAGGCATTTATTTCGAGGGCTGGGATCCTCTAGTGACCCCGGTCTGGGAGAGGACGAAAGAGGCATTTCTCAGGCGAGTCGAGGAAACTTTTACCGACGAGGAGATGCAGGATAGCGAAACAGCTGTCGCCGCAGTTTTCAAACTATTGGATCGCCATATATCTCACGGCGAGATTGTTCAAGTGCGAGGGTCGATGAAGAAATCGCTACGGGACCTTTGGCCCTCGGATTAATCGATGTTATTCCAAGGGGAAAGCTCAACAGAGAACTCGAAAACGCTAACCTGTCTTTCACGTTCTGCTGCGGAAATCGTCGCTTGTTTGTATGCCGAGTGATTGTTGGGGTAGGTATCGACGGCAAAGGGAAAGCTGCTTTCCATATAACAGTTGTGCCCCGCGTTGTTAGCGAATGAGTTGAAGAATTACTGCTTTTAGCAGTGTCGCGTCGGCCAGGACGCCTGCCGCTTTAGTTCAGCACATTAATCAGCGTTTTCGTCACACTTGAAGCGCAAACTAACTCGGTTAACAGGATAACTATACGATGAAAAAGAAACACTGGGTACTTATCGCGGATGGTGCACGAGCTCGTATTCTTAGATTGGACGTGAAAAAGAATGATGAGCAGCCAAACGTTCGTTTTTTTGACATCACTCACAAGCGACTACAAGAGATTATGTCAGATAAACCCGGTCGCAGCTTCGCATCGCAGGGCACACGGCGTTCCGCATTGGAGTATTCATCAGATCCCGAAAGACAACAGGAGGAAAATTTTGCCGAGATCCTGATAGAAGAACTGGAACGGAGTTTTTCTGAGCATGAATTCGCAAGGCTGACGGTAATTGCCGAACCTCGCATGTTAGGTTCCCTACGTCACAGGATGACGCCGGATCTGAAGCAAGCGGTAGTAGCGGAGATAGCAAAGGATCTGACAAAGACACCAGCCGAGGATCTCGAAGCAGTTCTGGAGGAATTGAACATACGATGAATAAAACATCAATGAACAATGAAATTTGGATCTGAACGAACTAATGTTGTCCTTTTTATCGAATTCAAAGTTTTTACTTTGCTAGAAATATTTATAATAAATATTGAAAAATGGATTTCAGTAAGCGCGTTTAATGTTTGGCGCTGCTTTCTTTATTTTTGAGCCCTTTTTACACGATTTTCCGCATGAATTATTTTCAGGGTGATCGGAGTGAATCGATAGATTATCCAACCACAATCCTGATCGCTATTGTTCCGATTTAATCTATTAATGACATCGGAAATATTTGGCCTACGAAGTTTGCCAGCCAACTGATTGTTTTCTACCTATTGCTACTATGGAACTGGTCACATAAGTGCCGGCTATGAGCGCGACGCAGTTATCAAAGGCCAAAGGGAAACATTTCATCTTCACCCCCAACTGAGGTTGTCGAAAGGGGTGTGATTGCATGTGTTTCATCGAACCAGACAAAAGCATCGTACTGATTTGCCAATGAGGCATAACTGTAATGGCTCCAGCGTTCCGTTTCTGGCCGATATATCACGCCAATGTAGCGCTCAAGTCGGGGTTCGGACAACGCTTGACGAACCTCATCATGTTGTCCGGCTCTAAGGTCGAGTAGAAAGCGTTCAGATCCCACGTCGTGCAACAACGATTCATAGCTGTCGGAGAGGGAAGGACGAACCCGTTTGCGCTCCATTGGTGCGTCCCAGTCTGACGCTGCTGCAACCGTCCCGGTATGTGTGCCAAAACCGATAAGCGCGGCACTTCTTCCATAGGCCTGTCTGCATAACTGCCCAAGGTTCAGCTCGTTTCTTTCCTTGCCCATATCAGTGAACCGAGCATCACCAATATGAGAATTATGCGCCCAGACAACAGCCTTTGAAGTCGGTCCAGACTGCGTCATGATATTTTGCAGTGTATTGAACATATGTTGGTCCCGGAGGTTCCAGGATTCATGTGCGCCGTAATACATGGCGCGATAGTAACGTTCAGCGCTGGCAACCAGACGGGCATTCTGTTTCGCTTCGAAGAAATCGGAGCCATCCATTTTGCAATATTCAAGCTCCTTTTCAAGAAGATCAACCAGTATCCGGATTACAGGCTTCTCGCACAATGCATATCCTTGGGAAAGAGATGCTCGACCATAAGCCGATGGCTCCTGCGACCACGAGGAGATGCATGCGTAACGGCTTCGAGCCCGGATGGCGGCGTCTTTGTCCACACGATCGAGGTAGGATACTACCTCGCCAATCGAGGCCGTCATATTGTAAAGATCCAGTCCGAAGAAGCCGACCTGCTCTGAAGCTGGCTTGCCGGCGTTGTTGTTACGCAGAAAGCTCACGAAAGCCTCAAAGTCCTTGTTACGCCACATCCATGTGGGAAACCTGGTGAAGGGAGCCCAAGCGGAAGAACGAGCGGGCCTGTTCTGCACGCGCCGGTTTATTGCTGCCGCATCGGGCCAGTCGGCCTCGACCGCGACGATAGTAAAATTGTACTTCTCGATCAGGCGACGTGTAATTGCGGCGCGGGACTGATAAAACTCACTTGTTCCGTGTGATGCTTCACCAAGTAAAACTAGACGGGCATCAGCAAATTTGTCAAAAGCGCAGGCAAATTCCTCGTCGTCCACAGAGGGCAGGTGCTCGACGGCAGCTCTTATTTTGGAGATTGTAGAAACCGTGTGACTCAATTGTAAGCTTGGCGCATCTGACGACGAGGTCGTCAGATAGTGCTGGAACCACTCGGCCGCCATCCGGATAACCATTTCGAGTGCACCCGGTTCCTCAAATAGATGGGTTGCCCCCGGTACAATTCTGATTTCTTTGTCACATCTGATTGAAGACAGTGCATCATTATTCAGTTTGAGTACCTGTTCATCTTTGGAACCTACTATCAAGAGCGTTGGCGATGCGACTGACGCAAGAGCCGAACCAGCCAAATCCGGGCGGCCTCCACGAGACACGATAGCTCTCACTCGCTCTGGAATTTTTGACGCTGCCAGTAACGCAGCCGCGGCCCCGGTACTCGCGCCGAAGAAGCCCATAGGCAGATCAGCAATATCTGGCTCCCCGATGATCCATACTGAAGCATCAAGCAGACGCCCGGCAAGCAAGGAGATGTCAAAGACATTATGTCGATCAGCGGCCTCGTCGGTCGTAAGCAAATCCAGAAGAAGAGTTGCGAACCCTTCATGATTAAGTTGCCTGGCTACCGAAATGTTACGTGGGCTTAGTCGGCTCGATCCGCTACCGTGCGCGAACACGACAATGCCCCTGGGATTTGCAGGGACGTAAAGGTCACCAAGCAGGTTACAGGGCGGAATTGCAACGCGACGCGCAGCTGTTCCGATCTGGCTTTTGTTGGCGAGGTTCCAGCCTTGCCGCAAGTACCCGGTGGTTTCTTCATCTGTAAGCTGATGAAAATCTTTATAGAATTCACCTACTGCCGAAAATTTGGCGACGGTATGCAAGCAGATGACTGAATCGGCAAACTGCCTTATCTCGGCAAGAGCCTCTTCTGGGCCAACAGGAATAGCAAGAATTACCCTGGATGCTCCCTGACTTCTCATGGCAATAATTGAGGCTTTGGCCGTGGCGCCAGTGGCCAGACCATCATCAACAATTATGGCAGTGTGCCCGGCAGGGCGAATCTGGGTGCGGCCGCCAAGATAAAGAGAGCGTCTTCGCTGAATCTCTGAAAGTTCATGCCGCTTTACGCGTTCGATATACGCATCGGTTGCCCCCGTTGCTAGCTGCACTTTTTCATTAATCACCACTTCGTCCGGATTGCCTTCCACAACGGCACCAAGTGCCACTTCTGGTGCACCCGGCGCGCCTATTTTGCGAACGAGGTGCTCTCAAGGCGAGAGCGATTTCCAGCGCTACCGGAACACCTCCTCGCGGTAATGCGTAAACAATGGCTTCTTTGGGTTTGACTTCGAGCAGTCTGGCAGCCAATTGTCGACCAGCGTCGGTTCTATCGCTAAACTGAAAATTGCTCATCATAAGGTAATCCTGCTCCAATATCTGCAAGCGCGCTTTGACGAGGATCAAATTTTACCGACGAGTTCGTCACCGCTCCGTTATAAGCGCAATTGGCTGTCTCTCACCAAGTTCCCTGAGAATTTGTCGCCGGCAATCAGCTCAAGGTTGGTTCTCAGCAGGCAATGAAATGACGAGAAGACGCCGCGGGTTCTCAGAATGGAAGGATGTCAGCTCAATAAGTGTTGGGCGTTGATCATTCCAGTCAAGTCATACCGACACTTTTCCGGGTAGCTATTTAAGTGTATCATAATCTAGGGGCGTTTTCGGGTTGCTGACAGTTTTAAAGCGGTGTCGGTGATCTTATTGGGTACGAAAACACTAATGGGGAATTTGATGCCGGAAACCAATCTATCAAGATTGCATGGCCGCTTTCCGCAGGCAATTGTTTCCCGCCAGTTTGAAGGCATGGCTGGTTATATTCTGGCTTTCGTTGTTGTTGGTGTGTCGCTGATTGTTCGCCTTATGTTGGCAGGCGCGTTGGGGAATACCGTTCCGTTCATACTATTTGTTCCGTCTATTCTGGTGTCAGCAATTCTGGGAGGTAGAGGTCCAGGAATTTTGGCACTGGGGTTATCCCTTGCGGCGTGCTTGATATGGCTGCAACCAGATGGCGCAGTTTGGCTGCAGCTTACGGCTTTCGTCGTCGTTGGAACCATAATTGTCTGGATGGGCGAGATGTTACACCGTGCGAGACGCATCTTAGATCGATCAAAGGATCAACTGAGCGAGCGCGAAGCTCATCTCCGCTCCATACTCGATACTGTTCCCGACGCCACTATTGTAATTGACGAACAGGCACAGATTACCTCGTTCAGCTCTGCGGCGGTTCGACAGTTCGGCTATGCCGAGGAAGAAGTGCTGGGTCGAAATGTCAAAATGCTGATGCCAGAACCTTATCAGCATGAGCACGACGACTATTTGAAGCGATATCTGACGACTGGAGAAAAGAGAATTATCGGTATCGATCGGGTGGTTGTCGGATTACGCAAGGATGGTTCAACTTTCCCGATGAAACTTGCCGTCGGAGAATTTATTTCTCCGGTTGGGCGACATTTTACTGGGTTCATACGCGATTTGACGGAACGCGAGCAAACGGAGGCTCGCCTGCACGATGCGCAGAACCAGCTCGCACGACTTGCAAGGCTGAATGAGCTGGGAGAAATGGCGGCGGTTCTGGCCCATGAACTCAATCAACCACTCGCAGCAATATCCAACTATGCACATGGTGCGGTGCAGTATCTCAATAGCCTGGACAGGGACACGTCTGATCACCTCAAAGATGCTCTTGAAGAAACATCACAGCAAGCTTTGCGCGCCGGCGAAATTATCCAGCGCCTGCGCGCATTTGTAACGAGAGGTGATACGGAAAGAACATCTGTCAATGTCCAAAAGCTGGTCGAGGAGGCCAGCGCGTTGGCATTGGTGGGGTCTCGGGAACTTGGAATACATACAACGTTTGAATTCATGACAAATTCCACAGAGGTTCTAGCTGACAAGATTCAGATCCAGCAGGTGCTCATGAATCTTATCCGAAATGCGGTCGAAGCCATGCGGGAGGCGCGTCGGCGTGAGCTGCTGATCCGCACTTGTCTGTCAGATGAAAAACATATCATGATCGAGGTGCTGGATACGGGAACAGGAATACCGGACGAAATCGCATCTCGCTTATTTCAACCTTTTGTCACGAGCAAACCCAATGGCATGGGGATTGGACTCTCGATTTCAAAACGTATTGTGGATGCACATGGCGGATGGATTGAAATAGATAAGAATGGAGAAATGGGGACTGTATTCCGGTTTGTTCTGCCGATCTTGAGACAGGGTAAATCCCATGCTGCTTAAAGATCTCGCCGTGTATGTTGTCGATGACGAAGAACCTGTTCGCAAGTCGCTGGCTTTCATGCTGACAGCGATGGGATTTATGGTGCGCATCTACCCCTCTGCGGCCGCGTTCCTGACCAAGGTTCCTTCTGATAATACAGCATGCCTTATCACTGATGTAAGGATGCCGGGAATGAGTGGCATTGAACTGATGCAACATTTGGTGCATTTGGGCGTCAGGATCCCGACTATTGTGATTACTGGTCATGGCGATATCCCCCTGGCCGTATCCGCGATGAAGGCTGGTGCGGTCGACTTTCTGGAAAAACCCTTTTCGGAGGAAACTCTAGTAGAAGCCCTCCGAAGAGCGTCTGGGGGCTTGAGCAACTATGGCGCTGACGGCAATGAAGCGACGGTGCGGAAACGGCTTACCAAGCTATCCAATCGGGAACGCGAAGTTCTTCTTTTGGTAGTAGCCGGGCTTCCCAATAAATCCATAGGACATGATCTTGCAATCAGTCCTCGTACCGTCGAGGTACATCGTGCAAATATTATGACCAAGATGCACGCTCGCAACCTGCCGGATTTGGTGCGAATGGCCATTTCGGCAGGACTCGCATCCTGCGTTAAAGAAAACTGACAATGTCAACGGATTTTGATCTGTGACAAAGCAATGATGCAAATTTAGCACGACCATTGCCTTGATTTGGTTCCTCGTCAAACGAGGTCACGAGGAGGCGCCAATATGGCAGGGCCTTTGGTCGTCATAGTCGCGACAGATTCCGTTTTGCGGGATTCGATCGTGTTTCTGCTTGCGAGCGAAAAAATTACCGGATTAGCATTTTCCGATCTGGAAACAGCGTTTTCATCAAATCATGCCAAGGCGGCAATCTGCGCAATTATAGATGAAAGCGTTTTCAAGGGAGGTTATGCCACATTCACACCGCGGCTTGCTCAATTCGGCAAGCCTATTGTGTTCCTAACAAGTGTTATTGGTCATGTGTTGCCATTGCCCCTCGTAGTGCCGTTGACCAAACCAAATATGGGGCGACCGCTTGTCGACTTGGTACGGGCAATGGTGCGGGATGCGCCGCGTTCCAATACGTAGTATTACTTACGGATAAAACCGAATTTCAATTCATCCCTTTCTCGGCAAGTATCTTTCAGAACAAGGAGGGATGAACAATGAGTATTAACCAACTCTCGACGTTATCCTTTACGCCTATCGAAAACGGAGGAAATCGTGCGCCACGTATGGTCGTCGCAGGAGTTTCTTCCACACAAAAATACTTGCCCGCAGGGTTCGGAGTATATGCGGAAGGTGAGAAATGCGATGCCCTTTATAAGGTGGCATCCGGTGGAGTGCGCATTTTCAGGCTGTTGGCTGACGGACGTCGGCAAATCTCTGCTTTCTGTCTGCCAGGTGAGATGTTCGGGTTTGAATCCGGAACAACACACCACTTCTTCGCAGAGACCCTTTGTAATACAGTTATTTCCTGCTGGCCGGCAGTCTCAACTTCTAGAACCTTGGACGCTGACTTACTGACCATGGCTATTCAAGCGCTTGTACGAGCCCAGGAGCATCTTCTCGTACTCGGGCGGCAGGACGCCACGCAACGTATTGCTGCATTTTTTCTAGAGATGGCGGAGCGGCAGGATGAATTGGAGCACGTAGAGCTTCCGATGTCACGAAATGACATAGCCGACTACCTTGGCCTGTCGCTGGAAACGGTATCACGCACCTTCTCAAGGCTTAAATGTAAGGGCGATATTCGTTTACTTAGTCTGCGACGTGTGGAGCTCGTGAATCGAAGGCATCTGGAAAAACTGGCGGCATGATTTGCCAATGAAGGACAGCAAAGTCCAATAAGTCGGTTGAAAGGAACAAACGCGCCCGTTGCGATGATTTTCATGCAACTGGACTGTTAAATACTGAGGCAATAAGAATATCCACACCAGGCGGAAACAACGTGTAATTTCAAAGCGACTGATGAGGGTGAAAAATTCTAAATCCGCTAATTTTATGGTTTCTGTTCACGCAATTCTTTTTGGGAATCGTGTGACTGTTATTAGATTTTCAATCTGTCCATCATCTTCATCTTGTTCAGCTTGCGCGACTGCGGAACGATCCGGTAGGCTCTCTATATTTCGGGATGCAAATGGAGAGGGATAGTATAATAAGCCTTCCCGACGCCGCAATGTAATTAAACATATAGAAAAGTTTAAGTAGATGGATAAATCATGAGATTTATGCATTTCTTGTAAGAAATGCATTGGCTATTATTTTCATGCTAATCTTAAATTGTTTGGGTCGTAATCATGAAGTTATAATGTTCGTCATGTTAAGAATTTGGAGCCGCAATTGACGTGCGTCAATGCTGGCACAGTGTAGAAAGCTCAGAATTAATATTATTGCCGAGACGAAACAAAATGAACGAGTGAGGTGAAGTGTTATGAGCGATCAGTCATTGAGACAAGATATTATTGACGAGCTTGATTTTGAACCAAGTATTGACTCAGCGGATATCGGAGTTGCTGTCGAGAACGGCATTGCCACGTTGACCGGCCATGTACCTACATTTGCTCAAAAGGTAACGGTCGAGAACGTGGTACTTCGCGTAAAGGGAGTGAGGGGAATTGCGGAGAAAGTTGAAGTAAGACCTTCGGGTGGAAATCAATCTGCCGATGACGAGATCGCCAAACGTGCTGTCAACACTATCAACTGGAGTACCTCCATTCCCGATCTTGCTGTTCAGGTCAAAGTTCAAAATGGTTGGGTCACGCTAACAGGTAAGGTGGACTGGCAGTATCAGAAAAATGCCGCGACTGATGCCATCGTTAATCTCGCTGGCGTAATTGGTGTTACCAACAAAATTGAAATCAAGGCCAGAGCTTCGGGACTGGATATTAAGAAGCGTATTGAAGATGCATTGAAACGCAATGCTGTAATCGAGGCTCAAAGAATCAGGATTAACGTACTCGACGGAGGCAGGATTCGATTGGAGGGGACTGTTCACGCGTGGTCAGAGCGCAGTGCGGTGGAACGGGCAGCGTGGTCTGCACCCGGCGTTGTTGCAGTTGAAGATCAACTCACCATCAGTTGATAGGCATAGGCAAATAAGGGGCGTTTCATGCCCCTTTTGTTGCCTTTGGCATCCAACATGAAAGCAATGTTACTAGTCAAACCGGGTAGCCTGCTCGTCTTGTCCGAGGTGGCAAATCCACTGCCTGGAGCCGGGGAAGTTAGGCTGAAGGTCGAGGCGTGTGCCATTTGTCGTACGGATCTACACATCATTGATGGTGAACTCGACAAGCCCAAGCTGCCACTCATACTTGGACACGAAATCGTTGGGCTTATAGACGCTGTGGGTAGCGGAGTTGATCCATCGCGGATTGGCCGACGGGTTGGTGTTGCGTGGCTTGGGCAAACATGCGGTACTTGCGAATATTGCCGCTCGGGCCGCGAAAATCTTTGTGATCATGCGATTTTCACAGGCTATACACGCGACGGAGGCTTCGCCAGTTACACGGTGGCTGATGAACGGTTCTCATTCGATCTTGATCGCAAAGCGGATCCGGTATCACTCGCTCCCTTGATGTGCGCCGGACTGATAGGCTGGCGATGTCTAAAGAAGGCGGGTAATGGAAGACGCATAGGTATTTACGGATTTGGAGCTGCCGCCCATATCATCTCACAAATTATACGATGGCAAGGGCGTGAGTTCTACGCATTTACAAGACCTGGTGACCAGATCGCTCAGCAATTCGCACGCCAGTACGGAGCTACTTGGACTGGGAGTTCGGAGACATTGCCTCCAGAACCACTGGACGCAGCTATAATTTTTGCTCCGGTTGGGAATCTGGTACGCATGGCATTACGTGCGGTTCGAAAAGGCGGACGGGTTGTATGTGGTGGCATTCACATGAGCGACATCCCGGTGATGCCATATTCAATACTTTGGGGGGAAAGGGAAATTGTTTCAGTCGCTAATTTGACGCGCAAGGATGCAGCCGAGTTTTTCCCTATCGCTCGCTCTGCCGGGGTTGTTACCCATACGTCCAGTTATTCCCTCGACTGTGCAAATGAAGCGGTGGCGGATATTCGCGCGGGACGTGTTAGTGGGGCAGCCGTTCTGATACCGTAGTTTTCTCTCGTCTTTTGTCCTTTGCAGGCGCGCCAGCAAAGAACCGGTACTTCACCAATTCTGACACAATTAGATATGTAACGGAAATAACGGCAAGCCCCCCCATAATTGTAAATGATAATGGAACAAAGCCAAATGTTGAGGCTCCCGGTGAATAGGGAATAGTAACTGTCAAGATGCAGATCGCTAGTGTGAGCCAGAGTAGAAGCCGGTTGGGGTAACTTTTCCATGCGGCCTCGCGAGTACGCACGACTAGGATAATCGTGAGCTGAGTGATCAAGGATTCAACAAACCACCCAGTCTGAAAGATTTGCGCCGTCGCTCCAATAATGAATAGTAGAAAACCAAACGTCAAAAAATCGAAGACAGAGCTTACAAGGCCGAATGTCAACATAAACCGTCGCACATAATGAATGTCCCAACGCAAAGGCTTCAGTACCTGTTTCGGGTCGACGTTGTCGCGGGCAATTGCCAGCGAAGGTATGTCGGAGAGAAAGTTGTTCAAAAGGATCTGCGGAGCCAAAAGGGGTAAGAAGGGTAAAGCCAATGACGCAAGCGCCATTGAAACCATGTTGCCGAAATTTGCACTCGTCGTAATGGCTATGTACTTCATTGTGTTGGCAAATGTGCGTCGACCGTTGTCGACCCCTTTGAGCAGAACATCCAGATCGCGTTTTAACAGGATCATATCGGCTGCCTCGCGTGCAACATCGACGGCGCTGCTGACCGAGATGCCTATATCAGCCTCGTGCAACGCCGGCGCATCGTTTATTCCATCTCCCAGGTATCCAACGACATGTCCTCGTCGTCTCAAGGCAGAGATAATGTGCTCCTTTTGATTGGGGTCGATCTCGGCGAAAATGTCGGTGCGAGCCACCCGTGCTCCCAATGCCTCTTTTGTGAGTGTTGTCAGTTCGGAACCTGTGAGAACGTTGCGGTGATCCAACCCCACACTTTCAGCCAGATGTAACGCAACGTAACGATTGTCGCCGGAAATCATTTTTATCCGGATTCCTCGGGTAGAAAGCTCAGTCAGGGTTCGGGCAATGTCGGGCTTTGGTGGGTCAAAGAATACAAGGAAACCCACGAAGGTGAGCTTTAGCTCATCCTCGCGCCAATAATGATCCCGTCGCTCGAAGCGCCTGATAGCAAGGCCAAGAACACGAAATCCTTGCTCAGACCAGTTTTTCACCCGTTCATCAATAAGTTGAATGTATCCTTGATCGAGAGGTATGGTTTCCGACTGTCGCAGTACCGATGAACAAGCTTCCAGAACGTTGCTGACTGCGCCTTTACAAATTAACAAATCTTCCCGATTACGTCTTCCACGAACAATTACTGATAACCTTCTGCGAGTGAAATCATAAGGAATTTCATCAATTTTCCTGAAGTCAGAAAGATCATCATTGTGGGTTTTACTGGCGATGATCCCCTCGTCCAGCGGATTGGTTATTCCCTGCTGCAGGATAGAATTGATTAAAGCCCATTCACGAAGGATATGATCTTCTGTCCCCTCAAGATTGAAACAACCTTTGAGGACGATTGTGCCTTCGGTTAGTGTTCCAGT
Source organism: Ochrobactrum sp. CGA5 (assembly GCF_006345815.1). Classification (GTDB taxonomy): domain Bacteria; phylum Pseudomonadota; class Alphaproteobacteria; order Rhizobiales; family Rhizobiaceae; genus Brucella. Next base: position 3,200 of record NZ_VCIG01000016.1, on the reverse strand, counting down.
TTTGTCGGTACATAGAATATCCATGCTTCCAAGGTTTTCTATTGCATCAAGCCTCCGAACGATGACGCCATCCGCGGCCATTGAACGAGCGCCCTGTGACAATGTCACGCTGATAATGGCAGGTAGTAATTCTGGTGTGAGACCGACGGCAAGAGCGAGCGAAAAAAGCAGGGAATCAATTATCGGGCGGTGGAGTAAAAGATTGGCAAAAAAGACGAGCAACACGATGACGAGCATGATCTCGGACATCAAATAACCAAAGTGGCGAATGCCCCGAACAAATTCGGTTTCCGGGCTCTGTCGCGCCAATGTTTTCGCAATAGCAGCAAATTCCGTATCTGCACCCGTGTTGACCACGACTGCGGTCGCCGTCCCACTGCGAACCGACGTTCCAGCAAAAACCATGTTGCAACGTTGCGCTAGAGTGGAACCTGGCGCCGAAAGTCCAGGCTTTTTTAAGACAGGAAAGGCTTCGCCGGTGAGCGCTGACTCTATAACGTTAAATTCTCTGCTCTCTAACAATACACAGTCAGCCGGTATCAGGTTCCCTGCTGAGAGCCTGATCACATCGCCGGGAACGATGTCTTCGGCCAACACATCACATTCTAGTCCATCACGCAGAGCACGTGCCTTGTGTGCAAACTTTCCTTTCAGCGTATCCATGGCCCGTGAAGCGTTGTATTCCTGCGTAAATGAAAGAACACAACTAGCCAGCACGATAATTCCGATAATCACAGCTTCGCTTCCTTCGCCCACAAAGCCGGATACGATGGCAGCAAAAATTAGTATAAGAACAAGTGGACTCCGGAACTGCCCCAGAAATATCCAAAGAGCGGTGGCGTGTTGCCCATAGGTGACGGTGTTTGAACCCACCCGCTTCTGTCGGGTTCTTGCCTCGCGTGTGGGTAAACCAGCTTGATTTGTACTGAGTGCCGAAAGCAATACTTCTGTAGGCAACGACCAGAAAGCTGCTTCACCCTCCATGTGTCGTGACGTTTGTGAAGACGAATGCATAGCGTCCTCCGTGATAACATTCGTTGCTCACCATGGTCACGAATATAACTTAACTGGAAATAAGCAGGTTAAGTTCTTGTTTCTTTAGAAGGGAGCGTGTGATCCCGCCGAACGCCCACTCACGCAAACGACTATGTCCGTAAGCTCCCGCTACAACCAGATCCGCCCGACTTTCATCGATGAATCGTAACAAAGAAGCCACTTCGTCGTCGGTTGTGATGAACTCGGTTCTGGCGATGACACCATGGCCCGCCAGAAAATCTTTGATATCATTAGTGCTTTCATGCAATTCTTGTTGGATATCTGAAGTCGCAGCTACGACAATAACCTCATTGGCTTCGCGTAAGAGGGGAATAGCATCTGCTATCGCTCGACGTGCTTCGCGTGTATCTTTCCACGCGATCAGGATTTTCTTGAAATGTATTTCCTCGAGCGTTCTGCCCAGAATAAGTAGGGGGCGACCAGATCGCAATACGACGCCAGCCGAATCTGCATGACGGTAATTGTCAGCAGGGAACGAGTTATCTGATGCAGCCATGATAACAAGATCGGCTGCCCGAGCAGCATCGACAATAGCGGATGTGGCCGCCGCCAGTCCTTGTCTCCACTCGGTTCTGGGAAAACCGGCACTCAATCGATCAAACTCTTCTCGTATCTGGACAAACCTTCGCATTGATAACTCGTCGCGAGTTTCTTGCCAGACTTCTATAGCAAGAGATGCATCTTCCGCTCCGACCAAAGGAAGGGCCACATCTGCGGCGCAAAGACCGATCAGTTTTGCCTCATGGCAGCCTGCAATGTGGATTGCAGTTCTAATGACATTGTATATTGGTGCGTCGACATCCAGATATACCAGAATGGACTTGTAGCTCATCGAGTAATTCCTTCGATTGAAGCTTCAGGCGGTCAATATAGCGCGCTGGAAAAGGGCTACATTGACGTGGGTCAATTGAATAGTGGCTTATCGAAGAGGAGTTACGGCCAAGCGCCGTTCGCGGGATGGACTAATGTTCCGGCACGACCACTGATGATATCCGAAGCGTCTTCAAGCATCCCGATTGCTGCGCTTTTGCCGGAGGTTTTTACAAAGTCGACTGCAGCTGCAACTTTCGGCCCCATTGAGCCTTCAGCGTAGTCCGTGTGTTCAATTGCGTCTGTTGCGACGCGTTCAATCAACCGTGCCTCGGCAGTACCCCAGTTGCGAAAGACGCCTTTTACGTCGGTCAGGAGCAGCAGGAAGTCCGCGTTCAGCGTAAGTGCGAGTAGCGCGGAAACCCGATCCTTGTCTACAACCGCTTCCACTCCCTCATATTGACCGCTTCCGAATTCAACCACCGGAATTCCTCCCCCACCTGCACAGATGACAATGACGCCGTTTTCGATCAGGAGCGATAGAACCTCTGTGTCGAGTATGGCTTTCGGTTCCGGAGAAGCAACCACCCGGCGCCAGCCGTCTTTATCGGGAGCAAAATTCCAACCGTTTCTCAAGGCGAGGTCTTTCGCGGCTTTCTCTTCATAGAATGGACCAATGGGCTTTGTAGGTCGACGGAAAGCGGGGTCATTTCTGTCGACCAAAATCCGGGTAAGAAGCGTCGCTAACAGGCTATCCTTCAGAAGGTTGGAAAGTTCTTGCAGCAGCATGTATCCAATCATGCCCGCACTTTCCGCATCAAGGATATCAATAGGAAAATGATCGTCCGGCGAATTTGCTCTTGCCTGAAGAGCCAGAAGACCGACCTGTGGTCCATTACCATGTGTAATTACAATCGAGTGTCCGGCATCAATGAGACTGGAAAGGGCTCGCGCTGCTTTCTTGACGTTCTTGTTCTGATTGGCAATTGTCAGGGGTTCTCCCCGCCGGAGCAGTGCATTTCCACCTAAGGCTACAACGATGCGCATGTTATCTACCCAGCGTGGCGACAAGGATCGCCTTGATCGCGTGCATGCGGTTTTCTGCCTGATCAAACACGATCGATGCCTGAGACTCAAATACGCGGTCTTCAACCTCCATACATTCAATGCCATAGCTTTTTGCGATGTCTGTCCGTCGTCGAATGATTTGAGACTATTTGTGCTTTTGAAGATTGGAGTTTCCGGCTCGGTTTAGGGGTTGATTTAAGCCGCTTTGGCCTGGTGGTTCAAGCGGCGTTTTTTGATCGTGTCTCGTTTGATCCTTTCGCGTTCGA
>NZ_VCIG01000015.1 GCF_006345815.1 Ochrobactrum sp. CGA5 | reverse complement strand
TCGAACGCGAAAGGATCAAACGAGACACGATCAAAAAACGCCGCTTGAACCACCAGGCCAAAGCGGCTTAAATCAACCCCTAAACCGAGCCGGAAACTCCAATCTTCAAAAGCACAAATAGTCTCAAATCATTCGACGACGGACAGTAAGGTCGTCCAACAAGCTGTTTCCCTTCCAGCCAGCACATATCATCTTGTGCGTCGAAAGTTGAACCGTCGTGATCTGCTCGCTCTTGATTGATACGTTACCGAGCACCGCACATTCGATCTGCTTGGTCTTAAGCAAGTCAAGAACTTCAGCTTCCCTGGTGTGCAAAACGTTGAGCGTGGCATTGGGCGCCTGGAGTGAGAAATTCTTGATGAGACTTGGAAGGACGGTAACTGCCGTGGAATCCGCAAGACCTATCCGAAAGTTTCTGAAGGTGCTTGCGGGCTCAAAATTCAAATGTCTGTCAACGACTTGGCGAATATCTGCCAATGCTGGGGTCAGAACTGCAGCCAGCTCTTTTGCGCGAGGTGTTGGCTCCATTACTCCTGACTCGCGGGAGAACAGCTCATCCTTGAAAATAAGGCGCAATCTGGAAAGTGAATGGCTCGTTGCGGATTGCGTTCGACCGATGCGTTCTGCTGCTTTCGAAACACTCCGTTCCTGCATCAGCGCATCGAATGTGCGGAGCAAATTCAGATCAATATGATTTAATGAAAATGCGTTCTCGTTAGGGGCCATTTAAGCTGAATTCTATCCTCTTTTATTGGTTTAAAACTTTAACTGAATTAGATAGGAAGGTCACGCGTAGAAGGTCGACGATTTTTCTTTCGCAAGGTCTCCCAGAGCGTTGGTGCCGTATTCGCAGTCAGCCAAGAGGATTGCACCTGCAAAGTGCAGTGGGAAACCGTCCAGGCAAAGGCCGGGTGAAGCAAAACTCCACCCGGCCCTTCCACCGGCCTCGTTGGCGGGATACGCCGGTATCGCTGGCCAGACGCCATCTCGCCGCTCCCGCCGAATGAAGACAAGACTATATTCACGCATATGTTTGAGCTGCTGTGACAGCATCAACTGTCCAGTGCCCGTCATACGCGCCAGAACATTCACGTTCAGCTTCTTATACGGATACCGGAGGCTGAGTGCATTCACTCATAAAACAGCCATCCTCCCCGTATGCATAGCTCAGTTGACGGTGGATTTTGCCTGACCACGCAGTTGCTCGATCTGGGTCGTGATCTTCAGAAGGTCAGCATTGAGGAAGTCCTGTTCTCGCTGACGCAGCCATTCGTCGAGCTCCGGCTTCGTCGCCTGGGACGGTGCGTCGGCGGCGTTCTTCAAGAGCATCGGAAAAGTTTCTTTCAGGAACTTGTCTCGCAGCACACTCTTTTTGTCATCCTGTGTGCAGGCAAGAGCAATAGCGGCATTGGCGATGGCTTCTGTCGCCTGCAGGCGCGCAGCTAGATTGAGGATCAGTTGGTGGAGATGTTCAATATCATTCATTTTCAGGTCCTTTCAAATGACTGGTGGATATAGGGGGCTACCTGCCGGTGGAGTTTTCGATCCTAAAGGCAATTTTGCTTGTCAATTATCCGAACGCCCCTGGATAAAGCTCCCCCCGAGCGTAGTTGGCTATTGGTTACGGTTCACCATCTCAGCCCAAGTCCGCGACTGCTTGAGCTCGGCAACACCATAAAGCGAGCTACAACTGCCAGGCGGCATCACTCTATGGCCATCGCCACGCTGCAGTGTACCGCCTGCTACCTCAGTCCCGGAAGTATAACTATTGTCGGCAATCAGGATAAAAAGGCCGACAGCGCTCTTTTCTACGCTGGCGATACCAATCAGCTCAACCATAGGGCCTCCAACGCCAGAATCGGATTGCCCGTTCAAAAAACTGAGGCTGGCTCCTCACAAACTAGCCCAGTACACAGAAATGCCGTACCCTTAAGCCAAGGTTTTTTCGAAACCACAAACCTCAGTCAACGCGAAACAGCTAACCGATCCGTGAATATACAATATTTTTCAGATTTTAATTGTCAATTACAAAAATATCCTACTTTCAATATCATTATTTACTAATAGATATCTTTTTAATTCGTTTAATTTTACTTACATTAAATTTAGAGGCAACTGACCGATAGAAAGAGACTACGGGTAGCGGCGGTGGCAGATTCCGCAGATCCGTTTAAAGAACCGATTCCCCTAATAATGCAGCAGCTACCGCTGGCCCATCTAATCTGCCACGAAACCTCGCGCCCTCCTTGATGCAAATACATAGCGCGCAGGCCGCTTCCCCAACCGACGGAAAAGCAAACTGCGGACCGAATCCGCATCAATGTACGGTACTTTTCATTGCTCCTGCTTTCCAACTATTAAGATTTGCTGGAGCAACGAAGCCACCTACATCGCTGTAGGCATTTCGAACCTGATCCGGCAAGAGGTTTTCAATCATCACATCTACGATCACGATATCATCCAGGAGAGGTAGGACGTCGGCAACGCTGGCCCTTCCTTGATGGCCTGCGCCAGAAGCTCTTCCTGCATCTTTTTGTAGCGACGCGCGAACTCCAGATCCTTCTCGACTTCTGCCTGCTGCAACTGCTCGGCGACAATGATCGACCGCATCGCATGACCGAGCGCGTGCGGTGAGCCGCTCGCGGCTGTCTGCAGCATCTTGCGCAGAACAACCCTGCCTACCGTGGTCTCCTGCCGCTGACCATCGATGACAATCGAAATCTCCCGTGCAGCCTCCTCCAACAGGCTCCGTTGAAGGGGAACCAATCTATTGCATGACAGGTCGATATTGTTCTTCGCTGTTTTCTTTCCGTCGTCCATCATAGAGCTCCCTGATCCGCGCGGGGACAGAGCCGGATCGACTGCTTTCAAGTCGGGATGGTTTAACGCTATTATCCCGTCGTTCTTTCTCCACTCCCCAAAACCGCTTGACGCCTATCTACAACCGCCCTTCAGCCGGTGTCGTCAGCCGCGGCGTGAACAACTTTGACGATCTCGCCCACCCGGGCAAGCCAACCTGCCGCATTATCCGGGGACCGCCCTGATCTTTTCATGTACGAAGAAATCCCCTCGTTTTAGGAATTGGAGGCCAGCGGCCTCTCAAGCACTATTCCCAAAAGTGAAGGCAGGGCTTGGGATGAAAACACGCAGAAACAAAGCAATAGAGGGTTCTCAATAATACACTCAAAATGGGAACTGCTCTAGGTATCATGTTTGGGTTGTGGCTTTCCTGAAATCGTTACAGGCCAATCACCAGCTTCAGCGCAATTAACCACATCGTAGCGGCTATGGCTCCTTCAAGAATACGCCATGAGGACGGGCGAGCGAAAATCGGGCGCAGCCAGCGGGCGCCATAGCCAAGCGAAAAGAAAAACAGAAAGGATGCAGTGATAGCTCCCGCAGCAAATGACGTTTCCAAACCAGGAAACTGTGTAGAAATCGTCCCGAGCAGCACGACAGTATCCAGATAAACATGAGGATTGAGCCATGTCAGGGCCAGACAGGTTGCTAGCGTCTTGGTGAGGCTCACGGACGTGCCGTTTGTGGTGGCGAGGACCGCCGACGAAGTGAAAGCGGAATAGAGATTGCGCGCACCGTACCAGATCAAAAAAGCAGCCCCACTATATCGCATGATCGGATCAAGCGCGGGCATGATAGCGGCAATTTTCTGGAAACTTGTGACACCAATCAGGATCAAAATGGCATCTGAGATGGCACAGGCAAGGCTTACTGCGAACACGTGTTCATCGCGCAGCCCTTGCCGCAACACGAAAGCGTTCTGCGCACCAATGGCGACAATGAGGGTAAGGCCCATGGTGAGGCCGGTCAGGTAGACTGAAGGATTCATAAACAATCGCCGTTTTAGGATTAGCTGACACTTGGATACCGGAGATTGTATAGTTAGAATAATTAAATATCATAATCTTGATTTAGGAGATCTAATGATAGACTATTCCGCCTTAAGAGCGGTTGCGATGGTGGTTCAGACAGGTAGCTTTGAGAAAGCCGCACGCGCATTGAACGTGACTCCGTCGGCAATCTCGCAACGGGTCAAACATCTCGAAGAGCGGCTTGGTGCCATACTCATTGAGCGCGGCTCTCCTTGCACCGCCACTGAAAAAGGTGACTGGCTATGCCGTCATATCGAACAGGTAGGCATGCTTGAGCGTGAGCTTCTGGCGGAATTGCCCGGACTGTCCAGCAGCGAAAATACTGCACAGCGCGTAACGCTTCATATAGCGACCAATGCCGATAGTCTGGGCACATGATTTCTAAAAGCGATCTCGCATTTCAGTGCGACGTCGGAATATCTCTTCAACATTGCGGTCGACGATCAAGACCATACTGCCGAATGGCTGAGGCGGGGACGCGTGATTGCTGCAGTCACCTCCCTATCCAAACCGGTTCAGGGCTGCCGTCTGACCCCGCTTGGCGTTCTCCAATATCGCGCGACTGCATCGCCAGACTTCATGGCTCGCCATTTTCCCCGCGGAATTACCCACGATGCTATGGCCAAGGCTCCGGCTCTGACATTCAACCAGAAGGACAGATTACAGGACCAGTGGGTGCGCGCAGCTCTCAGAACCGACATCGCATGCCCGACACATTGGATTCCCTCGACACAGGCTTTCGTCGATGCGAGCCTATCAGGCATGGGATGGGGGATGAATCCCACGCAGTTGGTCGGCGACCATTTGCGATCGGGCAAGCTGGCCGAACTGATCCCGGACACCCCGCTGGATATTCCCTTATTCTGGCAGGTCAACCGTCTTGCGGCCGAAAGGCTTGCAAGCCTGACACAGGCAGTTTTGAGCATAGCACGCCAAGAACTGGCACCCATTCCAAACAAATGAGTAAACCTGGCACTTTGGAAAAACACATTCAAACAATGGGTTAGAGCAAGATTTTCTTCTTTTCCCTGTCAATCACCATCTGTTTTCTTGAATGTGAACAGCGATTAAGCGATGCATGATGAATGAAGCTCCTGTTTCTCATCGCGGCGCTGATCGCCCTTGCCTTTTTCGGCTGCTATTTGCAGATGTTTTTTGCCGTGCCGTGAACGCGGCACCCTTCATCCGCCTACGTTCAACCCGCCAAAGCCACAGGTTTGGGGGGCTCGTAAAACTGGACCTTACAAGGAAAAGGCAGGATCAATGATCCTGCCCGGTTTGTGCAACGCCTGCAGCCTCTTCACAGACCCTGACATGCTCTGCCAGCGCCTCAAGCTGCAAGAAAGCGCTTATGGTACAGATATCCCGCTTCTGAAACTTTGGAAGCTCCTGAAGCTCCTTCAATCTGGTGAGAAGTGCACCGCGGTTCATGGTTTTTTCCCTCCATCTTTTCTGGCTATCCGCAAATTTGGTGTTAATCAGGCCGCCCGCACCTTCGCTTTCAACGGAAGTTCAATGTCGACTTCAAGTGTCGACATCTGATCACCGCGATCCATTTTCACGCTGACCTTGTCGCGATCAATCTGGATATGCTTGGCGATAACGGCGAGAATTTCTTCCCGCAATATCGCAACAAGATCGGAATGTTCGTGTGATGCCCGTTCATGGGCAAGCAGAACCTGCAACCGTTCGCGCGCTTGCGGCGCGGAAGCAGGTTTGCTGAAGAAACGAAACAGGCTCATGCCGCTCTCCTTCCGAAAAGTTTACCCAGAAGGCCGCGCTTTTCGGATGGAACAGTCATCGGCACTTCTTCACCGGCAAGGCGGCGGGCTGCGTCGAGATAAGCCAGTGCAGGTGCACTGCGCTGATCGGCAAGTGTTACGGGCGAACCAATATTGGATGCCCGCAGAACGTCCTGGCTTTCTGGAATGATACCCAGAAGCGGAATGGACAGTATTTCAAGAACGTCATCAACCTTCAACATATCGCCGCGCTCGGCGCGCACCGGGTCATAACGGGTCAGAAGGAGATGCTTTTCCACGCGCTCACCGCGCTCGGCCTTGAGCGTCTTGGCATCCAGCAAACCGATGATGCGGTCGGAATCGCGCACCGAAGATACCTCAGGATTCGTGACGACCACAGCCATATCCGCATGGCGCATGGCGAGCGTGGCCCCACGTTCAATCCCTGCAGGGCTGTCGCAAATGATCCAGTCGAACTCTTTCTTCAAATCTTCCATGACGCGGTCAACACCATCAGTCGTGAGGTTATCCTTGTCACGCGTCTGGGAGGCCGGCAGCAGATACAAAGTTTCAAGGCGTTTGTCGCGGATCAAAGCTTGCGGAAGCTTTGCATCGCCCTGAATGACATTGACCAGATCGAATACGACGCGGCGTTCCGCTCCCATAACGAGATCAAGGTTACGCAGACCGACGTCGAAGTCGATAACGACAGTCTTTTCGCCGCGCTGTGCCAGCGCAGCTCCGATTGCAGCGGTCGATGTCGTTTTGCCAACGCCACCCTTACCGGAAGTTACAACAATCACTTTTGCCATATTTGTCTCCTGTATCTCCCGCGCGCCTCCAGAGCATTCGTTATCCGGGATATGAAATGCTCTGCTTTTCTTTTACGACACTCCAAAGTGTCTTAAATCCGATTGAACCTTGCTTCCCATGAAGCTTCTCAGCTCTTCGAGAATGCTAGCTAAGTGTCTCTGCCATCATGTAGTCGCCGTCGAGCCAGAGCTGGACTGCCTGTCCGCGCAATCGGCTCTCCATATCTTCGGCCGTCTTGTAGAGACCATCGATAGCAACAAGCTCTGCTTCCATCTTGCGGCAAAATATGCGCGCATCGGCGTTTCCGGCCGTTCCAGCCATCGCACGACCGCGCAACGCGCCATAGACATGTATGGAGCCACCGGCCACAACTTCCGCGCCAGATGCGACAGAACCAACAATCGTTACATCGCCGTCTGGAAAATAGACTGATTGGCCTGACCGAACAGGCTCGGTAACGACCATGGAAGGAACGGCCTTAACAAGTTGTACCGATGTGGGCGCCACCGATGCACGTTCCTGCGGCTTCTGCTCCTTGATCTCCGTGTCAAAGTCGGCTGCTGGCTGCCCGCCGCGCATTGCTGGCGGCATGCCCGGCCCCAGAAGAGAGGGGCGAGCATTTTCAAAGCCGGTGATCCAGACGCCGCGTTTTACCAAATCCTCTAAAAGCTGAACCAACTGTGGACGCTCAATCGAAACATTTTCCAGATCGAGAACGATCGGGCGATTCAGAAAGAACCCCACTGAACGGGCAGCCAGATCGTCCAGCTTGTCGAGCCAGCCATCGAGCGGCAATTCAGGCGAGAGTACCAGCGCAAGAAAGGACCTCCCTTTCAAGCGGATTGGACGAGACTGTGTTAGCACTTGATTCATCTTGGTTAAAAAACGGTTTATCCGGTTTATATGCGCAATGGTTAACAGATGGTTAACGTCTGGAACCCAAGGGTTTCAACGGGTGAAGCCATCAGCTCTTTTGATGATCAAAACATGACTACCACCAGGGTATTAGAGCGCCATGCCTCCTTATCGATGCAAAAAGAACATTCTAAACTGTTGATCCCACGCATAATGATTTACGAAAATCGACATCGACTTTCTGGGCTGATACGACTCATCTTATTCTAGATATTAAACGGATTGTCGGATTGAATATTGTTATTTCTCCACCATCCACAGGATACGGCACGCAGAGTGTAAAATTAAATTCCGATCAAATATGACGCTACGTAACGTATTACATTTTTGTGATATAAATTTACTTAGAAGAAAATTCTAAAAACTTACCATAGTCGGAGAATTATACAAATATCACCAATTTATTTCAAATAAGTATTATTGTAATCATAAAAAATTTGTAGATGAACTGCATCTTGTTTTGGTATTATCAGAACGGCGCCAAGAACTCGATTAATAATAAACGCAGTGAGAACCTTCTCATAAGCGATCACCAGATCTAGCCTACGCAGCAAATGAGTACAATCCAGCCGGGCAACTGCGATCGTTCCCATCGCTTTCTTTCCTCATCCACTAGAGCCTCGCTCAGAGGGATAATCGCTGACGAAAGCACTGGAATGTAAATGTTGAAGAAGATTCCACTGAAAGGAACCGCCTCGCGTTTGGGCGGGGGGCTTAGGGGCGCGAGGCGGGCGAGCTCTCAGGAGTGCACGCACAAGAAAAATGGAACGCCCGCTCCGATTCTGGAACTAACAATACGTTCCAGCCTGAAAAATTGCGTGAGGTAATTATAGAAAAGCCCACAACGCTTGGGAGGAGGAATATCGCGCTTTAGGTCCGGCTCATGGGAGGAGGATTGAACCGGACCCGTTTTTAATAACCCGCCTGCCCGACCTACTCAATCAACAAGCTTGCATTGCTGATATGCGCTTACAGCAGACCCAGATGAAGACTGCCTCGCGGCGAGTGTACGCGCTAATGCGGCATCCCCGGAAACCCCAATCGAGAAGGTGAGGAAATCCACTCAAGCCTTCGACGAAGATAAATAGACAATCTGTGTTCAAACGTGGAAACGCGATGAACAGTACCAGCCAGTATTGCCACTTCAACTTGACGAGCTTTCCCGCATCTGTACTAACTGGACTATCATTAATAAGGATCAAGGCAATTCAGAACCCAGTCGGATAAGAATGAACTTGACCCGAACGAGCATGACTGAGCATCATCCAATAACTCTACATTAGTTTCAGTAATTTCTGAAAATTAAAGAGTTTTGTTAGGGGGTTGCTTTCTCCATAAGCACGGTTATTGTTCCTTTCACTTGGAGGAGGGAGTACCGCCCCAGCGCGCCAGACCGCAGCGGGGCGGTTTCTTTTTTAGCTGCCCGGAAAATGCATATCTGCATTGCAACGCCGCCCCTTGTAAGCAGCGACCCTTATTCCTATTTTCGGCTTGTTCGGTTTTACTCCTCCTCCCAAAAACCGAACCCAAAGCGCGATACTCCTCCTCCCAATCGCGCTTTATAGATTCGCCCACTGCACACTTCTCCTCCCAGTGCAGTGGGCGTTCTCTTTTCTAAAACTCTCTACTCAAATTCGCGCCTGCTCTGGCAGCCCTGTGACTATTTTAGTAATTTTAAGGGTAAGCGGGTAACTTCTGCGCATAATGTACGAGGGGGCAGGTTTCCATGTTCTTCAGCACAACGTTGAAATCGGCCAGAACGTCGCTGCTATGCGCGCCTGTATTCTGGTTGGGTCTTGTTCTCGTTCTGCTGATCGCATTGCTATCATTCAGGCTCAATGCCCCCATCGGGCCCATGTATTGGGACAGCTATATCTATTTCGACGCGGCTCAGCGGATAGGAATGGGCCAGGTCCCCGGGGTAGATTTTTCCACACCTGTTGGGCCGCTTGGCTATTATCTTTTTACTTGGGGATACAGCCTGTTCCTGCAAGCACAACCGCTTCTGCTCGTTCAATGGTCAGCATTAGCCGTTACAGCCCCGCTAATGGCATGGTTACTGACAAACCTCGCCACCCATAATCGGAAGATCGGCTTTCTTATCCTTGTTCCATTTCTGGCTTTCGCAATCTTTCCGGCAAATACACAAAGCTTTTATCCGTATCCCGGGCTGGATGGGTTTGGCATCTATAATCGCCATACATCACTTCTGCTCTACGTGCTTATGTGCGGACTGGTGTTTATGCAGAAGGGCGTAAAGCTCGCGCTCTTTTGTGCAGCGGTGATGCTTGCCCTTTTTTTCATGAAGGTGACTGGCTTTCTTGCAGGCGGGCTGTTTGGATTTGTGGCACTGCTCGCCGGACGGCTCTCGCTTCGTGATGTACTGCTCGCGACCACAGTTACCATCGCTGGTCTGCTTGCCCTTGAACTGCACAATGGGATTGTTAGCGCATATATTCGCGACATCACCACTTTGGTCACACTCAATGAAGAAGCCCTATTACCGCGGTTCCTGACCGTTATATCGTTGAAGCTGGACGTCATCTTGCCCGCAGCGATCCTTGCCTTGGCCCTTTTCTGGAGTGAACGCCGCCAGTCTGGTCAACAGGATTGGCTTTTCGACCGGGCCTCCTTTTGGCTCGCCATTGGGCTTATGGGTGGCATCATTCTTGAAACACAGAACACGGGAAGCCAGGAATTCATATTCCTTTGGCCGATCCTGCTTATGATCTTTCAACGCATGAACGCTAGTCCCGAGCCGCTCAGGATCGCCTTCGTCGTGCTCGCTGCCTTGTGTGTCATCCCGACATTCACCAAGATTGTGCACCGTAGCTTGCGCGCCTTTGCCGTCGCGCCGACTTATGTGCAACCGTCCTTACCGGAATTGAAGAATCTTGGGCAGGTGCTGACCCGACCCGAATTCCTGCAACGAGCGACGCTTTTCGAAACTCATTATGCTGAGAATCAGGCAACGTATGAAAGGTTGGCGGCACAAGGCCAGCTATCTAGCTGGCAGCTTTATTCAGAAATCGATTTCCAGGTCTACTGGCTCGTCTCTGCAAATCAGATGGTGAAAGACCTGAAAGCCTTCGAGACCAGCAATCATGTCCGCCTACAGAGCATCATGTCACTCGACTTCGTCAATCCGTTCGCATGGATACTGGATCGCGATGCGACACGGCATATCCAGATCGGTGCCGACCCTTTTCGTACAGTCCCGGCGTTATCCGAGGAAGCAAAAGCCGCTGTGGCAGCAACCGACGGCATATTGCGCCCGAAATGCCCGACGACCACCAATCGCCTTGCCTTGCAGAAAATATATGCCGAAGCGCTACAGGGTCATATTGTCGTTACTTTGAACCCCTGTTGGGACTTGCTGCTTCGCCCCGGCTTAATCCCGTAATCAGAATTGGATCATTTCATCTGAGCTTTGACGAAATCCCGCACGATTCGGACGATGCCGCGTGAAAGCACCTCATCCAGCGCCTTTACGAACGCGTCCACGTGCTCGCGCCCACAAATCAGCGGCGGCTCAAGGCGGATCACGTTTCGATTATACTCGGTAAATGCGACCAAAACTCCATGGTCGCGCAGCAGATGGCTACCGATAAAGCCAGGAAGCGAACCTTTCAGCTTCTCATCAAGCATCGCTAAGACAGGTCGCAGCACGACCGGCATTGTCTGCGAGAAATCGTGGAACTCCAGCCCCACCATCATCCCCTTCCCGCGCACGTCTTTCAAAAGCGCAGGATAGCGGCTCTGCAATTCGTGCAGCCGATCCAAAAGATATTCCCCCACATCGGCTGCATTATCGATCAGATGTTCGTCGTAAAGCAGGTTCAAAGCTTCAATCGACGTGATGCAAGCCTCGCCAATCCCGCCAAATGTTGCCATCGCATGGATCATCGCGGTCTTTGGGGAGCCATAGGCCTTCATATAGATGTCTCGGCGAGCGATCATAGCAGCCATCGCCGTCTTTCCGCCGCCAAGCGACTTCGCCAAGGCCGTGACGTCTGGTATGACGCCATAATGCTCGAAAGCGTAGAATTTTCCGGTTCGTCCCAGCCCACATTGCACTTCGTCGGCTACCCAAATCACACCATACTGGTCGCAAAGGCTGCGCAATTTCTGCCAGAACTCCGCGCCAGCCTGAATGATGCCTCCGCCACCCTGCACTGTTTCAAGCACGATCACCCCGATTTCAGGGGCAGAACGAAACGCATTTTCAACGGCTGCTATATCGCCGAAGGGAACCCGTACCGTGTTATCGACCAGCTTGAACTCGCTACGATATAGCCCGCCATCCGTGACAGACAAAACCCCCTTGGTCTTACCGTGAAACGAATTTTCCGCATAGACGATCTTGGGCTTTTTCGAACCGGCGGCGCGTTCCGCCACCTTGATCGCCGCTTCCATGGCTTCCGAGCCGGAAGAGCCCAGAAACACCATATCGAGGTCACCTGGCGAACAGGCCGCAATGTCATAAGCGAGAGCAGTCGCATATTGAGACATGAACGCAATTGCGATCTCGTGGCGCATCTCGTCCTGGAATTGGCGCCGTGCTCCGAGAATACGCGGGTGATTATGCCCGAAAGCCAGCGATCCGAACCCACCGAAGAAATCGAGTATCGATCGCCCATTCTGGTCGTAATAATACATGCCTTCAGCACGCTCGATTTTCACCTTGTGAAAGCCGAGCAGCTTCATGAAATGAAGCTGGCCTGGATTGAGGTGGGCCGTAAACAGCTCTGTCATCCGTGGCAGATCAAGCGCTTTTGCCTCGGCGACGGTCAATAGCTTCGGCTTTGGCGTTGTATTCGTCTTTTTCATTTCTGCCCTTATGCCATTTCAGAAGCCCGGACACCCGAAGACGTGGCACCGACTTTCTTGCGATATTCATTATAAGCCGCGATCAGCATGTCCTCATCACGATATTGCGGTATCCAGCCAAGTTCGCGCTCGCCTTTTGAGACGTCCAGGACACACATTTCATCAGCAATCAGATATTGCTCCGGGTCCATGATCGGCATGTTCATCCAGTCGAGCAGGTCCAGCGCGCGTTTCACCGCCCAGGCTGGCGTTGGCAATAGAATAGATTTTGATCTTGCATGGCTGATCAGACCGCCAAGCAGTTTACGGACGGGAGGAGGATTGAGCGAACCGAGATTATAGACCTCATTGGGAACGCCCGCCTTGAAAGCTGCCCGCGCCGCCTCCGCGCAGTCGAACACCGAAATAAACTGATAGGGATTCCTGCCTGCCCCGATCATCGGTACTGGTAGATTGTGATCAATCAGCTTGAACAGTTTTTCCAGAATACCGAGGCGGCCCGGACCGATAATAAGGCGAGGACGAAACAGGGAAATGTTCATGCCCCGCTCGCGCCATTCAACGGCGAGCTCTTCGGTTTTCAGTTTGGAGAGTCCGTACTCGCCAAGCGGCTTGCATGGGTGATCTTCTTTCTGCGGCCAGACATAGGTATGTCCGTAAACCATATCGGTGGTGAAATGGACGAGGTTGTTGGCGTCCGCCGCATCCATCGCCTTGATTATGTTCTCTGTACCGTAATAATTTACGGGAAAGAAGAAATCGTGACGCCGCGCCCGGAGCTGAATTGGCGAGAGCATCTTGGCAGACAGATTATAGACTATGTCGTCTGCATGGATGCCCAGCCTAAGGATCGCTTCAGGGTCGGTCACATCGGTTGTAATGTAAGCGGCGTCAGCATAGTGCGGCAGATCGCTTTTCACGATATCCGCGACAATGACCTCATGACCGTCGGCAAGGAGCTTTGGAACGAGATAACGTCCGACAAATCCATCGCCACCGAAGATTATATGTCTCATCATGCCGCCCCGTTTAACTAAGCGTCTGCTGATTTATATTTGTCTCTGTCTCGGGTTCGGACGACTTGCCGCTTTGCGCGATCAGCACTGTCCCGATACAGATGAACGCAATGCCGGCAATCTTATAGGCACCCAGTTCCTCCTTGAACAAAAGCCAGGCAAATAGAGCGACCGCGACATAGGCAAGACTGAGGAACGGATAGGCAAACGAAAGATCTACTTTCGACAGCACGTAAAGATGCGAGGCCATTGAGATCACGAAGGTCAGCAGACCGGCAAAAATCCAGGGATTGAAGACAATCTGGAATATACGTTGGATCAATGTTTCGGCTGAAAAGCTGATCGGTCCAAGCGTCAGCATGCCATATTTCAGCATCAACTGCGCGGCGGCGTTCGTCATGACTGTAAACAGGATGAAGGGAATATATTTCATCGCACTTCCTAACCAGTTGCTCCGAGCGTCATTGCCGTGCGGCGCCAGAAATTGGAGTTGAAAGCCTTGTCGCGAAAAACCTCGAAGTCGCGCCAGTGTGGATAGCCTGCGGCAAACACCTCCGCACTCATCCTATGGTCCTTATATGGATTGACCCGCCCCCCGGCTTCTATAGCCATTTGGTCCAGCAGGAGCAGCAACTCGAGCGTCCTGTCGCCACGGTTGGGGAAGTCCATCGTCAGTGTATATCCCGGCTTCGGAAATGACATGAGACCAGGAGAGTTAACCGAGCCGAAGCGCTTGAGTACGGTCAAAAACGAGACCTGGCCCGCAACGCGGCTTGTTTCAAGCATCGCAGGAATGATCTTTGGGGCTGTATCGAACGGGATAACGCTTTGATGCTGGTATAGCCCCGCCGGCCCATAAAGCCTGTTCCAGTTGCGGATACCATCAAGTGGATAAAAGAAGTTTTGATACGGCACTCTACGCGCCGTCTTCGGTCGATTGTTGCGCCGGAAATAGGCCGCATTGAAAAGCGAAAGGCTGGCCCTATTCAACAAAGAGCAAGGCAATTCAAACGGTACGCCCAACCGTCCGGCAGTCGAAATGGAACTACTTGGCGTGGCGACATGATTACCAACCATCAGCAGACCCCGACCGTTGGAGAGCTGGTCAACCCAGGCAACAGCATATTCATTTTCATGATCCGCCACCTCGGCCATATCGAAATATGCATCAAGATTAGCGAAGGGCTGAACTTTCTCTTCGACGTCGATGCCCCCCACCCGCATGAGCTGAATCGTCGCGCGAAGTATTAATCCGGTCAGACCCATTCCGCCGATTGTGGCCCGGAACAAGCCGGTATTTTCGGTATCGGAACACTTGTAATGAATGCCGTCCGAGCGAAGCAAGTCCAGCGCCTCAACATGACATCCAAAAGTCCCCTGCCGGTGATGGTTCTTGCCGTGCACGTCATTGGCAACGGCTCCGCCGAGCGTTACAAACTGCGTGCCGGGCGTGACAGGCAGAAAGTAACCGTGCGGAGCAGCATGGGCGATGATTTCACTCAGAAATACGCCGCTCTCAGCAGTCAGCAGGCCAGCATTCGGATCGAAGTGCAGTATCTTATTCCGCGACCGTGTGGGCACAAGGAAGCCCGCATCATTATGACAGCTATCGCCGTAGGAGCGACCATTTCCGAACGGCAGCAAGCTCGCATCACCGGACAAGACTTGTGTGAAATCAGTCTCCAGCTCTTCCGACGGAAGATAGCGTCGCCTTCGTCGGTCAATGCGCCCGAAACTGTCAAAAGATTGTTCCATCAGCGCATCCCGGCCACAAGAAGCAGCACCGCGCCAAACGCTATGACGACCTGACTGCGCCAATCCCGGGCAATAAAGAGGACCGGATCGTCGTCCATGTCGCCACGATGCGCCAATATCCACACACGCACATTGATATAGAGTACAATCGGACCGAGCGGCCAAATCAGCCAAGGATAGGTGTAGAGCGTCTTGACGGCATCGCTATTGATATAAAGCGCCAGAACCAGCGCTGCGGTAAACGCAGCCGCGACCCCACATTGTCCGACAATGTCGCGATCTTCGGGGCGATAGCCTCGCCCTGCGATCCGGTCTTTTTCTGTCATTGTCGCTCCCTGCAACTCGACATAACGCTTCACCAGCGCCAGCGACAGAAAAAAGAACATAGCGAAAGCCATCAGCCAGAATGACGGCGGAATATAGGAAGCCGCCGCCCCTCCCAAAAGCCGCAGGCTGTAAAGCCCCGCTAGGCAAATCACATCCCCCAACAACATGCGCTTCAACGCAAAAGTATAGGCAGTCGTGAAAACCAGATAGGCGACAATTGCGAGCGTGAAGGCGGGCGGGAGAAAGAAGCAGATGAAAGTCGCCAGAAGCAACAACAAAGCTGCAATGCTTAAGCCAAAAGGAATGGATATTTGTCCTCGGGCGAAAGGGCGCTGATTTTTCCGCGCATGCCTGCGATCCAACGGAAGATCGGCAATATCATTGACGATATAGATCGCAGACGCTGTGGCAGAAAAGGCCACGAACGCCAGACAAGAGGCGATAAATACGTCAGGCTTCATTATGTCATGCGCCAGAATGGCCGGCACAAAGACAAGCAGGTTTTTCAGCCACTGATGAACCCGCAGCATACGAAGATAGGTTCTGAGAGCCGGTTTCTCGTCACTGAATATCTCGCATCCGGTCCGTTGCTGGAATTGAGCGGCTGCGCGATCCGGCGCGACAACAATCGCCCGTCGGGCCACATCGAAAACCGGCAAGTCGTCACGATCATTTCCGGCATAATCGAAACCCTGCCGTCCATAGTGCTCGACAAGCAGAGCAGCCTTGCGCTCTGCCGAAAGATTGGTCGTGCCGGATGTCGAGTAGATCGCGTTGAAAATCCCGACCTCAGCCGCCACGGCCCTGGCCATCGGTTCTGCCGCCGCTGTTGCCAGCACCAAGGTTCTTCCTGACGCATGTTCGCGGCGCAAAAACTCTAGAAAATCAGTTCGATACGGAAGTCGTGATGCATCCAGCATCACGCGCTCGGCCACCTGTCGCTTGAAATAGGCCTTACCCGAAAACAACCAGACCGGAAGCATGAACAAAAACAGGATGTTCTTCTTCAAAAGAAGAAAAATGCCCTCCCACAGCAGATCAGTCGAAACCAGCGTCCCGTCCAGATCGACTGCCAGCGGAACATTCTTGTTGTTATGCCCCCGCGTGTCCATTTCAGCCCTTTTCCCGCCCAGACGTGATTGCGCTTCGAGCAACCTTTTTCGCCTAAGCCCCTGTCATAAAGGGATAGAGGCAGAAACCGAACGAAGAATGAATTTCCCAGTTACAATTAATAATTGAACCGCTGAATACAATTCCTGCTTAAAATTTCTTTAATATCTAAATTACATCATATTGCTTTAGGTTTGCATAGCTTCATGTTCGCCAAAACGTTTTTCGGCGAACATTCTGAGACTTCAATTTTTCTGGACCCGATTATCTTGAGCCCGGAAACAGCAAGTCGACAAATCGGGCGGCTGTGGGTTGGGGCTCATGATTGGCGAGCCCCGGACGCTCATTGGCTTCAACGAAGATATAGTCCGAAGTTTCGGGCTGCTTGACCATGAAATCAATGCCGACAACGGGAATACCAATCGTCCGTGCGGCCTTACAAGCCGCGTCGACAAGGTCGCTGTGCACTGTAGCTGTAACATCGTGGATCGTACCACCTGTGTGAAGATTGGCTGCCTTGCGCACCGTAATTTCACGGCTGTCTTCCAATACGGAATCGAACGACAGACCTTGTTCCTCCAGACACCTTTTCGTTTCTGCATCGATGGGAATGCAGCTTTCTCCGCCAGTCGCCGCAGCGCGTCTGCGCGATTGTGTTTCTATAAGCCTCCGGATGGTTGTCTTGCCATCGCCCACCACCCGCGGTGGGCGGCGAACCGCAGCCGCCACGAGCTGATAGTCGATAACCACCAGCCGAAGATCCTCGCCTTCAAAACATGCCTCAAGCAACACGCGATCGCACACGGTGCGTGCCTGTTTGATCGCCGTTCGCAAATCTTTCATCGTCGAAATGCCGACGGAAATTCCTCTCCCCTGTTCACCGCGGGCGGGCTTCACCACCAGCTTGCCGTGACGTTGTAGAAAAGCCTCGAGGGCATCATTGTCCGCTTCTGCGGCAATCTGTTCCGGCACCATCAATCCGGCTTTCTCGACAATACGCCGCGTCACGGCCTTGTCGTCACAGATCGACATTGCGACACCCGATGTCATTTCTGACAAACTCTCGCGACAATGAACAGAACGTCCGCCGTAAGAAAGACGGAAAAAGCCGCCTTCGGCATCGGTTACATCAACCTGAATACCACGACGCACCGCTTCATCCACGATTATGCGAGCATAGGGATTGAGTGCGTTGAAAGTGTCTAGATGTGAAGCAAAGAACTTCTCGTTAATTGCGTTCTTGCGTTTGATCGCGAAGAGCGGAACACGGCGAAACTTTAATTTCTCATAGAGCCTAATGGCATTCTCATTGTCGTGCAGAACCGAAAGGTCGATATGGCTCAAGCCGCGAGCCTGAAAGTGCTCAGCAAGTTTTCGTACCAGTTTCTCACCAATACCGGGCTGCCGTGCCTGGGGATGAACTGCGAGACACCAGAGCGAAGCGCCACGATCAGGATCATCGAAGAGGCGTTGATGGTCGATACCCGTTACAGTGCCAACGACTTCGCCGGTGGCATCGTCCTGGGCCACGAAATAGGTAACAGCACGGTTGTCGCGCTCAGAGGAGAAAAAATCGGGACGCAGTTGAACCATCCCACAGGCTGCATAGACGGCATTGATGCCTTCCGCATCTACTTCCGATACCGCTCGACGAATGGTGATGCCGCGTGTCCGTCGACCGCCCGGACGATAGGTTGAAAGTTCAAGCCGGTATGTGTGCGACGGATCGAGAAATATCTCATGCGGCGCGAGCGATAGAAGCACATGAGGATCGCTGACATAAAAGACAATGTCGCGGCTCGCGGGCGCTTCCGCCCGCAAAGCTTCCACAATGGCACCATTGGTTTCAAAAGTCTGCGCGAAGAGCAGTCGGCCCCAACCACAGTCGATAACCACATCCTGTTCGCGTCCCGCCTTGTCATGGCCATGCGTGTGTTCCTGATAGAAGCCCGCATTTTCAGGTGTCCGCAAGCGTGTAAGACGATGCGAAAAAGCCTTGCGGTCTCTCGCTTTCTGCCGGGTCATATCCACCTCGCCGGTTTTCCACATTTCATGCCTCCTGGGTCTGCAACCACATTTCAAGGAGGCCGGCCTGCCAAAGTTCCGAACCACGCAAAGGCGTAATGTGTTCAGACGGCTTTGCAAACAGGCGTTCAAGATAGTCGCGCTGGAAAAGTCCGCGCTCCCGTGCCTTTTTTGAAGAAAGTGCATCTCGCAACATATCGAGATAAGGACCTGCGATATATTTGAGCTGTGGCACCGGGAAATATCCCTTTTTACGGTCAATCACTTCACTTGGAACGACCTTCCTAGCCACATCCTTGAGGATGCCCTTACCGCCGTCACGCAGTTTTTCCTCCGGCGGAATGCGGGCAGCAAGCTCAACCAGCTCGTGGTCCAGAAATGGCACTCGTGCTTCAAGTCCCCATGCCATCGTCATGTTGTCTACGCGCTTTACCGGATCATCCACCAGCATCACATTGGTATCGAGCCGCAGCGCACGGTCCACAGGAGTATCCGCTCCATCCTGCAGCAGATACTTTTCCAGAAGGTCCTGACTGTAGTCACGATCCGGCATCCATTCCGGCGATAGTTGCGTGGCAAGCACCTCATGGGTGCGGTCGCGAAACCCTTTGGCGTAATCGCTCACGACATCATTGGAATCCATCAGCGGCGGATACCAGTGATAACCGCCGAAAACTTCATCTGCGCCCTGTCCCGACTGGACAACTTTGATGTGCTTGGAAACCTCCTTCGAAAGAAGGTAGAAGCCGACATTATCATAGGACACCATCGGCTCTGACATCGCCGCAATCGTTCCCGGCAAGGCATCCATGAGGTCTGCGGAGGGCACGAAAATCTTGTGATGCTCGGTACCAAAATGTTTGGCGATCAGATCTGAATAGAAAAACTCGTCGCCTTTTTCCCCGTTCGCTTCCTCAAAGCCAACTGAAAAGCTCATCAGGCCCGCTTGACCCGCTTCAGCAAGCAGACCCACGATTAGACTGGAATCGACCCCACCGGACAAAAGCACACCGACCGGCACGTCGGAAATCATTCGCCGCTTGACAGCAACACGCAGCATATCAAGCAGCTGCTCTTGCCATTCCTCCCGTCTCAATGCACCGTCACCGGGAAGGCGGCGATAAGGCGCCTGCCAATAGATACGATCAACGAAACGCCCATTTGCTTCGTAGACACGGATCGTCGCCGGGGGAAGCTTTCGCACACCATTATAGATCGTGCGCGGTGGCGGCACGACGGCATGAAAGCTCATATAATTGTGCAAGGCCGCGCGATCTATCGACGTGTCGATGCCGCCAGCTTTGACCAGAGCAGGCAGCGAAGAGGCAAATCGCAATGCATTATCCACTTCGGCAGTATAAAGCGGCTTAATGCCAAACCGATCACGTGCCAGGATAATCCTGCCGGTATCCCGTTCATGAATGGCGAAAGCGAACATGCCGAGAAAGCGCGTAACACAGTCCTCGCCCCATGCATGCCACGCCTTGAGAATGACTTCGGTGTCGCCATCGGAAAAGAAAGTGTAGCCCTTCTGTTCAAGCTCTGCACGCAGTTCACGGAAATTGTAAATGCAGCCATTGAACACAAGCGTCAAACCGAGATCGGCATCGATCATCGGTTGCTGCGATTTTTCAGAGAGATCGAGGATTCTTAATCTTCGGTGCCCAAAGCCGATATTGCCCCGGATCACAATCCCGGATGCATCCGGTCCGCGAGGACTAAGCACATCCGCCATTTTCGAGACTGCCGAAACTGACGGCGAACCACCGTCAAACCTGACTTCTCCGCAAATACCACACATAAATAGGGTCGAAACCTCCATTGTCATTCATACACGAATTAGGCCGTCGCATCTGTTATGGCGGCGGCCTGCATAATTGCAAATGCGGGAGCGCCGGGATGGTTCCCAACTTTTTGGTTTGAGTCAGGCAGTCTTGCCAACAATATTAGCCTTGGAAAGCATATAATTTTCGGCAGAAACCATGTGCTCAAACGCAATCCGGCGAGCATCTTCGCTACGATCTTCAACGAGCGCCGCCAGCAATCGATGCTGAAAAAGAAGTCCTTCTTCACGCGAGGCTGGCGTCGGGTCGGCATAAATTGCGCGCGCGATCGGCAGGCTTCGCAGCAGATTATGAGTCAAGCCGCAGATGAACCCCAGCAGACGGTCTGGACAAAGCTGTGCCAGCAGCGAATGGAAATCCAGTTCCGCAATACGTTGGCGATACTGATCATCGAGATCGACGGGTGGACGATCATAGATACGCATTGTGCTTTCCAAGCGAACGATGTCGTTCTCGGTCAACTTTCCCGCCAGGACGGCAGCGACCTCCGGTTCAAGTAGCTTGCGAATAGCGTAGACTTCCGCAAGGGCCGGCTGGTCGAAGAAAAAATAGCTCCCCAGCATTTCCATCGCGTGCTGGGCAGAAGGTTCAGCCACGAAAGCACCGCCGCCTGGACCGCTGCGTGTAAAAATCAGTCCTTGCGTTTCCAATGCCTTCATCGCTTCGCGCACAGTGCCCTTGGCAGCCTTGAACTGGTCGATGAGCTCCTTTTCCTGAGGCAGTCGATCTCCGGGTCTCAATGCATCGGAACGGATAACATCCTTGATACGATCAGCAATCTCCTCCGGTCGCCGGCGGGCCTTGGCCACCTTCGGGCGCGATTGCGGTTCGCGATCTGAATTCTGGCCCGTTCTGACCATATCTTGCTACTCTCTCCTGATGCGCGGCGCGCTTTGTACGAGTTGTCGTGTATAGGCATGTTCCGGTCTTGCAAAAAGATCACTCGCGGTCGCTTCCTCAACGATTTCCCCGAAATACATCACGGCAACCCTGTCGGAGATAGCCTCCACTACGGCAAGGTCATGACTGATAAAAAGGTAGGAGAGACCAAACTCTTTCTTCAACTGATCGAGCAGTAAAAGAACCTGCGCCTGAACAGAGACATCAAGCGCGCTGACCGGCTCGTCGAGCACCACGATTTCCGCTTCGGCAGCCAGCGTCCGTGCAATGGCGATGCGCTGCGCTTGCCCGCCAGAAAATTCGTGCGGATAGCGTTCGAGCGTATCCTTGGGCATCTGGACGGCGTCCAGCAACTCGACCATGCGTTGCTGGCGTTGAACCGAACCGAGTCTACCCAGAAGCTTGAGTGGTGTTTCCAATATCTGTCGGATCGTCTTTCTGGGATTAAGCGAGGCAACGGGGTCCTGAAACACATACTGTATAACCTTGCCAAATGCCCTAGCACCGGAACGTCGCAGTTCATGCGCATCGCGACCGGCAATCGTCATTGTACCGCCCGTTGGCTCTGTTAGTCCGACGAGCATTCGGGCGAGCGTGCTTTTTCCCGACCCGCTTTCACCGACGATCGCCAATGTCTCACCGCTTCTGAGATCGAACGATACCTTTTTAACGGCCTCAACCGTATGCCGCTCCCTCCCCAGAAGCGTTCGTCCGCCACCAAAGGTTTTGGTGAGATTGCGAACGCTGATCGCATTTTCGCTCATCCTGCCGCCTTTTCGTGTTCACGTTCGAAGAGACCCGCCACTCGCTTCAAGAAACCAGCGCCCTTTCCCAGCTCTGGAACACAGGCTATCAAGCGCTTCGTATAACTGTGCTGCGGATTGGAAAGAACGTCAGACGTTACGCCCGTCTCGATAATCTCGCCGTCTTTCATGACCGCCACGCGGTCGCAAACTTCCGAAACCACCCCAAAATCATGGGTGATAAACAGCAGAGCCGTGCCACGCTCGTGCTGGAGGTCGCGCAGCAGTTCAAGAATCCGCGCTTGTACCGTAACATCGAGCGCCGTAGTCGGCTCATCAGCAATGATGATATCGGGATCGTTAGCCAAAGCCATTGCAATGCCGACACGCTGGCGCTGGCCGCCTGATAGCTGGTGCGGATAATGATTGGCCCGCTCGGCTGCATCTGGAATGCCAACCTTGTCAAGAAGCGCAATCGCCCGTTCCCGCCGCTCCCCGACCCCAATCCGCCGATGCGCTGCAATTGCTTCTTCGACCTGCCGTCCGACCGGATACATCGGATGCAAGGTCGTCAATGGGTCTTGAAACACATAGGCAACTCTCGCGCCTCTTGCAGCTGTCAACTCGGTTTCGGACATTGAAAGAACGTCGCGATCCCCCAGATAGATAGCACCGTTGCGGATAAGCCCAGGCGGGGACGACACCAGCCTCATCACCGACAATGCAGTCACGCTCTTGCCCGATCCACTTTCGCCAATGAGGCCCAGACATTCGCCGCGTTGCAGTTCCAGCGAAACATTTCGGACAGCGGGAGTAAAATGCCCGCCATTGACAAAAACCGTTTCCAAACCTGCAATCGAAAGAGCGTTCCCGCTATCCTCGATTATGGGCGATGAACGATCCTTGGCAATGTCGGTCACCGCCCCAGGCCGAGTCAGTGCACCTGACCGCAACCTGGGATCGAGAACATCGCGGACTCCGTCTCCCAACACGTTGAGACTGATGACCAGCAGGAAGATCATCAAGCCCGGCACGATGGAGACATGCGGAGCGTTAAAGAGTTGCGCGCGGCCCTCACCGAGCATGGAGCCAAGATCGGCCTGCGGAGGCTGTGCACCCAGACCGAGAAAGCTCAAGCCCGCCGTTTCAAGGATCATCCAGCCTGCCGTCGTCGACATGGTAATGACGATGACCGGCAGCACATTGGGCAGCACTTCACTCAACAGGATTGAAATCGGGCTTTTCCCTGAGAGACGGGCAGCGTCGATAAATTCACGATGTGCGAGACCCAGCGTAACTCCGCGAACGTTGCGGGCGAAGAATGGAACATTGACCACGGCAATCGCATAAAGCGCATTCATCAGGCCCGGCCCAAGCACCGCCACAATAGCCAGTGCCAGCAGAATGTACGGAAACGCCATCAGCATATCGATGCCACGCATCATGAGATTATCGGTTCGTCCGCCCGCGTAGCCAGCCACAAGACCGATAGCAGAACCGACGATTGCTGCGATCAGCGTCGCTGCAAAGCCAACTGCGACTGAGACCCGTGTCCCCCATATGACGCGACTTACTATATCCCGACCCAGTTGGTCCGTTCCCAGAAGATGCCCCTCACTGAACACGGGTTTCAATCTCATCGAGGGAGAAGTGACATCGGGGTCAGGAAGAGGAAGTATCGGCGCCATTAGAATGACAAGGCAGATCGCTATCAGCAGATAAAAGCCGAAAGCCGCCAGCCGATTGCTCATCAGGAGACGCCAGGAGGACATGCGAGCGGCCGCTGGCGCGGCAGAAATTTCTGGAAGCGCACTCATGAGCGTATCCTCGGGTCGAGCATGGTCTGGATAACGTCAGCCAGCAGATTGAATAGGACATAACTCGCGGCGACCACAAGCACGCCACCTTGCACAAGCAGAATATCGCGGGTGGAAATGGCCTTCACCAGCATGGCGCCGATACCCGGCCACTGGAACACCGTCTCTATGTAGACGGCGCCTCCCAGAACAAAACCTGCCTGAATGCCGATAACGGGAATGACACTCACCAGTGCTGCTCGAAACGCATGGCCGTATATCACCCGACGTTCGTTGAGACCTTTGGCCCGGGCTGTTCGGATATAATCCTGGCGAAGCACTTCCAGCATTGCGCTGCGGGTCAGACGGGCGATCACGCCTGCCGCCACCACGGCCAGCGTCGTGGCGGGAAGGACCAGATGCCAGAGCAGATCCTTCAGGTCGCCACCACCATAGACAGCATACATGCCGGAGGCAGGCAGAATGCGCCAATGGACCGCGAAAAGATAAATCAGAAGCAAACCCAGCCAGAATGACGGGATGGAAATTCCCGCCAGCACCACGAGAGTAATCATCCTGTCTGCCCATCCGAACTGGCGCACCGCCGAGACGATGCCTGCAAGCAGACCGAAAACTGAACAAAGTACCAGCGCTACACCCGCGAGAACGAGTGTGGCCTGAAAACGTTCAAGAACCTCATCCAGCACCGGGCGATTGAGTACGAAGGAGCGGCCTAGGTCGCCATGTAGGAGATTACCTATCCAGATGAAGTATTGTTGCATCAGCGGCTTGTCGAGGCCAAGGTCGCGGTTGATCCGCTCAACATTTTCCGGCGTTGCATATGATCCAAGCAACGCGGTTGCCGTATCGCCCGGGATCATCGCCATCACCAGAAAAACGATGATCGAGAGTCCGAACAATACGGGGATAACGGCGACAAGTCGCTTGAGGATATAGGCTGGCATGAACGCCCTCCTCGCTTATTCCTTCGTGACGTCTTTCAAATGCAGCAGGAAGGACGGCTGCAGCTTGAAACCTTTGACGGCGGCGGTCGTAACAGCGTTCTGTTTCCAGTTCGCTACGAAAAGCCATGGCGCATCGTCGTGAACGATACTCTGCACTTCACCGTAAAGCTTGCCACGTTCAGCCTGATCGGTCGTTGACCGTGCCTTTTCCAAAAGTTCATCCACTTTAGGGTTGGAATAGTAACCGGAATTGAAGCCGCCCTTGTCCGGCAATGCATCACTGCGCAGCGTCAGATAAGGCACCGTGTCCGGATCATTGGTCATCCATGCCATCTCGGCCATATCGGCCTTGCCCTCCAGCCCCGGATTCACCCTGCCAAGGAACGTGTTCCACTCATAGGTTTCTATCTTGACCTTGAAGCCCACAGCCTGAAGATCGGCCTGGATTGCGGCGCCCATCGTGATTGGATCAAGCATGCCCGAACCGCCTTCGGTCACATAGAACGTGATTTCAGGATTGCTTGCACCAGCTTCGGCAAGGAGGGCCTTGGCCTTTTCCGGATCATAAGGATAGGGTTCGGTTTTGTTCTCGACCCAGTTGAAGGCGGGTGGGATCGGCCCCGCAGCAGCAGTTGCAGAACCCTGCAACACATTATCTACGAGGCCTTGCTTGTTAACCGCATAATTCGCCGCCTGACGCACTTTCTTATCCGCGAATGGACCGCTTTTCACGTTCAGGATGGTGAACCAGACATGGGGACCCGCCTGTTCGGCAACCGCGAAATTCGCGTCCTGCTTGAAGGTGGCAAGATTATCCGGCGGCACTTCGACCATGACATCCAGTCCGCCTGCCATCATCTCCGCGACGCGGGTATTGGCATCCGTGATCGGGCGGAACACAACTGCTTCCAGTGCTGGCGCTGTGTCCCAATAGTCGGGATTACGCTCGACCACCACTCGCTGGCCGGATTGCCATTCCGCGAACTTGAACGGACCGGTTCCAGATGGATGACGGCCAAATTCCTTACCGTACTTCTTGACCTCTTCCGGCGACACGATCAGGCCGGTCGGATAGGCCAGATTGGAAAGAAATGGAGCAAACGGCTCCTTCAGCTTGAATTCGACAGTGTGTTCATCGAGCACATTGACTGCATCGATGGACGAGAAATTGAACGAAAGCGGAAATGGCCCAGTATTATAGAATGGATGGTCTTCCTTCAGCATTCTGTCAAAATTGAACTTGACCGCTTCGGCATTGAACTCCGAACCATCATGAAACTTTACGCCCTGACGCAGCCTGAACGTATAGGACTTGCCGTCGTCCGAAATCGTCCAGCTTTCCGCCAGTGCCGGTTCTACTTCCAGCGTTCCGTCCTTGTAGCGCACAAGGCCGTCATAAATATTGACGAGGATGCGGAAGTCGTTGGTGGCCGTGACTGTATGCGGATCGAGCGATTGCGGCTCCGCAATCTGTCCGACAATCAGCACATTAGGCGGCGTTTGCGCCAGTGCGACTGTGCCCGCCCCAGCGACCGAAAGCGCCATAGCAGTCAGGACGGCACGGAATAACCTTCTCATGGGGTTCCCCTTCGTTTGTCAAATCCGTCAGACTCTAATTTATATGCATAAATCAACAATCATCAACTAATTATCATAATTAATTTTTGCGAGACAAAATAAGCGGGCCTGAGCCCGCTCACGATTTCAGAAAGTTCAGAGCCTATTCGGCAGGCGTATCCTCGGGTTTCAAATCCTGCTCTGCCTTGGCCGATTTCTGATGCGTGAAACCTTTGAGGCCCTTGGCGGTTTCCTCGGCATCACGCTTAATCTCGACTTCGCTCATTGCATAATGAACTGCAAGTTTTGCAATGGAAGTGAGCGCGCTGAGATGAATGCGCTCATAACCATGCGAGGCATCGACACCGAAGGTCAGCAAAGCCGTGCGCACATCATGCCCCGCCTCAACCGCAGACGCAGCATCGGAACGGTAATAACGGAACACGTCCTTCTGGACCTGAATGTCATGCTCTCCGCAAAGCTCGTAAAGTTTCTTCGTCAAATGGTAATCGAACGGCCCAGTCTGATCCGCCATGGCAAGCGTGACGCCAAACTCCGATGAATTCTGGCCCGGTGCGGTGGTGCCATTATCGATAGCCACCAGGGAGGCAATATCCGGCACGACGACCGCAGAAGCCCCGACACCCACCTCCTCGCCAATGGTGAACAGCCAATAGCTATCGACCGGCGTTTCCACATTCGCTCTCTGCATCGCTTCCAGGGCCGCTAGCATGATGGCGACCCCTGCCTTGTCATCAAGATGGCGCGACACGATGAAGCCATTATCGATGAATTCGGGCGCGGGATCGACGGCAACGATGTCACCAACATCGATACCGAGCTGCAGCAGATCATCGCGATTTCGGGCAAGCGCATCGACGCGGAGTTCGACATAAGGCCAGCCGACCGGCAGCGTATCGACTTCGTTATTGAATGTATGGCCGGAAGCTTTCAGCGGCAGGATCGAACCGCGATAAATTCCTTTGGACGAAAAGATGGAAACGCGGGCACCTTCGGCGAAACGCGCTGACCAGTTACCGATGGAAACCAGTTCCAGTCGTCCGTTTTCCTTCAGATATTTCACCTGTGCGCCGAGTGTATCGACATGCGATACGATCCCGCGCGCCGGCCTCTCCGTCAGGCCCGCCCGGCGCGCACGAATAGCGCCCCGGCGCGTCAGCATAACTTCGAGCCCCAGATGTTCGAGCTCTCGCGCGACATAACGCACGGCCTCATCGGTAAACCCGGTTGGGCTGGGTATGGCGAGAAGCGCTTTGAGCCGTGTTACGAGATAGTCCTGATCAATTGTAATGGCGGTCTGCATCATTCATGTGTCGCAAAACAAGACCGCAAGGTCAACGCCATGTCCATCACAGAAAGCATCGGCGCTGGTGTCGACCGGCGCCGAGATGCGATCAGAAATTCCAGTCTTCATCCTCAGTCGCGACCGCCTTACCGATGACGTAAGACGAGCCGGAACCGGAGAAAAAGTCGTGGTTCTCGTCTGCATTCGGCGAAAGAGCTGAAAGTATCGCCGGATTGACCTTGCATGCTTCAGCCGGAAAAAGCGCCTCATAGCCAAGGTTCATGAGGGCTTTGTTGGCATTGTAATGCAGAAACTTCTTTACGTCTTCGGTCAGGCTTACACCATCATAGAGCGCTTCCGAGTAGCGAACCTCATTGTCGTAAAGCTCCAGCAGAAGCTCGAATGCAAAATCCTTGATTGCCTGCTTCTGCTCCTCGTCTAGGCGCTCCAGTCCACGCTGGAACTTGTAACCGATATAATAGCCATGCACGGCCTCGTCACGAATAATAAGCCGGATAAGATCGGCCGTATTGGTCAGCTTTGCCCGGCTCGACCAGTACATGGGCAGATAGAAGCCGGAATAGAACAGAAAGCTCTCCAGAAAAACGCTGGCGATTTTCTTTTTCAGCGGATCATCCGAGCGATACTGATCCAGGATCAGGGCGGACTTGCGCTGCAGAAATTCGTTTTCTTCGGACCAGCGATAGGCATCATCAACATCGGGCGTCAAACACAGCGTTGAGAAAATCGACGAATAGGACCGCGCATGAACAGCCTCCATAAAGGAAACGTTGGACAATACCGCTTCTTCATGCGGCGTGACCGCATCATCCATCAACTTTACGGCGCCGACGGCATTCTGGATCGTATCGAGAAGCGTCAACCCGGTAAAAACCCGGATTGTCAGCTGTCTTTCCTGCGGTTTCAGAGTTTCCCACGACTGAATATCGTTGGAGAGGGGCACTTTTTCCGGCAGCCAGAAATTACCCGTCAGACGATTCCAGACCTCAAGGTCTTTTTCATCTTCGATCCGGTTCCAGTTGATCGCGCGCACTGGCGTGGGTTTCGGGTTCTTAGTCTTCACTTGAATATTCATTTGTCATCACCTGTGATCAGAGGGCGCATGAGACGCAGCCTTGCACTTCCGTGCCGGAGAGCGCCATCTGGCGCAGGCGGATGTAGTAGATGGTCTTGATGCCTTTCTTCCACGCATAGATTTGCGCGCGGTTGATGTCGCGGGTAGTTGCGGTATCGCGGAAGAACAACGTCAGAGACAGTCCCTGATCGACGTGCCGCGTCGCCGCTGCGTAAGTGTCGATGATCTTCTCCGGCCCAATCTCATAGGCATCCTGGTAGTAATCGAGATTATCATTGGTCATGAAAGCTGCCGGATAGTAAACGCGACCAATTTTTCCCTCCTTGCGGATTTCAACCTTCGACACGATCGGATGAATCGACGACGTCGAATGATTGATATAGGAGATGGAACCCGTCGGCGGCACGGCCTGAAGGTTCTGGTTATATAGCCCACCCTTCATCACTGCATTTTTCAGATCGCGCCAGTCATCCTGCGTCGGGATCGCTATGCCAGCCTTTTCGAAGATTTCGCGAACCTTCTCCGTAGCTGGTTCCCAAAGTTGCTCGGTATATTTGTTGAAATATTCGCCCGATGCGTATTTGGACTTTTCGAAACCTTTGAAGGACCTCCCCTTCTCCGCAGCAATCCGGTTCGACGCGCGGATCGCGTGGTAGGTCACTGTATAGAAGTATATATTCGTAAAATCGACGCCTTCGTCGGAACCGTAGTAAATCCGCTCACGCGCGAGATAGCCATGCAGATTCATCTGGCCGAGACCGATGGCGTGGCTCTCATCATTCCCTCGGGCCACCGATGGCACGGAACCGATATGGCTCATATCGGAAACTGCGGTCAGCGCACGGATGGACGTCTCGATGGTCTTGCCGAAATCGGGGGAATCCATTGCGGCCGCAATGTTCAGTGAACCCAGATTGCACGAAATGTCCTTGCCGAGATAATGATAGGAAAGGTCTTCGCCGAAAATGCTGGCCTCGCTTACCTGGAGGATTTCGGAACAGAGATTGCTCATGGTGATGCGCCCGTCGATCGGATTGGCGCGGTTCACTGTGTCCTCAAACATGATGTAAGGATAGCCAGACTCGAACTGGATCTCCGCCAGCACCTGAAAGAACTCGCGTGCATTGATCTTCTTCTTGGCAATGCGCGCATCATCGACCATTTCCCTATATTTTTCGCTGACCGAAACTTCGGTCAACGGCAAGCCGTAAACACGTTCCACATCATAGGGCGAGAATAGGTACATATCCTCGTTGTTCTTCGCGAGCTCGAAGGTAATGTCGGGAATGACCACACCCAGCGACAAGGTCTTGATGCGGATTTTCTCGTCGGCGTTCTCGCGCTTCGTATCCAGAAAACGCATGATATCCGGGTGGTGTGCGTGCAAATAGACAGCGCCAGCGCCTTGCCGCGCGCCGAGCTGATTGGCATAGGAAAAGGAATCTTCAAGAAGCTTCATCACCGGAATGATGCCGGAGGACTGGTTCTGGATTCGCTTGATAGGGGCGCCCGCCTCGCGAATATTGGTGAGGCTGAGCGCCACCCCGCCGCCTCGCTTCGACAATTGCAGAGCCGAATTAATTGCGCGGCCGATTGACTCCATATTGTCCTCTACACGCAGCAGAAAACACGAAACGAGTTCGCCGCGCTGTTTCTTTCCCGCATTGAGGAATGTAGGCGTCGCTGGCTGGTAGCGGCCTGAAATGATCTCATCGGCGAGATCACGTGCAAGCTGCTCGTTGCCGCGCGCCAGCGCCAGCGCCACCATGCAGACACGGTCTTCATAGCGCTCCAAATAGCGCTTTCCGTCAAAGGTTTTCAGCGTATAGCTGGTGTAATATTTGAATGCGCCGAGAAAGGTCGGGAAACGGAATTTCTTCGCATAGGCTTCGTCGAAAAGATCGCGGACGAAATTGAAGGAATACTGGTCCAGTACTTCCTGTTCGTAATAGCCTTCGGCCACCAGATAATCGAGCTTTTCCCGCAAGTTATGGAAAAAGACTGTGTTCTGGTTCACATGCTGGAGGAAATACTGGCGTGCGGCCTGCCGGTCGCGATCAAGCTGGATTTTTCCCTCGTCATCATAAAGGTTCAGCATCGCGTTGAGCGCGTGATAATCAAGCCCGTCCGAGGGTTTCGACGGTTTGCTACTGTCGGAAATCGCCGCTTGAGGCACATCCTGCGCCACTGGCCGTGCCTCGCGCTCTCGGATCAAGATCGTGTCTGCCGTGTCCAAAATCGTTCCATCCCGTTTTTGACATTGCCAATGTCCTCATTGGTTCCCAGAAGCTCGAAGCGATAGAGATAGGGAACCTGACATTTGGCGGAGATAACATTGCCTGCGATGCAGAAAGTTTCGCCGAAATTGCTGTTTCCTGCGGCAATCACGCCGCGGATGAAAGAGCGATTGCTCTCGTTGTTGAGAAAGCGGATCACAGGTTTGGGAACTGCGCCTTTGGCCGCGCCGCCGCCATAAGTCGGCGTCACAAGCACGAATGGCTCGCTCACCTGCAATCCTTGTGAACCCTCCATAGGTATACGGCTAGACCGCATTTCAAGCCGCTCAACAAACCGGTGCGTATTCTCCGACCGGCTGGAAAAATAGACGATCAGGCTCATGCGACCGAAACCCTCAGGCGAGAGCGCTGATCATATCAGGGCGGAATCCCGCCCAATGGGTTTCACCGGCCACAACTACCGGCACCTGGCGATAGCCCAGGCCTTGAACGAGATGGAAAGCGTTTGCATCGGCAGAAATGTCGATGACTTCATATTCAATACCCTGGCGATCAAGCGCGCGCGTGGTGGCCGTGCATTGGACGCAGGCGGGTTTGCTGTAAACTGTGACGTTCATTCTTTCCTCACTAGAACATGCCCCAACAGAGGGAACC
Organism: Ochrobactrum sp. CGA5; assembly: GCF_006345815.1. GTDB lineage: Bacteria > Pseudomonadota > Alphaproteobacteria > Rhizobiales > Rhizobiaceae > Brucella. Next base: position 44,819 of record NZ_VCIG01000015.1, on the reverse strand, counting down.
GGGCAGAGGCGAAAACATGGTTAAAAACAAAGACATAGAGAATTCCCAACGGTCCGGTTCAAACTGGAACGCTCTCGATGGGGATGCAAGAAGCCGTTCGTGCATGCAAGATGCATGTCGAAAGACACAAGACATGGGATCGGCCAGTAGCAACTAGGCCGCCTGACCGTAACAAACTACGCCTCGAAGGGAGGACCGGAACTGGAGCTGAATAGACTGAACATGGACTTCACCCCGAAGCTAAGAGCGGGAAGTTCGGGGCAGCAATCTGCAAGGCAACTGTCTGCCACACAAGATTGCGCGCCAACCGGACACCCCGCCCGTGGACGTAATCGTTCAAGGCAGGTCTCCTGGCTCACGGATCAGCGTTCTGTCCGCCTTCCCAGCCAAAGCCAGTGACGTGATGAACAGAACTCTCCGCTTACAGTTGCGGGGGCAGCTCCGGCATTGCCGCATCCATCATGGACGAAACGCACCGAATTCCCGTCTTAGCTTTCGACCCGTCGAATCGAAAGAACCTAGAACACTATATATAGTAGACGAAGTTAAAACCTCGTCAATGGATAGATGTCAGCAAAGCGCAAACCAGTACGCGATTCTGGTAGCCTTGGGGATAACAGGGACCACTGCATGGATAGGCCAAACGCTGCCCCAGTAATTTAACTCCATCAATTCACGAATCCAATTGAGATCATCCGGCTTTATTTCAGCAAAACTGGCATGAATCGACGTGCCAGCATTCACGATCAACGTGTCGATGCGACCGAAAACAGAAACAGTTTTATCAATCAGATCGATGTAGGCTGCACGAACTTTTACATCGGTTGCCGCAACTCACCAGCCAGATTTTCCATCTTTTCAACATTGCGCGGAACAAGCACGAGAGCAGCATTGGCGCGGCCGCGCGGGGCAATCTGCCGTGCAGTTTCCGCACCTATCCCGTCCGATGCGCCCGTTATGATCGTCACATCCATGCGAGGCTCTCCCTGCCTATCGATCAGATGATGGGCAGGGTACTGGTAGGGCAATCTGTGCGTCTGGTGGTTCAGACCTTGCGCGAGAGAATAGAGGCGATCACCAGACCGCCGATCAGTGATATGTGCTCCAGTGCCGCCGTCATATCTCGGAAAGCTTCTTCTCCTTCTTTCGCCCAAAAGGGATGAGCGACCGGAATGGTGAGGATCGTGAAGACAGCAAGAGCGCCACAAGCCAGCCAGGTTCCGCGATTGAAGATAATCATCAGCGATCCGCCGAGTTGCAAAAGCAGGGTTACACTGTTGAACAGCCAGCCCGGATAAAGGCCGAAGCTTTCCATTTCCGCAGCATTGCTGCCGAAATCGAAAAGCTTGGCCAGGCCGCTGGACCAGAAAACGAAGGTGAGCACGATCCGCGCAAGCAAGAGACTGGCAGGGGAATCGAGAATGTCTGCGATAGGACGTGGCATCAATCAATGTTCTCCGCTGGTGATACGGTTAACTTTGAATGCCACAGCTACCGCGATTGCGGGCGCAAGCGCGAAAATTACTGAAAGCCAGAGCGAAGCACTTGCTGCGCCTTCCACGCCGCCCGGGTCGGCTATGCCAGCAAAGTTGGCCACCATGCCAGCGCAGGCTGTTCCGAAAGCGATAGCGAAGAGTTGTACAGTTGTCATTCCGCCCGCCGCCAGATCCTGCTCGGTTGAAGGGGCACTTTGGTAGACACGCGTGACGAGACTTGGCCAAGCAAGGCCGATACCAAACCCGATCAGGATGAGCCCAAGGCAAACCGGCGCAAGCAACGACCAGTTACCGTTGCCGTGGATCGGAAGAAACACGGCAAGCAGGACGAGACCGGCAAGCGCGAGAACAGGCCCCGCCAAGACAAGCTTATCCCCGCCTTTCTCCTGCCATTTAGAACTGAGGAAAGAAGCGACAGTCCAGCCTATAGCCATCAGTGCGGCCAGATAACCCGCCCACAGCGGAGATTGGCCATGAAGATGCTGCAACAAATAAGGGACGTAGATTTCGGGCTGCATGCTCAGCATCAACAGCGCGATTATAAGGTAAAGCACCCCAAGCGGCGTCGAAAGGCTGAAGGAGCGACGCGGCAGGAGACGTGCCTTGGCGTCCCGATCTACCACGGTGATGATGGCGATCATGAATATTGCAGCAGCCAGACCTACGACATTCCATAGTGTCTCCTTAGACAGGCTGCCCGCCGAGACCGCAAGAACCGCGCCTGTCAGCAAAATGAGCTGAAGAACCGGTATGGAAACGCGTTCATTCTTATCCCAGCTTGAACGCGGCAGTGTTGCAAATGCGACCAGAGCAAAAAGACCCGCAACAGGCAGTAGGGACCAGAAGGCTGCGCGCCATGCGCCATATTCGGCAAACATGCCGCCTATTGCTGGCCCGATCAGCGTTGCCACTCCGAACATTGCCGAAATGAGGCCTATTGCACGACCCCAAAGGCGTTCGGGCAACACCACACGGGTGAGACCGTAGGCGAGCGCATAGAGGAACCCGCCGCCGAGGCCCTGCACGCTTCGGCCGGCCAGCATGACCGGCATATTGATAGCAAGAGATGAAACCAGCGTACCGGCTGCGAACAACAAGGTAGCGACCACGTAAGCACCGCGGGGCCCTGCGCTTTTGAGAAGCCGCGCGGTAAGCGCGGCCCCCAAGATGGAGGCGACTACGAACAACGTCGTGGCCCAGGCGTAGAAATCCATGCCGCCAATGTCCCGCACCACATTCGGCATGACCGTGGTCGCGATATACATATTGACGGCATGGAGAGTGACCCCACCAGCCAAAGCCAAGGCATAGAGGCCATTTCTGCCACTTAGAAGCTCTCCCCAACCAGCGACCACATGCCCCGCACTTCCCGCTGGCGTTGTTTCTTCGATCGAACTTTGCACTGTCGGCCTCCGTGAACTGAATTGTTGCCGACGGGTTTATAGAACCTCAAGCTTAATTGAGGTCAATAGGCAATTTCCCTCAAGAACAAGGGCTTTTGACGGGGGCGAAAAGCGACCCGAGACAAAGGAAAACCGCCAATGCGTGCGAGCGCAATGGCGGTCTGGAGGCCCTGGTTCAGAGATGCTAAGTCAGTTGATATTGCCGGCCTTGACCATCAGCCTTCTGGGACCAGCGCCCTGTTGTCCAAGGATATCGTCGGGATTTCGTAACGGACATTCTGAAAGCGAAAGGCAACCGCAACCGATGCAACTCGTTATCTGGTCGCGAAGCTGTATCAGACTGTCAATACGTTCCTGAAGCATATCTTTCCACGCTTCTGAAAAACGTCTCCAATCGTCAGCAGTTGGAACATGGTCGTGCGGAAGGTCCGCCAGCGCTTCGCGGATGATCGCCAGAGGGATGCCCGCGCGTTGTGCTATCTTGATGATGGCGATACGACGCAGCACTGCACGATGATAACGGCGCTGGTTGCCTTCCGTACGCCAACCTTCAATCAGGCCCTTGGTTTCATAGAAATGAACTGTCGAAACAGGCACCCCTGCGCGTCGGGAAACATCCCCGACCGTGAGACTCCTCTTGAGACCTGATGGCTCCATATCGTCAAACTCAATCATCCCGAATGTGTAGGCCTTAAAACGCATGCCGAAAAGCGTGAAACGGTTTTTGTGCCGATGCGCGTTAAAACAAGCGGCCACGGCGAAGCAACACGTCTCATAAATCCATGTCGTGTCGCAGCGCGCGATAGCTGCGGCGCGCCCACAACAATGGGCGCGAATGCAAAGGCAACTCGGTGTTCGTAACCAGCCCAGCAAAGAGCGTATGATCCGCCATTGGAACGCTGCCAGCCAATTCGCAATCGATAGCAGCCGCAGCGCCGAAGAGACGCGGCCTGCCCGACGGCCACTCGCCCCACACGCCGAGCAGAAAGCGTTGCGCGTGCTGCATCTTGCCTGCAAAGGCATCCCCGACCATTTCCTGGCCTTCGGCAAGCATGGCGAGCGAGAAGCCACCATCGGTCATGATCGCAGTAGCCAGCGCGCTATCGCTTTTTACCGACACCAGAACCATCGGCGGTTCCGCCGAAAGCGACAGCAACGCCGTAACGGTACGACCATAGGCTTCACCGGCGTCGCGTGCCGTTACCACGGAAACGGTGGCAGCCATTCGGGACATCGCATCCGCGAACTCTCGTTTCGAAACAGCGCCAATTGCGTCACGGTCAATATGCAGCAGATTTCTGTTCATCATCTTGCCAACCCTTCGGACTGAATAGTTATGTAGCGCCGGTCGGAAACGCCCCGCAGCGTTTCCGACCGGCTATGGCCTTGCGACGGGATGTCCGCTCGGCCACGTTGGCTTGAAACAGCTATTCGGAATGCTGTTTCAAATAAGCGATCATGTTTTCGAGGTCTTTTTCCTTGGTCAGTCCGGCAAAAGCCATCCAGGTGCCTTTCACTGTGGCCTGCGGTTTCTTGAGAAAGCTCTTCAGCTCATCCTCATTCCAGACCAGTCCTTGGTCGGCCGCCTTGCGCATCGCATCCGAATAAGGGTAGCCCGGATAGGAGGCCGCCTTGCGGCCCACCACGCCTTTCAAGGATGGACCGCGTTTACTCTCGTCCGCATCTGCCGTGTGGCAAACGGAGCATCGTTTGAAGAGTTTTTCTCCCGCCCCGACATCACTGCTTAAGGTGGCTGTCGGGACAAAGCAGGTAGCGAGAAAAGCAAGGGACGCACTATGAAGTGACAAGCGCATGGACGATACTCCTGATGATCGGCCATGCCTCTGTAGTTCCTCAACCTTAGTTGAGGTCAAGAGCAAATCGCATTCGCTTCGTCACTTTTTTGGACGCAGTTCACGGGAACGTCCACTGCGATGCAACCTAGCTGCCTCACTGAAGCAACGTCGATATTGTCATAGTTTCCCATTGTCAGAACTTTCCGCCCATCGGACGTCCGGCTAATCTCCAAGCGTGCTTACGAAATGCGCGGCAGCCGCGGGTGGCATCCAGAAAGCTGCTTTAAATAAAACATTCACAAAGTTGTGTGGCCCAGTCGAAGAACTGGTAAACATTTTCAACCACTTATGTTCTGGTCCACCCCGATAAGACGCTTTTAAGAGATAATTTCAGCGTCTTAGCCGAAGGACGAAATTGACAGCACTGCTTTCAATCCTGTATCGATCATTCAGTTTTGAACATTGTTCAATATACTGAACAAATGGAAAGTTTCTCCCAAGGCTTTTCTTTCAGAACTGCCGATGCATCGGCTGCATCGGAGAATTACCGGACGCTTCCTTCCAAGGACGGAAGCGCTTCCGGGACAGTCCAGCGTTGTGTGCCGGTGAGGAAATGAGAGACCTCGGCGCTGGCGAAAGTGAAAAGGGTGGAATGATGACAACAGAGATCAAGCCATTTTCGTTCGACACTGTCAGCTCGATGCTCGTCGAATGGAGCGCTGCAAAGCGCCTTGGCGAAATTCTCGGCGAACGGTTTTCCGAACGCAAAATTCTGATCGTGACGGATAAGGGCCTCCACAAGGCTGGCGTCCTCAACCATGCACTGGCCTCGCTGGAAAAAGCAGGCTTCGGCATCAGTGTTTTCGATGACGTGGTGGCTGACCCGCCGGAATCCGTGCTGTTCGCCTGCGTCGAACAAGCAAAGGCCGCTGGTTGCAACCTCGTGCTCGGTCTGGGTGGCGGTTCCTCCATGGATATCGCCAAACTCGCAGCCGTACTACTTGTCTCCGAACAAAAACTTTCAGAGCTTTATGGTATCGGCAAGGTGCAGGGTAGCCGCCTTCCCCTGATCCAGATTCCCACCACGGCTGGGACGGGGTCGGAAGTCACGAACATCACCATTCTGACGACTGGTGAAACCACGAAAATGGGTGTCGTTGCCCGCCAACTCTACGCCGACTTCGTTATCCTCGATGCAGAGCTGACCTGTGGCCTGCCCGCCCTTCATACCGCTGCAACCGGCATCGACGCGATGGTGCACGCGATTGAAGCCTATACGAGCCGGATCAAGAAGAACCCGCTGTCGGATGCATTTGCCCGCGAAGCGTTGAAGCTTCTTTCGGCCAATTTGATCGCAGCTTGTGAAAATGGCAACGACCGTCATGCCCGAGAGGCCATGCTGCTTGGCGCCAACTATGCCGGTCAGGCTTTCTCAAACTCACCAGTCGGCGCTGTTCACGCATTGGCTTATCCGCTTGGCGGCCATTATCATGTCCCGCATGGCCTTTCCAATGCCCTGATGCTGGGTCCCGTCCTTCGTTATAATATGGCCGGCGCGGCCCCACTTTACGCAGAGCTTGCCGACCTGCTGCTGGAGAAATCCGAAGGCTCGACGGAAGAGCGCTCGGCAGCCTTCGTCACCTATATGGAAGAGCTGATGAACAAGTCGGGGGCACCGCGCCGCCTGCGGGATGTCGGCGTCACGGAAGAAAGTCTGGAAATGCTCGCGCGCGACGCGATGCTTCAAACACGGCTGCTGGGCAACAACCCGGTCGATGTGACCGAGGCCGACGCGCTGGCGCTTTATCGCGAAGCTTTCTAATCAAACAGAATGACGTAACAGCCCGGACACCGGAGAAGCGAGTTGCAAGCCGCTTCTCCGTAGCCCGTCTCTGCGTCTTTGGAGAATAAATTGAGCACTGAACGTATCGACGGTCAGGAGCAGCCATACTGGCCTGCTGGACCTTTCAAAATTCGCCTGCCTTTTGTTCACTACAAATTCGAATGGCCTGATTATTTCCAGGGCCTGCTGATGTGCGCAGTGGATCTGTCCGCCATCCCGCTTATGACTGAACTTCTTGGAATGCCTTTTGAGGTTGCCCTTGCGGTAGTCGTGCTGAACGGCCTGTTTTATCTTGCGCATCATCTGCTCGGCGACCCTGTCGTCCCGGGCTGGATCACGCCCGCCATTCCACTTTTGATGGCCTATTGCGCCACATTTCCTGAAGGCCCCGAACGCGTTCACGCTCTGGTCGCGTTTCAGATGATGCTCGGTATATTCTCGATACTTATCGGTGCCACGGGCATGGCGCATCGCGTGGTGCAGCTCATTCCTGCCGCCATAAAGGCAGGCATTATTGTCGGCGCGGGATTTGCCGCCGTGATATCAGTCTTCAAGCTCGGCGGACGTTTTGATACATTCCCGTTCACGATCACCGTTGCGGTCGGCCTTGGCTTCTATGTTATTTTCTCCCGCCATTTTGCACGCATCAAAAACAGCAATCCGGCGCTTGCCATCGTCGGGAAGCTCGGAGTGTTTCCGATTATTCTTCTCGCTGTCGTTATCGCGCCCCTCTTCGGTGAAGCACCGTGGCCAAAGCTTGAATGGGCGATTACAAGTCCAGATTTCACCACGCTTTGGCGCGAGTACACGGTTTTCGGCCTCGGTTTGCCTCCGCTTTCTATGTTCCTCAGCGCAATCCCGACCATGCTTGCAGCCTATATCGTCGTCTTCGGCGATGTCCTGCAAAGCCGCGCCATTCTGAAGGAAGCCGATGAAGCGCGTCCCGACGAAAAGGTGGATTACAACCCAGACCGGGCTCATCTCATTTTTGGCGGACGTAACGCTGCGATGAGCGTTCTGGGGCCTGATGTGTGTATGTGCGGCCCCCTCTGGTCAGCCATGCACGTCGTCATCACCGAGCGTTTCTCGCAAGGAAAGAAGGCTATGCATTCGATCTTTGGTGGTGCTGGCTCATTTCGCTGGGGCACCAATACCGGCTTGCTCCTGATGCCTATTGTCACGCTGGTGCAGCCGATCCTCGGTGTCGCACTCGCTCTTACCTTGCTCATTCAAGGATATGTTTCGGTCCGCGTCGGCATTCTGGAAGCACGTTCCCAACGTGATCTCGGCATTGCCGGTGTGGTCGGCGCAGTTCTTGCCACGCGTGGTGCGGCGTGGGCTTTTGCCACCGGTGTCGTCCTGTGCCTTCTGATATATGGCCGCGACTTCTTCCGTGGCGAGGTGGATAGCACCTTTACCAAGGACAACTAATCGATAGCCCTCCCGGTTTGACCGGGAGGGCTTCTGGCTTTTCTATCCGCCCACTACCTCCGGCAATGGCCTGTCCACAATCATAGCGTGATCAAGCACCCGTTGCAGATTGGCGGCATGACGGAAACTCGGTTCCAGTTCCGCCCCATCGGCCACAGCGCGCGCAAAACGTTGGTAGTTCGTCTCCACCGTTCCTGCATCGATATCCCGCCAGACCGGAGCTTCAATGTCTTCGCCAATGGAACCACGCAGGCTTGAGCCGGTGGGTGTGTGGAGTATTTCGAGCGCGCCCTTATCTCCATGGATACGCAGCCGCAGCTCGTTCAAGTGACCCGTCGCCCAGCGGCTGGCATGAATGACACCCAGTGCACCATTGGCATATTCCGCCATCATGACGAAGCTATCATTCGCATCAAGCACATACTCGCCAATATGGTTGTTCTCGGCCTTCTCAAAAGTCTTGAGTCGCGCCGAAGCCCGTTCGACATCGCTGCCGATGGCGTAACTGGAAAAGTCGAGAATATGAATGCCGACATCGCCCAAAACACCGTTGGAACCGTGCCGGGTCGAAAGCCGCCAGAGCCATTTGCTTTCGGTTTTCCAGTCACCCCACGTTTTGGAGACCAACCAGCTTTGCAGATAGGATGCCTCGAAGTGGCGCACCTGGCCGATCTCTCCCGCCATCACCATCTCGCGCGCCTTTTGCAGCGGCGCGACGTTGCGATAGGTCAAATTGACCATATTGATGATGCCGGCCTGCTCAGCAGCATCCGCCATTTCCGCAGCTTTTTCATAGCTTTCGGCAAGCGGCTTCTCGCAGAAAACATGCTTGCCAGCACCGACCAGCGCAAGAGTGGTCGGATGGTGGATCGCATCGGGTGTAACGTTTGCAACCGCATTGAAACGGTCCCATTCCAGCGCATCCTCAAGCCGCGTAAAGCGGTTGTGAATGTCGTGGTTTTCAGAGAATGCATCGACACGCTCTGCCGAAACGTCACATGCTGCTACCACCTCCACGCCTTCGATGGCCTTGAAAGCTTCGGCATGGTTCTTCGCCATACCACCTGTTCCCAGAATAAGAAGACGCATCATGCACCTCAACGATAACCGGCTTCGCCGGCTTTATGCAGTTTGGGTCCGCGCTCGACAATCGGCTCCAGTGCTTTACCGACCGGAACATTTGGCGCGGTATGGATGCCCGTCCATGCCGGTTGCGGATTGTAGGCCCATTTGACCGAGTTCCGCAGAACCGTTTGCACATTCGCATCATAATAGGTCGGATAGGTCTCGTGGCCAGGCCGGAAATAGAACACATTGCCCGCGCCGCGACGCCAGGTCATACCCGAACGAAAAACTTCACCGCCCGCGAACCACGAGATGAAAACCGTTTCAAGCGGTTCAGGCACGGAAAACTGTTCACCGTACATTTCCTCGTTCTCAAGCACGAAATTCTCGTCCAGTCCCTGCGTGATCGGATGACCGCGATTGATCACCCAGAGCCGCTCGCGTTCACCCGCCTCACGCCATTTGAGTGCGCAGGGCGTTCCCATCAAACGCTTGAAGATTTTAGAGAAATGCCCGGAATGGAGGACGATCAACCCCATGCCTTCGAAAACGCGCTTGGCCACGCGTTCCACAACCTCGTCACTGACGGCTCCATGGTCTTTATGGCCCCACCAGAGGAGGACATCGGTCTTGGCGAGACGGTCGTCGGTCAGGCCATGCTCTGGCTCCTGCAAGGTCGCGGTCGTCGCTTCGATGGCGCTATCTTCGTTGAGTGCCCTGGCGATAGTGTTGTGCATTCCATCCGGGTAGATGGCACGCACCGTTTCATTAATCTGCTCGTGAATGTTTTCACCCCAGACGATGGTACGAATAGGCACGGGTATTCTCCTTGCTACGGGCATCACGGCCCATTTGTCTCACGTGTCATTGAGCTTGGGAGGTCGGCTTTATACGGCGCGGCCTTTTTCATCGAAGCGATGAACATTATCCCCCATCGGGGAAACCGAGATTGTCTCGCCTGACCTGCGCGCTGCCACGCCGCTTTCGCGGACCACCAGCGGCTCGTCCAAGCCGAGATCGACATACACATAGGTATCGGAACCGAGGATTTCGGTGTGGATCACCTGACCATTCCAGTGGCCTCTTTCGGGCACGATGGCGAGATGTTCGGGACGCAGACCCACCGTATGCGCTTTAAAAGGCTCACTATATCTGCCGGTCAGGAAATTCATCTTCGGTGATCCTATGAACCCGGCGACGAAAAGCGAGTTTGGCTTTTCGTAAAGCTCAAGCGGCGTTCCGATCTGCTCCACTCGTCCATCGCGCAGAACGCAGATGCGATCGGCCAGCGTCATTGCCTCCACCTGATCGTGCGTCACATAGATCATGGTGGTGTCTTCCATGCTCTGGTGAAGCTTGGCGATCTCAAGCCTTGTAGCCACACGTAGTGCCGCATCGAGGTTGGACAAGGGTTCGTCGAAAAGGAACACTTTCGGATCGCGCACGATGGCGCGGCCAATCGCGACGCGCTGCCGCTGCCCACCGGAAAGCTGGCGCGGCAGACGTTCCAGATAAGGCGTCAACTGCAGCATTTCCGCTGCCTGGCGAATGCGGCCTTTGCATTCATCCTTGCTCTTGCCCGCAAGCTGCATGCCGAATGCCATGTTCTCATAAACTGTCATGTGCGGATAAAGCGCATAGGACTGAAACACCATGGCAATGCCGCGCTTTGATGGTGCGAAGCTGTTGACCACCTTTCCATTAATGGAAAGGCTGCCTGACGATATTTCCTCCAAACCCGCAATAAGGCGTAGCAGCGTGGACTTTCCGCAACCGGAAGGGCCAACAAAAACCATGAACTCCCCAGGTCGGATATCCATATCCACGCCCCTGATGACCTCAAAGTTACCGAAAGACTTGCGCACATCACGCAATTGAAGTTCTGCCATTGTTGTACCTAACCCTTTACGCCGCCTGCCGTCAGACCGGACACGATCCGCCGCTGGAAGATGAGCACGAGGATGACCAGAGGAACCGTCACGATGACGGAAGCCGCCATGATGTTGCCCCAGGGGATTTCAAACTGACTGCTGCCAGACAAAAGCGCGATAGCCACTGGCACTGTGCGCTGGCTGCCCGAAGAGGTGAAGGTGAGCGCAAACAGGAACTCGTTCCATGCAGAGATGAAAGCGAGCAGCCCGGTTGTCACCAGCGCCGGCCACATGAGCGGCATGAAAACCCGCGTGATGATGACCCAAGGCGACGCGCCGTCTACGATGGCCGCTTCCTCGATCTCCACCGGCAGGTCACGCATGAACGTGGTGAGGACCCAGACCGTGAAAGGCAGCGTGAAGATCATATAGGAGAAGATCAGCGCCAGCGGCGTGTTGAAGATGCCGAGGAAGCGGATCAGCTCGAACAAGCCTGCCAAAACGGCGATTTGCGGAAACATGGACACCGAAAGAATGGTGAGCAGCAACAGTCCACGGCCACGAAAATTTACACGCGCCAGCGCATAAGCCGCTGTCACCGCCAGCAAAAGCGAGATGGCCACAACGACGTTCGCGACCAGCAGCGAATTACCCAGACTGCGAAGGAAGCTGCCCTGCCTGACAACACCGATATAGTTTTCAAGCGAGAAACTGCTTGGCCAGTAATCGACCTGAAACAGCGCCGTCCCGGATTTGAGACTGGTGATGATCGCATAATAGAAGGGGAATACCGCGATCAGAATGATGAACGCCACCAGCAGATAGAAGCCGAGGGATTTCACATAATGCATCATGCGCCTCCCTTGCTGCCGATATTGACGCGACCGAAGAACATATAGAGCACGGTGATGCCTGCTATGATGAGGAACAGCATCGTGGATGCGGCCGCACCGTAGGCGAACTTGTCGAAATCGAAGAGATTTTCGCGAGCGAAAACCGACATCGTCTTGGTCTGCGCATTATTCGGCGTCAGCACATAGATCAGGTCGAAGATGCGCAACGCATCCAGCATACGGAAGATGACCGCCACCATCAGCGCCGGACGGATTAACGGCAGCGTCACCCGCCAGAAAACCTTGACCGGATGCACGCCATCGATCTTCGCCGCTTCGTAAATGTCGGATGGCACCATTTGCAGACCAGCCAGAATAAGCAACGCCATAAAGGGCGTTGTCTTCCAGACATCGACAATCAGGATAGCGATCATCGCTGTGTCGGGATTAGCCGTCCAGGCAATCTTCTGGCTGATGATGCCAAGATTGAGCAGGATATGATTGAGAATGCCGAACTGGTCATTGAGCATCCAGCCCCACATCTTGGCCGAAACGATCGTTGGGATTGCCCAAGGGATCAGGATCGCAGCGCGTACGAACCCACGACCACGGAAATTCGCGTTCAGCACCAGAGCGACGATTAATCCGAAGATCGTTTCAAGGCTGACCGACAGAACAGTGAATTTGATTGTGTTCCAGACTGCGCCCCACCAGGCGGGATCAACGAGGAGACCGCGATACACCGTGCGCCCGCTCTTGAGCGTGACCCAAGACAGGTAGTTGTTGAAACCGACGAATTCTGCCGCACCAAGGCTGGTCAGCGATGCATTGGTGAAACTGAAATAGATGGTTCGCAACAGTGGCCAGCCAGCCACCAGCGCCAACACGATCAGAGTGGGTGCGAGAAACACCCATGCCGATCGGATACGTTGCGCGCGCAGATCGGATTGAACACGGCATGTCGTAGCCGAGCTCTCCGACATATCGGGAGACGTCTCCATAGTGATCCCACTCTCGGTCCTGCTCAGAGAAACTGGAGCGTCCGGGATGCCCTTTAAGGGGCTTGGGAGAACAACCCGGACGCGGCTTGATGGGGCTTTACCAGCCGGAGCCTTCCAGCTCTGTCAGCTCGACCTCAAGCATTTCGAGATTCTCCGCCGCAGTACCGTTGCCCGAGAGCGTCTTGTGCACGGCAGTCCAGAATTTCGATGAGACTTCGTTGTATTTCACCTTTGTCGCAGCCGATGGACGCGGTACGGCATTCTGGAAGATAGGCTTCCAGTTCGCCATGAAGGGTTGCGCCGCAATGACATCCTTGTCATCGTAAAGCGCTTCAATCGTCGGCAGGCGCGAAATCTCGACCGCTTGCACCTTCTGCACTTCCGGCGACGCCAGATATTTAACCAGTGCAATGGCCGCGTCTTGTTTGGTGGAATACTTTGAAACCGCCAGGTTCCAGCCACCGAGCGTCGAGGATGGCGCGTCGCCCTCAGCACCGGCGGGCAATGGAGCAACGTCAAACTTGCCCTTCACGCTGCTATCGGCATTGTTGCCAAGTGCGTAAGCATAAGGCCAGTTACGCATGAAAACGGCATTACCGGTCTGCCATACGCCGCGCGATTCCTCTTCCTGATAGGCCAAGACGCCCTGCGGCGAAATCGAACCGATCCAGCCCTTCGCGCGATCGATCGCTGCCGCTGCCTTTTCGTTGTTGATGGAAATAGTGCCATCAGCTTCCACGATCTGGCCTCCGCCAGACGATTTTACCCATTCGAGTGCGTTACAGGTTAGTCCCTCATAGGCGTTACCCTGAAACACAAAGCCCCAGAGATCAGACTTTCCCTCGGCCCGCTCTTTGTCCATGATTTCCTTGGCGGTCTCCGTCATCTCATCCCAGGTCTTGGGAACCTGTTTGTTATACTTTTCGAGGAGATCCTTGCGATAGAAAAGTGCTGGAGCATCGGTATAGAATGGCAGCGCAACCAGTTTTCCATTCACAGTCTGCGACGCAATAATAGACGGGAAATGCGCTCCTGTGACATCCTTGGTTGCTTCCGCCAAATCGACGAATTGATCGGATAATTGCGGTGCCCAGACCACATCGGTCTGGTAAACGTCGATATCAGCGTTACCGGCTGCAAGCCACAGCCGATACTGGCTGAACTGCTCGCTGCTTGATGGCGGCATCGAGACGATATTGACCTTGTTGCCAGTATCCTTCTCAAACTTGGCTATCTGCACTTGCAGAAACTTGATGTTATTGCCCGTTGAGTTCGCCGCGATGGAAATCTCCACGGCATGAGCGCTCACCGTCGCCAGACCTAATGTCACACAGGCCGCGAACACACCCTTTAAAGCCTTCATTGTTCCCTCCTCCCATCCATTCAGTAAGCGGTTTGATAAAATCGAAAACGGTTTGGATGGCAGAAAGGTTGCAGAGGACCGCATTTCTGTCAAGCAGCAGATTTTGCACACTCGCTTATTTGAAACCCAACAATCAAAAAACTTTTCAAATTCAATATTCTATCAATTTTCCAGGGTGTTGATTAGGCTTTCTGGCAGATGCTTTCTCGATCATGGAAAAATAAAGAATGAAACAAACTTGAAATCGATTTGGATAACGTGCACCCTGTGTATTGCAGCAGCTCAAAGAAGCAAACCGACCAATTGTTAATCGCAAGGAAGCGGCTATAATCCGCGGCCTTGCCTGCCTGAATAATTGAAAGTCAAATGAAGCTCCGTGAATTCGCCAAACATCTCGGCCTCTCCGCAACGACCGTCAGCAGGGCGTTGAGCGGCTATCCCGAAGTGGCGGAAAGCACGCGAAAGCGGGTCATGGACGAGGCTGTGCGCCTCGGTTACCGACCCAATGTCAATGCGGTCAGACTGGTTACCGGCCGCGCCGGTGCAATCGGCGTCGTGATGGGACGCAACAGCGAATTTCACTTCGCCGAATTCATGCGCGGCATGGCCGAACGGCTCAGTCAGGATGAAGTCGACATTCTCGTCAGCCCGATTGCCAACGACGGCACAGACGACGAAGTGCAACTCTGCCGGCGGCTGGCCACCAGCCGCCGCGTCGACGCAATCATCGTGACCTCTCCAAAGCCCAATGACGAGCGCATCCGCATGCTGCACGAACTGGGCATGCCTTTCCTTGTGCACGGACGCTCTGAAACCGATGTTCCCCATGCATGGCTCGACATTGACAATGAAGGCGCGGTTTACCGTTCGACTGCCCATCTGCTTGACCTCGGCCACCGCTGCATAGCGATGATAAATGGTCGCTACGGCTTCACCTTCTCGCTTCACCGCGACGAAGGTTACCGGAGGGCCCTCGAAAGCAGAGGCATTGCTTTTGATCCGGAACTTATCGAGCACGGCGACTTCACGGACGAGATCGGTTATCGCCTTGCGCGCAAGCTTCTGGAGCGCGATTCGCGCCCGACGGCGTTTGTTGCCGGTTCGATGATGACTGCGCTTGGGATATATCGTGCCGCGCGCTCCTTCGGACTGACCATAGGCAAAGATATCTCTGTCATCGCCCATGACGATGTCATCTCCTTCCTGAGCGCCGACAATATGGTGCCGTCCCTGACAGCAACCCGCTCGTCGATGCGAGCTGCCGGAAAGCGTTGCGCCGACCTCCTGATGGACATACTCGATGGCCGGGCGGCCACTGACATCCATGAATTATGGCACGCCGAACTGATCCTGCGGGAATCGGCGACCCGAGTGCCGGAATGGGCCTAGCAATATCCAAAATTTGAAGAAGTTTGTCAGTTTCACGCCATTAGTGTAGATTTTCTGCGCAACGCGAAATTGGTTCGGCACGTAAAATTGCACATCCGAAACCAAATCGCGTTGCATGCGGTTTATATCGGAGTAAAAATTGCGTAGTGAACAAACTATTCTTCAAATTTCCATAGCTGTTACTATACTTGTTGCTGGTTTCGGTGTCGTTTTTGGCTTGCTGTCCGGCTCGTTTTCTATAGTATTCGATGGCGTTTATATGCTTGCTGATGCAGCAATGAGTGGGCTTGCCCTCCTTGTCTCACGCCTCATCGCCCTTTCTGCCTTACCGGAACAGCCGCGCGGAGAATTGCGTGATCGATTCACAATGGGCTTCTGGCATCTTGAGCCGATGGTGTTGGGCCTCAACGGCATGATGCTCACCGGCGTTGCGATTTATGCGCTTATCAATGCGATCGGCAGCTTGATGGATGGCGGGCGCGATCTCGAATTCAGCTACGCGATTTTCTATGCAGTCGTCGCTCTGATTGCCTGTCTCGGCATGGCATTTCTGGAAATGCGTGCCAACAGAATCTTGAAGTCAGATTTCGTTGCACTTGATGCCAAAGCCTGGATCATGTCAGGTGGAATAACCGCGGCACTCCTGATCGCCTTTTCGGCCGGCTATGTCATCGAAGGAACTAACCTCGGATGGCTGACGCCTTACATCGATCCGGCTGTTCTGGCAGTTGTCTGTCTTGTCATCATTCCAATGCCTATCGGCACGATCAAGCAGGCACTGGCGGACATATTTCTGGTTACGCCCGTTGATCTTAAACAGCATGTCGATGCGGTTGCTGAAGAGTTCGTCAAGCGCAATGGTTTTCTGTCGTATCGTGCCTACGTCGCCAAAGTGGGTCGCGGCAAGCAGATCGAACTCTATTTTATCGTTCCGCCCGATCTTCCGCCACGAAAGCTTGAGGAGTGGGATGCGTTGCGCGATGAGATCGGGGGGGCTCTCGGCGGCGAAGGACCGGACCGGTGGCTGACAATTGCCTTTACCACGGATGTAGAGTGGGCAGTCTGACCTAAAGGGTATCACTCGCTCATCAACCATAGCTGCCGGCGCAGCCATATTGTGCCATCGTGGGCTTGAAAAATTTCAGAACCCCCATGATGGATATGGCTGGTCACAACCGGGGGAAGCAAGAGATGCCAAAACGCCTGTCTCTTCACGCACTGAGCTTTTTGGCCTCTATGCGTGACGAAGCTCTTTCGACCGTAATTTCGTAGTGATCGCTCTGTGTCACCTCAGTGATCCGGCTCGGACGAAACGCTACAGCATTAATGCCGCCTTCATGGCGCAAACTGTCGAACAGAACTCCGAACTCGCCGCTCTTGCGCATTTCTTCGCCAAACTTCTGTGAAGCGGCATAATCTGTCGGATCATAAACGGCAGGCAACGCCACCTGCTCACCGCATATATCGACGAAAGTCTCTTCCAGTTTTGCGGTATAAACCCGGAAGGTACGGCTGAGGCCATCCCGCTGTGTCGCAACCGTTTCGCGACGCATGTGATGCGCAACTTCGACCACGGATGTGGTCAGCCGTGCCGCTGCGTACCACGCGCCAAGCTCTGGACCATTGAAGCGCATCCCTCCCGGCGCCACGTGCAGAAAAGTCGCCATGACGACGCTGGAATTGGGCCTGCCGAACACCCATTCCTCTTGCGGCAGGCGCTGCAATCGTTCAGCTAGAAGGCGATCATTCGTCCAGCCTGCCAGTTCCATCACTGCTTCCAGATCGGCCGCGGTAGCCACCGTGTCAAAAAGACCAATCGGCGGAAAACGCGACGGGATCAAACGATAACTTGGCTGTGGAGCGGGACTGCGCTTCACGAGAATACCACATCTTCATCCCGATATGGCCGGAACTCACGATCCAGTTCGTTCGGCTCCATATAAAGGCCACCGCGCGCCGCATCCAGAAACCGACGGACTGTCAGCAAGCCATCCTGCAGGCCACTTGTCACCAGCCTCATGGGGGGATAACCGCCGAAGACACCAGACTGATTGGGCGTGTGCAGCCAGCGAATACCGGTCTTCTCATCAAGGTAAAGCACGCCGAGCGCCTGATGAATGCCGAGCACGGCGGACAATCGCATCAGCACATCCACATCAAGCGTGATATCGCGATGCTCGCGCACCGCCTTCACCCAGTTGTAATAGGTTGATCTTGAAGGAAGTCCCAACACCATAAGCCGCTGCTGTTCGTCCAGCCCCCACAGATCGGCAATGGCAAGAAATGCGCGCAATCCCGGACCGCTTAACCGCTTACGCGAACGAGAAGAAAACCGGGTCGCATCAAGAATATCCGGTCCCTTGCCCATCGTTGTTTTCAGTACCGCGTTGCTACTGACCATAGTCGCCTCCGATCGTCCAAATCAGAATATAGTCCAGATTTGGACTTTTGCAACCTTACGGTGTTTCAACCGATGGGAAAGACTTTACTCGGCGGCAATGAGTGGAGTTTCGACAGCCGCATCCGGCATTGTATCAAACTGAACCGGACGCAGCGAAACATAGCCGTTACGGATATCGAGCACATGGGAGTAGACGTTTTGTCCGTTTCCAAGCAGTGGCAGCTTGTCCTCATGCATGATGCTGATGACGATGGCTTGCGGGCAGCGCGTCTTTAGCGCCTCATGGAAAAGCATCTTGGAAGCCGGATCGAGGGCACCAGTCGCCTCATCGAGAAAGATGACAGACGGCTTGTGGAGCAGAACACGCGCCAGCACGATCTTCTGCTTCTGGCCGCCGGAAAGAACCATGTCCCAAGGCGCGCCATCGGCATCGGTGTCATTCATGCGCTCGATGAACTCGCCCAGTCCCGCCTCGTGCAGCACCGCAGCAACGGCAAGATCACTGAACAGGCTCTCATCGACCGGCAGGCTGACAAGCTGCTTCAACGACACGGACGGGAATTTTGCCTCTTGGGTCGCATAAAGCGAAGTGGCATCCTGCGGATAGATTATATCTCCCGTTCCGTAGGGCCACAGGCCGTTCAGCGCTTTCACGAAGGAAGTCTTTCCCGAACCGGATTCGCCGCGCATATAAACCCAATCGCCAGAACGGATGTTGATCACACCAGAGCGTAGGAACGGCGCCTCGCTGTCCGGCCCCTGCATGAGGGTCAGATTACGCACCGAAAGGCCGAAGCGGGGATGCTGCTCTGCGAAAGCAAAGCGGTTGATACCAGAGCGGCTGTAGAATTCAGCCGGATCCTGAACATTTTCGATTGCCTGCGCGAGACCAGTCACGCGGCCCGCATTGGCGCGTAGATTGGCAATCGCCGGCATGACCTGAATGAACCACGAGCAATCATTGATCATTGCCGCGACAAGCTCTGCGCCCGTCACGTAGTTTCGGAAACTGACGGAGCCGCCCATATAGGGAAGAAGGCCAGGAATGTAGGCGACGATGCGATTGGAGAGAAAGCCGTAGGCCTGCGAGAAAGCCAGATAGGCGGCATCGAAACGGTTCAGCCGGTTCCAGGTGCCATCGACATCCTTGTAGAGGCGGTTGTTCACTGACTGCTGGACTGCCTCGCCGCCGGATGCTGAAATCTGGAAACTGCGACGCAACAATGTCGTCCACTCGCCACGATAAGAACCCTCAGCCTTCTGGATGCCAAGGTTAAGGCGCTCCAGCCGCTTGCCGATCTTGATCGCGACCAGCGTTCCGAGCGGGACATAGATCACGATTGCAGCAAAGGCCAGAACAGCGCTTCCATAGCCGCCGAGGAAATCCAGCCCTTCCACGTGGGTCGACATTTCGATCAGCTTCTGGCCGATGAAGAAAGCAGACAGAAACACCCCGACAATGCCCATGACGAGGCCGATGGCCCCGCCGGTCATGCCCTTGATCGATTCCTGCAAGCGTTGATCGATATTGTCGAGCTGATCCTTGCCCCTACCCTGCTGCAGATGGAAATGCGTATGCTTGCCATTCAGCAGCGCAGTGGAGAACTGGTCGTTCAACCATTTCCGCCATTTACGGTGCAGCGTGGTCGACAGGAAATGACGTGAGCCAACCAACATCACATCCTTTGCCAGCATCAGGAGTACAAGACTACCCGCATTGGCGGCAATCGTCATGAGAGGATTCTGGACTGGCGCAGTGTTGACATTAACGATGGAATTCATGAGCAGGCCTGAAGCCTCGGCCACCCATACGGTGGTCTTGCTCACGAAAGCCGTCATCAGAAAGATTGCGATGGTGAGAACCCAGGCTTCCTTCCATCGATCGGAAACCCAATAGGCGCGCATCAGTCCCCAGAACGATGTCATGTCAGCCACGGCAGACCTCCCCCTTGCCTGCAAGGATTGCTGTTTGGTCTGCCGGTTTTTGCTCAATCCACACCTCGTTCTGACAATTGATGATAACGCTTTGTAACATATTGCAACAAACTGTGGTTAACGGAATGTTAATAGTCAACACAAAAGCGGAGCACCAAACCGTGATCAGGCAGGCATGCATCAGCAACAAGCTGAAATCGTTAGGCTATCGGAAACGCAATTATTCTGGATGAAGCGAACTTTTTGCCCCGGAAATCCGACGTTTCCGGGAGAATTGCCGATGATTCGAGCAAAACGACCTATTGGGCCGCGAGATAGGCCTGTAGATGTGGCACGACAAAATCAAGGAAAACGCGGACACGTTGCGGCAGACGTGCACCACCAAGAAATACGGCGTGAACCTCCTCCGTATCGTTCTCGATCGCTTCGGCCAACACCTCTACCAGCGCGCCGGATGCGAGATCATTGCGTGCGTGGAAATCAGCTATCCGGGCAAGCCCCAGCCCCGCAACCGCCATGCGCCGAACCGTTTCCCCGTTGTTTGCCAGCAGCGAACCGTTGACCGCACGATCCACGATGCGACCGCTTTCTCTCAGCGGCCAGACGGGAGCTGCGCGGCGAAAATTGAACCCGATGCAATTATGCTCGGCCAGATCGTCAACCGTCTTTGGCGTGCCGCAGCGCTCCAGATAAGCGGGAGCCGCCACAATCTTGCGCCGGGCCGTGCCAAGCTTGCGTGCCATCATGCTGGAATTGGGCAAGGTTCCAATGCGTAAAGCCACGTCAGTGCGATCAAGATAAAGATCGACCAGCTCATCCGACAGAGAGAGGTCGATCACGATATGCGGATAGGCTGACAGAAATTGCGGCAGCAAAGGCTCCAGCGCCATTGTACCCAATGCCACTGAAGCATTGACGCGCACAGTGCCGCCCGTGCTTGCCGATCCTTGGGAAACCTCTCGCTCGACTTCTTCAAAATCGCGCAACAGCCCCTGACTTCGCTCATAATAAATCTGCCCCTCGGTCGTCAGCGACAGGCGGCGGGACGAGCGTTCCAGAAGTCGCACACCGAGCCTTGCTTCGATACGGGATATAAGCTTGCTTATGGTCGAAGGATTCATGCGCAGGAGACGGGCCGCCTCCGAGAAACTACCTGTTTCCACCACCCGCAGAAAGACCTGCATTTCGCCAACGCGATTATCCATCGCCCGCTCCATCTATGAAACTGTTTCACAGATGATGTGGATTCTGAGCGGATTTTCAAGTCCGCGCGCTTGTCCTATTTCTGCATCACGAGATCAAACCTCACCGAAAACTGTGTCACACAGGATCAAAAATTGACGGCCCGAAGCACGAGCCTCCCAAGCCCGCGCAATCGACGCGAGACGCAGAAGGCCAATCGACTGGAGATAATATGCAAATCGTGAATGCACATGGTGCAGCTATACCGGCGCTCGGCTTCGGCGTTTTCCGCATGACGGACTCAGAAGTGGAAAGCATCGTCCCAGCGGCACTGGAAGCCGGCTTCCGCCATTTCGATACGGCGCAGATATACCAGAATGAAGCGGCTCTCGGACGCGCACTGGAAAGGGCAGGCATAAGACGCGAAGACCTGTTTCTCACAACAAAAGTCTGGGTCGACAACTACAGTCAGGAAAAATTCAGCGCATCCGTCGACGAAAGCCTCGACAAACTGAAGATGGATCAAGTCGATCTCCTGCTGCTGCACTGGCCTGCCGACAGAGTCTCTATCGCCGACCAGATCGAAATGTTGAATACGGTGCAGGCAGCCGGTAAGACGCGTTTCATCGGCGTGAGCAACCAGAACATCGCGCAGATGAACGAGGCTGTCCTTCGCAGTGCGGCGCCCATCGTCACCAATCAGATAGAGGTCCACCCCTATCTCGACCAAACTGCCTTAGCTGACGCCGCCAAAGCGGCAGGCGTTGCCATTACCGCCTACTACGGGATGGCGGACGGTTTAGTACCGCGCGACGACGTACTGCAAGCTGTCGGTGCAAGATACGGCAAGACAGCCGCTCAAGTCGGTTTGCGCTGGTTGATCGAATGCGGCTTCATCGCACTATCCAAGACAGCCAAGCCCGAGCGTGTCGCTGAAAACTTCGACATATTCGATTTTGAGCTCAGTGCTGAAGACATGACGTCGATTTCAAAACTTGCCCGACCCGATGGACGACTGGTCAGCCCGGAAGGTCTGGCTCCCGTCTGGGACAAATAGCGGAGACAATGATGAGCAAAATAAAGTCTCACGACAGCGCGACACAGGCGACCGGTTTCAACTGGCCGCTTCTGGCGCTCGCAATCGGCGCCTTTGGTATTGGCACAACGGAATTTGCGCCCATGGGCCTGCTGCCGGTCATTGCCGACGGCGTAGACGTTTCCATCCCGACAGCCGGCCTTCTGGTCAGCGCCTATGCCATTGGCGTGATGGTCGGCGCGCCGATCATGACCCTGGCTTTTGGGCGGTTCGGCAAACGCACGGCCCTAATGCTGCTGATGGGCATTTTCACGCTTGGCAACATCCTTTCGGCTCTCGCACCGGATTACTGGACGCTGCTTGCTGCCCGTCTGGTGACGAGCCTCAATCACGGCGCATTCTTTGGGCTCGGCTCAATTGTTGCAGCCAGCGTCGTGCCGCCTGAAAAACGAGCCAGCGCCGTTGCCACCATGTTCATGGGGCTGACGATTGCCAATATTGGCGGTGTCCCTGCTGCGACCTGGATCGGCCAGCAGATCGGCTGGCGTATGTCGTTCGCCGGTACTGCCGTCTTGGGTCTGCTCGCCATCAGCGCACTCTGGCTTTCGCTGCCGCGTGGCGAAGCGGGCAAGATGCCCGACATCCGTCGTGAGCTTGGCGTCCTGATGCGCCCAACCGTGCTCATATCGCTGGCAACGACTGTCTTGGGGGCTGGCGCCATGTTCACGCTCTACACCTATGTGGCGCCCGTGCTTGTCGACCAAGCCGGCGCGTCGGAAGGTTTCGTGACGCTGGCGCTCATTCTTATAGGCGTAGGCTTCACTATCGGGAATGCGCTCGGTGGACGCCTTGCAGACTGGTCACTCAATGGTGCAACGCGGATATTTCTCGCAGCGCTTGCTATCATCAGTCTGGCGTTACCGTTCTTGCTGGGAAGCCACATCAGCGCGGCGATCGGCCTGCTCGCATGGGGGGCTGCGGCATTTGCCATCGTTCCGCCGGTTCAGACTCGCGTAATGCAGGCTGCGTCGGAAGCGCCAGGGCTGGCATCGTCGATCAATATCGGTGCGTTCAACCTTGGCAATGCTGTGGGAGCCGCGCTTGGCGGCGGCGTCATCAGCGCAGGCTATGGCTATGCAACCATTCCGGTCGCTGGCGGCCTTCTCGCCGCAGCCGGATTGCTGTTCACGCTATCTCGCCGCCCGAAAGCGACACTTGCTCCGTCAGCCTGCTGAAGTCACAGCAAGCTGGGGGGCAGGACCCTAGTCCAAGGTCCGCCGGAACCGCAAAAGAGCCAGCGACGCAAACAGGAAAACGAAAAATATGAGGGCGTTCACTTCTCCGGCAATGTCGGACAAGTGGGCGCCCTTCAGCATCACCGCACGGACAATCCGCAGAAAATGCGTGAGCGGGAAAATCTCGCCCAGCGCCTGCGCCCAATCAGGCATACCGCGAAATGGGAACATGAAACCGGACAGCATCAACGATGGCAGGAAGAAGAAAAAGGTAAGTTGCATGGCCTGCATCTGCGTGCGCGAAGCCGTTGAAATCGTATAGCCGAGCAGGACCAGCGACAGAACGAAGATCAACACACAGATCAGCAAGAGCGCCAGCGATCCCACAAAGGGGACCCCGAACAGAAGCTTGGCCGCCGCCAGCACAACCACAACCTGAACACCGCCGACAACTAGAAACGGTAGAACCTTGCCCAACATGATTTCGGCAGGCGTGGCGGGCATTGCAAGCAAGTTTTCCATTGTACCGCGTTCGGTCTCTCGGGTCAGCGCCATGGCCGTCATCATCACCATCGTCATTTGCAGGATGACGCCCAGCAGGCCGGGAACAATATTGTACTGCGATACGCCTTCTGGATTATAACGGCGATGCACGACAACCTGTAACTGGCTTCGTGCGGCATCGGCAGCCTCAGCCTGCTTGCCCTGTTCACGCAGGAGCGCCTGACTTGCGACAGTTCCAAGCGTGGAGATGGCACCGCTTGCCACAGACGGATCGGTCGCATCAGCCTCAATCAGGATCTGCGGCTGTTCACCTGCATCGACACGCCTTGCAAAGTCCGACGGGATCGTCACCACGAAGGAAACCGCACCACTGGCAATCAGCGCCTCAGCCTCCGCCGCACTTTGCACGACATGATCAAAGCGGTAATAGCCTGTGGTTTCCAGTGCGGAAATCATGGCGCGGGTATAATGATCCTGACTTGTCACCACCAGAGCACTCGGCAGGCTCTTCGGATCGTTGTTGATGGCAAAACCGAAAAGTAGCAACTGCATCAACGGGACGACCAGCATCATGGCGAAGGTGATACGGTCGCGCCGCATCTGGATGAATTCCTTCACCAGCATCGCGCCAAGGCGCTCGAATGAGAACCAGTCGCTCATGACTTGCCGCTCCCGGAATTTTTGCCTTTGGACATATTGTCCTGAGCATTGGCCATGAACTGGATGAACACGTCCTCAAGGCTGGTCTCCCCCGCCTCGACGGTAATCCCATCGTAGTGTCTGATCTTGTCCAGAGCCGCCTCAAGTTTCACCCTGTCAGACCCCACGACATGCAGTGTCGCACCGAAAGGCGCAACCTGTTCAACGCCTGGATCGCCCTCCAGTTCCCGCGCCACTTCCCCGAGCTTTGGGCCATTGACGATGAACGTCGTCAGTCCCGCTTTGTCGATAACGTCCCGGACGGTTCCCGTCGCCAGTAGCTTGCCATAGGAAATATAACTGATGCGATGGCAACGTTCGGCTTCATCCATGTAATGGGTCGAAACGAGCACAGTCAGCCCGCCGTCTGCAAGACGATGTATCTCGTCCCAGAAGTCGCGCCGGGCCTTCGGGTCGACCCCGGCGGTCGGCTCGTCCAATAGCAGAAGCTTTGGCTTATGCATGATACATGCCGCCAGCGCGAGCCGTTGCTTCCAGCCACCGGAAAGCGTGCCCGCTAACTGATCTCCGCGCGATGTCAAGCCCAGTTCCTCAAGTGTCCGCGCCACATGCTCCCTCACCGGCTTCAACCGGTAGAGACGCGCGACAAATTCAAGGTTTTCGGCAATGGTCAGGTCTTCATAGAACGAAAACCGCTGCGTCATATAACCGACTTCGCGCTTGATCTTCAGCCCTTCGGTACGAAGATCGAAACCAAGCACCTGCCCTTCCCCCTCGTCGGGCGTCAACAGCCCGCACATCATGCGGATCGTGGTTGTCTTGCCCGAACCGTTCGGCCCCAGAAAGCCGACAATCTCGCCCTCGGCCACCGACATGCTCACATGATCGACGACTGTGGCATCGCCAAACCGCTTGACGAGACCTTTGACATGAATGGCGTTCGACATTGCCGCCTCCGCCTATCGGGGGGCCAGATCGACATCCACGATCTGACCAGGCTGCAAAGGCGATGCGGGATCGACCGGATGCGCCTCAACGAGATAGACAAGCTTCTGGCGCGTTTCGAGTGAGTAGATAACCGGCGGTGTGAACTCAGGGTCCGGCGAAACATAGCTCACACGGGCTTGTAAACCGGGCGCACAACCATCGCAGCGAACGGAAAGCATGTCTCCCACTCGCACTGCCGAGAACTTGTCCTCCGGGATGTAAACCTTCAGCTTGACTGCACCGTCGGGCAACATGGTCAGCACCGGTGCAGACGGACCCGCAATATCGCCAGGATTACGGATGACATCGGTGATCCGCCCCGGCGCTGGCGCCTCGATCGTCCGCTTGGTCAGATGCCAGCGTGCGGAATCAAGCTGTGCTTCGGCACTTTTGACGGCATTTTCCGCCGCCTTGATTGCTTCGGGGCGCGCAGGCAGACGACCGACCGCCAAGTTGGCAGTAGCCTGATTGATCGAGGCTTCCGCGACTTCGAGCTGCGTCGCCGCATCGTCAAGCTGTGCCTGCGTTGTCACTCCGCGCTTGGTCAGGTCCTGCGTACGCAAAAGCGTTCGCCGGGCGTCATCTGCCTGCGCCTTGGCCGTCCTGACTGCGGCTTCCAGAACCGCAATTTCATCGGGACGTTTGCCGACTTGCAAATCCGCCAGTTGCGCACGTGCCTGTGCCAGTGCCGCCTCGGCTTGCGCAACCGCAATCTTTGCATCCGTATCTTCCGTCTTTGCGATCGGCTTGCCCGGCTGAACATGATCGCCACGCCTGACGGCAACAGACTGGACCTGTGCCACTTCCAGCGGGGCCAGTTGCACGAATTCCCCCTCGACGTAGCCAACCGCAAGAGGCTGCGCGCTGCATGCGGCCATGATATAAGAAGCAAAAGGAAGCATACAGAGAACGCTCATGCTGACACCTCGCCGTTCTGGGCGGCGTCCTTCGCTGCAAGAATAGCCATGAGGTTCCGGCGGGTGATTGCCGCTACCGCCCCAGCCTCTTTCGCGCCCATCGTGGACCAGCCCATGCGCCGTTTCACCGCCTCACGACCAATACGGAAGTAAACAACCTGTCCGAGCAGGGTGAAGATCAGAAGCCGCGTGGCCTCGCTCTCGGCAGGTTCGCCCGTCGCGACTTCCCATATGGCACAGAGCCTTTTATGGGTCGGCTCGAAAACACCGGAATAGATGCGGTCGAGCGCCGCCGTTGGATGCGCGAGTTCGCGCAGAAGAAATTGGACAATCTCGCCGGACTGCGGCTGTGCGACAATGAAATAGGTCATTCTCTCCAGCGCCAGACCAAGCTGCTGGCGCGCCTCTTCTTTCGTCGCGACGGAAGCACCGATTACCCCGTAATGCCCCAGCGCCTGCCCGGCAATGCCCTGTATCGTCTCCACGATATAGTCCGCTGCGGCCAGACGAAGGCCCTCCTTGCTGCCGAAGTGATAGGCGATGGAGCCTATATTCGCCTTGGCAGTTGAGGCAATTTCGCGCGTCGATGTCGCGTCGAAGCCCTTCGATCCGAACAGTTGCAATGCCGCATGAATCAGCGCGCTTCGCGTCTGATCAACCGAAGGCTG
Source organism: Ochrobactrum sp. CGA5 (assembly GCF_006345815.1). Classification (GTDB taxonomy): domain Bacteria; phylum Pseudomonadota; class Alphaproteobacteria; order Rhizobiales; family Rhizobiaceae; genus Brucella. The sequence goes on along the minus strand of NZ_VCIG01000015.1, from coordinate 17,803 downwards.
CTCAGGCCTGTAATGTTTTGTCGTGCTCATTGGCATATTTAATCAATCGATTGATTAAATGTCAAGCATCACAGACGAAGCGCCGCCGCAAGATCGACGCTTCATTTTCAAGCAGACACTGAAAACCGGTCAGCCTCGTCTTCCGACGTGCCGTCCGACTGTGACGGGCGTCGGCAGCTCACGGTGCGCATGTGAAAGCCCCTCGAGCGTGGCAAGAATTTCAGCCTTCGCAGCGACCGCCTTGCTTGCCTTACTATCGACATGCAGCAACATCTGCTCGGCGCTGGCAATTTCTGCATCGCCACGCCGGAGACTATGAAAGACGTGCACACGCTTTTCATCAAAGGAAAGCAACTGCGTTTCCACATGTAGCGCATCGCCAGCCTTAGCCTCACCGTGATGCATGATATGGGTTTCAACCGTGTAATAGCTGTGACCTGATTTCAAATAGGCTTCGTCCACGCCGATATGTGCCAGAAACCTGTCCGTCGTCTGGCCGAACACATCAAGATAACGATGTTCAGTCATGTGTCCATTATAGTCGATCCACTCGGGGATCACACGCACATCCAGAAGCTGTAGCGGACCGGAATCCGGTTCGGGACGGTCCATCGCTCCGCCGAGCCGCGTCGTATAGGCATTGAGAAGTGCACCCGCGCCCCACCCCTTACCGTTTTGCTGGTGCGCAAGAGCGCGGAGGATCGCCACCAGATTTTCGTCGCGTATCCGCTCCAGATCACGAATTGAAAGCCCTTCATTCTGCGCATCCGACTGGCCGGCGATGCGAGCGATCAAGCTTTCATCGAGATCGGGCACATCTGTCAGTTTCGTCCATGGCCATTGCAGCGCAGGTCCGAACTGGGCAAGGAAGTGCGGCATGCCTGCTGGGCCGCCGGCGATGCGATAAGTCTGGAAAAGCCCCATCTGCGCCCAACGAAGCCCGAACGAATAGCGGATGATGTCATCGATCTGTTCTACTGTGGCGATGCCGTCGTGCACGAGCCACAATGCCTCACGCCACAACGCTTCCAGAAGCCGGTCTCCGACAAAAGCATCAATCTCCTTTTCCAGAACGACCGGTTCCATTCCGGTCTGGCGGTAGAGCGCCGAGGCGCTTTCAATTATCGATGCAGAAGTCTTGCTTCCCGGCACCAATTCAACCAGCGGCAATAGATAAACGGGATTATAGGGATGGGCGATCAGCAGACGCTCCGGCCGCTGCAACCCGGCTTGCAACTTACTTGGCAGAAAGCCGGAGGTGGAGGAGGCAATCAGCGCGTCTTCTGCACACGCGGCTTCGATAGCCGCCAGCACGGCGAGTTTCAGGTCAAGGCGTTCGGGCACGCTTTCCTGAATGAGCGCCGCACCAGCAACAGCATCGCCCAGCGAAGCGGCAAAGTACAACCGCCCCTCCTGCGGGAGACGCAGAGTGGTCAGCGCCGCCAATGCCTTGCGCGCATTGCCGAGAATGTGTTCGGTCGTCGCCTGTGCATCCGGTGCAGGATCATAAATGGCCACGTCGAAACCATTGAGCAGAAAGCGTGCGGCCCAGCCGCTACCGATAACGCCGCTGCCAATGCAGGCGATTTTGGGAGGATGGCTTTTCATTGAGGTCACCAGCGCTTTGTAAGCTTGAGTTTTTTGCGCACGTCCGCAGGCGTCAGAACTTTGGTTCCCATATTGACGGCGATGGCTTTGGCCCGTTCAACCAGATCGCCATTCGATGCCAGAACCCCCTTGTCGAGCCAGATATTGTCTTCCAACCCCACGCGGATATTGCCGCCTGCCAACACGGCAAGAGCCGCATAAGGCAACTGATTGCGACCTATGGAAAACGCCGAGAAAATCCAGTTATCCGGCAGATTCTGGAGAACCGATACCAGGGTCGACAGATCATCGGGCGCGCCCCACGGGATACCCATGCACAGTTGCACCAGAACCGGGTCATCAAGCAGCCCCTGCTGTTGCAGCCATTGTGCAAGTGGCAGATGGCCAGTGTCGAAGATCTCGATCTCCGGCCGCACGCCAAGCCGCTGTATTTGCCCTGCCATTTCTCTGAGCATGGCAGGTGTGTTGGTCATCACATAATCGCCTTCGCCGAAATTCATCGTGCCGCAATCCAGCGTGCAGATTTCCGGCAAGAGTTCAGCAATATGGGCAAGCCTCTCCGTTGCCCCAGCCATATCGGTCTTGGCGGCATCGGGCGGCAGGGGTACTTCTGTCGACCCTAGGACCAGATCGCCGCCTATCCCTGCCGTTAGATTCAGTACAATATCGACACCGGACGCCCGGATGTGGTCCACAACCTCGCGGAAAAGCTCTGGCTTGCGCGATGGTTCACCCGTTTGCGGATCGCGTACGTGAATATGCGCGACGGCGGCGCCTGCTTCGGCGCTTTCAATGGCCGCATCGGCGATCTGACGCGGCGTTATCGGCACCTTGTTCGAGCGATGCGTAGTGGCTCCGGCGCCAGTGACTGCAGCCGTGATGAATATTTCGCGGGCGGGCTTTAAAGGCATGGTCGTTTCCCTCAATTTGTACCGAGCTTGACAGGTCGCGAAATGCCGGGATTATCATTTTGCGAAATCTATTTGGCGAAGAGCGAAGCGCATGATTTTTGAACCCTCAGATGAAGAACTAAGCGTTACGTTACTGGTTCTGCCGGATTGCTCGCTCATGTCACTGGCTGCGACGCTGGATCCTATGCGCGGTGCCAACCGCGTAACTGGGCGCTCGCTCTATCGCTGGCGGGTAGTGTCGCCGGACGGCAGCGATCCCGTCACATCCAGTGGCCTGAAGGTTGCAGCCGATGGCCGTTTTGAGGCTGGCGCACAGGATATTCTTATCATTGTCAGCGCCTTTCATGCACTTGAACATGCGACGCCGAAACTTCTCGCCATGCTGCGCCAGACGGCAACACAATCGAAGCTTGTCGTGGGTGTGGAAGCCGGATCATGGGTGCTGGCGAAGGCGGGATTGCTCAACGGACGCAGGGCAACCACGCACTGGGAAGACATGGAAGCCTTTTCACAACGCTTCCCCGAGGTTGAAACCCAATCGGATCGCTGGGTGCGGGACGGAGCTTTTCTGACAACCGGAGGCGCGGCCCCCGCGCTCGACATGATGCTGGCGCTCATTCGCGCCCGTCACGGCTATTCCATCGCGCTGGATGTGGCGAGCCTCTATATCTACGATGAAGTGAAGCGAGCTTCCGATGCCCAGCCACTGGTCTCTCTCGGTCGTTTGCTCAACCGCGAACCACGACTGGCAGACGCCATAAAAATCATGGAAACCCATATAGACCATCCGATCCCGGTGTCGAGCATTGCCCGAAGACTTGGCCTCTCGACACGTAGCCTCGAATTGCTGTTTGCCAATGTTATCGGACAGTCACCGGGCAACTACTACTTGTCGCTCCGGCTGAAAGCGGCACGGAGGCTGATCCTTGATACGCATCTCTCCATGGCTGACACAGCGGAACAGACTGGCTTTTCGTCAATCAGTTCGCTGTCGCGCGCCTTCAAGCGGCATTTCGGTCAGTCGCCGAGCAAGCTGCGGCAATAATGCCTGAACTCGATGAGCTTCATCATTGAGTTCAGGTTAAGATCTTGCGGCAATTGAGCATTTTCAGAGCGTATTGCGTCAGCATCCTGGCGCCCTGGTATAAGAGGCTTAAAGCCCCAACCCCGACTTTACCTCAGCAAGTGCTGGCTTGCCGTCGAAAGTTGTTACGCCATCAAGCCACACATCAAGCTGTGCCGGGTTCTCCTTGATCCATTTCATGACGGCATCCTTGGCTTCCATGCCATCATTCAGGATCATGTTCATCATCGTGCTTTCCATATCTGTGCTGAACTTCAGGTTCGACAGGAAGCGTGAGACATTGGGGCAATCGGTTGCATAACCCTTGCGGGTCAATGTTTCGACGGTCGCGGCACCATCAGCCGGGCCGAACAGGTTTTCACCATTTTCCAGATAGGTCAGCTTGTAGCGAATGTTCATCGGATGCGGCGTCCAGGCAAAGAACACGACCGGCTCATCCTTGCGCACCGCATTTTGAACCTGCGAAAGCATGGCCTGCTCACTTGACTCCGCGAGCTGGAAATCCTTCAGGCCAAACTTATCCTTCTCGATCATCGACTGGATCGTGGCATTGGCGCTACTGCCCGCCTCGATGCCGTAAATCTTGCCGCCAAGCTGGTCCTTGAACTTCGCAATATCCGCGTAATTCTTGATGCCGAGATCCTTGCCTGTTGCTGCAAGGCCGATTTTCGCGCCTTTAAGATTAACGCCAGCCTGCTCGATCGTCTTGCCTTCAAGATAGGGTTTGCGCGCTTCTTCCTGAAGCGGCATCCAGTTGCCGAGGAAAATATCGATCTGCCCGTTTTCCAGCGACTGAAAGGTGACTGGCACGGAAAGAATGGTTGTCTGCGGCTCGTATCCGGCTTTTTCAAGTAGAAGAGAAGCAACCGCAGTCGTTGCGGTAATGTCGGTCCAGCCGACATCGGAGAATTTGGGCACTTTGCAGTTTGCGCCTTCAGCGGCATATGCCTGCACGCTGGCAAGGCTCGCGACGCTTGCAGCAAGCAAAAGAAGTGTGCGTTTCATTACCTTCTCCCCATTGTTTTCATTGAGAACAACATGATAGGGAAAACGCGAAATGCCTCTTCGCAATATACGCAATCATCTTTGCGTTTTGCGCAACTTTTGACCAATGATTGGCACGGTCTATTCCTGAAAGCTGCACTAAACCGGGACGAAATTTACTTTTCGCCGCCATACTGCGCGTCGCTGACATGCTCCATCCAGTCAACAACCTTGCCGTCGAGCTGCTCCTGAATGGCTATATGAGTCATGGCATTGCCCGCGGATGCGCCGTGCCAGTGTTTCTCGCCGGGCGCGAACCACACCACATCGCCAGGCCGGATTTCTTCAATAGGCCCGCCTTCTCGCTGCGCGAGGCCAAGCCCGGCGGTCACGATCAGCGTCTGGCCAAGGGGATGTGTGTGCCAGGCCGTGCGGGCGCCGGGCTCAAAGGTCACAGTCGCAGCCGCGGCGCGTCGCGCATCATTGGGAGAAAACAACGGATCGATACGAACATTGCCCGTAAACCAGTCTGCTGGACCTTTTCCCGACGGATCGGTTCCGTTCCTCTTGATATCCATGACGCTCACCTTTCCAACATGAGAGACGCACCATAGCGCATCCCGAAAAGTGTGAAACGATTTTCGGAACAAGATGCGCGTCAAGCAGATGGATAGATCAACTTCATCAATAGATCAGCGTCTTTTGGCGGGGTTCTGCTGCAAAATCACGTTATGGCGTTTCTCAAGCTCTGTGTTAACCGCTTCGATTTCCTGCGTCTTGCGCCCATTGTCCCAGCCAAGCTCCCGCGCCACAATATCGGCGATTGCGGCAAGATTGCCGGTCGTCAGCGCTCCGTCGATTGCGAGCGTGGTGCGCCGCAGCACTACGTCGGCCAGATGCACGACGAATTCGTTGCGCGCGATCCAAGCGATTTCCGTCGCGCTGACCGTATCGGTATCCGGCAGCATAGTAACCGGTGCCTTCGCTTCCTCCCGGAGGATTGGCAAGGCTGTACTGCCATAACGCCTCAGCAATGTCTCGACGCGTGCGGCGGGCAGCCCTGTTTCGGTGGCATAGTTGGCAATCCAAGCCTTGCGGGCGCGATCATCGGCTGGATAGTCCCTACCGCCGCCTATAGCAAGGTTGCGCGTTGACACTTGCCGCGTCTTGTTGAGACGGCTCAAAACCTTGTCGGCCACTTCCTCGGCAAAGCCACGGAACGTTGTCCACTTGCCGCCAACAAGCGAAATGATCGCGAACGGCCGATTGCCATCCGGCTCGATCACGGGAGCGGAGTGGTCCCGACTGATCAAACCCGGTTCAGAAGCATTGGAGGCCGGCAACGGGCGGATACCGCTATAGGTGTAGACGATCTGACTGCGGTCGAATTGGAGCTTCGGCAGTAGCGAACGCAGACTATCGATGAAATAGTCAGTTTCATGATCGTCGCAACGCACATTGTCTGGATCATCCGAAGGAATATCGGTGGAACCCACCAGCGCAAGACCGTGGTAGTCGTAAACGAGGCAGATGCGTCCATCATCCGCTTCAAAATAGATCATTCGCCCATTGAGGCTCTTCACCAGCTCAGGATGGTCGACAAGAATATGCGACCCCTTGGTGCCGCCTATCATCTTGGTTGGCTTGCCAAGCGCGGCATTGACCCGGTCGATCCACGGCCCTGCCGCATTGGCGACCAGCTTCGGCCTCACCGCAAACTTCACACCTTCCGGTCCTTCAAAACCGATAAGGCCGTTCTCGGCAGAGATCAGTGTCGTGAAGTTGGCGGCAGCGCTTTTCGGATTGGCGCGCAACCCGTCGCTGACGAGTTCATAGACCAGACGTTCCGGCTGGCTGACCTTCGCATCGTGATAGATGCCGCCCGCCACGATCGCCGGCGTGATATAGGGCATCTCCTTCGTCGCCGTCTCCTTCAGCAGAAAACGGTGACGCGGCATCACGCGCTCGCGCGCACCAAAATAGTCGTAAAGCGCAAGACCGATCTTGATAAGCACAGCGCCACGGCTGCGTGGCGCGGTTGTCGAGCCGAAAAGGGTGCGCAACGCCGCCATGATGCCTTTAGTCCACGAGAATACTGGAATGAAGGTTGGCAGCGGCTCGACATTGTGCGGTGCATTTTTCAGAAGCAGATTACGTTCCAGCGTCGACTGGGCCACAAGCCCGAACTCGCCGGTTTCAAGATATTTAAGACCACCATGGATAAGCCGCGACGGCGCCGCACTTGTACCGGAACCGAAATCCGCCTTGTCGACGATGAGACAGCTTACGCCCTGTTCGCAAAGATCGCGAAAAAGACCTGCTCCGTTTACGCCCGCGCCAAGGATGAGCACATCCACACCCTCGGTCTCGAGTTGCCCGATGCGGCTTTTCATTCCGGCATTGCCTACGAAGTCATTCATTTTACTGTCTTTACGTCGCTGAGGCGCGGGATACGCCATTTATTTCAATCCGTGAGAGCTTCGATCTTCGGCCAGATCGGCACAAGCGCCGATGCCATCTCCTTGAAAAGCTGATAGCGCTTTTCATAGAGCGCGCTGCGCGCTGCGTCCGGCTCGTAGCTGCGACCAATGGCATTGAGATCACGCGGATCACTGTACACATCGGCAAAAACACCAGCTCCCGTGCCTGCGCAAAGGGCAGCGCCCCATGCCGCGGCCTCATCTGTATCAGTAACCGTCACAGGCATGCCCAGCACATTGGCGAACATCTGTGCGAAAGCCGGGCTGCGCGACACGCCGCCGGTCAACCGCGCGGCGGAAATCGCAAAACCGTCCTTCAGATGATCGACATGAATGCGATGATTGAAGGCGATACCTTCCCAGACGGCCCGCAGCATGTCACCCCTGTCCTGCCAGCCGCGGAGGCCAAAGAATGCGCCGCTCGCCATAGCCCCATAGGGCGAGCCGAAAAGATAAGGATGGAACATCGCCGTGGACGGCTTTGCCAATGCCGCATCGATTTCCGGGCGCAACATATCGTGGATCGAGCGGCCTGTTGCTTCTGCCTCGCGCCGTTCTGCCGGACAGAGCTTGTCGAGGAACCAGTCGTAATTGGCTGTCGATGCGGGCGAGATCGACATATTGTTCCATTCGCCCGGCGCAATGCCGTTGCGGCAAAACCAGCTTTTGCCGACGTGCGGTTCGGAAGACAATGTTTCGTTAATCGAATAGGTCCCGGCAACCACGGCAACGGTTCCAACGCCAAGCCCTCCAACACCCAGCGCCGAGGCCGTCACATCATGCAAGCCTCCGACAACCGGTGTCCCGGCGACGAGACCGGTGCGCTGTGCGCATCTGACGGAAACGCCACCGACGATTTCATCGGAACGCGACATGGCGGGCAGTGCATCCCACAGCGCATTGAGCCCGAAAAGAGTGAGTGCTTCTTTCGAATATTCCTGCGTGTTGACATCCGTGAAGGAGGTTGAAGCTTCGGTGCGATCCGTGCCCACATCGCCGGTAAGGCAATAGCGCAGCCAGTCCTTGCAGGCGATCACATGCGCAATGCGGCCAAAGCGTTCGGGTTCGTTTTCCTTCACCCATGCCAGAATGGCGGATGGTGCCGATGCATGGGGAAGCTGGCCGGTAATGGCTATAGCCTGCTCTGCGACAGGGCTATCAACCCAACGCTCCGCGATGTCGGCGGCGCGACTGTCGAGCGACAATATGCCTGCGCCAAGCGGACGGCGATCCTTGTCGAGCATGTAGATGCCATCACCATGCGCGGTGGTGGCAATGGCCAGAATGTCGGAAGCTGGTCGCCTGCTTTTGGCTATCGCTTCGGCAATAGCATCCGCCGTTGCATTCCAGAATTCATCCATGTCGCGTTCAACATGGCGGGGGCGCGGAAGAGATTGCGCCACACGTCGGCGCGCAACAGCAAGTGTGGTTCCGTCAATATCGAATATTACGGCTTTGGTGACGGTCAGTCCGCTGTCGATTCCGAGCAGAGAAGGCATGTATCGTATTCCTGATAAATATGCGCAGGCTATTCGGGCGTTCCGCCCTTCCGGGCACGCGCAACCACAACATTGATGCCTAGCGCCTCCATGCGCTCAATATGCGCAAAAGGGGTATCTTCATCGACGATGACCACGTCGAAATCGCTAAGCGCGCCAAAGTTGTGCAAAGCGCGGCGCTCGAACTTTGTGTGATCGGCCAGAAGGATGCGCTTGGCGGCGCAGTCCAGCATGGCACGTTTGGTTTCCACCATTTCCGGCGACTGATGGAACAGAAGATCGTCGGTGATCGCTGCAATGGAGATGAAAGCCACATCGGCGCGAAGGCGACGAATTTCGTGGATCGTCATGCCGCCAACGAAGGCGTTGCACCAGTTATAGAGCTGACCGCCAAGGCCAAGCAGTGTCACATCCTTGATGTCGCGCACCTCGTTCATCAGGATCAGCGAATTGGTGATGACGGTGAGCGGACCCTTGCCCGGAAGATGCGGCACCATTTGCAGAACAGTGGTGGAATCATCGAAAAAAATCGCCTGGCCTGGTTCGACAAACTGCATTGCAGCTTCGGCGATCAGTTTCTTTTCTTCCGACTGTCGTGTGACACGATAAAGATCGCTGGCTTCAATCAGACTTGTGGGGGCTGCCGACACAATGCCGCGCGACTTGCGAAACAGGCCGCGGCTTACCAGTTCATCGACATCGCGATGCGCCGTCATCAGGCTGATGCCGAACCGTTCGGTAAGGTCCTCGATACGCATCGAGCCCTCCGCCATTACAGTTTCCGCAATTTGTTGGCGGCGGACGAGCTGACGGGCGTGCCGACTGTCGTTTGGCACCTGCTCGGTCATCAGCTTGTCAATGCTTGCTTTACTGCTCACTGCCATGCTTGTCACTTGTCCCCTTGCTTGCGCGTTCCGAAAGCTTCGGAATCGCCTGATAGGCTTTATATTGCGCGGTCTTCAGCCCCAAAATCCAGCGAGTGATTGCTTGGGACCTTCTTGAGGAGAGGGACTTCCGGAATACGCATCCCGAAAGCTTTCTGCCGCCGGGATGCGCTTTGTTCAAACCTTACTGTTCGAGAACGAACGGCGAGGTATACTTGTCGACATTATCCTTGGTGATCAGGATGCAGTCGAAGAGCTGCTTTTCTTGGTCCACACCGGTCTTGCCGGTCTTAATGAAGTTGTCGGCCTGCTTGACGGCAGCTTCCGAGAACACGGCAACAGGCTGCAGAACAGTGTACTGCAATTCACCGGCCTTGATGGCTGCAACCGCATCCGGCGAACCGTCGAAACCGCCAACCTTCACCTGATCCAGCTTGCCAGCCTTCTTCAGAGCGGCAATCGCGCCCAGAGCCATTTCGTCATTACCGGAAATAACGCCGATGATGTCCGGGTTGGCCTGAAGCAGGGCCTGCATCTTGTCGTGACCCTGAGTACGGTCCCAATTCGCAACGTCCTGACCGGCTTTCACAAGATCTGGATACTGCGACAGAACGGTTTCATAGCCGTTCGAGCGCGTTGCAGCGTTATTGTCCGATGGCGAACCGAACAGCTCGACATACTTGCCCTTGTCGCCAACGCTTTCGACCCACTGGGTTGCGCCAAGAGCGGCACCCTGTGCATTGTTGGAGACGAGCTGTGCCTTGGCCAGGCCTTCCTGATTGATTTCCGCGTTGACGAGGAAAACCGGGATGTTGGCGGCGATTGCACGCTTGACCGCGCCGATCGAACCGTCAGCATTGGCCGGATCGAGGATGATTGCAACCGACTTGTTGGTGATAGCCGTATCGATCAGGTTGCTTTCGGTGTTGGTGTCGCCCTTATGGCCACCGACAACAGCCTTGTAACCGAGACCTTCGGCGGTCTTCTTGGCGATTTCACCTTCCGTGTACCAATACGGGTTGGACGGATCGTTGACGATGATCGTCATCAGTCCTTCGGCCCAAGCCGTGCTGGCGATGAGAGGCAACGCTGCCGCGGCGGCGAACAGAACGCGCATTCCCTTCTTGAACATGGTCTCACTCCCTTAACATTTTTCGTTTGCGTTATGCCGGTTCCCCGGCGGTACTCATTTCCATCAGGCCGTTTTCGAGATGTTGTGCCCTTCTGGAAGTCTTTCTATACGCCCGGCTATTTTCGCGGCTCCGTCCGGAACGGTGGACAGAGCCGCTATCGATCATCGCCGGGAGTATTGAATGCTGTTGAGCAGAACCGCGAGCACGATCACCGCGCCGGTAAAGACGGTCTGCCAGTAGGAGGACACGCCGATGATCACGAGGCCGTCGGAAAGGAAACCGATCACGAAGGCGCCGAGGAGTGTGCCCTGGATAGTACCTCGCCCCCCAGTGAGCGCAGCGCCACCGATAACCACGGCGGCGATTGCCGTGAGTTCGTATGTGGTGCCTGCCGTCGGACCGGCCGACGTCAACTGCGAAGAAAGCACCAGACCTGCAATGGCCGCGCAAATGCCGGAAATGACATAGACCGACACCTTGACGCGCTTGACCGGCACGCCAGACAGTTCAGCCGCTCGTTCATTACCGCCTGATGCATAGAGCCAGCGACCGAATGCGGTGCGATTGAGAACGATGGCGCAGATGATGGCGAGCACGGCCAGAACCAGAACGCCGATCGGCACGCCGAAAAGCTTGTTGAAACCGAGCCAGTCAAAGCCCGTATTGCCAAGCTCCGGGCGTCCGCCAAGATTGTTATAGGTCAGGCCATTGGTCATCAGGAGGGCTACGCCGCGCGCGCAATAGAGAACGCCAAGGGTCGCGACGAAGGCCGGAACGCGCAAATAAGCAATAAGCACGCCATTGATTGCGCCGACGAACGCCCCGAGCGCACAGGTGAGGAGAACCACGGCCCAGACCGGGAAATAGAGGATGATGCCGAATTCCTGCAAGGTCACGCCCTGCATCAAGAAGCCGGCGACGACACCTGCCAGCCCCAGCGTGGAGCCAACCGAAAGGTCGATGCCGCCATTCAGGATGACGAGCAGCATGCCAATGGCAAGTAGACCGAAAATGGCCACATGCGACGACATGATCAGGAAATTGTCGACGGTAAAGTAATAGGGCGAAAGGAACGAGAAGACTGCGATGATCGCGATCAGCGCAAAGAATGCACGACCTTCAAGCAGCAGATGCACGAGGCTGGTCTTCCGCTTCGCGCCGTTCGGAGCCGCTGTTTCTTTGTTGGTGCTCGTGACTGACATTCTATCAGTGCTCCATGATTATTTTAATGACCGACCATGGCTTCGCCCGAGGCGGCCATGATCTTTTCCTTGGACACGTCCGATCCGAATTCGGCGGAGATGCGCCCACGGTGCATGACGATGATACGGTGCGCGATGCTGAGGCATTCACCGACTTCCGAAGTCGTGTAGACCACGGCCAGACCCTGCTTCGCCTTTTCAGCCAGAAGCTTGAACACTTCCGCCTTCGCCCCAATGTCGATGCCGCGGCTCGGCTCATCGAGCAGGATGACTTCCGGTTCGGTCGCCAGCATCTTGCCGATCACGACCTTCTGCTGGTTGCCGCCGGAAAGCGACCCGATTGCCGCTTCGCCGCCATCGGTCTTGATGTGCACATTCCGGATCGACTGATCGACAATCTGCTTCTCGCGCTTGCGCGATGTGAAAAGACCCTTGGTCATTTCCGCAATGCTGGCGAGCGACAGGTTCTTGCCGACGGTCATCGTCTGCACGAGACCGTCGCGCTGACGATCTTCCGGCACCAGCACAAGGCCCTTCTCGATACGCTGCGCGATGGTGAAGCCAGAAACATCCTGCCCCTTCAGCAAAACAGATCCTTCGCTTGCCTTGAGACGACCGGCAACAGTTTCCAGAAGCTCCGTACGACCGGCACCCATGAGACCGTAAATGCAGACGATTTCACCCGCGCGCACGTCAAGCGACATGCGGTCGACCAGCGAAAAGCCCGCACCGCCCGGATCGGGAACGGTCAGGTTTTTGATAGAGAGTGCAACATCGCCCCACTCATATCCGCTTGGAGGCGAGCCGAGATCGAAGTTCTCGCCGACCATGTTGCGCACGATCCATTCCAGATCGATTTCCTCACGCGGCGCATAGGCCGTCATGGTTCCATCGCGCAGCACCACCGCGTGATTGGTAATCTGCAGTGCTTCTTCCAGATGATGCGAAATATAGACGATGGCGACACCACGCGCCGTCAGGTCGCGGATCACCTTGAACAGGACTTCCACTTCGGACGCGCTGAGCGCCGAAGTCGGCTCGTCCATGATGAGAATGCGCGAATTGACCGAAAGCGCACGGGCGATTTCCACCACCTGCTGCTGGCCAAGCCGCAGTTCCTCGACCGGCGTCAGCGGATCGATGTCTTCTTCCAGTTCCTTCAGAAGCTCGCGCGTCAAGCGCTCTTCCTCGGCAAAATCAACGCCGGTGGCGGTGCGTATCTCGCGACCCATGAAGATGTTGTCACGCACATTCATGTTGGGCGCGAGGCTCAGCTCCTGATGGATGATCGAAATGCCACGGTCACGCGCTTCGGTGGACGAATTGAACGTTACCGGCTCGCCGTCGAGTATGATCGTGCCGGAAGTCGGCTGAATGACGCCGGAAAGCACCTTCATCAACGTCGATTTACCGGCGCCGTTTTCGCCGAAAAGCGTCGTGACCTGGCCGCGGCGGATTTCGAAATTCACGCCTTTCAGCGCATGAATACGACCGTAGGACTTGGCGACGTTATGCGCGGCAAGAACGACATCGCCGTTTTTGCCTTCGATTTTGGGAGCGGCGCTCATTTCACTTCGAGCCCCACTGGCGTAACAAGCCAGTTCTTCGGATTGACGACCTTGAATACGCCGACAACCGTTACGGTCTTGCCGACGAGGTTTTCGACATCGACGCCCGAAAGCACCTGCTTCTTCATCTCGTTGTTCAGGGCTGAACCGGCATTTTGATATTCAATCTGGTTCTTGAACTGGCCGAACTGGATTTCACCGGTCGCATCGCGCAGGTCGGTACCGTTGACGGCGGGGCCGGTCTGGACACGGATGACAATGCCTTCTGGCAGGCCGTCGACCTTCACCACATTGTAGTTGGACTTGCGCTCTTCGACCGTTCCCGTGAACTTGACCGGGACGACAGGATTAACGTCACCCACGCCATATTTCTTTCCCGCAGCAGCCTTGTCGGCTGAGATAGCGGCTCCAACTTCGACAGCATCCACGGCGCGCTGCTCAATGCTGGCCTTCACCTTGGGAAACTCGGAAGCGCCATAGGCATCGGGAGAGAAAGCCTGCTGGCGCACATCGGAATCAGACCCGATCTTTACGACCTTGGTGTCGAAGGCGATCGCACCGACAACCACGATCGCAGCGATCACGCTCCAAACGACGGCGCGGCTCAGCTTGGCGGGTTTTGGGGAAACTTGACTGGTTTGTGCACTCATTATCAAACGCCTTCAGCAATTCTGCCGTATTGTCGTTATGGAAACGGATGATGCGGCTGAATCAGACCGCCCAAAGACTACCCTCGACCAAAGCCATGGCACTTGCCGCATAGGCGAAAGCCTCCGCCAGAGCGGCACAGGATGCAACGGACGAGATCATGATAGCCTCCACATGAATTCCAGGGCCCGCTCCTCCGTGCATCCTGGAAACAAGCGCCGCAATCGAAACTTATGATAGCGGCATGTTATTAACTCCAGCAATGATGTTATAAAGCTCGAAAGCTGTCAATCGGATGTTTTAGAAACACCAGCGAATTAGCACAATTTCACGCCGAAAGCCGATCACGATCTAGCGAAATCCACTACATAATCCGTTATTGATCGCACTATTCACAGCACGCGGCTCCTCGGCCTGACTAGGCTTAGCCTCGCTGTGGCTGAGAATTTTTATTGTTTATTTTCAATATATTAATTACAAATCAAAGGAGAAATAAGCCGATTTCTTGACAAGAATAAAATCGAAATCCGCATGTGATGGCATAGCGATTTTCCCGGCAACCACCCTGGTGTGAAAAAAAATGCGCACATTTAAAAATTTTACAGACAAGGTGATAGTGTTATGTTATCTCCAACATACGCTATTGCCCGACTTCATTATAAACAGGGCGGCGGGCGACCTATTATCAGTCGCGGGAGGACACCAAATGTCTATGAAAGCACAGATCCGCCATGCATGAGAAAGGTGACATCATCATCGGGATCGACGCTGGCACGTCCGTGCTCAAGGCAGTCGCTTTCGACCTAAGTGGGCGCCAGATCGAGTCTGCGGCTGTTCGCAACAAATACGATACCGGCGATCACGGTGCCGTCACACAATCACTTTCCCGGACATGGCAGGATTGCGCTCGCGCATTGCGCGACCTTGGCGCGAAGATGCCAGGTCTTGCCGAACGAACTGCGGCGATCGCCGTTACCGGTCAGGGCGATGGAACCTGGCTTGTGGGACGTGACAACCAGCCCGTTGGCGATGCCTGGATATGGCTTGACGCCCGCGCTGCGGCGACGGTCACGCGCCTGGCCTCCGGACCCATGAACCGAGCGCGCTTTGAAGCAACCGGAACCGGACTGAACACCTGCCAGCAAGGCTCGCAGATGGCGCATATGGACAGCATTGCGCCCGAGCTACTGGACAATGCGGAGACAGCCTTTCATTGTAAGGACTGGCTCTATCTCAAACTCACCGGCGTTCGCGCCACCGATCCGTCGGAAGCAAGCTTCACCTTTGGCAATTTCCGCAATCGTCAGTATGACGATGTGGTGATTGAGGCCCTCGGCCTCACGAACCGCCGCGGATTGCTGCCGGAGATTATCGACGGGACTCTAGTACAGCATCCGCTTTCCCCCGAAGCGGCGGCTGCAACGGGTCTGCGGGCGGGGACGCCGGTGAGCCTTGGCTATGTTGATATGGCCATGACCGCGCTGGGTGCGGGTGTGCGCGGCGGCACGGCTGATGCCGGTTGCTCCACCATCGGTTCCACCGGCGTACACATGCGCGCCAAACCGGTTGCCGATATCCACCTCAACAAGGAAGGCACCGGCTACGTCATTGCGCTGCCGATCCCCGGCATCGTAACGCAAGTACAGACCAATATGGGCGCGACCATCAATATCGACTGGATATTGCAAGTTGCAGCCGACCTCATGTCGACGCCCGACAAGCCCGTTTCGCTCAATGAGCTTATTCCCCGCCTCGATGACTGGTTCAATGCCAGCCGGCCAGGCGCGATCCTTTATCATCCCTATATTTCGGAAGCCGGCGAACGTGGCCCCTTCGTCAATGCCTATGCCCGTGCCGGGTTCGTCGGCCTTTCCAGCCGTGACCGTTTCCCTGAAATGGTGCGCTCGGTCGTCGAAGGCCTCGGAATAGCAACACGCGATTGCTACACGGCCATGGGTGAGATGCCCGCAGAGCTGCGTATCACTGGCGGCGCCGCGCGCTCAAAAGCATTGCGTAGCACGCTTGCAGCGGCGGTGAATGCGCCCGTGCGCGTTTCCGCACGTGAAGAAGCCGGAGCCGCCGGAGCGGCGATGATGGCTGCCGTGGCCATCGGTGCCTATCCAAGTATGGATGCGTGTATTGCGGAATGGGTCGAGCCGCTGCTTGGCCCTTGCGAGGCCCCAGATGGTCCGCGCTCAAAGCACTATGAAGAACTCTTCCTCGCCTATCAGGAAGCCCGGCTGGCCCTTACACCGGTCTGGGACAAGCTGGCACGCATATAGAGCGTATCCCGAAAGTGTGAAATGGCTTTCGGATAAGATGCGCGGTTCAAAACAAACATTTAAAGCGCCGATCTGATTCAACCAGATCGAATTGCGCTCTAGACTATGGGATGCGGTTGCACCCGAAGGAGCATGGAATGGCTGAACCGGAAACCTGCGATCTGTTTGTAATCGGCGGTGGCATCAATGGCGCGGGTGTTGCTCGCGATGCGGCCGGGCGCGGCCTCAAGGTTGTGCTGGCAGAAAAAGATGATCTCGCAGAAGGCACCTCATCCCGTTCAGGCAAGCTGGTGCACGGCGGTCTTCGCTATCTTGAATATTATGAATTCCGACTGGTTCGCGAAGCATTGATCGAGCGCGAAGTGCTCCTCAATGCTGCACCGCATATCATCTGGCCAATGCGCTTTGTCCTGCCGCATAGCCCGCAGGACCGTCCGGCATGGCTGGTACGTCTTGGTCTGTTCCTTTACGACCATCTTGGCGGCCGCAAAAAGCTGCCCGGCACCCGCACGCTTGATTTGAAGCGCGACCCCGAAGGCACGCCGATCCTTGATCAATATACCAAGGGCTTTGAATATTCCGATTGCTGGGTCGATGACGCCCGCCTTGTTGTGTTGAATGCTGTGGGTGCATCTGAAAAAGGCGCAACCATTCTGACCCGTACGCCGGTCACGTCCGCGCGTCGTGAAAAAGGCGGCTGGATCGTTGAAACCAAAAATCGCGATACTGGCGAAGTGCGCAGCTTCCGCGCACGCTGCATCGTCAATTGCGCAGGCCCATGGGTCACGGACGTGATCACCAATGTCGCTGGTTCAAACTCATCGCGCAATGTGCGCCTGGTCAAAGGCAGCCACATCATCGTACCGAAATTCTGGTCCGGTGCGAACGCCTATCTGGTTCAGAACCACGACAAGCGCGTGATTTTCATCAACCCGTATGAAGGCGACAAGGCACTCATCGGCACCACAGATATTGCCTATGAAGGCCGTGCCGAAGATGTGAGTGCTGACGAAAAAGAAATTGATTATCTGCTCGCTGCCGTAAACCGCTACTTCAAGGAAAAGCTGCGTCGCGAAGATGTGCTGCATAGCTTCTCCGGTGTGCGTCCGCTGTTTGACGATGGCAAGGGCAACCCCTCCGCCGTCACGCGTGATTATGTTTTCGATCTGGATGAGACCAATGGCGCGCCACTGCTGAACGTATTTGGCGGCAAGATCACCACATTTCGTGAACTTGCAGAGCGCGGCATGCATCGTTTGAAGCACATCTTCCCGAAAATGGGCGGCGACTGGACGCATGATGCACCATTACCGGGCGGCGAAATTCCAAATGCCGATTATGAAACTTTCGCCAATAACCTGCGCGAGAGCTATCCATGGATGCCACGCAAACTGGTGCAGCATTATGGGCGTCTCTATGGTGCACGCACGAAGGATATTGTCGCAGGCGTAAGTGAACTTGCAGGCCTTGGTCAGCACTTTGGCGGCAATCTTTACGAAGCCGAAGTCCGCTATCTGGTT
>NZ_VCIG01000014.1 GCF_006345815.1 Ochrobactrum sp. CGA5 | reverse complement strand
GCGAGACCTCCGCTACCGGATAGCCACGCTCGGTGATCTGACGCACCGCGTCGCGCTTGAACTCTTCCGTGAAATTGCCTTTGCCCATGTAGGCCTCCTGCCTCAGATTTAGGGGAGAAGGCGTCTACAAATCTAGGGGCTATTCATCTTCAATTTCAGCGACATCGGCTTCCAGCTCGATCTCGGGTTCGTCAACGTCGATCTCAGGCTGTTCATCATCGATTTCTGGTTCTTCAAGGTCAGCTTCAATTTCAGGCTCTTCGACGTCCATTTCCATGGCATCGATTTCGTCTTCGGTCTGAATATCTTCGGCCTGAATTTCATCATCAATGGCGACGTCGGATTCCAATTTAGCAACATCCACGCCGACATTTTCCATCTCGGCATCGACTTCCACCGCGACAGGCTCCTCAACCATGCGACCATGCACATCGTAAGTCAGATCATGCGCTTCCTCAGTCTCGACGTTAGAGTCCAACTCTTCCTGAAAGCGGTCATCCGTGTCCTTCAGGTTGTCAGGATCGACCTCATCATGATCCTCCTCTTCAGCATCGGATTCAAGCTTGCGGATGTGTTCTTCAAGAGCCTGCTCAGCGCGGAATTCGGCTTCCAGGTAGTCATCGTCATCAATCGGGTGCTCGTCGTCTTGTAATTGTCTGGTGCGCTCCTCCCAAGCTTGTTCGGCACGAGCCTCGGCCAGATATGGATCGTCCTCATCACGGTCGGCATCGGCTGTCATGACAGCTTCGTATGCCTGATCGTGTTGGTCGGCTTCATCTTTGCTGATTGCGTATTCGATGTCCGAGAAAGCCTTGTCAGCTTCCGCATCAGCAGCTTCGAGATCATGATCGGCAACTTCGACAACGCGCGGCTGTTCGAGAGCGACCTCGTATTCTTTCATCGATTCCAGATCACGCTGCATGGCATCGGCCTGTGCTTCGAGCTGTTTGATGTCCTCAAGCTGCTCTTTGCAACGATCTGAATCAGACCTGCCGTCTATATGCTCGTATTTGGCTAAAACATCATGAGCCGTATCGCGTTCGTAGCAGAGTTCCTCGTAAGCAATGCGCTTCTCATAATATGAAGCCTGATCTTCACGGTCGAATTTGCGTGCTTCATCGGCTTTCGATTTCAGTTCATTTAAACGTTCATTATGCAGATTCTGGATATGGCTCTGACGTGCCTGCATCTGACGGATTATGATGAAAGCCGAAACCTTGTCGGCCCTATCGATGGTCTTACCGACATCCTTGTTGAAAACCTTGGTGGCACCAGGCTTGATCACAGATGCGAAATTGGCATTCCTATAGTCAACGATGCGATTATCGACCTCTGCAAAAGCCGTTTTCATATTTGCCTGGAGCTGTTTCCGCTGTTCGCTTGAGAGTGGCCTGTTCTCTTTTTGACGAATGGATTCAATAAGCTGC
Organism: Ochrobactrum sp. CGA5; assembly: GCF_006345815.1. Classification (GTDB taxonomy): domain Bacteria; phylum Pseudomonadota; class Alphaproteobacteria; order Rhizobiales; family Rhizobiaceae; genus Brucella. The sequence goes on along the minus strand of NZ_VCIG01000014.1, from coordinate 79,875 downwards.
CTGTTGGATTCCAAATCCTTGAATGGGGTCGGATTAAGATTATGATCCAGACGTCGCTGGCGCAGTTCGTCTTCAGCTTTTGCAAGACTTGCCTGCGCCTCCTGAGCCATCTGGCGTTCCATATTGGAAATACGGATGCCTTCAGTTCTCAAATCGTTGGTGCGCTGTATCTGCTCACGCTTGGCGTCAAGTGCCGCATTTTGCGCTGCCGTTTCTTTCATCTCAGCTTCAAGATTTGCCTGTACCTGCTCAAGCTCTTCCAGCGACAGATCGTCTTCAATGATACTGTCATCAGACAACTGCTGATCACTTTCCACGACAGCGGAGTGAGCGGTTTCGGCACGACGAATATCAGCCGCAAGGGCTTCCTGTGTGGCTAATTCGACTTCGGCTTCTGCAACAGTTTGGGATGGTCTAAGTTTTAATGCCATTAAATATCTCCTTTTTAATATCTGCGGCTTATTGCAATTATGAATTCTTGATGTTGTCGGCGCAATAGACAAGTATATACTGCGCCGACGAAGGTTCGGTTTATGAAGAATGCATCGTCATATCGAGTTCTTCCATCATAACTCGACCGCCACGCAACCAGATCGCGAAGGCATGGTTCTGTCCCAGATTGCCAATCTCATCAGCGGTCATATAAGGCTTCTCGGTGAATTCCTTATCAGCCTTCTCGATGTAGTCCATTCGCGAAACATTACGATTATGAGTCTCATTCAGAGCCCCTGCCTCGTTGTCCTCATGTTGAGCAGCGTCAACCTGATCGCGATATCCGAGATCAAAGTCATTGAAAGGTGTCGCAATACTGTTATTCGAAACAATTCCGCCTTTGAGATTTAGCGAACCAAACAATCCGCGCTTGAAACGATTAAACATTAACTTTGGTTTCGAAATGCCTAGTTCGTTTATAAGCGCCGGGAACGTCGACCACGCATTTGGTACCCACATGCGGTCATAAATACCCATACCGCTCTGTTCTTGTGCGTACTTCTTGCTAGCCTCGTTGTTGGTCTTGAAGAAAAGCTTATTGACGAAGTTCGATAGCAGAGTATTTGTTGCCGTTTCACCAATTGCATGAGTCAGGGCATCAATAGTCTGAACAGCTGCGAAAACAGTTGTACCAGTTGAGCGCGCAATAGATAAGAAGAAAGTATCAGCAGTTATACCACCTTCACTTGTTGCATAAGCATGGAATTCATCAATCACACATAATAGCGAGCTTTCCTGCGTCTGATCACGTGTTTTGATCAATGCATCGATATGTGGTGTAGTAGCTTTTTCTATGGAAGTCGGGTCTTTCCCTTCAGATAAATACTGATCACGAAGCTTTTGCTCTTCCAATTTGGCTTTCTGCAATTCAAGGCCGTGACGACGGATATCTTTGGTATATCTCGCACTATCGATCTTAACAGCGGTTATCTTCTCCTCAACAATGTATTCAAACACATTCAGCTTAAGGGTATCCCAGTCACCTGTGATTTCACTTGCTGGATACATCGAATTCATAAGTGTATTGGCTTGATCGCGAGTTTCTGGTTTCCGCAGTAAATTCTTGACCTGCGTCAGTTTCTTGTATGTTTCCTGAAGTTCGCCAAACATTCCATTTACGTAGTCATCGATGCGAAGAAGTTCCTCGCGAGCGCGGGACGAAGCAGAGTCACGCTGTTGAGCCATGGTGTAAACAATGGTTTTGATGAGATTGGCAATAAGGAGGCCACCTTCTTGCTCATCTGCAGGAGATATAGCGACGCCGACCATGCCGCCGTTGAAGATGCAATCAATTGACTGAAAGGTTTCCCCTTTAATTTCACCGGATGCGAAGCGTCTTGCAAGATTACCCGTACCAGCGATGATACCAATGACATCCTGAATATTGGATGTATATGACGTCTTCGTTTCAGGTGCGAGCGAGCCAAGTTTCTCAAGCCCGCGAGCAGACTCAATCACATCAGATGGGAAGACGGTTGGGTCTTGCTGTGCAACTTCTAGAATGCGGCGGACAACTGTATCTCGCAACACGTCTTCGGTTGCTAAAGCCAGAATTCCAAGCAGTGAGTAGTAGGTGTACTCACGTGCACCCCATATTTCCTTAAGAAATTGAGGATGGGCAGCGGCATATCTGAGGATTTCAGCAGCTTGCTGAACGTTGGATCCCGCGCCGTTAATCCACTTGCCACCGACGTCTTTCCCACCAGATCTCTTGAAAGCTTGACCGATGAAGACCTGACCAATTTGTGGCGGTGTTAGATGCTTTAAAAGATCGAGTCCTACCCCTCCATCCTGGGTCGAATATGTGATGTAGGTACCTCGAAGGTCTTTCGGCATCGCCGCGCGAATGGCTGTCGCCAAAATGCCTTTGCCGTCAAAAACGATAATACCCGCCTTCTGTCCAGTTTTCTGAGCAGACTTAAGGAATTCAATGGATATCGGTGTTATGCCTAATGTTGTCTTTCGGGAGCCTGTGAAGCCCATCACCAGCATATGCTGTCGGAGTCCTTCAAAATCTGGTCCAACGATGACACCAGCACGTGGAGCAAATGGTTTTCCACGTTCCTCCAGGCGTCCAGTTCCCTTGCCAATGTAGACAACAGGCTGATTTTTAAGACGACCTACCAGCTGGTAAGCCATGCGAGTGTAGTTCTCGACCTGGTTGAGATAGTTGACGGTGTCATTCTTATAGAGGTAACGCCCCTGTCTTGTCGGCTGCGAGTATTTTTCCGTCAAGTCGCGTTTAAGGCGCGGAAGCATCTCGTTAATCGCATTCGTGAACGCGATCTTTTGAGCCAAATTCGATGCCAAAACCGCAACACCGATGCCTCCAACTGCTGTAATGAGGCCTGAAATGGCCGCATGACCGCCTTCCATTGCTAGCTTGACTAGAAAAGCCGTAAAGTTAAACGCTTCCCCGATAGCTCTCGTAATCGGGTCCAAATACATCCCATATTGAATTTCTGTATATGACGGCCAGCTGAAATTTTTGGAGATCACTGCGACCGACACGATGATGGCAATGGAGGACGTTGTCGCAAACATCTTCTTCCAAGCCAGACGCCCAGCTCGATCAGCAGCTTCGAACAATGCTTCTTCGTCTTCGAGGTGAAAATCCTTGAAGCCCAGTTCACCAGGCGCACTGCGGTTAACGTCTGGGAGACGACCGTTCACTACAGGGACTGAAAACGCGTCTATCGGCAGATTGAGCCACAAATAGGGGGCGGTATCGCCAAAACGCGCTTGCGCATACTTTTCAAGTTCGCCGTTCAATAAGTAATCCTCTGGCGCACGAATCGTTTTCTTACCGTCATCGGACTGATTAACAAGGGTTCGAGCCGCGACCTGATCGACATGCGTGTAGAACTTTTCGAGACGCTTATTATTCTGTTCGGACATCTTCACTTGATGGAGGCCAAGGAAATAGTCGAGCGTCTTCCTGAAACGAGACGGTTTCTTGTGTAAGGGTTCATTGATATCGTGATTTATAACTGTCATTGTAATATTTCTCCTTTTAAAACAGTGACTTGATCAATTCGGATTGAGCGCCAAAATCGCCCTGCCTGCACTCGCTGACATATTGCTGGCCGACAATGGTTTGGCAGCTGAGACGATTTCCAAGGCTAACGACATCCAACTGCAATTTGCCATCGACATAGGCCGCTAGCAGAAACTGGTTTTTCGAATACTCGGGTGCGATGTAGACACCCTTCTGCGAAAGAGCTTCAATGGCTTTCAGATTATTCAGGAATGTATCTGGACGAGTAACGAATGCGCCGTTCTTCCACTTCGAGACCTCATCACGTGTCTGGCCGCCGTAACGCTGAAAGTCGGAAAGAACCGTATTGAAGAAGTTGACATACTCATTGGCATTTTTGAAAGCTGACGGGCCATGGAACGGGACCTTGGAATAGAAAGTAAGATCGCTGAAAACTGGCTTCTCATCGGTAGTCGCAAAGGTATGCTTAAGGCCTGCAACAACTTGAGACACGTCGCCATAATTGCAGCCATCCTGGGCCTCTCCAAATACCGTCACACAGTTATTGTCTGAGGCATTCAAAACGCGAGCAGCGGGCTTTCCATCAACTGATGCCGCTATCAGAAATCTCTTATCTGAAAGCTTTGCAACAACACCTGTCTTCGACATAGCATCAATGACTTCAGGGCTATTCCAGAGACCCTTTAGAGGTGCAAAGACGGGCAAAGACTGCAATTCGGATGCGAGCGTCCAGGTCTCGGTATCCAGAGCACCTCGATATTTCTCCCAGTAACCCGTCGAGGCCGACACATTTCTCGCCACGAATTTCGTCATCGCGTTGAATTCTTCAGGCGTCAATGTCGCTTTGCCTGGATCAAGTGTAGGCATATTCAGATACCAACGGTCTGGCACCGTCATCTGGGCTACCGAATTGTTTTCCTGAGCGCCGTCACTATCGATTACCCCATACATCTGTTGCAGGATCAAAGGCGGCTCGGATGCGTCCTTTTTGATTGTCTTACAGTCTTCAGAAAGCGCTCGGCCGAAGACATTCTGACAGCCATCTGAGCCGATGATATTGATACTTGGCGTCCCGTCGACATATGCGGCTCCGATGATGTTTCCATCGGTGTTCGACTTTGCAACAACACCCGTCTTCGCCATCGCTTCAAGATTGGCATCGGATTTCCAGAAATCAGCTACTGACACAATTGGAAGGCCGACATCTTCGAGATCCAGCGTCAGACTTTTAGCGTCGAGCCAGGCATTCCAGACTTCAGTGGAATTTGGACCGCTTTTCTCAGCAGACTGGATTTTGGACAAGCGCTCGTTGAGTTCCGCTACTTTTTCAGAATTGTCGGCGACAATTCCCTGAAGAGACAACGCCTTTTCAGCGAAGGTGTCGAAGCCCTCCGCATTAGCAGCGAAACCGGATTTTAAAGGCGTATCTTGGGCAAATCTCCAACGTATATGGCCGATCTGCCCATCCGGAAGCGTTGCACCCGTATCGAAGTCGACGATATGGCTGATGACCCACGCCTGGAGGTCGAATGGTTTTGTGCGGGACGCTGAATCTGTCCCTGTTATAGCCTCATCTTCGAAGAAATTTTCGTCATCTACATCCGCAATTTCATCGTCGCTACCAACAAGGCTCGATACCAACGTGGAGGGTGCGGTGAAGATAACGCGTGGAAACGACAGGGCGGCCGATGAAATAACTGGGGAGGCAAAATATAAGGCCGGGAGACCAGCTGCGACCAACAAAGCCGTCGCCATAAGGCGTGCAGGCTGCTTGCCATTTTCAAAACGAGCCCAATTTGTCAGCTTCTGGAACTGCATGTGTCCGCGAGACACGAGCATATCAATCAGCCGTTCATACCCTTTGAAGAACTCGTATCCACTTGGAATGATTTTGTTTACGAGTGCCTCGACAGCTTCCTTTTCAGTCCTCGCAAGCAGTTCTTCTCGTAGCTTCTTTTGTTCTTCAAGATGATCGACGACCTCATTTTCATCAACACTTGGTTTCTGAAACTTATCTTTTATCTGATCCTTTATAAAGCCTGACGCCCTTGTTGTGGCACCAGACAATTTATCAATTGTCTTCATGATTACTCCTTTAAACAATCCAGTATTTTGCGGTTATGCATATGGTAAGATTGAAATCATGAAAGTCACAATAGCCGACGAGAAAAAGGGCGAGTAATCTCGCCCTGTTCAATCCGCTATCAATATTAATTCAGTAAGACGTCGAAGTTATAGCCTGTGTGGAAGTCAGTCTTGCTGTCGCCGTCAGTTTTTCTCTTTCAGCATCGACTTGATGGGTCATGTGATATGCAGATTTAGCTGCAAGGGCGACGGATTTTTCCGAATATCGAGGCTTATCTTCGCTCATGTGGCCGACTTCGTAAGAGCCGTGCTTGTCTTGACGGCAATAAATGCCCTTCTCAGATAGCGCAGACTTTACCTCTGCGAGATATTGCCTGCTGTTGTCTCCAACTGGCGTAACTGACTGGCCACCGCTTTTTGCCACAAGCTCAAACTGCGATTTGTTGTAAGCCAGTTTCACATTGTCACCCGTGATAGACGTCGTCTCAACCACTCGGTTCGGATTCTTCTTCAGTACCTCAGTAGCGTTTTCCAACTTCTTCTGGTCGATCACGACAAAACTCTTGACGCCGAGCTGATCGTGAACGGATTTCTGATCCTCCGCACGCTGCGTCTGCACATTTTTCGCTGCAGCGATAACCGAGGTCATGTTCTGGAATTCACGGTTTTCAAGCTTCAGATTTCCCGGTGTTGCCATAAAGCTCTTCACACCGTCCGGGCGCTGATAATGTTCTTCTTTGGCCGTCAGAACGTATTTCCCGCTATCATTTCTGCTTAGGTCGTAGCCCTCTCGTCCAAGCGAATTTTGCATACGCTCCAATTTGGAGGCCTCTTTCTGCTCGTGGATGGCAGCCGCCTGAGACATGATGGTTTTCTCGTTTACAGCATACATGTCCTGCTCGAATGCTTCGGCGAACGAACCTTTTTCGATAGCACGTGAATTCAAACTTGGACGCCCGTTGTCATCCAGAGAAACGAGCATTGCCATCTTGCCATCAGATACATTGACGCCATTGTCACGCAGGTACCGCTCATCATATTGGCTGGCGACCTCCTCGGGCACATCTAGTTTGATCCAGCCCTTTGAATTCATGGTGTCCTGTTTTAGAAACTGGAGATGATTTTCAACGCGTGTCTGGCTGACAGCATCCGATTGCGCTGCCTGCTGGTTATGGAACTCTGTTACCGACCCCTGGATGCCACTCTTGTATTCAGCATGGATCTGATCGACGACAGAAAGCGCCTCATTGCCGAGCCTATTCTGAAAGGTGGATTCCACATCGTATGGCTCGATAATCTTCCCCTTGTCAGATACCTCGACCTGAAGCGTGGTTGTTCCATCCTGGTTATCTATCAGAATCCGTGTGTCGTGCAGCTCATCCAAAGCCTCGGGTGAAGCGTCAGCCAAAACATGTGTTGGCGTCGTCATGGTGATGTTTACTGCGTTTTCTGTGTCAGGAACTTCTGTAGCAACGAAGTTACTGGTATCGTTGGAATTCTCGCGCCAATATTCTTCCGGTGAGATGCCATTATTCAATAGCTCTTCGTCAAAAAAAGAGACTCCATCACGATAGGCAGTACGATAGTTTTCGACAGTCATATCGTGATACTCAGCTTCTGCAATCTCGTCTGCCTCAATCTCGTAACGGAGTTCCTCAAGCCGCTCCAAAGGGGACGGCTCGACCATGGAATATTCGTGATCGTCATGATCCGGCCTCAGATACTCATCAGGCGTGTTTTCAATCGACATGTGCTGGTCGTAAGAGTTTTTCTCACTCTCGATGCTGTCGGCCACCATTGTTGCATTCACACGGCTGATATCATTGAGATAACCGTTGGCTTCAGGGCTAAGCTGATAGTCGTGAATGCGAGAAATATTGTCCATACCGCCGATTTTGTCAGCGTCATAGTATAGAGTGTCGACACCGTGATCTGATTGAATCAGCGTATTAGATTCCAACAACTCGGAGCGAATACTTTCAGGCATTTGGTCGAATTTGCCCATGACACCAACGAGATAGGTATCTCTCGTTTCATCATAGTGTGCGAAGGTCGCCTCCCCTTGAAATTCCTGATCTTTCAGTAGCTCGGCAGTGAAATGTGCGACACCCAATGGATCATATTGAGAGGAGGATTGAGTGGCGTCTTTTGCGCTGTTTTTGTCATCGTCCGGGTCAAGCGCAGTTTTCAAATCAGCACGTTTGGTATCGATCAGATTAAGCAGGGCATTCTTGACCTCCGGTGTTTTGAAACCTTGCGAATTTGCGGGGTCAGCGTATCTGCGGATGCCAAAAGCTCCATTGCCTTTGTCGAGCAAGATCATTTCTACCCGCTCTTCACCTCTATGCGTGACGAACTTTGCATATCCTTCGGTGTCATTATTTTTAAGCGTCTGAACAATTCTATTATCCAGCATGGAAACCAGGAAATGCATCTTGTGAAGCGAAGGATTGCTTTTACTGGTATCGAATATGGTAATCATAAGTATCTCCTGAAACGATAAAGCAACTCTATTTGTTGCGATTATGAATAATTATGAGGAGAGACTTACTCAGTGAAAAGCCTTGAAGTCGAATATTTCCAATTGTAATAAATTCACTTAGTAAAATCGATGTCGGTCAACCTTTTGGTTGGCCAATAAAACTTGTAGTGGCACCTGAGATATCCGCCGACAGACTTCTATGCAGCACTGTAGGCCGCTACATCCGATTGCACTCGCTCATATGCAACAATCGATTTCGTGATTTCGGTCGGTGATCTGAGCCCATTGGCAACGGCCTTCTGATCCGAAAACCGATGCAGGCTATATGTACCGCTTTCCACACGCAGAAACAGGCCTTTCTCAGCGAGGTCGCTCTTTAATGCGCGCAGGTGCTCGTCGCTGTCCTTCAGAACGATATCAACCGCTCTATCGCCGATTGATGCCACTAATCTTGCCATCTGCTTATTGATCGACACCCTGATGGCATGACGCGATATCGAATACACCTCGACCGATTTCGTTGAATTCAAATTCAGAAGACCGCCTGGTGCCAATTCCGAGGTCACTTTTTTAAAAGCAGCGGCATCTAGTACCGCATAATCGGTTGTCTCGAAGTAATGTTGAAAAGCCTGCGCAAACCGCTTTGTGATGCCGTTTATTGCGTCGGAAACCGTCTTCGGATGACAATTTGAAACCGTGACGTGATCTAGATCGCTGTCCATGCTTGCAATGCGATAACCACCCACCTCCAGCTTTGAGATGATGAAATTTTTCCCGTCGAGCTGGCGGACAACCTGAGGAAAACGCTTGGTTTCGATCTGTATATGGCGGACAGCGGCCTCAGCACAGATCTTGACCTTGTGATCATTGAAGAAGGTTTCTTTGAACGCGCGCGTGGTCAGACTGTCGTGATCATGGAATGCAATATGCGGTCGACCGTCGACATCAATACCAATCTTGATTGCTGCGCGATCACCCAATATCCAGACACCGTCTGCCCGCAGAAGTTCCTGAGCGCTGTCGTCGATGTATTGATCTCCGATTTTCTCAAGAAACATGCCGCGATGGTCAAGCATGCCGTCTTTCATGAAGCGAAATTGCGCCTTGATATTGTCTATCGTGACCGCGTGTTTGTTGGCTTCCAAGGCAACCACGGTCACGATGCAACTGCCACATTTGATGTTGGCTGTGTGACAGCCTGCCTAGTCGTTGGACGAGTGAGTCGTCGCTTCAGCTCCTCAGCCGTCTTATCAGCATCACGAATGGAAACTACCCATTGCGCATTGGAAGCCCTCTTCCAGCCGTCGCGATCACCAGGCAGATCGTTGGTGTGAACGCCAACCCAATACCCGTCCCTGTCGTCCTTGAAGATGCAGATGCCGTAATCGCTGTAATACGCTTTGACTTCAGAGAGGTGCTTTGGACTCTCGGCCGCGATAACATCGCGAACAATTCGGCCGTCAAAAGCCACCAAAAACAGACCGTGCTTATCGAATTGAAACGTTCTCGGCTCATTCAGAATATTAACTCCAGCAAGCGAGGCACCCACATCGGTGGCGACGAGATTGCGACTGATATCATTGTAAGTGCCATCAGAAATCACGTCGAACGGTCGGTCATCCGGTGTTCGTCCTACAATAGATGCCAACCTTGTTCTCTCCTCAATTTTCTGTCGAGCTATCTTGCGAGCCTCCTCGACGTCGAAGGCCGTCTCTTTAGATGACGGAAGCGAGGCACTGCCCTTCTCGAATCCGATACTCGTATCGGAGAAATCGACAACGATATCGCCTTCAGCATCACGTTCAAATTCGATACCCTGCCCCTGAAATTCGGCTTCAAGACTCGCGAAATCGGTTTCCGCCTGTGTCTTAGCTTCCTCTCTCAGCTTACTCCACGCATCAATAGCAATAGCTTTAATCGCCGTCAGGTGATCTTCGAACGCATCCTCCTCAAACGACGCCACGATGAAATCATCGCTTGAGACAAGTTCTGGCAATTGCGGATGTGTCACATCTACCGTCAAAGTCACATAATACTGGCCATCCACGTGTTCTATTTTCGACCCCGAGGCCCTTAAATAATCGATATCGTAACTCTCAATCAGCAACTCATCGATTTGAGAGCGGTATTCAATTTTTAGTCCTTTGGGATTCTTGTTTTCGCTTTCCATATATACTCCTTTAAGCAAATAAACGGTTATGCATTAATGGTATGTCTATCGGCCGCAAGTCGCAACTATTTGTTTCTTGCGAGTATTCTTCTTATCCTGAAGTCATCAACAAAGAGAGATACACATATGAATAATGCAAAGAAGAAACCGATACAGATATCCCAGCAAGCGATGAAGAATTCCACGTCTGCCAATGCCGTATCGGCGGGAAAGCAGAATTGGCTGTTGGCAATCCCGAAGTGGCTCATGAAAATGATGGCCGCTGTTTTGAAAATGGTGAACAAGATACTGGGCGTCTTCGGCATCGGCCCAGTCGGCAATCCGCATTCGGCTGCAGTGCCGAAACCAGCAACGTCTGTAGCTGAATCCGATACTTCCCCGAAGAATGAGCATAAGAATGAGCCGTCCATGGCGCAAATGGCACAGATGATACCAGTCGCAACGGTTGCAAAAATATTGGAATACGCGAAAGTCGCGCCTGAAAACCGAAAGCAAGTTGACCTGTCACCGCTTTCCATGGATCAGAAAATCTGGCTATCGACATTGAACCAAGCGAAGCTGGATCAGCTGGCTACGATGAAGCCGGATCAAGCACTCGCAGTCGTCTATAAAGGCGTGTCCGAGCTGCAAGCCAGAAAGAGCGGCATGCTCAAACATGACAGGGCTGCACCCCAAGAACCATCAATGGTCGAAGCAATTGCTGAAGAATCCCGATTCAATCCGAAAGCGATACGTCTTAAAGAGCGATTGGAGAAGGAAAGAAAGACAAGAAAGGAGCGTAATGCCCCTGCCTTGATGATGGCCATGGGGTAAAATTGAAATCAATAAAAAAGGGCGGTTTCCCGCCCTGTTTTGTTACGTCACTACAAATATTTAGCCACCAGTTGCTTCTTTAATCTTGTCATCGACATATGCGTAAATCAGAAGAGCTGACAATACCGCAACCCCAGCACCGTGATACGACCACGCAAAGGTTGGATTTACACCATAATCAATATACGTTTGGACAACACCGTCATCTGGCCTAAACCAATCAGCAAAATATAAAAACAACAGAGCTGAAACACTCTTCCTTAGGGATCTATTCTCCAAACCAGAGTCTATTGAAATTTGCCTGCAGAAATCCACAATATGAATAAGTGCATAAAAACACAGAGCCGCACCAAGATCTCTAATCAGCATAGATATTATTACATCAGATCCCGCAAACAGGAATTGGTGTGGAGCATGACCGTAATAGAGGCTTATCACGGCAGAAGTTATCACAGTTCCAATTAAACTCACCTTCTTTGAGTGAATTGTCATAAGGTCGAGTACTGCACTGAAAAATGGGTATTCTCTTTTTGTTGACATTTAAATCTCCTTTTTGTCAAAAACATATACAGCATCATTTGCAGTTATGCATAAATCAAATTATTTAAAAACCGCCGACGAAACACGCAGGCGGTCAAATATAATCAGACTTCAATGGCGTTGAGTAAAGCAAGCACTTCTGCATCAGCCTGGTCATCCAGCTCGTCAATCCTGTCACGAATACGGATAGCCAGACCACGCAGCAGTTCAGCACGCTTAAAACCGTCACTGACATTACGGTAAGTCTCAAAGTGAACCTCAAATCCAAGTTGAGCCTCAAATGCAGCAATCTCAGTTGCACCGGAATATACGTTCCGACGACGATCATCGAGGCGGTCAAGAAACATCTTCACCTGCGCCGTCAATTGAACAAGGTTGGTCTTCAATTCCGCCAACCGGGCTTCATTCTGCGCCAGAATCTTGTTTTCAGTGCGCTCCCAACGGGCTTCTCGGATGCCATGTGCCAGGTTAGTCAGACCTGATGCGATCACGGTGCCGCCGACTGCCACCGAGGCATAAAGCATGCTAAGATCGGGTTCTCCCTTGCGTGCCATGTTGAAACCTCCTTTTCCGTGTCAGATGCTCCTAACGTCTGGACATACTGAATTATAAGCGATATAGCATAATCCCAATGAAAACACAACTCATTTCAGGAGGTTTCTGTGTTTTACGGATACGCCAAGCGGGCCATCAGCGATACTGATATTGAATTTAGTGAACAGGTAAAAATTGTTACCGATCAGGTAAGGCAGTACCTTTTCAGTCGACACTTCTCTATGTCAGACTCCGATGCCAGCTCGCGAGTTGTCGAGGAACAGGTGTCTGCAGTCAAACAGACACGGCCCAAGCTGGATGCCCTTGTTGATCGTATGGAGCACGGTTCAACCCTTATTATCACCTCGCCAGACATGGTTGCTGGCAAAGTTCGTGGCTTCCTTGATTTTGTTCACAAGCTAAACAAAAAGGGTGCCACCCTGATCGTTGCGCGGCCGAATATATATGTCGATGCCAATGACGCGCCTGTCGACCCCATTATCTTCGACCCCAATGAAGCTAATCCACAGCCCCCGCTCAAGATAGTGGAAATGCTGGCGGCGATGGAGTCTGACGTATTTGTGGAAAAGCAGCGTGAAAAAAAGAGTGCGAAAGTCGGCGTCAATAAGGGCGGTCGGAAATCGGCCCTCACAGACGAACAGATAGCGCAATTCAAAAAGATGCAGGCAGAAGGCTATAATCAACTCAGTATCGCAAAAACACTCGGCGTATCCCAGTCCACAATCTCCCGCTACAACTCGGACCTTATAACGAAGGTCGGTCGAGCAAAGAACGCCGCGTACAGTGAAGATCCATCTGAACGCCGTGCCAAGCGTCGCATCTATGAAGCTAAGTACCGCGCGCGTAAACGCGCACAACGCCAAGCTGAAAAATCCTCGGATTCCGAAACAGGCGGTGGCGAAAGCTGACATTGAAAATGGTCGCAAAAAGTGCTACATGTCATACAATAATGACGTTTTGTGCTACATGGAGCATCAGCAATGCCTAAGGGACACGAAGAGCTTATGCCTGCAGCCAGCCCTGTTTCTCCGAGAAAGCGAGCAAGCTTGGCTGACAAGCTCGCCAACATTCGGTCATTCCGCATCAAGGAAACGCTATCCGCAGCGCAGAAAAACGGCCTGATTGGCGTTGGCAAAGAAGACCGGATCAGTGCGCGGGTTAGCCATGAATTGCTTGCGCAGGCGAAGTCACGCACTGGCATTGAGGGAACGTCTGAACTGCTCGAGTTCGCTCTCGCAAGCGTAGCGCTCGAAGACCTGTTTGAAGAGACCATGACGCGCCTCGATGGCACTGTAGACAAAGACATTAAGCTCGGATTCGATTGATCGTGTTTGATGTCGATGCCGCAACGAGGTGGATGCGCAGGTTTCCAACAAAGTCCCTTGCCCGCCGTCCTGATGACGAGCTACCGTTCATTGACGAGGAGCCAATTGGTGGCCAACCCATTTTGCTGGATACCTGCGTCTATATCGACCGCCTTAAGGGCGATATCCCTGACCACATTCGGGATCGTCTTCGTGCGAGACTGAGTCACCATAGCTCGACCGCAATTCAGGAGTTGGCACACACAATCGGCGCACTCGATCCCAGCGATCTCCGAACCGCAGCGGTGCAGAAATCCATCAACGACATCATCAAAGCCATGCCCGATCATAGGGTAATTGTTCCCGACCTCGATATTCTGGGTCGCGCTGCTATTCTCAATGGTGTCATCTGTCGTATTCAGGGCTATACCAATGATCAAAAGCTTCGGTGTCTCAATGACTGCACAATTTTCCTGCAGGCACTGAAGTTCGGCCTCGTTCTGGTAACAAGAAACATTTCCGACTTCGATTATTGCTTACAACTCGTTCCAACTGGTCGTGTTCTTTTCTATAGAACCTGACCACTCAAATTTGATTTATTAGTGGCCGACAACAATACTCTTTAAATAAGGAGTATTTTTTCATGTTGGCCAGCAGCACTTCCCAGTTAAATCGCATCAACAAGCAAATTGACCGGATTTATCCCTCAATCGGCAAAATTGATTTCAGGGAATACCAAAGTGCTATCAAAAATGCCAATTCAGCGATGGCTGGTCGCACTGACATCAATGCCATACTGTACCCATCCGGTTTCGACGGGAAAATCGGTGTAAACCTGAATACGGGCAAGGTTTTCTCCGGAAACCCATTGTTGCGTCATATGCGACAGTCGTCGCAGGAATACCTGTTGGAATTCGAACGAACAATCAAAGAAAGCATGGCGGCTGGTGGCGGTCATTCTGGCCAAGAAGGCCATGGAAAACAGGCTTCAAGGCACGACGGACATGACGGTATCGTGTCAACTTGTGCAACGACAGCTTGGGAAGAGCGAACCCCAATAGAGGCAGCAGGCTCGTCTTTACCTCCGCCTGCCCCAACCTTTTATGCCCTTGCGCCTCCGGGAACCGAAGAATTCTGGCTGGTAACCCGCCACGAAAGGCAGGGATAATTTTATTGGAGGAGAGAGGCAAAAGGCTTCATCAAATTGAACAACAGGGAGGACGATACATGACAACTTGGAACCCGCACGAAAACTGGCGTCCTGTCATGCCATTCAGCGAGATGTTAAAACAACCGGATATCAAGGATATAATCGAAGGCGACAGCACTGATGACACACTGATGCGCATAAATCGGCAAATCGAGAGGATGCACCCGAATATCGGGAAATCCGTATCCAAGGCCGAACTTCAGCTGGCAATGGAAACGGCGACTGAGTTCACGAATGTCCAGCAAGGGCAGAGCATTCAAACAGAGCGCAATTTTCATCGAGGATCGGCGGCCACGCTTTATCCATCAGATTTCGACGGAAAGGTCGCAATCGACCTGTCTTCAGAGAAATTCGGAAAAGTCACTTCGACATCCCGTGAAATGCAGCAGTACCTGCGTTCAAGCCAATCTGAGCCATGGTTAAAGTGCCATGTATCCCGATCATTGGAATTGCGTAATCAACGTGAAGGCATCGAATACCGGAAGGAACACACCTTCAGCACCAATGATATGAAGGTGTTGGAAGCCTTTGTTGATGACTCTTCGCGGCGCTTTTCTCAAGCTGTCAGGCACGTCATAACCGACAAGGAAAGAGGCGTAACGAAAACGGATGACCTGCAAATGTCGCTATCTTTGGTGACGCCACGCGGAGCAAGCGGCGCTCGTAAGGACTTGTGGGAAGATCAGGTCTTTAAATCGGAATCTCAATCTTCAAGGCCTGCAGTCGCATCAGCCTGAGGCCTCTTTTCAAGAAATCGTTGGCAAGTCTCATATGCGGCCAAACCATCGCCTTTTGACAACGCAATAGCAAAGCCACGCCACCAGTTTTCCGACTGCACATATCTTGGATCATCGGCAACCTTTGCCATTACCTTCGAGATCAATCCACCCATTGCGATGTCCGCACGGGCAATATGAGGCCAACGGTCATGCAGTAGCTCGACGTAGTAATTTCGAATCCAATCCGGCCTGCTGCCAGAATTAATCAGATCGAGTGACTTGTAGAATTCCTTTGCCTGATCCTTGAAGGCAGTCGTCAGCATAAACTCGAATTCCGCTGGAACTTTGCTGAGGTCAAGACCTGGTCGAACATCCTTCATGTCCTGACCAGTAGTCTTCTCCGTTTTTAGATCAGCGGTCTTGGAAGACGGGAAAATTTGCCAATTGTGCCTGCGTTTGAATTCGACAGGTTTTGGCCCATAAAGGGGTTCCCGCAATCTTTCCATCAAGCGGTCAATAAGCCCGATATTGTCAGCAACTTCTCTCTGGATATAGACTTTGATGGTATATGACAGGTCAGTCATTCTCTGCTCGATGACGATACTGCGCTGCTCAGATACCTTGCGCAGATATGGGAACTCATCCCGAACTTCATCGACAACTTTTTGCACCCAATAGACGTAATCCATAGAGAGATACTCATCATACAGCAGGGAAATATCGCGATCCACGACGATACTGCCGTCATCAGTTTGGAGGTCAGCGATTGTTGGGCAATAATACGTCATCGCACGATCTCCGGTTCACGATCCAGATAGCGCGACAGGCTTGCAATCAAGGCATTGTATTCGTTGATATTCACGCGTCTCGGCCGAAGTCCAAACGATTCCATTTCATCGCCTTCAACCCAGTGACGAATTGTGAAATTCACCATCGGATCACCCTCGTTGCCCAGAACAGCACTGATAATAGGCGTCGCAATCAGGTCGTCGACTTCTTGCGGGGTTAGGCTACGGTCTGCAAACAATACGATCTCCGAAACACCTTCCAAGGATGTCGAAACGGGCACCACAGGCGTCAAAACAGCCTCCTCGGAAGCCTGAACCACCACCTCCTCAATTTCACCATGACCTTCATTAGTCCGCGCTAATCTGGCCTGCTCCGCCTTGTCTGCGGCAACAAGAAAGCAAACGAATCCATCCGCGTGTGCGAGATCAGGACTTGCTACCTCTTCACTGATCATCTGCCAGGCGGCTTCATCTGCACCAAGGTCATCTATCGAGGCCAGCAGTTTTTCACCACGGTACGCACGGGTTTCGAAGCCGGATGTCAAGCCAACATTGGTCGTCGCTTCATGCAATGCGACCAACCAGAGTTGCAGAAATTGAAAATGCCCAAACCCAAGCTTCTTGGAGAAGAGTTTTTCGGCCTTCAACCAGATGTGGTCGGCAACGTTGTAAGGCTCGACGTCGAATTTACCCGCATTCGAAGTCACAGCATCAAACAGAACCCGTGTCTGGTGGTGACTGGGTGCCTGCAGTTCAAGACGGAATTCCATATGGTCTAATGGACGGCCACGCATCTTTTGCTTGCGGACCTCGATGATCTTCGTCTTAAAACGGCGAATAGACGCCAAATCGGCTTCCAAGCCATTCAAAACGCGTTCCTTCAGCTTGCCAAAATTGACACCTGTTTCGATGTCACGAGGAAAACCGCACCATGCAGCGATCTCTTCTGAAGTAGCTTTCAGGACGATCTCATTATCACCGCCTGGGCTCCATCTTTTCTGGACGGCAGCTGCTGCTAAAACGCGGTATATACGGATGGAAAACTTCGAGCGCATAGTCGCCAACGGTGCCAATTCCAGATAGGCGTACAATGACGGCATTGATCTCATGAGATCGCGGACTGGCTTGGGCAGGCTGTAACGGATATTGTCGGATGCCTCATTGCTTTCAAGCCAGGACACAAGCATCGGAACATTTTCGTAGCGGCGGCTTTTTAGTGACCCGTACGAGACCGTAGTTGCCGTCAAGCGCTTCAACGAAAGCTTCAGTAACTCGCGGTGGTCGGCATGCGTTTCCTTTACACCGAAATATTTCATTGCGACCCCGACCGGGATTGTATGGGAGTCCTCTTCCAGGTTCGGATCAAACATGTACGCAGTTGAAATCATAAGTTCATGAAGAGCAGTGTCAGATGCCGTCAGCTTATCGTCTGAAGTAATTTCACAGCTTTCCAACATCTCCACGGGTCGTGGCCTGGAGGGTGCGACCTTTGAAAGAGCATCGGCATCAATAGCAGAAATAATGTCACCGCGTGTTGAAGGCTTGAATAGATTCCGTTTCGTTTTATTCATTTCAATAAATCTCCTTTATAATCATCTGTATTTTAATGATTGATCACTGACTTGTATGGCACAAGTATTTAAACAATTATTTTTTTGCTATGGGATTTATTTTAGAGAGATCATGCTAATGTATTGTTTTTATTATATTTATGATTTCATCTCATAAATATTCAGATATGGGATATTAAGTTCTGTCGGCGGTTATCGATGTTTATATCCGTTCTTTAAATCCCATTGTCCTGAATGATGGGATAAGAACCAGATAATTGCCGCGTTTAAATCCCGTAATTGGACGGTATTAAGTATCTGATTCCTTTATATTTTTCGTCTAGATCTCATTTTCTAATTTTATGGGATTTAATAACGTTACCAATGCCGTGTTTCGGTTGTTTTTGTTGCTTACTTGGATTTTTTAATTCGAAAACAGGGTTTTTAATACAAAATTTGTTGACGTAATACACTCCGTGATTTTGGCTCTCCGTCCAATCTTGGGATAAAAAGATAGTTAACAAATCTTTATATTCTAAGGCTTTTCAAGTGTTCCCTCGTATACGCGCGCACGGAATCCTAAACCCTCTTCGCGTGACGCGCGCCGACGCACGCGCAGATACACGCGTACACGCGCGTATGGCAAACCTGCGGTGCAGTTTGGATTTTTCAAATCCGTGACGCTTCGCTTGTGTGTTTCGCACTGGCCTTTTCGTTTCAGCTATACGATCCGGCCTAGCGGATAATCTTTGACGGGGTTTTTTCAATTGAGGGAGAGGGACACTAAGGCTTCAGCCGATATGACGATGTAGTTTGCACGGTATACGGTCAGCCATGGTTGGCGACATGCCTCTACGATCTACATAAACGGCCAAAATCGCTACGTCTTTCGCATTTCCCACTTGTTACTCATCAGATTATAAAACCACGCGGATTTAAGCCGTTTATGGAGCTTTAACAGGCGGTATTCTATTTTCCACCATCGGCTCAAACTCAATTCCACTCACCTGCATATGACGACGTCGTTGGCCAACCAGCAGGATAAGCCTCGATACAGACATACGGATTCACGCCTCAAAAACCGTCCAAATCTTTGCATCTTTGCAAATTCCTACCGGATACACACTTAATGCAAATTCAACGCTTATTTGGGCAGTTTATGACGATTGGGTTTCCGAAGTAACCGCGTCGTTTAACCCGTCTGAAAACCGTTGGATGCCTCATCCCGACGACCCACACCCGTTCAACTCGTTCGAATTTCGAAGCATTATTCAAACCAATAATTAACCCGCCCATCTCAAATTGTTTCGACTTTCGAAATAATAAACCGTCTAATACACGCCTATTTGAAGATTGCGGGGGCAAAATATGCAAGACAGATACGCCGGAGACATCGGGGACTATGTCAAACTTGCCCTACTTCGACATTTAACGGCGGGTCGAAAACTCGGCATCGCCTGGTACCTCTACCTCGATGAAGGTCACAACGCCGATGGACGTCATATAGGCTATCTCAGTCTGCCAGACCGCTGGCGACATCTCGACCCGGAACTCTTCGACGCCCTGAAGCTGGTTGCAGACAACACACGTTCCGTTCAAGCGCTGCAGCAAACAGGTCTGATCGGCGACCTGTTCCATGGTACGCCGCTCACTTCTGAGGCTCTGCCATGGCAACAGCGGTCGGCTTGGCGGCACGAATGGTTTCAAGATGTCGTCGGTTCCATGACCGATGCCGATGTTGTTTTTGCCGATCCTGACAACGGGCTCGTAGATGACGACCCCAAGCGACGCACGAAGGCCAAATTCGGAAAGTCGATAACTCTGCAGGAGGCGACCGCCCTCGCCCGCAATCGCCCCGCAATAATCTATCATCACAACACGCGGCGGCCTGGCGGACATGATCTGGAAGTCGAGCATTGGCTAAGCCAATTTGATGATAAGGCGTTTGCTATTCGCGCCAATGCATATAGCTGCCGTACCTTTTTCGTATTGAATCCAGATGACCAGATCTTTGAACGCGCACAGGAATTTTGCTATAAATGGAGCGAACGTGGGGTGCGTTTGCATACATTGAAGTAGCGTCGTGGGGGCGATATGGGAAATTACAAAGGGTTGCTACAGATTTTGGCGTTGTTGGTTGGGATGACTGCTATGCTGTCCACACCCTCGTTTGGTGCAGAACCCGGCAATAACGACGATATTGTGCACCCGAAGTTACCTATTACCTCTCGTTGGCTGCATTTAGAAGGTAAAGACAACGCCAATTTCACAATATTCCGCAAATACACCTTCGTTCCGGAGGACAAGGAAGTCCCTATCCGAAATATTTTGATGTTGAATTGTGCTAAAAATGAACCCGCATATTTAGATTTCGTAATCCCGAAACAGCTCCCATTAAAGGATCTATACGGGAAAGATTACATTGAAAAGCAACGGTTCGGATTGGTAATAGCTCCGCTTTCCGGAGCAAAAGAGCGTGTTTTCATGATAGAGGGCAAAATCGATGATAACCACATCTTCATCGATTTCGTTGGAGATCAGCGAAAGGCCGTCGCTGCCCTCCTAAGAGCAGATCGATTTCGCCTCTTTTTCGATGATTTCCGCAGAGTCGAATTTGTTGAAATGAGTGATCCAAAGGTTTTCCCGAATACTGGAGATGGACAGACGTTCGATCAAATGGTGGATTCGTTGATCTCTACGCAATACAACATAGATATGCGCCCAACTATCGGACAAGTTCTTGACAGTTGTCCAGATATAAAGGAATGGAATTCTTTGATTTTTCCCTGAGGGATTCACGATTGTACTAGATGAAGGAAATAGACATATCCTCTATTATTCTTGGGGCAAGCATGAAGAGTATATCCATAATCGGCGCAATTGTCATTTTTAGCACAATGGCTGTGGGCAACGTATCTGCCGACGAATGGTGGCAAGGATCCTTCATTAAAGAAGGCAGTGGAAATTGCGAGGAAAACGATTCTATTCGAACCTATTCAAGCAAGAAACTCCAAGGTTGGGAATATAGCTGCGATATTCTCAAGCAGCAAAAAATCGCCCAACTGGACGCTGTCGTAATGAACATGGAGTGCAACGGGGTCGATTTCGAATCCGATAATATGAAATCTACTGAATTACTTACGAAGACCGCGACTGGTTTCGAGATATTTCCCAGCCGTACTAAATTTAAATCCTGTAAAAGTGATCTGTCAGCTGGAAAATGCCCCATCAATCAAAGCAAGCTCAAGTCTGACAGACGCGACGACGGGACGGAACAGATTCTTGTATTCAAAGAGGGGCCTTGGGACGGACATGCCACGCTCACGGGATACAAGTACAATAGGGCGATTTGGACAACCAAAGCACTCGCTACGTGTTCGAATGGTTCGGTTATTTGTCGATTAACGTTTAAAACACGCGCGGGAAAGGATTATCAGGAAGCATATCAGCCCTTGGAGGTGGACAACGAGCCGTGGGCCGTATTTGCAGAACTTCGTCAAAACATTTACTTGATGGAGCGTGATCCGGCATACGAGCGCAAAGCTTACGGCGGTATCGAGGTCGAACTTCTGAATGGTTATCAGCCTGCCGCAGATGAAATGATAATGCCAGAAAACGTCTATAAGTTCTCGGAATGCAGTTCAGCAGATGTGGCGACGAAATAACTAACGTTATCAACAAAGCAATGTTTCGGATTTAACATTAGCGTTATGTTGTGCGGAATAACCGGAATGAAGAAATCCAACGTGTTCCCAGGCGTCGCTGCTCGCGTTGTTATTTGATCCGTTTCCTCATATGATCGAGTTGTCTACGAGGGGCGAAATCATGGACACTCGATCTGTATATATAACAGTGACGCTCGTTATATTGGCGAACGGTGGCGTCCTGACAGCTGTATTGGGTGACCTGCCGTCGTCTCTTCGGCCTGCCGCTCGCATATGGCAAGTAGCCACTCTTTTGGTCGCAATCGGCTGCGTTATTTTTGCAATTGAAGATAGGCTCCCGTATAATTTGGCTACGTCTTCTGCGAATGCTGTATTACTGTTTGCCCTTTGTTTATATCACGCCAGCATTCGTAAGTTTCACGGGCTACAAGTCTATACCAATGCATTTATTGTTCCAGCGATTGGTACTATACCCTATTATTATTATCTTTTCGTCGTCCCGGATATTGGTGCGCGCATATTTCTTGTTGCGCTTCTTTGGGGCTTCATAACCTGTGCGTCTGCAATCATTTTAATTAAGAACATCAGAAATCCCGAATATCGTTCACGGGGCGGATTTTCTCTGACTGTTATCTATGTCGTGTGCACAATTGCTAATCTGACACGGACGCTCATATACCTGCTCGATGGCAATCGTGGTCTGAATACCGTCGCCGATAACGAGCATTGGATGAATGCCGTTACTCCGATGTTTCTCTGCATTATGCCTGTCATCGGCACTACATCGTTTCTGCTGATGTGCTCTGATCAGGTGAAGAAGCGATGGGAAGACGCGGCATCGCGAGATCATTTAACGGAACTGCCCAATCGTCGTTCACTTATTTCTTACGGGCAGGCGTGCCTGGAGAACAATCAGGCTAATAATGGCCGTCAAGCCGTTGCGATGCTCGATATCGACGATTTTAAAGCCATCAACGATACTTACGGCCATCAATCCGGTGACCGCGTACTACAAGATTTAGCAATACGAGTTTTGGACGTTCTGCATCCAGACGATTTCATCGCCCGCTCCGGCGGCGAGGAATTCGTTGTTATCTTCGGTAAAAAGGGAAGTATGTCGCCTGAAATATCGGCCGAGAGAATTCGCCAAGCTGTTGCCAGCAAAACTTACCAGATTGGCACAACCGCGATTTCTGTCACGGTTTCGATTGGAGTTGTCCTGCATAGCGACAATGCGACTTTCTCCGAAACGCTTACGAGAGCTGACAGAGCCCTTTATGCCGCCAAGAATAAAGGCCGAAATCAGGTTGTTTTTGCTGAGGGCGTTCCTTCAGTATCTATATCGGTTGAATTGCAGTCTCATCTCCCGGCCAACGACTCGAATTGATCTGGCGATCAACCCGATACATCTGAAGATCGCCGTCCAAGTGTTGTTTCAGCAGTTCTTTGGCGTCGGGTACGGACGTCGCGGGATCAATCCAGTCGGAATAGACATCCGGCGTTAGAATGACGGGCATCCGGTTGTGTATCTCTGATATCGGCTCAACAGGCTTGGCCGTTAAAATCGTGCAGCTTGTGATCCCCAGTGCTTCATTCGTCGCCCAAAGGCCTGCAAAGGAGAACGGTGCATGTTCTGGCAAATGGATATGCCATGGATCTCGACCACCGTCATCGGCATTCTTGGTCCACTCGTAGAATCCATCGACCGGGATCAGGCACCGCTTGCTTTTGAAGGCCTCTCGGAACATTGGCTTCTTGTCTGCCTCTTCAGACATCGCATTGAAGGTGGAGAATCTGCCGATCTCCTTCGCCCAAAACGGCACCAATCCCCACCTGCCCTCGCGGAGTTTCATACCGTCATCAGCGTGAGTAACGAACAGGACATCCTGCGTAGGACAAATGTTGTATCGCGGCTGCGTGTTGCGCGCTTGATCGGCCGTGAGCGTCAAATTATAGAGACGATGTATCTCCGACCACGGTAGGTAGAGAGTGTATCGTCCGCACATTTTTTACCTCTTCAAGATGTCAACAGCTATCTCTATTTCTATTGGCCGTTGCTCGAACAGCGCGTTTTCTGATTATGCTCTGGTTGTAAATTTGCCACAAGACATAGTATCGCACGATTATAGCTCACTCGGTGGTTGCAGAATCGTCTCAAAACGGATAAGCGTTTTTTTGGGTTTTGGGAGTTGTTTGATGCGCGGCGCAATCTAAACAAGCAAATTTTCGTTGCATACAGGTTTGTTATGAACCTTGTATATGCTTATCTGCGTTCTGGTCACTAAGCTCCCGAAGGTAATTAACTGATTGGGGTGAGTATGTCGATTGTATCGAAGAACAAGGCGCTAACACTTGCGTCTACCGCTGTAGTACTGTTTTGCGGGAACATAGTGTCTGCTGGCAGCGAGCCATTGTTTAACATTGACGTCTCCGACAAAGCCGCCATTTCATTTTCGAATGGAGTGAACGAAAGTTATGCTTATACCAGCGACTATAAAATCAGAGCATCAACGACGGGGTCAACGAAGCGTGCGTGGGGAATTCTGGTTTCAAAGAGCCTGACTGCTCCTACCATCTTTGGTTTTGACGGTTCCCAGGGCGGTTCGCTATCGATCTTTACCGAAGGCGATAAGGCTCATGGCGCTCAAGTTGGAGCCAAAGGATCAAATGCGGACGGCAATGATAAGTCCGTATTGACGCTTGGCGGAAGGGTGTCTGTTTCTACTATCGGTGTAGACTCATATGGTCTCCATGCGATTGATGGCGGTACAATAAACAGCGAAGCTAGCATATCGACTCGCGGAAAGAATGGATTTGGCGCGTTTGCCGAGTCCTATTCGACTATTAACCAGACAGGTGGCTCGATCAAAACCACAGGCCAGAATGGGCATGCGCTTCTCGCGAACAATGATCTCAATACTGTAGGCGGCAAAATTGTTGCGACAGATACTGATATCGAAACGTCAGGTGACTGGGCCCATGGTGCTTTCGCTGATAATGGTGGTGATATCACGCTGAACGGTGGTACAGTCACCACACTTGGCGCGCGTGCTTTCGGTATTCTGGCGTCTAAGAATTCGACAGTTACATCGAGTGCGGCGATCACCACTAAAGGGGATAAAGCACACGGCGTCCAAGCTGGCGCGAACGGCAGTACTGCAGATGGCTCAGATGAATCTGTTATAACCCTGACCGAAGGTGCATCCGTTTCCACAAAAGGCAGCGATGCTTACGGTCTGCATGCCATCGATGGCGGTGTGATTAACAGTTCCGCTGACGTTAATACGAGCGGTAAGAACGGTTTTGGCGCTTTCGCTGAATCCTTCTCTGAAATCAATCAGACTGGCGGCAAGATTTCCACGCAAGGCGCGAGCGGCCACGGGTTAGTTGCGAACAATGATCGCAATCTGCAGGGTGGTAAAATCGTCACCCATGACACAGAGATCGTTACCAGTGGTGCTTGGGCTTACGGCGCTTTTGCGGACAATGGTGGAAATATCGAGCTGAATGGCGGTAGCGTAGACACAAGCGGTGATCGTTCTTTCGGTCTGTTGGCGGCCAAGAACTCGACTTTGACGTCAAATAGTAAGGTGACAACATCTGGCGCGAAAGCGCATGGCGTACAGGCTGGTGCAAATGGTGGAAGCGCTAACGGGAATGATCATTCTGTCATAACGTTGAAAGAAGGTTCTGAAGTCGTCACGTCCGGCAGCGACGCCTTTGGCCTTCATGCAATTGACGGCGGTAAGATTGCTGGAACTGTGTCGGTGTCTACATCTGGTGCAAATGGATTTGGTGCGTTTGCAGAGTCCAATTCCACGATCAATCTGATCGACTCTGAGATCGTGACGAATGGCGCAGATGGCTATGGTCTGATCGCCAATAACGACAGAGGCACTGTTGCAGGCGTCGTTAGCGCAACCAATACAAATGTTGTCACTAACGGCAAATTTGCATCCGGCGTTTTCGTTAAGGATGGCGGATCAGTTAATCTTAGCGGTGGATCTGTTGCTGCCAATGGCACTGACGCCGCTGCGTTGGAGATTAACGGTACGGGAACCATCTCTGTCGAAGGCACTGTTCTTAAGAGTGCGCAAGGCCCGTCAATCCTTGTGGGTTTCTCTGCTTCTGATGACATTGCAAATGTCTCGTTTGGCGCAGGAACAGTCTCAACTGCAAACAATGGCGTTCTGACTCAGGTCAACCGCTCAGGCAACGGTGCAGACGGAACATTTAATCTGACCCTGAAGGCAGGTTCGGAAGCCAGTGGCGATATTGTCGATCTCGATGAAAAGGGATCGGGAGCTACGCACGTCAAGATCGAAGAGAACGCGAAGTTCAATGGCAAGATATCCGGTATCACCAATCTGAACACGGAAGCAGGTACACAACTTTCGTTTGCTGAAGGGACAGATATCGAAGGAAACGTTATTGGCACGGGAACTCAGCTGACTTTCCATTCAACCGGAGCGACAATTGGCGGCGATGTTGAACTGAATAACGGTTCCGTTACGCGCGGTGGTGCTATTGGCACGCCAATTATTGTTGGTGGAAGCGTTGTTGTCGATCAGACGTCCTTCATGGGTGGCAACTGGAGCATTGGTGGTAATCTGACCGCTAATGGAACTCTTCGCCCTGGTAACTCCATCGGAATTATGACTGTCGGCGGGGACGTAACGTTTGGCGCAGATTCTGTATATGAAGTAGAAATTGCTGGAAACGGCACAAGCGACCGTATTGATGCTAGCGGGAAAGCGACGCTAAATGGCGGGCGCGTAGACGTTTATGCATTGGATGACAAGATCAGCTATCAGGACGGTCAGACCTATACGATTTTGACTGCAGATGGTGGTGTAAGCGGAGCGTTCTCGGAGGCGGTATCAAAATCCGTTTTCTTGACGACTTCGCTCGGCTATCAGGCTAATCAAGTCGATTTGACCGTTGGACTGGTAACGGAACCTGTCGATCCAGGAACCCCACCAGTTGTGTTTGAGAAAGTTGCGCAAACGAGCAACCAGAAATCGACAGCTCGTGCTTTGGATAGCCTTGAACAGAGTGGATCCTCGCTCGAACTGTACAACTCCGTTCTGTTCCTTGCGAGTGAAGACGAAGCTCGCAATGCGTTTAACCAGCTATCTGGCGACACGCATGCTTCGGTCAAAACCGGACTCATCGATACCGCCAATCTGACGGCAGATGCGATCAATAATCGCCTGCGTACAGCTTTCGCAGGTGTGGCTGCCAAGGACACCCCTGTGCTGTCCTTTGCACAATCGCCAAAAGGAAGCGCTCCTCAGCCATTCGAAGCTGTTGCTCCTTCAACATATGACTTTGGCGTCTGGGCATCTGGCTTCGGTTCGTGGGTAGATCATGATGGCAATTCAAATGCTGGTGGCCTGAAGTCTACGACAGGAGGTTTCCTGTCAGGTGTGGACGTCGGATTTGCGTCCGGATGGCGTCTCGGTATTGTCGGTGGTTACAGCCAGACTGATCTCGATGCCAAGGGCCGTTTTGCTTCGGCAACGAGTGATAACTGGCACCTCGGTGTCTATGGCGGCAATCAGTGGGGACCAATTGGTTTGCGGGCTGGCCTTGTGCAAACATGGCATAACATCGATTCATCTCGTTCTGTTGCCTACACTGGCTTCAGTGACAGCCTCGATGCTGATTATGATGCCCGAACGTTCCAAGCTTTTGGTGAACTTGGTTATCGTATTGATACGGCCGTCGCGTCATTCGAACCCTTCGCGAACCTGTCACACATTCGTTTGCGTACCGATGGTTTCACTGAAAAAGGCGGTGCCGCAGCACTGTCTGTTGACGGCGAAACGACCAATACGACCTTCACGACACTTGGTCTGCGTGCATCGACTCCCCTTCAGTTGGGTACGTCGAATGCAAATCTGAAAGGAACTCTTGGATGGCGTCACGCTTACGGCGATATCACTCCAGAATCCACACAGTTCTTTGCTGGTAGCAATGCCTTTACTGTCGAAGGCGCTCCGATTGCCAAAGACGCAGCACTGGTAGAAGTGGGCTTCGATATGGCGATCACCGAAGCATCAACCTTCGGGGTGAGCTATGTTGGTCAATTTGGTAGTGGCTCAACGCAGAATGGTTTCAATGCGTCCTTGAATATGAAGTTCTAAAATAGTTAGGAAATCGTGGCGCTACTTAATGCTGGTTGAGCACTGCGATTTCCCTCTCTGAGCTTTGGTCTGTTCCAGAGTTTTGAACTGCCGCCCTGCCATAAAGACAGGGCGGCTTTTTCTTATAGAGCTCACAAGCAATTCAAATCGGTTCTCTGGCAGTTCAAATACGAATTTCAGAGAAAATTGGCGTTTATCGTAGATTTTTTTCTAAAAATACTTCATTAATGTCAACAAAGCAGTTGGGCAATATCTTCGCCTCGTCCAATCGAATGCGAAGATCAAACTTGGGGCACATAGACGCCACGGTAGGCGTCTTGGGGTAGGACACATGTCAAAATCGCGAAATTCTTCGCGCTGCGTTATCGCGGCGTCCATTCTTGTGTTGTCTTCAACTACGTTCATTTCATCGGCATCAGCACAGAGTGTATTTCCAGGTGGTACGCTCACCATCTCAGGTGAACAGACGGTCACGGATGACTTCTATTTGGTAATGCCTGCAACTGTGCTTTTTGCGAACGGTGCAAATGGCGTTCTAAGTGGAAATATCGTCACGAATGGCCAATATGTGCAATTCAACACATTAGGTAACGGCCATATCACTGGGGGCATCCAAGGCGGAACGAGTTTCATCGATAAAGCTGGTTCGGGAACACTTATAATTGATGGTGAGATCAGCGGCGGCGGTACGGGAATCTACGTCCAAGGAACGCTCGTTCTTAATCATGCCAATACATTTGGCGGAGGTTCAGGATCTATCCTTATCGGTAATGGAACACTCGTGGCAGGCGATGATAGAGCTCTTTCAACCGCTCGCATTACAACACAGTTTTCTTCGGCCACGCTGTCGGCAAATAAAGACGTAACCTTGGCCAACAACTTTAGCCTGAACCCTTCTACCGATCTTACGGTGGACACTGCCGGACATGCAATTTCTTTGACAGGCAGAATTCAGGCGAATTCAGGCGGAGGTTCGGCGGCGCGGCTTATTAAGAACGGTGTGGGTACGCTTACGCTTTTCGGAAATAACACTTATGCAGGCGGCACGGTCCTCAACCAGGGTACGCTTTCTGTTTCCTCTGATAGCAATCTCGGTGACATCAATGGAGGGCTAACCTTCGATGGCGGCGAACTCAAATTTGGGTCGGCCTTTGATTTGTCGACGTCGCGGACAATCAATCTGTCGGCAGGTGGTGGCACTATCGACACGGCGGGGAACGATAGCACTATCAGAAGGGCATTATCAGGAAGTGGTGGCCTGACAGTCAAGGATAGCAGCAATTCCGCAAATGGTACGCTGACCTTGGAGGGAATGAATGATTATACTGGCGCAACCACGATTGCCAACGGGGCGACATTAGCTTTATCCGGTCAAGGGCGAGTAAACCAATCTAGCGACGTTCAAGTTGATGGAACGTTCGACGTTTCCAATGCCAGTTCCGCACAGATTAACAACCTTTCAGGCCATGGAAATGTCGCGCTTGGCAGCAATTACCTGCAAATCAATAACGCCGCTGGAACGTTTAGCGGTGTGATCTCCGGGGATGGCGGCGTAAATATCGGTAGTGGACAACAAGTTTTCACTGGTACCAATAGCTATACAGGCGGGACAGGCATCATGGCTGGTGCGGTCCTGGAGTTAGGAAATGGTGGTACTGAAGGATCAGTCGCTGGCAGCATAACCAATCACGGCGCGGTTGTTTTCAATCGCTCAGATGACGTCCTCTACAACGGAGAAATTACTGGCAATGGTCTTTTCGCCCACGTCGGCAGTGGAAAGCTCATTCTTGCCACCACCAATAGTTCAAGAGGCGACGTCCTTATTGGCCCTAACAGCACACTTCAGTTGGGCAATGGCGGAACGACTGGTCTCATTGGCGGCACCAATTTCACTGGCACGATTACCAACCTTGGCACCTTAATCTATGATCGTTCAAATGCCGTTTCCTGGAACGGTATCTATGCTGGCAATGGCGACATAATCAAAGATGGGTCCAATACCCTTACTTTGACAGGTGACAGTTCTGGATATGCAGGCTCGACCACGGTTAAGAGCGGCAAGTTGATCGTTGGGAACAATCTGGGGAACGGTAAGCTTGGCGGCAATGTGACTGTTTTCGACGGAGCAACACTCGGCGGATACGGCACGCTGGGTTCAGGCCCAGGTTCACTCATAAGCATTCAATCCGGTGGTATTCTGTCGCCAGGCAATTCGATTGGAACGTTGACGATCAATGGTGACCTAACCCTGCAGGCTGGCTCCTACCTTATGGCCGAACTGGCTGGTGACGGCACTGCCGATCTCGTCAATGTAACAGGTCGGGCAAACATCAGCGGTTCGCATCTCGTCATCACGGCACTTGATCCCGAAATCAGCTACCAAGCAGGCCAGAATTACAATATTCTGTCTGCAGCTAACCTGGTTAACGGACAATTTGCGGATGTGACATCAAACTCCGCGTTCCTGACCTTCACACTCGATCCAGATCAGAGTTCAAATGCCTTCAACGTCGCGCTGAAGCCTATTGCATCCGAACCCGAACCGAACAATCCAGATCCAGGTGGCAATCCCGGACAAGGTGAGAATCCGAAACCAACGCCTTTGTTCACGACAGTTGCAGAAACGAAAAATGAGTTCGCAACAGCCCAGGCACTGGATTCCCTTTCACAGACAGGAAGTTCTCTGGCCCTTTACAACAGGCTCTTGATGCTCTCAGCCGATGAAGCCCGTGCTGCATTTAACAATCTGTCAGGTGAGGCTTACGCGTCTGCGAAAGGTGCTCTGATCAATCAGTCGCAGTTCATCAACAGCGCAATCACCAATTGGCTGCAACAAGCCAACGGATCGACGCCGACAGCACCAGTGGCCACGATGAACTATGCTTCTGAAGCCAAAAAGTCTGAAGCCTTCGAGACCGTGACAGCACAAGCAGATACTGGAAACCTCTATACGGGATGGGGATACGTTTACGGCGCTTGGAGTGAACAGGATTCGACCGGCAACACTAGCCGCATGAAATCGTCAGTTGGCGGCTTTGTCACAGGTATCGACAGGCTTGTTTATGAAAACTGGCGTCTCGGACTCCTGGCTGGCTATAGTCATACCTCCTTCGATGTCGATAGCAGCGCATCATCCGGCAGCAGCGATAACTACACCATTGGTGCTTACACGGGCACCGAATGGCAGATGTCTGACGGCAACGCCTTGGCTTTCAGCTCGGGTCTCGCTTACACTTGGCATCAGTTGGATATGAACCGTTCTGTCGCCTTCCCCGTTTTCAATGATAGCTTGAGCGCTGACTACGATGCGGGAACGTTCCAAATATTCGGTGAGCTCGGATACAAAATCCGACTCCCGAAGGCTGTGCTCGAACCGTACGCCAATCTGTCCTATGTCCGATTGAAAACTGATGGATTCAACGAGGACGGCCAGACGGCAGCAGCGCTATCCATGGAATCCGACACGACGGACACCACGTTCAGCACCCTCGGATTCCGAGCTTCGACTACATTTGATCTGGGATCGATCCCCACTACCGCTCGCGCTGATCTTGGCTGGAGACATGCAGCTGGAGACGTGAACCCTGTTTCGACCGCGAGCTTCTTGGGCTCCAACGCTTTCACCGTTACTGGTGCGCCGATAGCCAAGGATACTACCATTATCGAAGCCGGGTTGGATTTTGTGCTGTCGAAGGACGCCACACTTGGTGTGTCCTATAGCGGTCAGTTCGGCTCTGGAGCACAACGAAATGGCGTCAACGCGTCATTGAAGGTTAGCTTCTGATCTTTTCTACCGACACTGACCGAAAGAGGGCTACGGCCCTCTTTTTGCGTTCGTAGCAACAAGGAATTGCCCTGAAGCTATGAATTACCGGTCGTAGGCGCACGTCGTCGGAGTTGAAATATATGCTTACACAGATAATCTCCAACGAGGGCTTGGAGATGGAATCATGAAATTTTTAACCGCAATCGGAATTGCGTTACTCGCAACTACTGCGACATCTGCACTGGCACAATCTTTACCACGTTATGACCCAGCAACGTACTGCAAAGGCGTCTCGGACTACAGCGGCGGATCATCCGTCGTTTACAATGGATGCATTGAGATGGAGCAGAGCTCTTATGATGAGCTGAAACCCAGATGGGCGGCTCTCTCTTCAAAGACACGAAATTACTGTGAGGAAGTTGCTCGATACAGTGATAGCTCTTATGTCATCCTGAAGGGCTGTGTCGACATGGAAGCTGATGCGGCCGCATCGACACCAAAATTCAAGTTTTGAAAGAGCGCGACATGAAAACGATCAGTTTCGCCATTGCGATTTCGGCCGCAACGCTCGTTTCCGGATCAGCGCTAGCTGAGGACCAGTTCTGGGTCAAAGTCGAAGCTGTCGAGCGCAAAACCTGTCCTAGCGTTAAGTGTGGAACAGTCGGAAAGCTGTCCTTCCGTGAATCGGCGAAAGTCTTGGAAACGCGAAATGGATGGGGCCGCGTAACCCATTTTTATGATGCCTCGTGCTCAGGCGGTAAATCCCAGTATGTGGATTCAGGGCGAGCGGTATGTGACAAATCCAATGGAATTGTTGGCGGCAAGTTTGCCGAATGGGTCAAACTCGATGCCTTATCCAAGGAAAGGCCAGCGCAAGCTAAAGCAGGGAATTCTGCTATTGAGCAGGCTCTGAAGGATTCTGATCGATATGATGAACATAAGGATCGCTTCATCGCAGCCGCAGAAGAGCTAATGGCATCAGGTCAATGCAAATTGCAAGATTTCATTGATCAAGGCGGTTGGGTGCGTTCGACACAAAAAAGCAGAGGTGTCGGTATTTACTTTACCTATTGCAACGGAGGCGCGAAGCGAGTCTATCTCGACGTGAACACGGGTAAGGTTTCCACAAATTAGAAGATAAAGGTCTGTTTGTTTCTCTAATGTAAACAACGTTAAACGCTACTAGGCGTCTGCAAAGGCTCGATGTACTGGACAACAAACTTACCGAGTTCCGAAGGGACATATCCAGCTATCTTCCCCGTTGGCCTCTGTTTCTCTCGGTAATTCTCGACGTAAATCTCCTGCTCCGGGACGGCGGTAAGGAGGCCCATTGCGGCAAGATCTGCATATGCTAAACGGAAATTGAGGACGCTCTGTTTCTCCACGTACCGTATAGTACCCTGAAAATTAAATACCTCAGTGGGGTTCTTTAGAACGGATGGATCAGAGAATGTAGGCTGACCATAATGCAGATCTTCAAAGTTGCCAGCCTTGACCTCTCCGTACGTGTAAGACCTGCGTGGCTTCACTTCCCATCGTAGCCGAATGATATGATATTCCGTTAGCCGATCTATGATACCCATAGCAACGTACGCGGGAGCTCGTTCTTCCTCATCGCTAGCTATCGTTCCACGGGCCGCTACTTCTTTGAGCGCTTCTAGTTTTTCAACGCCGCGCGAGCGAACAGCAATCTGAACGGCGTGAAGCAGGAATGCGCTAATATCATCGTTATGGATCAACGATGCCGGGTCAAACACCGCATTTTCCGCAAGTTCATCTAGCCTATTGGCGAGATCCATCATGAAGCGGTCCCGCCTTTTGACGGCGGGATCCGATACTAGAAGGTCGAACAACTCTGAGGCTGTCCCTGACGCTCCTGGCGGCAGAAACTGGACAATGGACTTAGTTAAAAACTTCAGCACCCTGTAGGTGTGTTCGCCGTTTGTTGGTTTTGTTAGATCTTCCATGTCACTCACCAATCTCAGTGCACCTGCATGCCTCACCAAATGCTGGTCAAATCGCCTCGACGGTGAACAATCGAATAGGACTTGCAGCCCTTTCTATTGAAAAACACAGCCCTATCGTCTTTTCCGGAATAAACGATAACGTGGTCTGCCTTCAGGACGGCATCGTTGTCCGTTTTACAGGACTTTCCGCCGCACCATATTCTTGAGTATGCGTGAACGAAATCGAGAACATCTCTGTTGTTGTCGCCTTCCCACTCTTCGGTGTAACCCAACTCCATCATGTTGTCGGAAACTTGATGCATCGTTCGACAAGCAGCATTTGCATAGCTTGTTAGCGTGAACGATGATATCGCGGTTGCTATCACCAGTTTTTTCATTTGCCTCCCCTAATTGCCTTTCAAACTTTGAAATCTAGTCATTTCCACTTGGTCGCCCAGCTTCTCAATTCCGCCTTTGCCTTGTCCGGCCATTCCTTGACGACCGGAAATACCTTTATCTTCTGCCCTTCAAGTTTGTACCCGGCATAGACCTTTTTGTCGGAGTGGGACAGATAGATAATTGCTTCCTCGAATGTGCAGCTATGTGGCGTGCAGGATTGCCCTGAATAATCGCCATTTTGATATTCGCCGCTCCCCACGCCCGTCAATATCGTCTGATATTTCTCAAAGTCGCTTCCAAGAAGTTGCTTGATTTGTGCGCTGATCTCCACGTTGTCAAAGACATCCCAAGGATAGCGAATAGTCTGCTCTCTTAGCGCATTCCAACCACTGTTATCGCTGGCCTTGAACTCGGTTCTTCCTATGCTTTTTAGTCCGGCCTCGGCCGTCCATTGCCATTTCTCCTGACCTTTTCCAGGAAGGTTCGGAGTAGAAAATATGACCTTGTCGTTCTCTATATCGTGCGACACCGTTGCGCATGAATCTATGGGGCCATCCAGCTTCGCTTTCCCGTCTACTGGAAGGCTGATAACAAAAGGGCTGCCATCACAGGCATTGCCGCCCCCAGAACTCAAACCGATAATGATCGGAACTCCCGACACAGTCGTCATCTCATCAAAGAGAATGATCGCATTGCGGTGCATTTCGCGACCGTCGACCTTAAGGATTTTCTCATAGTCCTGCTCGGTCAGCGTGATTTCGTGCCCGTTAATCTTCCCGATATCGATTGCCCCAACGCTTTGTGCTACAAAAACTGTCGCAACAATAAGTGCCACTTTAACAACACGTCTCATTAAAGCCTCAAATTATGGGATATCAGATACATCGGGACTACTTTTCCTCATACCATCTTGAGTTTGCAACCCCATTTTTAGACTGTTGATAGCCTTCTGCCGCGTGCTAGAGAGTTTACCTGTGAAAAAGCAGGAGTGTTTGAAAAACGGTCCATCCAAATCGGTAAAAACCGTAGAAATCCTGTCCAACATTACTAATATGCGCTGATTAGCGTGGGGGACTTTATGCGTACTGTCGTTGTTGGCTTTGCCGTTCTTCTTATGTCGGCACTTTCATCGTATGCTGATTTTTATTCTATTTCAGCCGATACTGATGGATTTAGCGGTGTCTACAGATGCAGACACGTCGAAAACAACTCCCGGCAATTCGGGATTACCAATCAATTCAGTCACTCTTCCGAGTCCATTGTTGGTGTTACGTCGTTAGGAATGACTTTGTTGCTACCAGGCGGGGGAAGCTTTGTGGCACATAACTGCAATGTAGCAGGTCAGCAGATATCCTGCAGCAATCAGAACTACACCTTATCTATGAATAAAAAAGACAAATTGTTCTACCGCTCAATAAAATTCAAAGCTTGGGGGGCCTCTCTGTCACAATTGAAAGAAGTCTGGTCTTGCAATTCCTTTGATCTCCATGAATGACGATGTCGTTGACCCCTAGCAAACGACGACGACAGGCAATTCGTCCAATCTCGTCGTATACCTTGGCGACCTCATCATTGCCTTAGCTTCGAAATCCCGTTTGAAGCCTTCGGAACCAAGCAGAAGCGTCTTTTCCCCCCATCGGTCGTTTACTGCATCGAGCGCCGTCATAAGCCGTGCATCCCTCGGCCGCTCGACTTCGAACAGAATCGCCGGAGCCTTGTCGGCCGCAATCAGGTCATCGAGCAATACACCTGCCTTCGTATAGGCAGATCCGTTACCAGATGGATCGCCTTTCCAACCTTTACGCGTGCAAAGAAGCGCCGCCTGAACGAGGTCGAAGGTGTCATTGCTCATCGGCTTCAAATGCACTGTTCTCGACACCGAATGACGCGGTGCGGTCGGCGAAAAAAGGCTGGTGTGAAAGAAGACGGTTACCTGCCCCGCGACGAGACCATACTGTCTCAGCTTCTCGGCAGCACGTGTTGCATGCGCTGTCACTGCCTGCGCGACGGCATCCAATGAGGTCATGGGCGATCCAGACGATCTGGTGACAGCCATGCCTTTACGTTGAGGAGCCACTTCTTCAAGTTCAAGGCAACGAACACCTTGCAATTCGGCAACGAGGCGCTCCAGGACAACGGTGCCGATCTTTCTGGCCTGCGGCATCGACATGTCGCGTAGTTGGGCGGCCGTGTTGATCCCGATAACCTTCAGTTTAGCCTCGGTTCTGCTTCCCACGCCCCAGACCTCGCCGACATCTATCCTTTCCATGCACCAAGATCGCACCTGGTCGTTCATGAAATCGCACACACCTCCAAAGATGGGGTTCTTCTTGGCGGCGAAATTGGCAAGCTTTGCGAGCGTCTTTGTTGGAGCTAAACCGACGCAGGTTGGAATTCCTGTGGCCTCGCGGACGGCCATACGCATCTCAGTTGACTGCCTGACAGGATCATTAAAGCCATCTAGGTCGACGAACGTTTCATCGACACTATAATTTTCGATCACAGGTGAAAACCCGCCTATGGTCTCGACCACACGCCTGCTCATGTCTCCGTAGAGGCTATAGTTCGACGACAGCACGCGAATGCCATGTGCTTTGACTACGTCGCGGATCTGGAACAGTGGTGCGCCCATCTTAATTCCAAGCGCCTTCGCTTCTTCGGATCGAGCGACAGCACAGCCATCATTATTGGAAAGCACGATCACAGGGATGCCGACGAGGCTTTGGTCGAAAACCCGCTCGCAACTCACGTAAAAATTATTGCAATCGATCAAGGCAATGGGTGGCGTCATTCAACGGCATACCTCCTGACTACACCCGCGACCACGCCCCAAATCTCGGTGCTTTCGGTGATCAGGATCGGTGCGAAGTCCCTTCCCTTCGACTTCGGATCAAGCCAATATCGGCCGTCGCGTTTCGCGAGCTTCTTGACGGTCACATTACCGTCAACGACAGCTAGCACGATCCTTCCGACACGTCTTTTCCCTGCCCTGTCAACCGCAATCAGATCGCCATCGTGAATACCTTCGTCCATCAGACTGTCGCCCGATACTCGCCACCAGAAGGTCGCTGACGGGTGACGAACGACCCATGCTATTGGATCAATCTCGTCCTCTTCGTGGTCTGCCGTTGGCGAGGGAAAGCCAGCTGGCACACGAATTGACGCCATGGGCAGCAAGTGCTGCACGTAAGAAACCGGAACTGGCGTCAACGTCGTCATCATTCGCCGCCTTTTGCTGCCGCGTAGGAGTTTTTGGAAGGCTTTGAAGGTTCGGCGACGTCGAGCGGAGTATCCTTTATGGCCGCGAACCAAGCATTTTCGACAGCCTTCGCCGCTTCGCGAGGTGACGGAGCTATCCCGTTGTGAATTTTGGGACGAGCAATGCCCTCACCGTGGGCAGTAAAGCTCCACGACCATTCGCCTTGCTGGGCACCGTGTTCATGGAGATAAATGCGGCCGACGCTGTCCTCATGCACAGGAGAACGTGCCACGAAATCGTTCTCGCGGTCTTCCCATGTCTTTGTCCATTTCAGCACCAACGCGATCTTTTCTGGTTCGTCGACCATGAGAGATATCTCCTGTCTTGCTTGTCAGGAGTCATACGCCCAATGACGGAACATATCAAGAACGATACAGATTCAGGATTCACAACGGTCGCGGGATGTGGATTATAGGCATACAACCACTAACATACTGATTTGGGCGGGAAATGACGAAATCTCTGGAAGCGCATGACAAGCTGATTAAAGATATTTTTTCTGACGAATTTCAATTTAGAATTCCTGACTACCAACGGCCCTACTCGTGGACGACCGAGCAAGCTGGCGAACTTCTCAGCGATCTCCTCGACGCCATGCGGGATTTCCAAACGAGCAATTCGACGGACAACGCCTTTTACTTTCTTGGCAGTATCGTTCTGATCAAAGCTGACCGCATTGCAAACGCCGACGTCGTCGATGGTCAACAGCGCCTAACTACGTTGACTATTCTGTTTTCCGCCCTGCGCGCCTTGCTACCGAGTAAGGCCAGGGCGTTGACAGCATTTCTATATAAGGAAGGCCTCGGCATTCGGGATGACGAGCCAAACGAGTATCGCTTATCTGCGTTTCAGGAAGACGAAGCATTCTTTCGAGATTACATTCAGGAACCCGGTGGAATCCAATGGTTGGTCGCATCGACAGAGAAACTGGTCGATAGCCGTCTCCGGTTCAAGGAAAACGCTGCCCTCTTTCTCGACGAGCTCGGGAAGCTCACAGAGGAAGAGCGCGCCTCACTGCTAGGTTTTTTGGCTTACAAATGCTCGATGGTGGTCATCTCGACCCCGAATTTCGAGTCCGCCTATCGCATCTTTAGCGTTCTGAATGATCGTGGGCTCGATCTTTTCCCAAGTGACATCCTGAAAGCCAAAGTGCTGGGCGATATCCGTAAGTCAAAAGACGGTGAAGCTAAGAGCAAGGATTACGCGAAGAAATGGACGTCACTGGAACGGAAACTGGGCCGGAACGGTTTCGTGGACCTTCTCGGCCACGTTCGCACGATATATGCAAAGAAGAAGCAGCACGCTATTCTGTCAAAGGAGTTCACAGAGTTCGTTGCAAAGGGCATGCCAGCTGAAAAACTGGTCGACGATGTCATTGAACCGTATTCGGATATATACTCGTTCGTCAGAGACGCAAACTTCGAAGCGACTGAGACCGCCGAGGAAATCAATGAGCGGCTCCGGCACCTGAATCGGGTCGATTGGAAAGACTGGATACCGCCAGCGCTATCGTTCTTCAAAAAATTCAGAAATCAGCCTCGCCTGATTGCCGAGTTCCTGAAGCGCCTCGAAAGGCTTTCCTATTATCTGCTTGTCACCAAAGCGGGCATCAATTCTCGTATCGAGCATTTCGTGGCTGTCATTGAAGAGATTGAAAAGGAGGGTTTTGACGGCTTCAGCGAAAGCATGGCAAGCCTCGGGCTCGACAACGAAGAGAAGAAATCCTTCATCGCCGCACTCGATGGCGACATCTATAAAAAGTTGCCCAAAGCCCGTGCGGCTCTCATCCTACGCCTTGAAGCATTGAAATCGGACGGATCAAAGAGGCAGGAATTCACAAACGTATCTATTGAGCACATCCTGCCACAGACGCCGTCAGAGAAATCCGGATGGCTGGACATCTTTCCAGACACCGAACTGCGGGAGGATTGGACGCAACGATTGGCAAACCTGGTGCCGCTTCACATCCGCAAGAATCCCGCCGCTTCGAATTTTGATTTCGATACGAAGAAGAACGTCTATTTTGCCGGAAATGACGGCACCGCATCGCCGTTCGTCCTCACTCAGGAAGTCCGGTCATTACCAGCCTGGACGCCGGAGGTGCTCGAAGATCGACAGCAAAAACTGCTCGATATCTTCAGCAGACATTGGAGCCTTCAGTTGACCGAGTAACCGGAATTCTGATCACTTGTTCTTTGCGTCTGGTACACGAGATCGCGTGCAGGACAGTTCTTTTTGAATGCACGCGATCTTTGGCGTCGAGCAGACCAATTCCCCGCTCTGCTGCGAGCAAATTGAGCACTGATCGGTAAAATCCATGCAGTCGGGGTGAGCCTGAACAAACTCTTGAAGCGAGATCGAAGCATTTGCTTCAGCTTTCGTCAATTCGGCAGCGACTGATGGTGACATTTGCGACACCATCAGCAAAAAGACCATGGTTAACCAAGCGCGCATCACTGGCTTGTCGCCGCTTTGTCGGAGGATTCCGGTTCAAACAGAGTGGCAACGGCTGCCCATTGGTTCATTGTAAGCGAAGCCGATTTCACATTACCAAATACCGCCTCAATTTCTTTGCGTGGCTGCAGTGTAAGAGACACGTTTTCGACGTCGACAGGATGCCCATCAACGAATGATCCAATTGTAGGTACAACAACGACGTCCGAGCGAAGGTCGTTATTAATACTGATTTTAACGTCAACTTCTTCGAGGTCGATATTGGCCATCATATCAACGGCCCGAATTGCTTTCCTGATTTCTTCGTATTTGTCTCTGGAAAAATGGGCTATAAAGAACAATCCATCGACCTGTTTATTATTGTTGGTGACAGGTGTTTTCATAGCATCAAATTGCAGAAGGTATTTCCCAGCTGAGAGTTCACGTCCCTCAGGCGCAGTCAAAACCGTAGTCGCCTTAATGGTCATGCGATCTCTCATACTGCCCTTCACGACTTCACAGCCTGCAAGCGATGCAGATTGGAATTGAGCGGCAACTGCTTTCACAATTTGATCGCTCTTGGGGTCATTGCATTTTTTGGCGATGCCCATCTCGTAAATGTTTATCGAAATATCGACTGGAATGTCCTTTTTCGTTTCCAGGACCTCCAGAAGGTCACGAACATAAAGCGTGCCAACGACTTCTTGTTTGCACGCAGAAAGGCCTGCTGCAATGCAGCAAGTGAGAACTATTTTCTTCAACACGGAACACCCCGCCCCAAAATCAACTAACAGTTTCACCTTAGGAAATGGCCACACGGTCTTCAATAGAAAAAGGAGGCCGTAGCCTCCCATTTCCGCGCCCCCTACCCCACCTGTCAGGATGCCAATTTTATCGGTTCGAAATCTTCTGAGTTATCAGCTTGCCCAGGAAAACTGTCGGCTACAATATTTATAAAATAATACCTACCTATTTTACCTTTTCTGTCTAGCGCTAATCACGTCCTGAAGATCAAGTTGCCAAAAGGTTGCCTGCACTGTCCCAGCATTTTCAACATCGAAGATACGATCCCACGAGCGATGCACAATTCCCAGCAAGGGATGTAGACTGCTTTCATGCTTCGATTTCTCGATCAGCTCGTCGACGCCGATACGTCCAGCTCTGGCCATAAACTCTTGAAACTCGTCGTATTCACGATCAGCGGCGGCTTCGTCGGCGGCATAGTCTGGCAAAAATGACAGGTTCAGCGGCGAGTGCCATTTCACGTAGTCAGAAAGCAAAACCTGGTTGGCCGACTTTCGGAATTTTACCATCCAGTTTCTAGGATGGGGACCTGATCAAGTTGTTGTCATAATTGGCTGATTCTTTGTGTGAACGAGTTTCCTGCAAGGAGGAGATTATGAACGCTGACCTTTTCTGGCTTTCTGATGCTGCTTGGGCGGCTCTTGAACCACACCTACCTAAGAACCAGCCTGGTGCACGGCGTGTTGATGATAGGCGGGTGATCTCCGGTATCTTGCATGTGTTAAAGGTTGGATGTCGCTGGCGTGATGTTCCAACTGAATATGGTCCGGCAAAGACCATCTACAATCGTTACCATCGTTGGTCTCAGAGGCGTATATGGCATCGTCTTTTCGAGAAAATGGCGGCCTGTGGCCCCGTGCCGGAAGAGCTTTCCATAGATAGTACACATATCAAGGCACATCGTTCCGCCCAAGGCTCAAAAGGGGGGCGTGGGCGCAAGCGATTGGCACCTCACGTGGCGGAAGAACGAGCAAAATCCATTGTCTGGCCGATGATCGTGGCAGACCGGTCGCCATCGTCCTGACACCGGGAAACGTCGCAGATATAAAGATGGCCATCCCACTACTGAAAGTCGCGCGACCCGCGAAGCGCCTGCTGGCTGACAAAGCTTATGATGCAGACAGTCTCAGGCAATGGCTGGGAAAGGCAAAGATCAAGGCTGTGATCCCGTCGTCTGCCGCACGCAAAATACCCTATCCCCTCGATAGGAAAGCCTATCGCCGCCGCAATGTCATCGAGCGTCTCTTCTGCAAGCTCAAGAACTGGCGGCGGATCGCAACCCGTTACGACAGACTGGCTGTAAATTACCTTTCAGCTATTGCGCTCGTATCAGCCGTAATCGCATGGATTGAATGAGTCCCCATCCTAGGCTCTGAGATGCGGAACCCCTTTTCTTTTCCATCTATACGAAGCCACGCCCACAGCGGCCAGGGTTTCCAACCACTATTAGGTGCTGGCAGACGTTCAAGCATCTTCAATGTCAGCCATTCATATGCTGGAAGCCAATTCTGATCACCGATGAGGTCGGGAGCGTTCACCAAAATGCCATCGCGCTTCAGCACCGAATACGCTTCGTCAGTCAGTTCCATATGTAAAGTCAGGTCAGTCATCGTTTTGTGCCTTGCAACGTCAGCTTCAAAGATCGGTCAGAAACCGATTTTGGAGAGGACTTTGACATACCAGAAAACTGTAGAATTCAATGACATAATCCTGACGGATGACAGAGGTGTCGAATATCGCATACCAGCCGATTTCCGAGAGCTTGTTGCACGATGTCTGGAACCGATCAGTGAGGCAGACCGAACAGGAAAATTGAAAGGAGAGGCTTATCTATATCAACGCTTTGAGGAGTTCGAGGACGCCATCACCGATATTCCAGATGTCCGATACGCCTTGAACGAAATGTCGAGTGACGGACAACGGCATCGCCAAATTCTGCAGCTCTTTTATAACGACTTGCCCAAGTGGGCAAAATGCAGGGAAACGTTGGAAGGCAAATTCAAGGTCAGGATCGTCGAACCCGAGTTGATGGTCTCGAAAGGTTACTACCGTGGTGACATGGAATTCGTCACACGGCAGTTTTGACACCTTCACTCAAACGGATTCCAACAACCCACATCTAACAACGGTTTCAAGGCCATTGCGATTTGCAAGAAACAAATGCCTTGTGGCTTGCAAGAGACAAGAACACAATAAGGA
This sequence comes from Ochrobactrum sp. CGA5, assembly GCF_006345815.1. GTDB lineage: Bacteria > Pseudomonadota > Alphaproteobacteria > Rhizobiales > Rhizobiaceae > Brucella. Next base: position 37,549 of record NZ_VCIG01000014.1, on the reverse strand, counting down.
TATTCTCAATAAATATGGAGAGCGCATAGCAAAAGGAGTATTCGACAATGCAACCGACGCTGACAATTGAGCTAGATGAAAAGATCGCAAGAGAAGCTGCAAACGGCATCTTGCATCATCTGTCTTATACAAGAAACCAGCTTTACAACGGTGTTCGAGTCAGGCTGAAACGTGCAACCAAGACTTTCGACATTAATATACTCCATTTCGATACCACGGCGATCACCATGGTCATGAGATCGTATGACGCTCTTGAAGATATGCTGCGCGACTACTGCCACGTCGACAGTCAGGCAGACAAAAAAGACATTTTGGACGATATCGAAGAAAGACTGATCTGCACGCCGACCTTCGGAACATACGCCGAATTCAGGGCATGGTTTATGAAGCGCGCTGACTACAAAGACATCCACCAGTCCCTCGTGAAAGACAAGCGTCTCACCACTGAATTCAAAATTATGTACTCGAACGCGGTAATCATCATCACATGGATGCTGTTGCCAAGATGGGCACGCTCAGAAGCTGGATACAACAAAAAGTGGACGTATCTGACGGACATCGCGCCGTTTGGGCAAAACTAACCGAAACCAAACCAATAAAAGGGAGAACAAAAATGAATGAGGCAATGAAAGCAAGACTGCAACAGCGGATAGAGATGAAGCGCGCAGAAGATCACCAGAATGATCTGAATCGACGTCTTGAGGAATTCCTGCGCGATTACGGGCTATTTTATCTGTCGGATGAAGAAAACTCGATTGTCTTTTATAATCGAAATACGAAGACCATGATCAGCCCACTGCACGACACCCCACTACAAGGTGAGGACTACGTGGCATGGCTGCGCTCTCAAAATCAGATGTTTGCCTCCCATCATGACAGAGTTGCGGTGTCGCAGTTCGTTCAAGATTGGGCGTGCCTTGATAAGCTTGAGCGTGTTCAGTTCCTGGCCAAGAACGTCGACAATTTCGATGGCAACCACGGTCTCTGGCTTGTTTCCATGAGTGACCGCGAATGTGCAATCTTACAGAATGCCGATCCTGCTGACGTTTACAATCATCTCGCTGGCACCGATTGTATAGAAGGCGTCCGAGACCTCTTCGATGCCAAGAGAGACATCCTTGAGAAGCATGGCATCGACATGAATGAGGTCTACCAACAGGGTTCGGTATCCGCGCCTGCTCCAAGACCGATGGCGAGAGCAGCTTAAGGATGGCGAAGAAATCGAAACGAGTGGATTTCCTGACGGTAATCGTCTTGATGTCCATGCCAGCTTTCCTGCTTACGGTTCTCGTATTGCTCTCGCTTGCTAAAGAAAAACCACCGGCGGCAAAATTGTCGCTTGTTGAACTCAAAAGTGGCAGTCAGACTTCAAATATCAAGAATTTCGGAGATGACGGTTTCGGTTCCTCGCCTTCGAAGCGCGGCCAGCTGCCATCGAGCCCTTGCTCTGGTGTGACCGCGTGAATGGGACGGGCGGCCATTTTACTCCTTTCTTTGGCCCCCTCCCATTCATAATTGCTCTTGATGCACCTTAGGAGAACCCGATGTTTCCAATTGAAACCACTGAGGAGAGAACTTTTTTCAAGCTGTTTGATGCCGATTATCTCGACTTCACTCATGATGAGAAATCCAAAGTCTGGTTTGGCGACCCGTCCCTGATATTCTCGGCATCCGAATGGTTTGAATTGGGTGCAGCCATGGCTGAATACATGAGACAGGGATTTTCTGGCGGCGGAATTCTTATCGGCGGAATGCAAGGCCTCTGGCAAGCAACGGCAACTGAGGCCGACAATGATGGAATGATGGTGTCCGTTGACTATCCAGGTGGTGTTCAGTCGATACGCGTGAAGTCGTCGGTACTGATGTTGCTACCGCTGGATGTCGCTGAATTCTACGGTAATCCCCTACCCGGCATCGTGACCAGGCCGTTTTACGGTCGCGTATACATCGGCCATGATGACCGCAGTTGGAGCGGATCTATAGACGTGAACACATAATTTTCTAGTTTCAGTATTGTTATATGCAACGGCGTCACACATACTATGCATAGTTGTTTATTTATGCATTTGGCTGTTGGCCGGAAAGAGACATATTATGCAGACATATTTAGATTATTACGCCCACGGTTTGTCAGCCAAAATAGCTGGCGCAAAACTCCATTTGGCTAAAAATGAATACTCAGAATCGGATTTCGAGTTCTTGAAAAAAGCGTGCCAATCCGATGGCTATGCTCTCCATTTCATTGCACAGGTCGCCCACAAGCTGCTGACAAGTCCCGATTTGGCTAACGAATTCCGATGCCTGTCGGAAGAAATGATCGAGACCAATTATTTCCAAGCCCGCCTGCTACCATTCTTCAATCAGGATTCAAAACCACTCGCTCTCCAGCTCTCAAGAGAAACGGTAGCCGCATTGGCCGCAGCAGATGCCTCGAAAGATATCCGCGACCACTCATTTGGAATCCTTGAAGAGCACAAATGTGCCTATATCGACATCCCGCATAAAGACTATCGACTTCGTGATAATCTGTCACTGAGGGCTATCATGGTCGATATTGGCGGTTTACGCATGGAAGCCACAGCAGGCAACATCCCTGGAACGTACGATACCGTTGTTAATGACCTTGGTTTTGTCATGCGCCATCGCCGTCCAGATGACAAAGTCGTCTTCACAGCGATTTTTCGAGACCTCAAGAACAACACCTATCCACGCCTCAGCTGGGTTGAGGGCAGCGACTTCTATATGGTTCGCGGTGTTAAGCAACTTGGGATCGCGTTGAGTGCACCGGAGGTCATGATGACAAATGCAGATATGCTGACCAAACGCATCATGACGGACATTGAAAATCTGTTTTGGTTGTCGCTGGCATTTATGGAATCCGAGGAAGAGCATGGCGGCATCCAATATCAGCAGTTACCGCACCTCGCCTATAATCATGTTCGACGCCAAGGTCGCAAAGCGGGACAGGTCGCGAAGAAGTTCAGCATGTTTCGCGTCAAGAAAATCACTGGCGGTCGCGATCTTGGACGGGATGTCGAAACCCAAGGCGAAGGCAGGACTTCCGGGCTTCCAGTGATTGGCAGACGACGTCATGAGGTTCGTGGACATTTCAGACTTCAGCGCTTCGGCAAAGGTCATAAACTGACGCGCGTGCGTTGGATTAATGCCTTTGAACGCGGAACAGTCGAAGACCTGCCATTGCATGATCTGCACATCGTCACCGCAACAGAAATCCAGCCTTTCGGCCAATAATATTCACAACCGCTTATAAGGGAGTTTTCATAATGTTTGATTATCTATTACCACTTCTATCCGTAAAGACGGCGGCTATCGTCGTCGTCTCGACGGGCATCGCAATGATATTGTTGTCTGATGGAACTAAAAAGGACACCGCAATACTCGCTGCAGGTTTCTCTTTGGCGGGCATAATGCTCTCGGTCTTTGCATCCAGGGGGCTGACATGATCACGAAACAGTTTCTCAAGGACATCGCCGATGAGATCGATGCAGGAATTGCGGGATCTGCATTTATCCTGTTGCTGGTAATGACAATTGGGGTCTTCATACATACCACAATGTTTTTGCTATCCGAATTCCATGACATCGTGTTTTGGGTGGGCTTTTTCGGAGTTTTATTCATCTCGATCTTTGCACTCGAAACGGCTTCCGAACATATCCAGTTCGCTGCCATTCCAGCTGTTTTGCCAGTTTCGATTTTGGCCTTTGTGACAAATGGACTTTACTTCTTAGACATAGCCAGTGATTTGGTTGCCACATTCAGCGTGTTTGTCTTCGGGTTCGTCGTGATTGGCTCAGTTACCTCAGCAATATTGAGGTATTTTTCTCGCGAAGATGATGTCGGCAATGATTTTCATGGAGAGAATGTACTATTAGAAGGAGATGATTAATGGCTTCTCCCTTTATTTTTACCATTGATGTATGAGTCCTCGTTACACATAATAGGTTTAATCCACTCGGTGGCTAATGAAAGGGGAATTGTAAATGCGAGAGATAGATGATGAAAGAAGGCATCAAGCGATGCAGAGAAAGGTTGAATTCATTCGCTTAAGCAAAATACTGAGACTGCCGCGCAAAATGATAGCTGAAATCGTGTCGGCGACAGAGCCACAAATCAAAGGCTGGCTGGATGGCCTAGAGGGTGCTGAACACTACCTCGCGACCAAAGAATGGCCGGGTGCAAATGTAAATCAGCCACAGGAGTCTGCTGTCGATGCGCTGCGCGAATTCACCATCGCCGTCGCCCACAAGGCTATTCACGATGGCCGTTCTATTGAGGGCGAAAATCCCTTCAGCAAGCAGGAATTCATCGACGCCAATCGTCAGAACGTCAAAGGCGTCATAAGTATGATTTCGGATTCAGATGAAGGCAGAATTCACAGGTTCGACATTCTCGGCCGTGTCGGTTTCATTGGCTCCGTTTCATCATCTATTGACCGCAAATTGGGATCAGTCGAAGGCGGTCATTACATACCAGATTTCGAAGCCACCGATGCGTTCGTTGACGACATCCTGGACAACGCATGGTTCTCTTATCGCAATTGGCTCAAGCTGGCAGCTGGCAAAAAACGTACCGAGCTTGAAGAGTTCCTGTGGCAGAAAACCAGATATCGGAATTTCATCGATTTCTTTGGCTTAACGGCCGAAGCTATTGCTCTTTACGCTGGCATCCGGACGCCACAAGACGTCGCAGCAGGCAACAAGATAGGCCTTTCTGAGGCTCGTAGCTGGGCTGAGTATAGTCGTCCGGTACTTCCTCCGCTTGCCTTAGTGAATGAAATGCAGACGGCTTTTCTCGGATGGGCAAGAGATCTGTTCAACATTGTTGAGAAAGAACGAGGCAACGATGCGCGTTCAGTCGGCTTGGTGCTCCCATCGATTTCGGTATCCGAACTGGACTACCGTTTGAAAGCACTGGAATCTCGCGAAATTGTAAAAGGTGGCAACTTATCGCCTATAGCATCGCGAGAAATGAAGATTTTGCTACGTCAATCAACGGATTTCCATAAGAGCTATTCAATATTCCACATTGAGTAGCTGTATAGATTCGCCTTCTGTAACAATTCGTGATCGATAGTTTTAATTTATTTTTTCTTACTTTTAGCAAAATCGAGCAACCGCATAGTCTTGTTAACTTTCTACTAGTGTTTACATATGTGACGCCGTCACATATATTTATATTATAAAGATCAGGCATAGGGCTATTGATCTCAGGAGATTTGAAATGACTTACATTGCACAGAACATTTCAATCGAAGAACTCGCATACTTCGGATGTGATGTCTTTTCCGAAATAAAACGTCAGAAGGTCGAATACAATGCCTATGACGACGACGATGCCATGCAGTCTCTCCTTGAAGATAGAGATATTGACTACATCAGGCATTTTCATTGATCGTTTTTATGCGTTACCGTTTAGTTATTCAGTCGCTATTTTCAGGAGGAGAAATCTAATATGCTAACAGTTTACACCAAGAAAGTTTGCCCGAGCTGCACACAGCTCAAACACTACCTCGACCGCGAGGGCATCGACTATGAAACAATCGATCTCGAAGACGATGCCATAGCCTTCGATCACGTCATGTCATTGGGACATCGAGCAGCGCCAGTTATCGAATTCGGGCACAGTTCAGCAGGCTTCTATCGTGGCGATCCAAAGTTCAGGGAGATAATCGCCAAGGCAAAGGCCCTCCCCCATGAAGCGGGTCTGCCAAAACCTTGAGACTTATTCACCTATCACAATCGCAATCAACATGGAGATGTCCATGCATTAAAGGAAATTGTAATGCCCGCTCTACACATAGACATTGAAGCAATCGATACTATTAATAACCGCATCCGCCCTAGCGTTGGCACCATATACGATGGCGAAACTTATTGGCCACGTCGGCTACTTGAACAGCCGCATGAAACCGTATTGCCATCTTTAAATGGTCTCGCACGATTAATTGCATCCGATGGCAATTTCCTAGAAGACGTCTACCTTGGAGAGCGATATAGCCGCAAGGCTGGCTTCTTCGGCACAGCGCATATGAAAGCCAGGATCATAGACACTATTGGCTTACTGTCGCTTCGAGAAGCCGGAGTCATCGAGGTCAACGGTTTCAGCCCTGACTTCTACCTGGATGGCGGGTTGTTGGGCATCTTCCGTCTGCTGGAGCATGTATGGAATGACCCAAGCTCAATTTCTGTTGTCGGAGCTGACCGTGAGGACGAGATCGTCAAGGATCAGTTTAATGCAGTCTACCAGGCCATCAACAGGTCAGTAAATGATATCACCGATTTAACTGTTACAAACATCACTCTCCTGTTCGACTACGCCAATGACTACCGAAATTCTGCATTAGATTATCTCGGCGAGATCCTGCAGAAATCCGACCGCGAAATCTGGTGCAATCTGGGAGACCTTATCGGCATCGAGGCAGGCACCCATAACCTTACCCTTGTAGTCGACGGTGGTATTTTAAGGCAGCGCGCTCAGCTTGTATTTGAAGCTCACTGATAAACCGATTGTGCCTTGCAAGAGTTTGACCGACCATAAAATCACACCATCTCGAAACCGAACTTGGAGATGCGATGAACTAAAAAGGAAAAATCATATGAATACGACAAATGAACTTGAATCCAATGCCTTAGAAGAATTGCAAGCTTTAAGCTATGAAGACGAAATCGAAAATCCGAATGCGACCGCGATGATCGATTACCTGTTGGAAAGACTTGAAAACCACCAAAACGCAGGCGACCAGACTGAGGTCGAAGACTGCATCGAAACGCTGGATTGGTTTTACCGTGCTTATGGTGTCGTCGACGAGCAGCCATACTATGCCATTGAAATTCTTCTCAACGACGAACTCCGCGAAGCATTGATAAGAACGCTGTTGAAGAATGCTGACGATAGCAATGATAATGACGACATTGCATCCAAATTGGAAAAATGGGATGGCATGTATCCAGATGCAAAGGCAAAGATCGTATGCGGATTGATCGCCGCTTATGAAGAAGCCCTGGGTGTCGAATTTTTCATGACGCCGATGCCAGCATCCCCCCGCTTAAATTAAGGAGGACACCCATGACGCATTCAAATAATCAAAAATCCGAGTTCCAAGTAGCCAAGCAAATGGAAGCAATCAGTGAAGCGCTGCGGAATCCCTATCAGGTCATTCCGGACAGCATCGTCGAAGAGATGGTAAACGAGCTCAAGACCGCTGACGTCGGATAAAGACTACGCGCCCCCTGCCCTACTTCCTCCCAATGATACACGGTCGCTTCGGCGGCCATTTTATATTGCCATCAATTTTTAGAAAAATCGTTAGTTCCTTGCAAGCCGATATAGGACGATCTCAATGTCAGTGCGAAACGTCTGGCACCAACCGAAACACCAAGTCGCGAAAGGATCGCGCATATAAGGAGTACATTATGAATAACACCAACTTCCGCAATGATGAAAGCAACAGCATCGGAATTCTTCACTATCTCAAATCAAGAATATCCGACAATGCGACACGTGGCTATGAAACCAAGGTCGATGAAAACGATGAGGAAGACCCTTGGGAGTTTAATGTTTCGCTCGCCGATATCGTCCGTAATCACGAATATATCAATACCATTGCCACACGTGGTGTAGATAGCCGTAAATGGGAGTCGCTGGCCGTTGATTATGTGGTCACGATTACCAAGGAGCTGGATTGCGATCTGAACAAGGCGATGAGTCTCATGGACTACGTAGGATACTGGGCAATTCCGAATAGGTATAAGATTAAGAATAGCGATAAATTGAAAACATATTTCTTACTGGCTACTGAAACCCAACTCGCTATATGGGATGCAGCGAAACTACTCATCGACCGTACCGAAGCGTGGAGTTGCCCCTTAAAAACCGGACATTTTCAGGATTGAGCATTTCGGCTCAGGAACTCTCGTGGAGATTGATATCCTAAAGCCTTGTGCGGGTGAAGATTGTTATAGTGCTCGAACCATGATGGCAGTTGAGCCATGACAGTTTCGGCGTCCGGCGTCGGGTTGATCCGGACATAATCGCGCTTGAATGTTTTGACGAAAGCCTCAGCCATTCCATTTGACTGCGGGCTGCGCACTGGTGTTCTGCACTGTTCCATACCGATGTCCCGGAGCAGGGACGCGGTGTTTTTCGCAATGAAGCATGAACCATTGTCGGTAAGCCACTGGATGGGCTCTGCCAGCATATTGATGCGCCCGAAGCGGTTTTCTACCGCCGTGATGACAAGATCCTGTACGTCTTCGCTCTTGATGCCTTCTGTCGTGGCCACATGAGCGATTGCTTCCCGATCACAGCAGTCGAGCGCAAATGCAACGCGGACCTTTTCCTTGTTGTCGCACGTGATCTCGAAGCCATCGGAGCACCATCTGGTATTGGAGCGCTCGACGGTGACTTGGCCGTCGTGTCTGCGTTCACCGGCAGCTCCGGTATGGCGCTGAAGGAGCAGATCATGCCGCTTCATCACGCGATAAACACGTTTGGCGTTCGGCCATGAACGCCCCTGTTCACGGGCCTTGCGCCGCAGAATGGCATGAACGCGCCGATAGCCATAGGTCGACATTTCTTCAATGACCGCCTTGATCTGAGCAACCAGATCAGCGTCGGGAAGCGGAGGTCTCCCTCGGGCTCTGGAAAGGGTGCCTGTGGCGCGTGCAGCGATATTCGACCGGGCAACGCCTAACGTCTCGCATAGCGCCTTCATCGCAAAACGTCCTTCGGCAGCGAGATTGAGTGCAGCAGTCGTTTTTTTGGGCCGTTGGCGATTTCGAGGGCCTCCTTGAGAATTTCCCCTTCCATCGTCTTCTTGCCCAGCAGGCGCTGTAATTCCTTCACCTGAGCCTGAAGCGCCCGGTATTCCGAGGCAGGGACAACCTCCTCTTCGGCTGCGGTGGCAACCAAGGCACCCTGCGATGCAAGCTTGCGCCACGCGAACAGCTGGTTAGGCGCAATGCCATGACGACGGGCGACCAGACTGACCGTCGCGCCCGCCTCGTAGGTTTCGTGGACAATCGCAAGCTTCTCCGCTGTACTCCAGCGTCGACGCCGCTCAGGGCCGGAAAGAATTTCCATCTTAATGCTATTACCAGTCATAATGTGAACAGTAGTCCTATCACTTATTTAAGTGGCAGAAACTGTCCGGGCAATTAGGGGGCTATTCCAAAGCGACCTATGCCGATCTCGCGGAATAACCACCACTGAGAATCGCCTACACCACGTCTATTGACATCAAACACGGTCGTTTCTTCTTCTTAATGCATATTTGTCTATTATGGGGTTGTTCTATGCACGCCGTCGAGCGACGATATCCTTGTGAGGCAACCGAAGCCACACCAACCGAAACCGATATCACAAGGAGAAAAAATCGATGTCTGATACTGCATACTACAATAACCCTTATTCCCAATCTGGATTTCCAACTGTCGGGACATACGCGATCTCAATGCTGTCTTGCGTGGTAATCCTGTTGTCGATCCTGAAGGCCGCAACCCTGTTTGGAGCCGACTTCAATCCTTCTATCATCATGTATGCAATTGTTTGTTTTGTCGGCGTAATTGCTGGCCTGGCAATCGCTCATATTGATAATCGTTGAGTCATTGCCGCCATGCATTCAGAAGAATTTTACAATAGACCCACACCTTTTGAGTACGGCGCAAAACGCAAGCGAAAGTGAAAACAAAACTCGATAGAAGCTGACCTCGATTTGGTGAACGCATATCTACAAAACGGAGGGTCGATAACGAAACTTCCGAACGGCCATGCGGAAGACTATTTCCTGACTGAGTATGCAGCCGAATTCCGATAGGCCCTCCCCCTTATCGGGTAAGCAGTCGCGGTCGCTACAGCGGCCGTTTGTCTTTTTGAAGCGTTTAGTTCGGGAGGTACCCAACATCGCCCTTTGAACAAAGAAATCAGCAATTATGGGAACGTGCCAAATATACTGTTGCCAATTTTTTAGTCGCACATAGACTGACAAGGTGGGCGACAGGGGGCTATTATGAAAAATCTGGTTTGGCTAATTGCAGTCATTATTTTTATCGGCGTTATGGCATATCAAAACGATAGAGATACCAAGCAACGGCAACAAGAAGAGCTTACACGACAAAATAAAATCGCTGCCGAAATCAACGCCAAGTTCGATGAAGTCGACAAAAACAAAGACAACCCAGGCCTTTTCAACAAACTGGTAGTCGAGACCGCGATGGCTGGGCTTGATTATTATCAAGCAAGATCTATCGCCGAAGTTCGATACGCCGATAAATCAGTACGCCAACGTGCCTTAGAAAACATTCAAAACGGTTACCAGTTTATCAATCCCATCAGGCCTCGGGTCATCGCTATTCTGGCTGTTGCTGATTGCCGAAGAGGCACTGTCAATTATGTTGGCAAGCGACGTTATTCAGCGGACGTGATTGAAAAGGTTAGAGCGAAAGCCATCGCTGAAGTTGAGATATGGCTTCCATATGTGGAGAATGCGAACGCCGTCAGACAAGATTGCTACGCGCAATTCGATGACTTAATGCCTAATGATAAAGGCACTACACCAGAGCAAAAGAGGACTTTAACGGCCAAAGACGTTGGCACCGCAGTCGGCAAGGTCACATCGGGCATCGGTAAATTATGGGAACAAAAGACCAAGCCTATTTCTGATGCTGTGAATGGCGTAGTCGATGATTTCAAAACTGGGTATTCTGACGCCACCGAATAATAGCCTCCCCTCCCCCACAATTGGTGACTTGCGAGCCGTTAGGTTACCATGATCATCTACATAGAAAGGGAGGCAAAATGACAAACATCGATTTCAGCAGCTGGCGTACAACGAAGGCTAATCCGAATGTCTTCGGGAAGACAATCAAGATAGATGGCGGTTCGTACTCCATAGAGATTACCCGCACGAATGAGGGCCGTGGTCTTTGGATGTTCCAGCGCGGGCAATACGATAATCAGCATGGCCGTTTCGACAAGCAAATCCGCTCCGGTCTATCAGACACGTTCGATGACGGTTACGATCAGATGATGACGACGGTACACGCATACTCGTCCTTCATGCACGACTTCGATCTCACTGGTTGGCAGAGAAATCTGGATACAGCTGCTGAGATATATTGCAAAATGGTCGTACTCGGGGATCGGGATTATGCCGTCGAAATCCATCGCAAGAACGATGTCACATCAGTTTGGCGGATCACCCAAGGTGATGCCGAGGTTATGTCTGGGAAGTCGAGGACGCTGAAAGATGCCTTCGTCTCGGCGTTAGAGGCATGTGAGAATTACGAGCCGCCTGCATCGCACAGGTTTTAAGCTTTCCTATGCGTTCCCATCGAAATGCCACTTCACCATATCGTGGGTTTCGAGAGCCAATCTAAGTATCGCGATGCCTTGCGATAGCAGTTCCTGGTCTCGGTCGTTGAAGGGGTTCTCGTGTTTTCCACCGTGGAACAAGTTGTTTCGGATTCGGCGGATCGCGACGAATAGACCGACGGTATTCTCAGGCGATTTACAAGCTTTCCAACCCAATTCACCGCCTTCGTCGACAACCTGCTTGTTTGGTGGCTGCTGAATAATTGTATCAGCGACATGGATTTCTTTCACAACATCGAAAAACCGTACGCCGATATCGCTGGCAAACTTGTCCCAGTGAGCTGATATACGGCCTGCTCTTACTCGCAAGTAGCCCGCTTTTTTCAGTGCGAATTCGAAACGTGAAAACAATTTAAAGAACTGAATTTCAAGGTCAGCTGCGATAACGGCTCCAGACGGTTCTGACTTCTGCTCGTTGACTTGCATTGTGTCTTCCGCAATCGGCATCCTATACGGCCCTCCCCTACCCGCCTTTTTGCATCATAATCAGAATCAAAGTCCCTGGTTTCTCGACCATTTTATGACTCTTTCAATCCGATTCTGTCAGAATGTCCTCTGGCTTGGCTTAATTTCATGAGCCGCAGTCAATCTGGACCATTTTTTTCATTGGTCATAGGTTCATCCTTGTAGCTTTAACGTATTGATAACGTTAACTGTTCGCTTCTGCGAGGTTCTCATGTTAACCCTCTGTTAACGAATAATTTCTTGCAGCAAATGACCTTCTTGCTATCATCACGGCAAACGACCCATTTCCATTGATTTCGCGTGATGAAAGATTTCTCTGTGAACACACAATCTCAGCCTGCACGTCAGGATGTCTACAATTCCATCGGCGATCAAGCTGAAATTCTAAGCTCGTCTCTACAAGCGATGAGCGAAGCCCTGTTTCCGCCAACGGCATCGAAAGAGCTTCGCCGTTTCACGTCAACAGAGGCTGCCAAATTGATTGGCGTGTCGGATTCTCATCTTCGAAAAATGAGCATTGCAGGTGATGGCCCGCAACCTGAAACTTCAAGTAATGGACGTCGACTATACACGCTTGGCGATATCAATGCGCTTCGTCGCTTGCTGGCGGACAACATTCGCGGTCGCGATCCAATCGAGTTGCTTCCTCGCCGCCGTGCGCATGAACACCTACAGGTTCTGGCAGTCACTAATTTCAAGGGTGGCTCCGGGAAGACAACGACATCGGCCCACCTTGCTCAATACCTGGCAATGCAAGGCTATCGTGTGCTGGCCATTGACCTCGATCCTCAGGCATCTCTTTCTGCACTGCTAGGCGTTATGCCAGAGGTAGACGTCCATTCCAATCAGACCCTGTATGCAGCTATTCGTTACGACGACGAGAAGCGCCCTTTGTCGGACGTCATTCGCAAGACCTATTTCGATGGCCTTGACCTGGTGCCCGGAAATCTGGAGCTAATGGAATTCGAACATACGACACCTAAGGCTCTCACGTCGGGTGATCGTAGCCAGCCGCTATTCTTTATGCGGATCGCCGATGCGATTGATCAAGTCGCCGATGATTACGACATTGTCGTCGTTGATTGCCCACCTCAGCTCGGCTTCCTGACCCTTTCTGGTTTGTGTGCAGCAACTTCGATGATCGTCACCGTACATCCGCAGATGCTGGATATCTCGTCCATGTCGCAGTTTCTGCTGATGACACGTGATCTGCTGGGTGTCGTCAAAGAGGCAGGTGGCAATCTGCAATATGACTTCATCCGCTATCTGTTAACGCGCTACGAGCCTCAGGACGCCCCACAGACGAAGGTGGCTGCCCTACTCCGTAACCTGTTCGACGACAGTGTGCTCGTTAACCCGATGCTGAAGTCAGCAGCAGTATCGGATGCAGGCCTTTCAAAGCAGACTCTTTATGAAATCGGCCGAGAGAACCTGACTCGCTCAACATATGACCGCGCGATGGAAGCGTTGGATGCTGTTAATGGAGAGATTGAGGATCTCGTCAAAGCCGCCTGGGGGCGGAAATGATGATGCGTTTCCCCATCCTGCTGTTGGGACGTCCCAACAGCCAATTGATCAACATCTCGTTTGTTGGGACGTCCCAACTGAACGAAACAGAGATTGGAGGATAAAGTGAGCCGTAAAGAGACACTGAGTAATCTTTTCCTTCAGAAACGTGAGGCCCCTGCCCCATCCAAGTCTTTGGATACGGATCGCGTACGCACCGGTGCTATCGGGGCCATGGGTGCTTCACTTAAGGAAATGGCCGAAACCGCTAGACAAGCTTCCGATCTCCAGAAGCAATTGGAAGAAGCCAACTCCATCGTAGAGATTGACCCAACACTTGTAGACCCCTCGCGTATTGCTGACCGAATTTCAATCGATGTCGATCCGGCATTTGACGGATTGGTTGAAAGCATTCGTGAGAGCGGTCAGCAGGTACCAGTGCTGTTGCGACCGCATCCTGACAACGCCACACGCTTCCAGATCGCTTATGGCCGCCGTCGCCTTCGAGCAGCGCAAGCTTTGGGGATCAAAGTTCGCGCAATCGTAAGGAAGCTGACTGACGACGAACTTATCGTTGCGCAGGGACGTGAAAATCTGGATCGGCAGGATCTCTCATTCATTGAGAAAGCATTCTTCGCAAAGAATCTGGAAGACGAAGGCGTGGAAAGAGCTGTCGTCATTTCAGCATTGGGAATGGATAAATCCGATGTCAGCCGCCTGATCTCGATTGCACGGAAGGTTCCTCTCAATCTGATCCGCGTCATCGGTTCAGCCCCAAAGGCGGGTCGCAAAAGATGGATGGAGTTACTCGAACAGCTTGATGACGAGAAGAAATTAGAAGCTGCCGAAAGCCTCTTGAACAACGATGATGTAAAATCGCTTGATAGTGATCAGCGTTTTGCAAAGCTCATGTCGGCGCTCCGTAAACATGATAGCGACTCCAAGAACACAGAAACTGACATCGAAAATGGTTCTGCAGCTAAAGCCTGGAGATCTAAGGATAATTCAGTTAGCCTATCCATGAATCAGAAGCCAAAAATGGTTGCGATCAAGCTCGAAGAGAAGAACGCAAAACCATTCAGCGATTGGCTGACAACACGCTTGGATCGTCTCTACGACGAGTTCGAACAGTCAATGAATAAGGAAACAGGAGACTAAACCGCAAAAGAAAAAGGCCCCCAAACGTCACCGCGTGGAAGCCCTTCTCATAAGTCTAAGCAGCTAGAGAATCGCATTTCCATGAATCACTGTCAAGAGTCGTTGGCGTCGTTTTGGCGAGCGGAATTCTTTTGCCTTTAGAAAGGTGAAGGGAAATGCAAGTTCTGGAGACTGTTGCGTCCGCAATTCGCGGTCGATTGCAGAACCGTGCCCAAAATTCTGAAAAGGGCAGGGGACTTAATCGCTGGACAATCTATAAACAGCTATGCATCGCAAAGTCCGAATTCGGTCTGAATGATCGTGGTCTGGCTGTGCTGAGCTCCTTGCTGTCGTTCCTGCCTGAAGACGAGATCAATGAGAAGAATGGCCTTGTCGTCTTTCCATCCAATCGTCAGCTTTCATTGCGCGCTCATGGTATGCCCGAAAGCACCCTACGGCGTCATCTCGCGTCACTGGTTGAAGCCGGGATTATCGAACGCAAGGACAGTCCAACCCGCAAGCGTTATGCGCACAAGGACAAAGAGGGTGAAGTAGAGATCGCCTATGGTTTCTCCTTCGCACCAATGGTTTGCCGTTCAATTGAGATTGCGCAGGTAGCCGAACGCATCGTTACCGATCAGAAGGTCCTGAAACGCCTCAGGGACGAGGTTTCCGTCATCCGACGCGAAATCGCATCTGGCTTCGCTGAAATCACTCCAGACGCCCATTCTGACGATCTGGAGGGACTGTTTCTCAAGTTCAGGGAAATCGTTGATGCCATTCCAAGGCGTGCCACTGTGCAGGAACTGCAGACCATAAAAGCCAATTTGGAAGCCATTTGCGCGGAATTGGCTAACCAGTTGAAAAACAATGATATTGCTGAAGAAGTGAGCGCCAGCGACGCTCAAATTGAGCGGCACCATTATGAATCCCTACCAGAATCCCTTTTTGAATCTAAATCAGGTCAAAAAATTGATTTGAAGGCGAATTCTGCGGACAAGCAGGCACCTGTGTCCATCGTTGCGGAAACCATTCCACTCGACATGGTGCTCAGAGCCTGTCCGGACATCAGAGAGTATGCATCTGACGGCATCAGGTCTTGGAGAGACCTCGTTGAGGCCAGCACCATGGTTTCAAGATTTCTCGGCATCACACACTCGGCCTATGTCGAAGCCCGACAAACCATGGGCATGGAAGGCGTATCTGCAGTCATTGCGTGGCTTCTGCAACGAGCAGGGGACATCCAGTCGGCAGGTGGATATCTGCGGTCCTTGACCCAGAAGGCGAGGGGAGGGGGCTTTTCGATCTCGCAGCTATTGATGTCCACTTTGAAGGAGAATTGGACTGCGATGGCCGCTAATTGACGTCGGAGTTGGGAAGATGGAAAATGACTTATCACGACTTGCCGCTTGATTCGATGAGTGGATGGCAGTCCAAAAATCAATCGGTAGTGCCCAAAGCTAAGGTCGTATTAGGTTTTGTTAACAAAATTTTAATAGCTCTTAACAATGGGTTAACGGTCTGGAGGTTCGCCGCCAATTTTCTCGATTTTGTACCAAAACAAAAAGGAGGCCGAAGCCTCCCTTGAGAATGGTTGGATGTCGAAGTTATCTGAACAGTGACAGGATCGACTGAGGTGCCTGGTTGGCGATAGAGAGAGCCTGCGTAGCAAGCTGCTCCTGAACCTGGAGAGCCGAAAGACGAGCAGCTTCCTTGTTCATGTCTGCGTCAACGAGAGCGCCAACGCCAGTATCGAATTTGTCTACCAGCTTGCTAATAAAGTTCTGCTGGTTCTCGATGCGCTTTTCAGCCATACCAAAACTGGTTTCATACTGCGCCGCCCATGCGATCTGCGTTTCAACTGTTGCCAAAGCATCTTCGAGATCGCTTGCGTTTGTTGCGGTTTCAACATTAATGCCTTTCAAGTTCGTGATATAACTGTCTAATTCAGCTGTCTGCACAACAAAGCTGGTCGTCATCAGGCCACCTATCTCACGCTTAACGCCCGTGACAACTGTCAAATCTGATGTCGCAGAACCGTCGCTTTCCAGCAAGCTCTGACCGTTGTACGTGGCCTGACTACGGGTTGTTTCGATCTGACCGATCAAGTCAACGATCTCTTTCTGAATGAGGGCTTTGTCGACGGACTTGTCAGCCTGAGCAAACGACACGCGTTCCAGAATCTCCTTGGTGAGGTTTCCAATTTCCTCTAGCCCCTGACGGGCAACAGATATGGATGCGCCAGTAATTGAAAGGTTTTCGCTAATTGCATTGAAAACGGCCGCGTCACCTCGCATCGTCTGAGCGATGGAGTAGTAAGCAGCATTGTCTTTTGCACTCTGAACCTTAAGGCCAGTGGATACTCTGCCCTGGGTTTCCGTTAGATTGCTCTGTACAGTCTTCAGGGTCTGGAGAGCAGTCATTGAAGCGATATTAGTATTGATAGACGACATATGGTCGTACTCCTTTTCTGAGTTGATTTTTTGTAAAAACGGCGACTTTCTGCCACCAAAGGGGCGCTAGTCTGTAGCGCACGAGAACAAGCTTGGATGGTCGACGTTCAGATCAAGTTCAGAAAAGCAAAATAATCTAAAATTAATTAGGCAATATTTTATGATGCTATCGACTGTAGGAGTTACTAAAGCCAAAGATGCTAAAATCGGCAATAAAAAGCCTCCCATAAGGAGGCTAATTCTTATTGGTAGTTATCGTGGTATTCTACCAACTTATATCGAAACTCCCGTATGGACCGGTTGTTACGCCAGATTCACTACCGTTTTCTTTGCCAAGCATTGCAGAGTAATTTAGTGTCGCGGAGCTACTCGAATAAAAGAAACTTTTGATAGTATTTATTTGCGTCTCCGTCAGCTTCATTGTCGTCGTGCATTTTACCGTTTGATTGGGACTGAAGTTGACATTATTGGGACAAATATTCTTTAATTTTACATCTAATCCGAGATCGATATCGTATTCCCAGCCACGAAAGTAATCAGTTGTGTTGTTTTGAATCATGGCATTTATTACGAAGTCACCATCTAAATATGCTGGTGCTGAAATTGAAAGCGACGACAAATCAAGTTGCGTATAACCGTACTGAACTGGGCCTTCCATAAGCGTGTATTCGGCAAGTTTTTTGCCCGTTGGATATCCGCCCATTTTTGTTTGAATGATTTCATAGGAAAGTGCGTAATTGTCAGGAAAGCCAGCATAGAGCAGCGATCTATGAGTTTCAGTGAGCGGCAAGGATGCTGTGCAGCGGGCAAAGTAATCAGGTGTTGAGGTGTCTCCGCAATTAGCGGGAATTGTCGTATTCAATTCCGGAATTCGGACAGCAATCGCATAGTCATAAAATGGATCGGTATTTCCTGATCGCAGGTCAAATTCCATGCTCATTTTTTCCCCCAGCTTTAGCTGATGGGGAAGTTCAAATACATTCGGCGATCCTGACACTTCGACCAGCATCTCAGAGCCGAGTGGGATGCTGTTTATTTCGCTATCCCCGGTTATGTCATCAACATTATCGGGCATCGACATACCAAAAAAAACACTAAAATAGGACTCTGATCGGCTAGATGGCAGCATTCCTGCCGTGACGGACATAGATGTCGAGCAGACCACGCTCGCACCTGGTGCAAGCGTGGTTGCGCAAGAAAGCGGGGTTGACCCACCGCTCCAGACAATTCCGCCTATCCCGCGATCCTCTATCAAAAAGGTTGCAGCGGTTGAAATTCCTCTGATCTCACCCTTACCTGTATTTCTAAGCGTCCACTGCACAGAAACGTGGTCGCCAGAGTCGATTATACCATTTGCATTGTAATCAGAATGCGAAAGGTAGCCGTTGCTTATATTGAGTACCCCCTTTTTCTCTGGCTGCGGCATCTCCGGTTCAACGGGGTTTTCTGGTTGAGAGACATCGATAGTCTTACCTCCCGAAGCGTAGCGAAAATAGAATTTTGGCTCGGCATATGCACTGGTCGCAAGCATTGCGAGAAGTCCGGCGGCAAAGACTGTTTTCTTAATCATCATCACTCACCACCGACTTCATTATTGCGCTCATTCGAAATCAATTCTTTGATGACATCGCAGGCCGACTTAGACCCAAAACGCTTGCTAAAAATCTCAGCACGGTCGGCCATCGACCAAGCACCGACACTCAGAAATTCATCATCAAATGCGATGGCCCTCAGTCGAGCCTGGCGGTCAACAACAGCCTGATCTGCGATTTCCAATTCGTCATCGCTGAGACCGCAATTCTTGGATTCCATGCGCAGGGCGATGGTCTCAATTGCGATGTCCTTAAGGGCTTCATCGGCGATCTTAGCTTTTAGTGTCGATTTGAAATCGGTAGGAATTGGAGAGACTGCGATGGATGGTCTTTTCAGATCGCAGAGTGCGCTATAGAGATTGGCATGCTGATAAGCGCCGCCTTTTGAGTGCTCGATCTTCTCGGATTCCTCATGAGCGAAATACATGATTTCGCCAATGCTCATGTTCAGCTTTCTGGCGGATGAATGCGCTGCCACGCGTAGGCCTTCGTATGCCGACTCGTCATCGCATACCTTTACTTGAAGCATTCCAGCGACGACCTTCGAGTAGTCCTCTTGTCCCCCCAACAGATCAACAGGCGCTGCCGATACGGAAAAAGTTGATGCCATGATTGCAGTAGAGGCGAGGGCGGATAAAATTGTCTTTCTCATATCCATACCCCCTTAATTCGATGCCGCATCAGCAGGTATCTGCGACCACCTGAAGGTGCTGAAACTTCTGAATTCATCGACAGATTCAGTCTGACAAACCCACGACACATCAGCTCCGGCTTTGGCAAAACTGGTTTCGATGTTTTTGGCACGGGCATCCACCAGCACCAGAAGCTTGCCAGCCTCAATTCCGGTTTTTGCGGAGGCATCGAGAACGTCAGCCTCGATTTCCGCCTTCAGGGCCTCAGAGTCCAAATCGGCGCAATGATTTAGCTTATAGGAATTGGCAGCGGCATTCCTGAACTCATGAGACTGAATCCCAACCTGGCCTTTGGCATCAAAACCGTCAGGCGAGGTGTCTGCTGATGCAAAAGACGCGGTCGCCAATAGTGCGCTTGCCGCGACTATTATAAATTTAGTGATCATAATTTTCTCCTTTTAATGACGGCAATTTTTTGCCGGATGCCATCATTGTTGGAGAGGTGGTTGCATAGCACAAACTGAGAAGAAATTCGGCCGACAGAAATGAAATGGGGCGACCCAAGCCGCCCCATTTGGATGTCGATTTTGGAAGGCTAGCGCTTGCGTTTCCCCTTGCCCGATATCGTATCTACGAACTGGGTGTTCATATCTGGAACCGGAGTCAGCTTTGCCGAAAGTGCATTCCATTCGCGAAGGTCGGCTTCCGCTTTGGCTAGCAGCTTTTTGAATTCGGCGATTTTCTTCGCGTCTTTCTTCTTTTCTGCCTTGGTTAGCTCGCCCTTGAAGAAGGTCACGCGCTGCTCACGGGTCATGCAGTCCGTTTTCTTGAAGCCGATGCCGCAGATTTCCCAATTGGCACGAACTGCATAAGTCATTGTTGGTTTACCGGAACCACTCATGCTGGCCTGCGCGGATGCCTCGACAGACAGGTTGGAAGCCTTCGGTTTCACACGGACACCCACGGAAGCAACAACGCTGCTGGTTTCGCTTGGATCGGTCAGCACCGAGTATGGCATGGTACCGAGGTCAGCATATCCGAGAGCCGTATTCGTACCGCTAGCAAGCTCATGACGGTATTCAACCTTGGCATTTGGAGTGATCAGGAAATCATCCGTCTCATACTGCTTCTCAACACGGATACCAGCAACAGCCTTGAGGGAGCGAATGTCCGTGTTGCCGTATGCGAGGTTCGTCCAGTCGTAACCGCGTTCCGTAAAGCCATTCAGCTTTCCAACTACACCACGGAAGCCTGCGTATGGCTCGATTTTGAGACCCTTTTCCGTCTCAAAGCGATATCCGCCGATGATCGATCCGAAGACGGTGGTACCATCACGGGAACCATATGCTAGTTCACCTGTAGACGTCACATAACGCGTGCTATCCATTGTGAGATGGGAGAAGCCCAGAATGCCATCAACAAAGGCACCATTGCGGTTATGCCAGGTGCCGTATAGAGCGCCTGAAATCGCCTTGGCTTCATTTTCGGTGCCGTTAGAGCCGATTTCCGACATCTCACGACCGAAACCGATAGCAACACCACCAACGAAGGCGTCTGAGAAACGATAATCGACTCCAGCCGTTCCACCTACCGCAGTCGACTTCATGTCGATGCCGCCCAGCTCACTCTCACCCAATCTCAAATAACCCGTGGTCCAAACAGCCAGCGGATTTGAAGACTCAAACGTTCCACGGGCATTCAGACTGTTCTGCGCGCTGATGTCATTGCCTTCATGGTCATAGCGAGCGCTATCCTTGGAATCGACACCAAGCTGCCAATCAAAGGAATTCGAACGGGCACCAGGGGCTTCCGCACGAATCTGTTCAAGACGACGAGTAATATTGTCGACCTGATCGTCAGCAAGACGGATTGCTGCATCAACCTGCGCCTTCAGCAGCGCTGCCACTTCGGCGTCTTTAGATGGATCAGGGCGTTCAGCTACAGCAAATGTTGCCGTCGCAATTGCCGAACGACCCCACTTGTTTTCCAACTGGTAGCTGACCACGGCATTGCCCGCGAAGGCCTTATTTGGCTGGAAACCGAGATGTGTATCAGCCAGGTTTGCAATACCAATGTCATCTGAAATCGAAGACAACACGTGAACTCTGGTGATCGTATCTTTCGATACCGCACCCTCTGTCAAATTGACATCGCCCGCCTGTAATGGCTGAAGGCGGATGAAGTGATTTTTGGCAATCGGTGCTTCCCCAACAGGTTCTTTGATAGAAATTGCGATGTTTGCAATCGCAGATCCACCTCCATTGGAAGCCATGAAACTGAATATGTCGGAACCCGTTGCGCCTTCATTCGGCACGTAAGTAACGGTGTTGCTTTCCAGCTTGATGCTGCCCTTGGATGGCTGCGAAACAATGGCAATCGTGTCCACGTCACCGGAAATCAACTGAGCCAAATCAACGGTGCCGGACTGACCAAAGTCGAGATCGAGCGAGCCATTTTCAGCCTTCGGAGCTTCGATTACGGCCTCAGCAGAGGAGATTGTGATACTGAATATGCCGGACCCGAAAGTTCCCTCAGCATCGATAGCGGTGACCTGAACCAGCTGGCTTCCCTCAGCAGTTGGCGTGCCTTCGATCTTGCCGTCATTGAGAGCAAGTCCGTCCGGCAGAGCAGGCGACACGGTTAAGGTATATGGTGCCACACCGCCTGTGACGACGACCTGGTGTTCAAGTTTCTCGCCGACTTTGCCGATCAATGCACTGCCTTGGACATAAATCATCTTCTGAGCAGGTATCGAAATACGAAGCGTGGCGCGGTTCGATTGCTCACCGAAGTTATCGGTAGCGTAAAACCGGATAACTTCTTCTCTGGCGCTGTCCAGGATATCGTACTGAACGTGCCACGTGGTCGGCGACGTGTTGACGATATTCAGGCTGGTGCTTTCGAAAGCAACATCCATGATGTCAAACGAGCCTTTGGTGATGACTGAAGCGAAATCGATATTAATGGCACCAGAGTGGTCGGCAGAAACGCTGAGGTCTGACACCGTGGGTGCCGCGATCACGAGATTGATCGTAAGGGTGCCTGATGCTGAACCACCGTTCGCACCAAAAACCATATAAGGGATCGTGAAAGACCGTGGTGGATTACCGCCGTCAATCATGGAATGAATTGTAACTACACTCCCATTCAGGTCGGCACGATAGTAGCTCGTATCAATCCAGCTTTTGTCGAATGCAGAGACATCACCTGTCACTAAGGTAGACAGATCGACATCGAGTGAACCGCCATATGTCAGATCGAAAGTTGCATCGGATGCAGTGACGGGATCAACGGCTCCCAGATCGATGGTGTGCGAAATCGATTTGGTCTGGCCAAGAGCATCGGTGATGGTGACGGTTATCGGATAGACACCATTGTTCGGCAGCGTGCCACGAAGCGTGAAAATAGCGCTTTCTGCGTTATTTGTGCCGGAGCCATTATGATCTTCTTCCCATACGAGTCCGGCAGGAATGTTGCCGGAATACGAGTATGTAAATGGACCGACGCCGCTGCTAGCAATAAAGCTCACGCCATAACCTGTATCGCCGCTTGTAGGAGGCGAAGACTCGTTTAACCGGATTGCCATTTCAGGGCGAGTAACCTGAAAAGTGATGGTTGCGATATTGGATTCAACACCATTGAGAACATCGACGGCCACATATTGGACGACCAAATCACCACGAACGGCGAATGGAAGATAAAGATAGACAGGTCGAAAGCCGGAACTTGGGCTAATTGTAGCACGAGAATCGGATACAGATTTGATAACGATCTGACTAGCTGCCATGTCTCCAGCGTTCACATGCTGCCAAAAATCATAGATATATGTGTAATTCCCACTGGTGCCGAGTGAAGCCTGTGCATCATGTGCGACTATTGGGTCTAACGGATTGACCCTGATTGTGTAGGTGACCCTGTCCTCATCTCCATTGAGATCGAAACCACGAATAGTAAAAGTATATACCCCAACCTGGGTAGGATTATCGATAACCCCGCTCAGGTTCATCACTAAACCTGGTGGCAGTGTGCCGCTTTCCAGCGAATATGGCCCAGCTGCGAAGTCGTCAGCGAAGTTGTGCTGAAAATATTGGGAAACCTTCGCCTCCAAGGTCACTGCCGACGCCGCCCAACCAGGGTTAACTGCGGCAAGCATATATAGAGTGACCATCACTAAAAACAGCCTTAGACTTCCGATTGATTTCATTGAATTTTCTCCTTTTTAACGGTACATGTTCACCTCCATTGAAAGACTCGCAGATAAACAGTTATGAATAGTTTGTTTGCAGTTCATGCAAGAGACAAGGCAAAACCCCTGCCATTGCTGAATTATTTTATGAGAATTATTCGAGGACCCAGGACACCCAACGATGTCGGAAAACGGATCGCAGCAGACGTCGCATAAACAGTGTCGAAATCGCTGATATGCCAATAAGCCATCCATAACCTGTGGTCTTCAACCAGACTTCGATCTGATCAAAAACGGGCGTCCCAGAAGCAAGCCTCAGGCTGTCCCGACCTTTCACGATGGTGATCTGACAGGTCTCCAACTCGTCCACCATACCACCACCCGCGCGGTCGCATTTCTGAGTAATGGCCAAGGGATCGGCATTGTTCAGGATATCCACCAACTGTCTCGAATTCGGGAGTTTTGCCCACTGAGCGATTTCACTCCCCATCAGTTGCGCATTGGATTTGCCGTTCACGTACCCGATAGAAAAGAACACCGCACTCGACAGCAATAAAAGAGCTACGACGCCAGCTGATACAGATGCAAGCATTCGGGTGTTCTTGCGCCGATTTTCGGATTCAACAGCCTTCTTTTCGATGCCGATCCTGTCTCGTTCCTGATGCCGAGCTTCATCGAGTGCTGCCGCCATTTTTTGCTGAATATCGGCGCTGAATGTTTTTACAGTGTCGCCGACGATTTCTTTTGAGATGGCTTCCAGCTTTATCTTTGCGAGATCGAGCTCCTGATTACCCCTGGCATCGAGCTCCTCGATAAAGTTCGTTTTCGCCTCTCGTTCGAGCTCCAGCATCATGGATGAATTCTGCTGAAAATTGTCGAGCAGCTCTTTCATCGCGGCTGTCGTATTTTTACCCTCGCGGCGAAGGCTCAACATCGTCGCGAAGAAGGGCAGCAGTTCATCGGTTATAGGCATCCCGGTTGCGTCAGCGACATCAAACAACGTTTTAATGTCGTCGTCGGTGAGGCCTTCTATCTTCCGAAGGCTCTCGGCGAGGCGCGCATTCGTCTCCCATTTTTGTTGCATCGTGGTCTCCTTTCCCGACACCGCTTAGGCGATGCCGAAGAAGTGCTTCAGAAATGGGTCGGCCTCGATTTGCTTCATATAAATCGCCCGAGTACGAGCAATCGTTGATCGCTGGCGGAAAGGAACTCCATTCGCTTGAGCAAAGTCCTTGTCGATGATCTTAGACAGTGCTGCTCCGCATTCCTTCGAAGCAAAGTCACCAAAGATTTTAAACATGTCTTTGGCCAAACTAGGCATCTTGATCTCGCTCAAGCGACCAGATTCCATCATCGCCTTCCGTGTCTTTGAATTGTACCAATACGCGAAGCTTGGGTCGCCCATATCGTCCAGTTTTTCACTGCCCCACATGTTCATCGTGACAACAAAATGAACACTCGGAAACGAGCCATAGAGTTCGAAATAATACCTGATCGACTCTGCAGCATCCTCACATCGGCTGTGATTGCTAGGTAATGCGATTAACGATATGACGAGGCCGTAACCAGCCTCTGAAATGGTCTCGACGAAAAACTCTGGATCACCGTTGTCTTCCATGAGCAGCTTGCCAAAGTTAGGCTCCGATCCGCCCGCGCCGTCGACCCATATGCGATCTGCCTCGGTACCCATAGCGTTGAAAATTACATCACCTGAACGAGCGTTTGCCTTCCGCAGATTCACGGTAAGAACCCCGGTATAGGGATCCTGTTCTGACGCTGGCAAAAGCGCGCCAAAATGACTGCCGCCTTCGCGGTTGCCCATTGTCTTGTATAAAGTCTCGTTCGCCAACGGCTCATCGCTGTCACCGTCAATTGCGATTGTACTCAAACTTGACGATGAGCGTAGTATGTCCACCGTCTCAGTTGAATCACGTGACTTTCCGATGCCGCCTGCCGAACTCATTTTGAATCCGATGTAGCGATCAGCAAAAGTGATTTTTCTATTTTCGATATCAGTCATTGTTTTCTCCTTTTTAGAAATTTGCTAGGCGGTCGACACGACCACCAGTAGTCAGCGCAGGTGTGCCTGGCTTTTCGGTTTTCTTTTCAGCTTTGGTTTCCGCAACAGGCACCTCGGATGTCGGCTCAACAACATCAGATGTCGGGGCAGGGGTGGTGGACATCGCGATTTCCGATGTCGATGTCTTGGATGGTGCTGCGTTGGCAGCCGTCACCTTTGGTGCGGGCTTCGCCTTTACAGACCTGTTGGCCTTCTTGCGTAGGTCGCGCTTGTAAGCATTGTATACGGATGCAAAGTGCTGCTTGTATGCCTCGTCTGTCATGCCTGAGGCGACGCGGATTTCTTTAATCCCGTCAGTGTCCTTAACCTTCGCATAGACCTGCGAAGGGCGGAATTTGAGATCAATCAGCTGTTTAAAGAGGTCGACACTTTCCATGAGGCGTCGCGTCGGGGACTTATTGGCTTCCGCCATTTTCAACACCGGAACCTCATCACGAAGTTCCTCAAGCGCCGATATTAAATCAGTCATTCAATTTTCTCCTTTTATCGGTTTTTGCAGTCTCATCATCAGCTCACGGAACGGTCTCGGTTTCGGATCGAGACGGCCAACAGGTCGACCTGAAGATTCCGCTTGCAATATATGCAATACCGCAATATATGCAGTATGGTGATTGACAAGCATGCATACGACAAGCGAATTTTTTCGCCGTTGAAAATTGGACGTGAAAGGGAATGGTTTCCGACCGATTTGGAATCGGAATCAGAATGTAATGGGAGTGAAAGCAGGCAAGATGGAAACCGAATTAAACCGACTGGAGGTCATGTCTTTAAAGAATGCCCTTGAAAGGCATGCGGAATTCGATGCCGTTATCAGCATCGAGAACGCTGACCGAAATCTAGTGTCGCTGACCATCGATGATGGCCGTCCGCATCTCACCCTGAGATTCAATGACATCGATTTTGATGACGGTACTGAATTGTCGGTGGCAAGCCAACATCTAGTCGATGCCCTCAGTTTCTATAGGGATTTTTCTATTGGAAGGAGCTTGGGGCTTAGGCTTCTCATCCATTGCCATGCAGGTCGGTGTCGATCCCCGGCGATTGCGCTGCTACTTATTGCATGGAAAATGGGGGCAGGGCGTGAAAACGAGGCTGTCGAGAGGATTATCAAACTGGTGCCTAAAGCGGCAGTTAATTTGCAGGTATTGCGGCTCGCAGATGACCTCCTAATTCGCAATGGCGACCTGATCCGTGCGTGGATGCCGCAGGAAGCTAGGGAGGACATTCAGCGCGTGCGAGGGCTCAAGAAATACGCATACGAGAGGGCACGGCGAGGCAAATAACTGCTTGTGCCTTGCGACATATTATATGCATTATTGCTTAATACCGACATTGCTTAAGGAGATTACATGTCACCAACACCATTATCTAACTGGCACTTTCTATTCGATACGAAGACCAATGAAGTTCACTGCATGGGCTTCCCAAAAGGCGGGATCGCTGGCGAAAAGATCCGCGTTACGTCACCAATTCGCAAATTCGACGGCACCAATTTCACCACCCATTCTGGCAGCCTATACTGCATATCTGGAGACGAAGGTCGCGACCCTCGAATGATAGCGCAGGCCATTCTGGGTTTCTGGCAAGATCTCTTGAATCAGGAAGCAGGCATCGACGAGGTCGTGCTTCTACAGACTGTGCTGGCTATTTCAGCCGACGAGCTGTCAAAACTGATGCTTTTCAAAGCCGAAGTCGCGGGGAATGCGTAACCATGAACGACTTCGTTAAGCCCCTGAAAACCGAATGGAATGCTAAAGTTCTTGCAAAGCAGCTGATGAACGACCCTGATGCCTTGATCGGCACAGTCCGGCATCCATTCTCGGCCGTTGATATCGATTTGAAAGCGGAGTCTGTTTCCATTGCAAGAGCCGTCTATCCGCTCGGGCAGGCCTTCGAATCCGATATTATCCGCATCTCATTACCCAACGACATCCGCAATAAGGAACTCGCTGACTTCCTGCTGTCGGCCGAATTCCTGGATTTAGTTCATGAAATCGACACCGATCTCGAAGCTGTAATCGACGGATCGAGTGCTGCACATCGCATGTCAGCGACTTTGGAAGTCGATCTTCATAGCAAGAAAGATCGTGAAAAGTGAAATATTCATGTAAAAATCATAGGTTACTTTGAATTTCAAACAAATAAAGCCCGGAAACACTAACAAAACATGTCAATAAAATAATTTAAAAATATGCAAATTATTTGTTGAAAACACTTGTTATGTGCCGCGCCGTCACATATAATAATAAGTATAGAGATTAGACATAGGGTTTAATTCTCAATTCTAAGGAACGTAAAATGTTATCATCAGTAGAAATCAATAAAACCGCAATCAATACTTACAAGCAGAACACCGTCGAACGCGGTCATTACAATGAAATCATTCGTTATACCGATGCCGAAGGCGTAGCAGTATCAGCTTCCAAGATCATGAATATCTTCGAATCCGTGCTTCCTGAGACCTTCGTTGAGTTCGATAAGAAGATGCGCGGTGATAGCCTGAATCTCGATCTCTACGGCTACGATGCTGAACAGGGCGTTGCCATCGTTCAGATCCGTCACTTCTACAAGCGCTATGCCAAGGGCTTCGCGAACATCCATAAAGACTACGTGTTGGTCGGCCAGAACGAGATCACAAACGACTTCTTCCGCCATCCTGTATCGCCGCATGCTATCCACGCAGCTATCCGCAAGAACCCATCTGATCCAAAGGCCGCAGTTCGCGCTGCACAGCGTTGGATGTGGAAGGTGACGGACAAGCAGCTCGATGCCTCTATTCGTCAGGGTGATGTCTTGATGGTGCCTTCCAAGCGCCCATCTGACAAATATGTCCGAGTTGATGAAGTAACTGCAGTCGTTGGCGGCTCCCACGAAGTCCGTTCAACTGAGATGTATGCCCGCACTGAAGATGATGAAATCATTGATGTTGTCGCTTGGTGCCCAACCGTTGTTCACACCAAAGGTCAACACGACCCGATATTTGCCAACGAAGAGCGCTTCTATTCGATCCGAGTAGCCGAGGAAGCTGCAACTTGGAAATGGGGTGTCCGTCTGGGCGACTGATGATGTCCCATTTCATCCCCAACCTCTGGCATTGAAGTCAGAGGAGTGGGGATGGGGAGTGGCATCACTCGAAACCGTAAACAACCTAATTAGGAATAATTAAATGAACAATTCCGAAATCGTAACCGTCGACATCACCGCTGCCCACAACCAGGAGTCAAATCGTGGTACATTTGAACTCTCATCAGATTACCTGTTGCAGTATCGGATTGACGCCTCCCACGCGATCAATGTCACGTTGGATTTTGAAGACGATAGCATCCACATTGAATGGAAAGATACGGAAAAAGGCCTTCGCACCACCAAAAAGGTAGATGAGAATGGCGAACTTATGGATCGTTTGATTGCCGACTATCGTCAGGTTATTCTCCCGCTCATCGCATTGAATTCCGGTTATCATAAGCACTGAGGGCAGGGGCATGGATCATGCCCCGCTTTATCCTCCGGTCACATTCGCTGAGAGGATTGAGAGCGGCATGCTCAAACCCTAACAATCGGCCACCAAACAGGAAAGGCTACAATCAGGAGAATAATATGACTTCGATGAAAACCGATATCTTCATACGTAATAAGGCTAATTTTGATAATCTCGTTGCCGCTGAAAAGATTTGTCCAAGCGAATGGAGATCTGCTGAGGACTTCTCTCTTATCGACACGATATCCGAATTGCGTATCAGCTTTCTCGAAATCGTAAAGTCAGCTGACCCGCACGCAGAAGCCGCAAAACTAACCGATGATAACAGGCAGTTGATTGAAAAAATGCTTGCCGAAAAGACCCCATCTGAATGGCTAGAGCTCTTCAATCAGGGAAGCGTAGTCGAAGGCTGAATATCACTACGAAAACCAATCAATTTAAAGGAAAACCAATATGACCAAAAATGAATACGATATGCACGGCCGAGTTATGATCATCAAAGTACAATCCGAAACCGAAGCCGAACGCCTAGAACTGCCATCGCTGAATACCGCGATCATGAATGAAATAAAATTCGAAGGCGGTATGGTCGGGATCACGATTTCGCCCGATGATCTAAAACGTTCACTGATGTTTTCAAAGGCGACCGACCTGAAGGAAATTACCCAGAGTGGCGACGACATCTTCCTAAAGCTCACCAAGGCTGGCCAATTGACAACAGGCGTTCGCGGAAATGGTGAAATCGGTATCTACATGTTCGAGGATACCCTTGACGCCTCTATCATTTGGCATGACAGTTCGGGTGAACAGCGCATCGATCTGACGCACGACGACGTAAAGCGTCATTTCGGCAGCTTTGCGGGCATTTACGAAAACCCATTGCTGGCGCTCAAGGTCATCAAACCCGAGATCGAACTCTAAGCTTTCCTTTTCAGAAACCTGACTTACCTCCTTCCAATATTTTCTGTCGGCGTTTTGAACGTGCAATTTGTGAGCCCATACTCATGAGCAGAGGAGATTGCTCATGAGTGAAAAGAAGGAGGGCTACGTTTACGTCCTATCGAATCCAGCAATGCCTGGATTGGTAAAAATCGGCCGAACTACCCGACATCCAACAGACCGCGTGCGCGAACTGAATTCAGCATCCGGTGTCGCTCTGCCATTTAAGCTGGAAGCCTCTATCCGCACCAAGTATCCAAACTGGACTGAGAAGCTCCTGCATCAGGCTTTGGATCGATATCGCCTCAATCATAAGCGCGAATTCTTCCAATTGTCGGCCGACGAAGCTGTGGCCATTTGCAAGAGCTGCGTTCGCATGTCGAAGTCCGAGTTTTTAAAATCTGTCGGCTACAAACCAAAACCTCGTCGGCCAAAACTATTGGTTGGCTGGCTGAAAATGGCCGTTGGAATTACAGTAGTAGCGTTAATTTCCGATATCGCCATTGGAACGCAATTTGTGAACACCGCTTGGTTATACGGGCGTTTAATGTTCGGCGGACTGTAATCCAAATTATCCCATATTAAGAACAACTTAAGAAAATGCAGAATGTTCAAAAGTATTGAATTTGGTCATTGTTATGTGTCACGGCGCTACATATAATTATAAACATGAGAGATGAATATTTCTCGTAGCGAGGTCTGGGCTAATTCCTCGCGAAAAGTTCCCTCCTCGAATTGAAGCCTCGGGGAGGGGGCGACCTCAAAGTCAACCAAACAATAAAAGGGAACCGAACATGTCCGATTTATTCAAGCACAAATTCCGCATCGAATACGGCAGATCGTATCTCAACGATGTCTCATTCATGCTCAAAGGAAACACCCTACGCGTGGCTTTCACAAGCATTATCAGTGGAGCGAGAGGCCTGCAGACGGCCTATGTGACGATCAACGATGTCCTAGTAGACAAGGTAAAGGCCTACATTGCTGACGAACGCGAAGACAGTCCATACCATACCGATGTCCAGAAGCTTCTACAGGCAGCCGTTGGTCACGAGGTATGGCGCTTGAATAATCGTAGGAAGGCTACCGGAACTCTTGAAATCTATGAGTTCGACCTTCCAACGGAGCTGACTGCAAGATTAAACCTGCTGCCTGTTGTAAATCTATGGGTCATCCGTGGCGGCGATAGCGATTATGCTGATATTTCGGTGCAGGATCGCTTCTTTAACTGGATGTCTGCCAGTATGGATCTCGACGATGATCTTCAATCATTGGATGAATATGCATTGGCATATATTCTTGTAGAAAAATCGGTCGAGAAATTCCACCGCGCTGCCGCCTAATTCAGCCATTGACAGCTTTACAATCAGGCCGTCTGTGATGTCCCTTGCCGATTGTTTCCGGATGTTTAAAGGAGGCGTTTGGAAACAAGAAAGGAGTCGATAAGGGACTTCGCAATTATATTTTACTATTATTTTCGCGTCCATATGGTCATATTCAGATTACCGATTAATAAGGCCAATATATCATGTCTGATCCGACTACTATCGCATTGCTAGAATTGACGACCGACATTGTATCTTCATACGTGTCGAACAATACTATCCAGCATTCTGAACTGCCATCCCTGATTAGTCTGGTTCATGGAAAGCTCAATGAGTTGCAAAATGGCCCTGTTGAAGTAGTCGAAGCGGCCGAGGCCCGAAAACCTGCTGTGAATCCGAAAAAGTCGGTATTCGATGACCACATCATCTGCCTTGAAGACGGCAAGAAGTTCCAATCCATGAAGCGGCATTTGAAGACCGTGTACAATCTGACGCCGGATGAATATCGCGCGAAATGGGGGTTGCCGCAGGATTACCCAATGGTCACAAAAAACTATTCGGCAAAGCGGTCTGCAATGGCCAAGAATATGGGTCTCGGTCGTAAGCCGGGTGAAGTTCCGCCGATAAAATACAAGAGAAAAAAGGTTGAGAATTCAACAAAGTAAAAGGCAAGGCCTGCGTTAGATGACATTAACGCAGGCCTCAGTCTCAACGGAGGATATTCAAGCTGGCCGAAACTGTTGAACAAGGGGGGGGCTTAAGGGGTTCTTGGCTCCAGCCAGCAATCTACATATAGCAAAAAAATCTATTGAGGAAAATCCGTAAAAGAAATTTCTGGAATATGTATCGGGGAATTATCCAAAAGATCCTTCAACATCCGAATATATGCTCGCATTTCTGGTGTTTGTGCGGATGCATAATCTGTCAGACTGCTTGCCAAATCATACACATCAGAATTTTTATCTCGATAAGATTTCAAAGTATCTCGTAGCTCAGCCCATTTTGTGATCTGCGCCGTCGACCATTCAACGATACCCGACGTCCGGTTTACAACTTCGGATGCCGTGTCTTCAATTTGGCGTTCCACCGAATAATCGAGTTCAGGCTTTAAATCGAAATGAAGGCTGGCTTCTGCGACCTGCGTGACGCCTTTGCCAGTTTCGGCTTTCCAGATAGCCGTCAGGGCATCCAGATCATCTCGATTTGATGTCGCCATATCACCGATGGGAATTCGAATGGTCGGCGTGCGTGTGACAGCAACCTCATTCGATTTCTGGAAACTTACGAGCACCTGCAGTGTATCTGGCAGCAGTCGCAGGCAGTAAACTGGCTCTCCAAGGGCAACATATAGCTCGCCATCAATGTCTATGAGATCTGCTTCAGCGGCATTCTCAAGGCGCTCCAATGCTGTTGCTCTGCCAGCATCGTTTACGTCTTTCAGGTCGTCGGCCGAAATTGATTTGAAATCGTCGGAGAATATCTCTGGATCCCGGTAATGGAAGACCTCGAAGGTGCTATGGGATTTTACCAGAGCAGTGGCCAATCGCATATCCTCGATGACCCCAGCCTGAGCGCGCAGCATACCAGCTGCTGCGCCATCCAATTTATCGCGTATCCAGAAGCGATCATTATAAAATTTCAGTGTCTCGGAGTAGCCGCCGATAGTGATCGTCAGGCCATTAAGGGCATCGATGTCATCAATTTCCTGCACCCGAACGGCGACCTTCTCGACGATCTTATGCGTCGTCGCTCGCCGAGCATGACTCGTTTTGCCCGTGATTTCATATGCCAACATCAGTTGATGGATCGCCATGGTTCAGGTGTTCTCAATTTCAATTCAATCGCAAAATAGCTGATTCCGCCGACATCACAAAAAGCGACTGTGCATTAATATCCAACAGTAATGCGAAATTGTAAAGAATAGGGGTTGCTTTTTTCCGCGCCGACAGACCAAACTATTGAATTGGAAAAAGAAAACCCCCGCTTTCATCGCCCCTGGCAGGGCTCGGCGGAGGTTCAAGGAACAGGATAATGATCAGATCAAACCCAGGAATCGTCAACTGTAAAAACTTCGAAATCTCGAAGGTAGATTGCCGTGGCGATAATGCATCTGATGATAACTCCCACACCAGTTCAGCTCGTCCACAAAACACCCCAAAAAATAATTTTCAGAAAACCCGTTTCAGCGGTGTCAAATCATCACCATCGTCGCCGGCGACGTTCATGAAGCAGTTTCAGGAAGACATTTTCCGTTCCAATTTGGCGAAGGCCAGCAAGCAAGCCCGTCGCAAGAATTCAAATCGTGAGGTCACGCCTGAGGCCGAATATTTCATCGAGCAATCCCGTATCCAGCGCGAGCTGATCAAGGAACGTCTCGAAAACGGATATGATCGCCGTGGTTGGAAGATGCTGTCCGGCCATCAGGTTGCCCCAGTTTCTGAAATGGGGCTCCGTTCAAATACCTTGAATTCCCAAGCTGCCAAGCTGTTTGTCGCCGCAGTCCCGAAGGCCAAGGATCTCCGTTCTAACTGGGGGAAGGGCGCTCTGGCTACAATTGGTAACAAACTTCTTTCATTGGACGAGCCATACATTGAAGGTAATCGCAAATTCCTGTCATTTATCCGCATCGACACAGATCGCGTGTGGGATTCATTTGAGCAATGCGTCGATTTCTTCCGCCAGCTCGCCCACGATGGCAAGATAGCCAGCCAGCCACATTTTCTGGTTGGACTCCGTTTGCCAAACAGTCAGTTCATACGCCCCCACGCTATCTGGATGTTGCCATACAGGTCAGGTGTGTGGAACGAACCTTCCAAAGACGGATTCAACCGCGCACCTGTCGACCTCTTTCATTCCGTCTATTACGGGCTTTGCAATGCCTTGCTGGACGCCGGAGCTGATGCTGGTGCGCCAGCTGCGAGCCAACAGGTCAAGAACCCGCTTAGCCCTGAATGGTTCACAGTATGCCCTCAGGACGCCCATTTCCCCGATCTCAGTGAACACGCCGAATATTTGGAACTCGGCCACAATCGTGAATCCCTGACCCGTCGTTCGGCATCTGTGCAGTCCGGCATGGATATCCAGCAGTCGAATGGTCTCTTCAATTTTCTCCAGAAGACCGCCTACGGTATCATGACAAGCTGGCATTTTGCTGGCGATCCTGAATTCGCTCGCAATCATAAAGAAGGCCGTCTGGGTGCCATCAGCGACCGCTTACATATCGAACTGGAACGCGCTGTTGCCCAATCTGATCTTCGTCCGTCGAAGAAGGACGGCAATGTTCAGTACCTGATTGCCAGCGTTGCCAATTATGCTGTGTCGAAATGGAATCCGGATAAGCTCACGACGAAACGTAATCGTGGCGCAGCTATGCATTTGGTTCAGGGAATGAAGTCCTTATCCGACCGCCAGGCTACAGGTGCACGATATGCTGCAACGCAAAAGACGGACCGGGTGGTGGCGACGTTGAAGGCTACGATACAGAAGTTGACTGCAGACGGGGTCGAATTGACGAAGACGATTGTTTCCCGTCTTTCGGGCATTTCTCGTCAGACCGTTCACAAATATTGGGATCAGGTTTTCAGGCTATTGAACCGTGTCGGGAAGTGTAAAGATAAGTGTATAGATAAAAAGATATTCCCTAACACGGATATGTTTAAGAACCAGAATCTCCCTCAGCGTTCCAACATTCAGGCACCAATGGTGGCCAACCATGACCGTCAGGTAGTCGCCATCAAAGGAAAACCGGAGTCGGCCAACCAGATCGAGATCGGGAAAACCAACAGAAGCGGTCAAACGGTAACCGAAATCGGAAACCAGGCTCTCGATGTCATAGACAGGTCGGACAACGATGGCTTCCCTGTTTCCAGACCACGGAAGCGGTTTTTCCAGACTAATCGTGATGTGGCTGA
This sequence comes from Ochrobactrum sp. CGA5, assembly GCF_006345815.1. Classification (GTDB taxonomy): domain Bacteria; phylum Pseudomonadota; class Alphaproteobacteria; order Rhizobiales; family Rhizobiaceae; genus Brucella. The sequence goes on along the minus strand of NZ_VCIG01000014.1, from coordinate 2,454 downwards.
AACTATATCTGCCAAACTCGCGTTTAGATGATGGGTTGCCGGATTGGAGAATTGAACCGTCTGGAAATAACGGGATTTAAACATCAGAAAATCTGGAATCCCGTGTCGAGATAAGGCCCAACCAATAACCATAACGGAACCCGTGTTTTATGGCCTTAGAAACGGGTTTTGAATGTTGGGATAAACACTCACCAGTTTGTGTCTCCGGTGAACCAGTTTGGAGACCGCCCTTTCCCCGTAGGGTAGACCGGACAACGTCATATGATTGAAGTCATCCGGTCGTTTTCATTTTCATTATGCAGCACGGTATTCCCTGGGCAACGAGTTCATCACGGGTTTAGGTGAACCGTGACCACGCTTGAATCCGTCGATCCAAACCCTTTTACGCAATTTGCGACCTGGTCCGAATGCCTGCATTCTCCAGAATCCATCGACCGTATGAGCGCAATTCTTACGCTGACGATCCTGGTACTTAATGCCCGAAATGCGACTACGAATCTGTTGGATTCGTTCCTCACCGAGAGCTGGCAGAGCGACTACATTGAAGATCGAATCCGCCATCGGCACTTCACCGATCCGATCCTCGTTTGCAACATCTTCCGCCATTGCTTCCACTGGCAGCGGCGCATCGTTTGCAGCGGTTGGATGTCTGTCAAAGTCCACCATAACAGCAGGTGCTGCATTACTCTTCAGTGTCGACCAGTTGACAATTGACATCCAGACCAGCCTTTCGAGGTCAGCAAAGGCACTGTAGTCGATCTTATTGCGATTGATTGGCCTGCTTGCGTCGGCAATCATCCAAAGTTCCGGTGCCCAGACGTCATCGTAAAGCGCATTAGTCGGATGTCGAGCATGGTGGCCTTCTAGCCATGCGAACACCCAGCTCTTGTTTGATCCAGGACGTGTCAGAATGGCGTTGAATTTAGCGAGTTTATCGAATCCCGTAATGAATAGCGCACGCACCTGAAAAACGCCGCCAGGCATCATGAACACGCGATCTGCAAGGTCCAGATAGACACTGCTGTGCGCATTGATGACCTCTTTAGCATGTTCCACTACATCATTGTCATGAGCAAAAATTTCAGGATGCGGCGCATCAGTGACAGCTACAGCGAGAGGAGGTTTGTTGAAACTCACGTTCCCAAACGGAGCCATTTTATCGATCAGGAATAAGTAATCCTGATTGATCGAAGGATGTACCGACGAGTGTGGATTCCTGATGATTTCGAAGGCTTGTCTGACAATGTCATTGAAGCATTCGATATGCGAAGCGTAAGGCTTTTGCCCACGTTCAATCCGGCTTGGATTATCATGTTCCATCACGTGTTCAGCAAACCAATCCAGCCAATATCTGCTCATTTTATTTCTCCATATTTTGTAGGCACAGCTCCCCTGTTGCGAGGGCTCACCGCTGCCTGATCGTATTTCCTTGTGTTGGGGTCAGGTGGCCAATAACAGGCCACCTGAGGTTTCGGACTTTGCCCGAATTGGTAGCTACGGCTACCAATTCGGATTTATATATTTAAAACGTCGTATACCGGGTTGTTCACCAATAGAAGGCGGGAAACCCCTGGACGTCAAAGACGCAAGCGATATGAATTCGCCTGTGTCGATCCGGTATTGAAGTGTTGGAAATCACGGCCTTGGAGCGGCCGCTAAGCTCAGTTCAGGAGAGCTTTCTATTACCGCGAAACCTTATAAACTTCAAACAGATATAGCTATTATCGTGACGTGTTTGACGCCCGCTATGCATGCTATGCTGTTGAAGGTCAGGGTGGTGTTCACGATCTTTATCCTTGTTTGTGAAGTTCATATACGATGAAGAATCGGTCTTGTCTAGATCTAAATGCAAAATCGCGAAATACGAGGTGGTTTATTCCAAGCCGTTGGTCGACAATGATGAATGACCGAACCTCAAGGAGCCCACATGAAAAGCCAGATTGACCTGAATAAATTCGATTCCGAACAGCGATGCGCAGCGCTTATCAGCCACTATGAAAATATCGAGGATAAACCGAAAAACCATCGGGCATTCTGGCGTGATTTGTCCTCCTACTGGCCAACCTTCGACAACATTGATCACGATGCCATTCAAAATCTAATGCTAAATACGCTTTACCGCCACGCTTATCTGACCAAGGCCTGTCAGCGGGATCTGGATGCGCTGTTTCCCAGCGAGGACGTGTTGGAGATCTATCGAGGGCAAAACGACCACCGTTGCGGTCGGAATTACGTCACCGGGTTGGCCTGGACTACTGACATCCGTGTCGCCGAAAAATTCGCACGCAATGGTATTCGCGGGGTTACCGTTGGCCTGACCCCATAGGGTGGTCCGGTTTCAATCTTAGTTCATGTTCGGCCTTGGGGCTATTGCCTGGGCAGATGACGGTGCTGCTCCGCTTGCTGGCGCAGGCCAGATGATGGCCTCGGGTGCCGGTGGCTTGTATCCAAGCG
>NZ_VCIG01000013.1 GCF_006345815.1 Ochrobactrum sp. CGA5 | reverse complement strand
CTAGAGCATATCCTTTGAACACTGAATCGATTTTGAAGTGACAATCGGCGATCTGTCTGATTCAAGGTTTCCAGTTATGGAGGCTTTTGATGGGACGAGCATTAAGCAGTGATTTGCGATCACGCGTTTTGAAGGCTGCAAACGAAGGATTGTCGGCACGCAATGCGGGTGTACGGTTCGGGGTGTCCGCAGCGACAGCGATCCGCTGGGTTTCTCGTGCGCGCGATGGTGAGTTGGAAGCACGGCGTCCGGGTCGACGACGCGGTTCAAGACTTGATGCCCATGAAGATTTTATCGTGGGTATGATTGAAGAGCGCAAAGACGTCACGCTCAACGAAATGGTTGCCCGTCTGGCTCAAGAGCGCAGCCTCCAGATTGTGCGGAGTGCTTTGAATACCTGGTTACGGGCTCGTGGCTTTACTTACAAAAAAAGACCGCACATGCATTGGAGCAGGAACAGCCAGACCTAATGAGGAGGCGTGAGGCGTGGTTTGAAAGCCAGCTTGAGCTTGATCCTGAAAGGCTCGTTTTTATCGACGAAACGGGCCTGAATACGAAGATGGCGCGGTTGCGTGGGCGCAGCCCGCGAGGCGAAAGATGCCACGCAGGCATCCCACATGGTCACTGGAAAACAACGACGTTTACCGGTGCGCTCCGCCTCTCAGGCATGACAGCACCCATGGTGCTGGATGGTGCAATGAATGCCGACGCCTTTCGTGCTTATATCGAACAAGTGCTCGTGCCGACACTGACCCCCGGTGACATCGTAATCATGGACAATTTGCCTGCTCATAAGGTTGTCGGAATACGAGAAGCGATTGAGGAGGCAGGTGCGCAACTACGGTATCTGCCGCCCTATAGTCCCGATTTCAACCCAATAGAGATGGCGTTCTCGAAACTCAAAGCACATCTGCGTG
>NZ_VCIG01000012.1 GCF_006345815.1 Ochrobactrum sp. CGA5 | reverse complement strand
CGCCACCGGCACGCTTGGATTCCGGTCGTAAATTGGCTGTTCGTGGATCGGCGCGGGTGTCGGTTTTTGTGGATTTTTATTCATTTTCGCCCCCGGGTTTTGTCTATTTCTAGTCAACACCCTGCGCTATTTTATTCATTTTCGCAAGGTAAAAGTGAATAATAATAATCCAAAGTTGAATAATCCTATTCGGAATCTGAATAGCGGTTTTTAGCAATTTCAGGGGGTTACAGTTCCCGCCCTTCTTAGAGTCTATAAAAAGCGACAGTTATCCACGCCCGCCCGAGCGCGCCCCAATAGCGCCGTAGGGAGGGCGGGGGTGGGTAACTGTCACCTGAAAGAACAAGGAAAAGCAGGCAGATGATCGCATGGGTTTCCCGCCCTGCCTTCGGTCACTACGGCGCTATTGGGGCGCGTTCCCTACGGCATGGCTCCGGCAGTGCCAGAAATCGACCGTGGAGCGCGTTTGATGGTTTTAAGGGGCTGGGCAGGGGGAAAAGCGACTAGCGGCCACCAGCGGCGAAAAAAACGGCCTTTACAGCGATTGCAAAAGCGAACCCGGCTCAGGAAGTAGCCATAATTTTTGACGGGTCATATCGTGCGCACGACCTGTCAACCCACGCAATCACGGGGGAAGGCGTTTAAACGCTCTCTCCGTTGCGTGAGAAGTGCGCCACTTCTAGCGGAAAACACCCGTTTTCTATCGTACGATATAGCACCGGATTCCGCTGAAAAATGCCTGAACGACCGGGCCGGAAATTAACCGGATTTTCACACCGAAAGAGTTACCATAATCTTAATCTTGGGGCTACGATGAGCGAAGCGAAGGGTAGCCAGCTATGTTTATTCCTACGGAAAAAACGCTGGCCCGCCCACAAGGGGCGGTGAAAGGCAAGGAAAGATGGTTCCGAATGTCGGGCAGTTCGATGCAGAGAAGGGCGGCGGTTTCTCCGAAACTGTCGGCTACGTCCTCGCACCGGAATCCGCCAAGACCCGCGAAGCCGTCACCGCCGGATTGATCGACCCGGCCATTCTCCAGCACCGCGCCGCGACCGCCATCGGTTTCAACCTTGACGGCCTCGACCCCCGCGACCCTGCCGCCGTTGCCGCCGCCATGCAGGATATTGCCGACCGGGCCGACGAGCTGAAGAAGGCCGCGGGGATTTCCACCCGTGGCCGCAAAGCGACGACTTCGCCCGTCTGGCATTGCAGCTTCCGTGATGCGGAACACGCCGCCGCGTTGCTTACCGACGCGGAAATGATCGACGGCATCATGGCTGCGCTCAAAGCCCTCGACCTTCCCGAAGGCCATCAAATCCTGATCGTCAAACACGTTGAACCCGACCGCCCGGACTGGCCGGATTGGCACGTTATCGTCAACAAGGTCAGCAGCATTGACGGGACGCGCTGGAACCCGATGAACGACCAGATTAAGCTGCAAGCCTTCTGTCACGACTGGGACCAATCGCGGGGCCTGACGCTCTGCCCCGACCGGGCCGAGAAGATCGAGCGCGTCCGGGATTGGGCGGCGAAAGAAGCCGACCCGAAGAAGCGCGACCGCACCCCGCCCGCGAAGGCGCCGAAGCCCGCAAAGCCGAATTACCGTGCTGAAAAGGCCCTTGCGATCATCGAGCGCGACAATCTGCCGGTGACGCCAGCGATTGCGGCCGCAATCGACAAGCAGCTTGAATCCGACCGCGCCGCATGGCGAAAAATCGGACGGTTTGCGGAGAAGGAGATCCACAACCAGGCTAAACGCGAGAAGGCCGAGTCCTGGGAGAAATTGAAAGCCGACCGGGAAGCGATCGACAACATGCATTCAGGCGTTAGCGGCAAGGTCCGCGACTTCTTCCCCGGCCTGTTACGCACAGCGCAATGGACGGCCTACAAGACCCGCGCCGCACAACAGCGCGACCGACTGGATGCACAGACCAAGGCGCGATATCGCCGCTTCTACGCCAACGAAAAAACCCTTGCTGGTGTCGCCCGCAATGTCCTTTCGATCATCACCGAGAACCGCAAGCGCGGTATCGGCGGCATGACGATGCGGACGTATATCCGCGACCCGGACGCACGGCGGGCCGCGTTCGATCATATCACCCAACACGACCGCGCCGCCCTGAAGGAAAAGCTGAAGGCCGACCGGGCGAAGGTTCAGGCCGCGACCGCAAAACATAATCCGGCCAAGGCAGCGAAGGCGCAGACATGGGCCGATCACCAGCAGCGTATCGTGCAGATCGAAGCGCGAACGGCACTAGCGCACGAGGACTTGAAAGCCCTGCGTGATGCCGAGCCGAAAAAACAGCGCAAGGCATGGAGCCAGATTGTCGCTATGGCCCTGCACGAAAAAACGCGCATGGACGGGGCGGCGATTGGCGGCAATGAAACCGTGAAGCGCGACCGGGCCGAGAGGGTGGAACAGTTCAAGGAAGCGTTCCGCGAGCAGTCGCAGGACAAGGGGCGCGAGATCAAGGGGCCGACAGACGGGCGGCGTTAGCGGCCTAGCAGCTTCGCCCAGATCGAGCGGCGGGCATCCTGCACCCGCTGATCGGTCAGCAGCCGGGCGGTCAGTTGCCGCCGTTCCTCGCCCTCCTGATCGAGCCGCCGCCGCAGATCGTCCACCACCCCGCGCAGCACCTCAATTTCCCGTTCCGCCGCCTGTAAACTTGGGTGTGTCGTATCGTTCACCGTGGGTGTGTCGGTAGCCGTGTCGGTGTTCGCGGGTTTGTAAACGCGCAGGAGTTCGGCTGGCTCTACCCGCCATTCCCCGTTTTCGTCTTTTTGCCCGGAAATGCGGCCTTCTCGGATGGCCTTGATGATGGCCCCTTTCGACCGCCCCACCAATTCCGCCGCTTGTTTTGGGCTGATCGCCGCGCTGCTTACCGTCATTCACTCCCCCTGTGTCGGTGTATGGTTACTGGTATCCTCTGCTGATTCGTCGATTCCGGCCAGAAGGTCTAGCTGCTGGCCCGTTCCCTTGATCTGGTACGCCTTCACGAAGGCCAGTCGGTTGCCGTTGAACATGAATTTGATGTTCACCCAAAACATGCCCGCGACCGCTGACCTGTAGAGAAATTGCCGGTCGAGCAGTTCGCGCAGCCCCCGGCTGAATTGCGGTTGCGACATGCCCGCCGTTCTGCTGCCAAGCAGGACATAATCGCGCTCTTTGTTTTCCCGCACTTGGTCGTAAACCATCTCGAAAACCGCCATACCGGCCTTGCTCATTCCGACCGCGCTTTTCAGCCCGTCCAGATACAGCTTCACAAAGCGTTCCTTATCGACCTCCTCGAATTTGTAGATCATGGCCCCGCCATGGCCGAGGATTTCGCCGCTGCCTTCGTCTATGACCATGCCGCTGCGCTCATTTCCGATCTGCGCCCGCCGCTGTTTTGTGATCTGCCCCGCCACCGGCACGCTTGGATTCCGGTCGTAAATTGGCTGTTCGTGGATCGGCGCGGGTGTCGGTTTTTGTGGATTTTTATTCATTTTCGCCCCCGGGTTTTGTCTATTTCTAGTCAACACCCTGCGCTATTTTATTCATTTTCGCA
>NZ_VCIG01000011.1 GCF_006345815.1 Ochrobactrum sp. CGA5 | reverse complement strand
AAGGATTGCAGACGGAAGAAAAACGGAAGGTTCGGGCGCAGCCTGAAAGCCGTTTTTGTTCCGGCTGCAACGCTTTGCGCTTGTCCATTGACGGAAAATTGCACTGGCGATAGGGGCAAAAGAAAAAAGGAAAATAATAAGCCCGCAAAAAGCGGGCTTCCTAATAGTTTCAAATGAAATTACTTATACGATCTTAAACTCTTAAAATCGCACCTGCAATTTCGGAATGATAATTTTCCCGGCGTGATCCTTCACAAGTACAAAATCCGGATTAAACCCGGCAAGACCGTTTCTATTGATCAAAACCAAATAATCATTCTCTATTAAAAAGTTCTTTAATCGCCATACCGTGTTATAATTAACATCGGCCCAATTCGCCAATGAAGCAGAGTCAGCAACCGTTGCATCTTCAAAATGGTTCTCCACCATTTGATCAAGAATTAAAGGCCACTTTTTTCTTGTGAAAACGGGATGCGCCTTAATTCTGTCAAGAATTTCTTTGTTTACGCCACTTTCACCGCCTGCCAGTTCTGCTTCAACTGGCACGCCATCAAAATAAACAAGCTTTTGCTTTATTTTTCTTTTGTTTGACATATCTCGTTTAACACCATCCCCGCGATTCATTTCGGACGGAGGATAGCAAAATTTTACTGAATAACAACATTATCATCGATATCCGCTCCTATAAGTAAGAGTTGATGCAACGGAATGTATATATTATTACATGAAATCGAGTTTTTAATGTTGAATAACATTCATTTCGCATATGAAAATACATCATTCATACAAATATAGATATCCGTTCATATACTATAGTTGTATAAGTGGTTCAAAGCCGTTTAGACTCATCGGGACTGCCGGTATTCAAATCCATAGTCTATGGCTGATCTGGCTTTAAAGCTTGGTCGGACAGGTCTATTAGAGCCTGCTAATGCAGATCGAACAGCCCTGAACGCGCTTGAGGGGCGATACTTGAATACGCGAAACGCGCCAAACATGATCGCCGCAAAAACCAACAATTCAAAAGTCCACCATCGGATATGGAACAAGAAAATCGGCAGAAATATAATGAAATATCCATCCAGCATGAAGAATGATGGATTTCTCATTGTTTCTCGCCACTTAATGGTTCGTCCGTAAATATCTCCATCCATTATTCGAATCCGCCGGTGTCGATAGAAGCCGATTGTGGCAATTCCACGCTTTGCAGGAAGAGGACGCCCACGGTCTTACCGGCATTGAGTTTGACAAGCGGCCCTTTTGGCGCTGACTGCTCAATGTCTTGCGCCATGCGCTGACCAACTTTACCAGCTCCCGCATATAGCCCCTGCTCAAACCGTGGCTTATTTCGTGATACCGTGGCGTAATTCGATCCGTAGATGACCTGATCGCCACTTTCAGAAAGCGTCTGTCCCAGACCTTCAATAAATGAGGCGGCAATCAACGGCGCATAGCGTGAGAAGAGCCGCCTATCGACTTCGGATTTCACCGCAATCGAACCTTTGGTGGCGTCAACTGCATAGGCGGAAGCTGGCGCTTCGCGGCCATCGGCAAACACAATCCGGTCAAACTGAACGATAAGTGCATTCGTCGTGTTGTTCTTCTGAAACGCACCAATCATGCGGGCCTTATAAAGCGGGCCTTTCTTCATGATTTCTACGACCACGGGGCCGGGTGTATCGGAATCGGTACTGTTGATTACGCGACCGAATGCAAACTGACCGGCATTGATCGCGTTGTTTGGCAAACCGTCGCCGGTAACAAGTCCGGAAGCTTGCGCCGCCTGTTGGCGCTCAAGCGCTTCCTGCCTGCGTTGTTCCGGCGTCTTATACAAGGTCTGATTGAGGACAATCGTGTTCGTGGAGCCGACAGGTGCCCATCCACTTTGATATTCCCGCGCCTGACCGGCGATCTGTGTTGCCAGTTGATTGATACGCGAATAGTCAGGTGGCGGCGGAGCCTGCTCGGCCTTTTTCGTTACAATCGCCTCGCGTACTTCTGGCTCTGGCGTATTGGCGGGCGCAACTGGCTTGCGGAAGTTCGTTTGTGCCTTGGGCTTTTCGTCAATATCGCGCAACGGCTCGTCGGGCGTCGCAATAAAGCTGCTTCCGTCTTTCTCCGCCTGTTGCGAACCTTCACGATTAACTGTGTCGAGACTTTGCTTATAGCGCTCGCTTTCGGCGAGCTGCTGGCCTGCGGGTGTCGTGTCAATCGACGGCGGGCGCGATATACGCGAACCGCCCGTAAACTCGTTGTTCCATGCCTTGTAGACAGTCAGTGCCACCCCGGCCAGGAGGAACGCACCAACTGCCACCAGAAGCGGCTTGTTCTTATTGCCGCGCTTGCTCCGGTTGATCACGGTCGAACGCAAGCCGACATTATCCACGTCTTCAATTGACTGCTTCGCTGGATCTTGCTTCGACGCTTCGCCATTGTCAGACGATCCCGACGAATTGGCATTCTTTTCATTATCGTCGATCAATTTGAAATCCTCACGCGTTCAATGGTGCCGTTACGCGAAATCAGGGCAACAGGTGTTTTTTTGATGCGATAGGCGTGCACGCCGCCCGGTCCAGTCAGAACAGAGGACCACGAAGGGGAAACAAGCGTATTCTGGGTGCGGACATAATAGTCACCGGAATAGGACCAAACGTCCGTGTCTGGATCGGTCGTGCGAAGTTGAACCGCGCCTTTCGGCATCCCCGCGCCTTGTACGAATGCCATCATCACATTGTCGCTCGGCGCGACCTTGGTTGAAACAGTCGTTGGGTTGACGGCGGCATTGGGGCCGTAGGCTTCAACCGTAATATCGCGGCGCGCAATTGCTGTGCCTTGGCTCGTCTGGAGATTAAGCACTATCGGGCGGCTTTCTTCGACCAGAGAGACGATTAAGTTGGAATAGCCGTGCGGTTGCAATGCACTGATTGCCAGCTTGTTTGAACCTTCCTGCAAAGCGTACACCTGAAAACGATCTGCGCGCCCGACAACATAAGAAGCGACAGGCCACGCTTTTCCCGTTCGGTCATAAAAGCTGATGACAGAAACGGTGTCAGGGGCGGTTGATATTGTCGATATCGCCTTGCTCGGTTTCAGCGAAAGCCGGATGGCATCGCTTATGAGCGTCGGCTTTACGCCAGACGGCGGTTCGGATGCGGCTCTTTGGTTTTCATCCACGCGCCTGCGATAATCACGGATCATGTCTGGCGTCATAGGCATAAGCGACTGCACGGCAGAACCATATGCTGTGGCTTCTTCTGGCGATAATGGCCGGTCAAGCTCGTCCAGCGATTGAAGCAAATGGTTTGTCCCGATGATTGGCGGCAACTCGTCCTTGTTCTGACTACGCGCACCGGAACTAGAGGACGGTCGCGTTTGCCCGAAACGCGACGGGTCGGGCCGCTGCTGCGCATTGGTCTGTGATGACGTGACCGGTTGGGCAGTCTGCGTTTGCTGCGGTAATTGCGCGGCTGGAATATCGCCCGCTGATTGCGCGTAGGCGGAAGAAACCAAGGGCAACAGTGTGAGCGCCGCTGACAAAATGGATCGCTTCATAGGTCAGGCTCCCGGCGCTGCATTGAAATTCGAGACTGCAATTGTGCGGGGGTATTCACTGGATTCCATTCGCGTCAAAGCGAGTGTGACCGTGAAATTTTGTCCCGTAACCTGCGTTGACGACTGATAAGTCACCCGCAACGGCAATTGGACGATCCATTCATAGATGCCGTCCGGGTTAAGGCCCTCACGCACGATGACTGCGCGCTGTGCGACGGCAGTTGTATTAAGGCGCTGATTTTTGACCAGTTCGAGCTGACCGCTTTTATTCACGGCGTCCACGAATGAGTTCCAACCGCGAGGCTTTGAGAAATAAGGCTTCATGTCCTCAAATTCCGCACGGTAATTCGAGAACGAATAGGTGAGCGACCGCGTAGCGGCTTCTGTGGCAAAATTAGCCACTTCTGCGGGACTCAAATGCGGCTGCGATACCGGAATGATCGGCGTAATGCTTCCATCGGAGTTCGTAGCAAAGTAGACCGGCGCGGGCTTGCTGAGCGCCAAAGCCACAGCGGCGGCAGTGCTGATAACAGTCGTTGCGGCAAGCGCCAGGGCGACAAAACTCATACGACGATAGGCGACCTTGTACGTGTCCGCCCGCGTGAGAATGGATTCAATCTTACCGTAATCGTGACTAGTCATTTTTGCCCTTGCCGTCTGTCTTGCCGGTAGCAACGATTGTCTTGATCTTCGTTTCGTCTAGTGCACCGGCTAACACTTGGTCGCCCTTGTCGTCTTTGTAGAGAAAGAATGGCACCAGCCTGATCCCGTTCTTGCGCACCCATTTGACGTTGCGCTCCATGCCGGACACCACCTTTTGGTCCATTTCGCTATCAGGCATAGGGGTGCGTTCCGGAGAACCGGATATGATCTCGTCGGAATGCTTGATGAAGGCTTCGCCTGGATTTTTTTCATGGATGAAACTCACGGCAAGCTGGAACGAAAGCCGCGAGAGAATAGGCGTTGGAATGATGCGCAACTCAATGTCGCCGCGATCCATATATGGCTTTAGCTCGACAAACGACCGGGCACACCAAGGGCAGCGAGGATCTGCAAACATGTAAAGCACGGGCGCACCCGGCTTGAACTTGTTTGCCTGTACCCACATGGAAAAGTCATCCGCCTGCTGGCGGAACTCGGCCAAATCCTTCGCGACAGGTATAGAGGCATCGTTCATTCCACTAGCCTGCGCGGCATCAAAAGTGGTTGCGGGGGCGCTCTGCGGTTCGGTCTGCGTGGTGGCGGGCTGCTGCACATTAGTCTGCGGCGGTGTCTGCGGAACCCTCTGCACGCTAGGCGAGGCCGGGGCCGCTTGTGCCGCCTGCAATGCGGTAGATTCCGGCGCTTTTGAACCGGCTAAAGCCGGAACCGTCATTCCCGTGAACGAACCGGAAATATCCTGACCGTCGGGACCAATGATTTTGCCCCGAATAAGAATACCATCTTGGGAGGTAAGAACAGTCTCCGGATTCTGGTTAGGAAGCTGGACAGTCCAAACCTGAAACCCATCCATTTTGAATAATCGTTGCGTCTTAATACTGTCTTTAAAGAGAAATTTTTGAATATACGGCGTAAATTCCTCTTGATCTGGCGCTTTTATATTGACTTCTTGTGCGCTCGCATCCTTAATAACAATCATCGTCATTGATGCAATTAAAATTTTTGCTATCGATAATCTCATTAGATGCTGATCCGTAAAAGATTGTGGATTTCGGGGTAAAATGATGTATTAGGATTCAATAGGCAAGCCTTAATAGGCATTATCCGCCATAAAATCTAAGATATTGGAATCGGGGTCGACGGCGAAGCGCATGGCAATACAATGGGATGGCAGGACCGGCGATGAAGGACTCGCAACGCGGATAGCGTCGGTGGTGATTGTATCGGCGATTATATCAACGGCGTGCAGCTATGCGGTTTTCAAGATGCAAGCGCCTGCGACCTTTAAGCCGAATACTGGCGAGATTACTAAATTACAAAGTGAGACGGCGGGATTAGAGGCGAGTCTGAGGGATCAGATTGCCGAAACTGCGGCTCTTCGGCGCGAAATGGCGGTCCTGACAAGCGACAATGGCATCATTGCCCGACTTGTCGGACACATCAAAACATTACGCGAGCAAAATCAGATGTTGTCTGAAATCGTCACGCGATCCGGCAATACTGCGCCGGATATGGGTGAGAGGTTTCCAGCCAATGGTCTTGCGGCATCGGGAATGGATGGTGCCGCAATGACAGAACAAAACGTAGCCTCCCCTACCCGGCTCATGGTGGTAACGCCACCCCAGAAAAAGGAAGCCGAGCCGCAACCCGCTCCCGCGAAAGAGACCAAGGCCGAACCTTCCGACAAACCAGAAACCAAAGACGGGGTCTGATAAGCATGGAGGGGCTTGTCGGACTTCTCGAAAGAACAGCGGCTTTAATGCCGCAATTCCAGTCTCTGGTTGTAGCAATCTGCTATGTGATTGGACTGATTTGCGCGGTTAATTCGTTGCGTGGGTTTGCAGCCGTTGGCGATAGAAGTCAGGCTTCGACAGGCTGGTCACAAGCGGGATGGCATGGCCCCGCATTTCTGCTGATTATTGCGATAAGCTTTGTTTCGCTTTCAAGCGTCATATCGGCATTTCTTATGTCGTTCTTCGGGATGGATCAAACCTATGCGGCAAGCGAAGTGTTTGCTTACGCGCCCGAACTTCTCAAACCCGTCAATAATGAAATGGGGACGCGCGTAGTTATCGCTGTGGTCCGCATATTCCAGTTCGTCGGCCTGATTGCATTCGCCCGTGGCATCTACGTGGCCAACATGTCGGCCATTTATCCCTATCGCGGAATGGTCGCAAAAGGTCTGACGCACATGATCGGCGGGGTTCTTCTCATGAACCTCCCCGCTGTTCTGCAAAAACTTCAAGAACACCTGTTGGGCAACTAGGAGCAAATGATGATTGCCAAGATGAAAACGTCCCTTCTGACCGCTGCGGCGGTAATCGCAACTGCGCCAGCCTTCGCGCAATCGCAAGGCGGACTTGGTGACATGGCGACCAGCCTGCGCACCGACTCCGTTGGTCCGGTTGCAGATCTGATCGGCTCACTTGCATTTGTCGCGGGCATTATCTCCGCAATCTTTGGCTTGTGGACGCTGTTTCAGCATCGTCGCAACCCGCATGATCCCAATAGCGGTGTCAGCAAGGCCATAATGTCCTTCATCGTCGCTGCCGGTCTCGTCGGTATTCCGGCATATCTGGGAGTGGGCGTTGCTACCTTCTTCGGCTCTGGTGCCGAAACCACCTCTGTTGACGGCTCTTTGCGCTCGATAAACTAATGGCTTTTGTTCGTGACACACTGAAAGGGCTTGCTTATTTCCTGAGCGGCCCCGTCCTGCGCAAGTCTCTGGAAAGCTATTGCCGTCTGGTGACGGCAAATAGCGATAATGCCCTTGTTGCTGATGACGGCTCGCTCGTCAGTGTGTTTCGACTGGAGGGTTGCCGGAGCATTAAAGGTTCGGCAGAACTGTCAAAAGACGTGTCAGAGCTGCGTTTGTCGCTTGCTTCGCAATTCGGTGAACGTGGCTTTACACTGCAATTCTGGTTCGGCCATTTGCCCGAAGTCGGGCGGGCCGATCTGGAAAATATCTTGGCGGGTACGGCATCTGTTGCGAGGAATGCCGAACTCGATGTGAGCGATCTTCTGGAGGAACGCGCTTCACGCTTGCCTGACAAGCTGAGCGGCGAACGCGCCTATATCGTCCTGTGGTCGCGGCCAGCGCTGCTTTCGCGAGAAGAAAGCCGTAGCTCCGCCGCCGTTGTCACAGACGAATTGAAGCAATTGCCTCATGCGCCTACCGCACAATTACCAATGCCGGCTTTGCCTGCATTGTTGACCCGCCATAATTCCATCGTTGAGTCATTGCAGCGCGAAACGCGCCGCTGCGGCTTCGACATTGAATTGTTGGACGTTCGCGAGGCATTGAGTGAAATCAAAGGCGTACTCAATCCCGAGTTTCTGGCGGCTAGCAACAATTGGAAGGCGGTTTTGCCCGGCGACCATTTGCGGGCAAAAATGCCTGACACGGAATTGCAGAACAAGGGCAAGGATTTTTCTCATCTGCTCTGGCCGTCACTTAGTTCCCAGATCATGTCCGAAGGCAGCACGCTTCTAAGCGACCGCATTTTTGAGTTTGGCTCAAAAATCTATTGCGGCTTTGATGTGGTGCTTGGCCCCGAACAGGTCGTCAACTTCAACGACTTGATTTCCCGTGTGCTTGATCAGAGGCGCAAAATATCTTGGCGTGTCTCCATGCTGGTCGATAGCGGCGGTTTTCAGGGGCAAACGTTCAAGGAAACCTACGCGAGCCTGCTCACCTTTACCGGAAGAATAACGAACGGTCGCATCAAACGGGCATTTGAGGCGGCACGTGAAATCAATGGTGACGGTGAAACTATTGTTCGCTGGCGTGCTTCTTTCGCGGCATGGTGTGACCGTGGCGAAGAAAAGCAACTGCTTTCCGATATCGCCACACTTCGCCAGACCGTCCATGGTTGGGGCAATACCCAGACCGATATGCAGGTTGGCGATCCCGTTGAATGCATCATGTCCTCGACAATGGGACTTAATGCTGCGTCTACCGCTCCCGTTGCATCGGCTTATCTGACGGACGTGTTCGCGCTTGCGCCATTATCGCGCCCGTCCAGTCCGTGGCGGCGTGGCGCGATCCTGTTCCGCACAAAGGACGGTAAGCTTTGGCCGTATAATCCCGGATCGTCCCGCCAACTTGGTTGGGTTGATATTATTGTCGGCCAACCGGGTTCGGGCAAATCGGTTCTGTCTAATTCCATGAACCTGTCCATTGCCCTGTCGCCGCAAGTCGGACGGTCCAAAACAGGCGCATCATTGCTGCCGCGCATTTCCATCATCGATATTGGCCCTTCAAGCCAGGGGCTTATACAACTGATCAAGGATGCACTGCCAGCATCGCGCCGTCATGAAGCGATGCATTTGCGGCTGCAAAATCGCGAAGAATATTCCGTCAATCCGTTCGACCTGAACTTGTGCGTTCAAAAGCCATTTCCTTACGAACTGGAATTTCTCGTCAATCTCGTTTGCCTGTGCTGCACTGCCGATGATCGGGAAAGTCCTTATGACGGCATTAGCGCCTTGGCGCGTGCGGCAATTAACGAAGCATACGAGTATTATTCGGAGGACATGAACCCGAAACGCTATTCGAGAACCGATAGCGTTGACGTTGATAATGCGCTTGATGCTCTGGGATATGAAACGGACGCGCAAACGACGTGGTGGGAAGTCGTCAAGTTCCTGTTTGATAAGGACAAGCATCACGAGGCAACGCTTGCGCAGCGCTTTGCGGTGCCTGTCATGGCCGATCTGGTGAGCATGTCCAACCGCGAAACGGTCAAAGAGCCGTTCCGGGAAATGCGCGTTGAATCAACGAGTGAATCGGTCGTGGTTGCGTTCCAGCGCATGGTGACTGCCGCCTGTCGTGACTTCCCGATCCTTGCCCGCCCTACCCGCTTTAGTGTCGCGGACGCTCGTATTATCGCATTTGATTTGGAAGCAGTGACTTCCAACACCGGGGCACATGCACATCGCCAGTCGGCGGTTATGTACATGCTGACCCGCCATACCATCACGTCTGATTTCTGGCTGCACGAAGACGATCTGGATAAGGTTTCCATTCCAGCCAATGTTCGCGCCTATCACTTGGAAAGGGTGACGAACAATAAACAAATGCAAAAGCGCCTCGCCTACGATGAATATCATCGAACCGGCAATCTGGCGTTCTTCCGCAAGCAAAATGAAAATGATGCCCGCGTTGGGCGTAAGACTGGTGTTCAACAGGTCTACGCTTCGCAGCTGATCGACGACTTCGATAGAGAAGTTCAAGAACTCGCGAACAATTTCTTTTTCTGCAATGTACCGTCCGAAGGTGCCATCAGGTCGATAGGTGAGAATTTCAATTTCTCACCGACAATCCAGTCGGTCTTGCGCGGTCTGAACGGCCCGATTGCAGGACAAGGCGCTCCCTTCGTTGCGATGATGAAGCTGAAAACCGGCATCTACACGCAATATTTGTTCAACGACATTGGCCCGATTGAGAGTTGGGCGCTTTCCACCACCCAGGGCGATACTGCCTTGCGCTCGCTCATTTACGAAGCGTTCGGCCCCAAAATGGGCCGACGCGTTTTGGCGAAGCGCTTCCCGCAAGGTACGGCGTCCGAACTGATCGAAGTGCGCAAAACCGAGATGGAAGCGCGCGGTGTCGTTGTCGATGAAAGCGCCAAAGAAAACCTGATCCGACAGATTGCAGACGAAATTATCAGAGGGTTCCGGGATGTTTAGAGCATTACTTTTCATGAGCATTAGCTGCGCATCAACGCTTGTCGGTTTGTCCGACGCGTTGGCCCGCGACGAACTGCGCTATCTGAAGTTTCAACCAGAAATCAAAGTCGATTTTGACGGTTCGGATTCCCAGGCGACGAGTACAGCCCGCAAAATGTATGGCAAGAAATTTCGCCTTGTCGATGCAAAGCGCGTCTGGCTCAAGGAGCCTGACGATGGCTATGAGCAAATGGTTGTTCGTCTTTCGACGGAACGTACCTGCACGGATAATTGCACCTATGCCGTCCTGTTCTACGATGACAAGCAATGGCTGGAATTGTGGCGGGGTACGGCCAAGGAATTTCAGCTTGGGCCGCTAGGCGATAACGGAATGCGAGGAATCTATGATGGATCGCGCATGTGGCAATGGACCGGCGATGAATACTGGCCGGGGCTTGCCGAATACAAATTCCTTTATCGCGATGCCAAGCCAGAGGAAAAGCGGGCAGTCGATGCGGCGCTATCAGCCGGTACAGGTGAGAAGCGCGACGACACGACATATTCGGTTCTCGATCTTCCTTTGAAAAACGGAACCGGCGCAATCGTTTCCATTCAAAGCCCATATTATTGCGGGCAATTGAATTGCCCGGCTTTCGTTCTCAATGAGAAGTCGGAACTTGTCGGCAATTACGATGCCATTGAATCGCAAGCCGGTGCCTCTCCGCTTCGCGATAAGGACGCCAACCCGCTTATTGAAACCGTCACGTCCAAGGGACTGACCGTATATCAGCTTGGCGGGTTGAAGCCAGATTTCACCATTGATGCCCAAACACCCATCATTGCCGGGAGGGACCGCAAATGAATGCTCGTCGCTTTTTCGGATCAAGCATTCTTGCGCTATCGCTGGCGTTTGGATCGTTTGCAGCCTTGGCAGACTATAACGACAGCATTGCCAAGTATGAGGGCGGCAACTCCTATTCCATCATGAACCAAGGCGGCTCGTCCGCTCTGGGACGCTACCAGATAACAGCCGGAACATGGGCAAATCTCGGCTATATTTCTTACAATGGTTCCGGCAGCAAATCGGATTATTCGAATTATTCCTTTACGGATAAGGCAACCGCTGCGGGTGTTAGCTCGGTCAGCGATCTTCGTTATTCGTCTGCGGGCGCAAGTCTGCAAGACAGGGCTAATCAGGAATTGGCATCGCAGAATTGGGCTTCCATGTCTTCGCAGACACGCGGACTTGTCGGGCAGACCGTCAATGGCGTTCTCATTACCGAAGATGGATTGTTGCAGGCATCGCATTTTCTGGGTGCGGGCGCTCTCAATCAATGGGTCGCATCCGGATTTGACCCAAGTGTATTGCCCGCAAGCTACCTGACCGCAAACGGCTTCAAATCCTACGAGGAATTGCAAGCCTACGTCATGAAACGCATGGCGAACGGTGCTGGCAACTCCGGTATCAGCAACGGCATAGGCGGTGCGCCTGCTGGCGGCGATCCCATGTTTCAGGACACGGCAGGCTTTCCGGGCATCGGCAATGTCCGGCCCGTTCTTATTCAGGAAAGACCGCCGTTTCAGGGCGAAAAGGAGAACCTGTAATGCGCAAGCTTCTTTTGAGTATTTTGTTGCTGGCTGCTCCAGCGGCGGCACATGCCGAAGTTGGCGATGACCTTTTCCAAGGCGCGGGCGAAGGTTGTCTTGAAACGGTGAAAGTCAGCCTCAAGGACGCAATCAACAGCGGCATTGAGGGCGAAGTCAAACGGCAGGAAGCGGCATTGAAAATGCCTGCTCCTTTATCCGGTCTAAGCTGCCTTGATAGCCTGATGGACACCAATCTGGATATTGCGATCACGATTCCCGACCTGTCCGCAATTTTCAACAAGGCTTTGTCTGATGCGGAAAATCAGGTTTGCTCGATGGCGCAAGAGCAAATTAGCAAGCTGACCGAGCCGCTGCAGAACGCATTTCAGTTTCCACAATTGCAGGGTCTCAATCTTCCCGGCATGGGCGCCAGCGGTGGTCCGGACATTGATTTCAGCATCGGGCAAGGCGGGATAGGCCAAAGCGGTTCGAACGTGCAGGATTCCGGCCCGCGAGAAAACGCGCAGTCCATCATGAACGATCTTTACCAGAATTTGTACGGGAACTGAGCCGATGAAGAAGATTGCATTTCTGGCTGCGGCGTCATTCGTTTCAATTATTGCAGGATCACAGTCGGCATTGGCGGATTGCGATTGCGGTAGCATTCGCAACATCGTCAATGACGGGGTGAACCGCGTTAATGACCACACGACAGATGTTGGCAATGATATTGCCAATACGATCTTGCAGGGCGTTGCGCAGCTTAGCGCCTACTCTAAACGGGCAACGGAAGCTCAAAAGCGCATTACCGAAGCTGCACAAGTCAATGACGTGACCAGACAGAAGCAAATTGCACGCGGTATCGCTGAAAGTGGACGCTATGATCCTGCTTCTTCGGCATGTGTGGATCTGTCCGGCATATTCTCCATCGGTAAGGCGGGCGGTGGCCAAGGATTGAGCGGCAAGGACATTACCAATGCCTCCCGCAATTGGTCTTATGGCAATGAAGATATCGGCGCACCGGTTGCCCAGGGCGGACTTGCTGTCGCCAACGCCATTATTACCGATCGTGACCGCTTTAAGGGTGTCGGCGGCTTTGCCGATCCGACAAGCGATGCCCGTCTGATCACTGACGCCATCACGCTTGATACGACGAAGAAAGAAATTGCAGGCGCACATATCCGGCTCGTAAACAATATTGTCGATCCGATCCCGGCCAAGCCCATTACGGAAGCCGAAAGCAAGACGCCAGCGGGCCGTGCACAGATTGCAGCCCGTGAAGTCGATGCAAGCCGTAGATCAGCCGCACATGCCATCATGAGTTACATTGGTGATCTGGCGACCCCTACGGGTAGCTCGGAATTGGCCGCATGGGCAAAGAAAGCTGCGCCGCAAGGTTATCCCTATCAGATTGGCGATCAGGTATCGCAATTGCAGGCGATGGATATTTTCGTGCGCTCCCGCTTCCCGAATGCCAAATGGCATGAACAGCTTGCACGTATGTCGCCAGATGCCGTTCAGCGCGAACAGTTGCTTGCAACCGCGCTAACACAACAAATCGAATGGATGCGTTTTGATCTGGAGCGCCGCAATTCCGTGGCTCTTGCTGCTGTCCTTTCCACGATTCTGGATAACCGCGACACGCACACGACGAATATTCCGATGGAAGCAGGTAGCGGAACCTGATCTGCATTCGATCAGAGAGGATAAGCCTCATGGCTGACAGAGAAAAGAAAGAGCGATTTGGGGTCTTTGGCCGATATATTCGGTGGCGAGCTCAATCATATCAGGATGTCGGTCGTGGCGCGCGGCAAGGTTATGAAGCCGCAAAAGACGGCTTGGGAGCCTTTCGCACTTATCCCAAGCCAGAAGAAGGCGGCTTTTCCTTTCAAGATGATGACGGCGGCTATCGCCGTTTCTGGCATCTGGTCGGTGATCTTGGCGAGGATGATATTCAGGCCGCAATTTCTAAGTGGGATCGAGAGAACTCCATTTTTCTCGGTTCTGCCGCCGTTTGTCTGGCGCTCATTCCCACGCTCTATTTCTTTTACACCCTGTCACTGACAGGTATTTTCAGCCTCATTTTGCTTAGCTGCGCCTTTTTCCTGTTGGCCGTGCGCGCTTCCTATCGCGGCTGGCAGATAAGGCAGCGGCGCATGGGATCAATGCGCGAATTTCTCTTTGGCAAAAACCGTGGATCGACCGAAATAAGGAAAGTCACCGATGATTAAACGCTTGCTATGGTCATGGATGACGTTCTTAGCCTTTGCGGTTTCTAAGGCCAGCGCCGCCGAGGAAATCAATGTTGTTGATATTATCAGCGGCAACGGAGATCCACGCACCAATTCCTATCTGAATATGATCTTCGGGCCGCTCTTCGAGGGGCCGAACGAAGAAACACTCATTTCGACGCTGATGTTTAATTTCAACGTCCTGTTCTTCTCGATAGGGCTGGTAATTTTCGTCTATAACGTCTTCATCGCGACAGCCGATACCGCCAATGAGGGCGAAGTTCTCGGTAGTCGCCACTCCACAATCTGGGTTCCGGTCCGTATCGTTATCGCAGCCGCTGCGCTCGCGCCGGTTCATCCCGGCGGCTACAATTCGGCGCAAGTCGTTTCAGCCTATATCGTCAAGGTCGGAACCGCGTCCGCAACTTTCTTCTGGGACCAGACCGCCAAACTGGTTGTCGAGCAAAAAGTGCCGGTGCTTGCCGCCGATACCGATAGTGCAGACGGCCAGTTTTTGCAGGCTCTATTTCGGATGGAACTATGCCGCGCCGTCTATAACTATGAAGTCGCCAAGGCTGGCGACGACATGAAGGGCATTTCTGCGACATGGAGTACGCTGGCCGGTGTTCGTGTACTGCAATACGGCCTTCCGGAAGATAGCGCGGCCTGCGGCAAAGTCTCGTTGCCAACCGAAACTGTTGGCTTCCGGCGTCTGGCCGAAACTGCCAATACGACCGGCAAGGATGATCTGAGCAAAACGGTCAGCGCCAAGTTCAATGAGTTTCTGCAAGGCCAGCAAGCAAACGTTGTCGTCATGGCGAATGCGTTTTCCAAAGTCGCGGACGAGCTGGCCGTCGCAGTCTCCACAAGACAGACCCTGCCCGCCTACCGCAACCTTGCCGCCGATATGAATTTATGGCGCGGCATGCAAAGCGAACTGTTGTCGAAATACATGGGTGCCGACCGGATTAATCAGTCTGCGCAAGCGGCATTTAATCAGAACGACGATATAAAGATCATCACCCCCGGCGACAGCAAGGAACAAAAGCTTTCTATCAACGTGACAAATGGGGGTTGGTCGCAGGCCGGTTTCTATTATCAACTGATTTCCCGTATGTCATCAGATGCGAACTCCGTGGGTTCGATGATGCCAACGACTACGCCAGGCGGTGCTATTGGCGGCGCGTCTAATCCAAGCGGATCGTCTTTTACCGCCCTCTCTTCGCAATATGCCGCCAACAACACCTATATTTTTGGTTCCGCTGAAGGTGACACCAAGAAATTTCTCAACCAGATTACCGCTACCTATAACGGAACCGTTGAATGGTGGAATGAATCGGTTGCCCGGAGCGGTATCAAGGCGTTCATCAATGAACGTCTGGCCTTTGCTGACAATGGCGGGGATCTGGCGAATATCTTGCCAACTTCGGGCGGGATGCTGGAGAGCATTGCTCTCTTTGCGCCGGACTCCTCTGTAACAGATCCAATGAATGCCCTTGTTCTGTTCGGCATCCAACTTACCGCTGTCGCGGGAATTGCCACGGCAGCTATCGTCTTATTTGGTGGCATGCCTTGGATCGGCGGGGCAGCAACTACGCTTGGCACGATTATGGGGCCTGCATTACTCGGATTGATGATTTTTGGAAGCACGCTTGCCTTTGTCATGCCGATGATGCCGAGCATCATCTGGGTAATGGCTCTAATCTCCTTCATCATTCTTGTCATCGAAGCCATATTCGCCGCACCGCTATGGACCATAGCGCACTTTTCGATGGGCGGGCATGGCCTGACTGGTTCCCATGCTCGCAAGGGATATGTCTTGCTGCTCTCCTTGCTCCTAACGCCAACTTTGATGTTGTTTGGGTTCCTAGCCGGCATGATCGTATTTCGCATTGCCGGCAATCTATTGAACGCCGGTCTCTATTACGCGCTAACTTCCTCGCAGTCCCTTGCGGCAGATAGTTGGGCAAGCTTTGCTTGGTATGCGGGGATGGTCGTAATTGGGATATTTATCATCTTCGTTTATCTGGCAATCATTGAACTATCGTTCTCGCTGATTGCTTCTTTTCCAGGACGTGTATTCCGTTGGTTCGATGATATTGGCGATCAATTGGACAGCCAGTCGTCATTGCGTACTGGTCTGAGTGCTGCGGGGCAAATGAAGGCCACGGATATTGGTGCAGGCAAGGCATTTGGATCATTAAATGGTCGACGACAGCAGCGCTTGGACGAAGAAAACAGAGCCAAACGGCTCGGAAGCGATTAAAACTAACGGCTATCCAGAATAAAAAAATACCGGCTCAAAGCCGGTATTTTTGTAAATCGTCTAAGCCAATGGTCAATCAAACGGCAAACAATATTTGCGTATGGCCAGACCGACTAGAAATAATGCTGGTGCTACCACAAACATCACGATTTTGAGTGACGTCATAGTGCCAGTATCATCTAAAAGAATGCGTCCTGTACCAAGCCCCATTGTAAACAGAAACAAACCCATAAATACAACGCCCGGGACCATGCATAGAACAGACAAGGGAACGAACACGGCAAAGCGTACCGCTTTTTCCGTCTTCGAAATCGGCCCATATGCTTCACGGTCAAACACGGGCCGTAGATATCTTGGCAACATGGCGCTATTCCATCCGATCTTGTTTCGGCGGATTATTCCATATCCCAAAACAGATTCCAACATCCTACTTTTACCTCACCAGACCCGTCCCGGCCATGATAGTTCGGACACCAATGCATCGAAGGCAGTATCAGCCGAGACAAATGTCAATCCGCGCGTGATCGCAGTTGCCGCTATGAACCTGTCAAATGGATCGCGGTGCGCCCATTCTAATGTAGCGGCAAGTAGGCTTGCCTCTGCCGATACTTCCACAAGTCGTCCACCCTGTTCGTCGGCAAGCCCGACCAACCGGGGGAGAAACGGCTCCATTTCCGGCCATTTGCCCAGCCGGACCTTTTGTCCAATCTCGAACAAGCTAATGGCACTGATTGAAACCGTCTCTGCCTGCTCAATGGCCTCCGTGGCAATGACTGAGAGGCGGGCGTCCGCCGTCAGCGACCAGGTCCATGTGTGGGTGTCGAGCAGGATATGCTTCACTCGCCACCCTCCCAAAGCGCCAACTCATCGTCGCTCATCGGCTCGAAGAAATCGGGTCCAGATCCTGTCAGTTGCCCTTTCAACAGGCCAATCGTGAATCCGTTCTGAGGAACGGGGACGATCCTTACGACGGGACGCTTGCCCTTGGCGATGATAACCTCTTCGCCTGCCAGTGCCGCCTCGATAAGCTTTGACAAGTTTGTTTTTGCCGCGTGGACTGTGACCTGCATTTCAGCCTCCATTAGCTAACTTAGCTAATATATAAGCTATAACCTACCCGCGTGCAAGGAGTGGCTTGGGGAGCGGCGAAAGACTTCCTTATCCAAATTCAGAGATACCGCGCAGCATAACGGCGACGAACGTCAAACTGTGCCCACATTCTATTCATAAAGCCGAGTCTAACTTTTAGATGGGGGTATTTTCAAAATGAATCAGAAGCCGATAATCGCTACGGAAAAGGATCTCCGTAGATCTTCCGCAATTCAGGCTTTATTGACGCAATCGCTAGCCGTTTTACCTACTGAGATCGGTGACCCCATCCGCCCGGTATCAATTGGTTTTTTCCAACAACTTTCTCCGCTCCTCAGTTCAGAAGCCAGTGTAACCGCATTACGTCGTGCGATCGGTGCATATGTTCATTCTAAACGCTATTATCTCGCTTGCCGCCAGGAAGGCGCCATGCGTTATGATTACAATGGCAACCCTGTGGAACCTGTTTCAGACGATGATCGACAGAACGCTGAAAAATGCTTGTCGACGTTTAAACAGAAAAATACCGAGACAACCAAACAACATTCCGCCCCTCTTGTGGTGGCTGATCCACAAAGCAAGAGAGACCTTATCCGTGCTGCTCTGCTTGGCAAAAATCGGGATTGAACTATTCGTTCCGATAGGCCCAGATAATCGAGGCCGTTGCCGAAGAGGGTGAAAAACGACACAAACATCGAAGATTTGCTTGGCTTCGCAACAATGGTATTAACAGTACACGGCGCCTGGATTGTCGGCTTGCCAACATACCTCATAGTCTATCGACTACGAAGCTAGACGTGACGCCTTTGACATTACAAGCTTTCTCAAAAGCGCAATGTTCACACAAAAACATAACTATCCCGCCACGCTCAAATGCTGCGCGTTTGACCTGAGCAGAGCCATGATGACCGGACCAAGTGAAAATTCGCCGCGCTCCGCCCTTGAAGTTAAATCCCGCAAGTACCCACCAGCCGATTTGATGTGTCCGGAACGTTCCAGAATGCAGGCAATCACGACGGCTGCATTTTCTTGTCCCATTATTTCGCAGGCCTCCTGATAGGCACTTGGACTGACCCCAAGCATCGATCGGACCACAACCGCGGCTGACATGAGGTCTCGCCAGTTTGCTATTGAGCCGGCCGGCCCATAATCGGTGATTTGAGGACATGCCTGCAGCACCATAGCCAATGGGAACACTTTCAATGGCGTGCTCGTCTTTGGTCCGACTAGAGCTTCGGTTGCCCCCTGCTCTTTTCTAGAGCGAGGTTCAAATTCAGTGGTGGATTCGGTATTTGAATTCTGTATGTGACGCTCATTATGATCATCATTGCCGCTCATTTCATTGAAATTTGCGTGAATTTCCAACTGGTTGATGACTTCCTCGCGCAACAACTTCATCTCTTCGAGTAAGCTTTCAACGATTTGACGTGATGGAGAGTGTGGAAGGCGGCTCATAAGATCGACGTAAACGGTCTCCATATGAATCCAGTTGCCGGAAATTCCCTCTTCCATCGCTGCTGTAATAAGCTTCCGAACATCGCGACGACAGATGGTCAAAGCTTCTTTCGCGCGACGGAATAGACGGGCTTCTTCGGCCACCTGCTGGGCCAGCTGCGCGAGTTCTGCATGACGGGCCAACAACGGCTCCAGACTGAAGCCAAACGCCTCTTCGACCTTCCCTGCCCTATCCCGGTGCGCATATCGCTTTCCATTCGGGCTATCACGACGCTCAATCAGTCCTGCATCGATGAGCGCTGCGAGCGCACGGCGAAGCGTTGCGCCGGATATACCGTGGGCACGAACGGTAAGTTGTGCATTGGATGGGAAAACGATCAAACCTGCCTTATCGGACAGCTCGCCATCCGGATAGAAGCTCAGCAATGCGTTCAATACGGATAGCGCGCGATCTTGAATGCCAAGCATCGTTCGCGCTTCGCATACGTCACGGAACACTTTCCATTTGTCGACTTCCTGCCCTGCCCTCACTTCGGGCTTGGCAAACTGGCGCTTCACGAGCGCAAGCTTCGCGGGCCGCCGCCCAAAGGGCGTCGTTACATTTCCAGGCTGCATTGTCCTTCACCTTTCTCCAGGCAAAAGAAATCCGCTTACCGAAACGGTGCCAAAGACTCTTGACAGTGATTCGAGGAAATGCGATTCTCTAGGTGCTTAATCCGAGAAGGGCTTCCACGACGGCAACGTTTTGGGAGCTTTTTTCTTTTGTCGGCCTCTCTCCATAGGTTTGACGTTACGTATTCGCTCTGACCGATTGTCAGCTGACAATTACCCGTTTGCGAGCAATGTACTCGCCAATTAAATCGGACATGCGATTCTCTAAAAACTCACTGAAGTCGTCATCGGCGATGATCAGCTTCGCTTGACCGCTCTTTCGATCCATCACAGCTATTTTTTTATCGCCGGATTTAAACTCCTTTAAAGCAATCGAGACTGGCTTCGTCGACGGTACAGCGGTAGTAAGAGCCAGTTTGAACCGGGTATTGCTGTCTGCACTTATAAACGGCGCTGTCTGAATAAGTGAGGCGATGCTTCGCATCGCTCCTGGTTCATTAAGAAGTTCCGCCAGCTGCAGCCACCGTGGTCGTCCTACCTTCGGTGCAGGTCCAATTGCTTCAACAATGGAATGATCGATTGAACCGGCCACTGTGAGCAGCCGTGATATTTCCGGCTTATCTACACCCAAGGCCAAGCACAGTGTGTCCCTGTCAAAGCCTCTTTGATCAAGTCTATGCGCAAAAAGGGCCCTTTCGATAAAGCTGAGATCAACGCGAGTCCCATTCTCCTGCCCTTGCGCCACCACCATTTGCTCATCACTGAGCTCTTTGATGACTGCTTTAATATTGATACCAAGTTCTCTCGCCGCTCGAATTCGACGATGCCCATAAGCAGCCTGATATCTACCAGGAACTTCAGGATTGGGTCTCAAAAGAACAGGAACCTGCTGTCCCGACGTCTGAATTGCTGTCTTAAGCTCATCGAATGCAGTATCGGTTGTAGATACCAATCGATCTGCGACGATTGAAGAATCGATGATGGATGGATCCAAATCCACCACATTTTCTGACCGTGCCAAGGCTTCCCGTAGATGCTTCGCTTCCGCGGCCTCTTCGGAAAGTCTGTTCAGTCCGAGATTGAGTGCCTTGATAGCTCCAGCTGGCCGTTGTGTTGGCGCTACAGCTGACAACGAGTCAATAGGTTTCCCGGCATCAATGAGGCCCTTAAGGACGTCTTTGCCCTTCATTCAGATCCCCTTCCCCAAGCTCGAAGAATAAGTTTCTCAATTTCGGAGTTCACCGCATCCATTGATTCAACAGCTCGTTCATATGTCTGTCGGTGCATACTTTCTTTGCCCGCCTCGTAAATAGTTTGTTTTGAGAGACCGGCATCAGATACTGCCGTTGACTTAAGCATCATGGAGGTGAGCACACGTTCACCAAACAGATTACGAAGAAACGCTACGATCTGCGCCTGTGGAGCGTCGTGCGGTTCGTAGCGTGTCATGAGATATCGCATCCAGTCATATTCTAGATTCCCTCCCGCGTTTTTAACGACTGACAGAAGGTTTGATGTCATGGCCAAAAATTGGTTCATCGACGCCACATCAAGCATTTGTGGATGCACGGTAATGAGAAGAGACGTCGCGGCGCAAAGCGCAGACATTGTCAGAAATCCAAGCTGTGGCGGACAATCGACAACAACCACATCGTAGTTGTCGGCGACAGATTCCAAGCTCTGAGCTACGCGCATAAAGAACAGACTATCTACGCTTTCCTTATTGGCTAGAACTCTCGGCGTGTCATGTTCGAATTCATGAAGCTCCAGATTGCCCGGAACAAGATCCAGGCCATCAAAATAAGTACGCCTTACGATCTCTGACAATGGCTTTGGATTATCGTATCGAATGGCACCATAAAGAGTTTGGTTTTCGCCCACGTCAAATTCTGGCTGATAACCGAACAAGGCTGACATCGACGCTTGCGGATCGAGGTCGACCGCTAAAACCCTGAATCCCTTAAGTGCCAAATACTGAGCAAGATGTGCGCTAGAAGTTGTCTTACCGGAACCACCCTTGAAGTTCGTAACGGCTATAACTTGGAGATGTTCTTGATCTTTGCGATGAGGAATATAGCCAGGGCGGCTCTTCGCGAGTACCGCTCGCAGTTCATTGACTTGTCCCAAAGAATACAGTCGACGCCCACCCGACGTTTTCTCCGCAGCGATAGAGACTTCTTGAGTCGCGAGATGGCGAATATATGACTCTGTAACGCCAATGAGTTTAGCCACCTCCGGACTTGAAAACTTGCGAAGGGACTTTTCGGCTGTTGGTGGAAAAAGCCTCTCGCGCAGTAACTGCAATTGTCCACCCAAAGCTTGCGAGTCAGCCCAGATCGTATCGTCCATAGATTCTGACGCGATTGCACGGTTATTTGCAACATTTGCGTGGTATGTAGCCATTCACGTTTTTTCCATGAAAACGAACTCTTTTTCGCAAATTGCCTGAGTCCGGCGATGCAGTCAAGGAAAAGAGGGTTAAGCAAAGGTTAACGCTGTCATACCCTCTGGAATATGCATTGGTAAACATCCGATATGAATGATCAATATGGCACAATCTAATCGTTGATTGTGAAAGATGTCAGAATTGTCAGCTGACAATTCCGCTTTGAAAATGCTGATACTCGCCCTGCCAGACTTGCTAGAATAGCTTGCTTTCGCCTGGTTTAACGGAAACATAAACACCATTGGTCGCTTCGGACGATCGCGATCCGGGCAACTCGATGAGGGCGAGGCGAGCATTAGCTGCAGCGGCATTGTGCAACAGAGGCAGCGAGAAATGTAGCCAGTGAAAAGAAGTGCGCTTTGAAGATATCTTTGCTTGCTCCCCCCCCCCCCCCCCCCCCCCCCCCCCC
>NZ_VCIG01000010.1 GCF_006345815.1 Ochrobactrum sp. CGA5 | reverse complement strand
GCTCGCCAGGACGTGTTCGACTACATCGAAATGTTCTACAACCCGAAACGCAAGCACGTCAGAAACGGGATGCTGTCGCCCGTCGAGTTCGAGAAGCAGCAGAGAACCTAACCCGAGGGTGTCTACAAAACTCGGGGCTATTCAAGACGATATCGAAATTCAGGAACCTGATGTCGACGTAGAGGAACCCGAAGTCGAGCTGGAAAAGCCTGACGTCGATACCGAAGAAACGGAAATCGAGACTGAAGCAGAGGCAGCCGTCGAAGTTGAAACCGAACAGCCAGATCATGACATCAAGACTGCTGAGGTAGATGCCTCCAGACCTGCATCTGAAATTGAGGATACGAGTGCTGCCAGCGATGTTGACGATTTAAATCGCCAGGCTGAATCTGAGGCATCGGCCATCGATGACAGGATTACGTCTGATTTTAAGCAGGCATCAGTCAGCGCGGATCAGCAATACGAGCAAGCCACGGAATCTGGTGACATTGATGCGATCCTGGAGGCTGAGGATAGGAAGATGGCAATCAACCAGGAATTCAACGATTACATGAATGATCGTAAGGAATTCGACGGCCAGATGTCGGCAGTTCGTGAAGCGGCGGCCGACTACGCCAAAGCGGAAACCAGTGAGGACAAGACGAAGGCCGCTGATAAATATGCTGAAGCCCATGATCAGGCACAGGCAACCGTTTCCAAAGCTAAGGCTGGCGATAAGAGCTACTCGGACACCATGGAACTACAATTCAATGCCGAGGTGGCAGACCAGATGGCAGCGATCCGCAAGTCGGAACCCGATGCTGAAATGACGGGCATCGAGAGGGCTGTTGAAGAGAGACAATCTGAGGGTCATTCCGTCCGCGTGACAATGCAAGACGTCGAAGAAACCAAGGCTATTGCCGCCCATTCTCAGTCTCAGGTAGCTCAGCAGGTAAGCACGTCGTCAGCGACAGGATGACTCTGGGATTTAACATGCTGAGCGATTGCTTCGCTGAGTTAACTTGAAGTTGAACCAAACCGACAAAGATTGGTGGGAATGTTAGGGCATTTCCCACTGACATTCACGGCAATGGTGCTTGTGACGTCAGACAATTTTTGATGTACTGGCACTTGATATTGGTAAAATTCGCGGCTGTCTCATTGACTAGGGAGACGTTCTGAATTTATCGCTTGCGAAGGCATAAATCACGCAGAATGACAAAATTTATGATTACTGAACAACGTCTATATTGAGGGTGGTTATGGGGGAGGCTAAGCGAATGCAATTAACGCACGCACAAATCATAGAGCGCGCGACAGGCTGTATATACTGTAATAAGTTTAGCAAATTCTCTATCGAGCATATGCCTCCCAGGAACATGTTCAAGAATGTTCGACCTAACGGCTGGGTATTTGCGTGTTGCAATACTTGTAATCAAGGTTCTAGTGGAGCTGACGCGCTTGCTGGCATGATGGCACACTTAGAGGCTGTAGCAGATGATAAGTGGAAGGTAGATCGTATAAGAGACCTACTTCGCTCGGCAAAAAAAAAGAATACCGGGTATTGAGCACGAAATATTCGGTACAGATCTTGAGGATTCATACGTCTTACACAACGGATTATTGCGACCCATAAAAAAAATAAGAGCGAACGGTCCCTTAACGAGAAAATACCTAAATATTTTCTCCGCAAAACTAGCGATGGCAGGTTTCTCACATTTCACAGACCGCCCGATTAAGCAGACGGGACTGATTCACACTGAGTGGTATTTAAATGGCGGTATATCTGAGGCTACATACAGGCATATAATTTCAGTAATGCCGGGATACGCTCAACTTGTTCAGGGGGTACAACAGTCAGGAAAACAATTCCATTTGAGATTTAACACCAATAAAACTGACATAGTCGCCGCAATGGTGTCATTTAATGACGCCTTTTTTGTTACCTTCATTGCGACAGACAATGTCGAATTCCTGCAGCCCTTACGACAAATGTTCGGAAGAATATCGAAAAGTGATAGGCCAACGGTGAACCTGACGACGCCAGGTCTTCCTGAGATAGAAGAACAAGGCCTATAGAATTTCTTATAATAGGGCCAAATATTGCGAATATTGTCGAAGATTAAACCGCGTTAATCGAAATTATATGACCTCAAGCCACTCTACTCTATCAACTCCAATAAATATGCGGCAACTGTGTGGGCGCTATGGATTGCCAAACGGGCATGTCGGGGTTTGATTATGTATATTTTAGCCTGCTCTGCAGACCTCCCATGTGCAGCACTCTTCCTGTTGCGAATATACATGATCCCTGTAACAATGTTTGACAGGCCGGATCCTATCAGTTTTAAGTCTTTATCATTCCATTCCTCTGAATTCAGCCCCATTTGATCCGACGCCATTTTCCATAGCGTTGAGAGCGTGTCTTTGTCTGTGAAGGGCACATGCTTATTGTCCAGATAAGCTTTGATTGTGGCCTCTAAGACGTTTCCGGCATAATGTGCAGCAGCATGTGGGTCTTGTTCTATTTGGGCAAGTGCACGTTGAATTTCTATCTCGACAGAAGCGAAACCATGCCTCTTGACGTTCTCATAGAGTGAGACCGTGGAGCTGGTTCCTGCTTTATTGATTGAGCCACCTTTTACGTAGGAAAGCCCTTCTCTGTTAAGTGTTTCACGGATGTTCGTCTTATATTTTTCCAGTGCAATTTCATGCTCAGTCGGTGTAGCTGAGTCCCATGTGTGAATTTCGTGGATTTGCTTTTCCATAAAGTCATCTAGGATTATTCCCAGCACCTTCAACGGAAACTCATTTTCGATATTAGTCGCCCTTAAACTGGACTGTACGGCCATCATTTTATTGACGTCTGGAGAGCTGGGAGGTGTCCCAGCATATAGAAACAGCGCATTAATTTGAGCGCGAGTGTAATAATCGGGTATTATCTTTGAAAGCAATCCAATCAAGCTTGTCGGAATTTTATCATCATCTATCATATCGCCCCCTATAATATTCAAGTATACCGATTTCCCCGAGTTCAAAACGGGAGAAGTCAATGAATCCAAGCATATTTGGGTCAATGCCTGGTTTCAAGTTTCATAGCTACATACTACTGAGAAAAAATCACTTTCAATTGAGAGCGCTATCTTTCTGACTAAAGCTGGTGCCTTGCGCCGACAAGTGGTAACAACTATAATTATGCTTAATTGCATATTATGCTATTTGTTAAAGGAGATAGGCACAATGAAATTATTAAAAGTAGCTACACTTATATTAATGGCATCGGCGGTCAGTGTATCGTCGGTGCCAAGTGCGTTTGCTGGAGGTGGCGGTTGCGCCATTGGTGGAGCCGTGGGAGCCATAGCAGGATCGTTTGTTGGCGGTAACGCACGCAAGTTCGCTCAAATCGGGGGCGGTCTTGTCGGTTGTGGTGCTGGTTATGTCATTCAAAATAAATCCAAGCAGAAGTCTGCAGAGTCAAAAGCGAAACAGAAGGCTCCGGCATCACGTAATAGTGGCAAGGCAACGTCGGTTGCGAAGTCGAATACAGGTAAAGCGGGAGCCGTCGCAGGTGCGGCCGTTGTCGCAAACCAAGCTGTTAAACCTGTCGCCGATCCATCTATCCTGACTGCGCAGGAGCACTTGGTAGCTCTCGGATACAATCAAGTTGGAAAGCCTGACGGTTTTGTAGGCAAGGCGACTTCTGCTGCTGTTGTCGCATTCCAGAAAGACAAAGGACTTCCTGAAACCGGTGCTTTGGACGCCACAATGATCGCGTTGATCGCTCAGGCGGCGACAAAGGATGAGTCCGGTAGTCAATTGGCGTTGAAGCCTGTTGATGCGGGGATCGAGAAGGAGATAGGCAAGAATTCTGTCAGTGAAGTGACCGAGACGGCAAATGCCAGCGTAGAAGATACTGCGGCTGATGAAATGTCACACGAAGAATACGTGGAGGCAGAACGCGCTGCAGGACCAATTGTCGACGAAGTAGAGCCTGAGATCGCACCTGTTCAGAAATCGGTGCCTTCAAGTGAGACCTCGGTAGCCTCGATAACAACGACTGCATCCAATCCGAAAGACATATCGCCAGCCGCACCAACAGAAGCGAAAGCAGACGTTAGTTCACACGTTGACGACAGTTTCTAAGGAGGGATGTCAGTGATGATGCCACAAGGAAAACCGTTATCAAAGTCACAGATAAATAGTATAGCAGCAGGTATTGGATTCCTTTTTGCTGTTGCCATATTCCATCTTCCGCTGATAATCGCCGAACTCGTCTATTATACCTATTTCGGCAGCGATGGTATATCTGTAAGAGGGCCTATGCTTACCATATTGGGTAGCGAGAAAGGTGGATTCGTCTACTATTTCATACTCTTAGCTGTCCTCGTCTATAATGTGCCGAATAGAAATGGATGGAGTGAAGCAATAAGGAACAGCGGTCGCACCTACAGCAAGACAAGGCGTCGCATCACCATTGCCGTCACTATTCTGCTTTGGTATGCGATTGTGTGGTTGCTGAGCTGGGCGTTTATTTCTGGCTTTAGCGCTCTATCCGTGCATTTGCCGCCATATACCTAATACAGACATGACATTTGAACTCGATGCCAAACCCCACTCAATAGTGGGGTTTTCGTTGTCTCACTCGGTTTCCTTATCAGTAATTGTCTTAAGCTGATCAGGTGAAAAATCGGCACCATATTTGGCAACCTTCGCCGCCCGTTTCTCTGCCCTCGCAGCCTTTACCAACCTCGTTGCCTCTTCCAACTCATCGAGTTCTGCAATCTTGGGGTCATCATCAGATTTTGATGTCATAACAAGCCTCCTGGTGACGACCTGAACATCATGGCCGCCAGCTTCCGATAATATTTATCAATTCGGCTTCTTCAGAAATGAGAAGTCGACAGTCTCATCGGCTTCGGAATTGGTTTCCTGCATGGTTGACAGCCCATGTGTCTGCAGGGCATCTCTGAGTTGCCGTGAATCGAGGTCGAGCACGATTTTAGCGGTGGCCTCACCAATGTTGCCACTGACGTACCGCTTCAGAACCTCGTCGACGGGTGGTGTGCGAAATCCACCAATCTGGAGGGCTGCGTAGACTCTTTCAGTTTCGGTAGTCAGTCGGCGAGCGACTTCTTTGGCTTTGCCATCTTGGAATTCTCGCACCTGGGCATTCAGGGCATCGAGGAATGGCAAAAAGGAATCCAATTCGTCGTAAGATAGCCAACCTTTGATGGCTGGAGTCATCTTCATCGAGTTAAGTGTCGCCGCCCAGTTAAGCATGCGAATTCGTTGCACCACATCGCAGATGTCTGTGTAGTCGATGGGCGGAAAGATTTCATTCACATCGGTCATTTGAAGCCCTTCAATTCCCGATACCGCTTAAGCATCGCCTCGGTCTTGTCTGCGAGATCACGATATACCTTGATGGCATCCGACATTGCACCCTCAGCTGGGAGCGAGAGTTGTCCCCACGTCTCGGTTTCGATCAGTCGGATTTCCTTGGTGTCATTCAGGCGCACGATGGCAAAATATCCGGCTCCGGTGTTGCCCCAATCGAGCCTTTTGACGGCATAAAGCACCGTTACATCATCGAGTTCATGTTGCTCTCGCAGGTTTCTATGAATTGCCCGGACTTCCAGATCCGTAAGGCCTTCGACTTTCTCAAGAATGCTTGGGACTTCGACCATTTCATCTTTGTTTGGATCGTATTTCAGTCGTCGGCCGTCAATGCGTATGATGGAATGGTTATCGACGACGTCGGCAATTTGGCCGTCTTTTTTTGTCGCGTGCTCGTCGCAAGCGGTGAAATAGTAGCCATCACGAACGCGTAAACGCCCAGGTTGTCCGCAACGCTCGCAGACGAAATACGACCGCTGTTCCGCAAGGGTTTTTGCCATCTGGAGTTCCAGTTCCCAACGTTCCAGCTTCCGAGGTTGATGACTGACTATGACGTCATCGTCCGCCTGTTTTGTCTTCATTTGCGGAAGAACTGGTTGGCAATAAAGACGGAGACCTCCGAATTTCTCTTTGATCTGCACTACCTTGAAACCAACGTGTTCGGGAACGACGTGGTCAACCACGTCGAAATATCTATCAACGAGGCCAATCCAGCCAACACCGATCTCCCATCCGTGGAGCCTAGGTCGCGACAGGCGAGGGTGCTTGCGGATTAGCTTGGCAAACTGCGGGCGCTCAAAAATCTGATAGGCAGCCCCACTAATACGCATCGTGTCCATGAAATCTTCTTCCATGTCGCCATAGTCGGATGTCCGGATCGGCACGCCGTATTGGTCACCAATCTGTTTTGCTCGTTCGATGGCCTGTTCGCGCTCGGGGTCATCGAAATCCACGACTACCCATAGCTGATCCTGCGGCGGTCGATCATCCAGCGAGCGGACATCCATTAGAATAAAGCTGCCATCAAGGTTTTCAGCCACGATACCGAGTTCGCCCGCGATTTTGTGCAATTTTCCAGACATTCATTTATCTCTTCAATGAGATTACGCCTGAGGCAGGAAGGGCGAAGGGTTGCGTGGATAACGAACGAAAGTGGGGCGTTCACCAGTCACTGTGATGATCCAGTTTTCTGTCCAGGCAACGAATGGATGAAATCCGGTCTCATATGGCTGGAAGTTGTAATCCAGATATTGGCGAGCTTCATCCAGCGATAACGGCGTATCCGCTTTCTCTTTTGGAAGTGCAGGAAGATTGTCGGGCAAAGATGCAAGGTTCATAGAGACCAGGTTCATCGCCGCCCATGACAGCACAATAGCTTGCACAGTCTCACCATTCGCGAGCCACTGGATCTCCCTGAAAGCGTTCAGTGCATCAGATTTCACAGCTATTGTTCTTCCTGCAGATCGACCACAAGATTGTCTTTGAACCCGTTGCCTGACCGCTGTTCCCACCAGTAGCCGAGCGGATTGCAGACCACATGCGTGCGCCCAATCTGGATGTCGATTGCATGGTGGGTGTGACCGCATATCCATAAAGCTGGGGCATGTTCACTTTCAAAGATGTCGCCAAATGCTTCCGCCGAGGATGCGAACAGGTAATTGGCCTCTGAGCCTCTATAGATTTCCGGCGTGCATGCTTCATGCGGCAAGTGATGACTGACAACCACCGTTTTGCCATCGAAAGGCTTGGCCAGCTCGCGCCGTATATATTCCGCATTCGAATGATGAAGTTCCAGCATGTCAGAAGGCTCGAAGCGTAGTCCGCTGCGCATACGAATGGATTCAAAGTCATTGAGCATATGGGTGGCCTGTCTCATCCGCGTTGGCAACAGGTTTTTGTCTTTCAGCGACATCAGGAAATCCACCCAGAGAGTTGCCCCGATGAACCTTACGCCATCGATGATGACCGTATCTTCATCCAAGACATACAGGCGGTGATCCCATACTTTCGATTTGGCTTCAGCAAGCTTCAGGATTAGCTGATCGGTTTCAAACGCTGAGCGACGCCCCAAGCTGTCATAGAATTCGTGATTGCCAGCGACATAGACTACTGTCATCTGAAATCGCTCAATGAATGCCTTCGCCGTCTCTTCCAGTTTATCAGCATGCGTCCAATCACCAGCCATGACGGCCAGATCAGCATCAGGCTTCCGGTCTGGAAAATCTCTGACCGTTCCTAACTCTTCATGCAAATCGCTGAAAATCCAAAGGCGCATCACAAGCTCCTGCTGGGTTGGGGGCGGAGATCGTCAGTGTCGATGACCTTGTCCCATGTGAAGCCATTTGTGTAAGCTTCGTGGTCGTATCCGTGCGGATTGCAGACGATCCGCGTCCGGCCTACCTCGATGTCGAAGGCTTCATGCGTATGGCCACAAATCCAAAGATCGGGTGCCATATCGCTATGAAACAGTTCACCGAATGGCTTCTCTGATGACGCAAACAGGTAGTTGTGCTTGTTATTCTTATACATTTCTGGAGTGCAATCCGGATGGGGCATGTGGTGCGTCAACACGATGGTGTTGCCATCGAACGGCTCCTCAATCTTTGACAGAATGTGATTTCGGTCTTCTTGGTGAAGCTGAAGCATTCTTTCCGGACTGAACACAAAAGGAGCTAACCTTCTCCAAATCATCTTGAAATCATTCAGAATATGCGGAGCCTCATGGAAACGATGAGCGATCTCCTTCTCGAATTCGGTATCATCAAGGCCTTCTAGACCGTATGCAAAATCGACCCATCCCGTGGCACCGACAAAACGAACGTCGCCCAATACAAGGGTCTTGCGCTGGAGCACATAAACAGGGTGAGCCCAGTCTTCGTCAATCGAGCGTTGAGCGACGTCAAGCATCAGATGAAGCGCACTCTCGAATGAATCCTGAGAATAGTATTCGTGGTTTCCAGGAACAATCAGCAAAGGTATGTCAAACTTCTCCACTATATGCCTTGTAAGACGAGGATAGTGGCTTGCCCAAGCAAGGTCGCCCGCACAGACGATGATGTCTGCGTCAGCAGGCGGTACAATATCGTCGAGAGTTCTAAAATCGGAAGAACTGAACTCAAGGTGCAGGTCAGACCATACCCATAGTTTCATCTGCTGCTCCTAAAAGTTGGTACTGGGCTTGCAGACGGGATATCAATCAGACCGCCCTGCCAGCTGAAATTCGGATTGCCAGTGCCTTTCGGATGGCAATAAATGCGTGTTTTGCCGACCTGATAATCGTATGTCTCGTGAACGTGCCCGTGGATCCAGAGCTCTGGTTTGAAACCTTCGATGATGTCAGTCAGGTCAGATACAAACCCCGGCGTCAGATTATTGCGACCGTGAAAGGTCGATATCGAATTGGGATGCGGTGCATGGTGAGTTACTACAACTGTCGTTTTATAAAACGGCTTTGATAATTCCTCTTTCAGATACCTACGGCTATCGAGATGAAGCCAGTAAGCATCCTTGGGCGACATCAGTTTGGGAATAACGCCACCAACGGCTTCGTTGACATAGACTGCCTGATATTCCGGCATCGCGCCTTTCATATTGGCCAACGCTTGGTTTCTGTATTTCTCAACAGTATCGGCATCGGCATTGTCAGGCGCGAGGATAGCGAAATCCGTCCATAACGTGCTTCCAATGAAACGTACGCCGTCAATGACTAGGGTCTCGTTATCCAGTACATGGATTGGATGCCGTCCGTGTGCATTACCGCTACAATGCGCTGCAATACTCTGCGCTTCAGGCACGGTACCGGTGAGACTTCGACCGATGAAGTCGTGATTTCCTGGCACAAAGATGACAGGCATGTGTGTGGCAATAATCGTTGCCACCCATTGCAGACCAGCTTCGAGGTCATCACAGATATCACCTGCGAGCACGCAAATGTCAGCCTCTGGAATTCGAAGTTTTGATCCAAATTCGGAAGGCTCTGTTTTCAACAAATGAAGGTCGGAAATCACCCATAATCTCATTATACCGTTTCTCCTTTTCTGGTATTGGTCCCGACTAGGCTGAACTGTCGGCTTGCATACCACCAGGGGTTAAGGGCGGAATGGACTTGAGGACTCCTCTTCATTGATGCGACGGCGGTTTTGTTTGATGGCCTTCGCCTGTTCTTTCCAGACGTCTGTAAGGCCAATCAGGCGGTCGGAAATGGTATTCACGATTTCCTCGGCATTGATGATGCTTTCTTCGGCCTGCCTGATGAATTCTTCGACCGAGATCGGGCGCAGACTCTGATTGTCGACACCGACGTCGATAGTTCCAGGCATGCCCAGAACCTGACCATGACTATGGCCAAAAGCTGCATATGCACCCCGATGAGCTTGATTCCAGACGTAAGGGGCGTAGTGGCTCAGCATGATCCTCTGGCCGTCATGCTTGATTTCCGCAAAATGGGAAACCGAGACCCAATCCAGTCGCGACAGGGCAGGGAGCAGATCTCCCTTCTTATCGACATCATGATTGCCAATGATCAGGTACTTGCGGCCGTTGAGCGCGTGCCAGATTTCGGATACCCGACGCTGTTCGTGCTTCATTGAGAAGTCGCCGAGGTGCCAAACGGTGTCCTTTGGATGAACTACGGCATTCCAAGCGGAAATCATGGCCTCATCCATCTCGTCCACGTGAGGGTAAGGCCTGTTTAGCGCGGTCAACATCAATGGGTGACCAAAATGCGTGTCGGCAGTCAAAAATGTACTCATCCGTCATCTCCTTTTTGCAATCGGAGATGAAAGAGAATGCGCCCCCACTGCGATTACGTTGCTATCCTTATAATTCATAATTGCTTATTGTCAAGTCGTTTTGAAACTGATACGAGGAGCCCAATCCTCTCTCCTCCCAATCTTGATTGGCGCATGGCAGATGAGGTGAAAAGGGGTTTCCAATGGTTAAGAAGGCAGACGAAAAGCTAGGGCAGAATGAGGTCCTCGATCCCTCTATCTGGCTTGCAGATCCAGAAGATCCGTCTCGTGCGATGGAAATCGCAAGCGTGCTCAGTATGGAAATTACGGATGGAGCCTCCGCTTTC
Source organism: Ochrobactrum sp. CGA5 (assembly GCF_006345815.1). Lineage (GTDB taxonomy): Bacteria > Pseudomonadota > Alphaproteobacteria > Rhizobiales > Rhizobiaceae > Brucella. Next base: position 35,099 of record NZ_VCIG01000010.1, on the reverse strand, counting down.
AACATGGCGAAGGTCCACCTTGCTGAATCCCTGATTTGTGACAGCGATTGCAAGGCTGAGGCATTGACTTCTTATGCTCGTTTCCTGCTGTGGGTCGCTGCCTGCTTCGGAAATACTGAGGCGCTCTCGCTGTATCTGAGCGAAATCAACGCTTTCTTTCAGATCTGGAAAAAATCAGATGCCAAAGTCGGTCTGCAAATGGTGCCAGACTTCACCAACACCATCAGGCGTTGGAAGGATAAGGAACGGGAATTGGCAAAAGGAATCCGACTGCGGCCAACACATCGCGTCGTTCATGATAGACACGACGAGTCCGTGGAGGCAATTCTGGCGGCAATGGATTTCAATGAGAACCCTTTAAAGCCCAAGCGTCGCCCAATTAGGAAATCATATAAAAGTTCGCCGCAGAAGCATCGCGAAGTCTGTGTTGTGAGGGACATCGGAGATGCCGACTCAGGTGAAGGTAAAAGTATTCATAAGCGTTTTGTCAAAACAATCGGGATTCCGCTTCCATTGAAGGGATCAATGCCAGAAAGAGGTGCATTCCAGGCTGCAATTGAGAGGGAGTGGCCATGGGCATCAAAAATCGCAGAGACCATTGAGGTTGCCCTCGAACTGCAGAGATCGCTTGGTGTGTCTGTTCCAAAGCTGAAGCCGATGCTGTTTGTTGGCGAACCAGGTACCGGAAAAACGTCGCTGGCTCGTCGTGTCGGCGAAATTTTTGGCCACAAGCCAACTCTGATTTCAGTTGGGGGAAGTGCAGATAGCGCAGGCATTGCGCCCGTAAATCGCGGTTGGGCGGCATCGCGGCCGTCTGCACCATTTCTTGCTATCCATGCTAGCGAAAGCGCGGATGCCTGCCTTATCATCGATGAAATCGACAAAGGGGTTCGCGTCGGCGGTCAAAATGGATCGGCAGCGGGTGCCTTGCTCAGTATGCTCAGTAATCCAGAAATGTGTTTCGACGGCTGTCTGATGGCTAATGTCGATCTCTCTCATGTCACCTGGATTGCGACGGCGAATAGTCTGGATGGCCTACCAGAGGCATTGATCGACCGCTTCCAAATCTTCGTCGTTCCGAGGTTATCTGTCGAACACTTCAACATGATTTTGATGTCAATGCGGAAGAGGCTGGCAATCGAAATGGCAACGGTACCGGAGTTCCTACCAACACTGGATGGCGACGAATATCGCGCTTTGGAGAACTTCTTCACGGCCAAGGGCGGCTCCCTGCGCCAGTTTGACCGCATGTATCGGTTCATTTTAGGCGAAGCCATGAAGCGCGAAAATATGAATTCGATGGTGATGTGAAGGGGAACGGCAATGGATATCGAAAAACTGCTTCAAGAGGCCGTTACCAAGCCATCAGATGAAGTGCTTGCATCCGCTCCGTTTCTCGACGGCTGGTGGATTATTCAGGCAGGCCATTTTTTGCGCGCACGAGGTCAAGTTGATGGGCATCCTTCTATCGATGATCCCTATGTCACAACAAGTCCGATAATGGGCTTCAATGCTACTGAAGGCTGGATGCGCACCAGATCCCGTTATTACCGCCTCGGTACACCTATCGACCTCGAAAAGCTCAGGCTGGTCAGGGCTATTCCAATACCAGTTGCCGACCATATTCTGGAGCAGATGAGATCGGGGCTATGGAAGGAAATCACGGACGAGAAAGGAAAGGGTCGACTGCATTAGCTATTGGAGCTTGAATTATCTCCCTTCAATGAAATAATGACGGCCGACATAGCGGTAATCTTGGGAGGAAACCGAAATGCTTGGACCACGGAAAGAGGGAGACTATCCAGACCGCGATATTGACTGCCAAGAAGCCGTCTCTCATGGGATTTCCGACTTAATCGAACAGGCGACCCTGTCTGGCGGATCGGAAGCTGAAGCAGCTGCCGCGCTGTCTGGGACGGATATTCCTGGAATCCGAGATTTGATCAATGATGCTGTCGAAGCTGGATGGTCGGCCGACGAAGCGGCAAGGGCGGTCGCTGAAGTCGCAAAAGGATTGGAAGTCGGGTATGCGGGTACCGATCCGAACGAATAGCTGATCATTTGGGGGCAGGGTCATGTTGGGGTTGATTTTGGCGGCATCGGTCGTGGCTTGGCAGCCGCCTGCTGAGCAGGTATCGCGACCAGTCATGCAGATATCAGACAGATGTCGCGGTTGCGGCTGCAAGGGCGGCCCCGGCTGGCGTATTCATGCCACGGGACGTTGCGCTAGCAATCGAAATCTAGCACAGAACTGTGGTTCTCCACCTTCGGAAACACTTTGCACATATGAACTCGGCGGTGCGAAGGCCAGAGGAACTCCCTCGTCGTCGTTTTATGCACCTTCAGACACCAAGACTGTTGCAAAGCCCTCGAAACCCCGTGGTTCGATAGCGGGACGCGCATCTGTCATCGATGCCGATACAATTGAAATTCATGGGCAACGCATCCGCATTTGGGGCATCGACGCGCCTGAAGGTGGGCAAACCTGTCAAGATGCATCCGGCAGTGAGTATCGTTGCGGGCAAATCGGTGCGATGAAGCTGGCCAACTACATCAACGATGCACAGCCAATTATTTGTGCGCAACGTGATGTCGATCAATATAGTCGGATCGTTGCATCATGCGTGAATACCTTCGGTCAGGATCTCGCGACATGGCTCGTCCGGAATGGGCATGCATTGGATTGGCCAATGTATTCAAAGGGAGCGTATTCAGGCGCTCAAAAGGATGCGCAAAGTCGGAAGACAGGTATTTGGCAGGGCACCTTTGTCGAGCCGTGGGAGTGGCGGAAATTGAGCAAGGGCGCGATGTGATGAGGAACTGCTGGGCAACGTTCATACCCTTCGCTTTGGCCATCACGTCCCTCGGGATCAGTACGAACGCTATCGGAGCCGAAATTGGGAAGGCAAACGATCCACTATGCCTCATGGAACTTCATGGAGAGATCGTGAAGGGCGATCTCCAGCAGTTTAACACTTTGGCTGACGAAATTCTTCCAGGTTCTGACGGCGAGACAACGTGGAAGAACACGATTTGTCTGAATTCGCCTGGTGGCAATTTGGCCGAGGGAACAGCACTCGCAGGTGAGATATACAAGCGAGGCATTACGACCATCATAAGGGACGGTGAAGCCTGTTATTCGGCATGCGCTATCATGTTTATGATGGGAGTCGCACAAGGTGGCGAGATGGGCTGGGCAAGCCGAAAGATGCACAAGAACGCGCAACTTGGCTTCCATAGACCATATCTGGATATCGATTCTGACGAGAAGGTCTCTATCAAGGCCTTGGCAGTCGGTTTCGACGAGGCTCAGAACGCTCTCCTACAGATTTTTAATCTGGCGAATAGTCCCACGGGGCCGTTTACCACGCGGCCGATGATGAAACCTGATCTGGTTCAAGCCATGATCTCGCATGTCGGTAATGACTTCTTCATGGTCGATGATGTGAACAGGGCAGGGCGCTTTGACATCGAAATTTTCGGATTTCAAGAACCCACTGACATTGATGCTCAAACAGCGTTCATTGCATGCGACAATGCTTTCTACTGGGAAACCCGATTGATGGAACCTGGTTCCGTCGATTATCTGCACAAAGCTTACACCGACAAGGATGCGGTAGAGCGCCAGTCCAAACCTGTGAATTCCTCGTACGGCAAGAATTATCATGTCGTCAGCAACGACGCAGGCTATGCCGACGCCGAATGTAATGTGCGGCTATACAAGGACAAGCTGAACGTTTGCGGAACGAATAACACTTACGATACCCAACTGGGTAGCGGTGTCTGCGATCCTAGCCTGGAATACGGCGTCCTGAATTCGGTCTCGAAAATTGCGCTTTGGCCTGCTTATTCAAAATTAGCGAACCTGCCCTCAAAAATCGACGCTACCAATGCCTTGAAAGGCCCTCGATATAGGTGTGTTGTAAAGGCGGAAGATAATCAAACTGTCGATGAAGAAATTTGCGTTCAGGGACCGGGTTCGACCGCAAATGGATTCCTGAACATAGACTTTGTGTGGCCGAGCGGCAGCAAAACGGTCATCTCAATCGGTAAAACAGCTCTCAAAATCAACGGCGATCCGGCACAGCGTAAGTACGAGCCGAATAACACCACATGTTTCCAGAACGAGCGTACCAGAAAATGGTTCTGCGCGACCAAGCTGACAACCACAGAAAAGGACGGGTGATAAAATTGAACAGCAGCAGGTTTTTATTAATAATATCAATATCTTAGTGGCATAAGATAGGTTATGGAACTTAATGTTATGTCCGGTAATATCAACGAAATCGCACCAGGTTAGATCGATATGTCTCGCTTCCATAGATCAGGCCATACCCGTACCAATGCGCATGGCACAACGTTTTCGGTGCGAGGTCACGATGTAAACCGTGGTGAATGGCATCACACCGTCGTCAACCAACAGACAATTTCGTTCAAACACGGACCACAATACGGGATCACTTACCCGAATGCGAAATGCCCAGTTTGCGGTAACCCCATTTTCTTCTTTCAAGCGTACAACGGAGGTCGGGTGTTTTTCGATCCTCCGTTAGGGCCGCCGTGGGATAAGCATCCATGCACGATTAAAGAACCTGAACGGGCTAATAATGCCAAAGTCGAAACATCGATTAACGTGGATGAATTCGATATATCGAGGAATAGTGCGGCCTATACATATTCATTATTACCACGTCCTAAAGGTACCATTGTTGAGATTTATGGTGAAGAAGATACGGTTACCTATATAACGCCGCTAAAGCTCAATAAAAGGCTTCTGGATCACGTATGGCCAATCAAAGGTGACGACGGTAAACCTGTCGGATTGTCATTTCTGTCAGTAGACTTTGAGCCTGTAGAAGTACCCGTTAGACTGCGACGAGAAGCATCCCCGTTGACCCTACGCATTCGGCGGGAACTCTCTCTTATAGCTTCTGAGAAGCTGGCGGGTGTAGTTCAACGCATAAACGGCGTAAATGGAAAACTCTTGCTGAGCGAAACCGAGTTTGGCGCTTTCGGTATTGTTGAAGCAGAGGCCTCCAAAATTATACTTATTCCGGTTCCCGTGAACCATAGGATTTTCCCAGACAATGATGAAATTGAATCTCTGCAGCAATATATGGCGGTCGCAGCCGATGCTGCTATTGAGATGTCACTGTCAGTCCATCCCACGCCAACTAACGACTTGTATGTAAATCGGATTATTTACGTTTTTGATGACGTGATCGGCCGCATCTCAGACAACATCGAGTCAGACCTTGGATTCGAGAATGGGATTTTTAGCTCTCTGTGGATGTCAAACCCATTAGAAGAACTACGTGCGAGATTGATTTGGGTCGATACATTCGATGTCACAATCATTCAATTGCCGGACTGCGCATTAACACTCGAAGAAGCCTATGAAGATGAGGCCGAATTCTGCGCAACAGTATGGCCTGAAGGGACTGACGGTCGAAGGCTGAAGATTCAGAACATGATCGGTGCTCTTGGCTTTACCAAGCTATTCGAGATCGTCACATCCGAGCTTAAACGCCTTGGATGGCTCATGAATTTTACCAATGAACATTATGGAAAATTCACACACGAAATCGAGTATTTACAGCCAGACAAAGACCCTCATGATGACGACGCTGTCAAAATTCGCTTTCTGTTTTCCAGGTCGGACAATGAAAACGGTCTAGCTATGGCGATAGGTCAGTTATCTGACCAGACATACCTGAAAGATGTTCTGTATAAAGTAGCTGGAGTAGACGACATCGAAACTTTCGCTGGACATCTCCAAAAATTGACTACACCCCCGAAAGCAGGTTCTGAAAAGAAATAAGAAGACCAAGCAAAGTTCTCAAGGATAGTGTGTTAAACTTCGTCTCCACCGATTGGAAACAAATCTCCATCACATCCACTGGCGTGCACCCTGATATGGTGTTGGCGACAGAGCCATCGTACCTGGAGCGGAGTTGAGTAATCATCATGGTGGGCGTCCACAGACGGATTCCCACAGATCTCACATGATCCTTTGACCAGCTCACCGCTCCCCAATGCACGTTGAACGGCAACATGCGCGAGATACTTCTGAGGATTCTGACGCCGCCAATTTGCCTGTCGCGTGTCGGTTTTCAGATTTAGCTCGTCCATACTGCATTCTCCAAATGATAAGAAAGCAAGTGCCGCGCATAGACCTTCAAATGAAGTTTGACAGACGATTCTAGGTCGACAGTTTCAGGGGCAAACTAACATTATCTCTTCAAATTGACCAGAACGTCCATCAGCTCAGAACCCGTCTGAAAAACCTTCGAATTCGCTGTGTAGCTACGTTGGGCTTCGATCATGTCTGTCAGTTCCTGCGCAATATCGACGTTCGAATTTTCCAACGCCCCAGTCCTGATTTTGCCGTTTCCGTTCGATGCTGCGGTTCCAATGATGACGTCGCCAGATTCAGCAGAAGGAGAGAATACGTTGCCGCTGATGACGGTCATTTTGTCCGGACTTGCGACGTTAGCTATCGCGAGTTGATAACGCGCGAGCATGTCGCCCGTTGCAGAGCGATCATATACGATACCGTCTTCTCCAATAACGGTATCGACGGTTGCGCTTGGCGCTTGTCCGTTCAGTTCAGCCGCAGATATCTGATAATCGCCTGCAAGCTGTGTTGATGCTGCAAGATCAAGCGTCATGGTCTGACCGTTGGGTATTGCTATCTCAAGCGTACCACCTTCCAGAAGCCTGCCATTTTGGGGATCAAACCGCATCAGCGACGTGGCAAGAGGCGCGCTACCCGGAGCGCCATAAGGAAATCCGCCCGATGGTGACGCATCGTCGCGATTGAAGACGGCCACCTCCCAGTTGAAATCTGCACCCTTGGTGAAATAGACATCCAGCGTCACGGCTCGTCCCTGATCATCGTATGCGATTAAGGATGTCTTATGCGAATAGGCGCTGCTCGCCATATTGTCGGCAGGCGTATTGCCTAACACCGAAGGCTTGATGACTGGATCAGTCGCGGGAAGGTTTAGCGCCGCAAATACCCCCTCATTATCCATCAGGCTGGGGTCGGCCAAAGACATGCTATCGCTGAAATCGATTGGCCAAGTCTCTCCACTCGGAAGCGTGACATTGAGACTGCCGCCGCTGATCAGAGCGCCCGTTGCAAGATCGAATTGCAGTATTGTCTGGCCGAGTGGAGCGCTGCTGTAAGGAAACGGAGCGCTAGCCCCGGTATTTGTCGCGTCAGCCGCGTTATAGACAGCCACTTCCCACGTGTCAGGTCCAGTGCGCGTATAATAAACGTCCAGCCCGACATTGCTTGGGAAACCTGCATATCCTCGCAGGCTCATCCGTTCTGTCGGGCGGCTTGCGGTACTGTTCGCGGATGCTGGCATCTCACCTGCTGCCGTGTCGAGGATCGGTGCCAGCGTGGACAGATTCGTATTGATCTTAGCAGCGGGCGTCGAACCACCCGCTATTGCCTGCGTGAAGCCGGATAGATCGACAAGGAAGGGATCATTCGGATCGAATCCAACAATCGGATTGCTACCGATCAGATCCCCCGTCACCGGGTCGAAGTCGAGCTGGATCGAACGCAATTCAACATTGCCGCCCGTCAGGTCGTAGGGAAAACCTGTCGAAGGAGCGCCATCCGTTTCAACAATGGTCACCTCCCAGCGGTTATCAGCAATCTTGGTGAAATAGGTTTCCGTGGTCACGAATTCGCCAGCGCTATTCAGGCTAGCCGTCGTCAGCTTGCGGTTCCACGCGCTATACGGGCTGTTCTCCGATGGTGGAACATTGACAATTGCTTGCCCTACGTCTGGACCATTCGCAGGCAGATTCACGGTGAAAGTGCCGTTGGTGGTCGGCTCTGCAGGAAAGCTGCTCTGTCCCAGTGTGATAGGCACCATGCCATCGAAACCGTTACCCGCACCAGTGAACGGATAGGGATAGCCCATCAGCGTAAAGCCAGCCACGTTCACCAGATCTCCATTCTTGTCGGGAACGAACGATCCAGCCCGCGTCAGATAAGGCATGCCACTGGCGTCCTGCACAACGAAGAAGCCATTGCCATCCAGAGCCAGATCTGTCGTTGAACTCGTTGATGTTAATCCGCCCTGCGCACCGATGTTGTGACGCACCTGCGTCAGGACACTGCCGGAATTGTAGTTGCCAGACGTTGATGGCAGCACCAGAGACGAAAACTCAGTCGATCCGCGCTTATAACCATTTGTGCTGGCATTCGCGATATTGTCTGCCACCGCACTCAGTTTATTTGCCTGAGCGTTCATCCCTGAAACGCCCGTACGCATCATTCCGTACAAACCCATAGCTACCCCCGAAGCATCAATTCTCACCATAAGGACCGAGGCTTGCATGAACCTTGTGTCAGGAACTGCTCCTCCTCCCCTTCAATTAAAATTTGGCCACCGCTGGCTTCTCTTTCTCAGCAGCGCGTTCGGCCTCTCTACGTAAGCGTTCCCGTTCTGCGGCCGCCCTCTCCTGCGCCTTGGTGTCAGCTTCACGAACCTTGGTTTCAATCGTGCCAGCCGGACGTCCAAATGGTCTGGCGGCATCTGGACGGCGTTTCTCAGGTTCTGGGCGCGTAAATGTCTTAACAGGCGTCGGAGTTGTTGTCTTGGAGACGTCTATCTCAACAGGCTTTTTGAAATCAGGCTTGGTGAAAGCAGGCGTCTGAGCCGTCTTCTTTTCCGAATTCCGAATGGCATCGGCGAGCCTGCGCTGATCAGCGACGGCCTCTTTCTGCTTATCCATGACTTCCTGACGTCTGGACTGGATAAATGAAATCTGCTTGTCGCTGAATCCGGTATCCCTGAAACTTTCAGGCTCCCATTGACGAATGTTCTCTCTTGAAATCCCGACCTTCTCGTAAGCGGCATTCCGCATTTCATCGAAGTGTGGATGTGCTGCCTTGAATTCCTTGGCGGCTGCGACGATGTTTTCGGTCTTGTAACGGTCGAGATCGGCGTCAGATACCTTAAGCAACTCATGCGGCCGATCAGTTGCCATCGTCATGACCTTCTGCACGATGTCTTTATCGATATCAGCAGGCCAGCGAACGGTGCCGTTAAGCTTTCCAGCATCAGCTTTTACCGAGTCATTCCAGTCCTTGTAGAACACTGAGAGAGTTGCGTCTTTAGCTTCGGCCTGTTGGTTTCCACGTTGGATGGCCGATATAGCTTTGTCTCGGAAGCCATATCCTGCAATATCGTTATCCATGGCGACCGTGAATTTCGCATTCGGATTCTTTTTCGCCAAGATTTCAATAGCTTCCTCGGCGACATTGGACATTCCACCCGATACTGACAGGTACAAGGTTTTGTTCTTCTCGCACCATCCATCGGAGAACTGGTTTCGCTCTTTGATTGTCCAGTCTTTGGCTTCAGCAGGCAAATTATTCTTCTGCCAATGAGATAAGGAATCGACACCGGACTCGCAGATGATTACATGCTCGATATCAGGCGACTTCTTATACCCCATCATGGCGACACCCTTGCCGCCGAATTGAGAGAAGCTTGAAGTCATAGCATCCTGACCGCTGCGAGTGGTAGCCGGAGGCAGTTTTGTCTCGATGCCAGTCACTGTGCCAAAACGGATGACGTCACGGTGAGCGAAAGACAGGCCGTCTTTCCAGTCGTTGGAACTGTGGTCGTAAAAAGCAGAACGACGAACATCGTTTTTGAAAACCAGCATCGTCGTGCGGTCGAGAGCGCGCTCTTTCGGGTATTTATCGGTGATACGGGATTCTTCGAGGACGTGTTTCCACTCGTACTCAAACATGGTCTTGCCAGCATTGATCATCTCAAGGGCGGCATCCGCACGTTTGATTTCTTTCTCGGTAGCATCGGGTTTCTGGCCTGCAACCAGCACCCGATTCCACTTTTCTGCAATCTTGGCCCTCTTTTCGACATCGCCGAATGCCCCAGATAGCTTACCTTCTTCTATTGCCTGCTGAAGCTTTTCAAGGCCATCCATGTCGCCATATCCGGGCTTGAAAGAGCAGACCGATGTCTGCTGCTTGATAGAATGCTCATAAGCCGCCCAAATTTCCTTCGGCTTTGGATCCTGCACAATGCGCATGGCAAGCGCCTCACTCTTCATCTGCCCGTTGCGGACGGCATGAAGTGGGAATTGTTCTGAAAGCAATGCCTCGGCGGCCAAGTAGTCTTTTACGACGCCTTTTTTGATCAGCCAGGTTTCCAGACGACCACTCTGACCGGAATCATTCCACTGGTTGTAGATCCAGTTTCCATCCTTCATGCGGGACATATTCCAGACATTGTTGGGTTTCCCGTTCGTTACGCCATCGCAGAATGCCAACGACGACGCCGTCGATTTCTGCTTGGGATTTGGAACCGCACCGTGTTCAATCATGAACATTTCCAGTTCATTCCGATATCTGGTCTCCAGATCGACATCCCATTTTATAATCGATGACGGGATATCCAGTTTCATTTTCTCTAGCGTCAGTTCACTCACATTATATCTCCTCTTAAGGTCGTTCAGCTCCTCCGTGGTTGGCTGATTGATAGTGATTGAATTCGTGTTTTTAGAATCGTTTGCAGCAACGTCATTTACAAACGGTTTTGCATAATCTTGCTTAGCGTTATCGCTTGAAGACAGTGGGGTGCCGTTCGTCAAATTCTGGATCTCTTCTTTTGACAGAGATCCCGAAACCGATGCCGCTTTTCTCATGCTGTCAAGACGGGCTTTATTGTCGATGATACGGCGTTCCAAATCGGCTTCGGTTAGCCTGCCCTGCTCCCGCAGTTTTTCGATATGGGTCTGGAATCTGTTTGTGTCTGCCAGAAAAGCTTCAAGCCCGTCTTTGGTCTTGTAAAAGCTGAGGTCAGAAAAGTTCGATTTGCTCTCAGATGAAGATGCTTCGAAGATCAAGCGGTTCATATAGTCATCCTCAGTGAACTTGTACTCATCCTCTGGTATGACGATGTCTTCTTTGTCCTCCGGGTGTGGAATAATTAGATTCCCGTTTTCCTCGCGGATAATCAAACCGTCCTTCACGAGAGCGTTGATTTCCATACGGCCTATGTTGACGACCATCTCGGCATCATGACGATGACGGGTGAGACCAACATAGGCGAGACGATAATCGATGCCATTGACGTTGGCGACAATGCAGCGGTTGGTAGTGGTTCCTTGAGCGGCATGTACAGTGACTGCATAAGCGTGCTGCAATACGGGTAGAGGCTTGCGATCAGCGAAACGGTCTTCGGCTGCCAATTGTGAAGGGGTCACAGTCACCAGAATTTCGCGATGGGATTCAGTTTTATCGAAACGCAGGGTGATAAGCGGTTCCTGACCTTTACGCGGGGTTACCCTCTCGACCGTTGCCATATCGGAGTTGTTGACCATCAATCCGCTGGCGGCATTCACAGTGAACTGCTTACCACCAAAAATAACACGCTCACCTGCCCTCAATTTCAGCTTATGGCCGACTGTGTCCTCTTTCTCATCGCGTCGATAAGCATCAAACTCGACTTCCACATCTCCGAAGTGGCTTGCTTTTATCATTGCACGGCGGATGTTCTGATTCAGAGCATGGACGTCCTTGTTACGATTACTGACGACCAGGCATTCTTTAAGATTTCCCTTTTCCAAATGAGCATTCCGCAAATAGCGCTGCGCGACTTCGTTGTATGCATCTCCCGCCGTTTTCGAGAAAATGATACGGCCTTCCTCTTGGTAAATTCCGAGAGCTTTGGCGATATGGGGGTCGCCTTTGTGTTTCGCAGGCTTCTTATTTGGGTCGTCGGCGTTGTCTCTGGAGCCTTCGGGATTCTTATTATTGAGGCCTTCGAGGCCGGACTTTACGAATTCACCGGATGCCTCACGCATACGAGCCGTCAGACGCTTGGTCTCCTCATTTGTGTTGTCGGTTTGTCTGACGATATTGTTGAGGCGGTAGCCGCCGTTGAGGCGCATCGCAAGCGTGAGTGGATCACCCGCTGCCACTGGCGATAGCTGCATGGTATCACCTTGAAGAATAAGACGGCCACCAACTGCTTTAACTGCTTCCAGAATGTACTGCGCGTCTTCGATACCCATCATACCTGCTTCGTCGACAACGATGACGGTGTTTGCATCGATCTTGACCTTGCCAGCCCGGTGTTCTGCAATAAACTTGGCGGTCGCAAAAAATGCATCATTGCCAAGTGAAATGTCATCGCGCAAAATGTTCGCGGCCTTCCATGATGGGCTAAGTCCAAGCATACGTCTTCCAGCGGTTTTCACAGCTTCGTGGACTGTGGACATCGAAAACGTCTTGCCAGTGCCCGCACTGCCTTCTACGCAGACCAGCTGTTGTTTGCTCGACAGTACATATTTATACATCCCAACCTGCTCTTCATTGAGCATCTTATTGTTTTTTGGGTCGGCATCATGCTTGGCCTGCATCTCGGCTAAGGCATCTTCGATTTCCTGATCTGAACGCATCGGTTTCATTTCTGGAACATTCTTGATGTCGAGCAGGAACTGGGTTTCCTTCTCAGCGAGATGCTTGACCGCCCATTGGATACGCTGATCGGCGTCTGGTTCGGCAATGTAAAGGTGCTTCTCTTTCACATGTCGGACGATCTCTTGCACTTCTTCGAACTTGAATTCTGACACACACGCACGAGCCGTCTCGGCCAGCACGTCGACTTCGCTAACAATGGTGCGATGCCCACCAAGACGTGCGATGGCATTCTGAGCGACGCGTTCGATCTTCTCTTCGCGGGTTTCCTGTCGGACTTCTTTCTTCGACAGGATCGACATTAGATCGGTGTCGCCAAGCAGCTTATCGAAATCGCGCTTCCAGTCCTTTTCGAGTTCCTCGATTGGTGGCTGGTCGTCTTTCGAGCCTCTGGTGCTCTTAGCGGCTATCTCAGCGGCCTCCCGGTTTGCACGGCATAGGCCTCGCTCTTCCAAGGCGGCGTCGATTTCACGCTTCCGATTGCTGAAATTGTCGACGATGATGTCAAACAATGCTTGATCGCCAGCCTTGATCTTGATGCCTTTATCGCCCATCTCGAAGTCCAGATCGCGGAACTCATCCATCTTCTGTAGGCCTTCGATAACGGCGTTCTTAAAGAGGGCGTCCATAACTGGGCGCATGAGTACAAGAGCGTTATTCTCTATAGCACCAATCGTGCCATCCTGTCTTATTGACGATTTCATGATCAAGGCATGCACGTGTAAATTAGGGTCGCCACGTGATGTGCCATCCCCTGTAGGACGAGCCGTTTGGTGGAGGTACAGGGCAGCAGTGAAGTCCGTCACAGGCTCCATCCATTCGATGTTCTCAGTCTTCTGCTTTCCTGTCTTCTCATTGATGACAGGCTGGCCATTCGCGTCGAACATTGGTTTCTTGATAACGCGACGGGTCTGAATCTGTCCGGCATCGTACATTGCCTGAAGAGACTTCGCCGCTGACTGCTCGATGACATTTTCAATCTTTTTGGTAAGCTCGTGATTGCCTTTAAGACGCGCCCATGCCCAGATAACAGATATCTGCTTATCGATGGAGAATGTGACATCCTCGCCGACGCGTGGCAGTTTCTTTGGATTGCCGTCCTTGTCGACCATCTTCTCTGGATGGCGGCGCAAGTCATCGAAATATTTGGCCGTCTTGGTGGCCAGCACTTCATTTGTAACGGGATCTCTCCCTTCTGCCAGCCTACGAACAACAGCAGATGACAGCTTACTCCCAGACTCTACGCCGTCCAGAATACGAAGACCGTTGCCGACCTTCGGTTTCGTGCCTTCCTTGACTTCCATGATGCTGGCTAATGCCTGATCGGTCAGCGCAGGTCGGAAAAAGGTGCCGCCATTGGAATCCGAGGTACCTGCCGAATAATAGTCGCTGCCTGTCTGATTGAGTGAAGCCGACTTCGTAAGAGCCTGGATGTCCTGATTGATGATATCAGTCTGCTGATCAAAATCGATCACTTCATCCGCGCGCGTTACATCGGTCTCCTCGCTCGGATTTTTGGTCAGATAACCAATGAAGTTTACCGGATTAACCCCGACTGCCATATTAGCGACTCCGAGTTTTCTTGCGCTTGTCGACCGCTTCCAGTGCCAATTCAAGGCAACTATCGAAGAGTTCGGTGGCCAGTAGATATGTGCCGGAATCCTCCAGGTCTTTCGCAAGCGTTGCGTCTATACGAAAGCGGATTTCGAAGAGTGGGCCATTCTTGAATTTGACCATTTCGAAACTCGTGCCTTCCGGTGTGGCGGCATAAAGCGTCTCGAATGCAGCATCAATGAAATCCTGAAACAGGATTTGTGCGACGACGATATTGACGAGTTGCACTCTCCGGAAGCGCTCATAGTAGCTCCCGTTATTGGAAAAAACGGCAATCCATTCCGGCGCATCATGGTTGCTGTTTCTGTTGTAGATCGTGATCATTATTATCTCCTTTTGAAACTCAATTGTTTGCAATTATGCATCGATTAGTTCACAGAATGCCGCTTCTTCATGAAATTGCGTTCTACCCGTTTACTGCCTGCAACGGTCCCAATACCGCGATGGTGTAGACCTGTCTGCGAACCCGTTTCGCCGTCATTTGAGGTCTTGATCTGGGAAAACATCGAGATCAGACTGAGATCATCAACGGCATCGGTATCATCACGGGATGAAATCGAATGCTGATTGGAAGCGGAACCGTTAGCCTCATTGTAGTAACGAATGACCGCATCAGGGTCGCCACGAAATGCTATCAGCTTCAGCACTGTTTTAATCTCGGATAACGACTGCTCGACCGAAAACATGGAATCTGACAGTTCATGGATGCGGGACCGCATGCTATCGGTTTCGTCTTCGTTACGTTGAGCATTGCGGATCAAATGCATAAACGCATCGCCCTTACTGACGCCACGTAGGGCACCCCAGTTGGAAAGATATTCGTCGGCGATCTCTTTATCGTCAGGTCTCAGCTTCAAACCAAGCGTTGACCACTTGTCTCCTGTGTTTGATATCGGTTTCTTCATAGTATTGTCTCCTGATGCGCTACAGTTGGACATCAGGTTGAACAATTTTATATAAATAAAATGAGGTTGAAACCGGATACCAATAAGTATTTAACGCTTATATTCTTAATGTTGGCCACCGGCGGCAATAAAGTCAAGGTGTTAACACTAAGTTTTCGACCACAAAGTCTAGGTTTTCGACCCCAAAAGCCCGCCGCAGGCGACACAGGCACGTCGCAGTCGCGTCCTGTGTAAAGCTTCAATGCCCAAACGGGCATCCATCCATTTCAACCCCGATGTCGATATGAATCTCATGGGAAATCATGAAGAAAATATCGGACATCGAACTTCATCAAACCCGACATCAAAAACTACCATCACCGATGTCAAAAATTATCAACACCGACACCGACAAAACCCCATCGACACCGAGAGACAAATCACGGAAACCAATAACCAGAAATCGACATCAAACACTGGCACATCATGACGACAGAAATCATAGATACCTGGAACGCAAAGACCTTCACTGAAGACATCACTGAATTCCTGAAAGAGCATTCAGAAACGATCATCCGATTTCATCGTTACGAACAGCAAACCAACGAAGATCTGGAACACCTCCAGCGATATGAACGTCGAAATCGAAATCCCTTCGCGGACAATTACAATCGAATTCGCGAAGAGCTGGCAGCCTTGATGTCGAGCAAGACAATTCGCGCGTTCCACTACACTCGAATGATTGACGCCGAAGTTGAGAATGTGTTGGCCAATGGATTTTTTGCACCGACTTCTGCGACAGCTTTTGCGCATTTGTCGGATCGCGTTGGACGTCTGGTAAAATCGGGTATGCTTTCCATTCAAGAAGGCGACCGCATCTTTTCTTCGTCGCCTCTGATGCATCCCGATCAGTTGTATGCACGGGAGGGTTTCTGGATGACGTCGACTCCGTACCATCCTGCAGATCGGTCAGTTATTTTACTGGTCAATCATTGGGGCGGCGAGGTCGGGTATTTCTGGATAGACGAAAGCCAAGATCCTGATCTGTTGAACCGCGTGCAGTCAATCGGTCGAGGTCGAGTATTCGAATTGGCAGTCCCGTTGTTAGATAACGAAAGACGCCCGATAATGGGTTGCTGGTCAGCAGCGAATACCGTGTTGAACCTTTTCGCTCGCGACATTGGCTTCCAAACCGACAGGCTCGGCTTCGATCTATGCGTAAAAAGCCCCCTGCCCGCTTCCGCCATTCTTGCTGTCCACACTGAGGGAGATGAAAGCTATACGACATTCGGAGACGACTATCCTGATCGGGACCTTGCGGAATAATCCAATGTTGACACCAAGGTATGACGAATTCGGCAGCTGATCGCTCAACAGGAAGCCGTCATCATAATTCCCGTTGAAGCCATGAGAAATTAGCGCTATCCAAATTTCCGGGGATGGGGTGTCGCATGGCAGTGTTACAAAAAATTCGACAGGGTTATCGGGCGGCAAGCGCGGTCTGCTTGATTGCGTCGGCGGTGGCCTTCTATTCGTCTTCGCAGTTTGCTGCTGTAAAACTGGCATTCAATTACTGGGATCCGCTTTCGATAACGGAATATCGTCTGAATCAGCTGACGACCAACGACTTCATTACTGAGATCGAGGCCTCACTCGCGGAAGACGATGTCGCTGAGGCTGGCAATCTTGTTGCTCTTGCCCAGGAACGCGGCCATGAAATCCCTGCTGAACTCGTAGAAAAGAGCAAGGAATCCGTATTCCAGTTTGGACTTCGCAATATAAAAGATTTCATCAACGGCGCGACAACAGGGGAAGTGACCTCCGTGCCTTCAATTGGAGGTGTGTTAGCAGCGGATTACTTCCAGGTCGGTGATGCGCGAGACGTTGTCATTCAAGGTGGCCAATTTATTCAAGGTCAAGATTACGACAGGATCACCCTCGGACTGGCGCTTTTTGGTCTCATTTTGACAAATCCGCCGGGAGCGGGAGCTGTAGATATCGGCGCATCCGTTGTCAAAACGGCTAATAAGGCTGGCAAGCTCTCGAAACCACTTCGAAACCGAGTAGGAAAACTGGCATCAGAATTGGTCGATGTGAGCGCACTCCGGAAGGGACTTTCTGAAGTCAAGCTGCCAACTTTCAGAACACCAGCTATCCGTGAAGTACGGTCAACCGTTTCGAATTTAAAATGGTCTGACGTCATGAAGGGCGATTTCTCGGGTTTCGGTGCCTTGATCAGGAGCATGATGCCAATTGATGTCGACGCTGCCAAAATGAGCTTCAAGGGAGCAGTTAAGCCGAATGTCGCTTCCGAAGTTGGAACGCTTGCCAGCAATGCCACTGTGATCACCAAGGTAGGCGGGGTAAAGACAACGTTTCGCGTGCTGGAGCATGCCGACGATGCCAAGGATCTTTCGCGGTTTACAAAGCTGACATCCAGGTTTGGAGAAAAGACATCTGCTGTCGTCAAAATACTTGGCAAAACGGCTATCAAACTGGGCAAACTGGCATACTGGCTAGCAACACTGATGATTGGCGTTCTGGGGTGGGTTTTGTGGGCGGCGTGGCTGTTGTTTTCCCTCACCAGAGGTACGACGCGATTGTTTGTCAGAAAAGCAGGTAAGGCATGAAGTTCGGTAAAAACAAATCGACATTAGCTTTGATCGCGACTGGTGTCGGGGGAGCCGCTGTTGCGGGCTTCGGGCTTTCGGTGGGACGTGATATTTACAAGGGCACGAAAAAGAATGGCGGCAACCTGCTACTGTTGCTCGCTGTCATCTTTTGCCCTTTCATTGGCGGCCGAGGTCTGGTCAGAGGACATGACCGTGGCGTCCTGGGCACCCTCTTTCTGACTTACATCGGCAGCATTCTATTGATTGCGATTGGCTTCGTTGCCGCTTCAATTCTCGCATTTGAAGGTCTCGCCACCACCTCAAAAGAAAGCGAAGCGGGTGGCACGATCATGCTGGCTGTCATGATTGGCGCTGCTGTCACCGCGTTTCTCGCAGGAATTGGCATGCTGACTGGATTGTATCAGCGACCCAGGCGGCTCCGTGCATTCGCCATCAATCGCCATAACGAGCGCTTTCTAAGCGATAACGGGTTCACCGAGACCGAAGGCAAGGACATCACGCATTACGCGCCAGACGGCCAAGCTTTGCGGTTTCTGGAGGCTCATCCAGGTAAGCTGGTTTTTATGGCTGTTGGCAAACGCGGCAAACGTGCTTTCATCGACCTCGATGAAGACGGTAGGATGACGTCGTATACGGGCGTTGTCTGATCGAGTGGTTCGGAACTGAAAGAGCATTTCATGGATTTCGAACACTCGTCAAAGACGACGCCCAAACCCATCCAAAACTGTTGCACTTCCGCCACACGGAATCTTTTTGACAAAAAGGTGTAAATATCTCGGCGTTTGAAATGTATCTACATTGGCGAGCGATCCTGCCCGCGATTTCGATCAGGAGTATCCATATTTGGATCGTATCAAACGCCCTTTCGTAAGCCTGCCCTATCGCAAGCGCCGCGATGCCTTCATTCGCTGGCGATGGCGGATTTTGCTCGATACTCCGATTTATGGAGGCCATTTCACCAGCCAGTTACGTTTGGATGAACATGATGAAGCCTCGGATTGGTTCGATTTTCTGTTTGTTGGCTCTGACGGTCAAACCGTTTGGAATGCCTTCATTATAACCGCTCGAGCTGCATTTCTCGATGCGGACAGGTTCGAGCTTCCAATCAACACCGAAATTCACGAGTGTTTTAAGATCAACCGCAGCTTTCCCAATGAAGTCGGCTTGGACATCGTTGTCAACGAACCTTTCATTGACCGGAAAGTCATTGAAAATGCCATCCTTCACTTCCGGACGTTAGGCGAGGTCGAATGGATTAATTCCGTCCCAGTGCCGCAAGAACATCTACTGCCTGAAAGGGGAATTCAGCATGGATGAAATCAGCGTCGGCAAAGTGGGTATCTTCTGGTTTGTGCAGTGGCAGAACCGCGTCAGGCTTTTGTCTGCTTCCTGCCCGATTGCAGAAGGCGAGCCATATGGCGATATGATCACCTACGGCACCGGGCATTATACTACCTGGAACCGATGGCGGAAATCCAAGGTAGCGCCATTGGAACGAGGCATTGCTAACGTCTTCGAATATGAGGAATGGCCACGCGGCCGCGTCTCATATTGTCGAAACACGCGCAGATTTCTCCTTCTGTGCGATGGGAAGATCATGCGTGAAGATTTGTTGTCCATGATAATGGGCGCGTTCGAGCTGCCCGAAGATCAAGTTTCAATTGATGGCGACCCGCATTATCGGAGCGTTGAAAACTTGGCTTGACTGACAATCGAAACACATGATCGATATAGCAGGGATATTGGGGGAAACATGAAAATCTGCATTCATCGCGGTAGCGATCAAATTGGCGGCTCTTGCGTCGAATTGGAGCACGACGGAGCAAGAATTCTCGTTGATCTGGGGCAACCGCTCGATGTCGAATATGAGGACGCCGAACTACCTGCCATTTCCGATATTCAAAACGTTCAGGGCGTCGTTCTCAGTCATGGGCATCGGGATCATTGGGGATTGTTGCCAAAGGTAGATAAGCAGATTCCTGTCTATCTGGGGCAGAAAACCCTATCCATTTTAAAGGCTGCCGAACCATTTGTGCCAGGCGGCTATGCCCCGCCGAATGCCATCACCTATTCACATAAAAAAACCTTTGATATTGGGCCATTCCAGATCACACCGCATCTCATGGATCACTCGGGTTTTGATGCCTACAGCCTGGTTGTAGAAGCTGGGGGAAAACGCGTTCTCTATTCAGGCGATGTGCGCGGACATGGTCGGAAAGCCCGGATGTTTGAAGGCTTCATCGACAATCCACCTAAAGCCATTGACGTGATGCTGATGGAAGGATCCAGCCTTGGGCGATTGACCGCATCAGAAAGATTTGAAACCGAAACCGAGATTGAAGAGCGCCTGCGAGAAGCGATTACGAGAACGTCCGGGATGCTGTTGGTTGCGTGTTCCGTCCAGAATATCGACCGCGTGGTGAGCGTCTATCGAGCAGCTAAACGGAATGGTCGTCAGCTACTGGTTGATGCATACGGAGCCGAAGTTCTGAAGGCAACAGAGACCGCGTCTATTCCAAAGCCATCAGATGGCTGGGACGATGTGAAGGTTTTCATTCCGCAATTTCAACGACGCCATCTTGTTCGCAACGGGATCGCCCATTTGGTCGACGGCTACAAAGGTCGCCGGATTTATCCCGAAGGGCTGACGAATATCGCTTCGAGCTCAGTAATGATCGTTCGTCCGTGGATGATGACCGAACTGTCTCAGATCGGCGCTCTGGAAGGCGCGCGAGCTATCTGGTCGCAATGGGACGGATACTTGCAGGAGGAATCCGGAACAAAGTTTATCGCTACTTGCAAAGCATTAGGTGTTCCTATGGAGACAATCCACACATCGGGCCATGCCGATATTCAGGATTTGCAGCGATATGCAATTGCCGTTTCCCCGAAGAGGCTGGTTCCTATTCATACGTTCTTCCCGGAGCGGTTTTCCGAACTCTTCGAGAATGTCGTTCCCTCAAAGGACGGTGAATGGCTGCAAGTGTAACAATCAATGTACAATGTTGGTGAAACATCCAAATATGGGGGCTGAAATGCGCATTATAATTCCATGTCTACTGGGGTCCATGGTAATCTTTTCGAGCGCCGCGTTCGCCGCTCCGATATCCCTTAAAGGTTTGGATTGGTCGATGGACTATTCTGATATGATCAACCAGTTAAATTCCGATGGCTACCAGTGCATTGGCGAGACAAACAGTTTATTTAAGAAAGGGACACCGGAGGGAGATAGTATAAGAGCTTATCTTTGCACAAAGGGTTCCGCTCAAGTTCGGATTTCTACAACTGAGATTAGATTTAATTGCTCCGCATTTGATATGTGTGAACATCCTGCCGACGATGTTGCTCAACGATTGGTCAACACCGGTAAAATAGATGAATTATCTCCGAGCATGAACCAGGACGAGGTAATGTCCATATTAGATCCGACAAACAGTGTATCCACTCAGTGGTGTGGAGTTGGTAACGACGGAGACGGAGTTTGTGTGAGTGAAAACCCACGCGACGGAAATCTACGCTATGTCACCCTCAAAAAAGGTTCCATCGGCAAAAGCCTGAGCTTTGATTGAATCAAGAAACTGAGCTTGTACATACCCAAGAAATCTAAGAAGAGAAGCAGAGAATGAGTTCAAATAAACGCGAAGCTTTCAGACGATTTATAAAACCTGAGAATATGGAAATCCTCCATCGCCTAGCAACAGCAGGTGATGATAATTGGTTCAAAGATGCTCTTCAGGACAGTGACGTTTTCTTTGCATTGCGCGACAACCGTGTAGATGCCTATGCAAAGGGAGCGCTAGTGCACCGTATTGAGTTCAAGAATGGCAAAGCAATTCCCCATACCCATGTCAAATATTTGATCAAGGAACCCCAAAAATCACGGTCATACATATCTCTTGAAAATGAGGAATTTCGGTATACCCCCGCCGAAAGCATGCAGACGAAGTATGTGCCAGGCGAAACACTTAAATCTATCAAAGCGGCAGCTTTGTACTATTCTCCGCCATCAAGTGAAAGCTATGGCGTTTCGAGCATTCTCACGAAAAATCCGAACGTCATAGATATCGAATTTTCGCTGAAACAGAGTTCCGATGAATCGGCCGAGCCACCAGTACAGTCGGACAATGGGCCAAAATCAAAGCATGATCGCATTGATATTGTTCATCTGGAGAAATCGAAGGAGATTTACCGACTGGTTTTCTGGGAAGCAAAACTATATGTAAACCCAGACCTGTTCAATAATAAAATTATTGATCAGATAAATAGGTATTCTATTCAGATTAAACGCCATAAGCATAAGATAATAGATGCATACCGTGCCGTCTGCCAATTCCAAAACGATATTAATACAATGCGGTCAACCGAGCGCACCAATTGTGCATTACAGGGTATTGCAGATGGATCGATTGAGTTGGACTTGGACCCTGAACCACGACTAGCTATTTTTACATATGATGGCAGGCAAAAAGAACGCCTAATGGTGAGAGTAGAAATGCTTTCCAACATGCTCGGAAAAAATCGTATAAAAATGCACGGAGACCCGAGTAAGCTGACACTGAGATAAAGGATTCCGACCTTTATCGGCTATATCTATTTATTGAGGTCGACATTCCTCTTCTCTTTCGCGCAATATACCGCCGTGGAACCGACTGGACTCGGTTCTTTCGGCGGTTCAGTCTCGTGGACTGATCTTGCTTGCCAACGCAACCAATTCAGATTGCCTGTTGGTCTTCGTTTTTGAGAAGGCAAACTTCAGGTGTGTTCTCACAGTTTCATAGGACATGTTAGAGCAGTCAGCGATCTCTCTAAGAGACATGCCTCGGCAGAGCTTATTGACGATGTCGGCTTCCTTCGGTGTCAGCTTGAAAACCGTTCTGAGCATTTCGGGCGATGCGACGTTATCGTTATCGGGATCGTCCAGCAGAATTATTCCGATAGCGTTCGCGAAGAAATCCGGTAGGTTCCCGCCCAGGCGCTGTATGCGCAACATCAATGGGCTTTTGCCTTCTCGCTCGATCAGAACACGGCCAATTTGCTTTGGATCCGGTAAAAGCCATTTCTCGTCGACGACGGATTGCATTATTTCGCGTATTCGGGATGTTTCGTTGTGGCGTTGGGATTTCAGTTCGCGATTTGCAACCGACAGGTCCCTGCCCAGCATTGCTTCGGCATCCGATGTCACCTGAGTGACTTTGCCAAAACGGTCAAAGAAGATTGCCGCCACTCCAGCCATCTCATATGCATCGGCCATGCCGCCAAGTCGGCTTTCATGTAGTTGACGCATGAGATCCGCTGACATCATCAATCGCTCCCGCATCCGTGTGAAAATGGCGACTTCGTCTTCGTCGTAGAAATCCAGATCGAGCCGTCTATGCAATGTCAAAACCAGGAGGTCATCTGGAGCAGCATTCCAGCCAATCATGCATGTGCGACCAATGCCATACTTCGCTTGGAATTTGTAATATGCACTTTTCTCAAAGACATCCCTTGGCGTGTATTGCTGATCGCAGGCTGTCCCTCCCCTCTTCAGAAACGGCAAAGCCCGCAACCGCCATTCATTCGCATACCAGCCATCATTGAAATAGTCTTCGAAAGCCGCCGACAAGGATTCCGTATGTATCACCAGATCGGGATTCCGCTTCGATGCTGGAATGATATTCGCACCAAACGATCCCGTGGCATCCGCTATTCCACCAATGACTTCCTTCCACAGCGAGGTGTCAAAGGCAGCTTCAAGTGCTCTGTCGAGGGCGCTATCCAATTTTACAATGTCGATATCCATTCTGACGGTTCCCCAGTCCGTAATGCCCCGACGTACAGAATATATGAAAGTAGGTTGTCACGCACCTCACCCAATTGGGGGAGGAATTAACCATTGTATCCACGTAGACCATAATGCCTGAATGATATGCAAACTCTCAGTCTTCAATCAAAGAATAACAGCAAAATTAAATATTGGGAGGATCTTATGGCCAAAACTAATGTCGTACTTGTTACTGCTGTCTTATCGCTCACTATACAATCTGTATATTCGCAGGAAATTCAAGGATGTTCATTTGATACCCAGTGTAAAGGCGATAGGATTTGTGAACGCGGTATCTGTGTTCCACCATTCAATCCATCGAGAATATCAGTTTTACCCATACCACCAAGCCGTCAAGTACAAACACCAAACCAACAGGTTCAATTGCCGCAATCTGATCCTCAAAGAGAATTTGTTAGAGTACAGATGAAATGGTGCACTACCGATTGGGGTCATAATGAAGGCGCGCAAGAAGCGATCAATTATATTAATTCGGCCGTCTCGGCTGGCTATGCAAATCAAGTAAGTGCTGTAATAGGTATCATAAATAATATACCTATGTTAGGCGCAGGGGTAGCTGGAGAAGTTTTAAAACGTCCTCCAATTATCGACGCAGCCCGAGCACTTGTATTGGTAAACCCAGATATTGCTATAAAACTAGCACTAACCTGTCAGGCCCACAATGCTCCAATTCGCTCCCAACTTAACGCCCAACCGAACTTAGTGGCTGCATTCTTGAGAGGAGAGTTGGGATAACGAATAGGATTTCTTCGTCGCTGCTTCACCTACTTACCGAGATCTTCAATCCTCGTGTCTTTCGGCACAAAATACCACCATGGAACCGACGTCTTCAAAGTTTGAAGTGCGTTTTCCAACTTCGGTTCCTCTGCAACGTCATTTGACCAGAGGATGACTTCGATATCACCGTTGGCACCGTTCTCGGCTCTGAATGCACAGGACGCCGTCTGATAAGGTGTTTCCCAGTCATGAAGCGTGCTGACCCTGATCCAGCTTGCTTTATCGATCTCGATTTTCTCCGAGGTGTTCTTTGAAAACTCGGAGTCTTCTGTTCGGAAATCAGGCGAAGTCGCCGTGTCGGGGTTTATGAAATTGCTACCATAAACACCAAACAGTGTTTCGCATGCATGAGTAATAGCTTCGGGCGATAGTGGAATCTTCTTTGGTTTTGTATCGATTACAATCCCTGCATGAGCTGCATCCTCGACGGTCTGGATGGCTCTCGTTTCCTCGGAGTCAAACAGGATGTAATCGGTCAGGAACCGTCTGGAAATCTTTAACGCTTCCTGATCCGTAATCAGTGAGCTGACAATTCCAAAAGCGGCGCGCGTAAGAGCTGATACGTAATCTGCATCGTATTTTTTGCCGGATTCAAGTTTCACGTAAGGCGCGTGAAATCCAATAACAGCACCGGGCTCCATCATCCTTGACGGATGTCTGAAATCGCCCCATTGGCTACCGCCTAGGAATGCAATGGCGCAGGCCGAATGGCATTGGTCTCCCTTACGAACATAGGTCGCGAAACCATCAGCCATGAATGCATCATATAGCTGCTTGCCAGCCAGATAATTACCGCCAGGGCTATCGAGACAGATGCTATTGCCTGCATCGACGCCATCCCCATTTTTCGCGACGATGGCGTCAATTTTTTCATCGTCTCCCTTCACGATGGGGCCTGACAGCAAATATCTGCATTTTTTGGATTCAACAGGCCGGATATCGGCGGCCATCGCAAACGGAGCTGGCATCAAAATGATAATCGCAATCGTAGTCGCCAGAAATTTGAAACCCGATTTCATTGTCCGCCCCGTCTTGCTATCACCCCAAAGCAATATATGCAGCTTTACATGCTGATGAAAACGAGTTTCTGGGTACTGCACCTCTTCAATGCACGCAGAAGTCACATTGGTGTGATTAAGTATTTTCAGAGGTTGTAATTCAAGATTTGCTGAAGCTAACTGCGTTGGGGCATTATGGGGCGCGAGAGATTGCAATCATTTTTTGAAAAGCGAGTTGATTTCGAAACGCTCATGCGTCACGCTTTGATGTGCGATGACGAACTCGACAGAAGAATCGAAATCAAACAGTTTTATAATGGAAACCTGTCGCCTTCGTATGTAAGGCTCGATGCAGTGGGCCTTGGGGTCGCGAGCCGTATTAAATTGGTCGGCCCTGTCGTTGATGCTTTCGTTCGGCCACGGCTTTCACTTGACGATGATGCTGACCTGGTTTTCTTTTTTGCCATTGATCGGTTGCTAAAAGACAGAAATGAGCTTGAGGATTTCAGCAAGCAGTTCACCCGAGTTCCCGAACGTTCCACCTTGCTGATTGACATCGAAGGCAGGTTTGCGGGAAACATGTCATATTTGCTCATGCTCTTTGATCGGGCAAGCAAGCAACTCGCGAGCGAATGGTGTACGGCTGGCTATGATCCCCGAGTGCTTAATTTGCCATTGCAGACAATACAGGCGGAAAACTCGGACGAAGATGATGCAGACGCCGCATAGGCTCGATTGCGAGCCGACCAATTTCTCGGAGCCACCAACAACAGATGGCTTCCGACTGATGTGACGTCTATCCAAGAAGGTGCGTAACCGCGCGGCCGACGAACATTGCTTCCGGGGCTTCCAACTCCTTCGCAATGGACTTCAGCAAGTCTAACCGGATGTCGGGTTTGTCACCTTTAAAGAAGGCTAATATCCATTCTTTGTCGGCGTCTGGCATCCTCTGCGTGAATTCGAAGATATCTGTGCTGTATCGCCTGCTGATCTCAGAGATGATCTCGCTGAAGGTCATCGATTGATCGAAGACCAGCCCTTCGACGATAGCCTTCTTCTGCCCATCAAGGGCTCCCCCCTTATTTGGAATGAAGCCTCGACGTTTGGTCAGCCAACGCAGAGCTTCAGCCGCATCCAGCTCACTACCATCCAGCTTGAAGCCTTCCTTGCTTAGGGACGCCCTCGCAACTGACTCTGTCATCCCAGCCAGAAGAGAAAGCTCTTTGATATTCAAGCCTCCTCCCTCGACGTTCATTTTGTATCGAGCGAAAAAGGTTTCCAAAACCACGCGAATGGGTGATTCCTCACCCTTCCTCAATGGCGATTCATAATTATGAGTGTAGACTGGCATTGCACCATTCAACAGCATATCTGCTTCGGTCCACGTCTCTACCGTGGCATTTTCGAAACCATTGAGCTGGTACGCGTAGTCATAACACCGTCGCACGATTAAATAGATGCCGTGACGTTTGATGTCGAATGTGTCTTCGTCAGCGTTCTCGTCGCCGAGCATTTCGGAATACGCTTCATTGGTAGTGAAGATGCCGATTGCTTCGATGGCAACCCAGATCGCCTTTCTGATGTCGGATTCGACCTGTTCCCAGGTGTACGGTACGTTTTTGCTCACGCGGCTTCTCCCAGTTTCAGATTTGCGATCTGCTTCTTCAACCTGTCAGCCGCGTGCAGAAGTTTGTCTGAATTCGTTTTAATCGACGCCAACGAAGGCGACTTTCTACCCGTGAATACCGCAATACGCTCAGCATTGGCACCGGATGGATGTGGCATGCCAACCAGAATGTTGTTTCGCTTCAGGTGACCTTGACCCGCGACATGAAGAACAGCTTCCTCGGCGAGTGGTCCAAGTGGCAACCAGATGGCGTTTGGCAATAGTTTGGCTTCCTCTGCCAGATGGGTTTCAACCATGCTCCGAAGCAATTGCGTTTTAAGCATCGACGGATTGCCCGCATAATTCTTATCGTCAACGAAGACGGGATACCGCAACGCAGACGTGAAGTGCATGTCTGTAGAGCCGAATTCAAACAATGACGCTGTTGATTGAATGTGCAGGAGATCTGCTACTCCAACGAAATCCAGCATCTCAACCAGGTTGGAGCGCATAGCTCCGCTAAAGCTGGCCGTCATCTTTGCGGTGCGGAGTGCTTCCTCAATGGATGTGCCTGCCAGCTTTGCATCACTCAGGGCATTCAAGGCGTTTACCGCCTGCGTCATACCAGGAGTGATGCCCACGATTACCAGACGAGCAGACTTCTCGATGTGGTCGAATGGCGAATAGCAGACCTGAATATTGCCATCTCTTTCAATGGAAAGCTTGGGATCGGTCAGAATGTTGTTGGCGCTCTGGCCATCAATTTTGTCGAAAAATGCGCGTGCGATTGAGAGATCCTGAGCCAAGATCGTGTTCTCCAGTTTGTATGATGATAGATGATGATTAGTGATTTAGGCGGCGTTTACGGCGGGCAACGGTAACGATTTGACCGCTATCCCCGACAATCACGTAAGCGCCGCGATACCGTTCCAGTTCGATTGCGAGACGATTATCAACTTCGGCAGCCATGCGTAGCGCTCGCCTGTCCAGCATGATGCTCTCAGCACCCCGAACAATTTGGCCAGCTCCGTATTGAACGATGGCTTCAACTACATGTCGTGGGAATGCCCTCTGTTGCATTCTGGCGCTTGCGTGGTCTGTCAGGTTCATGTCGTCCTCCGTTTGGTTGATTTCGGTATATAACCCTGAAACCATGATGGCAAGCGTAAAGTGCGATAGTTATATAACTTTCTATCTTTTTACAGTGGACCAGATACTGTTTCCGCCGACAAGCCTCTGAAATCCCAATGTTTTCGGTCTTAAGCGGTCTACTCGCTCACCAGATTTGACACATGCTCAAACTCCCAACAGCATAATTGACAATTATGCTTGTTGAAGGAGTAACACATGGCATTCAAAGAATTCGAAAATCTATATATCGCTGAGAAACCTAATCTGGCTGAAGCGTTGGCAACCGCGCGGGGTAAGATGCTGGGCATCAAGCCCGAAAAATCCAAAGGCCATTGGATAGTCGGCAACGATGCTATTACGTGGCTCTACGGACATATGTACGGCTTGGTTTCGCCTGAAGCTTACGATCCCGACCTAAAGAAATGGTCGATGTCCACGTTGCCAATCGTGCCTGAAAAGTGGCAGCGAACGCCGCATACGCTATCTCAGAGCGTCCTCGACAAGAATGCTGAAGCCAAAAAGAGACAGGCATCCAAGCTTGCTCATCTTGCCCACGTAGTTAGCCTGCTGCCGAAAGCAAAGCGGATCATCAACGCAGGCGACGCTGAACGCGAAGGGCAGTTGTTGGTCGACGAACTGCTGGAAGAAAACGGCATTGACCCGTTTGGCTCGGAAATCGGCCGAGTATGGGTGTCCTCATTTGCCGAGAAAGACGTAATCAAAGCCATTGAAGGCATGTTCCCGAACGCTGAGAAGAGAAATCTATTCAACGCCGCTGTCGCTCGCTCGAAAGCCGATTGGCTCCATGGCATGAACATGACTCGCTTCTCAACCATTGAAGGGAGAAAGTCAGGCGCTGACGGGGTCGTCAACATTGGCCGCGTCCAGACTCCAACACTGAAACTGGTTGTCGACCGTGACCGCGAGATCGCGAATTTCAAGGCTGTTGACCATTACCTGCCTCGGGCGACCTTCAAACATGCCAACGGCGACTTCTCGGCGAACTACGTGATCCCCGAGGATTTGAGCGGCCTCGATAGCGAAGGCCGTCTGATCGACAAATCTGAAGCAGAAGCCATCACCAACAAGATTTTAGGAAAATCAGGTCGTGTCATCGAATTCACGAGATCCGCCAAGTCGAAGTCCGCCCCTCTTCCATATTCGCTCTCAGCGTTGCAGTCCGAATGCTCCAGTAAGCTCGGATTGACGGCTCAGGAAACGCTCGATGTCGCACAGTCTTTATATGAGAGACAAAAAGCTACGACATATCCGCGTTCCGACAGTCGCTATCTGCCGAAATCGATTTTAGATGGCGAGGCTCCGCAGATCATGCAGAACCTGGCTGCCATCATGGAGCACAAAGACGCCGCATCCGCTGCCAACATGTCTTTGAAATCGAAAGCTTGGGACGACAGCAAGGTCAGTGACCACCACGGTATTATCCCCACGATGGAAGCCACGGCATCCGTTATTGCAAAAATGACGCCGAT
Organism: Ochrobactrum sp. CGA5; assembly: GCF_006345815.1. GTDB lineage: Bacteria > Pseudomonadota > Alphaproteobacteria > Rhizobiales > Rhizobiaceae > Brucella. The sequence continues at coordinate 5,664 of NZ_VCIG01000010.1, read as the reverse complement.
GGAACGTTCTGTCTTCGCACTTATCGCCAAAGCCTTCATTGCCCAGTTTCATCCCGATCACCAATACAACGCGCTATCCGCAACCGTCGAAGTCGAAGGCGAGAAATTCAAGGCGACAGGCAAGCAGATTACCAATGCAGGTTGGAAGGTCGTCTATGGTGCAAACGCGGTCGACGAAGATGAAGAGGAAGGCGACAACGATGCGCAAGCGCTGCCAGCCATGACCAAAGCGGATTCCGTTTCTGTTTCTGCATCCCATGTCACATCAAAACGGACGACACCACCGTCTGCCTTTAATGATGGCACGCTCATCGGCGCAATGGCAGCGGTGCACAAGTTTGTCACCGATCCGGCTGTCAAAAAGATGCTCAAAGAGACATCGGGCATCGGCACGGAAGCTACGCGTGCAAACATAATTGAAGGCCTTCTGAAAAATGGTCTTCTGGTGCGCGCGGGAAAAACAAAGCTGACTTCCACCAGCAAGGGCGGTGCTCTGATCGATCAGGCGTCGAAACTGAGTTCAGACATCGTCTCGCCTGGTTTGACGGCCGCTTGGGAAGAACGCCTGAAGGCGATTTCAGAGGGTGCTGACGACGCCGACATGTTTATTGATGAACTCGTCCAGAGCTTGAAGACGATCATTGAGACGAAAAAAACGGCGGGCGGTTCGTCTTCGGGTGTCAAGATCGAGCCGATTGAAGGCCATGGTGAGACCTGTCCGAAGTGTAAGAAGGGTAAGATGATGACCCGACAGACCAAGGCGGGCAAACCCTTCCTGAGCTGTTCGCAATATTTTGGTAAAGACAATCCAAAGAACTGCGGTCTGCGATCTGGCCGAAAGAGGAAGAGGATGTCACGGGCCTTGATTGCCCAAAGTGCAAGAAAGGCAAACTGGTGTATCGAAAGACCAGAGACGGCCGTGATTTCCAATCCTGCAATCAGTATTTCGGTAAAGACGATCCGAAAAATTGCGGATACGCGGTATGGCCGAAGGCTGACATCCCTGAGCCTGACGTCAAGGGTGACAATAGCGCACCTACGCCAAACTGCACGAAATGCGGTAAAGGTTTCATGGTAGAACGGACGTCGAAAACGTCGGGCAAGAAATTCCTTGCATGCAACAATTGGCGCAAGAACGACCCTCTATCTTGCGATGCTGTTCAATGGCTCAGCGAACCGTCATATCGACCTCCACGTCCCAAGTTTGGATGACCGTTAAAACGAAACCAAATCCCCTTTTATCTGGTTATAACGGCCAGCGTCCCTGACGACTTTCAAAGTTTTCGCAATGCACGAACACGACCGGAAGAATTCTCCATTTCCCAGATAATTCTTATTGGCAATGCGCCAATGGATTGGTAATCCATTAATAATACTGGCTGTATGGGGTTCATGGGGGAAACATGAAGTTTAAGGGCGCAGCACTGATTCCGTTGGCGTTTATGCTAGCGGGATGTTTCGATATGCAGCAATCGATGTCGATCAACGAGGACGGCACGACTACACTTGATATCGATCTTTCGGTAATGAAATCCGCACTGTCATTCGCGGAACAAACACCGGAAGGTTTCTGTTCAGGTTTGGCCAGTCAAAAGGCATTAAACGGCATTTCAATGAAAAATGACATGCAGGTCAGTGACAATACAGTAACCTGCAAATGGCATATTGAAGGCGATACGGATCAATTGATCGCTGCTATGAACGCTAAGCCATCTACACCTGAAGAAGGCGGTATGCTTCCTCATTTAAAGAAAGAGGGAGAAAATATAGTTGCTCAGGTCTGGGTATCAATGAAGGGCAACAATAAAACGAATGCTAGCGATCCGGACGTGGATCGAATGCTTTCCAAGTCGCTTCATGGCCACACGCTTACGTGGAAAATTTCTGGGCCGAAAATCATTTCTTCATCAGGCCCAATTTCTGACGATCAGAAAAACACCACTTTTGCCGTGCCTCTAAGAGATGTGATGGGAGGCAAACGGGTTGAGTATGTATTCAGTGCCGTTATTGAAGATAAACGCTCAATTTTTGCGAGAATCCGGTCGTGGTTTAGTTAATCCTATGAATAATCTCTCCATCGCGAGTTACAACATTTCAAATTAAAACTGAATATTTCTATTGGAATATACAGTAGGTAAATTTATTTTCGGTTTATCAGGGGGGCCTGTATGCAATCGAAGTCCTTGTGGATCGCATGTAAGTCATGCGGCAAACAGATATCTATTGAAGCTAAGATGTGCCCAAACTGCGGCGCACGGCGGTCCCGTTATAAAGCCATTAAATGGCTTGGGGGCGGTTTATTGGCAATTGTGGTAATTGCGGCCATTGCGTCGCCAAAAAAGTCCACAGACAAAGCTGGCAGCATGAGACATACATCATCGCCCCAAACTGCTTTAGCTCTGCCTATAAGTCAGAAGAACTTTATTTCGGCCGTAGATGAATTCTCACAACGATTTCGTTCGACGGCGAACGAGCTCCAGCAAAGTAGCCTTCGTGATGAGCGTCGTGTTGCGCTTATGTCGTCACTGGATTCGAGTTTAACGGTTAAAGGCTGGAAGGGAACGCTGACCAGACTTGAAACGAATACAGATGGCCACGCAATCATCTCAGTACGTCTCTCTCCAGCAGTTGAAGTCGTCACATGGAATAACGCTCTCTCGGACCTGGTGGACAACACCATGATCAAAAAAGGCACTCCGCTTTACGGCCAACTATCAAAAATGACGCTTGGGGATGCCGTTGAGATATCGGGAAGTTTCCTTCGCTCGGAACAAGACGGAATCCGTGAAACTAGCCTAACAATCAGGGGAGCTATGACTGATCCTGAGTTCCTTTTCCATTTCAGCGATATATCAAAACAGCAGTAGGAGAGACTTAATATGGCAATGATTAAATGTCCGGAGTGTAGCAAGGATGTTAGTGATAGCGCCTTCAAATGCCCTAGTTGCGGTGTAGCATTGCGCAAACCACGTCGTGGTTTCATGGGCAAGCTTTTCAAATGGTCATTTATAGCTTTCAATCTCCTGATGGCACTCTGGTTCATCACCGGTATGAATAATGCAAGTCAGGGCATGAGCGGATTGTCTGGCGCTGAGCAAGCAGGTGCCGCCATTGGCACGGGGATCGGCGCAATGCTCATCCTGAGTATTTGGGTAATCGGCGATATTATTTTGGGGCTATTTGTCCTCTTCACACGCCCAAAGACGTCGTAATTTCCATTAACAGGTACTGAAGCCATACTTAGCCGGATGGCTTCAGCCCGTTTTAATTGCATAACCTGAAATCGTGTTTTTATTTCAACCTGCTGCTCACGATAAGGTACCTCTGGTTTCATGCTTGTACTTCCAGAATAATGATCTTGATATCGTTAGGAGAATAAATATGAAGTTTCCAGTTGGAGAAATACCTGACCCAGAAATACCTGAACCTGAATTCGATGAATTCGGAGACCGGATTATCCACGCTATAATTTCTCGTGAGTACGTCGACGAAGGAGGTAGAACTATCCAGATTGTTGATAACCTGCACGAATGGACGACTTACACTAAGCAGCTTTCCCGAAATCGCGATGCTCGAATGCTGGAACGCGGTGAAATTGACCAAGCTGGCTTACGGAGAAAGAACGACGCTTTCCATGGCGTGGACTTCAGCAAAGTCCGGATCGTGTCCATCGGGGGCAAGCCCTATGAGGACATCGATTGATCGCTAGCATCCCAATTATCAATTTCTGATTAGCATTCTCGCTCCGAGTTATATCGGTTGATTTCTCATCGTTGATTTTGTTAATGACGCTTGAATTTTGGCATGGGGCATACAGTTGGCTAAGGGATATAGATCTGCATCAGGTAAGGCGGCCAAGCAGGCATCTGGAGTTGTAACGAACTGTTCATCGCGCGTGGCAATGAACGGAAGCCAAGCTCACAGTTTCACTATTGGTCGCAACACTTTCACCATCTTTTCAAACGACAACTTGTCTCCTGTGATAAATGGAGATCGAGTCCGTTTCGATTATCAAGTCCGTCGACTTCGGTCTGGAAGCCGCAGTGAATACCTTGCAATTATTCCTGAAAGCTTAATAGTCGAAGCGCCGACCGAGCTTGATGCCGTCGTAAGTGGCCAGGTTTATATCCTGAGCAACACCTCTATGCCTGGATTACTGAAAATCGGCTTCACAACAGGAACAGCTTCAGATCGAGCTGCGGCTCTTTCCGGTGTCACAGGTGTGCCAACGGGTTTCAAGGTCGAATGGGCGTTGCCCGTAATAGGCAGCCCACTGGCAGTTGAACAGCGCGCTCATGCAATTCTTGCCAAATGCCGTCAGGGTAAGGAATTTTTCCGGGTATCGCTTGAAGATGCAAAAAGCGCATGCATTCAGAGTTTTGCAGAACTTTATCCAGACCGCGCGTCTGCAATGGACGACGCCTTTGCCAAAAGAGCCAGTGAAGAATTGGCACGTCGCGAGGAGCTAGCACGAATTCAAGCTCAGAGAGATAAAGAGCGTGAAGAGCAACAAGCACGGGAAGCCTTTAGCCAAACCAGGGAAGGCAAGTGGCTGAATGAAGGCAATTGCTACGTTGAACTACACGCATTCTCGTACGAGCCGAACTGGAATCTTCCTTCCTTTTTCAGCAAGCTATTCGGAGCTAAGTACCACGACTACCTCAAGCTAACGATAACCGCCACCCAACACGAAACTGATCTCTTCTGGAGTTTTGACGTTGAAGGACGGATCAATGAAAAACCTCACTACGAACGAAAACGGTTCGAGGTATTGGATGAGGCAATCAGTTTCGCAAAAAACTATCCGGAGAACCGAAGGGTTGATAACTTCTCCATTAAAGTACTAATCCCAACTATTTTTATCGACAACCCGCCGGAATTACCTCCATCCCATAGACCGAGCGAAGCTCTCAAAGTCGCTAGTTTCGATGATTTGGTCGTTAGGCCTGCTCGTTATATGCAAATAGGCAGGCACAAGCGATTAGTAAGATGAGATAATACCCGTCAGCAGCCTGGCGCAGATACGATTGGTGTCTGCGCCACTATAATCTACTCATCTTCATCTCTGTCGAACTTTCCGTCACCATTTAACTCGCCGTGATAGAGTTCGTCGACAACAAGTCCCGCAGGGCTATTGCGTGCTTCATCCAGCGCTTTCTGCCAATCAGCGGGATCTTCCTCAGTCAGAGTAACCGTGTTTCGCTGATCGCCATCCCAAAACGTGATTAGTATCTGGTCGCCGCGAACATGCAGATCAACATGCGCATCAGGAACCTTGATGTTAACGTTGCTTGGCCTCGGTTTTAATTCGAGACCGAAAAACCCGGCACCGTGATCGTCGAGAAGAATGAGATGGCGGTTCCGATCTTCGCCCTTACGATATACAGCCTTCACCATTTCTGGCACGTCTTCATCGGTTTCGTCGGCTATCATCTTCCAGTCAGTCGAAGCTACATCTGCTTTCTCGACTACCGAAAGGATCGCTTCGACCTGCTCGGGCGTTTGGTAAAACCGAAGGTTGGTCTGCCCCCTGAAAAGTGGTCCTCCCTGAAGTAGGCTATTGAGCCGTAGGAGGACGTTGGAATGCCCCAGAAGAAGCACAAACCCGAAGAGATCGTCGCGAAGCTGCGCCAGGTCGATGTTCTGCTGTCGCAAGGAAAATCG